>NZ_VLKJ01000005.1 GCF_007830315.1 Novosphingobium taihuense
TTAGGCGGCGTGGACAAATTTGAGCCAGTATCTGGCGGTGGCGAGATGGACCATCCCGAGGAAGCTGTTGGCCAGTTGATCGTATCGGGTGGCGATGGCGCGGTTGATTTTAAGCTGCCCGAACATGCGCTCGATGCGATTGCGCTGCTTGTATAGCGCCCGATTGTGGTCGATTTTCACACGGCGGTTTGACCTGCCAGGAATGACGGCCTCGATATTCCGTTCGGCAAGGTCGGCACGGATTGCGTCAGCGTCGTAGCCCTTGTCGGCGAGCAAAGCGTCAGGTGTTCGCTCTGGTAGGTCGATCAGGTGATCATAAGCTTTGCAATCGGCCGCCTCGCCGACCGTCAGATGGAATGCGAGCGGTCGCCCGAGGGCATCAGCCAGGCAGTGAAGCTTACTGGTGAACCCGCCCCGCGAGCGGCCAAGAGCTCGTCGATGAGTCCCCCTTTTCCGCCCGCTGCCGAGACGTGGGCGCGAACCGTGGTGCTGTCGATGCTGTAGTGGCCGCTGTCCGCCATGATCTCCGCCAGCGTCACGGCGACGGTCTCCCAGACCCCGGCTTCACTCCAACGACGGAACCTCCGATAGATGGTATTCCAGCTACCGTATTTGGGCGGCACGTCGCGCCATGGAGCGCCGCAGCGGAGACGCCACAGGATACCGTTGATGATCGAGCGGCTCTGTTCGGGCGGCCTGCCTCGACCACGGTTCTCAGGCTCGATAGGCAACAAACCCTTCAGAACGCGCCATTCTGCTTCAGTGAGATCGCCCCTGCTCAAGCCTGCCTCCAAAAGGCAGCCTTGAATCAATCCACACTCATCGCGTCAATGAAAAACCGGCATTAGCGGGCCGTCGTCGTAAGATCAGCCCCGCACCGGCTGCATCGCTTCGCTGGCCATGGCACACTGATAAAACCTCTCACAAACAAGGATTTACCACAGGACGGGCATGCAATCATGAATGAGCGGATACCTCCTATCAACACCCACGCAAGCCCGAGCGGAACAATCACCGCGAATATCGTCTGAGACGACAAGCCAAAGGCGCTGAGCGCCAGCGGAATGCCCCAAATGATCGCAAACATTGCGACGATCGTCCAAAGCATATGCCGTTGGCCGGTGACATACACGCTTTCGGACCGCTTATCACTCATCGCGATATCATAGCTGGCGTGGCCGCAACCGTGAAACGAATTTGTCCACGCCGCCTAGCACCTTGTAGACGAGCTTGATCCCGCCGATTGCGGTCGTCAGGATTTAGACGAGATCTCTAGCCCAAGAAGCGCTGCACAAGATCTCGTCTGAACATTGATCGTCTTACAGATCTGCGAGCGTTATGCGCTTTCCGTTCTCGCTAGACATTTCAAGTGCCGTCACGACCTTGTGGGCGTGAAGCGCTTCCTCGAAGCTCGGTGATGCTTGCGCTTCACCGCGAATGGCAGCCAGCATGTTGTGGAACATCCAGCTCATTGACACCATGTAGGGAGGGGCGTTCTCCTTGCTCCAGGGCGTGCCCGGCACGGCATAGTATTCAGGTGAGATATCGACCAGACTGCCAGCCAGTTCCCCGTATTCCTTCTGTCTTGCCGGGCCAGCATAGAGGCGAGCACTGGCGCCATCGCCAAAAGTGGGATCGGTGTAGAGCAGACGGCCTCTATCACCCCAGATTTCAACTCGCAGCACTTCAGAGTCTGGCACGCACCAACCCGTCTGGAGATTTCCGATCGCGCCGTTCTCCATCTGCAGGGTGGCGCAGGCAAGATCGGCAGTGTCCGGCTTCAAGACTGTGCCGTCGGGAAGATTCCATTCCTTCACGCCGGTGGTCAGCAAGCCGGATAAGTTTGCGACAGGGCCGATCAGGTGAGTCAGCAGCAACGTGGTGTGCATGCCGAAATTGCGCCAGGCGCTACCGCCGCTCGCCTTGTCGGCCAGCCAGAGATAGGGCGAAACGCCGCCTTCGGGAAAGGTGCATGCGGGATAGTAATCTCCGTCCCTTTCCCACAATGGCATAAGCAACTGGACATTGAAGCCAAGGATATTGCCGAGAAAACCCTCGTCGATCATCGCCTTCATCTGCAAGGCAGCAGGCACCCAGCGGAACTGAGCGTCAACTGTGCCGATCAGTCCCTTCTCCTTGGCACGGGCCGTCTGATCCTTGGCCTGATCAAGCGTTACCGCAAACGGCAGGGCATTGTAGACATGCTTGCCATTGTCCAATGCTGCCATGACCATTTCTGGCCGATACGCCGGGCGACTACCGACGTCGATGATATCGAGATCGGGATCGGCTGCCATTTCGGCAACGTTCCAGTATGCTTTTGGCACGCCAAAGGCTGCAGCCGCAGCCTCGGCTGTTTCCTGATGTGCGGTGCATACAGCGGCAACTTCTACGTTCGCCATCTGACGCCACACGGTACCGTGAACCTTCAGGCTCCAGTTCGCGCCTATGATCCCGACCTTGGTTGGCATTGTGCCGCTCTCCTTGTGCAGTGACGACAGGCTCAGGGATACACGCCCTGCTTGCGAGCGGCGGCGGCAACGGCGGTAAACTCCTCGTAGACGGTCATCGGCTGGCTGAATTCGCCAAGCTCACTGATCTTGTCAAAATGGGTGGAGATGTCTTCCAGGGTCGGTGGAACGCTGCCTTTGGGAGCAACCCAGCCTTCACCTGCACAAATGCGCACACGGGCATACCGACCGCTATTTGACGAATACAAGCCGTGTGTGGCCTGGCAATTCTCGCTAACAAGATAGAGTGCCAGGGGAGTGTTGAATTCTGGCACCACGCGCCCGTCGCTTGCCGAGAAGTCGGCCGTCTGTATCGACTTGGCGAACTCGGGGATTTCCATGAATCCCTGATCCATCTCGTCAGCCAAGCGTGAAACCGCAGTGGGCAGTAGGACGTTCGACTGGATGCCGTAAGCTGAGCCTTCAAGCGCGATCACGTTCGACAGCCCCACCATGGCTCCTTTCCCAGAAGCATAGTTGGCCTGCCATGCATGTCCGAACATGGCTGATGCAGACCCTGTGAACAGCATACGCCCGTAACCGTTGGCACGCATTGCACGATAGGCGGGCTGTCCCACGTAGAATGCGGCCTTGAGATGAACGTCTATGATCGGGTCAATCTGCTCGTCGGTAAGATCTTCGAACCGGGAATTCCGCAGAAAACCGGCATTGCTGATCAGCACGTCAACGCGGCCCCATGCGTCAAGGGCGGTTTGAACCACAGAAGCGCCACCGGCGCGCGTGGCAACACTATCTGTGTTCGCGACTGCGGTACCACCAAGATCACGGATTTCCTCGACCACGCGTTCTGCTGCCGTCGCCGAAGCACCAACCCCGGATCCGCTGCCGCCAAGATCATTCACCACAACCTTAGCCCCGCGACGGGCAAGTTCGAGCGCATACTCGCGACCAAGACCATTGCCAGCACCAGTCACAATTGCGACGCGGTCATCGAACCTGATTTGAGCCACTGCTGCACTCTCCATTTTCCCGTTTCCGAAATGCTAGGGGCGTAAAAGGGCCGACGAAAGAGCGATCCAACATCATCGCAAGCGCGATTGCCTGGCCGAAAGCTAGTATCCGTACCGTGCGCGGTAAGTGCTGTAGCGTTCCTTCAATGCGTCGGAACTGTGGCCGTAGTCTTCGGGCGTAAATCGTTGCATCGTTGAAGATCGCCTGGGATTGGCAGCGAGCCAACCGAGCATTGCCGTCTCTGCTTCTTCAGACAGAACCAATCCGAACTGATCGTAGATTTTTCTGACGAAGCCGATTTGATCTTTGACGAAATCATTGAACTGGACGTCGAGAACTCGTCCAGGATGAGCGTCCTTGACCGCATCTGCACGGCTCATCGCCTGTTGCCAGAACTCCTCTTCGCGAGCGAAAACGCCTTGGATGTCGGCCTGTTCACCGCGGAAGATGCGGTGGGCACTACCGATCAGGTTTACCACAGAGGGGATGGCCTGCAGTGGATCACGGTGCGTCTGCACGATCATGGCATCCGGGAACACGTTCAGAACTTCCTGCAGGGAAAAAGTGTCTGTAGGGTTCTTGAGCAGCCATGTGCGGTGCGGATCGTGGGCACCAACCAGTCTCAGATTGTCCGCAAGGCGCAGATAACTTGGAGTATCATCCTGCGCACGATACCAGCGATCGTAGTTTGGAATAACGAATTGGGAACAGAACATATTTGATCGAAAGCTCTGTGCCAGAAGATCCAGAGATTCCTCTACCGTGTCGACGGCCATTCCGTGATCTTCCAGCATTTCAGGTGCTTGCGCCAGCATCGCATCAAGACTTGCCTTGGCCTGCTGGAAATCGGGATTGGCCGCCCATTCGGCACGCGGCGGACGGGGTTGGGGGGCAGAGCAAAGCCAGCGCTCCACGCCCTGAAACTGCGGGTCCATGGAAAGAAGCTTATGCAGCGCCGTTGTTCCGGACCTTACGATGCCACATACGATGAGTGGTCGGACAATCGGTCGCTTCATCGCTTCAGGATGCTGCTTGAATCCTTCGACTGAGCGCAGTCGCCCTGCCAGATGGCCCAGCACATTCTCCCGCGCGGCAACCATGCCTTGTGCCGAAAGGCCAGCTTCTTTAAGATCTGCCAGCAACAGATCCAAGCCTGCATGAAAGTCGGAGTCTCCGAAATCATCAAGCCCTGTGCGGCGGGCCGCTTGCTCGCACATCTGTTCTCTGGTTGCGCCAACCAGAGATACCTCGCTCACTTCAGCGGCTGTGCGCACCTGACATTCCTTTCGCAAAATCTCCACCACCAGTAGTACTCGTAATGTTGCCTCCTGCTGTCCCCAAATGGCAATGTGACATGAGGAGAGATAGCCTGATGAATGCCAGTATGGAGAAGGATCTCATCGCGCTTGTGCACGAGGGCGTCATTGCCGAGAACGGCTGGCAGGCGCTCACCGATGCCCTGCGCCAGGCGGTTGGCGCAGCACATGCCAACCTTACCTTCAGGCGAACCGATGCGCCGATGTCTGATCTTACATCCTATGTCAGTGGTGGGCCAACCGAGGATATGAGCCGGTTCTATTTCGGAGGGTTCCACCGCACTGATCCCTTGCCGTACTATCGCTTGATGCCCGGGAGATCGTATGGATTGGCAGACATCTTCGCGCCGGATGACAAATCTGCTCAGGATCAGCTTCGCTTGCTGCTACAGCCGTTTGGCGAGCCACATCTGCTGATTTTGCGCATCACCGAGCCCGGTGGAGCTAATGCTTGGCTGACCGTTATCCGCGATACGCCGGAGTTTTCCAGGACAGAGCGAGAATTGATCGAGGCCCTGGGACGACATCTGGGTATCGCACTGCAAGCCTATGTCAGGCTGAATGACACCCAAGCGCGCTTGGCTGCGTACACCAGCGCGATGGGCCGCCTCAATGTGGGGATCGTCACGCTTACCGCCGATGGAAGGATCATCGATGCAGACCATGTCGTGAGCCGCCTGCTCATCCAGGGCGAAATCATGGGCCGCGATCCGCATGGGCGTCTGACGCTTGCAGATGGAACTGCCGCTCGAGCGCTCGGTGCCGCTTTGCGTGATTTCACCCGTGATCGGACGGGCCGTTCCAGGGCCGTCCGGCTGAGCGAAGGGAAGCGGGCAGATATGCTGTTGCTTCCGGTTGCAGAACGCCCTGTGACCGGGCCTTTCACCCCGGTCCTGCGTGCCTACGTTCATATCGATCATGAAACGGCCGGCGACAGCCTGGAATCCCTCATGGAAATGTTTCGACTGACTCGCTCAGAAGCAAAACTGGCATTTGCTTTGTGCGAGGGGCACACACTTGCCGAGTCAGCTGAAAGGCTTGGCGTGACTCTCCAGACCGCTCGGACCTATTCCAAGCGAATCTTTCAGAAGACGGGCACGCGACGGCAGGCCGAACTTGTTCGGACATTGCTCACCAGCACGCTCAGTCTTGTCTGAGCGCTGCGGTCAAAGCATTCCGCGCTCTTCAGCCGTGCGGGTCGTTGTATCGAGACCCTGTTCGCGCAGCACCTCGACAATCGCAGTGGTCGCGCTGGCAACCGCCGGAAATCCGACATAGGGCAGTGTCTGGATCAGCGCTTCTTCGATTTCGCGCACCGTCAGGCCGTTGGTCAGACCGATGCGGATGTGGTTCTTCAATTCCAGCAATTGACGCTGGGCGATGAGGACACCGATTACGACAAGGCTGCGCTGCTTCCGTTCCAGTCCGTCACGGGTCCAGACGGCACCGAACGCATAATCCGTCGCCAGCTTGCCGATCGCAGCGCCAAAGCCATCCGAAGTGATGCCTTGGCGCATCTGTTCGGCCCGCTCATCTCCCATGATTTCGGCAAAAAACTTAAGACCGCGCTCGGTTACATCAGACATCGGGCAAACCTCCATGCGGGTCTCGCCGGGGGAAGGGTACCCCCGGCCAGATTGTGTCAGATCAGGTATTCACGAAAGAAGCTGGCAGCTGCACCGATCGTCTGTTCGCGGAAGCCTGGCTTGTAGCAGTCCAACTGATCCATTTTCAGCGATACCATGCGCTTGGGTTCGCCAGCTTCGCGGTAAGCGGTCTGGATCGGCTCGTTGGGATGGTAAACGTCGTGACCCGTCAACTGCACGATGCAGTATGCCCTCGGCGCGATCTTGCGCGAGGTATGACTCGCGTCGAATTGCATGACATGTTCAAAGCTCTCGATGGTGATCGACGGAGCGGAGTGCATCAGCATATCGCCGGTCTTGGCATACCATCCCATCACGTCTTCGATCATCGCCGGATCTGCTGGCATAGGCGTGAAGCCATCTTCCGGCGGGGCGCCCATGGGCATCGATGGATCACCGCCTTCGGCAAAACGCTTGCGCCGCGCCTCGAGCAGGTATTTGCGGACAGCAAGGTAATCGGTTTCGCGGTTGAGCGATCGGATCCAGTTGTCGCCGTCAAGGATCGGTGCCTGCGCCACGCAAGCCCGGACGCGAATATCGTGCGCAGCTACGTGCGTAACGATCCCTCCGCCGAAGCTGGTTCCCCAGATCCCGATCCGGTCCGCATCAACACCAGGCTGGGCCTCGAGCCAATCAATTGCGGCTCGGAAATCCTCGACTTCCTGCATCGGATAGAGACGCCCGCGTGGTTCGCCGCCCGATGTACCGAAATGCCTGTAATCGATCGCCAGCGTAACAAAGCCAGCTTCTGCGAACAGCCTGCCTTCCTCTACCAGACTGGTCCGGGAAACAGTGAAGCCGTGACCAATCACCAAGGCAGGATAGCTGCCATTGGTGTTAAAATTCGCCGGAAGATACAGATCGCCTTCGCAGACAGTGCCTTGGCTGGTGAATTGTATCGTGCTGCCGCTCACGGTTTGTCTCCCTTTAAATTTTGCCCGCGCTGAAGTGGGCACTAAGCGATCTCGTTCTCGGGGCCGGGGACGTAGTCTCGTGAGGCGACAGTGCGGCCGAACGACCGGAATCCCTTGGATTACCTCACGGTTGTCTGGTTATCTCGGCCAGTGCTTCACTGTCCATTTCGGCCCAGAAGGGCTGCCAGGTCGGGAAATCCCCCGGGAGGTCCGGCAAGCGGCTGGACCACTTTTCCCACAACTGAAACGGTGATGCAGGGCGTTCAAGCACGTCTGCCGAATACCAGTGCTTTTCGTGGCGGCGTTCAAAGAACCATTGCCCATCTCGGCGGACATAGCGGTCGAAGTAGATGATCGCCATGACAACCCACTGGTCGCCATCCTCGTGCTCGGCTCGGCAATAGACTGTGCCAGTAGCGGTATCGTCATCAATGAAGTCAACCACATGGCCGCAGATTTGATGGACCGAGCGGTAGAATGTCTTCACACTGGGTGCGATGAATGTTCGCAGGGCTTCGCGCCCCTTCCCACGCCGACCGCAATCCACGTCCTCGACGAACAAGTTCAGCCAGGAATCGATATCGCGCGAGTCTACCGCGATGGCATAGCGGCAGGGTAGTTCGCCAATAGCCTGCCTCGCTTCCGTGCGTTCGATCCTGCGCGCTAGATCTGCGATGTCGGTCATGCGAAGTCCTTTCCGCAAGCCTTTTGCGGCCCGCCTTTCTCGGACGTTCACTAACCCGGCGTTTGCGGTGCGTGCAAACGCTGAGCCGAATCTGGCCGTTTCGATCATGGTCGCGATATGCGAGCGCGATTTCTGGCCGAGACAACCTGGGACGCGCACTTCAGTTTGCAACAATGCACAATGATGGGAAGGCAGTATCTCTGTCATGGGAGCGCGCGATGTCAAAACAGATCGACTTGCTGGATGGTTCTCCGGATGGAGCTGAGCAAGATTTGCTGCATTTCCTGCGCCGCGACCTGCTCAAATGTTTAGGAGTCGGTGCAGCAATGGCGACATGGCCTGCTGCCGCAGCAAGTGCAAACAGTGTCACCACACCTGTTCTGGCGTTGCCCGGAATCAAGGCATGGAATGACTATCTTGATGCCCTGAAGCCTGCAGGCGCAGTGGCCCAAATGCCGTGGTTTCGACAAGACGATCTGACCCGAGCCAAAGTCTACCAG
Organism: Novosphingobium taihuense; assembly: GCF_007830315.1. GTDB lineage: Bacteria > Pseudomonadota > Alphaproteobacteria > Sphingomonadales > Sphingomonadaceae > Novosphingobium > Novosphingobium taihuense. The sequence goes on from NZ_VLKJ01000005.1 coordinate 8,544, forward strand.
CAGTTGGTCATGAACATTGCCCAAGGATACTTCTGGTATTTTCAGGCAACACCCGAACATCCGGACTGGATGCCGTTCGAGAATTCTGTTTTTCTGCTGCAACCCAATCCCGATGGCATCTATCACATTGCACCCGTCGACGGTCGCGGTGTCTACCGCATCGTTGGCAACCGCGGCGGTAACAAGGTCATGGGATTTGCAACGGGGGCGGGAATGCTCGGTACGCGCGCCCACGCTGATGCCATGGCGCGCGGTAAGCCAGCGTTCAACAACTACGATGCCGATGGTCTTGTGTTGGGCGAAAACGGAGCATTCGAAGTGATTTTCAGTGCCAGGCGCCCGGACGGCTGGACCGGAGACTGGCGCTTTCTCGACCCGATGGCAGAAACCATTCTGATCCGGCAATTCTCGTATGATTGGGGGAATGAGCCTGAGGCGCGTTTCGCAATCGAGCGTCTCGACGTCGCTCCGCTGAAGCCCGCACTCACAGCCGTTCAGATCAGCGAGCGCCTCGATCTTCTGCTGGGTGATTTCGTGGGCCGGTTCAGCAAGTTCGTGGCGGGTTTCCAGCAGCAATTGGGAGGCAAACTTGGATTCAACGTCATGGAACTCAGCGGTTTTGAGGACATGGGTAACAGCCCCGAATGGCCTCAGAAGTATTGGCGCTGTGTCTATGATTTCAAGCCAGGGGAAGCGCTGATCATCGAGACAGACATTCCCAAGGCGAAGTACTGGAACGTCCAGATCAACGATCTGCTGTGGAATCAGGTAGAATTCGCCCATCGCCAGAGCAGTTTGAACGGCCATCAGGCCCGGATGGATTCTGATGGAAAGTTCCGCGCCGTCATTGCCATGGAAGATCCCGGCATACCCAACTGGCTGGATACAGGTGGCTCAACGCGCGGGATGCTGGTCGGACGCTGGCACCGGGCGGAAAGCTATCCGATGCCAACGATCCGCAAGGTTCCGCTTCAGGACGTTAGCAAGTTCCTGCCCAAAGATACGCCCAAGTTCTCACGGGCCGAGCGCGAGAAGGTGCTCCGCACCCGCAACATCGGTGTGCAGTTGCGTCGACGGTGGTGATGCATCGGACGGAAACCTGAGGTTGGCGATCAGTCATGTAAAACATCGCCAATGCAATGGCTGGAAAGACTTTAATGCGCAGTGTTGACCCGGCGTAGCTCTGCAAATGTTGGTGATCATTTTCGTGAAACACTGCCCGATTTCACGGGCAAGCGGGTGACATTCATACAGAACGCTTATCTGCGTGGACTGGGCAATGCTGCCGCCGAAGGGTGATGAATCCATCCTGCTGTAGGGCGAAATGGTCGTAGCGGGCTGATCGCCTCTGCAACTCAAGCAAAGTTGGCGTGGCTTATGTGCATGAGACAGGCGACGCTCGGATCAACTCGGTTCGACGAGAAGTCGATCGTCTAAACATCCAGTGGCAGGTCTTGCGTATCGGCTCACACAAAGCTCGGTCAGAGAGAGCAACGCTGGCGACCAGCTACGAAAATCGGATCGCGTCAGGCGGCCACCGTATCAACCCGAAGCCGCGTAAGCTGCCATGAAGTGATTTTCCAACAATCACCCACCTTGGTATAGGTTTCGTGGTAATGGCCCATACCATGGAGCGTGCTGATCGGGCTGCCCGAGCCTTGTGCCCACTGCAGCATGTCTTCCATCGCGCAGATGGCATCGGCGGATGTGTCCGACGTGAATTCGATCTCGTGCCCATGCACGTGGTGAACGCTTACCGCATTGATCAATCCCGCCTGTGCCATAGCGACGAACTGCTCACGGTCGGCAATATCACCCATGCCCGCAGATTGACCGTCGAAAATCGCGTCTTCGGAAAAAAGATTGCGTAGCTCATCCCATTGCTTCGTGTCGACAAACCTGCAGTAGCGAGCTTTCACTTTCTTGATGTCTTCGATGGCAAGCAGCCGTTGACCAACGTCCATTGCAGAATCCTTGTCAGTTGACCGAGAGACAAAAGCCACCGTCGACGCGATAATTCGAGCCGGTCATGTACGAAGATAGTGGGCTGGCAATCAGCGCTACCATTCGAGCTATGTCGTCCGGGCGACCAAAGCGCTTGATCGGTTGGGGCATGAGTTCAGTGGTAAACCTGCGTTCAAGGTCTTCCCATCCTGAATCCGCCCAGCCCAGTTGCTTGGCCCACCCAGTGAAGTTCTCCTTTACTGCAGGAGACATGATTGTGCCGGGCGTAACAGTGTTCACTGTAACGCCAGTGCTTCCCAACGTTTTGGCGAGGCCGGAACTCATATTGATCATGGCCGCTTTCGCCGGACAATAGTCTGCCAGATCCGGTGGTGGCTGCGTGCCTGATGCGCTGGCGATGTTGATGATACGGCCGAACCCACGCTCGATCATGCCGGGAGCGAGCTTCTGGATCAGCCGAACGGCAGCGCCCATGTTCTGTTCATAGGTCCAGCGCCAGTCTTCCCATGGGGTTTCCAGCCAAGGAGCATTAGGCAGGCGTTGCTTGCCATCCTGCAAGTGCCCGCTGGCCTTTCCTCCAGCATTGTTAACGAGCACATCGATGCCGCCGAGCATGTCGATGCAGGCCCCCGCAACAGTTTCGCAGCCATCAGAAGTGTCGAGACTGCCGATAACGCTACGCGCTTGGCCGCCTGCTTCGCGAATGGACGCGACAACGGCTTCTGTCTTGGCCCTATCACGCCCATGCACGATCACGATCGCGCCTTCATCGGCAAGAAGCTGGGCAATGCCAGCGCCGATGCCTGAGCTGCTTCCAGTCACAAGGCATCTGCAACCTGCAAGGTTCAAGTCCAGCGCCGCCTCCCTGATCAATGTTTAGCCAGAGAACTGACGCTCTGCGAAGCTCTCCATTGCCGCGGTTAGAGCATCCGGCCGCGCAGCTACGCAAGTGCGCGCGGGCTCGGAGGCCGAACTATCGCTCATGCGCTGTGATTGGAGAGATTTCCGTGGTCCAAGAACGATAAGTGAAGATCGAAAGTCCTTCTTTGTCGGACTTGCAGCGCGCGTTCACGACGATCGATCAGCTAGCCCCAATGCAGCGACGCCGATTTCGGCGCAGGCCAGGTCTTCGTGCTGCAAGGCCCCCGAAACACCGATCGCTCCGGCGACATGGCCGTCGATGATGACCGGAATGCCGCCTTCAAATGGAAGCATTTGCGGTATGGACGCAAGGGTGGGGTTCTCTTTCGCTGCATGCGCCAGATGGCTGGTCGCCATTCGAAACATTACGGCCGTCTCTGCTTTTCGCCGCGCAACTTCGATCGAAGCCGGGGGTGCTCCTGCGCCTCGTTGGACAAGCAGAATATGACCACCAGCATCCAGCACGGCAACGACTACCGAACAACCAAGGCGATCCGCCTCATTCAAGGCTGCTTCAGCCATCGTGCGCGCTGCCTTGCCAGTCAGTTGCGGTACGCATTCAATCATCGCCTGATCCCTTGTTGCAACTTGTCGGATATTTCGCTGTTTTCGACGTCCTCATTTCGAAACCAGTTCGGCCAACAGACGAACAGCTGGGTTGCCATCGCCCTCCATCCCGCTTGGCATCAGCCCGTCGCGGATTCCCATTCGGATTGCGTGTTCACTGATCATCGCAAAGCGATAGCCTGCGAATGCAATGTGCCATTCCATCGCCTGGGCCTTGCGTCCGCTTTCGGCTTCCCAAATGGCAATTGTCGTGTGGGCATCGGGAAGCCCGTCCAGTCGGGGCACACCGATCGCATCTGACATCATCCGGTCATAGAAGATCCACCAGCCCAGATCGGTTTCTGCCGTACCCAGCGAAGCGGTTTCCCAATCAAGCAGGGCAGAGGCACGCCCATCGAAGTACAGGATGTTGCAAGGACGTGCATCACCCCAGGCAAGGCCAATGCCATTGGGGGCAGGGCGGTGATCGTCCAGCCAACGCAGAGCCTTTTCGTAGATCGGAAGGTGAGGCACCCTTGTCCAGCGAAGATAGGAGTCCCAACGGGCAAGTTCTTGCGCCACGCCATCGTCCGTTGGGCCATTGGGCCATCCCAGAAATGCCAGTGGGGCAGGGTCTACGCAATTGAGCCGGGCGAGCATCTGGATGCCCTCCACCCACATTGCCTCGCGAGCCGCAGGGTTGATCTGTGTGAACAGCCCTTCGCTGTGATAACCGTCCGGGGCTGCCTTGCCCTCTGCCCGCTCCATCAGGAAAAACGGAGCGCCAAGGATGCTCGTATCTTCTTCCAGCGCTACCGCTGCTGGAATTGGCAAGCTGGAGCAGGTAGAAAGCGCACGGATGAGCTGGAACTGCCGCGCCACGGACGGGTCTTCATAAACCTGGCGAACGCGCGCCTGCACTCGCAAGACCCAGTCAAGACGGTTCCCGTCATTTCCCTCGGCAGTTATCAGCCAGGTTTCGCTTGATTTGCCACCGTCTGCTCGCCGGACTTCGCACAATCTGGAAATGCCCAGGTCCAATCCCATCAGCCATTGCTCGATCCGGGCCGATAGCTCGGTGATGGAGGCGGCTTGTCCATTCATCGTTATCGTGGTCCTCTCGTTTCGTAATTGGATGACCAAGGGAGAATGGGATGCAAGTGTTTTCAGAAGCAGACGATCGTCCGCATCAGCACGACGACAACCCGTTGTGGCAGGAAAGCTCGTTGTTTTGCTGGTACGATATCGAAAGCGGGACTGGAGGCTTCTGGCGCCTGGGGCAAGAACCCATCGCACAGGCGATAAACTCATGTTTCGGCGTGTTCGACCGCGACGGGAATCGCTTCAGATCAAACGTGACAGGCGTGCCGATGAATGCGGCAGATCGGGGCGAGGGTCACATGGGATGGGGCAGTCACCTGCGCGTCGATTTTGACGGTCATGCGAAGATAAAGGCTGATTTCCCTGAGTGTGGTGCGGATTTGAAGTTCGTCGATTTCCACCCTCGATTTGATTATCAGTCGATCGCTCTCGAGGGTGGCAGCGTTGAAGGTTTGGGCCATCATTTCGAGGTTGCGGGCCGAATGACCGGTACGGTACGAATTGGAGACCGGGAAATCACAGTCGATGCGCTGGGTTACCGCGACCGCTCGTGGTCGGTGCGCGATTGGACGTGGCTGCGGGGCACGCGGTGGTGGCCCTGCGTATTCGGTCCGGACTTGTCCACTCACGTGGTCCAGGTCGCTCGCGATGGTGGCATCATCAAGGCTGGTTATATCTGGCGGGATGGAAAGACGATCCCGCTTGCCGACAGCGATGTAGTGGTGGCAATGGAATCCGACGCCATGACCCCGCGGAGCGGGCATGGCGTGCTGCATCTGGCAAACGGCGAGACGCTCAACATAAGCTGCGATCGCGCCGATGCTGTCGTCATGCACGTGCGCGGCTACACAGCAGTGGAAACGCTGGGCACTGCGCTGCTCGATGGACGGCGCGGCATGTCCAACCTCGAGGTTTGCACCAACGCCACCGGTGGCAACTCCGAGCCGGTCTGCGCGCTCGGGTCGAACCTGACCAACGGGTTGAGCCTGCGCTGATCGCTCAGAACATGGGGAGGAGCGGGGGCAGGTCGAGGCAGACCCGTCCGCAGTCCTCCATCATGGCCCGCTGGAATACGACATGTCCGCCAGTTGCGTTCACATCGCGCAACGCGCGTTCGAACGGGAATTGCTCAAACAGGGCAGTGCCGCCGGCCGCCCGGTAGCACATGCCTACCGCTTCGATCGAGGTTTCGACTGCATGGACAGCTGCGCTGCGCAGCCTTGCGCGGCTTTCGAGCGTCGCGCCGTCTCCGCGCACTTCATCCCACATCCGGGTGAAGGCATCGCGGACGCCTAGACGCGATGCCTCCACCATAGCTCGCGCCTTGCCCAGGGTGTAGTGGACGTGCGGCTGATCGCGCAGGCCTGCGCGGCCCGGCATGGATGGCCGGTTTGCCGCCAACTGACGAAGCGCTTCGATAGTGGCACGGGCGATGCCGAGCGGGACTGCTGTGAGCGTGAACCCGAAGAAGCTGGTCGGGACACGGTAAAGTGGATCTGGATGGGTGGGCTCAGCTCCGAACATCATGAAGGTGTGTTCATTGGGGACGAACACGTCATTCAGTTCGAACTCTGTACTGCCGGTTCCACGCATCCCGCCGGTGTGCCATGTATCCAGCACATTGGCGTCGGACCGGGGAGCGAGCATGTGGATTACCACCGGACCGCCATGCGGCCCCACCCGACGCTCCTCGCCATCGAATACGAAGCAGCCGCCCATGACCCACTTGGCCTGGTGTATACCGCTGGCCCACGCGTAACGGCCGGTCACGCGGTATCCACCCTCGGTCGCAACAGCCCGGCCTTGCGGCGGACCGGACCCGCACATTGCGGAGTCCTTCGTGGCAAACAGTTTGGCGGCTACCGAAGGAGCAAGTGCGCCGGCCATGGAACCGCCGTTGCTGCCCAGCGCATAGTTCCACCCTACCGAACCGTCATAGGTCGAGACTTCCTCAACCAGATCGAACAGGGTCAGAGGATCGACGCCTTTGCCGCCAAGATCACGTGGCAGGATCAGGCGATAGACATCGAGGTCAAGAAACGCCTGCGCTACTCGATCCGGCAAGCGCCGCTCAATGTCTGTATCGGCGCGGCATGAGGCAACGATGTCTTTTAAACTCCGGGTCTCTTCCCAGAGCGACTGAAAAGCATTGTTATTCATGCTTCAACCTTCAAGCAGATGGTTATGGAGACAGGCGATCTCTTGAGAGGAGAGGCCGAGATGGTCCGATACAAATGCAGCAACCGTTCCGTGTCGCTCTTCGATGACGGCAAAGGCACGGTGCAGATAGTCCGGATCAGATCTATTCATGGCATGCCAGACATCCGGGTTGATCTGCGGAATCATTGCCAGCGGATTATTGCTTGCGGACGTGAACAGACTGGCGGCGGGGTCTTCCAGTTGTTCCGTCAAGGCATAGTCCTCGATCACCTGTTCCCGTTCCACGCCGAGCGTGGTGAGCAAGACAGCGCATGCTACCCCGGTACGATCCTTGCCTGCCGTGCAGTTGACCAGCAGGGGCACTTCTCCTGTGGCCAGCAAACGCAACATCGCCGCAATGCTTTCGGATTGATCGAACGGCAGTTGCTCGTACGTTGAAAGCATGAACTGGCGCATGGCCTCGCCAGATGTGGCCGGATTTCGCAGAATGGTGACGAAGTCGGATGTGCTGTGGTCATGATCGCGCGCCCAGTAGTGCGTTCTGGACATGACGCCCGGCGGAAATGGCGTAATCATTCGTTCCGAATTGCTGCGCAGATCAACGATTGCACGTAAGGCAAGCGCGCCCAGAGCGTGCTGCCCAGTCGCGGTCAGGCCTCCGGGATGCCCACTTCGAAGAACCATGCCTTTCCGAACGGTGCGCCCATCTGACGTGCAATAGCCGCCCAGATCGCGCAAGTTTCGGGCACCTTCCACTGGTAACCGTTGCGATTTGGCAAGGTCATTCATGGGCAACTTCCTGAATCTGTCCTGAGCATCGCTGCAGCTCATTGACGCCGCGCGCCTTCATTCTCAGCCAAGCCGCGCACGGTCCTTTGTCAGGGGGCGGACATACGATACATCGTTCTTGTCACGGGTATCAGGTCCGGTTGCCTTCATCATTGCCTGATACTCGGCAGGATAGTCCATCGAGTTGAACGAGCCGGCATATTCGTTAACGCAGACACGGTGGGCGATGGCCCATCTACCTTGGCGCTTTTCCAGCCTGTCCACATAGCGCCCAAAAGCAAGAGTGGGCGGGCCTTCCCGGTTTTCCCCGAAGAACAGATAATACGTTTCCGAATGCGCCATATCGCCATCCAGTTCGATCGTCTGGTTGTTGATGACGTGTTGGTGGCGATGCTGGAACTCTGCGTGCCAGCCAATCGCCCAGTTGCAAAAGGATTCAGGATCACCCTCCGCAACGCCATGTTCGTCCCAAGCGTCCGGGTGGTAGGCGGACTTCATGAGTTCCAGGTCATGCCGGTCCACTCCGCGTGTATAACGCAGCAGACAGTCGCGGATTTCTTGCCGGTCCTTGGACTGTTTGACGAATTCCACAAGTTCGGGCGTCAAAGTCGCTTCTGTCATGCGGTTCTCTCCCACAGGTCATATTACCTGCCGGGCATATCAGAATGAGGCTGTCGGCACAGGCTCAGATCGGCACGCTCACCGTCGTCTCTGGATTCAACGCCAGTGTGATACCAGTCTCTTTCAGAGTGCTTGCCAGTGGAGTTGTCGCCAAGTGCATTTGGCGAACTTGCCTCCAGCCAGTCGACCGAATCCGCAGGCTGATATTCTACTGCGATTTGCGCCATTCAGTCGCACTGATGCCGGTCGCCTTGCGGAACATTTCACGGAACAGCCGTGCATCTCCATAGCCGACTGCCGCCGCAATGCTGTCGATCGACCGCGTTGTGTGCACCAGCATCCTCTGGGCGGCTCCCAGCCGCAACTGCTGGACATAGCGTGATGGCGTCATGCCCATCTCGTTCCTGAAATGGCGGATGAGCACGGCATGGCTGACGGCCAGTTCGGCCGCCAGCGCCGCGATTGATACAGTCGAGGAAAAGCGCTGCTCCAGCATCAGCCGTGCGGTCGCTACCAGTTGGTCACGAGGCTCTCCATCTGGCAGCCCTTCGTCCTGCAGGGCTTCATTGCCGAATACAGATCGCAGCCACCGTCCGGTTTCTGGTGAGAAGAATCGGGTGAACAGTTCCGTGACGGCATGCACGTCGTGACCGATTCCACGCGAAAGAAGCAGGCCGCGTTGGTGCACAATTCCGGTATCTGCAGCATGCCGGAATCGCGGAAACAGGGCGCGGAATACTGGAACAAGCGGTGCAGCTACCGGAACCTTCACTCCCTCTGCCAAATGCGCTGACATGGGCAGGGCAGCAGCCGCGCCACTCGCCCCGATGACGGTGCCGCGTTCTGCTATGCGTTGCAGCCATTCGATCAATGGACGGTTGCCCGCCATAGTTCCTCGCAATCCGGCTTCCCCGTGCGAGCGAAATGATGGAATCCAGATAAAATCGAAATCGTCATCCGAGGAGATAGGCCGTTCGATCCGAAGCCTGCCGTGACGACTTGTCGGCATATCCTGCCCATCGGCGGATAGCAGGGTCAGTCGCACGTTGGGCATCGATCCGACATCGGCGCCAATCAACCGTTCGCCTCGCTCTTGCGTAAGGTCGAAGGCGTCGATCAGGGGAGCAAGGCTGCTCATGAATGTGCCGGGAAGAACAACCGCCGCTACATTGATCATATCAAAGCCATGCAAAATCATCCGCTTCCTGTAAATAATCATCCTTATAGGGAGGCCTGGTCCGTGCGAAAAGGCGGATCGAGAGGAGAACCATAAGCCATGGAATCAGACACGATTGGGCGCGGCCGCATGAGTGGTCGCGCAGCGCTGGTCACGGGTGCCGGTTCTGAAGGAGATGAGATCGGGATCGGGCGAGCCATTGCCCTTGCCTTCGCACGAGAGGGGGCGCGTGTCGCGTGCTTAGACCTTGAAGCAGCAAAGGCCGAAGCGACCGCGGCATGGATCCGCAACGAAGGCGGTGAAGCCATTGCCATCGCCGGAGATGTCACCAGCCGTAAGGATTGCGACACCGCCGTTGCCCTTGCGGTCGAGGCGTTTGGCGGCCTTGACGCATTGGTCAACAACGTCGGCATATCGGTCGGCATGACAGTTGAGCAGTTCGATCAAGCGCTTTGGCAGCGTGTTTTCGATACAAACCTTCTCTCAGCCATGTTGATGGCACGCGCTTCGGCCGAAGCGTTGACCGCGTCTGGCAGAGGCAGCATCGTCAACATTTCTTCGATAGCCGGAATGGTGACGATGGGGTCACTGGCCTACGGTACGTCGAAGGCAGCACTGCACCATTTGACCTGCGAACTGGCGCTGATGCTTGGCCGAAAAGGCATCCGCGCCAACACCGTGGCACCGGGCCACTTGGCGACCCCTATGGTGGCGCGCCTCTTGCCGGAATCCATGCGCGAGAGTCGTCGGAAAGTGGGCCCGCTGGGGATCGAAGGCGATGCGTGGGATGTGGCGCGCGCAGTTCTGTTCCTGTCCAGTGACGAGGCACGCTTCATCAGCGGAGTTGAACTGCCGGTCGACGGCGGGGTGACCATGCTTGGCGCACTGGCAGGCATGGCCCTGGTTACAGACGATAGCTGACGAAATTTCACCCCGTCATGGGGCAACGCTCAAGCACCCCAGGAAACGGGCAAGATGTTCAGGAGAGCAGGCATGACTACCAGTTCAGGGAACTGCATCAAATCATCCTTCGCGGATACGCCTTCCATGCCAGAGTTCAACACGTCGAACCACCTTCTGGGGGACAGGTCAGCGCTTGACGCAGCGTGGGAGCGTGATGGCTACTGGTTCTTCCGGGATGTTCTGGACAAGGACGCCATTGCTGATGTGCGGGCCGTGTTCATGGATGTTTTGAACGAACTTGGCGTGGTGGAGCCAGGCCGTTCGGATGTTGCGATCTATAACGGTGCGCCGCTGGACGACTATCCCATCAAGATGGGCGGTGATCCCGAATTGGACCCGTTGCTGGCACGCTATCCTTCAAAGAGCTTCATCAGCAATCCGAAGATAAAGGCGTTCTTTGAGGAATTGCTGGGGGACGAAGTGGTTTGGGTACCCAACACCGAGTTTCATGCCGTTCCACCCAGTGGCTCGAGCCAGGCCAGCCGCTTCAACTATGTTCATGCTGACGGTGCGAACAACAAGGGTCTGAAACTGCGCGTGGCGTGGATTCCGATTGCGCCAATAGATGAAGCCACAGGTGGCCTGGCCGTGACCGAGGGGCTGCATCGTCCGCGAATGGGAGATTTTCCGCGCCCGCCACAGGGCATCAAGCTCTCTGATGTGCCGCAGGATAGTTGGCGCCGAGCCGAGTATCAGCCAGGCGATCTACTGATGTTTGCCTTGGAATCGCCCCATAGTGGCCTTGCCAACCGGTCCGAAAGTTTCTTCCGCATGTCGATGGACATCCGGTGCACTCGCAAGTCGGATGGCGTTCCGTTGCTGGGAACCTTGGCGGAAGTGGACAGAAACGCCATTGCGATTGATGACGATGAAGGGCAGCGCCACGTTTTCCGCCTCGATGAGGACACTTTCTTCCGCATCTACCGTGGAAGGGAAACCGGCATGCCGGTGCCACTCTCGCAGATCCCCGAGCTGGCCCGGATCGGCAGTCGGGTGTTCGTGGCCCACGACCATGGCACAGCCATCTTCGTCCGGCCTCAGCACTGATTATCGAGGCTGACCTCGCAAGGGTCAGGTCAACGCCGCCCTAGTCAAGAACTTCAGGAAACTGCGGGGAAGGGGCGCCCGATGGGCTGGTTGTCTTGGCGACAAATTGCAGCCGCAAGCAGCCACGCAGGGGTAACAGGATATGGGCGCGGTGCGTGTGGCCACCGCGCCCGGTAGTCGTTATTCGATGATACCGAGGACAGTGCCAACTTCATAGACCTCGCCGGGCTGGGCGATGATCTTGAGCGTGCCGGTTGCCGGGCTGTCGACTTCGTTGGTGGACTTGTCGCTTTCGAGTGCGAACAACGGCTGTCCTTCGACGGCCTGTCCGCCATCAGCGACCATCCACTCGGCAAGGGTGCCTTCGTTCATCGAGAAACCGATCTTGGGCAGGAGAACTTCAGTTGCCATGAATGGTGCTTCCTACTTCTTGAGAGAGATTGCGGCTTCGGCAATCCGCTTGGCATCGGGCGCATAGGCGCTTTCCAGCGGTTTGGAGAAGGGCACCGGCGCATAAGGTGCGCCAAGGCGGCCAATCGGAGCCTTCAGCTTGCCGAAGAATTCGCTCTGCAGTGTGGCGGCGATTTCCGCACCGACGCCGAACTGGGTCACCGCCTCGTGAGCTATCAGGCAGCGTCCGGTCTTGGCAACCGAGGTGAAGACGGTCTCCCTGTCCCACGGAGAGATCGTGCGCAGATCGATAATCTCGGCCGATACACCGGCAGCTTCCATGGCCTCGACTGCCGCCACGGCCTCGTTAAGCACGCGCGAATAGCTGACGATGGTAACGTCAGTGCCTTCCTTGACGACTTTGGCCTTGCCAAGTGGAACCACATGGCCCGTTTCTGGAGGTGCGCCCGGAGTCCAGTATGCAGGCAGGTTCTCGATGTAGAGAACCGGATCGGGATCATCGATTGCCGCGCGCATCAGGCCGTAGGCATCAGCCGGATTCGATGGCGCAACGACCTTCATGCCCGCAGTGTGTGCAAACCAGGCTTCAAGATAATCACAATGCTGGCCGCCAGAACCGAAGCCGGTGCCGGTCATTGTCCGCACAACGATCGGCACGTTGGTCTGCCCGCCGGACATGAAGCGCAGCTTTGCCGCGTGATTGACGATCATGTCCATTGCCACGGTGGTGAAGTTCATCAGCATGATTTCAGCCACCGGCTTGTAGCCGACAAGGCTGGCACCGATAGCGGCCCCGATGATCGCCTGTTCCGCGATTGGCGTAGAGCGGACGCGATGATCCCCAAAGCGCGATGAGAGCCCTTTGGTGACTCCGACAACGCCGCCATCTTCGGGATCTGCCACGTCTTCACCCAGCACAACGACCGAGCTGTCTGCTTCCATCGCATCGGCAATGGCAGTGTTGATGGCCTGAAGTATGGTGACCGGCTTGGTCTTGGTTGCAGTATCGCTCATGCCACCACTCCTTCGGCGTAGACATCCTTGGTAAGTTCATCGAGTTCCGGGAACGGCGATGCGAGTGCGAACTCAACCGCTTCGTCCAGTTGGACCTCGATGGCGGCCTCGATCGCGGAAAGCTCTTCCTCGGTCGCAATTCCCTCAGCGATCAGGCGCGCGCGGAAGATGGGGGCCGGATCGGCCTCCATCGCGGCCTTTTTCTGCGCCTTGTCCATATAGGCATCGGCATCGCCGAAAACGTGGCCGTGGAAGCGGAAGGTCATGGCCTCGATCAGGGTCGGGCCCTCACCGGCGCGGGCACGCTCCACCGCCTCACGCGCGGCGGCATACATCTCGATCGGATCGTTGCCGTTCACCCGCACGCCGGGCATGTTGTAGGCCGCAGCGCGGTCTGCCACACGCTTGGCCGAAGTCGCCTTCTCGTAGGTCGTGTGCTCGCCATAAAGGTTGTTCTGGCACAGGAAGATGACCGGCAGCTTCCAGACGGCAGCCAGGTTGAGGCTTTCGTGGAACGCGCCAATGTTGGACGCTCCATCACCGAATGTGGCCACTGTTACGCGGTCATTTCCGGAAAGCTGCGATCCCCAGGCAATGCCATTGGCGATCGGCATGGATGAGCCGACGATGCCCGTGGTGACCATGATCCCCTTTTTGGGATAGGTCAGGTGCATCGGGCCACCCTTGCCCTTGCAGGTGCCATCCACGCGCCCGGCAATCTCTGCCCACAGGTCATTGAGCGGCATGCCCTTGGCCAGCATATCGTGAATGCCGCGATAGATGGTGACCCAGTAGTCATCATCAGTCAGTGCCGCAGCCATGGCAGAAGGAATCACTTCCTGCCCGCGATAGCTGTAATAGGGCATGACAAGGCGACCGTTCATGATCACCTTGCGGCTGCGCTCGTCGTTCGCTTTCAGCAGGGCAACCCGCTTGTAGATCTCCAACTGCGTCGCGCCGTCCGGGGCGTAGTTGCTTGTCATGCCTTGCCTTCTCCATCTGACAGACCAACACCGGAAGCGGGATTGCCGATTTGGCCACGCGGGCGAGGCCCGACTATCTGATACAGTGTCCGCGATGCCAAGCGGCCGCCGTGCTGTCGAGGGGACTTTGCCAGCCATCGTATGGCTGATAATTGTGCCACGACGCGTTTGGGTCTTTTACGGCATGTTCAAACGATCTCGAACAGACCGGCAGCACCCATGCCGCCGGCCACGCACATCGTGACCACGGCGTATTTTTCGCCCCTGCGTTTGCCTTCGATCAGGGCATGGCCGGTCATTCGCGAGCCGGACATGCCAAACGGATGGCCGATCGCAATGGCTCCGCCATCGACGTTGAGACGCGCAGGATCAACGCCGAGCTGATCACGGCAATAGAGAACCTGCACGGCAAAGGCTTCGTTCAGTTCCCAGATCCCGATGTCACCGACTGTAAGCCCGGCGCGCTTCAGCAGCTTCGGCACGGCAAACACAGGTCCGATCCCCATTTCGTCCGGCTCGCAAGCGGCAATGGCGAAGCCGCGAAAGATGCCCAGTGGCTCCAAACCGCGCCGCGCGGCCTCTGTATCGCTCATCACCACGCAGACGCTCGATCCGTCGGAGAGCTGGCTGGCGTTGCCAGCAGTAATGCAGCCACCTTCTACCACTGTCCGCAAGGAGGACAGGCCCTCAAGCGTAGTTTCTGGCCGATTCCCTTCATCCTTCGTCAGGGTTACCTCTTCTTCGCCGGTCACGGCACCGCTTTTGTCCTTGACCAGCTTGGTTACGGTGACCGGCACGATCTCCGCATCGAGGCGGCCCTCCGCCTGTGCTGCGGCTATGCGCTGCTGGCTGAGCAGGGAGTACTCATCCTGAACATCGCGGCTGATGCCATAGCGGCTCGCCACAGTCTCCGCCGTCTGGATCATGCTGTCATAGATTCCGCGCACGTTGGCTTTGAGCCACGGGTTTTCCAGCCTGTCAGTGCGCGTGTTGGGCAGTGCGAGCGAGCAACTGTCGAGCCCGCCTGCAACGTATATGTCGCCTTCGCCTGCCATGATCCGCTGCGCTGCAAGGGCGATGGTGTTCAGGCCCGAAGCGCATTTGCGATCCAGGGCAAAGCCCGGGACAGTGATCGGCAGTCCCGCGCGCAGGGCCGCCATGCGTGCCACGTTGCCGCCCTGCGGGCCTTCCAGCCGCGCCGCGCCGAGTAGCACGTCCTCGACCTCGGGCCCTTCAAGACCGGCACGCTTTACCGCCTCGCGGATGACGAGAGCGCCTAGTTCGGCCCCATCGAGATTGTTGAGCGCGCCGCGTCCGGCCTTTCCGATGGCGGTGCGGGCAGTGGAGACGATGACTGCTTGTGACATGATCTGTGCTCTTTTTCTGTCAATCGGTGAGAGCGGTCAGGTCTGCCCAGAACCGGTGGGCGCCCGCCGTGATGACCTTGCCGCCCAGCACTGTCGCCCAATGGCTGTCGCCCCCAAATTCGGAGCGGGCTGACCACAGTCTCCTGGTGATCGGATGAAGGTCATATTCCTTGGTGAATCCAATGGCACCGTGGGCCTGATGGGCTGACGACGTGCCCACGCCAACTGCACGGTTGGCACGCAGCTTGGCTGCAGCCACTTCATAGTCTGCATTGCCCCGGTCCAGCGCCTGTGCAAGGCCCATGGCAGCGCAATTGGCCGCTGCCGCCTCGCCTGCAAAAGTGGCAAGAGATTGCTGTACTGCCTGAAACTTGGCCAAGGGGCGACCGAACTGCTTGCGGTCGTTCGCATAGCTGACAGACATGCCCAAAGCTGCGTCCAGCCCGCCTGCAATCTGCGCGACGCGGGCAAATGCGCCAAGTTCGAAAACGTCTTCGGTGACGGCAAAGGCAGATGCGCCATCAAAGGCCCACACATCACGCCCTTCACCAGCAAGATTGTTGGCGGGCTTTCGTTGAGCGCCTTCGGTTGAAAGCACAATTGACCCGCCATCGGTCGCGGGGGCGACGATATATGCCGCGCCTGCGCTTTGCACCGCGCCATGGACGGTGCCGGTAAAGCGGCCGCCCTCAAGCCTCCCGTCGCTGCGAGATGCGATTGTGCCGCGTCCTTGCAATCCGCAGCCCGAAGCGAGCCTGGCAGCGATCACCGCCTCCGGCACGGGCAGGGACAGAGCGTGATAACCGGAAAGCCGGAATACGATCAGCGCGTCCTGCCACGATCCCCCAAATCCGCCGTCCGCTTCGGGCAACAGAAGCGTCGTCAGCCCCAGTTCTTCGATCTGCGGCCAGTTCTTCTCGATCGTGGCCGATGGTCCAAGCCCGGCGAACAGGCCATCGACCATCTCGGTGAGCATATGTTGCTGTTCGTTCATCGAAGCCCCAATCCCCGTGCGATGATGCCCTTCAAGATTTCCCGCGTACCGCCGCGCAGCGAGAAGGATGGTGAAACCTGAAGCAGATGCCCCAGCATGATCGGCAGCGCAGCATCGCTGGCAAGGTCCGTTTCGACCGCTGCCTGTATCAGCGCCGGCATCGCCTGTTCGAAGCTGTTGCCCAGATCCTTGACGATTGTCGCCTCGAGCGCAGGGTCCTGACCTTGCGCAATCTGTGCTGCTACCGATGCGGACATCAATCGCAACGTCCACGTTTCGGAAACAAGTTGGCCGATCAGGGTACGGATGGAGTCGCTTGGCGATGGCCCCACCGCTCGGATCAATTCTGTCAACAGCGTCAAGCACGACAGATAACGTTCCGGCCCGGACCGTTCGAGCGAAAGCTCTGCGGTCGCCTGCTTCCAGCCTTCGCCTTCCACCCCCAAAAGCGCGGTGGCGGGCAGGCGGACACCATCGAAGAACACCTCGTTGAAATCGTGGCCACCGGTGAGGTCGTAGATCGGGCGAACCGTAAGCCCCGGCGCATCCATCGGAATGATGAACTGGCTAAGGCCGGCATTGCGTTCAGAACCTTCCTCGGAACGAATAAGGGCGATCATGACGTGAGCATTGTGGGCGTTGGTCGTCCACACTTTCTGGCCATCAAGCACCCAGCCATCACCGTCGCGCCGAGCCGTGGTGCGCACGGCAGCAAGGTCGGACCCAGCATTCGGTTCTGAAAGACCGATACAGGCGTATATCTCCCCTCGCGCCATGCCGGGGACCCAACGGCGGCGCTCTTCCTCATGGCCATAGCGCAAGAGGAGCGTGCCGGTCTGCCGGTCGGCGATCCAATGCGCACCCACGGGGGCCCCTGCCGCGAGCAGTTCTTCAAGCACGATATAGCGCTCAAGCGGGCTGCGCTCGTGACCGCCGTATTCCTTTGGCCATGTCATGCCCAGCAGGCCTGCTTGCCCGAGCGTTCGACTGAACTTGGGGTCGGCCACGGCCCAGCAATTGGTCAGGTCTGCCGGGTTGGCCGGGTGAACGTGTTCGGCCACAAGATCTCGCACCTGCCGGCGCAGGTCAGCGCCTTGTTTCGGCCACGACAGTGCTTCGATTGCAAAAGTCTGCACGGCAGTTCCCGCCTCCTGATTAGAGGCCTCTAGTGGGGATGACGCCTTGCCCCGCCAACTCCAACCAGTCCATTATCGCACCGGCGATATGCTGTCCTTCAGGGATGGTCGGCTGCGGTCGCCCTGCTAGGCAGCAGTATGATCGTGGTCCAGCCAGACCCATTTTGCTAAGTTCACGGGAGTTATGCCGCCATGTCGATCGACGTTATCCGGGACGGTGGGGTCGCCATCGTCACCATCAATCGTCCTGAACGCAAGAACGCCATCACAATGGCGATGCGGAGCGAGTTTCAGGCCGTGTTTCAGGCGTTGCAAGATGATGACGACGTGCGCGCCATTATCCTCACCGGAGCAGGTGGCGATTTTGCAGCTGGTGCTGATGTGGGCGAAATGGGCACGGGCGGCGTGCGCGGCAATGTGATCAAGTATCGTACCTTGCATCGCATGACACGCAGCGTCGTCCATACGAACAAGCCGGTCATTGCTGCAGTCGAAGGCGTGTGCATCGGTGTGGCATTCGCCTTGGCGCTCGCCAGCGATTTCATCATTTGCGCCGAAAATGCGAGGTTCCAGTTTGCGTTCCGCCACATCGGGCTGGCCATGGATGGTGGCGCAGGCTGGCTTCTCGAGCGCCATGTTGGCGTGATGCGGGCAAAGGAGATCGCCTACAGCGGGCGGTTTGTCAGCGGTGAAGAAGCAGCGCGCCTTGGCTTTGCCCTGGAAGCTCTCCCCCAGGATCAGGTACAGGCCCGTGCTCGCGAAATGGCAGAGAGCTTTGCCACCGCGCCGACGATTGCGCTCGCACACATCAAGCGCCAGTTCGATAGTGCGCCCACGCAGTCCTATGACGAGGCGCTCGAATATGAAGCTGCAGTTCAGGCACTGATGACCTGGACCGAGGATTTCAAGGAGGGCACGACCGCGTTCAAGGAAAAGCGCAAGCCGGTATATCGCGGCGCCTGAGGGGGTTTTGCGGTGACGGTAACGGTAGGCGATCCGCTGCTGGATGATCTGCTGCAAAAACTGATGGCGCGTCCGCATATTCGTGACCTGTTCCGGTTCGACCTCGTTGGATTCGAAGTGGGCAGTGTCACGCTCGGGCTCGATCACCGGCCTGAACTTGGTCATGCGCCGGGCTGGTTTCAGGGCACGGTAACAACTGCCATCGCCGAATGTGCTGCGGCAATGAGCGGGGCAACCACCGCGCCAGACAAGGACAGCTTGACCTTGCAGCAGACAATTCACTTCGTCGGCGCAGCGCGCGGCGATCGGCTGATTGCTGAAGGTCGGGTGATCGCCAGGGGGCGAACCATCAGCACAACGGCTGCGGACGTCTACGTGATGCGTGATGGTGCCCGCCATCTGTGCGGAACGCTGACGATGACGATGAATCACAGGGCCCTACAGGAATGACCGACCAGGTTGGCTCGGTCGTGATCGGGGCCGGAGTGGTCGGCCTTGCCATCGGGCGGGCGCTTGCGCTTGCGGGACACGCACCGTTGATCCTCGAAGGTGAAGCCGACTTAGGATCATGGACCAGCAGCCGCAACAGCGAGGTGATCCATGCGGGCATCTATTATCCGCAAGGTTCGCTCAAGGCACGACTCTGCGTTGAAGGCAAGGCCATGCTCTATGCTTTCTGCGCGCAGCGTGGCGTGCCGCACAGTCGGCTTGGAAAACTGATATTTGCCCACACCTCAGACCAGTTTGGTGAACTTGAAAAGATCCAGGCCGCCGCTAAGGCTGCGGGTGTTCATGATCTTGTCTGGCTGGATCGTGCTGCCGCTCGCGCGCTGGAGCCCGAACTTGATTGTGCGGCTGCCCTGCTTTCCCCATCGACCGGCATTGTCGACAGCCACAGTCTGATGCAGGCCCTCTTGGGTGAGGCCGAAGCGAATGGCGCGATGCTGGTCACCAACACGCAAGTCGACCGGATTTCCCGCAATGGCGGCCTTTGGCAGGTGCACATTCAGGGTGAGGCTGAACCTGTTGTCAGTGCGCCAATCCTTGTCAATTCCGGCGGGCTGGGGGCGCAGGCGGTCGCCGCTGTCACGCAGGGGTTGGACCCGGCCTTCGTGCCGCCACTCCATTTCGCTCGTGGAGTCTACTTCACGCATTCGGGAAGAGTGCCATTTTCGCACCTGATCTACCCGGTGCCCGAACCGGGCGGACTGGGCACGCACCTGACGCTGGACCTTGCCGGGCAGGCACGGTTCGGACCGGATGTCGAATGGATCTATGGATTGGACTATACCGTTGATCCTGCACGCCACGCCAAGTTTGCGGCTGCTGCGCAGCGTATCTGGCCCGCGCTCAATCCGGAGCGGTTGCAACCCGGCTATGCCGGGATAAGGCCAAAGCTATCCGGTCCGGGCGAAGCCGCAGCCGACTTCATGATCCAGGGACCAGCAGTCCACGGACAGGAAGGTCTGGTCAATCTGTTCGGCATCGAATCTCCGGGCCTTACCGCCAGCATGGCCATTGCCGCACAAGTGGCGGGGATGGTCCGATGAGCCAGCTTTACGATTTCATCATTGTTGGCGGAGGCAGCGCTGGCTGTGTCATCGCGGCTCGGCTGACAGAAGACCCAGCCGTTCGCGTTCTGCTGCTCGAAGCGGGCCCGCGCGATACCAATCCGTGGATTCATGTTCCTCTCGGCTATGGCAAGTTGTTCAAACACAAGCGGCTGAACTGGCTGTACCAGACGATACCAGAGCCTAACCTCGACAACCGCCGCATTGGGCAGCCGCGGGGGAAGGTGCTGGGCGGTTCGTCCTCGATCAACGGACTGATCTATATTCGCGGCCAGCGCGAGGACTTCGATTCATGGGCGCGGCTTGGCAACCATGGATGGGGGTATGACGATCTGCTACCCTATTTCATCCGGTCTGAAGACCAGCAGCGCGGGGCCAATCCATGGCATGGGGTGGGCGGGCCGCAGGCGGTTTCGGATGCAACAGAGCCACACGTGCTGTGCGATGCATTCATCGCTGCAGCGCAGGAGGCAGGCTATCCGGAAAATCCAGATTTCAACGGGGCGACGCAGGAAGGCGCAGGCTACTATCAGACGACTTCGCGCAATGGCCGAAGGATCAGCACTGCGGTCGCCTATCTCAATCCGGCGCGCAGTCGTCGCAACCTGACGATCATCACCAAAGCGCTGGTGCACCGCGTGCTCTTTGAAGGCAAGCGGGCAGTCGGGGTCGAATGGAGCCAGAATGGCGCTCTGCGCAGCGCAAGGGCATCACGCGAGGTGATCCTGTCCGCCGGCGCTTTTGGCAGCCCGCATATCCTGCAACTTTCCGGTGTAGGCGATGGCGTGCATATTCTGTCGCTGGGGTTGCCGGTAGTGCACCACAATCCGCACGTCGGTGCAAATCTGCAGGACCACATTCAGGTCCGCACGGTCTACAAGGCAAAAGGAAGGCTCACCTTCAACGATGACATGGCCTCTCTCCTGCGAACTGTTGGAGTGGGCCTGCGCTACGGCCTGCAGCGCAAGGGACCGCTGACTGTCTCGGCAGGCTATGCCGGAGCGTTCCTGCGCTCTGCCGAGGCGGTCGATACGCGGCCGGACATGCAACTGCTGTTCATCACGTTCAGTACGAACAAGATGGGTGACAAGCTGCACCCGTTTTCTGCATTCACAATGTCTGCCTGCCCGCTGCGCCCTGAAAGCAGGGGGCATGTCCGCGCACTGTCGCCTGATCCTGCGGTCGCCCCGGAAATCTTCGTGAACTTTCTCGGCACGGAAAAAGACCGGCGCGATGTGGTGGCGGGCCTGCGGATGATCCGCGGAATCGCAGCGCAGCCGGCACTCTCGCGCCATGTCGAAAGCGAATTTCTGCCCGGCGCTGACCACAACGACGACGCTAGTCTGCTGGCGTATGCGCGGGCGTCTGCCGGGTCGATCTATCATCCCAGTTGCACTGCGGCGATGGGCAAGGTGGTTGACGGTTCTCTGCGCGTAATCGGCCTTGATGGCCTGCGCGTCGCAGATGCATCGATCATGCCCGCCGTCGTTTCGGGCAATACCAACGCTGCCGCCATCGTCATCGGCGAAAAGGCCGCAGACATGATCCGTGCCGGGGTGTGAACAAGGAAACTGCGATGTACTGTGAACTTGCCCTCTGCATTGACGGTCGCTTCATTCCAGCCGGACCGGGGCGGGCACGGGAGCCTGTACTTAACCCGGCAACGGGAGAAACGCTGGCCGAACTCCCACATGCGACCGCAGCAGAGCTGGACGAGGCTCTTGCCTCGGCCCAGCGCGCGTTTCCCATCTGGGCCGCGACCAGTCCGCTGGAGCGCAGCAACATTCTGCGCCGCGCTGCCGCCCTGTTGCGCGAACGGATGAGCGAGCATGCCCGCATTCTGACACTGGAGCAGGGCAAGCCTCTTGCAGAAGCGCGCGGCGAGCTGACGCATTCAGCCGAACTGCTGGAGTGGTATGCCGAGGAAGGACGGCGAATCTATGGCCGGGTGATTACCGCGCGCGTTCCGGGGGTCGAACACATCGTGCTGCACGAGCCGGTGGGCCCCTGCGCAGCCTTTACCCCGTGGAATTTCCCCTCGCTCACCCCTGCGCGCAAGGTTGGCGGTGCGCTGGCGGCAGGGTGTACGGTCATTCTCAAGGCTGCGGAAGAGACCCCCGGAACCGCTGTCGAACTGATGCGGGCGCTGCACGATGCAGGCCTGCCCAAAGGCTGCGCGCAATTGGTGTTCGGCGATCCTGCAGCGATTTCGGCGCACCTCATTGGCGCGCCCACCATCCGCAAGATTTCGTTCACCGGCTCAACCGCGGTGGGCAAGCACCTGATGCGGCTCGCGGCCGATGGGGTGAAGCGATCGACCATGGAACTAGGCGGGAACGCCCCGGTGATTGTCTGCGCCGATGCCGATTATGATTTGGCTGTGACCACGCTTGCAGCGGGCAAGTTTCGAAACGCGGGCCAGGTTTGCGTCAGTCCGGGGCGCTTCTTCGTGCATGAAAGTCTGGCAGAGCGTTTTGCCGCAGATGTCGCCGCGCGAGCGGATGCGTTGCAACTTGGCGCCGGCGTCGATGCTGAATCACAGATGGGTCCGCTTGCCAATGCCCGAAGGGTGGAGGCGATGGAACGCTTCGTGGCAGATGCCGAGGCGCATGGAGGCAAAGTGCTGGCAGGTGGTGCGCGGCGGGGCAACGCAGGCAATTTCTTTGCGCCCACGGTCGTGACCGGGCTGGATCAGGATGCGCTGCTGTTCTCGGAAGAGTGCTTTGGCCCGATCGTGCCGATCCAGACGTTTTCCTCGCTGGAAGATGCAATTGCTCGTGCCAACGCGGTAGAAGCCGGGTTAGCCGGTTATGCCTTCACCATGGGGCTCGCAAGCGCACACCGGATCATGCATGGTGTGCAGACTGGCATGATCGGGATCAACAACCTCACCGTGTCTACGCCTGAGACCCCATTCGGCGGCATCAAAGAGAGTGGATTTGGTTCTGAAGGCGGAACGGAAGGGCTTCAGGCCTATCTTAACACGAAACTGGCAACGCTGGGCTGACGTGCCGTGCTTCTTCTGTCTGGACCGGTGGCAGCAGCCGTCGGTCCAGACAGAAAAGGCGGGTAGTTTGGCTCAACTCCCCTTCACGCGGACATAGCCATCCCCAAAGGGAGCGTCGCGATTGGTCAGCGCGACCTTGAGGCCATGCTCCTTCATGTCGGACTTGAACTGCGTGCGGCGCGGACCGGCGGCCAGGTGGGCGCGAGCGTCAGCCTCTGCGGCAAGACGCTGGATCGTTCCGGCCCCCATCTGCTCCAGCGCCAGGTTCACGATGCGCTTGTGGGCAGACAACAGTTCCTGATCGACTGCTGCCACGCGGCGCGCAAGCGCATCCACCGCAGCATCCAGTTCCGCTGCAGGCCACGATTCCAATGCCAAACCGATTTTGACCGCGTCGGCACCAGTCATCTTGTCGCCAGTGAACAGCATCCGCTTCGCCCATTGAGGGCCGCAGTGATAAATCCACATGTGCGCAGGCGGCGATCCGTTGGCACGGGTGGCAGGGAAGCCGATGCGCGCATCGTCAGCCATGATTACAAGATCGCACGACAGCGCGATGTCTGTGCCACCGGCAAGGCAATTGCCGTGGACCTTTGCGATCACCGGCTTGTGGATGGCCGGAATGATCAGCGTGTATTGTTGAGTCCGCTCCATCGAGAAGCAGTCATCGTCAAAGCGCTTTCCAGCCTCGCGATATTGGTAATTGCCGAGCTTCGTCTTCTCGCCCCGTCCTTCATAGGCCTGCTCAAGGTCGTATCCGGCGCAAAAATCCTTGCCTGCACCGCAAAGGACGATGGCATTGACGTCCATCCGGTCATCGGCTTCCAGCAATGCGTCATGCATTTCCTTCAGCATCTTGCCGTTGAGCGCATTGCGCTTGTCCGGACGGTTGAATGTGATCGTGGCAACTGCGTCCTCGACCTCGAAGAGGATCTGTTCAGGCTCGTACAGCCATTTTCCGCGATATTCCGTCATGTTGCCTCCTGTTGGCGATTCCGCGCAAGCGCCCGCTTGATGTCTGGACATTGCCGCGACTGACAAGGCGAGGGAAGCGCAAGGTCGTGTGATCGCATCCCCGATACAGGCCCCCCCGAACGGGGACTGCGGCGTGTTTCATGACATGGAAGCATCGCTGCAAATATGGGTGAGGTCATGATCCGATGAAGAGTCTTGCTGGCAAAGTCGCAATCGTCATGGGGGCAACCCGTGAAGGGAACATGGGACAGGCCATTGCGCGGCGGTTTCTCGACGAGGGGGCAAATGTTGTCGTGTCCGGGCGGAGCGCTGCGGGGCTCGACGCATTCGCCAGCGCAACCGGGGCGATGGCGATTCCGGCAGACGTTTCGAACCGCGAGGCAGTGTCCGCTCTTTTCCAGAATGTTCAGGAGCGGTTCGGGCAAGTTGATATTGCAGTGAATGCTGCCGCAACCGCACAGTACGGGCCGTTCGAGGAAATGACAGAGGCCGAGATCGACGAGATGCTGGCCATCATCTTCAAAGGTGGCATCTGGTTCATGCAAGCCGCGATCGGTGCAATGAAAGCATCGGGAGGTGGCGCCATCGTCAATGTTTCTTCCGCCGTGGCGGACATCATGTTTGAAAACCACGTAGCCTATATGGGGGCCAAGGCTGGCCTCAATCACATGACGCGTGCAGTAGCAAACGAGTTCGGCCAGTTCGGCATTCGCGCAAATATCCTGTCTCCGGGGCTGACCGAAACGCCAATGCTGGGCGGTTCGTTTACGCCGGCCATGATCGATGCGTTCGCGCGCGAATATCCACTTGGGCGGATCACCACCGTGGACGATGTAGCCAACGCCGCCCTGTTCATGGCTGGGGACGAATGTTTCATGACCGGGCAGACCTTCCATGTCACCGGCGGGCTTACCCTTCGCCGCAACCCGACTGCGGCTGAAATCATGCGCGCTGCAACCGGACAGAACTGATCAGGAACTCCGCGAAGGAACACGTCATGCAAGACTGGAGCGAATACGTCGATCTTCTGAAGCCGGCCGCCGACATTTTCGGCAGCGGGACCGCGCCTGTTGACGAAAACCTGCGGGCCAACTTCTATCGCCAACTGGCGATGAACTTGTCGCAGGGCTACTTCCTGATTTTCCAGACCGATCCTCGTTATCCGGAATGGGTGCCCTTCGAAAACTCGGCCTTTCTGCTCCAGCCCAACCCGGATGCGGTCTATTTTTACACGGCGGTGGATGGTGCGGGGACCTACCGTGTCACTGGGCAGCGTGGCACCGCACCGGTGGCAGGCTTTGCCGTCGGAAACCGGATTATCGGGATGACCGAAGGTTTCGGCAAAGGCTTTGGCAATTATGACCTTGATGATCTGACCATTGGCGAGGACGGCGCGTTCGAGGTGATCTTCAGCGCTGAACGCCCTGCAGGGTGGTCGGGCGATTGGCTCCATCTCGATCCTGAATCGGATTTCATCATGGTGCGCCAGTTCAGTTACGCCTGGGGCCGCGAAACGGATATGCGGCTGGCCATCGAACGGCTTGATCCGCAACCACCAAAGTCGGTCATTACGCCCGCAGAAGTGGACCGGCAACTGCGCAAGCTTTTTGGCAGTTATGCGCGCCGCCTGTCGGAAATCGGCCTTGGCGCTGTCAGGGCGCCGCATGACAAGGGGCTCGTCAACAAATTCGGGCTGACCACGTTCCAGGATCTTGGCAACGGACAGGACTGGCCCCAGGCCTATTTCGAGACGGTGTTCGACATCGGTCCGGACGAGGCATTGGTGATTGAAACGGACCTTCCGGAACAGCGTTCATACTGGAATATTCAGGTGATCGACGGACTGTGGAACCAGTTGGAAGTGCTTTACCGGCAAACCAGCCTCAACGGTCACACCGCGAAAGTCGACGGCGACGGTCGTTTTCGCGCGGTCCTGTCGCATCGGGATCCGGGCTTTGCCAACTGGCTGGACACTTGTGGCCATAGCTATGGCATGATGATCGGCCGCTGGTATCGATGCAGCGATCAGCCCGAGCCGCAGGCCATCCGAATGAAGCTTTCGGATGTCGCCACCTACCTTGGTGATCGGAGCCCCCGCATCACTCCGGAAGAGCGTGCCCAGGCCATGAGAGAGAGACTGACGGGATCACAACTTCGCCGCCGCTGGTAGTGTCAGCGGCCAGATCCTGCAGATATGGCCGCCTCTGCCGCGCTGGCTTCGGCAATGAGCGCGCGCAGGGCGGCTGCGGTGTCGGCCATGAGACGCTCGCTGATCGGCTTTTCGCCGTTGATGAATCGCCGCAGTGAGCGTTCGTCTATGCCGAGGCGGCGCGATGAAGTGGTGACGCCGCCCAGCACCTGAATGCAGTGGGCGAAGTGGTCCTGCAGGTCATGCATTTGTTCAGGGGCTGTCATCGGCTCTCTCTGCTCGGGGGCAGGCGGGTGCGTCAATCCCCGGCAATCATTTCATTGCTGAGCGCGAAAGGTGGAACCTTCAAGCGCGCTTCCGGTTCTTGGGTGTGCGGACGGCACCACGTGAGGGGCTGCTTCTGCAAGCTCTCACGAAGGATCGAAACATGGCTACTCCCCGCAACGGCAAGGCTGACGCGAACCGCTCGCCTGCTCTCGACAATGCGCTGCGCGATCATCAGCCCGGCGCAGGTCAGCCCGGCTATGCCACGGACCTTGGCAATGCCGGGGAAACCCATCAGGACGCCGATGCCGGTACCGCGCCTGCAGGTTTCCTGACCGACAATTTCGGCCATCGCCTGTCCGACAACCAGAACAGCCTCAAGGCTGGTGAGCGCGGCCTGACGCTGCTTGAAGACTTCATCCTGCGCGAGAAGATCTTCCACTTCGACCACGAACGCATCCCTGAGCGTATCGTTCACGCGCGCGGATCAGGCGCGCATGGCGTGTTCGAGGTGACGAAAGCGATCCCTGAGCTGACCCGCGCAGGCCTGTTCCAGAAGGCGGGCACGACCTGCCCCGTCTTCACGCGCTTTTCCACGGTCGCGGGCGGGGCCGGATCGGTCGACACCCCGCGTGACGTGCGCGGGTTTGCGGTCAAGTTCTATACCGACGAAGGCAATTGGGATCTGGTCGGCAACAACATCCCGGTGTTCTTCATTCAGGATGCGATGAAGTTTCCCGACCTTGTCCATTCGGTGAAGATGGAAGCCGATCGCGGCTACCCGCAGGCGGGAAGTGCGCACGACACGTTCTGGGATTTCGTCGGCCTGATGCCCGAGACCATGCACATGATCATGTGGGCGATGAGCGACCGCGCCATCCCCCGAACGCTGCGCATGATGGAGGGTTTCGGCGTGCACACCTTCCGCCTCGTAAATGCCAACGGTGTGGGCAAGTTCGTCAAGTTCCACTGGAAGCCGGTGCTTGGCATGGAATCGCTGATCTGGGACGAGGCAGTGAAGATCGCCGGGGCCGATCAGGACTTCCACCGCCGCGACCTGTTCGAAAGCATTGCCGCAGGCAGCTTCCCGGCATGGGACCTTGGTGTGCAGGTGTTCGACGAGGAGTTTGCCGCAGCACAGCCCTATGACGTGCTCGATGCGACCAAGCTGATCCCCGAAGAGGACGTGCCGGTGGAGATCGTCGGGCGCATGACGCTCAACCGCAACGTCGACAACTTCTTCGCCGAGACCGAGCAGGTGGCGTTCTTGCCGAGCAACGTGATCCCCGGCATCGATTTCTCCAACGACCCGCTGCTGCAGGGGCGTCTGTTCTCGTATCTCGATACGCAGAAGTCGCGCCTTGGCACGACGAACTTCCACCAGATTCCGATCAATGCGCCCAAATGCCCGTTCCACAACATGCAGCGCGATGGCCTGATGCAGACGCTGGTGCCGACGGGCCGTGCCAACTATGAGCCCAACTCGCTGAACGAAGCGGGCGAGGACAGCGGCCCGCGTGCCAGCCCGGACACAGGCTTCACCTCGTTCCGCGAGAATGGCGAGCGCAACGATCCGACCGAGAAGGTGCGCGTGCGTGCCGAACTCTTTGCCGATCACTATAGTCAGGCGGCGCTGTTCTACCACTCGCAGACCGAAAACGAGCAGGCGCATATTGCCTCGGCACTGGTCTTTGAACTGTCGAAGGTCACGCTTGAACACGTTCGCGTCCGGGTGCTCTCCCGCCTGCGCAACGTTGACGAGGATCTGGCTGCCCGCGTGGCCGATGGCCTTGCCATGGACTTGCCGGAAAAGGCTCCTGCCGCGCGCAAGCCGGTGGAGATGAAGCCATCGGATGCGCTTTCTATCCAGAAGCAGGCGAAGAGCACCTTCGAGGGCCGCAAGGTCGGGATCCTCTTTGCCGAGGGATCGGACAAGGCGACGATCGACAAGATGAAGGCCGATGTCGAGGCCGCTGGTGGCAGCGTGTTCCTCGTTGCGCAGAAGGTCGGCGGCATCCCGGTCAAGGGCGGGACGCTGAAGGCCGATGGCAAGCTGGAAGGTTCGCCCTCGATGCTGTTCGATGCTGTCGCTTCGGTGCTGATGCCCGCTGAGGCCGAAAAGCTCGCGAAGCAGGGGGCAGCGGTGCAGTGGTTCATGGACGCCTATGGCCATTGCAAGACCATCGCCCACTGCAACGGGACGAAGGTCATTCTTGAGAAGGCCGGTGTGGAGCCCGACGAGGGCGTCGTTCCCAATGAAAAGCTGATGGATGTCGGACCGGTGAGGCACTTCGTGCGCGAACCCAATATCCGCGATCTCTCCTGAGGAGAAACGAAGATGGCAACTGCTGCAAAGATGAAGCCTGCTGAAGCAAAAGCGAAGGCAGTAGCAAAGGCGAAGGCGATTGCACCGGAAGTTCCGGCCCATATCGGTCAGACTCCGGCCACTGACCTGCGCGGGCTGCCCGACGTGTTCGGGCGGCTCGTGGAGGACCATGACAGGCACCGTGCGCTGCTCGCCATGCTGGAAGCAACCGGTGGCAAGGGTGAAGAGGCGACGGCGCTGTTCGAGGAACTGGTGTACGAACTGAAGGGCCACGCCGCTGCCGAGGAACAGGCGCTGTGGTCAACCGTGTTGCGCAACCCGGAAACCACCGAGTTCGCCCGTCACGCCGTGGCCGAGCACAAGGACATCGACAAGATGCTCGACGACCTTGCCGCGCGCGATATGGGCAGCAAGAAGTGGTTGGAGCGCTTTGCCGCGCTGAAGGAGGAATACCTCCATCACATCCGCGAGGAAGAGCAGGAGCAATTCGTCGAAAGCGAGAAGATCCTGACCGCAGCCGATCGCAAGCACATGCTGGCCGTGTTCGAACGGCGCAAGAAGGCCGAAAAGGCAGCGGCCGAAGTGAAGCCACGGCTGCGGATCAACGATATCGCGTAAGTCAGGTAGGCAGGACTGGCCAGTCTTCGGTCAGCCTGCCGCCTTTCAGAACCGGATGATGGGTTTGACGACCCGTCCAGATTCGCCAGCCTCGATGGCTTCTTCAATGTTCTCGAACGCGAACCATTCGACAAGCCGGTCGAATGGGAAGCGGCCTTCGCGATGATGTGCGATGAGTTCGGGGATGAAGCTCTGCGGATCGGCACTGCCTTCGACAACGCCCCGGATCACGCGGCCAGCGCTCATGACATGGGTCGTATCCGCGCGGACTTCGGTGCCGGGGGCATAGGCTCCGACAAGTGCGATCTCGCCGCGGGGGGCCAACGCCAGGATCGCTGCGTTGACGAGCTGGGCAATGCCGGTCGTGTCGATCACGTAGTCGAAGCCTGCCGGGCATCCGGCCTGCGCAGCGAGCGCCACGAAGTCATCCCCGCTGCGCAGCGCGTGGGTAGCGCCAAGTTCGATGGCAAGGTCAAGCCGGGCGAAGTTGATGTCTATCGCGGCGATGGTCGTGGCCCCGGCTATTCCCGCCGCCATGATCGCCGAGAGACCGACGGCGCCCACGCCAATCACCGCCACGCTCGATCCTGCACGCACGCGACAAGCGTTCAGCACGGCTCCTGCGCCGGTCTGGATGCCGCATCCCAAGGGCCCGAGGAGTTCTATCGGCAGGTCCTTGTCGACCTTGACCGCATTGCGGCGGTTGACCACCGCGTGCGTGGCGAAGGAGGATTGGCCGAAAACGTGGCTGTGCACGGCTCCGCCCTCGGCATCGGTCAGCGCAGTCGATCCATCGCCTCTTGCACCGAAGAAGTTGAGTGGCACCCACGAATGGCAATAGGCAGGCGCATGTTCGTCGCAACTTGAGCAATGGCTGCATGACATGAAGCTCAGCACCACGTGATCGCCCACATCGAGGTCGGTCACATCGCTGCCCACCGCCATGACGACGCCCGAGCCTTCATGGCCCAATACGACGGGAAGTGGCACAGGCAGATGTCCATCGCGCATCACCATGTCGGTGTGACACACGCCGACACCACGTATTTCAACCAGCACTTCGTCGGGACGGGGCGCTTCGATGGTGACGGGTTCGAGTTGCGGTGCCGCTCCTGCCGTGCGCAGGATGGCCGCCGTCGCGGCAGTCGTCATGGGCTTCTTCCTGTGGATTGCGAAGGCAAGGTTGCCGGAGCCCCGCCGCCGTGTGGCGGGGCTCCGGTCGATCAGAACTTGAAGCCGACGCGGGCGTACCATTCGCGCGGGCGGTTGTAGCTGCCGAAGTAGACACCGGCGGCATCGTTCGCCCCTGCCGAGACGAGGTAGCGCTCGTCGGTCAGGTTGGTGCCGCCAACTGTCAGGTCCCACTTGCCGTCAGGTTCGCGGTAGGTGAGGCTGGCGTTGACGATGTCGATCGGCTGGCGCCGCAGCGGCAGATAACGCGCGACGTCGTTCCACACAGCACTCTTGTGGGTCCAATCGGCAAGGAATACCAGCGATCCGCCGTTGCCAAGGCCAAGCTCATAACGCGGCGCAAGATTGGTGGACCACTTCGCCGTCTTGGGCAGCTGCCCGCCGACCACGGCCCCTTCGCGCAGGCCCGGGATTGGCCCTGCCACGTCGGGGCGCAGCACGCTCGCCGACAATGCGGTGAAGTAGGCATCGAGATAACCGACCGAGCCGGTGATCGTCAGGCCCTTGACCGGTGCGACGATGGCTTCGAGTTCCACGCCCTTGATCCGCGCGGTACCGGCGTTGTCGATTGTGGGCGAGGTGCCGACCTGCTGGTTGAGCTGGACGTTCTTGTAGTTGGTGGTGAAGGCCGCGACGTTCACCTGCAGCTTTCGGTCAAGCCAGGTGGACTTCACGCCCACTTCGAAGGTTTCGGCGATTTCCTCGTCGAAATCAGGCGCGACATTTCCTTGCGGGTTGGTCAGGCGGGTGGTCCATCCGCCGGTCTTGTAGCCTTCAGAATAGCTGCCATAGACCATCACGTCGTCGCTTGGGTGCAACTGCACACCGATCTTGGGCGCGAAGTTCGAGAAGGTCTTGCGGTTCACGCCGGGCACATAGACCCGCACCGGATTGCTGGGATCGGGATAGGACAGCGCGGCAAAGCAGGGCGGACCGCCAGCGGCCTGCGGCGGGGCCAGCGGGAAATCGCCGAACGGGAAGATCGTGCCCGATGCATTGGCGCAACCGAAGAACTTGTAGTTGCCGCCGTTCAGGTCCTGCTGCCCACCTTCGAACAGCTTGGTTTCCTTGGTGTAGCGACCGCCCAGCGTGATGCCGATCCAGTCGTTAACGCGGAAGTCGACCTGGCCGAAGAACGCATAGTTCTTGGTGTCGAATTCATTCGGGCCGTCGACCTGAAGCAGGCCCTCGTCGAAGGTCACGTAATCGTGAAGGTCGCCGTCTTCCTTGAAGTAGTATGCGCCTGCCACGAAGTTCAGCTTGCCGTCGAGCAGGTTGTTGCCAAGCAGCTGGACCTCCTGGCTGAACTGCTGCTGGTTCTGGCTGAAGGTCAGTTCGAGCATCGACAGCGGAGAGCCGTCGAGGTCGGTGCCGGCCTTCCAGTTGGTCTTGCGGTAGCTGGTGATCGAGCGGACCATCAGGCCTTCGGCAAGGTCATATTCCAGATTGCTGGCAATGCCCCAGGCGCGCAGCTTGTTGAGCGTCGGGCCGGTGGCGTAGGTCTTGTCCGGATCGCCGGTGATGAAACGGCCATCCCACGGCAGGCGGTTGTTGCTGGGATCGGCATCGGTGTTCACGCCTGCCAGCGAGCCGAGCAGGCGGCCAGGGTTTACGCTCGTTCCGCGTGCGCCGCAGATGGCGCTGGCGCCACGCGCGGCGATCTCGGCCTGCGTCGATCCGATGCAGAAGTTGTACAGCCCGGCGAAGAGGAACCCGCCCGAGGGGTTGACCGGGTTGATGCCGGTGCCGGGCAGCGGATTGGTTGGCGCGAAGGGGCCGGCCGGGAAGGACACGCCGAGCAGCGAGTTGTTCTGGCCCGAGGAATCCTGATTTGTGTAGTCGCCCGACAGCGTGGCACGGAAGGCGCCACCATTGTCCCAGCGCAGCTTGCCGCGCAGGCTCATGTTGTTGTCTGCACTCTGCCGGCTGGAAGTCGAATAGTCGGCATTGTTGAACGAGGTGAATGGATCGGAATTGGCGATGGCGCGCATTTCCGCCGCCGTTCCGTTGTATGGGATGCGCTTCTGAAAGCCGCTGCGGCTGGTGACTGCGCCGGTGACCGAGGCGGCAAGGCTGTCGGTGAGCGGCAAGTCGATCGTGGCGCGTGCGCGCAGCAGGTCGAAGCTGCCCGTGGTGAGATCACCCGAGAGGCGGAAGGTCTTGCCAGGGTTGTGGGTGACGATCGAGATCGCGCCGCCGATGGTGTTGCGCCCGAACAGGGTGCCCTGCGGACCCTTGAGAACTTCGATGCGCTCGACATCGGGCAGGTCCTGGTTCGCGCCGACGGTGCGCGCAAGGAACACGCCATCGAGATAGATGCCCACGCCTGGATCAATGTTGAACGCGAAGTCGTCCGAACCGATGCCGCGGATCGTGGCTGAAAGCACAGCCGACGAGCCTGAGAACGGCGTGCCACCATCGAGGTTGACGTTGGGCGCTATGCCGCTCAACGCCGAGATGTCGGCGACGGCGCGCTCCTTCAGCGCGGTGCCGCCGAAGGCCGAGATGGCAATCGGCACGTCCTGCACGTTCTCGACGCGCTTCTGTGCGGTGACGACGATCTGTTCGATGCCGCCCGAAGCCTCGGCTTGTGCAGTTTCCTGCGCAACTGCGGGCATGGCGATGATGGATGCAGCAAGCGCGGCGACGCTTGCCGAAGTGAATCGAGCCTTCATGCAGTACCTCCCATGTTTATGGGAGCGGTCTAGGGCTTATGGCGAATCGCGCCTGTCTGGACGCGCAGAAAACCGGACGGATGCGCAAGGCACCTCAGTTCATGCGGCGATAGTGGCTGGGCGTTGCACCGAAATGCTGTTGAAAGCGGCGGGCGAAGTGCGCGGAATCGGCAAAGCCGGATTCCAGGGCGATGCTGGTCACGCTTGCGCCAGGTTCCGACAGGAGCCGCTTGGCTGCGCGTTGCAACCGTCGGCGCATGATCAGTGCGCTGGGCGTGGTGCCGGCACTCGCGGCAGCGGCTTGCAGCGTGCGCAGCGGCACGCCTATCTCCATCGCCACGGCCGAGGGCGTGAGACCGGCATCGCCGATCCTCTCGCGTATGACCGCTTCGGCACGCGACAGCAGGGCGTGGCCGGGGGCCTCCGCCACCTCGCGGCTTCCCTCGATGCACGAGGCGATGATGTCGCCCAGAATCCCGGCATGCATCTGCCAGTGCGCTCCTGGCAGCGTTTCCGAAGCTTCCTGCCACAGCGAAGACATGTAGCGGTGGGCAAGGCGTGTCGAGGGCAGTTGCCCCGAAATGCGCCGCGCCACGAAATCGTCGATCCCCGGAACGCGTTCGGCCAGCGTGCGCCGGTCGAACTCCACCACCATCATTTCGTGCGTGGCCTTGGTGTCGAAGCGGTAGAATTCCTCTGCCGCGCAGAGCACCATGTCACCTTCCACCAGATCGACGCTGCGGCCGCGCTGTTCAAGCCGCGCAGAGCCGCGCGTCAGCAGGTGCGCGACAAGCGCCTGATCGGTCGGTCGGGTGTGCCTCTCGGCATGGCGGGAAATCACCGCGGCGCGTGAATAGGGGCGGACCATGCGCAGCGTTCCCATCTGCCACACTGTCAACCGCGCGTCGAAGCGATCACGCGGGGCATCGACGACCATGCCGGTGTAGGTCGATGCGATGAGATCGTTCCAGTAATCGAGCCGCTCCACCGGAGCGAGTTCGCGGGTGCTGAGAACTTCGAGCATGGTTTTACCGCCGGCTTCAGGACTCTCCGGCGACATTGTTATAGAATATAGCAACGCCTGCCAAGAGTGCGCTTGTCATCCCAGCTTGCGCAGCGGCTCCGACCCATCCCAGTCCTGCCCGGCGTCCTTTATCATCTGGAAGATGGCATCGGCACCGGTCATGTTCTGCAGCAGTTCGATCACGTGGCCGGGGCCTTGGCCTGCGTCCACATAGATCACTTCGCCGTCTGCACCGACCGTGCCTTCGACAAGAATCTCCGCGCCCGCCTCTGCACAGGCCGCGCGGGCTTCCTCGATGGAATCGACGAAGATGCAGATGTGGTGGAGGCTGTCTGTCACCGCATATTCGCCGGTGTAGATCGACGGTTCGCTGTTCTCGGGCCGGATCAGCTCGATCTGCACGTCACCCCAATAGGCGATGGCGATGGAGAAGACCGCGCCGGTCGGCACGCCCTTGTACTTGCACTCCCCGAGCGCAACGTTCTCCATCAGGTAGAACGGGCCCACGCCCATCGTCTCGGTCCAATAGCGCACCGCCGCATCGAAATCTTGCGGCAGGTAGGCGAGCTGGCCGACCGGGCCGAGCTGGGTGATCTTGCGGGTCATGCGAACAGGCCCTCCGGCGCTTCGAGCAGGCCCTTCAAAGTCTGCAGGAACTGTGCGCCCGCCGCACCGTCGATGGCGCGATGGTCGACCGACATCGTAAGGCCGATACGGCTTTCGAAAGCGATGTCGCCGTTGGCCGTTTCCACTGCCACGCAGTTCACCCCGCCCACGGCAAGGATTGCGCCCTGCGGCGGATTGATGATTGCATCGAACTCCTCGATCCCGAACATGCCGAGGTTGGAGACCGAGAAGGTGCCGCCGTCCATGTCCTCATACCCCAGCTTGCCGGCTTGGGCCTTGTCGATCAGCGCGCGTGTGGTCGCCGCGATATGGGCGATGTGCATCCGGTCTGCCTGGCGGACGATTGGCGTGACAAGGCCCTTGGGGCTGGCCACGGCAATGGCAACATCTGCGTGCGGGAAGGAATGCACGCTGTCACCATGGACCTGCACGTTGACATCAGGATGACTGACCAGCGCCAGTGCCACGGCCTTGACGATGTAGTCGTTGATTGAGGCTTTCGTGCCGAGCACAAGGTTTGCCGTCTTGCGCAAGTCCATCAACGCATCGACCGAGGCGGAAACCCGCAGGTAGAAGTGCGGGATGGTCTGCTTGGCTTCGGTCAGGCGACGGGCGACGACCTTGCGCACCTTGTCGAAAGGCAGGACGCTGGGCTGGTTGGCAACCAGTTCGAACGGCGCGCCAAAGACCGGGGTTGTGGCAGTCGTCGGCTTGACCAGCGCCAGCACGTCAGCCTTGGAGATGCGTCCGCGTGCGCCCGTTCCCTTGATACCCGCCAGCGCAATGCCGTGCTGTGCGGCGATGCGGCGGGCGAGGGGGGAAGCGAAGGCTTCGGGCGTGTCCTCCACCAGTCGCGCGCTGCCCTTGAAAGACACGGCACGTTCGGGGCGCAGGGCCTGGACCACGTCCTGATACGTGATGCGCCCGTTGCGGCCCGAACCCTCGATGGGTTCGATGTCCACGCCTTCGGCTTCGGCCAGCTTCAGGGCTTCGGGGCTGATCGCACGGTTGGTAACGATCTTCTGCGGAGTCCGTGCCTGGGCAGGCGCGGCAGGTGCCGGTGTGGGAGCAGGCGAAGAACCGCCGCCTTTGGCCGCGACCGATGTCTCGGCGGGCTTGAACCCGGCAATGAAGGCGTCGATCTCGTCATCGGGTGTGCCCGGATCGGCAAAGACCGCCAGCAGCGCGCCCACCGGGTGCGCCTCGTCGCTGGCAGGCGTCAGCAGGCGCCCCAGCACCGCATCGTATTCGGCTTCGACTTCGTTGGTGATCTTGGCGGTTTCGATCAGGCACAGGACCTGGCCCTTGGAAAAGGCATCCCCTTCCTTGACCATCCATTCGGCGATCGTGCCCTCGGTCATCTCGATGCCCCATTTGGGCATGCAGAACGGGCGTATATTGGCCATGTCGCGGCTCCTCAGCGGTAGCCCAGAACCTTGCGCACCGCCGCTTCGATCTTGTCGACCGAGGGGAGGTAAGCAGATTCCAGCTCGCGCGCGAACGGGATGGGAGTGTGCGGCGGGTTCACCGACAGCGGCGGGGCCTTCAGGCTGGCGAAGGCCTTTTCAGCCACCAGCGCGCAAATGTCTGCACCCAGGCTGCAGCGCGGCGGCGCTTCGTCGACCACGACCAGACGCCCGGTCACTTCGACGGAGTCGAGGATCGCTTCCTCGTCCAGCGGGCTGGTGGTGCGCAGGTCGATCACGTCACAGCCGATGCCTTCGGCGGCAAGCTTGTCGGCCACGGCCTCGCAGAAGCCGAGCAGAAGCCCGGTCGAGACGATGGTCACGTCCTGCCCGGCGCGCGAAAGGCGGGCGTGCCCGAACGGGATCATGAAGTCCGGATCGTCAGGCACTTCGCCCGAGACGCCATAGAGCGCCTTGTGCTCGAGGAAGATCACCGGATCGTCGTCGCGGATTGCGGTGCGCAACAGGCCTTTTACGTCGGCGGGCGTGGTCGGCATCACCACCTTGAGGCCGGGCATCCCGGTGAGGATCTGGTGGACGGCCTGGCTGTGCTGGGCTGCGGCATTGTAGCCCGCGCCGTACGCCATGCGGATCACCGCCGGGCACTTGGTCTTGCCGCCGAACATGTAGCGGAACTTGGCCAGCTGGTTCCAGATCTGGTCGAGCGAGACGCCGATGAAGTCTGCAAACATCAGCTCGGCAATCGGGCGCTTGCCCGACAGTGCGAGCCCTGCCGCCGCGCCCATGATCGCGCTTTCCGAGATCGGCGTGTCGATCACGCGGTCCGCACCGAACTTTCCGAACAGTCCGGTCGAGGTTGACCAGATTCCACCGATGGCTTCGGGGCCACCGGGCGTACCCATGCCGCCGACAATATCTTCACCCAGGCAGACGACGTTCTCGTCGCGCTCCATTTCCTCTGCGATCGTCGAGACGACGGCGTCGCGGTACATCATTTTTGCCATTTGTCCGCTCCCCGGCTCAGTACGAGATATAGACGTCGGTCAGGACGTCTTCGGCGGTGGGCCGGTCAGCAGCCTTGGCCTGGCGCACGGACTCCTCGATCACTTCGAGTACTTCGGCGTCCAAGGCATCGAGATCGGCGTGTTCGAGCAGGCCCGCATCGGTGACCGACTTGCGGAAGTTCTTGAGGCAATCGCGCATCTCGCGGATGCGATCCAGTTCACCCGGACCGCGATAGCGCTGCGGGTCGCCCTCGAAGTGGCCGAAGAAGCGTTCGGTGTCGAACTCGACCGCTGCCGGGCCATTGCCGGGGACGCGCACGTAATCGAGCACTTCGCGCATGGTTTCGTAAACCGAGAAGAAGTCGGTCCCGTCCCCGCGCCACACCTTCATGCCGAAGGCTTCGGCGCGGCTGGCGATGTCCTTGTTGGTGCCCACCGCATATTCGAAGCCGGTGTGTTCGGAATAGTGGTTGTTCTCGAACACGAAGATCGTCGCGGCCTTGGTCACCACGGCCATGTTCATCGCTTCGAACGTGGTGCCCTGGTTGCAGGCACCGTCGCCCGAGAAGGTGATGGCGACCTTGCCCTTGCCGTCGATCTTGGCAGCGATGCCTGCGCCCACCGCGATAGGCGCGCCTGCACCGACGATGCCATTGGCGCCGAGCATGCCCTTGTCGACATCGGCGATGTGCATCGATCCGCCTTTGCCCTTGCACAGGCCTTCACGGCTGCCCCAGATCTCCTTCATCATCCCGTTTACGTCACAGCCCTTGGCAAGGCAGTGGCCGTGGCCGCGATGAGTCGAGACGATCTTGTCGTCTACCGAAAGGTGTTCACACACGCCCACCGCCACGGCTTCCTGTCCGCAATAAAGGTGGGTAAACCCGGCGATTTCGCCAGTCTGGATATCGACGTGAAGGCGTTCCTCGAATTCGCGGATCACCTTCATCTGGCGATAGGCGCGCAATAGCGCCTCACGGCTCAGCTGCATCCTTTTCTTCCCTTAAAGTCCGAGCACAGTGCGGGCGATGATGCCCGCCTGCACTTCGTTGGTTCCGCCGAAAATGGTCCAGGCACGGCTGTTGAGATAGCGTGCCGAGGCGACTTGCGCGCCCTTGGAGTGGATGGGGGCAGGCGCATTGTCGCCATAGAGCGGCCGCGCGAAATCGAGCTGAAGCCCTGCGGGCCCGTAAAGGTCGACGGCCAGCAGATCGACATCCTGCCGCAGGTTGGATGCGAGCAGCTTGCACAGTGAGGTCTGCGGCCCGGGCGCGCGGCCCTTGGCGATTTCCGAGAGGATCTTCAGCTCGATCATCTCAAGGCTCTGGATACCGAGCCGCACCTTGGCGACGCGGCGCTTCCAATCCTTGTCGTCCGCCAATTTGCCGCCAGCGCCGTCTGGCTCGTCACGCGCAGCCTGTTCGATCTGGGCGAGATCATATTCCAGCTTGGGCGAATGGCACGATCCGCCACGCTCGTTCTCGAGCAGGAATTTGGCGAGTTTCCAGCCATCGCCTTCCTCGGCTACGCGGTCCTCGACCGGAACGATGGCGTCTTCGAGGAACACCTGGTTGACCTCGTGGTCCCCCGCCAGCGTCAGCAGCGGGCGCACCGAAACGCCGGGCTGGTTCATGTCGACCAGCAGGAACGAGATGCCCGCCTGCTTCTTCACATTGGCATCGGTGCGCACGAGCGCGAACATCTTGTTCGCCCAGTGCGCGTGCGTGGTCCAGATCTTGGAGCCGTTCAGCTTGTAGTGCGTGCCGTCTTCCGAAAGCGTGGCACGGCATTGCAGGCTGGCTAGGTCCGATCCCGAGCCGGGCTCGGAGAAGCCTTGGCACCAGTAGTCCTCGCCGGAGAGGATCTTGGGCAGGTACTTGGCCTTCTGCGCAGGCGTCCCGAAGGTGTAGATGACCGGCGCGACCAGCTTGAGACCGAGCACGGTGAGGTTGGGTGCTCCTGCCAGCGCGCATTCCTTTTCGAAGATGTAGCGCTGCGTCGGCGTCCAGCCGGTGCCGCCAACCTCCTTCGGCCATTGATAGGCGAGCCAGCCTTTCGCGTTCAGCACAGCGTTCCAGCGCTGGCCGATGTCCGGCTCGACAAACACGGTGGGCGAGGCGGCAGCGCCGTCCTTCACCTCGGCCGGCAGGTTCTCGGCCAGAAACGCGCGAACCTCGTCGCGGAAGGCCAGTTCTTCAGGGGAAAGATCGATATCCATGTGTGTCAGCGCTCAAGGATTGTTACGGCAGAGACGCCGGGGGCGCCATAGACATGGCTGTAAGCGGTCTTGGGATTGCCGAGGACTTGCCGTCCGCCACCATCCCCGCGCAATTGCACGACGTTTTCGTAGACCTGTCGCAGGCCAGATGCACCGATCGGTTCGCCGCAGGCAAGGCAGCCGCCATCGGTGTTGACCGGCAATGGGCCTCGGATTTCGGTACGTCCGTCGGCTAGCCAGGCTTCCTGCTCGCCATCCTTGCAAAAGCCATTTTCGGCCATGTGCATGATTTCGGCGCCGCATTCGGTGTCCTGCAACTGGGCGAGCGCGATGTCCTCAGGCCCGATCCCGGCCATGCGGAAAGCGTCTGCGCTGGCGATCTGCGTGGCCGTGGCCTTGCCGCCGCCGATGTCGATGGAAGGCGCGAACACCTCGAACGACTTGGGCGGGCGGGTGCGCATGGTCGCAGCCTTCAGACGAACCAGCGGCTTGCCCAATTCGCGCGCCTTCTTCTCGCTGGCGAGGATCAGCGCGACGCCGCCCTCTGCCGGGGAGCAGAACATGTACTTGGTATAAGGGTCCGAAACCAGCGGCGCTTCGAGGATCGTCTCGATGTCCACCGGCTCGCGCCGCCAGGCGTGCGGGGCGTGCACGGCATTGCGGAACGCCTTGTTGGCCACGCGCGCAAGGCTCGTCTGGCTGATGCCGTGTTCGTGCATGTAGCGCATGATCTTCGCCGCGAAGAACTGCGTGGTGATCATGTAGCCCGCATCGCCATACCATTCTGGGAGGTTGTATTCCGATGGCAGGGCGTTGAACGCGCCGCGCGGATGCTTATCGAAGCCCACGGCAAGGCCGATGTCGAACTCGCCAGATTTGATCGCCATCTGCGCCGAGAAAAGCGCCGAGCCACCCGCCGCGCATCCATTGCGCACGTTGATGAACTGCACGCCGGTCAGGCCCAAGCGCTCGACCATGGTATCGGGATTGCCCGCTGCGTCCGAGCTGCCATAGGCAAACTGGACTTGCGGCCAGTCGATTCCGGCATCGGCCAGCGCTTCGCGCACGGCGAACACGCCTTGTTCCAGGCCCGAAAGGCCATCGGTGCGCCCGAACGGGTGGATGCCCACGCCGACGATGCAGACATCACCGCTCATGCGGCGCCTCCAACAGGACGAAATGCTGGGATCAGCACGGTGTCGGCCGCATCGGGATCGAGCGGGATCATGGTAAGCTCAAGCGGCATGCCGATGCGGATGTCCTCGAAGGCAATGTCAGTCAGGCGCGATTCCACGATCACTTCGCCCGGCAGTTCGACATAGGCGACGGCCCACGGGCGGAACGCCTCGGGCCCCTTGTAGGGTGGCGACTTCGGACGGTAGCGCTGGATGGTGTAGGACCACAGCGTGCCGGTGCGCGAAAGGGCAACCTGCTCGAACCTCTCACCGGGAGGGCACGGGAAAACGACGCGCCCGGTATCCCGCTCGCGCCCGCCGATCAGGTGCGGTGGGTTGTCCTCGGTAATGAGCCCTTCGGCGATAACGTGCATTCCACTCCCGTCCGTGCAATTCCGGCCCGCCTAAATCCGATCGGCGCGATTCCGGTTTCCTGCACTAGACCCGCAGCAGCGTCGTTTGCCGACTCTGCAAAACGCTAGGGTGGGCAAAACGCTAGGGTGGGCAAAACGCTAGGGTGGGCAAAACGCTAGGGTGGTGAAATGAACAGCTCGGGATCAGGCCAGTGCCAGATCCTCAAGAAAGAGCGGAATTCGGGATTTTAGATTGAAGAAGCTCTTGCCGCAGTGATGCCAGCACAGCCGGTCCCAATTCCGCTGATGTTCGGCAAGGCTTATTCCCCTCCGCTCGAGCGCGGTGCCCAGGTCCTCGAGCGCTGAAGCGACATGCCCGATGGGCGCAAAGCCCGTGACGACCTGACTGCAGCCATGCTGCTTTGCCAGCGTAGCAACGTCGCCGCTGCCAACCGGGCATTGCCAATGTGCTGCCGCCCGCGATGCGGCATCGCCCAGCGCGGTCTGGTCCCAGGGATTTCGCGCCATGTCGGCCGCCACGATGACGATCCGCACGTCCAACGTTGGCAGCACGGTTTCGAGCGAGCAGTCCTCCGGTGTGATCAGCACTAGAGTCGGCAATGCCGGATCGATGGCCTTGGGCTCTCGCATAAGCTCTTGTGGCGGCAGTGGCCGGTCATACGGCACCTGCGCTGTCTGTGCCAGACCTTGAGGCCGGAACTTCCCCCCGGTCATCGCGGCGATGCGGTCTGCATCGGCAAGGTAGGTCTTGTCGGCCGTGTGCAGCCCCGCCACCCAGCGCCAGCTTAGCGTGTTGGAAGCTGGGTCTGCGTCCACCAGCTTGTCCTCGAACCACTGCGCGCCGAATTGCCACGGCAGATCCAGCGTGAACACCCAGATCGAGGCAACCTGCATCCGTGCCCAGTTGTGAAGGTAACCCGTTTCGGCCAGTTCCTGCGCCCAGTGGTCGAAAGCGTCGATCCCCGTGCGCCCGGCGATTGCCTCGGCCATAGCCTCGGTAACGGCAGTGCCGGGTCGCATGGCCGTACAGTCGGCAAGGTAGTTTCGCCACACGCCTGGCCGCTGTTCGAGCCAGCCCTTCCAGTAGGTGCGCCAGAACACCTCGTCGATGAACTTGGTGCAACTTTCGATCCGGTGGGCACTAAGCACTGCGCGCACGACTTCATCCTCGCCGATCAGGCGGCGACGCAAGGCGGCGGAAAGGCGCGAGACATTGTCGTGCTGCCCGTTCGGGTCGACCAGATTGCGCTGCGTGCCATAAGCACTGCCAGCCTTGGGCAGGAACCGGGTCAGCCGCTTGAGCGCGGCAACACGCGTGAGGGGAAAGTCGTCCATTGCTTACGCTTAGCCCTGCGCCGGGGCCGACACAACGCGGCTAAACGGGCCTGTTGCGGTGCCATGGCAACAGGGCAAAAGCGCACGTCAGGTCAAGGAGTCCGCCCACATGCCAAGTTCGCCCCTCCCGCGCGCCGTCACCGTGCTCGGCCTTGCCGGCTGGTTGCCACAGGCACTTTGTATCTGGGCCGTGCTCGACAGGGGACCGTACCAGTGGACCGCCAAGGCAGCGGGCTGCTTCTATGCCGCGCTGATCCTGTCGTTCCTTGGCGGACTGTGGTGGATGGCCGGTCTGCTGGGCGGCGTCCGCAAATCCGGGCTCTACGTCGTCTCGGTCCTGCCGAGCTTGGCCGCATGGGCTGCGCTCCTGCCGTGGAGCGAGGGCTGGCATTGGCCGGGGCCATCGCTGGTGGCGCTCGGCCTGCTGCTGCTGGCGAGCCCCTTGGTAGACCGCAAGCTTTCCGGCGATGTCACCCTGCCCGCAGGCTGGCTGCGCCTGCGCGTTTGGATGGCGAGCGGGCTCGGGTCCCTGACTCTGGTGCTGGCAGCGATTGGTTGATAGTCGCAACAGAGTTTCGCTGCGTGCAACGCTCGCGAAGACCGCCGATGGCAGGCAAAGGCTCTGCGCGATAACTCTCCTGTAACGCGAAGACGGCCGCGAAGGCCGCATCGCCAACCGGAGGGGACATATGCCGGAAACCGATTCGACCGGGCTGTTGCGCGGCCTTCTTGCAAGCGGAGCAGTGGCGGCAATGGCGCTCGCCGCGCCTGCCATCGCGGGGCAGAAGCTGGGCGAACCGCAAAGCATCCGCGCGCCGGAGGTCATCTACGCCAAGACCTGCGGCTATTGCCACGGGCGCAATGTCGGCCCGATCATCCTCGGGCGCGGCCTGCCCGCTGAGAGCGTCAAGTACATCGTCCGCCATGGCCAGAACGGCATGCCAGCCTTCCGCCCGACCGAGGTGAAGCCGGAGGAACTCGAAGCCCTCGCCGCATGGGTCGAGAAAAGCGATGCGCGCAAGGGGGAGCACGGACAATGAGTGATCTGAACCTCGATCGTCGCGGCCTTCTCGGCGCAGGCATCATTGGCGCGGCAAGCTTCGGGCTTGGCACCGGCGCCAGCGCGAAGAATCCCGCCCCACTCGCCCCCCACATGACCAAGGCGGATTATGCCGGTGCGATGAAGGCGTTTCGCGGCGTCGTCGGGGCTGAATGGGTCTTCGGTGATGAAGAGGCCGTCGCGCCCTATGCCAAGGTCTATGTCCCTGATCCGATGAACCGCCACGTTCCCATCGGCGCGGTTTGCCCGGAATCGGTCGAGCAGGTGCAGGAACTCGTCCGGATCGCCAACCAGTACAAGCAGCCGCTCTGGCCAGTCTCCACCGGCAAGAACATGGGCTATGGCATGACAGCACCCGCCACGCCGGGGCAGGTCGTGCTCGATCTCAAGCGGATGAACCGGATCCTTGAAGTCGATGCCGATCTTGGCACCTGCCTGCTGGAGCCGGGCGTCACCTACCAGCAGCTCAAGGACTATCTGGTCGAGAACAATATCCCGCTATGGATCGACGTGCCGACCGTGGGGCCGATTGCCTCGCCGGTGGGCAACACGCTCGATCGCGGGGTAGGCTATACGCCTTATGGCGAGCACTTCATGTTCCAGTGCGGCATGGAAGTGGTGCTGGCTGATGGGCAAGTCATGCGCACAGGCATGGGCTCGATCAAGGGCAGCACGGCCTGGCAGGCGTTCAAGTGGGGTTACGGACCCTATCTCGACGGGCTGTTCACCCAGTCGAACTTCGGCGTGGTGACCAAGATGGGTCTGTGGCTGATGCCAAAGCCCC
This sequence comes from Novosphingobium taihuense, assembly GCF_007830315.1. Classification (GTDB taxonomy): domain Bacteria; phylum Pseudomonadota; class Alphaproteobacteria; order Sphingomonadales; family Sphingomonadaceae; genus Novosphingobium; species Novosphingobium taihuense. Next base: position 52,506 of record NZ_VLKJ01000005.1, read on the forward strand.
CGGTCTACAAGCCGTTCATGATCCGGCACCCCAACATGGAAGACACGCCGAAGATCATCGAGGCTATGCGCCCGCTGCGCGTCTCCAACCTCGTCGCCAATTGCAACCTGATGATGAGCGCGTCCTACCAGCTCGCCATGTTCAAGCGCCGCAACGAGATCGTCCCCGATGGTGCGCCGCTGGACGAAGTTTCGCTGAAGAAGGCGGCCAAGGCCAATGGCCTCGGCATGTGGAACACCTATTTCGCGCTCTACGGCACCGAGCAGACCGTCGGCGCGATCGAGCCGATCATCCGCGCCAGCCTGACGGCCAGCGGGGGCGAAGTGCTGACCGCGGCCGAGATGGGCGACAACCCATGGTTCCACCACCACGCCACGTTGATGGAAGGCGGGCTGAACCTGGACGAAATCGGCCTGCTGCGCTGGCGAGGGGCGGGAGGGGGCCTTGCCTGGTTTGCGCCGGTTGCCGCCGCGCGCGGCGTGGAGGCGGAGCGGCAGACCGCGCTCGCCAGGGAAATCGTCGAGAAATGGGGCTTCGACTATACCGCCGCCTACGCCATCGGCTGGCGTGACCTGCACCACATTCTCGCCCTGCTGTTCGACAAGTCCGATGCCGAACAGGAGAAGAAGGCAGATTCCTGCTACCGCGAACTGGTCACCCGCTTCGGCGCGCAGGGCTGGGCGAGTTACCGCACCGGGGTCAACTCGATGGACCTCGTCGCGCAGCAGTACGGGGCCGTGAATCGCGATTTCAACGCCAGGATCAAGCACGCGGTCGACCCCAACGGCATTCTCGCCCCCGGCAAATCAGGGATCATCTGATATGATGCGCTTCGAAGGAAAGGCCGTCCTCGTGACGGGTGCCGCCACCGGCATTGGCCGTGCAACTGCTCTCGCATTCGCGCGCGAAGGTGCTGCGGTGATGATCGGCGACATTGACGACCGCGCCGACGAGACCGTAGCGTTGATCCTCGGCGAAGGCGGTCGCGCCGCCTTTCGCCGCACCGATGTGCGCAAGGCCGCTGATCTCGACGAACTGGTCGCGCAGTGCCTCGACCGGTACGGGAGGATGGATGCAGCGTTCAACAACGCCGGTGTCCTGCCCCCGCAGCGCCCGATCCATGAGGTGACAGAGGAAGAGCTGGACCTTGCCATCGATGTCGATTTCAAGGGCGTGTTCTTTGCGATGCAGGCGGAAATCCGCCATTTCCTGAGCGTCGGCGGCGGGGCTATCGTCAACACCGCCAGCGTCGGCGCGCTGATCGCGGACCCCAACATGAGCGCCTATTGCGCGATGAAGCACGCGGTTTCGGGTCTGACCAAGGCGGCGGCGGTGGAATATGCGCAACAAGGTATCCGCGTGAACGCCATCGCGCCGGGCTTCGTGGTGACGCCGATGACCCAGCACTGGGCTGACAGCAACGCCTTCACCGACATGTTCTTCGCCCAGAACATCTCCGGCCGCGCCGCTCGCCCCGAGGAAATTGCCCCCACCGTGCTTCACCTTTGCTCCGACGGCGCAAGCTTCATCAACGGGGCGACCTTCACCATCGATGGCGGCCAGACGGCCCATTGAGGAGACACACCATGCGCAAGTTCATCGCATTGCTCGCAGCGTCAGCGCTTTCCATCTGCGCAGCACAGGCGAAACCCTTGGATTACAAGGTCATACCGACCAGCCCGGTCAGCATGGTCGCCAATGTCACGCTGATCACCGGTGAGAAGGACGCAGTGCTGGTCGACGTGCCCTTCGCCCGCTCCGATGCCATGCGCGTTGCCGCCGAAGTGCTCGACAGCGGCAAGAGCCTGAAGGCGATCATCATCACGCACGATCACCCCGATCACTTCTTCGGGCTCGACGTGCTGCAGGATGCTTTCCCCGACGCGAAGATCATCGCCAATCCGGTGGCGGCCAAGGACATGGGCCGCTCGATCCCGATCAAGTTCAAGCGCTGGAGCGGCCAGCTTGGCACCAATGCGCCCAAGCGCCCGGTTCAGCCCGTTGCGATGACCGGTGACAGCTTCGATCTTGAAGGTCACAGGCTGCAGGTCATGGGGCCGATGCAGGGCGACCATGTTCATTCGACCGTCGTCTGGGACGAGGAAACACGCACCCTGATCGCGGGCGACGTGCTCTACAACGGTGTCTACGTCTGGCTCGGCGAACACGGCCCCGCCCAGTACGACGCATGGCTCAAGGTGCTGGATCAACTGGAAGCGCTGAATCCGGTGCGGGTCGTTGCAGGCCACTCGAAGCCCGGCCTTCCCGATGACAGCATGAGCATCGGCTGGACCCGCGCCTATATCAAGGCCTTCGCCGATGCGCGCAGCCGGTCGAAGACCTCGAAGGAACTCGCCGCGATCATGGCCGCGAAGTATCCCAATGCCACCGAAGTCTACGGCGGTTTCCTGCTGGGCATCTCCAGCCAGGTTGGCGCGGGCGAGATTCCGCCTTGGGATGAATGAGCCAGTCCAGCGCCGCCTTCAGGTCGCCAGCGAGATATAACCCAGCTGCGCGGCCTTGAAGACGGTCTGACTGCGGTTGACCGCGTTCAGCTTCATCGAGGCGTTGTGAATGTGGAACCGCACCGTGGCGCGGCTGCGGCCCATGATCATGCTGATTTCAAGGTCGGTCTTGCCGATGGCTGCCCAGCGAAGGCATTCGACCTCGCGCTTGGACAGGCGCGAGCCCGAGGGCAGAGCCTGGGCCGAGCCCATCGCATGGACATAGCTGGCGATGAAGGTCCGGGCATAGATACCGAAGGCATCGCCGTTCTCGAGGAACACGTCGTCCAGCTCGGTTAACTCGGGGTCGAGGGGGTTAAAGCTGACCGCACCGATCTGCCCGAACGGCAGGTGCACGGGCACCACGATGGCCGCGCGCGTCATCGCCCGCGTCTCGAAGTTTGTGAGGTCGATCGCGGTCAGGTAATGGTTCGGCTGGCGGGTGTGAAAGCCGTTTGCGTTGACCCAGAACGGCTCGCTCTCGAACCGGCAGGCCGATGTCAGCGGCGAATCCAGCGCGATCCTTGAATTGCGCCACCACACCTTCTCGTCGTTCCAGCCGAATACGTCGCGCGCCAGGATGTTGCCATCGGCATCTACCGGCGTGCGCTTGTCCGCAATGTCGTGAGCCGGGGCCGCACGCATTCCGGCACTGGTCGCGATCTGGTGCAGGGCCTCAGCCGCGCGGCGCACGTCCTGCGATGTGCTGATCCTGACCGAATCGATGGACTCCACCGAAAGCTGCAACTCACCTCTCCTGTCCTTATGGCCGTACCCATACCGGGCGCAGCTTCTGGAAACAACGACGCTATTGCCGCAGACGCCTAGTCATTTGCGCAGCATGGCGAGCCGTGCGAACTTGTTACAGGTCATGCCCTTGAGGAGAGGGACGTGAATTTCGACCTGAACGAAGACGAGGAAATGCTCAAGGCACTGGCCGAGCGTTTCGTCGACGACAATTACGACCTTGATCGCCGCCGGGCCTATCTTGGTGGACCGAACGGCTTTTCGCCACAGATGTGGGCCCTGCTGGCCGAACTGGGCCTTGTTGCGGCCCCGCTTTCGTTCGAGAGTGGCGGCATGTCGCTCGATGCCACGGCCATCGCCACGGTGTTTCAGGCGCTCGGCAAGGGCCTCGTGGTCGAACCGCTGATCGAAAACGTTATGGTCGCAGCCCGACTTTTCGAGCGCGTCGCTCCCGCCGAGCTTGCCACGCAGTGGATGGATGCGCTCGCCATGGGCACGCGCCGTCTTGCCCTGGCCCACGCCGAACAGGGCGCACGCGGTGGGCGTACTTTCGTGGAGACCCGCGCCAATGCGGACGGATCGCTGACCGGCGCCAAGTCCTGCGTTCCTGCAGGTGCCGGGGTTGACGGCTACATCGTCTCCGCCCGCGATAGCGGCTCGGCCACCGATGACGCCGGCGTTGCTCTCTATCTCGTCGCCGCCGACGCACCCGGCCTGTCGCCCAATCCCTGGCGCATGGTCGATGGCTCGCTCGCCGTCGCGCTCTCGCTCGATGCAGCGCCCGCCCTGCGCCTCGGCGGTTCGCCGGCCGATGTGGCCGAAGTGGGCGTGCTCGCCTCGCTCGCCCGCTCGGCCGAAGCGCTGGGCGTGATGCAGTCGCTGTTTGATGCTACGCTCGATTACCTGCGCACCCGCCAGCAGTTCGGCACGCCGCTCGGCTCGTTCCAGGCGATCCAGCACCGCATGGTCGCGCAATATGCCGCGATCGAGCAGGGCCGCGCGCTGCTCGATCTCGCCATCGTCAGCCAGGGGTCGGACAGCTTTGCTGCCGCCGTCGATGGCCTGCGCGCTTTCGTTGCTCCGGCCTCGGTCGAGCTTGGTCACGAGATGATCCAGTTCCACGGCGGCATGGGCGTCACCGATGAGCTGTTCATCGGCCACGGACACAAGCGCCTGCTGATGCTCTCGCGCTGGCCAGACGATGGCGTTGCCGCGCTCGACCGCTTCGCCGGAGCCCGCTGACGCCCCCGGTCTATCCTTCCAAGGTACAATTGGCGGCGCGCTGATGCAGGCGCATGTTCCGGGTCGATCTCAACGACAATCGACCCGGAGTACCGAGGATGTTGCAGCAGGCCCTTAGCCAGTTCACTGGCGTATCGCTCATTCGCGAAAAGTTCGACAACTTCATCGGCGGCAAGTGGGTTGCCCCGGTCAAGGGTGCGTACTTCGACAATATCTCGCCGGTGACCGGCCAGGTCGTGTGCAAGGTGGCGCGGGGCACGGCAGAGGATATCGAGCTGGCGCTCGACGCCGCACACGCCGCCAAGGACGCGTGGGGGAAGATGTCCACCACCGAGCGCTCCAACATCCTGCTCAAGGTCGCCGACAAGCTGGAGGCCAACCTCGATCTCCTCGCGATGGCCGAGACGATCGACAACGGCAAGCCGATCCGCGAGACGACCGCTGCCGACATTCCGCTCGCCATCGATCACTTCCGCTATTTCGCCGCCTGCGTGCGGGCGCAGGAAGGCTCGATCGCCGAGATCGATCACGACACTGTTGCCTACCACTTCCATGAACCGCTGGGCGTGGTCGGCCAGATCATCCCGTGGAACTTCCCGATCCTGATGGCGGCATGGAAGCTCGCTCCTGCGCTTGCCGCAGGCAACTGCGTGGTGCTGAAGCCCGCCGAACAGACCCCGATGTCGATCCTCGTGCTCGCTGAACTCATCGCCGACATTCTGCCGGCAGGCACGCTCAACATCGTCAACGGCTTCGGCATCGAAGCAGGCAAGCCGCTCGCCACCAACAAGCGCATCGCCAAGATCGCGTTTACGGGCGAGACGACGACTGGCCGCCTGATCATGCAGTATGCGTCCGAGAACCTGATCCCCTGCACGCTGGAACTGGGCGGCAAGAGCCCGAACATCTTCTTTGCCGACGTGATGGATCACGACGACGACTTCCTCGACAAGGCGCTCGAAGGCTTCACCATGTTCGCGCTCAACCAGGGCGAGGTCTGCACCTGCCCGAGCCGCGCTCTGGTGCACGAGTCGATCTATGACCGCTTCATGGAAAAGGCGATTGCCCGCGTCGAGGCAATCAAGCTCGGCAGCCCGCTCGATGCCGGAACGATGATCGGCGCGCAGGCTTCGAACGACCAGATGGAGAAGATCCTCTCCTACATCCAGATCGGCCGCGACGAGGGCGCCAAGGTTCTGACCGGCGGCGAGCGTGCCATGCATGAGGGCGATCTGGCGCAGGGCTACTATGTGCAGCCGACCGTGCTCGAAGGCCACAACAAGATGCGCGTCTTCCAGGAAGAGATCTTCGGTCCGGTCCTTGCCGTGACCAAGTTCTCGACCGACGAGGAAGCGCTCGAGATCGCCAACGACACGCTCTACGGCCTTGGCGCCGGCGTGTGGACCCGCGACGGAACCCGCGCCTACCGCTTCGGCCGCGGCATCCAGGCGGGCCGCGTGTGGACCAACTGCTATCACGCCTATCCGGCCCACGCCGCTTTCGGTGGCTACAAGCAGTCGGGCATCGGGCGCGAAACGCACAAGATGATGCTCGATCACTACCAACAGACCAAGAACCTGCTGGTCAGCTACAGCCCCAAGAAGCTCGGGTTCTTCTGAGGCTGGCCTGAATGATACCCCAAACAATTCTGGCGTGATCGCTGGGCGGGAGACGGCGCGGTGCAGGGAGGAAGGTCCCGCCCGCGCCGTCACCGTTTGTGTTCTGCCCTTTGCCAATGCGCCACAAGAGCGCAAAGATGAAGCGACAACAATGAGAGGATGAACGGATGGCCCAGGTCGTCGTCAACGTGTTCTACAACGCCCCAACCGATGCGGAGGCGTTCGAGGCCTATTACTTCGGCACGCACATGCCCATTGCCGAAAAGATTCCGTCGGTTGAAAAAGTGGTCCTACTCAAGGGCCTGCCCGGACCTGATGGCAGCCCTCCGCCATACTACCGCCTGACGCAGATCTGGTTCGCCGATGCCGCCGCGATGGCCGCGGGCATGGGCTCGGTCGAAGCGCAGGCGGCCACCGGCGACATTCCGAACTTCGCCACGGGCGGCGCTTCGGTCATGATATCGGAGGCAGGGTGAGCGACCTGCCGCCCCGCATTCTGAACACGCCCGAGGCCGGGGAGTGGATTTCCCGGCTGACGGCAACCCATGGGCCGCTGATGTTCCACCAGTCGGGCGGCTGCTGCGATGGCTCTGCCCCGATGTGCTTCGTCGCCGGGGAATTCCGCGTCGGCGGGCAGGACGTGCTGCTTGGCCATGTTGCTGAAGCCACGCCGGTGTGGATCGGGGCCGCGCAGTTCGAATACTGGCGTCACACGCAGGTCACCATCGATGTCGTGCCGGGACGGGGTGCGGGCATGAGCCTTGAGGCGCCCGAAGGGGTCCGCTTCATTGTTCGCAGCCGGGTCTTCACCGATGAGGAGAGCGCTGCGCTCGAAGCGGCTGGCGAACCCTTGCGCGGCGATGCGCCAGCGCTTGGCGAAGGCGCACTATCGCCCTAAGCTGGCAAATGCAGGAGAACCCGCAAGAGGTCGCCCATGGAGGATGCAGTGATGGAAATGGCGACGGAGATGGCGACATCTGGCGATGATGCGCGGATGATCGCTTGCACGTCGCGTGCCGCCGATCCGCAGGCTGCAGTTGCCGAACTTGCCGAAGGCTTGGATGGCCGCAAGCTCGCAGGCGCGCTGCTGTTCTGCTCCAACGCCTATCCGCGCGAAGCCCTGCAGCAGGCCCTGGCCGAGCGCATGCCAGATGTCCGTCTCTATGGCTGCACCAGCGCGGGCGAACTGACCGAGCAGGGCTACGATACCCATTCGGTCGTCCTCATCGGCTTTCCCGAAGGGCCGTTTTCGATGGCCTCGCTGCGCTTCGACGATCTCGACCGCTTCGATCCCGCCGCCGCCCAGGGCGCGATCCGCCAGCTTGTTGCCCAGTCCCGGCGCGACAACGGCGCGGGCGAGGGGCTCCATCAGGTCGCCCTGTTCTTCGTCGATGGCCTGTCCCACCGCGAGGAACTGCTGACGATGACCGCGCAGCACGCGCTGGGCGATATCCAGCTCATCGGCGGATCGAGCGGTGATGGCCTGTCGTTCCGGGATACGGCGATCTTCCACGAAGGCGCCTTCCACAAGGACGCCGCCGTGATCGTCCTGCTCACCAGCCGCCGCCCCATGCACGTCTTCTGCAAGAGCTTCTACCGCCCTGGTCCGGCCAAGATGGTGATCACCGAGGCCGATGCTGAATCGCGCGTTGTCACCGAAATCAACGCTGCGCCTGCTGCCGAGGAATACCGTCGCCTTGCCGGCAGCCCGCTATCCGAGCTCAACGCCCAGTTCTTCGCCGCCTATCCCCCGATCGTGCGCACCGGCGGCCAGTTCCACGTCCGCTCGATTCAGACCGCGAACGACGACGGTTCGCTGACCTTCTACTGCGCGATCGATACCGGAGTGGTTCTCTCGATCGGCGAGCCGGTGGACCGGCTCGCGGAAATGGAAGTTCTATTTGACGAGATCGGCCGCAAGGTGGGCGAGATCGACCACGTCGTCGGCTTCGATTGCGTGCTCAATCGCTTGGACGCCGAAGACCGCCAGCAGGCAGGCGCGGTCTCGCGGATGTACGTCGCCAACCGCGTGTTCGGCTTCAACACTTATGGCGAACAGTTCCGCGCCGCGCACATGAACCAGACCTTCACCGGTCTTGCGGTCGGCCGATGAGCAATTCGGGCCTCACCGGCATCCTCGCACCCGCGATGGTCAACGGCGAGGACGAGGTGACCGCCCTGCGCGCCCGCGTGCGCCAGCTGGAAAAGATCAATGCCGCGCTCATGGACCGGGTCGAACGCTCGGTCGACATGGAGGGCGGCGCGTTCTCGATGTTCGAGACGGCCATTGCGCTCGAATCCGTGGTGCGGGACCGCACCAGCGCGCTCGAAGCGGCGATGGCCGAACTCGCCGCCGCGAACGAAGACGCCACCGCCGCCCGCGTCCTCCTGCGCGACGCCATTGAATCGCTGAGCGACGGCTTCGCCCTGTTCGATTCAGGCGATCGGCTTATCCTGTGCAACCGCGCGTTCCTGAAGATATTCCCCGCGGTTGAGCCGATTTCGGGCGACAGTCCGGAATTCTCCGAAATGGCCAGCCGCGTCGCCCTGACCGGATCGACGAAGGGCGCGGCCATGGCGCCTGACCGCTGGCTGAGCGACCGCGTCGACTGGCACCGCCGTGCCGAAGGAGCGCACGTTCAGGCGCTGAATGATGGGCGCTGGATCCAGATCAACGAGCTGCGCACCAGCGACGGTGGCATCGTCGGCATCTATACCGACATCACCTCGGTCAAGGCCGAGGACGCCCGCCAGCGCGCGCTGGAACTGGCAGAGCGGAACCTCGCCCTTCAGGCCACGCTCGATACCCTGTCCGAAGGCGTCTGCCTGTTCGATGCGCAGCGCCGGATGCAGGCCTGGAACGAGGGGCTGGTCCGCGTGCTTGGCCTGTCGGGCGGAGACCTGCTGCGCCATGTCGAAAGCCATGCCCAGCTGGTCGAATGGTGCAGCTGGCGCTTGGGCCTCGAATGTGCCGACAGCCTCGCCTGGCGCGAGGGCGATACGCGCCAGCTTTCTGCCGAATGCCTGATGGACGGACGGCACTTCGTGATCCGCTCGGTCCCGCTCGGCAATGGCGGCATGGTCTTCACCTTCGATGATGTGACCGACCATGTCAGCCTGCAGCGCTCGCTCACCGAAACCGCCGAACTGCTCGAACGCCGGGTGCAGGAGCGAACGGCCGAACTGGTGGAGGTCAACCGCCAGCTGGTCGAGGCCAAGAACGAAGCCGAGACCGCCAACCGTTCCAAGACCAGCTTCCTTGCCGCCGCCAGCCATGATCTGCTCCAGCCGCTCAACGCCGCGCGTCTGTTCGTCTCCGCGATGGACGGTTTGCGCCTGCCCGAACGTCCGCAGGCATTGGTTGCCCAGGCATCCACCGCACTGGATTCGGTCGAGGACCTGCTCGAAGCCCTGTTCGAAATCTCGCGCCTCGATGCTGGCGCCATCCAGCCCGAGATCGGCCACCAGTCGCTGGGCTCGATCCTGCAGACCTTGCGCGTGGAATTCGCCCCGCTTGCTGCGGCCGGGGGTCTTCAGTTCGACGTGGTGGAAACTGACGCCTGGGTCATGTCCGACGCACGCCTGCTGCGCCGTGTCCTCCAGAACTTCGTCTCCAACGCAATCCGCTATACCGATGCGGGCCGGGTCTCGGTCGAAGTGGCAGAGCTTGACGGGCAGGTGCGCGTGACCGTGCGCGATACCGGCCCCGGCATCGCCGCGCAGGACCGTGAGGAAATCTTCGGCGAGTTCCGCCGCGTCGGCAAGACGCAGAAGATCCCCGGCAAGGGCCTTGGCCTTGCCATTGTGCGCCGCGTCTCCACGATGCTCGGCCACCAGATTGAGCTGGATTCCGTGCCCGGCCTAGGCTCCGCCTTCTCGATCTTGCTGCCCTTGGTCGAGCCGGTCGCCGCCCCTGCGCCCACCGAGCCAGTATCCGCCGCGCCAACCGGAAACGGCGGTCTCGTGCTGGTGATCGACAACGATCCGGCGATCCTCTCCGGCATGGAGGCCTTGCTGGAGAACTGGGGGCTCGAAGTGGTTACCGCGCGCGATCCGGCGGACGACAGCGTCAGCGCCGCCCTGGCGCGCAAACCGGCCATGACCATCGTCGACTACCATCTCGATGACGGTCAGACCGGCGAGGAAGCCATCGCCGCCCTGCGCCGCCGCGCGGGCTACGACCTGCCCGCAATGGTCATCACCGCCGACCGTGGCGAGGAAACCAAGATCCGCCTCGCCGCCCTGGCGCTCCCGCTCCTCAACAAGCCGGTAAAGCCCGCCCAACTGCGCGCCTTCCTGCGGCAGAGGGACGTGCTCTAGGGCCCAGCAATCTATAGCAGACGCCGCGCCTTCATCCACGCCTTGGCTTGGCCCTGCACCTGCAACAATGAGGCAAAGACCGATTTGTCCGGATCGGGCCGCCCGGTTCGACCCAGCGCATCGATCTGGGCGTAGTACCACATCTGCACGCCAAAGCCCGCGATCGTGCGCAGCATGTCGAACCGCTCAAGCCAGCGCAGGGCAGGGGGCAACAAGCGAAGAGTGCTCTCGAAGCGCGGCAAGTCCGCCCGGTCTTCCAGAAGGTCGCGGCAGGCCGCAGGCGCACCGCACAGCGGACGGCCGATGCCGATCAGGTCTGCCGCGCCCGTCTCCAGCGCATGCTGCATCGCCGCCCTGCTGCGAAAGCCACCTGTGACCATCAGCGGCATCTTCGTCAGGCTTGCCTTCATCGCCTTTGCGAAGTCGACGAAATAGGCCTCGCGCGCGGCGGTGGAGGCAGGCACGTCGGGCCGCTCCACGGCCTCCAGTCCTTCCATGTCCATCATCGCGGGCTGTTCATAGGACCCGCCCGAAACCTCCAGCAGATCGACGCCTGCCGCTTCCAGCCAGCGCGCCACTTCAAGGCTCTCCTCGAAGGCAAATCCGCCGCGCTGGAAGTCTGCCGAATTGAGCTTGACCGAAATGCCGAAGGCCGGTCCCACCGCGTCACGCACCGCGCGCACCGCCTCCATCAGGAACCGCGCCCGGTTCTCCAGCGATCCGCCCCACCGGTCTGTACGCTGGTTGCTGCGCGGGCTGAGGAACTGCGAGAGCAGGTAGCCGTGCGCGGCATGGACCTGCACCCCGTGAAAGCCCGCCTCCTGCGCAGCCTTGGCACAGGTAGCGAAGCGGCCGATCAGGTCGAGGATCTCTGCCTCTTCCAGCGGCACCGGCTCGCCGAATTGCCCGCCGGGAAGCCCGAGCTTCACCGCCGAGGGTGCCTTTGGGTGCGGATTGACCGTGCTCTGCGTCTGGCGACCCGCATGGCTGATCTGCATCCACAACAGGTTGCCGCCGCGCGTCCCCGCCTCGGCCCAGCGCGCCAGCGCCGCCTTCATCGCTGTATCGGGCGCGCGGTCCACGATCACGTTGCCGGGTCGCTCGAGATGGTCGCCGTCGATCTGCACGTTGCCGGTAATCAGCAGCCCTGCGCCGCCGTCGGCCCAGACGCCATAGAGACGGTCCAGTTCGGGCGTCGGCCTGCCTGCGGGATCGGCCAGACCCTCGGTCATCGCACCCTTGGCAAGGCGATTTGGGATCACGATCCCGCACGGCAGGGCAAGAGGTGTTTCGATCAACATGGCAGTCTCCCGCGCGCAATCTGCCAGACGCGCGGCGAAGAGCAATTGCCCCTTCGTGACCGATTATCCCTTGAAGCCGATCTTCCCGGCCATGATGACAGCCTGCGTGCGCGAGAAGACATTCATCTTCTGCAGGATCGCGGAAACGTGCGCCTTCACTGTCGTCATCGATACGTCGAGTTCATAGGCGATCTGCTTGTTGAGCCGCCCTGCCACGAGATGCCCCAGCACCACGCGCTGCTGCGGGGTCAGGCTGTCGATGCGGCTCCGGATCAGGTCTTCCTCGGCAGCCGCGCTGTCATCGCCTTCCAGCTCGGGCATGTAGATCTCGCCCGAAAGCACCTGATGCAGCGCGTCGACGATCGCCGCACGTTTCAGGCTCTTGGGGACAAAGCCCGCAGCGCCAGCGGCCAGAGCATCGCGCACCACCTTGCGGTCGGTCACGCCCGAGACCATCACCACGGGCGTTGCCGGAAACCGGTCGCGCAGGGCTTCAAGGCCGGAGAGGTGCGAAACATCGGGAATGTTGAGGTCGAGCAGGACGAGGTCGACATCGCCTTCTGCCGCCAGCGTATTCAGCGCCGCTTCCAGGCTGTCCGCCTCAAGGATGGTGCAGTTGGGGAAGGCATCGTCGAAGATCGAGCGCAGGCCATCGCGGACCAGTGAATGGTCATCCACGATGAGAACGCGTTCAGGCGATCCGTTCTCTGCCATGGCAGCGCTCCCCCCATCGAGTGCGAATGCGGTTAGTGTGGCGGTATTCGTCATTGGTCTCTACCCGGGGAGGGGGTGGAGCGCCAGACCTGAGGAGAAGTCCGGCGCTCCGGGGAAACATCACTTCGGCAGCTTGAACACCCAGAGCGAACCGCCCTGGCTGATTTCCTTGAAGGTCTTGGCCACTTCGCCGCCCCACAGCGGCACCGCGCCACCCCAGCCGGACATGACGGCGACGTACTGCTCGCCATCCTGCTCCCAGGTGACGGGCGAGCCGACCACGCCCGAGCCGGTCTGGAACTTCCACAGTTCCGTACCCGTCTTGGCGTCGAACGCCTTGAGGTAACCTTCAGGCGTGCCGGTGAACACCAGGTTGCCGCGCGTGGCCAGAACGCCGCCCCACAGCGGAGCCTTGTTCTTGTATTCCCACACGATCTTGCCGGTCACCGGGTCCATCGCACGCAGCGCGCCGATATGGTCCTCGGCGATCGGCTTGATGGTGAAGCCTGCACCCAGATAGGCCGCACCCTTCTTGTAGGCGATGGGCTCGTTCCAGATGTCCATGCCCCAGTCGTTGCTGGGAACGTAGAACAGGCCGGTATCCTTGGAATAGGCCATCGGCATCCAGTTCTTGCCGCCGAGGAACGACGGGCTGGCAAACACGGTCGTGCCCTTCTCCGCACCGTTGGGCGCGCCCGGACGGTTGGCGGGGATGAAGTTGGGGCGGCCCGTCTTCAGGTTGATGCCATCGGCCCAGGTCGTCTGCATCACGAACTTGCTGGCGCCAACCAGCTTGCCGTTGGTGCGGTCGAGCACATAGAAGTAGCCGTTGCGGTCAGCCTTCGCGCCGAGCTTCATCGGCTTGCCCTTGATCGTGGCGTCAAACGGAATGAACTCGTTCACCCCGTCGAAGTCCCAGCCATCGTGCGGCGTGGTCTGGTAGTGCCACTTGATCTCGCCGGTATCGGGATCGATCGCCAGCGTCGAAGCGGTGTAGAGGTTGTCACCGGGACGCAGGTTGCTGTTCCACGGGCCGGGATTGCCGGTGCCGAAGTAGAGCAGATTGGTTTCCGGGTCGTAGGTGCCGCCCAGCCAGGTCGCGCCGCCGCCGGTCTTCCACAGGTCGCCGGTCCACGATGCGTTGAGCTTGCCGGTCATCGTCGAAGGCTTGCCGGCCAGCGTGCCCATGTGGCCCTCGATGGTCGGACGCGTCCAGATCAGCTCGCCGGTTTCGACATTGCGCGCCGATACCTCGCCGATGATCCCGAACTCGCCGCCCGAATTGCCGGTGATCACCATGTCCTTGACGATCAGCGGCGCGGCCGTCGCCGAGTAGCCCGCCTGATAGTCGGCCAGCTTCTTGTTCCAGATTACCTTGCCGGTGTGGCGATCAAGCGCGATCAGGTGTGCGTCGAGCGTGGCGAAGATCACCTTGTCGCCATGGATCGCCGCACCGCGGTTGACCACGTCGCAACAGGGCATGATGCCGTCGGGCAGGCGGGCGTTGTATTCCCACTTCTTCTCGCCGGTGCGCGCATCGAAGGCAAAGAGGCGCGAGTACGAGCCGGTCACGTAGATCGTGCCGTCATAGACCAGCGGCTGCGATTCCTGTCCGCGCTGCTTCTCGCCGCCCAGCGATGCCGCGAACACAGGTACGAGGCCCTTGACGTTTGCGGTGTTGATCTTGTCGAGCGAACTGAACCGCTGCTGCTGCGGGCCCATGCCATAGCTGATCACGTCACCGGGCGTTGCCGCGTCGTTGACGATGTCCGCGCTGGTCGGGCCACCCGCAAGGGCCGGTGCTGCTGCAAGGCTTGTGGCGGCCGCAAGGCCTGCCATGAAAGTTGTGAAACGCCGCTTCATCCTGTCCCTCCTGTTATGGGGTCTTGTTCTGCGATGGAGTGCGGTCATGCGGGAATCCCCCCGGTTCGCCACTTGTCCCCGATCGTCACAATGGAGCCTATCTGCTGCGGTCCCGCGCACAATTGAACCTTGGGATAAGATCGACAACTGGTATCATACTGCGCAACACAGGCGCAGCAAAAACGGTTCGGGGAACACCGGTCGCAGTCGGTGTTCCCGTCCCCCCGTTTGCCTGCCGATCGAGGAGAGGCAGGCGCGAATGATACGTCAGGATTGCGCGGAAAGCGCAGGCTTCCAGGTTACGCCATGGCTCTTGAAGATCGCAGCCATCCGCCCGTCAGCGATCATCTGCTCGAGGATTTCCTCCAGCCGGAACCCCAGGTTGCGCGAGTTTTCCTTCACCGCGATGCCGATGTCCCAACCGGGAGACATCATCATCGGCAGCGGGCCCTTGCGCACCTTGATCCCGGCATCGGCATGGTCGGCAACGGCCGACTCGATCTGCGCTGTCGTCGCCACGGTGAATTCCGCGCTGCCATTGGCGAGCGCGGCTGCAGCATCGTATCCCGTCGGCACGTGGACGAGGTCTTTCGCCAGAACTCCCCCAGCGTGGCCAAGCAGGTAAAAGTCGGGGATCGAGGCCAGCTCCACCGTGATCGGCCGCCCCTTGAAGGCTGCTGGAACCGCCTCGCAATTGCCGCCATCACGCGAACAGGCCGCGCCGAACGTTTCGCGATAATAGGGCGCGAGGAACACCACGTTGTCCTCGGCCTGCATCAAATGGCGTTCGAATGGCACGTGCAGCATCACGTCGCAGGGCTGGAAGCCGAGCAGCCCGCCGCGCCAGACCACGTTGCGCAAGTCGTCGGAAATGTCCTCGCCCGCGAAGAACAGCTGGACATCCGCCCGCACGCCAAGCGCCTCAGCAAGCGCACGCGCGATGTCCGCGTCGATCCCCGCCACCTTGCCGCCCTGATCCCAAGACCATGGCCGGTTGTCCGCATAGAGTCCGACCCGAAGGACTCCGAGGTCTTTGACCTTCTCAAGCGGCGCGGCAAAGGCCGAAGTTGCGCTGGCAAGCGCGGTAAGCGTCAACCCCTGCAGGAGAGAGCGCCTGTTGATGCAAATACCGTTCACTCGTCGGTATGCTTTGATTCGATCCAGGTGCGGATCGCCCATCCGGCCTTCTGGCCCAGCACTTCGCCAAACGGTGGCATATATACCTTGCCGTCGCGCGAAGAGCCGTGCTGGAAGCGCTGGACGAACCATTCATCACCACTGTCGCCAGTTTCGAGGTAACGCAGGTCAGGGGCGATGCCGCCTGAGATTGCGTCGAGTCCGTGGCAACGGGCGCAGTTCTGGCCATAGGCTGACTGGCCGATTTCCAGCGCCTTCTCGTTGCCACGATAAGGGTTGACCGTCACCCACGCATCGTTGCCACCGGCAATATCGGGCAGGGCAGATGTATCGACAGCCTGCGGCGTCACGTTGCCATGGGCGGAAAGGCTCGATGCGATGGCGCCGGTGGCGAGCACAGCCGCTGCCAGCAGGGCGGCTCGGCCCTTGGATATCTTGATCATCAGTCATCCTCTGCGACACGGGTGCGAATGATCGTCCGCCCCGATGATGTGCCTTGCTTATCGCGCTTACGGCGTTCTTCAAATTGAACCATGGTACAAGACCAAGGTGTGATATGCGCAAGGCCCTTGAAGCGATATTGTGCGCAACATGGAGAGAAAACTGAAGGCCATTGCTGCAGCCCTGCTGCTCGGCACCGCACTCGCACCAGCTGCTCACGCGAGCCGCGCCTATGTCAGCAACGAACGGTCCTCGACCGTCACGGTGATCGATCTCGACAAGGGCACCGTCGAAGCTGAATGGCCCGTCGGCAAGCGTCCTCGCGGCATCGCAGTCTCTCGCGACGGCAAGACCCTGCTGGTCGCTGCAAGTGCCGACAACGCGGTCGAGATGCGCGATCCCGCAACCGGCGCGCTGATCGCCACGCTGCCGTCCGGCGCTGACCCTGAACAGTTCTTCCCGGCCTATGCCGGAGACCTTCTCTTTGCCGCGAATGAGGACAATGCCGCCGTCACCGCGATAGATCTCGTCAGCCGGAGGGTCGCCTGGCAGGTAACCGTCGGTGATGAACCCGAAGGCGTCGCGCAAAGCCCCGATGGCAAGTGGCTGCTCGTCACAAGCGAGGAAGACAATACCGTCGCCTGGATAGACCTTGCCACGCGCACCGTGGCCGAGGAAATGGAGACGGACGCGAGGCCGCGCCACATCGAGTTCGAGGCGGATGGCGCAAAGGTGTGGATTGCCGCCGAAATGGCCGGCACCGTGCAGATCGCCGACGTCGCCACCAAGGCCATCGAACAGACCCTGACTTTCGCCCCTCCGGGCGTCCCGGCCTACAAGGTCATGCCCTGCGGCATCCGCTTCACGCCAGACGGCAAGACGGCGATCGTCGCTTTGGGCCGCGCAGACAGCATCGCCGTGGTCGACGTGCCCACCCGCACTGTGCGCGGTTACGTCAAGGTAGGCGACCGCCCATGGCACCTTGCCATCACGCCGGACGGCGCCCGTGCCATCGTCGCCAACGGGGCGAGCGATACCGTCTCGTTCGTGGATATTGCGGCGATGCAGGTCACGTCCACGATCAAGGCTGGCGGTGGCCCCTGGGGCGTCGCGCTGGGGCGCTGACTGACCTTCGGCATTATCCCAAAGTCCAACGCCCAAAGTCCAATATCGCAGTTTGTTTCCGCGCAGCATTGTCCCCGCTCAGTCGCAGAATAATCGACACGACCTTTCAAGGAGGGGATGGAAATGAACATGAAGAAGGCGCTTTGCGCCTCGGTTGCGCTCGCCACCATGGCGCTCGCCACCACGCCCGCCTATGCCGGCACTGCCGAACTTCTCAAGCGACTGCACGAAAAGGGCATCCTCTCCGACGAGGAATATGCCGAACTGCTCGCCGAGGAAAACAAGCCTTCGCCAGCCGCCGCCGCGCCTTCCGGCGACACCATGACCCGCGCCACGGAATCGGTCGATTCCAGCCGCATGGTACGCATGGCTTCCAGCGGCATCGGCCTTGAGGTCGGCCCGGCAACCATCACCTTCTCAGGCTCGGTCAACGGCTTCTACGTTCACGACAACCCCGCCACGCCAACCGCCCGCACGGCCGTCACCGGCGGCATCGCCAGCGTCGGCTCGAACAACTCCAGCGCCATCCGCAACGGGTTGCTCCCCGGCTTTCTCAAGGTTTCGGTCGCGGCCAAGCAGTCGGGCTGGGACGTGGGCGCCACGTTCGGCATGTATCCGGGCATCAACTCCACCGCCTATGGTGCGCTTGGCGCCAACAACGGCGGCCAGCCGACCGCGCTTGCCACTGCCGGGATCGACTTCCGCCAGACCTTCATGACCTTCGGAAAGCCCAACGTCGGCACTTTCAAGATCGGCCGCGATATCGGCCTCTTCGCCTCCGAAGCGATCCTGAATGACATCACCCTGCTGTCCTCGGGCACCCCCGGAAACAATGTCGCACCCGGCAACACTACACTGGGCCGCATCGGCGTCGGCTATATCTACACCGATTTCCAGCCGCAGATCACCTACACTTCACCCAACTTCAAGGGCCTGCAGGCCTCGGTCGGCGTGTTCCAGCCGCTGTCCTCGCTCACCGGCCCGGCCGAAAGCAATTCGGCTCCCGGCTTCCAGGGCAAGGTCACCTATGACGGCAAGTTCGGCGACGTTGCCGCGCGCCTTTGGGTCTCGGGTATCACCCAGAAGCACGATCTGGTTGGCGGCGGTGAATACACCGGCAGCGGCGTGGACTTCGGTGGCAAGGTCACCGTCGGCCCGGTCACCGCGACCGGCTACTACTACACCGCCAGCGGCCTTGGCACGACCGTGCTCGGCCTGTTCGACACGGGTGCCCCGCAGACCGGCCCCGGCATCGCCAAGCGCGATTCCAGCGGCTTCTATGCCCAGGCGCTCGCCACCTTCGGCAAGCTCTCGGTCGGCGGCAGCTATGGCGAAAGCCGCCTCGATTACGCCAGCAACGCCGACCGCCTCGCCAACCCCAACCTGCTCGACGTCAACTCGAGCTACGTCGGGCAAGTGCGCTATGGCCTGACCTCGTGGGTCACGCTGATCGGCGAATACGTGCATTCGAAGGCCGTCGCCCACTCGGGCAACAAGGCTGAAAGCGATGCCGTTGCAGTCGGCGGAATCCTGTTCTTCTGAGCCGGATTTCAAAAACTTAACATCCGGTACCCAAGTCCACCCTTGTCGGCGGCGTCGATTGCTCCCAAAGCGCCGCCGACATACCCGTTTTCACATCGTCATCCGGAAAGTCGCAGCAGATGGACGACAACCGCTTCCTGCGTGCCTGCAGCCTCCTGGCCGCAGCCGCCCTCGCATCGACTGCTCTGCCCGCATTTGCGGACGAAGGCCCCAATGGCGAGATCGTCGTTTCCGGCAAGGGCCTGGAGAAGACCCCCGGCACGCCCGCCTATTCCACGGTCGAGATCGGCCGCGATGCCATCACCACGTCTGCCTCTGGCCGCATCGAGGATGTGCTGACCTCGGTCGCAGGATTCCAGCAATTCCGCCGGTCAGACAGCCGCTCGTCCAACCCCTCGGCCCAGGGCGTTACCTTGCGCGCATTGGGCGGCAACGCCACCAGCCGCGCGCTCGTCCTGCTCGATGGCGTGCCGATGGCCGATCCGTTCTTCGGCTATGTCCCGCTCCCGGCACTTGTCCCCGATACGCTCGGCTCGATCCGCGTGACGCGAGGTGGCGGCTCCGGCCCGTTCGGCGCCGGTGCCCTTTCCGGCACCATCGAACTGGAGAGTGCAGGCCCAGACCAGCTCGGCCTGATCAATGGCCAAGTCCTCGCCAGCCAGCGCGGCGAGACGGAAGCCGCCCTGAGCATCGCGCCCCGCCTCGGCTCCGGCTTTGCGGTCGTCTCGGGCCGCTGGGATCGGGGCAAGGGCTTCTTCACGACTCCGCAAGCCCAGCGCGTCCCCGCCACCGTCCGCGCCCGCTACGAATCGTGGTCCACCCAGATCCGCGCCGTCGCCCCGCTGACCGATACGGTAGAGCTTCAGGCCCGCGCGCTTGTCTATCGCGATGACCGCCTGCTGCGCTTCAAGGGTGCTACCACCTCCAGCGAAGGGCAGGACGCCAGCCTGCGCCTCGTCGGTCGCGGCGATTGGCAGTTCGATGCGCTTGCCTATGTCCAGGTTCGCAATTTCGACAACATCGTCGTCTCCGCCACCAGTTTCAAACCCACGCTGGATCAGTACGATACGCCCGCCCAAGGCCTCGGCGGGAAGTTCGAACTGCGCCCGCCGATGGGGCAGAACGATGTCTTGCGCCTCGGCGTGGATTGGCGCCGCGCATCGGGCACGATGAAGGAAAACGCGATCAGCGCTGCCACCGGCGCGATCACCGCGCGCCGCCGGGCAGGGGGTGTCAATACCGACCTCGGCTTCTACGCCGAGAACGACCTGACGCTGGGCAAGCTCGTCCTCACCGGCGGCCTGCGGGCCGACCGCACCGTGATTGCCGATGGCTACTTCGAGGTACGCAACAACGCGGGCGCCGTCACCAGCCGTAGCGACTATGCGACGCAGAGCGACTGGACCGTCACCTGGCGCGGCGGCGCGGTCTTCCGCGCCAACGACATGATCGCCCTGCGCGCCGCAGCCTACACCGGCCTGCGCCAGCCGACCTTGAACGAACTCTACCGCCCGTTCACCGTCTTCCCGGTGACGACACAGGCCAACGCAGCTCTGCGCAACGAAAAGCAGAAAGGCTTCGAGGCCGGGATCGACCTCACCCCTGCCGAGGGCATCCGCCTCTCGGTTACCGGGTTCGACAACCGGATCGAGAACGCCGTGGCCAACGTGACCATCGGCACCAACTTGCGCCAGCGCCAGAATGTCGACCAGATCCGCGCCCGCGGCATCGAGGCTGCAGCCCATGCCGAAATCGGCATCGTCCGCTTCGACGGCTCGCTGGCATGGACCGATGCGGAAGTGCGCAACGGTGCTGCGTCCACGCTCACCGGCAAGCGCCCCGCCCAGACCCCGCGCATCGCCGCATCGGCCACGCTCGGCCTTGCACCTGCCGCAGGGTGGGACTTCGCTGCCACGCTCCGCCACGTCGGCCAGCAGTATGAAGACGATCTCCAGATCGACAGCCTCAAGGCTGCGACAACGCTCGATCTCTTCGCGCAAGTGCCCTTGCCCAAGGGCATCAGCCTGATCCTGCGGGCGGAGAACGTGTTCGATACCGATATCGTCACGCGCAATGCGGGCGGCTCGATGGACCTTGGCAACCCGCGCACGGTATGGGCGGGCCTTCGCGTGAAGATCTGAAGCGATGCGTAAGCTGATCCCCCTTCTCATTTCCGTCGCTCCCATTCCGGCCCTCGCGCAGGAAGCGCAGCAGATCGTCGTCAACGCGCCGGGCGGCACGATTGACCTTGATGAAGCGCGGGGACTCGATCTTGCCGCCATCGACGCCTCGGGCCGTGCCGATCTCGGCCGCGCGCTCGAACGCGCCATCCCCGGCATGACGCTGGGCGAGGCCGCGGGCAATCCGTGGCAGGCGACGCTGAACTGGCGCGGGTTTTCCGCTGGCGCACTGCAGGGCATGGAGCAGGGCCTTGCCGTCTATCTCGATGGCGTGCGCTTCAACCAGCCGTTCGGCGATGTCGTCCTGCTCGATCTCATGCCCGATACCGTGCTGGTCAGCGCGCAGGTCAATGATGCCAACCCGGTCCTTGGCCGCAATGCTCTCGCCGGATCGCTGCTCGTCCAGACCGGCGATGGACTGAGCCTTGCCGGCCTCAAGGCGCAGGGCGATCTGGATAGCGAAGGCATGGTCGGCGGCGCGGTCAGCTACGGCACCGGCACCGCCCAAAGCAATCTGCTCGTCGCTTTTGAGGCCCGCCGCGACGCGGGCTGGCGCGTCGCCAGCCCCTCGAAGCTCTATCGCGCCTTCGCCAAGGGCATCCATCAGGGCGATGGCTGGGGCGTCGAACTCTCCGCGCTCGGCGCATCGACCGACCTTACCGGCAACGGCGTCGCCCCGATCGAACTGCTCGACGCCAAATACAACGCAGTGTTCACCCGGCCCGATACCACCCGCACCCGCTTTGCCCGGCTGATTGCGGCGCCATGGCTGGCCACGGGCGATACCGGCCGCCTGGAACTGCGCGCCCACTGGCAATACCTCGATCGCCGCAATGCCAACGGTGACCTTGCCGATTTCGGCGCCTGCGATGCCAACCTGGCGCGGCTCTGCGTCGAGGATGACGACGACGGTTTCAGCGACCCGCTATTTTCGGGCGGCACTCCTATTGCGGCCGACGCAGCAGGCGATGATCCCGCCGTGTTCAATCGCGGCAAGGAGCGCACCCACGCCTATGGCGCCACCCTGCAATGGCTCGACGTGCACGAAACCGCCATCGGCCCTCGCCGCATCGCGCTTGGCGGCACATGGGAACGCGCCAGAACGCGCTTCGGCGCACAGACCGACCTTGGCGAGCTGGAAGAGGACCGCTCGGTCGAGGACCTCGGCTTGCCGCTGGTTTCGGCAGGCGGCGCGATCCTGCCCGTCGATCTGGTCACCCGTTTGGATGACGTAGCCCTCTTTGCCAGCGCGCAGATCCCGCTGACGAGAGCACTCTCGGTCGAGGCCGGTGCGCGCTATTCCCGCAACCGCGTCGTCATGGATGACCGCCTCGGCACCGCGCTCGATGGCAACCACACGTTTGACCGGTTCAACCCTTCGGTCGAGTTCGACTATGCACTGGCCGAGGGCATTCACGCCACCGCAGGTTTCGCGCTCACCAGCCGTAATCCCACGCCTGCAGAATTGAGCTGCGCCGATCCCGACGCCCCGTGCACGCTGGCCAACTTCTTTATCGCCGACCCTCACCTCAGCCAGGTGACGGCAACCAACTGGCACGGCGGGATCAATGCCATGGGCAAGGCGTTTGCCTGGCGCATCAATGTGTGGCGGTCGCAAACCAGCAACGACATCCGCATGATTGCCTCCACCGTGCGTGGCCGTGCCTATTTCGCCAATCTCGGCCACACCCGCAGGCAAGGCGTGGAAGCCTCGGCTGAATGGCGCCGCGATGGCTGGCACGCCTCGGCCAATTACGCCTTCACCGACGCGCGCTTCCGCGATGCCTTCACCATGTCGAGCCCGTCCAACCCGGCGGCGGACGACGAAGGTGCGATCATGGTCCGCCGCGGCGACCAGCTCCCCGCCGTGCCACGCCACGCCCTGAACCTGCGCCTCGCGCGCGAGGAACGCTCATGGTCGGCAGGCCTCACCCTGCGCGCTCGTTCAGGCCAGTATCTTGCGGGAGACGAAGGCAATGACAATCCCCGCACTCCTGGCTATGCCGTGTTCGATCTCGACGGCGCGGTAAATCTCGCTCCGGGCATCCGCCTCGTCGCCCAACTGCGCAACGTGCTGGACAAGCGCTACGCCACGTTCGGCACCTTCTCCGAAGTTGACGAGATCGACCTTGCCGAGGCCCCCGGCGCCGAAAACCCCCGCGCCTACGCCCCCGGCGCCCCGCGCAGGCTGACGGTGTCGCTCCGCGCGGAATTCTGACCGTCCCTTCGTCATTGCGAGGAGGCAAAGCCGACGAAGCAATCCAGAGTCGCGCAAACCGCCCTGGATTGCTTCTCCCGCTGCGCGGGCTCGCAATGACGATCACAGGGCTGGAGGCCGGTCAGTCACAACCTCGGCAACAGTTCCGCCTCAAGTGCTGGATAGAAGTGCGAGACGCTGCGCTGCAATTCATAGCGCGCGGCCTTGAGCGCCGCGAAGCGCGGTGGGATCGGCAATTCGCCCGCCTCGCTCATGTCGAAGCCTTGAGCCACAGAGTCCCGCAGGGTAGCCTCAAGCCAGTCCAGCCAATCCCGCGTCTGCGCAATCGCGCTGCCATCGCGGTCAATCGGCCCGTGCCCCGGCAGCAGCAGCCTGTGGGGCAGGGCGGCGAGGACATCGAGTGACTTGCGCCAGTCGGGCAGGCTCGCGTGCGGCGTTGACGGCGCGCGGTCGTGGAACACCAGGTCACCCGCGATCAGTGTGCCGGTCGCCTCGTCGAGCAATGCCAGATCGCCGCCCGAATGGCCCTTCAACGCCAGCAGGCGAAACTTGCGCCCGCCGAATTCGGCTTGTCCGTCAGACAGATCGCCCTGCGGCAGGACCACGGCGGTGCCTTTCATCCAGTCGGCGAGCAGGCGATACATCGCGTCCGAAAACCCCTCACCATCGCGCTCCAGTTCGGCGCGGGTGGCGGGCAGGGCGTGGACAATCGCCGGATCAAACGCGGCCGCACCCATCGCATGGTCGGGATGCAGGTGGCTGACATAGACCCGCCCCACCGCCTTGCCCGTCAGCCGCTGCGCCAATGCGCCCAGCGCCAGCCCATGTTCGCGCGAGACGCCGGGATCGAACAGCACCGCGCCTGCGTCCGTGGCGATGATCGCGCTGTTGGCAATTGCTCCGCCATTGGCAAAGCCGATCGCCTCGTCCGCCCCGCGCACCATCCACAGGCCATCGCCTACGGGATCGGCCAAGGGATTGTATTTGCCTGCGAATTGCTCAGCGAACGCGGCGATTGGGGAGAGCAGTCCCGCCAGCACCAAAGCCCGCCGGTCAAGCCTCATGCGCCGACCTTGCCGGGGAAGCGCAGGCCTGCGCTGTCGCGCGCCTCGAAGCTGATCGCGCCGCGCGCATTGACCACCACGGTGAAGGCCGGGTCTTCGGCCACTGAGCCGAAAATTTCCATTTCGCCCAGCGACTTGCCGCTGTCATCGCGGATCGACAGGTGCTCGATGTTGTAGGCCGGGATGTTCTCGACCAGCCCGGTGTCCATCGGGTGGCGGAAGGTCATGCGCAGCCGCGTTTCGCCAGCCTTTTCAAGCCATTGCGCGCCCCGCACTTCGCCCAGATGGTCCGCCCAGTCCCCCTTCACGCGGGAAACCGGCGGGGCCGAGCAGCCGCCGCCCGCCGCATCGATCCACGCGCCGCCCACATGCCACGTCCCGTCGGCCGTCTGCACCGCTGCCCGCACCGGCGTGCGCTGGTCAAGCTTGATCCGCGTGGCGACAAAGGGTTCAGCCTCGGCGAGGCGATAATCGAGGGCGACCGGGATCGGATTGAGATCGGCGAAGAGCACGATGCGCCGCACGTCCGGCACGCTGCGTGCATCGACCGTGACCGGGAAAACACGTTGATTTTCAGCGATTTCTGGAATGCGCACAGCCACGCGGGGATCGAACACGATCTTGTCGGAACCGAACAGGCGCGCGGCGTGATGCTCCCACATCGGCGATTTCAGCGGGTCAACCGGCGCTGCCTGCGCATTGGCGGCAACGACAAATGACGCGACAGATGACAGGGCGGCAATCGTCAGTCTTCGCATTTCACGCATTCTCCCAAAGTTCACTATGCCGCCATCGCGCGCGCGGGCATATTGGACCTTGGACCAATGACAACGAGGGGCGGGAAGGGCACATGGCAGTCACGATCCGAACCCTTGCGCTGGCTCTTGTCGGCATTCTCCAACTCCCCGGCAACTCTGCGGGGCAAACCGCCAACTCCCCCCCAACTCTCAGCGATGTCTTCGACGCAAACGGCTATCGCATCGCCCGTTACCGCGCTCCGGTCGATCGCCTGCCGACACCTGCGACCCGCATCGCGCTGGAGAAGGCGCTGAAGCTCAAACCAGGAGTCGATGCCCTGTTCATCGATGTCCTTCCCGCCGAAGGTGGCGTCCGCGATCCCGCCACCGGAATCTGGACTCTGGCGAGCGCGCACGAGACTATCCCCGGCGCGCTCTGGCATCCGGAAACCGGGCGCGGCCAGCCGGAGGTGGCGTTGTGGCACGGTCTGCACGATGCGGTGGCGGCGGTGCGCGAGAAGTCGCCGGGGATGCCGGTCGTGCTGTTCTGCCGCACAGATTGCTGGATGGGCTGGAACGCCGCCCGCCGCCTTGCCCGCGATGGTTTCGGCAACGTCCTCTGGCTCGCCGAGGGGATCGAGGGCTGGCACGATGCTGGCCGGGCGCTGGTGCCTGCCCGGCCAGTTGTTATTGCCCCCTGATTACTTCAGCGTCTTGAGGTAGGCGATCAATTCGGCGCGCTTGGCCTTGTCCTTGATTCCGGGGAAGCTCATGCGGTTGCCGGGGACGAGTTTTGCGGGGCTTTCCAGCCACTTGTCGAGCGTGGCGTCATCAAGCTTGAGGCCCGATTTCTTCACCGCGTCGGAGAACTTGTAGGTGCCCTTCACGCCCATCTTGTGGCCGTAGACGCCATAGAGGTTGGGTCCGATCTTGTCGGGCGCGCCTTTGGTGTTGCTGTGGCAGACGGCGCAGCGTGCCCAGGTCGATGGCGGCGCGGCGGGACCAGCTTGCGCAGCGGTTGCGGTCAAAAGGGCGCCGGCGATGAGCGCGAGGCGGAGGTTGGTCATGTCGTCTCTCCCGGATTCGTTACCCCGAGAGGTTTGACACGACCCCCTTGCCGCAAAAATTGGACTTAGGATCAAGCTTTCGCTGGACGCTCCTTCAGCCAGACAATCCCGCGCCGCAGCAGATCGTAGAACACCGGCAGGTCCCAGGCGCAGCGGTCCACCGTGGGCCACCAGTCGAGCATGGGTTGCAGATCGTAATGCCCGCGGCAATGGCCCAGCGTGTTATAGAGCACGCCGCCTTTTCCGTGATCCTTCAGGTACATGACGGCATGCTTGCCGATGGCGTCAGCCGCCTCGACAAAGCCGGTCCCTTCAACTGTGCAGTCGGTTTCGAGCAGGACGTGCATGTTTCCGTGGTACTCCATGTGATAGAGTTCGTCGGTCGTCTCGAATGGCTCGATGCCCTGAACCAGCGGGTGATCGGGATCGGCAACCGTCACCGTGTATGGTGCGATCGGGGGGTGGCTGAGGAACTGGCTGCCGAGCAGGTCCATCATCAGCGGGGCCCAGCGCGGCGCGTCCCACAGGTCCTTGTTGGGTCCTTCCGTCAGGAAGCGCAGGACCGAATTGGTGCCGTGGAGCGCATACCAGCGCCCGCCCGCCTGCAGCCAGTCCCGCAAGGCTTCCTGCGCCTTCAATGAGGGCGTGACGTCGCAGGTGTAGGTGATCAGGATGTCTGCCGCGCGGATCGCCTCGATATTCTCGTAATCCTCGAACACGCGGGTGCGGATCGCCGGGTCTTCGGCCAGCAGCTTGAGCAGTTCAAGCCGGGCGAAGTCCATGTCATGCCACACCCCGCCGCAGACGAGGACGCAATCGATCCGGGGCGGGCGGACCTCAGCCTGCTCGCTCACGCCTTGGCTCCAAGTTCGCCGTTCAGGTACTTGTCGAGCGTCTGGTGGAACTGGCGGATGCGGATTTCCTGATAGTCGCCAAGGTTGACCTCGCCGGTCTTCGAGGCGTGGAGGCCGGTCTGCACGTAGGGCAGGTTGTCCATGTCCTGTTCGAACACGTGGCCCAGCACGCCGAGTTCGGGCGCATCGGTCCACTTCTGATCGGGCGACAGCAGCTTCATCGGCACGCCGTGCGGCATCGGATCACCCTTCTTCACGCGGGCGAGGATGCGCACTTCCATCAGGCAGGTGTCGGGCGTCTTTCCGGGGCGCCAGCGATAGACGATGTTCGGCATGAACCCGCCCCATGGCGCGAAGTTGGGGAAGACGTTGTAGACGAGGCCATCGAGCAGTTCGGCATCGGTGGCATGGTCGTGATCATAGCCGGTCTGCGCCGTGTAGCCTGCGCGCATCGCGGCGCCCAACGCCGCGCGGGCTGTCATGCCTTCGGGCACGCTGACGGCGAAGGGATCGCCCGAGGCATCGTAGTTGTCAGCCGAGCGGCCATTGTACTTGCAGAACTCGTCGACGATCCACTGCTGGGTCTTGCCGTTCGGATCGACGTGCGGGGACATGATGCCGAAGGGCACATGGTTGACGTTCACGTTGTCGCCATAGGTCCAGTAGGCGGCGTTGGCGTCTCCGGTGAACGGCAGCAATTGCGGGTGGGTGACGACGGTGTGCCAGGCTTCCATGAAGGCTTCGGCCGTGACCTTCCAGTTGGCCGGGACTTCCTTGGCTACCCAGATCACCGTGGTGCATTCCTCATGCCGCCAGCGCTTGAAGAATTCGGGGATGGGGGCGAGATATTCCTCGAGGGTGGGGCCGCCCGGTTCCTCGCGCAGGAAGATATATCCGCCCCAGCGGCCGACTTCGGCTTCGGGCAACTGCATCTTCTCGGCGGACAGGTGCTTGAAGTCCCACGAACAGGGCATCCCGGCAAAGCTGCCGTCCTTGTTCCAGGCAAAGCCGTGGAAGGGGCAGGTGAACTTGTCCGCCGTGCCGTCCTCTGTCCGCAGCTTGCGTCCGCGGTGGAGGCAGACGTTGTGCATCGCCTTGACGCTGCCGTCTTCCTGGCGGGAGATCAGCCACGACCGGCCCGCATTCTCGAACACGGTGTAATCGCCGGGTTCGGGAATGTCCTCCTCGCGCGCGGCAAACTGCCAGACGTGGGGCCACATCTTCTCGCGTTCGAGCTTGGCAAATTCTTCCGAGGTATAGCGCTCTGCAGCAATCGGGTCGGACCCGCGATACTGGTAGCTTTCTTCGGTCAGGATGGCGGGAGCAGGGCGCGAATCCTGCGCCAGCAGTTCCTGCCAGCTGATTGCCTCGCAACGATTCTTGCCGCCGCCCATGTTCGGATCGCTGTCAGCCATTATGATTCCTCACCCAGATTTCCGGTATTCCTGCCGGTTTTGCCGGTCCCGCGCACGCGCGTCACCTTGCTGAAAGCATAGGTTGCAGAAGGTACGCGCGGGCGTAACCACTGACGCTATAAATGCATGCGGAATCTCGCGGGAGAGAGCAATTGTCCAAGAGGCTTGAAGGGAAAGTCGCCCTAATCACTGGCGGCACCACCGGCATCGGCGCGGCCACCGTGGCCCGGTTGACGCAGGAAGGTGCCAAGGTCTGGTTCACCGGATCGAAGGAAGAGGCGGCCACTGCGCTCTGCGCGGAAACGGGCGCAGTGTTTCGCAAGCTGCGCGTGCAGGACGCTGCGGGCTGGCCGGGCCTGATCGACGAGATCATTGTTGCCGAAGGTCGCCTTGACATCGTGTTTGCCAATGCCGGGACCGAAAGCGGCGATGCCAGCATCGAGGACGTTTCCATCGAAGGGTGGGACAATGTCGTGGCGGTCAACCAGACCGGCGTGATGCTGACCGTGCAGGCCGCGATAAGGGGTATGAAGCGCAATCCCGATGGGCCCAAAGGCTCGATCATCATCAACTCGTCGATGAACGCCACGCGCCCCCTGGGCAATTACGTGACCTATTCGGTGACGAAGGCGGCTGTTTGTGCACTTGCCAAGTCCGCCGCCGTCCATTGCGGGCAGCAGGGCTATGCCATTCGCGTCAACGCGATCCTGCCCGGCGTGGTGGAAACGCCGCTGATCCAGCAGATCATGAACGCGCAACCCGATCCCGCCGCGGCGCGCGCGATCTACGAAGGCATGGCCCCGCTGAAGCGCATGGCGCAGCTGAACGAGGTGGCGGGCCTCGTTGCCTACCTTTCGAGCGATGAGGCCGGATTCATCTCCGGCGCGGAATACGCAATCGATGGCGCGACGACCGCCGGCATGATGGGGGTCTGAGTACCATGGAACTTCTCGCACAGCGCCTGAAAGGGCGCGTCGCCTTCATCTCGGGCGGCCTTCGCGGCATCGGCCTTGCCTGTGCGACCCGTTTCCTCGCCGAAGGTGCCGAGGTGGTGCTGTCCGACCTTGATGCAGAGGACAGCGATACCGCGCGTGAGGTGATGGGCAAGCTGGGGCAGGCTGCCAGCTACATCAGCGCCAACGTGGCGAAGGAAGAGGACTGGGAGCGCGCGGTCGCCCTGGTCAAGGAACGCCACGGCAAGTGCCACGTGCTCGTCAACAATGCCGGGATCGATCTGACCGGTCCGGTCGAGAGCCTGAGCATGGAAGGCTGGCGGCGGATCATGTCGATCAACGTCGATGGCGTGTTCCTTGGCACCAAGCATTTCGTGCCGCTGATGGCAGAAAGCGGCAAGGATTTCCGCGGCGGCGCCTCGATCATCAACGTCAGCTCGATCATGGGCCTCGTCGGCATGAACGAGGTTTCGGCCTACAATGCCAGCAAGGGCGCGGTGCGGCTGTTCACCAAGGGCATCGCCATCGAGTTCTGCCAGAAGAAGACCCCGATCCGCGCCAATTCGCTGCATCCCGGTTTTGTCGAAACCCCGCTGCTGAAGGCCGGGTTCCAGCGCTGGGTCGATCAGGGCTTTGCCGAAAAGCCTGACGATCTGGTGGCGGGTGTGGTGGGCGCAACACCAATTGGCCGTCTCGCACAGCCAGAAGAACTGGCCTCGGCCGCATTCTTCCTCGCCAGCGAGGATTCAAGCTACATGACCGGCGCGGAGCTGGTGATTGACGGGGGATGGACCGCACAATGACGATTGCTCTGGATAATGTGGTAGCCGTGGTCACCGGCGCGGCGGGCGGCATCGGGCGTGAGCTGGTCAAGGCAATGAAGGCGGCCAACGCCATCGTCATCGCCACCGACCTTGCCGCCGAAGCGCAGATCGAAGGCGCGCAGCATTACCTCAAGCATGACGTGACGAGCGAGGCTGACTGGCGCGCCGTGGCGTCGCTCGTGCAGGACAAGTATGGCAGGCTCGATGCGCTGGTGAACAATGCCGGCTATTCGATTGTCACCAAGTTCGAAGAAACGCCGCTTTCGGATTTCCACCGGGTCAACGCGATCAACGTGGATTCGATCATCATCGGCACGCAAGTGCTGCTACCGCTGCTGAAGGAAGGCGGCAAGGCGCGGGCAGGGGGCGCTTCGGTGGTCAACTTCTCCAGCGTCGGCGGATTGCGCGGCGCGGCCTTCAACGCGGCCTATTGCACCAGCAAGGCCGCGGTGAAGATGCTGTCCAAGTGCCTTGGTGCGGAATTCGCGGCGCTGGGCCACAACATCCGCGTCAACTCGGTCCATCCCGGCGGGATCGACACGCCGATGCTCGCCTCGATCATGGACAAGTATGTCGAGCTGGGCGCCGTGCCTTCGCGCGAGGTTGCGGTCCAAGGCATGATCGCTAGCCACCCCATCGGACGCATGGGCCGGCCTGACGAGATGGGCGGCGGCGTGGTCTATCTTTGCTCGGACGCAGCGAGCTTCGTGACCTGCACCGAGTTCGTGATGGACGGTGGGTTCAGTCAGGTCTGACGGACTTTGGTGCGGCGTCGCGACAATGAGATTTGAGGACATGCGGGCAGGTCCGGGCCGAACCTGCCCATCCAATTCAACTGACCCGCGAATGCATCAACTGTAGAACTCGTCCTCAATGCGGGCGAGGGTGTCGAAACCATCGCCGATGTGCTGGCGCATGGCGCGCTCGGCGCCTTCGGCATCGCCTGCCAGAATCAAGGTCAACATGGCCTGATGATCGGCGTTGGCGGTCTTCAGGCGCTCCTCGTCGTAGAAGCTTTCGAACAGGAGGCGGTGGATCGGCACGTTGAGGCGCTGGAGGTGGTCGGCGATCACCTTGTTGCCAGAACCCTCGACGATCAGGCGATGCCATTCGTTATTGAGCCGCCCGAAGCGGTCGGGTGCACGTTCGTGCACGCATGTATCGAGTTGGGCTTGCAGTGCCTTCAACCGTTCGAGGGTGGCGGCATCGGCGTTCACGGTGAAATCGTGCGCCGCCATGCCTTCGAGCGCCATGCGCGCACGATAGATCTGGCGCACTTCGTCGAGCGTCGAGCTTCGCACGGAAGCGCCGCGGAATTCCTCGATTTCGACAAGGCCTTCGCCTTCGAGGCGTTTTAGCGCTTCGCGTACCTTTGACCGGCTCGCCCCGGTCTGACGGATGATGTCGACCTCCACCAGCCGCTGGCCGGGGACGAAGCGCCCGGTGCGGATGCGTTGGCGCACCCAGTCGGCGATTTCCTGGCCAGTGGGGGCGCGATCGATTGGTGCATCTTGGGCCATGCGCAACCCTATCTCCTGTTATGGACGAAATTGTCAACAATATCGTTGTCCATTTTTCGGTTGTAAGCGCTTGCGGGATAGGTGATCACAAGCTGGCAAGAGCGGCGGATCGATCCGTCCGGGAGAGCATCGTGAAGGGATTCCGCAATCTTACAGGCGCCGTCGTGGCGCTGGCCAGCGTGGCGATGCCCGTTGCCGCGGTTGCGGACGGCTATCCCGATGTCGTGCGCTCGTCGATCTACGTGCCGGTGCGCGATGGCACGAAGCTGGCGGTGAACATCTATCGCCCGGCAAGAGGTACGACCGCGGCGCAAGAACGCCTGCCGGTGATCTTTTCATTCACGCCCTATCGCGCGCGCTTCAGGGATAAGGCCAACGGAGGTGGGGACGGCAAGGTTGTCGAGCTGGCCCTGGATGACCGGCTTGCCATGCGCTCGCTGATCCGGGCGGGCTATGTCGTCGCCACGGCGGACATTCGCGGCAAGGGTGCATCGTTCGGGCATCGCCGGGGTTTTCAGGATCGGACGGAGGCCTATGACGGCTACGATCTGGTCGAATGGCTGGCGCGCCAACCGTTCTCTACCGGCAAGGTCGGGATGATCGGCTGTTCCTATCTCGGCGGATCGACGTTCCACACCACATCGACCACGCCGCCGTCGCTGAAAGCCGTGTTCATCGGCGCGTCCGATCTCGACAAGTATGCCTTCGTGCGGCGCGGCGGGATTCCGGCGCAGTTCAACACGCGGCCGGACGAACCGGCAGACGTCGATCTCGCCAGTGTGCCCTTGGACGCCGACATCGATGGCGCGATGCTGAGGGCGGCAGTCGCCGAACATGCGGCCAACACGCCGATGGCTCCGCTGTGGTACGGTATGCCCTATCGCGACAGCGTTTCGGCCTTCACCGGAAACCAGTTCTGGAACGAGGTCGGCACTTTCAACTACCTCGATCGCATCCGCAAGGCGGGCATTGCCACCTATTTCTGGAGCAACTGGCAGGACGAACCGACCGCGCAGGCCCTGATCAGCGCCGCCAACATGCCGGGATCGAAGTTCCTGGCAGGGCCCGGAAGCCATTGCGTGCCGCCGCCGGGGTTCGACTTTACCGGCGAAGTGACCCGCTACTTCGACCTTCACCTCAAGGGCGTGGCCTACGGCATGGAGTCAGCCCCGCGGGCGACGTACTGGCTAGAAGGGCTGGACGGCAAGGGCGGCTATGTCCGTTCCAACCTGCTGCCGGGCGAGGGGGCCAAGCCGGTTTCGTGGTTCCTCGGTAGCGGCAGGAGCGGCACGGCACGTTCGGCAAACGATGCCGTGCTGGGCAAGGCGCCAGCGGGCCGGGGCGTGGATCGCTTCACCGTGAACTACGACCTGCCGGACCCTGAATATTTTGCGTTCTGGGCGCAGCCGATGGATGCCAACGGCCTGTCCTACACGACGCCTGCGCTGACCGCTCCGATGAAGCTGGTCGGCTTCCCGGTAGCGCGTCTTTCGGTCTCTGCCGACAAGACCGACGCCAACGTGTTCGTCTATCTCGATCAGGTCGATGCCACCGGCAAGGCCGAGGTCGTGGCATTCGGGCGCCTCGCGCTGTCGCATCGCAAGGAGGCCAAGGCGCCCTACGACACGATGGGCCTGCCATGGCATTCGGGGTTGAAGGCTGATGTCTCGCCGGTCCGGCCAGGGCAGGTGGTGCGTGTCAACATCGACATGACGCCGGTCTCGCGCGTGGTGCCTGCGGGTGCGCGGCTGCGGCTGACCGTGGCGGGGGCCGATCCGCGCCAGCGCAATCTCAAGGACATTCGCGTCACGCCTGCGCCGATCATCACGGTGCATCGCGGCGGCGCCACTGCATCCCGGCTCGACCTGCCGGTAAACAACTGAATTATCATCGAAATGTAAAGCCGCACTGACGGCTCAGGGAAGGAGTAGGGGAATATGAACGGCAAGGGGATCGGGGTCTCAAGGACCATGCTGAAGCTGGGTTGCTGCGCGCTGGCAATCACAATCTCGGGTGCGGCATTTGCGCAGGAAGCGGCGCAGGACACGCCTGAAGAGGCTGCGGCGAGCAACGCCGAGATCATCGTCACGGGCAGCCGCGTGCGTGGCGAGGCGCCGGTCGGCTCCACCGTCACGACGCTGGGCCGCAAGGAGATCGAGGCTTCGAGCCAGGTCACCGTCGATCGCATGATCAAGGAAATTCCGCAGGTCTTCGACCTTGGCGTGTCCGAGAACTCGCGCGGGCAATCGGGCGGCAGCGGCAACATCACCTATGGCAACTCGGTCAACCTGCGCGGCATCGGGCCCTACGCCACGCTGGTTCTGGTCGACGGGCACCGCGTCACCAACAACAGCCGATCAATCGATCCCTCGGTCATCCCGTCGCTCGGGATCGAGCGCGTGGAAGTCGTCGCCGATGGCGCTTCGGCAATCTACGGGTCCGACGCGGTGGCGGGCGTGGTCAACCTGATCCCGCGCCGCTCGCTCGATGGTGGTGAAGTGTTTGCCCGTACCGGCATCTCGAGCCGGGGCGATTTTCATGAATACACCCTTGGCGCCGCGCTGGGCAAAGTGTTCGAACGCGGCCAGATCATGGTCGCCTACGAGCATGTCGAACGCTCCAACCTTTCAGGCGACGACCGTGATTTCTTCACCAGCGACCAGCGCCGGTTTGGCGGCGGCGATTATCGCATCGTCCGCTGCGCACCGGGCAACATCAACGCCAATGGCACGACTTACGCGATTCCCACCAGTGGGGTCACGCAGGGCAGTGCCGGTTCGCTGACTGCAGGCACGCTCAACAAGTGTGACGAGCTGGACAATCAGGACCTGATCCCGCGCCAGAAGTATGACTCGGTCAACAGCACCGGCCGCTACGAGCTGACCGACTGGCTCGACGTGTTCTACGACGGCTTCTATTCCAAGCGTTCGTTCTACCGCATATCGGCCTATTCGAACGCGCGCCTGACGGTGCCGCAGACCAACGCGTACTTCGTGCGGCCTGCAGGGTTCACGGGTTCGAGCTACACGCTCGACTACAACTTCCGCGACGACCTGCCGACCAACGATTCCTATGGCTATGCCCGTTCGTGGCAGATCACGCCGGGTATCAAGGCCAAGCTGCCCGGAGGCTGGGAAGCCGAAGCCCTGTTCGGCTATGGCAAGACCAACGACTTTTCCGGCTCCTACTTCGGCGTGAACAACGCGGCGCTCAACGCCGCGCTCGCCAGCAGCGATCCGGCGACGGCGTTCGATCCCTATGGCCTTGGTCGCACCAGCCAGGCCGTGCTTGATGGCATTGCCAACCAGATCTTCCTTGCGCCGACCAATGGCCGCCTGCGCACTTATGAAGCGCGCCTCAACGGCGGGCTGTTCGCGCTGCCGGGCGGCGAGGTGAAGCTGGCAACGGGATACGAGCGGCAGGATTTCAAGGTTGCCCTGGGCTCGGCACGCGGCGCACCCACCAACCCGATCACCTTCCGCAACTTCGGCCGCAAGGTCGACTCGTTCTATGGCGAGCTGTTCATCCCGGTGTTCGGGCCGGACAATGCCATGCCCGGTTTCCAGCGGCTCGAGATCAACGCCGCTGTCCGCCATGACAAGTACAGCGACGTTGGCAGCACCACGAACCCCAAGTTCGGCGTGAACTGGGTGCCGTTTGATGGCATCAAGCTGCGCGGCAGCTATGGCACGTCATTCCGTGCGCCGACGATCCCCGAGATCTACGGCAATTCGAACAACCTGTTTGGCCAGTCCTATCAAAACCCGGCAGGCGGTGCGCCGCTGCAGGGCTATGCCCTTTCGGGCCCGAACCTTGATCTGAAGCCCGAAACGGCAACGTCATGGTCGGTCGGTGCGGATTTCGAACCGACCCGCAACTTGCGCTTCTCGGTCACCTATTGGGACGTGAACTACAAGAACCAGGTGCTGGCGAATCTTTCAAACCTCGCCATCCTTGGCACCGAGGCGCAGTATGCCGGGACCGGCATCATCTTGCGCGGCACCGATGCGGCAACCCGCGTGCAGCAGTTGCTGGCGCAGGGGATTACGCTAGCGGGTGGCTCCTTCCCCGGTGGCAATCCGGCCAACGTCACCCTGTTCGTTGACGGTCGCAGCCAGAACCTTGGCGTATCGATCACGCGCGGCTTCGATTTTACCGCGACATGGCGCGCCGAACTTGGCGGTGAGGATGCGCTGACGTTCAACGCTTCGGGCACGTATCTGACCAAGTATCGCGTGGCGCTGACGCCCAAGGCCCCGCTGATCGATCGGCTGGACTTCATTTTCAATCCGCTGAAGTTCAAGGCGCGCGGCAGCATTACCTGGGATCACGGGCCGATGACCGCACGCGTCCAGGCAATCCACGTGGGCGGGTACTTCAACAACCTGACCGCAGGCGGGCAGAACGTGAAGAGCTACACCCCGGTCGACCTCAACCTGACGTTCCGCATCGGTGACCAGCAGGCGAGCGGCTTCTTCGAGAAGGGCATGACGCTCGGCCTCGAAGTGCGCAATGTGTTCGATACCGATCCGCCTTACGTGAACCTTGCGCCAAGCGGCAACGGCAGCGGAGGCTATGACGCCACGGCCAGCGATCCCATCGGACGGCTGTTTGCGGTAAGCCTGCGCAAGTCGTTCTGAAAGCTGAAGGGTCGCAAGTGAAAAGGGCGGTGACGATAGTGCTGGCGGGGGATCTCGTGCTCGATGAGCCGGATGCCCCGCACTGGCTGGCGGGCATCGCCCCGGCGCTGAAAGGGGCAGACCTTGCGGTCGGTCATCTCGAGGTGCCGCACACCGCGCGGGGGCAGGAAATGCAAGGCGATGTTCCCGCACCGGGTGCGCCGCCTGAAAACGTCGCGGCGATTGCCGGGGCCGGGTTTCACATGCTGAGCCTTGCCGGAAACCACATCGCCGATTGCGGGGCCGATGGCATTGCTGACACGCTTTCGCTCATGGCCGATGCCGGCCTGGTGGGAGCCGGTGCAGGCCTCTCGCTGGCTGAGGCTCGAAAACCGGCAATCCTTGTCGTCAGTGATCGGCGCATCGGCTTGCTCAGCTACAACTGCGTCGGGCCGGAGAACAGCTGGGCGAGCGAACGGCAGGCGGGGTGCGCCTATCTGCGGATCGAGACCGCCGATGGAGCGCCGATTGCGCCTGCCGCCGATCTTGTCCGGGTGACGGACGAGGCGCTTGAGGTCTTGAGGGCGGACATTGCAGCCCTGCGGGAGAAGGCAGATTTCGTGATGATCGCGCTGCACAAGGGGGTGGTCCACACACCGGCGCGTCTTGCACCCTATGAGCGCGCCATCAGCCACGCGGCCATCGATGCCGGGGCCGATGTGGTGATCGGGCATCATGCCCACATCGTGCGCGGGATCGAGTTCCACCGCAGCAAGCCGATCTTCCACGGCCTTGGCAACGGCTGTGTGGTGACAAGCGCGCTTAGCCCCGCACAGGACCATCCCGCCCGCCGCGAATGGGCAGAGCGGCGCAAGGCGCTGTTCGGGTTCGAACCGGACCCGGCCTATACGCTCGCGCCGTTTCACCCGGAGGCGGTCAATGCCATGCTGGGCCGGCTGACGGTACATGACGATGGACGGATCGAAGCCGGAATCATCCCGGTGGACGTGATTGCGCCCGGAAGGCCGGTGCTGGCCGAAGCGGAGAGGAAAGACGCGATCGCCCGATATATCGAAAACATCACCGCGGCGGCAGGTCTGCCGCCCATCACCATCGCCCATGATGGCACGGTGAGCGCATGAGCGTGGTGCGCAAGGCGATCATCCTGATCGGCGGCATCGCTCTTTTGGGCGCAACCGCGACCGATACCGTGGCCGTGATCGGCCGGCATATCGGACTGCCGCTGCGCGGCTCGATCGAACTGGTCCAGCTCTTCGTCCTCATCGCCGGGTCGCTGGCCTTGCTGGTGGCTACGGCGGAACAGGCGCATGCCAAGGTGCATATGGTGGTGGACCGCATGGGCGATGCCGGAAAGGCCGTCATGGCGCGGCTCTCCGGGATGCTGGGCGCGGTGTTCTTTGCCGGGCTTCTCGCCGGATCGCTTTGGCTCATGGCTGATCTGTGGAACGGACACGAACAGAGCGAGCTGCTCGGCATTTCGTGGCGCCTGATGCGCCTGTTCGCCAACCTTGCATTGCTGACGACTATCGCGGTGCTCCTCAATCAGGCCGTCAGGGGGCGCAAGTGATGTTTGCGACTCCGACGACCGGCATTGTCGGTGTCCTGATCCTTTTTGCGCTGCTGCTGTCGGGCCTTCCCATCGGCGTGGCATTGGGCCTCGTCGGCCTTGGCGGGCTGTGCCTCGTGCTCGGGCTTGAACCGGCACTGATCAAGGGCGGCGTGGTGCTGGTCGATACGCTGACCCGCTACGAACTCGGCACGCTGCCGCTGTTCATGTTCATGGCGCACCTGTTCTTTTCCTCCAACGCCAGCCGGGATCTGTTCGATGCAGCCGCGAAGATGGTCGGCCATCGGCGCGGCGGGCTGGCCTATGCTTCGGTCGGCGGCTGTGCGGGCTTCGGGGCGATCAACGGGTCGAGCCTCGCCACGGCAGCGACCATCGGCCTCGTTGCCCTGCCGGAAATGCGCAAGCGCGGCTATTCGGATGCGCTGGCAACAGGTACGGTTGCGGCGGGCGGCACGCTGGGCCAGATGATCCCGCCTTCGGGCGCGCTGATCGTGTTCGGGATCATCGCCGAACAGTCCATCGGCAAGCTGTTCACCGCCGCCATCGTGCCGGGGCTGACGCAGGCGCTGTTCTATTGCGCGGTGATCTGGATTGCCGTGCGCCTGCGCCCGCACATCGCCCCTGCCAGCGAGCGTGCCTCGTGGGCGGAGCGCTGGCAGGCCATCGGCAGGATCGCAGACATGATCGTGCTGATCGCGCTGGTCATCGGCGGCATTGCGCTCGGCTGGTTCAGCCCGTCCGAGGCTGCCTCCATCGGCGCGGCGGGCGCGCTGGCCATTGCCGCGTGGCGCAGGCGCCTCAACCGCGCGATGCTGATGCAGGCCTTCGAGGAAACCCTGCGCACCAGCGGGTTGATCCTGATGGTCATCATCGGTGCGCTGGTGTTCTCGGTGTTCGTTTCGGTAACGGGCCTTACCGATGCCATAGGCGCATGGGTCACGGGCCTTGGCCTCGGCACCATACCTACGCTGATCCTTGTCGCGGTGATCCTGTTGCTGCTTGGCTCGGTGCTCGATGGCCTCGCGCTGATGCTGCTGACCACGCCGATCCTGCTGCCGGTGGTCGAAGGCGTCGGCATGTCGGCCATCTGGTTCGGCATCTTCCTGTGCCGCGCCATGGAAATCGGCTTCGTCCACCCGCCACTGGGCATGAACCTGTTCGTGA
Source organism: Novosphingobium taihuense (assembly GCF_007830315.1). Classification (GTDB taxonomy): domain Bacteria; phylum Pseudomonadota; class Alphaproteobacteria; order Sphingomonadales; family Sphingomonadaceae; genus Novosphingobium; species Novosphingobium taihuense. Next base: position 91,264 of record NZ_VLKJ01000005.1, read on the forward strand.
TCCAGGGCGTGGCCAAGGACGTTTCCATTAACCGCATCTTCAAGGGCGTGCTGCCGTTCCTGGCAAGCGATCTGCTGCATCTCCTCATCCTGATCCTGTTCCCTGCCCTCGCGCTGGGGCTGCCCGAATTGCTTGGAAACTGACCATGTTTGCTTACGCCGGACCAAACCTGCCGCATGACCTGTTCGAGGCGACGGGCCGCAATGCCGGGCCGCTGACGTGGAACATCGACCGCGCGATGCCTGCGGCGGATCGCTGGCTGGAAAGCAAGTTCGCGCCATGGACCCGCTCGACGCTGCAGGACTGGGCGGACGGCGCGCTCGATCATCTTGAAGCGGTCGTGTTCTCCCGCGCCGACGACAGCGCGCAGCGGCTTTACTACTACCTGTGCGAATTGCGCCGCGCGGGGTCGATCAGGGGGCCAGAACCGCTGGTGCTCGATATCGCCAAGAGCCCGCGCGAAAGCAGCATTGCCCGTGACGAGGTGGCCCTGCGCAAGCTGGCGGAGCGGTTCGGCGTGGACGAAGCGGCGCTTTCCGTTGCCATCCTCGCCGGAAATGAAAAGCGGGCGGCTTCAACGATCGAGCCTCTTGGCGAAAAGGTCTGCCTCATCGCGGGAAGCCCGCTGCCTGATGCGCGGATGCACCGCATGGTGGCGCGATCAGGGTGGAGCGCGGTCGGGCGCACCTTGGCCGACGAATGGCAGGACGCTGGAAACTTGGTGGATGAAGACGGTGATTCCTTCGCTGCGCTCGCCCGACAGCTCCACGCCCGTCGCCTCGACACGCGCGGTTTCTTCGACCGGTCGGGCGCGCTGACAGACGTTGCGCGGAATTCGGGCGCAAATGCCGCGATCCTGTGGCTGATCGAGGAGGACGACACGACCGTGTGGCACCTGCCCGCGATGCGCACCGCGCTCGAGGCGCAAGGCCTGCCTGTCATGGTGGCCACCCGGCGCGATTGGTCCTGTGCTGACGGGATAGACACCGAAATTGCCGCCTTCCTTGCAGGAGTAGCCTCGTGAAGCCGCTCACTGGACATCGCGTCGCCGTACTCGGCGGCATGGCGGATCGGGCGCTGGCGCGCTTCCTCGCCTCGCTGGGCGCGGAACTTGGCGGGCCGGTCGAAGGCGCATCGTTCGTGATCGATGACCTTGGGCTCGAAGGCCTCGCTGGCGTGAGCATCCCGGAAGGTGCCGTGCATGTTTCGGTCACCCCGTTCGGCTCGGGCGGGCCGCAATCGGCGTGGAAGGGCGGTGAGCTGGTCGCGTCGGCCATGGGCGGGGCCTTGCGCGTGACCGGCGAACCCGGCCTGCCGCCGGTCAAGGAGGCCGGGGACGCCTGCACGTTCCACGCTGACATGGTTGCCGCCTCGGGCGCGCTGGCAGCGCACTATGCGCGCGGATCGCACGGCAAGGGGCAGCACGTCGACGTTTCGATCCAGCAGGTCGCCTTCAGCCGCAATTTCAACGGCGTGCTGGTCTGGCAGTTCGACAAGCGCAAGCTCATGCGCGTGGGCGGCGCCCTTGCCTATGGCAAGGCGACGGTGCGGGCGATCTGGCGCCTTGCCGATGGCTGGTGCTTCCATTCGCTGATGACCGGCCGCCTCGGCGCTCCGGCCAACCAGGCGCTGTCAGACTGGATCGACGAAGTGGGCATGCCCAACCCGCTCGCGGGGACAGACTGGCTCTCCTACAACCGGTCCACCCTGCCTGCAGACACCCGCGCCGTGTGGGAAGCGGCCATTGCCGCCTTCTTCCTTTCGCGCACCAAGCACGAGATCGCGACCGAAGGCCTGCGGCGCGGGATCAACGCCTGCGTGGCCAATGAACCCGCTGACGTGCTGGCTGATCCGCACCTGGCGGCGCGCGGGTTCTTCGATACGCCTGATGGCCTGCCCGAACGCTTTGCCTCGTTCCGCGAAGGCAGCACGCAGGTTGCTGCGCCCGCCATCCACACCGGCACCCGTCCGGGGCCGCTCTCGGGCGTTAAGGTGCTCGATTTCGCGTGGGCGCTGGTCGGCTCGATCACCACCAAGACGCTGGGCGATCTTGGCGCGGAGATCGTCAAGATCGAGACGCGCACCCGGCCCGATCTGGCGCGTCTGGACGTGCAGGTTTCGGCCTCGAAGCCCGGCAACTGGGACGACAAGCCGTGGTTTGCGCACCTCAATACCTCCAAGCGCAGTGTCTCGCTCAACATGAAGAAGGCAGAGGCACGCGAGCTGATCGATCCGCTGATCGATTGGGCAGATGTAGTGGTGGAGAATTTCTCGCCCGGCACGATGGCGAAGCTGGGCCTCGATTACGACAGCCTTGCGCTGCGCAATCCCGGCATTGTCATGGTCTCGGGCAGCGTGTTCGGCCAGACCGGGCTGATGGCGCAGGAGTGGGGCGTCGATGGTACGGGCGGTGCGCTATCGGGCCGCACCTACCTGACTGGCTGGCCGGATCGCGATCCGGTGATCCCCGGCGCAGTGCCGTTCGGCGATGTGATCGTGCCCTATGTCATGGCGGCAGGGGTCGCGGGCGCGCTGCAATATCGGCGCGAGACCGGACGTGGCTGCCATATCGACGCTTCGATGTACGAGATCTGCGTGCAGCAGATGCGCGATTACCTCGCCATGGCGAAAAGTGGTGCGCGCCCGCAACGCATGGGCAATGCCGATGCGCGGGTGTTCTGGCAGGACGTGCTCCCTGCGGCTGGCGAGGATCGCTGGGTGGCGATTTCCTGCCCGACGCAGGACGACCACGCAAGGCTGCTGGCGCTGACCGGCGCAGACCCTGCCGCATGGACGATAACCCGCGAGGATCACGCCATCGCCACGGAACTTCAGGCCCATGGCATTGCCTGCGGCGTGGTTCAGGATTGCGAGGACATGATCGAGTGCGATGCCCAGTTGATCGGGCGTGGCGCGCTGGTCACGCTTGACCACCCGCTGCTCGGGCCATTCGGCCACATCGCCACCCCGCTGCGCTTCTCGCGCGATGCGTTCGAGCCGTTCCGCGCGCCCGGCATGGGTGAGCACGTCCATGAAATCGCGCGCGATCTGTGCGGCCTGTCAGAGGCCCGGATCGCCGAACTTGAACACGCAGGAGTTTTCCAGTGAGCGCCGAACCCACCACGAAAACGTCGGGCCAGCGCAGCCGCAAGGATCTTGCCTGCACCGCCGCGGCCAGCGCCTATCAGAAGCAGTTCGGCGCCGATCTCAAGCGCCGCGTGGTGGACGAGGGCGAGCCCTTCGCCATTGTCCAGGCCGATACCCCGCACGAGATCTTTCACGTTATGGGCATCCCGATCATCACCAACCAGTGGTGGTCGGCCTATATCTCGGCCAAGCAGCTTTCGAACCATTACTTCGAAGTGATGGCGCAGGCCGGTTACCCCAAGAACAGCTGCAAGTACTGCTCGCTGGGCCTTGCCTGCACGCTGGCCAACGATCCGAAGACCGCGCCCTGGGGCGGCTTGCCCAAGCCCACTGTGCTGGTCGCGCGGATGACCTGCGATTGCATCCAGCACGTGTTCGGGCAGTGGGCCGATGCGCTGGGCAGCGAATTCTTCCCGATGGAAGCGCCCGCGTGGGAGCACAAGGACCCGCGCTGGTTCGCCCATTCGAAGGACCAGTGGGAACAGGTCTATGACGCAGATCGCATTGCCTTGGCGGTGTCGGAAATGCGCGATCTCATCACGCTGCTGGAAAACCGCACCGGCCGCAAGTTCGACGAGGCCAAGCTCCATTACCTGATGGAGCGGATCAACGAACAGGAAGGCTATATCTGGGAAGCGGCGCAGGCCATCGGCACGGCGCGGCCGTGCCCGGTCTCTATTGCCGAACAGATGCCCAACACCATGATCCCGCAATGGCACCGCGGTTCGGACTGGGCTGTGGGTCACGCCAGGCGCTTCCGCGACGAGGTGATGGAACGCATTGCGGCGGGTGAGGGCAGTGCCACCAACGAGAAGATCCGCCTGATGTGGATCGGCGCGGGGGTGTGGCACGATCCCGGCTTCTATCAGGCGCTGGAAGAGCGCATGGGCGCGGTGTTCGTCTGGTCGATGTACATGCCCTTTGCAGGTCCCCAGTACATCCGCGAGGTGCAGGGCAGGCCGATGGAGGCGCTGGCCAGCCGCATCTGTTCGATGAACGAGGTGCTGCACCTGCCGCCATGGATGAACGGATGGATGACGAGCGAGGCGGAACGCTGCGGCATCGATGCCTGCGTGGTGCTGCTGCCGCCGGAAAACCGCCTGTCGCAATCGGGCACCAAGATCACGGCCGAGGCGCTGGAAAAGGCGGGCGTGCCGGTGCTGATGATCGATGCCGACATGGTCGATGCCGCCAATTGGGATCACGACAGGATGGTCGGCATGGTGGCCGAATTCCTGCAGAAGCGAGGGCTGGCGTGAGGCTTTTCGCTGCCCTGCTGATCCTGCTGCTGGCCGCCTGCGCCCGTCCGGTCGATCCGGGCGTGACGGAACTGACCTATGCTTCGCCCTACACGCCCAGCCATCCGTTCTCGAAGGCGGATCAGGAATGGATGGCCTTTGTCGAGAAGCGCTCGAACGGCCGCATCCGGATCAAGCCGGTTTGGTCGGGCGCGCTGCTTTCGTCGGACATGTCGATGGAGGAGCTGCGCCATGGGGTGGCCGACATCGGCCTGATCACGCCGATCTATGTGCGCGGTGGCACGCACCTGCTGCGTATCCAGACCGGGTTCTATCAGGGGGCGGACAGCGTTGAATCGCAGGTGGCGCTCTATGGCTGCATCGTGGACGCCAACCCCCAGGTGGCGCGTGAACTGGCCGGCCTGAAAGTGCTGGCGGTGCAGGGCGGCACGCTGCCGGGGGTGATCACTGCGAACAGGCAGGTGCGAAGCCTGGCCGACATCAAGGGACTGCGCATCCGCGCGCCGACCGAACTGCTGAGCGTGCTGGATTCCCTGGGTGCAGACCCGGTGAACATGCCGATGGGCGAGGTCTATTCGGCCATGGCCAAGGGCGTGATCGACGGGGTGATTGCGCCGGAAGACACCTTCAAGTCGCTGCACTTCGCCGAAATCTCGAAGCATTTCTACCAGATCGCCGTGCCCCGCGGCGCCTATCCTGCCCGCGCGATGAGCGAAAAGCGCTGGAACGCGCTGTCCGACGCTGACCGTGAGGTGTTGAACGAAGGCATTGCGGTGTGGGAAGCGGCACTGGCCCGGCAGGTGCGCGCGGCGGTGGAAAAGGGCAAAGCCGAGGCGGTATCGGCCAAGGTCAGCTTCAATCCTGCCAGCGCCGCAGACCAGCAGCGCTTTGACGCCATCTACCTGCGCGATTCCGAAGCCAACGCACGCGGCCTTGCCGCCTTCGGCATCGATGGCGAAGCGGCGTTCCGGTCTGCCCGCGCAGCGGTGAAGGGGCGGGACCGGATTATCTGCGGGAGCGGATCATGAAGACGCTGACATCGCTCACGCTCGCCTTTGCGCTCAGCGTATCGCCAGTCGCGGCTCATGTGCAAAGCGTCCGCACGATCGGCACCCCCGCTGGCACAGGCCGGATGCCCGCCATCGCGCAAGGCCGGGCCGACGCACCGGGCTACACGATCTACCGCCCTGCAAAGTGGCCAAGGCAGCGTCTGCCGCTGGTGCTGTGGGGCAATGGCGGCTGCCGCGACAATGGCCTCTCGGCCAGCCACTTCCTGCGCGAGATCGCCAGCCACGGCTATCTGGTCATCGCCAATGGTGCCCCGCGCGAGGAGCGCCCGGTCATGACTTCGCTTCCGCCCGCCAACGGTCCGCGTCCGACCGGTGCACCGCCACCCCGCGCGACGCCTGACGAGACGCAGGCCAGCCAACTCCTCGGCGCGATCGACTGGGTCAAGCGCAGCGATCTTGCGCGTCACGCAGACCTCGGCCGGATTGCCGTTATGGGCCATTCCTGCGGCGGGTTGCAGGCTCTTGCTGCTGCGGCTGACCCGCGTATCGATGCCGTGGTCGCCTTCAACAGCGGGGTTTACGTCCGCGCCGGATCGGGCTTGAGCGGTGTGGGCATTACCAAGGACGACCTTGCCAAACTCCACACCCCCGTCGCCTATATCCTCGGCGGACCTGACGACATCGCCTACCCCAACGGGTCTGACGATGTTGCCCGCATCGCCCATGTGCCGGTGTTCTTCGCCAATTCGCCCATTGGCCACGGCGGTACTTTCGGCCTCGCCAATGGCGGCGATTATGGCCGGATCGGCGCAGCTTGGCTCGATTGGCAGTTGAAGCACAAGCCAGCGGCGGGCGCGATGTTTACCGGCCCAGACTGCGGCCTGTGCAAGGACAAGCAATGGACCGTGGTCCGCAAGCAATTCCCGGAGAAGCCATGACGTCGTCTTCAACCGCCGGCCCCCTCTCCGGCATCCGGATCGCCGATTTCAGCCATGTCATGGCTGGGCCCTATGCCTCGCACCTGCTGCGGATGATGGGGGCCGAAGTCATCAAGATCGAGCCTAAGGGCGGTGACGGCTTCCGCAACTATGGCGCTGACCGGCGCTATGATGGCATGTCGCCCGCGTTCATCGCTGCCAACGCGGGCAAGAAGTCCATCGCGCTCGATCTCAAGGATGAGGCCGACCTTGCCATTGCCAGGGGCGTTGTCGCCCGGTCCGACGTGCTGCTGGAGAATTTCCGCCCCGGTGTGATGGCGCGGCTCGGCCTCGGCTATGAAGCCGCCTGCGATCTGCGCCCCGATCTGATCTATTGCTCGGTTTCCGGCTATGGCCAGGACGGTCCGCATCGCGATTGGCCCGCCATCGACAACATCGTGCAGGCGACCAGCGGCATGATGATGCTCAGCGGGGACGAGGGCGATCCGCCGGTGCGCGTGGGCTTCCCGATCGTCGATACCCTTACCGGCCAGACCGCTGCCATGGCGATCCTTGGTGCATTGATGCAGCGTGAGCGCGGTGGAGGTGGCAGCAAGCTCGACGTTTCGATGTTCGATGCCAGCCTTGCTTTCATGACTTCGGCGCTGACTCCGTTTCTCGTCACCGGTAAGCCGATGAACCGCATGGGCAACACCGGCTACAGCGGACTTCCCACCGCATCGCTTTTTGCCGCGCGCGATGGCAGGCAGATTTCGCTCGGCGTGGTGCAACCCCTGCAGTTCGCCGCGCTTGCCCGCGAACTCAGGCATGAGGATTGGCTGACCGACGAACGCTTCGCCACGCCCGACGGCCGCCGCGCCAATTTCGATGCGATGCATGCAGAACTTTCTGCCGTTTTCGCGACGGGCGATGCCGCCGACTGGGAACAGCGCCTGAGCAGTGCCGGCATCCCCTGTGGCATGGTGCGCCGGGTTGACGAAGCTGGCGCACTGGCGGGCGAGGGCGCGCTGATGGAGCTTGAAATCCCCGGCCTCCCGCAGGAACGCGTGCAGATCCCCGGCCCCGGCTATCGCGTGGCAGGGCAAGCTGGACCGGCACTCGCCGCGCCACCGCGCCTTGATGCCGACCGCGCCGATATCCTTGCGTGGCTGGCGCAGGAGCCTGCAGCGTGAAATCGCGATTGCTGCTGGCATCGCTCGCGCTGATCGCTGCACCGACCTTTGCGCAGGACAGCCCGCAGCCGCGCATGATCGAAGGCACTCTTGCCATTGGGGCGAAGTGGCAGGCGCTGGTTCCGGCAAACTTCAATGGCAGCCTGCTCCTGTGGAGCCACGGCTACTCTCCCCGCATCGATCCTGCCGAACCCGCGCCTGCGCAATATCGCGATCTGCTTCTGGCAAAAGGCTATGCGCTAATAGCGTCTGACTATGGTGCGGGTGGCTGGTCGCTGGAACAGGCGGTCCCGTCGCAGCGCGCCACGGTCGAAGCCTTTGCCGCGCGCGAGGGCCGGCCGGCAAGGGTGCTGGCCTGGGGCGCCTCGATGGGCGGCCTGATTTCCACCGCACTGGCCGAGCAGGATCGGCCAGTGATCGACGGCGCGCTGGCAATGTGCCCGTCGATCGGCGGCGCGGTCGGCATGATGAACATGGGACTGGACGGGGCCTTCGCTACCGCCACCCTGATCGCGCCCAACTCTGGCCTGTCGCTGGTCAACGTGGCAGACGACATGGCCAATGGCCGCAAGGCGATGGCGGCAGTCGACGCTGCCCGCCAGACCCGTGAAGGGCGGGCGCGGATCGCACTGGCTGGCGTGCTCGGCGGCATTCCCGGCTGGACCCGTCCCGACCACCCCGAACCCGCTGCCGACGATGTAGAAACGCAAGTCGACGAGATCGCCGCGACGCTGGTCATGGGCACCTTCATGCCGCGCAACGATCAGGAGAGCCGCGCTGGCGGAGCGTTCTCGTGGAACACGGGCGTCGACTACGCGCGGCAGCTCGACCGTTCGGGGCGCCGGCCATTCATCGAAGCGCTGTACCGCAAGGCCGGGCTGAGCCTGACGCGCGATCTCGCCACATTGGCCAAGACCCCACGCATCACCGCCAAGCCTTCCGCCGTGCGCTACATGCTGAAAAACTACACGCCCACGGCGCGTCCGCGCGTGCCGCTGGTATCGCTGCAGGCGGTGGGGGATGGGCTGACCTCGCCCTCACTGCAACGCGCCTATGCCGATGCCGCGCCGCTCAGGATGATGCAGCCGCTATGGCACAAGGGTGCAGGTCATTGCCGCCTGCCCGCAGAGCAGGTTCTGGCGGCGATCACCCATCTCGAAACGCGTCTTGCCACTGGCCATTGGCCGGCACGCCCGCAGCAGTTCGTCGACCATACACCGCCGCCCATGCTGCGACTGTGCGTTCGGCAGGGCGGAGCCTCTGGCCCGCGCTGCCGATAGTCGGCCAAGCCCGATGTCAGTCGATCCCCTTCTTTTCGATCGTCCAACCGGGCACCACGCAGAGGCGGCAATTGCTGCCCGTAAAACTCCGCGCCGCGGTCCTGTCACCGCGAAGCTGCCATTCCAGCCAGTCAACCGAAAGCGCGGCTACCGCGCCGCCGTTGGCAGAATGGAACGTCCCGCCATGGCCCACGGGCAACTGCACCAGCGCTGCCGGGACCTTGGCGATCCGCTTGAAATCGTCAGTGCCATTGGGGAACGCGATGTCTTCCGGTCCGCCAAGGACATAGAGCACCGGGGTGTGCAGCTTTTCCAGCATCGCCTTGTTCACGCTGATGCCGCGGATCGGGTTGGTACCGTCGGTGAACACGCCGCTGTTGTGGACCAAAACCGCGCGAATGCGGGGATCGGGCGCGAGTTCGAGCGCCTGCAGTCCGCCGCAGCTGTGCCCGGCGACGGCCAGCGCCCTGGTATCGATCCGGCCATAGAGCGCGCTGCCCTTGCGCGCGTTCTCCGTCAGAGCCCAATCGAGCCCCGCTTTGACGTCGGCGCTGGTGGTGGCGACCGGGGGCAATTGGCCAGACTTGTCTGCCATGCGCGGCTCTCTCTTTCTGGTCGCGCCCGGGCCGCTCATGATCTCGCCCGGCGCGATCACGATATAGCCGTGGCTGGCAATCTCGATCAGGTGCTGCCGCGCGCTGGCGCCATCGGCACTGCACCCGCCATTACCCCATACGAGCACGCCCAGCTCCTTCGACGTTGCCATGTCAGCGGGGCGGTAGATCACGTGCGCGGGCAGGCTTGCATCCTGCGTCATGACCGCTGGATGCGCTCCGGTGCCCGGGCCGACCGGCATCGTGTCATAGGCGCTGGGTTGTTCCTGTGCCGCCAATGGCGCGGCAGCAAGGGTCAGGGCAAGAGTGGCAGCGATCTGGTTCTTCAAGCGATCCTCCATCGTTTCCCGAGTACATTTGTCCAACATATTCTGCAATGCAAGCGCTTGCGTAAATCGCGGGGCGCATTTAAGCAATGTGTCATAACAATGAAGGGAGAGGGGTGATTCATACCGTGCTGGCCACCGGCGATCTCGCGATGGACCGCGATGATTATGACGCCTGCTTTGCCGGGACGGCCGATCTCCTGCGCGCGGCCGACGTGGTGTTTGGCCAGCTCGAAACCAGCTTTGCCGAAGAGGGTGTCCGTCTGCCCCAGGCGCGCCACGCCGTTCTCGCCCGGCCTGAAGGCGCCGCAGCGCTTGGCCGCGCAGGCTTCGATGTGATCTCGATGGCAGGCAACCACGTGATGGACTGGGGCCACGAAGCCTTCTTCGAAACGCGTGGTCACCTTGAAAGCGCCGGCATGAGCGTCGTCGGGGCCGGCGCCAACATCGACGAAGCCCGCCGCCCGGTGATCCGTACTCTGGGCGATGGCACCCGCGTCGCCTTCCTCGCCTATTCCAGCATCCTCCCGCATTCCTACTGGGCGGACGAGCGCCGTCCCGGTTGCGCGCCGATGCGGGCCTTCACCGTCTACGAACAGATCGAGCATGACCAGCCCGGCACCCCCGCGCGCGTCCACACTTACCCGCACCGCGAAGATCTGGCTGCGATGGAGGCCGATATCCGCGCCGCGAAACAGCAGGCCGACGTGGTGCTCGTCTCGCACCACTGGGGCATCCACTTCGTTCGCGCGGTGATTGCCGATTACCAGCGTGATGTTGCCCGCGCTGCGATCGCCGCCGGGGCAGACGCGATCTTCGGCGGCCACGCCCATATCCTCAAGGGGTGCGAACTGATCGACGGCAAGCCGGTGTTCTACTCGCTCTGCAACTTCGCCACCGATCTTGCGATGGACGAAGCCCACGCCAATTCGAAGAGTTTCAACGAGATCCGCGTCCTTGCCGAAGAGTGGGAGCCGGATTTCGAAAGCCTCTACAACTTTCCCAAGGCTGCGCGCCTGTCGATGATCGCGCGGCTTGAAATCGCCGGCGGCAAGGTCCTGCGGGCAGGTCTTCTCCCGCTCGTCATCGGCCGAGACGCTGTGCCGCGCCTCGCCGAACCGGGTGGCGAGGATCACGCCGCGGTTATCGAATATCTCACCGCAGTCACGCAAGAGGCGGGCCTGAACGCCCGCTATCGTCCGGTCGATGAGATGGTCGTGCTGGAGCAGGCAGCATGAAGGCCCGCGCCACCGCATTTCCGCTTGAAGGCTACGTCCTGCTCTATCTGCTGGCGTATCTGCCGAACGTGATCGTGACGAAGCTGGTCACCTCTCAGCCGCATGCCGGCCTTGGCCGCCCACTGACAGGGCTGGAAACGCTGCCCGCCTCGCTGATCATCAACATGGTCCTGACCTGGGGCTTCATCTGGCTCTCGGGTTGGCACCGCGATGCCAACAAGATCGCGATTGGTCCGATCCGCCTGCCGTTCCCAAGGTTCTACACGTTCCTTTCGGGCCTCGGCACCTCGCTGGTGCTGTTCACCGTGCCGCTCAGCTTCACGATCCCCAATGTCAGCATTCCCTTCATCCAGCTGGTCATGCGCGGCGATATCCTGATCATCGCGCCGCTGGTTGACGTGTTGTTCGGTCGCCGCGTGCGCTGGTGGAGCTGGACCGCACTGGCCATGGTGCTCTTCGCGCTGGTCATCACCGTGTCCGACCGGGGCGGGCTGAAGCTGCCGCCGATCGCGATTCTCACCGTGGTGCTTTACACCCTGGGCTATTTCCTGCGCCTGTTCGTGATGACCAAGATCTCGAAAAGCGGCGATCCGGCATCGGTAAGGCGCTATTTCGTCGAGGAAAAGATGATCGCGCTGCCGCTGTCGGTGGTGATCCTCGGCGCTATTTCGGCCAGCGGCATCGGCGGACAATCCGGCGAGCTTGCCTGGGGCTTCATCGGCGTGTGGAGCGATCCGGTGCTGCTCGACCTGTTCTGGATCGGTGCCACGCTCACCGTGATCTCGGTGCTGGCGATCATCATCCTGCTCGACCCGCGCGAGAACGCCTATTGCGTGCCGCTAGAACGCGCGGCGAGCCTTGTTGCCGGAATTGGCGGCTCGGTGCTGCTGGCATGGTTCTGGGGCCTGAAGATGCCGCGCGATGCCGAATTGATCGGCGCAGGCGTGCTCGTCGGTGCCATCGTCCTGCTCTCGCTTGCGCCCAGGATGTCGGCCCGCAACGCAGCCCGTGCTGCTGCACGAAGTGAAATCGCCTGATTGCAATGCCTTGCCCGTCCATCTGCGCCGGGCTGTGAAGATACAAATGGGAGACTGAAGATGGGGAACCGGAACGCTTTCAAGGTGCTGCTTTCAGCAACCTCTGCAATCGCTTGCATTTCAACCGTTCACGCGCAGGAAGCGCAGGACACCGCAGCCGATGCGCCGAACGACCAGTCGATCGTGGTCACCGGAAGCCGCATCCGCGGCATCGCTCCGGTCGGCTCGAACGTTATCGCCATCGGCGCAGACGACATCGCGCAGGAGCCGGTCACCTCGACCAATGACCTGTTGCGCCGGGTGCCGCAGGTCGTCTCGCTGGGGGCCAACCGCAACGGCGGCTCGGCCCAGAACGGCGCGGCCAACGCCACGCGTGGCGCGGGCATCAACCTGCGCGGCATCTCCACCAATGCCACGCTGCTGCTCTACGATGGCCGCCGCTTCCCGCCGCAGGGCACGCAAGGGCAATACACCGATCCCTCGGTGCTCCCCGCCATCGCGCTCGAACGTGTCGAGGTCGTGGCTGACGGCGCCTCGGCCGTCTATGGTTCGGACGCGATTGCCGGTGTCGTGAACTTCATCCTGCGTCGCAACTTCGATGGCGTGGAAGTGCGCGCTCGCGCCGGGATGGCCGAAGGGGGATACACCGAAAAGCAGTTCGCCGGACTCTTCGGCAAGAAGTGGGATGGCGGCTCGGCGATGATTGCCGCCGAATACACCCACAACACCCACCTGCGCGGCTACGATCTCGATTTCTATCAGGATGACAACCGCAACCGCGGCGGACGCGACCTTCGCGTCCAGAACTGTGATCCGGGCACGATCAGCCTTGGCGGCAGGACTTATGCCATTCCGCAAGGCGGGGTGACTTCGGCCAATGTCGGCTCGCTTGTCGCAGGCACCGCCAACCGCTGCTTCTACAACGCGCTGGACACCGTCATCCCGGAGCAGAAGCGCTACAACGTTACTGCCGCCTTCTCGCAGGACGTGGGCGAAAGCGTGCGCGTCTTTGCCGATGGGTTCTATTCCTATCGCAACGGCACCATATCGGGCATCAACAACATCAGCGCCACCGTGCGCAGCACCAACCCGTTCTTCGTCACCCCCGTGCCCGGCACCACACAGCAGACGGTGCTGTGGTCGATGGTTCCGACGCTGGGGCCTGATTTCAACCCCTATCATGGTGAATCCTGGAACGTCGTCGGCGGGATCGAGGCCAAGCTGGTCGGCGATTTCAAGGCTACCGCCTACTACGCGCACGGTGAATCCGAAGATGTCGCCGACCGCCGCCTGGGCGTGAACACTGCCGCGCTCAACGCCGCGCTCGCCGATACCAATCCTGCCACGGCGCTCAACGTGTTCGGTGGGCCGAACAACCCGGCGACGCTGGCGAAGATCCGCGACAACCTGTTCATCATCACCGGCCGCACGAAGCTCGACGTTGCCAACGTCCAGCTTGATGGCTCGCTGTTCGATCTTCCCGGCGGCGCAGTGCGCGTAGCGCTGGGCGGCGAATATCGCGAGGAGTACACCTACACCGATCTCAAGACCGGGCAGGCCGCCACCCCGCGCAGCGTGGCCGATTCCGGCACGCGCAACGTCAAGGCGGTGTTTGGTGAACTGTTCGTGCCTATCGTCGGCAGCGGCAATGCCATGCCCGGGATCGAACAGCTCTCGCTGTCGATCGCAGGGCGTTATGAGAAGTACAGCGACTTCGGCAGCACGACCAATCCCAAGATCGGCCTGACGTGGAAGCCGGTGGAATCGCTGACCCTGCGCGGCAGCTACGGCACTTCGTTCCGCGCGCCGACCTTCACCGAAGTCTCGACCATCGCGGGCGGGGCGGGCCTTTACTACGATACGCTGCCGGGCGCCTCGGGCAACTTCACGGGCATCGGCATCGCTGGCGGCAATCCGGGGCTGAAGCCCGAAACGGCAACGACATGGTCGGTGGGCGCAGAGTTCCGCCCGATCAGTGCGCTGCGCCTGTCGCTGACCTACTTCGATATTGACTACAAGGACCAGATCCAGGCCCTGCGCGGCACGCCCGGCATCCTCACCAACTCGCTCTACGCATCGTTCGTGAAGCTGAATCCCTCGCAGACCGAAGTGAACGCGCTGATTGCTTCGGGCCTGCCGATCAACCAGCCGATCAATGCCAGTGCGGTGCAGTTCATCGTCGATGGCCGCCGCCAGAACCTTGGCCGTTCGCGCGTGCGCGGGATCGATTTTTCCGCATACGCCAAATGGGAAATGGGCGCGGTACAGTTCGATGCCGGCGTTTCGGGTACGTACTATACCAAGTACCTGTTCCAGCCTCTGCCGGGTGCGGCTGTGGCCAACGTCGTCGGCCTGATCAACTTCCCGCAGAAGTTCCGCTCACAGGCGGATATCGGTGCGAAGGTCGGCATCTTCTCGGGCCGCCTGACGTGGAACCATCTGGCGTCCTACACCAACACCACGGTCACCCCGGTGCAGAAGGTCTCCAACTACGATACTTTCGATCTGGGTCTGAACGTTGAGGTGAACGAGCGCCTGCGCATCGGCTTTGACGTGCGCAACCTTCTCAACGAGGATCCGCCCTTCGTTGATACCACGCGCGGTTACGATGCGCAGTCGGCCAACCCGATCCCGCGCATGTTCTCGATGACGGCGGGCGTAAAGTTCTGATGGCGGCGCTGCTATCGCTTGTTCTGGCGGCGACAGTTGCCAATGCCAGCCCCGGCGATTGCAGCGCGCTTGAGGGCGCCAGCGGGGACGTTGTGGTTGAAAAGGCCACGGCGATCCCTGCAGGGACCAAATTCAAGCCCGATGACAAGGCCACCTTCTACAAGTCCGTCCCCGTCGATGCGGCGTTCTGCCGGGTCGAGGGGCGGATAGAGGGAACCATCGGCTTCGAACTGTGGCTGCCGATGGCGTGGAACGGGCGCTTGCTGGGCGCGGGTGTCGGCGGCGATGCCGGGGTGTTCAACTACCTCGACATGAGCCTGCGCGTGGGACAGGGCTTCGCCACCATCACCACCGACAGCGGACACAGGGTAACCGATGCGCACTGGATGCGTGTGCCCAAGGCCCGCACCGATTACGAACACCGCGCCGTGCATCTTGCGGCAAAGGCGGCCAAGGCACTTGCCGCGCAGTTCTATGCCAGGCCGGTCGAGCGCAGCTACTTCACCGGCTGTTCCGGCGGCGGGCGGCAGTCGCTCAAGGAAATGCAGGTCCATCCGCATGATTACGATGGCGTGATCGCCGGTGCGCCGGGGCCGAACATGCCGCTGCAATCGGTGCGCATGATGTGGTTCGCGCTTGAGGCACAGCGCAAGCCAGCCGCCGCGCTCAGCGATGCCGACTGGTCGCTCTATGAAAGCGCCGTCACCCGTACCTGCGATCCGCTGGATGGCAAGGTCGATGGCATCGTCACCAACCCCCTGCAGTGCCGCTTCCGCACGGCGAGGCTGCTGTGCAAGCCGGGGCAGGGCGAAAGCTGCCTGACCGCGCCGAAACTTGCCATGCTCAATTCCGTCATTGCCCCATTGCGCGATGAGAGGGGCAGGGCGATGGATCGGGGCCTGTTCCCGGCCGTTCGCACCCGCCCCGGCCCGCCATCGCCGCTGCTGCGCGCCATGTGGGCCGATGCAGCGCACGATGATCCCGAATGGGACGCGCTGACCTTCAGCCGCACCGGCGATCTTGCCACGATCAACCGCGTGATGCCGCAGCTGCGGGCAGACAGTACCGCGATCAGCCCGTTCATCGCCGCCGGCCACCGCGCGATCATGTATCAGGGCTGGCAGGACCCTTCGACCAATGCCGGGCCGACGCTCGACTACTACGGCGCGCTGGCCCGTGATAACGGCGGACTGGCCAAGCTTTCCGATGCCGTGCGTCTGTTCATGGTTCCCGGCATGTACCACTGCCGCGGCGGTCCGGGTGCAGATACGTTCGGCGCTTCCGGTCATGTGCCAATCAGCGAAAACCCGGAAAACGACATGCTCTGGGCGCTGATCCGCTGGGTCGAACAAGGCTTCGCACCCGCGCGTATCGAGGCTCGCAAGATCGCCGATGGCACAAGCTTCACGCGCCCGATCTGTGCCTTCCCTGCATCGGCCCGGCTTGACCGTGGCGAATGGACATGCCGTCATGATCCCGCCCTGCTTGCATGGCCCTCTGCCCGGCTGAAACGATGACCGATAGCTTGAGCGACCTTCTCTGCCGCCATATCGCCACAGCCCGCTGGGAGACTCTGCCCGATCTTGCGCGCGAAGGGGCAAGGAGCGTGGCCCTCGATGCCATAGGCGTGATCCATGCCGCCAGCGGCCTTGCGCCCGAGGCTGCGCCGTTCATCGCGCTTGCCCGCGCTAATGGAGCAGGGCCCTGCGCCATCATCGGGACCCAGCATCGAGTCCAGCCGATCGGCGCAGCGCTTGCCAATGGCGCGCTTGCCCACGCGGTTGATTATGAGGACGCCTTCGATCGCGCACCCGCCCATCCCAACGCCTCGCTCGTCCCCGTCCTTCTGGCGCTTGCGCAGTCCGAAGGCCCGGTTGATGGCCGTCGTTTCCTGACGGCGCTGGCCGTCGGCGGCGATGTGGCCTGCCGGATTGCCCTATCGCTGCGCCAGCCGATGGAGCAGGGGGGATGGTATCCGCCGCCGATCGTCGCCGCGTTCGGCGCAGTGGCGGGCGCAGCCAATCTGCTCGGCTTGTCTCCGCAGCAGACCAGGGACGCGCTCTCGCTCACGCTGTGCCAGGTAACGATGCCGGGCGAGATCAAGCACAGCCGCCGCACCACCTTGCGCGCCGTGCGCGAAGCCTTCCCCGCGCAGGCCGCGCTCACATCCGTGCTGCTGGCGCGCGAAGGTGTGCCCGGTTTCGAAGAACCGCTCGAGGGCAAGTCTGCCTTCTTCGCGCTCTATGCAGGCGGACAGTTCGATCCGGCAGACCTTACCGATGGCCTTGGCGTGCACTATTGGGGCGGCGAACTCACGTTCAAGCCATGGCCCTCGTGCCGGGGCACCCATCCCTTCATCGAAATGGCGCTCGATCTTTCCGCCCGCCACGGCATCGCGCCGTCCGTAATTGAGCGCGTCGAAGTCAGCGTCGATGGCATCCAGTCCATGCTGGTCGATCCATTGGCGCGCAAGCAGGCGCCGGAAACGGCGATCGACGCCAAGTTCTCGGTTCCTTTCACGACAGCGCTGGCTCTGGTTCGCGGCGCAGTCAGGCTTGAAGATTTCGACGCCGCAAGTCTCGCCGATCCCGAAGTTCTGGCCATGGCTGCCCGCATCCAGCCATTGCTGGAGCATCGGCCCGAATGGCAACCCGGCGTTGGCGGCGCGATGCGGATCATGCTGACCAATGGCGAAAGCCGGCATGCCTGGCTCAAGAATGCCCTTGGCTGCCCCACGCGACCGCTTCCGCCATCGGCACAGCGGGCCAAGTTCGTCGATTGCGTGGACCGCGCGGCGTCACCACTGAAGCCCGATGCCGCAGACCGCCTTGCGGATGCGATCCTCGGTCTCGATCTGCTGGACGATGTCGGCGCGCTGTTTCAGCCGACTGGGTAAATTCCATCAGGCCCCACGCTTGCGGGCTTTATTTCCAGCACCTCGATGGCTTCTGCCTTCCCGCCGAAATCCACCAATTCGCCTTCTTCGGCTTCCATCATGGCCCGCGCCAGCGGTGCTGACCACGCGATCAGCCCTGCAGCCGGATCGGCCTCGTCATCGCCAACGATGGTGATCCAGCGCGCCTTGCCATTCAGCCGGAAGTGGACTGAACACCCGAAGCCCACGGCCTCTCCATCGGGCGCGGGCACCAGCTCCGCGGTCGCCGCCCGCGTGCTCCAATAGCGCTGCTCGCGCCGCGCCTTCTTGATCTCGGCCTCCTCCGCACCTGCCGTCACCAGTGCCTGCACCTTGTCCTCGCAAGCTGCCACTTGCGCACGGATCAGCGCAAGGCCACGCTCGGTAACGAGGTTCGGACCCGGCGGAATCGGCAGTTCGAACACGGGCTCGAGATGCTCGTCATCACTTTCGCGGCGAAACGCGACACTCATCCACTGAACTCCAAACAGGCTGGCATTCCGGAAGACGCCCTGCCAAAGGACCGCCTATGGCACAGGCAACCCGGGCAACGAAAGCGCTCGAACAGGCTGGTACACGGTTCGAACTGCGCAGCTACGATTATGATCCCGATGCGGACTCCATCGGGCAGGCCGCCGCGTCCGCCCTCGGCGTCGAACCGGCGCAGGTGTTCAAGACGCTGATGGTGCTGATCGACGGCAAGCCAGCTTGTGCAATCGCTCCCAGCGACGGTGAAGTTTCGATGAAGCGCGTTGCCGCAGCGCTCGGCGCCAAATCCGCCACGATGATGCGCCCCGCCGATGCCGAACGCCTGACCGGTTACAAGGTCGGCGGGATCAGCCCGTTCGGCCAGATGCGCAAGGTGCCCGTCGTCCTCGATGAAACCGCGCTGCTGTGGGACGCGATCTTCATCAACGGGGGGCAGCGCGGGCTGCAGGTGTTTCTTGCCGGAGAGGACGCGGCACAAGCTCTCGATGCCGTCATTGCAGACATCAGCATGGCCTAAACCGCCCGGGAACGTGCCAGCGCGCAAGACAGCGCGGTTGCGGTGGTCATTACCATCGCCATCGCCAGCCGCAGCGGATCGATGGGGGCAAACAGCCCCAGCACGCTCATCGCAGTGCCGCTCGCCAGCATCTGGAATGCACCGGCGAGGCTGGTTGCCGTTGCTGCAAGGCCGGGTTCGGCAAAGCCCACGGCGTTGAAGGCCACCGGGCCGGTGAGCCCGGCACCAAGGCCCAGCAGCATGATTGGCGCAATCAGCGGCACCACGCCTTCGATCCCCGCCAGTGCGAGCACCAGCGCGATGGTCGCGCCAACTGCAGAACTGACAGTGCCGACGACCAGAGCACTCGATCGCCGCTCGACCAGCACGACCAGGCGTGTTCCGACGATGCTCGCTGCCGCCACCCACAGCAGCGCCATTCCTGCTTCACCAGAGGAAAGGCCGAAGCGGTGGATCAGCAGGAATGGAGCCGCGCCAAGGAACATGAAAAGCCCGCTGCTGGCCGCGCCCAGGGTTACAGCCGTGAGCAGGAACTGGCGATTTCTTGCCAGTTTGCCATAGGATGCGATCAGGCCTGTGCGCGCCGTCTCTGCTCCGGCCTGCGCCGTTTCCGGCAAACGCCGAAACGCTGCTGCAAGCGTTGCCGCACCGCCCAGGGCCAGCACGGCAAAAATCGCCCGCCACCCGGCAAGATCGGCCAGACTTCCGCCGATGACGGGTGCAATTGCAGGGGAGATCAGCACAATGGTCATCAAGGTGGCCTGCACGCCTGCTGCCTTGTCCTTGCCGAACAGATCGCCCACCATCACCCTCGCGGTCACGACGCCAAAGGCGCCGCCCGCTGCCTGCATGGCTCGCGCCGCAAGCAGCAGGCCGGTGGTCGTTGCCAAGGCTCCCGCCAGCGCGCCGATGATGAACAGCCACAGGCCTGCCAGCATCAGCGGCCGCCGCCCGAGGCGGTCGATCAGGGGCCCGGCCAGCAGTTGGCCCGCTCCCAGTCCGGCAAGATAGACGCTGACCACCTGCTGGGCCTTGGCTTCGCCGATTGCCAGCTCGGAAGCGATCAGCGGCAGTGCAGGCACCAGCATGTGGATAGCGATCGACCCCGTTGCGGCAATCGCCGCCAGGGTCAGGATGGTTGCCCAGTAGCCTCGCTTCGTGCTCAACATTTCATGTTCGCACGTACCTTGGCGCATATGCTTTCCCAACACAATGATAGCGCTTGCATGGGCGTGAATGCGTCCTTATGCAACCGTTCATGACCGATCGCCTGCAGGACTTCGACCCCGAACTTCCGGAAGACTTTGACAGCCCACACGCGGAATACGCACGCCTGCGCCAGCAATGCCCGGTTGCGTGGACCGAAGGCCTTGGCAGCTTCTGGGCGGTGACGCGGTACGATGACGTCAAGCGCGTGGCATCCGATTCAGCCACATTCATCACCTCGGTCCAGAATGTCATTCCCAAGGTTGCCTATACCGGGCGTCGGCCGCCATTGCACCTCGATCCGCCCGAACACACGCCCTATCGCAAGGCGTTGAACCCGCTCCTGTCGGCCGAACGGGCGGAAAGCTTCGCGCCCCGCGCCCGCGAACTGACCCGCGCATTGCTGGCGCCGATGGTGGGCAATGGCGGCGGTGACATCTGCGTCGAACTGTCGAGCCACCTTCCGGTTCACGTCTTCGGCGAATGGATGCGCATTCCCGAGGACTGGCTGGATACGCTGCACGACAATGGCCGCGCCTTTATCCTGGCGGTACACTCGAACCGTCCCGAAGTGATGAAGGAAACCTCTCTCCGGCTTTATGACATGGCCCGCGCGCTGATCGCGCTGCGCCATGAACAGCCGCAGGACCCAGCGCTCGATCCCACCAGCGCTCTTCTCGAAGCGCGCCACGAAGGCCAGCCGTTGCCCGATGAACTGCTCGTCGGCACGGTCCGTCAGGTTCTCGTCGTCGGCATGGTTGCGCCCATGGTGATGATCGGGAACATCTGCGTCCACCTCTCGCGCGACAAGGGCTTGCAGCAGCAACTGCGGTCTGACCCTTCGCTGATCCCGGCGGCAATCGAGGAATTCCTGCGCCTCTACACGCCCTATCGCGGCTTTGCGCGCACCTCGGTCTGCCCTGTGGAACTTGGTGGTCGCACTATCGAGCCGGGCGAGGCCATTGCGCTGATCTATGCATCGGCAAACCGCGACGAGGCGGTGTTCCCCGAACCCGACAAGTTCATCCTCGATCGCCCCAACATCGCGCAGCACCTCGCCTTCGGTCGCGGCCCGCACAATTGCCCCGGCATCCACCTTGGCCGCATGCAATTGCGCGTCGCGCTCGAGGAAATTCTGTCCTCGACCAGAGGGTTCGAACTCGATGGCCCTGTCACCGTGAGCCGCTGGCCAGAGATCGGTGCGCTCTCGGTGCCGCTGCGCTTCGCCTGATCCGCAAAAGAGAGCGATTGCATTGTCGGCGAACATCGCGCTAGCGTCGGCGCGATGAGCGCACCTATCGAGAAGACGCCAACCCTTGATGATGTGGCGCTGATGGCCGGCGTGTCGACCGCCACGGTCAGCCGCTTCATCAACAACCCCGAGGTCGTCGCCAAGGGCACGGCTGAGCGCATCAGCTCCGCCATCGCGGCAACCGGCTACATTCCCAATCTGCTTGCGGGCGGTCTGGCATCCAGCAAGTCGAAGATGGTCGCGGTGCTCATCCCCTATCTCACCGATTCGATCTTCAATGACACGATCCAGACCATGGTCGAGGAACTCTCCGCTGCAGGGACCACGGTCATGCTCGGCCTTACGGGCGTATCGGAAAAGCGCACCGAGGACCTGATCCGCGCTGCCCTCAGCCGCCGTGTCGACGCGATCATCTTTACCGGCCCTGTCACCCCGCAGGTCGATGCCATGGTGCGCCGCAGCCCGGCGCTGTTCATTCAGGTGTGGGACCTGCCGGAAGATCCGATCGGCATGGCGGTAGGCTTCTCGCATCATGCCGCCGGGCGCGATATTGCCCGATTCCTGATGTCGCGAGGCTATCGTCGGCCTCATGTGGTCACGGCGGAAGGCGCCCGCGCCAACATGCGCCGTGCCGGCTTTGTCGAGGAATGGCAGTCTACCGGGCATGAGCCGCCCAGCGAATCCACGGTGAAGGTGCCATCCAGCTTCGGCCACGCCCGTCGGATCTTCGCCGAAATCCGCCGCCTGCCCGAAACGCCCGACGTGGTGGTCTGCGGGTCCGACTATCTTGCCCAAGGCGTAATTGTGGAGGCACTGGCCGCCGGGCTGCGGGTGCCGGAGGATATCGCTGTCGTCGGCTTCGGCAACAGCTCCATTGCGGGCGAGATGCGCCCCACGATCACATCGGTTGAAGTGGACGGTGCCCGTATCGCGCGCGAGGCCATCGCCGCCATCCGCAAGCATCGCCCGCATCAACCGCCTGCCGAACGCTGGGTCGATGTCGGCTTCCGGCTCGTCGCCCGCGAAAGCGCCTAGCGCGTCAGGTATCCTCCTTCCACGGCCAGGCTGTGCCCGGTGACATAGCTTGAAGCGTCGGAGCACAGCCAAGCGCTGGCCTCTGCCACTTCCTCGGGCCTTCCGAAGCGCCCGAACAGGCTGAGGGCAGGGGCGAAGTCCTCTTCGGTGAAGCCGGTCGTCTCCAGCGCACCGCGCAGCATCGGCGTGTCGATCGCGCCGGGCAGCACCGCGTTCACCCGGATGCCACGCCCTGCATATTCGAGGCTGCCGGTCTTGGTCAGGCCGATCACGCCATGCTTGGCCGCGACATAGGCTGCGTTGTTCGGCTGCGGACGGACTGAACTGACCGAGCCGATGTTGACGATGGAACCTGAAGAACCCTGCGCAAGCAACTGTCTGATCTCGTATTTCATGCATAGCATGACCGAGCGCAGGTCGACGCTGAGCACCTTGTCGAACACGGCCATGTCCGCTTCGTGGATCGGCAGATTATCGGGTGTG
Source organism: Novosphingobium taihuense (assembly GCF_007830315.1). Lineage (GTDB taxonomy): Bacteria > Pseudomonadota > Alphaproteobacteria > Sphingomonadales > Sphingomonadaceae > Novosphingobium > Novosphingobium taihuense. The sequence continues at coordinate 113,851 of NZ_VLKJ01000005.1, forward strand.
ATCGCCGCGTTGTTGACGGCGCAATCGAGCCTGCCGAACGTGTGGACTGTCTCGGCGACGAGTGCTTCGACTTGCGCTTCGTCGGCAACGTCGGTGCGAACGGCATGTGCGGCGCCGCCTGCGTCGCGGATCGCGGCCACGGTTGCGGCGGCTGTGTCCGGGTTGATGTCAGAGACGATGACTTTTGCCCCGCGCGCGGCGAGCAGGCGGGCGGTTGCCGCACCCATGCCGACGCCTGCGCCGGTGACGATGGCGACCTTGCCTTCAAGCGATACCAGGTTGGGATTCAAGACTTTGCTCCTTGTGCAATCCATGCGCGTATCTTGGCCGTGTCGGCATCGTCGAGCGGGAAGCCGCCGAATGGCATGCGCGCACCTTGTCCGCCGTGGTCCAGATGCGTGCCTTCAATTTTCATCACGAGATAGGACTTGCCCGGCTCGCCCGGTGCGACGCGCAGGATCGCGGGCGCACCATCCGAGGGCTTGCCGACGAGGAAGCCGATGGCTGCATCGCCAATCAGGGACATGCCGCCCGCTTCCTCGCCGGTCAGGTGGCAAGTGGCGCAGTTCTGCTCAAGGATCGGAACTATTTCCTTTTGATAGGAGATGGTTGCGGCCGGTTCCTCAGCCTGCGCCGAGATAGCGAGCGCCACCAGCCCCGCGCCGAGCGCGAGCCATTTCACGCCGACACCGCATGGCGCCCGGCGATGCAGCCGAAGGTCACTGCCGGGCCGCTGCCGACGCACAGCACGTCGCATTCATGATCCCAGTCCGCTGCGGGCGCATCAGCAGCCTTTGCGGCCGTGGCGATGCCTCCGCCTGCGGCCACTGCTGCCACGACACCTGCGCCGGCCAGCATCTGGCGACGATCCATACCTCTTGGCTTGGTCACTGTCCTGCTCTCCCCGGATGTGTCCATTTGCGGCAGGAACTGGGCGCTATCTGGCGTTTTCGAGCGTACCCGACAGCGGCATCAGGAAGTCCATGGTATAGCGCGTCGCCTTCCAGCCAGCTTCGGTGCGGCGCACGTCAAAATAGTAGCGACCATTGACGGTCACGGTGCTGCCGTCCTTGCCCTGGCCCATGCCGATCACATAGGCGCGCATGGAGGCAGTATCGCCATCGTAGGCGGTGACCGCAAAGTTCGTCAGGTAATGAGCGTGGTGCGCCATGTTGGCGAAGACGTTGGTGAAGAAGGCGCGGATGCCATCGTGCCCTTCGAGCGCGGCGAGGCCGATGCCGGACAGGTCGAACACCGCGTCCTCGGTGAAGACTTCGAGAATGCCATCGATGTTGCCGATGGTGTCAACGGCGTGGGCATAAGTGATCATCAGGTCCTGAATCGCGATCCTGTCTTCGACCGGGCACTGCATTCTCGTTTCCTCTCAGATACTTATGGTTTTTGGTGCATGTTTCCCCGGGGAAACACTTTGAAGAACATTATGTGAACAATGGCCGTATCGGGTCAGTCACCCCGTCCCACTCCGCCGCGCCTTGGGCGATGCGGGTAAAGGCCGATGTCTGGTTTTCATCTTCTTCGACGATCTCGATCATGCAGCCGAGCGCCGCTGACGTGTCGACGTAGCAGAAGCGCATCGCACCGAACTTGCCGTCGATGGCCACGGCAAAGCCCTGATCGACATAGCGCTGGCGGCAGGCGTCATAGTCGCCCGTGTAGATGCAGAAGTGGTGGAAGCCGGTCTGGCCCTTGGCGATGGTATCACGATAGGCGCTGGGGCGGTCGCAGTGCTGCTGGATCAATTCGATTTGCACGCCGCCGGACTGTGCGAGCGCGACCGAGAAGTCGATGCCTTCGGACGGTGTCCCGCGATAGGTCGCCTCTGCCAGCTCGATGTGCGGGACCATGAAGAACGGGCCGATCCCGGTGGTCGCGATCCACGCCTGGACAGCGGCTTCCACGTCCTCGACGATGAAGGCGGCCTGCATGACGTGGGGGCCGACCTGCCCGGGGGTGATGGTGGTGCTGGCCATTTGTTGTCCCTCTCCTATTCTTGCAAGACCACCTTCGTGGGTCATTGCGAGCACAGCGAAGCAATCCAGGGCGGTTTGCGCAGCTCTGGATTGCTTCGTCGGCTTTGCCTCCTCGCAATGACGAAAGTGGGGTTATTCCCGCGCCTTGGTCGGATGCCCCAGCACCATGTCGTTCAGCTTCTCATGGAACCGCTGCACGCGCTTTTCCTGGCCCGGAAGCAGGCAGCCCTTGAAGCCGCGCGAGTTGAGACCCTGCTGCTGGGTCGTGCCGATCGACAGGTCCTGATCGGCGACGTAGCCGACCGACACGCCATCGCCGTAAGTCGAATGGCGGGCGATGGCATCATGGCGCAGCGGGGCCATGCCGACAGGAGTCAGCACTTCGGGCATCTTCGCGTTCGGCGGATAGAGGCACCAGTGCTGGAACACGCACTTTTCGGGGTCGGTCGGGTGCGGTTCGGTGCGCAGGATCTGGCACTGTTCGGGCGACATCGTGATCGTCAGGTTGGGGAACAGCGTGCAGTGGAAATAGTCCACCAGTTGCTGGTCGGTCATCGACGAATAGTCGTAGCCCGCATCGGCGCCACGCTCGCGCTTGGCCTTGATCACGGCCTCGCGGATGTCGGCGGTGCGGCCGCGATAATCCTTGGGATCGATGCCCCATGCTTCGGCCGCTTCATAGAGGCCCGGCGGCACGTCGCCGCTGACGTAGTCCTTGCGGCTTGTGGCCTGGTGGCCGATCATCCACATCGCGTTGTGGCCGTTCTCGTACATCTCGAACACGGTGGTCGGCAGGCCATCGTTGATAAAGGTGGCGAGTTCTGGGTGGATCGTGGGGAGGTGGTAGCTCTCGTTGAAGTTGTCGCGGATGATCTTCCAGTTGAAGTCGCAATCGGCCGAGACGTTGAACACGCGCACCCAGTTGTCGAGCTTGTAGCCCGCAAGGCGCTCGGTATAGGGCCAGAGCCACTCGTGTAGCGGGGCGACATCGTCGTCCATGCACCAGAACACGAACGGTCCCCAGGTATCGCAGCGCAGCTCCGAAAGCGTGACCTTGCCGCACGGGTTGCCGCCGGCAAAATCGTCCGGGTCCTGCACGTGGACCAGAGTGCCATCGGGATCGAACTGCCAGCCGTGATAGCCGCAGGTCAGGCGCGGGGCCGAGCCGACATCGCCGAGGACAAGGCGGTTACCGCGGTGGGGGCAGGTGTTGTAGAACGCCTTTACGGAACCGTCGGCCTGTTTGACCATGACGACCGATTCCTTGCCGAAGTTGTGGCGGATGAAATCGCCCTCTTCCTCGAGATCGGCCAGAACGCCGCCGAGGTGCCAGACCTTGGGCCAGAGGTGCTTGTTCTCCAGCTCCATCCACTCGCGCGTGATGTAGCGGTCGGCGGTGATCGTATCGCCGCGCACGGCAACGTCGAACTCCGGGGAATAACGGGAAATCTTGTCCTGAGCGGTCATTTCGGCGTCCTCTTGAATTCTTCTCAAACTGGCCAGTCGCGGGTCTGGCTGAAGTCTGTTCCGCGCCTTCCCGGCCGGACCAGCGGATTGCCTTCGAGGAATCCGTCAGCTGCCTGGTCGGTACGCGCCCAGTCCACTATTTCGCGGCGGCGGCTGATACGCCACTGCCCATTCTTGCAGGTGTATTCGTCGACATAGCGCCCGGCGACGACAAGGTCCTTGGGCTCGCCATCCTCGCGGGTGCGGTGCCAGGCGTAGAAGTAGACTTCGCCGCTGGCACGCTCGCCATCGACGCTGATCTGGGCCTGCCCGATGATATGCTGGCTGCCGTCGAGATCGGCGAGGAAACCTTGCGCAAAGGCGACGAATTCGTCCGCCGTGCCCTGCATCAGCCCGCAATCGACCCATGCGTCATCGTGGAATGCGCTGCGGTGGAGTTCCGGGTCGAGCCGATCCTGCCCACGCATGTAGCGGCACAGCGCATCGTGGATGTCGCGCCGGGCACAGAGGTCGCGGACTTCCGCTTCGAGGTCGAATGCCATCAGGCTTCTCCCGCGAGGTACTTGTCGACGACCATCTGGAAGTGGCGGATGCGCGATTCCTGATAGTTGCCGAGGTTCTGCACACCGACCGCGCTGGCGCGGAAGCCCTGCTGCTGGGCGCGCAGGTTGTCGGTATCCTGATCATAGACGTGGCCCATCGCGGGATCGAAGCCGGGGGCGGTGGCGTAACTCTGGTCCTCGGCGACGCGGAAGGGCTCGGCAGGTTCGGGCGCGGGCCCACCTTCGGGATTGGGGCGCAGGAACAGGATTTCGAACAGGGTACGGTTGGGATCGAGCCCGATCGGGCGGAAGCGATAGACCATCGGCAGCGACAGGCCTGGAAACAGCACCATGTTGGGGAACACGTGGTATTCGATGGTGTCGATCATCTCGCTGTCGGAGACCGCCGAGAGATCGCACTGGTAGGCCTCGCCCATGACCTTCCTGAGGTGGCGGGCCATGACGGTGCGAGCAGTCTCGCCGGGGCCGACGGTGAGGCCCTCGCCACGCGAATCCTTGTCGCCAAGGATCATCGTGGCGAGGAGCTCTTCCTCGCTGAGGGGGGTGGCGAGGTGGGGGGAATTGACGCCGCTGGCGGCATAGAACCGGGTCACATGGTCCGAATGGCAATCGTACTGCACGTTGGCATCGCCCACGCCCTTTAGTAGTTGGGGATGGGTTTCGAGGACGTGGTAGGATTCGAGGAAGGCCTCCTGCGCGGTCTTCCAGTTGCAGGGCAGTTCCTTCGCCACGTGGACCGCGACATGGCGATTGGCGATGTCCCAGCCGCTGAAGTGATCGGGCAGGGGGGCGAGGAAGTCCTCGAGGCTGGGGCCTTCAGCGCTCGGGTTGATAAACACGAAGCCGCCCCAGTGGCCGACGCGGGCTTCGGGCAGGTTGGTCCTGGCAGGGTCGATATGCTTGAAGTCCCAGGCGCAGGGGACCTGTGCCAGCGTGCCGTCGTTGTTCCACGTCCAGCCGTGGTAGGGGCAGCGTAAATTGCTGCCCGAGCCGACGCCCTCGCCGCGCTTGAACTTGGTCGAGCGGTGGAGGCAGGAGTTTACGAAGGCGCGGACAGACATGTCGTCCTGCCGGACCACGACGTAGGAGAGGTGGCCGACTTCGTAGGTGTAGTAGTCGCCCGGTTCGGGGATGTGATCCTCGCGGCAGACCCATTGCCAGGTGCGCTTCCAGATCTTCTCGATCTCGGCCTCGAAGATGTCCTGATCGAAATAGCGGTCCACCGAGACGGGCGCAGTGCCAAGGAACATCGGCTCCTCCATCGCCAGCACCGGCGGCGGGGGCAGGGCATCGCCTGCGACGATCTGCTGCATGGTGGGCGCGCCGGGGCAACGTATCGCGGCAAGGTCTTCCGTTTGCGCAGGCTCGGGCAAGCCATGGGGGGTGATCGCGTCAAGCATCGGACTCTCCGGGGCTGCCGCTTTAAAACCGGCAGTGTTGCCTGTTTTATGGACGCGGGCGCGAGTCGGCTCAACCTAGCGGTTGCGCTAGGTTTGCTTGGGGCAGTTGTCGTCAGGGCACCCGAGCCGGTGCCGCGGTTTTATCGTGGTGAGGCCATCCGAATGCGCAATGCGCTCATTTGCCGACGGTGACAAATGCACCCTTGATGCCGACCTCGCGCGCCTCTCCGCTACCTGCTGGTGCGTTGAGGTAGAACGAGCCGCCGAGTTCCTGACCATTGGGTCCGTAGAATTCGCCCCAGACGTTGCCGACGCTCGATCCGGCGCGGGTGATGTTGCCGAGCAAGTATGATTGCTGCAGGAAGAGATCGCCGCCCAGCGCGTAGGCGCCAAAATCAGCACGCGTGCCGCTGGTTCGTTCGACGCCGGTCAGGGCGAGCGTGCCGCCGAACTTCTGGGTGGAGAAGTCGACGTCAAAGCTGGTTGTGCCCTTGATGTCGTAACTTGCCGAGGCGTTGCTGTTCAGGCCTGAGCCGTAGGCAATGCCCTCATACCGTGCTCGGCCGGTACGTGCGGCCAGAAGGCCATTGGCGGTCTGGAAGCCATAGGTGAAGTAGTGCGTGCCGACCGTGTTGGAACCGCTTCCGGTCCACTTGCCGAAGCTGGCATAGGTGAGGGCGATTTCGGTGTTGGCTGTGCCGGGTTTGAACAATTCGATCCGGACTTTCTGTGGACCGTAGCCATTGTCGCCGGTTTTTTCGTAGGCGGTGAAGTTCGGGTTGCTGCTCGCGACCTTTTCGTTGGCGGTAAAGCGACCGCCGACCATGTCGGATGAATACCCCACGAAGTCGAACGTATCAGGCCCGATCAGCGTGATACTGCCGATTCCCCCTCCGCCGAAGGTGAGAAAGCGCTGCTCTGAACGGAGCGCGGTCAGAGTGAGGTTTTCAGCCAGAGAAGAGGTGTCTCGCGCTCCGGCAAGCGAACCGATCGCGGCCATGCCGGCTGCGTTGCTGGTCTGGAACGTTGCGCCGATTTCCTGCCCTTGGGGACCGAACAGGCGGCCGGAGATGGTCCCGGCCGAATTGCCGAGCGTGCTGCCGTAAAAGGCGTTGCCAGTGAAAGTACCATCACTGCTCGACAACAGGCCACCCGCGCGCAACTCTATCCCGCCGCCCGAGGTTTCGCTTCCGGTTCCAAGTCCATATTCATAGGCAGATGCCAGGGCACTGAACTGTCCCTGGGCGAAATCCAGGCTGAACTTGCCTGAGCCGGAGAACGATTTTGGTTCTATGCCCGGCGCAATGACAGCACCGAAAATGTCAATTGCATAAGCCGCAGAGCCGGTACGCGGGACGGCGGTTGCATTGGTTGGCAGGCCGTAGGCAAAAGCCGAAAAGTCGGAAGACTGCCGCGAGGATACTTCCGAGTTGCTCTGCCAGAAGCCCATTCCGACGTATTTGCGCTTGGCTGCCGTCCCCGTTTCCGTAAACAGCGAAAGGATCTGTCCGCTACCGGCCGTATTGCGGTACTCTACCAGATCACTCTCGCGTCGCGTTACGTTGGCGGATGTGAAGGTCTGGCTGCGGGAACCCGATGTCACGGTGTAGCCCTTGGTCGTGGCATCGTAACGGATCGTCAGCGTGTCCGCATTTAGCTTGCCATCGATAGTCGTGCGCGTGCTGAGATCGAAATTGGCAGACAGGCCTGAGGAATCGTTCGTGAAGGACTGCGACTGCGTGAGTTCCGCCAGCGATGCGTTGACAGGCGTCGGGCTGGGCGAGGGTGTTGGCGCAGGCGTGCTGGCAACGCTTCCCGAGCTGCCGCCACCGCAGGCGGCAAGCGCAAGAGACAATGAAACGACCAACGCGGCGAGAATTGGGCGGATGTTGCGCGACCCGTCATTTCGATCACTCATATCCATACCCCGTATTCCCCTTAAATACGCAAATAGTTCTGACTGCCGTCATCAGAAAACACTGGCACATTATCTCACAATAGCTCGACCCTAGCGCTACGGCGCGGCCCGTGACAAGAGGTGGTGAGGACCATTCATCTGATTAGTCGGGCAAAATTCTCTCCACAGCGGACCTTTCCGCGATTTGAGCCTTGGCCACCGCGCGGGCAAATTCGCTTGCATGTCCCCTTGATCTGAAACTTGTCCTGCCTTAAGGTAGCGCTATCAAAGAGAGAGCCGGGGGATGTTTTGATGGGTCTGAGCCTTACGGCTTGCCTGCCGCAGGATTACGCAGAAGGTGTGTTTGTCGGCCGTGCGCAAGGCTCGGACGGCCCGCACGTCATCGTGCTGCGCGATGGACGGATAACTGACATTACCGGTCTGGCAAGCACGGTCTCGGGTGCGGTCGCCCGTCGCGTGTTTTCGGGTGGTGACGATCTCGGTCCGATCGAGGGCGGCTTGCCGCATGACTGGGCGCTGCTGTCGCCGATCGATCTGCAGTGCGTGAAGGCCTGCGGCGTGACTTTCGCTGTTAGCGCTATCGAACGTGTGATCGAGGAACGGGCGCGCGGCGATGCCAGCGCTGCCGTGGCGATCCGCCAGGGACTCGAGGAAACGGTTGGCGCAGGCATCCGCGCCGTGGTGCCCGGCAGCGAGGAAGCGATGGCGCTGAAGGCTGCGCTGATCGAGCAGGGAATGTGGTCGCAGTACCTCGAGGTGGCCATCGGGCCGGACGCGGAAGTGTTCTCCAAGTCTCCCGTGCTGTCCACGGTCGGTCATGGTGCGCTGATCGGGGTGCGTTCCGATTCGAGCTGGAACAACCCCGAGCCTGAAGTGGTGCTGGTGTGCGATGCTGCGGGTGAAGTGGTCGGCGCCACGTTGGGCAATGACGTGAACCTTCGCGATTTTGAAGGTCGCTCGGCGCTGCTGCTGTCCAAGGCGAAGGACAATACCGCATCGTGCGCCATCGGCCCGTTCATTCGCCTGTTCGATGACCGCTTCGGCATCGACGACGTGCGCGGGGCCGAGGTGGAACTGGTGGTCGAAGGGACGGACAACTTCCGCATGGAAGGCACCAACCGGATGACCGAGATCAGCCGCGATCCTCTTGAGCTGGTGCGCCAGACGATGAGCGAACACAGCTATCCCGACGGCTTCGTGCTGTTCTGTGGCACGCTGTTTGCCCCGGTGCAGGATCGCGACGAGCCCGGCAGCGGCTTTACCCACAAGGTGGGCGACGTGGTGACGATCCGCTCCGAGCGGCTCGGTGCGCTGACCAACACCGTCACGACATCACGCGATGCGCCCAAGTGGACTGTGGGCATCGCCGAATTCATGCGAAATCTGGCCGCGCGCGGCCTGGTGGAGAAGGCCTGACATGCCGCATCACACGCTTGCCAATCCCACTTCGGAGAAGAAGTCGGAGCCGCGTGTCATGGCGGCACAGTACCCCAGCCTGCGTGACAAGCGGGTGATCGTGACCGGCGGGGCGAGCGGCATCGGCGAAGGCATCGTCGAGGCCTTTGTGCTGCAGGGTGCGCAGGTCGGGTTTGTCGATATCCTCGGTGAACCGGCTCAGGACCTGATCGCGCGGATGGGCTCGGCTCACCATGTGCCGGCGTTCCGGCTGCAGGACGTTTCGGACGTGGAAGGGCTTGGTGTGGCGATGACTTCGCTGCTCGACGAACTGGGCGGCTGCGACGTGCTGATCAACAATGCCGCCAGCGACGACCGCCACCAGCTCGAAGACGTGACCCCTGCCTATTGGGATGAACGTCTTGCGGTGAATCTCAAGCACAAGTTCTTTGCCTCACAGGCAGTCTGGCCCGACATGAAGGCCAACGGTGGCGGAGTGATCCTGAACTTGGGGTCGATCTCCTGGCACCTCGGGCTTGATGATCTGGCGCTCTACCAGATTGCCAAGGCAGGGGTTGAAGGTTTGACGCGCAGCCTGGCGCGCGAACTGGGCCCCTTCAACATCCGCGTGAACACGATCATCCCCGGCAACGTACAGACCGAGCGGCAAATGCGCTGGTACACGCCCGAAGGCGAGGCGGAGATCGTATCGGCGCAATGCCTGAAGGGCAGGCTTCAGCCGGTTGACATCGCGGCGATGGCCCTGTTCCTCTCGTCGGACGATGCGCGGTACTGCACCGGGCACGAATACTGGGTCGATGGGGGATGGCGGTGATGGCAGCGGTGCGGCGCGTTCTCGAACTGGGCTGCACGCTGGGCGAAGGACCGGTGTGGGACTCGGCGCGCGAGTGCCTGTGGTTCGTCGATATCAAGAACAAGCGCATTCACAGCTTCGAGCCAGCCAGCGGGCGGCACGAAAGTTTCGACGTGCGCGAACAGGTCGGCTGGGTGGTGCCGGCGGTGGGTGGCAAGCTGCTGGCGGGGATGAAGGACGGGCTCGACCTGTTCGATCCCGCGCTCGGCACCAGCGTGCACGTGGCCGACGTGCCAGGCGAGCCTGTGGGCAACCGCCTGAACGATGCCTGCGTCGACATGCAGGGACGCGTGTGGTTCGGTTCGATGGACGATGGCGAGAACGATCCGAGCGGCCGGTTCTATCGTGCGCATGGCCGAGAGGTGGTCGCCCAAGGGCCCGATGGGGTGTGTATCACCAACGGTCCGGCGGTTTCGCCCGATGGCATGCGGATCTACTTCACCGATACGCTTGCGAAGACGATCTTCGTCGCCGATGTGGCAGAGGATGGCAGCGTGGGCGCTGCACGCGTGTTTGCGCAGGTTTCCGACGATTTTCCCGAGGCCTATGCTGACGGGCCGGTGTGCGATGCGGGAGGCTGCGTCTGGACAGGCTTGTGGAACGGCTGGGGCGTGGCGCGCTATTCACCTGAGGGCGAATTGCTGGAGAAGGTCGACCTGCCTGTCGCCAATGTGACCAAGCTGGCGTTTGGCGGTCCGGACCTGAAGACCGCTTTCGTGACGACGGCGCGCAAGGGGCTGGATGAAGCGGCGCTGGCAGCGCAGCCGATGGCGGGCGATCTTTTCGCGTTCGAGGTTGAAGTGCCGGGCTTTGCAGCACCGCTGGCGGAGTTCCGGGCGTGAGGGGCGGGCTGCTGTTCATTCTGGCAGCGTGCGTTTCCGGGCAGGCCATGGCTGCGTCGACGCTGGAACTGGGTGCGGTGTGGAGCGATCATGCGGTCATCCAGCGCGACCGCCCGGTGGTGGTGGAAGGCCGTGCCGCTCCGGGGGCAATGGTTTCGGGTACGCTGGGGAGTGAAGCGGCGCAGGCCAAGGCCGGTGCTGACGGTGCGTTTGCGCTGACGTTCAAAGCCCGCCAAGCTTCAGCGGATTCCACGAACCTAAAAGTCACTTCAGGTCCTGAATCCGTGTCCGTGGCAGACTTGCTGGTGGGGGATGTCTGGCTTTGTTCGGGCCAGTCGAACATGGAGTTCCAGCTTTCGCGCGCGCTCAATGGCGGCATGGAGGTCGCGATGTCGGCCGACCCTTCGCTGCGTCTGCTGCAAGTGCCCAAGACGATGTCGTACCTGCCCGAGCGCCGCTTCGGCGGTGACACGCGCTGGGCGGTTTCCGGGCCGGAGACGAGTGGCAATTTTTCTGCCGTGTGCTGGTTCATGGCGCGTGAACTGCGGCGGGCGAGGGGTGTGCCGATTGGGGCGGTTCATGCCAGCTGGGGCGGATCGAAAGTGACGCCGTGGCTCGATCCAGAAGCGGGGGCGGCAATCGGTGGGCCGCAGGAGATGGCGCTGCTAGGCCTTTTTGCGAGAGACAAGCTGGCAGCGGTTACGCAGTTCACGCCGCGCTGGCTGGCGTGGTATTCCGGCGAGACTGGCGGGAGTGCGCCTTGGGCCAAGCCCGATGCGCTGCAGTGGAAGGCGGTGCCTGCCGTCAAGGGTTGGCTCGGCTGGGACAAGACGCCATTGGCCGCCAAGCCGACAGGTACGGTGTGGTTGCGGCGGCAGGTGACGCTCACCCGCGCGCAGGCCAGGGCTGGGGTGACGCTGGCACTGGGCGTGCTTGACGACATGGACATGACCTTCGTCAACGGCAACGCGGTGGGCAACACATTCGGCTGGGACGAGGAGCGTTCCTATGCGGTGCCGCCGAAGTTCCTGAAAGCCGGCATGAACGAGATCATGGTCGCGGTGACCAACACCTATGGCAATGGCGGTTTTGCGAGCGCGCCTGAGCGCTTGTTCATGACGCAGGCAAGTGGCGAGACAGTGCCGCTGGGCGAGGGATGGCGTTTTGCCATTGCGCCGACCAGGACCTATCCGCCCCGCGCGCCGTGGGATGCCAACGCGGGCATCGGGTTGATGCATAATCGCATGATCGCGCCGCTGGGGCGTTTCGCGATGGACGGTGCGGTCTGGTATCAGGGTGAGAGCGACGTCGATACGGCGGACTATGACAGGCGGATGAAGGGCCTGATCGCCGGGTGGCGCGCCCGCTTCGGTTCGGATCTCAAGGTCGGGATCGTGCAGCTTGCCAATTATGGCCCAGCCTCTGACAAGCCAGTGGAAAGCGGCTGGGCCCGGACACGCGACGTGCAGCGGCGGATCGTGATGGACGATCCCAGGGCATTCCTCGCCACGGCCATCGATCTGGGCGAACGGACCGACATTCATCCGGCGAACAAGCTGCTCGTGGCGCAACGGCTTGCCATGGGGGCAGACGGGAAGGCGCTGCCGCTGCCAGTGACGGCGAAGGCCGAGGGCGATGCGGTGCGGGTGACGTTCAGCGGTGTCGAGGGCGGGCTGCACGCCTGGAGTTCGGCACAGGCGATAGGCTTCGAGCTGTGCGATGCGGCGGGGGCGTGCCGGTTCGCGCCAGCGCGCGTGGATGGCGAAGCCGTGGTCCTTTCAGCCGAGGGCAAGCCCGCAGCCAAAGTGCGCTATGGCTGGGCGGACAGCCCGGTGGTCAACCTGTTTGACGGGCGCGCGCAGGCGGTGCCGGGGTTCGAATTGGCGGTGACGCCGAACTGATCAGGCCTGCTGCGGAGCGGCATCGGATTCGCGGCGGACCAGTTCGTAATCGAGCGTCACCAGTTGCGGCCGTGCTTTTTCCGAGGCGCGGTCGGCGCGGATTTCATTGGCGAGCAGGTCGGTGGCGGTTTCGGCCATCTGGCGGATCGGTTGGCGGATCGTGGTCAATTCCGGCCAGATCGTGGATGCGAGCGCGGTATCGTCGAAGCCGCAGATGGTGAGATCGCGGGGGACCTCCAGATCGTTGCGATGGGCGGCGGCAACGCAGCCAGCGGCCATGTCGTCGTTCGAAGCAAAGATCGCTGTAGGGCGATCGGAGAGTCCGAGCATTTCCATCGCGGCATCGTGGCCCGAGCGATAGGTGAACTGGCCCTGCCGGACGAGCGCCTCATCCACCTGCGCGCCAGCTTCGGCCATGGCATCGCGGAAACCTGCGAGGCGCAGCGCGCTGGCCGACTGCTGCGGGTTACCGATGATGAAGCCGATGTGCTTGTGCCCAAGGCCGAGGATGTGCTGCGTCATGTCATAGGCGGCCTGATAATCGTCGATCATCACCACGCCATGGTGTGCTTCGGCCTGTCCGGGACCGATCAGGACCGCACGGGCTCCGGCGCGGCGCAGGCGGGCGAGCAGGGCGGTGTCGTCGCACAGTGGCGGCGGCAGCAGGAAGCCGTCGACCGAACTTTCGATCAGGCGGGCGATCATCTTGGACTGATCGCGTTCGGGATCGCAACGTTCGACCATGAGGTGCGCATCGAGCCGCGTGGCGGCGTCCATGCATCCGATCAGAAGCTCGCTCAGATAGGCGGCCGAGGGGTTTGAATAGAGGAGGGCAATGCGCAGTTGCGAGGCACCGGCAAGGCTGCGCGCGGCGCGGTTGGGTGCGTAGTTGAGCTGCTTGATCGCGGCTTCGACGGCAAGGCGCGTCTCTTCGCGCACGCCCGAACCGCCGTTGACCACGCGACTTACGGTCATTGGCGAGCACTGCGCGAGGCGCGCAACATCGTTGACGGTGGGGCGTCCGGCGCTGCGGCGAGACTTGGTATCGTTCATTCTGGCAGGCTCCCGATGGCGAAGTCCTGACGATGGAGCACCGCCTTGGCAAGCGACTTTGTGAATAAAGCAGACTTAAACGCAATTGGCACTTGCATGCCGCCCGGCTTGCGATACAAAGGTAGCGCTATCAGAAACACGGCGACGAAGCCGGGATAACTGGTGAGAACGTAAACAGGGCCGTCGACGCTGTGTATCGCGCATGGCAATGTCCGGGCCAGTTCAACGAGTTGGGAGAGGGAAATGGCTGCAGTGCAGCAGGACCGGGTCAACATGGCGCTTGTCGGCGCAATCGTCTCGGTAGCGACAATCGGTGGTTTGCTGTTCGGATACGACAGCGGCGCTGTGAACGGTACTCAGGCGGGCCTGAAAGCCGCCTTCGCGCTCGATGACAATGGCCTTGGCTTTACCGTGGGTTCGCTGCTGGTTGGCTGCGCGGCAGGCGCCTTCACGGCAGGCCGCATGGCCGACCGTTTTGGCCGCAAGCGCATCATGGTTCTGGCCGCGATCCTGTTCCTAGTCGGCGCGCTGGTGCAGGGGACCACCGACAATCACACGCTGTTCGTGGTGTTCCGCTTCCTTGGCGGCATGGCAGTGGGTGCGGCAAGCGTACTTTCGCCCGCCTATATTTCAGAAGTGGCCCCAGCGGCGATCCGCGGGCGACTGACGAGTGTGCAGCAGGTGATGATCATTACCGGCCTGACCGCAGCCTTTGTCGTCAACTATGTGTTGGCGCAGCAGGCTGGGGATTCGCTGGGCGAGCTGGCTGGCGTTCCTGCGTGGCGCTGGATGTATCTGGCGCAGGCGGTGCCGGCGGTGGTGTTCCTGGTGGCGCTGCAGTTCATTCCGGAGAGCCCGCGCTATCTCGTCAGCAGCGGGCGTGAGGAAGACGCGCGTGGTGTTCTTACCCGCATTTTCGGCACGACCGAAGCGAACCGCAAGGTCGATGAAATTCGTGCCTCGTTCGCTGACGATCACCGCCCGCGCCTGGCCGACGTGCTGGCACCGGGCACGGTTCTGCGCCCGATCGTGTGGGCGGGCCTGATCATCGCGGTGTTCCAGCAGTTCGTAGGCATCAACGTGATCTTCTACTACGGCGAGACATTGTGGAAGCTGGCGGGCGTTTCCGAAAAGGCGGCGCTTGAACGCAACATCATCTCGGGCGTGGTTTCGATCGCGGCGTGCTTCATCACCATGGCGCTGGTCGACAAGGTGGGCCGAAAGCCGCTGCTGCTGGTTGGCTCGGCAGGCATGACGCTGGCACTCGGCGCGATGAGCTGGGCGTTTTCGCAAGGAACGCTCGATGCCGCCGGTGCGCTTCAGATGGACCCCTCGCTGGGAATGATCGCGGTGATCGCGGCCAATATCTACGTGATCTTCTTCAACGTCAGCTGGGGTCCGGTCATGTGGGTCATGCTGGGCGAGATGTTCCCCAACCAGCTGCGCGGGTCGGCGCTTGCGGTGTGCGGCCTGGCGCAGTGGGGCGCGAACTATGCGGTGGTGCAGAGCTTCCCCGCGATGGCGAGCGGCCTCGGCCTTGCCGAGACCTACGTGCTCTACACCGTGAGCGCAGCGGTCAGCTTCTGGCTGGTCAAGGCGTTCCTGCCCGAGACCAAGGGCAAGGAACTGGAGCAGATGGAAGGCTGGGGCGGACACTGATCCGTTCCACGCCAAAAGACAGAACCGGGGGCGGGAATGCCCCCGGCGATACAGGAGAGCGAATCCGATGACGTCCGTTGCCAAGACATTCCGTAACGCGCTGCTGGCGGCGACATTCGCCGCAGGGTTGAGCGTGCCCGCTTTGGCAAAGGATGCATCGGTTGAGGTTACGGTTGATACCGCCACGACCGGGCCAGTGATCGACAAGCACATCTTCGGCCAGTTCGCCGAACATCTTGGCACCGGAATCTATGGTGGCGTCTGGGTGGGCAAGGATTCGCCCATTCCCAACGTTCGCGGCATCCGGACCGACGTGGTGACGGCGCTCAAGGCGCTGAAGGTGCCAAACGTGCGCTGGCCGGGCGGGTGCTTTGCCGACGAATACCATTGGCGCGATGGCATTGGCCCTGTCGACAAGCGCCGCGTTCAGATCAACACCAATTGGGGCGGCGTGCCCGAATCCAACGCCTTTGGCACGCACGAGTTCATGGACTTTGCCGAACAGATCGGGTCGGAGGCCTATATCTCGGTAAATATCGGATCGGGCACGGCGGCGGAAGCCTCTGCCTGGATCGAATACATGACCGCCGAGAAGGACACGACGCTGGCGAAGGAGCGGGCTGCGAACGGCCATCCGGCGCCGTGGAAGGTGCCGATCCTCGGCCTCGGCAACGAGAACTGGGGCTGCGGTGGCGCGATGTCTGCCGACCACTATGTCGAGGAAATGAAGCGCTTCGCCAACTTCACGCGCAACTTCAATCCGGCGCAGCGTGAAGGCGCGGCGCGGATGAAGCGTATCGCCGTGGGTTGGGACAGCGACAAGCTCGACTATACCGAAGAAGTGATGAAGGCGTGGAGCACGCACGTCTATTCCTGGGATATCGAGGGCGTTTCGCTGCACAAGTATACGGTTGGCGGCGGCTGGCCGCCGAGCCGCCCATCAACCGGGTTCGGCAATGACGACTATGCACTGATGATCGGCGACACGCTGTCCATGGACACTCTGCTCAAGAAGCAGAAGGCGATCATGGACAAGTACGACCCAGAAAAGAAACTGCTGATCGCGGTGGACGAATGGGGTGCATGGCTTGCCCCGACGCCGGGCAGCAATCCTGGCTTCCTGCAGCAGCAGAACTCAATGCGCGATGGCGTGATCGCAGCGCTGAACCTCAACATCTTTGCGCGCCATGCGGACCGCGTGAAGATCGCCAACATCGCGCAGATGATCAACGTGCTGCAGGCGATGATCCTGACCGATGGCAGCAAGATGGTGCTGACACCGACCTATCATGTGTTCAGGATGTACGTGCCGTTCCAGGATGCGCAGTTCGCCCCGGTTAAGTTCGCAAGCGGCGACTACGCGGTGGGCGAACGCAAGATCCCGCGTGTCGATGCCATGGCGGCCAAGGACAAGAGCGGGCAGGTGTGGGTCTCGCTCGTCAACGTCGATCCCGATGCGGGCACGAGCGTGACGATCCCGGGCTTCCGCACTGCCAGCGGCGAAGTGCTGACCGCACCCAAGGTGGACAGCGTCAACACCTTCGCTGCACCGTCGGTCGTCGCGCCCAAGGCGATCAGCGGGAAGGCATCCGGCAACGGCGTGACGATCGCGCTGCCGCCGCGCTCGGTCACGGTGGTGAAAGTATCGAAGTGATCTGACCAAGTGCCCTGCGGCGGTCTCCATCCTCCCTCCTGAGACTGCTGCCATACCTGAACGGCCCGGAGAGCTTCGCGCTTTCCGGGCCGATTTTTGCATGTGCCTTGCTACCGTGGCACTTTGGGATTGCTGCTGCGTTTTGGATCAGATGCTCAGAACGATATTCGTGGTCACTTCCGCACTGCTCCTGACCTGCGCGAGCGCGATCATTCATCCCGCGTCCGACGAACGCATAATGTACGGGTTTGAGGGGGCGCTGGAGCAGAACTGGTTGCCGCGTGAGCTGGCCGGGTGGCCTGCACCGTTTCTGGCCGATAGTGGCGAGACTTCGGTTCCGCACCAGATCGGGCCGGAGGATGACTTCCGGCCCGGACCGTTTGTCGCGGATCTTGGCTTCTGGGCGCTGGTGACGCTGGGTGTGATGCGGCTCTGGCGGGTGTTGCGGCGGTGAGTTTACCGATCCAGCGCGGCTTCGGCCCAGTCGACGGCGACGGTCTGCATCTCCGGGCGGTTCCCCTCGGCGACCAGTTCCACGATCCTTGCGCCCTTTACTGGCACGGCAATGGTGGCCGGGGAATCGCCGGGCTTCATCCATCCAGTCTGCTTGAGCAGCTTGCCATCGGCGTGGACCGAGAAGCGGACGCGGACGGCGGGGTCGGCGACGGAGTCGTCGATCCCGGCGAGAGTGGTGAAGCTCGAGAAGCCGGTGTTGCGGACTTCGAGGCGGGAGTTGGCGAGGGTGCCGATGGCGTTGTGGTAGGTCCTGCCTGCGATCTTCGGTGTCTGGGCGAAGGGTGTTGCGTCGGCCCTTGCGCCGCCCCAGCCGCCGTAGACGGGATGCTCGCCATCGGCCTTGGTAGAGCGCCAGGGCAGGAGGCCGCGATAGACCATCGGATCGGCCATGGGATGCACGATGCCGTCTACCGCAGGATTCACGTTGCCGGGTTGTTCGGACAGGTAAAGGCCCTGCGCGCGCTCGCGCGTGCCGCTGGCTTTGAACAGCAGGGTCTGGTGGCGTTCGAGGTGGACCGGCATTTCGCTGGTAAAGGACTGGGTGCCGCCGTCCCACAGATCGGTCAGGGTGATGGGTTGGTCGGCGCGGTACTTGAGGTGCGATGCGATCAGTTTCACGTCGATCGGGCTGCCGGTGCGGTTGAACAGGGCGACTGCCTTTGAGCCATCGGCGAGCGTCTTGGTGAAGATCTGCACGCTGTCGCCATCATAGGCGAGCACGGCCTGATGCGCGGCGGCATCCTGATTGAGCGCGATGACCTGAGCATTGCCGAGGACGCCCATCATTGCGGGTGAGGCCTTGCGCAGATCGAAGCCGATGATCAGCGGGGCGTTGAGCATGGCCCAGAGCGACATATGCGAGCGCGCTTCGGTGAGGTGTGCGTCGTCGAACTCTCCGCTGCCAATGAACAGCATGTCGGGATCGTTCCAGCTGTTGGGCTTGGCGTATAGCTCGCGCCGGGATGCGGAATCGAGATTATGCAGCATGCGCTCCCAGTTGGGCGAGATGTCCTCGCTGGTGCGCGAAAGGTTGCCGAGGGTGCGCGCCCATGAGCGCACGTCAGCCGAGCCCCACAGGCAGATCGACAGGACGAAATCGTTGCCGGGCTTGTTGCGCGAGAGGGCCTCGCCGACCTGATCAAACAGAGCCTTCACTGCGGGGATATTGGTGCGCGGGATCGTATCGTAATCGATCAGCGGATCGAGCGCGCGCAGGCGGCCTGATTTGACCTGAGGACTGTCAGCCGCAAGTGCGCGGATGCCGCAGCCATCGACCTTGATGTAATCGAAGTTCCATTCGCCGAAATAGAGCGCGATGTCCTGATCGATATGGCCGTAGAGCCCGATCTCGCGCTCGGTTATGGTGCCGGCAGGCTGGCCGGGGCCCTTCGGATCGCCATAGATCTGGCCGCAGCTATTGCGGCCGATCTCGCTGTAGATGCCCGCCTTCAATCCCATGGCGTGCAGGCGATCGGTGAAGGGGCGGAAACTTGTGTTGCCATCGGCGGTTCGGGCCGAGGGGAAATTGTCGGTGCGGATCAGCACGCGGCCATCAGCCTGCCGCCGCTTGGCCCACCAGCCATCGTCGATGTTGACATAGCGGTAGCCCTTGGCGGCGAGGCCGGAATCGACGATCAGTTGCGCCGAGGCGATGACCTTCTCCTCGTCAATGTCGGTGCCGAAGGCGTTCCAGCTGTTCCAGCCCATTGGCGGCAATGGGGCGGAGCCTCGGGTAGTGACGCTCCAGGTTCCTTTGGCATCCAGCGGCTTGTCCGCGCCGCTGGCGGGGGAGGCGAGGGCGGTGGCGGCAAGCAGGGTTGCGATGGCGAGGCGCTTCACTTTGCCGCTCCGAATGCGAGATGCTGGCTGAAGAACGGCACGACCTGTTCCTGGAAGCGGAAGGCGACGCGGTTGGTGTGATCGCCCTCGTAGAGCGTGAAGCTGTTGGCGATGCCGTAGGTTTCCAGCACCTTGTGCAGGGTCTCGGTGTCAGTCTTGAGGCCGTCCTTGTCGCCCACATCCATGGCGATGGCGGCGTAGCGGCGCATGTTGGGGATGTACTGGTCAACGAAGGCGAGGGGCGCGTTGGCGGCCCACTTGGCCATCACATCGTCGCGCGTCTTGCCGTCGGCGGTGAGCGGCAGATCGAGGTAGAGCGGCGGGTTCTTGGGGTTGGGCGACCATGCGGCGGCGGCGGCAAGCGTGCCGCGCTGCGCCCATTGCAGCTTTGCCGAATCGGCGGGACTCTTCATCGCGGCATAGGCTTGCATGGCCTCAGGCGTGACGCCGAACAGGCCGCGCGCCGAGAGGCAGCACGGGCTCATCAGGTAGAGCGCGCCGAATACGTCGGCATGCTTCATGCCGATGCGGGTTGCGCCGTAGCCTCCCATGGAATGGCCGACGAGGCCTCGGCTCTCGCGTGTGGGCAGGGTGCGAAAGTGGCTATCGACATAGGCGACGAGATCGCGCGAGATGAAGGTCTCGAAGTTGCCGGTGGTGGCGGACGAGGAATACATCGAGCCGTTGTGCACGGTCTTGCTGTCGGGAAAGACGTAGATCATCTCGCGCGCGCCTTGGGCCATGCCGCCCTCGATCACCTGCGGCACGTGGATTTCGCCCATCCATTGCTGCGCACCGATCGAGTATCCGTGCAGCGCATAGACGACGGGATATCGGCGCTTCGGGCTTTTGCCGTAGCTGGGCGGAAGGACGACGAAGACCTCGCGATCCGCGCTGTCGCCTTCAAGGGCGTTCTCAAGCGCGTTGCCATGCACCGTGAGTTTCTGGACTGTGGCCTTCGGCGCGCCGGGAATGGCTGAAGGGGCCGGCGTCTGGACTTGGGCGACTGCAGGCGAGCTTAAAGGTAGCGCTCCCATTGCGAGAGCTGAGAGTGTCATCAGGGGCAAGAGGCGCATTGGACTATCTCCCGGTGGTGGTTCTGGTCGTCAGCTGCCGCGCAGGGCGCGGACGAGCATGGCGCGAATCTGGCCGTAGTTGGCCTTGAGATTGCCGAGGACGCCGCGCTTGTCCTCGGGCAGGTGGGCGAGGGGGTGGCCCTCGGTGCGGAAAACGTAGTGATCGAAGAAGGCGCGGAAGGCCATGCGCTCGGCCTCGGGGCGTTCGGCGATGGCGATCATGGCATGCAGCATCGACAGGGACGGTGTGTCAGGCCCGGTGGCGGTGGCATCCCACCAATAGTTCAGCATGACGTTGACCGGGGCCTTGGCCTCGACCTGATGCCACCACAGCTTGGGCAGGAACAGGGCGTCTCCGGGCTGCAGGGTGACTGTAACAGCGCGTTCGCGGGCCTTTTCGAAGCGGGGGTAGCGCGCAGGATCGGGATTGCCGGCGGCAAGGCTCGCGGGTTGCCCGGCCATCGTGTTGTCGATCGGGCCGATGTAGAGATCGCCGATCGCGTCGGGCGGATAGAGCGTGAAGGTGCGCTCCCCGGCGATCACGCAGGCGAGGTTCTCGTAGGCGTCGTAATGGGCAGCAGCCGTGGATGGGTTGCCGATCCACAGCCGGGGTTCGACCGAAGGGGGAACGATGGCAACGCGGTTCGCTTCGGCAAAGCCCGGCAAGTAGGCAGGCGCGACCAGGGATCCGATGTAGGTCGTTGGCGCGGAAGTGTCGTCTGCATGGGCCAGGATGCGCTGAAATGCTTCTGCAAGGCCCAGCTCGGTGCGCGTGAAGTTGAAGCCGGACAAGTCAGGCGCGTAGAAATAGCGTCCGGCATTGGCAGGGTCGCCTTGGAATACCTGGGGACGGCGCCCGATATCGAACTTCAACAGATATTCGAGCGCGGCACGCGATGAATGGCGAGCAGCGTTGATAGCGGCGAAATCAGTGCACATGCCCCGGATGACGGCCGGACGGCATCCGAGAACGATAGATCCATGGAAGGCTTCGGCATCGCCAAGGGACGGATCGTCACCTGAAAATTCAAGAAGCGGCGTCTCAAGCATCGACCTACGCCTGCTCAGGCCCAGCTCTGGAGCGAAGGCTGCGTGATCCGATCGTTGCGACGGCGTGCCAGAATCCCCACCTGACGCAAGGAAGCGCGGATGGCGAATGCAGCCTGCAGCGAGCCATTGCGAAATAGTCTGATCATTTCATTATCATCGATTGCAGACAAGGCCTCGCCGCTGACTGAATAGAGACCATCGAGCCTCACGGTCTGCCCGTCATCGAAGCTGAGGGAAATGTCGACCGGCTCGACCAGCTTTCCTTGAACCAGCGCGGCGATGAACTGTTCAGTCTGGCCTGCGCTGCCCATCAGCGTGCCGATCGCACGCTGCACCGCCCGCATCGCGATGGTGGGGCTTCCGGTTTCATCGAACAGGGCGATCGAGGCGCCTTGCGCAAAACGCGGATGCGCAATGTCGACCGCGATGTTGTCGTCCGAAGTGAAGAAGCCCTGGCGCTGAAGGTCGAGCGGAAGAAAGGCTGCGCTGCCAGTGTCTGCGCCTTCGACGAGCACCTCGCCGGGCGCGAATCCGAACAGTGCGACGAGGGCGAATCGGCCAGTCTCGGGAGACTTGGCGAGGAACACCGGGCAGCACGAAGCTGCGGCTTCCACTTCTGGCAGGACGATCTGTACCATGTGCGGATGCTGGCCCGCGAAGCGGTGCATTGCGAGGTTGCGGTGCGCTTCTGCGCTCAGGATTTCGAGCTGTTCCGCCAATTGTCCTCTCCCGGTTTCGTCGTATCTGGCGCAGTTTGGCGCTCATTGCAGGGCAGCGCGATGTGTGCGCTATCTTCGATGGTCTAAGCGTATCTGCGGCACACTTGCAACACTGTGAAGCACGCTGCTCATTCCGCAGACAATTTATTATTGATAGCGCTACCTAGATCAGTTACACCGGTCTCGCAAGGTGACGCTGACAGAGCGCCTGCATGGTTGAGAGGTTTCTGGAATCACGGGTTCGTCCGTGCGCGATCTCTCCGAATGCGTGCTCTCTATTCCGGCTGCTGGTCCTGATTGTGTGGGGCGGGCCGAGTTGGATCATCTTCCCGGGCGGGGGGGCCGTCAGAGATAGCAGTGGAGAGGATAATGAGGATGTCCATCAATTCGCGGCTCCTGATCGGGAGTGCGGCAGGTGCTATTGCGCTTGCAGCGGCCATGCCGGCGGTGGCGCAGGAAGCGGCACAGGCCAGTGTGGACGAGCCTAGCAATGCCGAGATCATCGTAACCGGTATCCGCGGCTCGCTTCAGCGCAACATGGAAATCAAGCGCACGTCATCGGGTGTGGTCGATGCGATCTCTGCCGAGGACATCGGCAAGTTCCCGGATGCCAACGTGGCCGATGCGCTGCAGCGACTTCCGGGCATTTCGATCCAGCGTTCCGGCGCACGTGGCGAAGCCAATGGCGTGACCGTGCGCGGATTTGGCGGTGACTTCAACGACACGCAGTTCGATGGTCGCCACCTTTCGACCGCATCGGGCGGTCGCGCGGTGGATTTCACCACGATCGGTTCGGACTTTGTTTCGAACATCTCGGTCTACAAGACGCCTGACGTCGAACTGGGTGCGAGCGCCATCGGTGCGACGATCAACGTTGCCCTGCCCAAGCCGTTCGACAGCGCGGACAGCAAGTTTGCGGTGAAGGCATCGGGTGCTGTGCAGGATCGCAGCGGCAAGGTCACGCCTTCGGGTGCGGCGCTCGCCAGCACGCGCTTTGCCGACGATACCATGGGCATCCTTGCCTATGCCGCCTATCGCCGTGTCGACACCGAAACCAACCAGGTGTTCATCCCGGGCTGGATCGGCAACTACTTCTATCAGTGCCAGGCGCAGGCCGCTTGCCAGACCAGCGATTTCACGCCTGCCAAGAAGAACGTGCTGGGCTGGTTCCCGCAGCAGGTCGGCGCCAACCAGATCACCACCAAGGATGAGCGCATCGACGGCCGCCTTGCCTATCAGTGGCAGGCCAGCGACGATGTGCTGCTGACTCTCGACGGCAACTTCACGCGCCAGACGCTGAACACTGCGACTTACGGTTACGGCGCATGGTTTAACGGTGATGACCTGCGCAATGTGAAGCAGGACGGCAATGGCACCGTTGTTGATTTCAACCAGTTCGGCACGCCGATGGACTTCAACGCCAGCCTCGCGCGGACGATCAACCAGACCTACATGTTCGGTGGCAACCTGAAGTGGGATGCATCGGACCGCCTGAGCTTCGACTTCGACGCTTCGCTTTCGCGCTCCGTCCTGAATCCCGGCCGCAATGGCTACCAGAACGCGATGGACATCGGTTACGGCGGCACCAATGCCGATCCGAACGGGCCGTTCCTTTCGACCGGCTGCAGCTATCCGGCGGGCGCAACGCCGACCACCGCACCGACTTCGTGCACCAATTATTCCACGATTCTGGGTGCTAACACCGGCGTGAAGATCGGTGGGCCGAGCAGTGACTTCCTGCCGAGCATCCACGATGTTGGTCCGGGCGGAGACGTTTCGCGCTTCACCGACAAATCGCTGATCGGCAGCCACGTGATTGCAGGCTTCCCCAACTACTTCACCAACCTGGTCAAGCAGATCAAGATTGGCGGCAAGTGGGATGGCGATAACTTGAAGGTTCACTTCGGCGGCAGCTTCCAGGAGAACAAATACCATCAGGAAGGCGAAAGCCCGTTCGTGAACGGCACGTTCTTCCGCTATGGCGGCTACGGCGCACCATCGGGCCGCACCGGCGCCGTGGCTCCGCTGCCTGACAGCATCTACCAAGGCATCATCAGCACCAACAACTTCATCCCCGGGTATCAGGGCAACCTTGCCCCGGCGATCATCAAGTACGATCCAGTTGCGGTTTACAAGGTGCTGGAGGCAACCGGACGTGGCACCACCGCGCCTGCTTTCAATCCGGACAGCGTGCTGAACGTGAAGGAGCAGACCTTCGCTGCCTACCTGCGCATCAACTTCGAGAGCGAGATCGGCGATATGCCGTTCAAGGTCAGCGCTGGTGTTCGTGACGAGTACACCAAGCTGACTTCGGGCGCGATCGGTCGCAACCCGGTGAACCTGATCACCGTACCGACCGACCCGACGCTGATCCAGGTGGGGAGCTTTACGCCGCAGCAGCTGATCGAGCGCAGCATTTCCTACAACTACGTCCTGCCGAGCCTTGACGTGAAGCTGGAAGTGAAGCCGAACCTGATCCTGCGCTTCGATGCCTCGCGCACGCTGACCCGTCCTGCGCTGGGGGATCTGCGTCCGACCATCAATCTCGGCACGCTGCGCAAGGGCAGCCTTGCGGCATCGGGCGGCAATGCCGGCCTCAAGCCCTACCTTGCCGACAACCTCGATCTGGGCGTCGAATGGTACTACGGTTCCAACTCGTACTTCGCGGTCAACGGCTTCATGAAGTTCATCTCGAACTTCATCGTCGGCGGCGTCAGCACCCAGACGATCAATGGCGTGGTCGATCCGTTCACCAACCAGCCCGCGCAGTTCCAGGTGAACAGCAAGGTCAACGGTCCGGACGGCGTTGTGCGCGGCGTGGAAATCGCCTGGCAGCAGGTGTTCGGCGAGACTGGCTTCGGCTTCAATGCCAACGCCACGCTGGTCAACACCAACCGCAACTTCGACACTTCGGACATCTCGGGTTCGGCATTCGCCATCACTGGCCTTGCCAACTCGGCGAACCTCGTCGCGTTCTATGACAAGAACGGTCTGGAAGTGCGTGTTGCCGGCAACTGGCGCGACAAGTACTTGCTGGGTCTTGGCCAGGGTCAGGGCGGCACGTTCGGTGCGGAACCGGTCAACGTGAACAAGCAGTTCCAGATCGATGCCAGCGCGAGCTACCAGGTGACCAAGCAGCTGTCGGTCTTTGTCGAGGGCACCAACCTCAACAATTCGAACTACAGCACTTATGGCCGCTTCTCGAACATGTCGCTCGACACGTTCAATTACGGCCGCCGCTTTGTCTTCGGTGCCCGTTTCAACTACTGATAAGACGTGAAGGTAGTGCCGGGGTTTCAAGCCCCGGCACTGCTGCAAAAACAGGACGGAGCAGGACGCGGATGGTTCGTGCAGTGCGCGATGTCGTGATTGTCGGTGGCGGAACAGCCGGGTGGCTGACCGCAGCGATCATTGCCGCAAAGCATAAAGCGCGGATCGGACACGATTTCTCCGTCACACTGGTCGAAAGCCCCAACGTGCCGATCATTGGCGTGGGCGAGGGGACCTGGCCGACATTGCGCTCGACGCTGAAGAGCGTGGGCATTTCCGAAACCGATTTCTTCCGCGAATGCGATGCCGCCTTCAAGCAGGGCGCGCTCTTCGCGAAGTGGACCACGGGCGCCGAGGATGACGCCTATTACCATCCACTGGTCCTGCCACAGCGATTCGGGCAGCTGAACCTTGCGCCGCACTGGCTCGCGGGCACGCTGAACGAGGGCGGCGACAACGGCGAGACCTTCTGCGACGCCGTCTGTCCGCAAGGGCGGCTGTGCGACGAGAACCTTGCGCCCAAATCGATGGTCAACGCCGAGTACGAGGGGCAGGCGAACTATGCCTATCATCTCGATGCCGGGAAGTTCGCACCGTTCATGCAGCGGCATTGCACCGGGAAACTGGGCGTGCGCCACGTGCTGGCCGACATGCGGGAAGTGCTCCAGGACGAAAGCGGCGACATCCGCGCGATCAGCACTGAGCAGGCGGGCGAGATCAGCGGCGATCTGTTCATCGATTGCACCGGCATGCGCAGCCTGCTGCTCGGCCAGACGCTGGGCGTGGGCTTCAAGGACTGCAATGACGTGCTGTTCTGCGACACCGCGCTGGCGATGCAGGTGCCATATCCAGCGCCCGATGCGCCGGTGGCGACGCACACCATTTCGACCGCGCAATCAGCGGGTTGGATCTGGGACATTGGTCTGCCGACGCGGCGGGGCGTGGGGCATGTCTATTCAAGCCGTCATGTTTCCCGAGAGGACGCAGAGGCTGAGCTGCGCGCCTATGTCGGCCCCGCAGCCGAAGGCCTTTCGGTGCGCAAGATCGACATCCGTTCGGGCCATCGCGAGACCTTCTGGAAGAACAACTGCGTGGCCGTCGGCCTGGCGGCGGGTTTCCTCGAGCCGCTGGAAGCATCGGCCATCGTGCTGATCGAGCTTTCGGCCAAGATGATCGCCGACCAGATGCCACCGGTGCGCGAGGTGATGGACGTGGTGGCGCGGCGCTACAATGAGAAGACGCTGTACCGCTGGGGCCGCATCATCGACTTCCTCAAGCTGCACTACGTGTTGAGCAAGAGACGCGACACTGCCTTCTGGCGTGACAACATGGACCCGGCCTCTATCCCCGAGAGGCTGCAGGAACTGATGGCGCTGTGGCAGTATCAGGGGCCGTACATGCACGAAGAGTTTGATCGGGTGGACGAGGTGTTCCCATCTGCGTCGTACCAGTACGTGCTCTATGGCATGGGCTTCCGAACCGAGGTTTCGGCGCTGACTCTGGAGCCGGAAGTGCGTGAGGCGCGGCGCGCGCGGGCGGAGAATGCCGACATGACCTCGCGGATGCTTGGCAGTCTACCCAAACATCGAGACCTGATCGACCGCATCGTGAAATACGGATTGCAGCCAGTCTGATCCGCAAAGACCAGCCCTGCCGGGTCGCATCGGTACGGGATACTTGAGAGGAAAATCGTGATCGCCAGTTCATTGCCAACGCGCGGCCTCGCGCGAGTGCTGCTCGCTTCTGCAGGCTTGGTAGCGTTAACTATCTCCGGTGCTCACGCGCAGGTGACCGATCCTCGGGCCGAGGCAGACCAGTTGGCTTCGTCGCTTGTCGGCAAAATGACCACCGACGAGAAGGTGGAGCAGTTGCTGAACGTTGCACCGGCAATTCCGCGTCTCGGCGTTCCGGCCTACAACTGGTGGACCGAGAGCCTGCATGGCGCTGGCGGTGCGGTGCCGACCACGAATTTCCCGCAATCGATCGGCCTTGCCGCCACCTTCGATCCGCCCCTGATCCATGACGTGGCGCGGGTAATCAGCACCGAACTGCAGGGCCTGCATACGCTGGCGCGGCAGACCGGGCATCTCGGCAAGATCGGCACTGGGCTCGATACCTGGGCGCCCAACATCAACATCTTCCGCGATCCGCGCTGGGGCCGGGGGCAGGAGACCTATGGCGAGGACCCTTACCTGACGGCGCAACTGGGCGTCGCCTATGTGAAGGGCATTCAGGGGCCGAACCCCGAATTGCCCGACGTGATCGCCAGCCCCAAGCACTTTGCCGTGCATTCCGGGCCGGAGCCGACGCGGCACACCGACAACATCATGGTTTCGCGCCACGATCTGGAAGACACTTATCTGCCTGCGTTTCGCGCCGCGATTGTGGAAGGCAAGGCTGGATCGATCATGTGCGCCTATAACCGCGTGGATGGGCAACCGGCCTGTGCCAGCGACCTCCTGCTGAAGGACCGGCTGCGCGGGGCATGGGGCTTCAAGGGCTATGTCGTTTCGGACTGCGATGCGGTGGTCGATATCTATGACCGCCACAAGTACACGCCCGATGCTGCTTCGGGCGTGGCGGTGGGCCTGCTGGCTGGCGTTGACAATGAGTGCCACACAGGCACCATTGGCGAGGCCAAGGGTCTGGCCGATCGCTACAAGGCCGCGCTGAAGGCTGGCTATCTGACCGAAGGTGACCTTGATCGCGTGCTGGTGCGCCTGTTCTCGGCACGCTACCGCAATGGCGACCTCGGCGGGATGGCCGCTCGCAAGCCCAATGCCACGCCAGTCAGTGCAGTCGGCACGCAGGAGGGTTGGGACCTTTCGCTGAAGTCCGCCGAGAAGAGCCTTGTCCTGCTCAAGAACTCGGGCGTTCTGCCGCTGAAGCCCGGTGCACGGGTTGCCGTGATCGGGCCGCTGGGCGATGCGACCCGCGTGTTGCGCGGCAACTATTCCTCGGCAAACTCCGCTCCGCCGATCTCGGTGGTGGATGGCCTTCGTCGCGCGATGCCGGGGGCACAGGTGAATTACGTGCCGTTCTCGCCCTCGATCGTCGATGGCGATCTGGTGACCGATGGCAATTTCCTGACGCCCGACGGCAAGCCGGGGCTGAAGGCTGTCTATTACAACGCGGTCGACCCTTCGAAGCCGCGCGGGGAGCGGACGTTCGGCGCGAAGCCGGTGGTCACCCGGATCGAGACGAACCTCAAGAGCAGCGCCATGCAGCTGAAAGAGGTGAGCCCTGCGCACAAGGTGGTGTGGGACGGCTTCTTCGTGGCGCCCGAAAGCGGGCTCTACAAGATGGGCGTGACCGCGGTGAAGGGCGCGATCGAGATCGGGGGGAAGCCGGTGATCACGTCCGATCACTATTCGCTGTGGGGCGAGCCCCCGAAGTACGTCGAGGTCGAACTCAAGAAGGGCGAGCGCTATCCGCTGCACTTCGACATCGAAGGCGGCGGCGCTGCCGGGCCGGGCTTGTTCTGGAAGCGCATCAGCCGCGATCCCTGGGGCGATCTTGTACGCGGCGCGGCTGAGGCCGATGTGCTGGTGGCGGTCGTCGGGCTGACGGCGGACCTCGAAGGCGAGGAAATGCCGCTCAAGATCGAAGGTTTCGATGGCGGCGACAAGACCAGCCTTGAACTACCGATGGACCAGCGCGAACTGCTGATCCGCGCGCGGACGCTGGGCAAGCCGCTCGTCGTGGTGACGATGAATGGCAGCCCGATCAACCTTTCATGGGCCAGGGACAATGCCGACGCGCTGGTCGAGGCTTGGTATCCGGGGCAGGCCGGCGGGCTTGCCATTGCCAACGTGCTGACCGGCAAGACCAACCCCTCCGGCCGCCTGCCGCTGACGTTCTACAAGGACACGACGGACCTGCCAGCCTTCACCGATTATTCGATGAAGGGGCGGACCTATCGCTACTTCACCGGCAAGCCGGTCTATGGCTTCGGCTTTGGCCTCAGCTACACGACCTTCGGCTATGGCCCGGCGAAGATCGAGCCTGTCGGCGGCAGCACGGCCAACGGCATCCGCGTGACGACGCAGGTGACCAACACCGGCGCGCGCGAGGGTGAGGAAGTCGTTCAGGCCTACCTGCGCTTCCCCGAACAGCCCGGCGCACCGCGCGTGGCGCTGCGCGGGCTGCAGCGGGTTTCCCTGAAGCCGGGAGAAAGCAAGGCCGTGACGCTCGAGCTTTCGCCGCGTGACCTTTCGGCGGTGCGCCCGGACGGTGTACGGCAGGTCTTTGCAGGAACCTATCGCCTGAACCTTGGCGGTGGCCAGCCCGACAGCGGGCTGCCGGGGACGGAGACCACTTTCAGCATAGACCGGGTAGTCGACCTGCCGAAGTAATGATCAGGGCGCTTCGCCTTGCCCTTCGGCAGGGTGGAGCGCCAGTCTCTGTTCGGTCAGGATCTGCCAGCCAGTCAGGAAGAGCGCACCGACGACTGGGCCGACGACAATGCCGGACAGGCCGAGCAGTTCGATGCCGCCGAGCGTGGTTACCAGCACCAGCCAGTCAGGAATGCCGGTATCGCGACCGACCAGCATCGGCCGCAGGACATTGTCGGCAAGGCCGATGACCACGACGCCCGATCCGATCACCACGGCGCCCTGCCAGATTGCACCGGTGGCGAAGAGGTAGATCGCTACCGGCGCCCAGACGATTGCCGGCCCGATGGCAGGGAGAAGTGCGGCAATCGCCATGAGCGTGCCCCACAGCAGCGAGGCCGGCAGGCCCACAATGGCAAATGTGATCGCACCAAGCGCGCCCTGCGCAAGCGCGACAAGGACCGAGCCCTTGATCGTGGCACGAACGACCGTGACGAAGCGATCGACCAGACGGCTGGCGATGGACGGTTCAAGCGGCAGAGCGCGCTCGATCTGCGGTCCGAGGGCGTAACCATCGCGCAATAGAAAGAAGGTCACGTAAAGGCCGACCGCGAAGGCGAGCAGGAACGAGGCGGCGTCGGCACCGATTGCCAGCGCGCGCTGGGTGATCATGCTGGCACTGTTGCCAAGCGCTTCGGAAATCTTGCTTTGCGCCAGTTCGAATGTGCCGAAACCAGCGTTCTCGAGCACGCCTTGGAGCCGCAGCGGAAGGGCATCATGCACCTGTTCGAAGTAGGCTGCGAAGTTGATCTGGCCGGTTCGCATCTGTTCGAATACGCCGGAGGCCTGTTCAACCACCATGGTGCCGATCAGCATCGCCGGGATGATCACAGCGAAGGTAATGATCAGCAGCGTCATAGTAGCTGCGCGTGTGCGCTTTTCGGGCCAACGTTCGAGCAGGCGATCGTTCAGCGAATGGAACATGATGGCGGCCAGCGCGGCCCAGAGCATCGCGCTGAGGAAATGGGAAACAACGAGCGTAAGCCCGAGGGTGACCATCACCAAGAGGAGGATAAATCCTCCCCTTTCGATCCTGTTGCGCTCCAGCATTGATCCCCCGTCTTGTGGCAAGGCCCACAGATGTCCAAGTGCCAGCGCAACGCCCGGCAGGGCAAGAGGTTTCAGCTTGTCGCCAGTGTCGAGCCTTTCAGCGTCATTGCGCGCCCTGCTGAAAGCCTCAAAGTGCGGCGCACATTGCCAAGACGGACTTCGATCGTCCCATCGTACATAGGCTGAAGCCGCGCGTATGCGAGATGCCCTGCCGTCCAGGCGAGATCGACCACAAGCCCGCCCCGCGCGACGAGCCCTCGCGCGCTTCCATTGGGCCAGGCCCTCGGCAAGGCGGGAAGAAGGTGAAGCGAGTTGTTACGGCTTAGCATCAGCATTTCGACGATGGCCGTGCTGCCACCGAAGTTGCCGTCAATCTGGAAGGGCGGGTGGGCATCGAACATGTTTGGATAAGTGCGAGTGGGCGAAAGCAGACTGCGCAGAATCTTGTGCGCGCGCTCGCCATCCCGCAGCCGTGCCCAAAGTGCGATGCGCCAGGCGGTTGCCCATCCGGTCGTTTCATCACCGCGCCGGTTCAGCGATACCCGGGCTGCCCGGGCGAGATCCGGCGTACCGTCGGGGTCAATCTGATGGCTGGGGTAGAGCGCATAAAGGTGCGAGACGTGGCGGTGATCCTGTTCGGGGGCGGCTTCGTCCCAGTCTTCGAGCCATTCCTGTAGCTGCCCGGCCGCGCCTATCCGATCAGGCGCGAGCGCGGCGCGGGTCTTGCGGAGACGCTCGGCGAAGTCATCGTCCTTGCCCAGCACTACCGCTGCGGCGGCAGTCCGGGCGAACAGGTCGCGCAGGATCTGGCGGTCCATGGCCGGGCCCGCGCAGACCGAAGCGCCGAAGGGGTGGCGGTTCTCGGGCGAGATCGAGGGCGAGGTGACAAGCCCTTGTGGTGAGGGCTGCAAAGTATCCAGGAAGAACTCTGCCGCGCCACGCATCAACGGGTAGATCGCCGAGAGCCAGGCGCGATCGCGGCCGTAATCCCAGCGATCCCACAGGGCGTTGCAAAGCCATGCGCCGCCCATTGGCCACATGCCCCAGGCCGCGCCGTCAATCGGGCTGGAGGCACGCCACAGGTCGGTATTGTGATGGGCGACCCAGCCTCTGGCCCCATAGATGGACCGGGCGGTCTTCGCGCCGCTGACGGCAAGCTCGCGAACCATGCGCAGCAGCGGCTCGGCACATTCGCCGAGGTTTGCAGGGTCCGCCAGCCAGTAGTTCATCTGGGTGTTGATGTTGATCGTGTACTTCGATCCCCATGGCGGCTTGGTGCTTTCGTTCCAGATGCCCTGCAGATTCGCGGGCTGCGTGCCAGGGCGCGACGAACAGATCATCAGGTAGCGGGCATAGGCGAAATAGAGTGCGGCGAGCGCTGGCTCATCCGTATCGACATTGGCCTTTATGCGCTCGTCGGTGGGCAAGGCGCTGGCGGTGCCCAGATCGAGAGAGGCGCGGCGGTAAAGGCGGCGATGCTCGGCAATATGCCGCTTGCACAGGTCAGACCAGGAACGTGACACAGCGCCCGTGATCTGCCGTTCGACGGTAGCAACGGGATCGCCCGAATGGCTGGTGGCGATAGCGACGAGGATGGTTGCCTCAGTTGCGCCTTCGATGACGAGATCTGATCCTTGGACAACGACAGTGCCGTCCGATGCCTTCACCGCCAGCTGGCCGGCCAGGCGCAAGGCAGCGGGCACACCCTGATCTGAACGGTTGCGGCCTTCGACGCGGATTTCGCCGCTTCGGGATTGGCTCGTGGCGACGACCGTTGCATCCTGCGGGGTTTCGAGGCGGAGGACGCACCTCAGGTTCGCCCCCTTTGTCGCGGACAGGCGGATGGCGATGACCTGATCGACGGGGCTGGCCAGAACTTTGCGCGTTATCGTGCCGGTTGAGATGTCAAACCGGGTCAGGGAAGTTGCCGTGTCCAGATCGAGTTGGCGGGTGTACGCCTCCGGCTCGTCCTTCAGATCCATCTCGATGAACAGGTCCCCGAAGGTCTGGTAGGACATCTGGCCGACAGGTCGCGCGATAAGGCAATCGTTGGCCATTGCCTCGGCCTCGGCGAACCGTCGTTCGGAGATCAGGCGACGCACCTCTTCGACGGCTTCGGGATTGGCCTTGGGATTGAGCGGATCATACGGTCCGCCGCTCCACAGTGTGTCCTCGTTCAGCTGGATCCGTTCGATGGCCGTGCCGCCGAACACCATTGCGCCAAGCCTGCCGTTGCCAACAGGGAGCGCCTCGGTCCACTCTTTGGCAGGCTGGCGATACCAGAGGATATCGTTGCGAGGGCGACGGGGCGTGGTGGC
This sequence comes from Novosphingobium taihuense, assembly GCF_007830315.1. Taxonomy (GTDB): domain Bacteria; phylum Pseudomonadota; class Alphaproteobacteria; order Sphingomonadales; family Sphingomonadaceae; genus Novosphingobium; species Novosphingobium taihuense. Next base: position 146,800 of record NZ_VLKJ01000005.1, read on the forward strand.
TCCGGCCGGAAGCCTGACAAGTCCTTGGCTGGCCACCGCCGCGCCTGTTGCGATGGCCTGCCTGCGTGTGAGTGACATTGCTCTTCCCGATCCTTCAAGCTTCCAGGCTTGTTAGCAGATCAGGCTAGTGGCCGGATCCGGCAGCGTTACCGCTACCGGATAATAAGTATGACTAAATGCGTTGCTGTCCAGCGAAATGCACAGGCTCGATCCTCACGCTGGGGGATTGATGTCTGCCAGCGCAAGCTCGATCAGGTTCTGCATCGCAGCGCGCGCGGCCGGGCCATTTCCATCCGCCACGGCATCGAACAGCACGCGGTGATCGGGCAGGGGATCACGCGGCAGCTTGCGCTTGCGCTGCTTGTAGATCGTGGTCCACCGCACCGCGGCCGAGATCGTGCTGGCCAGCGAGATCAGCGCCATGTTGCCGGTGGCCTTCAGCAGGGTGGTGTGGAAGTTCTGATCCGCCGCCTGGCCAAGGGGCGAAGCCAGTGTGTGCTTGGCCATTTCTTCAAGCGCATGGCCCATCTGCGCCAGTTGCGTGCCGGAACGGCGCTTGGCCGCGATTTCCGCTGCCGCCGGTTCGATAATAAGTCGCAGTTCGAACAAATCATCAATCGCGGCCTGGCTCGGCTCGCCCTCGAAGGTCCAGGCGAGGACGTCGGGGTCGAGGATGTGCCAGCGCGAGGGATCGGTAATCTTGGTTCCTGCCTTCGGGCGACTTTCAACCAAGCCCTTGGCGGCGAGAATGCGGATCGCCTCGCGATAGGCGGTGCGCGAAATGTGATTCTGCTCGGCAAAATCTACTTCGCTGGTCAGCACGTGGCCGGGAGGATACTTGCCCGTGACAATGGCTATGCCGAGATCGCGCGCAATGCTGCCGTGCAGCCGAAGTGATTTGTCTGATCTGTCGATCGCGTCCCCGCCCTGTTCCTTGCTTCGCGACACTATCAGCTCCTTGCGCCCCTGTGTCCTATTTGGGCGCAATTTCGGCAAAGTCCAGCAGTTCGACGTCGTCAGCACGATTGGCCATCTGTCAGTCCATTTGATCAGGGCAGGCGGAAAGTCCATCTGGCGGCGTCCGAATTCTGATCGAAGCGGACGAGGCGCGGGGTACTGGCGCCGACGGCGGCGAGGGCCAGCGGCTTCATCGGATCGGGCGTGGCTTTGGGCACGATGCGATAGGTGCCGTCCGCCAGCATATCGATCCGCCAGAGCTGTTCGGGCGTGCCAGTGTATTCCGGCACGGCCACGACATCGCCTGTCGGCGTTGCGGCGAGGGCGTGACTGGTTCCGGCGACGACGATCTTGACATATGGCGCTCCGAACCAGCCACCAGCGCCAGTTACGGGTGCAATCGTCCAGTGCTGGTTGGGCCGAACCTGATAGGCACCCATGTCTACCGGGATATTGCCCTTTGGCCAGACGGCCCGGTTTTGCTCAAGTGTCTGGTCGGGCACTGGCTTCACCGGCTCCTTCGGCGGGCCAAATCCGGTCCACGACCACGGCAGCCGGACTTCATCGACTGCCAGCTGCAGCGCGCCTCCGCGTTCGGACTGGATTTCGTATGTGCCGGGGCGAAGATTTTCCTGTCCTACGGGCCAACCGTTCTTCCAGGTGAGGGGAAGGATTGCCAGCACGCTGCGAGCAGACCGGTCCATGTCAGCCTCGTAATGGAACGAGAACTTTTCCACGCCGTCACCCAGATCGACGAGGCCGAAGTGGCCAGCGCCGCGACCGCGCCCGTTCGATCCCCAGACCAGCTTGCCGCCCCCTTTCAGCAGGGGCACGCCAAAGTTGTCGACATAGGGCCCCAGCGGGCTGCGCGAACGGCCGACGCGGATGTTGTAGGTGGAGTTCGGTCCATCGCAGCAGGTGCCGTGGGTGCCAAGTAGGTAGTACCAGCCGTCACGATGCAGGAGGGCGGTGGCTTCCATGTCAATCGCGATATCGACGGGTTGATTACCGGGCAGGCGTTGGGCAGTCTTCGGATCGAGTTCGACCATGCGGATCGTGCCGAAGTAGGTGCCGTAGCTGAGCCACAGGCGACCTTCGGCGAGCAGAAAGGCGGGATCGATCGCGTCGTTGTTCTCGAAGCCGTCGCTGGATGCAACAGTTCCGACGTCATGAAATTCGAAGTCTTTCGACGCAGGGTCGAGCGACTTGGTCCACATGATTTTCACATCGCTCTTGTGGCCGCCGTTCATCCCGCCGCCGCCAACAGCCCACGCCACGTAGTAGCGATCACCCAGTTTTATCACGTCCGGGGCCACGCCGCCGCCGGGGCGCACCGGCCCGCCTGTCCAGTTCCAGCCATCAGATGAAACCAGACCGCCCTTGCCAGTTCCGAACGTGTAGTAACGGCCATCGGATTCGACGATTGTCGACGGATCGTGGATGTAGGGTTCCCCCTCCATTTGCGCGACGGGATTGCTCTGCGCGAGGAGCGAGGCGGGCAGGCAGGCGATGGCCGCAACTGCAGCGAGAAGCTTGTGGTTCATGAGGGCCTCTTTCAGCGCAGGGTTACTTTGAGATCGCGGATGGGCTGGCCCTTGCCGTCGACAAAGCGGACCGCGAAATCGGACAAGCCGGGGCCGTTGATCACTGCGCCCTGCAGGACGTTTCGGCCTTTCTTCAAACCGAGGGCGGGCGAAACGACATCGTCCATGACCATGCGGCGGTCACCAAACAGGGCTGCGGCTTCCTTGTCATTCAGCCACCACATCGAGGCGGAATTCGAGCCAACGGCGAGGCGGGCCTCGGGCATGTCGCGTGGCGCCTCGATCACTGTTGTTGCCCAGAAGATCACACCATAAGTCGGCTTGCCGTAGGCTGCGGCGAAGTAGAACAGCTTGGCGTCCCACTGCGTGGCATCAAGGGCATGCCATGCCAGCTTCGCACCCTTGTGGGTCAGGGCCTGTCCGTCACGCGGCAGCTTTTCGCCGAGGCTTGCAGGACGATCCTCGGCGAAGGCCTTGCGCACATAATCGCTGGTGAACAGCTGGTTCGTGCGGTTCGGCTTGGCGATCGGTTCAAGCAGCATCCAGCGGCGGACGAAGCCGTCCCCGTCAACCGCAGCGCTCCCGGCTGTGGCTTGCTCAAAATAGGGCGCGAGTGACGGATCGGTCTGGCAGAGGGTGGGGCTGGCCGAAGCGCACAACGCTGCGGCCGCCGTCGCAAGAACGCGGGACAATCGAATCATGATATCCTCTCAAACTTTCGAAAAGTATGAGTTAAAGAGGATGGGCTTTCAACGATATTTATGGGTTATAACCGTGAAAAAGGGCTCGTGGCGAACCCTGATCCGCCACGAGCCCTAAATTTACTCAGACCAATTCGATCAGAACCGGTTGAGCATGTTCTCCAGCCATTCCTGCCGGCCAGAAACCGGGGCGGGCTTCAGGTCCTGCGCCACGGCAAGATCGGCGATTTCGGCAAGGCTCGACTTGCGGATGGTCTGGCCCAGCACGCCGTTCCAGCCTGCATAGCGTTTGGCGCGGAAAGCATCGATGCGGCCATCGGCAATGATGGCTTCGGCGCGCAGCAGGGCCTTGGCGATGACGTCGACGCCACCGATGTGGCCGTGGAAAAGATCAGCCGCATCAACCGATTGGCGGCGGACCTTGGCATCGAAGTTGAAGCCGCCATTAGTGAAGCCGCCGGCGCGCTCGATCTCGATGCAGGCCAGCGTCAGTTCCTCGACCGAGTTGGGGAACTGGTCGGTGTCCCAGCCATTCTGCGGGTCGCCACGGTTGGCGTCGATCGAACCGAACACGCCAAGCGCACCGGCCATCGCGATTTCGTGCTCGAAGGTATGGCCTGAAAGCGTGGCGTGGTTGGCCTCGATATTGACCTTCACTTCGTTTTCAAGGCCGAAACGCTTGAGGAAGCCGTACACCGTCTGGGTGTCGAAGTCGTACTGGTGCTTGGTCGGCTCGTGCGGCTTGGGCTCGATCAGGATCGTGCCCTTGAAGCCGATTTTGTGCTTGTGCTCGACCACGAGGCTGAGGAAACGACCGAAATTCTCCTGCTCGGTCTTGAGATCGGTGTTGAGGATCGTGTCGTAACCCTCGCGGCCGCCCCACAAAACGTAATTGAAGCCGCCAAGACGATGCGTGGCTTCGAGCGCGTCGCGAACCTGGCTGGCCCCCCAGGCATAGACTTCGGGGCGGGGGGAGGTGGCGGCCCCTGCAAGGTAGCGCGGATGACCGAACAGGTTGGCCGTACCCCACAGCAGCTTGCGGCCATGCCTGGCCTGCAGTTCTTCGAGATGATCGACCGCCTTGGCGAAGCTGGCGCGGAATTCGCCAATGGTTTCGGCAGGCGCCATGACGTCCACGTCATGGAAGCAGTAGAACGGCAGGTCGAGCTTCTCGACGAAGGCGAGGGCCGCTTCGCGCTTGGCGCGGGCGGCGTTTTCGTCCTGCGGGCCGTTCAGCCACGGGCGGTCAAACGTGCCGGCGCCGAACACGTCGCTGCCGGGCCAGCAGAAGGTGTGCCACATGCAAACGGCAAAGCGCAGGTAGTCTTCCATGCGCTTGCCGAAAACGACGCGGTCCTTGTCATAGAAGCGATAGGCAAGATCGTTGGTGCTTTCGGGACCTTCGTAGCGAATGGTCGAAAATTCATCGAAGTAGGCAGCGGACATATCGGGTTACTCCTTGATCGGGGCGAGCGCCGCATAGGCAGCGCGGAAACGGGCGCGTTTGGGAGCGAGGCGGGCGGCAAGGTCGAGATCGGGTTCGATCACGGCGCGAACTGGCGGGCGGGTGCAAACTTCGGCGGCAGACGCGCCCGTGACAGCGATCTGCGCGAGTCTGGCACCGCCCAGCGCCGGACCAACCTCGCCCCCGCGCAGGTAGACGAGGCGGACGCCGAGCACGCTCGACAGGATGCGGCCCCAATGCGCCGAGCGTGAGCCGCCACCGATCACGCTAAGTTCCTCGATCTGCGTGCCGGCGTTGCGCAGGGCATCGATCCCGTCAGCATGGGCAAAGGCCACGCCTTCAAGCACGGCGGCAGCCATGCGCGGCGTCGTGCTTTCATTGCCGATGCGGAGGAATGCGGCGCGGATGTGTGGATCGTTGTGCGGGGTACGCTCACCCGAGAGGTAGGGCAGGAACAGTTCCGGTCCACAGGCGGCTCCGGCCTGTTCGGCAAGGGCGAAGAATTCGGCAGGGCCGGGCACGTTGCAGGCCTTGGCCGCCCAATCGATGCAGGATGCGGCGGAAAGGTGCACGCTCATCTGGTGCCACACGCCGGGAAGGGCATGGCAGAAGGCGTGGACGGCTTCGGCCGGGTTGGGCCGGAACGCTGCATTGGCCACGAAGATCACGCCCGATGTGCCAAGCGAAAGCATGCCCTGCCCATCCGACAGCACGCCGACGCCAAGCGCGCCTGCCGCATTGTCGCCCGCGCCGGCCACCACAGGCACGCGCTCCATCCCCCAGGCCCTCGCCACATCCTCGCGCAGCACGCCGGTGACTTCCGGGCCTTCGTGCAGGCGCGGCATGTGGCTTTCATCAAGGCCTGTGGCGGCAAGCATTTCAGCCGACCAGGCCCGCTTGGCAACATCGAGCCAGAGGGTGCCTGCGCTGTCCGACATGTCGCTCGCCTTCTCGCCGGTAAGGGCAAGGCGGACGTAGTCCTTGGGCAGGAGAACCGTGCGCGTGGCGGCGAACACGTCGGGTTCGTGGTTCCGGACCCATGCAAGCTTGGGCGCGGTAAAGCCCGGCATGGCGATGTTGCCGGTGATATCGCGCGCCCGCGGCTCCGCCGCCTCGATCTCGGCGCATTCGGCAAAGCTGCGGCCATCGTTCCACAGGATGGCGGGGCGCAGCGGCTTGTCGTCCGATCCGAGCAACGTGGAGCCATGCATCTGCCCGGCAAGACCGATGCCGCGCACGCCTTTGCGCAATTCTGCATCGATGCCAAGCACTGCCTTGTGTGCTGCCTCCACCCAGTCCGCCGGGGCCTGTTCCGACCACAGCGGATGAGGGCGGGACACGGTGAGGTCCGAACTGCTCTGTGTCAGGACCTCCCCGGTTTCGGCGGTGACGACCGCCTTCACGCAGCTGGTGCCGACATCGATGCCAAGAAACATGCGCGGGTTACTTTGCCTTGAAGGGATCGATCGTCTGGATCGAACCATCGGGGTTGAAGGTCAGCTCCGTCACCTTGACGTTGCGGAGGTGGTTCTTGTTGGAAAGCTGCGTGTCGGCATAGAACAGCCACCACTTGCCATCGTGCTGGATGATCGAATGGTGCGTGGTCCAGCCCTGCACGGGCTTCAGGATGTGGCCGGCGTACTTGAACGGGCCGTAGGGACTGGTGCCTATGGCATAGTTCAGGAAGTGCGTGTCACCGGTCGAGTAGGTGTAGTAGTACTTGCCGTCCTTCTTGAAGACCCATGAGGCTTCGAAGAAGCGGCGTTCGTGATCCCCGCCGAGCACCGGCTTGCCGTCTTCGCCCAGGATCACCGCATCGCGCGGCGCCTCGGCAAAGGTCTTCATGTCGGCATTCATCCTGACGACCTTGCCCGAGAGCGCGGGCTTGTCATCCTGCATCAGATCGGTGTCCGAGCCGTTGGGATCGTACTTGCCCGTGGCCCAGCGCTGCAACTGGCCGCCCCAGATCCCGCCGAAATACATGTAGGCGGTGCCGTCGTCGTCGGCGAACACGGCGGGGTCCATCGAGAACGAGCCTGGGATGGCTTCCTGTTCGGCCACGAACGGGCCCATCGGGTTTTTCGAGGTGGCGACGCCGATGCGGAATGCGCCAAGGCCGTTCTTGTCCTTCGATTTGTCGCGCGCCGGGAAATAGAGTAAATATGTGCCGTCCTTGTAGGCGGCATCGGGTGCCCACATTTGCTGCGAGGCCCATGGCACGTCCTTCACGTCGAGCGCGACGGGGCCGACGGTAACCTTGCCGCCGACCTTGTCCATGCTCAGCACGCGGTAGTCGCGCATCGCATACTGGTTGCCGAGATCGTCGTCTGCCGTCGGAGTTTCGATGTCGTGCGAAGGATAGACGTAGATCTTGCCGTCAAACACGTGGGCGGAGGGGTCGGCGGTATAGATCTCGCTGACCAGTGGCTGATCGCGGAAAGCGCTGGCGTCCGCGCCGCCGTTGCTAGGCTTGGCATCGGTGCCGGCCTGAGAACAGGCAGCAAGCGCAAGCGCGCTGGACAGGCACAGGGCAGCAGTGGTGATTCTCGCCTTCATCATGACATCCCCTTGCAGGTCGATTTTTCCGACCTTTCGCGTAATTGCTGTGGCGATGATAGCGCTACCTAAACCTGACGGCAATCTGAAATATGCATTCTAATTATCCGCTGTCAGGTTGCTTGGCAAGCGCCAAGCGCGGCCGTCAAACGCTTGCGTTCCACGCTGCAATTAGCGCTTTCGCACGCGCGCCGACGGTGCTTGCATCATCGCCTGGCCGGTAGAGGCTTCCGCCTGCACCAATCCCGAACACCCCGGCAGCACGAAACTCCGCGATGTTGGCAGCGCCAACGCCGCCGACCGCCCAGACCCTGGTTGATGGTGGCAGGACTTCGCGGATCGCCTTGACATAGCCGCTGCCTAGCACCGAGCCGGGAAACAGTTTGAGATCGCGTGCGCCCGCGCCGATGGCCGCGAAAGCTTCGGTCGGGGTCAGGAAACCGGGGAGGACGTCCATGCCGAATTCGAGCGAGCGCATGATGACGGCGGGATCGGTGTTGGGCGAAACCATGAAGGTGCCGCCTGCATCTGCCAGCTGTTTGGTCAGCGCGACGCTCGTGACGGTGCCACCACCGAAAGCGGCGCGATCACCAAGGGTGTTCGCCATCGCCGCGATCGACCCTGCAGGATCGGGCGAATTGAACGGAACCTCGATCAGGCGGATCCCGGACTCAACCAGCGCCGTGGCGATCTTTACCGCTTCATGCGTCTCGATCCCGCGAAGGATGGCAACGATGGGAGGAGTGCCTTGGGCGAGGACGTCTGCGATCTTCACGGATGGCGGCTTTCGGCAAGGGTGATGGCGTGGACGAGGCCCGCAATGACGGCGGCTTCGCCGTCCACCACCTGCGACGATCCGCCATGATGCGCAAGCGCGGCCGCATAGAGCGCGGTGAGCGAGGGATCGCCGATCAGTGGGATCGTTTGCGGGGCACTGCCAAACTGCGAAACTTCCGCGCCGATCAGCAGGCCGGAGAGGTATCCCTTCGCCCATTCCTTCGAGCGAGAGTCCAGTAGCCGTGCGGCGCGAGCCTCGAACAGGGCACCTGGCAGCGCTTCCGATGATCGCGACAAGCCCCGCGCAAAGCCATCTTCAAAGCTGCCTTGGCCAGGCGTTTCGGGCCCGGTCAACGAAGTGTGGCCGGTGATCGCGGCGTAAACCTCGCCCGTTGGAGCGGTGCGGAAGCCGGTGATCACGCCATCGGACGTGCTCACCCATTTGCCGTGGGTGCCGGGCAGTGCGAAGAGGTGGCTTCCGCCCCGCAGTGCAGGGTCGAGCGCCATCGCGCCAAAGACCTGCGTCTCCTCTCCCCTCATTACTTCCGGCACGCCGTCTGCCGTGCGAAGCGAAAGTCCGGGCAGGATCTCGACATCAAGGCCGAGTACGCGCAGGCGGGTGCGGGCGCGATGCCATCCTTCGGCGTCAACCGGGCAGGGCGCATACGGAGCAACGGCAAGCCCCGCAGGCGATCCAACCATGCCGCACAGGGTGATGGCATCGATCGGGCCCTTTGCCAGCCATACCGAAAGCATCCGTGCCAGCACGCGCTCGGCCGGTTCGCCAAGCTGGGTAACGCCGGGGCCATCGAGCCGGGCGGCAATCTCTCCGTGCTCCACAAGGAACAGCCGAAGCCGGGTGCTGCCCCAGTCTCCGATGACGCGTCTCGCAAACCCGGTCATGGTCAATCCTCGAACGGTTCGACGCTGACCCGCGTGGCACGCAGGAAAGCATCTGCGACCAAGCGCAGCGGGTCGATGTCGACATCGCTCTGGCCCGTGCGGATCAGCGTGGCGAAACGGGCATAGAGGCCGGGGTATTCGTGATCCTCGTCGTGGCTGGTGCCCGAAGGAAGCGTCAGCACCGCGCCGCCGCTGGAAAGCTTCAGCGTCCCGGCGTCGGTTTCGATGACGATGTCCCAGCTTTGCGGGCCGGTCTGCCGCCAATCGAGGTCCATGTGAACCGGCGCGCCGGCAGTATCGCGAAACTGCAGGTCGGCAGCGATCGGCGCGGCGCGGTTGGCGGGAATCTCGAGCGTGCCCGCTTGCAGGAAGATCGGGCGAGGCAGGATGCGGGTGGCGATGGACAGGGCATTGATGCCGGGATCGAATACGCCGAGGCCGCCCGGTTCCCATATCCACGCCTGCCCCGGATGCCAGACCCGCACGTCCTCACGCCAGGTGATCTCGACCTTGTCGATGCGCCGCTCGGCCAGCCAGGCGCGGGCCGGGGCAACGCCCGCCGCAAACCTCGAATGCCAAGCTGCGAACAGTGTCGCGCCGACCTTGTCGGCTTGCGAATGCAGCGCCGCGACCTCGGCTAGCGTTGCCCCGGGGGGTTTTTCGAGGAACACGTGGACGCCCCGGGCGAGCGCGCTGCTGGCAAGATCATAACGGACCTGCGGGGGCGTGCAGAGCGCCACCGCATCGACCGCAGGACCACCGGCAAGCAACGCGTCAAGGCTGGCGAAGTGGGGCACGCCTTCGACGCCGGGGTCGTGCGGGCTGACCGTCGCCGCAAGCCCGAACGCGCGATTGCCGGCGATGGCGGGCAAATGCTGGTCGCGGGCGATCTTGCCCACGCCAACGACGGCGATCCTGATCGGGTCCATGCTTTTAGAGTACCCGCACCTTCAGCGGCGCGGAAGCATCGCCTGCGGTCTGGGTCAATGGATTGCGGCAGGGCAGGGCAAAGGGTGCCGCCTCGATCTCGAACACGTCGCCCACTTGCGTACGGACCGCATCGCTGAACGAAAGGGTTGCGGTGCCGAAGAAATGGACGTGGACATCGCCGGGACGGCGAAACAGCTCGTACTTGAAGTGATGATGCTCAAGATTGGCGAGGCTGTGGCTCATGTTGTCCTCGCCGGTAAGGAACGGCTTTTCCCACAGCACCGCGCCATCGCGCATGATGCGGCTGGTGCCGCGAATGTCCGTAGGCGTTTCTCCGATAAGGAGTTCCGGGCCGAGAGCGGCGCGGCGCAACTTCGAATGGGCCAGCCAAAGGTAGTTGTGCCGTTCGGTCACATGGTCGGAAAACTCGTTGGCAAGCGCGAAGCCGAGGCGGAACGGAGTGCCATCGGGGCCGATCAGATAGATACCGGCGAGTTCCGGCTCTTCGCCGCCATCCTGCGCGAACGCCGGCATCTCCAGTGGCTCGCCGGGGCCGACAAGCTGGCTGCCATCGCCCTTGTAGAACCACTCGGGCTGCTGGCCCACACCCCTGCCCGCAGGCTTGCCGCCTTCGAGCCCTTCAAGGAACATGCGCATGGAATCGGTCTGGTGCGCTGCGGCGGCGGCTTCGCGGTGCATCTTGTCGCGTCCTTCGGCAGAACCGAGGTGAGTCAGGCCAGTGCCGGTCAGCGCGAGGTGCGCAGGGTCCTCGTGGTCGACCGGCGCGAGCAGGCTCCCTGCTGCGAACTCTGCCGCCAAATCTACCGATGCGCCGACCGGACAGGCTCTCGCCTCCTGCGCCAGCGACGTTCCGGCGGCAATGGCGCGGCGGGCAAGGTCCGTGGTGCGTGCCACACCTTCAAGAAAGTGCGCCACATCGCAATCGGCAAGGATAACGCTGCGCGTGCCATCGCTGGCACGATGCTGCAGGAGGCGGAGGGACATGATGATAATCTCCTGTCAGCCGCTCAGAGCGTCAACGTGCCGTCGATCAGGCGGGGTGCGCCATCGCCGCGGGCATCATCGCGCAACTCTGGCGGGAGCAGACCAGTGGTGAGGTTCTGATAGCTGACCGGGCGCAGGAAACGGGCGATGGCAAGGCTGCCGACTGAGGTTGTCCGCGGATCGGACGTTGCCGGGAAGGGCCCGCCGTGGACCATCGCATGGCAGACTTCCACCCCCGTCGGCCAGCCATTGGCGAGGATGCGCCCGGCCTTCACTTCCAGCACCGGCATCAGACGCGCGGCCAGCGCTTCGTCGGCGGCGTCCATGTGAAGGGTGGCCGTCAATTGACCCTCGAGCCCTGAAAGGACAGTGGCGAGTTCGGCTTCGTTCTTGCAGACGACGACAACCGAAGACGCGCCGAATACTTCGTGGCCCAATGCCTTGTCAGCCAGGAAAGCCTGCGCTGTAGTGCGGAACAGTGCCGCGTGACCTTGCATGGCTTCACCTGCCAGACCTTCGGCGAGCTTTTCAACCCCGTTGGCAGTTTCGAGCGCGGCGACTCCTGACAGGTAGGCCTTGCAGATGCCGCCGGTAAGCATGGTCTGCGCGCCCGCGCCGCTGACGGCTTCGGTAGCAGCAGCAAGAAAGGCTTCGAGACCTTCGCCTTCGATGGCGAGCACGAGGCCCGGATTGGTGCAGAACTGCCCTGCGCCCATGGTCAGCGAGCCGACGAACGCGGTGCCGAGTGCTGCCCCGCGCGCCTTCAGCGCTTCGGGCAAGAGCAGAACCGGGTTGATGCTCGACATTTCCGCGTAGACGGGGATCGGCACCTCGCGACCCTGCGCAAGGCGGACAAGAGCGAGGCCACCGCTGCGCGAACCGGTAAAGCCGACAGCGGCAATGCGCTGGTCCTGCACGAGAACGGCGCCAAGTTCATTGGAAGGTCCAACGAGATGGCCGAAAACACCAGCGGGCAAGCCACAAGCGGCAACGGCACGCGTGATTGCCGCTGCGACGAGTTCACCGGTGCGGGGATGGGCCGGGTGGCCCTTGACCACGACCGGGCAGCCAGCCGCCAGCGCCGAGGCGGTGTCACCTCCGGCGGTGGAGAACGCCAGCGGGAAGTTTGAGGCTCCGAACACCGCCACCGGGCCCACCGGGATCATGCGCAGGCGGATGTCGGGCCGGGGCAGGGGCTGGCGATCGGGCATCGCCGGGTCGATGCGCAGTTGCTGCCATGTGCCCTTCCGGACCACATCGGCAAACAGGCGGAGCTGACCTACCGTGCGCCCGCGTTCGCCTTCGAGGCGGGCGCGGGGCAGGCCGGATTCGCTCATGGCCGCTTCGATCAGGTCATCGCCAATGGCGAAAATCTCCGAGGCGATGGCTTCGAGGAACGCGGCGCGCTCTTCGCGCGTGGTGGCGCGATAGGTGTCGAACGCGGCGGCTGCAGCAGCGCAGGCCGCATCGACTTCGGCAGGGCCATGCACGGCAAAGGCAGGGCCGGTCGGCTCACCCGTGGCGGCGACCACGGAGCGGAATTCTGTCATCGAAAATCTCCTGATTTAGTCTGACATATTATCAGAAGGGCCGGAACGCAACCTTGTGCGTTCCGACCCTGTGGCGTTCATAGCTATGCGTCAGGCGGGTTCTGAAGTGGTCTTCGAACCCCACAGCGCATAGAACAGCACATACAATTCGCACACTGCGGTCAGCAGGAACGAGGTCTGCAGGCCATAGGCATCGGCCAGCCAGCCCTGCACCACCACCAGCGCACCACCGGCGATGGCCATGATCAGCAGGCCCGAGCCTTCCTCGGTGAGGGGGCCGAGGCCCTTGATCCCGAGCGTGAAGATCGTCGGGAACATGATCGAGTGGAACAGGCCGACCAGGATCAGCGCCCACATCGCGACAGGGCCGGTGGTAAACACGGTGACGAGCATGACGACGAAGGCGCCGACCGAGAAGGCGGCAAGCACGAGGCCCGCATCGATTTTCTGCATGATCGCCGAGCCGAGGAAGCGCCCGACCATCATTCCACCCCAGAGGAACGTCAGATACTGGCCCGCTTTCTCATGCGTCAGGTTGGCGATGTCGGGCTGGCTGACGAAGTTCACGAAGAGGTTGGCAACGCCGATCTCGGCGATCAGGTAGATGAAGATCGCCGGAATGCCGAATACGAGATTGCGGTGTTTCCATAGCGAGAGCTTGGCCCGTTCTTCCGGGGCAATGCGCTGCGTGGCGCTGCCCATGGCGGGCAGGGGAAAACGTCCGATGATGACGGCGAGGGCAATGAGAACCACTGCAACCAGGCCATAAGGGAGGATTACCGATTGGGCATCGGCCATGCGTTCAGCCTGCGTCAGAACGACATCGGAGGTGGCCGTGCCACCCTTCGAGCGGCCAAGGATCAGGTAGGCACCGAACATGGGCGCGAGCATCGTTCCGGCCGAGTTCATCGCCTGCACAAGGTTGAGGCGCGAGGAGGCTGTCTCAGGCTTGCCGACCACGGCGACATAAGGGTTGGCCGCGACCTGCAGCAGCGTGATGCCACTGGCGATTACGAACAGCATCGCAAGCGTTACGCCATAGGACGGAATCGAGGCCGCCAGCATCATGCCAAGCGCGCCTGCTGCCATGACCAGCAGTCCGATCACCAGCGACTTCTGGTAGCCGATCTTCTCGATCAGCTTTGCCGATGGGATCGAGGCGACGAAGTAGGCGATGAACCAGACCGATTCGATCAATGTTGTCTGTGTATAGTTCAGTTCGAACACGCTGCGCAGGTGTGGCAGAAGCGTGTTATTGATGACCGTGATGAACCCCCACATGAAGAACAGGCTGGCGAGCAGGGTCAGCGCGGGGCCATAGCGCACGCTGGAATCGCCCTCGATTGCGGAGTTTGCCTGGGATGAAGCCACTGGCGGCATGGATTTGCGCTTCCTCTCACTGGTCGCGCTGACGGTTTGGTTAGCTTACCGTCTTGCGCAAATTCTATTTGTCGGACTATATCCGTGCACGCTTCGCGTCAATGGGCGCAAGAACATGCAAGTCTCCGAAAGGATCGAGAGGATGAGGATTGCGGGAAAGCCGAACAACGGCACCCTGCTGATGCTGGCTTTGGCGGCACCGGTTGCCGTGCTGGCCCAGTCCGCCAGCGCAGCCGAGGCAAGGCAGGAAAGCGCTGGCAGGCTGGCTGACGGCAGCGAGGCATTTGCGATCACGCTGAAGGCATCAAATGGCGTGTCGGCCCGCGTCCTGACCTATGGCGCCACGCTGCAGTCGCTCATAGCACCCGGCCGAGATGGCAAGGTGGCTGATGTCGTGCTCGGCTATGACGATGTCCAGACGTATGAGGCAAAGCCCAACTTCTTCGGCGTGACCGTGGGCCGCTATGCCAACCGCATTGCCAAGGGCCGGTTCACGCTTGATGGCAAGGGCTATCAGCTTGCCCAGAACAACCTTGGCAATTCACTGCACGGCGGCGTGAAGGGCTTCGACAAGCACAACTGGAAGGTGGTCTCTATCAAGTCTGGCCCGGTGGCGAGCATCGTGCTTTCCTATGTCAGCGCCGATGGCGAAGAGGGCTATCCGGGCAAGCTCGATACCAAGGTCACCTACACACTCGACGAGCGCGGCAATCTGGGCATCACCTTCGAAGCGGCGACCGACAAGCCGACGATCGTCAACATGACCAACCACGCGCTGTTCAACATGGCGGGCGAAGGATCGCCGATGGGCGCGATGGGCAACCGTCTGATGATTCCGGCTTCTACGTATACACCTGTAGACGCAACGCTGATCCCCACTGGCGAACTGCGCAAGGTTTCCGGCACAGTATTCGATTTCTCCCGGCCGAAGCGCATCGCCGACGGGTTGCGCGATGGGCGCGACGAACAGATCGCCATCGGCCGCGGCTATGACCACAACTTCGCGCTCGACAAGGGGGTGACTGCAACGCCGCAGCTCGCCGCACGTCTGGTCGATCAGGCGTCAGGCCGCATGCTCGAAGTCCTGACGACCGAACCCGGCGTCCAGTTCTACACCGGCAACTTCCTCGACGGCACGGTGCAGGGCAAGAGCGGCCATGTCTATCGCATGGGCGATGGCATCGCGCTTGAACCGCAGAAGTTTCCTGATGCGCCCAACCAGCCCAAGTTTGCCTCGACCCGGATCGAGCCGGGCAAGCCCTATCGCCACCAGATGATCTACCGCGTCAGCATCGCGCCTCGCCCTCGCTAAACTCCACTCGAATAGCCGAAAGCTGCAATGACCGAATTCTCTCCAAAGGCCCAGAAGCTCCGCTCGCGCGCGTGGTTCGACAATCCCGACAATATCGACATGACCTCGCTCTACCTCGAGCGTTACCTCAACTTCGGGTTGAGCTTGGAGGAGCTGCGTTCAGGCAAGCCGATCATTGGCATCGCGCAGACCGGCAGCGACTTGTCCCCGTGCAATCGCCATCACATCGTGTTGGCTGAGCGTGTGCGCGAAGGGATCCGCGAGGCAGGCGGCATCGCGCTGGAGATCCCGGTTCATCCGATCCAGGAGACCGGAAAGAGGCCGACTGCAGGGCTTGATCGCAACCTTGCCTATATCGGGCTGGTGGAAGCGCTATATGGCTATCCGATCGATGGCGTGGTCCTGACCACGGGCTGCGACAAGACCACGCCCGCGCTGCTGATGGCGGCGGCCACGGTCAACATCCCGGCTATTGCGCTGTCGGTTGGCCCTATGCTCAATGGCTGGTTCAAGGGCGAACGCACGGGTTCAGGCACGATCGTCTGGAAGGGCCGCGAGCTTATGGCCAAGGGCGAGCTGGACGAGGAAGGCTTCATCAAGCTCGTGGCCAGTTCCGCGCCGTCCACCGGCTATTGCAACACCATGGGTACGGCAACGACGATGAACAGCCTGGCCGAAGCGCTGGGCATGATGCTCCCCGGCTCTGCCGCCATCCCCGCGCCCTATCGTGATCGGCAGGAATGCGCCTGGCGCACCGGCAAGCGGATCGTCGACATGGTGCACGAGGACCTGAAGCCTTCCGACATCATGACGCTGGACGCGTTCCACAACGCCATCGTCGTTAACTCTGCGATCGGCGGTTCGACCAACGCGCCGATCCATCTTGCAGCCATCGCCCGCCACGTTGGAGTCGAACTACCGCTGACCGATTGGCAGCGCCTTGGCCACAAGGTGCCGCTGCTGGTGAACCTGCAGCCGGCTGGCGAGTATCTTGGCGAGGATTATTACCGAGCTGGGGGCGTTCCGGCCGTGGTCGGCCAGCTTATCGCGCAAGGCCTGATCGCCGAGAACGCCATGACCGTGAACGGCAAGACGATGGGCGATAACTGCCGCGATGTGCAGATCGAGGACGAACGCGTGATCCGCCCGTTCAGTGAGCCCCTGCTCAAGGACGCAGGTTTTCTCGTGCTTTCGGGCAACCTGTTCGATTCCGCGATCATGAAGACCAGCGTGATCAGCGATGAGTTCCGCGCCCGCTATCTTTCAAACCCAGATGATCCCGACGCATTCGAAGGTCCTGCGGTGGTGTTCGACGGGCCCGAGGATTATCACGCGCGCATCGATGATCCGGTAACCGGCATCACTGCGGAAACCCTGCTTTTCATGCGCGGAGCAGGGCCGATCGGCTATCCAGGTGCAGCGGAAGTGGTGAACATGCGTGCCCCCGCATACCTGATTACCGCAGGTGTGACGGCGTTGCCCTGCATCGGCGACGGGCGCCAGTCCGGCACCAGCGGCAGCCCTTCCATCCTGAACGCCAGCCCAGAGGCTGCGGCAATGGGTGGACTCGCCCTCCTGAAGACTGGCGACCGGGTTCGCATAGATTTGCGCAAGGGCACGGCCGACATGCTTGTGCCGGAAGAGGAACTGGCTTCGCGCCGTGCAGCGCTCGAGGCGGCGGGTGGCTATGCCTATCCAGCATCACAGACGCCTTGGCAGGAGATCCAGCGCGAGCGCGTGGGCCAGCTGTCGCATGGTGCGATCCTCGAAGGGGCGGAAAAGTACCAGCGCATTGCCCAGACGATGGGCCTGCCGCGCGACAATCATTGAGTGCGTCGCCGGGGGCATCGCGCCCCCGGCAGATGATGTTCAGGTCCGGGGTCTCGCTTCGACGAAAGCCTGCGCCAAAGCAGCATAGACCGGCTTCGGCCTGAAATGGGAATCGTATAGACAGCCGCGTGCTTCGGCTTTGTCGGCGCGCGGCTCATAGCCCTGAAGCCAGGAGTAAGCGTCAACCATTCCCCAGGCGAGCACATCTCGGAGCTGGGGGTAATCCAGCATCGTTTCGAAATACGCCTTGGCTGTATCCGCTACCGTGCGATCGCGGCTCGGAATGTCGACCGGCAGATCGCGATCGCGGACATCGAACTCCGTGATCACGAGGCGATAATCCATCGCGACGACCTCGTCGACGAAGCGCCGCCATTCGCGCTGGTACGCAGCGTCCGGGACAGGCGCTATCAGATGGGACTGGATGCCAAGTGCATCGACCGGCGTTCCCCGTTTGCGAAATCCTTCCAGCAAGCGAAGCACGCCCATGCGATGTAGCGCGTTGCCCGGTTCCCAACTCATGTAATCGTTATAGACGAGTTCTACGCCCGGCGCGGCCATGCGCGCGGTATGGAATGCGAGATCAACCAGCGCCTCGGTGCTGCCCATTGCCTTGGACAAGGCGGTTTGAGCCAAGATCCCGTCTTCAGGCAGGACAGTCTCGTTCACCACGTCGAATGAGGTGATCTTTCCGTTGTACCGGGCGCAAACGGTCTCGACATGGTTTGCCATCAGCCTTGCCGCGGCGGTCGCTGGTTGTGGGCCGAAATCGTGCTTTTCCAGCCAGCGAGGCATCCATTTGGATCGATGCCAAAGCAGGGTGTGGCCGCGCAGTGCCATCTTTGTCTGACCGGCGAACCGAGCGATGTCGTCGAAAGCGGCAAAATCGAATGCGGTTGGCGAGGGGCGTATCGCCTGCCATTTCATCTCATTCTCAGCCACGAGAATTGAGCATTCGCGCTTCAGCAAATCGGCAAGCGCGGGATTGCGCCAAGAGCCGCCTCCCTGGCCAGCGACAGCAGAACCGAAGCGAATGCCCTTCGCAGCAGCAAGATCGGACAACGAAGGGGAATGAGTTGCAGCCATGCTGCTGATCGGATGGGCCAACATTGTGGCACCGCCTGCAATGAACCCAAGGCCTTGACGGCGCGTGATGCTGCCTGCGCTTGTCACAGTCTTCCTTCCCAAGTTGCGTAGCCTTTAGGCCAGTCATAGCCATGATAGCGCTATCATACCTGAAGTGAAAGATGTTAGTTTATCGGGATGGGGAGAAGCAGGATGCCGTTACGCTTATGAGCTTCGATCCGGCTTCTCAGCCAATCTTAGCCGTCAGCCCATCGTCTCACCATTGTCGATGACGATGTTCGTGCCGGTGATGTGGCGGCCGTCTTCGCAGGCGAGGTATAGGACCATGTTGGCGATGTCGATTGGCCGGCCCATGCCGTGGTTGTTGGCCTGATCGAGTCCGGCGTGGTCTGTCGGCAGTTGGGCGAGGGCCTGTGCGGTCATCGGGGTGACGATGCCGCCCGGCGCGATGGAGTTGACGCGGATGCGGTAGCCCTGTTCGCGGCAATGGACTGCGATCGAGCGGGTCATGCCGATGATCCCGGCCTTGGCGGCCGTATAGGCGGGGATCACGCTGATGCCCTTGATCCCGCCGACCGAGGCCATGTTGATGATCGAGCCCGAGCCGTCTCGGCTCATGTGCGGGAGTGCCGCCTTGCAACCAAGGAACGTGCCGCCTGCCATGACGTCGGTCTGAAGTTTGTAGTCCTCGTAAGAAAGGTCCTCGACCGTGCCGAAGCGAACGAGGCCCGCGTTGTTGACCAGCGTATCGAGCCTGCCGAAGCGGCGCAGCGTTTCGGCGACGATCTCGCTCCAGCGCGCTTCATCGCGCACGTCGTGGTGCATGAACACGCAGTTCGGGATTTCGGATGCGACCTGCGTGCCGAGATCCTCCTGCATGTCGGTGATGACCACGCGCGCGCCTTCGCGGGCGAGCACGCGGGCGTCCTCGGCACCAAGGCCCGATGCGGCGCCCGTTATCAGTGCAACCTTGCCGTCCATTTTACCCATGCGGAGTATCCTCAATTCGAAAAAGTGCCCCGGTTACGTTGAAGTAACCGGGGCCAGGGAGGATTTGGTCAGGTCAGAAGTTGTAGCCGGCTGACACGCCGAACTGCCGCGGCGGGGCGTAGCCCACAATGCCCATGTAGCCGGGGCTGTCGTAGACAGTGGAGATATAGCGCTTGTCGAAGAGGTTCTTGCCCCACAGGCCGATCGAGTAGCGCTTCTCCGGACCGTAGTAGGTCAGCAGCGCGTCGACGTAGTAGGTCGGCTGCACGGACGAGCGCGGGGTGTTCACCACGGCGGTGTAGAACTTCTGGCCGGTGTACATCCAACTCACGTCCGCCACGATGCTGCTGTCGTCGGCGAAGGCGTGGGTGAAGTTCGCGCCGAGCGTGGAGGCCCACTTCGGTGCGTTCTGGAGGGCATAGCCCTTGAGATCGATGAACTTGGCTGCCACCGGATCGAAATAGAGGAAGCTCTTGTACTTCGTGTCGAGGTAGGCGAGCGAGCCGCGCAGGGTGAATCCGTCGACCGGCACGGCCTGGACCTCGAGCTCGAAGCCCTTGATCTCGGACTTTGCGGCATTGAGGATGCGATTGCCCTGCACGTTGGTGGCCGGATCGAAGTAGATCTGGGCAACCTGCATGTCGCGGTAGTTGGTGTAGAACGCGGCGAAGTTCGTGCGCAGGCGACGGTCGAGGAAGTCCGCCTTCAGGCCCACCTCGAAGGTATCGACCTTTTCGGGGTTGTAGGGCGTGTCGCCGTCTGCCGCCACACCGATGCGGCCGGTGTAGCCGCCCGATTTGAAGCCACGCGCCCAGCTTGCATAAATCAGCTGGTTCCGCCCCGTTTCGTAGTCCAGACCGAGCTTCCAGCCGACGTTGCCCCAGCTCTTCTTGCCGCCGACATCGAGGCTGCCGGGGAAGGTGACGTCAAACTTGTCCCACTGGGCCGAGGTGAGCGGCTGGCTGCCGAGGCCGGTATCGAGCGTGGCGCGCGCGTCGATGCTGTCATGCGTGTAGCGGATGCCGGCGGAGAACTTCAGCGCGTCGGTGATCTGGGTGTAGCTCTGCAGGAAGGCCGAAAAGGATTCGGTGCCCTGATCCTGCACGTTGTACTGGATCAGCCCGGGCAGCGCGAAGTCCAGATGGTACATCTGGTAGTGGTTGTAGTGGGTCTTGAGGTAGAACAGGCCCGCCACCGCATTGAAGCTGTCACCGGCAGAAAAAGCGCTGCGCAGTTCCTGGCTGAACTGCCAGCCACGGGTGCGGCGGCGTGTGGCATTGTTGGTCTTCGCGGTGCCGTCCTGATCGGTATATTCGAACAGCGTGAAGCGCTTGTAGCCGGTGATCGCCGTGATGTCGCCCAGCGGGGTGTTGTCATACTGGATCGTGCCGATGAAGAACTTCGTGGTCATGTCCGACTGGTCGGGCACTTCGTTGTTGCCCGAGAAGTACTTGTCGGGCGCCTTGCACGGCCGGCCCGCGACGGCGCAGGGGCTGCGGTACATCGGCAAGACGGCGCCGTTCCAGAACGTGCCTTCCGGGACATAATTGGCTTCGCCCGGAAGGCCGCCATTGACGACGATCGGCGCACCGTTGCGGGCGGCGACATATTCGCCCTGAAGCGTGATCTTGAGGTCGGGACTTGGCGTGATGTAGAGTTGGCCGCGCACCGCATCGACGTTCTTCCGGCCCATGTCCTCGCCGTTCCAAACGTTCGTCACCCAGCCATCGCGCTGTGTGTGGATGCCGGCAACCTTGACGCTGACCACATCCTTGACGAGCGGGGCCTCGATCGAGGCGTTGACGTCGAACCGCTTCCAGTTGCCGTAGGTGCCGCGCACGTAGCCGCCGAAATCGCCGGTGGGTTGGTTGGTCACGACGTTGACGACGCCGCCGGTGGTGTTCGCGCCGAACAGCGTGCCCTGCGGCCCGCGCAGGATCTCGACGCGGCCGGTGTCATAGGTATCGAGCAGTGCGCCCATCGAGAAGAATTGCGGCACGCCATCGACCACGATCGACACCGTGTTGCCTGCGTAAGGGTCGGGCTCGATCACGCCGATGCCGCGGATGGTGAAGACGGCGTTGTTGGGGGTGTTCGCGAAGTTGTCGATCTGGACGTTGGGAACCGAACCCTGCAGCGCCTGGAGGGTCGTGACGTTCATCGCAGTGAGCTGTTCGCCGCCGACCGCCGCGATCGAGATGGGCACCGATTGGATGCTTTCGGCCTTCTTCTGCGCGGTGACGACGATTTCAGACAGCCCACCGGTCGAACCCGTGTCTTCAGCCTGGGCAAAGGCTGACGCAGGCAGCGTTGCCAGTGCGAGCACCGAGAGGCTGCTCAGGAGATGCGACGTGGTATGCCTTTTCATGATCTCTTCCCCTCCCATGGCGCCGGGCTGATGTCCGATCACCGTTCTCGAAAGCGCGATTCGGCAATAACCGGCGCCTCTGCCTGTTTTATGCTCTCGTACCAAGGGACTGGTGAACTGGCCGTTTTGTCAGGCGGTCTTGCGCGCCATTCGCAGGCATGACAGGACAATGACGATGGCCGGTTCCACGATGCAGAAACGGATGCTTGCCGCAATGCGCCCCGCAAGCCTGGGCGAAGGCGAGCCCGTGCGCTGGCAGCAGCGCAAGTCCGCGCAGACGCGCCTGAAGATGCTGGAGGCAGCGGTCGATTGCCTTGTCGAAAGCGGATATCAGGGCCTTACCACCGCGCAGGTGGCCGAGCGCGCGCAAGTTTCGCGCGGGGCCATGCACCACCATTTCGCAACGCGGATGGATCTTGTTGCAGCGGTAGTCGAGCACATCTTCTACCAGCGCATGCGCCTGTTTCTCGACGATTATATCGCCGCTATGGCGCAGAGCAAAGGTGCGCTGCTGATCGATCTCGCCACCGAGGCCCACTGGCGCAGCGTGCTGACGCGCGAGTACGCGGCCTATCTGGAACTGGCCGTGGCGGCGCGGACCGACCCGGAACTGAACGCGGCGTTCGAGCCGGCGGCGCGCCGCTATGACGAGGTGTGGACCGCCGAGATGATCGAATCCTTCCCGCAGTGGCAGGACCAGTGGCAGGCAATGAAGCTGGGCAGCGATTTCGCGATCGCGGTCCATTCCGGGCTGCTGATGCACCGCCCGGTGTTCGGGCCGGAGCGGATCGAGCAGGTGCTCAAGCTGACCATCGCCACCGTGCGCAGGCTCTACGATCCGCTGAGCTGATCCGAGATTCCCGGCAGCGGTGTCGGAATTGCAGACAATAAACCGAGATATTTGGGAGACGACAACATGACCACCGTGGCAATCACCGGCGCAGCGCGCGGTATCGGGTTGGAACTCGCCCGCCAGCATGTCGAGGCGGGCGACCGTGTGATCGCGCTGGTGCGCGATCTGGAAGGCGCAACCGAGCTTGCCGAACTTGCCGCATCGTCGGGCGGACGGCTGACGGTTCACGCGATGGATGTTGCCGATGATGCTTCGGTCCGTGCAGGTGCGGCGCAGACGACGGACGAGCCGGTGGACGTGCTCTACAATGTGGCGGGCGTGCTTGGACCGACATCGCCCGAGCTGGAAAGCTCCGACTGGGCAGAATGGGACAATGTCTTCCGGATCATGCTGCAGGGGCCGTTACGCGTCCTGCAGGCGTTTCTCCCGCGGCTTGGGGCCGGATCGAAGGTCATCAACTTCAGCAGCCAGCTTGCCGCTTCGACGTGGCCCTATGGCGGATTCTATGCCTACGCGGGGGCCAAGGCGGCCCTGAACCGGGTGATGCGCTCGGTTGCGGTGGACCTCAAGGATCGTGGCGTGGTGGTGGGACTGCTCCACCCCGGATACGTGCAGACCGATCTGGGTGGGCCGGATGCAGATATCACCCCGGCCGAGAGCGCTGCCGGCATTCGCAAGGTTGCCGCGGAATGGACGCTCGAAACCTCGGGCGACTTTCTACAGTGGAACGGCGAACCGCACGCCTGGTAAGGAGACGCGACAATGCCGTTCACCGGACCTCTCGAGGATCGCATGGCGATCCGCGAACTGATGGACACGCACGCCCACGGGGTGATGACGCTCGACGCCGAACTTTGGGGATCGATCTGGGCGGACGATGCCTATTGGGAACTGCCCGAGTATCCCGACCTCGGCGGCTTTTCTGGTAAGGCGGCGATCGTTGAGGGTTGGTCGGAATCGATGAAGCACTATGGCCTCGACAATTGCACGAAGCCGATGGTCTATTTCATGCAACCCGGATCGATCGAGGTCGATGGCGACGCGGCCAAGGCGGTTGCCTATACCATCGAGATCTTCGACGATCCGGCCTCACGCAAGCGCATCCACGCTACCGGCCGCTACGACGACGAGCTGCGCAGGATCGGCGGCGCGTGGAAGTTCACGCGCCGGTCCTATCGCACGGTGTTTGCTGACTAGGCGATCGGCTTTCGAGCGAACCAGATGACATGCTTGGCGCCAGTGCCGGTGGCGCATTCCTCGACGATCTCTTCGTCGACCTCGAAACCGGCGTCGTGGAGACGCAAGGCGAAGCCGTCGTCCGGCCAGGCCGACCAGACGGCGAGAATGCCGCCAGGGCGGAGCGCGGCCAGGGCCGCGCGGATACCCTTGGGGTGATAGAGCGCGTCGTTGTCGTCGCAGGTCAGTCCCTCGGGGCCGTTGTCCACGTCGAGCAGGATCGCGTCATAGGCCTCGCGTGCCGAACCTATCAGCATGGCGACATCATCGTCGACCACGACAACGCGCGGATCATCGAGGCAGCCTGCGGTCAGGGTCTGCATCGGACCACGGGCCCAGCGGATGATATCGGGGACGATCTCGGCCACGGTGACGACGGCGTCCCGTGGCAGGCATGCGAGCGCGGCGCGCAGGGTGAAGCCCATGCCATAGCCGCCGATCAGCCATTCCGCACCGGCGCGCGCGCCGAGGCGTGCCTGCGCCATTGTGGCTAGCGACTGTTCGGAGGCGCTGACGCGCGTGCCCATCAGTTCGGCATCGGAGAGCAGAATGGTGAACTCGTCACCGCGCTGCATCAGGCGCATTTCCCCACCGCCGGGAACGAACGTGGTATCGATCCAGTCGTGCCCGGCCCAGGTGTCCGACGACGCCGCATCGGACGCCTTTTCTGTGCTTGTGATGATCCGGACTACTTCTTGCGGGCCTTGCGCGCAGCGTAGCGCGCATCGCGAGCAGCCTTGCGTTCGGCTTCGGTCATTTCGGTCTGTGCGGCGAGCGCAGCCTCGGCGTCGATCTCTGCCTGGCGCTGGGCGGCCTCTTCGGCGGCCTTCGCCTCGGCCTTGGCCTGGGCCGCGGCGCGGCGGGCAGCCTGAGCGGCTTCGCGTTCAGCAGCTTTGGCTTCGGCCTTGGCGGCGGCGGCGGCAAGCGCTGCCGGATCGGGGGCGGGCTTGGCCTTCAACTTGGCGAGCGCCTTTTCACGCGCAGCTGCGGCTGCCGCGATACGGTCGTTGAAACCGGGTTCCTTGTATCCTGCCATTTGTAATCGAAGACCTTGGGAATTGAAGTGACGTCAGGCGAGGCGGAGCGCTTCGCCGCTTTTGCAAGGGCTTGGATCTATCGGCACAAGGCAGCCAAGTGCCTGTATCTGCGCCATCGGCAAGTTTGCAGGGGTGCCCCTAGCACGATCTTGCAAGGCTTGGCCAGCGCCATGCGGATGCGGGAGCGTGGAACCATCCGGGCGTGGCCGGTTTGGGCGTGGATGGAACAGCCTCTCGATTGCCTGATCATCGGCGCAGGACCCGCAGGTTTGACCGCGGCGATCTACCTTGCCCGCTTCCATTTGCGCATCGCGGTGATTGACGCCGGGCAAAGCCGCGCCGCGCTGATTCCGCGCACGCACAATCATGCGGGCTATCCGGGCGGCATCGCCGGGACAGACCTCCTGCGGCTGATGCGCGAGCAGGCGGCGGAGTTCGGCGTGGAAGTGCAGAAGGCGAAAGTCGAGAGCCTGGTGCGTAAGGAGCTGGGGCTCCGCGCCTCTGCTGATGGCAAGGAGTGGTCGGCAAGGACTGTTCTGCTGGCGACAGGCGTGGTCAATAACCGGCCGACGATGGCCGACGAAGTTCACGACGAGGCACTGGCGCGGGGCCTGCTGCGCTATTGCCCGATCTGCGATGGCTATGAGGCGAGCGACCAGCGCATCGGGGTGATCGGCTCGGGCAGCCGCGGGCATGGCGAGGCCTTGTTCATGCGCGGTTTCTCGCGGGATGTGACACTCATGGCGCCCGAGGGTGAGCACGAGCTGGAAGCCGGGGAGCGGGCAGAGCTTGAGCGACTGGGCGTGAGGCTGGTCGACGGACCTTGCGCGCCCTTGCGGATCGAGGGTGATACTATCGTCGTTCCGACGCAGCGCGAGACGCTGGCGTTCGACACCGCCTATCCGGCGTTAGGCTCAGTGATCCGGTCTGAACTGGCGCTGGCGCTCGGGGCCAGAGCGACCGCGGAAGGGTGCATCGAGATCGATGCGCACCAGCGGACGCGTGTGAAGGGCCTCTATGCGGCGGGTGACGTAACGCGAGGGCTGGACCAGATCAGCCATGCGATGGGGCAGGCGGGCGTTGCCGCGACGGCGATCCGCAACGACTTGTGCCAGGTATCGCCCCTTTTGCGCTGATCAGAGGTGCGCTGATCAGAGCGAGGAGGCACGGGCCTCGAGGCGATAGGTGCGCATGCGGCTGCGGTCGAACAGGCGCTCCTCGTCTTCGATGATCTCACGCCTGGTCGCAGGATCGGCCATGGCGGCGAAGCAGGCGTCGCAAGTCTGCTGGTCCGGGAAGTCTATTTCCAGCACGACATCGTAATCATGTGGCGCATCTGTACCGTCAAGCGGGTGGAGGTGGTTGCGCTGGTAGCGGGTGGCCCAGCCTTTCAGCACCTTCTCGCCAATCAGGCGGTGTCGGCTCTCATAGTACGCGATGAAATCAGCCTTGCTCATCCCCTTGCGCCGCTTGAGCAGGGTGAGGACGGTGACGGTCATGCGTGGGCTTCGAGCCAGCGGCGAGTAGCTTCGGCCACGGCCGCGGCGCGCAGGGCGGGGTGCGGGAAGGCATCGCGCAAGACTTCGGAGCGCAGCTCGATGGCGAGCGGGATGCCGGGCGGCAGGGCGTGATAGAGCGCGGCGAGGGGCAGGGCGCCTTCGCCGCACTGTTCGCGCAAGTTGATCGCGTCGTGGATCACCGCGTCGAAATCATAAGGATCGGGCCGTTCGACCGGGGCATCGCAGAACTGGGCGTAGGGGAGGAGTGCAGGATCGAGCCTTGCGATTTCCGCGATGGAAGAGCCTGAACGGTCTACGTGGATCGGGTCAATCAGCAGGGCCTTGAGCGGGTGGCCGATCCGGTCCAGCACGGCCATGGCGGCGGTGAGATTCTTCACTTCGGTGAAAATGCCGAATTCCAGCGCGACGCGGATACCGCTGCCTTCTGCGTGGCGGCAGAGCTCGAACAACTGGGCGGCAGTTCGGGCATGATCCGGGTCGGACGAAACGCACAGGACGTTGCGCGCACCAAGCTCCGCACCAACGTCGATCACTTTGCGGTGAGCGTCGAGCGAGACGTCGGGTTTGAGCCAGATCACCTCGACATCGAGCAGCGGCAATCCGGTCGCCGCGAGCGCGGCGCGGGCATCGCGGGTATGGACTGCGGTCCACTCCGCCGGATCGACCCAGAGGCCGACCATGTCGAAGCCGCCTGCGCGGGCGGCCTCGATGGTCTCGACCGGGCCGAATTCGGGAACGACGCCCGAGGCGAGGGAGATCGGATTCATGTTCCCGACAACCTCACATCACCGGTTCGGGGAGGTCCGGATCGTCCTGCAAGTACCAGTCCAGCCACTCGTGGAAGTACTGGTTGCCGCGTTCGTTGCGGCCGAAGACCAGTTCGTCATGCGCGCCGGTTTCGAGGCCCTTCTGGATCTCGAGACCGATCAGGTAGTCCTCGGTGTAGGTCACGTCGCGGAAGAAGTTCATCGCGGCTTCCACGTTCGCACGATCTTCCTCATCGCGGATGGGTTCGCGGCGCAGGTAGTTGAGCACGGTGCGGTTCTCACCCGGCGTCGGTCCGGGGAAGAGCTGGGCGACCTGAGTGATCTCCGGCGCGATGAAGGCCGAGACGTTGGGGAACATGATCCGCACGAAATCGAAGCCGTTGTTTTCTTGGGTGCCCCATTCCTCGCGCGGAACGTCCTTCAGCGCTTCGGCGATCTTGTGGTGGGGGAAGCCGATGCGCTGGTGCGGGCCGAAGCCTTCGTAGTGCATGCAGTTGGACGGCGTGCGCGGGAAGATCGTTTCGGGGTGAAGCGAGGCGAAGTGATAGCCTTCGAGATAGCCGTCATAGGCGATCTTCCAGTTGGCGCCTTCGATCACGCGGCTACCCACGTAGGTCCACTTGCCGAAGTCGAGCGCTTCGAAATCGTCAAGGAAGCCGCGGTAGAAGGCATCGACGTCAATCGGCGCATTGGGCGTCAGCACGACGAAGATCATGCCAGCCTTTTCCTGGCATGGCAGTTCGCGCAGGCCCATTTCCGACTTGTGGACCTCGCCGAACTTGCTGGCTTCGGAAATGCCGATCAGCTTTCCGTCCTGCCCGAAGGTCCAGCCATGGTACTTGCAGGTGAAGCGCGGGCAATTGCCGTGGCCTTCGTTGGCCACAGGTGCCCCACGGTGCGAGCAGACGTTGAGGAAGGCGCGAACCTTGCCGGTCTTGTCGCGGTTGATCAGCACCGGCATGCCAACGGCGTCCATCGCCTTGTAATCACCGGGATTGGGCAGTTCGGCGGTGAAGGCCAGCATCAGCGGAACCCGCTTGAACACCAACTCCATCTCGGCTTTCCACTGGTCCGGGTCGGTATAGCTGCGCACCGGCACGCGCTTGGTCGTCTCGGTCAGGAAAGTCTGCTTGTTCTCGACATAGTCGCGCATGATTTCAGCGACTTGTCCGATGCGCTCGATACGGTCCATTTGATCCTGTGCCTCTCCGTGGCCTTTTGGCCGAATGTTGCAAAGACCATGCCGTGGGCTGCGTTATGGGGGAAGCTGTGATTGGCGATAGGTTACTCGCCTTTTCGCCAATTGCTGAAGCGCCTTCACGCTTGGAACAAGCCACGCCATGAATCAGAAAAGCAAAAAGCCTTGGGACTGGTTGCCGATTCCCGCCCCCCACCAGCAGGCCTTTGCCGCAAGCGGGGCCTGGGCTGGCAAGACGCTGGCAGATCTGGCGCGCGATCGGGCGGTGGCGAGTCCCGATTTCGTCTGCTTCATCGATGGCGAAGGGCAGTACACCTTTGCGCAAGTGCTGGCCGAGGCGGAGGCACTTGCGGCCTCCCTTCATGCGCGCGGCCTGCGCGCCGGGGACGTGATCGCGTTTCAGGTGCCGAACTGGCGCGAGGCGGCAGTGATCAATCTGGCAGCGGCGCTCTCGGGCTTCGTGGTCAACCCGATCGTCCCGATCTATCGCGATGCCGAAATGACGATGATGCTCGGCGATTGCAGGGCCAAGGCGATTTTCGTGCCTGAGTGTTTCCGCAAGGTCGACTATGCCGCAATGGCGCGGCGCTGCCAGCAGTCCCTGCCCGATCTGGAGCACGTGTTCACGGTGCGCGGGAGCGAGGATGACGACTTCGCCGCATTGGTCGAGGCCGGACGAAACATTCCGTTTGCGGCACCGCCAGTCGATCCGCTCGGCGTGAAGATGGTGCTCTATACCTCGGGCACGACCGGGCGGCCCAAGGGCGTTCTGCACAGCCATGGCACGCTGGCGCATATCGTGGCGGCAAGCGGACGGCACTGGGGGCTGGCTGAGGGTGAGGCGACGCTGATGCCCTCGCCGGTCACGCATGTCTCCGGCTATGCCAACGGGCTGGAAGCGCCGTTCATCTGCGGCATCCGTTCGGTGCTGATGGAGGCGTGGAACGCGGCCGATGCGCTCGCGCTGATCGAGCAGCACAACTGCGTCGGCACCGTCGCGGCAACGCCGTTTCTGGTGGAGCTTGCAGCAGCCGCGCGGGCGGCGGGCACGGGATTGCCGAGCTTCCGTTTCTTTGCCTGTGGCGGGGCAGCGGTACCGGCGGATCTGATACCGGCAGCCAATGCGGCCTTCGACAACTGCCGCGCCTTCCGCGTGTTCGGAGCCTCCGAAGTGCCACTGGTGACGTTCGGCTGGCCGCATGACGAGCATCTGGCGGCGACGACCGATGGCGAAGTGGTCGATTATGAAGTGCGCATCGTCGACCACGAGGACAACGATCTGCCGCGTGGGGCCGAGGGCGAAATCCTCGCGCGTGGCCCCGGCATGATGATGGGCTATGCCGACGCCGCGCAGACCGCCGACGCGATCACGCCCGACGGGTTCTTCCGTACCGGCGATCTTGGCGTATTGGACGAGCGGGGCGCGGTGACGATCACCGGGCGGAAGAAAGACCTTATCATCCGGGGCGGCGAGAACATCTCGGCCAAGGAAATCGAGGACGTGCTCCACACGCACCCGGCGGTGAAGGAAGCCGCTGTCGTCGCCATGCCGCACGAACGCCTGGGCGAAGGCGTTTGCGCCTACGTGATTCTGCAGGGCGAGGGGGATGCTGCGGCGCTGGTCGCGCATGTCGGCGCTTCGGGCATGGCAAAACAGAAGATCCCGGAGCGCTTCGAATTCGTCGAGGATTTTCCGCGCACGGCCAGCGGCAAGGTGCGGAAGGACATGCTGCGCGCCATGGTGCGCAGCGCGGTGCAGGCCTGATCGTGCAACGTCAGGGAACCTAATCCCCGATCGGGAATTTCCCGCCTGTCGATCGCGAAGGAAAAGCGGTGACAGGCAGGGAGGCGCGGATGTCGGGATTAGTGCACGAAATCGCTGCGGCTGCGGACATGATCACCCCCTCGAGCGAGCAGAATCTGCTCATGCTGCGCCACCATCTCAACGAAGCTTTTCTGTTCAGCGAAGAGCTTGGCATGAAAGTGGCAGCTAGCGATCTTTGCCGCATGCTGAGAATGCTGGAAGACTGAGCGCGCGGCACACTCTGCCCTGCCTCGCCAGCTTGCCGCCTAGGCCGCGTTCTCCTCGGCGCGGATCTGGCTTTCGAGGCGACGGCGAACCTTGAGCGCCCCGGTATCGCAGCGGGCCGATATCTCCCTCGGCGAGTTTCAAGCCCTTGCAGAACCAGTTCGATCGCCTCGATCGCGGCCTTGTCCTGCGGCTGGATGAGCAGGCCCATATCAACATGAACATTGCTTAGCGCCGGGTTGCTCGTGGCAAAATCGCGTGAGGTGATCACGAAGTAGTGCAGCGATCCCGGCGTTTCCGGCGTGATGACATGCAGGTAGTTCTGGGTGCCAAGTCGCTTGCCGCTGCCGCTGTCGAAGAGATCGCCGCCGGTGCGGATCAGGTGCGGGCCAAAGTATTCGGCGTCAAATGACTGGTCGAGCGGGCCATCGTGTTCGGGAAACATCAGCTTGAAGAAGGGGTTTGACGGCAACGCCTTGCCGATGCGGCGGACGTTCAGGCTTTGCGGCGTTTCGACGAGTTCCACCGGGAGGCTGGCGACCTTGTCGCCCGCCGGGATGGTGTCGGCGTGGATGAAGCTGACGTGGCTGAGGTCGAGCAGGTTGTCGATCAGCAGGGTGTAGCGGGCGGCGATCCTTGCCGGCATGTGCTGTTCGGTGGCCCATGCCGGATTGTCGGGGCCCAGAGCTTCCATGTCGGGCAGCAACGCTTCGTCTGCCAGCGCTTCCGGGCCGGTCCAGATCCAGACGAGGCCGCCGCGTTCTGCCACCGGATAGCGGCGAAGGTCCGCGCCGGTCGGGAGGGCAGTCTGTGAGGGCACAGCTTCAAGCGCACCGGACGCGGCGAAGGTGAACCCGTGATAGCCACAGCGCACGCTGTCGCCGACGAGGCAGCTTTTCTCGAGCGGGAAGGCCCGGTGGGGGCACAGGCCCGAGAGGACGACCGCATTGCCCTGTTCGGTGCGGTAGAGGATGACCCGCTCGCCAAGGATGGTCCGGCCGAACAATTCGCGCGTGACTTCAGACGAATAGGCCGCAGCCCACCACTGGTTGCGTGGATAGGGCTGGCGCGTCTTGTGAGGGTGCATTGGTCTTCTCCCGGTAACTCGTCGCCCGTTGTTTGGCATTTGCCAAAGATATTTGTCAATTGCCAAAACCCGTGGCATCCCTCCGCCATGTCAGCCAGACCTGCCCGCTATGCTCCTGCCGCGAATCGCGAAGCCATTCTCGAGGCGGCGCTCGAGGTCTTTGCCGAGGAAGGCTATGTAGGTGCGAGTACGCGCCGGATTGCTGCCGCTGCCGGGATCGAACCGGGACATCTGGCCTATTACTTTCCCACCAAACGCGCGCTTTGGCAGGCCGTGATCGAGGCTTTTGCGCGCGATGGCGAGGCCGTCTTGCGCTCGGTGCTCGCGCAGCACGACTGCCGTCCCGCACGCGAAGTGCTGCCGCGGATGCTCGATGCCCTGCTGCGCAGCTTTGCGGCAAACCCCCGGCTTACACGCCTGATGCTGCAGGAATTCTCGGTCTCGGGCGAGCGGCACGACTGGGTTGCGCAAAGCTTCGGCGTGCCGGTGTGGGAAATCCTGCACCCACTCTTTGCCGAGCTGGAAAGCGAAGGTCTGCTCTCGGGCGCCAATGCGGCGGCAGCTTACATGAGCCTCCTTGGCGGCGCCTTGCTGGCGTTCGGCACGCGCGACTATTTCCTCGGGCTCAGTGGTTGCGATCCCACTAGCGAGCCAGAGCTGTCACGCTACATTGATCTGCTTTTGCGACCCTTGCTGCAAAAGGCCTGAATTCAGCCCTCCGCCATAGCCTTTGCCACCGCCGCGTTGATTTCCTCACGCATGGGATTCCGGCGCAAGGTCAGGCCGCCGTTTACCTGCAGGTTCTCGCCCGTCATGAAGCATTCGTCGCTGGCGAGGAAGACTACGGCGGCGGCAACGTCTTCCGAGGTGCCCCAACGGCCGAGCGGGTAGGACTTGCGGAAGCTCTCGAACAGGCCGGGGACCTGTTTGGCATCGGCGTTCATCGGCGTGTCGGTGAGGCCGGGGGAGATCGAATTGGCGCGGATGCCTTCGTGCCCGAATTCATGGGCGATGCAGCGCACGATGTGATCGGTGCCGGCCTTGGTGCCCATGTAGATCGCGTGATCGTTGAGCATGATAGTGGCAGTGGCTGAACTGATCGTCATCAGCGAACCGCCGCGACCGCCGAGCGACCTTGCCATCTTGCGGATCATTGCCTGGAAAAACTGGTGCGGGCCGACCAACTGCAGCGCGCTCATTGCGTCAAGCTCCGCGCGGGTGACTTCGAGGAAGGGCTTGAGCAGTCCCCAGCCGGTGGCATTGATCGCGATGTCGATGCCGCCGAGCCTTTCTGCTGCGCTTTCGGCAAGGGCGGTGACGCTGGCTTCTTCGGTAATGTCGCAGGCGGTCCATTCGCAGCCGGTGCGGGTGGCAAAGTCCTTGAGCACCGCTTCCTTGCGGCCTGCGACGAGCACTTTCGCGCCTTCGTCCAACAGGCGCTGCGCGATGACCTGGCCCATGTTGCCTTCGCTGCTGGCACCGAGCACCACGGCAGTCTTGCCTTCGAGACGCCCAAAAGCCTTGGTCATGTCCTTGCTCCCAATCATGTTTGCGACTGGCTACCACCACAGGGCGTCAGGCATTTCCTGTTCAAAAGGGGAGTGGCTTGGCATGGCTGCCCCCTTCAAGAACGCTGCAACGGATTCTGCACGGGATAGAGGAGCAACAAGATGGATCTCGGACTCAAGGGCAAAAAGGTCATCCTGACCGGCGGCAGCCGTGGCATCGGCCGCGCCGCACTTGAAATCTTTGCAGAAGAGGGCTGCGATGTGGCTTTCTTCTCACGCAACCCGGAACAGGTTGCAGCCACCGTCGAATCGCTTTCCCGCCATGGAGGCAAGGTCATCGGCGAAGCGTTCGACATGACTGACCACGATGCTTACCGGTCCTGGCTGACATCGGCCGCCGAAAAACTTGGCGGCTGCGACATCTTCGTCCCCGGCGCAAGCGCATCCGGTTCGGGCGCGACGGGCGACTGGGACGCCTGCTTCAACGCCGACATCAAAGGCACCGTGATCGGCTGCGAAGTGCTCGAACCCTGGCTGGAGAAGAGCGGTGCGGGCGCGATCGTGATCATGTCGAGCACGGCTGGTGTCGAGACGTTCGTCGTTCCGCAGGCTTTCAATACCATCAAGGGCGCTCTGCTGACCTACTCGAAGCAACTCGGTCAGGCGCTTGGACCCAAGGGTATCCGCGTCAACGCCGTATCGCCGGGGCCAATCGCATTCCCAGGTGGAAACTGGGAAGCGATCAAAGCTGCAGCACCCGAACTCTACAACGCGACAGAAGCACAGTTCGCACTTGGGCGCTGGGGCGGACCGGAAGAAGTGGCCAAGACGATCGTGTTCCTTGCCAGCCCGGCATCGTCATATACCACCGGCACCAATGTGGTGATCGACGGCGGGTACACCAAGCGGGTCCAGTTCTGAGGAACAGGCCAAGAGCATCGGGGGTAGGGGGATCCAGCACATCAGGTTCTCTGTCCCCGATCTCTACAAGGCGCGCGCGTTCTGCCTCTAACTGCTGGTAGCGGTGGAGGGCATCGCGGTGGACGAACAGGGCCGCAAGCATGGCTATGCCGCGACCTATTACCGGGACTTGCTCGGCAACGTGTTCGAGATCATGGAGATTTGTGATGATCCGTGCATCCACCCCATTTGGCCTGCAGGCGAGGGCGTGATTGCGCCGAACAGAGAGTGCCTCCCCGTTTCGTCGTTTCCGCGCTAACGCAAATCCAGCGATGAAAGGGCCGCCGCATCCCGGCGGCACTTTTTGCGCTCCATGGAATCCCCCTGTCGTGTGAATGACGGGGCATTTTGAAAAACCGGCAGGTTGGATTGTTTCCCCAGGGAAACAGGCTGGAACAAGCCACGACCACAGTGGGTGGCTGCGCCATCTTTCTCGCCTTCGGTCAAATGACGCGGCCCTGCTTCCTGGCCGCCTAGGTTTTCGTGCCCTCCGCGAGCGCCTGTGCCGGTGCGCCGAGCACGGCCTGACGGAGATCGAGCGAACGCAAGAACATCGGCCCGCATTCTTCGAGGAACTGCGTCGGCTTCATGCCGAGAAACTGGTGTGCTTCACGGATGAAGTGCGAGTAATCGGTGTACCCTGCATCGATGGCAAGTGCACGTCTGCCAGGACCACCGCGGATCAATGCGTGAAGAGAGCGAAGAAATCGCGTGCGCCGGATAAGAACCTTCGGCGGGAAGCCGAAGGCCTTGAGGCAGAACCTCTCAAGGGTGCGAGACATGAGGCCAAGCTCGTCAGCCAACTGGCTGACCGAACGCAGGTTCGGGGAGAGCAGAGCAGACAGGAGCTGTTTGATCAACTGCTCGTCCCGATGCGGTTCGTCCATGTGCTTGAGGAACCATTGGTCAAAGATCTGAGGGATGTCTTGTGGTTCGGCGTAACTCCGCAGTTGCTGTGCAAGGGCATCGACCGAGGTGCCAAGAACCTCGCGTGCAGCGACGACCCTGTTCGCGAGGCCGGCTGCGGAACTCCTGCTAAGACGCGCCCATCCTGCAGGCGTGATGCCTGCGCCGACTACTGCTCCACCGTAGCTTTCCGACCAGCAGACTGTGGAAGAGGGGCCGAAAAGCGATACGCTGGGTACGCGCTGCGCCTCGTGCTTGTCGAACTGGACTTGCCAATGCGTGTCCGGATCGATCAGGATGCGAAGATTGAACCAAGCTGGCTGGAACACGTCGCGATGGGTTCTGCCCTCGGGTGGTTTGACAGAATAGAGGTGGTAGCCGCTGATCAACCCTTCCAGTTGCGCCGTCGGCTTCCAATATTCCATTTGCAGGGCGGATGACAGCTTTGCGCCATCGGCGTGAGAGTGTGTTGCGATCGACATGAATTGCAAGAATGCCCCGTGCCAGACAGGTTCTGGACGCGACATCCAACGGTTGGCGCGGGCTTTAGTGCCGCACCATTGCTCCGCCATCTACCCAGACGCCGTGCCCTGACATGAAACGGGCATCGTCGCTGCACAGGAAGGCGATTACATCAGCAATGTCCTCCGGCTGGCCGAGGCGGCGCAAGGGGGCTTTGTTTTCCCAGAAGGTGCGGAATTCGGGCATGTCGGTAAAGGCGGGCGCCGTCATCGGCGTGGCGATGGCGCCGGGCTGCACGCAATTGACGGTGACGCCAAACGGTCCAAGCTCGGCCGCGACCGATTTGGTGAAGCCGAGGACTGCGTGCTTTGACGCGGAATAGGCGGCAAGGCCTTCGTCGCCGTGGCTCGAGGTGGTTGAGCCGATGGTGACGATGCGGCCGTTGCCAGCAGCCTTGAGGTGCGGCGTCGCATCGCGGACGAGGCGGAAGACCGCGACAAGGTTCACTTCCAGCACGCGCAGGAAATAGGCATCGTCGTGGCCTTCGAGCGGATGGAAAGCGCTGATTCCCGCGCAGGGGACCAGCGTATCGAGTCCACCCATCTTTGCTATGGCCTGTTCGACAAGGCGGGCATTGGCGTCGGGCCGGGTCAGGTCGGCGATGAAATCGACCTCGCCCTGCACGTCGGCGGTGAAGACCTGCGCTCCGTCCGCGCGCAGGCGCGCAGCGGTGGCAGCGCCGATGCCCGAGGCTGCGCCGGTGACAATGGCTTTCCTGCCGTCGAGGCGATCAGAGGCCATCGGCGATCTTCAGTACGAGCTTGCCGGTGTTGGCACCCGTGAACAGGCGCATGAAGGCGTCGTAGGCGTTCTCCAGCCCTGTCTGGACGTCTTCGTCGATGCGCAGGCGGCCCTGTGCCATCCATTCGGCCATGATCGCGCCGCCTTCGGCAAAGCGCGGGGCGTAGTCCATGATCAGGTAGCCGTAGAGCGTGGCCTGCTGGGTGAGGATCGACCAGAGGTTGCGCGCGCCGACCTTTTCAGGCGAATTGTACTCGCTGATCAGCCCGCACAGAACGATGCGCGCGTGCTTGGCGAGGTTGAGCAATTCGGCATCAAACACATCGCCGCCGACATTCTCGAAGATCACATCGGCACCGTCGGGCGCGGCCTGGCGAATCTCTGCGGCAAGCTGGGTGACCGACTTGCCCTTGTAATCGATGGCGGCGTCGAAGCCGTAGTCGTCGATCAAGCGCCGGCACTTGTCTGGCCCGCCGGCAATGCCGATCACCCGGCAGCCAAGGATCTTGCCAATCTGGCCGACTGCCGAGCCGACAGCCCCCGCAGCGCCCGAGACGAGCAGGGTTTCGCCCGGCTTGGGCTTGGCAACGTCGATCAGGCCGAAATAGGCGGTAAGGCCGACAGCACCCATCGCGGAGAGGAACCGCGATGGCGAATCTACCAGGCCTGTATCAACCTTCATGGTAAATCCTCCAGCAACGTTGACCGAGTAGTCCTCGAGCGCATTGAGGCCCATGACCCAGTCGCCCACGGCGAAATCGGGGGTGTTCGAAGCGGCGACGACGCCGATCGTCGAGGCGCGCACCGGGTCACCAAGCGGGATCGGCGGCATGTAGCTTGGCGCGTCGTCCATCCAGCCGCGCTGGGCCGGGTCGAGGGAAGCATAGCAATTGCGCACGACGAAGCCGCCTTCGGGAGCCAATGGAACCGCTTCTTCTACAAGCGAAAAATCTTCGGGCACCGGGGTTCCGTGGGGACGGCGCGCAAGCAGGAATCGGCGATTGACGGTCATTATGATCTCTCCCGGAGTGTCGTCCGAACGTTGCGACAAGCATGGAACATGCACCGTCAGAGGCACCTGTAACAAGTCGCAGTTGGTTCGCGGAGCGCAGCAGTGGATGAAAGAGGAGAGCCATCGCCACCTAGCGGGCGAGGTCACCCTTGAGGGAGGATACTCATGAGACGCACTGCCGCGCGGCGCCTGATCGCCGCTGCCCTGACCACGACTGCAATCGGTTTCTCGCTTCCGGCGTACGCCGCCGACGAGCCGCAGGCCGCACAGGCCGACGACGGCGCGCAGGCGGCTGACGAAGGCGACACGGGAGCGATCATCGTGACCGCCCGTCGTCGTTCGGAAACGCTGCAGAGCACCCCGGTTGCAATCACCGCCGTGAATACCGCCTTCCTCGAAAGCAAGGCCGCCGTGAACATCGGCGACCTGCAGGGCGCGGCTCCGGGCCTGCTGATCACTCAGCAGAATTCAGGCGCACAGGCGGCCAATATCTCGATCCGCGGCCTGACCTATGCCGACATCGAAAAATCGCAGACCCCAACCGTCGGCGTGCTGGTCGACGGCGTGGTGATCGGCACCAACACCGGCCAGTTGCAGGATGCCTTCGACATTGCGCAGCTCGAAGTCCTGCGCGGTCCACAGGGTACGCTGTTCGGGGCGAACACCATCGGCGGCGTGATCAACATCCAGCGCACCAAGCCAACGATGAAGCCGGGCCTGAAGGCCGAGGTGACCTACGGCAAGTTTGCAACCTTCTCGACCAAGCTCCTTGCCAACTATGGCAACGAGGAAAGCTGGGGCGTAAAGGCGTGGTATTTCCACAACGAGACTGACGGTTTTTACAAAAACGTCGTGCGCAACGTCAGCGCTGGCTGGAGCAACGGCGAGAACTACGGTGCAAGCCTGCTGTTCAAGCCGACCGGTTCAGGCTTTGATGCGCAGTTGACGGTGGCGCAGGTCGAGCAGGTTTTCGACCCGGTTGTCAGCAACATTACCAATAGCAGCGAAGTTTTCTGCGCCTTCATTCCGACGCGCGAATGCAATCGCAACACGACGACCGATCTCTACACCACATTCGGCGATGCAGCTTCGAGCAACTACAAGGCACCCGAAGCCACACTGGAAATGAATTACGATGCGGGTGGCGTGAAGCTGACCTCGATCACCGGCTGGCGCAAGAGCACAGAAGCACAGACACAGGACTTCGACGGTTCTTCGACCGACCTCTACTATGTCGATCGCCGCCAGCACTATGAGCAGTGGAGCCAGGAACTGCGCGCGGCCGGCAACCTTTTCGAAGGTTTCGATTACGTCGTCGGCGGCTTCTACTTCAAGTCTGACTACGACCTGACCCAGTGGTCGCGCGTGTTCGGTTTCAGCCCCAGCACTCCGCCGACACTTTTTGACCGCAACGCCCAGCGCGTCGAAGGCAAGACCGAGAGCTATGCCGTGTTCGGCGATTTCAACTGGGCCTTTGCCGAAGGTTTCCGCCTGTCGTTCGGTGGCCGTTACAGCCACGACAAGAAGGAGTTGAGCAACGGCTTTGCCGCCAACACCCTGCTCGATCCCGACAATATCGATCTGACCAAGATCGCGCTGGTCGGCAAGGGCAAGGCGAGCTTCAACAAGTTCACGCCGAAGGTCGGCATCGACTGGCGTCCGAACCAGGACGTGATGGTCTATGCTTCGTGGTCGCGCGGTTATCGTTCGGGCGGCTTCAGCCCGCGCGCCGCTACCGCTGCCACCGCGAGCACGCCGTTCCAGCCCGAAACCGTCGATGCCTATGAAGTCGGCGTGAAGCTGGCAGCGTTCGATCGCAAGCTCGAGATCAACCTGGCCGGCTTCGTGTCCGACTACAAGGACATGCAGCAGAACCTGACCGTTCCGGGTGGCCCAACCGGCAACCAGACGATCACCGGCAACGTGCCGGGCGGCGCGCTGATCAAGGGCATCGAAGCTGATGGCACGCTGCGCGTGACCGACAACTTCAAGATCACCGGCTCGATCGCGATCATGGACTCGCACTTCCGAAACTTCGTGACCTGCGGTGCCTATGCCGGTGGTCCGGTGGCGACGAATGCCTGCGGTGCCGGGCTGGTGCCGTTCAACTATTCGGCCAACCGCCTGATTTACGCGCCGGACTTTACGGCGTCGCTGGGTGCGGAATATGTCCAGCCCACCGGCTTCGGCGACATCACCACCAACGTCGGCTGGCGCCATATCTCGCCTTACGATGAGCAACTCTCGGCTGCTTCGCTGACTGTCGCAACGAACGGTGCGGGCGAGGCCACCGGAGTAACCGTCAACGGCAACGATCCGCGCGTGCGCACCACCACGCAGGATCTGGTCGACGCGTCGATGACCTTCAACTTCGACCTGAAGGACACCAAGGCTTATCTGCGCGTATTCACCCGCAACCTGCTGAACGAGAAGACCACGACCCACGCGTTCACCGTCGCCGGGCTCTGGTCGTTCGGCATGGCGCTCGAACCGCGCACTTACGGCGTGACTGCAGGCTTCAAGTTCTGAAGCTGGCGCATATAACCTGATCCACCTTGCCGGGGGGGCGGGGGAGGGTCGCTCCGGCGACGTTCCTTTCCGTCCCTCCGGTTTTCTTTTGGGAGAGTTTCACATGGGCCGTCTTGACGGAAAAATCGCGTTGATAACGGGCGGAGCCTCAGTGCCGGGTCTGGGCAGTGCCACCGCGCAACGCTTTGCCGAAGAGGGCGCGAAGGTGTGGCTGACCGATCGCGATCTGGCAGGGGCCGAGAAGGTGGCCGAAGGCATCCGCGCCGCCGGTGGGCAGGCCAAGGCCATGCTGCATGACGTGACCAACGAGGCGCAGTGGGACGAAGTCTTCGCCGCGATCGAAGCAGAAGACGGCAAGCTCGACGTTTGCGTGAACAACGCTGGCATCGCGGTGCTGCGGCCGATCGAGGACATGACCACAGCGGACTGGAACCTGCAGAACTCGGTCAACCTCGACAGCGTGTTCCAAGGCACCAAGCGTGCGGTAGTGCTGATGCGCAAGACCGGCACCAAGGGTTCGATCATCAACATCTCATCGGTGGCAGGTCTGATCGGCGTGCCAGCGTGCGGTGCCTATGCTGCGGCCAAGGGCGGCGTTCGCCTGTTCTCGAAGACCATTGCGGTCGAGACGGCCAAGGACGGCATTCGCGTCAATTCGGTTCACCCCGGCATGATCCTGACCAACATCCAGGGCGTGGCGCAGGAGGACAACGCGGCCAACTATGACGCCACGCTGGCGCTGGTGCCGATGGGCTACATGGGCGCGCCGCTCGACATCGCCAACATGAACCTGTTCCTTGCCTCGGACGAGAGCCGCTATGTGACGGGCACGGAACTGGTGGTCGATGGGGGGATGACGGCGCTCTGAGGCTAGACTGACAGTTGCCCCCCGCGCCTGAAGAGATCCGGGGGGCGGGGGCCTCGTGCGGTTTACTGAAAGGCTCCGTAAGAACATCGAGCTCCCCGCCTGCGCGGGGACGCTTCGTTATCAAGCGGCCACCCAGCGGATCGCGTTCTCCACCAGACGCCGGTAATGCGGATTGTCGTAGGCCGAAGGGCCATCACCGGGTTGCAGATAGACGAGGCGGCTGTTCAGGGCCTGTTTCGTCCATCCCACGAGGTTCGAGCCGGAAGGATGATCCCAGCCTTCGCGGCTGAACATCTCGCCCTTCACGGCAAGATCGGCTGACCAGAAGTGATCGCGGTCGAAGGCGGCGTTGGAGCGCAGGAGCGGGGTCACGTCGCTTTCGTTGATCTGGCTCAGGTATAGTTCGTCGGTCAGTGTGAAGCTTGCGGGCAGCCCTGCCGTTACAGGATGGTCGGCGACTACGGCGATCTCGTGTGTCACATCGTGGCAATAGCCGCTGTCGGGCACCGCTTGCTCCCGCCATGCGCCGGGATGGTAGAAGAACTGACCGCCGACCCATTCGTGATAGTCAACCCAGGTCGGCCAGCCCGCCAGCGCATGATGGAGCGCGACCACGCCCTTGCCCTGTTCGAGCAGGGCGCGAAAACCCGCCTTCAATTCGGCGGACGGGTCACGATACAGCGGGGCGTTCTCGGGCGCTTCAAAATCGAGCCCGGGCATGTCGTAGAGCACCAGCGCGTCGAAACCGCGCATCGCTTCTGGGTTCATCAGCAGGGCGGCGGCGGGCTGATCGACCATCGTGGCCGAAATGCCGTCCATGGCCTGAAACATCGCATCGAAGGCAGTGCGATCGAACGGGTGCCCGCGCACGGCGACGAGGCATTGCAGCGGGGCGCGGTGTTTGATGATCGGCATCAGGCAACCTTCACGATGACTTTGCCGATGGCCTTGCCCGAAAGCATCCGGTCATAGGCGACGAGCGTGTTCTCCAGCCCTCGCGTCTCGTCGAGGTTCACCGTCAGCGTTCCGGCATCGACCCATTCGCGTAAGGTCGGCAGAAACTCTGCGCCGCGATGGA
The DNA here is from genome assembly GCF_007830315.1 of Novosphingobium taihuense. Taxonomy (GTDB): domain Bacteria; phylum Pseudomonadota; class Alphaproteobacteria; order Sphingomonadales; family Sphingomonadaceae; genus Novosphingobium; species Novosphingobium taihuense. The sequence continues at coordinate 188,005 of NZ_VLKJ01000005.1, forward strand.
GGAAATCAGGGATGAAGAAGCCTTCGATCCGCAACCGCCGCATCAGCACCTGATCGAACCGCGCGGGGCCGGGCAGGGGCGCGTCGTTGTCGTAAGCCGCAACCATGCCGCAGACCGCGACGCGGCCATAGTGCGCCATGTTGGGCAGAACCGCATCGAGCAACGGCCCGCCCACATTGTCGAAATAGGCATGGACGCCACCTTCGATGGCGGCAAGGCGGGCTTCGACGTTCTCGTTCTTGTAGTCGATGGCGATATCGACGCCGAGCTGTTCGGTGAGGTAGCGGCATTTCTCCGGCCCACCGGCTATGCCGATGACATTCGCGCCAAGATTGCGGCCGACCTGGCAGGCCATCGAACCGGTGGCACCGGCAGCAGCGGAAACGACCAGCCATTCGCCCGACTTGATCGCCGCCACTTCCTTCACGCCAACATAGGCCGTCCAGGCATTCATGCCGAGCGCGCCAAAATGGTGGCGGATATCGCCGAGGGTTTCGTCGACAATCTCGAGACCGGATAGTGCCGGAACGACAGTCGCATATTCGGCCCACTGGCCGAAGCCGCGCACCAGCGTGCCGACCGGGAATGCCGCATCGCGGCTTTCGCTGACATGGCCCAGCACCAGGCCTGCCATTTTGGAGCCCAGCGGCAGCGGGGGCTGATAGCCATCGGTGCGCGGGCTCATCCACATGCGCGTGCCTGCGTCCATCGACAGCCAGCCCACCTTTATGCGCACCTCGCCCTCACCAAGGTCCCCGAGTGTGTCGGTTTGCAGGCTCAGCGCGCTATCGAAATCGGAGCCTTCGGGGTGGCGGTCCAGTCGCCAGAAGCGGGTTTCAGTCACGGCGTTTCCTCTCAGGCGACTGAGGTGCCGACGCTACGGCATCGCGGCACCTAGCCAAAGGATGAGGCTAACGTATTGGCGAGGCGGTGAAGACCGCTTCACGGGATTAGACGCGCGACAGGCATAAACAAAATTGGGAGGATGCGGCATGCACACCTTTAAGGGACTTCTTCTGGCGACCTGCGCATTCGGCGCGGCCGTTCCGGCATACGCTCAGGACGCGCCGCAGGCAGGCGCTCAGGAGGCCGCCAGCGCTGGTGGCCTCGAGGAAATCATCGTCACCGCTCGCAAGCGCGAAGAGTCGGTTCAGACGGTTCCTGTTGCCGTGACCGCGATTTCGGAAAAGACCATCCAGCAGCGCGACATCACCTCGATCGAGAAGATTGCTGCCGCCACGCCCAACCTCAGCGTCGGCCGTGCTTCGAACGGCTCGGGCGCGCAGTTGACCATGCGCGGCATCGGCTCGTCATCGACATCTATCGGCATCGAGCAGTCGGTCGCCGTGGTCGTCGACGGAGCCTATTACGGGCAGGGCCGCGTCATTCAGGAAGGTTTCTTCGACCTCAAGCGGGTTGAAGTGCTGAAAGGTCCGCAGGCACTGTTCTTCGGCAAGAACGCCACTGCCGGCGTGATCAGCCTGACCACCAACGATCCTGGCAACGAACGCGAGTTCATCGCCCGCGCCGGGTACGAGTTCAAGGCCAAGCAGTACCTCGGCGAATTCATCGCTTCGGTGCCGCTTTCCGACACTTTCGGCGTGCGCCTCGCTCTGCGCGGCTCGCTGATGGATGGCGCCTATTACGACAACATTTCGGTTCCGCGCACCTACACCACGGCTGACGTTGCCAACGGCTTTGCCGCGACCCCGCACACCGCCACGGTCGCGTCTGATGGCCCCGGTGAGCGAGAGTTCCTTGGTCGCCTGACGCTCAAGTACACGCCGACCGACGATCTGACCGTCACGCTCAAGGGCAACTTTGATTACAACAAGACGAAGAACAGCTCGTGGAACTATGTCGCCTACAATTGCGGCCTTGCCTCAGGCGTAAGCCAGCTTTCGGGCTATAAGTGCGGCACGGACTTCGTCACGCACCAGAACAACATCCCGACCGACATCGCCAAGACCTTCCCGTTCTCGCAGGAGGATGGCGCGCTCTACAACCGCTATCGTTCGTGGGCGATCAACGGCAACGTCGTCTATAACGTGGGCGACGTGACGATCAGCTCGGTCACCAACTACAACACCAACAATAACCGCTGGGCCTGCGCCTGCGACTTCCAGTCGAGCAACAGCGGCACTTGGGCGACCGAGAACTCGACCTGGCGCGCGTTCAGCCAGGAACTGCGTGCGCAGACCGCGTTCGACGGTCCGGTGAACCTGATGGTCGGCGGCCTGTACCAGAAGACCAAGCGCCTGTTCGACCAGTTCGTCATGTTCGCGGGACTGGAAAACAGTGCTGCCTCGGCGTCGAACCGTTATCTTGCCGGCAGCAAGTCGAGCTTCACCGATGGCGAGACCAGCGCGCTGTTCGGCCAGGTCACGTGGAAGGTTGTGCCGACGGTCGAGCTGGCGGGTGGTGTGCGCTATACGCACGAAACGAAGAAGAGCTTTTTCGTTCAGCCCTATAACAACCCGTTCCTGACCACGGGCGGCGGGTTGCCGATCTTCCGCGGCGCAGATTCGCCAGATGGTCTTGGCGTGATCAACGCGCGTCAGGTCTTCGACGACTGGTCGCCGGAAGTGACGCTGACGTGGAAGCCGCAGCAGGGCATCCTCGTCTATGGTGCCTACAAGACCGCCTACAAGTCGGGCGGGTTCTCGAACGGCGGCATCAACTCGCTTCTGTCGAACGATCCTCTCGGCGACCTGACCTTCAACCCGGAAAAGGCACGTGGTTTCGAAGCCGGCATCAAGACGACGCTGGCCGACAACCAGCTGCGCCTGAATCTGACCGCGTTCACATACAAGTACGCCGACCTGCAGGTCGACTTCTTCAACTCGCCGATCTTCGCCTTCCAGACGCTGACGGCAGACGCCCGCACCAAGGGCGTGGAAGCCGAGTTCGAGTTTGCGCCGCGCTCGCTTGACGGCCTCAACGTCCACGGTTCGATCAACTACACCCGTGCCCGCTACACCAGCTTCCCGCTCGGTCCATGCTACGCCGGCCAGACCCCGGCGCAGGGCTGCAATCTGACGGCTGCCGGTGCGGTGATCGGCGCAGGTGGCACGGGCGTGCGTCAGAACCTATCGGGCCGTCCGCTTTCGGTGGCGCCTGAATGGACCGGCGCTTTCGGCGTGGGTTACGATGCTGCGGCGGGCGATGGCTACAAGTTCGGCATCAATTTCGATGCGCGCTTCTCGTCGAGCTACCTCGCTTCGGGCTTTGGTGCGGAGCAATCGCGCCAGGGCAAATATGCCACGCTCGACGCTGGAATCCGCTTCGGTGCCGAAGATGACAACTGGCAGATCTCGCTTATCGGCAAGAACCTGACCAACACGTTCTACGTGAGCGGCGTTGTCGATGGTCCTTCGACCGGCGGAGGCACCGGAACGGCCGCAGGCGTCCACGCCGACCAGCTCGGCTTCGGCAACCTGCCGCGCACGGTGCAGGTCACGGTGACCAAGCGCTTCTGATCGTCCGATCGAAATGGAAGGGGCCTCGTCCGGATGCGGACGGGGCCCTTTTCCTTGGGCAAAGCAAAGGCGCAGAGAGCAAAGCTCCCCGCACCCTTTTTCGTTGTCTTTTTGAACTGGGTGTCAGCAGCCTTTGGGGGCGTGCTGTCGGTGGATGTTGCGGAAGGAGCGGGTCTTGAACAGCCACCGTCCATCGATCTTGACGCAGGTGTCCTCATAGACGCCGCGATCGCGCATCGTTGTGCCGTTCTGGTCATAGACCTCACTGGTGTAGCTGCGCATCGCGGCGGTATCGCCGGTCACCTCGATCGAGCCGGGCCAGGCTTCGAACATGATGCCGGGATAGTTCTTCATTGCCTCGATCCACATCGCCTTGATCGCGGCGCGGCCCCGCGTGGTGCCAAGTTCGGGATAGTCGGGCAGCGACCATTCGGCGTCCTCGGCCCATGTCGCGGCCCAATCGTCGGCATCGACGCGAGTGACGGCGTCGGCATAGGTCTCGAGCAGTTCGCGGATGGCGAGGCGGTCTTCGGCGGGGCCGGTGAAGGGCATTGTCTTATCTCTCCCGATTGTTCGTAACTGGAGAGAACCTAACCTTGTACGGCATTCAGTGAACCTGCGCTTTGAGTGAGTTCAAAGAACGATGGGCAGCTCGTCCATGCCGGGGGCGGCATCGGGAACGCAGACTTCGATCTGGCCGCCTTCGACCCGCACCGGGAAAGTGCGCAAGTCCTTGTAGGCCCCGCCGATGCAGCGGCCCGAGTTCATTTCAAACCGGGCGCCATGAAGCGGGCACATCACCGCGCCGCGCCGGATGCGGCCGGTAGAAATCAGCGCGGCCTGATGAGTGCAACGGTCGTTGACGGCGAACAGGCCTTCGTCGGTCTTGGCCACCAGCACGTGCCAGCCGCCGATCTTCGTGGCGATCTTGCCTTCTGCGGGGAACTCGCTCTCGGAGATCAGGGTATGCCAGGAGTCGGTCAACGTCGGGTCCTCAAGTCATGCGGATGGTGTGGATTGGGTCCGATCCGCGATAATCCTGCGCCGCCTGCGCGACCATCGCGTAGAAATCAACCAGCGTTTTGGTGGGGGCGTAGAGTTCGGTGAACAGGCCCAGCGTGGCTGTGGTATCGGCAAAAGCGAAGACGAACCCGTCGTTCATCTCGGCACGCAAGGCACATGGCGCACTGCGTGCGGCAAACTTCGCGATTTCGGCATCAACGTCGTCCACGAACACTGCGAGGTGGTGCATGCCCCAGCGACCGGAGCCTTCAGGGTAAAGATCGCGGAATGGCGAGGGGCCGGGATTGTTCTGCGCGACGAACTCCACCATTACCTCGCCCCATTGGCCGTAGGCGGAAGTATGATCCAGCTCGCGCTCGACCCCGCGATGAACGGCGCGGGCGAGCGGGATATTGTCGGCAACGAAGAACGGCCCTGATCCGAACGCTTCGTGATGAGCGCGCGCGGCGGCGCGCACATCCTCGACGAAGAAGGCGACCTGACGGATCGGAAGCCCACCGGTCAAATCGAGGCACCGCCGTCGACGCGGAACTCGGCACCTGTGGCAAAGGCACTGGCATCGCTGGCAAGGAACACGGCCATGGCCGCGATTTCTTCCGGCTTGCCCAGGCGCTTCACCGGATGGACGTCGACGAAGCTCTGGTACAGCGCTTCCGGGTTGTCCGACTGCGCCAGCACCTTGTCGATGATCGGGGTGTGGATCGCGCCGGGGTGGATCGAGTTGCAGCGGATGCCGTAACCTTTTTCGGCAAAGTGCAGCGCGCAGGACTTGGTCATCAGTGTCACCGCCGCCTTGGCCGCATTGTAGGCGACGAGGTTGGACGAGGCCTTCACGCCCGAGAGCGAGGACATGTTGATGATCGATCCGCCGTTGGCCTTCATCTTCGGCAGCACCGCCTGCGTGCCCATGAACACACCGAGCACGTCGATGTTGAGCTCGTGGCGGAACTGGTCGAGAGTGATCTCCTCGATCGAGCCGAGCGTTGTGATGCCGGCATTGTTGACCAGCACGTCGATCCGCTCAAACGGCGCGACGGCCTGCGCCCACGATGCTTCCTGCGTGACGTCCAGAGCCACGAACCGTGCTCCGATTTCCTGCGCCAACGCTTCACCAGCCGTCGCGTCGATGTCGGCGATGATGACCGAAGCGCCCTCCGCCACATAGGCGCGGGCAATCGCTTCACCCAGACCCGATGCGCCGCCGGTGACAAAGGCGACCCTGCCAGCAAGCGCGCCCATCAGATCAGCACCAGCGTCTTGCCGGTGGTGCGCCCGCTCATCAGCTCGATGAACGCCCCGGGCAGTTTTTCGAGTCCCTCACGTACATTCTCAAGCGGCTTCAGACTGCCCTCGGCAAAGAGGCGGTCGAGCATGGCCTGTGCCTCGCCCAAGACTTCAGGGTGATCGTAGGTGATGAAACCGCGCATGGTCAGGCGGTTGACGACCAGTTGCCACAGGTTGCGGTTGCCGTGGGGATTGTCGGCATCGTTGTACTGCGCGATCATCCCGCAGACCGCGACCCGCCCATGCAGGCGCATCAGCGGCAATACCGCGTCGAGCGTCTCGCCACCCACATTGTCGAAATAGACATCGATGCCATCGGGAGCGGCCTGACTGATAGCAGCGGCAAGATCGGGCGCGGCGCGATAATCGATGGCGACGTCAGCCCCGAGATCGCGGACGATCTGCGCCTTCGCTGGACCGCCGGCAAGACCGATGACCCGGCATCCGGCGGCTTTGGCGAGTTGAACAACGGTGCTGCCGGTGGCGCCCGCGGCGGCGCTGACGAGGACCGTCTCGCCTGCCTTGGCCTTGCCGATCTCGAACAGGCCGACCCATGCGGTCAGGCCGACGGGCCCAAGAGCGCCCATGTAGTGCTGTAACGGCACGTCTGCTGCGGCTTCGACCTTCTCGATGCCCAGCGCATCGCCCTTGACCACGTAATACTCCGACCAAACCGCAAAGGTGCGCAGCAGCGTGCCGATGGGGAAGGCGGGATCGTTCGATTCGACTACCTCGCCCAAAGACATGCCGTTGATCGGAGCGCCAAGGGCCACGGGCGGAAGGTAGCTCGGCCGGTCATCAAGGAAGCCCCGGATTGCCGGATCGCAGGAGCAGACCCGCATCTTCACGAGGATCTCGCCGGGGCCGGGCACGGGGCGCGGTGCCTCGGTCAGGGCGAAATCGTCGGGGACGGGGATGCCGACGGGGCGGCGGGCCAGTGTGATCTGGCGCGTGATCTGGTTATCTCTCTCCATATGCCATCCTTAGCGCGGGCAGCGGCGAGGCATCGCTAGCCATATCGCTAGGTTTCGGCCCGTCCCGGTATGAACGATCCTTGGGCAAATGTGAGAGGACAATTCCAATGACCATGACTGCACAAGAGATGATCCAGTTCGTCGATGACCTCTACGAGGCAACCGGCACGGGCAACTGGGAAAAGGCCGCCTCGATGCTGACCGACGATTTTATCGTGAGTGAAGCGCCAGGCCTGCCGATGGAGGGTATCTATCGCGGCAGGAACGCGCTGCAGGACCTCTATGTCAAGGTCATGGGTCTGGTCGATGTGGTCGGCCTGAACCGGGTCGAGACCACCGCTGGCAAGGATCATGCTGTCACGATCCTGTCGTTCCAGTTCGCCGATCCTTCGCTGCCGCCTGCCGAACTGTGCGAACTGTTCCGCTTCCGTGATGGAAAGTGCTGCGAGATCAAGCCGTTCTACTTCGACCACGAAGTCTTCCGTGCGGCAGCGACAGCGAAGAGCCAGAGCGTGTGACACTTAGCTTCTGCTCGGCGCAACATTGCTGAACGATGTCCACTTTGTGTTTGAAAACTAAAGATATCCTGCCCTTTTGGGTATAAGGCGATTGCCGTAATTCGGCATTTAAGACTGTTTCAGTCTGAATAACCTACCACGCCGTCCGACAATCGGGCGGAGATATTGCAATGGCAGATCATGGGAAGCTTGAAGAGCGCATAAGCTTTTACGAGCTTGGACGAAATCGTGAGAGTTTCGGCAGGCTCTCCCGATTGATCGGGCGCTCGGTCGATGCCGGGCTAGCAAAATTCTATGCCAAGCTGTCAGCGACCCCTGCGCTTGGCGGGTTCTTCTCGTCCGACGACCGCGTTCGCCATGCCCGCACTGCGCAACGAGACCATTGGGTCCAGTTGTTCGAGAAGGGCCTGGATCAATCGTATTACGAGCGTGCACTCAAGATCGGTAACACCCATGCCCGCATCGGTCTGGAACCCAAATGGTATATCGGTGGGTATGCACTGATTGCCGAGCATCTTATCGAATCCATGATGATGCAGGGTGCGGGGCGCTTCATGCCCGGCCGCCGCAGGATGGCGCGGGATATTGCCGCGCTGGTCAAGGTCGCCATGATCGACATGGACATGGCGCTATCGACCTATTTCGAGATGGCAGAGAAGAACACGCGAGACATCGTTCTGGGCAAAATGGGAACTGCACTCAGTGCCTTGGCCGAAGGCGACCTGACCGCACGAATGAGCGACCTTCCGGCGAGCTTCGGGCAGGTGGAAGACGATTTCAATCGCGCGATCGACAAGTTGTCAGGCACGGTCGGGCTGGTGGCGGAAAGCAGCTCGCAGATCAGCACCTCGACTGAAGAGATCCGCGCCGCCACCGAAAATCTCGCATCGCGGACAGAGCGGCAGGCCAACAACGTGCAGGAATGCGCGCATGCGATGAATGAGTTGACCGTTGGGCTGGACAAGACCTCCAGATCGATGGCCGAGCTTCGAGTATCTGCGCAGGAGACTGAAAACGAGGCGATCCAAGGGCGAGAGGCGGTCGCACAGGCAATTAATGCCATGGATGATGCACAACAGAGCGCGCAGGAGGTCGTGCAGATTGCCGAAATCATCGACGGAATCGCATTCCAGACGAATCTGCTCGCCTTGAACGCCGGGGTGGAAGCTGCCCGCGTGGGGGAAATGGGGCGAGGCTTCGCCGTTGTGGCCAATGAGGTCCGTGCCTTGGCGCAACGCTCGTCTGATGCAGCCGACGATATCAAGAAGTTGCTGTCGGAAAGCCGAGCGCAGGTCGATCGTGGGGCGGGTCTGGTGAAAGGCGCTGGCGGGATGCTGCATGCGATCATCGGTAAAGTGACCGAGATCAGCAGGGGCGTTGGCGCCGCCGCCCATCTGACCGAAGATCAGGCGAAGAATGCCGCGCTCGTAAACAGTTCAATTGCCGAGATCGACCTCGCCACCCAGCAGAATGCCGCAATGGTCGAGCAGAGCGCGGCTGCAACGCGCAGCATGGCCGGCACTTCGTCGCGACTGGCGGCTGCGGTTGCAGTCTTCGACCATGGCCAGATTCGCAAGCATACGTACTTGCAACGGGTTGCGTGATCGCAACAGGTCAGCTGATCTGCCGCAGTAGATCGTGAAGCGTCGAGTAACCTTCGGTTCCCAGGCGGGAAGCGATGGCATCTTCACCTGCTTGCGATGCTGCGCGCAAGGTTCCCATGATCTGAACACCTTCAGGAGAGAGGGAAATGCCGATTCTTTTCCCCTTGCCCTGCTCTCGTTCGATCCAGCCCCGTTCGGCCAGGCGACCGATGATCGGTACCATGTTCGATCGCTGGATCTTGAGCATGCGACCGATCGAGCTTTGGGTAATGCCCGGATTGGCTTCGATCACCATCATCACGGCGGCGTCAGGATGGCGAACGCCGAGATCGCCGTAAGCCTCGTTCACCACACGCAAGCCGAAGCTGGCGGTGCGCACGAGATGGAAGCCGACAAGGTCTTCAAGGGGGTTTCGCATCACGCTCCTCTAACAGCAGCGTTGCAAACATGCATCACTGCGGGGCTGATCATATTCTAACAAATTATGCTATTGACCATAACACAGTGTCATGCATACACTCGTAATTGCAAGGGCCGCAGAAGATGGCCGCTCTCCGAAAAGCGGAGCGTGCCGTCAGGTGAAACAGGTTCAGCAGAACCGGGCCCTGGCGTTGGGAGGACAGGATGATGAAACTGCTTACTGCGGGCGCGAGCCTGCTTGCCCTCACGATTTCCGGTACGGCGTTTGCGCAAGATGCCGCCGAAGAGAAAACCCCGAGCATCGACGAAATCGTCGTTACCGCGCAGTTCCGCGCTCAGAACCTTCAGGATACGCCGCTCGCCATCACCGCTGTAAGTGGTGAATTGCTTGCCTCCCGCGGCCAGACCAACGTTTCGGAAATCGCCGCACAGGCGCCTAACGTCACGCTCAAACCGCAGGGCCAGGAATTGGGCCCCGGCATCATCGCGTTCATCCGCGGCGTCGGCCAGACGGACCCGAACTTCGCGCTGGAGCCCGGCGTGGGCATGTACATCGATGATGTGTACCTGCCGACGCTGACCGGCTCGCTGCTCGACCTGACCGACCTCGATCGCGTCGAAGTGCTGCGCGGTCCGCAGGGCACGCTGGCCGGGCGCAACTCGCTGGGTGGCTCGATCAAGCTCTATTCGAAGAAGCCGACCGGGTCGAACACCGGCTCGATCGAAGCGACCTACGGTCGGTTCAACCGGCTCGACGTGCGCGGCCTGTTCGATCTGAAGCTTTCGGACAACCTGTTCATGCGCGTCGCAGGCGTCACCAAGAACAGCGACGGCTACGTGAAGCGGCTGGACTACAACCTGACGCACCCCGGCACCAACGTGCCGACCTTTGCCAAGGGTGCCGACCCCGTACTCGGCAAGCTTGGCGGCCAGTCCTATGCAGCCGGCAAGGTTTCGCTGCGCTGGCAGCCGACCGAGACGGTGGATATCAACCTGTCGGGCGACTACACCCGCGAACGCAACGAGCCGGGCGCCAACGTCCTGCTCTATGCCAATACTTCGGCAGTGTTCGACGGACCCAACGCCACCTTCACCGGCGGTCGGCCCTTCCTGCAGGGTACCAACGGTGCGGGCATCCCGCTCAACTGCGCGTTCGTGCCCAACGGTGTGAACAGCTGCGACACGATCACGGGCTATGACCGCCGCTTCATCTCCTATGCGACCTATGCGGACCCGGCGCGGCCCGACAGCCAGATGCCCTACAAGCCGACGTTCACCGATCCGCACTCGGACCTGGACAACTACGGCGCGGCGTTGACCATCGACGTCGACGTTTCGGACCAGCTCAAGCTCAAGTCTATCACGTCATGGCGCAAATACACCGCCGACTGGTCCTATGACTCCGATGGTTCGCCGATTGCCAACAACAACCTCAACCAGACCCAGAAGAACCGCCAGTGGAGCCAGGAACTGCGCCTGTCGGGCAAGGTGCTGGACGACAAGCTCGATTTCACGGTCGGCGGCTTCTACTTCGATACGCGCGGTACCTTCACCGGGCGCATCAACCTGAACTATGCCGGTATCGACTTCCGCCACGGGCCTGATCCGACGCCTGCCAAGAACAAGGCGATCTTCGCCAACTTCACCTATGCCCTGACCGATGCGGCCAACCTGACCGGCGGCATCCGCCAGTCGTGGGACGAGAAGGATTACGGTTACGTTCGCAAGAATCCGGACGGCACCAACATCCAGGGGCCGTGCAACTTCTTCCTCGGCGCACCGACCGCAGGTCCTACGGGCATCGGCAACCAGCCCAACTGCCTGCTCTTCGGGCTTGACGGGCTGACCGCGAAGTTCCGTGACAACCGCGTCGACTGGCGCGTTGCAGCGGACTACCGCTTCAGCCCCGAATTCCTGTTCTATGCGCAGGTCTCGACCGGGTATCGCGCAGGCGGCGTCAACCCGCGTCCGTTCTTCCCGAGCCAGGCAACCGCCTTCAAGCCCGAGACGATCACCGCCTACGAAGCGGGCTTCAAGTCTGACCTGTTCGACCGCAAGCTGCGCCTCAACGTCTCTGCGTTCTTCAACGACTACAAGAACATCATCCTGTCGAGCGTGAACTGCCTCGATCTTGCTACCGCAGGCCCGGGCGGCTCCTCACAGGCGACGCCGTGCCTTCGCCCGTCGAACGTCGGTTCGGCGCATGTGAAGGGCTTCGAAGTCGAAACCCTGATCCGCCCGATCGACAACTTCACCATCGACGGTTCGGTCAGCTATCTCGATTTCCAGTACCAGAACGTCGATACGCTCTCGACCGGCGTGACCAAGAAGGACGTGACGCCCTATACGCCGAAGTGGAAGGCGGCATTCGGCATCCAGTACGACATTCCCGATGTGCTCAAGGGTATGCTCACCTTGCGCGTTGACGGAGCCTATCAGTCGAAGATCTATACCGAGGCCGCCAATCTCGACAGCCTTGCAGTCAGCAGCACTGTGGCGGCGAACAGCCCGGTAACGCCTTCGCCGTTCAGCAATGCCGGTGGCGGCGGTCCGATCACGACGCTGCGCCTGTCGAACCGCATCGACGCCTACTTCCTCGCCAATGCGCGGGTTGGCTGGCAATCGGATGACAAGGATTGGGGCGTCACGCTCGAGGTCCAGAACCTGACCAACAAGTACTACTTCACCACGCTGCTGCAGGAAGCGTTCGGCGCTGGCACCGCATCGGGTGCTCCTGGCCGTCCGCGCACTTGGTCGGTCTCTGTTCGCCGCGCGTTCTGAGGGAGCAAGTGGGCGGAACGCACCGACCCCCGGCGCTTCTTGACCCAATGCTGACCGCCGTCTGCACCCCCGTGCAGGCGGCGGTCATGCGTCAACGGTCGAGTTCGACCAGCTCGTACCTGTTCATCATGTATCCGTCGATGGAACCATAGACGAGGATTGAGTCTTCGTCGGCTGTGACCCACATGTCGTAGGCAGGGTGGGTCTTGCCGCCCATGCCCGCACTGCTTTCGTCGACGAAGCGGAAGTGGCGGCAGGCAAATGTGCCAGCGGCAACGGTCTTTTCCTCATCACCCACGTAATCGCAGAAGATCGAGAATTCGCTGATCATCGGCGGGGTGGCACCGCGGTGGTCGGGGCTTGGCATGAACACGCGGAGCAGGCGGCGGTGCGGGCCTTTGGTGACGTCGAGCACTTTTGTCAGATAACCGTCGCCGACGATCGGGTGGGTCCCGAAGCCATCGAAAGCGCCGTTGGCAGGCATGGTCTGCGAGAGGCGCCCGATGGACGGGCCGAAGCTCTCGCATTCGATGGCCGCGCTTGCCGGATCGTGGCGAAGCCAGCCCGATCCCATGAACGCGTCCCCGATGGTCAGGTGAACGTGGAGGTTCAGCGGCACCATGTCGGGCCCGAGGTGATAGGTCACGTCGCGCAGGACCGTGGGATCGGGCTCCTCGATCTCGCAACGGGCGCGAACGATGGAGCTCCCGTCACCGTGGTGCGTGAAGGCGAACCATTCACGCCCCCGCTCCTTGCCTTCCATGCCGGGCTTGGCCGAAGTGTAGACGATCTTGCCGGTGACGCTGCGGTGTTTCATCTGGGGTCCTTGGATTGGTCAGAGGCCGAGAACGCCGGGGTTCATCAGGCCTTTCGGGTCTAGCTGTGCCTTCAGCGCCTCCAATGCGGTCCAGCCCTCCGGATGATGCGCGGCCTTCAGCGGATAGGTCCGCGCAACCTGCACGTGGATAGCGCCGAGGCGCTGGAACAGGGCAATCAGGTCCTTGCGCAAGCGGGCGACAAGGGCCGTGCTGGCAGGGTTCGCGGGAAAACCCTTGAGCTTCGAGAGATGCCCCGGCTCCACCGCGTGGCGATGCAGGGGATTGAGTTCCTCTGGCCAGAAGAACACCGGCTCGATCAGCGATGCCTGTGGGCTGACGACAGCGAGCAGCGCCCCGGTCTGCACGCCATGCTCTGCCATTTCCGCGCCATTGTCGGCGAACAGTTGCTGGATCGCGTGCCAGCCTTCCACCAGCTTGCTGTTGGGCAGAAAGCCATGAACCGGCACCCAGCGTTCGCCCGCCGGGCCGACCATGGAGTTGACCGGTGGAAAGGAATTGGCGCGCAGGATCTTGGGAATGGTGTTCTCGATCGCCTTTCCGCCAAGGCCTTCGACAATGCGCACGATCTCGGCCATGTCGGCATCGGCCTCGTTCTGGCGGCGGCGTTCGGCGATGATGTGGAGCGAGAAGGGCACGTCATCAAGGAACGAGCGGCCTGCAAGAGCAACTTTCGCGCCTTCTTTCAGCGCCTTGAACACCGAACCTTGCGCCTTCATCATGTTGGCAAGGCTCTTGACGTCAGACGCCAGGCTGTCGCGCTTCATGCGCTGCGATTGCAGGAACGGATCGAAGCCGAAGCACTCCGCCGCAAGCCCCTCGCGGCCCACCGCCGCCATCGCGCCGAATACGGCCTCAGGCGTTTCGAAGGCAAAGCTGCCATAGGCAAAGGCGGCCCCTTCGCGCACGAGGCGCAAGGTCGCCCGCGCTTTCACGCCGAACGCGCCGCAATCGGCAGTGAACAGGCCGGTAAGATCAGGACCATAGGGGCGGAAGAACGGGCTTCCGGTCGTCAGCAGAGTGCCATCGGCCAGCACCACGTCGAAAGAGAGCGCCGCATCGACAAGGCTGCCACCCGAAGCGCCCCAGAACACCCCGTTCTGGCTCATCCCCCCGCCGACAGTGGCGCTTATGCCCGAAAGCGTGCCCCACGATTTCACACGCAAGCCCTTTGGCCGCAGCACGGCGGCAAGGTCCTTCCAAGTGATCCCGCATTCGACCGTCACGGTCATGTCGGTCTCGTTGATCTCGACGATCTGCGTCAGCGCCGAAGTGTCGACCAGCAGGAACGGCCGATCAGGGCCGAGGTAGCCCCCGGTATAGCTCATGCCGCCGCCGCGCGGGACGATTGCCACGCCTTCGCGGGTGGCGGCGCCGATTCCAGCGGCGAGGCTCTCCACCGTGGCCGGCCGGAACACGCCCACGGGTGCGGGGCCTGTGGCATAGACATCGTGGCGGAAAAGGTCGGTCTGCGCCGCATCCGTCAGCAGTTCGGCTGCGGGAATTGCGGAAAGGAGGGCAGTGGTCATGCGGTGGTCTCTGAAGATCTGAAGGTGGGGTAGCGGCCAAGCGTGAGCAGCAGGACAGAGCCGGTGGCAAAGAGCGCCGCGGCGAGCTGCAGCACGCTGTCATAGCTGCCCGAAGCATCGCGCATTGCGCCGTAGATTGCAGGCGAAAGGCCCGAGAGCATGGCGAAGGGCATGTAGAGCAACCCGTAGATCTTGCCGTAATGCGCCATTCCGAAATAGCGGCTGGCAAGGAAGGCGATCACGTCTGCCTCGGCCCCGGCTGCAAAGCCGAGCATGAAGGCGGCGGCAAGGATGGTCGGCTCGCTGGTGGCCGTGCCGGTCAGCAGCCAGCAGGCGAGCGCCGGGATCAGCAGAATCGGCAGGCACACCAGCGGCGCCCAGAACCGATCGAACAACATTCCGGTGATGATGCGTCCGGCCATGACCGCAACGCCGATCATGCCCATCACTCCTGCCGCCGTTTCAGGCGGAAGGCCATGCTGGCCGATGATTCTGGGCATGTGCACGTGCGCCCCGCCATAGGCCACGGCGACCAGCGCGATGGAGATCCACAGCGTCCAGAAGCGCCGGTCGCGCAGGGCCCCTCCGACGGTGACGCCGGTGAGGATCGCGGCTTCGCCATCGCGCGCGGGCAGTTCCTCCGGCCTCGGTTCGCGGAACCATGCGAAGGCCAGCGGTGCGGCGATCAGCAGCGGCAGCAGCGAAAGTCCGATGTACATGCCGCGCCAGCCCCATTGCCCGATCATCCAGACGGCAAGGCGCGGCACGGTGAGTGCGCAGATGCTGGTGCCCATCAGCAGCAGCCCAAGCGCAAGGCCACG
Source organism: Novosphingobium taihuense (assembly GCF_007830315.1). Taxonomy (GTDB): domain Bacteria; phylum Pseudomonadota; class Alphaproteobacteria; order Sphingomonadales; family Sphingomonadaceae; genus Novosphingobium; species Novosphingobium taihuense. The sequence goes on from NZ_VLKJ01000005.1 coordinate 203,274, forward strand.
GGACTTGTGGAACCACATGTTGGTGGCGCGGCTCCAGGTCACGGGCGTCGAGCCAATGCCGACGAGGCCGATCAGGAACCACGCGCCGAAGTACCAGCCGATGGAACTGCTGGGGATCACGCCAAGGATGGCAAGCGACACCGCAAAGGCCACAGTCGATCCGATGGCTACGCGGCGCACGCCGAAGCGGTCTGCCATCCACCCGAAGGCAGGGGCCATCAGTGCGGCGACGATACCGAAGATGGTGATGCCAAGGCTGATCTGGGCCGTGGTCCAGCCTGTTTCCTGATGTATCGGATCGATGGTGAAGCCGATCACGTTGAATGGCACCGGCGATGCACCGCAGGCGACGCCGACAAGCCCTGCGACGAGCACTTTCCACCCGGCGCGGAATTCGGCTTTGGTCTGCGATTGGGCCATGCGGCACGGGTCTCCGGTTTGTCCGGACATGAGGTTTACGGGCGGGCAGGCGGATGGCCGCTGCGCACACGAATCTATCCGCACACCGGATGAACCTGTGGGCTGGCGCCGCCAGATCGCTTCCGATGATAGCGCCTATGAAGTGTGACCGTGGTCCGGTCAGCTCTGTCCGACTGTCGGATAGGGCTGAGGCCAAATGGAGTCGCACGATTGACTTTCAAGTTGTCCGGACAAATCACCGGACGAGGTTTTCAGACGGGGCGTTTTAGAGTGTTCGCAGCAAACAGCCTGATCTTCGTGCCGGGATCGCGTCCCGATCGCTTTGCCAAGGCGAAGGCGGCGGGTGCGGGCCTGACCGTGATCGACCTTGAAGACGCGGTGCCGGCGGCAGACAAGGCGGCCGCGCGCGATGCGGCTCTGGCGCAGGTCGCCCTTGGCGAGGCTGGCTGGGGTGTGCGCATCAATGCAGTGACCACGGCTGCAGGGATCGCCGATCTCCACGCGCTGGCTGCGGTGGAGGTCATGCCCGCCACGCTGCTGGTGCCGATGGTGGAAAGCCCGGTCGAGGTGGAAATCGTGGCGCGCGTGCTGGGCGATCGTTGCCCGGCCCTCGTGCCGCTGGTCGAAACGCCGCGGGGCCTGCGTCATGCCCACCAGATCGCCAGTGCACCGGGCGTTGCCGCGATGATGTTCGGAGGCGGTGATTTCTCGGGCGAGCTTGGCGTTGCGCTGGCGTGGGAGCCGCTTCTGGCCGCGCGCGGGGCCTTCATCATCGCCTGTGCCGAAGCCAGGGTTCCGACCATCGACGTGCCGTTCATCGGCCTTGAAGATGCAGAAGGCCTTCAGGCCGAATGCGCCAAGGCGAGGGCGCTGGGCTTTACCGCCAAGGCCGCCATCCATCCCAGCCAGGTCGCCGCCATCGAAGCGGCGTTCGCACCGTCCGACAGGGACGTGGCCGCGGCCGAGGAAGCCATCGCCGCCTATGACGCCGCTGGCGGCAAGGTAATCCGTTTCAAGGGCAGAATGCTCGAAGCGCCGGTAATCCGAAAGTACCGCGCCGTTCTCGAGCGGAAAGGAAGCAAGAGCAATGCGTGAAGGCGCCGTCGAAGTCGCCCCCGGCCGTTACCGGGAAACCTATGGCCGCTATTTCGAGGAGTTCAACGTCGGGGACATCTACGAGCATCGTCCCGGCCGTACGATCACCGACAACGACAACATCTGGTTCTCGCTTCTGACGATGAACCAGCACCCTTCGCACTGCGACCACGCCTTTGCTGCCAAGACCGAGTTCGGCAAGCCGCTCGTGGCCAGCCCGCTGACGGTTGCGATCATGACCGGGCAGAGCGTGTCCGACGTTTCGCAGAAGGCCGTGGCGAACCTCGGCTGGAAGGAAATCCGCCTGCTCAAGCCGGTGTTCGCAGGCGACACGATCTATTCGGAAACCGAAGTGCTGGAAAAGCGCGAGTCCGAAAAGCGCCCGACGCAGGGGATCGTCACGATCAAGACCGTAGGCAAGAACCAGCACGGCGACGTGGTGTGCGATTTCGTCCGCGTCATGCTCATCTGGAAGCGCGGCTTCGGCCCGATGGACGAATAAGGAGTTCACGCGATGACCGGACCCAGCACCGCCCGCCCGCCGATGGACCCCGATGAGGAAGCCGCGCTGCTCGATGCCATCGACAAGTGGGTGGCAGGAGAAGTGACGCCACAGGTCGTGATGGAGCACGATCACAAGGACGTCTGGCCCGAGAAGCTCGTCAGCCAGATGGCCGAGATGGGCCTGTTCGGCGCGACCATCGGCAGCGAATACGGCGGCCTCGGCCTGCCTTCGTCGACTTATGCCAAGATCGTGATGAAGGTTGCCTCGCACTGGATGGCGCTGACCGGCATCTTCAATTCGCACCTGATCATGGCAGCGGCGGTCGAACGCTTCGGCACAGAAGAGCAGAAGCAGAAATGGCTGCCGAAGTTCGCCACCGGCGAGATCCGCGGCGGGCTTGGCCTGACCGAGCCCAACGCCGGGACCGACCTGCAGGCGATCCGCACCACCGCGCGGCGCGATGGCGATCACTACGTGCTCAACGGCACGAAGACTTGGATCACCAATTCGATCAACGGATCGTGCTATGCCGTGATCGCCAAGACCGATCCTGAAGCCAATCCGCGCTACAAGGGCATGAGCTTCTTCCTGTGCGACAAGCGCCCGGACGGCGGCGAGGGCTTCACCATCGGCAAGAAGTTCGACAAGCTGGGCTACAAGGCGATCGACAGCGCCGAACTGGTGTTCGACGACTATCGCGTTCCCGCAGACCAGCTGATCGGCGGCGTGGAAGGGCAGGGCTTCTTCCAGGCAACCGGCGGGCTTGAACTGGGCCGCATCAATGTGGCGGCACGCGGCGTCGGCATTGCCGAGGGCGCACTGCGCCTCGCCACCCAATACGCGCAGGAGCGCCAGACGATGGGCAAGCCGATTGCCGATCATCAGGCGATCCAGTTGAAGATCGGCGAAATGGTGACGCGTGCCCGTGCCGCCCGTCTGCTTACGCTCGATGCCGCAGCCGCCTATGACCGGGGCGAGCGGTGCGACATGGAAGCAGGCATGGCCAAGTACTTCGCCAGCGAGGCCGGTTTCCAGAACGCGCAGGAAGCGATGCGTATCTTCGGCGGCTATTCCTATTCAAAGGAGTACGAGATCGAGCGTTTCTATCGCGATGCCATGCTGATGTGCATCGGCGAAGGCACCAACGAGATGCAGCGCATCATAATCTCAAAGCAGTGGGTAAAGCGGAACCTGGCATGACCAGATCACTCCCCCTGGCGGGCTTCCGCATCGTCTCGATCGAGCAGTACGGCGCAGGCCCCTATGGCACGATGCACCTTGCGCAACTGGGTGCAGAGGTCATCAAGATCGAGCCGCCGCGGAAGGACGGGAAGGGGGGAGGCGATACCGCGCGTGCGGTGGGGCCGCACTTTCTGCGCAAGGATGAAAGCCTCTATTTCCAGGCCTTCAACCTCAACAAGCGCTCGCTGACTCTGGACCTTGCCACACCCGAGGGGCAGGAGGTGCTGCACCGTCTGGTGAAGACCGCGCACGCCGTTGCCAACAACATGCGCGGCGATCTGCCAGCCAAGATGGGCGTCACCTATGACGCGCTGAAGGCGATCAACCCTGCCGTGGTCTGCGCCCACCTTTCGGCCTATGGGCGCGACAATGCGCGGGCCAAGTGGCCGGGCTATGACTATCTGATGCAGGCTGAAGCCGGGTACTGCATGCTGACCGGCGATCCCGATGGCGAGCCACAACGCATGGGCCTGTCGATGGTAGATTTCATGACCGGGACGATCATGGCGGTGGGGCTTCTGGCCGCGCTGGTCGATGCGCAGCGCTCAGGCCTTGGGCGCGATGTCGATACCGACCTGCTCTCTGCCGCCGTGCACCAGACCAGCTACCCCGCGCTGTGGTACATGAACGAGGGCGACGTGACCGGCAGGACCCCGCGCTCTGCCCACCCCACGGCCACGCCGAGCCAGATGGTCAAGGCACAAGACGGCTGGCTATTCGTGATGTGCCAGCTGCCAAAGTTCTGGGACGTGCTGATGGCGCGGACCGGGTGGACGGACATCGCGAACGACCCGCGTTTCCGCACCAACCCTGATCGTCTTGCGAACAGGGAAGCATTGACGCAAGTGCTCGACGCGGCATTCGGATCGCAGCCCGTGGCGCACTGGCTGGCGCTTCTCGAAGGGCATCTGCCGGTCTCCCCGGTCTATGGGCTCGATCAGGCGATGGATAATCCGTGGCTGGAGGAGATCGGTCTGCGCGATACGGTCGATCATCCGGACCGCGCCGGACTTCATGTGCTGGCCAGCCCGATCAAGCTTGATGGCCAGCGCCTGCCCAACCGCGCCGGACCGCTGCTTGGGGCTGACAGCGATGCAATCCTCGGCGAGCTTGGGTTCTCCACCGACGAGGCACAGGCGCTGAAGGCAAAGGGCATCATCTGATGGGCAAGCTTTCCGGCATCACCGTGCTTGACCTGACGCAGTTCTTCCCCGGTCCCGCGATGACCGGAATGATGGCCGATCATGGCGCGCGGGTGATCAAGGTGGAGCCACCAGCTGGCGATCCCGTGCGCGGCATGGCCCCGTTCGAGAACGGGCAATCGGTGTGGTTTGCCAACCTCAACCGGGGCAAGGAATCGGTTGCGCTCGATCTCAAGAGCGATGACGGCAAGGCGCGGCTCTGGGGCCTGATCGCGCAGGCCGATGTCTTTGCCGAAAGCTTCCGCCCCGGCGTGATGGCGCGGCTGGGCTTCGATTATGCCACGGTGAAGGCGGTCAACCCGCGCATCGTCTATTGCTCGATCTCGGCCTTCGGGCAGGACGGGCCGCTGGCAAGCCACGCCGCGCATGATGTGGCGGTCGAGGCGCTGGCCGGGTTCCTGTCCGTCAACGATGGGCCAGACGGGAAGCCTGTGATCCCCGCCGTCCCGGCGGCTGACATGGGCGCGGGCCTTACCGCGCTTTCCGCAGTGCTGATGGCGCTGATCGGGCGGGAGAAGACAGGCAAGGGCGATTACCTCGACATCGCGATGTTCGATGCAATGCTCCCTTGGTGCGTGCACATGGCCAGCGATGCGATTGCCGGGGGCGAGGCCCCGCGTTCCGCCACGCAGCGTTCGCTCGGGGGCTCTGCGTTCTATCAGGTTTACGAGACGGCCGATGCCAAGCATGTGGTGCTGGGTGGGCGCGAAGAGAAATTTGCGCGCAACCTGCTGACGGCGTTGGGGCGCGAAGACCTGCTGGCCTCGGCCATGTCCGAGGCGGGTGAGACGCAGGACGCTGCCATAGCCTTCCTGCGCGAAACCTTCCTTACCCGCACGCGGGACGATTGGGCGCACTGGATGGAGGAGATCGATGTGGCGTTTGCCCCTGTGCTCGACTTCCGTGAAGCCTTCGATCAACCGCATGTGGCGCATCGCGGCTTGCTGGTGGAATCGGGCGGGCGGCATCACATCGCGCCGCCGATCCGTTTCCCCGGGGAAACATGGCAACCCGGCGAGGTGCCCGAGCTGAGCCGGTAGGCGCTTTGGCTCCCGGCCCTAGTCCTCGACGTCGATGTGCATCGAATAGACGAAGCGGTCACCGGGATGGTGGCTGACGGAAATCTCGAACAGCCGCCCTTCAAGATCGTGGTAGCAGCGGATGACGCGCAGCACCGGGTTGCCGCGCCGCAGCCCAAGCAGCCGCGCCACTTCGGTGCTGGCTGGGATCGCCTGAATATCCTGCGTGACCTTGCCGACATTGATGCCGGCCAGATCGTCGAGCTGGGCGAAAAGCGTGCCGCTCGACAGATCGAGCGCGGCGCACACCGCTTCGAGGCGTGGCGCGAAGAACACCTCTGTCATCGCCAGCGGGCGCGGGTCGCCATCTACCCGGCGCAGCCCGGAAAAGCCGATCCATTGTTCAGCCGCCTTGGTCTCTCCAAGATGGCTCACGGCAAGGCCCGGCAGGTCCACCCGGCCCAGCGACTGGTAGGCGATGCGCGATCCGAGCGCATATTGCAGCAGTTCGCCCACGTTGGAGATCGGCTGGTGCAGCGCATTGCCGCGCGCGGCTGCAGGCTGGACCGTGGTGCCGGAACCCCGGCGGCGGGCGATCAGCCCTTCGGCTTGCAGGCGGCGCAGCGCCTCGCGCACGGTAAAACGGCTGACGTTGTACTGCGCGCAGAGCTCCGCCTCGGTCGGGAATTCGGCGGCGAAATTGCCCGACAGGACCTTGCGGCGAAGCTCTCCCGCCAACTGCATGTAACGCGGCGGTTCGCGGTCTTTCACCAGCGTAACGCTCTCGGTCAAATCACTCTCCGGCACCGACTATCCATTCTCCGGTCATTATGTCCGGACAACGGGAAAAGCCAAGCGCGGCGTGCGACGATTATCGCCCATCGGAAACTGGCGCCGCGAAGGGGGCCGCAAAGGGCTGCATGACACCGACCGAACACCTGCTGGCCTTTGCAGCGGCGCCCCATGCGCTGCCGCCAGACGTGCGCACCGATACGCTACGGCTGGTTGCCGATACGCTGGCGGTGGGTGCGGCGGGATCAACTTCGCCGGGCATGGATGGCGTTCTCGCCGTTGCGCGATCGTGGGGCCAAGGCAATGAAGCGCGGCTCATCGCGCGGGGCGAGCGCCTGCCCGCGATGGGCGCGGCCTATGCCAACTGCTTTGCGATCCATGCACTGGAATGGGACGCGGTGCACGAAGGCGCGGTGGTTCATGCCATGTCGGCTGTCGTCCCGGCTGTCATGGCCGCTGTGGACCGCAAGGGCGGGGCTGATGCGGAAGACGTGCTGGCAGCAATTGCCATAGGCGTCGATGTGGCCGCTGGCCTGGGCCTCGCGGCGGAAACGGCGCTGACGTTCTTCCGGCCGGCAACCGCAGGCATCTTCGGCGCGGCGCTGGCCGTGGCGCGGATAGAGGGTTTGTCGGAAAGCGCCTTCGCCGATGTGCTGGGCATGGCCCATGCCCATGCCTCAGGCACTATGCAGGCACATACCGAGGGTTCCATCGCCCTGCCGCTGCAGTTCGCAAATGCCGCCCGCGGAGCGATCCATGCGGTGGACCTTGTGCGCCATGGCCTGACGGCGGCGCATGACGTTATCGAAGGGCCGTTCGGGCACTTGCGGTTGTTCGACAAGGGCAATCTCGAAACCTACACCCGCACGCTGGGTTCGCGCTGGCTGATCTCGGAAGTTAGCACCAAGCCGTTCCCCTCGGGCCGCGCCAGCCATGCCGTGCTGGGCACGCTCCAAGGCTTTGCCGGGCAGCCGGTGGAGCGGGTGGAGGCTCACGTGCCGCCGCTGATCCGGCACCTTGTCGGGCGGCCATACGATCCGGCGATGACGCCCGCCTATGCGCGGCTGTGCCTGCCGTTCCTTGCCGCGCTGATGCTGCGCGATGGCGAGATCGATCCGCGCCGGTTCACGGCCGAAACATTTGCCGATCCAGCGATCACCGCGCTGGCCGCGAAGTTCTCGCACCATGATGACGGCAATGCCGATCCCAACGCGCTTTCGCCGCAGCGGTTGATCGTGGTGCTGGCCGATGGACCGCACGTGGAATGCCCGGTGCCTGCAACGCTCGGCGCGCCGGATGCACCGCTTTCGGCCGAACAGGCCTTTGCCAAGCGTGACCTGTGCCGCCGCCTTGCCGTTTCCGAACCAGACCCGCGCCTGTTCGCTGATCCGCTTGCCTACATCACGGAACCTTCATGACCTTTCCGACCTACTTCGAAACGCTGGACATCAAGCAGATCCTTGCCGACCACCCGGTGGGCGATGCCTTTCTGACCAAGTTCCACTCGATCAGCCGGGACGAGCTGTTCAGCCTGCAGGATGCGCAGTTCCGCAAGGTTCTGGCGCGGGGCTGGCAGATACCGTTCTACCAAAGGCTGTGGGGCGAGCAGGGGATCGAGCCGGGCGACATCAGGGGCCTGGCGGACATCGGCAAGCTGCCGGTCTATGACAAGCAGCACCTGATGACCTCGATCGCAGAGCATCCCCCGCTTGGCGATTTCGGCGGGCTGGACACGTTCGGAGCGGGTGGCGCGGGGCGGCCTCCGGTGATCCTGCACACCACCAGCGGCACGACCGGGCGTCCGCAGCCGCTGATGTTCGGGCCAAAGGGGCGCGAGGTGATCAACCTTCTGGTTGGCCGGCTGTACCGCTGGCTCGGGATTCATTCGGAAGACGTGGTCCATTCGGTCTACGGCCACGGCATGATCAACGGCGGCCACTTCATCCGCGAGGCCGTGACCCACTTTACCAACGCGCTGTTCCTTTCGGCGGGGACGGGGATCGAGACGCGTTCGGTGCAGCAGGTCCACCTCATGGCCGATTTCGGCGCGAGCGTGGTCGTCGGCTTCGTCGACTATATCCGCAAGCTGGCCGAGGTGGCCAAGTCCGAAGGCGTTTTCGAACGAATTCCGGCGCGGCTGATCATCGGCCATCTCGGCACAGAGGACCGCTGTGCCATCGAGGCGGCATGGGGCGGGGCCAAGGCCTATGACTGGTACGGCGTGGGCGACACCGGGCCGATCGCCGCCGAAGGGCCGGACCGCGATGGCATGTACGTGTGGGAGGATGCGCACTTCCTCGAATTGCTCGACATCGACAGCGGGGCGACGGTTGAGGCGGGCGGCACTGGTGACATGGTCGTCACCTGCCTGTTCAAGGACGATATCGCGCCCTGCATCCGGTTCAACACGCATGATGTGACGCACGAAATCGGCGGCAAGGGCGAGATCGCCTTCAGGCGCATCGCGGGATTCCGGGGCCGCAGCGACAACATGGTAAAGCTGCGCGGGATCAACCTGTTCCCACATGCCATTGCCGGCCTGATCGAGGGGCGGGGTGACCTTACCGGCGAATATATCTGCCGCCTGCGCCGCGACGCGACCGGGCGCGATGAGATGGAAGTCACGCTCGAAAGCCGGGGCGGGACCGATGCGAGCGCGCTGGCCGGGCTGCTGCGGCGGGGGCTGGGCGTGGAGGTTGGTGTTGCACTGTGCGGGCCGGGCGGGACGGCGGCGGCCACGCAGGTCGACACGCGGCAGAAGCCGATCCGCCTGATCGACGAGCGCGCCTGAATGATCGACCGGGCGCGCCTCGAAGCGGTGAACGCCAAGGTTCACGCTTTCGTCGAGTTCGACGAGGGCGCGCGATACGGCGAAGGGCCGCTTGATGACCTGACGCTGGGGGTAAAGGCCAATGTCGCCGTCCGGGGGCTGAAGTGGACGGGTGGCATGGGGCATCGGCGAGAGGTGAGGGCCGGTGCCGATGCCCCGGTGGTGGCGGCACTGCGCGCCGCAGGCATGGCAGTGCTGGGCACGCTCAACATGCACGAGGCGGCGCTAGGGGCGACGACCGACAATGCCTTCTATGGTCGCACCCTGAACCCGCATCGCGATGGCTGCACACCCGGCGGTTCGTCCGGAGGCAGTGGCGCTGCGGCGGCGGCGGGCCTGTGCGACGTGGCGCTGGGCACCGATACGCTGGGCTCGATCCGCATCCCGGCGGCGTATTGCGGGGCCTATGGCCTCAAGCCCACACATGGCGCGGTGCCAGACGAAGGCCTGCTGTTCCTGCGCCCGGAATGGGACGTGATCGGCCCGCTGGCGATGGATCTTGGCAAGCTGGAGCGGGTCTGGCGGGTGATGTCGCCGGGGTCGTCCACCGATACCCGGCCGTTCGAGCGGTTGCTGGTGCTCGATGGCCTTTGCGGGGTGCAGTGCCAGTCCGGCGTGCTGGCGGGGTATGATCGGGCCAGGGCTGCGATCGGCCTCCCCCTGCAAGGCCTGCAATTGCCCGGTGCGCTGACTGCGTTGCGGGTAAGCGCGCTGACCCTTGCGGTTGAATATCTCAGGCTGACAATGCGGGAATCGCTGGACGCTGCATCGGCAGAGTTGCGCAGCGTGATGACCGCTGTTGAAAAGCATCAGCCCGATCAGGAGCTGCTGCAGAGCATGGCGGCCATGTTGCATCGCGCCCTGGGTGAAGACGCCGTTCTGCTCACGCCGACGACCCCACACGCGGCCTTTCTCCACGGCACGCGCCCACCCGCGTCACAGGCCGATTTCACCGCGCCCGCCTCCGTTGCGGGCCTGCCTGCTCTGGCCGTGCCGGCAGGCCGCGACGCCGATGGACTGCCGGTTTCAGTCCAGCTTGTCGGCCCGCGCGGGTCGGAAATGCGCCTGATTGCCCTTGCCCGCCGGATCGAGCCCGCGCTCGGCGGGGCCATTTTCCCGAGTTCCTGAGAGGAGAAGTCCCATGCGTATCGTCGTGCTGTTCAACCTGAAGCCCGGTGTCGATCCTGAAGCTTACGAGGCATGGGCGCGCGGGACGGATATTCCGGGCGTGAATGCGCTGGCATCGGTCCATCGGTTTACCGTGCACAAGGCCACCGGCCTGTTCGGAACGGATGCGCCATCGCCATACCAGTATGTCGAAATCATCGATCTGCCTGCCATGGATGCCTTCGTGGCAGACATTTCAAACCCCGAGTTCCAGAAGGTCGCGGCGGCGTTCGGTGAATTTGCCGACAATCCGCAGTTTATCCTGACCGAGGATCTCTGAAATGGCGCGATTTGCCGGAAAGACCGTCGTCGTCACCGGCTCTGGGCGGCAGAAGGGACTGGGGCAGGGCATTCTCCAGCGCTTTGCCGACGAGGGCGCCAACTGCGTCGTGTCCGATGTGGCGATCGGCGACGAGGCACAAGCCGTTGCAGCAGACCTGCGCAGCCGTGGCGCGCAAGTTGCCGCCATCGCTTGTGACGTATCCGACCCCACGCAGTGCGATGCGCTGGTGCAACAGACCGTCGCCGCGTTCGGCGGGATCGACGTGATGGTCAACAACGCCGGGATCGGTTTCATGATGAAGCCGCTGCTTGATGTGGTGGCAGACGATTGGGCCAGGGTTATCGGCGTCAACCTTTCGGGCGCGTTCTACTGCACGCAGGCTGCCGCCCGTGCGATGGCGAACGCCGGAAATGGCGGGCGGATCATCAACATCGCCAGTCAGGCGGCCAAGACCGGCTTTCCGCATCTGGCCGCCTATGTCAGCTCCAAGCATGGCATGATCGGCCTGACGCGCGCCAGCGCGGTGGAGCTTGGCGCGCTCGGGATCACCGTGAACGCCGTTTGCCCTAATCATGTCACGACAGCGCTGGGGGCAGAGCAGAACGCGTACTTCTCGAAGTTGCTCGGCTTCCAAAACGTCGATGCCTATCTGGCCAACATAGCGGCCAAGAATCCGATGGGCCGCCCCGGCCTGCCTTCGGATACGGCAGCGGCCTGTGCCTGGCTTGCCTCTGACGATGCTTTCTATGTCACCGGCGAGGCGATCAACGTTTCGGGTGGGGAGGAAATGCACTGATGGCCCTGCGGGAGGAACGGATGGACTGGCCGGGTGGCGCGGTCATGGCACTGTCTGTCGTGGTCAATGTCGAGGAAGGTTCGGAGCAGAGCCTTGTCCGCGGTGACAAGGGGATGGAGCCGGTCGACGAACTGGGCATGTTCGTGAAGGGATCGCTGCGCAATCATGCGAACGAATCCAATTATCTCTACGGCGTGAAGGCAGGCGCGCCGCGCGTGGTGAAGCTGCTGAGGCAGTACGAGATCGCGGCGAGCTGGACCGTGGCGGCGATGAGCCTCGAGACGCATCCCGAACTGGCCGAGGCGATCGTCGAACTGAGCCACGAACCGGTGAGCCACGGCTGGCGCTGGGTGCACCAGTTCCGCATGGACGAGGAGGCAGAGCGTGCCTTCATCCGCAACGCCGTCACTTCCATAGAGAAGTCCTGCGGCGTCCGTCCCCACGGCTGGCTTTCGCGCTATCTCCACACCGAGAACACCCGGCGGTTGCTGATCGAAGAGGGCTTTGCCTATACGATGGACGACTATTCGGGCGACGTGCCCTTCTGGGACCGCAAGACCGTTCCGGGCAAGCCCATCGCCGTCGTGCCCTATCAGCTCGATTCCAACGACATGAAGATGTGGACCGACCCCGCGCTTGGTCCCGAACAATGGCTTGCCTATGCCGTGCGGAACTTCGATCAGGTCTATCGCGAAGGATTGGAGGGATGCCCCAAGATGATGAGCCTAGGGTTGCATTTGCGGATCATCGGCCGTCCTGGCCGGATCTGGGCACTGGAGGAATTCTTCCGTCACGTGCGCAAGCATGAAGGCGTGTGGGTGGCAACGCGCCACCAGATCGCGCAAGCACTGGCGGCGGCCCAACCGGCATGACGCTGCGTCTGGAAAAGGACGGTGCGATCACGCGCCTGCTGATCGACCGCGCGGACAAGCGCAATGCCTTCACCATCGAGATGTGGCAGCTTCTGCCTGAATTGCTCGAACATGCATCCGCGGATGAGGCGTGCCGGGTGCTGGTGGTGAAATCGGCGCACGGAGGGGCGTTCTGTGCCGGCGCGGACATTTCCGAACTGCTGGCCAACAAGGACGATGCCGCCTGGAGGGCCGAAAACCAGAAGGCCATAAATCGCGCCCAGTACGAACTTACCCGCTTTCGCCTGCCGACAGTGGCGATGATCGAGGGTGATTGCGTGGGCGGGGGCTGCGGCATTGCGCTGGCCTGCGACATGCGCGTGGCGGGGACGAAGGCGCGGCTGGGCATCACGCCTGCCAAGCTTGGCCTTGTCTATCCGCTGCACGATGTGAAGCTGCTGGTCGACTTGGTGGGACCGGGGCAGGCCAGGCGGATGCTTTACACCGGCATGTTGCTGGACGCCGGGGAAGCCAAGGCGGTGGGACTGGTCGAGGAGCTGGCCGAGAGCGAGGACGCGCTGGTGGCGCAGCTTCTTGCCGCATCGCCGTTTTCGACACAGGCGATAAAGGGCTTCGTTCGCAAGGTGCTGGACGGACAGGTGGCAGACGACGCTGAATCGCTGCGCGTTTTTGCCTCGGCCTTCGAGGGTCCGGACTTCCGCGAGGGAACGCGCGCCTTCGTGGATAAGCGCAAGCCGGTCTTCGGGCAATGATCGGGAAGGGCACGATTCTGGGCGGCACGATCACGGTGCCGGTGTTGGCCGACGCCATTGCAGCCTGGCACGACGTGCTCGGGCTCGAGCTTTGCGAAGAAGGTGAGGTTGCCGCGGATCTGGCGTCGAGCTGGGGGGCGCCTGCCTGCGCGGGCTTGCCCTTCGCCACTTTGCGCCCGAAAAGTGGCGCGCCATTCTGGATCAGACTTGTCGAGCAGCCCTCGCACCCGGACTTTCTGCCGACAACGTCCTATGGCTGGGCCGCTTACGAGCTGACCGTGCAGGACGTGTTCGGCTGGCCCGAACGGCTCGCCGGCACCGCCTTCGAGATCATCGGACCGCCCAGGGCCATCGCCAACATGGAGCCCGCATTCATCCCGATGCAAGTGCTCGGGCCGGGGCGGGAGATGGTCTATCTGAACGAGGTTGTCGGCACGATGCCGGGGTTCGACCTGCCCCGCGCCGCTTGCGCCGTGGACAAGGCGTTCATCGTCGTGCTTGCAGCGAAGGACCGCGCGGCCTCGGTGCGCTGGTACGTCGATGCGCTGGGGCTCGAGGAGAGCGCAACCTTCACCATCCCGTATACCATGATCAACCGCGCGTTCGAACTGCCTGCCGATCACCTCACCACGTTGACCATGATCGCCAGCGGCGCAATGCCGGTGGTGGAAGTGGACGACTACCCGGCAGCTGTGACCGAGCGTCCCTGCCACGACGGGATGCTCCCGCCGGGCAATGCCATGGTGACGCTGGCCATGCCGGACCTCGATTCCTGCAAGGTGGACTGGATCGCGCCGCCCGTGGTGCGCGCGGGCGCAATCAGTCGGGGTCGCCGCAGCGGCACCGTGCGGGGCGCGGCGGGGGAACTGGTGGAACTGGTGGAGGTCGGTTCGTAGGCTTCAGGCGAAGTCCCTCAGGTTGTGTACATTCAACACAACCTGCCTCACACGGACAGTACGGTCGAACCCGTCGTCTTGCGGCCTTCCAGATCGCGGTGCGCCTGCGCAACGTCGCTCAGTGCGTAAGTCTGGCCGATCGTCACGTCGAGGGTGCCGTCGGCAATCAGCTCCCAGACGCGCGCTGCGCCTGCAGCACGCTCGGCAGGGTCTTCATAGTAATGATAGAGCATAGGCCGCGTGTTGTAGAGCGAGCCCTTCTGCGCGAGCACGCCAAGACTGATCCCTGAAACCGGGGCCGAGGCATTGCCGTAGTTCACGATCAACCCGCGCTTGCCGGTGGAATCGAGGCTCGCCTCCCACGTATCCATGCCGACACCGTCGAAAGTGACACGCACGCCCGCGCCATCGGTCAATTCGCGAACCTTGGGTGCGACCGGATCGGCAGCGTAGTTGATGACGTGATCGGCACCTGCCGCGCGCGCGGCTTCGGCCTTGGCCTCCGTCGAAACGGTGCCGATGACCGTAGCGCCAACATGCTTGAGCCACTGCACCAGCAACAAGCCCACTCCACCTGCCGCCGCATGGACCAGCACGGGCATTCCCGCCTGCACATGGGCGCAGCGCTCCACCAGGAACTCGACCGTACAGGCCTTGAGGATTGCGGCAGCGGCAATGTCGTCCGGAATCGCGTCCGGCAGCTTGAACAGGCTGGCGGCCTTGTAGAGCCGAGCCGTGGCATAGGCGCCAAGATCAGGCCCGAAGCTGGCGACGCGATCGCCTACGGCAAGTTCGCGGACGCCCGCGCCCACGGCCACCACGCGGCCTGCCGCTTCCACGCCGAGCCCGCTGGGCAGCGCCATCGGATAGATCCCGCGGCGGTGGTATGTGTCGATCATGTTGAGGCCTACCGCCGTGTGTTCGACCATGACTTCACCCGCAGCAGGGGCGGGAAGGTCGACCGTGGTCCATTCGATCACTTCCGGGCCTCCGGTGGTTGTGAGGCGGACGACCTTTGCTTGCATGGGATACTCCTGAAATCTTGGACTCCGCATGGCTCTAGCCGCCGCACCTCACTCTCGCAAACCGGCCCGGTCGGGCATGATCCGCCAGTCGGACAGTTTGCCGAGCGACAATGCAAGCACCATTGCTGTCCGGACAAACTCCGTTCGAACTGGAGGTCGCAATGATCCGATTTGTGCTTGCTGCGCTGATGCTGCTCTTCTGCCCGCCCGCCGTGGCGCAGGAGGGAGAACTCGCGCCAATGCCGGTCTGGCCGGATGGCGTGCCTTCGATGAAGGGTTGGCCAGGCTTGGCCAAGGTGCCCGTAAAGGAAGACTGGCGCGACAGCGGCGAGACGGTCTGGAACGTCACCGTGCCCACGTTGCAGCCGTTCCTGCCTGATCCGGCAAGGTCGACTGGAACCGCCGTGGTGATTGCACCGGGGGGCGGCTTCCGCCTGCTCGGCATGAATCATGAAGGCACGCGCGTGGCGCGCTGGCTGGCGTCACGGGGCGTGGCGGCATTCGTGCTCAAGTACCGGCTGATCCAGTCTCCTCCGGGCGAAAGCAACGAGGCCATGCGCAAACGCGTCCTAGAAACGCTTGCGCCCGGTGTCGGTGGCATCCCCGGGGTGGAGGACGGGACGCAGGCGCTGCGTATCGTCCGGGCCAACGCCGCAAAGTGGAAGGTCGATCCGCATCGCGTGGGCATCATGGGCTTTTCCGCAGGCGGGCACGTTGCCGGGATGACGATGTTCGCGAACGATCCGGCCGACCGTCCGGACTTTGCCGGGTTGATCTATGGTTTCCCTTTCGGATCGCCCGGTCCGGCCATTCCGCCCGCCAACCTGCCCTACGCGGAAGGCACGCCGAAGGAACCGTGGCTCCAGCCCAGGCCCACCCCTGCGCCGGGGCGACTGCCGCCGATGTTCCTGGCCATGGCGCAGGACGATCTGGCCGTGGGCGTCGGTTTCCGCAGTTTCTATGAACAGCTCTTTGCCGCCGGCTATCGCCCCGAAGTTCACCTCTATGAGCGCGGCAACCATGGTTTCGGCATGGCCACGCGCGGCACGACGGCGGACCGCTGGATCGAGCAGTTCGGGGCATGGCTCGATACCGAGATTACCCGGAAATGAGCCTGAACCGTCGCAATTTCCTCGGCTCCGGGCTTGCTGCCTCGGCCACCATCGGTCTGCCGCGCATGGCCTTTGCTGCGGAGAAGGCCGATGTCGTGATAATCGGTGCCGGGCTGTCCGGCCTGCGTTCTGCCGAGATCCTGCAAGAGCAGGGCCTCAAGGTGCTGGTGATGGACGCGAACAGTCGAGTCGGTGGGCGTGTGCAGACGGTGCAGACCGTCGATGGTCCGCTCGATGTGGGCGCCAGCCAGGTGGGCCGCGGCTATGCTCGCGTAATCGATGCATGCCAGCGCCATGGGCTCAAGCTCGTCAGCGAGGATCGCGATCTGCTGCCGTTCGGATCGCACTTTTCGGGCGAATGGATCGACGGCAAGACATGGGGAAGCAATCCGCTCAATCTGTGCGAAGGAGACGAGCGCCAAATCCCGCCCAACCTGATCGGGCAGGCACTATGCTCGAAGTACAATCCGCTGCAGGAACTGGACGACTGGCTTGACCCGCGCTTTGCGGAGTATGACATTTCCTTGCGGGAATTGCTCAGGCGCAAGGGCCACAGCGCGCAGGCTGTGGAGCTTGCCGGGTACTCCGCGCCCGGCATCGGCATTGATGAAACCTCGGTCCTGCGCATGTGGCAGGAAGAAGTGCGCGCGCGGATCGAGCGGCGCATGGGCGAGGCAGCCGCTACGGCCGAAAACGGCCCGAAGCGGGAGCATCCTTTCGGCGAGGCTAACGACCACCGCGATGTCGGCGGGCTGGCTGCGATCAACAACATCGTCGGCGGATGCAGCGCGCTGCCGCTGGCGATGGCGGCGAAGCTGGGGGACAGGGTGCGGCTGGGGAAGCGGGCGGTAAGCATTGCCCTCAGCGATACCGGCGGCACCATTGCCTGCTCCGATGGCACTGCCTTTTCGGGCCGCTTCCTGATCTGCACGCTGCCCTTCTCGATGCTGCGCGAGGTGGAAATCACCGGCAGCGCCAATCCGGTGACGCGCCAGGCGATCACCACGATGCCCTATGCCAACACGGCGCGGCTCTATGTCACCATCGAACGACCGTTCTGGAAGGAGGATGGGCTTCCGCCTTCTATCTCCAGCGACGGGCCGATGGGCATGTTCTGGGCGGTGGACAATCACACCGGAGAAGGCGCGCACCGGGGCATGTTCGTTCTCGTCGGGCGAACGGCGCAAGCTGTTTCGGCGCTTGACCGGGCGGAGGCAGAGGCGATGCTGCTGGGCGAACTGGCGCGGCTGCGACCGGCATCGAAAGGCGCGGTCCGGGTGGCGACGTGGAAGGACTGGCTGCGCGATCCGTTGCAGCGCGGCTGCGGCTTCAGCCTTGCTCCGGGCCAGGTCAACGCCTTCGCTCGGGACATGATCAAGCCCTGGCAGGTCATGCACTTTGCCGGCGAACACACCCGCCGCACAGATTTCGGCATGGAATCGGCAATGGAAAGTGCTGAACGCGCCGCGATCGAAGTGCTCGAGCGGACCGCATGAAGCAATCTGCGCTCGATAACGGTTATGACGAGATCGTCTGCATTGTCGCCGATGCAGAAGGCACGGCGCAGCGGCTTTGCGATGTGCTGGGCTTTCACGTGGAATGGTGCGACATTCCGGAGGCAGGCTTCCTTGCGCTTCACGATATCGCGCCGCAGGACGGGTGGACCGAGATAACCGTGGCCCAGCCACAGGCCGGACGCGGAAGGCTGCGCCTGCTGCAGGCGCCGGGAGCTGTGCCACCCGTCCGGCGCATGGGCGCGCGGCCGTGGGATATGGGCGGATTCTTCGACGTTTCGCTACGGTCACTGGGACCGATCGACGATCTTCTGGCCGCTTTCTGTCGCAACGGTTTTGCAGCCGAAGCACCGGTCACGCGCTTTGCCATGGGTGGAACCGAAGTTCTGGAAGCACTGGCCCGCGATGCAGATGGCCTCTGCTTTGCCATGATCGAGCGACTTTCTCCCCCGCTCACGGGATGGGACCATGTCGATGGACCCGCCAGCAATCCCTTCAACTCCGTTATCGTGGTCGACGACATGGAAGCTGGCCGCCGCTTCATGACCGAAGTGCTCGGCTGGAAAGTGCTGGTCGATACGGCACTGACCCATGAAGACGGGCGCAACGTCATGGGCCTGCCGCTTGACCTTGCGCGTGAAAAGGACGTTGCGGTCCTGATCGCGCAGGCACAAGGCGCGATGGAAGGTTCGGTCGAACTGATCCATTACCCATGCGAGCCGCTCGATTTCCGGAGCGACCGGCCGGGCTGGCGCGGCATCGCTTCGCTATGTTTTCCGGTGAGCGATCTGGACGCGGTGCTTCGCCGGGCTCACGATCACGGTGCCGAAACCGGCGCGGCGCGGGAGGTCAACTGGGGCGCGCGGGGCATGGTCCGAGCTGGCTGGGTGATGACGCCGTGGGCGGCACGGCTGGTATTCTTCGAGGGGCAGGGATGAAACTTCGATTGGCACTTGCAGCAGCGCTGACCGCGATTGCCGCGCCCGCACTGTCCGATACGCCTGCGCCCGATTACGCGCAGGCGCGCTACTGGAGCACGGTTGAAAGCCTGCCGCAGGGCGCAAGTGCCGCCAGGGCCCTGCGCAATGTCGACGTGTTCTGGATCCACCCGACGACAACACGCTCGCCCACCGATCTGAACCACGATCCACTCGATCCCGCGGTGCTCAAATGGACCGAGGAGAGCGCGGTGCAGCGGCAGGCGAGCGCGTTTTCCGCGTGCTGCCGCGTGTTTGCGCCGCGCTATCGTGCTGCCACAAGCAAGGCGCTTATGGACCCAGTCAATCGCGACAAGGCCTTTGCGCTGGCCTATGCCGATGTCGAGCGGGCGTTCGACTGGTATCTGGCGCACGAGAACAAGGGCCGTCCTTTCATCATCGCCGGGCACAGCCAAGGGGGGGCGCATACTGCTTCGCTGCTGGAGAAGCGGATCAAGGGCACGAAGCTTCAGGGGCGGATGGTCGCGGCCTACATCATCGGCATCAACCTGATGGAGGGCGATCTTGCCCCGCGCCTTGCCGGTATCCCGTTCTGCGATACCCCAGCGCAGACCGGGTGCTTCGTGCAATGGAATTCGGTGCTGGCCGGCAGCGACAATGGCCCTACGCTCAAGGCCTATGCCGCAGCCTTTGCCGCCGAGAACGGCGGAAAGAACGGCGGCAAGCCGCTCTGCGTGAACCCCGTAACCTTTCATACACGCCGCCCGCTTTCGCTATCGTCCGAGGCCAGGGGAACAGTAACGGGCGATCCCGGCTTCGGGGCAATGGGACCGTTGAAGACAGGGGCGGTGGCAGCCGAGTGCCGCGATGGCCTGCTCACGGTGTGGACCACGCCCGCGCTCGGCCTCAAGCCGCTGCCCGGTGGTTCTATGCATTATCACGACGTCGGCCTGTTCTGGGCCGACATATCCGCCAATGCCGCGCTGCGTGCGCAGGCCTGGCTCAAGGCGCACGGTTCACGTTGATCGCGCGCCGCTAAACCATGGAAAAGCCTGCAATGCTGAAAGTTCTTGCCCCAATCGTTGCCGCGGTCGTTCTGGCCAGCCCTGCTCAGGCGCAGGATGCCGCTGCCGGGAAACGGGCGTTTCTCAAATGCGTGGCGTGCCATTCGGTCGCCAAGGGCGCGCCTAACAAGATCGGCCCGAACCTGTTCGGCGTCGTCGGTCGCAAGGCGGGCACAGCTCCCGGTTTCCGCTATTCGGCGGCGATGAAGGCCAAGGGCGCAGCGATCGTGTGGAACCCTGCCACGCTCGACAAGTGGCTGGCACGTCCCTCGGCGGTGATCCCCGGCACCTCGATGGCCTTTGCCGGCGTGCCCAACGCGGCCGAGCGCGCCTCGATCATCGCCTACCTCAAGAAGCCGGTGCCCTGATGGCAGGATTTTCGGTCGGCCGGCGCGGCCTACTCGTTGGAGCCGGGGCGCTCATCGCCTCGGCTCGGCTGGGCGCGATGGCGGCCAAACCCGTCACCGAACGCCAGTTCGGCCTCACCGGCCCCGGTGGCCGCGAGATCCGGGTGAGCGAATGGAAGCCGCGTGGGAAGGCCAAGGCGCTGGTACTGTTCAGTCACGGCGCGGCATCCTCGCCCCGCTTTTACGAGGCACTGTTCGGCCCCTGGCTGGCGGCAGGATTCCACATCCTGGCCCCGCTCCACGTCGATTCCAGCGAGCATCCGCGGACCAGGGACTTCCCCGGCCTTGCCAGCTGGAAAGCCCGGCTTGAGGACATGCGCGCGCTGTCTGCCCACGTCGGCAGGCGGCCTTGGATCGCGGCTGGGCATTCGTATGGCGGCCTCGTCGCGCTGACAATGGGCGGCGCGGCGGCAATTCCACCGGAAGGCTGGGGCGACCCGCTGTCCGATCTGAATGCATGTGCAGTGCTGGCCTTCAGCCCGCCTGCCCCCATCCCTGTGCTGTGCACGACAGAAGGCTATGGCAAGCTTGCCGTGCCCGCTCTGATCCAGACCGGTACCAAGGACATCGTCCCCGGCATCACGACGACCGATGGCGAAGGCTGGCGCGGCCATCTTGTGCCATATGAGGCCGCTGCGCCGGGCGGCAATCGCTACGGCCTCGTGCTGGAAGGTGTGGACCACTACTTCGGCGGGGCGATCTGCCGCTATGACCTGCCAGGACCGAAGCAGCTTGACCGGCTTGCCGATGCGGCGCGCGTCTCCACCCTGTTTGTCGATGCCCATGGGCGGGCGGACAAGGTTGCAAGAAAGCAGCTCGATGCGATGTTGACAGACCGCCTGCCGGTGATGCTTCTGCGCAAGTAGATTTGCGGCGGGAGAGAGCATGAAGCGTGGCATTGCAGGGCTGGCGTTGGCCACGGCCCTTGGCCTGACAGGCACGGCACAGGCGGAGGAGAAGCCGAATCCCCCCGATCCTTCGCTGGAATTCGTGTTCGAGGAAGAGGTGATGCTGGCTTCCGGCATCGCGCCGGGCACGACCCCGCTGGGTGGGCGCAACATCATTCCGATCACCGGGGGCACGTTCAGCGGGCCGGCCATTCGGGGAACGGTCATGCCCGGCGGGTGGGACTGGCAGCTGATCCGTCCCGATGGCTGCGTACAGCTGAAGGCCGATTACTTCATCAAAACCGATGACGGCGTGGTGATCAACATCGTCAACACTGCAGTCGCCTGCCGCGATGGACAAGGCAAGCCTGGCCCGGTGCGCACCCATGCCGTGTTCGAGGCGCCGAACGGCAAGTACGATTGGCTGAACCGCGAGACGTTCATCGGCTCGCTAGTACCGGGCGATGCCAGCCTGAAGTCGGTGCGGATCAGGTTCTACCGGGTGAATTGAGGGCTTCGTTAGCCGATTCTCCTCGTCGCCCCGGGCATGACCCGGGTCAGGCCCGGGGCGACGCTGATGTGTTGGGAGATATGGGGCTCACCCCGCTCAATCCTGCAGCGCAATTTCCGCGATCGTGGCGTTGAAGCCGTCTGCGGTCTGCGCCTGTGCGGCTTCGTCGGCGTCTTTCAGCTGGAGGTAGAACAGGCGGCGCAGGAAGTCCTGACGACGCTCCTCGCGCTCCTCCAGCGCGGTCTGGTCAAGCTCGAGCGTCTCAATGCCGGCAGCAAGATCGATGCCGTGCGCCTTGGAAACGCGTTCTGCGCTATCCATCCGGTCACGCAGCACCGAGACTTCGTTGGCCAACACCATGACCATCGAGATGACGTGATCCAAACCCGGCGTTTCATAGAATTCCGGGCGCTTTCCGCGCGCGTGGCGGATGACGTGGGGTCGTTCTTCACTCATGGCTTCGGCTCCAGTCATGCCGCGATCTTCTGGGCGAGGGGCTTGCGCGCGATCAGCACTTCCCAGCCGCCGCCCGGCGCAAATTCGCCCGCAGTAAACTCGCGCTCGGCCACCGCCTCGCTCGCTTCCTGGCTGTAGCCTTCGGCGGCGGCGGCGAACTCCATCACCGCCATCGGCGCGGTATCGAACTTCACGTCGGCACGATTGAACCCGGCCTTTTCGGCCAGCGCGATCTGGTCCATGTCGCGCATCGCGCCCCAGAACGGCTCGTTGTTGTACCAGGTCTCGTTGTCGAGAATGAACTGGGTGAAGGGGTCCATCAGGTCGAACGGGGGCAGGTCAGCGTGGATCATGAGGCCACCGGGGGCGAGGACGCGGTGCGCTTCGGCAAAGATCTTCGGCATGGCCTTGCCGCTGGTTTCGTGCAGCAGGATGTGGCTGACGACGAGATCGAAGTGTGCATCGGGGAAGGTGGTTTCCTCCGCGCTCATCTGCGCGTAGTTGACCTCCAGCCCAAACCCAGCGGCGCGGGCATGGGCATAGCGCACGCAGGGCCCGCCAACATCGATGCCCCACACTTCCGCTTCGGGGAACAGTTCCTTGTAGGGCAGGGTGGAGTGGCCGACCGTGCAACCCATGTCGAGAATGCGACGGGGCTTGAAGTCGGGCATGTGGCGCTTGATGTAGTTCACCACCGAGCGGCCCATGTCGTCATTGTTCGGGCCGGTGTAGCCCATCGAATAGAGATAGACCCCGCGATCGTAGAGCGCGCCGACCGAGACGTCGTCCTCGCACACCTCGCTGCAATAGCCGCCGGGCATGCAGTGGATATCGAGCGCGGTGACATAGCGCGGCGGGGTGAAGCCTTCGGGGATGACCAGCTGGGCCTTGGTCGAGGCCGAGAGCGCCTTGGCCTGCGCGATCAGTTCGGGAAGCTGCCGATCGACAGAGCCGTTGACCGATTCCCACAGCAGTTCCTGCGCGATGCGGTTGGCGGCGGCATAGTGCTGGAAATAGATGTCGCCGACCATGCCGCTGCGAATATCACGGCGATCGGCGGGCGCGCGGCCATGGTCCTTCTCGAACTTGCGGGCGACGCGCGTCTGGTAGATCGGGGTCAGTCCGGGCAGCAGGGTGGACTGGATGAAGCCCTTGAAGCTCTTGGTGAACTCCTGCCTTGCGGCTTCGTCGGCTGTGGCCTTGGGCAGGGCGGGATGATCGGCCTGCTGGAACGTATTGAGCATCTGAGCGACTCCGCTTCGCACTTGCGCAGGCCATGCATGAGGCGTTTAGGCCCCATCGGGCAAGGCCTGCCCCAAAGTGCTGTCCGCGTGGCGGATAGCATAGGAGGCGATCATGCAGCCGTTTTGATTCAAGGCAAATTCGACCATACAGAATCCCCGAACGCCAAGGAATGGGTACCGATGGACGACCAGAATTTTTCCCGTCGCGAAAGCATGGGCTTTGCTGCCCTGATGGCCGGCATGGTGGCTTTGCCCGCCACGGCATCGGCTGCGGCGAAAAAGGCCAAGGGCAAGCCCAAGGTCGATTTCATCACCAAGATCGATTTCAAGGACCCGAAGTGGACGCGCGACACGTATGCTCGCCTCGATGCCGACATCGATCCGACCAAGGAAAAGTGCGGCTGGATCAAGGGCAAGGCCTATGGCGTGCGCCCGAACGAGAAGGTGCGCACGCTGTTCGACGTCGAAGGCTTCAGCTTCGTTCGCACAAAGCGGCTCGAAGACGGGTCCTATCGGCGCATGCTGCGCGAAGTGGTGTTCTATCGCGATCCGGTGACCAAGCAGATCATGACCGAATGGGACAACCCCTATACCGGTGAACGCGTGAAGGTTGTGCCGATCGCCAACGATCCGTTCAACTTCACGATCAGCGAATTCCAGCCCGAAGCGCCGTCCTATGGCGGGTTGCAGAAAAGCGAGCCGAAGAAAATCCCGTTCCTGCAGGACTGGGAATACGGTCCCAACGGCACGATGCTGCTGCACACCGGGATCGACATGCAGTATCCCAACGCGCTCCAGCCCGACAAGTGGGTGCGCGAAAGCTCGGGCGTGATGAACCGCGTTTCGGAACACTTCATCTACGTGGTGAAGCAGGAAGACGTCGAGAATCCCTATCTGACGCACATCCCGCACATCGGCGCATGGAGCCGCATCACCCCGTGGCTGCCATGGATGCTGATGGGGCAGGCTGAAGGCCACGTCAGCTACTTCACCCACTTCCAGACCATTCCCGAAGGCGAAAAGGGCCTGCCAGCCGATCTCGTCGCCGCGGCCCGCGCCATGGACGAGAAGTGGCTCCACGCACCGACCGAGGATTACGGCCCATCGCTGTCGAGCCTTGAGAACTACGCGCGCGAGCAGAAGCCCGCGCCAGTTCCGGCAGGCTGGAGCCCGCCCAAGGCTCCTGCACCCGCCATGCCCTTTCCGGTGAAGAAGCCGGAGTAACCTTGTCCTGAGCAGCGCCCTCTCAACCGTTGCTCAATCTGCCCCCGCGTGGTTTGTGCCGCGCGGGGGTTTTCGTGCCTTCGAGGAACTGCAATGGCCCATGGATTGACGCCCGAAGCGAAGGCAGAACTTGGCCGGGGATGGCCGCTGGTCCTCGCCGCTGCGCTGGCCATCGGCGTGGGCACGATGGGCATCGGGTTCTACTCGCTCGGCCTCTTCGTGAAGCCGCTGCAGGCGGAATTCGGGTGGAGCCGTGCGGCGGTGTCAGGCGCGGCGACGTTCCAGCAGTTCGGCATTTTTCTCTCCGCGCCGCTCGTCGGCTGGCTGGCGGATCGCTGGGGCGCAAGGCCGATAGCGCTCGCCAGCTTCATCGCCACTCCGCTCGCGCTGCTTGCCCTGTCGCGTACCGGCAATTCGGTTGTGGCATGGGACGCGCTGTGGCTGCTCGTCTCGCTGGCAGGCGCAGGCACCACGCCGGCGATCTGGGCCCGGATCGTCTCGCTGCGCTTCGATCATGCGCGCGGACTGGCGCTCGGCCTGATGCTGATGGGTACCGGCACGGCAGCGATCCTCGCGCCGGCACTGCTCGGTCCGGTCTTCGCCACGAGCGGCTGGCGCACGGCGGTCATGGTCATGGCAGGCGCAACGCTCATGATCGGCCTGCCCGCCAGCCTGCTTGTCGGCACGGCAGACCGGCCCGCACCCGGCACCCGCACCAGGGGCCGCTTCGAGGCCAACCGGCAGACGCTGATGCTCCTGCTGATTGCCTTCCTGCTCGGCCTGATCGTGGCCGGGTTGATCGTGCATCTCGTGCCGATGCTGGTCGATCGCGGCATGGCGGCGGCTGATGCGGCGCAAGTGGCCGCTGGCGTCGGCGTTGCCGTGCTGGTGGCGCGTCTGGTCGTGGGCTACCTTTTCGACCGTTTCCATGCGCCCTACGTTGCCGCGCTGTTCCTGCTGTCGCCAGTCGTCGCGGCGCTGCTGCTCTACGGAGGCGAGCCAGTGGTGATCGCCGCACTCATGCTCGGCCTTGCCGCCGGGGCCGAGGTCGACATGCTGGCCTACTTCACCGGCCGCTACGCCGCGCTCGCCAACTACGGCGCGACGTATGGCGGAGTTCTCGGCGTGTTCTGCCTCGGTGCCGGCCTTGGTCCGATGCTGTTCGGCCAAGCCTACGACGCGCTGGGCGGGTACGACGCGGCGCTGCTTGGATCGGCGGTCGTACTGGCGCTGGTCGTGGTCCTGATCGCCTCGCTGGGGCGGTATCGCTCAGAGTCCTAGCGCACCCGGATTCATCAAACCCTTGGGGTCCAATTCGCGCTTCACCGCGCCAAGCAAGCTTCTTGCCCGCTCCGACAGGCGCGACTGGTAGGGATATGCGCGCCCGATCTGGAAATGGCCTGCGCCAAAATGCTGGAACAGGGCAACGATCGCTTCCTTGAGATCGTCGGCATAGGCCTTGGCTTCCGGGTTGGCGGGAAAGTCCTTGAGCCCCTTGATGTAATCGGAATCCAGCGTGGTCAGGTGATAGCTCGTCCGCGCATCGGGCCAGTAGAGCGCGATTTCGTAAAGGAAGCCCGAAGGCCCGACGGGCGAGAACATCGTGCCGGTCCACACGCCCAGCCGCTCCATGTCGGCCTTGCGCTCTGCCAGAAGCGCCTGGAACGCATCGTTGAACGGCACCGCCCGGTCATGCGCCAGGACGCCGTGGATCGGCACCCAGCGCTCGCCACCGGGGCCGAGGATGTTGAACAGCGGCGCGAACGGGACCGATCGCACGAACGTCGGCACGGTATTGGCAATCTCGCGACCGTGCTGGCTCACCACGCGGCGCAGTTGCCTGGCCTTGTGCGCGGCGTCTTCGGCATCGAAGCCTTCGACAATGAAGTGGCACATGTATTGCCCGGCGCGCATCGGGTTTTCGCCGGCAATCGCCATCTTCACCAGCGTGGCGAGGCCTTTCAGCTTGTTCGGCGCCTTCTGCATCACCTGCAGCGCGATCTTCAGCCGCGCGCCCACGCCTTCCTGCCGCGCGATCTGCCCCTGCGACAGGGCAAGATCCAGGCCGAAGTGGCTGTCGTCCAGCTTCGCGATCTGCGCCAAACGCACGCCCGCATGGTAATCGGCAAAGCTGTCGAATGCAAAAGAGACCGCCTCGGCATCCTTCAGCACCGGCAACAACGGCATGCGAATGCGCGCCTTGATCCCGAACACGCCGCAATCGCCGGTGAACAGGCCGGTCAGGTCCGGCCCGTACCAGCGCATGGCGTCGCAGGCATTGGTCGTCAGCAGGCTGCCATCGGCCAGCACCACGTCAAACCCGATCACCGATTGCGCGGAAATGCCGTGCGCGGTGCTGCCGTGGCTGAGGGTATTCTGGCTCATCGATCCGCCAACAGTGGCGACAAGGCCGGAGAACGGCCCCCAGAATGGCGTGCGGAGCCCCTTGGCATCCAGCGCATTCTTGAGATTGGCCCAGGTTACACCTGCTCCCACGGAAACGACGGCGTTGGCCTCGTCGATCGCGATGTCGTCAAGCGCGCCCGCATCGATCAGCACGTGCCCGCCTTCGGGCCGGATGTAACCATCGGTGTAGGATGCGCCGCCGCCGCGCGGGACCATGGCCACGCCCGCTGCGCTGCACAGCCGCACCGCTTCCTGCATGGCCTCGACCGTGGCTGGCCGCACCGCCGCCAGCGGCAAACCGCCGGTCCGGTAAACATCGTTGGCGAAATAGCGCAGCCGATCCGTTCCGGTCTCCACCGCATCGGCGCCCAGTGCCTGCCTCAGGGAGTCGAGAAGATCGGTCATTGCCATTGCGCCCCACGTCAAATTCATCGCCGCTCTCTTGCCACGCCCTGCTCTGCGGCGAAACCGGCGGCGCGGTCTATCCGGCCTGCGGACAGACGCATCGCGGCATGTGGGGATCGGAAAGGCTCAAGCATGATCCCCGGCAATCCCACCGGCCGGAATCACATGCAAACTGCACCACAAATCATGGAGTTGACCATCGAGGAGGCGACGCCCGAGGCGCTAGCGCCCTTCGGGCAGGTCATCGGCCGCGTGGGCGGCGTAGAGCCGGTCTCGGTCGATTTCTACAAGGGCGCCGTGAAGATGAGCTACCCGGCGCGCTTTTCGTGCGATCACCCGGTCGAGATCACGGTTGCCCACATGGACCGCCGCCCCGGCGAGGTGCGCTACATGGAGCGGCACTTCCAGCACACCCAGGCCTTCCTGCCACTGGCAGGCAAGCCGTTCATCGCGGTGATGGCACCGCCTTGCGATAACGCTCTGCCAGATCTTTCGCAGGTCCGCGCCTTCCGCTTCGATGGCAGCGCCGGGTTCGTCATGCACCTTGGCACCTGGCACGAATTTCCCTTTGCGATCGAGGACGGCACCGACCTTGTCGTGCTCCTCTCCAGTCAGACCGGCTATGACCTCAAGGCCAAGGACGCCCTGACCGAAGAGGCCCATGGGCCTGACCTCGACAAGAAGGACATCGTTGCCCGCACCGGCCACGTCTTCCGCTTCCATCTTCCGGAGCAATGTGATGCCTGAACGCATGAACCTTGACCGCAAGGTCTTTCCCAAGGGCAGCCAGCCCGTCGTCTTCGGCGATCAGACGACCGATGCACTCGCCGGGATGGTCCTCGCCCTGCTGGGCGAAGTCGTCGTGCTGAAGGACCGGCTTGATGCCAATGAACGGCTGCTCAAGGCAGCGGGGCTGCACGGCCCGGCTGATGTCGATGTCTTCAACCCCGATGCCGAAGTGCGTGCCCATCGCGGGGCATATCGGCAGGCCATCTACGACCGAGTGCTGGGCGTGGCGCGTGACCGCCTCCTGCCCGAAGCGCTGGCGGAACAGCAGGCTTACGAGGGCGAAGTCGCCCGCGTCGCCGCAGACTGAAGTCAAGGAGCAGGTCCCCATGTCCGAGATGAACCACCAGCACTTCGGCCACGCGGTCATGCCGCAGGCCACCCACGATGAACAGGCGATGGAAGACCACTTCCTCAGCATGCGGATGTGGACCAACCGCAACCTCGATCCGCTCGACCGTCGCCTGCTCGATGAAGTGATCGTGCCGCAGGTTACCGCAAAGACCGGCACGGCACCGAAGTCCAGCGCGCAGGTGCGCCAGGCGCTGGAAGCGCACCCGCTGCACCAGCTCTGGCTGACGCTCTCGCTGTTCTATCAGGATCGCATCTGGCAGGTGCTTGATGGCGCGATCGACCGGCAGTTCGATGAACTGGCGGCCAAGGTCGATGAACAGGTCGCCGCGCCCAAAGGCTCGCTGCGCCTGAACCCGGATATCGAGATCCCGCGCTACATCTCGGCCATTGACCACCACCGGATGCCGGGTAGCTACACTGTCGATACGGCAGACAAGGACTTTCGCGCAGGGGCGCTCTACGATCGCTTCGCCTCGACATACCTGCGCAATCTCAACGGCGGCTGGAAGAATGACGGGCGCGGTCACACGCTGGCCAGCCACGTCCATGATTTCTACCCAGACCTTGAAGTGAGGCGCATTCTCGATCTCGGCTGCTCGGTCGGCCATTCCACCGTCGCCATTGCCCAAGCCTTCCCGAACGCGGAAATTCACGCGATCGACGTCGGCGCGCCGATGCTGCGCTATGGCCATGCCCGCGCCGAGGCGATGGGCGTTGCCATTCATTTCAGCCAGCAGAACGCCGAATCCACCGACTTTGCCGATGGCTCGTTCGATCTCGTCACGTCCTCGGCCCTGATGCACGAAACCTCGGCCAAGGGGATGCGCGCGATCATGAAGGAGTGTTTCCGTCTGCTCCGACCCGGCGGGGTGATGTGCCATGTCGACGTACCGCCCCGGCACGAACATCTTTCGCTGTGGGACCAGATGCGCTGCGATTTCGAAAGCCACTACAACAACGAACCGTTCATGACCTCGCTGGCGCGGACGGACTGGGTGGCCGTGGCCGAGAACGCCGGCTTCGCGCGCGAGGACGTGGAGGCGGGCTATCGCAAGGGCACTTTCTTCCTGAAGCCTGATCGGGCGGACTTTTTCACGGCAGGCGATCCCGATGGGCGCACCCTGCTCGGTTCCTGGTATGCATGTTCGGCGGTGAAGTGACATGTTGATCGATACGATGACGGGCATTCAGACCGGTGCAGTCACCCGCCGAGGCCTGCTGGGCGGCATGGGCGCGGGCGTTGCCCTTGCAGCAACGCCTTCGCTGGCCGCTGCTGGCAAGGGGCCGATCCGCGCGCTCGACGTGAACGATCCGCGCGAGAACCTCTATGGCTTTGCCAAGATGTGGGGCACCATCGGCGCCAGGCCGGTGATCAGCGCCTATCAGGGCGTGCAATATGCCGTCGTCGGCAAGAAGCGCGCCACGCCGCTGTTCGGGTTCTATGGCTTTGCCAACATCCGCAACGCGATCCAGCCTGATGGCAGCGTGAAGGTCATGGGCAAGGAATGCGGCTACTTCGTCGATCTTGCCAGCGGCAAGATACTGGATACGTGGGATAATCCGTGGACTGGAGAGAAGGTGGAGACCTGGCCCTTCCTCAACGACAAGTTCCGCGGCACGCTTGGCCTCACCCGCAAGGTCTATGAGGTCAACGGCAGCAAGACGGTGAACAACGATGCCAAGGGTGGCAGTGATGCCGAACCTTTCCGGCTGCCTTGGCAGGCGATCGGCGACCAGTATCTGCTCGGGTGGGACTATGCTCACGAATACGTCAACCCGGTAACGCCCGAAGGCTGGCCCAAGGCCTCGTCCGGTCGCATGGTAAACCCTTCGGAACACTTTGTTTTATATACCCCGCGGGCCGAGATCGACGATCGCTCAGTCGAATCCGCCCGCTATCACGGTGGCTTCATGCGGCAGGGGCCGTGGTGGCCGTGGATGAAGATGGGGCAATCGGGCGTCGATGGCGTGCTGATGGGCCGGATGCACTCCTACAAGATTACCGGGACGCATGACGATATCCCCCGCGTGGTGCTGGACCGCGTGGTGAAGGATCGGCCTGACCTTTTGACCGACCCGACAGATGGGCCGGATGCGGGCGTGGTCGATACCTTCGGCAAATATGCCCGTGATGTCCCTCCGGAGGTTTCCGGACATGGAAAAAAATGATATTTCAATGTGTTGATTGGGTCATGCTCGCGTTTCCAACTCTTTGAGGCAGAGCGGGGGCAAAGTGGCAACTCTGGCGGAACTCTCGCAGGCAAAAGGGCAACTGCGGGCTGCAGATCGAAGATGCGCTTTGCTGGCTGTCCGCGCTTCGGATAATCCGCCCGTTGGCATGGTCGGGCATGGCAGTGCGCCACACCCTTCCATCGACACCAGACCCAGCATGAGGACCATATGATCGATCGCCGCAATCTCATGACCGGCCTTTCCGTTACCGGAGCGATGATCGCCTCGGGTCTGCCTGCCATGGCCAAGGGTGCGAAGGCGGGCGGGAAGCTGGACGTGACCAGCGCCGAGGGGCGTCTGCGCGCCTTCATCATGATGCGCGGCGCGCTGGACGAGGGACTGATCACCAGCTGGGTTTCGGCGCGGTATTATGGCGTGGTGGAAGATCGGATGGACCCGCTGTTCGCGGTCGTCTCGGCGGTATGGTCACGGTTCCGGCAAGTGGCCGACGGGTACGAGGCGGTGAGTTTCGAACTCGCCTGGTTTACGGATCCCGTTACCGGCAAGGCCTTGGATACTTGGGACAATCCCTATATCGGAAAGAGCTGCAAGGTGCCGACCGGCGGCATGCAGCCTTCGAAAATCCGCTTCGGCAAGGATCTTTCGTTCCATATCGCGCGCGAAATTCCGGGGCTGCAGATGGAGCATGACGTGCTGCCGTTCGACGTGCGCGGCGATGATGTGTGGGTGACCGAACGTTCGCGCACGGCGATGACTTTCCCCGGCGCGCCCAGGGCGTTCCGCTATTCGGAAAGCAACACGTTCCATGCCAAGCGACACGACCTGATCCGCCCCGGTGCCACGAGGGTGACGAGCGAGGTGAGTTTTACCAATGTCTGTTCATGGCGCCCATGGATGGAAATGGGCGACCGTCCCGGCCACCTGACCGCCACCGGCATCGGCCGCCAGAACGCCACCCCGAATTCATTGCCTCCCGCCTTTGTCGAAGCGACCATGGCGCGGCGGCCCGAGATACTGAAGAACCCCGGCGCGATCCTGCAGCCACTGTGGGATGCCAAGCGCTGAGCCACAGATGGGAAAAGGGGCTGACCGCGCGGCCAGCCCCCGCGTCCAGCCTCAATCGTAGATCGGGCGCAGTTCGTTATCGAGGTAGTACCGGGTCATCGCCATTGAGGCGAGAAGATCGGGCGAACCGTCATACTCGATCGACATCCAGCCCTTGAACCCGTGCTCCTTGAGCGCGTGGTAAAGGCCCTTGAGATCGAGGTTGCCCATGCCCGGCTCCCAGAACCAGCGCGTGCCGTCGTCGGTGATTTCCGGGTCTTGCGAATAGCGCAGGCTGTCGGGCTGGGCGGACGATGCGGTGTCCTTCAGGTGGAACGTGCTGATCCGGTCGTGATAGTCGTTGTAGAAGGTCACCAAGTCCTCGCCCATGATCGAGATCTGGGCGGTGTCGATGCAATAATGTACCAGCTTCGGATCAGTGGATTCGATCAGTTCGCGGTGGTTGGGCAGGTTGATCGCGCAGAAGAATTCGTTGTGCAGGCCGATCTTCACGCCCTTGTCGGTGGCATAGCGGCCGATCTCGTTCATCACCTTGGCGCACTGCTGCACTTCCTCGCGGCTCAATGGGCCGCAGCCGAAGTAGTTCTGCGTGGGGCAGGTGTTCATGTAAGTGCCGCCGAAGCGCACGATGGTGTCCACCGCCTCGCGGCCTGACTGCACGGCTTCATCGAAGTGGCCGGCATCGTGCGAGGCGTGGGCGCCATGGAACATGCCGATCACTTCGACGCCGCGATCCTTGGCAAAGGCGGTGAAGTTTTCGGGCGAACCAAACAGCGGCAGGATGTCGGCCATGTCCCACGGCGCGATCTCGATGCCGTTGAAGCCGAGCGCCGACTGGTACTTCAGGATGTTGTCCCAGTCAGAGTAGTAGGCGCTGTTGGTCTTGTCCTCGTAGTAGAAGTCGCGGAAGTTATCGATCTTCTTGAATGGGATCGACTTCCAGTGGCTCATGTTGGCGTATTGGATGTTGGGCATTTCGGAAGGCTCCGGAATCAAAGCTGGTTAAGCATGGCGCGCGTGCGCAGCAGGGCGCGGAACGGATCACGCGTCTGGCGGGCGCTGCATGTGACGGGGCCTGAATAGCCCAGCCTATCGAGCGTTGCGGCGATCGCGGCGAAATCGACCGAGCCGGTGCCGGGATCGCGGAACACCTGCGTGGCCTGGGGCTGCGGATGCTCGGGGTTCGGCGTCTTCCAGACATCTGCGCTGTCGGCAAAGCTGGTGTCGGTAAGGTGGACGCAGCCGATCCGGGCGATGTTGGCGGTGATGAACTGGACCGGGTCGATCCCGGCGACGGTAAGGCTGGCGGTATCGACATCAAGGCCGACGCTTTCCCGCAGGCGCGCGAGCAGCGGCAGCACCCGTTCACCGCCGAACAGGCTCCAGTATTCGTTGCGCAGGACGAGCTTGACGCCAAGCTCTTCGGCCTTGGTCGCAAGGCCGCTCAACAGTTCAACCGTGCGATCGGTGAACATGTCGATCTGCGCGTCGATATCGGGGTGATACTGCCTGATGCGCCCGTAGTAGGGCGAGGGGCTGATCGCGAAGTAGTCCGCGCCAAGGTCTGCCGCATGGGCCAGCGCTTCACCGGCGAAGTGTCCCGATGCGCCGAAGTAGAAGTGGATGTTGTCGTTGCGCATGAACAGGTTGGGATCGAAGGTCACGCCGCTGACGCGCTCGATCCCGCTCCTCGACAGCACTTCGCGGTACTGGGCGGCGCTGGTGTATTTGGTGTTGATGCAATAGCGGTTCATCGGCACGCCACTGCGCCCGCCGAACTGCCACACCGGCTCATAGGGGATCTCGATCGAGGAGAACCCTGCCGTGGCGATCAGCGGGTAGAGTTCCTCCCAGAAGTATTTGCTTTCGAACCGGTTGCGGTTCGGCTCCTGATAGTGGCGATTGATAAGGTCGAGGCTTATCGCGAAGTCTTTGGGATTCATGGGTCAACCTTCTGGCGTGCTTCTGGCGTTCCTGGGCCGCAGTCGCGGCAGCGGCGTTCGTGCAGAAACGGGAAGCGGGGGGCCGAGGGCGAGGCGCAGCCGTCCATGCCAGCAAATACGCTGACGCATGATGCCATCAAAGATGCTGACCTTGACGCCGCAGACACAGGATCCGTTTCCCATTCCACGGCCCCGACGCGCACGCGCGCTCGTTTGCCTGGCGAAGTTCGTCTTCGCTACTTTATGGAATCATCATTCGCATATTGGCGCGGGGAGATCAACCGGTGCGGCTGTGGAATGCAGCGTGTGTGCTTTTACCCGCAATGGCATAGAGCAGGCTTGATATCAGCACACAGGGGATCGCGACCAGTGCGATGGACCAGCCCACCATGGCAGGGTTGCCAAACAGCCGTTCGGTGATCGTAGCGACGAGGAGGGGGCCCAGCGTTGCGCCGAGCAGGGTGTTGAGCACCAGCGTCAACGAGATGGCGCTGCCGCGCATGTTGGCCGGGACCAGCGTCTGCAAGGTGGCGAACATGACCGTGCCGACGCAGGCGAAGACCGCATTGGACGAGGCTACGAGGACGGCTGCCAGGCGCGGATCGGGGGCCAGCACGGCGAGTGCCGAAGGGATCGCGCATAACGGGGCGAGGGTGAGGATGGTAAAGCGGGCACCGGTTCTGCCGCGTTGCATGGCGCGATCGAGCAGGTAGCCGCCGAGCAACGGGCCGGTCGCTGAAAAGGCCATCGCGAAGGGGCCGAGCCATGTGCCGAGGAAGGCCGGGCTGACGCCATAGCCGCGCAGGAGCAGGGTTGGCGTCCATGCGCCCGCTCCATAGGCGGCGGTGAAGCAGATCGCGAAAGCCAGGTAGAGCGGCACGGTGAGCCCGCGATTGGCCCATAGCCATTGCAGTTCGGCCTTGCCCGCCACGCCCTTGGCCGAAGCTGGAATGGATGCGCCCTTGCGTTCGGGTTCGCGGGTGAGGAGCGCCATCGCCGCGGCGACGCCGATGCCGCCTGCACCGAACAGGACGAAAGCGACGCGCCACGGGGCCAGCGCCTCGAGCAATGGCAGCCCTGTGAAGGCACCTTGCGCAGCGTGGGTCAGGACTAGGCCGGTGAGCACAATGGCAAGGCCGTTCGCAAGGCCCTGTCCCATCATGTAGAGGCTGATCGGACGGCCCCGCCGCTCTGGCGGGAACAGGTCCGCGATCAACGAGATGGCGCACGGACCGAGCGCGGCTTCGCCAAGGCCGACCATCAGCCGCGCGGCGAAGAGCGAGCCGAACCCCTGGGCAAGGCCGCTGGCGATGGTGGCAAGGCTCCACAACCCGATGCCGGTGGCGACGAGATGCTTGCGCGAGACGCGGTCTGCCAGCAGGCCCATCGGCATGCCCATGATCGCGTAGAACAGGCCGAATGCGAGCCCCTGCAGCAGGGCGACCTGTTCATCGCCGATGCCGATGTCCTGCCGCACCGGATCGACGACGATGGCGAGCACGCCACGGTCGATCACCGAGAACACGCCCGCAAGGAACAGCAAGGTGACCATCCCCCACGCATGCGCAGGGGATGGCCAACGGGTCTGATCGGGCGCGCTCACAGGAGGCCTGCGGTGCGGGCTCGGGTCTTGATGTAATCGCCCAGCCAATCGAGATTGCGGAAGCGCAGCGTGCCGCGCCCGACGGCGGTGGAGCTGTGCGCCATTCCGGCGACAAGCCGCAGGGCCTTTGCCATGAGGAACAGCTCGCCCGCCTCGACCTCTTCCGGGGTAAAGGGGCGCACCGACTGGTAGCCGTCCTCGAACGCAGTGCCATTGGCCGGGTCGAAGCCGTAGAACAGGTTGCCCCAGACGAAGTTCTTCACGTCCTGCATCAGGAAGTCTTCACCGGCTGCATCGAAATCGAGCAGGGTGATCGCGCCATCGTCTGCCACGTGGACGTTGGAGGGGTGGAAATCACGGTGGCATACGCCGAGCGGGACTTTGCCCGAGGCGGCAAGCTCGTCGAGCCGCTTGTCGAGGTTGGCGGCAATGATCGGGTAGTCGTGCAGGTCGTCTGGCCGGTCATAGACGAAGTCGACCAGCGCGGGCATGCAGATGTTGTAGTCCTTCGCCGTTTTGGTGGTGAAGCGGTGGTCAGATCCCGCCCATTCGTAACCGGCAAGGTGCATGCGGGCGAAGGCCGCGCCGATGCGGTGGGCGGTTTCGGTGGAGAGGCGCTCACCGAATTTTACGCCGGGTGCCCAGTCGTACATGGCAACAGCCCGGACGCCTTCGGGGGTATCGGCCCTGAAGTACAGGGCGCCATCGTGCTGCGGCACGGCGACCGAGGCGGGGAAGCTGCGGCTGCGCAGGAAATCGAGAAAGCCCAGCTCATAGGCGACGTCATCGGGATCGCGGTACGTCTTGCGCCAGACGCGCAGGGCGTACTTCGCGATCTCGTCCTGCACGAGATAGACATCGTTCATCCCGCGATAGAGCAGGAAGCAAGTGACATCGCCGCTGACAGGATAGCGGGCGCGGACCTGTGCCGCGATCCAGTCCGGGTGGAGGACGGAGTGGGACACCTGCGCGGTCGGCAGGTGGGTTTCAGTCGAGAAAAGAGCGTATTTCATGGGCCAGTATCTCCGGCGCGATATCGAATATGTCGCGGTCGAGATCGGGCAATTCCCGCACGACCGCATCGGACAGGAGCTGCGCGGCCTCGAGCGAGACGGCGCGCAGATCCTCGGCGGGTTGCAGGACCAGGACCGGGCAGGGGACGAGAGACAGGCGGGCAAAATCCCACCCCCACACGCCCTTGTATGCCCATGAGAAGCGATCGAGTACGCCGGCCTTGTCGGCAAAGTTCAGCACGGCCTTGGCCAGCGGCACCTGTTTGTCACGCGAGGTGACGACATAGGTCCACAGGCGCTGGAGCAGGTCAATGATGACCTTTCCTTCCTCATCCGGGGCGGGGAATTCCTCGGCCTGGGCCAGCTTTGCCGCGCGGGTTGGCGCATCGTACATCGGGATGCCGGTCATCACCGTCTTGCGCACCGTCTCTGGGCGCAGGATGGCGAGTTCCGCTGCAAGCAGGGCGCCGGTGTGGAAGCCGTAGAGATCGACGGTTTCCAGCCCGAGCGCATCCAGAGCATCGCTGAACGCCGCCGCATAACCTGCCATGCCCGCCGGTGCAGGGGGCGCATCCGACATGCCGTATCCCGGCGTATCGAAGGCATAGACCCTGTGGGTGGTGGCGAGGTGGGCGATCAGCTGTTCGTACTCGAAGCTTGAGGACGGGTTCTGGTGCAGCAGGACGATGGCAGGCTTGCCCGAGAGGATCGTCTCATCATCAGGTCCTGCGGTGCGGAAATGCATGTGGCCGAACCGGCAGGCAGTATAGCCGCGCCTGATGAAGCGCGGGTTCGGCGGTTTCGAGGCGGGACCTTGCATCATCGCTGATGAGGATGCCTGCCTTGTGCGTGGCAGCGCAGCCCATCCGCGTTTTGTCCGCAGGGCGGAGAGCGCACAGCAAAAGGGGCGGCGCAGATGATGCGCCGCCCCTGATGAAAGCCGGGCCGGATGGCCGGGATGATCAGAACTTGTAGTGTCCGCGAATGCCGAAGGTGCGAAGTTCAGGCAGACCTACGTTGAGATAGCCGAACGCTGCGCTCGACAGGGCAAACGAGGGTTCGAGGAAGTTGTTCTGCGCGACCGAGGTATAGTTCTTGTCGTTGAACAGGTTGGTGACGAAGCCTTCCAGCCCGAAATCCCCCTTGGTGAA
This sequence comes from Novosphingobium taihuense, assembly GCF_007830315.1. GTDB lineage: Bacteria > Pseudomonadota > Alphaproteobacteria > Sphingomonadales > Sphingomonadaceae > Novosphingobium > Novosphingobium taihuense. The sequence goes on from NZ_VLKJ01000005.1 coordinate 240,446, forward strand.
GCCGATGCGGGCATTCACCTGCGTGCGGCCCTTGATCCAGGTGAGGTTCGCCGGATCGACGAACTGGCGTGACTTGTAGGAGAAGTCGGCGCGCATGAACCACGTGCTGTCATCGCCAAGATTGCCGGTGTACTGCGCGCCGAGGTTTGCCGAGTACTTCGAGGTCAGCGGCAACTGGTTGCCCTTGAAGCCATCGCCGGTCACGCCGGTGAGGCGCGTGATCGCGGGGTCGGCGAAGGAGCGGATCGCACTGTCGTTGATCGCGCCCGAGGCGTTGATGGTGAGGCCGTCGACCGGTTCGGCATTGATGTCGAGCTCGAAGCCGCGCACCTGCGTCTTGCCGGTGTTGGCCACGCCGCTGACGATCGAGGGCACGGCGTTGGGAACGGTGGTATCGAGGAAGATGACCGAACGGTTGTTGTGCTGGTCCGTCCAGTCCGCGACATAGGCGGCTGCAGTCACATAGAGCCGGCCGTCGAGGAACTTGCCCTTCAGACCCACTTCGTAGTTGGTAAGCTTTTCAGGCTTCACGATTACGCCAAGACCGATGCCCTGTGCCGCAGCGAATTCACCCGGCGAGCCCGACAGGAACTGCGTGTTGAATGAGCTGAGCGAGACGTTTGCGGCCTTCGACCACGAGGCATAGACCATCACGTCGGGCGTCACGTCATAGTTGACGATGACGCGCGGCATGAAATTGTCGAACGTCTTGGCGAAGAAGGTAGAGAGCGGGGCAAACGTGCCCGAGGGCAGGCCATAGGTGCTGGCTGCAGCCGCACCGATGGTCAGCGGGCGACCGCCGACGGCAGCATAGACCTTGTCACGCTGCCATCGACCTTCTGCACTGATGTTCAGCGCCTCGGTCACGTCATAGCTGACGCTGCCAAAGATGCCCCAGGTTTCTGCGCGGGCGGGCGGTGTGAGCGTGCCTGCCGAGCGCGTGCCGTTGAACTGCTCTTCGTTGAAGACGCTCAGCAGGGCGCCGTTCGATTTCGTATCGAGGTAGCTGCCACCGAGCATCGCCTTCAACGCACCGCCCTTGTCGTAGGACACGCGCATTTCCTGCGAGAAGTCCTTGTTGCGGCGCTCCACAAGGAACGGGAAGGTCCAGTAGGTGCGCAGGCCGTTGGTCGGGGTAGCAACCGGGTTACGCAGTGCCGAACTGTCGTAGTTGTCGAGATCGGCGAGCTGCGAATAGACCTCGTTGTTGTAGCCCGTGAGGGAAGACAGGGTCAGGCCGGTGTCGCCCAGCTCGTAGTCGACGTTGAGGTGGAGGTGGTAATACTGGCGGACGAGGCCGTAACCGCGAGCGCCCTTCTTCGGATCGATGATGCGCAGATCGGTGCGATCAAGAATGCGCGCGAGCAGCGCATCCTCAAGCGTGTTCTGTGCCGGGCTGAAGCCAGCGGGCAAGGCCGGAGCCGCGCCGCAGATGAACGGATTGGCGCCGTTGAGCGTGCAGTTGGCAAGGCCTGGCACGATCACCGTGCCGTTGGTGTTGCCACTGCGGAACGGTATGTTGACGCTGCCGTTGTTGGCGCGGATTTCGTAGGCCGAGAGCATGCCCTGTGCCGAGGGGCCATCATCATCCTCGGAATACATGCCCATCGCCTTGATCGTCAGCTGCGAAGACGGTGTCAACTCGAGCTGCAAGGTTCCGGTGTGGGTCTGCTGGTCGCCCAGGGTCTGGTTCCGATTGGCAGCGTTGCGATAGGAGCCATCCTTCGAGAAGGCACGGCCGGTGATGCGGAAGCTCAACAGATCGCGCACAATCGGGCCTTCGAGTGCGGCAGACACGTCGAAGTTGCTGCGAGTGCCGCCCATGGCCGAGATCGAACCGCCAAAATCCTTACCCGGCGACTTGGTGACAACGTTGATGGCGCCGGCAAATGCATTTCGGCCGAAATAGGCGTTCTGCGGCCCCTTCAGCAGTTCGATGCGGGCAGGATCGATCACCGCATTGAGCGCGGTGGACGATGCGACGGGCACACCATCGATGAAGCTGGCGGTAAGCGTCGAGGTGGTTGTCGACGGGGTCATGCCGCGTAGCGAGATCTGCTGGAACGAGCGGTCATTGCGGCCCGAGTTTACGTTCGAGACGTTGATGCCGGGCGTGTTGAGAACGACGTCGTTGACCGAGGTGATACCGCGCTTCTCGATGTCCTGACTGCTCAGGGCGGAGATGGCGATCGGCGTTTCCAGCAGGCTTTCCTCACGCTTGCGCGCGGTGACCGTGATCACGCTGAGGCCACCATCCTCTTCGGCGGCCTGCGGCTCGGATTCTGCGGCGAAGGTGACCTGCGGCAAGGCGATCGCCGTGCTGGCAAGTGCAATGGACATTACGGTCAGCGAAGGCGACTTCAAGTAACGCTTCATATTTCCCCCTGTCCGGCAAAGATATGATTCATTGCCGCGTGAATTCGTACCGGAAAGTCCCGGTTTTTCCCTGTAGTGAAGCAGTATAGATGCCGAACGACTATATTGAGCCGCGACGATGGCAGGCTGCTTTCGGATACGCAGGCTTCATCCTATCAAGCCCATTCACAACGCCGAGCGTAGCGAATATCCGCCAATCGGAGACTCCGCCTTACGATTGCCGGTGGCGGGAAAGGCACGGCAGGCTCCGTCTGACCAAGGGCATTGTCACGCGGAAGCCCCTTCCGATGCAGGCCTTGCGGATGGGGAGTTCGGCATAATGCTGCTTGCGAATCAATCGGATGGTGCGTCAGGACTTGGCCGGGCGACGAAGGCCGGGTTTGCCTTGGGGCAAGTGGCGGGACAGCTGTTTCGCGATGCGCCGTCGCTGTTGCTTCTTTTTTACCTGACGAATGTGATGGGCATCGCGCCCGCCATCGCCGGGGCGGCGATTTTCGTGCCGAAGGTGGTGTTCGGCGTAATCTTCGACTTGTGGATCGGAGTCGCATCCGACCGCATGGCCGCGCGCTTTCCCCGGCGCCAGTGGCTGCTGGTTGGCGGCATTGCCGCGCCATTTGCCATGCTCGGGCCCTTTGCCGTGCCCGAGGCGGCAATGATGGTGCAGGTAGCGTGGGTCTTTGTCACGTTCAGCGCGTACATGGCAGTCTATTCGACGTTTTCGGTGCCGTATCTTGCGCAGTTTGCCGAAATGTCGTCCGACCCGGTGGAACGTACCGAACTGATGGGGTGGAAGCACGGGTTCACCGGTCTGGGTGTGCTTCTCTCGTCCTCGTTCGCACCGATGCTGGTCAACCGGCTGGGCATGGACCGGCAGGGGCATCTGATCACGATGGTCGTCCTCGGACTGATCGCGATGACCTGCCTGCTGGTTGCGTGGCGCTTTGCGGCGCGGATCCGCGAGCCCGGAGGCGCGGCAAAGGCCTTTGCCATACGTGACCTGCCGCGTGCCTTTGCCGACAGGCGCTTTGCCGTGCTGTGCCTTTCAGCGGTGGTGATGACGGTGGGGGCCGGGATCTCCTATGCCGGGTTTCCCTTCTTCGTGAAGTACGCGATGGCACGGCCCGAGCCCTTGCACGACATCGGCGTGATGTCGGCAATCATGGCGGTGGCGGTCATGGCGGGATCGCCGCTGTGGGTGATGGTGGCCAAACGCATAGGCAAGAAGCAGACATACGTGATCGCGGCGAGCGGGCACGGTCTGGTTACGCTGCTGTGGGGGCAGATGGCGCACGTGCCGATGCCAGTTGCGTGGGCGTTGGCAGCTATCATGGCTGCGTGCAACGCGGGATGGGGGACCATTGTGCTATCGCTGCTTTCGGACTGCATTGCACATGCACGCGACGAACACGGCGAGAATCGGGCGGGCACCTATTCCGCGATCTGGTCGGTGATCGAGAAAGCCGGGATCGCACTGGGCGGGACGCTGGTGGTTGGCGCTATCCTCTCGGCATGGGGATTCGATGCGGCTGCGGCGCGGGCCGGGGTGGCACAATCTGCCGAAGCGATTGCGGGGACGGTCATGGCCTATTCGGTGGTGCCGGGCGTGACCAAGCTGATCGCTGCGCTGATCATCTGGCGCTTCGTGCATGAAAAGCCGCAAACAGAAGAAGGAACATTGGCCCATGCGTGAGCCGGTGGGGCTGCTGCTGGTCGGCTGCGGACGGATTTCGGGCGCGCATGTTGCGGCGCTGGCCGGACAGGAGAAGCAGATCAGGCTTGTCGGCGTGGTTGATTCCGACGCCGAAACGGCGGGGCGGATGGCGGCATTTCATGGCGTGGCCGGCTTTGTCGATCTGGCCGAGGGGCTTGCGGCTCCGGGGGTCGACGCGGTGTTGATCGCCAGTCCCAATTCGCTTCATGCCGCGCAGGCGGCGATGGCGCTGGCGGCAGGAAAGCACGTGCTGGTGGAAAAGCCGCTGGCCGAGACGGGAGCACAAGCGCGCGAACTGGCCGCGACGGCAGAGCGGCGGGGGCTGGTGCTGGCGGCGGGGCATACCTACCGGCACAATGCTGCGGTCTCCAAGCTAGTCGACATGATGCCACAGTGGGGGCGCCTGCGCGCGGTGGAGGTTTCGTCCTGCGTGTTCTGGGATGGGCCCCAGGCGCCATGGTGGGCGACGCGCCAGCCGGAGGAAGGGCTGATCATCTCGCTGTTTGCGCCGCATTCGCTGGACTTCGTGCAGCTGGTCATGGGTGCCGACGATCCGTTGCGGGTGCAGGTTGAGGCGGCGCGGTGGCAGCCCGGCTGGCAGGGCGAGGACGAGGCGATGATCCTCCTCGGCTATCCGGGGCGCCGGATGGCAAGCGTGCACATTTCCTACAACCAAGCCAGCGTGTTCGATCGCAAGGTTCTGCATTTTGCAGGAGGGGTGGCCGAGATCGAGGATGGCGAGGTGCTGAAGTGGAACGGGGAGGTTCTGGTTGCGCCGCCGGAGGGTGTTCTGGCAAATCCGCGAGCGATGGGCGGGCGCAAGCTAGGCCACTTTTTTGCGCAACAATTGCTTGGATTTGCAGCTGCCGTGCGTGGCGAGGAGCATCGCTTGCCGACAGGACATGATGCGGCGCGATTGATCGATCTGATCGACCGGGTGAAGGCGGCGGCGCGCCGCACGTGCGCAGACGCCATCGATCCGGATTTCGCCGCATGAGCGTGCTGTTGCTGCTGGCAGCCGCCGCTGCCGAGGCCCTGCCTGCCAATGGCTATGTGCCGCCAAAGGTGGCTGCACCGCCGCCGCGCTTTCCGCCTGTGGTGGCGGGCGCGGCTTTTACAGACTGCAGGGATTGCCCGGAGATGGTGGTCATCGCGCCAGGCACATTCGTGATGGGATCGAGCGCGCAGGAGCGCAAGGCGCTGGGCGTGCTGGCGATGTTCGACAGGATGGAGGAGCCGCGTCACCGCGTGACGATCGGCTATCGCTTTGCGGTAGCGCGCTATTCCGTGACGTTCGACGAATGGGATGCCTGCGTGGCCGATGGCGGGTGCAATGGCTATCGGCCCGATGATGCCGGTTGGGGTCGCGGACGCAGGCCGGTGATCAACGTGAACTTCGCCGATGCGCAGGGCTATGTCGCGTGGCTTTCGAAGCGGACGGGTCAGCGGTATCGGCTGCTGTCCGAGGCCGAGTGGGAATATGCCGGGCGGGGCGGCACCGAAACGTGGTATCCGTTCGGCAATTTTATCGACGCGACGAAGGCCAACTACGGCAATCACCACGATCGGACGACCCCGGTGGGCTCATATCCGCCCAACGGGTTCGGACTGCACGACATGACGGCGAACGTGGCGCAGTGGGTGCAGGATTGTCACCACGATGACTACGTGGGAGCGCCGACAGACGGTTCTGCCTGGCTCAGCGGGCCGTGCACCTTGCGCAACGTGCGCGGCGGCGGGTGGAGCCTTTCAGGCTGGAGCGTGCGGGTGGCGCAACGGATCGGCGATCCGCCGGGTGCGCGCAACGATCACCTGGGCTTTCGCGTGGCCCGCGACATGCCGCAGGATTAGGGCCGTGAGTTTGCGAAGGCCTCGATCAGATCAAGTTTGTTCTTGAAGGGATCGAAGCTGGCCGTGGCGGAGGCGTCCATGGTGTGCTGGAGCAGGGCTTCGTCCTTGCGGTCATAGGCAGGCCATGCAGGCAATCCCTTGCCGTTGGGGTTCCCTGATCTCACAAAATTCACCAAATAGGCATGTGCGAGCCAAGCTGCCCTGCGGTCCTGATCGGTGGTCGCAGCACCATAGCGCGCTTCGACCGTGTTGAAGAAATAGGGAATGTCGGTTGCGTGCGGTGCTCCGGCTTGCCACTCGCCACGTTTGCCTTGCGCGACATAGCCGAAGCGATAGACGAAGGCTTGCTTGCCCGCGCCAACGACATGGCGAGCGACGAAGCGCGCAGGTTCGGCCATGTATTGATCGCCGGTGAGGCGGCGCGACAAGTCACGGAACTCGGCGGCACCATCAGGGTCGTAAGCTCGGCGCAAAGCGGGCCCTTGCGCGCCAAAGCTGGCGAAGAGGGCGTCCTTGTCCTGCGCGAACGAAATGCCGCCGTCGGCGCTGGTCATGCCGATCATCACCGGCACGGGCGCGATCTTGCCTTGGTCCATCAGCATGTCGCTCGGTGCCGTGATGACCGATCCTTCGGCAACGAGGCCGCCGACATAAGTGGCGGGATTGGCAAAGCGGTCGGCAAAGAGGTTGGTGCCTTGAACCGTCGCGGCAGGAAGCGCACGAATGGCGGCAAGGCCCGCTGCGCCCCTGTCGGTCACGCCCTGCCTTGCGGCGAAATCCACGCCAACCTGCTCTCCTTTCTCCATCGTCGCCGTCGGCAGCAGCGAGCGTCCGCCGCCTGACATCGAGATGGCGCCGCGAAACAGGCCGCGTGCCGAGGGCATGGTAAGGAGGTTGACGACGGCCGTGCCGCCTGCGCTTTCGCCCATGATCGTGACCTTGGCGGGATCGCCCCCGAACGCGGCGATGTTGGCCTTGACCCACTTTAGGGCCGCAACCTGGTCCTCCATCGCGAAGTTGCCCACAGGCTTGCCTGCCTCTGCGGTGAGTGCAGGGTGGGAGAAGAAGCCGAAACGCCCCAGACGATAGTTGAAGCTGACGAAGACCACGCCGGCCCTTGCAAAGGCTGAGCCATCGTAGATCGCAGGCGACGTGCCGCCGGTGATGAACGCACCGCCGTAGATCCAGACGAGGACAGGCAGTCTGGCACCCTTTTGCGCGGAAGCGGGCTTCCAGACGTTCAGATAGAGGCAGTCCTCGGCTGGTGTCGTGCGCAAGGGCGCTTCATCGAACGGGAATGGGGTCTGCATGCAATCGTGACCAAAGGCGCTGGCATTGCGCACGCCCTGCCAGGGTGCGGCGGGTTGCGGGGAACGCCAGCGGCGCTCACCCACCGGTGGTGCGGCGTAAGGTATGCCACGGAACACATCGACGGCGCCTTCGTGCGTGCCGGCAACCTTGCCAGTGGCGATGCTGGCTTCTGGCGCCCTGGCGGCGAGTGCTGTCGGCAGGAGGCTGGCGGCAGCAAGGAGCAGGAGCGTGCGCATCGGAAAACGTCTTTCGTTGAAGTGAAATGAAAAGGGCCGGACGCGATTGCAACGCCCGGCCCCTTTCGGTGACAGTCAGACCGTCAAGTTCACGTCAGAACTTGGTGCGGATCTGGATGCCAGCGGTGCGCAGTTCGGGCAGGCCGACCTGGACCGCATTGTACTTGGCAAACGACAGCGCCGGATCGATCACCCAGTTGTCGGCGATGCTGGTGTAGGTCTTCGTGTTGAACACGTTGGTCACGAACAGCTCGAGGCTGGTATCGCCCTTGCTCACGCCGATGCGGGCGTTGAACAGATGGAGATCCGGGGTCTTCACGATGTTCGCCTGGTTCGACCACATGCCCGACTTGAAGTTCCAGTCGCCGCGCACGAACCAGCGGCCATCGTCGATGCCCTTGAGATCGCCGTTGAAGGTGAGGCCGACGTTGGCCGACCACTTCGAGGTGTTGGGCAGTTCCTTGCCGCGGAAGTCGGTAACGCCGCTGAGCACGGTGACCGCAGGCGCGACGAACGAGTTGATGTGGGTCTGGTTGTAGGCCGCTGCCGCATCGATGGTGATGAGGTCGCTTGCCTTCCAGAACACTTCGGTCTCGATGCCGTAGACGTCGGTCGATCCGGCATTGGCCGAGCCGCTGAACAGGCCGGTGCCGACCGTGAACAGGTAGCTGGTGATCTGGTCACGCCACAGCGAATAGTAGCCCGCAACTGTATAGCGCATCGCGCCATCCAGCGCGCGGCCCTTCACGCCCAGTTCGAAATTGGTGATCTTTTCCGGATCGACCGCCAGCGGAATGCCGTTGTCCTTGGCAAGCTGCTGGATCGCATCGCTTTGCGAGACGATGAAGGTGTTGAACTGCGACGGGTTCACGCCCTTCGCCACCGAGCCATAGACCATGAAGTCAGGCGTCGCCTGGAAGTTCACGATCACGCGCGGGGTGAAGTTCTTGAAGGTCTTCTGCGCCAGCAGCGAATAGGGCGCATAAGTGCCTGCCGGAACATAGACGGGGCTGACCACGGTCTGGCCGTTCGGGCCGACGAACGAGGAGATCTTGTCTTCCTGGTAACGGCCCTCGACGCTCGCCGACAGACGATCGGTGAAATCGTAGGTCAGGCCGAAGAAGGCGCCGAGCGTTTCGCTCTGGCTCTTGCCGCCGAATGCCGGGCGACCGCCGAAGATCTGCGAACCCTGGCCTGCACGCAGCTGGGCCTTGAGGAAGCTGACGCCGGTGACGGCACGGAACGGGCCGCTATCATAGGCAAGGCGACCTTCGATCGAGAAGTCCTGGGTCTTGCGTTCGATCAGGAAGGGGAAATCGAAGTAGCCGTTGGGATAGGCCGCGTTGGTAAGCGCGCGGGTGTCGAGCCCGTCGAGGTCGATGAGCGTAGTCCACTCTTCGGTGTTGTATCCGCCGAGCAGCGACGCGGTCAGTTCGTCGGTGACTTCGTAGTCGGCGACAAGGTGGAGATGGCGCGTGTTGCGCAGCAGGCCATAGTCCTGCACGCCGTCCTTTGGCGAGACAAGGCGGCCCTGCGGATTGGCGAGCCAGTCGCGCAGCGCGCTGTTGACGGTGGTGTTGGCGCTGACCGGGTTCACGAGACCGGGCAGGGTGCCGCAAAGGTACGGGTTGCCGTTGACAGTGCAGTTCGACTGGCTGGCGTAGAGCACGGTGCCGTCGGACTTCTTGATGTCGCGGGCCTGGATGCGGGCCGAGGCCGATGCGCCGTCGTGATCGCGGGCGACCATGCCGAATGCCTTGATCGTCAGGCGTTCGGTGGGCTTGGCAACGACGAGCGCGGTGACAGTGCGCGAGGATTCATCGCCCAGCGTCTTGCCGTCAACCGGGTTCGTGTAGGAACCGTTCTTGGTGAAGTAATCGCCGCTGATGCGGAAGGTCAGTGCTTCACCGATGATCGGACCTTCGACCGAGCCCTGGACACGATAGTTGTCACGCGTGCCGGCCATGCCGAGGATGCTGGCGGTCCACTCGCTCGACGGGTTCTTGTTCACCACATTGATCGCGCCGGCAAAGGTGTTGCGGCCGAAGTAGGCGCTTTGCGGACCTTTGAGGATTTCGATCCGTTCGGGGTTCGAGATTGCGGTGAACGGCGAAGGCGAAGCAATCGGCACGCCGTCGATGAACAGCGAGGTCGTGGTGGCGAGCGTCGAGACCGGCGTGAACCCGCGCAGGCTGATCTGCTGGAACGAACGGTCGGCGTGGCCCGACGAGTTGTTGTTGATGTTGATGCCAGGCGTGTTGTTGGCAAGGCTTTGCATCGAGACAACGCCGCGCACTGCGAGGGTTTCGCCGGTCATGGCGGTCACCGTCACCGGCGTCTTGAGCAGGCTTTCTTCGCGCTTGCGGGCTGTGACGACGATGGCGCCCGGCTCATTTTCTTCAGCGGCCTGCGGTGCATCCTGCGCAAGGGCAGGCGCGGCAAAGCCCATGGTCGCGACTAGTGCCATGACGGTCAGCGAAGCGGCAGAGCGCTTCGCAAAGGATTTCGTGTTCATCTGTACCCCTCGGTAAATTGGATCGGGCTGGCAATGTGCCGACCCGGTTCGTCCCTGCTGTGGCGTGCCCGCGTTGCGTGATCTCGCCAAAAATATTTTGATTGTTCTAGTTTATAGCCTCTCCCGTGCGTTAGGTCATCAGGCCGGATTGCCAGCCATGTATTCGAGAATATCGAAGCGCGGTGCAGTCCAGGCCTTGCGATCGAAAATTTCCGGCGTGTGGTTCTGCAGGCCCTTGAGTGCCTTGGCTGGAATCTGGTCGAGCGAGCGGACTTTAACTCCCGCAGCGCGGCCATAGGTTCGTCCGGGGCGCGATCCCATGGCCATCCAGGGATGCCACGATCCCATGTTCTGGAAGTGGTGAAAGGCGTCTGCCGAACTGAGGCTATCGTCTAAAGCCTGTGCCACTGGCGCGCCATTGGTGGACACGGTGTCCCAATAGGCGATCGGTCCGGAAGAGAACTTCGGAAATTTCTCAGGACTGACCGGGTTGGGACGTGCCATGTCTGCCATGGAGCTGACGAACAGCGTGCCGCCATAGGCTTCCATGCGCATCGGCCTGGGCGACAGTTCTGCGCCCATCGCAACCATGCCATCGGGACCGTGAGTTACGGTAAAAGGACCGCCGAGGAACTGGAATGGCTTACGCACCTCGCCGGTCAGCGGGTTCTTCCAGTCCTCCAGCACATCGTCGGTATCGAACGCGCAATAGACGCCGCATTCAAAGGTCTTTGCCTGATAGCGGTTGCCGGAAAGCGGGGTCCATTCGTTCACGCTCAAGTGATTGAGCGTGTAGAAGGGCACGAGGTTGCCGTCACCGGTGAAGCCGTAGATGTTCAAGCGATAGAAGATGTTGACCGTCTCTGCCTCGCACGATCCGGCAACGCGGGCGCGCACCCGCGCGCGCGTGGCAGGATCGCGCAGGCGTTCCATGGCTTCTGCGTCGGAGATGGCGGGAGACGCCTTGGCTCTTCCGGAAGCGGCCATGGCAGGAACAGCAGCTAGACCGGCAGCGAGCGGTAGCGCGGCCATTACGGAACGACGACTCAGTTCGGCGGTCATCTGGCGAATTCCCCTTGCAGCAGGACTCGCTGCCTTTGTTGTCCGGACAAGATGGCTGCAGTTGAATGACAGTGTTGAACGGAATGCAGCCGTGTTCGCCTGTCGGATTAGTCCGGACAAATTGACATGGCTGCAAGCAATGTCTCAGCGCCCGCCCGTAACATCGAGCGTGGTCCCGGTGATGTAGCTGGCCTCGTCCGAAGCCAGAAACAGCACGGCATCCGCCACTTCGCGCGGGGTGCCAAGACGGTGCAGCGGCGTCATGCGGATCGGGGAATATTCGAGCCCGTCCTCGTGCATCTTGCGCAGGTAGGGGCCTGCCAGTTCGGTGTCGATCGGACCGGGGGCAACGGCGTTGACGGTTATGCCATCGTCCGCCAATTCGATGGCTAGGGCGCGGATGAAGCCGGTGACGCCGGCCTTGGCAGTGGAATAGCCGCTCGCGCCAGTGTGAAAGGCGTTCCATACTGTGCCGTTGCGAGCGCCGGACGAGAGGCAGACGATGCGGCCATAGCCCTGCGCCTGCATGGCGGGAACAAAGGCGCGGGTGCACAGGAACATCGAGCGCAGCGACAGCGCCATGGTATGGTCCCAGTCTGCCACCGACAGATTGGTGATCCGCCCGCTGCGCCCGCCGCCGACATTGTTGACGAGGATCGAGACCGGGCCGAGCTTTGCCGCCTCCTGCGCGAGATGGGTGACGCTTGCTTCGTCGGTCACATCGCAGGGGACAGCGAGAGCTTCGGCGCCAAGGTCGCGGACGAGTTCAGTGACTTCGGTCAGCCGTCCGTCGTCGCGCTCTGCCAGCACCAGCCTTGCACCCTCTTCGGCGAAGCGCAGCGCGGTGGCCTTGCCGATGCCGAGACCCGCACCGGTGACGACCGCAATGCGCCCCTCGAGCCGCATCAGGCCTTGAGCGTACCGAGGAAAGCCACAGCCTCTGCCTCACTGACGACATCGGCGTACTTGGCGTTCATGTCGAACAGGTTGGCTTCATGCGGGGCGCTGTGGCGATCGCCGCAGGCCTCGGCGATCACCGCCGTGCGGAAGCCGTGGCTCATGGCATCGACGCACGATGCACGAACGCAGCCAGATGTTGTCAGGCCGGTGAGCAGGACCGAGTCCACGCCCATCGCCGTAAGTGTCGAGGCAAGCGAGGTGCCGAAGAAGGCGCTGGGATACTGCTTTGAGATGACCAGTTCGTCTTCGAACGGTTCAAGACCCGGACCCCAGGCGCCCATCGGGCTGCCCTTGAGGAAGTTCTTCAGCGGCGCGGCCTTTTCGAAGAAGCGGCCGCCGTCGATGGCGCTGGGGTGATAGACCACGTTGGTCAGGATCACCGGGACGCCTGCGGCCCGCGCCGCCTCGCGCACGCGCAAGGCCGAAGCGAGCGCGTCGTCCACGCCTGCGTAGAGTTCGCAGGTCTCATCGAAGTAGCCCATGCAGAAGTCGATCAGGATCAGCGCAGGCCGCGTGCCAAAGCCCACCCGCCGGTCATAAGCCTTCTTGTAATTGGCCAGCAGGTCGTCGTTCTCGCTCATGCTTCAATGTCCTCAGGGTAAAGCCAGGGCTGGATCTTGCGCTGTCCGGCTTCGAACGTAGCGATGTCATCGGCGAAGCGGGCCAGTACGAGGTCGGTTTCGTCCCAACCGTTGAGCAGGGCAAGCCGTCTTTCGGGCTGGATGTCGAACGGGACGGGGGCGGCATTGCCGACGGTGACGGTCTGCGCTTCGAGATTGACGGTGAAGGAGATGCCGGCGGCGGCGGATGCCAGCATGTCTGCCACCTGTTCGGGTGGGAGTATGATCGGCACGATGCCGTTGCGCAGGCAGTTGTTGTGGAAGATCTCGCCCAGCGCAGGTGCAATCACGGCACGCACGCCAAGGCCGTGGAGCGCCCAGACCGCCTGCTCGCGGCTTGATCCTGATCCGAAGTTCGCGCCAGTCACGATCACGGGGGGAGCGCGGAAGGGTTCGGTGTTGAGAACGTAGCCTGCCACTTCGCTGCCATCAGCGTGATAGCGTCGATCATGGAAGGCATGTGCGCCAAGGCCTTCGCGCGCGGTGAGCAACAGGAAGCGCGCCGGGAAGATGATGTCGGTATCGATGTTCTCTTCCGGCATCGCGGCGGCAGGGCCGGTAACAGTCGTGAACGAAGTCATGCCACGTACTCCCGCGCATCGGCGATATGGCCTGCGATGGCAGCGGCAGCGGCCATGGCCGGGCTCATCAGGTGCGTGCGTCCGCCAGGGCCCTGGCGGCCTTCGAAATTGCGGTTACTGGTAGAAGCGCAGCGATCTCCGGGGGAAAGCCGGTCATCGTTCATGGCGACGCACATCGAACATCCCGCAAAGCGCCATTCGAAGCCGGCTTCGGTCAGGATGCGGTCGAGCCCTTCGAACTCGGCCACCTTGCGCGTGGCCATGCTGCCGGGAACGACGATGGCTTTGACGCCCGGCGCAACCTTGCGGCCCAGCGCGATGGCGGCAGCGGCGCGCAGGTCCTCGATCCGGCCATTGGTGCACGATCCGATGAACACATGGCTGACCGGAGTGCCGAGCAGCGGTGCGCCGGGTTCAAGGCCCATGTAGGCCAGCGCCTTTTCCGTCTCCCGCCGTTCGGAGTGATCGGTGATCTCGGCCGGGTCGGGCAAGGATGCGCTGATCGGCAAGGTCTGGTTGGGGCTGGTACCCCAGCTGACTTGCGGGACGATTTCGGCAAGGTCGAGAGTCACGACTTTGTCGTAGGTTGCATCGGGATCGCTGCGAAGCGTGTCCCAGTATTTGCAGGCCTGCGCAAACAGATCACCCTTGGGGGCAAGGCGACGGCCCTTGATGAAAGCGTAAGTCGCCTCATCCGGAGCGACGAGGCCGATGCGGCTGCCCGCTTCGATGGTCATGTTGCACAGGGTCATGCGCTCGGCCATCGACATGGCGCTGATGGCAGGTCCGACATATTCGACCGCGTGGCCAACCGCGCCGTTCGCGCCGATCTTGGCTATCAGGGCAAGGGCGATGTCCTTGGCAAAGACCAGTGGATGACGGGTGCCGACCAGTTCGACCTTCATGGTCTTGGCGCGTGTCTGGCGCAGGGATTGTGCGGCCATGACCGTCGACTGCTCGCTGGCCCCGATGCCAAAGGCAAGCGCGCCGAACGCGCCATGCGTGGTGGTGTGGCTGTCACCGCAGACAATGGTCGTACCGGGCAGGGTGAACCCCGTTTCCGGGCCGATGACGTGGACGATGCCCTGCTCAGGGCCGTTCACCTCGGCATAGGGCACGGCGAACTCGCGCACGTTGGCCTCAAGCTCGGCAATCTGCGAGGCGGCCAGCGGATCGTCGATCGTCCCGCGCTGGCGCGTGGGGATGGCGTGATCGGCGACGGCAAGATGCGTTTCGGGGCGGCGCAGCGCGCGGCCCTTGGCGCGCATGGCCACGAACGACTGCGGGCTGGAGACCTCGTGGACGATGTGCCGGTCTATGTAGAGCAGAGCTTCTCCTGCGCCCAGATCGGCAACCACGTGGGCGTCCCACAGCTTTTCATAGAGGGTACGCGGTTTCACGTTTTGGGCACTCCGGCTTCCACGTAAGTCTCGATCCAGCGGGCGAAGCGGTCTGGCACTTCCAATGGCGGGTAGTGGCCGACATCGGGCATCAGCACTTTCGAGATCGTGGCGTTCTTCAGGTAGCGGGTGATCGCGTTGACCGCCGCTTCGGGCAGGAGCGGATCGCCGCTGCCCCAGACGAGGAATGTGGGCGTCGTGATCTTTGCCATTTCGACGGTGGCCTGCTTCCCGTCACCGATGCGGGCGACCATGGCTATGGGGTACTTTTCCGGGCTGCGGCGGTTGAAGTCCCAGTATTCCATGCGCGTGTGCTTGCTGATGCGCCCGGCATCGCCAGCGAAGAACGAAAGGTACTGGTCCCAGAAATCGAAGTCCTGATAGCCGGTCTTGCGGGCCCTGTCCTGCGCGGCCAGAAAGGCCGGGGTCTGGACCATGTGGCTGGTATCGACCGGATCGGACGGGGTATTCGACAGGATCAGCCGCTCGACCAGTTCGGGGCGCTTTGCGGCGAGATACATGGCCATGGTCCCGCCGCTCGATACGCCGACCGCAGCGGCGAGCTTCCTGACGCCCAACCCTTCCAGCAGGCCTTCGGTGATCTCTACCGGCTTGACGTTCGCCGCCGCTTCGTCGGTTGCCGGAGAGGACAGGCCGTAACCCGGAATGTCAAAGCGGATCACGCGGTAGCGCTTCTTGAGCAGCACCGTGATCCGGTCCCACGTGCGCAGGCTGCTTTGCGAACCATGGATCATCAGCAGGACCGGGGCCTTGCGCGGGCCTTCGTCCTTGTAGTGGATCTCCATGCCCTTGAGGGTCATGTAGCGGCTTTGCCGGTCAGCGTACTTGGCACGCAGCTGGGCCACGGTCAGCCTTGGTGTGGCAGGCGAATCAGGCGCATTGGCGGCCATTTGTGCCATGGCTGACGAAGGAATGGCCAAGGGCACGAGGATCAGCGCCGAGAGCAGCACTTTCAAGGATTTCATGGGGCCTCCGGTGCGGACGTTTCGCATGAAGCTATGGCACTCGCCTATCCGTGATTGGCGTATTTTCCGAAAGCCATGCTTGTCTATCCGACAGGTGGTGAGCACCACTCGCACAATCGACATTACCCTCTCGCTTGTGGCGATTGGCAGCGTGAACATGCCTGTCCTATGGATGGCGCCCAAGGGAACGTGAAAAACATGACGATGGACCGGCGCACATTTTCGCTTGGGGGCTTCGGTCTTGCAGCACTTGCGGCAAGCCAACCGGTTCTGGCTGCGCGCAAGGCGAAGCCAAAGGCAAAGGCGGCTCCCGCCGTTGCTCCGCGCAAGCCGGGGCAGAGCGATGTCATCGTACTGGGGGCGGGCGTTTCCGGGCTGCAGGCGGCGTGGATGCTCGAGCAGGAGGGCAAGACCGTCACCGTGCTCGAAGCGCGCGAGCGTGTGGGCGGGCGGATCTGGACCCTGCTCGATCAGCCCGGCTACCCGGAAATGGGCTTCAATTCGATGGCTGAAGGCTATGGCCGGGGGCTGGATGCCGCCCAGCGGGCCGGGGTGGAGATGGTCGAGGTCGGCGCACGCTATCGCTTCGGTGCGCCGCCGCTGCTGTGGATCAATGGCAAGCCGCTGACGCGCGCAGAATGGGCAGCGTTTCCGGGCAATCCCTTGCCTGACAAGCTGAAAATGCTGATGCCGGGCGAAGTGGTGGGCAAGCTGGTTGCTGACAACAACCGGCTGGCCGACTGGTCTAGCTGGCACGATCCGGCCAATGCGGCGCTCGACATCTCGCTACATGAATTCCTCAAGGCGCAGGGGCTGTCCGATGCGGCAATCCACTTGTGCTGGGACATCTCGCCCTATTACGGCATCAATTCGTGGGACGTCTCCACGCTGATGATGGAGTACAACGACGGCTTCATCAAAGGCCAGATGGCAGCGGGCACGGGGTCGCTGTCGGTCAAGGGTGGCAACATCCATCTCGCCACGGGAATGGCCAACCTGCTGAAGGGCGATGTGCTGCTGGGGCGCGAGGTCGTGGCGATCACGCATGAGGGTGGCACTGCTACGGTCCACTGTGCCGATGGGGCAACGTTCACCGCGCCCCACGTGATCTGTTCGCTGCCGTTTTCTGCCCTGCGCAACGTCAAGGTGCTGCCAGCTCTCGAAGGCTTGCAGGCGCAAGCTGTGGGGCAACTCGGCTATCAGCCTATCTCGATGGCTTTCGTCACGGCCAGTGCGCCTTTCTGGGATGAGGACAAGCTGGCGCCGGGGATGTGGACCGACGGGCCCTTGGGCAATGTCATGCCACAGCGCTATGGCGCGACGCCCGAGGAAATCACCGGCTTCGTGGTCCAGGCGCGCGGAAATCTTGCGTTGTACTGGGACCGTATGGGGCCCGAAGCGGCCAAGGCCATGATCGTCCGCCAGATCGAGACGCTACGCCCTGCGGCCAAGGGCAAGATCGCCGCGCACAGCTATTTCAGCTGGGCGGGCGAACGGTTCAACGGCGGCGACGTTTCGTTCTTCGGACCCGGTCAGGTGAAGTGGCTCGACGAGATGATCAAGCCGGCCGGCCGCGTCCACTTCTGCGGGGAACATACCGCACAGGGCGCACGCGGGCTGGAAGGCGCGCTGGAATCGGCCGAGCGTGTGGCGCTTGAGGTTTTGACCGCCTGAAGCGGTCGGGTGAGGTTCTGACCGCCTGACACGGCGGCATTTGAGTTCAGGGGTAAGTCACTGATGGAATACGATTACATCCCGCTGCCGCAGCGCAAGCCGCTGGTCTGGCCGCACGGTGCGCGCGTCGCTCTCATCCTCACGTTCAATCTTGAAACGTGGGATCTGACCAAGGACACCGACAAGCCCTATTATGCAGGCGGCCCGGCGATCCTGCCCGACGTGCTGCCCGGCAACACGCCCGACTTCCCGAACTTCACCTGGCGCGAATATGGCCAGCGCGTCGGCCTGTGGCGGCTGATCGAGCTGTTCGACGAACTGGGCGTGAAAGCCAGCTGCACCACCAATGCCGTCACGTTCGAGCGGCGCAAGGCGATGACCGATGCCGTGCTGGAGCGCGGCTGGGAACTGCTGACCCACAACTGGGAGCAGGGCGAACTGCTTTCGAGCTTTGCGCATGAACCGGCCAAGGAGCGCGACATCATCCTGCGCAGCCTTGACCAGTTCGAGAAGTTCACCGGGCGCAAGAGCAAGGGCTGGCTGTCGTCCTCCTTGCGCGGCACGATGCAGACGGCCGACATCCTCGCCGAATATGGCTGCACCTTCTACTGCGACATCATGAACGACGATCAGCCCTATCTGCTGCGTACGCCGCACGGGCCGATCGTTTCAGTGCCCTATTCCAACGAAATCAATGATTTCACCTTCATCACCCGCAAGAACTACACCACCAACGAATACCGCGATGCGCTGATCGAGGAACTTGACGTCCTTTATGCCGAAGGGGCGAAGACCGGGCGGATCATGAACCTCGGGCTGCATCCGCACGTTTCGGGCCGCGCCCATCGTGTACGTGCGTTGCGCGAGTTCATCGAACACGCCAAGAGCCTGCCCGGCGTGTGGTGGGCGACGCGCGAGGAAATCGCCGAGTGGTATCTCGCCAACCATGAAAGCCACATTTCGGGCCAGTTGGAAGGCGGCGCCAAGTGAGCAAGCCCGAAACCATCCTGATCGTCGGCGGTGGCGTGGCGGGCATGACCGCTTCTGCCGCGCTGGCCCAGCAGGGCTTCAAGGTGACGCTGCTGGAAAGCGCGCCGCAGTTCGGCGAGATCGGCGCCGGACTGACGCTGACGCCGAACGCGATGAAGGGCCTCGATTTCATCGGCATCTGCGAGGAAGCGGCGGCGGTTGCGGTCGAGCCGACGCGCCAGCGGATCCAGCACTGGCAGGATGGGCGCACGCTGGTGGCGATGGACCGTTCGACCCAGCGCGAAAAGTATGGCGCGCCCTACATTACCGTCCACCGCGCCGACCTGCATGGCGTGATGACCCGCGCGGCCGAGCGTTCGGGCGTGGAGATGGTGGCGGGAGCGCAAGTCGTCTCCAGCGAAGGCACGACGGTGACGCTGGCCGATGGCCGGCAGTTCAGCGCGGATGTGCTGATTGGCGCCGATGGCGTGAAAAGCGTGATCCGCCAGCGTTTTGGCGATGATGCGCCGCACTTCACCGGGCACGTCGCCTGGCGCTGCCTGGTGCCGGTGACCAAAGAGATTCAGGACCTCTCCGACTTCCCCGGCATCATCATCGGCCCCGGCGCGATGATGAACCGCTACAACGTGCGCGGGTCCAAGGTGATGAACTTCGTGTTCTTTGCGCGGCAGGATGGCTGGAACGAGGAAGGCTGGACGACGCCTGCCGATCCTGCGGAACTGCAATCGATCTACGGCCACTGGTGCGAAGATGCGCAGCGGCTGTTGAAGGCCGCCGTGGCGCAGCCGCTGTTCAAGTGGGCGATCAATGCGAGGCAGCCGATGGATACCTGGGTGCAGGGTGGCAATGTCACGCTGATCGGCGATGCGGCGCACGCGATGACACCGTTCCTCGGCCATGGCGCGGCTTGCGGGATCGAGGATGCGGTGGTGCTGGCGCGTGCGCTGGCGGCATCGGATTCTGCGGCAGAGGGCCTTGCCCGCTATGAGAAGGCGCGGCACGAACGCGCGACCTTCATCCAGCAGGAATCGAACGCCAACGCCGATCGCATGCAGGGCCAGGACACCGACCTGTTCGGCCTTGGCGAGATGAAGGACGAGGAATCGCTCGGCCTGTTTACCTATGACCCGAGGACCGTCGAAGTATGAGCGTTTCGCCAGTTCCCTTTGACGGCAATCCGATCGCGCCGGAGACGGAGCGTTTCCTGAAGGAAACGCACCGCCTGCTGATCGGCGGGCAATGGGTCGAAGGTTCAGGCGAACTGGAAACGCGTGATCCGGCGACGGGCCTTGTGCTGGCAAGGTTCCAGACGGGCGGCGCGGCGGAAGTGGACCGCGCAGTCAAGGCCGCGCGCGCCGCGTTCGAAGGGCCGTGGGGCCGGATGACCGTGGCCGAGCGGACCGCGCTGCTGCACAAATTGGCGCGGGTGATGGACGCCAATGCCACGCTGCTGACCGAGCTCGACGTGATCGACAACGGCATGCCGCGCTTCATCGCCGGGCTGACCACCGCGAATTGTGTCGAGATGATCGACTACTACGCGGGCGCAGTGATGCGGATCGAAGGCACGATTATCGCCCCGCCGCGCCACATCGCCGCCGAGACCGAAGCGCTGACCTATACCCTGCGTGAGCCGGTGGGCGTGGCGGGCCAGATCGTGCCCTGGAACGTGCCGCTTTCCACCGCGATTCTCAAGCTGGCCCCCGCACTGGCTGCGGGTTGCACGGTGGTGATGAAGCCATCGGAAGAAACGCCGCTTTCGGCCCTGGCGCTGGGGGGCATGATCCTTGAAGCGGGCATCCCGGCGGGCGTGGTCAACATCGTCAACGGGCTTGGTGCCGAGGCGGGGCAGGCGCTGGCCGAGCATCCCGGCGTCGACAAGATCTCGTTCACCGGATCGACCGCGACCGGCAAGCGCATCATCCAGGCGGCGCTCGGCAATCTCAAGAAGGTCAGCCTCGAACTTGGCGGCAAGAGCCCGGTCGTGGTCATGCCCGATGCCGATCTGGCGCTGGCCGTGCCCGGCGTTGCGATGGCGACGTTCTTCCTGCAGGGGCAGAACTGCATGGCCGGAACGCGCATCTTCGCGCATGCCGCAATCCATGATGCGCTGATGGAAGGCGTCACGGCGTTCTGCAAGGTGATGACGCTGGGCCACGGCCTTGACCCCGCAACCACGCAGGGGCCGATGATCTCGGACGGGCACGCGGCCAAGGTCATGGGCTATATCGAGCGGGCCAAGGCCGATGGCGTGACCTTGGTTGTCGGGGGCGAAAAGCTCGACCGGCCGGGCAACTTCATCCAGCCCACGGTGTTCAGCGGCTGCGACAACGCCATGCCGCTGATGCGCGAGGAGATCTTCGGCCCGGTCATGGCCGTGCAGAAGTTCGAGAGCGACGATCTGGACGCCATTGCCGCCCTTGCCAACGACACGCCCTATGGCCTGTCGGGCAGCGTGTGGACGCGCGATCTTTCGACCGCGCACCGCCTGGTCAAGCGTATCCGTGCCGGACACGTCTCGATTAACTGCCACGGCGCGGTTGGCACCAACATCCCGTTCGGCGGCTATGGCCAGTCGGGCTGGGGCCGCGAGTTCGGGCAGGAGGGGCTGGACGCCTATCTCGAAACGAAGGCCGTAACGGCGCGGCTCTGATTGCGTGCGGGCGTGGTTGCTGTAAGGCAGCGCCATGGCCCGCAAGCATTCAAAGCACGGTCGCTACGACGACTTTGACACCCCCGAAGAGGAAGAGGCGCCCCCGCCGGTGCCCTGCTGGCTCTGCGGCCGCCCGACCGGCAGCACCATCGTGTGGCATCATCCGATCCCGAAGAGCCGGGGAGGGCGCGACGTGGTGCCGATGCACGGCATTTGCCAGCAGACGCTGACTGTGAACTTCACCAATTCCGAACTTCAGCGCATCGGCATGGATGTCGACAAGCTCTTGGCTGATCCTGCCGTTCGCAAGTTCGTTGATTGGGTCGCCAACAAGGACCCCGACTTCACCGCGACGATTGCCAAGAAGCAGCGGTAAGCGGGGCCTCTTAAACCTTACGCATTGCCCATCGGTACGTTTGACAGATCGTGGCTGATCGCTGCGGCGGTTGCCTTGAGGTCGTCGAGATAGGTTTCGAGCGCGGTCGAGAGCTTCATCGCGGCGACGAAGAACACCATCGTCATAGCCGCTTCGAAGTGGCCATTGCGGAAGATCGGGACGGCGATCGACGAGGTCTTGCCCGGCGTCAGGTTGAAGTGGTTACGGCCCTGCACGGCATAGCCATCGGCGCGGATGCGTTCGACATCGAGGCTGACTTCGGCGGTGGCGAGGTAGTTGAGGTCGATGTCTTGCGACACGCGCATAAAGCGCAGGATCATCTCGCGCTCCTCGGGATCGGCGAAGGCCATCGAAACCTTGCCCGAGGCGCTGTCGAGGATCGGCAGGGTGAAGCCGGGATAGTAGTGTTCGAAAGTGAGCGACGAATTGGCGTGCGTGCTGTCACGCAGCATCATCTCACGGCCAACGCGGATGGCGATCGATACCGGCCAGCCGGCGCGGGCGGTGAATGCGACGATATGTGGGCGGGCGATGCGGACAAGTTCGTCATCGTGCTGGAAGCCGGTGGCCAGCGTCTGGACCAGGGCGGTTGCCCGGTAGCGCTTGCGGGCGGGCTCCTGCTCGATCAGGCCTTCGTAGAGCAGGGTCTGCACGATGCGGCAGGCGGTGGGGTAGGGGACTTCGGCCGACTTGGCGATTTCCATCATCGACAGGGAGCCGTGGCGATTGATCGCCTTCAGCGCGGCGATGGATCGCGTGATCGACCGGATAGGAACGCCTTTTTCCATTGTACGACTCCCCTTGTCACTCTGTGGTTGGCCGCAGAGTGACAAGAGAATGTCATATGACCGAATTGTTCAAGAGATTATCCGCCTGTCGGATAAACCTGTCCGCAATTCGGAACAATTACCAGCCGGGAACGATGACCTGCCGCACCGCCTTGCCCTGCGCGAGCTTGTCCATCAGGTCGTTGATTTCCTCGAGTGGACTGACCGAGGTCAGCAGCTTCTCCACTGGCATCCGGCCGGACTTCCAAAGGGCGATGTAGCGTGGGATGTCGCGCGCCGGGATTGACGAACCCATGTAGCTGCCCATCAGCGTCTTGCCTTCGGCGACGAGAGACAAGGCATTGATTTCAAGTGTTTCTGCCGGGTTGGGTAGGCCCACGGTAACTATCCGCCCGCCACGCTTGGCCGCCTTGTAGGCGTGGGCAAGAACTGCGGCTTTGCCCACCGTTTCGATCACAACATCGGCGCCAAACAGGTCTGCATCCTCACCCGGCGCCACCGCTGCCGCCGCACCGAGTTCAAGCGCGAGAGCGCGTTTCTCGGGGAAGGGATCGACCGCGACAACCGGCTGTGCCCCTGCCGCCAGAGCACCGAGCAGCGCGGCGAGGCCGACCCCGCCAAGGCCGTAGATCAGCACCGATTCGCCGGGGCGGACCTGCGCCGTGTTCATTACCGCCCCGACGCCGGTCAGCACCGCGCAGCCGAACAGGGCGGCGGTTTCGGGCGGGATGTCCTTGTCGATCTTCACCAGTGAGCGGCGATCAACCACGGCCTGCGTGGCGAAGGCCGACACGCCGAGGTGGTGATGCACCGGGCCGTCCTCGCAGGAAAGGCGCGAGCCGCCCTGCATCAGTTCGCCCTTGCCGTTGGCGGCAGCGGCGTTGGCGCAGAGATAGCCCTGGCCCGAGGCACAGGCGACGCAGTGCCCGCACGAGGGCAGGAATACCAGCACGACGCGGTCACCCACGGCAAGGCTGCCATCGCCTTCGTCGCCCAGCGCCAGCACGGTGGCGGCAGCTTCGTGGCCCAGCGCCATCGGCATCGGGCGCGGTCGGTCGCCGTTGATGACCGAGAGATCGGAGTGGCACAGGCCCGCAGCGTCAATCCGCACCAGCACTTCGCCGGGTTTGGGATCGGCGAGTTCGAGCGTCTTGACCTCGAGCGGCTTGTTCACCGCATAGGGTGCAGGGTTGTTGCCGCTCTGGCTGAGGACGGCGGCGGCAATGCGGCGTGTGGTCATCAGCCAGCCTTGCCCCACTTCTTTTCGAACGCCCACACGTCCTCAAAGCCGATCAGCGAGCAGAATTCGGAAAAATCGAAAAGACCATCGGGCTGGCCCACGCCGTTGTCCTTGAGATCACGCAGGACCTTTTCCATCGCGGCACAGGCGGCAAGGCTGGTGAGCGAGGGGTAGATGGCATAGGCATAGCCGATCTCGGCCAGCACCTCGGCGGGTGGCACCGGCGTTTTGCCGTGGTTCGACATGTTGGCCATGCAGGGCTTGTCGAGCACGGCGCAGGCCTTGCGCATCTCCTCTTCACTGTGCAGCGCTTCGGGGAAGAGCACGTCGGCACCCGCCTTCGAATAGGCTTCGAGGCGGCGAAGCACGCCATCAAGGCCTTCGCTTTCACGCGCATCGGTGCGGGCGATGACGACGAAATCCTCGCTTGTCCGCGAGTCCACGGCGACCTGGATCTTCTCGACCATGTCCTCGGTCGAGATCAGGCGCTTGAACGGCGTGTGGCCGCACTTCTTGGGGAATTCCTGATCCTCGATCTGGATCGCGGTGACGCCCGACGCTTCATAGCCCTTCACGGTGTGATGGACGTTGAGCAGCCCGCCATAGCCAGTATCGCCATCGGCGATGACGGCAGCATTGCTGGTGCGCGCCAGCGTCTCCATGCGGTTGCGCATTTCCGTGTAGGTGGCGATGCCGGCATCGGGCAGGCCCCAGGCCGAGGCGGTGAGCCAGTAGCCCGTGCCATAGACGATATCGAAGCCGACCTTGTTGGCGATCACCGCGGTGATCATGTCCTGAATGCCGGGGACGACGAAGAACTTTCCGGAGTTCAGCTTCTCGCGGAGAATGGGATTGGCCACTGTTTTGGTCCTTATGCGTTGTGCATGCCCACCCCGCTGCGACTAACTCCGCCTTCGGCACCGTAAGTCTCGCTCCCCTCCCGCAAGCGGGAGGGGTTGGGGGTGGGTTCCTGTTAAACGTTCGCCCAGCGCGGCGCCTTGGGAGCGGGGAGGCCCGTCTCGGCGAGGCAGTTGGCGCGTAGGGTCTCGATGTCGGGGCCGAAGTTGAAGACGCCGATTTCGCCGCGTTCGGCGCGCATCTTCGTGCGCAGCGCCTCGGTGGCGGCGGCATCGACCGCGCCGTCCTTCAGCACCACGCCATAACGCAGCGCGCCCTTTTCGGTGACGAGGCCCTGTGCCAGCTCAATGGCCAGCAGTTCGGGATCGCGCTCCAGCGGATCGCCCCAGCCACCGCCACCCCAGGTGACGAAGTGCAGGCGATCGCCGGGTTCGACCGGATAGTCCTCGATCTTGTTGCCGACGACGATTTCGGTGCCATCGGCCTTGACCAGCACCTTGCGGGCGCGGGCACCGGGCTCGCCGCCGTTGACGCCCCAGGGCGGCACGAACCAGCGGTCGTCGTGGATGGCGATGGTGCCGGGCTCGAGGAACCTGTAGACCATGTCGATGCCGTTACCGCCACGGTGCAGGCCCGCGCCGCCGCTATCGGGAACGGTCTCGTAGCGTTCGATCACCAGCGGGAAGTAGCGTTCGAGGAACTCGTTGGGCACGTTGGTGAAGCCGGGGAACAGCGAGTGGCCATCGGGACCATCGCCCAAGGGGCGTCCGGGGATGCCGCCAAAGCCGATTTGGAAGAGCTGGAACCACTTTCCGGCCTTGTCGGTGCCCGCGTAGAACAGGTGAGGGCTGGACGAGAACCCGGCGGCATTGAGGAACTCGGGCGTCTTCTGGCCAAGCAACCCGCCGAGGATATCGAACAGGCGGCCGAGCACGTGGGTGCGGCCCGAGAGCGCTGCGGGGAACTTCGGCTTGAGCAGCGAACCTTCGGGGATGCGCACGTCGATCAGGTCATAGTAGCCATCGTTGAACAGGATCTGCGGATCGAAGATCATGATCATGTAGATGCCGAAGAACATGCGCATCATGTTCTCGTTCAGCAGCATGTTGATCGAGGCTTGGCTCTGCGGGTCGGTGCCGGCAAAGTCGAGCACGACGCGACCATCTTCGCGCCACATCGTGCATTTGATCTTGTAGGGCCCGAAGCCCATGCCATCGTCGCAGATGTAGTCCTCGAAGCTGACGCGCTCTTCGCTGATCGAGGTCTGGATCAACTGCTTCATCGCGCGGTGGTTGCGTTCGAGCAGCATGGTCGTGGCCGAGGTGAACACGTCGTCGCCAAAGCGCTCGGCCATTTCATAAACGCGGCGCGCGGCGACGCGGCACGAGGCGATCAGGGCGTTGAGGTCGGCCTTGCACCAGTCCGGCGTGCGGGTCTGGTGCATGACCAGCTTGATCAGGTCCTCGTTGTATTCGCCCTTCTTCCAGATCTTGACCGGCGGGATGCGCACGCCTTCCTGGAAGATCGAGGTGGCGTGGATCGGCATCGATCCGGGGACCATGCCGCCGATGTCGCTCTGGTGACCGAACATCGAGGTATAGGCGATCAGGCGCCCGTCCTTGAACACGGGCAGCAGCACCAGCCAGTCGTTGGAGTGGCTGATTGCGCCCTGCACCGAATAGGGATCGGACAGGAAGATCAGGTCGCCGTCCTCGACCGTGCCGTCATAGCCATCGAGGAACGGGCCGATGTACGATCCGAACTGGCCGACGATCATCTTGCCGGTGTGATCGGCGATGAGCGGGAAGGCATCGCCCTGCTCGCGGATGCCCGGAGACATGGCGGTGCGGACAAGCGTTGCGTCCATCTCGATGCGCGCGTTGCGCAGCGCGTTCTCGATGATGTCGAGCGTGACCGGATCTACGGCCACGGCGGTGAAGGGGGTGGTGTTGGCCTGGATGATCTGTGCGGGCATGTGCTTATCCGTTCTCAGGCAAGATTGATCAGGATGTTGCCGACATGGTCGACTTTGCCGGTGCAGCCGGCCTCGATCAGCGTGGTGGAATCCATTTCCGTCACGATGGCAGGGCCGGGGATCACGTCCCCTGCGCGCAGCCTGGATCGGTCATAGATCACCGCCGGGACCATGGCGCCATCGGCCCAGAGTTCGTGGTCGCGCACCTTGGCGGCGATCGGATCGCCGTTGCCCTGCTCGAGCGGCGGGGCGGGCAGATCGAGCGCGGGGCCCATGGCCACGGCGCGCAGGTTCACCAGTTCGTGCGCGGAGTCCATGTTGAAGGTGAACAGGCGCTTGTGCTCGGCATCGAAGCGGTCGGTCACGCCCTTCAGGCCATCGCGGCGCAGCACTTCGGCGTCGATCGACAGCGGCACTTCGAAGGCCTGGCCTTCATAGCGGATGTCGAGTTCGAACAGGCTGGTGACGTCGGCCTCGCTGATGCCTTCGGCGGTCAGTTCGGCGCGGGTCTGCGCGGCCATGTCATCGAGCAGCGCCAGCACTTCGGCTTCGTCGGTCTCGTCAACGCGGCGGCTGAACGAGCGGGCAGTCTCGGTGCGCATCCGCGTGGTGGCATCGCCCAGTGCGCAAAGCACGCCGGGACTGACCGGGGAGACGGCAGGCCACGAACCCATCAGCCTGGCGACAGCGTTCACGTGGAGCGGACCCGCCCCGCCAAAGCCCATCACTGCAAAGTCACGCGGGTCATAGCCCTGCTGGACCGAGATCATGCGCAGCGCACCGAACATGTTCTCGTTGACGATGTCGATGATGCCGCGCGCCGCTTCCATCAGGCCGATGCCGAGTGCGTCGGCAATGGTCTGCACGGCCTTCTTCGCGCCATCGCGGTCAAGCTTGAAGGTGCCGCCGAGCAGGTTCTCAGGGAGATAGCCGAGCACCACGTTGGCGTCGGTCACGGTCGGCAGGGTGCCGCCCTTGCTGTAGGCCACCGGGCCGGGGACCGCGCCTGCCGACTGCGGGCCGACACGCAGCGCGCCGGTGAGTTCCGGGACATAGGCGATCGAGCCACCGCCCGCGCCAACCGTCTTCACGTCAAGCGCTGAGGCGCGGACCGAGAGGTGGCCGACTTCGGTGGTGCGCTGGCGGCGGGCCTCGAGGTTCTCGATCAGGGCAACGTCGGTCGACGTGCCGCCGACGTCGAGCGTCAGGATGTTCTTGATGCCCGCGTTGCGGCCCACCCAGATCGCGCCGGTGACGCCGCCCGCCGGGCCGGACATCAGCAGCGAAACGGGATGCTCTTCGGACTTTTCCGAAGACATGAGGCCGCCGTCGGAGCGCAGCAGCGAGAGCGATCCGGCCATGCCGGCGCCGCGCAGGCTATCGCGCAGGTTGTGGATATACTTGCGCATCACCGGGCGCACCGCGGCATTGGCCACCGTGGTCAGCGTCCGTTCGTATTCCTGCATCTCGGGCAGGACTTCGTGGGACAGCGACATCGGGATACCCGGCATGATCTCTGCCGCGAGTTCGCCGATGCGCTTCTCGTGCGCGCCGTTGAGGTAGGCGTTGACGAGGCTGACGGTCAGCGCTTCGACGCCGCTGTCGCGCAGGGCGACGAGCGCTTCGCGGACCTGCGCTTCGTCGAGCGGTTCAAGCTCGTTGCCCTGTGCATCCATGCGGCCGCGCACTTCGACGGTGTCTTCCAGCGCTGCCAGCGGCACCGGCTTTGGCCAGACGATCCATCCGGCAAGCCCGCCCGGCACGAACGAACGCGCGATCTGCATGACCTGGCGATAGCCGTCGGTGGTGACGAGGCCGACGCGGGCGCCCTTGCCTTCGAGCACGGCGTTGGTTGCCACGGTCGTGCCATGGAGGAAGAATTCGACGTCGGACGGGCTGATCCCGGCCTTCTCGCAGATCGCGGTGACGCCGTTCAGAATACCTTCCGAACTGTCGTGCGGGGTCGACGGCGTCTTGTTGCGCCAGAATTCGCCAGTGCTCTGGTTGAACAGCAGGAGGTCGGTGAACGTGCCACCCACGTCCACGCCCAGTCGATAGGTCATGTCTACCCCGATCGCTTCTATCTTGCGGCGGAATCGCCGTCTTGGATTGCGAGGGTGATTGCTATTCGCGACGATCGCCGCACGGTCGTTTTCGGACAGACTTATCCGCCAAGCGGCTTTTCGCGTATGGCGCTCTGGCTGAGGCAAGGTCCAAGGGGCAGTCAGGCCGCATCCAAAGGAGCATCCCGGACTCATGGCTTTTGATCCCGTTACCCTTCGCCCTGGCAACATCGAATTCCTGGCTCGCCGTGCGCGGGGGGAGGGTCTGCTGATCGGTGGGGAATGGCGCAAGGCGGAAGGAGCCGCAGATTTCGCGACGCTCGATCCTGCGACCGGGAAGGAAATCGGGCAAATAGCGGCGGCGAGTCCTGTTGACGTCGACGCTGCAGTCGAAGCGGCAAGAATCGCGCTGGGCCGCTGGAAGGCGACCGTACCGGTCGAACGCGCACGCATCCTGTGGAAGGTTGCCGACCTGATCGAAGCCAATATCGACGATCTGGCCGAACTCGAAACGCTTGATCAGGGCAAGCCGCTGTTCGTTGGCCGCTGGGCGGAGATTCCGGGCGCGGTCAACCAGTTCCGCTTCTTCGCCGGACAGGCCATGGCGATCGAGGGCAATTCGCTCGAAAGCTCGATCAACTACCAGCCCGCAGGCCGCCAGATGCGCACGTGGACGGTGCGTGAGCCGGTTGGCGTGGTGGCGGCGATCGTGCCATGGAACTCGCCACTGGTGCTGACCGCGATGAAGCTTGCGCCTGCACTGGCGGCGGGCTGCACCGTGGTACTGAAGCCGGCCGAGGATACCTCGCTTACGGCCTTGCGCCTTGCCGAACTGATGGTGGAGGCGGGCGTCCCAGCAGGCGTGCTCAATGTCGTCACCGGCCTCGGCGGGCAGACAGGGGCGACGCTGGCTGCCCATCCCCATGTCGACAAGATCGCCTTTACCGGATCGACCGCGACCGGCCGTGCAGTGCTCGATGCGGCCAAGACGAATTTCAAGCGGGTCACTCTGGAACTGGGCGGCAAATCGCCTTCGATCGTGTTTCCCGATGCCGACATGGGAATCACGGTGCCGGGCGTTGCCAACGCTATCTTCTTCAACGGGGGGCAGGTCTGCATTGCCGGGTCGCGGCTCTATGTGCATCGCTCGGTCCACGACCAGGTGGTCGAAGGCGTGGCTGCCTATGCCAAGGGCCTGAAGATTGGCCATGGCCTGCTGCCCGACACGCAGATGGGCCCGGTCGTTTCTGCCCGCCATGCCGAGCGGGTTGAGGGGTTTCTCCAGAGAGCGAAGGCCGAAGGCGCAACCATGCTGACCGGCGGCGAGCGCATGGGCGATGCAGGAACATTCATCACGCCGACCGTGGTGGTGGATGTGAAGCCCGACATGGAAATCGTGCGCGAGGAGGTGTTCGGGCCGGTTCTCGTTGTCCAGTCGTTCGAGGACGAGGAAGAAGTCATCGCCGCAGCCAACGCCAGCGAATATGGCTTGGCTGCCAGCGTTTGGACCGAAAGCCTGTCCACCGCGCACCGCATGTCGGCCGATATCCGCGCGGGCACGGTGTGGATCAACTGCCACGCAATGTACGATGCCAGCCTCGCCATTGGCGGGGTGAAGCAATCGGGTTGGGGCCGCGACAGCGGTCGGCAGGCGATGGACAACTACCTCGAATGGAAGACCATCTGCGCCTGCGTCTGATCGTCTAAACGCATTCCTCGATCCCCGGAACCATCATGACCGCAACCGCTGCTGCCGCATCCGCCACCATTCCCGACGAGGTGCCGACCGGGGTCGTCCTGCGCTATGGCGTGGGCCAGCTTGGCGCGCAGGTATTCCGCGATACGCCTGCAGTCCTGTTGCCCCTGTTCATGACGACCATGCTGGGCGTTCCGGCATGGCTGGCGGGACTGGTCGTGCTCGTGCCGAAGCTGTGGCTGATCGTCTGCGATCCCCTGGTGGGCGCGTGGTCGGACAGGATGAAGGCCGCCATCGGTCGCACGCCATTCCTGATCGGCGGTGCAGTGGGGACGACGCTGGGCTTCATCGCGCTCTTTGCCGTTACCAGCTACCCAAGCCCCTACATCGCGGCAGCGGCCATCTGCGCGTTGTTCTTCCTCGCATCGACCGCGTTCAGCATCTACTCGGTGCCCTACCTCGCCATTGCCGCCGAACTTTCAGGTGATCCGCACCAGCGCAACCGCATCATGGTGTTGCGGATGTTCTTTGCGACTCTGGGCGTGCTGGTAGGCGTAGGTCTTGCGCAGCCTGTCATCCTGCATTTCGGCGGGGGTGCTGCAGGCTGGCACGCAATGAGCTGGCTGTTCGGCGCGCTTTGCCTTGTCTCGATGCTCACCACGGCCAGCGGTTTGCGCAAGGTGCCACTGATTCAGGCAGGTGCAGTCGCCGGGTCATTGCGCGAGCAGCTCAAGGTCGTATCGCGCAACCGTCCGTTTCTGATGCTGCTTGCTACCAGCTTCGCCTCGAACATCGGGCAGGCAGCGAGTTATACCGTGATCGGCTTCGTGTTCCTCTATGTGGTGCAGGCGATCTGGCTGATTCCGGTGTTCATCCTGTGCATGTCTGCAGCAAGCCTTGCCGCCCAGCCGCTGTGGCTCTGGCTGCCGCGCCGCATCGGCAAGCCCCGCGCATATGTCCTGGCGTCGGTCATATGGGCAGCGGTGACCGTGACATGGCTGTGGGTCGGCAAGGGCGGCGCCGATGTCGCCACGCTTCCGGGCGGACAGCCGGTCAACACCGAGCACTTGCTGATCCTGCTGCGCGCCGTGGTTATCGGATCGGTCAACGGCGGCTTCATCCTCCTTGCGCTTTCGATGATGACCGACACTGTAGACTACCAGCGCCGCACGCAGGGCGTCGCGAACGAGGGCGTCTTTGCCGGACTGTTCTCGGCGATGGAGAAGCTGGCCTTCGCACTGGGGCCAGTCATCGCCGGGATCGTGATGAGCGCGTTTGGCTTCGTATCCTCCACCGGCGGGGCCGCCGCGCAAAGCGCCAGCGCCATTACCGGGATCGTCCTGCTCTACAGTGCAATCCCGGCAGCGCTGCAGCTTGCGGCGCTGGCGATCTTCAGCCGTTATCGGTTGCCCGCTACTTCCTGATCCCGCGGATCAGCGTGTTGGGCAGGAAGGCGTTGTCCCATTCGGGCTTGCCATCCTTGGGCGCTGGAGGGGTCGGTCCCAAGCGCAGCACGATCAGCCGGTGCTTAGGGCTGATCGCAACCTGCTGGTTGGAATTGCCGTCGAACATGAACAGGTCAGGGTCGATAAAGGGTTCCGAGTGGAGGACCTGCGGGCCGGCCGTCCCAGGAGCGCCGAAGCCACGGCGCTGATGGTAGGGTTCCCCCAGCCAGACGCCGAGGCCGAAATTTGGGTTTTGCACCGTGCCCTTTCGCATTTCGGAAACATAGCCGTTGGGGAGCAGGCGCTTGCCCTGCCACTTGCCGTCTTCCAGCAACAGCACTGCGAAACGGAGGTAAGTCTCGGCGGGGAAGGTCGCGCAGCAACCCGAGTGTGCGAGGCCGCCGGGTTTCCCGACCCAGATCGTCCCACCCTGCGCACCCAGTGGTTTCAAGACCTCGCGGCTGACGAAATCGCCATAGCGCATGCCCGTTGCGCCTTCGATTACCATGGCGACAATGTCGCTTGGCGCCTGCGCATAGGAATAGCGCGCGCCTGGCTCGTAAGGCATCGGGTAGCTCTCAATGATCTTCTGGCCAAAATCGGCATCGAGCAGCGCCGCGTTATAGGGATGGGCAGGATCGGTGCTGAAGCCTTGGTCGAGCATGCCCGAGCGCATGTCGAGGATATGACGGATCCTGATCTTTTCCTTGGGCGTACCCTTGGCTGCCGGAACGTAATCGGCGATCGACTGGTCAAGCGACCGGATCTTGCCTAGTGCCAGCGCACGGCCAATGACGATGGCAGACAGCGGCTTTGACAGCGATTTGGAAACGAGCGGCTTCCGCGCATCGACACCCTTGCCGTGCCATTCGCTTTGGATGCGCCCATCGCGCCAGACGATGAACGCGCTACTGTTCATCATCTCGGCATAGGCACGCGCCTTCTCTAGCGCATCTGCAGAAACGCCGCGCTTTGCCGGTCGGGCAAGGGGCAGGGGCTTCCATTTCGATGCGCCGGCAATCGGCTCCATCGGTGCATATGGGAAGTTGCCGGGGTCCTTGATGAAGGTCGCAAGCCGCTCTTCGAAGACCCTGCGCGGATCCGACCAATCGGTCTGCGCAACCGCATTCGTGGACAGAAGGATGGCAAGCAGGCTGGTTTGCGTGAAGCAAAGCGCGCCACGGATAGAATTCATTGCTGTTCTCCCCGCCTGACGGTCAGCCACGAAGGCTGCTGCCGGTTCGGTCATGGTCATTGCTGCCCGAATTTGTGCGGCAGCCTCACCCGTTTTCCTGCCTCCGAGCCCTTTATCACCGCAAGGCGGATAGTTTGGCGGCTTTGCCCAACTCGAACAGTTACCCAGTCCATATCCTGTAACAGAAGTTACATTGGAGTCCGCTGGATATGACAGGGGTTGATCGGTGCCAGGTGGCGATTGTCGGAGCCGGTCCCGTAGGGACGGTTCTGGCCACGCTGCTGGCCCAGGCGGGGGTGGATGTCGTCGTGCTGGAAGCAGGCGAGGATTGCGCACAGGATCTGCGCGCCTCGACCTTTCATCCGCCGACGCTCGAAATGCTCGACACTATCGGCATTACGCCGATGCTGTTGGAAAAGGGCCTAAAGGCACCGGTTTACCATTGGCGTGACCGTACCAGTGGCGAAGTCATTGATTTCGACCTGAGCGAGATTGACGATGTCACGCGCTATCCCTTCCGCATCCAGTGCGAACAGTATCATCTGTCGCGGGCGCTGGCAGCGGGTCTGGAGAAGTTCTCGAACGCGAAGATGCACTTCAGCACGCGCCTGCTGACCTTCAAGCAGGACGAGAGTGGTGTCGATCTTTGGGCAGAGACACCTTACGGCGTCAATCAGCTTCGCGCGGAATTTCTCATTGGGGCCGATGGTGCCAATTCCATCGTCCGCAAGTGGCTGGGCATCGAGTTTGACGGGTTTACCTACCCCGAACGCTTCCTGTGTCTCTCGACCGATCTTGAGTTGGCCGATCACCTGCCGAACCTGGCTTATGTGAATTATGTCTCCGATCCGAAGGAGTGGCTTGTCCTGCTGCGCGTGCCCTCGCTCTGGCGCGTCCTGGTGCCGACAGATGGTTCGCTAAGCGATGACGAACTGCGGTCAGACAAGATCAAGAACGGCATTTTCGACCGGCTGGTGGGCGATGGCGCTGCCGTCAAGACCGAGCACCGCACGCTTTATCGTGTGCACCAGCGCGTGGCCAAGTCGTTCCGCGAAGGGCGGGTCATGCTCGTCGGCGATGCTGCTCACCTGAACAACCCGCTTGGCGGCTTTGGCATGAATTCCGGCGTGCACGATGCCTTCAACCTGTTCGAAAAACTCGAACCGGTGCTCAAGGGCAAGGCGGCGATGGAGCCAAACCTCGCGCTCTACGATCGCCAGCGTCGCGAGGTGACACACAGCTTCACCCAGATGCAGACCAAGGAAAACATGGCCTTCATCAAGGGCGGGCAAGACGGCGCACATGAAGCGCGCCGCGCCAAGATGCTGGAAATCAAGAATAACGATGAAACCCGTCGCAACTACCTGATGCGGCAAGCCATGTTCGACAGCCTCGCCCAGGCGGCTGCGATCGTTTGATCCGAAGTGGCGCCGTGGTGGTGGGACTGCGGCGCGGCTTCTTCTGGAGATAAGTCCGATGGTTGACGTCCAGGGTTACCGCGCCTGTCTTGGCGTGATTGCCCCTTCCACCAACACCACTGTCCAGCCCGACATGGAGCGCATGCGCCCCGCCGGCGTGACCAACCACTTTTCGCGCATCTTCGTGGAAGACCCGGTGGCACTGTCGAACGAGGATTTCATTGCCGGCACCACGGCGATTGCCGAGAACACCATGGACGCTGTGCGTTCGGCGATGACGCTGCGGCCGGAGTATCTCGTGCTCGGCATGTCAGCGATCACGTTCTATGGCGGGGTCGAAGGCGGCAAGAAGTTCAAGGCCGAGGTCGAGGCACTGGCAGGGGTAGGCGCTTCCACGGGCTCGGAATCGGTCGCTGCCGCGCTGCACGCCTATGGCAACATCAAGACCGTCAGCTTCGTTTCGCCCTATTACCCGGTCGCAAACGCCGAAGTGCGGCGGTTCCTTGAGGAGTCGGGCTTCTCGGTCGTCCGCGATGTGCCGTTGCAGTGCAAGCGCTGGACCGACATCGCGAAGGTAACGCCCCAGCAACTGCGCGAGGTGATCGACCATCTCAACGGTAGCGAAGTCGACGCAATCGTGCAGGTCGGCACCAATCTCTCGATGGTCAGCCTTGCAGCCGAGTATGAGCTCAAGCTCGACAAGCCGGTTATCGCGATCAACACCGCGACTTACTGGCACGCGCTGCGAACGCTGGGAATCACTGACCGGATCGAAGGCCTCGGTCGACTCCTTTCGGAGTACTGAGGCCGTGGGTGCGTGCACGGTCCTCCCCCCGTTAGTGCGCACCCTCTTCGATTTTTCAGCCGGGGTTGACCTGCATCAAGGGATGCACAGCACATTTGTCCATACAAATATACCGCCACCCCGGCTTGACAGTGTCGCAGCAGGTCTGAAAATTTGTCCGGACATTTAGATCGGCCGAATCCCGCCTGCAGCGCGCTAGAGGACGAAACGCATGAAGAAAGACCTGCCACCGCCCTACACCGCGCTGACGCGCCATCCGATGATGCCGCGCACCAAACATGATGAATCCGCGCGGTTCAATTTCCTGACGCACTTCAACCGCTATCTCTCGGGCACCCTCGGCGCGGGCAACAAGCTTGCCTATGAGACCCGCGTGCTGCCGGCCTTCCGTGCCGAGCATGGCCGCGATCCGGAGCATCGCTACGAAATCCGCGATGCGATGAACCGTGATCCGTTCCACCGCATGTGGTCTGCGCTGAAGCGCAATTCGATGGAAATGCGCCAGATGAACGGGCGGCAGGCGGTGCTGCGCCAGCTCGACGAACTGGATGCACAGGCCCGTCAGTTCAATGAACATTCCGGCCTGCTGGAGCTTGATGCCAGCATCGAACAACCGCTTTACCAGACCTGCGTCGATATCCATTGCCAGCCCGGCGGCTATCATTCCGAGGAGCGCCCGGGCGATGTCACGGTAGGTGCCAACTACGATGTCGGCCTCTTCGCTACGGTTGGCGGTGCGCTTGGCGCGCTGAACGATGGCGGCGGGCAGGCGCTGGTCGCCTGGGCCAAGGCGAACAAGCCTGATTGGAAGCCGAAGCGCATTCTCGATATCGGCTGCACGGTGGGTCACAATGCGGTGCCGCTGGCGCAGGGGTTCCCCGATGCCGAGGTAATCGCCATAGACACCGCAGGCGCAACACTACGCTATGCCGCCGCGCGTGCCGCCGGGCTTGGCGTGAAGAACATCAAGTTTGTTCAGGCCAATGGCGAAGATCTCTCGCGCTTCCCCGACAACCACTTCGACTGGGTGCAGACCACGATGTTCCTGCACGAACTGTCGGCCTCGTCCATGCCGAGGATCCTGCGCGAGGCGCACCGCGTGCTCAAACCGGGCGGGCTGATCCTTCACGTCGAACAGCCGCAGTACGGCCCCGACATGCCGCTGTTCGAACAGTTCATGCGCGATTGGGATGCCTTCAACAACAACGAGCCATTCTGGTCGGCCATGCACGGCGTCGAGCTGGAAGACGTGATGGCCGATGCCGGCTTCACCCATGCCGAACAGTTCGTCGTCGGTGTGCGCGCGGTGGTTGACCCGACGATTTTCCCGCCATCGCCGGAAGGTGAGGCTGAGGACTTTGGCCGCGCTGCGGTGTGGAACGCCTATGGCGCATGGAAAGTCGCGCCCGCTAAGGAGATCGCAGCATGACCGAGGGTATCGACTGGATCGCCCGCTCGGGAGCACGCGCCAAGGGCCGTCGCCCCGCCTTCTTCGATGAGCCTGCGCTCGACCGGCTCTATTCGCTGACGCTGGCGCTGGCATCGGAATTGTCCGCCACGCGGGAACGTCTCGATACGGTGGAGCGCCTGCTCGAAACCGGTGGCACACTGCGCCGCGAAGACATCGAAGCCTACGCTCCTGATCGTGCGGCGGGCGAGGAGCGCGGGGAAAGCACCCGCGCCTACATCGCCCGCATCATGCGCGGCTTCCAGCAGGAAGTCGAAGCCATGGAAAACCCCGACCCGCCGATCATGGACTGGGTCGAGAAACTGTCAACGCCCTGACGTTGCCTGTGGGGCCGGAGCTGCAAAGGCCCGGCCCTGACCGGCAGCACAAGAATCCCCGGGGGGAAACAATGATCGAAGAAGTGCTCGTCCTGCGCTGGGTCCACATTATTGCCATGGTCTACTGGCTTGGCGGTGAATGGGGCGTTTTCCAGTCAAGTTACAACATCATCAATCGCAACCTTTCGCTCGAAGAGCGCAAGCGGCACATGGAAACCGCCTACCGCATTGATATCCTTGCGCGCACCGGCATTATCATGCTGCTGCCGCTGGGCCTCCACATGGGCAATATCTATGGCCTTCAGCCTTATGGCGATGGCTACCTGACCGCGATGTGGGTATTTGTGGCTGGATGGCTCGGCCTTTGCTGGGGCGCGTTCTTCACCCGCGAAACCGACCTCGGTATCCGCCTGACCAAGCTGGATGAGGCGATCCGCTATGTGCTGATCCCAACCATCTTCGTCCTCGGTATCTCCTCCCTGCTCGGCAATGGCCCCTTCGAAGCCAGCGAGGGTTCGCGCTGGTACGCCACGAAGTTCACGCTCTATGGCTTTACGCTGTGCATCGGCCTTGGCCTGCGCTGGATCATGCGGCTCTGGACGATGCGTTTCCGCGCACTGGCAGCCGGGCCCGATCCGGTTCAGGAGGCCGCGCTGGAACGTGAGATCGTGATCGGCCGCTGCCTGGCCTATGTCTACTGGATCACGATCTCGGGAATCTGTTTCCTCGGCACGGTCAAGCCGTTCTGAACGAAACCGGATGGCGCTTCGCATCGAGGGCGATCGAAAGGTCTGCCCTCGATGGCATTTCTGCCAGAATGTGGCGCGTAAGGCGTTCGTAGAACATCACGAAGCGCCGGATCGCTGCACGATCCATCAGGGCGGGGGCTTCCTCGCCCTTTTGCTCAAGCTCACGGCGCAGGGCTTCTTCCTGCTGGAATCGCCAATCTGCCACGACTTCGAAGACCGGTGCCTGCAGCAGGACGAGCATGTCGATTCGGGCGAAAAGTCTGCTGTACTCTCCGGCAAGGCAGGCATTCGCGTAAGCCCTCCATTTGGTATCGGTATCCTCGGTTCGTTCGAGCGCATTGACGGGTTTAACCAGGTCGGAATCGGCCTGCGGCTTTGCTCCAACACACCAGCCTTCGAACAGCACCACATCGACCGGGGCGGGAATGCGGTGCCAGGCATCCTGCGGCACAAGGTCATCCGTTGCCTTGTCGAACGCGGGGATCCTTACTTCGCCTTCATGGCGCAGATCATCGAAGAGCGAGAGGCCAAGCTGAACGTCATGCGTTCCCGGAACACCACGCACGGCGAACAGGGGATGCACATCCCGGGCAAGGGCCTGCCGATGAGCTTTCGATAGATAGAGATCGTCAAGAGACAGCGACGCCACGCGCAGGCCCTCGATTTCCAGCCGGCGGGCAAGGGCGCGAGTCGTCCATGTCTTGCCGCTGCCTTGCGCACCACAAAGGCCAAGAACGAACGGATGGCGTTGCGCCTTGCCAATGCGAGGCAGCAGATGGTTGGCGATCGTTTCTGTGGTGCTTGCCATCGAAGGTCCTTGTGCGGACCTTTGTTATCAGGTGAGGCAAGCGGCAGCGCAATCTTCAGTTGCGGTACTCAAGCGCCTTGCGTTTCAGCCCGGCGACGGGATCAGCGGCCATGACCGGATCGAAGCGGGCCAGCATCGTGCGCCAGTCCTCGGGCATTTCGGCAAAGCTTGCGACCTTCTGGCCGAACGAACGCAGCGTCTGCGTGCCCGATCCTGGGGGCATCTTCCACCAGCGGGCATAGTCGGTCACATCGGTACCGTGGGCGTTGGCGCTGGCGAAGTGCACCTTCGGGTTCAGCGCCTCGACTGCCGGACTGCAGATCATGCTCATGTCGTTGAGCACCCGGTCGGGCTTGCCCGGCGTTACCGCTCGGGCGCGGCTGTGGGTCTGGAAGGCGATGGTATCGCCAACGTGGTAGAACAGTTCCGGCACATGCTCGAGCGTGAAGCTGCTGCCGCCGATGGTTTCAGGCAGTTGCAGGACGTTGTGAGCATCGTAATGCACCGAGGTAGGGCCGACAGGCGCAAACGAGGTATCGACCATCTCACCGGTAATCGGATTGTGCAGCTTTTCGGCGAACGTGGCGCTGCCCGGTGCCGTGCGAAAACCCAGTTCATACTGGGTGACGTCCATTGTGCCATCGGCATTGGGCTGAACCATCATGACCGCGCCGAAGTTCAGTTCGCACAACGGGATCAGGTTTGCACCTTGCTGCGCATAGTTCCGGCCACGAAAAAACCAGCAGACCAATCCGGGATCCGTGCGCAGACGAACGCGGCGGATGATGTCGATGCGGCTTTTCTCGTCGGCCGGGATTCCGGTCTCACGTGGCAGGCTTGAAGCGCTGGTCGTGGACGCGGCGAAGGCGGGCAGCGCGGCTGCCGCACCCATGGCCATGCCTCCACCAAGCAGCATGCGTCGGCTCAACAATGCCATCTCGTCGGTGGAATCTCCAGCCATGGTCATCCTTTCACGTCAGGCAGCACCCACAGCCCCTGCTTCAAACAATTGATCGATCTGCACGGCTTCGTAGCCGAGAGCTTCCAGCACGGTGCGGGTGTCTGCACCCGGCTGCGGCAGGACAACCGGTGCGCCGGGGCGCTTGCCATCCAACTGCAGCGGGATCGTCGGCAGGCGGGTCTCGCCGCCGTTATCCAGCGTGACGGGTTCCAGCCCGCCATCGGCAAGCTGCGGGTCGTCGAACATGTCTTCCGGACGGCCGATCGGCGCGAAGGGAAGTCCCGTGCCCTCAAGCTTCGAAATCACCTCGGCGCGGGTCATTCCGCCGATCAGGGCGCGGATCTGCGGCAGGATGCGGTCACGTGCGAGCACGCGCTGATTGTTGGCGCGCAATGCTTCATCAGCCCAAAGATCGTGCAGTTCGAATAGCTTGCAGAACTTTTCCCACAAACTGTCTGAAACGACGCCGATGAACACCGGCTCGTCCTGCGTTTCGAACACGTCGTAGATTGCCCAGGCCGAAATGCGGGCGGGCATTGGTGACGCGGCTTTGCCGGTCACCGCGTACTGCGCCATGTGCTGGCCGACGAGATAGACCGTCGTCTCGAACAGGCTGGCGACGACCTTCTGGCCGCGCCCTGTGCGGTGGCGTTCCTCCAGCGCCGCCAGAATCCCGATCACGCCGAACATGCCACCGGTCACGTCGATAACGCTGGATCCTGCACGCAGGGGGCGGCCAGGGGGACCGGTCATGTAGGCAAGGCCGCCCATCATCTGCGCTACCTCATCCAGCGCGGTGCGATCCGCGTAAGGACCCGGAAGAAATCCTTTTTCAGAACAATAGATAAGTCGGGGATTTTCAGAACTCAGCGCATCATACGACAGGCCGAGCCGATCAAGCGCGCCGGGGCGGAAGTTCTCGATCAGGACATCGGCATTCGCGGCCAGATCGCGCGCTACGGCCAAACCTTCAGCGGACTTGAGGTTGAGGCAGATCGACTGTTTTCCGCGGTTGTACATGGGGAAATAGCCTGCGCCTGAACCCAGCAGCCGCCGCGTCTGATCGCCGCCGATGGGTTCAATTCGCACGACCTCTGCGCCGAGGCCTGCAAGGATGTGGCCCACTGCCGGCCCCATGACCATGTGCGTGAACTCGACGACCCTGATGCCGGCCAGGGGTTGCGGTGTTGTCGGTTCAGCCGCGCTCACTTCGCGATCCTTTCGTTGTAATCGAGCATAGGCCCGGCGTCGGGCGTGAAGCCGTAGAGCGGCTCGTCCGGCAGCGCGTCCCTTAGGATGGTGCGCACTTCGAGCAGCTTTTCGAGGTTGATCCCGGTATCCAAGCCCATGGCATTGAGCATCAGCACCAGATCTTCGGTCACCAGATTGCCCGAAGCCCCTGGCGCGTAGGGGCAGCCGCCAAGTCCGCCGAGCGACGCATCAAGCGTGGTGATGCCCTCGTCCAGCCCGGCAAGCGCATTGGCAAGGCCAAGGCCGCGGGTGTTGTGGAGATGGAGCGAGGTCAGCATATCGCCCACCGCGCCGCGCACCTTGCGGATCAGGCGGCGGACCTGTGCGGGATCGGCATAGCCGGTGGTGTCGGACAGGCTGAACTCTTGCGCACCAGCTTCTGCCGCTGCTTCGGCAAGGTGAACGACTGCATCCTCGCTCACCGCGCCTTCCAGCGTGCAGCCGAAGGCTGTCGACAGGCCTACGGCAAAGTGGACGCCGCCCGCGCTCGCGATTTCGGCCACCGCCCGGATTTCTGCGAGCATCGCGGGGTGATCCTTGCGCACATTTCGGATCGAATGGGTCTCGCTCATCGAAAAGGGGATCGACATGCCGTGGACGCCCGCTTCCACCGCGCGGGCGGCACCCTTGGCATTGGGCACCAGCGCCACCACGTTCAGGCCCGGCAGGGTGCGGGCAAAGGCGACGAGTTCAGCGGTATCGGCCATCTGCGGCAACAGGGCAGGGGGCACGAAGCTGCCCACTTCGATCTCCTGCACGCCTGCAGCGGCCTCGGCCGCGATCCAGGCCTTCTTGGCTTCCAGCGGCATGACTTGCTTGATCGATTGCAGCCCATCGCGCGGGCCGACTTCGGAAACGAGAATTCGGGTCAAGCGTGCTTCTCCAGATAGATCCACGGGCGAAGCGCCTTGTCGGCCTCCGTCCAGGCATCGATTTCGGGGCGCGATTTCAGGGTCAGGTCGATGGCGTCGAGGCCTTCGATCAGCATTTCCTTGGGCTCTGTTTCGATTTCGAAGCGGTGGATTGCATCGCCGCAGGTCACTGTCTGCGAGGGGAGGTCGACGGTGATCTCTTCCCACGCGAGCGGCGCGATCAATTCGCCAGACAGTGCCACGGGCAACAGCCCATTGCGCAGGGCATTGGCCTTGAAAATCGGCGCGAAGCTGGGTGCGATCACGCAGGCGATGCCCCATTCCATCAGCGCCCAGACGGCGTGCTCACGACTGGACCCGCAGCCGAAGTTTTCGCCAGCCAGCAGGATGCGCTGGCCGACTGCTTGGGATTGGTTAAGTGCGAAGGTTGGATCAGGTGTGCGGGCCGCTGCATCGCCATAGCGCCAGGGTGCGAACAGACCGTCTGCAAGGCCGGTGCGCCCGGTGGTCTTCATCTCGCGGCTTGGGATCACGGCATCGGTGTCGATGTTGTCGCGCAGCAGCGGAATTGCGCGCGATGCGAGGGTGATGAACGGGGTCACGCCAGCCGTTCCCGTGGATCGGCGATGGCTCCGGCCAGCGCGCTGGCGGCCACCGTTTCGGGGCTGGCGATGTGGGTGCGAATGCCGGGGCCCTGGCGGCCTTCGAAGTTGCGATTGGTGCTGCTGATCGTCCGGCTGCCTGGTTCGAACCCTTCGCCACCGGCGTAGAAGCACAGCGAACAGCCGCTCATCCGCCATTCGAAGCCTGCGTCGATGAACACCTTGTCCAATCCCTCAGCTTCGGCTGCGCGTTTCACAGCCATGCTGCCGGGGACGACAAGCGCCTTGCGGATTGCGGGGGAAACTCGCCTGCCCCTGAGAATTGCCGCCGCGCGGCGCAGGTCTGACAGGCGGGCGTTCGTGCAGGACCCTATGAAGGCGGCATCGATGGGCGTGCCCTTGATCGGCGCACCTGCGTCCAATGCAATGTACTCATGGGCGCGGGCCGGTCCTTGCGGCACAGTTCCGTCAATGGCGACGCAGTGTTCCGGGCTGGTGCCCCAGCTGACCATCGGAGCGATAGTGCTGGCGTCTATGATGATTTCCCTGTCAAAGACCGCCCCGGCATCGGTGCGCAGTGTCTGCCAGTAGGGATCGTCGAACGTCGCAGGCGCGTAGCGGCGACCGGCGAGGTAGGCGTAGGTCTTTTCGTCCGGAGCAATGATGCCGGTCATGGCGGCAAACTCCGTCGCCATGTTGCACAGCGTCATGCGCCCTTCGATATCGAGCGCGCCTACAGCCTCTCCGGCAAACTCCACCACATAGCCTGAGCCGCCAGCTGCGCCGTGCGTGGCGAGCAGGGTCAGCGCCATGTCTTTCGGGGTGACGCCTGGGGAGAGCCGCCCTTTGAAAGTCACTCGCATCGTTTTCGGGCGGGCAAGGCGCAGCACACCGGTTGCCATCGCATGCTCGGCCTCGCTGGAGCCGATGCCCCAGGCCAGTGCGCCAAGCGCTCCTTGCGTGCAGGTGTGACTGTCGGGCGCGACGAGCGTGACGCCGGGCAGTACGATGCCCAGCTCGGGCGAAATGACATGCGTGATGCCCTGATCGCGGTCGGTTACATCGAACAGCCTGATCCCGGCGGCCAGCGCGGCTTCGCGGGTTTCGGTGATGAAAGCCTGCCCACCTTGCATCAGCGTCTGGTCGCCGCGTCCTGGGCGGGTATCGACGATGTGGTCCATCACGGCAAAGACCCGCGCCGGATCGAGCACGGGGCGCCCGGCGGCAGCCAGCGACTTGAGCGCCGAGGCACCGGTGCGCTCGTGCAGAAAGACGCGGTCTATGGCGATAAGCGTTGCGCCTGCTGCCGTATCGGCAACATGGTGGGCGTCCCAGATCTTGGCAAGGAGTGTGCGGGGTTGGGTCATGCTCTGGCTTTCACCAAGGCCTCGTGCCACTGCCGTGCCGCGTTGCCAGCCCGCAACCGTGCGCGTGTCCGAAGAGCGATAGCTTCGGGGGTGATTTCGGATTGGACGACTGGAATGGCGGCTGCCGCTCGCGCATCGTACCATGGCCGGAAGAACGCTTCGGCGCGCGAGATCCCCCATGCGCGCTGGAGATGTTCGCCAAAGCGCTGCGGTGCCAGATCGGGATTGAGCAGCACGGGGTCGCCTATGGGAACTTCCGGCCAGATTATCTCGTGGGTCCCGAGCTTGCATGCAGCCTCTTCAACCACGATGGCAAGATTGTCTGCGGCATCGGAGA
This sequence comes from Novosphingobium taihuense, assembly GCF_007830315.1. GTDB lineage: Bacteria > Pseudomonadota > Alphaproteobacteria > Sphingomonadales > Sphingomonadaceae > Novosphingobium > Novosphingobium taihuense. Next base: position 283,984 of record NZ_VLKJ01000005.1, read on the forward strand.
GGCCGTGGCCCGGTACGTCGATGGCAATGCCACCTGGGCCAGGATTGGAGAGCTCTGCGCCGGGGTCGTGAAGCACGAGGTGTGTTGCCCCGATCTTCCCGCGCCAGTGAACCAGCCCGCCGCCTGCGACAATGAAACCCTCGCTGTCGTCTTCGGCTAGGTTCGGGCAAGCCTCGCCGGCATGCGAAAGAAGGAAGGCAAGGCAATCCGCATGATGGGCCGCTGGGCTCGTCGCCTTGTTGGTCCGCCAGCCTGCGGGAAGCGGAGGCAGTCGATCGATGTGGCCTTGCAGCGGATCGCCATTGTAGGCACTGATGAGGACGGGCCCTGTTGCTACGTGCTCAGGGGCAATCCATGGCGCAGCCGACAGCGCCGCACGATAGCCTGAGCGGTAGGCGTCGCCCGCATCAAGCATTTCCATGACGATGGCCTGCACCCTTGCCAGATCGGCGTGCGCCACGCTCATGCGCGTCTCGTCGCGCACGTCGAACCATGGGAAGAACCAGGATTGTTCCATAACCCGGTTCCACAGCCAGGTCAGGTGCTCGCCAAAGGCACTGGGATTGAACGGCACCGTGTAGCGTTCGCCGAACAACTCCATCTCTGCCGCAGTCCATACCGGATAGCCGCCGATGGCGAGCGCAATGAAGCGGCTCGGCCGCTGCTTCATTGCATGTGCAAGGATGATCCCGCCTGAGTGAAAACCGTACGCATGACAATGGTTTAAACCAAGAACCTCGACAAATTCCAGCGTTGCGGCGGCAAAGGCATCGATATCCGGTTCTCCGCCCAGCGGATCAGATTGTCCGAACCCCGGAGAGTCTGGCGCGATGCAGGTGAAGTGTGCGCCCCATTCACGCATCAGCGGCTCGTACTCCTTCGAGCTTCGCGGGCTCTGGTGGACCAGCAGCAGGACCGGTCCCTTGCCGCATTTGCGGTAGTGGACCCTCCGCTCTGGTCCGGCTGCGCTGGCGGGGATCGTGAGGAAGTGGCGCGTGATCATGGTGCTGGGCTGCGCGGGGTCATGCACGGCTGCAACAGTGGCGGCGCGCTTTGGTTGACAGGCGATAAAAAGGAGCCGGGGTTTTGGAGATTAAGGGCACCCGCATGATCAGCGATGGCCGCACTGCGAAGCAGATCTTCGAGGAGGTGATGAGCAATCCGGCAAGGCGCAAGTTCGGCTTCGGCAACAAGCTGGCCATCGTCAACGTCGATTTTCAGCGCGCCTATACTGATCTGGAAGCCTTCGCCACATCCTACGAAACCGACCCTCGCCAGATCGAATATGTGAACACGATCAGCACATTGGCCCGCGCCAAAGGCATGCCGGTGGTGTGGACGCGTGTGGCCTACAAAGAAGATGCGTCCGATGCTGGCGTCTGGGGAACGCGCACCGATACTCCCGACAGCTTGCAGAACATCAAGTACGATTCCGAGCGGCACCAGTACGATCCGCGCTGCGCCTTCGGCCCGGACGACCTGCATTACACCAAGCGCATGCCAAGTGCCTTCTTCGAGACGCAGCTCGCCAGCTATCTGGTGTTCCACAAGGTCGATACCGTGGTGGTGACGGGCGGCAGCACATCCGGCTGCGTGCGCGCCACGGCGGTAGATGCGCTCAGCCATGGCTATCGCACAATCGTGCCGATCGAGACCTGTGCGGACAAGCACGAGTCATTTCACTACGCGAACCTTACCGACCTTCAGCTCAAGTATGCCGACGTCGAGCCGGTACAGGCAGTGATCGACTGGCTGGAGGCGCACTGACATGCTGGAAGGCAGTGCCGATCCCGGACTATATGACTACGCTCCATATCGTGGACGAAGGAAGGTCGTCTGGCCCGACGGCAAGACCGTTGCGGTGTGGGTTGCGCCCAACCTTGAATACTACGAGATCGACCCGCCGTCTCATCCCAGGCGCAAGGCCTGGGTACGGCCTCATCCCGACGTGGTGGGTTATTCCCATCGCGATCATTCCAACCGCGTCTCGCACTGGCGCATGGCCGATGTGATGAGCCGCCACGGCTTTCCCGGCTCGGTCAGCCTGTCAGTGGCGCTGTGCCAGCACCATCCCGAAGTTGTGGCAGATGGGGTGGCGCGAGGCTGGGAGTTCTTCAGTCACGGCATCTACAACACGCGCTATGCCTATGAAATGTCTGAGGAACAGGAGCGTGCCATCATCGAGGATTCGATCCGCACCGTGCGCGAGGCGACCGGGCAGACGATCCGGGGCTGGCTTGCTCCTGCACTTACGCATACGCCGCGCACGCTTGATCTGATTGCCGAATACGGCCTCGACTACACTTGCGACCTCTACCACGACGATCAGGTGCAGGAGGTGAAGGTAAAGTCGGGGAGGCTGGCTTCGATCCCCTACAGCCTCGAAGTCAACGACCACTACGGCTTCTTCGTCTACAACATGTCCGGCCGGGAATATGCCGATACGCTGATCCGCCAGTTCGAGCGGCTTGCGGCAGAAGGCGAGCAATCGGGCACCGTCATGTGCATTCCCTTGCATGCCTACCTCATCGGCCAGCCCCACCGCATCGGCCCGTTCGAGGAAGCGCTGCGCCACATCGCCGCAGATGGTCGGGCATGGATTGCGCGGGCAGGCGAGATCGTCGACGCATGGAGGGCGCAACAGTGAGCCTTGATCCCAGCTATCTCGAGTATCCAATGCGTGGCCGTGGCTATGACCACGCGCTTTACCCGTGGTCGGCACTGCATGAACGCCCGCCGGTCAAATGGCCCAAGGGATCGGTGGCGGTGTGGGTCTGCGTCAGCCTTGAATGGTTCCCCATCACGCCCACGGATGCGCCGTTCCGTGCGCCGGGTCACATGGCCACTGCCTACCCCGATTTCCGCCACTACACTGCGCGCGACTATGGCAACCGCGTGGGCGCCTGGCGCTTCCTCGATGCCTTTGACAAGGTGGGTGCCCAAGCCACCTTTGCCACCAACGCAGCGGTGGCTGAGCGCTACCCCGAACTGGTGTGCACGGTCATGGATGGCGGCCACGAAGTGATCGCGCATTCGACCGACATGAACGGCACGATAGACGGTTCGCTGACAGAGGACGCCGAGGGCGCGCTTGTCGGCGAGGCGGTCAGGCGGCTGACGGCAGCGACCGGTGTGAAGCCCAAAGGCTGGCTGTCCATTGCCCGCTCGCAAAGCTTCAGGACGCTCGATCTCCTCAAGCAGCATGGCCTGACTTATTGCTGCGACTGGGTGAATGACGAATTGCCCTATCGCTTCACCAACGGGCTGATCGACTTGCCGCTGAACCACGAACTGTCCGACCGCACGATCATCGCAGTCCAGCAGCAGTCGGCCGACTCTTGGGCGCTGAGCCTCGAGGATGCGTTCGACTGGCTGGCGACCGAGGCGGCGAGAACCGGTAGTGCACGCATGCTGCCGATCCACGTGACCCCTTATATCATGGGCCTACCATACCGCATCGAAGCTTTCGAACGACTTTTGGCGCGGCTCTCGGCACGCCAGGAATGCTGGTTCGCGCGCGGTGATGCTATTGTAGAAGAGTGGTCTGCACAGGCCTGATATCTGCATGCCTGCCGACGTAATCGAGATCTTCCGGCGTCGGGTGCCAGTACCCTGATAGTGGTCCTGCCGCACTGAACAAGGCCTCCGCCGCATCGCGACCGGACAAGTAGCGGCGTACAATGAGGCTCAGCGAAGCTGCCATGGGATCGTCCACCGGTCCGTTGGCGCCAGACAAGTGGTGTATCCATGCGCTGATGGCGGTGAGGATGGCGGGGCAGGTCCTGCCTTGCGCCGCGCTTTCTGCGAGGGTTTCGAGCCAGCGCTGGGGGATCTTCTGCGAGCCGTCCATGGCGATCTGGATCAGACGGTGGTTGAGGCAGGGGTTGGCGAAGCGGGCGATCAGCGCTTCGGCGTAGGCGGCAAGGTCTTGTCCGGGAGCGGGCGTGATCGTGGGGGCGGCTTCCTCGTGCATCAGGCTTGTGGCGAGTTGCCGCAGGGCCGGGTCGGCGATAGCCTCGTGAACGTATTCGTAGCCTGCCTTGAGCCCGCAATAGGCGAGCAGCGAATGAGCGCCGTTGAGCATCCGGAGCTTGGCGGTCTCGTAGGGGCCGACTTCGGATACCAGCTGCGCGCCAACCGCTTCCCAGCGCGGGCGCGGGCCCGCAAAGCGATCCTCGATCACCCACTGGCTGAACGGCTCGGTCACGACGCAGGCTTCATCGCTCAGACCGCCCAGCGCCTTTGCCACCATTGCCCGGTCTTCGTCCGTCGTGGCAGGCACGATGCGGTCGATCATCGTCGAGGGGCAGGTGCAGTTTGCCTCGAACCAGGGCACCAGATCGGGCTCGTGCCGATCAAGGTACTGGAGCATCAGCGCGTGCAGCTTCGCACCGTTGTCGGCAAGGTTGTCGCAGGACAGCAGCGTCACGCCGCCAAGCCCCGCCTTGGCCCTCGCCAGCAGACCTTGCGTGACGAAGTAGTAGAAGCTCAGGGAGTGCGCGAGGTCGAAGTCGAGAGTGCCGTCAGCGCTGCGGCAATAGCCCTTCTCGGTCACCGTCAGGCTGACGATGTGCGTTGAAGGCGCGGCGACCGCGGCGATCACCGCATCGGGCTCCTCGCTTGCCACCAGCACGTTGCGCACCGATCCGACGATCCGCAGCCTCGCGCCCTCAGCGCTCTGTTCGGCAACCGTATAGAGCCCGCCTTGCGGGTTCATCTGCCGCGCCACGCCTGCCGAGCGGAGCGAGATGCCAGTGATGGCCCAATCGGCGTCACCCTCATTCATCGCAGCATCTGTGTACCAGGCCTGATGCGCGCGGTGGAACGCGCCGATGCCGAAGTGGACGATACCGACCTTCTGCGCTTCGCGGTCGTAGAGCGGGCGGGCAACCTCGGCGGGCAAGGCCGCCAGCGTGCCGGGCGACAGGCGCTTCACAGGTTATAGGCCTTCTTCGCCAGGTTGTACGACAGGTCCTGTGCCAGCTCCGCCGCTTCCCAGTCCTCGATGCGATGCTCGGCGACCAGCTCTGCCAGAAAGCCGCAGTCGATGCGCCGGGCAACGTCGTGTCGGGCCGGGATCGAGAGGAAGGCGCGGGTATCGTCGTTGAAACCGACGGTGTTGTAGAAGCCTGCCGTCTCGGTGATCATGTGGCGGAAACGCTTCATGCCCTCGGGGCTGTCGTGGAACCACCATGCCGGACCCAGCTTGAGGCACGGGTAATGCCCGGCCAGCGGCGCGAGTTCGCGAGCATAGGCGCTCTCGTCCAGCGTGAAGAGGATGATCGAAAGATCACGCTCGTTGCCGAACCTGTCGAGCAGCGGCTTGAGCGAGTGGACGAAGTCTGTCCGCATCGGGATGTCGGCGCCCTTGTCGCGGCCGAAGCGTTCGAACAGCGCGGCGTTGTGGTTGCGGAAGGAGCCGGGGTGGATCTGCATGACGAGGCCGTCCTCGAGGCTCATGCCCGCCATCTCGGTCAGCATCTGCGCGCGGAACAGTTCGGCGTCGGAAGAATGGAAGTTCCCAGAGGCGACGCGATCGAACAGCGCGGCGGCCTCGCTGGCGGATAGGTTGGCAGTCGCGGCCGTCGGATGGCCATGGTCGGTGCTCGTCGCGCCCATCGACGCGAAGAACGCGCGGCGCTGACGGTGCGCGGCAAGATAGCCGGTCCAGGTGCGGCAATCCTCGCCAGTCAACGCCGAGAACAGGTCGAGGTTGGCTTGAAAACCCTCAAACTCGGGATCGATCACCGGATCGGGGCGATAGGCGGTGATGACCTTGCCCTGCCACCCATCGGCGCGCCCATTCTCGGCACGGATCGCGGCGTGGTGCTCCAATGTGTCGAGCGGGCTCTCGGTCGTGGCGATGACCTCGATGTTGTAGCGATCGAACAGCGCGCGCGGGCGGAACGCATCCGTGGCGAGCATATCAGTGATGGTGTCGTAGTAGAGGTCGGCCGTCTCGGCACTCAGCTGCACGCCCATGCCGAAGGCCTCGGCGAACACCCAGTCCAGCCACATGCGCGAAGGCGTGCCGCGGAACAGCCAGTAGCGCTCGGCAAACAGCCGCCACGCCGCGCGCGGGTCCACGCCCTTGTTGCGCACGCCGAGATCTTCCAGCGCCACGCCCTGCGAATAGA
>NZ_VLKJ01000006.1 GCF_007830315.1 Novosphingobium taihuense
GACCGAAATCATCAAGCGCTTCCCGTGGCTGCGCCATGTGTTTGCCGATGGCGGCTATGCTGGCGACAAACTCCGGCAGGCGCTGAGCCGGATCGGCAGATGGACCCTCGAGATCGTCAAACGGTCCGATACCGCAAGGGGTTTCGTGGTCCTTCCACGCCGTTGGGTCGTCGAACGGACGCTGGCATGGCTGAATCGGAACCGCCGTCTCGCCAAGGACTTCGAGCAAACCATCGCCTCGGCAACCGCATGGCTGTTTATCGCCTCGATCCAGCTCTTCACCCGCCGCATCGCAAGGTCATGAATTTACGAAGGATAATTTCGAATCAGGCTCTGAGCGCGAGCTTTCTCGGTACGGTTAAAAGCCTCCATCAATGAACTGCACTAAATATATTCTGCGCCTCTCACCAAAAACGAGAACACCAGACTTCTTTGTCTTATCCTTTGGATTGGATACACACATAATAGTCATTTTTTCTTTTCCGGAAATTTTGCAGTTTTTTGATCTGGGGAGATCTATGTTTCCAGAGAATTTAGATCGAATTGATATTAATCCCCCAACTCCAAAATCATTATACTGTTTCTCAAATTTTCTTGTCCTCCTATCTAAGAAACCCCCAATAACACTAGTTCTCGAATCAACAAAAATGGAAAGTTGATTCAAGTCTTCCGAATCTAAGTAAACTTTGAATGCTTCGACAACCTCAGGGTCAAGAGGCATTGGCTTAGTTTTCGCTGAATTCAACACGGGCTGAGCTTCGCTCATTTGGGTGACCCGGACTGCCGGCCCCAATGAACGCTCCATGTCGCTCGACCTCGACATCATTACAGCGGTAGATAGCGCTATTATTTTCAAAAATATCATGAAACAAATCTCAAATTTTCTCTTGATCAAGCTTTTTAGCGGTTTTCCATCGAACAGTCCAACAGGTAAACTAACTTCGATATGCTAGCGGTTCACAAGCAATCCAATGCACCTTATCATCGACAGTTGAGTGCGACGGGTTGCCCCGAACTTGATCGAATTGACAAACGGTCTTCTGCCCCTCCACCAACCGCCGTGCGCGCACTCCCGCTCCCCATTTGTCCTGCGGAAAAAAGGGGAGGATTTGTTGTTTCGGTGGACAGCATCGCTCACAAGCGCACCATGAAACCTGACGGTCACCCCATCACCCCCGCCGGATTTGCCGCCCTGCGCGCGCGTTACGATCATTTGCTCGGCACCGAGCGTCCGGCCATTGTCGAGATCGTCAGCTGGGCGGCGGGGAACGGGGATCGGTCGGAGAACGGCGATTATCTCTATGGGCGCAAGCGGATGCGGGAGATCGATCGGGAGCTGGCGTTTCTGGCGCGGCGGATGAAGGCGGCGCGGGTGGTCGATCCTCGAGCGCAGGAGGATCGGACGCGCGTGCTGTTCGGCGCGACGGTGGAGATTGCCGATGAGGACGACAACCGCCGCATGCTGACGCTGGTCGGCGATGACGAGCAGGATGCGTCGAACAACCTGATTGGCTGGAGCGCGCCCATCGCCAAGGCCCTGCGCGGGGCGCGGGTCGGTGACTTGCGCATCGTCCGGCTGCCTTCGGGGGAGAAGGAGTGGGAAATCATGAGCATTTCCTATCCCGACGCAGCAGGCTAAAGCCCTGCCCATGAAACCCGGTCGCTTCTTCATCATGCGTCACGGCGAGACGGTCTATAACGCCGCCGCGCGCCTGCAATCGAACACGATGCACACGCCTTTGACGCGGCAGGGTTTCGAACAGGCCGTGGCGATGGGCATGGCCTTGCGCCGCGAACTGGGTGAGCGGCCACACGTGACGCTGCATATCTCCGACACCGGGCGCGCGCTGCAGACGGCGGCGCTGATCGCCGAGGAACTGGGCCTCGACTGGTTTACCGGGCGCCGCACGATGGATCTGAAAGAGATCGACATGGGTTCGTGGTGCGGCCGGTCCTACAGCGACGTGGAGGATGAAGTCGGCCCGATCGTTGTGGAAGACCATTTGCTGCGCCCGGCGCCTGATGGCGAGGACTATCCGATGATCGCAGCGCGGTTGAACCGCTGGATCGAAGGGCTGGAAGAAACCAGCAGCGATCATATCGTGGTGATGCACGGCATTTCGAGCCGGGTTCTACGCGGGATCATGGCGGGCTATCCGGTTCATCCGGTCCATGGCGCGCCGATTGCACCTTCGTTGATGCAAGGCTCCATCGCGCTGGTCGAGAATGGCGCAGAAACCGTGCTGTTCGGATCTGAACGCGGGATCGAACACGCCTGATGGGCGATGTCGTGAACCTTCGGACCGTTCGCAAATCCAAGGCGCGCGATGCACGTGCGGTGGAGGCGCAGGCCAACCGGGCGAAGTTCGGACGGACCAAGGGCGAGAAGCTGCGTGACGCTCAGGAGGCGGAACGGGCGGCCCGGTTGCTTGATGGCGCGAAGAGGGATGAACCGTGAGGAAGCTGCTGCTTCTGGCGATCCTTGCGCTTTCGGGAACGGCGATGGCGCGCGACAGCCTGGGCGTGTTCGGCAAATGGGGCGCGTTCCGTGATCCGGGCGTGCCGCGTTGCTATGCGATTGCCATGGCCGAGAAGATGCCGGCGCGCGAACAGGCCTTCCAGCCTTATTTCACCGTGGGCTATTGGCCTTCGCGGGGAATACGTGGGGCAGTTCACGTGCGGCTTGCGCGGCGATTGGCGGCGGGGTCGAAGGTGATCGTCTCGTTCCCGGAAGCGAACTTCGCGCTGCAGACAGGGCAGGCCGATGCCTGGCCGGTGGACCAGACCGCCAACGCCGGGATCGTCGCGCAAATGCGCAGTGCGCGCAGCATGGTGGTGATCGCCAAGGGCGCAGACGGGCGGTCGTTCCGGGATCGCTATATGCTGGAAGGCGCGGCATCGGCGATGGATGCGGCGGCGCTGGGGTGTGGGCGGTAACAAAGAAAGGGCGAGCCTTGCGGCCCGCCCTTCCCTTTTTGCTTCTGGGGTGACGATTAGAAGCGCACGCCGACGCCTGCCGTCACCGAGTGACGGTCGGTGTCGATGTTGAAGCGGCTCGAGTCCGGCGTGTTGCCGTTGAAGTCGAATTCGCCCTTGCTGTAGTTGGCATACTTGTATTCGAGCTTCACGAAGGCGTTGCTGCCGACCTTCTGCTCGACACCCGCGCCGACGCGATAGCCGTCCGTGTCGAGACGCTGGCGCAAGTTGGTGGTGCCGTTGGTGCCCTGAAGGTTGTAGCGGGCGTTGCTGTAGCCGCCCTTGACGTAAACCATGGTGCTCGGGCTCATCGCGTAGCCAAGACGGCCACCGAAGTAGTACTGGCGACCAGCTTCGACGCGACCCAGGTTGAACACATTGGGCTCGCTGTTGTTGTTGTCCCACTTGGCGCTGCTGTCGGTAATCTCAGATTCGGCGCCGACAACCAGGTTGGTGCCGAGCGGGATATCATAACCGATTGCGCCGCCGTACTCGACACCGTCGATCGACTGCTTGAGGTCACGGTCGCCGTCAACGTCCTCGGTGCTGCCCGAGCGGTTGTGGTCGTAACCGACAAGTGCCTCAGCGTGGAAGCCGCTGAACGCCTCGGCGGGTGTGGCGTCCTGCGCGTACGCAGGAACGGCGGCGATGGCGGTGCCAGCGGCGAGAATTGCGCAGATCTTCTTCATGTCTCACTCCATTCGAAAACTTCCTGCCGGTTCTGTTATCTTTGCGACCCGACAGTGACCGGTTGAATGAGTGGAACTGCATCCGGTTTCCTGAACCTCACACAACAGAAAACCGTGACATTTGAGCCACATAAATTGCGATGCTCGGAGTGATAGGCAAGGTGGAAAGCGGGAACCATGCCGTCCTAGAAGCGTTCGCGCGGGCCTCATTGCAGCCGGTTTGCTCTTGAGGTGACGAATCACTATATGCGCGCGATGCAGAGCCAGATCGATCCCAGCCCCTCCCTGCCCGCCAACATGCCCATCGCAGGGCATTTCGATCCCGTGCCTGTTCCGCGCGAGGTGACGCCGCGCGAGGATGGCCGGGTCGACCTGATCGGTCTGCCCAAGAAGCAGATTGCAGGCCTATTCGAAGCGGCTGGGCTGGATCAGAAGGCTGCCAAGCTGCGCGCCAAGCAGGTGTTCCACTGGCTCTACCATCGCGGCGTGACGGAATTCGAGGGAATGACCGACATCGCCAAGACAATGCGCCCATGGCTGGCGGAGCGCTTCGTGATCGGACGGCCCGAGATCGTCGAGGCTCAGGTTTCGACCGATGGCACGCGCAAATGGCTGCTGCGCACGGCCGACAACCATGACTTCGAGATGGTGTTCATTCCGGATGCGGACCGTGGAACGCTGTGCGTTTCAAGCCAGGTCGGCTGCACGCTCAACTGCCGGTTCTGCCATACGGGCACGATGCGACTGGTCCGCAACCTGACACCGGGCGAGATCGTCGGCCAGGTCATGCTGGCACGCGATGCGCTGGGCGAGTGGCCGAAAGCCGGCGGCACGATGGCCGGGCTCGACTTCGATGACGAAGATGAGGATGCTGCCAGCGCCTACACCCCGGATGGCCGCCTGCTCACCAACATCGTGATGATGGGCATGGGCGAACCGCTCTACAACTTCGACAACGTGCGCGATGCTCTCAAGCTGGTGATGGACGGCGACGGTCTTGCCCTGTCGAAGCGCCGTATCACGCTTTCGACCAGTGGCGTGGTACCGATGATGGCGCGTGCGGGCGAAGAGATCGGCGTGAACCTTGCCGTCTCGCTCCATGCGGTGACCAAGGACGTGCGCGACGAGATCGTGCCGATCAACCGCAAGTACGGCATCGACGAACTGCTTCAGGCCTGTGCCGACTATCCCGGCGCATCGAATGCGCGGCGCATCACGTTCGAATACGTGATGCTCAAGGACAAGAACGACAGCGACGAGGATGCGCGCGAGCTGGTGCGGCTGATCAAGCAGTACAAGCTGCCGGCCAAGGTCAACCTCATCCCGTTCAACCCGTGGGACGGCGCGCCTTACGAATGCTCCAGCCCCGAGCGGATCAAGAGCTTTGCCAAGATCGTGTTCGACGCAGGGATCAGCGCTCCGGTGCGCACGCCGCGCGGGCGCGACATCGATGCGGCCTGTGGCCAGCTCAAGACGGCTGCGGAGAAGAAGAGCCGCGCCGAACTCGACCGCCTGGCAGAAGAGAAACAGGCCGCACTGGGGTAATCAGTCTCAGCCGACCTTGCGCTGGACGACAGCTTCGGGATCTGAAGTCACCGGTGGTTTTCCGGCGACAGCTGCGATGCGGCCACCTTCATCGAGGCGCAGCGGCATCGAGAACTCGACGCCCATGCGATCGTCGCTCGACCAGCGGCAGGTGCCGGTGACGGCGTGATTGTCGGCCAGCAGAACGCGGAAGATCGTGCCCGGTGGCACGTTCCACAAGCCTTCGATCAGCGCGCCGGTCTGGCTGATGTTGCGGACCATGGCGTTGTATCGGTGGCCGCCGTGATCAAGCACGACCTTGCGGAGCATCGACTGCCGCGCGGCTCGGGAAGAGCGTGGGCCCTGGGCGATCGCCATGAGTCCGGTAGACAGGCGCGCGGCCGCATTCATGGCCGATAGCGGGCGCTCGTAGATGTAACCCTGCACATGACTGCAGCCGAGCATGCGGACGAGATCGAGTTCGTCGAGCGTTTCGACGCCCTCTGCCGTGGTTTCCATGCCAAGTGCCTCGGCAAGGCTCACGATCGAAGCGATGATCGCGCCGTTGCGGCTGCCGGGCTGGGTTGCGCCACGCACAAAGGACTGGTCGATCTTGATCTTGTCGAACGGCGCCGAGCGCAAGTAGCCAAGCGAGGAATAGCCGGTTCCGAAATCGTCGAGCGCGAGGCGGACGCCGATGGCCTTGAGCGACTTGAACATCTGGTCGGTGCCCTCGTCGTCGTTGAGGAACACGCTTTCGGTGATTTCCAATTCAAGGCGCTCGGCGGCAACCTGCGAACTTGCCAGCGCATTGGTGACGACGATAGGCAGCGAGGGATTTGCGAACTGCAGAGGCGAGACATTAACCGCGACGCGCACGTTCTCGGGCCAGCGCGAGAGGTCCTGGCAGGCGGTACGCAGGGCCCATTCGCCGATGGGAGCGATGAGGCCGGTGTCCTCAGCAATCGGGATGAATCGGGTCGGGCTGATCCAGCCATGCTCGGGGTGGTTCCAACGCAGCAGCGCCTCGAAGCCGGTGATCTTCTCGGTCGATGTCTGGACGACTGGCTGGTAATAGAGTTCGAGACCGCCGTTCGAGACCGCATCCCGCAGGTCTTCCTCCATCTGGCGACGCTCTTCGGCATCGCTGTGGAGGTCGGCGGCGTAAAAGTGGTAGCGACCGCGCCCGCCATCCTTTGCGGCATAGAGCGCTAGGTCGGCGTTGCGGATCAAGGCTTCGCTGGTCACGCCATCGTCGGGCACGATTGCAATTCCGACCGAGGCGCCGATCATCACGCGGCTACCCTCGATCGAATAGGGCTGTGAGAGGCTCTCGATGATGCGCTGGGCCAGATGACCGAGCTGTTCACGCTCGATCTTGCCGGGCAGGATCACCTGGAATTCGTCGCCACCGAGACGTCCGACACGGCCCATCTTGCCGACAACGCGCTCAAGCCGCTGGGCGACCTGCTTGAGCAGGGCATCGCCTGCCGGATGGCCAAGCGTATCATTGACCTGCTTGAAACGGTCGAGATCGAGCAGGAAGACCGAGCAGGCCCGGTGATGGACCTGCGGGGCAAGGAGGATTTTCTCCAGCGTCTGCGACATGCGGAAGCGGTTCGACAGGCCGGTCAGCGAATCGAAATGCGCGAGGCGAGAGGCGTGCTCCTGCGAGCGGCGCTTTTCGGTGAGATCGGTGCCCGAGCCACGGAAGCCGGTGAAATTGTTGAAGGTATCGTAAGTCGGCCTGCCGGTGATCGACCACCAGCGTTCCTCGTCCGAGGTTGCCGCGCGGACCGCCAGTTCGCTGAAGCTGGAACGGGCCGAAAGGTGGAATGCCAGCGTACGCTCGCCCTCGCCCGATTGCTCGGTCAGGTTGAACAGTTCGGAGAACGGGCGTCCGATCAGGTCCGACACCTTGCGGCCGAGGATTTCGGCAACCGGCGTGGACAGATAGGTCAACTGGCCGCGCCGGTCGGTTTCCCAGAACCAGCCCTGCCCGGTCTCCTCGTAATCAGCCAGAATCTCCTGCGCGCGGGTTTGCGCGCGTTGGTCGCTCTCGACCTTTTCGCGCAGGAGCAGGTCGATCTCGCGCTGGCGCAGATAGGCGACGATGGCAATGACAACGCCTATCGCAAGCGAGAAGTAACCGCCGAAGGTGCTGGCGACGCAAGTTATTCCGGACCAGATCGAAACCTGCGAAGCAAGAACGCCAACAAGCCGACCGGACTGAACGACGGTTGCAAGAAGCGAGACCGTGGCGACTGCCACCAAGCAGTCGAACCAGCTAACCTGCCCCGAACTGCCCCAAACGCCCATGGCAGAGCCGAACAGGAACATCGGCAGCGCGACGGCAAGGCCCATCGCGATCATGCGCTGACCGGTTTCCATCTGCCGGGTCTCTTCCGCGCGGACAGCCAGACGAGAGAGATGGGCGGCAATCGCCCCCAGAACGGCGAGAAGTGCGGCAAGGGTATGCGGAATGACGAGATTGTAGGCGGCAATCGCGATCGGGATCAGCAGCATCGGGATGGCCATCTGCGGCCATTCCGGCGCAACCAGCCGATTCGTCGGATCGCTGCCGAACAGGAAGCTTGCCCCCGCTTCGCGGCTCGCCGGAGCGGATACGCGCTCGCGCCGCCGGGTGCGGGCAAAATCGCGTTTGGCTCCTTCAAGTATTGTTTCGGGGGGTACTTCTGCAGACATGCCCGCCTTGTGCAACGGCGGGCTTTGAGAAAGCGTTAAGCTCTCTCCATTCAGGTCCTTTTGCTGCGACTGCGAAGGTGCTAGGCCCCTGGCGGAACGTGGGGGTCCAGTGTCGGATACAGTTGATATGGCAATGATCGGCGTCGCCGGACGCAGACTGCACCTTGCGCAGTGGCATGAGAGCAAGCGAAGCGCACACCGGCCATTGCTGATGCTGAACGGCATCGGCATGAATCTCGAGATGCTCGAACCCCTTGCCCGTGCGCTGCCCGAGCGCGAAGTGATCTGCTTCGACATGCCCGGCATCGGCAGCTCACCCGATCCGATCCTGCCCTACACCATTCCGAGCATGGCGCTGACCACCGCAGCGCTGCTTGACCGGCTGGGCATCGACGAGGTGGACATTCTCGGCATCAGCTGGGGTGGCGCGCTGGCCCAGCAGTTCGCGTTCCAGCACCGCGCCCGCACTGGCCGCATCGTTTTGGCTGCCACGGCTTCAGGTGGCGCTACGATGGTGCCCGGCAACCCCTCGATTCTGGCCCACCTTGCCGACCCGCGTGAATACACGGTCGAGAGAACGCTCAAGCGCAATCTCGCTTCGATCTACAATGGTGGCGGCAGCGGCAAGGTATCGCTCAATGCCGCCAAGGCGCCCTCGCCGCTCGGTTTTTCCTACCAGATGATGGCCTTTGCGGGCTGGTCGAGCGTTCCGTTCCTGCCACTCCTCAACATGCCGGTCATGGTCATGGCCGACGAGGAGGACCAACTGGTCCCCCCTTCCAACGCGCATTTCCTGCACAACGCCATTCCGCACAGCCGGATCGAGATGTTTCAGGGCGGCGGGCATCTGTTCATGCTCTCTCAGCGCGACCGGTTCATCGAGAAGCTGCGCGGCTTTCTCGACGAGGATATCCACCACACCTGAAAGACACCTGCCTCTCGCCGCTTTCCTTTTGCCGGTCAGACGATAGCATCGCGCAAAGACTCGATCAGGCTGAGGAGAGGCCATGCGGCATATCGCGATCGTCGGTTCGGGACCGGCCGGGTACTACACCGCAGAGGCCGCCCAGAAGCAGTGGGGCGACGATGTCCTGATCGACATCTTTGACATGTTGCCGGTACCTTACGGACTTATCCGGTTCGGCGTTGCCCCCGATCACCAATCGATCAAGGGGGTGACCCGCCGCTACGAGCAGACCGCGCTGGCGGACAACGTGCGCTTCGTAGGCAATGTGAAAGTCGGAAGCGATGTTTCGATTGCGGAACTGCGGGAGCTTTACGATGCGGTGGTGTTGGCAACAGGTGCGCCGCGTGATCGTGACATCGGCGTGCCTGGCGATCACCTGAAGAACGTGTTCGGCAGTGCGGCCTTCGTAGGCTGGTACAATGGTCACCCCGAGTTTGCCGCGCTTGATCCCGATCTTTCCGGGCATACCGCCGTGGTCATCGGCATGGGCAATGTCGCCCTCGACGTCACCCGGATCCTGGCCAAGACGCGCGACGAATTTGCCGGCAGCGACATCGTTGCCCACGCGCTGGAAGGGCTGATGGCGTCGAAGATCCGGCGGATCGTGATCCTCGGCCGGCGCGGACCGCACCAGATCATGATGACGCCCAAGGAACTGGGCGAGCTTGGACACCTTTCCCGAACCGCCCCGTCGGTCGATCCGCGCGACCTGCCCGAGGAAGCGGAAGACGCGCTGCTTGAGCCGGGCATCCGCAAGTCGGTAACGCACTTGCGCTCCTTCGCGGCCATACCTGAAAGCCACCGTGCCGACCTGCCGCTTGAAGTGGAGTTCGATTTCTTCGGTGCGCCGCGCGGATTGCTCGGCGAAGGCAAGGTGCGGGCGATTGCCGTGGAGCGCACGCGGATCGAGGCAGGGCGCGCGGTGGGGACGGGCGAGTTCTACGAAATTCCGGCGGATCTGGTGGTGTCATGCATCGGATACCAGACCTCGCCTATCGAGGGCGTGCCGTTCGATGATCGTGCCGGACGCTTTGCCAATGACGCGGGGCGCATTCTGCCGGGGCTCTATTGCGTCGGCTGGGCGCGGCGCGGGCCTTCGGGGACCATCGGTACCAACCGGCCGGACGGATTCGGCGTGGTGGAAATGATTGCCGAAGACTTACCCCATGCGGGCCGCAAGGCCGGGCGGGCAGGCTTCGACGAGTTGGCCGCAGCGCGAAAGCTCGATGTCGTCAGCTTCGACGACTGGAAGAAGATCGAGCAAGCCGAGGAGCAGCGCGCGCGTGACGATTCGCCGCGCGAAAAGTTTGTCGACGTCGAGGAAATGATCCGGGCCAGCGGTCACGACTGACGGTTATGCGACCGCCGATTGACCCCGGGCCAAAGCTCTGACTTAATCGAACGATTAATGCGACAGGTTGACTAGGTGAGTCGGCCTGCGTGGGAGAAGGAGCAGGCCGATGGCTGTCTATGACCTCATCATCCGCAACGGCACGATCGTCGATGGCACCGGCGCGCCGCGCTTCACCGGCGACGTAGCCGTGAAGAACGGACTGATCGCTGCTGTCGGCTCAATCCGTGGCGATGCCGCCGAGGAGATCGACGCGAGCGGGCGCGTGGTTGCGCCGGGCTGGGTCGACGTTCACACCCACTATGACGGGCAGGCGACCTGGGACGCGGAAATGGCGCCATCTTCGTGGCATGGCGTGACAACCGTGGTCATGGGCAACTGTGGTGTCGGCTTTGCGCCTGCCGCGCCTGATCGTCACGACTGGCTGATCGGCCTGATGGAAGGCGTCGAGGATATTCCTGGCACGGCGCTTGCCGAAGGGATGACCTGGGACTGGGAAACCTTCCCCGAATATCTCGATGCGCTTGAGAAGATGCCGCGCGCGGTCGATATCGGCACGCACGTCCCACATGGGGCCGTGCGCGCCTATGTTCTTGGCGATCGGGAAAAGCCGGGCGCGGTTCCGACCGACGAGGACATTCGCAAGATGGCCGAAATCGTCGAGGAAGGCGTGCGCGCCGGAGCGCTTGGTTTCTCGACGAGCCGCACCGTGATACACAAGTCCGTCGACGGGGAAGTCGTGCCGGGCACCACGGCAACCGCCGAGGAACTGATCGAGATCGGCCGTGCCATGGGGCGTGTTGGGCATGGCGTGTTCGAGATGGCATCGGACATGAAGCGCGAATGGGACGAGTTTGGCTGGATGGGGGCATTGAGCCGCGAAACCGGCCTGCCCGTGACTTACGCCGCGCTCCAGTCGATCGCCAAGGAATTGCCGCTGGAAGAACAGATCGCGGAGATGCGCCGCCAGAACGCGCAAGGGGCGAACATCGTCGCGCAGATCGCGCTGCGAGGTAACGGCGTGATCATGGCCTGGCAGGGGACCATCCATCCTTTCCGTTTCCGCCCGAGCTACGCGGCGATTGCCGACCTCCCATGGGACGAACAGCTCGCAAACCTCAAGGACCCGGCCTTCCGTGAAAAGGTCCTGTCGGAAGCCAACGTCTATCCAGAGAGTGACATCATCGGACTGCTGATGATGATCTCGCAAGGGTGGCACAACCAGTTCGTGATGGACGAAGGGTTCGACTACGAACCACAAGCCGAGGCCAGCATTCTTGCCCACGCTAAGGCGGCGGGTGTCTCGCCCGACGCCTATGCCTATGACAAACTGATGGAAAACGATGGCACGGGGTTCATCTACCTGCCGATCCTCAACTATGCCGATGGCAATCTCGATTTCCTCGAGGCGCTGCAGGCTTCGGACGATACGGTGAACTCGCTTTCCGATGGTGGCGCGCACTGCGGCACTATCTGTGACGCGGCCAGCCCGACCTTCATGCTCGAACACTGGGTGCGCGAGCGCAAGCGGGGTGGCCGGATCAGCCTGGAGCACGCAGTGAAGCGGCAGTGCCACGACACGGCGCGGCTTTACGGCCTCGATGATCGCGGCATCCTGGCGCCGGGTTATCTTGCCGACATCAACGTGATCGACTTCGAGAACCTGAAACTGCTCAAGCCGTGGCTGGCCTTCGATCTTCCGGCAGGCGGCAAGCGCCTGCTCCAGAAAGCGGAAGGCTATGACTACACGATCAAGGGCGGCAAGGTGACTTTCCGCAAGGGCGAGTGGACAGGCGCCACGCCGGGCGGGCTGATCCGGGGACCGCAGCGCGCGGAACTGCTCGAAGCCGCCGAATGAAGGGCTAGATCAGGCGGCGTGGCGCAGGCCGGGTGACCTGGCCTCGGCGCCGCCTTCGAGCCGGAAGCGGTCGACCAGTGAAGACAGGCGCGTAGCCTCGCCCGCAAGGCTGCGAGCAGCCGCGGTCGCCTCTTCGACCATGGCGGCGTTCTGCTGCGTCATGGTATCCATCTCGCGCACCGTCTCGCGAACCTGACCGATGCTACCTGCCTGTTCCTGCGCCATGGCGGCGATGCTACTTGCGAGCCTCGCGACATGACCGACCTGCTCGACGATCAGGTCGAATGTCTCGCCGGTCTGGCCGACAAGACTGACGCCACGTTCGACCTGGGTAGAACTCGCCGTGATCAGATGCTTGATGTCGCGCGCCGCGTCCGCCGTGCGCTGAGCGAGCGCGCGCACTTCTGTAGCGACGACGGCAAAGCCACGTCCGGCATCACCGGCGCGAGCAGCCTCGACCCCGGCGTTGAGAGCGAGAAGATTGGTCTGGAAGGCAATCCCGTCGATCACCGAGATGATCTTGCCAATCTCCTGCGCAGAATGGTGAATGTCGTTCATTGCCTGAACGGCCTCACTGACGACTGCCCCGCCCTTGAGCGCTTCACCGTGCGCCTGTTGCACGGAGTCATGCATGTGGGAGGCATCGTCAGCGGTTGTCTTCACCGTAGCGGCCAGCGTTGTCATGGCGGCGGATGCCTCTTCGAGGCTTGCTGCCTGCTGCTCGGTCCGGCGAGCAAGATCGTCTGAGGCCTGGCGGATTTCGCGCGCACCGACGTCCACGGCGCTGGAGGTTCCGGCCACATCTCCAAGCGCGCCCGAGACTTGACGCCGCATTTCATCAAGGTGGCGCTGCAATTCCGCGAATGCCTTGGGCAGTTCGGGGGCATGCGTCGCGAAATCGCCTTCTGCCATACCTTGCAATGCCGAGCTGACCTCGTCGATCACGGCAACACGGGCGGCCTCTTCGACGCGGAAATATGCCGAGATGGCAACCTCCATGTCGAGCAATGCCATCTTCACCATCGAAGCGACTTCTGCCCCGACCTTGCGGCGGCGCAGAATACTGCCCGACCCCGAGAACATCTTGTCGATGATGCGTTCCAGCACGCTGGCGTAGGCGCCGATGTACCATCCCGGTTCCAGGCCGATGCGGGCGTGAACATTGCCTACGCGCTCAGCGCTCTCAAAATAGCTGCGATCAACAGTTCCACCGAACATGCCGGCCCAATGCTCGATCTGCTTGTCACGCGCGTGACGCATCGTTTGGCGCGAGCCGAAGAACTTCGCCGTTTCGGGGGTGTTTGCAATCTGTTCGTAGAGTTGATCAAGCGCAGCGGGCGCATGCCTCGCCATCGCGCGACCCAGCGAACCAAAGCGGGCTATGTCCTCACTGCCGATATTGAAGAAATTCAGCTTCTTCGAAATGTCCTGATCGGTGATGTCGTGCGCCATGAACATTGCTCCTCGTCACGATACAATCGCACGTGGGCGTGAACATGTTCGAAAGGGGAAACAGTGGGACAATACTGTTCGGAAGGTTATCGGCAATTAACCTTCGGCAATTGGTCAGCAACATACATAGACTATGTTGAACTGCGATTACAACACCTTGCCCTTTCGGGCAGGTGTAACACACAATTAGACGCGCATCGGCATTAGTACGTAGAGCGCGGGCGACTTCTCATCGCGACGAATCAGCGTGGGCGCGCCGGCATCGGCAAGATGCAGTTCGACCGTATCGCCGTCGATCTGGCTGAGGATATCCTTGAGATAATTGGCGTTGAAGCCGATCTCGAATCCCGCCGATGCGTAGTTTGCGGGCAGTTCTTCAGCAGCGGTGCCGTTGTCAGGGCTCGTCACCGAAAGCGTGACGCGGTCGGTCTCGAGCGCCATCTTGACCGCACGGGTCTTCTCGGTGGCAATAGTCGCCACGCGATCGACGCCTTCGAAGAAAGAGCGCGGGTCAAGCTTCAGCAACTTGTCGTTTCCGGTAGGGATCACGCGGCTGTAATCCGGGAAAGTACCGTCAATCAGCTTGCTGGTCAGCACTACGCCGTTTTCGCCGCCCAGGGTGAAGCGTACCTTGCTGGCCGACAGATCGATCAGCACGGCCGAATCCAGCACTTCTTCAAGCAACTTGCGCAACTCGCCGACGCATTTGCGAGGGACGATCACGTCAGGCATGCCCTCTGCGCCATCCGGGCGCGCAATTGTGAAGCGAGCCAGACGGTGACCATCGGTGGCGGCAGCCTTGAGTACCGGCTGGGCATCGTCCGAGACGTGGAGGAATATGCCGTTGAGGTAGTAGCGCGTCTCTTCGGTCGAGATCGCAAAGCGCGTGCGGTCGATCAATTCGGCCAGCGTGCGCGCCGGGATTTCGAAGCTGGTCGGAAGGTCACCTTCAACGATCACCGGGAAATCGTCGCGAGGAAGAGTTGGCAGCTGGAAACGGCTGCGGCCCGCCTTGACGATCATGCGGTTTTCTGAGGTTTCCAGGCTGACCTGCGATCCGTCCTGCAGCTTGCGTGCGATGTCGAACAGGAGGTGCGCCGAGACGGTGATCGCGCCTGCCGATTCCACCGATACGGCGGCCATCGATTCCACGATCTGCAGATCAAGGTCCGTCGCCATCAGGCGAACGGTACCATCGGGCGCAGCCTCGATCAGCACGTTCGACAGGATCGGAATCGTGTTTCGGCGTTCGACCACCGACTGGACGTGGGACAGGCAGCGCAGGAGCGTCGCGCGTTCGATCGTCGCCTTCATTCTCGTCTCGATCCCCCCGGGGAGTGGGCCGACGGCCTGCCCCCGTGAATATGGCTGAACCGGGGAATCACGCTCCCCGGCGTATGGTTCGGACCATCTGTCTTAAAGCAGAGGCGGGGCTCGGCAAGCACCGGCCCCGCCCTTGTCCCCTAAGTTGGGGATAAAACCGCCAGAATCAGCCTTTGGCAGGTCTCAGGAGGCCCCTCAGGACATCATCGCCATGCCGCCGTTGACGTGGAGGGTCTGGCCCGTGACGTACCCGGCCTCCTTCGAGGCGAGGTAAGCCACGGCGGCGCCGATGTCTGATCCCTCACCCATCCGGCCCATCGGGATGCGGGCGTTGAGCGCGTCCTTCTGGCCATCGGGCAGCACGTCGGTCATCGCGGTACGGATGAAGCCGGGGGCGACGCAGTTGACCGTGACGCCGCGGCTGGCGAGTTCCTGCCCCAGCGACTTCGACATGCCGACCAGACCCGCCTTGGCCGCAGCGTAGTTGACCTGACCGGGGTTGCCGGTTGCGCCGACGACGCTGGTGATGGTCACGATGCGGCCGAAGCGGGCCTTCATCATCGGCTTGGTGGCAGCGCGCATCAGGCGGAACGCGGCTTCGAGGTTGACCCGGATAACCGCGTCCCACTCCTCGTCCTTCATCCGCATGGCAAGGTTATCGCGCGTGATGCCGGCATTGTTCACAAGGATGTCGAGCTTGCCGAGCGTATCCATCGCAGCGGGCACGAGATGCTCGACCTGCTCGGTATTCGACAGGTCACACGTGATCTCGACGTGATCGTGACCGTAAGTGTCGTTCAGTTCCTCGCGGAAAGCGCGAAGCTTGGCCGGGTTGGTGCCGGACAGAGCAATGCGGGCACCCTGCTTCGCCAGCGCATGGCAAATCGAAGAACCGATACCACCGGCCGCGCCGGTCACGAGTGCGGTCATGCCACTGAGGTCGAAAAGGCGGTTTTCCATGGGCTCAGAGCTCCTTGAGAATGGCTTCGATGTCGGCCATGCCGATCACGCTGGTGACGGAGACATCGGCGACCGAGCGGTTGATCATGGGGCCGAGGACCTTGCCTCCCAGTTCGACGAACTGCTCCACGCCTGCGTCCTTCATAGCGATCGCGCTTTCACGCCAGCGGACGCGTCCCGTGACCTGTTCGACAAGGAGGCGCTTCACTTCGGCAGGGTCCGTCACGACTGATGCGGTGACGTTGGCGAAGAGGGCTACACGCAAGGCGGCAGGCGGCGTCTTTTCGAAGGCCTCGGCCATCGCATCTGCCGCAGGCTGCATCAGCGGGCAGTGGAACGGGGCCGAGACCGGCAGCAGCACGCCGCGCTTGATGCCGTGGTCCTTGACCATGGCAACCGCGCGCTCGATCGCGGCCTTGTGGCCCGAGAGCACTACCTGAGTGGGATCGTTGTCGTTGGCAACGGTGCAGACTTCGCCTTCTGCGGCAGCTTCGGCCAGGGCGGTAGCCTTTTCGATGTCGGCACCGAGCAGCGCGCACATCGCGCCTTGGCCGACCGGCACGGCGGCCTGCATCGACTGGCCGCGCAGCTTGAGCAGGCGAGCCGTGTCCGCAAGGCTGAAGGCTCCGGCGGCGCAGAGCGCGGTGTATTCGCCGAGGCTGTGCCCGGCGACGAAATCGGCCTTTTCGGCAAGCGTGATGCCGCCTTCGCGTTCGAGCACGCGCAACACCGCGATGGCGTTGGCCATGATCGCGGGCTGGGCATTTTCGGTAAGTGTGAGAGCGTCTTCGGGGCCTTCCTTCATGATCTGGAAGAGCTTCTGCCCGAGCGCATCGTCGACTTCCTCGAACACTTCGCGCGCGACTGCGCTAGCCTCGGCAAGCTCCAGTCCCATGCCGACCTTCTGGCTGCCCTGCCCCGGGAAAACGAATGCTCGCATCGAACTCTCCTGTTTCGCGCCCTGATACATTGGTCGCGCGCCCTATTGCCGCCGCCCGTTTCAGGCAAGCCCGAACGGGACGATCTTGTTGCCAATGTCGTGGCCGATGTCGGCTGGCCCCAGGAACGGAATGCCGGTCCGGGCGCACCAATAGCGGGTCATCTCCTCGACCTCGCAGCCAAAAGGCCGGTCATTCTCGGGCACCTGGCTGACGCGACCGAGACGAAGGCCCGCCATGCCGGTGGAGCCAAGGCAGTTCGTCACATGGAATAGCAGGCGGTCCACTGCATAGTGATACTCCGCCACTTCCTCGACCATCACGACGTGACCTGACAGATCGGGCAGCAGCGGTGTCCCGCAGAGCATGGCCAGCGTCATCAGGTTGAAAGCAACCGCCGGCCTGCCGTCCGAAAGCGAAGGTTCGAGGCCTTCACGCGATCCTGAGAGCCAACCGAGCGTGCGGCGCACAGCGGCCTCGCCGTCTTCGCGGCGAAGGTCTACCGGCATGGGCGCATGCACTGAGCGACCGATACGCGCCCGATAAAGGGCGGAAAGCAGCGTGCCGCCATCGGAATAGCCGAGGTACTGCTTGTCGTAGGCAGCGGCCTCCAGCAGCGGGAGCGCATCCATCGTGATGCGGTTGGCACCATATCCCCCGCGCACGAACCACACGGCATCGAAGGCGGGATCGTTGGCGCATTCGACGAACGCTGAAAGACGCAGGGCGTCTGGTCCGGCAAAGTGGCCTTCGCTGGCAAAGCACTGGTCGTGAAAGACAAGTTCGAGCGCGGGAAACTCCGCTTGAGCAAGGGCCGACACGCGAGCTGCGTCATCGCGGGTGAACGGCGTCGAAGGAGCGCAAATGGCGATGCGTCGGGTCACGGCCCATCCCTAGCCGGTTTCGTCCATGCGGTAAAAGCGGCAATCGGGTGGTTGTCACCGGCGGCGCGGGCGCATACCGGATAGGCATGACCGACGCCGCACCCCCACCGTCCCTTGACCCGAACGAACTTGCCACGCGTGAATGGTTTTTCTGCGGCATCGGCGGATCTGGGATGCTTCCGCTGGCGCTGATCCTGCGCGGCATGGGCGCGAAGGTCGCCGGGTCCGACCGCAGCCGCGATCAGGGGCGGACACCGGAGAAGTTCGGCTGGCTCGAAAGCCTGGGGTTTGCGTTGTTCCCGCAGGACGGATCGGGGATCACCTCGGCGGAACAGATCCTTGTCGCTTCTGCCGCGGTGGAGGACACCGTGCCCGAAGTGGTCCGCGCCAAGGCACTGGGCTGCAGCCGGATGAGCCGTGCGCAACTGCTCTCCGCCCTGTTCAACGCCGCGCCCCAGGGGATTGCCGTGGGCGGGACGAGCGGCAAGTCCACGGTCACAGGAATGATCGGCTGGATACTGACGGGTGCGGGCCGCGATCCGACGATCATGAACGGCGCGGTGATGAAGAACTTCGTCGCCCCCGATGCCCCCTTTGCCTCGGCCCGCGTAGGCCACGGCCCGGCATTCGTTTCGGAGGTGGACGAAAGCGACGGGTCGATCGCGCTCTATGATCCCGAAGTCGCCGTGCTCAACAACGTCAGTCTCGATCACAAGAGTCTCGAGGAACTGCGGGCCTTGTTTGGTAATTTCATCGCTCGGGCCAAGGTCGCGGTGATCAATGCCGACGATGCCGAGAGCATGGACCTGATCGGGCAAGCAAGCCATGCGGTAACCTTCGGCTTTGGCGCAGATGCGCAGATCTCGGTTGAGGAAGGCAGCATAAGCGAAGGGCCAACAAGCATTTCTGCACGGATGCTCGACCGGCGCGATGGTTCGAGCCATGCGCTCACCCTCCAGGTGCCGGGACGACACAACCTTTCCAATGCGCTGGCGGCGATCGCTGCTACCTCTGCTGCCGGAATCCCGGTCGATGAGGCCGTGGCGCAACTGGCCGGGTTTGCAGGCCTCGCCCGCCGGTTCGACATTGTCGGCACGTCTGCCTCGGGCGTGACGGTGATCGACGATTTCGGGCATAACCCTGAGAAAGTTGCCGCAACGCTCGCCACGCTAAAGGTCCATCCGGGGCGCGTGATTGCGTTCTTTCAGCCGCACGGTTACGGCCCCCTGCGACAGATGGGGCATGAACTGGCCGAAGTTCTGGCGACACGCCTCTCGCCCGGCGACATCACGATCCTGTGCGATCCGGTATATTTCGGCGGCACGGTGGACCGCTCGGTTGGGTCCGAACAGATCGTGACGATGATCCGCGAGCACGGCGGGATTGCCGAGCATGTACCATCGCGTGCCGACTGCGCCGACAGGATCGTGGAAATCGTCCGTCCCGGAGACCGCATCGTGGTGATGGGTGCGCGGGACGACACTCTCGCTAGGTTTGCCCGCGACATTCTGGACCGATTGTCCTGACTTGCGCGACGGAAAAGGGTTTACGCCCCGCCCGTCGCGTCAGTCCGACCGTCCCGATGCCGCTCAGTCGAAGCGCTTTTCCAGAAGAACGAGATGCGGATCGCCCTCGATGCCGTGGGGCACGAAGCCTCGCTCTCGCTCCAGCTCGATAGCGGCGTGATTGCCGCGGTCCTCGATGGAGATCACCTTCTTGAGTCCACGCTTGCGCGCTTCCTCACCGAGCAGATCGAGTATCGCCCAACCGATGCCACGTCCGCGATAAGCGCCGTCGATCGAAACGGCGATCTCTCCCGTTTCCATTCTGGCATCGCAAGCAAGCATGGCCGAGGCGACCAAGGCTCCGGTCTCATGCTCGAACACAAGGAAGCTTTCGGTACGCCAATGATCGCAATGGGTTAGTGGAACTAGTTGATCATGCCCGACATGCCTAGCGGCGGAGAGAAAGCGGAACCGCCGATCATCGTCGCTGACCCGCTCGAAGAAGGCTTCGAGTGCTGCTTCATCCTCGGCGAAGGCCGAACGCACGTCGAGCCGCGTGCCGTCGCGGGTTTCATAGGTTCGATGCGGTGCAAGTTCCGCGAGCGTGGCACAAGTCATTGGTAGGTCTCCTCCGGGATGCCTGAAGTCGACCTACTCATTACCATTGGCCGCATCAGCGGACTTGATCCAGCGCAACCGCCTTCAACAAGGCACTTGCAAAGAACGCCTGACAGCTTGCGAAGGGCGCACGCTTCTAGAAAAACCTCGTTGCCCCTGAATGCTGGTGCAGTTCGGTCGTTCTTACGCGTGTGGTTAATGCATCAGGAGGACCTGCCATGTCGCTCGATAATCATGCGGACGAATACGATGCCAAACGCCGCGCACCGCGCGTCGGAATCGAGCTTCCCGTGCGGTGCAAGCGCGGCGCGATACGGTCAACCGTTATGCTTAAGGATCTCAATCCCTACGGCGCGCGGATCGAAGGGCTGGAGAAGCTGCGCGTGGATGAGCCGATCTACCTGATGCTGCCGGGCCTTCAGCCCAAGCTCGCCTTCGTGGTATGGAGCCGCGACCGTGTTTCAGGCCTCGAGTTCGAGCATCGCCTGCATGACGAGGTGTTCGAGACGCTCGTCAGCGAATTTGCGATCCGGCACTATCGCGACGGCCATGTTCCAAAGCTCGCTCCGATCCGCCACGCCGCCTGACGCGGCGGGATCAGTGCTTGCCGCGTGCCTTGCCGATCATGTGGACGACGAAGGCAACTATGCCCCCCAGAACCAGTCCGACGAGCGCTGACAGCACGGCGTAAGTCAGCCAGCCGAGCACGCCGCCGAGTGCCCCCGTGGCATGTTCGACCGCGTGCTGGGCAGCGTGGGCAATGCCTGCAGGACCTGGCACGCCAAGAACTTCAAGCCCGTGCAGGATGATCCCGCCACCGACCCAGAGCATCGCAGCAGTGCCGACCGTTGCCAGCAGCGCAAGCAGCACAGGCATCGCACGCAGAAGAAAAGCGCCGGTGCTGCGAGCCAGTGCGGAAGGCTTCTTGGCCAGATGCAGGCCAATGTCGTCCATCTTCACGATCAAGCCCACCGCGCCATAGACGGCCACGGTAATCGCGATACCCACGACCGCAAGGATCAGCGCCTGCTGGACGATCCCTTGATTGGCGACTTCCGCCAGCGCGATCGCCATGATCTCGGCCGAGAGGATGAGATCAGTCCGCACGGCTCCTGATACGCGCTCGTTCTCGAACGCCGCGGCATCGGTGGGCTGATCTTCCAGTGTCTGCCCGTGCTTTTCACCGCCCAGCTTCTCGATCACCTTCTCGGCGCCCTCGAAGCACAGGAAAAGGCCGCCCGCCATGAGCAGCGGGGTTATCGCGCCGGGCAGGAATGCACTAAGCAGGAGTGCGGCGGGCAGCAAAATCACCAGCTTGTTGAACAGGCTGCCCTTGGCGATGCGGGCAATCACCGGCAGTTCGCGGTCGGGCGTGAACTCGGTGACGTAGGACGGGGTTACCGCTGCATCGTCGATGACGACGCCCGCAGCCTTGCTCCCCGCCTTGGCTGCGGCAGCACTGACATCGTCCAACGAAGCAGCGGCGGCACGGGCGATGACGGAAACGTCGTCAAGCAGGGCGACTAGGCCGGAAGGCATGAGGGGCAAGCGTCCTTGAGAATTGGCAGATGCCGGGGAGATGTGCGGTAACGGCCGACGGAGCGCAAGGGTCCCGAAGAGGCTTTTTACGTCCGGTCGCGCGATCCTGGCACGGCAACCTGAATGAAACGGGGCTTGCCCTTTGGCTCTGCCGCCGCTGCGGCCGCAGCCAGCGTTGAGGGCGGCACGCGGTGCCGGGTGCATAGGCCGCCCGCCCCGTCACTGGTCAGCGACTGTTCGAATTCGACGCCGATGACCGCCTCTTCGGACCGCACGACCATCGACACGACGATCTGCCCACCGCCCAGATCGACCACCAGGCTGGTGCCGACTGGAACTCCCAGAAGTCCGTCGATCCGCGCGCCTGTCCGTGAAAGATCGCGCATCACGGCTTCGTAGCGATGGTCTTCGTGAATCACGATGACCCTGCGGAACACCGAGCGTCGTTCGGGCCGATGGCGCTTTGGCCCGCTGGGCTCAAGCTTGAGATCGCCGCTTACAAGCTTTGCTTCGACTTCGGCCAAAGGCATGGCGCGGGCGAAGAGATGCCCCTGCACGAGCTTCGCGCCGCGTTTCTTGACCACGTCCAACTGGTCGAAGGCCTCGACGCCCTCGACCGTGGTCTCCATGCCGAGCGCGTCGGCGAGCCCGAAAATGGCGGAGATGATCTTGGCGCTGTTCTGGTCCTTCGCAGCACAGGTCTCGACAAAGCTGCGATCGATCTTGAGCTTGTCGAACGGGGCCGAGCGCAAATAGCTGAGCGACGAATAGCCTGTTCCGAAATCGTCGAGCGCAAGGCGAACGCCAAGGCCCTTGAGCGCAGCAAATGTCTCATCCACCGCCTCGCTCTCGCGCATAAACACGGTTTCGGTCAGCTCAAGTTCCAGTCGTTCCGGGTCAAGCCCGCTGACCGCGAGTGCCGAGGCAACCGAGCCGACAAAGCCCGGCACCGCGAACTGCACTGCCGAGACATTGACTGCCAGCCGCACGTTGTCTGGCCACTTCGCCGCATCCTCGCACGCCTTGCGCAGGGCCCATTCGCCCAGCGGCACGATCAGGTTGCTTTCCTCGGCAATCGGAATGAACAGCGAGGGGGGAATCGCTCCCCGCTCAGGATGATTCCAGCGCAGCAGCGCCTCAAAGCCGACGACGTAGTTGTCGGCAATACGAACCACGGGCTGGTAGTGCAGTTCGAGTTCGTCGCGGGTCAGCGCTTCGCGCAAGTCCTGATTGAGCACGGTGCGCTCCTGCGCCTCGTCCTTCAGGTCTGCCGAAAAGAAACGGAACTGACCGCGCCCCCCGTTCTTTGCGGCGTAGAGCGCAAGGTCGGCCGAGGCGACGATGGCCTCCCGATCCTCGCCATCGTGCGGAGATACGGCGATGCCGACCGACGCCCCGATCACTGCGCGCTTGCCGCCGATGGCATAGGGCTGCGAGAGCATCTGGATGATCTTGGCGGCAATCTCTCCCAGCCGTCCGCGATCATCAAGATCGGGAAGGATTATCTGGAACTCATCCCCACCGAGGCGCCCGATTTCACCCCGATCGCCGGTCACCTTGCGCAGACGTTCGGAGACCTGTCGCAGGAGTTCGTCGCCAGCAGGATGGCCCATCGTGTCATTGACATGCTTGAACTTGTCGAGATCAAGCATCAGCAAGCCACAACAACGGCCCGCCGGGCGGAAGGCGGCCAGGATGGCGTCGAGCCTGCGCGTCATACGGTGGCGGTTGTAGAGGCGGGTCAGCGAATCATACTCGGCGGCACGCTCGTCGTCGCGCTTGCGCGTGTACTCGCGTGTGACGTCTCGCGCGAAGCCGGTGTAGCCCGCGAAGCTGCCATCCTCGCGCTGGCGGGGCTGCCCCGAAAGGGACCACCAGCGACCATCCTCCTTGTCGACCGCAAGGCGGACGATCAGGTCCGCGATCCGGCTGTGGGCCGATAGCTGGAAACCCAGCGTGCGGGCCGACTGCTCCTGCGCCGCATCGCTGTCAGTTTCGACGATCGTTGTGAACGACCGTCCGACGAGAGACGAAGCGCCGGAAGTGGCATTGGCAGAGATGTAGCTCAATCGCCCTTCGGCGTCGGTCGCCCAAAGCCAGCCGAGGCCGGAGTGTTCGAACTCCTCCATGACGGCAAGGCGCAGGGCAGGATCGCATTCGGTCTCTTCAGGCAGCGCCGCTGCAGTTCCGGTTACGTGGCTGTTGCCGACGCCACCTTGCCGCACCAAACCCCTGAAGATTCCTCTTACCGCCATCGTATTCCGGCATTCGTCCTGCAAGCTGCACCAGGTCCAGCGTGACCGCTTAAACGAAGCTGGTTACTTTCGGCCTAACGTCGCCCTCCACGTTGCGCTCGAAACGGTGAAATCACTATCTCGCACCAGTCGAGCAATGTCGCTAGAGCGCGGGCGATGACACCGTCCGCCAAACGCCTGCACCACCTCGACGCGGCCCGCGCGCTGTTGCTGTTGCTGGGGCTGCCGTTCCACGTGGCGACCAAGGCAATCTTCGAGAGCGATCCTGCGGCAACCGAATTCCAGCAATCGCTGCTGATCGGCGGATGGGCCTCGATCACGCACGTCTTCCGCATGTTCGCCTTCTTCATGCTGGCCGGGTATTTCGCGGGCATGATCCGTCAGCGCAAGGGCACCGGTGCGTGGATTGCCGAGCGGACGCGCCGCCTCGGCCTGCCGTTCCTCGCCAGCCTGCTGACGCTGGGCGCCTTGCAATACCAATTGCAGGACAGCCTGCTGGGCAAGCCATCACCAACTTTCCTCGGCCTGCCATTGGCGCTCGACCATCTGTGGTTCCTCGTCGTGCTGCTCGGGTTCTGCCTGACTTACGCCGCCGTGCCGGTGCGCTGGCTGCAACCGGGCGAGCGGATGCAGCGGGCAATGCTGCTGTCAGGACCGGGAGGTCTTATTGTCCTTGGCCTGCTTGGCCTTTGGGGACTGGTGCGCTACGCCACCGAGCAGGTCCCGCCAATTCCGAACGCGCCGAGCGAGACGCTGCTGTGGCAGCAGTTCGTGTTCCACGCCGCGAGCTTCGCGCTCGGCATAATGGCTTGGCATGGCCACATCGGCGAGCGGTTGTTCGCACTACAAAGCCGCTGGATCGGCGTGGGCATAGTCCTGCTGCTGGTACCTTACATACCGCTCGATCCGCTGATCCGCCCTGCCTTGGGCAGGGAGATCTACCCTGATCTTGCCGGAACGCTCACACTCCGCGCGCTGGAGCTGCCGCTGGCATATCTGATGTCGCTCGCGCTGTTTCGGGTGCTGGCGTGGAGCATACGCGGGCCAAACCGGGTAGTGACCTTCTTCGTCGACGGCGCGCTGGCAATCTACCTGTTTCATCTCGTCTGGGCGATGGTTCTGTTGCCCCACGTTCGCAGCTTGCCACTTCCCGCGGAGGCGCAATGGCTTCTTGGTGCATCGACGGTGTTGTTGCTTGCCGTAGCTAGCTATCTGGCAGTGCGATCTACCAACCTGACGTCGACCCTGTTCTGTGGAACGCCGGGCAGAAACGCCAAAGCACCAGGAAAAAGCGCAGTCATGACCGCCTGAACGTCTATCCCTGCGACCGTCCCCGCGCGATCACAGCCAGACGGCGCGCTTCCACCTCGGAAGCGTCGACCTTGCCGTTCATGGCCTTCGAAACCTGCCCTTCCAGAGCCAGCGCCTCGCCAAAGGGAAGCGCATAGCCATCGTCGATCAACTGTTTGTAGGCGCTGGCCATGCGCGGCTCGATGCTCGCCATGTCCTGCGCAAGCGCGATGGCAGTCGGGAGCAGGTCCGCAGGTGCCACGACCCGGTTGACCAGACCCCACGCGAGCGCTTGCGCGGCATCGATGAAATTGCCGGTAAGTGACAGTTCCTTGGCTCGCGAGACGCCGATTATCCGGGAAAGCTTCTGCGAAAGGCCCCAGCCCGGCATTATCCCGACCCGCGCGTGGGTATCGGCAAAGCGCGCGTTCTCCGACGCGATCAGGACATCGCAAGCGAGTGCCAGTTCAAAGCCGCCGGTTATGGCCACGCCGTTGATCGCGCCGATTACCGGCTTTCGGCATTCCTCAACTGCCTTGACCGGATTGCGGGTCGCCTCGGTAGCATTGGCGTCTCCGAGTTTGGAGGTATCGGCGCCCAATTCCTTGAGATCAAGGCCAGCCGTGAAAGCCCTTTCCCCTGCACCGGTCAGCACCACCGTGCGCACATCATCGTCGGCATCGACATCACGCATGACCTGCGCAAGCTCGGTGCGCAAAGCGCCCGACAAGGCGTTCATCGCTTCAGGACGGTTGAGCGTGACCACGGCAACCGCGCCGTGGCGTTCGATCTTCACCAGCATTGAAATCTCCCTTAAGAGGGCGATTAAACGCACTGCACACAGGCTTGGCAAGGGGCCGGAATACAAGATCGCACTTGCATTACGCTCCAGAATCGCTAAGCGCCGCCCCTTCACCGGCATCTGGCCAGTGAAATTCAAGAAAGCCGGAGGGGCCCCGCAATCCCGCGGATCAGCCAGCGATCGGTTAGAGAGATAAGGAAGCACAAAGCATGCCGCTTTACGAGCATGTCTTTTTGGCTCGCCAGGATCTGAGCCAGGCTCAGGTTGACGCGCTTGCCGCCGCCGCCACCGAAATCGTCGAGAGCAACAACGGCAAGGTCACCAAGACCGAGACCTGGGGCCTCCGTTCGCTGGCCTACAAGATCCAGAAGAACCGCAAGGCACACTTCGTCCTGCTGAACATCGAAGCTCCCGGCGCCACCATCGCCGAGCTCGAGCGCCAGACGCAGATCAACGAAGACGTGATCCGCTACATGACCGTCCGCGTTGACGAGCATGAAGGCGGTCCGTCCGTGATGATGCGCAAGAACGACCGCGAGCGCAGCCGCCGCCGCGAACGCGAAGGGGAATAAGACATGGCTCGTCCGTTTTTCCGTCGCCGCAAGAGCTGCCCGTTCTCGGGCAAGAACGCGCCGAAGATCGACTACAAGGATGTGCGCCTGCTTCAGGGCTTCATGTCCGAGCGTGGCAAGATCGTGCCGTCGCGCATCACCGCCGTTTCGGCGAAGAAGCAGCGTGAGCTGAGCCAGGCGATCAAGCGCGCCCGGCACATCGGCCTCCTGCCCTACATCGTCAAGTAAGGAGCGCTAACCATGCAGATCATCCTGCTCGAGCGCATCGAGAAGCTCGGTTCGATCGGTGACGAAGTCACCGTGAAGGACGGCTACGCCCGCAACTTCCTTCTTCCCAACAAGAAGGCCCTGCGCGCCAACGAAGCCAACCGCAAGGTCTTCGAAGCCAACCGTGCCCGCATCGAAGCCGATAACGCCGCCCGCCGTGAAGACGCAAAGGCCGAATCGGCCAACGTCGAAGGCAAGGAAGTCGTGCTCATCCGCGCTTCGTCGAACGCTGGCCAGCTTTACGGCTCGGTCTCGGTTCGCGATATCTCGGACGCGCTGGCCGAACAGGGCGCCAAGGTGACCAAGTCGATGGTCGTTCTGGAACGCCCGATCAAGACGCTGGGCGTGTACACCGTCAAGGTGGCATTGCACCCGGAAGTCACCGTGAACGTCAAGGTCAACGTCGCCCGTTCGGCAGACGAAGCCGCGCTGCAGTCGCAGGGCGTCAACGTCATCGACGCGATGTTCGACAACGAAGTCGGCGGCTTCACCGAAGCCTACGATCCGAACGCGGAACCGGGTGAAATCCCGGCCGAGCTGCTGGAAGGCAGCGAGGAAGCGGAAGCCTGAGGCTTCCCCGCATTCTCGGATGAAGGATTGGGGGCAGCCTTCCGGGCCGCCCCCTTTTTTGCGCGCTACTTCGCTGGATCCAGCCGAAGGAAGCGCGCTGCGTTGTTGTACAGGATATCTCGCTTCTGCTCCGGGCTGAGGTAATCCGCGTTCTGGATCAGCGCGATGGAATAGGCCATCAGCCCCGGCCAGGCGAGCTGGTCGGTTCCATACATCACGCGGTCACCAAAACCGGCATCGACCAGCCTTGCGATGTAGCGGTTCACTTCCTTGCGCGGATAGCTCCAGATCAGGCCGGCAACATCCACGTAAACATGGCTGTTGGCCTGCAGAAGCGTGAGCATGTTGTCGATCATCGGATAGCCTGCGTGCATCACCTGCACCCGCAACTTCGGATGTCTGGCCAGCAATTCCTCAAGCAGCAGCGGGTTGCCCATTGATCCACGGTATGTCGGCATGGCCACATTCGCCCGACCGGATCCGCCAGTCCCCATGTGAATCGCCACTGGAATGTCGAGCTTTTCGGCAAGCGCAAAGTACTGGTCGACGCGCATGTCAGACGGCGAAACGCCCTCATACTGCAAGCCGATCTCACCCATCACCTTGAAGCCGTCTTTCGTGAAGGCCACTTCAAGCATCCTCAGCTGTTTTGCAGCATCAGTCCCTTCGATCCGGCCGAACGCAGTTCCCGGAATCACGCGATCGGGCGCGGCTGCGTGCCACTTCTTCACCGCCTCGACATCGCCGAACACGACACCGCGCACGTTCAGACGCTCCATTTCCGCCAGCACCGCCTTCATGTACTCCCCCTTCGGCGCGGGATAGAGCTTTGGCGAACACTCTTCCTTTGACCAACCGAACGGAGCTTCCGGACCATTCTTGGGATCAGAGGCTTCGAAGCGTGCCTGATTAGGGCAGACGGGGACAGCCCACGGCGCATCGGCCATCGCATGCATGTGAACGTCGATGATCGGGGAAGGCGATGCAGACGTATTCTGCGCCGCAGCCTCCCCTGCTCCCAACAGCGAAACAATCGCAAGCGACACCAAACCAGGACGCATCTCTAACACTCCACCTGCCATGACAGCGTTATCAAGCGAACATGTCGACCATTCAAGTTCCAGTTCCTTTGTTGCAGTGTTCGACCAGCGGCGTCTTTGCAGTGACACTCCGCCGCGCTACATCTGTTCCGATGGCTACAACCGAAACGATCCTCGCCGAACTTTCCCGTCTTTATGACACCGCCGTTGCCCAGCTACGCGAAGACATCGCGGTCTATGCCAACACCGGTACCATCCCTTCGATCAACAAGCGCCACGATGGCAGCTACTGCTATCCCGAACTGCGCATCAGGCTGGAAAACGATCCGGACAGCGAATCGACCGGCCGCGCCTTCGGACGGCTGACGCAGCGTGGCGACTATGCCTGCACGGTCACCCGCCCCACCCTTTTCGCCGATTACCTGGCGGAGCAGATCGAACTGATCCGCTCGTCCTACAACGTGCGCATCGAAGTCGGCCGGTCACGGCAGGAGATACCCTTCCCCTATGTGCTCGACGGAGCCTACGGCGCGCAGATCGGCCGCGTCAGTCCGCCGGAACTGGCCAAGCACTTCCCCGCGACCGATCTTGCCCATATCGGCGACGAGATTGCCGATGGCGAATACAACGTCGGCGACGGTCCGCTGCCGCTCTCGCTGTTCGACGGGTTGCGCACCGACTTCAGCCTCGCCCGCCTTGCCCACTATACCGGCACGCGGATCGAGGATTTCCAGCGCTATATCCTCTTCACCAACTACCATCGCTATGTTGACGAGTTCGTCGACTGGGCGGGTATGCAGATCGATGGCGAGAGCTACGTCGCTCTGACGGGTGCCGGAGGCCTCAGCCTCGATGCACGGACCGAGAATGCCCGTGCTCGCCTTTCGGACACGGCTTGGCGGCGGCACCAGATGCCGGCCTATCACCTCGTCGCGCCGGACAAGTCGGGCATCACGCTGGTCAACATCGGCGTCGGCCCGTCCAATGCCAAGACGATCTGCGACCACCTCGCGGTGCTCCGCCCCGAGGCCTGGTTGATGATCGGCCATTGCGGCGGCCTTCGTCCCACCCAGAAGATCGGCGACTACGTGCTCGCCCACGCATACCTGCGCGATGACCACGTGCTCGATCCGGTTCTGCCACCTGAGATCCCCATTCCCGCGATCGCCGAAGTGCAGGTCGCGCTTCAGAAGGCAGCCGAACTCGTCTCGGGCGAAGGCGGTACAGATCTCAAGAAGCGCATGCGCACCGGCACCATCGTCACCACCGACGACCGCAACTGGGAACTGCGCTACAGCCACTCTGCCCGCCGCCTCTCGCTCAGCCGTGCAGTCGGCATCGACATGGAAAGCGCGACGATCGCCGCCCAAGGCTATCGCTTCCGCGTGCCCTACGGGACGCTGTTGTGCGTATCGGACAAGCCCCTGCACGGCGAGATAAAGCTGCCGGGACAGGCCAACCGCTTCTACGAGGAAGCCATCGCCGCGCACCTTGCCATCGGCACGACCGCTTGTGACCTGCTCCGCCGCGAAGGCGCCCGACTCCACAGCCGCAAGCTGCGCGCGTTCAACGAACCGCCGTTCCGATGATGCTGATGCGGCGGCGGCAACAAACCGCCGTTCCGCTAACCTCAAAAGAAAAGGCAACCCGAAGCAGCTAGCCCTGCTCGCGGATTGCCCAGGTTGCGTTCCCTGCGCCCGGGGTGGCCGGGGCGGGCTCCGTTACTTGAAAACTTCGGTGCCGAGCGTGTCCATGGCGCTGCGGAACATGTCGACCGCATTGGAGAAAACCTCGAAATCGATGCCTTTCCCAGTCACCACGTCCCACGTCATCATCACGCTCTCTTCCTTGCCCAGCGAAACCGAGGCGAAGCGGGTGTTGCGGTTGAAGCGCACGGCATCTTCTGCAGTAAACTTCTTCTCCGGCGTGAAATTGGCAACGAACTGCAGCGACTGACAGCCGTCGTGAGTCTTCTCGTTGCATTCGTAGAACAGTAGCGCCGCCTGCCACCCGCCGATCTCGGTGTTGATCAAGGGATCGCCGTTGGCATCCTTGGCAAGTTCTGCGGTATAGCCGAGGTTCTTGAGCGCTTCGGCAACGCTATCCGGCTTTATAGCCGATACGGTCGTCGCAGCATTGGCAGCAGCGGGGACCAGAACGCCTGCCAACATCGCGGCAAGCAGCTTCCTTGAAATCATTGCATCCTCAATCCCGAGAGAGCTCTTGTCGGCCCGTTCGTTATTGAGCGAAGCTGCCACCAATGCCTGAGGTCGGCAAGGGGGTCTCGTCGCCTTTTTCAGCCCCGCAGGAAAGCGACAAGCTCGCGCCCCATTTCAGGACGCGTCACGCAGCTCATGTGCGTGCCGGGAATGAACGTCAGCACGGCATCGGACAAAACCTCGGCCAGCCGTTCGGCCGAACCGTTGTCGTTGTCCTGATCGCCGCACAGCACCTGCGTCGGCATGGTGATCGCGGCAAGCTCTGCGGGATCGGTATCGGCCATCGTCCCCAGCAGCAGGCGCGCCGCCACGCGATCGACACCCATGGTCTTGAGGAACTGTTGCGAGAAATAGGCAGGATCGTCGCGCTTGATCGTGCCGAAGCGGTCGATCACGTCGAGGAAGAAGTCCTGCCGCCGCGCCCAGCCGGCAAGGCCCTCAAGGCCCATGCCCGAGAGCACAAGCCTGCGCGGTCGCATCCCGGCAATCACCGCACGCGCCGACGTGCGCGAGCCGAGCGAGAATCCAACGAGGTCGAAATCCGTGAGTCCAAGATGCGCAACCAGCGATTCCAGATCGCGCACCAGCACGTCTTGCGGATACGCGCCTGGATCGTGCGGCGCGGCGCTCTGACCATGCACCCGTAGGTCCGGCATCAGGCATTCGAACCCTGCCTCGGCCAGTTGCGCTGCCGTGCCGAACTTGATCCAGTTGACCTCGGCGGAGGAAAAAAGCCCATGCAGCAGCACCACCGGCCTTCCCTGCCCCAGCCGGTGCAGCGCCAGTTGCGCGTCGCCAAATCCAGGGAAGAACTCGGTGGTGACTGTCGTCATGAAATGGCTCAGCCTTTCTTGAGGTGGCGACGGCCGAGCAGTTCGGCGATCTGTACCGCATTGAGGGCCGCACCCTTGCGCAGGTTGTCAGACACGCACCACAGCGAAAGGCCGCTGTCGACGGTCGGATCTTCACGCACGCGCGAAACGAAGGTGGCATAATCGCCCACGCATTCGACCGGGGTCACGTATCCGCCGTCTTCGCGCTTGTCGATCAGCATCACGCCGGGCGCTTCGCGCAGGATATCCTGGGCCTGCTCGGCGCTGATTTCGTCCTCGAACTCGATGTTGACGGCCTCGGAGTGCCCGACGAACACCGGTACGCGCACGCAGGTCGCGGTCAGCTTGATCTTGGGGTCGAGGATCTTCTTGGTCTCGGCGACCATCTTCCACTCTTCCTTGGTGGAACCGTCGTCGAGGAACACGTCGATGTGCGGGATCACGTTGAATGCGATCTGCTTGGTGAACTTCTTCGGCTCCTTCGGATCACCGACGAAGATCGCGCGGCTCTGCTCGAACAGCTCGTCCATGCCTTCCTTGCCCGCGCCGGAAACCGACTGGTAGGTGGCGACGACGACGCGCTTGATCTTCGCGGCATCGTGAAGCGGCTTGAGCGCCACGACCAATTGCGCGGTCGAGCAGTTGGGGTTCGCGATGATGTTCTTCTTGGTATAGCCGTCGATCGCGTCAGGGTTCACTTCAGGCACGATCAGCGGCACGTCCGGGTCCATGCGGTAGAGCGACGAGTTGTCGATCACCACGCAGCCCGCAGCAGCCGCACGGGGCGCATGGATCGCCGTCGGGCCGGAACCTGCTGCAAACAATGCCATGTCCCAACCGGTGAAGTCGAAGTTCTCGATGTTGTGGACCTTGAGCTTCCGGCCGCTCTCGCCGAAATCGATTTCGGTGCCCTGCGAGCGCGGCGAGGCGACTGCCGCGATCTCGTCGCAGGGAAACTCGCGCTCGGCCAGAATGTTGAGCATCTCCCGGCCCACATTCCCCGTCGCGCCGACCACTACAACCCGGTAACCCATTTCCATTCCCTTCCTGCGGCCCGCCCCTCAACTGCGGACGGACCGTTCCCTAGCGGCTGGTTCCGACCAGCCAAGTGTTTTGGGCTTTAGGCCCATGAAGTGAGGCTACTTGCCACTCCCTGCGCCATTACGGTCAAGAAAGCGGAAAATCGTCTCGTACAAATGCTGGCTAACCTTCGGCCCGCTGATGCGGTGGGTGTAGCCGGGATAAAGCATCATCTCGAACGGCACCGCTTCGGCCTGCATCTTGGCGATGATCGCGCTGGCGTTCTCGAACACCACATTATCGTCGGCCATGCCGTGGATGATCAGCAGAGGGTCGCTGATCTTGCCTGTCTCGGCCAAGGCGTTCGACTTTTCATAGACCTGCGGCAACTTGTTCGGATCGCCAAGATAACGCTCGGTATAAGTCGTGTCGTACATCTGCCACTTGGTCACCGGTGCCACGGCAATGCCCGCCGCATAGGCGCCCGGATTGGCCTCGAGCATCTTGATCGACATGTAGCCGCCATAGGACCAGCCGAACGTGCTGATCTTGTCGGCATCGACGAACGACTGCTTCTTGAGCCACAAGGCGCCTGCCAACTGGTCCTCGACCTCTACCGAGCCCATTGCGTGATGGAGCGCTGAGGCGAACTTCACGCCACGAGTGTCCGAGCCGCGATTGTCGATCGCGAAGTAGATGTAGCCCTTGTCGACGATCGCCTGCGCCAGAGCGCCCTGGAAGCCCTTGCTCACCACCTGCGCAGTCGGCCCGCCATAGTGATAAGTGAACACGGGATACTTCTTGCCCGGCTCCAGTGGCGGGGTGATCATCATGTAGTGCAGCGGCGTCCCGTCCGCAGCCGGGATCGTGCCGAACTGCGCCGGGCGATGGCTGGCAAGGTAGGGTGCATAAGGGTGCGAGCCAGCGACCTTGTTTTCCTCGATCCACGCCAGCCGCTTGCCGGTGGTGTCCGCGATATATGACTGCGACGGCTGCGCATCGGACGAGCGCGTGATCATCAGCGTTTGCCCGCTCTTGTCCATGCTCGCGCCGTTGACCCAGCCGAGTTCTGTCAGTCGCGTCAGCTTGCCCGGCGCCCTCAGATCCATCGCATAGACCTGCTGTGCCAGAACGTCGTCCTTGGTGCCGGTGAGGTAGAGCTTGCCGCCTTTCTCGTCGACGCCGACAAGGCCGGTCACCACCCAGTCGCCCTTGGTCAACTGGCTCCACTTGCCCTTGTTGAAACGGTAGAGGTGCCCGAAGCCATCACGCTGGGACCACCAGACAAGGCTGCCGTCCGAAAGGAAGCGATAGCTGTCCGAGAGGTCGATCCAGTGCTTGTCCGCCGCCTTCTCGCTGAACAGCACGCTCGACTTGCCGGTCATGGGATCGACCTTGAGCATGTCGAGCATGGTCTGCTCGCGGTTCATGCGCTGGACGTAGAGCGTCTTGCCATCGGGCGCCCAGTCGACACGGGCGAGGTAGATGTCCTTGTTCGCGCCAAGGTCGACCTGCACCCGGCTCGATCCGTCCGGCGCCATCACATAGAGCGAGACTTCGGCATTGGGTGTGCCCGCTGCCGGATAGCGCTGGTCGAAGGTCTTGGTGCCTTCCGCACCGATGGCCGCGCGGGTGACCACGCCGACCATGCTTTCGTCAAAGCGCTCCACCGCAATGCGGCTTTCATCCGGCGACCACCAGAAACCGTTGAAGCGGTTCATTTCCTCTTGGGCAACGAACTCCGCCTCACCCCAATGGACGTCGGCATTTGCCTCCTCCGGCGTGATTGCCTGCGCCGCCGCACCCGTCACGGGCCCTGCCCACAAGCGGCGGTCACGCACGAAAGCGATATGCTCGCCCTTGGGCCCGAGCTTCGGCGTCAGTTCGCCGCCCTTGGTGCCCTCAACCTTGCGCACCGAGCCGTC
Source organism: Novosphingobium taihuense (assembly GCF_007830315.1). GTDB lineage: Bacteria > Pseudomonadota > Alphaproteobacteria > Sphingomonadales > Sphingomonadaceae > Novosphingobium > Novosphingobium taihuense. The sequence goes on from NZ_VLKJ01000006.1 coordinate 34,084, forward strand.
GAGACCCGCGAGCAGCAGGTCGCCGTCCACCGGCACCAGCACCGACTTGCTGTCCGCACTCCACTCGTACGACACGATGCCCTTGAGATCGCCGATGCGCTGGCGCTCGCGCTGCATCTTCTCGGCTTCGCTCAACTGGCGACCGGAGGAGAGCTTGAGCGAATCCACCAGCATCTTCCACTCGCCGGTCTGGCGATCAAAGCCCCAGAGATCATAGCGCTCGCGGTCGTCGGCGCGGTTGCGCAACAGCGTCAGGTAGCGGCCATCGGGCGAAAGCTTAACCGCGCGAGGCGCCGGACCATTCAGGCTCGGGCTGGCGAACACGCGCTCGAACGTCAGACTCGTCGCTTGAGCTTGGGCATCAGCAGGCGCGGCAGTGGTCATCGGTGATCCCTGTTGGGCAAGCGCGGGCGCGGCGATGAAGGTCGAAAGCGCGCAGGCGGCGAGCAGGCGAAAATGACGCATGGGTTTTCGGTATCCTCTGGCCCGGATTGTTGCGGGGCATGTTTGCGATGCGCCTAGGTGGCCCGAAATGGTTGCGTATGAAAGCAGAAAAGGCGCCCTGGCTCTGAGCCAGGACGCCTTTCTAACACGTTAGCCGTGTCGCGGCGTTGCTCAGGCCTTGGTGACCTTACGCTCAGCAATACGCGCCGATTTGCCGGTGCGGCCACGAAGATAGTAGAGCTTCGCACGACGCACGACACCACGGCGCACCACGGTAATCGAATCGATGTTGGGCGAGTAGAGCGGGAACACGCGCTCCACGCCTTCGCCGAACGAGATCTTGCGAACGGTGAAGTTCGAGCCGAGGCCACGGTTCGAACGCGCGATGCACACGCCTTCGTAGGCCTGGACGCGGGTACGCTCGCCTTCGACGACGCGCACGCCGACGCGGACGGTGTCGCCTGCGCGGAAGTCCGGAATTTCCTTCTTCGCCTTGAATTCGGCGATGGCTTCAGCTTCAAGCTGCTGAATCAGGTTCATTTTCAATCGTCCTGCACTTCACGCTGCGCGCCAGAGGCAGACTGGACCCGAACGCCGATGTGGCGCTCCCAAAGGTCCGGCCTGCGTAACCGTGTATCGATCTCGGACTGTGACTTGCGCCACGCCGCGATCTTCGCATGATCCCCCGATCGCAGCACTTCAGGGATCGTGCGCCCTTCCCACTCAGCAGGTCGGGTGTAGTGCGGGTATTCAAGGAGGCCGTTCTCGAACGACTCCTCATGCCCGCTAGAAGCCGCGCCCATTACGCCGGGAAGCAGCCGAATGCAAGCGTCGAGCAGCATCAGCGCGGCACATTCCCCGCCCGAAAGCACGATGTCGCCGACCGAGACTTCCTCGACCTCTCTCCCCGCGAAAATCCGCTCGTCAAAACCCTCGAACCGGCCGCACATGACGATCACCCCCGGCCCCTCGGCAAGCTCCCGAACGCGCTCCTGCGTCAGCGGCTTGCCGCGTGGCGTCATGGCGATCACCGGGCAGCCGGGATGCGCTTCCCGCGCATGGTCGATAGCTTTGGAAAGCACATCCACCCGCAACACCATCCCCGCCCCGCCGCCTGCCGGCGTGTCGTCGACGGTCTTGTGCCTGTCGATAGCAAAGTCCCGAATCTGCACCGCATCCATCGCCCACGTCCCCTCCCGCAACGCGCGCCCGGCAAGGCTGACGCCCAGCGGGCCGGGGAACATTTCTGGATAGAGCGTGAGAACTGTGGCGGCGAAGGTCATTGAGCCTCATTTCGTGGCTTTAGCCAACGGCGAGCGAGATAGCGCCCCAAAAACGGACCGGCAATCAGACTGCAGAAAAGCGCTCCCCAACGGAGAGCATCCATGAACAACCCGCCAAGCTCGCCGGTACACTCTAACTGTTGAGTTCCATTTGCAGCGATGCATGCCGCGGTTCGAATCTGATCTGCCCGTATTGACCAAGCTGGATAGGAAGCCATCAGCACCGGGCAAACGAGCATGAATTGCCAAGGCCGACGTAGCCAGCCAGCGCCAACAAGTAGCCGACATGCTCCCGCAACCGGTAACGCGAGAACGCACGTCGCAAACACTGGTGGCAGAAGTAGCAGGACGACAAGAAACAGTTCCATCAAACCGTCCAGTTCTCAACCACCAACCCCGGCACATCCCGGAAGTCCGCTTCGTTGTCCGTCACCACGATCAACCCGTGCGACAGTGCATGCGCCGCGATCAGCCGGTCATAGCTCGCGCGCTTGAACGGGAGTTCTGCATAAGCCTGCGCCGCCTTGAAATCGAAGTCCAGCACCGGCACTTCCTCCACGAACGCCCTAAGCTGCTCGGTCGCAGGTGGCTTTTCGTTCGCCGATCCAAAGGCGACCTCGGCGTAACAGATCGCCGACGTCACCATCTCTCCCGCCTCGCATTGCGAAGCACGAGCATAGACGCCCGGATCCTGATTCATGACCAGCGCGATGATGATGTTGCTGTCGAGCAGGTACTTCACCGCTCGTCCTTTGAAGGGTCACGACTGCGCAGCGGGCGGTCTTCGAAGACCCGATCCTCGCGCCGGATCGGCTTGAGGCTCGTCGCAGAGCCCGCAACCTTGGCAATGTTGAACATCCGCTTGGGCTGCTCGATCGGCTCGTAGGACAGGAACTGCCCATCCTCGACCAAAAGGTCCATCTCCATTCCGGCGGAAAGCTTGGTACCAGCCGGGATGCGGACGGCCAGCGAATTGCCTGACCTGAACACTTTGGTGCGATGACGCTGCTTCTCGATGGTTTTCAGCCAAGGGGCAGAACCAAACACCCGCATGTTGAATTTCTTGCGTTCTTCGCGGACCTTGTCGTCTTCCGCCATCACGGCCTCCGTATATACGCGATGTATATACTACTCGACCCAAGCAGCCTCAATAACAATCCGCTCGTCGGTCCATTCCGGAACCGCTTGCGGCTTCATCGGCACCATGAAGGTCTTGCCGTCGGCCTTGCGGATCTCGATCACGTCGCCCGCGCCGAAGTTCTCGACGCCGACGCATTCGCCAAGCGCCTCGCCCTCGGTCGATACTGCAGGCAGGCCCAGCAGGTCGGCGTGGTAGTATTCGCCCTCGGCCAGTGGCGGGAGCGAGGAGCGGGGCACCGTCAATGCCGTGCCGCGCAGCTTTTCTGCTGCCGTGCGGTCCGCCACTTCGACGAAGCGGGCAATTGCGCCGCCCTTGCCGTCATCGCGCATCGCCGTGACGGTCAGCGCAGAATCGTTGAAGGCGCGGTAGCGCTTCAACGCGCCCGCGCCTTCACCGAACAGCTTCAAGCGGACCTCGCCCGCCACTCCATGCGCGCCGATGATGGCGGCGAGCGTGACGGGCCGGTCGCGCAAGATCAGGCTTCCGTCTGCTCTTCAGCAGCTGCTTCGACAGCCGGAGCTTCTTCAGCCGGAGCAGCCGATGCAGCAGCAGCAGCTTCAGCGGCTTCACGAGCCTTCTCGGCCTTTTCTTCGGCGCGCTCCTGCGCCTTCTTGCCGGGGACGCCAGCCTTCGGGTTCAGGGTAGCCTTGCGCTCCTTGATGCCGGCCTTGTCGAGCATGCGGGCAACGCGGTCGGTCGGCTGAGCGCCAACGCCGAGCCAGTAGCGCACGCGGTCTTCGACCAGACGGACGCGGTTTTCATCGTCCTTGGCCAGCAGCGGGTTGTAGGTGCCGACCTGCTCCAGGTACTTGCCGTCGCGCGGGGCGCGGCTGTTGGAGACGACGACCTTGTAGTACGGGCGCTTCTTCGAGCCACCACGCGAAAGACGAAGAGAAACAGACATTTGATCAACCTTTCAGCGAAATTGTATTAATCGGTAAACTTCAGGAAATTCAGCGCTTCTTGAGCAGGTCACCAAGGTTGCCGGGGAGCCCCCCGGAACCGAGGCCGGGCAATCCGCCCCCGCCCATTCCGCCAAGACCACCGGGCCCCATTTGCTGGTCGAGCCCCGGCATGGCGGCACCAAGGCCACCCTTGCCGAACAGCGCGCCCAGCCCCTTGAGGCCGCCCATCTTCTTGATCTGCTTCATGGCCTTGGCCATTTCCTGATGCATCTTCAGAAGCTTGTTGACGTCCTGCACTTGCGTGCCAGAGCCCTTGGCCACGCGGATCTTGCGCTTGGCGTTGAGCAGTTCGGGCTTCTCGCGCTCCTTGGGCGTCATCGAACCGATGATCGCGTCCATGCGCAGGAGCACCTTGTCGTCCATGCCGGACTGCGCCATCGCCGCCTTGGCCTTCTTCATGCCGGGCATCATGCCCGCCAGAACGCCAAGACCGCCCATGTTCTGCATCTGACGCAGTTGGGTGCGAAGGTCGTTCATGTCGAACTGCCCCTTCGACATGCGCTGCGCCAGTTTTTCGGCATCTTCGGCGTCAATCGTCGCCGCCGCCTTCTCGACGATGGAGACGATGTCGCCCATGCCGAGGATACGGCCCGCCACGCGTTCCGGGTGGAACGGTTCGATCGCGTCGAGCTTTTCCCCGGTGCCCGCAAACTTGATCGGCTTACCGGTGACCGCGCGCATCGACAGCGCCGCACCGCCGCGTGCATCGCCATCCATGCGGGTCAGCACGACGCCGGTCAGATCGACCTCGCCCGAGAACGACTGCGCAACGTTGACCGCGTCCTGACCCGTCAGCGAGTCAACGACAAGCAGCGTTTCGCGCGGGACCGAGACGGCAGCCACGGCCTTCATCTCGTCCATCAGCGACTGGTCGACGTGGAGACGGCCTGCTGTGTCGAGCAGGAGCACGTCGACAGCCTGCAGCTTGGCGGCATTCACCGCGCGCGTCGCAATGTCGACCGGCATCTGGCCTGCGATGATAGGCAGCGTGGCAACGCCGGCCTGTTCACCCAGAACCTTGAGCTGCTCCTGCGCTGCCGGACGATTGACGTCCAGCGAGGCCATCAGGACCTTCTTGCCCTGCTTCTCTTTCAGCAGCCTGGCGATCTTGGCAGTGCTGGTGGTCTTGCCCGAACCCTGCAGGCCGACCATCATGATCACGACCGGGGGCGCGGCATTCAGGTCAAGCTCGGCGGTGCCGCCGCCAAGCATCTCGACCAGCGCATCGTTGACAATCTTGACGACCTGTTGGCCGGGCGTGACCGACTTCAGGACCGACTGGCCGACAGCCTGCTCGGAAACCGAATCGATGAAACGGCGGACGACAGGCAACGCAACGTCTGCCTCGAGCAGCGCGATGCGCACTTCGCGCATGGCCGCAAGGACGTCTTCTTCACGCAGCGCGCCGCGGCCGCGCAGGCGGTCAAAGACGCCTCCAAGCCGGTCTGACAGACTATCGAACACGCGTCGTTCCCATCACCATTCCCTTGATCGAAAGCCATTTTCGCGTAACGCGAAAAACGCCGGTGGGCGAAACCTCGCCGACCAGCGTGTGGCATCCTGAACAGGGGCCGTTGTCGAATCCGCAAGACGCAAAGGCGCTTGCAGGTGCGGCCCTTAGCCTCGCCTGCGCCTGAAGGCAAGCGGCTTAGCCCGATACAATGCGGGACGGCGCCGCCAAGCTGTCAGCACGGCAAGGGATTAAGCACGACCTTAACCAAAACTTCAGGACGTTCCCTTACCTCTAGCTGCGTAGGGCCAAGGGCTTGTCCGGGAGGGACCGGCTCGCGGCGCGGAGGAAGGCGAAGCAGGGGTATGGCGACAGCGCCGCTAAACGCAGGACCGACTGGTCCGGGGCCGCTTATGAGCGAAGGTGCGGATCCGTCCGGCCAGCGCAATACGCAAGATTTTGTCGGACTTGGCATCATCATTGCCTCTGTCCTGCTGTTCGTTGCCAACGGTTCGTCCGTGCTTCACGATTTTCTGCAAGCACTTGCCACGGGCAGCCGCCCGCAGGAACCGATGCTCGGCACCGCTCTGATCCTCAACATCGCGTTGCTGTTGTTTGGCTGGCGTCGCTACGTCGATCTGACGCGCGAGGTCGACCAGCGTCGCGAGGCCGAGGAGACTGCCCACAAGCTCGCCCACACGGATCCACTGACCGGCTGCCTGAACCGCCGCAGCATCGGCCCCGCCTTGCAGGACATGATCCAGACCGCCCGGACTACCGGGCACGAAGTCGTGGCGATGATGATGGACCTCGACAACTTCAAGCGCTCGAACGACGTTCATGGCCATCAGGCAGGAGACGCCGTACTGCTCCACACCGCTGAGCGTATCCGCGCGATCCTGCCAGAACGCTCGATCATGGCGCGGCTCGGCGGAGACGAGTTCGCCTTTGCCGCGATCTATGATCCCGACCATGCCGAAGCGATCGATCGACTGATGATCCGGCTTAACGCCTCGATCGCTCGCCCGGTCGATGTCGACGGCATGTCGCTTGAAGTCACCGCGTCGATCGGCCTTGCCACTACCACGCCCGGCGATCAGGCGATCCTTGCCGAGACGCTGCTGCACCGCGCCGACCTCGCCATGTACCAGGCCAAGAAAGCCGGACGGAACCGCTATTGCTGGTTCGAACAGAACATGGAAAGCGAACTGCGATTCCGCAGCGAACTTGAACGCGGCATCCGTGAGGGAATTCCTCGGGGCGAATTCGTGCCCTACTACGAAAAGCAGATCGATCTCGACACCGGCGAGCTGGCAGGCTTCGAAATGCTGGCCCGCTGGAAGAGCCCGAAGCATGGCCTGCTCAGCCCCGAACTGTTCATCCCGATTGCCGAAGAGATCGGCCTGATTTCGGAACTTTCGGAGAATCTGATCCGTCAGGCCCTGCGCGATGCACGCGAATGGGACCCGCGACTGACGCTGTCAGTCAACATCTCGCCGCTGCAGCTCCGCGATCCCTGGTTCGCGCAGAAGCTGCTCAAGCTGCTGGTCGAAGCCAATTTCCCACCGCACCGGCTCGACATCGAGATTACCGAGACCTGCCTGCACGAGAACATCGGCGTCGTCCGCACGCTGATCACAAGCCTCAAGAACCAGGGCATTCGCATCAGTCTCGACGATTTCGGCACCGGCTACTCGAGCCTTGCACAGCTGCGCACCCTGCCTTTCGACCAGATCAAGATCGACCGCTTCTTCGTGTCGAACCTCGGCAAGAACAAGGACAGCGCGACGATCATCGAGGCCATCTCCTCTCTCGGCAGAGGCATGGACCTGCCGATAACGGCCGAGGGAATCGAGACGCCAGAGGTTCTCGACGAGTTGCGCAAGTTCGGCTCGTTCAAGGGACAGGGCTTCCTCTATGGCCAGCCTGCCGATGCTGACGCGGTGCGCGCTCTGCTGGCCGATCGTGAAATGCTCCCATCGGCGCCGGAAGTCGAAGCAGCGGACGAGACACCCCGCTCGGCCACGGCCTGATCCGCTCTGCGCCTGAATTGGCTCAATGCATTGCCATGATGCGCGCGAATCCCTAAGTCGCGCGCCATGCGCATTCCCTTCCGCAAGATGCACGGCCTCGGCAACGATTTCGTCGTGATCGACGCCCGCGAGGCGCCGGTTCCCATGACCACGCGGCGCGCCGCGGCGCTGGCTGACCGCCGCACCGGGATCGGCTGCGACCAGTTGATCGTGCTCGAACCTTCGGACGTGGCCGATGTGCGGATGCGGATCTTCAACAATGACGGCAGCGAAGTCGAGGCCTGTGGCAATGCCAGCAGGGCTGTCGGACTTCTCCTTGGCGGAACGCAGAGCATCGAGACGCTGGGTGGGCTTATCCGCTCCGAGGCAGGCGCAGACGGGGTGTCGGTCGACATGGGTTCGCCCCGCTTCGACTGGCAAGAGATCCCCCTGAGTTATGCCATGGATACCCTGGAGTTGCCGGTTGGCTGGGAAGAGTTGGAGAATCCCGTCGGCGTGAATGTGGGGAACCCTCACGCGGTGTTTTTCGTGCCCGATGCCGATGCCGTGGAGCTGGAGCGATTGGGACCAATTATCGAGAATGACCCGGTTTTTCCCGAACGCGTGAACGTCAATGTCGCCAGCTTGGTCGGCCCGGATCACCTCAAACTGCGGGTCTGGGAGCGCGGTGCGGGCCTGACGCGGGCGTGCGGCACCGGCGCCTGTGCCACGGCAGTCGCGGCCATGCGCCGCAAGCTGACCGGCCGCAAGGTGCGGGTCGATCTGCCCGGCGGACCGCTGACGATTGCCTGGCCAGAAGGCGGCACCATCGAGATGACCGGCCCTGCTGCGCTGAGCTTTGAAGGATCGTTCGAGGACGCCGACTTCCCGGCATGAGCGGCGGAATCGTCTCTCTGGGTTGCCGCCTCAACATTGCGGAGAGCGAGGCGATACGCGGGTTTCTCGCAGATGGCCCGCCAACGGTGGTGGTCAATTCCTGCGCCGTGACGGCAGAAGCCGTGCGCCAATCGCGCCGTGCGGTACGGCGGCTGCGGCGAGAGAATCCCGAGGCGCGTCTGGTTGTCACGGGATGCGCCGCGACAATCGAGCAGGATGCCTTTGCCGCGATGGCTGAGGTCGACGCGGTCGTGCTCAATGCCGACAAGCTTAAGCCTGCGGCTTGGCTAACCCACGGAAGCGGAGTCCTGCCTTCACGTTCTGAACCGAGCAGACACACCCGCGCTTTCATACCGGTGCAGAATGGGTGTGATCATGCCTGCACGTTCTGCATCATCCCGCAGGGTCGCGGGCAAAGCGTGTCACTTCCGATAGCAGAGGTGATCGATGCCATCGCGCGCCATGAGGGCGTGGGCGAAGTCGTGCTTACAGGCGTTGACGTCACCTCGTGGGGAGCGGACCTGCCGGGCGAGCCGCGCCTTGGCGATCTGGTCGGCGCGATCCTCGAAGCCTTCCCCGCCCTGCCCCGCCTGCGCCTGTCCTCGCTCGACGGGGTGGAGATCGATCCGCTGCTGTTCGATCTTATCACCAACGAGCCCCGGATCATGCCGCACGTTCATCTTTCGCTGCAATCGGGCAGTGACATGGTCCTCAAGCGGATGAAGCGGCGGCATTCGCGCGATCAGGCCATCGTGCTGGTGCAGGCGATGAAGGCGCTCCGGCCGGAGATCGCCATCGGTGCCGACCTCATCGCCGGGTTCCCCACCGAAACGCCGGAGATGCACGCAGACAATGTCTCGATCGTGCGCGAGTGCGGCATCGTCCATGGCCACGTGTTTCCCTATTCCCCCCGCCCCGGCACGCCAGCGGCGCGAATGCCGCAGGTCGATCCCGTCATCGTGCGGGAGCGGGCCGCCGAAGTCCGTGCCGCCGTGGCCGAAGAACGCGCCCGCTGGTTCGCGTCGTTGCTCGGGCATCCGGCACAGGTCCTTGCCGAGCGCGACGGAACCGGCCATGCGGGACACTTTGCAAGCTATCGCGTTCCGCAAGGCACCCCGGTGGGCAGCCTCGTCACGGTGACGCCGACCAAGATCGTTGAAGGAATACTGGAATGAGTGGCGAAAGCTGGTCCGATCGAATCCTCGGGGGCTTCCGCAAGACGTCCGAGCGGCTAGCCGAGAACCTCGGCGGCATCGTCGGTGCCTCGCGCCTGACCGATGCGCAGCTTGACGACATCGAGGATGCGCTGATCCTTTCGGATCTCGGCCCGCGCGCCGCAGGGCGCATCCGCGAGCGGCTGAAAGGCGCACGGTTCGAGAACGGCGTTGACGAGCAGGGCCTTAAGGAAGCTGTCGCCGAAGAGATCGCCGCGATCCTTCGTCCTGTAGCCAAGCCGCTGGAGATCGTCGCCTTCCCGCGCCCGCAGGTGATCCTCGTGATCGGCGTCAACGGTTCGGGCAAGACCACGACCATCGCAAAACTGGCCCACCTGTTCCAGGAACAGGACTATGGTGTGATGCTGGCAGCTGGTGATACCTTCCGCGCCGCCGCCATCGGCCAGCTCAAGGTCTGGGCCGAGCGGCTCGGCGTTCCGATCGTAACCGGGCCCGAAGGCGGCGATCCTGCGGCCATCGTGTTCGATGCGGTGAAGACTGCCACGGACACCGGCATTGACACGCTGATCGTCGACACTGCGGGTCGCCTGCAGAACAAGCGCGAGCTGATGGACGAACTGGCCAAAGTGCGCCGCGTGCTTGGTCGTCTCAACCCCGAGGCGCCGCACGACGTTGTGCTGGTGCTCGATGCCACCAACGGACAGAATGCCTTGCAGCAGATCGAGATCTTCAAGGAAGTGGCGGGCGTGACCGGGCTTATCATGACCAAGCTGGATGGCACCGCGCGCGGCGGCGTTCTGGTCGCGGCAGCAGAGCAGTATGGTCTGCCGATCCATGCCATTGGCGTGGGCGAAAAGATCGACGATCTGCGACCCTTCGACCCCGACCTTGTCGCCAAGGTCATCGCGGGAGTGTTCCGGTGAGCGAAATCCAGAAGAAGCCCGAGACGAAACCAAAATCCTCCTGGGTAAACCTGCTGGTGGACTACGGTCCGCTGCTCGTGTTCTTCCTCGCCTATCGTTATTACAAGCGCGATGGCGGCGATGCCGGGCTTGCCGAAGTGGTGGCGGTGACCAAGGGCACGGCAGCATTCATGGTGGCGACTGTCGTGGCGCTGATCGTCTCGAAGCTTCGCCTTGGCAAGATCTCGCCGATGCTCTGGCTGTCGACGGTGCTGATCCTCGGCTTCGGGACGCTGACCGTGCTGCTTGGCGATCCTTTCTGGATCCAGGTCAAGCCAACGGCGATCTACCTGCTGTTTGCCGCTGTCCTGTTTGCCGGCCTAGCACGAGGCAAGGCGATGCTGCGCTATCTGCTGGAAGCCGCGTTCGACGGGCTGGACGAGCAGGGCTGGCTCAAGCTTTCGCGCAATTGGGCGTTCTTTTTCCTGTTCCTGGCCGCTCTCAACGAGGTGCTGCGCTACTTCTTCAATACCGCCAACGGCAATTTCGAGATCTGGCTTCAGGCCAAGCTTTGGGGCGTCACCACGCTGTCCTTCCTGTTCACCTTCGCACAGATACCGATGCTGATGAAGCACGGGCTTGCGGTCGGAGCTGAAACCGACGTCGAGCAGAACCCGCCGCACGATTGAACGCCCTGCCGGCGCGAACACTCTGCCTACCCCTATTTTCGTGTGACATTTGCATCACAGCGCCTAATATGCGCGGCAACCGTGGGGGCATGGTCGTGCCCTCGCCATACGACGGTTGCACCATAGGGGGAAAAATCATGGCCAAGTTCTTTGGCAATCTTCATCTCGTACTTGTCGTCGGCCTCGTCGCTGCCGTTGCAGTGATGCTGGGCTATGGCGCATCCGCTCCGGTAGATACCAATTCGGTGTTCCGCTGGCTTCACGCGTTCTTCGGCATCCTCTGGATCGGCCTGCTCTATTACCTGAACTTCGTGCAGGTTCCGACCATGCCCAAGATCCCTGCCGAACAGAAGGGCGCGATCACCGGGCACATCGCTCCGAAGGTGTTCTTCTTCTTCCGCTACGCTGCGCTGCTGACCGTAGTGACCGGCCTCGTGATCGCGTTCGTCAATGGTTACGGCCACACCGCACTGACCTTCTCGGGCGAAGGTTCGGTCAACATGATCGGCCTTGGCATGTGGCTGGCGCTGATCATGGCGTTCAACGTGTGGTTCATCATCTGGCCGGCCCAGAAGAAGATCCTCGGAATCGTCGAAGCCTCGGCCGAAGAGAAGGCCGCTGCCGCTCCGCGCGCGCTTGCCGCCAGCCGCACCAACCTGCTGCTTTCGCTGCCGATGCTCTATTGCATGGTGAGCGCAAACCTCGGCTGATCCAGGCGATCAAACGAACCTGGAAAGGGCGTGGCGTCTGTTGTCGCTGCGCCCTTTTTCTTTCGCCCCACCCGCCGTGAGACGCTTATTTTCTGCCGCGGGATAACAAAGCGCTTTCATGCGTTACCGCTTGAGCCCGCTCTGCGGGCACAACACGATAAGGGGAGTTTTCCACCACATGCGCAAATTCACGCTTTTCGCCGCGGCTGCGGCCACGGCGCTTACGCTTTCGGCCTGTTCTGAAAAGACGCAGGATGCTGCAGCTACGACCGCAGAATCGGCAGGCAACGACGTCGCGAACGCGGCGGACAAGGCCGCCGCTGCCACCGACGAACTCGGCGACAAGGCGGCAGCAGCCGTGGATGACGCCGCAGCCAAGACTGACGAAATGGCCGACAAGGCTGCGGCCAAAACCAAGCAGGAAGCGGCTGAAGCCGAGGCCAGCCTGCACAACGAATCCGTCGCAGAAGCCAAGAAGGACTGATGCGACGATAGCCGGGGCGGCACTGCCGCTCCGGCAATTCCTCCTTAGAACAAGGCGGAAAGCTTCTCGATCAGATTGGCCGAGATGTATGGCTTCCCCAGGATCGGCCGATCCGCAAACGGCGCCTCGACCGAGCCATAGCCGGTGGCGATCACGAACGGTATGCCACGCTCTGCCAGCGCTTCGGCCAGCGGCGTTCCCGGCTCGCCCGCAAGGTTCCAATCGAGCACTGCGGCATCAATGCCACCTTGTGCGATGACGGTCAGACCTTCAGCGACACGCCCGACAGGCCCGAGCGGCACTGCCCCGTTGTCTTCCAGTGTATCGCAAAGCATGGCCGCGACGATGAATTCGTCTTCGACCACCAGAATGCGCTTGCCATCAATCATCATGCCATCCTGTCCTGTGGAACCGCGATCTGGCACCGCAATCCCTTGGAATCGTAGTCGAGCTTAACACGTCCGCCGAGCTGACGTGGCACCGCTTCTGTCAAAAGACGGGAACCAAAGCCCTTACGCGATGGCGGTATGACCTCAGGTCCGCCGCTCTCTACCCAATCAATCTCGATCATGCCGTCCTGCTGCGCGGTCCAATGCACCGAAACGCGTCCAGAAAGGCCGGATAGCGCCCCGTATTTCATGGCATTGGTAGCAAGCTCGTGAAGCACCATGACCAGCGAAACCGTGGCGCCTGCGGGCATGAGCACGTCTGGCCCGGCGATGTCGACACGCATGTCGTCCGGGCCGCAGATCAGCAGACCCTGTCGGACGATTTCGATGAGCCGCGCACCTGCCCAATTTGTCCGGCTCAACGCATCGTGAGCACCGGACAGGGCCGAGAGCCGGTTGGTGAAGGTCGAGACTTTCCGTTCGGGAGATTCAGCGCCGCGGAAGGTCTGATGCGCCATCGCCTGTACCACCATCAGGGTGTTCTTGACCCGATGGTTGAGTTCGCCGACGAGAAGTTCGAGCTGTTCTTCCAGTTCCTTGCGTTGGGTAATGTCGATGCCGGTGGATTGCGCGACCGACCAGGCTCCCGTGGCGTCAAACTCGAGCGCATGGTTGCGCCAGAGCATCCAGCGCGTACCGTTCGCCGCTTCGAACCTGTTCTCGATGGTGAGTTCTGGCTGGTCCGGCGTAAGATGCCTCAGCATCTCGCGCACATGCTCCTGATCTTCGCCGGTAACGAAATCCCACAGGTTACGTCCGGTCAGGTCCTGGGGTTCGCGCTCCAGCGTGCGGGCATACGCGCGGTTGACGAACAGGATCGTCCCGTCCGCCCTGAACCGGCAAACCGTTTCCAGCTGTGCATCGAGAATTTCGCGCAACAGCGCGCTATCGGACATTCGTGCGCCCCTGTTGGCCCGAATTGATGAACGCTAATGGATTTCTGCCAGAAATCCAAGAGGCTGCAGGCAAAAGCGCGATAAACCGAATTTGTACCCGAGCAATCAGATCTTCAATTGGCTGCCCAGTTCGACAACGCGGTTGGTTGGCAGGCGGAAGAACTCCATCGCGCTGGCGGCATTGCGCAACATCCACGCAAACAGCTTTTCCCGCCACAGCGCCATGCCCGGCTTGTCCGACGGGATGAGCGTTTGGCGTGAGAGGAAGAAGCTGGTCTTCATCATGTTGAACGGCTCGCCGCACATGCTCACGCCCTGAAGCGCGGCAGGCACGTCAGTCTCCTCCAGGAAGCCGAAACGCAATGTCAGGCGATAGAAGCCGTTGCCGAAATCCTTCACCGAATAGCGCTCTTCGGGATCGACGTAAGGCACGTCCTCAATCGAGACCGTCAGGATCACCACGCGTTCGTGCAGGACCTTGTTGTGCTTGATGTTGTGCAGCAGCGCCGAGGGGACGCCTGCTGCGGTCGAGGCCATGAAGATTGCCGTTCCCGACACGCGAGCGGCACTGGAGTGGGCGGACTTGGTAAAGACCTCAAGCGGGATGGTGCCTTCGGCCATGTTCTCCCGCATCAGTGCGCGACCGCGCGACCACGTGGTGAGCAGGGTGAAGATCGCCACGCCCATGACCAGCGGCACCCAGCCGCCATCAGGGATCTTGGTCATGTTTGCGCCAAGGTAGGCCCCATCGATCGCGAAGAACAGCGCGAGCATGGCTATCGCCGCTGGCCCCTTCCACTGCCACAGCTTGAACAGCACCACCGCGAGCAGGAAGTTGTCGATCAGCATCGCACCCGTCACCGCGATGCCATAGGCGGCCGTAAGGTTCGACGAGCGCTGGAACACCAATACCAGCAGGATCACCGCGATCATCAGCGCCCAGTTGATCACCGGGATGTAGATCTGGCCCGCCGCGGTCGAGGTGTGCTTGATCGTCATGCGCGGGATGAAGCCAAGCTGGATGGCCTGCTGCGTCACGGAAAACGCGCCGGAAATCACTGCCTGCGAGGCGATGACCGCCGCGCAAGAGGCGATGAACAGCAGCGGCCACTGGAACCACTCAGGCGCCAGGTAATAGAACGGGCTCTCGAGCGCGGCCGGGTTGCGGATGAGTAGCGAGGCCTGACCGAGGTAATTTAGCACAAGCGCGGGCAGGACGAAGGCCAGCCACGATATGCGGATGGGGCTGCGGCCGAAATGGCCCATGTCGGCATAGAGCGCCTCTGCACCCGTCACCGCCAGCACGGCCGCCCCCATCGCCAGAAAACCACGATACGGGTCGGCCAGGAACATAGTCACGGCATGATGCGGGCTCAAAGCGGAGATCACTTGCGGATACTGCGCGATGCTGAGCGCACCCAGTACGGCGATCGTGCCGAAATAGACCAGCATGATCGGGCCGAAGAAGGCTGCGACCTTCTCGGTGCCGCGGCTCTGGATGAAGAACAGGCCGATGAGGATGCCGACGACGAGCGGTACGATCAACGGATGCATGTCAGGGCGGTAAACCGCGACACCTTCGATTGCGCCCATGACCGAAACCGCCGGGGTGATCATGGAATCGCCGTAGAACAGCGCGGTCGCAAACACGCCGAGCAGGATGATGCCCTTGCCCCAGCGCTTGCCATCGGTGTGCTGGTTGATAAGCGCCAACAGTGCGAGGCTGCCGCCCTCGCCCTTATTGTCCGCGCGCATTATGACCGAGACGTACTTGAACGTCACGATGATCATCATCGACCAGAACATCAGGCTGATGATGCCGTAGATGTGCAGCAGGTCGAGCGGGAGCTTGTGGTGCCCGGCGAATGTATCGCGCAAGGCGTAGAGCGGGCTCGTACCGATATCGCCGAAGACGACGCCGATCGCGCCGACCGCGAGCTTCATCAGCGGACCGTGCGAGTGTCCTCCATGGGCATGGCCTGCCGGATGGGCAACCGAATGCACAGGCGCGGGTGCGCTGGTAGGTTCCGCATCGCTAACGGCATCACTCATGGCAACGGTGCCCCCGGCCTCAAAGCCTCGAACGTTTGCGCCGGAACGGCGGAAACGGCGCGGCGCTTTAGCACTGCCCCAAAGGCCCTGCAATGGGCTGGAGAACGCATCTGCCGGTCCCTAACGAACGGCAGGGATTGGCGTTCCTCGCGCCAAATTTTTCACAATTATTCAGCTTCTTGGCCAGACGGCGCGGGCTCTTCCGGCGGGGTCGGAACCGGAGCTCCGGCTGTAGCGGCGCCGGAGCTTTGAGCAATGATCGAGTCGATCCGCTGGATTCGCTCCACCAGATCGGCGCGATAGGGCGCATCGTCAGGCGAACGGCGCAGGAGTTCCGCCCACATCGCGCGGGCATCGGCAAGGCGACCCGATTGCGCCAGTGCGAGCCCCATGAAGAACGGGGGGCCGGGATGGTCGGGCGCAATCGTGGCCGCCTTCTGAAAGGCAAACTGCGCGGCAGGTGTGATAAGGCCGTCGCTATGACCCACAAGGGCATTGCCGAGTGACACCCAGAGATCTGCGTCCTTGGGAAACTGTTGGGTTCCCTTGCGCAGGACTTCGGCGGCGGCGCCATACTGCCCCTGCCGGGCAAGCCCGTCGGCGAGGATAAGCCAGCTCTGCCCCTGGGCGAACTGGTCACCCATCTGCTGCCGCTGCTTGACCAGCGCCTCGTCAGCGGCACGCTTGTTCTCGACTGGTGCCTTGGGCGCGCCAGGTTGGCTAGGCGAACCCTGCAACGCATAACCGGCGATGCCGACCAGCAAGGCTGCGCCCGAAAGCTCCCACCCGGCCCGCGGCATCTTCAGGACCCAAGCGAGCAGGCCAAACACCGCTGCCGCGATCAGAAGGACGATAACCCAGGTCATTCGGCCTTCTCCGACTTGGCGGCTTTGCGGAAACGCCCCCGCAACAGGATGCCAGCAAGCAGGAGGATCACCAGCGGCGCGGCGAACAGCGGCCACATGATCGGCTTGTTTTGCGGTGCATAGCTCACGTAATCGCCATAGCGTTCGATGAGCCATGTACGGATGGCCTCAGGGTCCTCGCCCGCCTTGATGCGGGTGCGGACCTGATGGCGCATGTCGCCTGCCATCGGCGCATCGGAATCGGAAATCGCCTGGCTCTGGCACTTAAGGCAGCGCAGCGTTTCCATCAGCGCCTGCGCCTTGGCTTCCTGCGCCGGGTCTTCGAGTTGCTTGTAGGCGTATGGGGCGGGCGGGAGCAGGTCCTGAGCGGCGAGCGGGGCAGCAAAGAGGACAAGGACGGCCAATGCAATACGCTTGATCAGAAGGCTCACGATTCCGCCTCCTTCAGCTTTTCGAGGATGAGCGACATATCCTCTTCCCGGATTTCGCCGATATGCTGATAGCGGATCACGCCCTTGCCATCGATCACGAAAGTCTCCGGCACGCCTGACGAGCCGATGGCGAGCTGGACCTGCGAGAGGTCATCCTTGCCGATGCGCGCGAAAGGATTGCCGTTGGTGGCAAGAAAGCGCGCAACATCTTCGCGCCGGTCACGGATGGCCACCCCGTCGATCTCGACCCCCTGCTTGGCCAGAGCGGCCAGCTGCGGACTTTCGATCGCGCACGGCACGCACCAGCTGGCAAAGACGTTCAGCAGCTTGGGCTTGCCCGCCTTGAAATCGGCAGTGGCTAGGCCGGGGCGATCTTCGACTGCTGCTTCCAGTGCGAACGACGGCAACGGCTTGCCGATGAATGCACTGGCCACTTCCCGATCCGCCGGACGGACCAAGCCCCAGATGACGAGCGCAAAGAACGCGCCGAACAGGATAAGCGGAAGCCAGATCGCAAGACCGGGGCGTTTGGGGGCCGGTTCGCTCACTTGAGCTGCTCCAGACGCGATTTGCGGTAGGCAAGCTTGTCGAACACCCGCAGTCGCTTGATATCCTTTGCCACGCGGCCGAGCAGCGCAAGCAGGCCGCCGAACGCGACGAGCAGTCCACCAAGCCACAGCAGCGGCACGAATGGTTTCCACCAGAAGCGCATCTGCCAGCGGCCGTCTTCGCCTTCGTTGCCGAGCACCGCGTAGAGCTGGCCGTTCCAGCGGGTGTGGAGCGCGGATTCGGTGCGCTCACCGGGCGGCGAGGAGAACGTCCGCGCCTGCGGGTGCAGGGTGACCGGCTCTCCTCCCTTGTAGGATGCGGAAACGGTAGCCTCGAGAGCCGTCCAGTTCGGCCCGGCGACGGGTTCGATGCTGAGCAGCTTCAGCTCGATCGGCCCTACGCTTTGCACATCGCCAACATTCATTGCGGCGAGACGTTCTGTCGAAAACGCACTTTCGCTGGCTGCACCAAGAAGTGCCACAGCAATGCCGAAGTGGCTGATCACCATGCCCCACACGTTGATCGGGGTGCGACGCAGGTTGCGCCCCCTAAGCGGGAACCAGCTCGCCACGGCAAGGGCGATACCCACCGCAATGCCGAGCATTGGCAGCAGGCGGATGCCAGGGGCAAAGACGACAACGGCGAGCAGAGCCAGCGCAGCAAGCAAGGCCGGAACCGCGACCGTGGCGGTGATGCGCCCCGGGTTGTCCTTGCGCCAGCGCAGCAGCGGTCCGACGGTCATCACCATCATCATCGGGATCGCGAAGATCGCAGAGACGGGATTGAAGTACGGCGGCCCCACCGAAACCTTGGCGCCGAACGCCTCGGTCAGCAGCGGATAGAGCGTGCCGAGCAGGACGATGCCGAGGATGCCGCAGAGCATCACGTTGTTGAAGACGAGACTCGCCTCGCGGCTGACGGGGCTGAACCGCTCGCCCTCGGTCACCGTCGAGGCTCGAATGCCGAAGAGCGCCAGAGCGCCGCCGATGTAGATCGCCAGCAGCGCAAGGATGAACGAGCCGCGCTCCGGATCGACCGCGAACGCGTGGACCGAGGTCAGGATGCCCGAGCGGACGAGGAACGTGCCGACCATCGACATCGAGAAGGCAATAACGCCCAGCATGACCGTCCACGCGCGCAAGGCATTTCGGCTTGCCAGCACCGAGACCGAATGCAGCAAGGCAGTTGCCGCAAGCCAGGGCATCAGCGAGGCATTCTCGACCGGGTCCCAGAACCACCAGCCGCCCCAGCCGAGCGTGTAATAGGCCCAGTAGGACCCAGCGGTGATCCCGATCGTGAGGAATATCCATGCCCCCAGCACCCATGGCCGCATTGCCCGGGCGAAGGCGGGCCCGACATCACGCGTGACCAAGGCGCCGATGGCGAAGCTGAAGGCGACCGAGAGACCGACGTAGCCGACGTAGAGCGTGGGCGGATGGAAGGCGAGGCCGATGTCCTGCAGCAGCGGGTTGAGGCCCATGCCATCAGGAGCGGGCTCGGGCAGACGCTCGAACGGGTTCGAGGACAGCAGCAGGAAGGCATAGAAGCCGAGGCTGACGAAGGCCTGCCCGGCAAGGGTCGCGATCAGCGTATCTTCGCGCAGGCGCTTTTCCACGAGCGCGACGATCCCGCCCGAGACTGCCATAATCGTCACCCATAGCAGCATCGAGCCTTCATGATTGCCCCATGTGCCCGCGAGCTTGAAGATGAACGGCTTCATCGAATGGCTGTTTGCCGCCACCAGCTTGACTGACAGGTCCGTCTCGAGAAACAGGTCGATCAGCGCGAGAAACGAGACCGCGACGAGAGCTCCCTGCATCACCGCAAGCGGACGAACCACGCCTGCAAGCACCTTCCCGCCGGGGCGAAGCGCCGAAATGCCGGCAAAGAGCTGCAACAGCGCAAGAGCTGCGGCCATCCACAGGACGGCAAGGCCAATTTCAGCGATCATTTGGTTTCGGCCACCACTTCCTTGGCCTGTGCGGCGGTCATATCGCCCATCTGGCGGGGAACGTACTTCTCGTCGTGCTTGGCGAGGAGATTGTCGGCCACGAAAGTTTCACCCTCCATGCGCCCCTCGGCAACCACGCCCGATCCTTCGACGAAGAGGTCCGGCGTGATGCCGGTATAGCGGACGGGCACGCGAGCCTTGCCATCGCCCACCACGAAATCGATCGTAACCCCATCAGCGCGGGTCTTGAGCGAGCCTTTTTCGACCATGCCGCCTAGCCGGATGGCGCGGCCCTCTTCCGGTCGGTCCTTCACCAGATCGCTCGGCACGTAGAAGTAGCTCGCCTGATTGGACAGGGCATAGGCCGCGAGCAACCCTGCCCCGACCAGCGCGACCAGCGCGATGACCAGCAACACGAGACGCTGGTGCTTGGGCTTGATGCCGCCGGAAGTACTGCTGCTCACTTGCCCCTCACCTTATCCCGGCGACGTTCGGCACGCACCATGGCCGCAAGCGACCAGCCGACCAGCAGCAGCGTGCCGATCACGCCGATTGCCAGGGCGGCCGCCACATAATCCCACTGTTCAAGACCTTCGCGCATGTCTGCCTTATGCCATTGCTTTGCGACGCAGGCGCGCCTCGGCCTGAATGTCGGCCAGAAGAGTGCGCATGCGCGCGAGAACAACACCGCCGAAGACAAGGCTGAAGCCGATCGCCGCAATCAGCAGCGGCCACAGGAACGTGCCGTCGATCGATGACCTGCCCATGGTGATCGAGGGAGGCTGGTGCAGACTGTTCCACCACACCACCGAACGGTTGATGATCGGGATGTTGATTGCGCCAACAAGGCCAAAGATCGCCGTGATCCGGCTGCCGCCTCCGCCACCTGCCATATCGCGCTGCGCAGCGCCCGAAAGCGCGATATAGCCCAAATACAGGAACAAGAGGATAAGGAAGCTGGTCAGCCGTCCGTCCCAGACCCACCACGTGCCCCATGTGGGCCGGGCCCAGATCGAGCCGGTGGCAAGGCAGATTGCGGTGAAGGTTGCTCCGGGCACCGCAGCAGCACGCCCTGCGATGGCCGCCAGCGGATGACGCCAGACCAGTTCGACAAGGCTGGCGATAGCTATCGTCGACCAGCCGGCCATGCCGAGCCACGCAGCGGGCACGTGGATGAACAGGATGCGCACCGTTTCGCCCATCAGCCGATCAGGAGGGACGACGAGCACGCCGTAAAGCACGGCGCCCATCGAAAGCAGCAGGCCGGAGACCAGCAACAGCGGCATCATCCAGCGGGCAAGGCGCAGAAAACGGGCGGGATTGGCAAAACCGTGCATGGGCGCGGGGCAATCTTATCCTTCTCCCGGCGACCCCCGCCGCCGGTCCAGCAGTGCTCTGCCACTTGGCGCGCGAAGGGGCAAGCGCAATGGCTGCGACCGACACCAAAAGGCTATGCCCCGGAGCGAGACCGGGGACAGCGAATTGTCTGAATTGTCAGGAGAGAATGGGGCGACCGAGGGGGTTCGAACCCCCGACCTCCGGTACCACAAACCGGCGCTCTAACCAGCTGAGCTACGGTCGCCACATTGCTGCGCAAGAACATCCTGCGCGGGCAGGCCCCTTTGCAGAAAGGCGCGGGAAAGGGAAGCGGAAATTTTGCCTCGACACGACTTGTCCGCAAATCACCGGCTATAGCGGTCACCCCAGGTGCGGAAGGCCACACGTGGTGGATCGTTGCCGACATCGATCAGCGCCTGCTCGTCCAGCGTGATCGAATCGACGGTGACCGACTGGGTGAGCGCAAACCATCGGCTGCGCACCTGCAGTTGGTTGAGCGGCAGGCCCGCTGCCCCTTCCCCGCCAATGCCGCGCAAGGCATCGTCCGCGCTGGCCCAGCCGAGTGCGGGACGAGCAGCCAGCAGGCCTCTCGCCCGGTCCGCCGGAATCGCGGTGGGTGCGATCATCGTCAGCAGAAGCGCCTGATCGGGCCGCAGCGTGTTGACGTTTATTGGTGAGAGGTCCGCGCCCGGCAATGCGCAAAGCCAGGGCCGCAGCCGTTCATAGAACTGCGGCGTCATGCCCCGGACGGCGCGAATCTCGCTGACGTCGCCGATCAGGCGGCCTGCAGTGCGATAAGGCGCAGGCCGTCCCTGATAGCTGTCGTCTTCGGCACCGTTGGGCGCAGGCGTGTTGTCGGTATCGATCCAGTCGGCGACCGAATCGCTGATGATCGCAGCCTCCGCCTCCGGGATCGCAAGACCCTTCATCAGGCTGCGCATCTGGTTCAGGCCGACGAGACGCAGGCGGAGCGTGCCTTGCTCGTCGGATTCGACCAGCGAGTTGAGGTTGAAACAGTTTCCGGCATCGTCCACCCGGATGGTCACGCTGCCGCGCGCCATGGGCAGCGGAAAGTCCCGGCCGAGCAGGCCGGTGCGATCCACCGTGCGCTCCTGCGAGGTTTCGACCAGCGCCTTTATTCGCGCCATCGCCAGCGTCTCGGCGCTGGTGGCATATAGCCTCGCCTGCGTCATCGCCTGCCCGTTTGCGGCAAGCCTTGCCGCAAGGTTCAGGCGATCGAGCATCAGCGCAGCGATCACGGCCATGACTGCCACCAGCAGCAGGACCGACAGCAGCGCTGCCCCCCGTTCCCTCGGATCGCCCGGCGTCATTGGTAGTTGACCCCGACGAGCGAGACGATGCGCAACGGAGGTACGCCCCTTTGCGGTACCAGCAGTTCTATCGCCACGGGAAGTTCGGTGGATAGCTGCGGCTCCCAGCGATCGCGCCAGTTGCCATCCTGCGTGCGGAAGCGCACCGTTGGCGGGGCGATCAATGGCAGCACTTCAGCGCCGGCCTCAGGCGCAGCGCCATCAGGGAATGGATAGCCGGCTCGGACCAGAGCCGTGGCAGTCACCCGATACTCCACCTTCTGCAAGGAAGGGCGTGGCGCTCCGTCGACATTATCCCAACCGCTCCGGGTGAAGCGGATCACGACGCCATCGCGATTGGCCTCGAAGGCCGGATGGGCCGCTCCGGACTGGTCACGCGACGGGCGCGGCACCGCTTGGGCAAGGTCTGCCGTCCACACCGAGAGGAACCGGCGCTGCGCGGCAATGCTCTCGGTCTTGTTGCGACTGGCAAGCTCCGCATCGACCGAGAACCGCAACAGTCCCAGCGCGCCGACCGCAATGACCGCAAACAGTGCAAGCGCGATCAGCATCTCGACCAGCGTGAAGCCGTTGCGGGGAGGAGGCCGGGTCATGAGCCGGGCAATCGGGTGAAGTCGAGCGTAAAGGCCTGGCTCGGCGCGCCCGGCGTCGTTTCGCGGACCGACAGGATGATTCCGAGGACGCCGGCATCGGCGCGCATCGCCACGATGCGGGTCCACTGGAACCGACGACCAGCGTTTTCGATGGTGCCACTGGCCGATCCCACCGGCGGTGGCGCGGGGTCGGTCAGGATTTCCGCAGCCATGTTCTGAGCGACAATCTCGCGCAGCAGCCGCTGGTCGAGGTCTGCCGTGCGCGAAATGCTTGCCCCTTCCATCTGCAGCAGGGCCAGCGCCGCTATGGCGAAAACCGCCAGTGCCACCAGCAGTTCGAGCAGGGTGAAACCGTTGGGGCTACGCTCAGCCTGCATCGAGCGTGACCTTGCCATCCCGGCGCAAGTGAACCACCAGCGACTGCTCATCGCGCTTCAGCCGGATGGCGGCATCAGTGCCCGCCAGGCCCAGCGAATCGAACACGATCCGCTGCCTCGCCGCATCCGCGCTGGTTCCCTGATCCCAACCGGTGAGGTCGAAGCCTCGGCCGGGCAGTGGCTGCCATTGCCCGTCGACGCGCCGCTCGAAGTAATACCCCCGTTCGCTCACCACCAGTGCAACCGGGCGCGCCCCAACGATTGCTTCGTCGCGTGCAGCCACGGTGCGTGCCGCGAAGCGCTCCGCCTCGTTGCGCAGATGCTTGTCGTCGCCCGAAAAAGACAGGACAGCGACCGAAGCCAGCAATCCCATGATCATCAACACAACCATCATCTCGACCAACGAGAAGCCATTGCGGATGGCGCTATGATGGACAGGTGATGGCACGAAATCTCGCATGATGCACGAACGTGACGGTTTTACGACCAAGATGCCAGCGCGTTCAAGTTGCAGGCGGCACCGGGCTCGCGTTAGGACGACGCCATGAGTACCGCTGCCCCCGAATCTCCGGCCCAGCGCCTGCCCGGCGTCACCGGCATTCTCAAAGTGCCTTCGCCGCGCATCGAAATGTTCATCCTGCGCGATTTCCTTTCGCCCGAAGAATGTGCAGGACTTGTCGAACGGATTGAGCGTGATCGACGCCCGTCCACCATCGCCGACGCGAATGGTGACCACTACTTCCGTACCAGCGAGACCTGCGACCTGCCGATGATGGAGCCTGATGTGCTGGCGCTCGACGCCAAGCTATCGGCTTTGTCTGGCATCGACCCGATCTTTGGCGAGCCGATCCAGGGGCAGCGCTATGACGAAGGGCAGGAGTTCAAGGCGCACACCGATTATTTCGATCCACACGGCGCCGATTACCAGCGCTTCTGCAGCGTTTCGGGCCAGCGCACGTGGACATTCATGATCTACCTCAACGAAGTTGAAGCAGGTGGCGCAACGCGGTTCAAGGTCATCGACAAGCTGATCCAGCCCGAACGCGGCAAATTGGTCTGCTGGAACAACCGACGCCCCGACGGCAGTGTCAACCCGGCGACGCTTCACCACGCGATGAAAGTGCGCAAGGGCCTGAAATACGTCGTGACGAAGTGGTATCGCGAACTGCCCTGGCAGTGATTGCGCAAGTCAGAGTTCGGCTTCCGCTTCACGAACGGCGCGAATCGTCGGCAGGCATCGGAAGAGCGTCTCGACATCCGGCGCTCCAAGAAGGTCGGTGAAGCGTGCCTCGTGCGCATCGATGCGGTTCATCGCCTCGCCTGCGACCTTCTCACCCTCTGGCGTCAGGGTAAGCGCATGGCTGCGCCCATCGAGGCGACGTCGATCGACAAGCCCACGCTCCATCAGACGCGAGATGATCGGCACCATGTTCGCCCGCTTGATCGCCAGAGCCTGACCGACTTCGGTCTGCGAGCAGTCTGGATTTTCGGCAATGACCAGCAAGGTGGTGACTTCGGCCGGACGCAGGTCAAGGTCTGCCAGTTCGCGCGAGAGATCGGCCATCATCACCGCCGAAGCACGGCGCAACTGGTAGCCAAGACGGCTTTCGAGAGCATTCGTCAGGGTCATGTCAAAGTGTTTAGCTATCGAGAATAGCAATTCCAGACAAAAATTGAGCAAAAGAAAAGGGCGACCGAAGCCGCCCTTCCCTTTGATAGCCTTGCCGCAGCGCTTAGCGCTTGAGCGAAAGACCACCGAAGCGCTTGTTGAACTGGGCAACGCGGCCGCCCTGATCGAGCTGGCGCGTACCGCCGGTCCATGCCGGGTGCGAAGTCGGGTCGATTTCGAGCGCGAGCGTGTCGCCTTCCTTACCCCAGGTGGAGCGGGTCTCGAAAACGGTGCCGTCGGTCATCTGCACCTTGATCATGTGGTAGTCGGGGTGAATGCCAGTCTTCATGTCGGATACTCCGGTGCGCAGCCGGTTCCGACCGGCCACAAGAATCTTTAAGGGCGCGCGCCTAGCGGAAAGCCGCAAGGTTGTCCAGCGTCAGCGGGATCAGCTATCGGCGATCATCGCGGTGAAGCTGACCTCGCAGGTAACCTTGTCACCGATCATCGCCTTGCCAGCAAACTTGCAAACGCGCGATCGCTTCTGCGTGAATTCGACATGCAGGTCGAGCAGGACGCCCGGCTCCACGGGATTGCGAAACTTGGCTTCCTCGATCGCCATGAAATAGACGAGCTTGCCCGACCCGGCGAGGCCCAGCGATTCGACCGCGAGCACGCCCGCTGCCTGCGCCAGAGCCTCGATCTGCAACACGCCGGGCATGATCGGACGGCCGGGAAAGTGTCCCTGGAAGAACTGCTCGTTCATCGACACGGCCTTCACCGCATGGATCCGCTCATTGAGCGTGATCGAAGCGACGCGATCGACAAGCAGCAAGGGATAGCGATGCGGCAACGCCGCCATCACCTTGCGCACGTCATAGTCGGTGATCACACCCTGCGGCGCGCTCTGTTCCTCGGACATTCTACCCGGCCCCGACGTAGAAGGCCTCAGCGGCCTTCCGGTGCCTTCTTGGCGGGCTGTGCAGCTGCAGGCGCACCCTGCTGCTGTGCAGCCTGAGCCTGCTGTTCACGCTGCGCGCGCGGCATCCAGCCGGCAGGCGGCACGAGCTGCGCCGACGGGATCAGGACGTTGAGCTCGTTCAGGATGTCCTGATTGAGGTTGTAGACTTGACCAGCCTTGATGACCGACTGCGAATCGAGCACCAGCGTGATCTTCTTCTTGTCCATCGCAGTCTGGGTCGCCGCGTCCAGCTTATCGCCGATCTGCTCGAGCACATACTGCTGCGAGAGGTTCAGCGGCTCGAGGATCTTCTGGATCTCGGCCTGGCCTGCCTGCTCGATCTGCTGGATCTGCTCGTACTGGGCCTGAAGCGCGGCGCGGTTGGGGTTTGCGGCCTTCGAGTCAGCCTGCAGCTTGTCGATCAGCGGCTTGAGCTGAGCTTCGATCTGGGCCTTGCGCGCGTTCGCCTGATCGATTTGCGGCTTGTAGGTCACCGGGCGCTGCTGCTGCGAAACCTGGTAGGCGTTCGAAGCGGCCACAACCGCAGGCGGGTTTGCTATGGCGACGCCTGCAGCAACGACTGCACCTGCCGCAGCGGCAGGAGCCTTGTCATCCTTGGCAGCAAATGCTGGAGCGGTAGCAGCAAGCGCAATGCCTGCGAGAAGCGCGGAAGCGAAACGGATTTTCATCAGAACTGGGTTCCCACGTTGAATGTGAAGGTCTTGGGGTCGTCGCCGTCGACCTTTTTTAGCACCTTGGCGAAATCGAGACGGAATGGACCGAACGGCGAGTTCCAGTTTACGCCGATACCGACCGAAACGCGCGGTGAAGGCGAGTCACCCACGTAAACCTCGTTGAAGGTCTGCGTCGGATTGCCGTTAGAAGCACCGTTTGCGGCAGTGGGACTGGAGGTCGGTCGGCCCGTAACCACATCGGTGTAGATTTTTTGCGGGTTGACGAGATTTGCAGGCAGTGGGTTGGTGATGCCCCAAGCTGCACCAGCATCAACATAGATTGATGGCCGCAAACCAAGCTCACGTGCGCCCGAGCCCAGCGGAATCTCAAGTTCTGCACGCGTCAGATAGTAATACTTGCCACCCAAGGCATCGTCGACCCACTGATTGCGATCGGTCGTTTCGACGCCGTTGACGATATACTTGCGGAGCACACGCGGCCCGACGCCACGAATGTCGAAGCCGCGAATCTGCGGTTCACCCAAGAAGAAGCGGTCCGTCAGTCGGACATCATCGACCGTCGGATCATTGGAACGGCTCGACAAGGCCCTGATCGCGCCGCCTTCACCACGGACCGAGAAGATGAAACCGCCGCCGACGGGGAAGAATTTCGCTGCGTTTGCGGTGATTCGCGCATACTTTACCGACCCACCGAGACCAGCAAAGTCAGCGCCGACGACGACTTGCGTACCCCTGCTAGGGCGCAGGCGGTTGTCGAGCGTATCATAAACTACCGACGCGCCGAGAATCGAACTGGTGCGCTTGCCGATGGCATCACACAGGTAACGACCTGCAAGCAGGATGCTGCACTGCCCGTCTATATAGAACGTGTTCCTGTCGAGCGTCACGTCATCCAGGTTGAACGTATACCGCCCGATCAGCGACATATATTCGGACAGCGGCACGCCGACGCGCGCGGAGAAGCCGGTCGTCGCCTGCTTGTAGGTCGTGTTGCGGTTCGAATTGAACTGGTTGAAGCTGTTCAGGTCGCGCCGGTAGACATCCACGCCGAGCGAGATGTTCTTGTCGAATAGGTAAGGCTCGGTGAAGCTGACCTGCACCGAACGGGTAAAGCGCGAATAGTCGACCGACAGGCCGATGGTCTGCCCGCGTCCACGGAAGTTGTTCTGGCGGATCGACCCCTGGAAAATGAAGCTTTCAAGGCTCGAGAAACCAGCCGAAAGTTGAAGCTCGCCGGTTGGGCGCTCTTCCACGTTGGCTTCGAGGACGATGCGGTCCGGCGCACTGCCCGGCTTCTGCTCGACCTCGAACTTCTCCTGGAAGTAGCCGAGCGACTTGATGCGGTTGGTCGAGCGCTTGACCTGGAAGGTGTTGAACGCATCGCCTTCGGCAATACGGAACTCGCGGCGGACAACCTTGTCCTGCGTGAGCGTGTTGCCGTTGACGTCCACACGCTCGACATAGACGCGTGGCGCTTCAGCAATCCGGAAGGTGACCGACATCGTCAGGTCATCCTTGTTGCGCGAGAAGTCCGGGCGAACGTCGGCAAAGGCATAGCCGAAGGCACCTGCCGTCTCGGTCAGCGCATCGACCTGATCCTCGACCATCTTGGCATTGTACCAATCGCCCGTCTTGATCGGCAGGCGCTTGGACATCGCGTCGCTGTCAAAGTCGCGCAGCTGGCTATCGACCTTCACGTCGCCAAACTTGTAGCGGTCACCTTCCTCAACGACGTAGGTGATGATGAAGTCGCGCTTGTCGGGCGTCAGCTCGGCGACAGCCGAGACCACGCGGAAATCGGCATAGCCTTCAGTCAGGTAGAACTGGCGCAGCTTCTGCTGGTCGAACGCGAGGCGGTCCGGGTCATAGCTCGTGCCGCTGGAGAACAGGCGGAAGAAGCGCGCCTGCTTGGTGACCATTTCGCCACGCAGCTTGCCATCACCGAACTTCTCGTTGCCGATGATGTTGATCTGGCGGACCTTGGATTTCGGCCCCTCGCTGATCTCGAACACGATGTCGACGCGGTTCTGGTCAAGCATGACCATCTTCGGCTCGACCGATGCGGCGAAGCGGCCCTGACGCTTGTACAGCTCAATGATGCGGGCAACGTCGGCACGGACCTTCGAGCGCGTGAAGATCTGGCGCGCGGCAAGCTTGATCTCGGGCAGGATCTTGTCTTCCTTGAGGCGCTTGTTGCCCTCAAGGATGATGCGGTTGATGACCGGGTTCTCCTTGACCTGCACGATCACGTCACCGCTGTTGTTGCGGATCGAGACGTCGGCAAAGAGTTCGGTTGCGTAGAGATCCTTCAGCGCCTGGTCACCGGTGGCCTGGGTATAGGTATGGCCGGGGCGGAGGCGGATGTAGGACAGGATGGTGTCAGGCTCCAGCCGCTGCGATCCCTGCACGGTCACCGTGCGGATAACATCTCCTGCAGGTGCCGGCACGGCCGCCGGAAGCGCCGGGGCGGCAGGAGCGGTTACAGGAGCCACAGTCTGGGCCAAAACGGCCTGCGGAACCGTGACCAATGCACTGGTAGCCAGCAGGCCAGCGCACAGCGGGGAGGCCTTGGCGCTCCGATTTCCTGCCCGGCCCGCGTTACGTCCAATCATCACCAAGCGCCATCCCGTAATAAAGTGGCAGCTGGACGCCTGCGAGGAGGGTCCGGCCGCGGCAAGCAATGTAGCCCTCTGCCCGATGCCACAAGGCCAATCAAGCAAACATTGCCCCGCATTTCTGTGGAAAGACATTCTGTGGAAATCCGCTCGTCACCCCTGACCGCCGAATACCACGCGCCCCCGCACCGGACGCAATCAAACTCGCCTCACCCTCCGAACACCTTGAGTGACGCCACGTCATTGATCGTGACGAACAGCATCAGCGCCATGACTAACGCAAGGCCGGTGCGGAAAGCCCACTCCTGCCCGCGCTGGCCCACCGGCTTCCTGCGGATCGCCTCGGCCGCGTAGAAAGCGAGGTGGCCCCCGTCGAGGACCGGAATTGGCAGGAGGTTAATGAACCCCAAGTTAATCGAAATCAGCGCCACAAACGTCACGAACGGCTGCCATCCTGAAACCAGCTGTTCGCCGGAATACTTGGCGATCTTGATCGGCCCGCCAAGCTCCTTGACTTCACGCTTGCCGGAAATGATCTGGCCGATACCATTGACCATCATCGAAATGATACTGCCGGTCTGACGGACGCCATCGACCGCAGCGTCAATCGGCCCTACCCTGACAATCTCGAAGCTTTTCGGCCCGATGCCGAGGAACCCGATCTTCTGTGTGTTTCCGAAGCGATCGCTCTCGATCTTCACCGAAGCGCTTGTGGCGAGATTGAGACGTTGCTCGCCGCGAAGGACCACGATGTCGAGCGGCTCGCCCGGATTCTGCCCGACTTCCAGGCGGACATCGAGGAACGAATCCATTTCGTGGCCACGGATCGCAACGATGCGGTCACCGATCTTGATCCCAGCTCGATCAGCGGCCGATCCAGCCTGAATCTCACCGACAACCGGCGGCACCACGACCTTGCCGTAGGCGAGCGTGAAACCGCCAAGAATAAGCACCGCAAACACGAGGTTGGTGACAGGCCCTGCCAACACGATCAGCGAACGCTGCCACAGGGGCTTGGCCTGGAATGTGCGGTTGCGCTCCTCGGCCGGAAGCGAGAGCCATTCCGGGCTAGGCTGGCTTGCCGGGTTCATGTCGCCTGCGAACTGAACGTATCCACCCAACGGCAGCGCAGACAGCTTCCAGCGGGTGCCGCGCTTGTCCGTCCAGCCCGCGAGTTCCTTGCCGAAGCCGATGGAAAAGACGTCAGCCTTTACGCCGAACCAGCGGCCGACGAGGTAGTGGCCAAGCTCGTGGATAAACACCAACGGCCCCAGCACCAGCACGAAGGCCAGCAGCGTCGTCAGGATTCCGGGGCTTTCGATAGGTGGCATCAGATTGCAGTTTCCATCAGTTCACGCGCCCTCACCCTGGCCTCCGCATCGATGGCGATGACATCGTCGAGGCAGCCCGGTGCAGGCAACAAAGCGCGCGCGAGCACGGCTTCAACCGATTGCACGATCCGGGTGAACCCAATCTGACCATCGAGGAACGCGGCGACGGCGATCTCGTTGGCAGCGTTCATTGTCGCCGGAGCAGCACCGCCTTCGATCACGGCGTTGCGTGCAACGCATGTGGCGGGAAAGCGCGTTTCGTCTGGTGCACGAAAAGTCAGTTGCCCGATGGCGGCAAGATCGAGCGGCGCGCAAGGCGTGTGCATGCGTGCGGGCCACGCCAGCGCCGATGCGATAGGCACGCGCATGTCCGAAGGCCCCAGCTGCGCCAGTGTTGAACCATCGCGATACTCGACCATCGAATGGACGACCGATTGTGGGTGCACGATGATCCGCAAGCGCTCCACGCCCACCGGGAACAGGTGGAACGCCTCGATGAACTCAAGCCCCTTGTTCATCATCGTCGCCGAGTCGACGCTGATCTTGGCGCCCATCGACCAGTTGGGATGCTTGACCGCCTCTGCAGGCGTCGCCCGCTCGAGCTGATCCAGCGTCCAGTCACGGAACGGGCCACCGCTGGCCGTCAGCGTGATCGCATGGACATGCGCGATGTCGTTGCCGGCAAGGCACTGGAAGATCGCGTTATGCTCGGAGTCAACTGGCAGCAGCGTCGCGCCATGCTTCGCAACGGCAGCGGTCATGACGTCGCCTGCGGAAACCAGCGCTTCCTTGTTGGCAAGGGCAATGACGCCGCCCTGCTCGATCGCGGCCATCGTCGGCGCAAGACCGGCACAGCCAACGATCGCTGCAACCGTGACGTCAGCGCCCCGCGCCGCTGCCTCGACCAAAGCGGATGCCCCCGCGGCCGCGTGGATGTTTGTCCCGGAAAGCCCATCGCGCAGCGCAGGCAATGCCGCTTCGTCAGCGACCACGGCCACTTCAGCGCCAAACTCCCGGGCCAGCTTGGCCAGCCCAGCGGCGTCGCCATTGGCCGTCAACGCAACCACCCGCCAATCTGCGCGGTTGCGTCGGATCAGGTCGAGCGTGGAAGCGCCGATCGAGCCGGTAGCACCCAAAACCGAAATCGAGCGAACCATCGCCTCAGCCCCCTGCCTGCGAAGCAGCCCAGGCCGTGCCCACGATGATTGCCACCGGGAGCAGACCATCGACGCGATCAAACAGGCCACCGTGCCCCGGGATCAGGCGCGAGGAATCCTTCACCCCTGCCCTGCGCTTGAGCCAGGATTCATAGAAGTCCCCAATCTGCGCGAACACAGCCAGCACGGCCCCAGCCAACGCAGCAGCACCAAGGTTGGCCACTTCAAGCGCTGCCGCGACACTAGGACCCGTGGGCCCAATGGCAGACATCAGATAGCTTGCCGATAGCACGACCAGTCCGGCCCAGATGCCCGCAGCCGCCATGCCACCTGCAAGGCCCGACCAGGTCTTCGATGGACTGATCTTTGGTGCAATCTTGGGCCCACCCAAGGAGCGTCCGGTGAAGTAAGCTCCTGTATCGGTGCAGATGACCAGCCCCAGCACGGCCAGCATCAACGGCTCGGGCATGACGGCAAGCGCAAGCCCTGCCCAGCCGACATAGATCGCGCCGACGATGACCATCGAGGAAAGCCGTGCCGGACTGTCGGCGATCTTCGAGGCGAGGCGCACGTACTCGACAAAAACGCCGAACGCGACGCCTGCGACAAACAGGTCGAGCCACAGCCCGCCCATCCAGAACGCCACACCGGCAATCGCCAGCATGACCACCGCCGAAGCGACGCGTACCGGCAGGTCCGACTTCCTGGTAGCCTCAGCAGGCGTAATCGGGCTGGCTTCAGCGTCCACCGAAGCGCCTCTCGCGCGATGCGAACTGCTCAAGCGCCTCGCGCAAGTGCGCGGCGGTAAAGTCCGGCCAGAGCACGTCGGTAAACCACATCTCGGCATAGGCAGCCTGCCACAGCAGGAAGTTCGAAAGGCGGATCTCGCCCGAGGTGCGGATCAGAAGGTCGAGCGGCGGCAGGCAGGCGGTATCGAGTTCAGCCTCGATGGCTTCAGGCGTAATCTCGCCCTTGGCCGCTGCTTTCGCTGCTGCCCGGGCGATTTCCTGCTGGGAGCCGTAGTTCAGAGCGATGGCCAGCGTGGTGCCGGTATTGCTTGCCGTGCGCGCCATCGCATCGTCGATCAGTTCCACGATATCAGGCGCAAGCACCTGATAATCACCGATGATCCGCAGACGCGTGTTGTTGTTGACGAGCTCGGCCAGATCATTGCTGATGAAGGCTCGCAGCAGACCCATGAGGTCCGCGATTTCATCAGCCGGACGCTTCCAGTTCTCAGAAGAGAAAGCATAGAGCGTCAGCGCCTCCAACCCCAGGTCTCTTGCGGCCCGGGCGACGTCGCGCACAGTATCGACGCCGCGCTTGTGCCCGAAAGCGCGCGGCATCATGCGCTTCTTCGCCCAGCGCCCGTTCCCATCCATGATGATGGCAACGTGGCGGGCGCCACAGGACGCCGTACCACCCGTCGAGGCGGGGAGCGCCGTCACTTGCCGAGGATTTCCTTTTCCTTGGCAGCAGCAGCTTCATCTGCCTGCTTGACGATATCGTCAGTCAGCTTCTGCAGGTCAGTCTCGGCGCGCTTGCGCTCGTCTTCCGAGATTTCCTTCTTGTTCTCGTCAGCCTTGAGCGCGTCCATGCCATCACGGCGCACGTTGCGGATCGCGATGCGGGCGTTCTCGGCATACTTGCTGGCAAGCTTGGCGAGTTCCTTGCGGCGTTCTTCGGTCAGATCCGGGATCGGCAGGCGCAAGGTCTGGCCATCGCTGATCGGGTTTAGGCCGAGACCTGCCGAACGGATCGCCTTTTCGACCGGCGTCACGTTCGACTTGTCCCACACCTGGACCGAAAGCATGCGCGGCTCCGGCGCCGAAACGCTGGCAACCTGCGACAGCGGCATGTGGCTGCCATAAACTTCCACCGTGATAGGATCGAGCAACGAGGTGTTGGCACGGCCGGTGCGCAGGCCGGAGAGATCGCTCTTGAGCGATTCCACGGCACCCCTCATGCGGCGCTCCAGGTCCGCCTTGTCATACTTGGCCATGTCAGGCTTCCTTCTTCACAATGGTCTGCGTCCCCTCGCCCGCCAGAACGCGGGCAAGATTACCCCGCTCGCGGATCGAGAAGACGACGATCGGTATGGAATTGTCACGGCAGAGCGCAACCGCGCTTGCATCCATGACCTTCAGGTTGTCTGCAAGAACCGTGTCGTAATCGACGGTATCATAACGCTTTGCCGACGCATCCTTCTTGGGATCGGCATCATATACGCCATCGACGCTGGTACCTTTGAGCAGCGCATCGCACTTCATTTCGGCAGCTCGCAGCGCGGCGCCCGAATCCGTGGTAAAATAGGGGCTGCCGACACCGGCCGCGAAGATGACCACGCGACCTTTCTCGAGATGCCGCTCGGCACGACGGCGGATGACCGGTTCGCACACTTCGTCCATCTGGATGGCCGATTGCACGCGGGTCTCGACGCCGATCTGTTCGAGAGCGTTCTGCATCGCCAGCGCGTTCATGATCGTCGCCAGCATGCCCATGTAGTCTGCCTGGGCACGGTCCATGCCCTTGGCGGCACCGGCCATGCCACGGAAGATGTTGCCGCCGCCAATCACCAGGCAAAGCTGCAACCCGCTGTCGCGCGCATCCTTAACTTCCTGCGCCAGACGGGCGACGTAATCCGTGTCGATCCCGAACTGCTGCTCCCCCATCAGCACTTCGCCCGAAAGCTTCAGAAGAATGCGCTTGTAGGACGGAACGCTCATGAGACGGATGCACTCGTAACCAAAGGGAAGTCGCCGCCCTTATAACCCTGTGAAGGGGTCTGCCAAGGGCGCAGGCGTAACAATCCCCGCACCGACAGGCCAGATAACCGGCCCGTCCATGCGGGGATCGTGAAACGCGAGAGCTTACTTGATGCCGGCAGCAGCAGCCACTTCGGCAGCGAAGTCGGTCTCTTCCTTCTCGATGCCTTCGCCGAGCTGGAAGCGGACATAGTCCTTGAGCACGATCTTCGTGCCGGCTTCCTTGCCAGCAGCATCGACGACCTGCTGGATGGTCGACTTGTTGTCCATCACGAAGATCTGCGAAAGCAGCGCGTTTTCCTTGGCGTACTTGGCGACGGCACCGTCGACCATCTTGGCCTGGACTTCAGCCGGCTTGCCGCTCTCGGCAGCCTTCTCGGCCGCGATCTTGCGTTCGCGCGCGATCAGTTCGGCATCGAGGTCGTCGGCGGTCAGCGCCAGCGGGAAAGCGGCTGCGATGTGCATCGCTATCTGCTTGCCGAGCGCTTCGAGCTTGTCAGCTGCAGCTTCCGATTCGAGCGCGACGAGCACGCCGATCTTGCCGAGGTTGGCGGCAGCTGCATTGTGCATGTAGGGCACGACGACGCCATTGGCGACTTCGACGTGCTTGATGCGGCGGAGCTGCTGGTTTTCACCGATGGTGGCGACGTTGTTGGTCAGCTTGTCGGCAACCGTGCCACCGTCAGGATAGGCAGCAGCCTTGAGCGTCTCGACGTCCGAAGCACCGGTCGACAGTGCAACTTCGGTCGCCTTGCGGACGAAATCCTGGAACTGGTCGTTCTTGGCAACGAAATCGGTTTCCGAGTTCACTTCGACGGCAACGCCCTTGGTGCCCGAAACGGTCACGCCGACGAGGCCTTCAGCGGCCGTGCGGCTCGACTTCTTGGCAGCGGCAGCGAGGCCCTTGGCGCGCAGCGCGTCAACGGCGGCTTCGAAGTCGCCACCGGCTTCGTCGAGAGCCTTCTTGCAATCCATCATGCCGGCGCCAGTACGCTCGCGCAGGTTCTTCACGTCAGCGGCGGTGTAAGCCATTGCGTTGATCCTTTATCTTGAAACACAGGAAGGCCGCAGCACTGCCGCGGCCCGTAAATCGCATCCGGGACAATTCGGTGACGGCCCGCCCTTGCAGAAGGGCCGTCACACGAAAATCCGGATCAGGCTTCCGCAGCTTCTTCAGCCAGGGGCTCGGCCATGGCGCCAAGGTCAGCGCCCGAAGCGATTGCAGCGTCACGACCGCCCTTGGTCGCAGCAGCCGCAACGGCTTCGCAGTACAGGCGGATGGCGCGGCTTGCGTCATCGTTCGCGGGAACCGGGAACGCGATGCCATCAGGCGAGACGTTCGAGTCGAGGATCGCGACGACCGGGATGCCAAGGACGTTGGCTTCCTTGATCGCCAGCTCTTCCTTGTTGGCGTCGATCACGAACATCACGTCGGGGATGCCGCCCATGTCGCGGATGCCGCCGAGCGACAGCTCGAGCTTGTCACGCTCGCGGGTCAGCTGAAGGACTTCCTTCTTGGTCAGACCAGCCGTGTCACCGGCAAGCTGCTCTTCCAGCGCCTTGAAGCGCTTGATTGAGCCCGAGATGGTCTTCCAGTTGGTGAGCATGCCGCCCAGCCAACGGTGGTTGACGTAGTGCTGCCCCGAAGCGCGAGCAGCCTGAGCGATCTGCTCCTGCGCCTGGCGCTTGGTGCCGACGAACAGAACCTTGCCGCCTGCCTGGACGGTCGCCGAGATGAACTCGAGCGCGCGGGCAAAGAGCGGAACGGTCTGCGAAAGGTCGAGGATGTGGATGCCGTTGCGGGCGCCGAAGATGTACGGCTTCATCCGCGGGTTCCAGCGGTGGGTCTGGTGGCCGAAGTGAGCCCCGGCTTCGATAAGCTGATGCATCGTGACGACAGGTGCCGCCATAGGTAATTCCTTTCCGGTTGAACCTCCGGGAAGCTGGAACCGCTGCGGAGATCCCGCTGTCGGCACCGGTGAATATGCTTCCCGTGTGGATTGTCGCCCTCGTCAGCCGGGCACCATGCCCGTCAAAGTCCTGCGATGGCGCCGCCCTTAGAGCACTGCGCTGTGAAAATCCAGCACGGAAATCACACGGCACTCGCGAACCTGCGAAAGCATATCAATCCGTTTTAGCGGGAATTTACAGAGAATTTGCCGCCCTAAATCATGGGTTTGAGCCACGCAGACCTGATCAGACGGGAAAATCACACGTTCCGCCTTGACGAAGCGGAACAAAAAGAGAACATTGTCTCCATATCCGAATCAGTCCTCGGACAGTCAGGAACAATACAACAATCCACAGGTTTTCCACAGGCCTGTCCGATTTCGTCAGGAAACGGTCAGGGGAATGAAAGCCAGGGATATTAGGCAAGGACACGCGCAATGATCGCTCTCGTTTGCACTCTCGTCTTCGCTGCAGCCGCCACCTTCGCCGTGGCAGCGATCTTGATGACGATGCAGGGGCGCAAGGCGCAGATCTCTGCGCTTCTTGCCGAGTATCGTTCGCTCCAGCGCGATCGCGAATTTTTGGTGGCCATCACCAGCTTCGAAGTCGAAGCCGGCCGCGCGCCCGTCTCTCCACAACTGCGCCGCACCGCCCGCCGTCTGTTCAGGCAGGCGGAAGCGGCTCGCCCCGCACGCTCGCTGCGCGCTGTCGCTTGACCTTCGCGTAACGGAACACTCCCACGGGGATCAGCAGAAGATAGACGATACAGATCGCCGACAGGGTAAGCCAAGGCTCGGTCAGCAAAGCTGCAATCACCAGCCCTACCAGCGCGATCAGCTCCAATCGCACGCTGCGCCGCGGACGCATCGCTGACCAGCCGAGCGTTGCCAGGTTCGAAATCATCAGGAACGCGATCAGCACCAGCCACGGGCCAACAAGCAGGGGCGAGCGGAACAGCGGATCGTCGGTTGCGATCCACAGGTAAAGCGGCAGGAAGGCCAACCCTGCCCCGACTGGCGCAGGAACCCCGGTCAGGAAACCCGCAGACTTGTGAGGCTGATCCTCGATATCGATACGCGCATTGAACCGCGCCAGTCGCAACGCGCAGGCAATTGCCACCGCCAGAGCCGCAAACCAGCCGACGCGTGGTGCTTCCTGAAGCGACCACAGGAACAGGATCAGAGCAGGCGCCACGCCGAAGGAGACGTTGTCGGCCAGACTGTCGAGTTCTGCGCCGAATCGCGATTGCGCCTTGAGCAGGCGGGCGATGCGGCCATCGATGCCATCGAGCAGCCCGGCAATGATCACTGCCGCCACGGCCTTGCGCCAGTCTTCGGCAACCTGC
Source organism: Novosphingobium taihuense (assembly GCF_007830315.1). Classification (GTDB taxonomy): domain Bacteria; phylum Pseudomonadota; class Alphaproteobacteria; order Sphingomonadales; family Sphingomonadaceae; genus Novosphingobium; species Novosphingobium taihuense. The sequence continues at coordinate 71,497 of NZ_VLKJ01000006.1, forward strand.
ACCGGATCGGTGCCGGAGGCTGCTGTCACGGCAAAGCGGATCCCGGTCAGGCCCGAGCACAGCGCTGCGGTGGTGATCGCATTGGGCGTCATCGCCCGTAGCGTCAGCCCGCCGGGCAAGCGCCCACGACGAAGTCCGGCCGCCTTGCCCTCTTCCATTACCGGCTCCACTTCACTGGCCGATACCCTCGATCATCGGGGCTTCGCCTATTTCGGCAAGGATGGTTTCGCCAGCAACGCACTTCTGGCCCATCAGGACCTTGGGTTCGGTGCCCGCCGGCAGATAGACGTCAACACGGCTGCCGAAGCGGATCAGCCCCACGCGCTGGCCGACCGCAACGATATCGCCACCTTTAACGAAGGGGACGATGCGACGCGCGACAAGACCCGCGATCTGCGTGAAGCCGATCTGCACGCCATCGCCACGTTCGACGAGGAAATGCTGGCGTTCGTTCTCTTCGCTCGCCTTGTCGAGATCGGCATTGAGGAACTTGCCGGGGATGTAGACGACCCGGCGGATCGTCCCCGCAATCGGCGACCGGTTGATGTGCACGTCAAACACCGACATGAAGATCGACACACGGGTTACCGGCTCATCGCTCATTCCGCGCACGCCCGAACCATCGTCAGCGCACAATTCGCGCGGCGGCGGCACTTTCTGGATCAGGGTGATCAGGCCGTCGGCAGGCGAAACCACAAGCTTGTCGTCACGCGGCGTGACTCGCACCGGATCACGGAAGAATGCGAGCACGCCCAAAGTCAGGAACGCAAGCGGCCAGGCGATGGTCTCCCATGCCATGAGCGCCGCGCCAAGGCTCAGCGCTGCAGAAATCAGGCCGAACTTGCGCCCTTCGGGATGGATGGATGGCCAGGACCACCCGGCGGTACCGCGACCACGGTTATCGAGAATTTCACCGGACATTGGCCCCATCTAGGCGTTGGCTGTCGCGGGGACAAGCCGCGTTGCCGGATTCAGCCGCCAAGCGTTGCAGCAGGCGGCATCACCCGCATCAGGAAATCGATCACCGCCTCGTTGAACTGGTCGTTCTTGTCACCGGCCACCATGTGCCCGGCACCGCCGATATCCGCCACTTCAAGATGGGGAATGCGCCCGACGAGATCGGCCACGCCATCCTCCGTGACGATGTCCGACTTCATGCCACGCACAAGCAAGGTCGGCACACGGCCGGGCCACTCCGCCCCTTCGAGCAATTCATCTATCGCTGCATGACGCTTACCGCCGACAAGGAACTTCGGGTCCCAATGCCAGTAGAAGCGACCGTCCTGCCCTTCCCGCAGGTTCTTGCGCAAACCGTCGAGACGCGCCGGCCTGGGGCGATCGGGATAATAGGCCGAAATGGCGTCCGCCACCTCTTCCAACGAGCCAAAGCCGTGCGGATTGGCCGACATGAAACCGATTATCCGTTCGACGCCGGTCTGCGAGATCTGCACCACGACATCGACCAGCACCAGCGCATCGGGAACAACCCCGTGGCATGCGGCCGCCATCGAGGACAATCCGCCAAGCGATGCGCCGACAAAGGCGAAACGCCCCTGTGTCAGTGCCGCCACCGCTGCCAGGTCGCTAGCGCGGCGGTCAAAGGAGTAATCGCCCTCAGGCTCCCAATCGCTTTCGCCATGACCGAGCAGGTCATAGTTGATCACATGGAAACCGGCATCTGCCAGTTCGTGTCCGGCCCGGTCCCAGCTATGCCGGGTCTGCCCGCCACCATGGCCGAGAATCACCGTGGGCGCAGCAGGATCGCCAAGCTCTTCGGCCACGATGGTCAACCCGCCCGAAACGGGGATGCGTATCGTTGTCATGCAGGAACCCTGACCCAGGCCCCCAGGACATGCAACGAGAATCTTAACCGGCCGATTAAGGGGGCACTCTTGCCCTTGGGGAAGAAGCAGCGGTGGTGGACAGGGCTAGATTCGAACTAGCGTACGCTTGCGCGGGCAGATTTACAGTCTGCTGCCTTTAACCACTCGGCCACCTGTCCACACCAGTGCTGCCGGTGCCGGATTTCCCCAAAAGGAAAGCCGATTTTGATGGTCCCCGAAGAGACCGTCCGGCCGAGAGGCGGCCCCTTTGGCGAAGCGAGACTTGCCTGTCAATGGGCAGGCTGGCATGCGCGGCACGAAATTTATCAACACGCTTGCAGAAAAGGTGCCTCATGCCCCGTCACGACGATCAACCCAAAGGCCGCGCCCTGCGCGGTCGCGCCGGTCGCAACAAGGGCGGGCGCGGTTCGGGCCGCGGCAGCGCGGGCTCAATCCGCTTGTGGGGGCGCCACGCCGTGGAAGCGGCGCTTACCAATCCCAACCGCGATGCGAAGAAGCTGTGGGGCACGCGCGAGGCGATCCAGGAAATGCTCGACGCGCACGACGCAGAACTGCCCGCCAGCCTGCCCGTGGAATATGCGCAGGCCGCAGACCTTGGCCGACTCGTTGCCCGCGACGCCCCGCATCAGGGCCTTGTGCTCGATTGCGCTCCGCTGGACGACGTCGTTCTCGACGACATTCTCGACGAAGCCGATGGCCGCACCATCGTGATTCTCGATTCGGTTACCGATCCGCACAACGTCGGCGCGATCCTGCGTTCCTGTGCTGCGTTCGGCGTGGCGGCCCTCGTCACCCAGGACCGCCACGCGCCGCCCGAATCGGGCGTGCTTGCCAAGTCCGCATCTGGCGCGCTCGAGATCGTGCCATGGGTGCGCGTGGTGAACTTGTCGCGCGCGCTCGAGCGGATGAGCGAAGAAGGCTATTGGCGCATCGGTCTTGATGGCGATGGCAAGGCTGTCTTCCCCTCAGCCCTGCCCGCTGGTCCGGTTGCGCTTGTGCTCGGCGCCGAGGGCGAAGGCCTGCGCCACAATGTCGCACAGCATTGCGATTCGATCGCGCGCCTGCCCATTGCCTCGGCCATTGAAAGCCTTAACGTGTCCAACGCAGCGGCCATCGCGCTCTATGCGGTGGCAACGCGCGAGGGATAGGCAGACCAGCATAGGAGGGGCAGATGCGGCGTTCCTTGGCATTGGCAGCAGTCGGACTGGCGACGCTGCTGCTCGCAGGCTGCCTCCTCCTCCCGGGCAAGTTCGCCTCGGCCATAGATCTGCGCAAGGACGGGACCTTCAGCTTCACCTATAAGGGCGAGATTCACGTGCTCGCCCTGTCCAAGCTCGCCGCCGAGGAGCGCGACCGAAAGATCGACACGGCAACGTTCGAGCCTTCCACCTGCTACAGCGACGAAACTGGTGAGGAGCGCGCTTGCACGTCCGATGAGATCGCCACGCAGCGCAAGGAATGGGAAGACACAGTCGCGCAGCAGAAGAGTGCTGCCGAAGAGAAGAAGAAGTCCGACGAACAGATGGCCAAGGCCATGCTGGGCGGTATCGATCCTTCCGATCCGCGCGCCGCGCAGGAGTTCGCAGAGCGCCTGCGCCGCCAGAAAGGGTGGAAGTCGGTCATCGACAAGGGCGACGGACGCTTCGAGGTGGAATACGCGATCACCGGCAAGCTGACCCACGATTTCAGCTTCCCCACGGTCGAGAAGCTGCCGATGGTCATGCCTTTCGTGACCATGATCCGCCGCGCCGATGGCAGCGTGCGCATCGATGCTCCCGCTTTCACAGGAGGTGCCGGGAACTCCCCCTTCATGGGCATGGCTGCGATGGCCGCTGACGAGAAAAGCCAGAAGGCCGGGGGTGATGGCATGCCGGTGCTGGACGGTACGCTCGTGCTGACCACCGACGGCGAGATCCTCGCCAACAACACCGACGAAGGCCCAGCCGCAGGAGCCTCGGGAAAGATGCTGCAGTGGATGGTCAACGCGCGCACCAAGGACGCACCCACAGCGCTCGTGCGGATCAATCCATAAGAAAAGCCGCGCCTGTCTCAAAGACGAGCGCGGCTTCTAGCTGTCAGGGCTTGCGCCCCTTCAGTGAATGATCAGTTGACTGCGTCCTTCAGGCCCTTGCCAGCCTTGAACTTGGGCTGAGCCGAAGCCTTGATCGACATGGGTTCACCGGTCCGTGGATTGCGACCCGTGGAAGCCTTGCGCTTGGCCACAGAGAAAGTGCCAAAACCGACCAGGCGCACTTCCTCGCCCTGAGCCAGCGCACCGGAGATCGATTCGAAGACGGCTTCCACAGCCTTGGTCGCATCGCCCTTCGACAGGCCACTGACGTCGGCGACGGCGCCGATCAGATCGTTCTTGTTCATTGCGGAACCCCCTAGTCTTTTTGTCTCGGGTTGATTGAAATTGAGTCGCTTTGCGGATGACGCGAAAAGAAGCCCAGAAACAATCACCTGTCAAAGGTTAAAGCGGCAGAACGCCCTATTTGCGGTGAAACAACCGACCGCATTCAAAAACAACGGGGGCGAGCGCAATAATCCTGCGCTCGCCCCCGGTCTAGCAGTTGTCCGATCAGTGCGCTGTGGGCGTCTGGGGCTGTCCCGGCGCAGTCGCTGCAGGTTGCGAGGCCAGATCATCAGCCTCGGTCCATTCAATCGGTTGGGGAATACTGGTCAGAGCCCGCGCCAACACTTCGTCGACGTGCGCAACTGGCAGGATTTCCAGCCCTTCCTTTATGTTCGCGGGGATCTCGGCAAGGTCCTTGCGATTCTCTTCCGGGATCAGCACCGTCTTGATGCCACCGCGCAGCGCCGCGAGCAGCTTTTCCTTCAAGCCACCGATCGCCAGCACGCGCCCGCGTAGGGTCACTTCGCCGGTCATGGCAACGTCCGCACGAACCGGAATGCCGGTGAGTGTCGAAACCATGGCCGTGACCATGCCGATGCCTGCGCTCGGTCCGTCCTTGGGCACCGCGCCTTCGGGAAGGTGGATGTGCAAGTCCTTGCGGTTGAATATCGAGGGCCGGATGCCATAGGCCGGGCTGCGCGCCTTGACGAAGCTGAACGCCATCTGGACGCTCTCGCTCATCACTTCGCCCAGCTTGCCAGTCGTCTTGACTGCACCCTTGCCCGGCACCGTCACGCTTTCGATCGTCAGCAGTTCGCCGCCAACTTCGGTCCAGGCAAGGCCGGTGACCGCACCGACCTGGTTCTCCTCGTCCGAAACGCCATGGCGGAACTTCCTGACGCCAGCGAAGTCGGCAAGATTCTCGGGCGTGATCGTCACGCTCTTGGTCTTGCCTTCGAGGATCTGGCGCAGCGACTTGCGAGCCAGACGCGCCACTTCACGCTCCAGCGTTCGCACGCCAGCCTCGCGGGTGTAGTAGCGGATCAGGTCGCGCAGAGCCTCGGTCTCGAGCGTGAACTCACCCTTCTTGAGGCCGTGCGCTTCCACCTGCTTGGCGATCAGATGACGCTCGGCAATCTCGACCTTTTCGTCTTCGGTGTAACCCTCGAGCCGGATGATCTCCATGCGATCAAGCAGCGGCTGCGGCAGGTTGAGGCTGTTCGCGGTGCAGACGAACATCACGTCCGAGAGATCGAAGTCCAGTTCCAGATAGTGATCCTGGAACTTGGCGTTCTGTTCAGGATCGAGCACTTCGAGCAGTGCCGATGCCGGATCGCCGCGGAAATCCTGACCAAGCTTGTCGATCTCGTCCAGCAGGAACAGCGGGTTGGCCGTGCCAGCCTTCTTCAGATTGGTCACGATCTTGCCCGGCAACGAGCCGATGTAGGTGCGGCGGTGACCGCGAATCTCGGCCTCGTCGCGCACGCCGCCCAGCGACTGGCGCACGAACTGGCGCCCGGTCGCCTTGGCGATCGACTTGCCGAGCGAGGTCTTGCCGACGCCCGGAGGGCCGACGAGGCACAGGATCGGTCCCTTCAGTTTGTTGGTGCGCGCCTGCACTGCCAGATACTCGATGATCCGGTCTTTGACCTTGTCGAGCGCATAGTGATCGGCATCCAGCACCGCCTGCGCTGCCGGAATATCGCGCTTGAGCTTGCTGCGCTTGCCCCATGGAAGCCCCAGCAGCACGTCGAGGTAATTCCGGATGACAGTCGCCTCGGCGCTCATCGGCTGCATCGTCTTGAGCTTCTTCAGCTCGGTCTGCGCCTTGGCCTTGGCTTCCTTGGAAAGCTTGAGCTTTTCGATCTTCTCCTGAAGCTCGGCGATTTCGTTGGCTTCCTCGCCATCGCCACCGCCCAGCTCAGACTGGATCGCCTTGAGCTGCTCGTTCAGGTAGTATTCGCGCTGCGTCTTTTCCATCTGGCGCTTCACGCGGCCACGGATCTTGCGCTCCACCTGCAGCACGCCAAGCTCGCCTTCCATGAAGGAAAGCACCATTTCGAGCCGCTTCATCGGATCGGATTCAGACAGCACGGCCTGCTTGTCGGCCACCTTTGCCGCAAGGTTCGCCGCCACCGAATCCGCTAGCTTGCCCGCGTCCTCGATATCACCGAGCTGGCCGCCGGCATCCTGCGGCAGCTTTTTTGAAAGCTTGGCATACTCGGCGAACTGATCGACCACCGAACGCATCATCGCGGAGATTTCGGTGCTCTCGACGATGGCGGGTTCCTGCGGCTCGACCTGCGCCACCAGCATGGCGCCATGCGAGGTGGTTTCCTCGCGCAGGTTCTTCAGCTCTGCCCGCTCGCGCCCTTCAACCAGCACGCGCACCGTGCCGTCGGGCAGCTTCAGCAACTGCAGCACGCTCGCAATCACGCCTGTATCGTAAAGATCGTCGCGATCGGGATCGTCGCAGCCCGGATCAAGCTGGGCGAGCAGGAAGATATCCTTGTCGCCAGCCATGGCCGCTTCGAGCGCCGCCACCGATTTTTCACGACCGACGAACAGCGGCACGACCATGCCGGGGAACACGACAATGTCGCGAAGGGGAAGCAGGGGATAGAGATTCATGGGCACTTCGTTTCCGTCCTGCCGGGCACGCCGCCCGACGCTTTCCCGGGATATGGGGACCGAGCGCGCCTGCCGCAATGGTTTTGCACACAAGGGCTGTGGATCATGCCTTCGGGCACGTAAACGTACACCAACAGGTCTGCCATTCGTAAACCGGATGTTAGGTATAATTGCGCATTGGGGTGGCAGGACTGGAAGGATTGCCACCGGGGATGCTGCGCACACGAACAACGCTGATCATCGGCGCAGGTGCGAGCGCCGAACTGCAGTTCCCTTCAAATGCGGAACTGCTGGCGCGGATCATCCAGGGCTACGATTTCAAGCGCACCGCTTCTGACACATCCACCCGCGATGGCCAGCTCCTCCTGCGCAACATCTACAAGCTGGCCGAGCGGCACAACAAGAAGGTCGAGGAAGTCGCCGCCGCTGCCGAGCGGCTGCGCAATGCCTGCCGCCTTGGCCGCTCGATCGACACCGTGCTCGAACAGTATGACCACGATCCACTGGTCATGGCCTGTGGCAAACTCGCCATCTCCTTCTTCATGGGTCAGGCCGAGGCGCGCAGCAACCTCAAGGACGCACCACGCGTTCCGGGCGAACTGCCGTTGCAGGGCAAGATCGCCGAATACTGGATCTACCAGCTCGGCCAGCTGATCACCTCGGGCGTGCCCCGCACCCGCATCGGCCAGACGCTCGAGCAGATCACCATCGTCAATTTCAACTACGACCGCTCGGTCGAACATTTCCTGCCCTATGCGCTGGTCATGGCCTACGGGATCGACCTCAAGGAAGCCCAGCAGGTCATCGCCGACAAGCTTGACATCGTGCACCCGCACGGAGCGATCGGTCGCCTGCCATGGCAGAATGGCGAAGCGCCGCTGGCCGAATGGGGTGTCGAGCAGCCATGGAACATCCACGCCATCGCCGCGCAGCTGAAGTCGCTCAACGAGCGCGGCGCGGACCGCAACGCCCTGCGCGACATCCGCCTCGCGGTCGCCAGCGCCAAGCGTCTCGTCTTTCTCGGCTTCGGCTTTCAGCCACAGAACGTAGACCTGCTGTTCGAGAATACCCTTTCGCACAACCCCGAAGTGCTCATATCAACTTACGGCATGAGCACTGGCAACGCCTCGACCGTCGCCCAGATGATGCGCCGTCTCGCCGGGCTTGAAAGCGACGAGCAGCTGATGCTGTCCCCCGGCAAAGCCTGGGAAGTCCTGCGCGACTACTCGCTTTTGCTTGAGAGCTGACGGAGTTTAGCGGCCAACCGGCAAAGGCTGCACCACCGGCTCCGACACGAAAACCAGTGGAGGCGGCGCGACCGGTGCAGTTTCGCTGACGGGCGGCGCAGGCGGCATCGCAGGAGGCGGCGTCGGCGTCAGTGCCGGCAACTTGATCGAACCTTCTTTCTGGAAGTCGGCCTTGCCCTTCAGTGCATCGATCTCAGCCTGTCGCGACTTCAGATAGAGCTCGCGATAGCTTGCGTAAGGGTTGGATTCCTCACGGATTCGCTTGAACAGTTCATCGTTCATCACGCGCTCGTCGAGCGAGCGGATCACGAAGCTGCCATAGACATAGCCTGGATGCCGCAACGGGCCGCCCACCGCAAACGGCAGCAGAAAACGGTCAAGGCCCAGACCGATCACGTCGCGCAAAGTCGTTGGCCCAACCAGCGGCAGGAACATGTAGGGCCCCGGTCCGATGCCATAATACCCCATGGTATAGGCAAAGCCGTTGCGCCGGTACGGCAGGTTGAACGGCTTGTTCTTCGCCACGTCGATCAGGCCGCCCACGCCGACGGTGGAGTTGACCGCAAAGCGCCCAACTGTCTCGGCGGCCTTCCCCGGCTTCAGTTGCAGCAGGAAGTTGAGCGCGACGATCGGTTCGGTCAGGTTGCGCAGGAAATTGCGCAAGCCCATCCGCACCGGGCGCGGCACGCCCTTTTCATAGACCCTCGCGACCGGCGCGATCACAGCGTCGTCCACCGCCTGAACCGCGTCGTAGCTTGCCTGGTTCACGGCCTGCATCGGGTCCTGCTTGGTCGAACGCTCGCCGGAAACGACGATCGTGCCTTGCTCCTGTTCGATCTGGTCGAGCGACGGCGGCGGGTTCTCCGGCGCAGCACCGAAAGCGGGTTGGGGAAGTACGATTGGCGCGGAAGGCTGCTGTTCCGGGACCTGCTGCGGGATCGGCGCATCCGGTGCAGTCGCCGCATCCTGCGCCACCGAATCCTGCTGGGGCTGCGCGCTCGCGTCAGGCTCCGCTAGCACCATTCCGGGCACGGCAAGCAGGGCTGCGCTGGCAAGCAAGGTAACGCTCAAATGGTCATTCCCGTCAGGTACATTGGCCGAAACGGCCGTCTACGCGTCCATATCCCAATGCCCCCCAACTCGTGCTGCCGCAACCCGTTCCCCGCGGGTCGCGGCCAGCCCGCCTCGTTCCCTCTCAGAACGGAAGCTTGAAGCCCGGCGGGATACCCGCCGCCATCTGCACCTTCTGCATTTCCTCGGCAGCTGCCGCATCGGCCTTGCCCCGCGCATCGTTGAAAGCGGCCGCGACGAGATCTTCCAGAATGCCCTTTTCCGAAGGCGCAAGCAGGCTGTCGTCAATTGCCACGCCGATCACACGGCCTTTGGCCGAAGCGCGGATCCTCACGAGACCGCCGCCGGCCGCACCCTCGACCTCGATGTTGTCGAGCGTCGCCTGCGCGTCCTCCATCTGCTTCTGGATGGTCTGCGCCGCCTTCTGGGCGGCCTGGATCATCTCTTCCATCGACTTCATGCGCGTTTGCTCCAGGGTCTCTTCTCGTGCTCTCGCGAGCTGTCTTCATCCACGATCACCGCGCCCGGAAAGGCTTCCATCGCGGCCTTGACCATCGGGTCCTGCCGCATCGCGGCCTCGGCCTCGGCAGCCTTGGCCGCCTTGGCTTCCTCGAGGCTCGGCAGGGCATCACCCTCGCCGCGCTCGACAATCCAGTTCTCGCCCGTCACGTGGTTGAGCGCGCGGCGAATATCCGCAGCCGGGTCTCCCGGCAAGCCCGGAGCCAGTTGATAACGCAGCAAGCCCTGCCGCAGTTCAACCACCCGCACGCCAAGCCGCATCGTCGCTCCGACGAGCGGCGAGACATGCTCGACCTGCTCGACCAGCCCCACCCAGTCCACGCCTGCCGCGACAGGCGCGGATGCCTGCGTCACCGGAGCCACACCCGCGCCACCGTCTGCTGCAGGCGCAGCAATCGCCGGGCGAGAGGCAATCTCTTCCAGCTTCTTCACCAACCCGCCCGGATCGGGCATGTCGGCCGCGTGCATCACTCGCAGCAGCGCCATCTGTGCCGCCACCAGCGGATCGGGCGCGGTCTTCACTTCCTCGTAGCCCTTGAGCAGCAGTTGCCACAGCCGGTGCAACTGCCCCGCCGAAAGCGCCTTGGCCCAGGCCTCAAGCGCCTCGCGCTCCTCGGTCGAGCGGATGTCCGGCCCGACCCCACCGATCTGCGTCACCGTCACACGATGGACCACGTCCATCTGCGCGCGCATCATCGCGATCGGCTCGATCCCCAGCGCGTACTGTTGCGCCACTTCCGACAGGACCACATCGCCCTTGCCCGAAAGCACGGCCTCAAGCAGGCGGCGCTGCATGGTCTTGTCGGCCAGGCCCAGCATCTGCCGGACCTGCTCGGCGGTGACCCGCGTCTTGCCGTCCTCGCTGCCAACCAGGTCGGCGTGGCTGATCGCCTGATCCAGGATCGACAGGCCATCACGCACTGATCCCTCGGCAGCAGCAGCAACCATCGAAAGCGCTTCGGCTTCGGCCTCGACGCCTTCCTTCTCGCAGATCATCGCGAAGTGGCTGGCGAGCAGCGGCGCCGGGATGCGCTTCAGGTCGAACCGCTGGCAGCGCGACAGCACCGTCACCGGCAGCTTGTCCACCTCGGTCGTCGCGAATAGGAACTTCACATGCGCAGGCGGTTCCTCAAGAGTCTTGAGCAACGCATTGAAAGCATTGCGCGAGAGCATGTGAACTTCGTCTACGATGTAGATCTTGTAGCGCGCAGATACCGCCGCATAGCGCACCGCCTCGATGATCTCGCGCACGTCGTCGACACCGGTGTTCGAGGCCGCGTCCATCTCGATCACGTCAATGTGGCGGCCCTCGGCAATCGCGCGGCACGGCTCGCACACGCCGCACGGATCGATCGTCGGCCCGCCCTGCCCGTCCGGGCCGATGCAGTTGAGCGCCTTCGCGATCAGGCGTGCGGTCGAGGTTTTGCCCACCCCGCGCACCCCGGTCATCAGGAATGCGTGGGCCAACCGGTCACGCTTGATCGCGTTGGCCAGCGTCTGCACCATCGCGTCCTGCCCGATCAGTTCGGCAAAGGTCTGTGAGCGGTACTTGCGCGCCAGCACACGGTAGGGCTGCGCAGTGGAAGCAGCTGCGGGCGCAACCGGTGGCGGTGGAGCAGTTTCGCGAACGACCTCGACAGGTGCAGGCGGCGCTGCAGCCGGTGCTGGATCACCGAACATCAATGCCTGTCCCGCCGCCTCAAGATCGGCAGCGGAAGGCTTGTTCTCCTCCTCTTGCGGAGGATCGCCAAACATGTCGGTGGAATCGGCCATCATCACCTTAGGTAAGCGCTCGCAACGCGATTGTCGAATGCCCGGGAAGGCCGAAACGGTGGATTGACTCATAAGTTGCATAATGCAACCTTGCTGACATGAGCACAGTCCTTCCCGGTCGCCTGACTGCCGATTTTGATCACTCGCTGGTGGTTTTTGTCATCGGCATGCGCATCAACCACTTTCACAAGGTCGGCAAATGGCTCCCCGTCGCCCGCGCGATGGGTCCGATGCTCGCGGAACTGGCCCGCAATCCGCAGAGCGGCTTCCTCGGCACCGAAACCATGCTCCGCGATCTGCGGACGATCGTGCTGATGCAGTACTGGCGCGATTTCGACAGTCTCGAAGCCTATGCCCGCGATCGCGAACAGAAGCACTGGCCAGCATGGACAGCTTTCAACAAGGCCGTGGGCAGCGATGGCACCGTCGGCATCTTCCACGAAACCTACGCGGTCTCGACCGGAGCCTATGAGACGATCTACGGCAACATGCCGCCCTTCGGCCTCGGCAAGGTTGCCGGGCTCATTCCCGCCACGGGCAAGCGCAACGAGGCGCGCTCACGCATGAAGGCCGCAACTGAGGGGTAAAAAGGAGCCGGCCGACCCGCCGCAACCCGTTGTGGCTGCTTCCTTCCGGACCTGACCAGGTTGGCGGACGCAAGCGTCCGACCGACTCCCGGCGCGGCATATGGAGAGGAAGCGGGGGCTTGTCCAGCCCTGCCCATTCAAACTTACCTGAAATTATCCGCGTAGCTCTGCAGCTTCAGCTTGCGCGGCGGCGTCGGGATCACGCGCGCTTCGATGCCATAGCGGTCGGCATAGGCCTTCGCGTCAGTCTCGCTCTCGAAAGCGAGCACGACCTGCTGCTGCGTGTCACCAGAGCCTGCCCAGCCCATCAGCGGATCGGGGCGCTTGGCTTCGGCAGGTTCGAATTCCAGGAGCCAGTCGCTGGTCCGGGCCTTGCCGGACTGCATGGCATTCTTCGGGCGCTGATAGATGCGTGCTGACATGGGCCGCGCTTTCGGGCGAATCGCGCTGCAAATCAAGTCCGCATTCGCGTCAGGCGCGTCCCTTTTGCGCGTTGAATGCATTCTTGGTCTTGAGACTGGGGTCCTCGGCCCAAGGCTCGTCTGGCCAGCGGTGCTTGGGATAGCGACCCTTCATGTCCTTCACCACATCGCGCCACGATCCGCGCCAGAAACCGGGCAGGTCTGCCGTGGTCTGTATGGGCTTGCCGCCGGGACTGGTAAGGCTCAGTAGCAGCGACCTCGGCGGCTGCCCCACGCAGGGGTGCTTCTCCAGCCCGAACAGGGCCTGCACCCTCAGTTCCACGCAAGGCCCACCCTCATGGCCATAATCGATGGCATGGCCGGTCCCGGCGGGCGAACGGAATTCGGCAGGAGCCAACCGGTCGAGCGTCTGCCGCTCGTTCCAGTCCAGCAGGTTCAGCAAGGCTTCGTGCAGGCGTCCCGCACCGATCTCCAGATCGCGCCTGCCGCCCAGCAGCGGCCCGAGCCACTCCTCCAGCGATTCCAGCAACGCACTTTCCGAGAGAGCCGCAAGCCCCGCATATCCAGCCCGCACAATCAGCGCCTTCGCAGAATCGCCCAGAGGCAAGAGGCCTAACCCGCCCTCGCGCACCACCTCGATCAGCTTCGCTCTCACCGCATCCGGATCAGGTTTGGGATCAGGCACCCGCGCCAGAACGATCGCCCCCAATCTGCGCTCAAGCCGCGCCTCCACGCGCCCCTCGCTCGCATTCCAGGCCAGCGAGTGCCGCTCCTCGATCCGGTGCGAAAGATGGCGCGTAACTTCTTCATCCTCCAGCGCAATCGCCGCCGTGATCCGCGCGCCCTTGGCCTCACCCTGCGCATCCCCGATTACCAGCCACTTCGCCGTCGCCAGCGGCGATGCCGGATCGAGCCGATAGCCTCGCCCACCAGACGAAAGCCACTCCTCCCCCGAAGCCCCGCGCGCTCGTGCGATCCGGTCGGGGAAAGCCTCGGCCAGCAACACGGCCAGCGGCACCTCAGGTATTTTCCCGCGCACCACCAGCTTCAACGCCATCTGCGCCCATCGCGCGGCCAACTTGCGCGAGCCTTCCGCCCGACTCCCTCGCTCGCCCGCCCAGCGATCCAGCCGCCGAGCCAGATCTTCGCCGCGCCCGCCAAGCCCCCGCTCCTGCAGCAGCAGCGCCAGCCGTGCTGCCTGCTCCGCCTGCCCACGCTCGGCTGCAAAAAGCAGCATGTGCGCCAGCGCCGGCTCCATCGGCAGCCTCGCCATTGCCCGACCGTGTGCGCTGATCCGGTCTTCGTGATCAAGCGCACGCAATGCCTGCAAGCTCGCCCGCGCTGCAGCCATCGCAGCAGCCGGTGGCGGATCGAGCCAGGCCATCGCCGCCGGATCGCCCGCGCCCCACTGCGCCAGCGTCAACGCCAGCGGCGATAGGTCGCTTGTCACCACCTCCGGCGGATCGAACGCGGGCCGCCCCGCATGCGCTGCCTCTTCCCACAGCCGATAGGCCACCCCCGGCCCCTGCCGCGCTGCGCGCCCCGCCCGCTGCGCCGCCGAGGCCTGACTTGCCCGCGTTGTTACCAGCCGCGTAACGCCAGCTGCCTTGTCGAACTCAGCCCGCCGCGAAAGCCCTGCGTCGACCACCACGGAAACGCCATCCAGCGTCAAAGAGGTTTCGGCAATGCTCGTCGCCAGCACAATCCTGCGGCGCCCTTGTGGATCACGCCGGATCGCCGCACGCTGGCCCACCGGTTCGACCTGCCCATGCAGCGGCAGGACCAGCGCCTGCGGCAAGCGCCCGGCCAGCAGGTCCGCCGTCCGCTCGATCTGCGCCACGCCGGGCAGGAAGGCGAGGATGTCCCCCGTCTCCTCACGCCATGCCGTCTGGATCGCCGAGGCCATCGCCGCCTCGATCTTCACGTCAGGCCGCGCGCCCAGCCACTTGACCGTCAAGGAATGTGCCTTGCCCTCGCTCTCCACCACGGGCGCATCACCCAGCAGCGCGGCAAAACGCGATCCATCGATCGTGGCTGACATCACCACGATGCGCAGATCCTCGCGCAGTACACCCTGTGCTTCCACCGCCAGCGCCAGGCCGAGATCGCTGTCGAGATGCCGCTCGTGCGCCTCGTCGAACAGCACGGCAGATACGCCCTGCAGTTCGGGATCGTTGAGAATGGTCGAAACGAAGATCGCCTCGGTCACCACCAGCACCCGTGTCTTGGCAGAGCGTTTCGCATCCAGGCGGGTGACATAGCCGATGGTCTGCCCGGCCTCTTCGCCAATCAGTTCCGCCATCCGCTCGGCCGCGGCACGTGCCGCTACACGACGGGGGGACAACACGATCACCTGCCCTGTGCACCAAGGCTGGTTCAGCAACGATGGCGCGACAGCGGTCGTCTTGCCTGCCCCCGGCGGCGCGATCAGCACCGCGCTCTTCCGGTCGCGAAGCGCGGCCAGCAAGTCGGGCAGGACGGCATGTATCGGCAAGTCGCTCACGAATCGCGCCTTAACGGCCTTTGCCTGCGCAAGGCAACGGTGCGGGAAACGTAGACACTTACAGAACGTTCATGGTTCACGAGGTGCAGGACTGCTAAGGCCACATGAGATGAAGAGCACTCTCGAATTTGTCGTGGCGCTGACCACCGGCCTGCTTTTCAGCGGCGCGATGATCGGTGCCATTGTGCTCGGCATCGGCGCGGTCTGCGGCGGCAGCTGCTACTGGCTGTGGCGCAGGTTCGGGCGCCGCAAGTAATCACCCCATCGGGTAGCGAATCTCGCGGCTGACCTTGTCGATGGCCTTCATCACCTCGTCGGACAGTACAAGATCTGCTGCGGCAAGAATGGGCTCGACGTGCTCTTCCCTGCTCACGCCGACAATGGTCGAAGCGACGAAGTCATGCTGCTTTGACCATGCAACCGCCATCGTCACCGGATCGAGCCCCGCTTCGGCGGCAATGGCCATGAACCGCTCGGTCGCAGCGATGGAGCGCTCGTTCACGAACCGCTTGCCCATCTGCGCCTGCCGCCCTTCCATGGCGAGATAGCGCGAGAACCGCGCGCCTTCCGGCCGTGCACCGCCGCTGTACTTGCCCGAAAGCACCCCGCCCGCAATCGGCGAATAGGGGATCAGGCTCACCCCTTCCTTGCGGCAGACCTGCGCCAGTTCGTCCTCGAAGCGGCGATTGTTGAGGCTGAAGTTGTTCTGGATCGTCTGGTAGCGCACCGTGCCGAGCTTCTCGGCGGCGGCGAGGCTCTTCATCAGGCCCCAGCTTGTCTCGTTCGAGCAGCCGGTGATCCGCACCTTGCCCGCGCGAACCAGTTCGTCGAGCACTTCCATTGTCTCGTCATAGGGCGTGTCATGATCTGGCCAGTGGGTCTGGTAGAGATCGATGTAGTCGGTGCCGAGCTTGGTCAGGCTGGCGTCGATTGCCGTCTCGATATTGCGCCGGTCGAGGGCAGTCATGCCGTTGCGGCAAGGCGAGCGGAACCACACATGGCTCGGGCCGGAAACCTTGGTTGCCAGAATGATGGCGTCGCGCGGCTTGGTCTTGAGCCACTTGCCGACGATCTCCTCGGTGCGCCCCACCCACTTCGCATCGGGCGGCACCGGATAGCCCTCGGCCGTATCGAAGAAGTTGATCCCGGCATCGAAACTGCGGTCGAGAATGCGCATCGCATCCGCCTCGTCCACCTGACTCCCGAAGGTCATCGTCCCCATGCAGATTTCCGAAACGACGACGGCCGATCGACCAAGACGGCGATGCTGCATCAGGTATTCTCCGGTTGGATCAGAAGCGGCGGGCCACCGCAAACAGTGCAGCTTCGGTCATCGCGGACTTGGCCGCGCTTGCCGGAAAGCCGGAAATCGCATCGATGGCGCGCTGCGCATACATCCGCGCCCGTTCGCGCGTGGCATTCACGGCATCGTGGCGGCGGATCAAGGCGATGGCATGGGCGAGGTCCGCATCCGATGAACGGTCTCCGGCGATGGCATCCTGCCAGAACCGGCGCTCGTCCTCGTCGCCGCGGGCATAGGCCAGGATCACCGGCAGGGTCATCTTGCCCTCGCGGAAATCGTCGCCCTGATCCTTGCCCATCTCGGCGGCGTCCGAATCGTAGTCGATGGCGTCGTCGGCCAGCTGAAACGCGATGCCAAGGTTGCGGCCGTAAGAATCAAGCGCCATTTCATCGGCTTCGGAACGCTCGGCCACCACCGCCGCAATCCGGCAGGCGGCCGAGAACAATGCCGCAGTCTTGGCTGCGATGATGTCGAGGTACATTTCCTCGGTCGTCTCGATCTGCCGCTGCGCCACCAACTGGTCGACCTCACCTTCAGAGATCACCGCCGATGCGTTCGACAGGATGCGCAGCACCTTGAGCGAGCCGTCCTCGACCATCAGTTCGAAGCTGCGGCTGAACAGGAAATCGCCGACAAGCACCGTTGCCGGGTTGCCATAGACGATGTTCGCAGTCTTCTTGCCGCGCCGCATGTCGGATCCATCGACCACATCGTCGTGCAGCAGGGTCGCGGTGTGGATGAACTCCACCGCCGCCGCCAGCTTGTAATGGCGGCTGCCACCGTATCCCAGCAACGAAGCGCTCGCCAAAGTCAGCATCGGGCGCATGCGCTTGCCGCCACCCGCGATCAGGTGCCCCGCCAGCGTCGGGATCAGCGGGATGCGCGATTGCATCCGGTCGAGGATCACGGCGTTGACGCTGTTCATGCCTTCGGCAACGAGGGCCATCATCGGCGTGAGCGAAGGTTCGGCCTTGCGCGGCAGGGGGTGGACGGTCGCAGTCATCGGCTTGACCGCTTGGCGACAAGGCGGGCGCTTGGCAAGATGCAACTTGCACTGTAGCGGCGGCGATAGACCTATGGGCGAGATTTGGACGGGGTAGATTGATGAGCGAAGATCCGGTTCTGGCAGGCTATCGCCAGTCCATCGACAACATCGATGCAGCAATGATCCACATCCTCGCCGAACGCTTCCGCATCACGCAGGCAGTCGGTGCATACAAGGCCGCGAACAAACTGCCAGCCTCGGACCCCGGCCGCGAGGAACGCCAGATCAGCCGCCTGCGCAAGTTGGCGGAAGACGCCAAGCTTGACCCCGAATTCTCCGAAAAGTTCCTGCGCTTCATCATCCAGGAAGTGATCCGCCACCATGAGCGGGCGGCAGGTTCGGCGGACTGACGTTCAATGCCCACCCCCTCCCGCTTGCGGGAGAGGGTATGTGACGGAAGTGCGAGAACTCGCCCTCCCGCAGGCGGGAGGGCCGCGAGACTTACTGCACGCAGTGAAGTTGGTCGCAGCGGGATAGGCACCGGCCCCTCCCCCGAACCTCAATCCTCCAGCGGCACCCCTGGCACCTGCTTGGCCGTGCGAATCGTCAGCGAAGTCTTCACGCTCGCCACGTTGGGCGCAGGCGTCAGCTTGCTGGTGAGGAACTCCTGGAAGCTCTGCAGATCACGGCTGACGATCTTCAGGATGAAGTCGATCTCGCCGTTCAGCATGTGGCACTCGCGCACTTCGGGCAGCGTGCGCATATGGTCCTCGAACTGGCGGAGCGATTCCTCGGCCTGGCTCTTCAGGCTGACGAGCGCGAATACGGTGATCGCAAAGCCCAGTTTCGAAGCGTCCAGATCGGCATGATAGCCCCTGATCACACCCGCATCTTCCAGCGCCCGGACGCGGCGCAGGCATGGCGGCGCTGTCAGCCCGACACGCTGGGCCAGTTCGACATTGGTGACGCGCCCTTCCGCCTGCAATTCGGCAAGGAGGCGCCGGTCGATACCATCAAGGGTTGCCATGCTGTATTTTCGTCCGTTTCGCTAAACCCGGTCCGGGCCTTGCGGAAAGAAGCGAGAATCGCAACTTTCCGCACAAAATCCATGGTCCGGGATAATTTTATTGTTTCATATCGCAATCGTCCCACATTGCAACGCAGTGGATAGTTCCCTTCCTTGAAGGGGTACGATTTGTTAGCCTTCGGTAGGCTAAAGCGTTGTCCATATTCAACTCGTCGGAGCCTCGCGCTGTCCTGTCTCGATTTCCTCACGCGGAGCCCTGATGATCGTCGATGACCGCCTTGAGACCGTGCTGCGTACCAACGTGGCCGGCAAGACGGCAGCTGCCACGCAATTGCGTCAGCTGGTCGATCTGCTCGGTCCTGTGCCGCTTGCGGCATGGAATGCCCAGCACGCTGGCGCGCTGCAACGCATCGATGCGCTCTGCACCATGCTGGATGACGAAGGGTGCGCCAGTGTCCTACGTTCGCTTGCGCATCGCTCGCCAGTCCTTGTCTATCATTTTGCCCAACAAGGCCCGCGCACGGCATCCGCTGCCGTAGCAGCCGCCCGTCTGGCAGAAGACGATTGGCTCGCCCTGATCCCGCGCCTGCCCACGCAAGCGCGCGGCTTCGTCCGCCATCGCAGTGACCTGAGCGATCGCGTGCGCGCCCTGCTGTCACGCCTCGGGGTCAACGACTTCCTCTTGCCCGAGCCCGCAGCAGGTTCCATTGTCTTGCCCTCTGCCGCGCCTGAAGCTGTCTCGGTGGAATCAGCGGCACCTGCGCCCGCCCCGTTCGGCAAGCCGGTCGCAACGGAACCCGCGCCCGTTGCGGACACCCCGCCGACCGTGGCCCTCGCACCTGAGCTCTCTGCACCCGAGCCTGTAGGACTTCAGCCCAACGCCGCGCTCTCACCGGACGACGGCATTGGTGCCATTGTCCGCCGGATCGAGGCCTTCCGCCGCAAGCGCGACGAACGTCAGGCCGCAACGCCCACGATCCCGCGCGCCGATGGCGTCGCCCCGCTTCTGCCCTTCGGCGAGGAACAACTCCCGCCGCGCAAGGCGCCCCTGTCGATCGACTTGCGCACCGATGCGGATGGCACAGTGGTTCACGCCTCGATCGACCCGCCGGGCATGCTCGTCGGAAGCCGCCTGTTCAGCGCCGACACCACAGCTGCCGTCCACTGCGACCAGCCGATGGCCGACGCCTTCCGCCACCGCCAGCCCATCGATTCCGGCGTGCTATCGATCGAAGGCGCAGACTTCGTCGCCGGGATCTGGCAGGCCGATGGCACGCCGCTGTTCGCCCGCGATGGCGGTCGCTTCACCGGCTACCTCCTGCGCCTGCGTCGCGCCGCCAGCGAGTTCGCCGCTGTTCCGGTCGAACCGCTTGCAGAACCTGCAGCGGCGGCAGAAGCCGATCGCCTGCGCCAGCTCCTCCATGAACTGCGCACCCCGATCAACGCCATCCAGGGCTTTGCCGAGATGATCCAGTCTCAGGTGTTCGGCGCAACTCCGCACCAATACCGAGCGATGGCCGCCAGCATCGCCGCCGATGCCGCCCAGATGCTCGCCGGGTTCGAAGAGATCGAAAGGCTGGTGAAACTCGAAAGCCATGCCCTGTCCATCGACACGGGCGAGGCCGACGCCGCAGCCATCGTCGCGCGTCTTGTCGAACAGGTTTCCCCAGTGCTTGCCGCGCGCAACGTCCGCCTTGCCGTTGCCATGCCGCCCCAGCAGGTTCCTGTCAGTTTTGCCGCAGACGAGATCGAACGCACGGTCTGGCGCCTGCTTTCGGTCGTCGCCACCAGCGTCGCCCCGGGCGAGCGCATCACCATCTCGCTGGAGGCAACCGCCACCACGGCCTCGCTTGCCATCACCCTGCCCGCTTCGCTCGCCCAGCTGGACGACACAGCCCTGTTCGCGCCCGATGCGCCGATGGGCGGTGGATCGCTCGCCGCATCGGCCATGCTCGGCAACGGCTTTGCCCTGCGCCTCGCTCGCGCCGAATTCGAGGCTGGCGGCGGTTCCCTGCGCCGCGAAGGCGTCCGCTTCGTCGCCGAACTGCCGCTTGCCGGTGAAGTCCAGCCCCTACGCCGGGTGAGCGAGGGATGAGCGAGTCCACTTCCTCTGTGCCCTGCATTCTGCGCCAACCCGGCCCGGACGACTTCGTCCGGTTCGCGCCGGATTTCGGCACGCGCTTCGTCGTGACGGTCGATACCGAGGAAGAGTTCGACTGGACCAAGCCTCTCGACCGCACCAGTCACGGCCTCGATCACCTGCCGCGCCTCGCCAAGTTCCAGCAGTTCTGCGAAGGCCTCGGCGTCATCCCGATCTATCTCGTCGATTTCCCCGTTGCCAGCGATCCGCGCGCAGCCGAAGTGCTCAGGGATGCGGTCAACGCAGGTCGCGCCGAGATTGGTGTTCAGCTTCACCCCTGGGTCAGCCCCCCGCACGACGAGGTCGTCAACGTCCACAACAGCTTCGCGGGCAACCTGCCGCGCGAGCTGGAACGTGCCAAGTTCCGCAAGCTGCGCGACACGATCGAACAAGCCTTCGGCGTCGGCCTGACGATCTACCGTGCCGGTCGCTATGGCGTCGGTCCCAACACCGCCGAAATACTGTCGGAATGCGCGATCGGCATCGATACGTCGGTCCGCTCGCGCTTCGACTACAGTTCGACCGGCGGCCCCAATTTCCGCGACCATCCCTTGCACCCATGGTGGATCGACCGCAGGAACGGGCTGATGGAAATGCCGCTGACCACGGTCTTTGCCGGCACCCTTCGCAATTACGGCCCGGCGCTCTATCCGGCGATGTGGCGCGTACCACGGCTGCGCGGTGCGCTTGCCCGCCTCCGCCTGCTCGACCGCATCCCGCTGACCCCGGAGGGCGTCACGCTCGACGAGGCCCTCACCGGCATCGACATGGCGCTCGAAGACCGGCTGCCGTTGCTGGTGTTTTCATTCCACAGTCCCTCTCTGCGCCCCGGCCTCACGCCCTATGTCCGCAGCGAGGATGATCTAGACCGGTTCTATGACTGGTGGCGCGGCATCTTCGCCTATCTCGCCCACAACAGCGTGCGCCCCACCTGCGTGCGAGAGATCATCACAGCGGCAGAGGTCTGATCCGCACTCGGCATCCCGATCTTGCAAAGCGCGCGCCGCCCTTGTAGCGGGGGCCGCGATGGGCCTGTAGCTCAGTTGGTTAGAGCTGGCCGCTCATAACGGCTAGGTCGCGGGTTCAAGTCCTGCCGGGCCCACCATCACCCCGCAAATTGCGCAAGATGCTGCGCAAGCTCCTTGAGATCGCGCGACGATCCCTCGCCGACAAGCCCCGGCACTCTGCCGGCAACGCGCAAAGCGCCGCCTTGCGCCTCGAGCCGCGTCGCCTCGATCACCGCCAGCGATCCCGCGCTCAAGCGGCGGCACAGCCTTGCGGCAAGCCCCACCGCGCGCGCCTCGGCGAGGTGCTCAGCCGGCGCCAGCCGTGTCCACTGCGCATCGCCTTCGCCCTTGCCCACGCTCGCCCGCAGCGCCGCCGCCAGCATGGCACGGCCTGCGTTGTCCACGCCGACCCAGCGCTTGCGCAAGCCCCAGTCGCGCGGCAGATCGCGCCGCAGGTTGGGCTCGACCCGCCCCGCCGCAAGGCACAGCGCCAGAGCAGCGCGCCCCGCAGGCGTCCCGGCAAAGGGCACGGCGTCTACCATCCACCGCACCGCCGCCGAAACCAGCGCCTCGTCCACCGCCAGCGGCGCCACGAACGCCATGACGCCCGCCAGCAGCGGGTCTTCCCGCTGCGCCTCGTGCGAGAGCGATCCGAACAGCACCCCCTCGCGCAGGCCCCAGGACGAGAACACCACCCGCCCCGGCTCGAGCCGCTGCAGAAGCACCGCCAGCAGCGCTGCCGCGTCGGGAATGCTGGCAAGCCGGCTCGTCGAAACGCCCTCGACCGGCTTCAACGCCTGCCCCCGCCGCGCCAGCAACCGCGCCAGCTTCAGCGCTTCGGCCGCATCGAGCGCGAAGCCGTGCGTATCCTCCAGCGGCCAGTCCAGCCGCACCATCATCGCCCGCGCCAGCGCACGCATCGATCCGCCGACGAGGTAGAGCGTCACCCCGGGCTCTGCCACCCAATCGGCCTTGGCCAGCATCCGCCCGATCTCGCGCACGAACACCCGGTCGCCCTTGGCGCGCAAGGCGGGGAGCCGCAGCGACCCCAGCGGCAGGCTGACGCCATGGCTGGTGCCGCCATCGGCAACGTCGACCAGTTCAAGGCTGCCTCCGCCCAGATCCCCGACGATCCCCGAAGCCTCCGGAAACGCGCCGAGCACGCCCGTCGCACTCGTCTCAGCTTCCTCCACGCCCGAAAGCAGGCGCGGCTCGAAGCCGATCTGGCGGATCTGTTCAAGGAATTCGCGCCCGTTGCTGGCATCGCGCGCCGCCGCCGTCGCCACCACGTCGACACGCGGCACGCCGGCAAGATCGAGCAGCGCCTTGTAGCGCCGCAGCGCTGCCAGCACCGAGGCCACCGCCTTATCCGAAAGCTTGCCCGTCTCGGCCACGTGCTTGCCGAGCTTGGCCGTCACCTTCTCGTTCAGCAACGTGACGGGCGCACGCGGCGGACCGCCATAGACCACCAGCCGCACCGTGTTGGAGCCGATGTCGATGATCGCGCGCGATTGCGCCCAGGCATAGATTGTCTGCGGTGTGTTCACTCAGCCACGGTTAGCCGCACCGCGCCGCAACGCAAGCTTGGGAACTTTTCGTCCCCGGGAAAGCGCTGCCCCGCGCCCGGAAAGCGACGGGTTGGTCATGAAGTAGCCGTGCAGGTTGAACGAGGGGTTGCCCTTCTCGAACCGCTCGTACTCGCCATCCGGTCCCAGCTCCCAGCTCTGCTCGGTGTCGAGCAGGTTGGCGAGCATCACCTGATCGAGAATCTGGTCGTGCACCGTCGGGTTCTTCACCGGCACCAGCACTTCCACGCGCCGCCCCATGTTGCGGCTCATCCCGTCGGCCGAGGAGATAAACACGCGGGCCCGCTTGTTCGGCAGCCTGCCGCCATTGCCGAACGCCCAGATGCGGCTGTGCTCGAGGAAGCGTCCGATGATCGACTTGACCTCGATCGTCTCCGACAACCCCTCGACGCCGGGCTTGAGGCAGCAGATCCCGCGCACCACCAGCCGGATTTCCACTCCTGCCCTGCTCGCCAGATAGAGCCGGTCGATCAGGTCCGGGTCGGTCAGCTGGTTGAGCTTGGCCCAGATCATCGCGGGCCGCCCCTTCTTCGCCAGCATCACCTCGCGATCGATGCACTCGTAGAGCTTCTCGCGCAGGTTGATCGGGCTGATCGCCAGCAGTTCGGTGTGCTTGGGCTCGACATAGCCCGTCACGAAATTGAACAACTGCCCCGCATCGCGCCCCATGCGCGGATCGGCGGTGAAGAACGAAAGGTCGGTATAGATGCGCGCGGTCACCGGATGATAGTTGCCGGTGCCGAAGTGGCAGTAGGTGCGATAGCCGCTGCCCCCGCCGACCTGGGCCTCGCGCCGCACCACCATGCTCACCTTGGCGTGGGTTTTCCAGTCAACGAAGCCGTAGATCACCTGCACGCCCGCGCGTTCCAGCTGTGCGGCCCACATCAGGTTCTGCTCCTCGTCGAAGCGCGCCTTCAGTTCCACCACTGCCGTAACCGACTTGCCAGCCTCTGCCGCCGTGATCAGCGCCGCGATCACCGCAGACTGCTTGCCCGCGCGATAGAGCGTCTGCTTGATCGCCACGACATCGGGATCTGCCGCCGCCTGCCGCAGGAAATCAATCACCACCTCGAAGCTCTCGTAAGGGTGATGGATCACCAGATCCTTTTCGCGGATCGCGGCAAAGCAGTCACCGTCATGCTCGAGAATGCGCTCGGGATAACGCGGGTTGTAGGGATCGAACTTGAGGTCCTGCCGGTCCTCCTCGACCACCGCCGAAAGCCCGCTGATCGCCAGCAGCCCCCGGCTCTTGATCACCAGCGCATGGTCGAGCCGCAACTGCTCGCGCAGCAGGCGCTCGGCATCGGCGTCGAAATTCTCCTGCAGGTGCAGCAGGATGACCTTGCCGCGCCGCCGCCGCTGGATCGCGGTGCGGAAATAACGCACGAGATCCTCGGCATCTTCCTCGATCTCGATATCGCTGTCGCGCAGCACGCGGAACGTGCCGTCGCCCAGTATCCTGAATCCGGGGAACAGCACCGTGGCATGACGCCGGACCAGTTCCTCGATCCCGATCCACGAAGCCTTGCGCCCCGGCAGCCGCACGAACCGGGGCAGCGCGGGCGGTATCAGGATCATCTCGGTCACCGCCGCACCGTCGGCACTGCGCTGCAACTGGAACAGGATGCCGGTGCCCTGGTTGGCGATGAACGGGAATGGGTGCGCCGGGTCGATCGCCTGTGGCGTCAGAACCGGAAGGACATGCTCCTCGAAGTAGTCGCGCAGCCACTCGGCCTCGCCCTTGTTCAGCACATCGTTGTCGATCAGCCGAATGTCCACCTCGGATAGCGCATCCTTCAGACCCGCCAACACGTCCTGCTGGGTGTCGATCAGGTCCTTGACCGCTTCCAGCAGCGCACCCAGCTGTTGCTGCGGGGTCTGCCCGTCGATCGAAAGCTCGTCGATCTGGCGGCGAACCTGCGCGGCTATCCCCGCCACGCGCACCATCATGAACTCGTCAAGGTTGCTGCCGCTGATCGAAAGGAAGCGCAGCCGCTCCAGCAGCGGATAATCGGCGTTGACCGCTTCGGCCAGCACCCGACGATTGAACGCCAGCCAGCTCAGCTCCCGATTGAAGAACCGCTCCTGCACCGGTGGCAGGCCCTCGACCTGCAATGAAACTTCCCCTGACATCACCAGAGCCATTGCGCATCCCGCGTTACAGTCCTGTGACAGTCAGGTTCCGGATCATTGCTGTCAACGGTTCGGGTGAGAAAAGGAGGCATGTGCCGATTGCAGGCACACCTTCGCCCCATGCATCTTCGTCATTGCGAGGAGCGAAGCGACGAAGCAATCCACAGCGTGAAACACGGCGCTCTGGATTGCTTCGCACCGCTCGCATTGACGATAAAATGAGGCCAGTGGTCGCGGTGTTGCTACGCAACCCTCAGCAAGTGCCAGAAGAGCCAACCGCATCCTGTACCCGCTGCAACGCCGCTTCGACCGGCGCCCCTTCGCCAAGCATCGCGAAAGTGCCGTTCATCGCAAAAACGCAATGACCATGGACAGTGGCAAGCAACGATCGGGTCAAGGCCTCAGCTTCACCCTGCCGGTCCTCCGGCAAGGCGACGCGCACCTCGGCAATCACGATCTCGAAGATCGCCCGCACCTGTTGCTGGTAGCCTTCGGGCGGGGCCGTGTCCTCAGGCAGGCGGAAATCATAGATCGCGGCCCATGCGTGGCGATGCCCGGCGGCAAACTCGAAGTAGGCCGCAATCGCCCGCCGCAGCCTGTCCGCCCCGTCAGCGCTTTCCGCCAGCCGTCGCTCGAGATGATCGCGCCAAAGGGCCAGCGTGCGTCCGTTGATCGCCAGGATCAGGCTGTCGTAGCTGCCGAACACATTATAGATCGTGCCGATCGAATATCCGATCCGCTTGGCAACCTCGCGGGCGGAGAAGTGCGCAAAACCAACTTCTTCCATGTGACGATGGCCGGTGGCGATGATGATCTCGCGCAGTTCGGCGCGGCTGTGGTCGGAACGGCGAGCCATGGTTTTCAGCCCGCCTTGCGCACGAAAGGATACTTGAATTGCGCAAGGTATCCCTGCGGTACGCTCTCGGGCACGCCATATCCGGTGGGCCAGCGTCCTTCGGGAAAGTGATAGGTGCCGAACAACCGGTCAAGCAGCGGAAAATGGATCGCGAAGTTCTTGTCGATCGCCTCTGGTTCGATCGCATGGTGCCAATGGTGGAAGCGCGGCGTGACGAGGAACTTGCCGAGCCGGTCGAAGTCCCCGCGTACGTTGGCATGGACCAGCGAGGCATAGATATAGACCATCCCGACATAGGCCTGCATCACCGATGGCGCGAAGCCCAGCGTCAGCAGCGGCAGCGAGGTTATGCCGCGCAGGGCGACGATCTCGACGAAGTGCATCCGCGCTCCGGCCAGCCAGTCCATCGCCTTCGCGCTGTGATGCACCGCGTGGAAGCCCCACAGGAACGGCACGGTGTGGAACAGTCGGTGGAACCAGTACTGGGCAATGTCGGTCAGCACCATTGCCAGCGCGAACTGCACCACCCACGGCAGCGACCCTACGGCTGCACGCGTAGCGTCGAGCCATTCGAAGCGCGCGTTGACGTAGCTTGAAGGGGCGAGTGCAAGAAAGGTGATGACCTGCACCATCATCGAGCTGACGAGGAAGTAGAACAGGTCTTCGCGCCATTCGATACGGAACAGCCGCTGGTCAGGCCGGCGTGGCCAGATCCGCTCGATCGGGGCGAACATCAGCCCTGTGGCGAGCATGTTCACCGCAAAGAAATCAACGCCAAAGAATATGCCCCAGTCATGCGTCTCGTGCGGTTGCACTGCTGCACCGCCGAGGATCGTCGCAGTGAGTGCCATCATCAGCGCCGTCGACCCCAGCACCTTGCGCGGACGCAGCATCAGGCTGACCAGTGCCAGGGCGTAAGAGCCGAGCAGCGTGACGTGGACCAGCGGCCGGAACCCGCTCCAGTCACGCACCGCCGCCAGTTCAGGCATCGAGAACATCGCAGGCCAGCGCAGCGCTGCGACAAAGCACAGTCCGATAACTGCCAGCAGGATCGCAAAAAACCCGGAAAACCAGCCCGTCCCGAACCCCCGCGCCGCCACCGGCGCTTCCAGATCACGCTTCAGGTTCCCCCAGAACCCCCGCTTCACCGCCATGAAGAATCCCCTTCGTCCAATCACGATGAAGCCTGCATAACTTAAGAATTGAACGGTGTCTAATATTTTATTGAACATCGTCCATTTTCTGGCTCAGCTGTCCACGTTGCTGAAATTTGACGAAAACCAAATCCCTTGGCGCGACTCACCCACTCCGACGCAATGGTCGCAAGCGCATTCCCGCACACCAATGGCAAACCATGAAACGCGGCCTCTTTCGCACGATCGACAGCTTCCTGGGCGAATGTGCCCGCGTCCACGAGGACGCAGGCGACGCCTTCCCCTACCTCCGGCCCGACCTCTATCGACTGCTGGGCTTCCAACCCGCCTACGAGGATCTACCACTTGTGGTCCCGCAACAGGGGAACGATCGCCTCCGCGCCTGAGAGCGTGATGGGTTTCAACTCCGCTTGCCTACACGGGGGGAGTATGACAGGGACTCGCGCGCCCGAATTTCCCTGAATATCCGAAGCGGACGCGTCCTTTTTCCATGCTTACCATCAACGGCATCACCGTGCGCCTCGGCGGACGCGACATCATTTCCCGCGCCTCGGCCGCCATCCCGCCCCGCGCCCGCGTCGGCCTTGTCGGACGCAACGGTGCGGGTAAGTCCACGCTGGTCAAGGCGATCATCGGCGAGATCGAGCCTGACGAAGGCGCGATCGAAATGCCGCGCCGCACCCGCCTCGGCTACCTCGCGCAGGAAGCCCCGGCAGGCACCGCCACCCCGTTCGAAACCGTGCTCGCAGCTGATGTCGAGCGCACGCAGCTCCTTGCAGAGGCCGAGACCTGCACCGACCCCGACCGCCTCGGCGATGTCCACGACCGGCTGCTCGCGATCGACGCCTACAGCGCAGATGCCCGCGCCGCGCGCATCCTCATCGGCCTCGGCTTTGACGAGACGATGCAGGCGGCTCCGCTAGACAGCTTCTCGGGCGGCTGGCGCATGCGTGTCGCGCTCGCCTCGCTGCTCTTTTCGGCGCCCGATGTCCTCCTGCTTGACGAGCCTTCGAACCACCTCGACCTTGAAGCGACGCTGTGGCTCGAGAACTTCCTCAAGGCCTATCCCGGCACGCTGCTGCTGATCAGCCACGAGCGTGACCTGCTCAACAACGTGGCCGACCACATCGTCCACCTTCACGCCGGCAAGCTCACCCTCTACCCGGGCGGCTATGACAGTTTCGAGCGCCAGCGCAACGAGCGCCTTGCCCAGCAGGCCGCCGCCCGCGCCGCGCAGGAAGCGCAGGCGGACCGGCTCAAGGACTACATCGCCCGCAACTCCGCCCGTGCCTCGACCGCCAAGCAGGCGCAGTCGCGCGCCAAGATGCTGGCCAGGATGCAGCCGATCGCGGCGGTGGTCGAAGATCCCTCGCTCAGCTTCGACTTCCCGGACCCCGAGGAACTGCGCCCGCCGCTGATCACGCTCGATCTCGCCTCTGTCGGCTACACTCCGGGCAAGCCGGTGCTGCAGCGGCTGAACCTGCGCATCGACCCGGATGACCGCATCGCGCTGCTCGGGCGCAACGGCAACGGCAAGACCACGCTCGCCCGCCTGCTCGCCGCGCAGCTTGCGCCGATGGACGGGGCGATGACGGCGACGGGGAAGATGCAGGTCGGGTACTTCACCCAGTACCAGGTCGAGGAGATCGCCGAGGGCGGCACCCCGCTCGAACTGATGACCCGGGCGATGGAGGGCAAGAGCCCGGCCGCCGTCCGCGCGCAGCTGGGGCGCTTCGGCTTTTCCGGCAACCGCGCGACGAGCGCCGTCGGCACGCTGTCGGGCGGTGAGCGCGCCCGCCTTGCCCTCGCCCTCGTCACCCGCGACGCGCCGCACATGCTGGTGCTTGACGAGCCGACCAACCACCTCGACATCGACGCGCGCGAGGCGCTGGTCCACGCGCTCAATGCCTACAAGGGCGCGGTCATCCTGATCAGCCACGACCGGCACATGGCCGAACTGGTGGCCGACCGCCTGGTCCTCGTCGACGGCGGCACCGCCAAGCCGTTCGACGGCAGCATCGAGGACTACATCGACTTCATCCTCGGCCGGAACCAGCCCAAGACCGAGGGGGCGTCCGAGCAGCAGGCCAAGGGCGGCAACGCGCAGGACCGCAAGGCGCGGGCCGCGGCGCGCGAGACGTACAAGGCGCTGCAGAAGGCGCAAACCGAAGCGGAAAAGCGCGTGGCCAGGCTGCAGGCCGAACTGGCGCAGATCGATCGCGCGATGTTCGAACCGGCCAGCGCCGCGCCGGAATTCGCCAAGCTCACCATGAGCGACCTGTCACAGCGGCGAAGCAAGGTTGCGCAGGCGCTGGAGGAAGCGGAACTGGCGTGGCTGGAAGCTGGTGAGGCGCTGGAAGGGGCCAACTGAGGCCCGCCGACAGCAGCGCCGAGGGCGAGGTTCCGCACCTCAGCAGCCCAAGGGGTTTACGCGGTTTACACGGTTCAGGGGTGGTTTGATCTCCGCTCTCGCGCACCGGCGTCCCCGCGCAGGCGGGGACCTCAGGCGGCTTGCGGAACGCTTCTGGTTTCTCACCATCGTTCCGTAACGACACCGAGGCCCCCGCCTGCGCGGGGGAGCGGTTTTCCTTGATTTCGACCGGCTCCTCCTCATCCTCCTCCCCGAACAGGGCGGCGAGTTTGGCTTCGCGGCGGGATTGGGCGGCGTCCCAGCTTTCGCGGGCGAGCTGGCGGGCGCGTTCCATGTGGGTGTCGTGGGCTTCCTGCCAGAGGTCCCAGGCCTCGTCGGGTTCGTCGTCGGTGGGATAGGGGCAGGCGCGCTTGAAGTCCTGTTCGGCCTGTTTCTCGCAGGCCTTCAGGAAGCGGTCCTGCGCCGGATCGGCAAAGCCGGTGGCGGCAGCGACGTCCGCGCCCTCGGCAAGGGCCAGCAGCATGCGGTCGAAGTCCTCGGCGAGGTGGTGCACTTCCCTCGGCGCGGCGGCGGCGCGGGCATCGAGCCGCGCGAGGTGCGCGAGGAGCAGGCGCGCGTCGAAGCGCCGCCGCTCGCCCACCGCCTCGCCCCGGAACCAGATTGTCTCGGTGGTGCCGTGGAGCGCGCGGGTGGCGAGCACCTGCTCGGCCGCCTCGCGCGCATGGAGCAGGCCTGCGTCCCACGCGGCGGCAAAGGCCGGATCGCGGCGACGGCGGACATAGGCCGTCTGCGAAGACACCCCCGCCACCTGCGCCGCCGCCCGCACCTGCCCGTGGCGGCTGAGATGCTCGAGAAACAGCGCGATGCGGGTGGGCGTGAACTGGTTGGGGTGGAGGAGTGATGCGGTGCCCTCCCCTCCCGCAGGCGGGAGGACGTCCGTCAGATTCTCCCCTCCCGCCTGCGGGAGGGGGACGCGCCCCCGCCCCCTCGCGCCAACCGCAGGCAGAGCATCATCAGGCAGCCCGATGTCCCGGCTCGCGGGAATCCATCCCCTGCCAAAGGAGGAAGGCTGATGCGGATCGGCGGCGTGCGGCATGGGCGGCTCCCGTTTGGAACGAAACGGGAACTTCTAGGCGAGAATGAGGGGTGTAGGAAAATGGTTTGTTGCCCCTTGCCCGGACAATTCTGAACAGGCATCAGTTGGAAATGACCAACACACTTTATTACGGCGACAATCTTCATGTTCTGCGCGAACACGTGAAGGATGAAAGCGTCGATCTGATCTATCTTGATCCGCCATTCAATTCGAACGCCAACTACAACATCCTGTTCAAATCGCCGGAAGGGCACAATTCGGACGCGCAGATCGAGGCGTTCGAGGATACTTGGCACTGGAACGACAGCGCGGAGGCGGCTTTCGACGAAGTGATGCGCAGCGGCAATACGGCGGCGTTCGAGCTGCTGCGGGCAATGCGCGGGTTTCTGGGCGACAACGACATGATGGCCTATCTGGCGATGATGGCGGTGCGCCTGCTGGAACTGCACCGCGTGCTGAAGCCGACGGGCTCGCTCTATTTGCACTGCGATCCGACCGCGAGCCATTACCTGAAGCTGCTGCTGGATGGGGTGTTTGGCGGCGGCGCCTTTACAAACGAGATTATCTGGGAGCGCACTGCCCCGAAGGGGCACGCGTTTACTCGCTTCCCGTCATCTCATGACGTGATCCTATTCTACCGAAAAAATGGTAACGCCGCTTGGAACCCTCAATTTGGCAGCTACGATGAGAGTTATGTCGAGAGCCACTACTCTCTAATCGAAGAGGGTACTGGTCGCCGCTACCAACTCGATAATCTGCTCAACCCAAATAAAGACCGTCCAAATCTCACGTACGAATTTCTGGGAGTAACAAAGGTTTGGCGCTGGACCAAAGAACGGATGCAGCGGGCCTATGACGATGGACGGGTGATTCAAAGTGGCCCCGGCAAGGTTCCACGTTTTAAACGGTATCTTGACGAACAAAAAGGGATGGCGCTGACGAGTGTCTGGACCGATATCCCACCGCTGAACTCCCAAGCCCAGGAACGCCTCGGATATCCCACGCAAAAGCCCCTTGCCCTGCTCGAACGCATCATCGCGGCGTCGTCCAACGAGGGCCATGTGGTGCTCGATCCGTTCTGCGGGTGCGGGACGGCGGTTCATGCGGCGCAGAAGCTGGGGCGGCGGTGGCTGGGGATTGATGTGACGCATCTGGCCATCAGCCTGATCGAAAAGCGGATGAAGGATGCCTTTCCGGGAGCAGACTTCACCGTGGAGGGTCGTCCGCAAGACCTTGGCGCGGCGCTCGATCTGGCGGAGCGGGACAAGTACCAGTTCCAGTGGTGGGCGGTGTCGCTGGTGGATGCGTTGCCGTTCGGCGGCAAGAAGAAGGGCGCGGACGGCGGGATCGACGGACTGATCTACTTCAAGCCTGATGGCAAGCGCACCGAGAAGGCGCTGGTATCCGTGAAGGGCGGAAAGAACGTGGACGTGAAGATGATCCGCGATCTGCACTCTGCCATGGAGCGCGAAAAGGCCCCGTTCGGCGTGTTCATCTGCGCCGGTTTGCCGACCAAGCCAATGGAAAAGGAGGCCGCCGCCGTGGGGCTGTGGCAGAATGAATATACCGGGCGTTCGCACCCGCGTTTGCAAATCCTGACGCTGGCCGAACTGTTCAAGGGCAAGCGGCCAGATATTCCGTGGGTGGACGCCAGCGTGATGAAAAGCGCCAAGCGCGAAGATACTTCACGGCAGGGGAATCTGTTGTGAAGGAGTACAAAGTAGATCACCTAGATCAACTAATACAGGATGTGAGAGAAAGGCCAAATCTTTACTTATTCATTGTCGCTTTTTTCATCATAGCACTATTATGGATAATTTGGTCATCCTGCAATCAATTGATTATAGAGATTTTCAAAGGAAAAAACACAGCAGAAGAAGCAGGTCAGTGGGGAGACTCCTTTGGCGGCTTCAATGCTTTTTTTGGGGCGTTTGGCACAATTCTAGTTGCTGTCACACTGGCGGCACAAACTCAGGCGAACAAGGAGCAAAGGCGGCAGATTCATATCGAGCGCTTTGAAGAAACTTTCTTCAGACTGATTGATTATATGAAAGAACTTAAACTTGAATTGCGTTACGAGCAAACGCCGTCCTTCAAATCCATTCGCCAAGATTACGCCATAGACGGGGTGCTAAGAGGCCAAGACGCAATTTTCGAGGCTTACAAAGAGGTAAACTTTTGGACCTTTAAAAATAATGTGGGAGTTAGGTATTTCAAGAGGGGGAATGTTGCTCATAATTATGATAACTATGTACACCATCGGTTTGAGCATTGCTTCGCACCGTACTTTAGAATAATTTATACTATTTTATTTAAGATAAAAAACGACAAGGTTTTGAGTGAAAATGAAAAAGCTTATTACGGAAATATATTAAGAGCTCAGCTGGGTAGCTACGAGACAGGCCTATTAGCTTTTAATGCCACGTCACGTTACTCAAAGGACTTAAGAGAACTCTTGATTTACTTTAGAATGTTGAAGTATATTCCTAAGAAACGTCGGCGGGTTCTAGGGAGTATCTTCCCTCCTGAAGCTTATGCTCCACGGCCCGATTAGTGCCTGAGGCTCACGCATCATCCCGGGCGCAATGACGTAGACCCCATACTCTGGCGATGGCCCCCCTCCCTCCCCGCCTTCGCGGGGAGGGGCCGGGGTGGAAGTTCTTGCCCCTCCATCAGCCGCTTGCGCGGCCCCCTCTCCCAACCCTCTCCCCTGAAGGGGAGAGGGCTTTTTGGGGTCAGCGCTTCAGCAGGGGAGCCATGTATTGGCCAGTGAAGCTGCGGGGGTTTTTCGCCACTTGCTCCGGGGTGCCTTCGGCGACGATCTCGCCGCCGCGGACGCCGCCTTCGGGGCCGAGGTCTATGATCCAGTCGGCGGTCTTGATCACGTCGAGGTTGTGTTCGATCACGACGACCGAGTTGCCCTGTTCGACGAGGCGGTGGAGGACTTCCAGCAGCTTGCGCACGTCCTCGAAGTGGAGGCCGGTGGTGGGCTCGTCGAGGATGTAGAGCGTTTGGCCGGTGCTGCGGCGGGCGAGTTCCTTGGCGAGTTTGACGCGCTGGGCTTCGCCGCCCGATAGCGTCGTCGCCTGCTGGCCGACCTTGACGTAGCCCAGGCCCACTTCGTTGAGCATGTGCATCCGGTCTCGGATCGGGGGCACGGCCTTGAAGAACTCCTCGGCGTCCTCGATCGTCATGTCGAGCACGTCGGCGATGGAGAGGCCCTTGAACTTCACCTCGAGCGTTTCGCGGTTGTAGCGCTTGCCGTCACACTCCTCGCACGTCACGTAGACGTCGGGCAGGAAGTGCATCTCGATCTTGATCAGGCCATCGCCCTGGCACTTCTCGCAACGGCCGCCCTTGACGTTGAAGCTGAAGCGGCCGGCCTTGTAGCCGCGCGCGGCGCTTTCGGGCAGGCCTGCAAACCAGTCACGGATCAGGGTGAAGGCGCCGGTGTAGGTCGCGGGGTTGGAACGTGGGGTGCGGCCGATGGGCGACTGGTCGATCTCGATCACCTTGTCGCAATGTTCGAGGCCGGTGACGCGATCGTGCGCGCCCGCGATCACGCGCGCGCCATTGAGCGTGCGGGCGGCGACGGCGTGGAGCGTGTCGATGGTGAAGCTCGACTTGCCCGAGCCGGAGACGCCGGTGACGCAGGTGAAGGTGCCCAAGGGAATCTTCGCGCTGACGTTCTGGAGGTTGTTGGCGCGCGCGCCCTCCACGCCGATGAACAGGCCGTTGCCCTTGCGGCGAGTCTTGGGAACCTCGATGCGGCGGGCGCCGGTGAGGTACTGGCCGGTGAGGCTGTTGGGGTTGCCCAGAATATCGTCGAGCGTGCCCTGCGCCACGATCTCACCACCGTGGACGCCCGCGCCGGGGCCGAGATCGACGACGTGATCGGCGGTGCGGATGGCGTCCTCGTCATGCTCGACCACGATCACGGTGTTGCCGAGATCGCGCAGGCGCTTGAGGGTTTCCAGAAGGCGGTCATTGTCGCGCTGGTGGAGGCCGATGCTCGGTTCATCGAGCACGTAGAGCACGCCCGAGAGGCCCGAGCCGATCTGGCTGGCGAGGCGGATGCGCTGGCTCTCACCGCCCGAGAGGGTGCCGGAGGTGCGATCGAGGTTGAGGTAATCGAGGCCGACGTTGTTGAGGAAGCCAAGGCGCTCGTTGATTTCCTTGAGGATGGCCTTGGCGATCTGGCTCTGCTGGCTGGTGAGCTGGGCATCGAGCGCGCCGTACCATTCGACCGCGGCGGCGACGGAGAGGCGGGTGACGGAGGAGATATCTCGGCCCACGACCTTGACGCTGAGCGCCTCGGGCTTGAGGCGCTTGCCTTCGCAAGTTTCGCACGGCTGCGCGGTCTGGAACTTGCCCAGCTCCTCGCGCATCCAGGCGCTTTCGGTCTGCAGCATGCGGCGGTTGAGGTTGCCGATCACGCCTTCGAAGGCCTTATTGACGGTGTAGGACTTCTTGCCGTCAATGAAGGTCAGCGGCACGGCCTTGCCGGCGGTGCCATAGAGGATGACGATCTTGACCTCAGGGCTGAGCGCGTCCCACGGCGTATCGAGGCTGAAGCCGAAATGCGCGGCGAGGCTGGCGAGGACCTGCATGTAATAGGGCGACGGCGGGTTGCTCTTGGCCCAGGGGACGACGGCGCCCTGCTTGAGCGAGAGGTTCTCGTTCGGGACGACGAGCTGGGGATCGAACAGCAGCTTTTCGCCGAGGCCGTCGCAGGCGGGGCATGCGCCCTGGGGGGCGTTGAACGAGAACAGGCGCGGTTCGATGGACTCGATGGTGAAGCCGCTGACGGGGCAGGCGAACTTTTCGGAGAAGACGATGCGGTTGGCGGCAAGGCCCGTCTTCTTCATTCCCGCCTTCTGGGCCCCCTTCTTGCCCTTGGCGTCGGCCTCGGCCTCGTCCTCACGCCCCGGAACGACGCCATCGGCGAGATCGACGTAGGCAAGGCCGTCGGCCAGCTTGAGAGCCTGTTCGAAACTGTCAGCCAGGCGGGTCTGGATGCCGTCGCGCACGGCGATACGGTCTACCACCACCTCGATGTCGTGCTTGAGCTTCTTGTCGAGCGCGGGGGCGTCCTCGATCGGCATGATCTCGCCGTTGATGCGGACGCGGGTGTAGCCGGCCTTCTGCCATTCGGCGAGCTCACGCCGGTATTCGCCCTTGCGGCCGCGCACGACGGGGGCGAGCAGGTAGGCGCGGGTGCCTTCGGGCAGGGCCATGACGCGGTCAACCATCTGGCTGACGGTCTGGGCCGAAATCGGCTCACCAGTGGCGGGGCTGTAGGGAATG
The DNA here is from genome assembly GCF_007830315.1 of Novosphingobium taihuense. Lineage (GTDB taxonomy): Bacteria > Pseudomonadota > Alphaproteobacteria > Sphingomonadales > Sphingomonadaceae > Novosphingobium > Novosphingobium taihuense. The sequence goes on from NZ_VLKJ01000006.1 coordinate 107,415, forward strand.
CCGATGCGCGCCCAGAGCAGGCGCATGTAGTCATAGACCTCGGTCACCGTCGCCACGGTGGAGCGCGGGTTGCGGCTGGTGGTCTTCTGCTCGATCGAGATGGCGGGCGAGAGGCCGTCGATATGCTCGACATCAGGCTTCTGCATCATCTCGAGGAACTGGCGCGCGTAGGCCGACAGCGATTCCACGTAGCGGCGCTGGCCCTCGGCATAGATGGTGTCGAAAGCGAGGCTCGACTTGCCCGAGCCCGAGAGGCCGGTGATGACGATCAGGCTATCGCGCGGGAGATCGATGTCGATCCCCTTGAGGTTGTGTTCACGAGCGCCGCGGACGGAAATGGTAGTGAGAGACATGCGCGGCGGTGTTCCATATTTGTTCGATTCAGGCAAGGGCCCCCTGCCCGCGCCCCGAAGGTGTCGCGCCCATGTGGGGAGCGCGAGGGTGCGGCGCAATACGGGCTTTGGGGGAAAGCCTGCGTTGCGCGAGCAACAGTGGCGACGAAGCGCACGTGCCGCGCGGCGGGTTGCCAACGCTTCGGCGCAAGGTGGATTGCCGCGGATCACGTCCGGCGCGATCAAGCATGCATAACATGAGGGTTCGGGACATGAAGACGGGGATGATTTTCGGCGCGCTGGTGCTTGGGGTTTTGGCGGTGCCGGGCGTGGCGCTGGCCGACGATCCCTACGATCCGCAGATGCGCACGCAGGCGGCGCGCGACCGGGACCGCGCGATCATCCGAAAGCTCAACCAGCAGGAACTGGCGCGGGTGCGCGAGCGCGATGCGCGTTATGCGCAAGGTTGGGCCACGTGGAAGGCGCAAAAGGGGCGCGAGCATCAGGGCCGCGACGCGGATGCTGATCGCGACTATGCCGAGGCCCGAGAAGACTACGAGCAGCGCATGGCCGAGTGGCGGCGCGCCGTGGCCGCGTGCAGGGCGGGACGGTACGAATACTGCGCGCGGTGAGCGGTCAGCCGGACCGAGAGGTCAGTTCTTTTTGCCGATGAGAATGCCGGCGATGTCGACACCGTCGGGCCTGCCATCGCGCTGCACCCACCATGCTGCACCGATTTCGTCGGCGTTTGGCCCAAAGAAGCCGCCTTCAATCTCGCCCCGAGAAGCGCCGCTTGCTGTGGTGGCGAAACCTCGAAACACAGAGGTTACGCCATCCGTCGTGAAGACGCTTCCGTTGAAGCCGAAGCTGCCGATCGGTGTCGCAGCAGCATCGTCAGCGACGATGCTTATGTTCGTATCGACGCTCATCTTGCCGAAGTCCGCAGTTGCCGTGGCGGTGCCAGAAAATGTGCCGTTGTAGGAAATGCTGGTCGCAACGCCGCGTGCACGCACGATACCCTGATAGGTCGCGGTGCCGAAGCGCGGGAGCAGGGCATAGGGCGTGCGGTTTCCGAAGACCGTCATGTATTGCGAGAAGGTGCCGTCGGTAGGATTGCGAACATTGAGATCGGCAAAGGTGGCGTAAGTCAACTGGATGACCGGGTTGCTCCCACCCGCCTTGAACACATAACCCGAAAGCGATCCGGCGCGATTGTACCACGTGCGTGTGGCATCGCTGCGTGCCGGATCGATCAGGGTCTGATCGAACCTTGTAGAAAAGGCAAAGCTGCTCGGCGTGGTTGCAAATTCCACATTGTAGCCGCCCGTTGCCGGATTGTAGGTGATCGTGGACGCATCGACCAAGCCGCGTTCGCGCAGGGTAACTGCCAGGAACGATGTCCGCGTCGTCAGATCGGCAAGCGGCGTCCGTGCCGCCGTCAAGCTGGCGTCCTTCACGCCGATGATCGTGCCGATAGCCTTGTCTGTGCCATCTGACGCTGACCACGTTGCTGCAACTTCCTGAGCAGTCGGGCCGAAGAAATTGCCATCAAACGTGCCGGTGTAGTTGCCGATGCCATCGAGCGTCAGATTCCCCGAGAAACTGTTTGCCGTGCTGGAGATCGTGCCGGATGCCTTGAACGTCCCGGTGGCTGTTTGCGGAAGATGGCCGGAAATGATGTCGCGCTCGCGCATGCTGAGCAGCGTCGACAGGTTAAGGCGACCGGTCGAAAAATCAGCAGAAAGAACGCCGTCACCACTGGCGCTGAGCGCATCGCTATAGGCGTTGTCGATGACCAGCCCTTCCACCTGCACCTTGTAGTCGGCCAGACCTGTGCGCGGCAACGCGTCGACGAGTGTCGGCATGCCATAGATGAAATAGTCGAGGCTGTAGCTTAACTGCCGGTTGCTGGCTGTCCCGCCGCTGCGCTTGCGGAAAATCCCGGTCGCAGCATAGGTCCGCGTATTGGTCAGCATCAGCGCCGTATCATCGTCCTGAAAATCGCTATCGCTGCTCAGTGCGAACGGGCTGTAGGATGTGTCAGGCGTGGTGACAGTGTACTTCTTCGTCACTGCGTCAAAGATAAGCTGAAGAGGTTCGCGCTTGAGCGACTGGTCAGTGAAATCACCGACGGTATCGGAGTTTACCGATCGCTCCAGTGACTTGAAGTCGAGACGGCGGGCGCTGGTGCTGAAGGCCTGAGTGTTGATCAGTTTGCCTTCGGTGAATTGCGCATTTCCAACCGCGCCCTTACGCCCGGTGATCGTGCCCACGGCAACGCGGCCGTCCGGCGCGGTTGCATTGAAGACGGCACCAATTTCCTGCGCGGCAGGGCCGAAGAACTCGCCGTTGAGAGCACCGGAGAAATTGGCCGCGTCCGACCACTTGATGGATCCGCCAAAGCTGTTGGCCGAAGACGACAGGGTGGCGGTTGCATCGAACTGGACATCGGAGCCCGAGAAATAGACTCCCGTCATCAGCCCTGAGATGCGGATGGCTCCCGTGCCGAAATCGACCACTGCGCCGCCCGACCCAGCCATGGCCACGCTGCCCGCCGGGACGGATTCCACGCCGATGAGCGCCACCTCATAGGCACCCGTACCGGACCGCGGCACCGCACTGGCCGCAGTCGGCATGCCATAGACGAAAGCATCCACACTACCGTTGCCCGAGGAACCCGAGACCTGCAGGTGTTGCCAGAAAGCGCTGCCGACGTACTGATAGGTCGCAAGGCCGGTTTGGCCTGCCTTGGTCAGAGTCAGGACATCCGTCGTCGAACCCGACTTGCGCGAGTAGACCGTCGCTGCGCTGTTGGAACTCGCAGTATCGAGATCGCCGGGCCCGAACGTGATCGATCCGCCGCCGCTGCTAAGCGTATAGGACTTGTTGGCAGCGTCGTACCGGATCGACGCCGTCTGGCTGGCCACCGTGCCGCGCGTTGTCTCACCGTTCGCCGTGGCCGTGGCACGCATAGAAAGATTTGCGAAACTCTCTGAAACCAGCGGCGCGATCAGATCATCGTTCGCAGTGGGCGTAGGCGTAGGCGTAGGCGTAGGCGTAGGCGTGGGCGTGGGCGTGGGCGTGGGCGTGGGCGTGGGCGTGGGTGACGGCGTCGGTGTAGGCGTCGGGGTGGGCACTGGCGTGGGCGTGCTGCTGACGCCGCCTCCGCCGCAGGATGCCAGCATGAGGGCGAGCGTGGTGGTGGCCGTTGCGGCCAGGATCTTGCGTTTCACGGTTGCCCCTGTTGCTGGCCCGAATCCCTGCGTCCGGACACCAGTTCGGAGGAAGAAATAGCCAGAAGCGATGTAGATCGCGAACCTATATTTGACGCAATTATGTGATTTTTATCACATTTTTGGTATCACGGCGATCCTTCGACAGTCTCGGGACGAGATCCAACCCCGCCCCCTACCGCTTGCGGAAGGGGGAACGAGGGGGAGTGATTTTGCCGTCTGGATGGTGAGGTGCGGCGTGCGCGTCCCTGCACCACCATGCTGATTGCCCCCTCCCCCGATAGGGAACGAAAGGCTCAGTTCTTCTTTGCGAACAGCGCGCCCTGCACGCTGAGCGTGGAATCGGTGGTTCCATTCAGGAAGAAGGTGTAGCCGGCCTCGGCACCGCGCGGTCCGAAAAAGGCACCGCTGAAGGCACCCGAAGCGTTGCTGCCGGTCAACGTGCCCTGGAAGCCCGGCCCACTACTGCTGATCGTTCCGCTTCCGCTGTAGTTGCCTATTGCGGTCACGGCATTATTGCCCGGCAACTTGCCAGCCAGTGTCAGGCTGGTGCTTACAGAATTGCTGGCAAAGTTGGCAGAGAACGTACCTGTCGATTCACCGAACAGGAGGTAGGGGGAGCCACTCTTGGCGGCCAGACCGACCACTTGCGTGGAATAGGTCGCGCTACCGCTGCGCGGGACATCCCCGGCCTGTGTAGGCACGCCGCCAACCAGGCTGTAGGCACGCCCGTTCGAAGGCTCGATATGCGTCCAGTTGCCGAGCAGGACGTAGCTCAGCTTCACGCCATTGACGCTGGGGTTGGAGATTGACAGCGTGTCGAGAACAGGGCCGTTGGGCTTCTGCCAGGTGACCGTGTTTTCGTTGCGGTTGACCACCTGCGCCGGGGTGAACTCCACGACAAGCCCGCTGCCGTTGTTGAGATTGTAGGTATCGGATGCGGCAAAGTACTTGATCTCTACACCCTGCCCGAAGGCCACGGTGCTTTCGCTGCGCAGTTCAATCCCCGCGGGATCGCCGACAATGCCGCCAGACTGGAAAGTCTGGTCGCCCGAGAGTTCGGCAAGGGTCTTGTAAACAGGTGCCGGGGTTGAAGCCATTCCGCCATCACTGCCACCACCACACGAGGCGAGGAGAAAAGCGGGAAACATTGTCGCCGTTGCGGTCAGGATCTTGCGGTTCACGGTTGCCCCCGTTGCTGGCCCGAATCCCCGCGTCCGGACACCAGTTCGGAGCAAGAAATAGCCAGAAGCGATGCGACTCGCGAACACATATTGGGCGCAAATATGTGATTTTTATCACATTTCTTGGCGGCAGTCAGATGTGGGACGGGGGGGAAGTGACAGGCCCACCCCTGCCCCCTCCCGCCTGCGGGAAGGGGGACGTGAGGGTGGTTCTTGCTCTTTCTACGTGGCACCATTGCAATGGCGCCCCTCCACCATCCTGCGGATGGTCCCCCTCCCCCGGCGGGGGAGGAACTGGAGTCAGTTCTTCTTGCCGAGGGTTACGCCCGAGAAGCTTGAGGCGGTTGCGCTCTGGCCATTGGTGGAATCGAGGTTGAGGGTGAAGGCGCCGCCCCATTCCGCCGCATTGACGCCAAAGAACAGGCCGTTGAGGACGCTGGTGCTGCCCATGTTGGCACCGGTACCGCGCAGGGAGAAGCTGTTGCCGACGCCGCAGCCGGGGCAAACTCCCGCAAGCGAGCCGCTGTAAGTGAAGCTGCCGAGGCTGCTGGCGGCGTTGCTGGTGACGTCTGTGGCGGTGATAGCCAGCACGGCGCTGCCCGTGCCTGCACCGAAGTCTGCGGTGAAGGTGCTGGTGCCGGACAGCGAGGCCTCGTTCTGGGTCGCACCGTTGCGGCCATAGCCATAGACCACGCCGCTGTAGCTGGCAGAGCCGGTGCGGGGGATCTGGAAGGTCGGCGTGAGGCCGCCGAAGGGCACGTAGTAGTGGGTGGTGACCTCGCGGCCATCGATCGTATCGGTGCGCACGACTTCGGCGAAGCTGGCGTAAGTCAGCGCGAGAGCGGGGTTGCCGCTGCCGGGCTTGAACACGCGGGCGGTGTAGTCCGCGCCGCGATAGACGTCGAAGGTGCTGGTGCTCTCGGCAACCTTGAAGTCGGCAGCCGCGAGGGTCTGCGCGAGTTGCTTGGCGGTGCCGAAGTTGGTCCCGGTGGTCTTCGAAGTGAGGATGTAGGACTTGTCGGTAGGGTTGTAGGTGACTTCGATGTTGCTGTCGGTCAGGCTCGTGTTCGAGCCGAGCGCGGGGACGGCGTAGTACTGCGCATCGCTGCCGGTGAGCACGGTGGTGGTGGTGAGCGCGGCAAGGCCCGATTGCGAGGCGGTGCTGTCAGCCCCGCGGGCGCCGGCAAGGGTTGCCGCCATCACCGCGCCGCCGCTGCTGCTGGCCTGGACGACCGCGCCGATCTGTTCGGCGGCAGGGCCGAAGAGCTTGCCGGTGAGCGTGCCGTTGTAATCGGAGGTACCGTCGAACGCGATGGTGCCGGTGAGGCTGTTGGCACTGGACGACAGGGTGCCGCTGCCGGTCCAGTTGCCGGAGTCGGACTGGGTGCCGGGAAGCCCTGCGCCGGTGCCGGGGATGGCATTGCCGACGGTGTAGGCCCCGAGCGTCGAGATCGCGCCTGACTGGAAGTTGACGTTGACGCTGCCCTGCCCGTTGACGGACTGGATCTTGGCGCTGTTGGCCATGATCCCGCCGTTGAGCGTGACGTTGAACGCGGCCGAGCCGGTGCGCGGGGTGGCAGCGTTGGTGGTGGCGAAGCCATAGACGAAGGCATCGATCTGGCCGAGGCTCGAGCGGCGGTCGGTCAGGATGCCGGCGCGCAGGTAATCGGTGCCGGTGTAGTACTCATACGACAGGTTGACGTTCGATGCCCGGGTCGGTTGCCAGACGATGCGGCCATCGTTGCCGTAGAAGACAAGCGGGGAGCCGTTGATACCCTGGTGGACCGAGGCAAGGCCCTGCCCTGCGCCGACCGCGGAGAGGTTGCCCGCGCCATCGAGCGTGCCCTTGGCCGAGGCCGAGAGCGGCTGGTAGAACTGGTCGGTGGCTGGGACGTCCAGGCTGGTCGAGGTGTTGACCGGCGTGGTGCCGCGCGCGCCGTAGATCACGCCCGTGGCGGCGACATCGGAGTTGGGGTTCTGCGAGAAAGCCGCGCCGACCTCCTCGGCATTCGGACCGAAGAAGGTGCCATGGAGTTCGCCGGTACCGGCGCTGCCGAGAGTGAGCTGGCCGAGGAAAGAGTTGGCGCTCTTGGACAGGAGGGCGAAGGCGCTCCAGTTGTAGCCGCGGGCGGTGACGTTGGTCTGGACGTCAGTCTCGTCATAGAAGCCCGAGCCTGCGATGCCGCCGGAGAGGAAATCGACCGAGAGCTTGCCGGTGCCGCCCAGCGCGTAGAGGTTCGTGCTGAAGGTGCGGGCGCCAAGCAGCTTGACGTCGAAGCTGGCCGCGCCCGTGCGGGGCAGGCTGCCGTTGGGCGTCTGCACGCCATAGGCGAAGGCGGAGATGCGCCCGTCGATCGTCGTCGAGCCATTGACCTGACGCTGCCAGATGCCCGCGCCGACGTAGCGCGTCTGCCCGGCGGCGGTGCCTGTGGTGGTGAGCGAGAGGAACTCGGTCGTGTTGCCGGAAACCACCTTGTAGGTCGTGATCGCACTGTTCGACTGGGTGGGATCGATGTCGCCTTGCGCGAAGGTGCGGCTGCGGGTGCCATCGGACACGGTCCATGACCGGTTGGTGGCGTTGTAGGACACCGTCAGGGTCAGCGCCGAGGCCGAGGTGCTGACCGCAGCACCGCTGGTGGGCACGCTGATCGTGCCGACGGAGGCGACGTTCTTGAAGCTTTCGCTGACCAGCGGGGCGACGAGGCTGGTATTTGCGGTGGGCGTCGGTGTGGGCGTAGGAGTTGGAGTTGGAGTTGGAGTTGGAGTTGGCGTCGGGGTGGGTGTGGGCGTAGGAGTCGGTGTCGGCGTGGGCGTCGGCGTCGGGGTAGGCGTCGGCGTGGGCGTGGGCGTGGGCGTTGGCGTTGGCGTTGGTGTTGGAGTCGGTGTTGGCACGGGGGTGGGCGTGCTGCTGACGCCGCCACCGCCACAGGCAGCCAGCATGAGCGCGATGGTCAGGGCCGATGCGGTTGCGGCGCGACGATTATGATTTGTCATTTTACGCTCTCCCCTCAGAATGCCGATGTGACGCCCAGTTCTGCGGCGCGGCGGCTGAAATCGAATATACCGACTGTCGAACGGTTTCGCTCTGCCCGAAGGCGCAGGAAGGGGGCGATGCCCTTCCACTGAATGGCGCGGAACGTGGCGGAAAGACCGATGCCCAGCCGCTCGTCGACGCGCTTTTTCGGATAGAGAAACAGGCGCTCGTCCGCAGTGAGGCGGGCGTAGCTGCCGTCAACGACCAGCGTGGTGCGGCCAAGTTCACGGAAAAGGTATCCCGAAGCGCCGCCGGTCCAGTCGGACCAGCCTGGATCGCGCGCGGCGGTGCGACTGGCGCGCAGTTGCATCCCTCCGCCGAAGCGCGCGCTGAACGCACGGTCGAGCCCGAGGGTGGCGGCGTAGATCGTCGAATCCTGCAGATCGTTGCGGCGGTTGTCGAGCCGTGAGAGGGCGGTTTCGGCGCGCAACTGGGTGCGCTTGCCAAGGGGGTGCTGATAGACCGCAGTACCACCCCAGCCCTTGCTGAAGGGCTGCTGCCCGAACCAGCGCCATGAGGGGCCAGCCGAAAAGGTGATGCGATCGGCGCCCCACTGGAACTCGGGACCAAGCTGGAGCGAGAGGGCGTAATCGTCAAACTGGCCGGTGCGGTAGAAATCGCCGCTGCCCGAAATGCGGGCGAGCAGGCGGGTCTTCGTGCCGAGCGGAAGGCGGGCGTAGCCCTGTGCGCGGGCGGAAAGGCCGAGGCCCGATTTGGCGCGGGCATCGTCGCTGAGCGTGAAATCACCGATGACGGTGCCCAGCGTGTCGGCGCGGGTGGCGCGGTTGATGTTGCTGTCGGGCGCAAGGGCAAGCTCGATGCTGCCACCGATCGGCTTGGCGGCGGCAAGCGCGGAGGCATAGAAGCGCACCGCACGCTCGACATCGGGGGGCAACTGGCCGCTTGCCTGCGCTGCGCGGAACTCGCGCTCGGCCGCTCCGAGACGTCCGAGCAAGGCGTTCATCCGGGCAAGCTCGAGGCGGACGCGGGCGACATCGGGCTTTTCATCGAGGATGCGGCGCAATTCGATCGCGGCATCGCGCGGACGGCCCATGCGATCTGCCAGCATCAGCGCAAGGCGGAAGCGGGCTTCGGTGCGGAGTTCGATGTCCGGGTTGGTGGCGAGCGCGCGGTAGGCGGCCTCGGCGGATGCAAAATCGCCCGAGTCGCGCGCGGCATCGGCGAACTGGAACAGTTGAGCAGCGCTGAGTTGGAGTGGTTTCGGTTGATCCGGTTGCACCGGCGCGACCGGCGCTACAGGGGCTTCCTGCGCACGGGACGTCTGCAGCGGAACGCCGATCAAAACCACGCTTGCTGCGGCACGGAATGTCCATTGCCTATCCAGAGATGCTCTTCCCACATTCGTTCGATAAGGCAGCCGATTGTGATGGCAAGCCAGATTTTGCTGTCGTTAGACCGATCCGGATCGCAACTTTGTCGAAACCATACAATCGTCCGTTACGAAAGTTTGCTATGGGCCCCTTGCGAAAAGTAAGTTCTTGGATCTTTTGGAATGGTTATCGAAGCACCACGAGAACCTGCGAATGCATCTGCAAACATTTCATCCGAAATGGTTGAAATTGTGGGTCGGCGCGTGCCTGCGCAGAGCCTTTTCTGCCGGAGCGGAGCAACCCATGATGATCGCCCAGCAATCTCCCTTCGGGTGCGCGAGAGCTTTGCCGCGTATTTTGCTGCCGATTTTGCGGCGGCAATGACCGAACATCGTCACGAGAACGACGAGCGGAGTGCCGATACCGCAGCTTGAGGCTTCGATCCTTCGATAACCTCAGTAAGCGCGGGAGAGTGTGCGCGACCTAAAGAGCGAGTGCCTTGTGGCCGGGTTGGCCGAGCCAGCTGGCGTTCAAGTTCCAGACCTTGGCGATGACGTTTTCCGACAGCGCGTCTTGCGGGGGGCCTTGCGCGATCAGGCGGCCGCGATCCAACACAAGAACATGATCGGCGTGGTTCATGGCCAGCGCCAGATCGTGGACGACGAGGACGACGCCCCTGCCCTCTTGCGCCAGATCGCGGAGCCGCCGGATCAGGGCTTGCTGGTGAGCGAGATCAAGCGCGGCGAGCGGCTCATCAGCGAGTATCCATTGCGGCCGGGTGGCAAGGACGCGGGCGAGCAGCGCGCGGGCGCGTTCTCCGCCTGACAAGGTGGAGAGCGCTCGGTCGGCGAGGGGCTCAAGCTGCATCGTGGCGATGGCGTCAGCGACAGCAGCGTAATTTTCGGCCGCATCAGTGCGATGAGGCAGGCGGCCGAGGCCGACCAGCGTGCGGACTGCGAGATTCCAGGCGACTTCGCCCGACTGCGGCAGATAGCCGATGCGGCGCGCCCGCTCCTGCGGGGGAAGCTGCGTCAGGGGGTGGCTGGTGAGCGTCACCGCGCCGGAGGTTGGCTGGATCAACCCAGCCAGCGCCGCCAGCAGGGTGGACTTGCCTGCACCATTCGGGCCGACAATGGCAGTTACGCGGCCCGAGCGCAGTTGCACGGTCACCTCGTGCAGACGGTGCGCGATGGTAAGGCCCAAGGCTTCTAACATGGTGCTTCCAGCATCACGCCAGCTCCCGTCGCAGCTTGAGGAGCAGGCGCAGGAAGAACGGGGCTCCGGCGAGACTGAGCGCTATGCCAAGGCGCAATTCGCCGCCCTGCAAGGGGAGAATGCGGCACAGGCAATCGGCGACGAGGAGCAGGAGCGCTCCGGCGAGTGCCGAGGGGAGCAAGGTGGCCGAGGGGCGCTGGTCGGTGAAGGGGCGGACGAAGTGCGGGACCATCAGGCCGACGAAACCGATCATGCCCGCTACCGCGACACCGCTGCCGACGATCAAGCCAATGGCGACGACCATCAGGCCGAGCAGGCGCGCGGGATCGACGCCAAGCGAGCGAGCGGCAGCCTCACCCAGCGCAAGCGCATCGAGCGCGGGGGCGGCACGCCACAGGGCGAAGAGGCCGAGCAGCGTGAGCGGAGCAGCGAGGCGAACTTCGTGCCAGCCGCGATCGGCCAGCGCGCCCATCAGCCAGGTGACGATCTCGGACAGGGCGAAGGGATTGGGCGAGAGGCTGATGGCGAGGCTGGTCAGCGCGCCCGCAAGGCTGGCGATCATCATGCCGGCCAGCGTGAACAGGGCAATGCCACCGCTGCGTCCTGCGATCAGGGCGAGCAGGGTCATGGCTCCGGCAGCTCCGACGAGGGCGAAGAGCGGGAGCGTGAGGGCCTGACTCTCGTAACCGGTGTAGAACGAGAGGACGGCGCCGAGGGCTGCGGCGGGGGCTATGCCGAACAGGCCGGGATCGGCAAGCGGATTGCGCAAGTAGCCCTGCATGGCCGCGCCTGCTGCGCCGAGGCCTGAGCCGAGGATCAGCGCAAGCAGCGCGCGGGGGAGGCGCAGTTCCATCAGGATCGCGGTGGCATTGGGGACGGGGGGGCCGAACGGGTCGATCCAGACCTGGCCTGCGAAAAGCGAGAGCGGGAAAGCCAGCGCGAGGGCGGCGAGAAGGATGGCCGTGGGGTTGCGGGTCACTGCAAGTGCCCCTCCACCATCTTCGATGATCCCCCTTCCCCTGCCGGGGAGGAATTGCGGACTTGCGCCAGCCTTTGCGCGGCGGTGATCAGGGTGGGGCCGCCGCAGTAGAGGAGTTTGGGGTTCAACGTAGCGCGGCGGGTCGTCTTCAGCGCTTCCAGGGCGGGGTGGCCAAGAACGCGGTCGTCGCCTTTTCCGGTTTCGGCGGTCTGGCCTGCGACAAGGATCAGTTCGGGCGGGTCGGCCAGCATCTTCTCGAGCGGGAGCAGATCGGCCTGCCCCAGTCCGCGCGCGGCGGCGAAGTTGGCGTAGCCGGTGCGGCGCAGAAGGTCCGCGATCAAGGTGCCGTCGCCGGGGACCATGCCGCCCGATTGCCAGACGACGGTGGCGATTGGCCTTGCGCCGGGTGGTGGCGCGGCGGCGGCAAGCGCGGCATCAATGCGGTTGATCAGAGCCTCGCCGCGATCCGGATGACCGGTGAGCCCGGCGATCTGGCGGATCTGTTCGTGGCTGGCCTCGACCGTGCTGGCCATGCCGATCGTTTCCAGGCGCAGGCCGAGGCGCTTGTAGGCGCTCGCCGTGGCGGGATCGATGAAGGTGCTGCCGAGGACGAGATCGGGCTTGAGCGCGAGGACTTCCTCAACCGTGCCGCGCGTGGACGGCAATGCGCTGGCGAGGCGTGCGTCCATCGAGGAAGAGCGCGGGTCCTTGCTGTAATGCGAGATGGCGAGAATCTGCGCGGGGTCTGCCACTTCGGCGAGAATCGCGTCGGTACAGGGATTGAGGCTGACCAGCGTGGGGTGCGCCTGCGCGCGGGCTTCGGGGGTGGCGTTGGTATGTGGGATGCAGCCGTGCAAAGCCACGGCGGTGAGGAGGAGGGCTGCTCTGGTGAAGGGGGTTCGGGGGAACAGGCCCTCCCCCAACCCCTCCCGCACACGGGAGGGGGGCAAATTGCGTTGCCCCTCCCGTCTCCGGAAGGGGAACGGGTGGCGTTTCGCCAGCGAGACGAAACGCCCCTTCATCAGTAGCGTGCGCGGATGCCGAGGTAGGCGGCGCGGCCCCAGGTGCCGTAGTCAGCCACGGTCTGGTAGTTGACGTCGAAGACGTTCTCGACGCGGCCGTAGAGTTCGACCTTCTCGGTGAGGGGGAAGCTGGCGCGCACGGTGGTCAGCGCGTAGCCATCGAGGCGGCGGGTGTTCGACGCATTGTCAAAGCTGTCTCCCACAAGGCGCAGATCGGCCCCGAGGGTGAGGCCTGCGAGCGGTGTTGTCCAGTCGCTCGACAGGGTGAGCGCATGGGCCGGACGGCGGGCGAGGTCCTTGCCGAAGTTCGCGGTGCCGCGCGTGCGGTTCTCGGTCTCAAGGTACGTGTAGGCGGCCTGCAGGTGCAGCGTGTCGGTGGGACGCGCGCCGAGTTCGGCTTCGACGCCCTGCGCGCGGGCGAGGCCGACGTTGTCGTAGAGGCCGAAGGGGCGCGTGGCGCAGGCGTTGAGGCTTGCACAGGAGACGAAGGTGATCAGGTTGCGGCTGTCGCGGCGGAAGACGGTGACGGCAGCGTGGACCTTGTCATAGGGCCCACCCCATTCAAGGCCTGCGTCATAGCTCTTGGAGCGCTCGGGATTGAGTGCGGCGTTGCCGTAGTCCGAAAGCAACTGGTAGAGCGTGGGGGCCTTGAAGCCCTCGCCGTAGGAGGCGCGCAGGCGCAGGTTGTCGACCAGTTCGAACGCGCCGTTGGCGCCGAAAGTCCAGGCGGTGCCGAAGCGGCTGTGATCGTCGACGCGGACGCCGGCGGCAAGGCTGGCGCGATCCGTGCTCCAGCCGAGCAGGGCGTGGCCGGAGGTGAGGCGTGCCTTGGCCTCGGCATCAAAGGTGCTGGAGAAGCGGGTCCATTCGCTGTCACCGCCGAAATCGAGGGTGAAATCGGCAGGCAGGTTGATGCGGCCGCTCAGGTCGACGCGTTCGGAACGTCCCTTGTAGCCAAAGGACGGGTCGGTGCCGAAGGTCGGGTCATAGTAGTCGCGCTTGGTGTCGGAGATGGCGAAGCCGGTGTTGAGCGTGAGATCGCTGCCGGTGTAGCGCAGCCCGACGCGGCCCGAGGCCTGGCGGGTGGTCTGGTATTCGGCAGTATCGCCGAAGACGAGGTAGGTCGGCGGGCCGAAACCGTCGATGTCGGTGCGGGTGTCGGCGTAGCGGGCAGTGGCGACGATGGCGAGATCCTGCGAGAGGTTGACGCGGCCCCTGCCCCCGACGCGCCACTGGCGGAAGCCATCGGGCTCGCTGCCGACCGCTGCAGCCGAGACGCCGTCGCTGCGGCTGTAGCCGCCGTTGAGGGTGAGCGCGCCGAAGTCACCGGAGATGCCTGCTGCGGCATCGGCGAGGTAGCTGTCGTTTGCGCCGAGTTCGGCGCTGGCTTCGACGCCGTTGAGATCGCGTGACTGGACCGCGATCACGCCGCCGATGGCGGCAGAGCCCCAGACGATGGAGTTGGAGCCGCGCAGCACGTCAATGCGCTCGACGCCGCCGGGGGTCAGCGTGCCGAAGTCGAAGCCGCCCGAGGGGGCCGAGACGTCTTCGAGGCGGACGCCATCGACGAGGACGAGGACCTGTTCGGCATCCGAGCCGCGCAGGCGCACGCCGGTGAAGCTGCCGGGGCCGCCGTTGCGGGTAATGGTGATGCCGGGGACGCGTTCGAGGACGCGGGTGATATCGGGGCCTTGGATCGACTGGATTTCGGCGGCGGTGATGACAGTCACGGGCTGGCCGGTCTTGCTCAGCGGCGTTTCGCTGCCGGTGGCGATGACGGTGATCGTTTCTGGGCGTGGAAAGCTCGTCAGTATGAGGTCTTCACGCTCTTGGGCAAACGCAGGCGTAGCCAGAGTGAGGACGGAAACGGAAAGTAGGTACTTGTTCACGAAACGTAACTCCGGCCACGAACGGTTGATGCCGTCCATGGCGAGAGGTGCGCTGGGCCTTGGAATAGGCGCGCCTCGTCGCGTGCGCCCGGTACACCCCGCCCGGCCGCGGAACGACTACCATCGGCAGGTTTCCTGGCTCCCGGGTCATCGCTCGTCGCCCGCCTTCCCAGGGCAGGCGGACCTGCTCCAGTGGCATTCAGGGCGACGCGCTCTCCGGTTACAGTTGCGGGGGCAGCGCCGGATTGGAACCGGCTTCCCTCTTAGCCCGGGTCAGCGGGCACCGTTGGCGTCGGCGGCGGAACTAGCGGGAACTTTGCTGCGCTGCAAGAGCGACTACGTACTTCAGTGCAGGTCTGGGCGCTGGTTAACCGGATGGCAGCGGTTTGTGCCGCATCGGGACAGCGACGAAAGCGCGAGTGCAGTGCTGACCGCAAAGGGTTAGCGCAATTGAGGATTTTCAGGATTCGCTGCCAACCCATGCCACTCGAGCTTGCCTACTCGCCGATCGAACTGCCAGCGCAAGCGGCGGTGAGCACGGCTGAGCTGCGGCCGCGCGACTTTGCCGCGCGCATCCGGCGGCGGGACATGCGCTCGATCCGCAAGGCGTTGCAGGCGCCATCGATCATGCGGCAACGGCTGGGCGGCGTGGCGATGTTCGGAATTCTGGCGCTGCTGCTCGGGCCGACCGGGTGGGGCGAGCCGGGCGGCGTGCATGCGGCAGTCGCCAGATCGCAGATGGCCGGGCTCCAGCCGTTCGAGCGCGGGGGCGACAGCTTTCCGGGATCGGCGTTCTACTGGCTCGATACCAGCGACAGCGGGCTGATCGCGCCGACCGAGGCTCAGGCCAAGTGGGACCAGAGCCGGTCGGATGCGTTTATTGCCTCGGCGCGCCCGGTGATGGCGGCGGGCAGCAGCGAGGATCGTTGGCGCGCGCTGCAGTGCCTGACCTCGGCCATCTACTATGAAGCCGCAAGCGAGCCCGACGCCGGGCAGCGTGCGGTGGCGCAAGTGGTGCTCAACCGCGTGGCGCATCCAGCCTGGCCGAACACGGTGTGCGGCGTGGTCTATCAGGGGTCGGAGCGGCCCAGCTGCCAGTTCTCGTTCGCCTGTGACGGATCGCTGGCGCGGCGGCCGATGAAAGCATTCTGGGACCGGGCGCGGCGCGTTGCCGCCGATGCGCTGGCCGGATACGTCTATGCGCCGGTTGGCCTTGCCACGCATTACCATACTACGGCGGTGCACCCCTACTGGGCGCCGAGCCTGAACTTCATCGGCACAATCGGCGCACATCGCTTTTACAGCTGGGCAGGCGCGGCGGGGCGTCCGGCGGCGTTTACCGCGCGCTACTTCGGCGGGGAGCCTGTGGCCGCGCCCCATCCGCGAACGTGGACGCCCTCGCCTGTCGACATTGCCGACCCGCTGGCGCTGGAGAAGGCTTACGAAACGGGGCGCATCGTGGCGCCGACTGCCGCGAATGCCTTGCCTGTGGCTGCAGTGCCGCAGGCCATGCCGGGACAGAGCCTCGTGCGGCCGCAAGTGCTGCCGGGGATGAAGGCGGGCGTAGCCGAGGCTCCTGTTTCGGGCAGCGGTTCAGTGCTGCCGGGATACGAGAACGCCAACAAGTGGATTGCTCAGCCGGGGGCCTGATCTTCGGAAGGATGGTGCATGGGGCCTCGCCACCACCGTCTTTGCTGGTGCCCACTCCCCGTTAGTCCTGCGCGAAAACGGGGAGAATCCTGCAACTGATCGCAAATCCGTTTCAGGACGGGTGGTTATCGCTTCCTTTACCGTGTCGCCACACACACTCTTAGCGCAGATGAGCCTAGAACGGGGTCGTGGAGAACGGTTCCGAATGTCCCCGGGGCCGGTGAGAGATACGAGGTACCATGCTGCGTTTTGCGCCCCGCTACGGCATCATTTCCCCCTGCCTGTCGCGCTCGATCCAGGGACGGCACTTGCGGGCGGTGAATGACAATGCCGAGAACTGGAGCGGATCGTGGGCGCAGCAGGACGAGGCGCTCGATACGGCGCTTCGGCTGTTTGCGGCACACGGCTTTTCGGCTGCGGCGCGCGCCCGCGATGCGGCAGTAATTGCAGAGCACAGCGGCGAAGCCGGACGGGTCGAATTCTGGGTTGAAGTCTGTGCGACGCTTGACCGGCGCATGGCGCGGGATTTCATGAAGCGGCGACAGAGCTGACTTAAGCGTTGCGGATTTTGTCCCTTACGACTTTGCGGAGAGGAAAAGCGCAAATCGAAGCCCCGGTGGAAACGCCGGGGCTTTTTGCTGTTCGGATAGTTCGTGCTGGCAGGTTGCATCCCTGCGCCTGACCCGACCTCTCGCGCTGCGGGAGCGTAGCGAGGCAATCGTTCGGAAACACTCCTCTTGCTATTGCGAACTGTTATCGCAAAAACCCGGAAACTAGCCGTTTTTCGCGGTTGCATTCGTGTGCGTGCAGGCTTAGGGCCCCAAGTCATTCTGCCAGAACTTTCCTGTCTCGCGGGGCACGGGAGGGACTTGGGCGAAAGCTCTGCTGGCATCTGTATGCTTGTCCCCGCGAACGGGAAAGGACCGTAGAGCATGGCACGCAAGAAGATCGCGCTGATCGGCGCGGGCAATATCGGGGGCACGCTCGCCCACCTCGCCGCCCAGAAGGAACTGGGTGACATCGTCCTGTTCGACGTGGTCGAAGGCGTGCCGCAGGGCAAGGCGCTCGACCTGTCGCAGTGCGGCCCGGTCGAAGGCTTCGACGCCAAGATCACCGGCACCAACGACTATGCCGACATTGCCGGTGCCGACGTGATCATCGTGACCGCAGGCGTTGCCCGCAAGCCGGGCATGAGCCGCGACGACCTGCTCGGCATCAACCTGAAGGTGATGAAGGCCGTGGGCGAAGGCATCGCTGCCAACGCACCTGATGCTTTCGTCATCTGCATCACCAACCCGCTCGACGCGATGGTCTGGGCGCTGCGCGAATTCTCCGGCCTGCCGCACAACAAGGTTGTCGGCATGGCAGGCGTGCTCGACTCGGCGCGTTTCAGCACCTTCCTCGCCTGGGAATTCGGCGTCTCGATCCGTGACGTGAACACTTTCGTGCTCGGCGGCCACGGCGACACCATGGTGCCGGTCACCCAGTACTCGACCGTCAACGGCATTCCGGTGCCCGACCTCGTCAAGATGGGCCTGTCGAGCCAGGAAAAGATCGACGCGATCGTGCAGCGCACCCGTTCGGGCGGCGGCGAGATCGTTGGCCTGCTCAAGACCGGTTCGGCGTTCTACGCGCCTGCCGCTTCGGGCATCGCCATGGCCGAAGCCTACCTCAACGACCAGAAGCGCATCCTGCCTTGCGCCGCCTATGTTGACGGCGAGTATGGCGTGAACGGTCTCTACGTTGGCGTGCCCGTCATGATCGGCGCGAACGGCGTGGAAAAGGTGATCGAGATCGAACTCGACGACGAAGCCAAGGGCAACCTTCAGGTCTCGGTCGACGCGGTCAAGGAACTGCTCGAAGCCTGCAAGGGCATCGATCCCTCGCTGGCCTGATTACATCTCAACAACAGTTGCGCCCCATCCTCCCCTGGGGCCACCTGACTGCCGAGCCGCCCGTCCCGCAATCTGCGGCGGCGGGTGGCAAAAACGGAAAGGAACGACATGAGCATTCTCGTCGACAAGAATACCAAGGTCATCACCCAGGGGATGACAGGCAAGACCGGCAGCTTCCACACGCAGGCCGCGCTTGATTACGGCACGCAGATGGTTGGTGGCGTGACACCCGGCAAGGGCGGCACCGACCACATCGGCCTGCCCCAGTTCAACACCGTGGCCGAAGCCAAGGCCGTGACCGGCGCGACCGCTTCGTGCGTCTATGTGCCGCCTTCGGGCTGCGCCGATGCCATCCTCGAGGCGATCGACGCCGAGATGGAACTGATCGTGGCGATCACCGAGGGCGTTCCCGTGCTCGACATGGTCAAGGTCAAGCGCGCGCTTTCGGGTTCGAAGAGCCGCCTGATCGGCCCGAACTGCCCCGGCGTGCTGACGCCGAACCAGTGCAAGATCGGCATCATGCCCGGTTCGATCTTCAAGGAAGGCTCGGTCGGCGTGGTCTCGCGCTCGGGCACGCTGACCTATGAAGCAGTTTTCCAGACCTCGGCCATCGGCCTTGGCCAGACCACGGCTGTCGGCATCGGCGGTGACCCGGTCAACGGCACCAACTTCATCGACGTGCTCGAACTGTTCCTAGCGGACGAAGCCACCAAGTCGATCATCATGATCGGCGAAATCGGCGGCGATGCCGAAGAGCAGGCCGCGCAGTTCCTGATCGACGAGGCCAAGCGTGGCCGCAAGAAGCCGATGGCCGGCTTCATCGCGGGCCGCACGGCGCCTCCGGGCCGCCGCATGGGCCATGCGGGTGCAATCGTCTCGGGCGGCAAGGGCGATGCCGAAAGCAAGATCGCAGCGATGGAAGCGGCCGGGATCAAGGTCTCGTCCTCGCCTTCGCTGCTCGGCGAAACTCTCGCCGAAGTGCTGAAGGAACGCGTCTGATCGCGTGAACAAGCTACCGCCCGGATAGGCAACCTTGCGTAGGGTGCCGCCGGGCGGTTGCTTCAAGATTTTCCGGTAGGCCCACGCACTTGCGGACGCCTGCCGTGGCAACGAGTTTTTGCGCGCCGGGTCGCGGTGCGCCGGAAGGGTCGGCTCTGTCCAGAAGCAGAGCGGGAAAATGTCCGAAGCCCCCAACCTCCCCGGGGGGACCAGGAGTTGAAAATGGGTTCTGAACTGCACGATTTCGACGTGGATCCCGCTCAGGAGGGTCCGCAGCCCGGACCTTCGTGGGCAAGCAAGCGATGGCCGATCACAGATGCTGCCGCTGGCGACGACCTGACCCAGGCAATGGACCCGATGGCGCTCAAGCTTGCCATCGAGAAGTCCGCCAAGAAGGGCGGCGCGCAGCTGGACGAGGCTGCGCTGCAGCAGGCGGCGATGGATTCGATCCGCGCGATGACGCTGATTCGCACCTACCGCGTGCGCGGCCATCTGGCAGCAGATCTCGATCCGCTCGGCCTTGCCCGCCAGAAGCTTCCCGCCGACATCTCGCCCGAATACCATGGCTTCACCGCGGCCGACATGAACCGCAAGGTCTATATCGGTGGCGTGCTTGGCCTTGAATGGGCAACGCTGACCGAACTGGTGGCGATCCTGCGCGCCAACTACTGCGGGCATATCGGCTTCGAATACATGCACATCGCGGACGTGGAGGAGCGCCGCTTCATCCAGGACCGCATCGAAGGCGGCGACAAGTCGGTCGACTTCACGCCCAACGGCAAGAAGGCAATCCTCGCTGCCGTGGTGCGCGGTGAGCAGTACGAGAAGTTCCTCGGCAAGAAGTATGTCGGCACCAAGCGCTTCGGGCTTGATGGCGGGGAATCGATGATCCCGGCGCTGGAAGCGGTGATCAAGTACGGCGGCCAACTGGGCGTCAAGGAGATCATCTACGGCATGGCCCACCGTGGCCGCCTCAACGTTCTCGCCAACGTGATGGCCAAGCCTTACCGCGTGATCTTCCACGAGTTCTCGGGCGGCAGCGCAAACCCGCAGGACGTGGGCGGATCGGGCGACGTGAAATACCACCTCGGCACCTCGACCGACCGCGAGTTCGACGGGACCAAGGTGCACATGAGCCTTGTGCCCAACCCGTCGCACCTCGAAACGGTCGACCCGATCGTGCTCGGCAAGGTTCGTGCCCAGCAGGTTTTCCGCGACGACATCGGCGATGACGTCGGCCCCGATGCCCGCCACAAGCAGGTGCTGCCCGTGCTCATTCACGGCGACGCGGCCTTTGCAGGCCAGGGCATCGTCTGGGAGTGCTTCGGCCTTTCGGGCGTGCGCGGCTACAACACCGGCGGTTGCATCCACTTCATCATCAACAACCAGATCGGCTTCACCACCTCGCCCCAGTTCTCGCGCGGGTCTCCTTACCCGTCGGACGTGGCCAAGGGCGTGCAGGCACCGATCCTGCACGTAAACGGCGACGATCCGGAAGCTGTGACCTTCGCCTGCAAGATGGCGATCGACTACCGCCAGAAGTTCGGCCGCGACATCGTGGTCGACATGTGGTGCTATCGCCGCTTCGGCCACAACGAGGGCGACGAGCCTTCGTTCACGCAGCCGCTGATGTATGCCAAGATCCGCCAGCACCCCGGCGTCAGCGACATCTATGCCAAGCGCCTGGTCGGCGAAGGCGTGATCGACGCGAACTACAAGGGCGAGATCGAGAGCCACTTCGTGGCGACGCTCGAGACCGAGTTCGAGGCATCGAAGGGCTACAAGGCCAACGAAGCCGACTGGTTCGGCGGTCGCTGGTCCGGCTTCAACAAGCCGGCGGACCCAGTCACCGCGCGCCGCAACGTCGGCACCGGCATCGACCAGAAGCTGTTCGACAGCCTTGGCCGCACGCTGACCACGGTTCCCGCCGACCTCACCGTCCACAAGACGCTGGGCCGCGTGATCGACGCCAAGCGCGAGATGTTCTCGAGCGGCCAGGGCTTTGACTGGGCGACCGGCGAGGCGCTGGCGTTCGGCAGCCTCGTCTCCGAAGGCTATGGCGTGCGCCTGTCCGGGCAGGACTGCGGACGCGGCACCTTCAGCCAGCGTCACGCGGTGTGGGTCGACCAGACTGACGAGCGCAAGTACGTGCCGCTCAAGACGCTGCCGCACGGCACGTTCGAGGTGCTGGATTCGACGCTTTCGGAATATGGCGTGCTCGGCTTCGAGTACGGCTATGCCAGCGCCGACCCCAAGAGCCTCGTGCTGTGGGAAGCGCAGTTCGGCGATTTCGCCAACGGTGCGCAGATCGTGATCGACCAGTACATCGCTGCATCCGAAGCCAAGTGGCTGCGCGCCAACGGCCTCGTCATGCTGCTGCCGCACGGGTATGAAGGCCAGGGGCCAGAGCACTCGTCGGCACGCATGGAGCGTTACCTGCAGCTGTGCGCTGAAGACAATATTCAGGTGTGCAACATCACCACGCCGGCCAACTACTTCCACGTGCTGCGCCGGCAGATGCACCGTCCGTTCCGCAAGCCGCTGATCATCATGACGCCCAAGAGCCTGCTTCGCCACCCGCTGGCAAAGTCGGTCGCTTCGGACTTCATCGGCGACAGCCACTTCATGCGCATCCTGTCGGACATCAATCCTGCAGCGGACAAGGACACCCGCAAGGTTGTGCTGTGTTCGGGCAAGGTCGCCTATGACCTGATCGAAGCGCGCGATGCGGCCGGTATCACCGACACGCAGATCATCCGCCTCGAACAGCTCTACCCCTTCCCCGGCGAGCCGCTGGCCCTGCGCCTTTCGCGGATGCCGAACCTGGAAGAAGTGGTGTGGTGCCAGGAAGAGCCGCGCAACAACGGTTCGTGGTTCTTTGTCGAGCCGCTGATCGAGGAATCGCTGAAGGCCGCCAAGAGCAAGGTGTCGCGTCCGCGCTATGCCGGTCGTACCGCTGCGGCATCGCCCGCCACGGGTCTCGCCAGCCGCCATGCCAGCGAGCAGGGCGCGCTGGTGGCCGACGCACTGGGCCTTTCGGTGCGCGGCGAGATCCGTCGTCAAAAGAAGAACTGATTTTCCTTCTCCCCGAGGAATGAGACTATGTCGATTGAAGTGAAGGTCCCGACGCTGGGCGAAAGCGTCAGCGAAGCAACCGTCGGCCAGTGGCTGAAGAAGCCCGGCGAGGCCGTGGCGCTCGACGAGCCCATCGTCAGCCTCGAGACTGACAAGGTCGCGGTTGAAGTGCCTGCGCCTGCCGCTGGCGTGCTCGGCGCGCTGGTGGCCAATGAGGGTGACACGGTGAACGTCGGCGCGCTGCTCGCGCTGATCGAGGACAGCGTGGCGGCTGCGGGCGCACAGGCCCCTGCCCCGCGCACCGAAGCGCCCGTTCCGCCCGCTTCGGCTTCGGAAGCGCCTGCTGCGGCTCCGGCTGCTGCTGCGTCTTCGGGCGATGCTGCGGCGCTGTCTCCTGCCGTGCGTCGCGCGGTGCTGGAATACGGCATCGATCCTTCGACTGTGAAGGGCACCGGCAAGGATGGTCGCCTGACCAAGGAAGACGTGATGGCTGCCGCTGCCGCCAAGCAGGCATCGCCTGCTCCGGCGGTTTCGGCTCCGGTTGCAGCACCTGCTGCTGCGGTAACGGGCGGTCGCAACGAAGAGCGCGTGAAGATGACGCGCCTGCGCCAGACCATCGCCAAGCGCCTGAAGAGCGCGCAGGAGACCGCCGCCCTGCTCACCACGTTCAACGACGTGGACATGAGTGCGGTGATGGAAGCGCGCAACAAGTACAAGGACGTGTTCGAGAAGAAGCACGGCGTGAAGCTTGGCCTGATGTCGTTCTTCGCCAAGGCCTCGGTGCTGGCGCTCAAGGACATTCCGGCGGTCAACGCGCAGATGCAGGGCGATGAGATCGTCTATTTCGATTACGTCGACATCTCGGTCGCGGTCTCGGCGCCGAACGGCCTCGTCGTGCCGGTGGTGCGCAATGTCGACAAGATGAGCTTTGCCGATATCGAGAAGGCCATCGCCAACTATGGCAAGGCCGCGCGTGACGGCACGCTGACCATGGCCGATATGGCCGGTGGCACCTTCACGATTTCGAACGGCGGCGTGTTCGGCGGCCTGATGTCGACCCCGATCATCAACCCGCCGCAGTCGGCGGTGCTCGGCCTGCACCGCATCGAAGACCGCCCGGTCGTCCGCAACGGCGAGATCGTGATCCGCCCGATGATGTACATCGCGCTGTCTTACGACCACCGTATCATCGACGGTCGCGAGGCGGTGACCGCGCTCAAGACGATCAAGGAAGCGATCGAAGATCCGACCCGCCTGCTGATCGATCTGTGATTGATATTTCGCGACTGACTTGATTCTGACGCCGTTCGTCCTGAGCTACACAAGGCACGAACGCGCAATGGAGCCGGAAAATGGCTGAATACGATTACGACGTCCTTGTCATCGGTGCCGGTCCCGGCGGCTATGTCGCGGCGATCCGGGCGGCGCAGTTGGGGCTGAAGACGGCCTGTGCAGAAGCGCGCGAGACGCTGGGCGGGACCTGCCTCAACGTCGGGTGCATTCCTTCGAAAGCGCTTCTGCACGGATCGGAGAAGTTCGACGAGGCGGTGAACGGCACGTTCGATACCTATGGCATCAAGACCGGCAAGGTCGAGCTCGACCTGACCGCGATGCAGGCGCAGAAGCTGGATTCGGTCAAGCAGCTGACCGGTGGCATCGAGTTCCTGTTCAAGAAGAACAAGGTGACCTGGCTCAAGGGGTATGCGCAGTTCGAGGACGCGCACAGTGTGACTGTCGCTGGCCAGAAGGTGACCGCGAAGAACATCGTGATCGCCACCGGATCGAACGTGACGCCCCTGCCCGGCGTGACCGTGGACAACGACGCTGGCGTGATCGTGGACAGCACCGGCGCGCTGGCGCTGGATCGTGTGCCGAACCACATGGTGGTGATCGGCGGCGGCGTGATCGGGCTTGAATTGGGTTCAGTGTGGCGCCGCCTTGGCGCGAAGGTCACGGTCGTGGAATTCCTCGACCAGTTGCTGCCCGGCATGGACGGCGACGTGCGCAAGGAAGCCGCCAAGATCTTCAAGAAGCAGGGCATGGACCTGAAGCTCGGCACCAAGGTGACCGGCGTTGCGGTGAACGGCAAGACCGCGACGCTGACAGTCGAGCCTTCGAAGGGCGGCGAGGCTTCGACGATCGAGGCCGATTGCGTGCTGGTGGCGATCGGGCGTCGCCCCAATGTCGATGGCCTGGGCCTCGACAAGATCGGCCTTGAGCTGAACGCGCGCGGGCAGATCGAGACCGACCATGACTTTGCCACCAAGATCGATGGCGTGTGGGCGATCGGCGACGTGATCCCCGGCCCGATGCTGGCGCACAAGGCCGAGGATGAGGGCATTGCCGTGGCCGAGAACATTGCCGGCCTGACCGGCATCGTGAACCACGACCTGATCCCCGGCGTTGTTTACACCATGCCCGAGTTTGCCGGCGTGGGCCTCACGGAAGAGGCAGCGAAGGAGAATGGCGAGATCAAGGTTGGCAAGTTCCCGATGCTCGCCAACAGCCGTGCCAAGACCAACCATGAGCCTGACGGCTTCGTGAAGGTCATTTCCGACGCCAAGACCGACCGCGTGCTGGGCGTTTGGTGCATCGCTTCGGTTGCCGGAACGATGATCGCGCAGGCGACGCAGGCGATGGAATTCGGCGCGACCAGCGAAGACATCGCCTACACCTGCCACGCGCACCCGACTCATTCGGAAGCGCTCAAGGAAGCAGCGATGGCGGTGACGGGCAAGCCGATCCATATGTGATCGCTGGCTATAGCCATATGAACAGGGCCGTCCTTCGGGGCGGCCCTTTTCGTTTGTGCGCTTGGGCTCCCGGCGGTAACCGCAGGGTTTGAATCGAAGGAGTGCCGCAATGGCGATCAAGCTTACCCTGACCGAAGACGAGACCGAAATCCTGATCGATGCGCTGGAAGCTGACATGGAAGGCTATCTGGAATCGGCCAAGGAAGCGCGCGGGAACAACAACCGCGAGGACGTGAAGACCTTTACCGAAGCGGCCGAACGCATTCAGGCACTGAAGGCACGGCTGGAAGCGCTGCTGGGGCAGTAAGGCGCGGTGCGCCTCGCACGCACGTTGGGCCTGCGCTATCCGCTGGTGCAGGCACCGATGGCAGGGACATCCACCCCCGCCCTCGCCGCTGCTGTGTGCGAGGCGGGCGCGCTCGGCTCGATCGCGGTAGGCGCGGTCGATGCTGGCGCAGCGCGGGCGATGATCGCAGACCTGCGCGGTCGAACGGCGAGGCCGTTCAACGTCAATGCCTTTGTGCATCGGAAGGCGGACCGCGATGCTGCGCTCGAGCGAGCGTGGATTGCGGCGATGCGCCCGCTGTTCGAGCGTTTCGGGGCGCAGCCGCCTGAAGACTTGCGCGAAATCTATCGTTCGCTGAACGACGATCCGGACATGCTGGAGGTGCTGATAGAGGCCGCTCCTGCCGTGGTGAGCTTTCATTTCGGACTGCCTCTGCCAAAGACTGTGGCGGCGTTGAAGGCGCGTGGGTCGTTGCTGGTGGCGAGCGCTACATCTTTGGCAGAAGCCGAGGCGGGTGTGGCGGCGGGCATGGATGCCATCGTCGCGCAAGGGTTTGAAGCAGGCGGGCATCGTGGCGTGTTCGATCCGGATGCGCCTGACGCGCGGCTGGGCACGCTTGATCTGGTGCGGCAGCTTACCGGGCGGATCGGTCTGCCGGTCATCGCTGCGGGCGCGATCATGGATGGCGAGGAGATCCGGGCGGCGCTGGATGCGGGAGCGGATGCGGTGCAGATGGGCACGGCCTTTGTCGGCTGTCCTGAAAGTGCTGCGGACGAAGGATATCGTGCTTTACTGGCGGAGGCTGCGGGAACGACGCTGACGGCAGCGATTTCCGGACGACCGGCGCGATGTCTGGACAATGCCTTCGTGGCTTGGGCGCGTGAGGCGACGGCGACGATCCCGGGCTATCCGATGACGTATGACGCGGGCAAGGCGCTGATTGCAGCGGCGAAGGCTGCGGGTGAACTGGGTTGGGGCGCGCATTGGGCTGGGACGGCCTTTGCTCGGGCGCGGCCGATGCCTGCGGGGGAACTCGTCGAAGTGTTGGCGCGGGAGGCGGGTTTCGATGCCTGAAATGCCGAGCGCCGATCTCTCCGCACTGATCGGACTGCTAGACCTTGTCGGCATTGCGGTGTTCGCGCTGACGGGCGCGCTGCTCGCGGCGCAGTTGCGGCAGACGTTCGTGACCATGGCGTTCTTCGCGCTGGTGACGGGCGTGGGCGGCGGATCGGTGCGTGACCTGCTGATCGGCGCGCCGGTGTTCTGGGTGCGCGACCCCTGGGTTGCGCCGGTTTGCCTTGCTGTAGCGCTGGTGAGTTGGTTCACGCCGCGTCGCTGGTGGGACAAGCCAGTCTTGGAATGGGCCGACGCGGCAGGGCTTGGAGCCTATGCGGTCCTGGGCACCGCCAAGGCGCTGGCTTTCGGAGTGCCGCCGGTGCCTGCGGTGTTGATGGGCGTGATTACCGGATGTGTCGGAGGGATCATCCGCGATGTGCTGGCAGGGCGGCCCTCGATCCTGATGCGGCCCGAGCTTTACGTGACGGCGGCGGCTTTATCCTCGGTGCTGTGTGCGGGTGGCGCGGTGCTGGGGCTGGACAAGGGACTGGTCTGGCCGGTGGCGGCAGTTGCGGGTTTCGGCCTTCGGGGCGCGGCGATCTGGTGGCGGCTGGGGTTGCCGGTCTATTCGGCAGAGCGCGAGGGTTAGACATGCCCCAGCCCCCCTCCCGCGAGCGGGAAGGGAGACGGCGAGGTCAGCCGATCATTTCAACCACGACCTTGCCCATGGCTTGCCGGTTTTCGAGCAGGGCGATGGCCTCACGCCCCTCATCGAGCGTGTAGCGCTGTGATACGCGGGGGTTGATCTTGCCCGCCTTGAGCAGGGCAAAAAGCTCCTCGACTTCGGCCTTGAAGGCGGCGGGTTCACGAGCGGTCCACGCGCCCCAGAAAACGCCGCAGACATCGCAGGATTTCAGGAGCGTAAGGTTGAGCGGAAGCTTTGCAATGCCGGCGGGGAAGCCGACGACAAGAAAGCGGCCTTCCCAAGCGATGGCGCGCAATGCGGGTTCGGAATAGTCGCCGCCAACGATATCGTAGACGATATTCGCGCCATTAGGGCCGCATGCGGCCTTGAACTGGTCAGCCAGCGCCTTGGACTGGGCCTTGTCGAAGGGCGGACGGCCATAGATCACCACGTCGTCAGCACCGGCTTCGCGGGCGACTTGTGCCTTTTCCTCACTGGAGACGGCGGCGACCACGCGGGCGCCGAAAGCCTTGGCGAGTTCGACGGCGGAGAGACCAACGCCACCTGCCGCACCAAGAATGAGCACGGTATCGCCCGCCTTGATGTGGCCACGGTCCTTGAGACCGTGGATGGTGGTGCCGTAGGTCATGAGCAGTGACGCACCGGTGGCATAGTCCACGCCATCAGGCAGCGGGAACAGGCGTGCGACGGGAGCGACGACCTTCTCGGCCAAGCCGCCGTTGCCGATCATGGCGATCACACGGTCGCCCACGGCCCAGCCGGTAACGCCCTCGCCCAGAGCCTCGATCTCGCCCGCCAGCTCGCTGCCAGGCGCGTAGGGGCGCTCGGGGCGGAACTGGTAGAGATCGCGGATCATCAACGTGTCGGGGAAATTGATCGAGCAGGCGTGGACGCGAACGAGCACTTCGCCCTTGCCCGGTACGGGATCGGGCAGTTCGTCCATGACCAGCGTTTCGGGGCCTCCCGCGGCGTGGGTGCGCAGAGCCTTCATCGAACTTCTCCCTAATGCCTGTGCGGAATCAATCCGCTTGGGGCACAGGGAAGCAAGTTTTGGCGGGCTTGGGAAGCCCTGTTAAACGGGCAATTAAGCTGCCGCTACGGCATCCGTCCCGCGGGCGAGGAAAGGCAGGCTTTCGCGCATCTTCGCCTCGTGCGTGGCGATGGCATCGCCACGCGCCATTGTCAGGCCGACTTCGTCGAGGCCATTGAGCAGGCAGTGCTTGCGGAACGGGTCGATCTCGAAAATGAAGCGATCCTGGAACGGGGTCGTCACGGTCTGGGTTTCAAGGTCGATCGAAACGGGGTCGGTCTGCGCGACTTCCATCAGCCGGTCGATCGCTTCCTGCGGGACCACAACGGTGAGGATGCCGTTCTTGAAGGCGTTGCCAGAGAAGATGTCGGAGAACGACGGCGCGATGACAGCCTTGATGCCCATGTCGCCAAGCGCCCAGGCGGCGTGTTCGCGGCTCGAGCCGCAGCCGAAATTGTCACCAGCAATCAGGATCGGCGAGCCGGAGAATTCTTCGCTGTCGAAAATGTTGTCCGGATCGGCGCGCAGAGCTTCAAACGCGCCACGGCCAAGGCCCTGACGGGTGATCGTCTTCAGCCACTTGGCGGGGATGATCACGTCGGTGTCGACGTTCTTGCGGCCGAACGGGATGGCCCGTCCTTCGATCTGCTTCACCGGTTCCATGGGCGCACGCTATAGCTGCGCGGACGCCCGATGCAAGAACCTCAATCCGTCTCGGGCGTATCGACCGGCGGAGCCTTGGGTTCGGTCTTTTCGGCGCGCTCCTTGCGGCGCGAGGCGTAGAGGAGGGCCGCGGCCAGTGCTGCCGAGCCGATTGCCGCGCCCGCCATGGCTGCCTTTCCGGTCCAGTCCGTCTTCTTCGTCACGCTTGAAACTCCTTGAATCCGGCACCCAAGATTGGCCGACCAGACGCCGATTGCAAGGATCAGGCGAGGAATTTCCGCAGCTTCGTCCACTCTTCGAGCTTGGCGTCGAATGCTAGTGCGGCGTGCGCGGGGCTGCTGGAGGGCAGGCGAAGGCGTTCGAACGCCCCAGCCCCGGCCAGTTGCGGCGCACCTACGCTGGCCGATTTCGCGCCGTTGAAGGCCACGCAGCGCAGGTCAGGCAGCGAGGCGGCGAGTGTGGCCAGCGGGTTGGGCGCAATCTCGCGAATGGCGGCATCAAGACTGCCGCGCCGGGTGGCCGAGCCGATCGAGTCCCACAAGCCGACGCGGTGGGCGAGCAGGGTTTCGAGGCGTTCGTCGTAGGGCTGCGCTACAAGGTCCTCTGCAATCACCGCGCCGAGCAATCGCCAGAACTGGTTGCGCGGGTTGGCGTAGTAGCGTGCGGCAACAAGGCTCGCTTCGCCCGGCAGGCTGCCCAGGATGAGGACGCGGGTGCGTTCGTCGACAACGGGGGCGAAGGAAGATTTGCGCCCTGTCACGCCGGCGCAGGAGAGATACTGGTCTTAGCCACATCGTCATTTGAGGGCGTGCCGCAGGTCATGCAGAAGCGGAAGAAGGCCATCTTGCGGGTGTTGCAGCTGTGGCAATGGTCGAACAGGGTCATGCCGCAGTGGACGCAGAAGTTGGACTCGGCGTCTCCCGTCGTGGCGATGGGGCGATCGCAGCCCGGGCAGACCTTGGCGGCCATCTTCTTGAACGCCTCGTCATGGCTGACGCGGGCGCGGCGGTCCTGTTCGGCCTGGGCTTCGACCTCCTGCCGATGCGCGAGATAGGCGCGCATGTTCTTGATCAGGAAGTGCCCGGCAGCAAACGTCAGGACGATGCCGACGACATAGCGGATGTATCCGCCGTAGCTTGGCAGGTAGGGCACGAGTTCCACAAAGAACACGAACACGGCGGCAAGGACGAAGCCGCGCATCAGCGGCCAGTGATCGCTCTTGCGCTTCTTGACCACCATCCATGTAGCAACTGCCAGCATCGGCAGGGTGATAGCCAAGCGCAAGGCGAAGACGCGCAGTTCCTGCCAGAACATCGCGCGTTGCTGCGCGGGGATGGCGTCGGTGATCAGGCGGTTTTCTTCACTGCGCAGCGCGTTCTCGCGCTGGTCGAGCGGGGCGCGCTGGTTTTCGAGTTCCGCGATAGCCTGCTGGATCGTGCGCTCGTTGGCCTTGAGCTGTTCAAGTTCGCGCGTGCGGGCGAGGACTTCGGGGTCCTGCTGCGGGTTGGTGGTGGCCGTGCGCGCGGCGATCCAGGCCTTGAATGTCTCGTTGGCAGTGTTTGACTGGCGCTGGGCCTGATCGAGCTGCAGGCGCTGGATTTCGAGCTTGTCGTCGATAGCGGTCCTGCCGTCAGCTATCTTGCGGATCTCGTCACGGACTGCGCGGATCGCGGGGGTGTCGTCGGCAGGGGCGGTATAGACCTGTTCCTCGACCATCGGCAGATCACCGATGACGAGATTGCCGAGGCCGATAATGAAGCCGGCAAAGACGATCGAGACCAGCCAGAGCACGCCGCGATAGACGCGTTCGGGCACGCGTACGCCCTTGATCATGTCCATGGATCACCCCTCCTTGGTTTGAGGGGAGGCTAAGCTTCGGACGGGACGTTGTAAATCGGCTGAGCCTACTTCTGGACCAGTGGGCTGACCGGGTCGCGTCCTGTTTCCCATTGCTCCCACTTGTCGCCGAGGCCGGGGTGGTCGAGCGCGCCTTCGCGCATGGCGGCGGCGGCCTGAGCGGCGGGAAGCGGGGCGAGCGGGCCATTGTCGCCCAGCATGAGTTCGTCACCCAATAGGCGGAAGTCCTGCTGGCCGGGCCGGAAAGCCTGCACCACGGTCATCACGCTGCCGCCGTACTGAACGACGTCGATCACCAAAGCATCAACCTCGCCGGTGGGCGTGCCGACCTTTACCTGGCGGGCGATGGCACAATCGGGCCACTGCGCCGCGCCTCCGGTGATGAAGGCACGGGCGGCTTCGTCCTGCTCCTTGGCGCTCGCCCCCTCGAAGGTCTGGAGCTGGCGATTGCCGTCAGCTCGCATGCACAGCGATTGCGGCTGGTAGTGGCCGCCGGGCGGCAGGTCCGACGCGGTCCAGAACGCATGGGCCATGAGAAACCCGGCGAGTTGGAGCGCGGCTGTCGGAAGGCCTGCCACGACTGCGTCAGCCGATCAGCTTGCGCACGTCGGTCAACCGGCCGGTGACGGCGGCGGCGGCGGCCATTGCCGGGCTGACGAGGTGGGTGCGGGCACCGGGGCCCTGGCGGCCGACGAAGTTGCGGTTCGAAGTGGAAGCGCAGCGTTCACCGGCGGGGACCTTATCCGGGTTCATGCCGAGGCAGGCAGAGCAGCCGGGTTCGCGCCATTCGAAGCCGGCTTCGGTAAAGATGCGGTCGAGCCCTTCATCCTCGGCCTGCTTCTTGACGAGGCCGGAACCGGGGACGACGATCGCCCACTTGACGTTATCGGCCTTCTTGCGGCCCTTCAGCACGGCGGCGGCGGCGCGCATGTCTTCAATGCGGCTGTTGGTGCACGAGCCGATGAAGATGTTCTGCACTTCGACGTCTTCCATGCGCTGACCCGGCGTCAGGCCCATGTAGGCAAGGCTCGCCCTGGCGGCTTCCTGCTTGGATGGATCGGCGAAGCTTTCCGGCGCGGGGACGAGGCCGCTGATCGGCAGGACGTCCTCGGGGCTGGTGCCCCACGTGACCGAGGGGGCAATGTCCTTGGCATCGATCACCACGACCTTGTCGTAGGTCGCGCCCGGATCGGTGGCGAGGCTGGTCCACCATGCCACGGCCTTGTCCCAATCGGCACCCTTGGGCGCATAGGGGCGGCCCTTGAGGTAGGCGAAGGTCTTTTCATCGGGCGCGCAGAGGCCTGCGCGGGCGCCGTGTTCGATGGCCATGTTGGAGATGGTCAGGCGGCCTTCGATGGACAGATCGCGGATGACCTGCCCGGTATATTCGATGACCGAGCCAGTGCCGCCCGCTGCGCCCAGTACGCCGGTGATGTGCAGGACGACGTCCTTGGCGGTGACGCCGGGCATCAGGGTGCCTTCAACGCGCACTTCCATCGACTTCGACTGCTTGAGCAGCAGGGTCTGCGTGGCCAGCACATGCTCGACCTCGCTGGTGCCGATGCCGAAGGCCAGCGCGCCGAGGCCGCCGTGGCAGGCGGTGTGGCTGTCACCACAGACAATCGTCGCGCCCGGCAGCGAGAAGCCCTGCTCCGGCCCAACGACGTGAACGATGCCCTGCTCGGCATCGGCATCGCCGATATAGCGGATGCCGAAAGCAGGGGCGTTACGCTCCAGCGCTTCAAGCTGCTGCGCCGATTCCGGATCGGCGATGGGCACGCGCTGGCCATCGGCGGTGCGCCGTGCGGTGGTGGGCAGGTTGTGGTCCGGCACCGCGAGCGTGAGATCGGGGCGGCGCACCTTGCGACCGGCTACGCGCAGAGCCTCGAACGCCTGCGGGCTGGTCACTTCATGGACGAGGTGACGGTCAATGTAGATGAGCGCAGTGCCATCGTCGCGCTGTTCGACGACGTGGGCGTCCCAGATTTTCTGGTAGAGCGTGCGGGGTGTTGCGGTGTTCGACATGGCCCACGCGGTTAGGCCCGCCCTTCCCGCAATTCAAGCAGGAAAGGGCGGGCCAGTCGCTGTTCGGGCGCAATTATGTTACGCCAACACGTCATTTTCAGCCACGGCGACCATCGCGGTCGCGACGATCGACCTGCAGGCGGTACTGGATCTGCGAAACCTTGCGTTCGAGGTGGCGATATTCTCCGGCGGAAAGACCACGGTTTGCCGAGCGGTTGTAGGCGAACTTCAGGTTCTGCACGTCGCGGCGCAGGCCCTGTGCCTCACGTGGCGAGATTGCACGATTGCGCTGGGCGCGGGCGATACGATTGTCGAGCTGCCAGATGTCGCGGCGAATCTCGGCGTTGCGTGCCGGTGTAAGGTAGGCAGCTTCTGCGCGATTGTTGCCGGGGTAGCGATCGTTGTCGTGCGCCATGGCCGGAGCAGCAGCAAAGCCTGTGGCGAGCATGGCTGAAAGGGCAGTGGCGATAATGGTCTTTCGCATGGGATAAGCTCCTCATTGGTCAGTGAGGGCAAAGTGCCGTCTGGCGGCTGAACGCCAGAAAAACGAGGCGTCGCGGCTTTCAGGCAAAGTGTAAGAATGTGTCGCGAGCCGCGATAGGTCGGTGTAAGGGAGCGCCATGCAGACGCTTGTTGCCATACTGATCGTCATCACCACGGTGCTGGTGATGGAATTCGTGGCCTGGTCCAGCCACAAGTACGTGATGCACGGGTTCGGCTGGGGCTGGCACCGCGATCATCACGAGCCGCACGACGGGTTCTTCGAGAAGAACGACCTTTACGCGGTGGTGGGGGCCGCCATCTCGATCAGCTTCTTCATGCTGGGCAGCCCGCTGGTGCTGGGCGCGGACGCGTGGTGGCCGGCGACGTTCATCGGCCTTGGCGTCATGGCCTATGGCGCTATCTATACGCTGGTGCACGACGGGCTGGTCCACCAGCGCTGGTTCCGCTGGGTGCCGAAGAAGGGCTATGCCAAGCGGCTGGTCCAGGCGCACAAGCTGCACCACGCGACGATCGGCAAGGAAGGCGGGGTGAGCTTCGGCTTCATCATCGCCCGCGATCCGCAAGTGCTGAAGAGGGAACTGCGGGCGCAGCGCGAGCGGGGGATTGCGGTGCTGCGAGAAGCGGTCGATTGAGGCGGTACGTCGTCCCGTTCCTGCGCTCCACACTGGCGGGCGTGCTGACGGCAAGCTTCCTGCCTTTTCTTTTTGCGGTCGTGATCCTGATAGCCAGCATCGTCACAGGTGAACCAACCCAAGCCTTGGTAACATTGTACGTCTTCGTAATCGCGCTTGCCTGTATCACCGCAGTGATAACGAGCGTCAGCCTCATGATCGGTTTGCCAACAAGCATCCTCCTGAGACGACTGGGGCAGTACACGAAGCGCGCCCACGTCGTTGCCGGCGTAATTCTTGGGTTTCTGGCATTCCCGGTGCTTTTTGCGACGACGGGCGACCAGGAAGGCGATGCAAGTTTCTTGTTGCTGTACGTCTACTCAGCTCTCGCCGGAGGTGTGACTGCCGATAGCTGGTGGCGCAATACATCGGCTCTGGTGGGACGAAGCCTCAAGCCAGCCTGATCTCGTTAAGCACGCCCTTGGCCAGATTGCGGAAGCGCAGGGCGTCGGAGACGGAGATGGGTTGGTTGTGCGCGGCAGCGTTGCGCAGGGCGCGCATCTCGCCGATCATGCCGAGGGTGCGGGTGGGCAGGATGCCGCGCTTGCCCAGCGCACGGCTGGCTTCGGCTGCATCCGGGCTGGCGATGAGGTGATCGTGCGCGAGCGCGGTGAGCGCCTCTTCCACCCCCGACCACGCATCGAGCACGGCGGCGTTGGGCGACAGATCGAGCAGTTGCAGAAACCGCCCGTGATCGCCTGACAGAGCGAGGTCCGGCACTGCTTCCGGCTCCGGTCGCAGCGCTGGCGCTTCGGATTCGAGCCGGTCCAATCGTTGCGCGAAACGGGCGGACTTGTCGCCCCAGCTCAGTTCATCGAGCCGGGAGAGAAGCGCAAGCAGCGGCCGCCGGAAGATCAGGGCGATGACCAGCGCGGAGAGTGGCCAGGCGAGCGAGCCGAGAACCGAAGCTGTCCAAGTCAGCCAGTCGGTCGAGCCTTCGGCGGGACCGATAGTGAGCGAGAGCATCCAGCGAATCCAATCCTTTCAAGTGCATTGTCACCCTATCAGAATTGGAACAAATATAGAACAAGGCTATTCGGCCCGCGTCCAGATCCAGGTGCCGGTCACGCCCATGACCAGCGCAGGAATCAGCACCCAGGGCCAGCCTGCGGTGACGCCTGTCAACACAACGCCCGCGCCCATCGCGATGAGCGCGCCCTGCTTGGCCTTGCGCGAGATGGCGCGGCGCTCACGCCATTGGCGCAAGGGCGGGCCGTAGCGCGGGTGATCGAGCAGGCGCTGTTCCCACGCCGGGTTGGAGCGGGCGAAGCAGAAGGTGGCAAGGAGCAGGAAAGGTACAGTGGGCAGGATCGGCAGAAATGCACCGATGGCCCCAAGCGCCACGCTGATCACGCCGCCCGCGAGGTAGAGGTGGCGGCGCAAGTCCCCTGCCCTGCCGTCAGGCCGTGGCGGCGATGCGCGCGGCGTGCTCTCTTACCAGCGCGATCATGTTGGGAACGCCCTGCGTGCGGTTCGAGGACAGCTGCTTCTTGAGATCGAACGGAGCCAGTTCCTCGGCAATATCGGTTCCGGCGACTTCGGCGGCAGGCTTGTCCTGCACGGCGGCGAGGACCAGCGCGACGATGCCCTTGGTGATCGCGGCGTTGCTATCAGCGAGGAAGTGCAGCTTTCCGCCCTCGCCCTGCGTGGGATAGACCCAGACACTGGCCGAGCAGCCGCGCACAAGCGTGGCATCGGTCTTGAGCGCGTCTGGCATGTCCTCAAGCTCTCGCCCGAGTTCGATCAGGAGCCGGTAACGCTCGTCGCCGTCAAGGAATTCGTAATCTTCGAGGATGTCTTCAAGGCTGCGCATGAAGTGGCATTAGCGGGCGGCGCAAGGTGCGTCCACCACCTCCAGACCGATCAGCCCGAAAGGCCACCGGGGCGCGTAAAAGCGTACCATATGACGTAGATCCATGAGAGGACGCCATGGACCAGCGCCCAGACGATCGACTTGTGCAGGCTCCACGAAATGGTGACGGCGATGGCCGAGCCGAGGCCGATGCCGGCCTTGGCGGCGCCTTCGGTGTGGCGGCTCACAGGTCTACTCCCGAGGCGATTGCTTCAAGTTTGCGCAGACGCTCGCGCATGTCGGCAAGTTCGATCAGGCTGCCGGCATCACCTGTTTCTGTCCGTTGGAGTTCCATGCGCTTGAGGGCGAGCCAGCCATCCCAGCCGCGCAGGGCAGCAAGGGCGATCATGGCGAGGCCGGTCAGGCCGGAAAGGGATAGAACGAGTTCGGAGGACATCGGGAATGCTCCTGTTCGTCAGCGGTCGCAGGTTAACGGTCGCGCAGGGATTCGATCTCGCGCGAGAGGCGGCGGGTTTCGCCTTCGTCGGTCGCGATGCGTTCGAGCACTTCGAGCCGCTTGCGCAAGTCGGCGACTTCACGCTCGAGGCTAGCGGTGTAGGCGGGGTCGACCGGCGGTTGGTTAATGTGGCCACCACGGACTCGATCACGGTTGGTGCGGATAATCACGAAAGCGATAATCGCAATGATTGCGACGATGGTAGATCCGGGGCCCACTTCTTCAGTCCTCAGTTGACCTTGACGTCGCGCAGGTTTTCGATCTGCAGCGCGAGGTCTGTGTTGTTTTCGGTGGCGATGCGTTCGAGAACGCGGACGCGCTGTTCGAGACGTTCGGCCTGTGCCGCATATTGCGCGGCCTTCTCGGCGGTCTGCTTCGAGAGCAGTTCCAGTTCGCGTTCACGGAAAGCGAGGCGGCGCTTGTAGATGTCTGCACCGATGCCGAGGACGATGGGCAGGACGATGACCATGAACACCAGGGTCAGGACGACATCCTCGTTCATTGCGGTCTCTCCTGAGCCGGGCGCAAGGCGTCGATCTGGCGGGAGACGTCGAAGCCGCTGTCGGTGACGATGGCCTCGACGTTGGCAAGACGCTGATGGGTCTTGTCCAACTGGTCTCGCAGGAAGGCGTTTTCCTCGCGCAGCTTGGCATAGGCCTCAAGATCGGCGCGGTCGGTCTTGCCACCCCATTCGTCCTCGAGGGCATAGCCGTGCCGCGCGCGGATCCAGTTGTTGATCACCCAGCCGCCGGTGGAGATGGCGATGATGGCAAGGACGAACTCGGGGCCGCCCCAGTTCATTGTGGCCTCCGGTCTTCAAGCGCGGCCGTATCGCGGCGGAGCGCTTCGATCTGCGCGGCAGTATCAAAGCCCTTGTCGGTGACGATGGCTTCGAGGACGCGGACGCGCTCTTCGAGTTCGCGGGTATGCTGGGCGTATTGTGCGGCCTTTTCGGCGCTGAGTTCAGCGGTCGCATTGATCTGCATTTCGGCGATCTTGGTACGGTGCTTGGTCCAGATCGCGACGATCGGGATGCTCAGGGCAACGATCGGTATCAGGCTGCCAATTTCTGCTGGTCCCATGGTTCAGTCCCCCTCAGGACAGTTGTTTTCTTAGCGCAGCTTCTCGATTTCGGCCGAGAGACGCGGGTTGGAATTGACGTAGAAGCTCTCGACATCGGCCAGGCGGCGATCAATGTCGCGGAATTCGGCGCGGACTTCGCGGGCGGTGCGCGCCGGAGACTGGCGGACACGCTGCCAGAACTGCTGCTCCTGCCGATCGCCGTAGAGGTTCGCCGGCTTCTTGTTGGCCAGGAAACCAAGGGCGAAGTAGACGAGGAACGGCCAGCCCATCGAGAAGGCCAGGATCAGGAAACCAAGGCGAACCCAGAGGACATCGACCCCGGTGTAGTCGGCAATCCCGGCGCAGACGCCCATGAACTTGCCGTTGACCTTGTCGCGATAGAAGCGGGTGCGGGGGCTGTTCACTTCGAGGTCCTTCCCTGTTCGGCGAACAGGCGGTCCAGTTCGCGCAGTTTCTGATTGTCGGTTTCGCGATCGTGCATGATCCGCGCCGGCTTGAATTCGGGGTTGTCGGCTGCAACGAGGCGCTCGACCGTGTCCATGCGTTCGTCGAGGCGGCGGGCGAGCTGATAGAGTTCTTCCAGCAATGCCTCGTCACCGGTCGTCAAGGTGGCGGCGGTCTTCCACTTGGTGATGTAGTGGAAGATGATCCACGGCAGGCCGAGGACGATCGCAATAATGGCAACAACGTCTTCCATGGATCAGCCTTCCTTACCAAGCTGGCGTTTCATGGCTTCGAGTTCCTCATCGATCTTGTCCTTGCCCGCGAGCGCGGCGATCTCGTCCGCAAGGCTCGGCTTGGAGTTGCCATCGGCCAGGCTCAGCGCATCGGCGCGGCCTTCGGCATAGTCGACGCGGCGTTCGAGTTGGTCGAAGCGGGCCATGGCCTCGTCCACGCGCTCGTTGGCGAGGAGCGAGCGCAGGCGGACGCGGTTCTCGGCGCTTTCGAGGCGCGCGGCGATCGCAGTCTGGCGGCTGCGGGCTTCGCGCAGGCGGGTCTGCAGCTTCTCGATGTCCTGCTCGTAGGCGCGCATCGCATCATCGAGCACCGTGATCTCGGTCTTGAGCTGGTCGGCCATGTCGGCGGCCTTCTTCTTCTCGACCAAAGCCGCACGGGCGAGGTCCTCGCGGTCCTTCGACAGCGCGAGCTGGGCCTTTTCCGACCAATCGGCCTGAAGGCGTTCGAGCTTTGACACGTGACGGCCCATTTCCTTCTGATCGGCGATGGTGCGCGCGGCCGAGGCGCGGACTTCCACGAGGGTCTCTTCCATCTCCATGATGATCATCCGGATCATCTTGGCAGGATCGTCCGCCTTATCAAGCAAGTCGTTGAAATTGGCGGCAATGATGTCGCGAGTTCGCGAGAAGATACCCATCAGGTTGACTCCGGGAGTGAAGAGGGGGCGGGATTGGCCATTGCCGCCACCATTGCTGAAATTGCGAAGGCGATCCAGTTCCGCGTCGAGGCGGGTGGAACGGCCACCCTCCTGACGTTCGGAGCGGATCGGGGTGAGCTCGTCGGCCATCATGCCAGCTCACCGGTGATCGCAGCGCTCGAGGCCATGACGGTGGGAACGGCGTTCACCTGCTGGGTCAGGGCGAAGCAGCACATCACGACCATCGCACCAATGCTGGCAAGGCTGGCGCGGCCGAGCTGGGTGGAGAAGAAGCGGGCGGTGTACATTTTCGTGACCTTTCGGCGGGTTACTGTCTGGTTCATGGCGGCTGTCTGCCGGATGTTCATGTTAGAGCAAGGGGTGTGCCAAACTGCGATTTGCGCAGAAATCCGCCAGTTTTGGCGCTTTAGCATCCTTTAATGTTGGGAATTCTTGCCGAGACTTGGGAAAATGCGCTAATCCTGTGCCATGGACAGGGAGGTTCAATTTATCGGCCAGTCGGGCGCGTTTCTCGATGCGGTCGAACGCGCCAGCCGCGCCGCGCCGATGCGCCGCCCGGTTCTGGTGATCGGCGAGCGCGGGACCGGCAAGGAACTGATCGCGGAACGCCTCCACCGCCTGTCCGCGCGCTGGACCGAACCGCTGGTGACGATGAACTGCGCGGCCCTGCCCGAGACGCTGATCGAGGCCGAACTGTTCGGACATGAGGCGGGTGCGTTCACCGGCGCGACACGGGCACGGACCGGACGCTTCGAGGAGGCGGACAAGGGCACGCTGTTCCTCGACGAACTCGGCACGCTTTCGATGGGTGCGCAAGAGCGCCTGCTTCGCGCGGTGGAATATGGCGAAGTCACTCGGATCGGATCGAGCAAGCCGGTGCGCGTGGACGTGCGCATCGTTGCGGCGACCAACGAGGACCTGCCGAAGATGGCAGAACAGGGCCGCTTCCGCCCTGACCTGCTCGATCGGCTGAGTTTCGAGGTGATCACCCTGCCCCCGCTGCGCGTGCGCGAGGGCGACATTGCCGTGCTGGCCGATTACTTCGGGCGGCGCATGGCAGCGGAACTGCACTGGGATTCCTGGCCCGGCTTTGCCTCCATCGTGCAGAAGGCGATGGAGGAATACCTCTGGCCCGGCAACGTGCGCGAATTGCGCAACGTGGTGGAGCGTGCAGTGTATCGCTGGGACGACTGGACCAAGCCGATCGGCCACGTGCAGTTCGATCCGTTTGAAAGCCCTTGGAAGCCGGTCGCGCCAGTCCGACCGGAAACGGCGGAAGGCGAGGCGAGCGCTCCGATGCGGACAGTCGCGCCCTCAGGCGATCTCGACAGCGTGGCCGACCTGCGTGCGGCGGTGGATGCGCATGAGCGCGCGATCATCGAGCATCATCTGGGCCGTAACCGCTTCAACCAGCGCCAGACGGCCAAGGCGCTGGGGCTGACCTATGACCAGCTGCGCCATTGCATGAAGAAGCATGGGTTGAGTGATAAGGGTTGAGGTTTCGCTTTCAGCGCAAACCCACTAACGCCTCGCAGTAATGTCCCTCACCCGCCTCACCTTGCGCGACTTTCGCAACCATGCCGCAACGCGGCTGGAAGGGATGCGTGCGTTCAATGTGCTGGCGGGGGAGAACGGGGCGGGCAAGACCAATGTGCTCGAGGCGATCAGCCTGCTCGCGCCGGGGCGTGGGCTCAGGCGGGCGCAGCCGGTGGAAATGGCCGGGCGTAACGGCGATGGCGGGTTTGCCGTGGTGGCGGAGATGGAGGACGGAGGCGTGCAGATCGGCACGTCGACCGATGCTTCCGCGCCCAATCGCCGCGTGGTGCGGATCAACGGTGCGGAAGGCCCGGCGGCGCGGCTGGGCGAGTGGCTTTCTATCACCTGGCTGACGCCTGCGATGGACCGGCTCTTTGCCGAAAGCGCAGGCTCGCGGCGGCGGTTTCTGGACCGGCTGGTGCTGGCGCGGGAGCCCGGCCATGCGCGCAACGCCACGCGCTATGAGACGGCTCTGCGCGAGCGCAACCGGCTGCTGTCTGAGCCTTCAGAACCTGACCCGCTGTGGCTCGACGGGATCGAGGCGCAGATGGCCGAGACTGGCACAGCCATGGCGGCGGCACGGGCCGCGCTGGTGACAGATCTCGGGCGGGAACTGGAGACTGTGCCGGAGCAGCCGTTTGCGCGACCTTCGCTGCGCTATGCCAGCGAGGTGCCACTGGAGGCCGAGGCCCTGCGCCATATGCTGCGGGACGGGCGACGGCGGGACCGGGCTGCGGGGCGTTCGCTTATCGGGCCGCACCGTGATGATCTGGCCGTGACGCTTGCAACAAAGAATGCCCCGGCGGCAGATTGCTCGACCGGCGAGCAGAAGGCGATGCTGATCGCCATTGTCCTCGCCCATGCCGGGCTGACGGCGGGCGAGCGCCCTCGCCTGCTGCTGCTCGACGAGATCGCGGCGCATCTCGATCCGGTACGGCGGGCGGCGCTGTTCGAGCGGTTGGCACAGAGCGGGGCGCAGGTCTGGATGACG
Organism: Novosphingobium taihuense; assembly: GCF_007830315.1. Classification (GTDB taxonomy): domain Bacteria; phylum Pseudomonadota; class Alphaproteobacteria; order Sphingomonadales; family Sphingomonadaceae; genus Novosphingobium; species Novosphingobium taihuense. The sequence goes on from NZ_VLKJ01000006.1 coordinate 148,119, forward strand.
GGAACCGAAATGGCCCCCTTTGCGGAGGTTTCGGAAGTCAGCGCTGTTTGGACAGTGCGCGATGGGGTTGTCGAGCGCGCGTAGTTACTCCGCAACCGCCGCCTTCAGCGCCTCTGCCACCTGATCCTTCGTTGCAGCAACAATCCTGTCGACCCCGTCTGCATTGGGGTGAACGTTGTCCTCAAGCATCAGCGCTTTGTTGCCGAGCACCGGCGCGAGGAAGAACGGGACGAGGCCTGCCTTGTGCTTCTTGGCAAGGTCCGGCCAGATCGGGTTGAACTGCTTCTGGTAGTCCGCGCCGAGATTGGGCGCGGCGAGCATGCCGGTGAGGACGACGGGGATCTCGCGCTTGTCGAACTCGGTCAGGATCGCATCGAGGTTGGCGCGGGTTTCAGACGGCGGCAGCCCTCGCAGCATGTCGTTGCCGCCAAGGCCGACGAGCGCGAGCGTGGGCTTGATCGGCTGGTTGTCGAGCGTGAACTGCAGGCGCTGCAAGGCGGCAGCGGTCGTGTCCCCCGACACGCCGGCGTTGACCACCTTTGCCGGCACGCCCCGTGCATTGAGCGCTGCTTCCAGGCGCGGCGGATAGCCCTCCCCGGGGTTAAGCTGGTAGCCGGCATAGAGGCTGTCACCGAAGGCAAGGATCACGGGAGCGTCGGCGGGAACAGGCGCGGCGGCGCTTGCGGCGGTCGATGGCTGGGGGTCAGGGACCTTCTCCGGCGAGCAGGCGGCAATCACAAGGGTGGCGGCAAGAACGAAGCGGCGCATTGAAACTCCTAGGGCGCGCCCCCAAGTGCCGGTTGCACGCTGCAACCAATCTATGCCACGTGAGGCCTGTGACAAGCTCCCCCATATCGGTAATCGCCGCTTCGGCCCTGACGCTCTCGCTTGGCAGCGGAGAGGCGCGGGTCGAAATCCTGCGCGGAATCGATCTTTCGGTAATCGCTGGCGAGACTCTGGCGCTGCTCGGACCATCTGGATCGGGCAAGTCATCGCTGCTGGCGATCCTTTCGGGGCTTGAGCGTGCGAGTGCCGGTTCGCTCAACGTAGCGGGTGCCGACTTTACCGCGCTGGACGAGGACGGGCTTGCCGCCGCGCGACGTGGGCGGATCGGCATCGTGCTGCAGGCCTTCCACCTGCTGCCGACGATGACCGCGCTGGAAAACATTGCCACGCCGCTGGAACTGGCAGGCATGCCCGATGCCATGGTGCGGGCCGAGGCGGAGCTGGTCGCGGTTGGCCTCGGGCATAGGCTGCATCACTATCCGGCACAGCTTTCGGGCGGCGAGCAGCAGCGCGTGGCGATTGCCCGCGCGCTAGCGCCAAAGCCCGCAATCCTGTTTGCTGACGAGCCGACCGGCAACCTCGACCATGCGACCGGCGAAGCGGTTGCCGACCTGCTGTTTGCGCGGGCGGCAGAGGCGGGCGCGACGTTCATCATGGTTACGCACGACGAAGCGCTGGCTGCGCGATGCGGGCGGATCGTGAGACTGGCCGATGGCCGCATCGCCTCGGACGCGCCATCGGATTCTGGCGCGTGAACCTTTCATGGGGCGCCGCATGGGCGTTGGCACGGCGCGGACTGGACTGGCGGTTCAAGGGCCTGCGCCTGCTGCTGGTGTGCCTCGTGCTGGGTACCGCCGCCCTCTCCGCCATCGGCACCCTGACCGGCGCAATCGAGCGGGAACTGGCAACGCGCGGGCGCGAGATGCTGGGCGCGGATCTGGAATTCACGCTGGCCGCGCGGCAACCTTCACCCGATGAGAGCGCAGCCATTGCAGCGCTGGGCGAGGTTTCGGAAGGGGCGCGGTTGCAGGCGATGGCGCGAGTGCCTTCCGATGATACGCGCACGACGCCGGTCGAATTGAAGGCGGTCGATGGCAGGTGGCCGCTTTATGGGCAGTTCACGCTTGAGGGTGGAAAGACGGCAGGTGCGCCTGAGGGCATGGCCGCGTGGATTGCGCCCGGTGTGGCGGATCGGCTGGGCGTTCGCGTTGGTGACCGATTGCGAGTGGGTGAAGCTGACCTGACTGTGGGCGGGGTGATCGGGTCCGAACCAGATCGACTGGCCGAGGGGTTCTCGCTCGGGCCAACGGTGATCGTCAGCAAGGCCGCGCTCGATGCCTCGAAGCTGGTGCAGCCCGGATCAATGGTTCGGACCAAATTGCGGGTGAAGCTGCCTGGCAGTGCGGACGCGGTGGCGCTGGGCGAACGTATCAAGACGCAGTTTCCGCTGGCTGGCTACGAAGTGCGCACGCGCGAGAAGGCCTCGCCGGGGCTGGACCGGTTCGTTTCGCGGATGGGGCAGTTCCTTGTGCTGGTGGCGCTGGCGGCGCTGGCGATTGCCGGGATCGGCATCGGCAACGGGGTCAATTCCTACCTCGAAGCCCGGCGCGGGAGCATTGCCACGCTCAAGATTCTTGGCGCGTCGAGCGGGGACATTGCGCGAATCTACCTGCTGCAGCTGGCAGCCGCCTCCTCCCTGGCGATTCTTGGCGGGCTGGCGATCGGGGTGAGCATCACGCCGCTGATCGGCAAGGCGCTGCAAGGTCTGCTGCCGATTGAGGCCGGGTTTGTGTTGGACTGGGGCGCGCTGGCGATTGCGGCAGCCTATGGCGCGCTGATCGCGCTGACTTTCGCCGCGCCGCCGCTGGCGCGGGCCAAGGCCTTTCCGGCGATGGCTCTGATGCGGGCGCGGGTCAGTCCCTTGTCGGGTGGCTGGCAGGGCGCGGTGCTACCGGTAGCGTTGGGTCTTGGCGGGATCGTTGCGCTCGCGGTCTTGACTGCACCGCAAAAGCTGCTGGCGGCGGGGTTCCTCGGCGGAGCGGCTGCGCTGTTCGTGCTGCTTTCCTTGCTCGGGTGGGGGTTACAGCGGATGGCGGCAAAGCTGCCCCGCCCCGAGGGCGCGATTGCACGGATGGCACTGGCTAACCTGCATAGGCCGGGTGCGCAGACGTCAGCGCTGGTCGTGGCGCTAGGCTTCGGGCTCGCCGCCTTCGTTCTGCTGGCAGGCGTGCAGACCAGCCTTGATGGCAACATTGCACTGCGCGTGCCCAACAAGGCGCCGGACTACTTCGTGCTCGACCTGCCGCAGGGCAAGACGACCGAGTTCGACCGGATCGTTAAGACAGCGGCGCCGGAAGCGGTGGTCCGCAAGGTTCCCGCCTTGCGCGGCTCGATCACCGCCTATGGTCCACAGAGCGCAATGATCCGCGTGGCCGATCTCAAGGAAATCCCCGAGATTGCCTGGCCACTGCGCGGGGATCGTGGGCTGACCTATTCGAACGAAGTGCCCGAAGGCAACGTGCTGACCGCCGGGGAATGGTGGCCGAAGGGCTACTCCGGCGAGCCGCTCGTCTCGGTCGACGACGACTTGCGCGAGGCGCTGGGCCTGAAGCTCGGCGACCGGATCGCGGTTTCCATCCTCGGCGTGGAGCGCAGCGCGAAGATCGCTTCGTTCCGCAGGATCGACTGGGAGAACATGGGCTTCAACTATGTGCTGGTGTTCAGCCCCAACGCGATTGCCGATGCGCCACACAACCTTGCCGCGACGATCAGCCTGCCCGATCAGTCGAAGACACCCGAGGTTCGCCGCGCCATTCTGGGCGGCCTTGTGAAGGCCCTGCCCTCAAGCTCGGTGATCGAGATCGGGCCGGTGCTGGGACAGGCTCGCGAAATCCTCTCGCAGATGGGGACGGCAATTCTTGCAGCAGCAAGCGTGGCGATCCTTGCCGGGATGGCGGTGCTGGCAGGCGCGATTGCGGCGGCGCGCGAGCGCAAGACCTATGACAACGTGATCCTGCGCGTGCTCGGCGCGAGCAGGCGGCAGTTGCTGGTGCTGCTGCTGGCGGAATACGGACTGCTCAGCGCGTTGCTGGCTGGCGTGGCGCTGCTGCTCGGCACGGGCGTCGCCTGGGGCGTAATCGTGCTGCTGTTCGAGTTCGACTGGCTGCCCGACTGGCCGCGCATCCTTGGCGTGCTTGGCGGCGGGGTGGCGCTGGTGATGGTGCTGGCGGTGGCAGGCTCGGTCGGGCTGCTGCGAACCCGACCGGCACAGGTGCTGCGCGAGCTTTAGGAAAAGACGTCAGCGGGCGTTGGATTCTTCGGGTCGGGCCCGAAGCGGTTTGGCCCGCGCGTGCCATCGAGGCACATCAGCACGAAGATCGCGAACCAGCCGAGGAACGGGATTATCCAAAGCAGCAGGAGCCAGCCGCTCCGATCCTGATCGTGGAGACGACGGACCGAAACAGCGAGGCCCGGAACAATCGACACTAGCCAGAACAGGCCGCCGATCCATCCCCCGGTGCCGACAAGCCGCGAGCCATAGACGAACGCGCCGTTGCCGCGCGTGACCTCATTGGTGCCGAAGACCGCGTTGAGCGCGATCATCACCAGCACGTAGAACAGCGCGAACATCCAGTATTCCTTGCGCCGCGAACGGCCAGAAAACTCGGCATAGCGGCGATAGGGCTGGATCATCCAGTTCATCAGGCATTCCCTTTCAGGCACGGCACCGGGCCGCTCCCGTAGCTGGGTCAGGCGAAAATGTCCGCGTTGTGCGGATTCTTGGGATCGCTTCCGAAACGGTTCGGCCCGCGCGTACCGTCAAGGCACATGAAGATGAACACGATCAGACCACCGACATAGGGAATGAAACCAAGCAACACCATCCAGCCCGACCTGTCCTGATCGTGAAAGCGGCGCACCTGTACCGCGATCGAAGGAATGAAGCTGCCGAGGACGAAAATCCCCAGAAGGCCCGCGCCGAGCCAGAACAGCAGACCGGGCTCGCTGCCTGTCTCTTCAGCCGACATCATGCCGCCGCCAAGCATGAGCATCATGCAGATCATGGTGACGATCAGCGACAGCAACACGAACATCCAGTATTCCTTACGCCGGGAACGTCCCGAAAAATCGGCGTAACGGCGATAGGGCATCATCATCCATTCCATGGCATTCCCCCTTTTGACTTTGCCCTCGACCGGCAAAGTAGACGCAGACGAACACGGATTGGAAATTCGCGCAAGTATCGGCGGTCACATCCGGCGTCAGTTGCCCACCAGCACGAAAGGTGCCCAAGTTGCGGGATGCGCGCCGCCAGGCACCTTTGAGTCCTTCAGGATGGCCAGTTGCGCACGACGCAAGGCCTCAGCCCGGGACAAGCCTTTACCTGCGCCTTTCAGCGTGTCGAGAGTAAGGCGGCTGGCAACGTCATCGCGGACAGGCCAGTGCGAGAGCAGCAAGGAACGTGCGCCTGCCGCGACAAAGGACCGCGCCAAGCCCGAAAAGGTTGGCGCGCTTTCGCTGTCGCCGGCGCTAGTATCGCAGGCCGAGAGGATCACCCAATCGGCATCGAGCCGCAGCTTGGCGATTTCAGAGGCAGTGAGCAGGCCGTCGTCGGTCTCGCTCGGCTGATCGGGCGGCGTGAGAACCAGAGCAGGCTCGACCAGATCGCGGAAGGCTCCGCTGACAAGACCGTGCGTGGCGAAGGCAAGAACGCTGGCCTGTTCCAGTGGCGCTGCCTTGACCGCTGCTTCGGTCGCATCCGCGCCAATCAGCAAGGCTGGCTTGCCGGGAAAAGCCGTGGCCATGGCCCGCAGTTCGTCAGCCGCGCCGGGCAAGCTGGCCAGCTCGCGCAGGGCCTTGGTGCTGGTATCTCCCGAACGCAGCAGCAGAGCAGTACGAGTGGCCAGGCGAACGGGCTGGCCCAACACTGGCGCACCTATGCCGGCGAAGGTCACTTCGCGCTTGCCGCCTTCGCGTTGCGGAAGCGGCACGGCGGCAAGCGGGACAGAGACCGCATGATCCATTGCCAACCAGCGTGTGCTTCGCAGCGCTGCAGGTGCGTCATCGGAGCCTTGCGGTGCTTGCGTGACCAACGCGGAAAAGGGCAGCGCGGCAAGGCCACCAGGGGCGAGTATGCGCAAGTCTGGCGCAGCCTTGATGGCCTGCCGGATCGGTGCCGGGAAGAGCAGTTGGTAAAGTTCGAACGCAGCCTTGCGATCGAAGCCTCCTGCACCGTTGTTGACAAGGCCAAGGTCGATAGAACCGCGCATGCGCTTGATCAGGTCCAGCAGTGGCCGCGGGGCAATCGCGCTTTCGGCAACCACCGCCTTGTCAGCCGTTACGGCAAGGATCACCAGGCCGTCCTCGTCCTGCCCGAAGAGCACAAGAGCTTGTCCCTTGGCCAATGACTTCTGGGCAGCCGAGAGAGAAGCCGGCTCCACTGCGGTCTGCAGCGAATAGCCGGGGATCAGTTCCGCCAGACGCGCATCCTCTTGCCGGATATGGGCATCGATCTCAGCAAGCTGGCGATTGAGCGCGTCGACGGTATCGCCCTTTCCCGCCGCGACTTGCGCGTTGAGCGTGCGGCGTAGTCTCGCTCCATCGGCGGCGAGCGACTGGTAGCGCCGGATGACCTCGGTCGCCTCGGCGCCATTGCCGTCGCGCAGCATGGCCAGGCTGGACATGGCACTCTGCAGATCGCCAAGGTTGGCCAGTTGCAATGCCTCGAACGCTTGCGCTGGATCGTTTGCCGCTTCGGCAAACCGCGCCTGCTGGACAAAGAGGAAATGATATTGTTCCGCCAGCCTCATGACCTCGCCGCGCGGCGTGGCGCGGTCAAGCAGGCGGGCTCGCGCTGGCGCCAGAATCTGAACGGTTCGGGTTAGCGCTCCGGCCACATCGCCTCTGGCTGCGGCAATCTGCTCGGCAAAAATCAAGCCGCAAAGCCGGCGAAAGTTGGCATCGAGGGCCCGTTGCCTGAAAGCGGCGTTGGCATGATCCAGCAGAATGGACGCGTCATCAAGACGGCGGTTCGCGATGTATTCGCGCGCCAGATTGACCTCTGCCAGAAGCACGTCCGGATGTTCTGCAGAGGCCGCGCGCTTTCGCCCCACTTGCAGCGCTTTTTCACGCAGGACCAGCGATTGTGCCTTGTCGCCACGCCAAGCGGCAAGCCGCGCCAACTGGCCAATGGCAGTAGCGCCTACCGTTTCTTTGCGTTCAGTGTTGCTGTTCTCAAAAATCTCGGCGGCGCGCTCGTAGAAGGGTAGCGCCTCATCCTTGTGCCCGGAATTATCGAGCGCAAAGCCCAGAGCACTGAGCGAGAACGCAATGTCCTGATGCCCGGCAGGGTAGGCCTTGGTGCGCAGATCCAGAGTTCTGCGTATGACCGGGATGGCTTGGGCAAAGAGTCCGGACTCACTGAGTGATGCGCCCAACTGATTCAGGGCAGCCATAGTAACACGGTGGTCTTCGCCCAGATGCGTTTCGGCCCATACCGCCGCTTCTCGAGCCGGCTCAATGGAGGACGCGGTATCACCAGATTGAATAAGCAGAGCGGCCAGGCTCAGCCCAAAGATTGCTGGCTGTTCGATATCATCACCGGTCAGATTGGCATGCGCACGGGCCAGGCGCAGCGCTTCGCGCACTCGCGGCAGTGCTTTCAAAGGCTCGCCCTGCCGGAACTCTACCAGAGCCATACCGTAAAGCGCCGATGCGTATTCGATGCTCTCGGGACCGGCTGTCTGCGCTGTAAGGTCGAGCGCTCGCAGCTTGTAGCGGGTGGCTTCTTCAAGCTTGCCGAGGGAGGAGTAGAGCGAGCCGATATTGTTGACGAGTTCGGCCCGGTCGGGGGTCATCGGGTATTTGCCGGATTCCAGTTCGGCCTCGAGCCTGTGGTAGATTCCCAATGCCTCGTCATAGCGATCGAGCCAGAACAGGGCATTGGCGCGGCTGGCCTCGGCGTAGATCATGTCCAGCCGGTCAATCCCCTTGGTCTTTCGAGCACGAGCGAGCACCGCATCGATCTTTGCCAGCGCCTCGTCGGGCTTGCCCGCCGTGTCCATGGTCTTGAGAGCCTTCACTTCATCGGCAAGACTTCGCGGGGATGAAGAAACCTGCTCTGCCGATTGTGCAAACCCCGGTGATGCTACTGCCAGAAGTGCCGCGAACCAGATTGCCCTAACCATTCCCGCCCCAATACATCCAGTTTGGAAGCAATGGTTAACCGCAGTTCAGGGAAACGAAAGTGTGTTTTGGCACATTATCACTTCAACCACCCCGCCTCGCGATACCACGCCGCCGTGGCGTGAAGGCCCATGCGGGTTTCTACCTGGGGGAGCCACAGGTCTGCCGGGGGCTGGTTGCCTTCGCCTGCGCGCCAGTCCGGGTGGCACATGTAGCCGACGCGATCCATCGTCAGCTTGGCGCCCTTGCCACGGAAGCGCGCGTCGAGCCTTGCGCCGAGGCGCAACATTCCGGCGGGCAGGTTGATCGCGGTGGCGCGCTTGCCCATGGCCATGCCGATGGCGCGGGCGAGATCGGTGTTGGTCCACCCGCCGGGGGTGCCGTCGTCGGGCTCGAAGGTCATGTGCGTCACCTCCTCGCCGCCGGGGATCAGGGCGAGCAGGAGGCGGGCGAGGTCGTTGACGTGGATGATCGAGAGGTGGCCCTGCGGCGGCAGCGGCACCACGCCGCGCCGGGCCAGCTTGAACAGCTCGAACATCTCGGTATCGCGCGGGCCATAGACGGCGGGCGGGCGGACCACGGTCCAGTCGAGGCTGCTGGCCTTGACGATCTTCTCGCCGCGCAGCTTCGACCGGCCGTAGACCGAAAGGTCCGGCTCGCGCGCGGAGAGCGAGGAAACGTGAAACAGGCGCGGTACGCCCGCCTCCAGCGCGGCGTTGACGACATTGAGCGTGCCCCAGACGTTGCCATCCTCGAACCCTTGGGGATCGGGCGCGTTGACCACGCCCGCGATGTGCAGGACCACGCTGGCGCGGCCAACGAGGCGCTGGAGCGCGCGCTTGTCACCAAGGTCGCCCTGCACCCATTCCACTCCGGCGCGGGCATCCTGCGGGCGACGGGCAAGAGCCCGGACTTCGATCCCGGCGCGGGCGGCGTAATCGAGCACGGCTTGACCGACGAACCCGGTCGCCCCGGTAATCGCCAGCAATTCTGCAGCCATTACAGCAGCACCATCTGATCGCGATGGATCAGAGCCGAGCGGGGCGCGTAGCCGAGCAGCGCCTCGTGCTCACGGCTGTGGCGGCCTTTGAGGCGGGCGCATTCGGCGGCATCGTATTCGGAAAGGCCGCGTGCGAGAGTCTGGCCATCAGGGCCGACAACGGCAATGGCATCGCCGCGCTGGAAATCGCCTTCGACGCTGGTGATCCCGGCAGCGAGCAGGCTGGAGCCGCGGGCGAGTGCCGCAGCAGCCCCGGCATCAACGTGGACGACCCCACGCATCCGCATCCGCCCACCAAGCCAAGCCTTGCGCGCCTGCTTTCGCCCGCGCGGCAGGAACAGCGTGCCGCGATCCGCGCTCATGGCGGAACTGATGGGTGAGACAGGCTGCCCGTCGATGATGGCGAGTGCCATGCCGGCAAGTTCGGCGATCTCTGCCGCCTGCAGCTTTGAGGTCATCCCACCCGAGCCGAGGCCAGAGGACGAACCGCCCGTGGCCATCGCATGGATTTCGGGAGTGACGCCCTTCACCACGGGAATGCGGGTGGCACCCGGTTCGCGCGGGTCGCGGTCATAGAGACCGTCAATGTCGGACAGCAGCAGCACGCCGCTTGCCCCTGCCGCCTGCCCGACACGGGCGGCCAGCCGGTCATTGTCGCCGAAGCGGATTTCCTGCGTGGCGACGGAATCGTTCTCGTTGATCACCGGCACTGCACCGGCTGCGAGAAGCGTGCCGAGCGTGGCGGTGACATTGAGGTAGCGGCGGCGATCCTCAAGGTCTTCGAGCGTCAGCAGGATCTGCGCGGCGGTAAGGCCATGCGCAGCGAGAAGTTCGGCCCAGAGGCCTGCAAGCGCGATCTGGCCGACCGACGCCGCAGCCTGGGCATCTGACAGACTGCCGCGCCCGCCCTTGGCCAGCCCCAGCTTGCGCGCGCCGAGCGCAATCGCGCCAGAGGAGACGACAATCACTTCCTGCCCTGCAGCGCGTGCTGCGGCGATCTCGGCCACCAGCGCGGTCAGCCATTCGCGCCGGGGGGCGCCGTCCTTGCCGACAAGCAGCGCCGACCCGACCTTGACCACAAGGCGCGGACAGGTGGCGGCGTTCGTCAGATGGGCAAGCTGGCTGATCTTCATGAGGGCCGCTTAGGGTATTTGTGACGGGGCGGGAAGGGTTACCGGTCCTGCACGCAGTGCGTTTGGACGATCAGATCGGCGACCAGGGTTTTTCGTCCGCCTGCTCCTCGACCTGGCCGGTCGGGCGTTCGGTCACCGTAGCGGCAGGCAGGTGCTCGAGCACGGCGTCAAGCAGGGCGTCCATGCCCTTCCCTGTCGCGCCGGAGATCGGGTAGACCTTGCGAGCACCGGCCGCGCGCAGCTCCTTGGTGAAGGCCTTGACCAGTTCGGCATCGACAAGGTCGATCTTGTTCAGCGCGATCAGGCGCGGCTTTTCGTCGAGACCGCCGCCGTAGGCCTCAAGCTCGCTTTCGACGATCTGCATGGCTTCAGCAGGATCGGTCTCGCTGTGGATGTCGATCAGGTGGATCAGCACGCGGCAGCGCTCGATATGGCCGAGGAAGCGGTCACCGATGCCGACACCTTCAGCCGCACCCTCGATCAGTCCGGGAATGTCGGCCAGCACGAACTCGCGGTTGCGATGGCTGACCACGCCAAGTTGCGGGCGCAGCGTGGTGAAGGCGTACTCGCCGACCTTTGCCTTGGTGTTGGTGATCTTGTTGATGAAGGTCGACTTGCCCGCATTTGGCAGGCCAACAAGCCCTGCATCGGCCATGAGTTTGAGCCGAAGCCAGACGTACATTTCCTCGCCCGGCCAACCTGGGCCGTGCTGACGCGGGGCGCGGTTGGTAGAAGACTTGTAGGATGCGTTGCCGCGCCCGCCATCACCGCCTCGCAGCAGGACCACGCGCTTGCCCACTTCGGTGAGGTCGAGCAGCACGGTCTCGCGGTCATCATCAAGCACCTGCGTGCCGACGGGAACCTTGATCACGAGATCCTCACCGCCCGCGCCGGTCCGGTTGGAGCCCGCACCGCCGTGTCCGCGTTGCGCCTTGAAGTGCTGGGTGTAGCGGAAGTCGATCAAGGTATTCAGTCCGGCGACGGCCTCGAACACGATGTCGCCGCCCTTGCCGCCATTGCCGCCATTGGGGCCGCCGTACTCTTCGTACTTTTCGCGGCGGAAGCTGACCGCGCCGGGGCCGCCCTGGCCCGAGCGGATGAAGATCTTGGCCTGATCGAGAAAATGCATCTGGGTAACGTGTCCACTGACAGGCCCGAATGCAATAGCGCCGGGCCCCCTAAGCGAGCCTGTTGGTCCCGTTCATGGAGTTCCTGGAGCCTCGAACCGCAAGGCGCCTGCCAATCAGGCGGTTCGATGATACCTGGTGGAGCCGAGGGGGATCGAACCCCTGACCTCGTCATTGCGAACGACGCGCTCTCCCATCTGAGCTACGGCCCCGTTCCCGGTATCGCCCCACGACACTACCGCAGGGAGCGCCGCCATTAGCGCAGCGTCCCAGCTGTGAAAAGTGGCATTTTCGAGATTCTTTGGCCGCGCCCGGCGATCAGTTGCCGGCCCCGCTGCGATCGGTGACACTGGTGGACGAGACCACAACAGGTGGTTGCTGCGTATTCACCAGCGCGCCGTACTGAGACTGCCAGATAGCCAGATCATTGCGATAGACCTCGTAGCGGCGGTAGAAATCGTCGTACACGACTTCGATGCTCGGCAGGCTGCGGACCGCGAAAGCCTCAAGCTCTGCCGACTTGATCGCCGCGCCATCGCGCGTCACCGCCATGACGGCATCGCAGAAGTCCGAGAGCGTCGGCGGCAAGGCGTAATGATTGTAGACCGAGGTGATATATGCCTCGCGCGGGGCGATGAACTTCTGCCCGTACTTCTCCTTGAACTCGGTATCGAGCTTTTTGTTGGCCACGTTCAGCGCCTTGGCATGCGTGGTCAGGAAAGCCTTGTAGCGCGGCAGGATGTCGGCGTGCTTGGGCCCGGTGCAATTGAGCGCCGCCACATTGTAGGCCGAACGCAGGTTCCAAACCATCTGCGCTGTCGTGATATTGCGGTTCACCGACTGGCGCAAACCGTTCGCATCGGCCGGTGGCAGGTAGATATTGTCCGACGCGCCGTTGGGCGGCATCGGCTTGGGCGGAATGACCACGACCTTGGGCGGCGGAGGCGGCGGAGGTGGTGGCGGAGGCGGTGGTGGTGGCGCGCAAGAGGCAAGGCCGATGGCCAAGGCCAGTGCCGCGATGGTAGGCGCATGAAGACGCCGGAGACGAAACATTGGCATTCCCCCAAAGGTAGCCGATTGGCCGATGATCCCGTTGACGCAACGTGCAAAATTGCGCCGATCATCCTTGCTGCAAGATGAAGCCGACACTAGCGGCAGTGTTTACACAAGAGAATCCCCTGAAAAAGAAAAACCCGGCGAACCGTTGCGGTCCGCCGGGTCAATCTGGTTCGGTTCGGTTGCTTCAGCGGATCAGCGACGATCGCCCATGAACTGCAGCAGGAACTGGAACATGTTGATGAAGTCGAGGTAGAGGCTCAGCGCACCGAGGACCACGGCCTTGCCGGCAAAATCGGTTCCGGCGACGTAGGCATACTGCTCCTTGAGCTTCTGCGTATCGTAGGCGGTGAGGCCTGCGAAGATCAGCACGCCGAGGAAGCTGATCGCCCAGCCAAGACCCGACGACTTCAGGAAGATGTTCAGCAGCGACGCGATGATGATGCCGAACAGGCCCATGATCAGGAAGCTGCCCATGCCCGACAGGTCCTTCTTGGTCGTGTAGCCATAGAGGCTCAGACCGGCGAAAGCGCCAGCAGTGGCAAAGAACGTCGTCGCGATCGAAGCGCCCGTGTAGACGAGAAAGATCGTCGAAAGCGACAGCCCCATGGCGACCGCAAAGCCCCAGAACATGCCCTGAAGCGCGGTGGTCGAAAACTTGTTCGCACCAAAGCTCATGAACATCACGAAGGCGAGCGGCGAGAGCATCACCAGCCAGATCAGCGGGGTGCCGAGCAGCGACACGGTCAGGCCGGTAGAGGCCGAAAGCAGCGCGACGACGCCCGAGAGCATCACGCCTGAGGCCATGTAATTATAGATCGACAGCATGTGACGGCGCAGACCTGCGTCGAACACTTCGCCGCGGGCCTGGATGCCGGAAAGGCTCGGAGACGCGCCGAAGCCCGTTCCGGTGGGCCGAGGGTCGTTCCAGTTTGCCATTTTCAAAGCTCCGTTCTGTGGCCCCTTTGGCCACGTAGATGGAATATCGGCGCTTTGCGGCCCGCTTTCAAGTGAAACCGAAGCAATGAACTGGCAATCAAATGTAACGAATTGTTGCGCGCGATCAGGATTTGGCGCGGGCCTGCTCGGTCATTTCCGCGCTGCGGTCGCGCGCGCCGCGCAAAGTGTCTTCCATCAGCGCAACAAGACGGCAGTCCTTGTCCAGAACATCGATGCCTACCTGCGTAACGCCGCCGGGGCTGGCGACGCGGCGTGCGAGCTCGCCGGGACCGTGTTCGGAGGCTGCGGCCAGCATTGCGGCCCCTTCGACCATCGACAGCGCCAGTCGGTCCGCCTGCTCGCGCGGCAGCCCGAGTGCCGCGGCGCCTTCGGCCAGCGCATCGATGAAACGATAGACGAATGCTGGACCGGACCCTGCGAGCGCGGTGACAAGGTCCATCTGGTCCTCGCCCGAAAGCCATTCGGCCTGGCCCAGCGGCGCCATAAGTGCATCGGTCTGGGACCGCGCTGCGGCATCGGCATCACCAACGAGCGCGATCGGCGACTTGCCGAGCGCGGCGGCGAGGTTGGGCATCACGCGCACGATGGCACGCGCATCGGGGAAGTTCGACCGGAGCGTCGCGAGATCGACGCCTGCAAGGATCGACAGCAGCAGCGTGTTCGGTCCGACGAACGGACGCACGGTAGCGGCGGCATCGGGCAACTGCTGCGGCTTGAAGCCCAGCAGGACGATATCAAACGCCCCCTCGCCTTCGGGCGCAGACTTGAGCAGGCGCGTGCCCTGCGGAGCAGCTTCGAGATAGGGATCCACAATCGTGAAGGTCTCGGGCGCGATGCCGCCCGCGAGCCAGCCCTTGAGCATGGCGCCGCCCATGTTGCCGCAGCCGAACTGGAGGAAAGTCATGGTCATGGGCAGATTCCTTGAGTCGCGTTTGCGGGCTCAATGCCGTGGCTCTGGGCTGCCCGCAATCAAGAAAGCCCTGCTTCCCCGCCTTCGCTGTGACGCCAAACGGTTCAGGCTTCTCCGGCTGCGTCCACCATCGCGCTGGCAAGGGCATCGGCCGGGCTCTTGTCACCCCACAGGATGAACTGGAACGCGGGGTAGAACCGATCGCACTCGTCCACGGCGGCCTCGATTGCGGCCTGCGCCTGGCTGATCGACAAAAGACCTTCGTCGCCCAGCATCAGTCCGTGGCGATAGAGCAGGACCGAGCCGTTCGACCAGATGTCGAAGTGACCGATCCAGACCTGCTCGTTGATCAACGCCATCAGCTCGTAGACCGCAAGCTTCTTGTCGTCGGGAATGCGAATATCGGGCAGGCACAGAATCTGCAGGACATGGTCCTCGATCCGCCAGATTGCACGGAGCTGATAGTTCGCCCACGAACCCTGGATTTCGCCAGTCACCTCATCGTCCGAGACGAATTCGCACGGCCAGCCGCGCGCCTCGAACAACGAGGCGATCATGTCGACAGGCGCTGCCTCTTCGCGCTCGTTGTCGTCATGGCCGGTCCGCATGGTACGTCCCCTGAACACGTGATCGGGCCTCCTCGGCTGGTCGGCCCGGCAGGGCGATCTGCCCTGACTGCTGCTCATCTCGTCAATGGCGGTTCACACCCCCACCCGACAATCGCGGGTTAACAGGCGGTTGGGCAAAACTCGACAACCTTGTGGGAAAGCTGTGGACAAGGAGTGAACAGCCCGGTCCGCACATGTTCCTGCCAAGCAGGGCTATTTGAGCGAAAGCGTATCCACCGCCTGGCCTGCAGGACTGGTCCACTGGTAGCTGGAGACGCCGCTTTTCTTGAGCCTCGTGACGAATTCCTGCGCTTCGGCTTCGCTTTCGAAGGGTCCGGTGAGGAGGCGGAAGTTGCTGCGCCAAGGCGAAAGATAGGGCTTGCGGCCACGCAGGACTTCGGGCGCTTCCTTCACCAGGCGGCGCCACTCGTTGTCCATCACGTCCTTGTTGCCGCCGGTCAGGACCTGGACCCAGATGCGGCTGGGGTGGCTGGGCGCGGCCTTCTTGGTCTTGGCATCCTTTGCCGCAGCCTTGGGATCCTTGATCGGCTTGCCATCCTTCCCGAGCTTGACCGCTTCCTTAGCAGACGGCTTCTCGGGCTCCTTGGCGGGGATGCGAGACACGTCTGTCGGCCCATCGGGTCGCTCGCCGCGTGCGTCCGCCTTGGTGGCCTTCGCCGTCGGCTTGGGCGCGATCCGCGTGATGTCGACCGCAGCGACCTGCGCGCTGCGCTCTTCCTCGGGCGGGGCGAAAGATTTGAACAGAGAAGCCAGATCGCGCGGCGGCGGCGGTGACGCGGCGGCGGCCGTTTGTACCGGTGGCGTGATTGCGGGCGGGGTCGGAGCCGTCGTTGCGGGCGGTGTTGGCGCGCTTGCTGCCGTCTGCGTGACAGCTAGCGGAGCTGGGGCAGCCATCGCAACCGGTGGCGGTACAGTTCCCGGGGCATTCTGCGGCGTGCCGGTCGATCCGACCTTGGCCAGATCGAAGCTGCCTGCGGTGCCGAGCGTCGAACGCTGAGGGGCAGATGCAGTCTGCGATGGCTGAGGCTGGGTAACTGTCTGGGGCGGAGGCGTTGCAGCTCTTGGCGGAACCGTGGTTGCTGCTGCCACTTGCCCCAGAGCGATCGTCCGTGTTTCAGCCGGTGGTGCCGTAAGATCCTGCTGAAATCCGGGTCTGGCAGCTGTGGACGCTGATGGCGCAATCGTGGTGGTCGGCGTGGGCGTGGAGACCGGGCGGCTTGCAGCCGGTTGCGTCGCACGGATTGGTGGCACCGCAGGTCGCGCCGAACCCGGTGGCACGTCGAGGGCCGAGAGCACGGTCGGACGTGGCACGGCGGGTGTGGTTGCTGACGGAAGCGGCGACGCGCTTGTGTAGGTCTGCGAAGGAACGGGCGCGGGTGCCACGGTTGCCGTGACCGGACGAGCGCTCGCCGTTGCAACTGCGGTGGTCTCGCCCCTGCCTGGACGCCGCCGCTTCTCGCGGCTCGGCTTGTCTGTCGAAGCCGAAGACGGCCCAAGCGGGGCACCACTCGGGATCAGGCCAGCTTCGGCCATGCGGGGTGCGCGGGGATTGAGCGCGGCATATTGCACGACACGCGGATCGTCCCGACCAATGTCTGCGGCGCGCGGGAAACGGCCGAAATTGGCCGCGGCTGCCTGCTGCGAAGGTGTGAGGCGCGGCATATAGCGCAGGTACGGGGCGATTCCGGCGGCGAGGTCCTGTGGCATCGACGCATAGGCGATGGCCACCGCCTCGTCCGACCCGCCGGTGACGGCCATGGCAAATGTGCGGGTGCGCCACGCCGCGCGGTCCTGCTTCTCGATCAAGGGTGCGAGCAAGGCCTCAGCGCCGCGACGGTCACCCGCGATGGCAAGGCTCATCGCATAGCGACGCGTGATCTCGTCGTTGGCACCACGGCTGAGCGCCACCTGATACCAGCGCTGGGCACGACCGTTGTCACCCACAAGATCGTAGGCCAGCGCTCGGTCAGCCGCCATGGCGAAGGTGTCGGCACCCGCTCGCTCGGCCTCGTCGAACGAACTGATCGCCGAGACCGGATTTTCAGCGACGAGTTGCGCCTTGCCGAGCAGCGCCTTGGTCCGGCCATTGCCGGGCTGGACCTCGTCCGCCCTTGCCAGAAAACCGATAGCGGCATCGCTGTCGCCCAACTTCAGCGCGGCGTCAGCTGCGTCGAACAGGGCCGAGACATTGCGCGGATCGGCAGCAAGACGCGCAAGCGCGGCGTTGAGATCACGCGTGGGGCTTTGGGCGGTCGACTGAACAACCGGGCGTGAAACCGAGACCGGACCGTCAGGATCGTCGTCGCCCTTGCCCGATGCCTGCGCGAGAACCGGAGCCGAGGCCGTTGCCAGCAAGAGGGCAACCGTCAGGCGCATGCTGCCGGTGCCGAGAAAACGCGCGATGGGGAAGCGGTTGATCATCCTGCCGCGCTCTATACCGATCCGAAGATGAAGCGGCGGCAACAGGTGCCACCGCTCATCCCATTTTACTGGTTGTTCTGACGACCGAGGAAGCGCGGAATGTTGAGCGCACTCCCATCGTCGTCGCCATCATCGTCCCCGCCGCGATTGCCGCGCGAAAGATTGGCCATGCGTTCGAACAGCGTGCTGCCGCCCGAAGGCTTGGCAGGCTCAGCCTCCGGTGCACGGCCAAGGCGTGGCATGGCCGGAGCAGGCTCCGGTTCCGGAGCAGCCTGGGGGGCCGGTTCAACTGGCGCTTCCATACCGCCCAGCGACAGTTCGCCTGAATCGGTCTCTTCCTGCGCCTCGGAAAGATCGAGGGTCAGATCGAACGGCTCAGGTTCAGGCTCTGCCGCTGGCGCAGCGGGCTGCACCTGCTCAGCCGCAGGCGACCAAGCAGGCTGAGCGGGCTCGGCCGGAGGCGGAGTGTAGACCGGCGCGGCAGGTGCTGCGGTTGGAACGGCGGGGCCACGCGATGTATTCGGGATCGAAACCGGGCGCGAGGCGATTTCGGCCTGTTCCTGGCTCTGTTCGATGCCGGTGGCGACCACCGAGACGCGAATCTTGCCATCAAGGTCCGGGTTGAACGCCGAACCCCAGATGATGTTGGCGTTCGGGTCGACCAGTTCGCGGATGTGGTTAGCCGCTTCGTCGACTTCGAGCAGCTTCATGTCATCGCCGCCGATGATCGAGATGATCACGCCCTTGGCGCCCTGCATCGAAACGCCATCGAGCAGCGGGTTGGCAATGGCGCGTTCGGCCGCTTCGAGTGCGCGGTTCGGACCTTCGCCCTCACCCGTACCCATCATCGCCTTGCCCATCTCGCCCATGACCGAGCGGACGTCGGCAAAGTCGAGGTTGATCAGGCCCGGCATGACCATGAGGTCGGTGATCGAGCGAACGCCCTGCTGAAGCACTTCATCGGCCAGCTGGAACGCTTCCTTGAAGGTCGTCTCTGCCTTGGCCACAAGGAACAGGTTCTGGTTCGGGATGACGATCAGCGTATCAACGTGCTTCTGCAGCTCCTCGATCCCGCTTTCGGCAGAGCGCATGCGGCGCGTGCCTTCGAACAGGAATGGCTTGGTCACCACACCCACGGTCAGCACGCCCTTGCGGCGTGCTGCCTCCGCGATGACGGGAGCCGCACCAGTACCGGTACCGCCACCCATGCCAGCGGCGATGAACACCATGTGCACGCCTTCGAGAGCGCGTTCGAGTTCCTCGATGGTTTCTTCCGCGGCAGCACGACCCACTTCAGGGCGGGCACCAGCACCCAGGCCTTGTGTAATGTCGGGGCCGAGCTGAATGCGGTTTTCCGCGATCGAGTTGTTCAACGCCTGCGCGTCAGTGTTGACGACGATGAACTCTACGCCCTCAATCTGAGCATTGATCATGTTGGCGATGGCATTGCCGCCTGCACCACCAACCCCGATCACCGTGATCCGGGGACGAAGTTCGTCGATAGCCGGCGGTCCGATGTTGATGCTCATAGTCGGTCTCCCAATCGGGTCATTGGCCTCACTGATGGCAGACATGCGCGTTCAGCGAGTTTGTAAAACTTCACATTAACCTGTTGCACAACGCAGCCAGCCGAATCAAAGGCGGTTTTGCCTTTTCCACAGGTTGCATGGGCGTCAAAGGCCGCAATTCGTCGACTTCGGACCGGTTCGGCCGAAATTCCATTTCAGAAGTAATCCTTTACTGCGCGCCAGAGGCGAATCAGCAGGTTCATGCCCTTGTAGGATCCGCTCGGCGCGAAGGCCGGCCCGATCGCGCGAATGTCGACCGGATCGGCCGCAGCAAAGAGCACGAGTCCGACCAGTGTCGAGGAACTTGGCGTCGCATGTCCCGGCGGAAGACCAAGCATGGTCGGCGGCGAGCCGATGCGGACGGGGCGTCCGAGTGCGGCCTGCGCATAGTCCGCAAGCCCCGGCAACTGAGCGCCGCCACCGGTGAGGACGACCTGCTGGCCCGTCTGTCCGACGAAGCCCATCGCCTTGAGCGCCTTGCCGACTTCCTCGGTGAAGAAGCCGAGTTGCTGGGTGATGACCGAGATCAGCTCAGCACGCGGAATGCGGTTCTTGTCGTCAGCATGGCGCGCAACGGGGCCGCCTTCGGGATCGCCGGGCGCGTTGACCGGGATCATCTCGCGGTGATCGGCGGGGCTGGCGATGGCCGAGCCGGACATGCATTTGAGCCGTTCTGCCTGATAGCGGCGGATACCGAAAGCCGAAGCGATGGCATCGGTAATGTCGCCTGACCCGTACTGGATCACCTGCATCCCGAGTAACATGCCGGCCGCATACACAGACACGGTGGTGACCTCAGCGCCAAATTCCACCAGCGCAACGCCAAGCTCGCGCTCCTCGGGCGTCAGGCAGGCATGTCCTGCGGCGACAGGGGAGCCGACGACGGCCTCGACATCGAGATGCGCGTTTTGCACCGCCTCGCGGATATTGCGCACCGGCGCGCCGTCGGCGAGCATGACGTGGATGTCGACGGCAAGGCGCTCGGCGTGGAGACCCTTGGGGTTCGGCACGCCGTGAGCGCCATCGAGCGTATAGTGTGCAGGCTGGGCGTGAAGCACGGTGCGGCCGTCGGGCTGGATAACCTCGCGCCCTGCTACCAGCAGATGCTCGATATCGTCCTGCTCGATCCGCCGACCGCCCACTTCGACCTCGACCCGTGCCGTTGTGCTGGCAAGGCCGGCCCCCGAGCAGCCGATCCAGACCTTCTGGATATCGACATTGGCCATCTTCTCTGCGCGCTCGATAGCATCGCGGACCGAATGCGTGGCGGCCTGCATGTCGGTCACATAGCCGCGCTTGATGCCCTGCGCGGCGCGATGGCCTGACCCCAGCACGACCATTTCGCCCGTTTCCGAGAGCCCCGCGATCATCGCGGACACGCGGAACGAGCCGATATTGACGGCAGCAAAGACCTTGGTGATGCGGGGCGTTGCCATTGTGCCGGATCAGCCCTCGTCGCTCTTGGCGGCGGCGGCAAGACGCTTGGCTTCAGACTTGGCCTGCTCGGCAGCGCGCTTCTGGGCGGCGACTTCTTCAGCATGACCGGGTACGCGCATATAGATGCGGTCTGGCGCGCGCATATCGAACGCCGCGACCTTGCCGCCGAGGAGGCGGTTGACGCCGTCCATCCGCGCAAAGCTCAGCAATGCACCGGCCGACTTCTCGTCGCCTTCAGGTAGGGCAAGAACCTGCTTCGTCTTGAAGGTCAGATTCCAGCGGCGATTTCCGACCCATTCAGCCTCGGCGACCTGCGGCTTCAGCGCGGGGGCGGCATCGAGCAAGCGCGTCAGGTCTTCGACCCGCTGGCCGACGCCGAGGCCGGAGAGTACCAGCATTCCCTTGGCTTTGTCGGGCTTGACCGTCTCCAGTTCGGTGCCTGTATCGTCGATCAGGACCAGTCGGTCGGGCTTGCGCAGCACCGCGTGAGGGCTACGCTCGACGATGTCGATGACCAGCGTATCAGGCAACTTGCGCGAGACGCGGGCGTCCTTGACCCAAGGCAATTGGTTCAGCTCGTCGCGCAAGGCGGCAAGATCGAGCGTGGTCATTGCCCGGTCGTTCTGGCCGAGCACGCGCTCATAGATCCGCTGCTCGTTCATGCGGTTGACGCCGCGCACTTCGAGGTGGCTTACCTTGAAGCCTGCGTCCGAGGCGATCAGTGCCGCCTGTTCCGAAGCCAGCGCCGGAATCCCGGCCATGACCGCGACGGTCCAGACCAGGGCGACGGCCACGGCTAGGATCACCGTCATCACGATCCGGTGGAGAGTCTCTTCGCTGAACGGAAGCCAATGCATGACAGTGTCGAGCATTGAGCCGGTCTGCTGGCGCGCTGACTGGACCTTGCGCTGCGTCGTGCGCGCAGCCGCTGCCCGCCGCACGCCCTTTCCGCCACGCTTGATCGTCTGCGCCATGGTTCAGGCCTTCCTTCCGTCAGCTTTGGCGTCCTTGATGGCCTCGGCGATGATTGCCTCGACCAGATCGGGATAACCCATGCCCATCGCCTTGGCCTGTTCAGGCACGAGGCTGAGCGGGGTCATGCCCGGCTGCGTGTTCACTTCTAGCAGGAACAGACCTTCGACGCCCTGCTCATCGTCCCAGCGGAAGTCCGAACGGCTGGTGCCCTTGCAACCGAGCAACTGGTGCGAACGCAGCGCGATCTGCTTGCAAGCCTCGGTGATCTCTTCGGGGATCTGGGCAGGGCAGATATGGTCGGTCATGCCATCGGTGTACTTGGCATCGAAATCGTAGAAGCCGGACTTCGGCCGCAGTTCGGTGACAAGCAGCGCACGGTCGCCGATGACCGCCGTGGTCAGTTCGCGGCCACGGATGAAGGGTTCGGCCAGAAGCTCGTCGAATTCCTGCCAGGGCCCTTTGCTCTCGGCGCTGATCGGATTGCCATAGTTGCCGTCCGCCGTGACGATGGCGACGCCGACCGAGGAGCCCTCGTTAACCGGCTTGAGCACATAGGGGCGTGGCAAGGGATCGCCCTTGTACAGCTCTTCCGTGCGCACGATGCGCCCACCGGGCATCGGAATGCCATGCGGCACCAGCGCCTGCTTGGTCAGTTCCTTGTCGATCGCGATGACCGAGGTGGCGAGGCCGGAATGGGTATAGGTCAGGCCCATGATATCCATCAGGCCCTGGATCGAACCGTCCTCTCCGGGTGTGCCGTGGAGCGCGTTGAACACGACATCGGGCTTGGCCTCGGCCAGACGCAGAGCCACCTGACGATCCATGTCGATGCGAGTTACCTGATGGCCCTTGGCTTCAAGCGCCTTGGCCACGCCCTCGCCTGACATCAGCGACACAGGCCGCTCGCTCGACCAGCCGCCCATCAGCACCGCGACGTGGAGTTTAGAAAGCGTCACGGTCTGCCAATCCTCTTGATTTCCCATTCGAGCTCGACGCCCGACATGTCCTTCACGCGCTTGCGCACTTCCTCGCCAAGCGCCTCGATCTCGGCGCTGGTCGCTTCACCGGTGTTGATCAGGAAGTTGGTGTGCTTCTCGCTGACCTGCGCGCCGCCGAGCGACAGCCCGCGGCATCCGGCCTTGTCGACCAGTTCCCATGCCTTGCCACTTTCGGGGTTCTTGAAGGTGGAGCCGCCGGTCTTCGAGCGCAGCGGTTGCGAAGCTTCACGGGCAGCGCTGATACGGTCCATCTCGGCCTGAATGGCGTCGGGCTCGCCGGGATGACCTCGGAACCGCGCAGCGACAACGATGGAGCCATCGGTCAGGTCGGAATGGCGATAGGTGTAGCCGAGTTCGCTCAAGGGCAGCGTTGCGATCTCGCCCGAGCGGATCACCACGTCGCAGTCGATCAGCACGTCCTTCACTTCACGGCCATAGGCCCCGCCGTTCATGCGGACGAAGCCGCCAACCGTGCCGGGGATCGAGCGCAGGAATTCGAGGCCCGCGATGCCATTGTCGCGCGCGGTGGAGGACACGAGAATCCCGCTCGCCCCGCCGCCGCAGTTCAGCGTAACTTCGTCGATTTTCTCAACCTTGGCAAAGGCCTTGCCGAGGCGGATGACCACGCCCGGCACCCCGCCATCGCGAACGATCAGGTTGGAGCCGAGCCCAAGTGCCATGACCGGCACGGCCGGCGCGAGGCCGGCAAGGAAATCCTGCAGATCGGCAACGTCCCTTGGCTCGAACAGCCAATCGGCCGTTCCGCCCGACTTGAACCAGACCAGCGGCGCAAGCGGTGCATTGGGCGTCAGCTTGCCGCGAACCGATGGCAGCGTGAGCGTGGTCACCCCTGCCCCCTTTCACGCGCAATCGCATCGGCAAGGCCCGCCGCCCACTTGGTGATGTCGCCCGCGCCGAGGCAGACAACCATGTCACCCGGCTGCACCGTGGCGGCAAGTTCCTTGGCGAGCGCGTCCGGCCCGGCCGTCAGATGCGCCGAGCGATGCCCGCGCGCCTTGATGCCTTCGACCATCGCAGCACTGTCCACGCCCTCGATAGGCTGCTCGCCAGCGGGATAGACCGGCGCGGCATAGACCACGTCGGCATCATTGAACGCGCCCTGGAAATCTTCCATGTGATCGCGCAAACGGGTGAAGCGGTGCGGCTGTACCACCGCGATGACCCTGCCCTGCACTCCCTCACGCGCTGCAGCAAGCACGGCGCGGATTTCGACCGGGTGGTGGCCGTAGTCGTCGATCACCGTCACGCCATTGACTTCGCCAACCTTGGTGAAGCGACGCTTGACCCCGCCGAACTTCCCGAAGCCGGTGCGGATCAGGTCTTCGGATACGCCCATTTCCACGGCGACCGCGACGGCAGCGAGTGCATTCTGGACATTGTGGCGGCCCGGCATGGGCAGTTCGATGCCCTCGATGCGGCGGAAGGAGCCATCACGTTGCCGCAACACGGCGGTGAAGCGGTTGCCTCCCGGGATCGGTGTGACGTTCTCGCCCCGAACATCGGCCTGCGCAGAGAACCCATAGGTCACTACGCGGCGATCGCGCACCTTGGGGATGATCGCCTGAACTTCAGGGTGATCGATGCACAGCATCGCCGCGCCATAGAACGGCACGTTCTCGATAAACTCGACAAAGGCCGACTTGACCTTGTCGAAGCTGCCATAGTGATCAAGGTGTTCGGGGTCGATGTTGGTGACGACTGCCAGCGTTCCGTCCAGCCGCAGGAACGAGCCGTCGCTCTCATCGGCCTCGACCACCATCCACTCGCTGTCACCCAGACGGGCGTTTGAGCCGTAGGAATTGATGATACCGCCGTTGATGACAGTCGGATCAATCCCGCCCGCGTCGAGCAGGCAGGCGACCATCGAAGTCGTCGTCGTCTTGCCATGCGTGCCAGCAACCGCGACCGTGCTCTTTAGCCGCATCAGTTCGGCCAGCATCTCGGCGCGGCGCACCACGGGGATGCGGTTCTCAAGTGCCGCGACGACTTCCGGATTGTCTCGCTTCACGGCCGTCGACGTGACGACCACTGCCACGCCGTCGACGTTCTCGGTCTTCTGCCCGATCATCACCTTGATGCCGCGCGACCGCAGACCCTCGACGACATAGCTCTCCGCAATGTCCGAGCCCTGCACCGAGTAGCCCATGTTGTGCATGACCTCGGCAATGCCGGACATGCCGATGCCGCCGATGCCAACGAAGTGGATCGTCCCGATCTCGGTACCGACGCCCTTCATGCCAGTTGTCCCTGCGCAGATGGTGCTGGGCTACGCGTGTCGACGCGGATAACGTCCATGATCGACTCGCCGCCAAAGCTTTCGACCAGATCAGCAAGATCACTGACGGCGTTGGGCAGGCCACAATTCCACGCGGCGTGCGCGGCATTGGCTAGTGTATGCGGGTGCTGGGCCATAGCCTGAATTTGTTTCGCCAGTTCCTTGGGAGTGAAGCCGGTCTGCCGGATTGCGCGTGCTCCACCCGCAGCGACCATTTCGCGCGTGTTGGCGGCCTGATGATCGTCGGTAGCGATGGGCAGCGGGACGAGGATCGCGGGACGGCCGACTGCGGTCAGTTCGGCAATTGTCGATGCCCCGGCACGACCGATGAACAAGTGCGTGCCCGCAAGGCGCGCCTGCATGTCTTCAAAGTACGTGCCCAGTTCGGCCGGAATCTCGTGAGCGGCATAGCGGGCGCGGACGGCTTCCAAGTCTTCGGGGCGGCACTGCTGGGTCACCTGCAGTCGATGACGCAGCGCAGGCGGGAGCATGGCAAGACCGTCGGGCACGACTTCGGACAGGATCGAAGCGCCTTGGCTGCCACCCGTCACCAGCACGCGAAACAGGCTGTCCTCGGTGAACTCGGGGAACGGCTCACCACGCAGCGCCAATACGTCCGGACGCACCGGATTGCCCACGCGATGGACCTTGCCCCACAGCTTGGGATCAAGGCGGTCAACCTCGCCATAGGCGGTGGCGATCGCATCGACGCGGCTCGCAAGGAAGCGGTTCACCCTCCCCAGCACAGCGTTCTGCTCATGGATCACCGTCGGGATCTTGGCCGAATGCGCGGCCAGCAACGCAGGCAACGCAGGATAGCCGCCGAAGCCGATCACGCAGGATGGCTCGAAGCTTTCGAACAGGCGCAGCGCCATCGCGCGGCCCTGCCAGATTGCGCGCAAGCCCTTGAGCAACGCAACCGGGTTCTTCGCAAGCCGCCCGGCCGGGAGCACATGCGCGGGCATGAAATCCGGCTTGCCGGGGATCTTGGCGCCACGCTCGTCCGTCACCAACGCGACGTGATGGCCGCGCCGTTCCAGTTCCACCGCCAGCGCAAAGGCTGGAATGAGATGTCCACCCGTGCCGCCTGCCGCGAGCACGTAATGCCGTGAAGCGCCACTCATCTGCGCACCAGTTCCGTAACGTCGAACTTCTCGCGCGAAAGGTAGGGGTTGCGCCGCGTGATCGCGAGCAGCAGCCCGACACCCATGAGCAACGCAATGGTGGACGATCCGCCGTAGCTGATCAGCGGCAAGGTCATGCCTTTCGAAGGGAAAAGTTGCAGGTTCACAAGGATGTTGATGAACGCCTGCCCTACCAGCTGTGCGGTCAGCCCGGCTGCCGCAAGGATGGTGAACAGATCGTCCTCATCAAGCAGTCGCATCAGCACGCGCAACGCGATCGCGCAATAGATCGTGACGATCACGGCACAGGCAATCAGCCCGAATTCCTCACCGACCACCGAAAAGATGTAGTCGGTGTGCGCTTCGGGCAGCGCGTTCTTGCGACTGCCGAGCCACAAGCCGGTCCCGCTCCAGCCGCCGTTCATCAGGGTCCGCATGGCAAGGTCGACCTGGTCGAACTCGCTGCCGCCCGAGATGAAGTTGTCGATACGGTGTGTGGCGTTGGGATAGAAGAAATACGCGGCGATAACCACGAGGACGAGCCCGCCCATCGAGTAGAGGATCTTGTTGATCGAGAGGCCCGAAAGCAGCGCCAGCACGAACCAGACGCCACCGAACAGCATGGTCGAGCCGAAGTCTGGCTGGGCCATCAGCAGCACGCCAACAAGGCCCATGATCGCCACCGTGATCGGGATGACAGGAATGTTCGGATCGCGCACGCGCCACGAAAGTATCCACGCCAGCGCAATCGCAAAGCCCGGCTTGAGGAATTCCGATGGCTGCAGGCTGAAGCCGATCCACAGCCAGCGCTTGGCTCCCTTCACCTCGCTGCCGACCAGCGGAACGAGCACCAGAGCAACGACCATTGCTCCCGCCAACAGGATCGCCCCACGCCGCGCCGCCTCCTTGGGCAGGACCGAGGCGAAGAACATCGCCACCAGACCGACCGCGACCCAGCGCAGGTGAATCCAGAAGAAGTAGAGATCACCCAACGACTTGCTGCTGGTCGAAAGACGATGGGCGGAAGCCGGCGAAGCCGCTGCCACGGCAATGCAGCCAATCGTCACCAGCGACAGGATCAGCGTCAGCAGCACGCGGTCGATTTCGCGCCACCAGATCAGCAGTTCGCTGCGGCGGCTGCGGCGGAAGCGAGCGCCGTGGCCAACCACGCGAACGCCGCCATCGGGCATCGTCGTCGTCACAAGGCGCGTTGGGGTCGGCGTCGTGCTCATGACCCCTTCCCCGGTGGGCAGGGAGCCTCACGATCCTCGATCAGCGCCTCAACAATCTGGCGGAAGCTGTCGCCCCGCGCCTCGAAATCGCGGAACTGGTCAAAGCTGGCGCAGGCGGGGGAGAGCATCACGACATCACCGGGCTGCGCCGCTTCCATCGCCTGCCGCACCGCATCGCACATCATCTCGCTGCGGTTGACGGGCATGACAGGTTCGAGAATGTCGGCGAACATCGGCCCTGCCTCGCCGATGGTATAAGCCGCAACGACATGGTCGAAGTAGGGCGCGCACTCGTCGAGATTGTCGCTCTTGGGCAGGCCGCCGAGGATCCAGTGGATGCGCGGATAGGCGCCAAGCGCAGGGGCAGTCGATGCCGGATTGGTCGCCTTGCTGTCGTTGACGAAGAGGACGCCGCCCGCCTCAGCTACCCGCTCCATGCGGTGAGGCAGGCCTACGAAACTGGCGAGCGCCGGGCGCCACACATCTTCGCCAATGCCAAGCTGGCGCGCGATCTCCACTGCAATCGCCGCGTTTTGCAGGTTGTGCGGCCCTTGCAGCGATGGCCAGGCGAGTTGTCCTTCGAGTATATCGGGCTGAACCACGTGAACGAAACCCGCGTCATGCGTGGCCGAAGCTTCGCGCGCGATCTTCAGTGTATGTTCGTCACCGCACCCGAACACCGCGTGGTGCTGCGCAGACTGCATCTCAAACAACCGTGCCTTTGCGGCGGCATATCCGGAAAAGCCGTCGTATCGATCGAGGTGATCCGGGCTGAGGTTGATCAGCGCCGCAACGTCGCAATCAAGGCTCTGCGTCAGGTCGATCTGATAGCTCGAAAGCTCCAGAACATAGACCCCGCCTTCCGGCAAAGGCTCCTGTCCGAGTACCGGCAACCCGATATTGCCGCCGAGCCGCGCCTCGAGGCCTGCAGCCTTGCAGATGTGATGAACCAGCATTGTCGTGGTCGACTTGCCGTTGGTACCGGTGATGCCGACGACGCGATGGGCGGGCAGATCGGCGCGGGCCTGCGCGAAGAGTTCGATGTCGCCGATGACCGGCACGCCGAACGAAGCAGCATGGGCAGCAATTGGATGGCGGTTAAGAGGCACGCCCGGGCTGACGACCACACCTGCAAACCCTGTCAGGTCTATCGCCAACGGATCGGCGATGGTGCAGCGGCCTTCGTAGGCTGCGCGCGGCTCCTCGCGGCTGTCCCACACGGTGACTTCGGCCCCGCCTGCCAGCAGTGCTTCGACGCTCGCCTGCCCCGAACGGGCCAAGCCGAGCACGGCAAAGCGCTTGCCGGAAAAGGCGGGCGAGACGATCATCGCACCTTCAGCGTGGCAAGGCCGATCAGCGCGAGCACGATCGACACGATCCAGAAGCGGATCACGACAGTCGATTCCTTCCAGCCGAGCTGTTCGAAGTGGTGATGGATCGGCGCCATGCGGAACACGCGCTTGCCGGTGCGCTTGTAGACGGCGACCTGCACGATCACCGATACGGCCTCCATCACGAACAAGCCACCGACGATGGCAAGCACGATCTCGTGATGCGCGGCCACCGCGATCACGCCCAAGGCACCGCCAAGGGCAAGGCTGCCGGTATCGCCCATGAACACGGCGGCAGGAGGTGCGTTGAACCACAGGAAGGCAAGCCCTGCCCCCATCATCGCCGCGCAGAAGATGGCAAGCTCGCCTGCTCCCTTCACGTGTGGAATGCCGAGGTAGGACGAATAGTCCACGCGGCCCGCAAGATAGGCGATGATTGCAAAGGTGCCAGCTGCAATGATCACCGGCATGATCGCCAGACCGTCGAGCCCGTCAGTCAGGTTCACCGCATTGCCCGCCCCCACGATCACGAAGATCGCGAACAAGTAATAAAACGGACCAAGCGGGATGTAGAGATTGCTGAATACCGGAACGTAGAGGTTGGTCTCGCCGACCGCCAGCCAAGCAGCGAGGGCTGCGACTACGAACTCACCGGCAAGGCGCACCTTTGCCGGCACGCCCTTGTGCGCGTACTTGGTAACCTTGTCGTAATCGTCAAGGAAGCCGATCAGGCCGAAGCCCAGCGTAACCACGACGCAGGCCCAGACAAGGCGGCTGGTTACGTCCATCCACAGCAGGAGCGACAGCGTCAGTGCCGTGACGATCATCAGTCCGCCCATAGTCGGCGTGCCGCGCTTGGCCAGGTGCGATTGCGGACCGTCCTCGCGGATCGGCTGGCCCTTGCCCTGGCGCACGCGCAGCATGTTGATGAAGCGCGGGCCTATGATAAGGCCGATCAGCAGCGCGGTCAGCAGCGTCGCCCCGGCGCGGAACGTCTGATAGCGGATGAGGTTGCTGAATCCCTCGAAGTGCAGCCACTCGGCCAGCTGGTAGAGCATTCACCGTTCCTTGGCGGTAAGCGAGCGCACGATCGCGCCAAGTCCCACCGAATTCGACCCTTTCACGAGGATGGCATCACCCCCGCGTACGCCATCGGCAGCCAGGCATTCCGCCGCTTCCGAAGCCGTCTGCACATGCGTTACATCGATCTGACCGGCAAGCGAGGACGAGCCGTTTTTCCCCAGCACGTCGGCCAGTGGCGCCATTTCGGCTCCGACCAGCACCAGCCTGTCGACCTTGCCCTCGGAGATGGGGCCAGCCAGTTCACCGTGATAGCGCGCCTCGGCCTCGCCCAGCTCCCTCATCGCGCCCAGAATGGCAACGCGGCGCGTGGCAGGCGTAGCGCCCAGCTGACGCAGCGTGACTGCCATCGAGGCCGGGTTGGCGTTGTAGCTTTCGTCGATCAGCAGCGCCTTGCCCGAATCGTCGCCGCCGGTCGCAGCGATTTCGTGCCGAGCGCCTCGCCCGGCAAGGCCTTCCATCTCGGCCAACGCAAGCCCTGCCGCGCCCAAATCGCCGCCAATGGCTTCGACAGCAGCCATGATTGCCAGCGAATTGGTCACCCAGTGCTCGCCCGGCTGCGAGATGGTGTAGCATACCTTACGTCCGCCGAGGTCCGCCGTCACCAATGTGCCGCCACCGGAGGCTGGTACTGCATCAATCAGACGGACGCTGGCATCACCATGACGGCCAAAGCTTACCACACGTTCCGCGTACTGGACCGCCTTGGCATGCAAACGCTCGTAATGGCCATTGTCATGCGGAATGATCGCCACGCCGCCGTGTTCGAGCCCTTCGAAGATCTCCGCCTTGGCGTCGGCAATCGCCTCCTCACCCGAGAAATGGCCGATATGGGCGGGCGCGATGGTGGTCACGATCGCCACGTGCGGGCGCACCAGTTGCGTCAGCGCCGCCAGCTCTCCCGCGTGGTTCATGCCCATCTCGAACACGCCGAAGCTGGTGCGTGCGGGCATGCGCGCAAGGCTCAGCGGAACGCCGACGTGGTTGTTGTAACTCTTGACCGACCTGTGCGCACGCCCCCTGCTCGCCCGGTCGAGCGCGGCATAGAGCGCTTCCTTGACCCCGGTCTTGCCAGCTGAGCCGGTCACTCCGATGATGCCCGCATCTACGCGATTTCGCGCGGCTTTTCCCAGATCCTCGAGGGCAGTTGAAGTGTTCTGAACGAGGACGTGGGAGCCGAAGCAGCCGTGCTCCACCACCGCGCCGGCCGCCCCCCGACCGAAAGCGCCCTCGAGGTAGCGATGCCCATCTGAGGCTTCGCCCTTGAGCGCGAAGAACAGGTCCCCGTCGACCACCTCGCGACTGTCGATCTCGACGCCGGATACGGCAAACGTCCCGCTCGCCCTGCCGCCGGTTGCGCGCGCGATCTCCTCGCTTGTCCAAAGCGCAAGGCCCGCCGCATCTGACGGGTCCTCGGGCCATGAAATCAGAGCGGGATGGGCGGTCATGTGGTGCACTCCCTTGCGACCTGTACGTCATCGAACGGCAGGACGCGCGTGGCATCTCCCCTGCCCACGATCTGCCCCTGCTCGTGCCCCTTTCCTGCAACAAGGACGATGTCGTCGCGCCCGGCCTCGGCAATAGCGGCGGCAATCGCGGCGCGGCGATCCCCGATCTCGCGCGCCTTGTCATCACATCCAGCCATTACAGCCGCGCGGATTTCCGCCGGGTCCTCGCCGCGCGCATTGTCATCCGTGACAATTACCAGATCAGAGCCTGCACAAGCCGCGCGCCCCATTTCCGGGCGCTTGCCGCCATCGCGGTCACCACCTGCGCCAAACACTGTGATCAGCCTGCCCTTGGTATGGGGCCGCAGCGCCGCAATTGCCGCTTCGATGGCATCGGGCGTATGCGCATAGTCGACGTAGACCGGCGCACCTGCGCGATTGATCGCCGCCCGCTCAAGCCGACCGCGAACCGGTTGCAGTCGACCGAGAGCATCGAATACCTTGTCAGCATCAGTCCCTGCGGCCATCGCCAGCCCTGCCGAGACCAGCGCATTGGCAGCCTGATAGGCGCCGATCAAAGGCAGGTTAATCTTGCGGGTCTTGCCTTCGAATTCGATCTCGAGCGTCTGCCCGAGTTGCGTGGGCGTACGGGCTAGCAGGCGGATCTCGGTCCCCTGCTCGCCCACACCGAGCAGCCGCAGACCCCGCCGGCGGACGTGCTCTACCGCCCGTTCAGACCATTCGTCGTCCATCCAGACGACGGCCGTGCCGCTCTCTTCCACGACATGGTCGAACAGGCGCATCTTCGCCGCGAAATAGTCGTCCATCGTCGCATGATAATCGAGATGGTCGCGGCTGAGGTTGGTGAAGGCTCCGGCAACGACGCGCAGGCCTTCGTTGCGGTACTGCGAGAGGCCGTGGCTGGACGCTTCATAGGCGACGTGCGTCACGCCTTCACGAGCAAGACCGGTCATGTTCGAAAGGAATGTCACTATGTCCGGCGTGGTGAGGCCGGTCGAGACACTTTCGTCTGCCGTGGTCACGCCAAGCGTGCCGATGGAAGCCGCAGAATATCCGGCCATCCGCCAGATCTGCCGCGTCATTTCGACGGTCGAGGTCTTGCCGTTCGTCCCGGTGACGGCGACAACCGTTTCGGGCACAGGCTGGAAGAAACGTGCAGCCAGCGCGGCAAAGGCACGGCGCGGCTCTTCGTCGGCAATGTGAACCGCGCCCTCGACTGTTGCCTGAGGCCGTGCAACGACCGCGACGGCCCCCGCCTTCACCGCATCGGCAATGAAGTCCTCGCCGTTGAATCGCGTACCGGGAAATGCGCCAAACACCGTGCCGGGCGCCACCTTGCGATGGTCGATGGCAAAACCTGTGACGTTGGCATCGCCGTTCTCGACCGCGAAGCCCGCCGCATCGAGGATCGCGCCGAGCTTCATTCACCTTCTCCGTTGCCGACGAGCGGCGAAAGATCTGAAATGTCGATGTCGCGCGTATCGTCTGGCACGACACCAAGGAACGGTCCGATGCGAGGCACCACGCGCCCCACGATCGGCGCGGCGTTCCATGCAGCAGTGCGCTGATAGGAGGTGGCCGCTGTGCCCTTGGGTTCGTCGAGCATGGCAATCACCACGTAGCGCGGCTTGTCCATCGGGAACGCGGCGGCAAAGGTCGCGACGAGCGAGGTGCGGTTGTAGCCGCCCTTTCCACCTGGCTTCTCCGCCGAGCCTGTCTTGCCGCCAACCCGGAAGCCTGCGGCATTGGCGGTCTTGCCAGTGCCATCGACCACAATCATCCGCAGCAGCTGGCGCATGCGCGCGCTGGTCGAAGCCTTGTACACCCGGCGGCCCTCTGGGATCTGTGTCGGCTCACGCTTGAACAGGGTTGCGGGCCGCCAGATGCCGCCGTTGACCATAGCTGCATAGGCGGCGGCGAGGTGCAACGGGGTGACAGCGATGCCGTGGCCGTAGCTGACCGTCATGGTTGTGATCCGGGCCCACTCGCCGGTCTTCTCGTGCCCGCGCGGCCAGAGCGGGAAGCCGCGCGCGGGCAGTTCGATGTAGGGCCGCTCGTTCATGCCGAGAGCCGCCATCGTCTTCTTGAGCGCAGGTCCGCCAAGCTTGTCGGCCACTTGCGCGGTAACGATGTTCGAGGAATGAATCAGCGCCTCGGGCACGTTCAGCGATGCCCCGAAGCTGTGGCTGTCACGAATGCGGAACCCGCCGATTTCGAGCGGCCGATCGGAGGGATAGCGCACCGAAAGATCGGTCACCACGCCAGCATCGATCGCGGCGGCAATCGAGAGCGGCTTGAACGTGGAGCCCAGTTCGTAGACCTGGTTGGTGACCTTGTTGAACACAAGGTTGTTCAGCGCCTTGTCGGAGCGGTTCGGGTTGAAGGATGGCAGGGAGGCAAGCGCGATGACTTCGCCGGTATCCACGTCGAGGATCACACCAGCGGCGCCCTTGGCCTCGGTTTCCAGCATGCCGCGTCCGAGTTCGTCCTCAAGCGCGCCTTGCGCCCGCATGTCGATCGACAGTGCTACCGGCTGGCCGCGCTGCGCCGGATCAAGGAGCTGCTTCTCAAGCACCTGCTCCATTCCAACGTGGCCGTGGCCTTCGCTGTCGACATAGCCCAAAACGTGCGCTCCCAGCGATCCCTGCGGATAGTAGCGCTGGTTCTCGCGCGGGAATTCAAGAGCGGGCTCGCCCAGCGCAAATATGCGGTTCGCCTCTTCGGGCATGACCCGCTGGCGAAGGTAGCTCGGCTTGTCGGACTTCAACCGGCGAAGGAGATCGTTGTAGTCCGCGTCGGGAAAGATCGTGAGTAGCGCCCTGGCCACTTCCTCGGGCGATTTGACCAGTGGCGATCCGTTCTCGCCGAACGCTTTCGGATTGTACCACAGAGCGTAGGACGGAAACGCACGGGCCAGCGGAACGCCATTGCGATCCGTGATCTCGCCGCGCGGGGGCAGAAGCGCCTCGGCCAACGAGCGCCGCTCGGGCGCGCCCTCGAAGAAGCCCAGCTGGGCAATGCGGGCAAGCGCGGCAAAGCCGAAGAACAGGATGAAGCCTGCTACCACCAACGCGCGCACCTTGGCCTCAACCAGCGAGCGCTGTCGAACATTGGCCAGCTTGACGCGGCCCGAGGCGATGGCGGCGGAGGCGGTGAGTGCGTTCACCGGGCTGCCTTAGCCTCCTTGCCCTTTGCGGCGCGAGGGGCCGCAGGCGACTTGTCCTTCTTCGGGGCCGACTTATCCGCAGTTGCGACAGCCTTGGCCTTGGGCTTGGCCTTGTCCGCTTTGGCGACTGCAGGCTTTTCCTTGGCAGTCTTGGAAACCTTGGCCTCGACCTTCTTCGCTGGGCGCTCCTTGTCCGACGCGGTTTCCTTGCGCACGGGTCCACGCGGCCGAGCATCGACCACTTTGCCCAGCCGGTCCTTCAGTGTCTCGACCGCCTCGTCATGCGCCACCTTGCGGGAGGGACGATCGTCGCGGGAGTCATCCTCGTCAGAGACTGCGACAACCTTGCGATCGTTGCTTGCCAGAACCTTGCCAGTCAGCGGAGAGACCATCGCGGGAAACGCTGCCGATGCGATCACGCTGTCATCCACACTGGCCACGCGGATCGGCGCAGGCGCATCGGGTCGTGATGGCAGGCTCAGTTCGGCAAGTTGGCGTTCGCCTTCGAGGTACTGGCTGGCATTCGGCGCGGTGTAGCCGAACTCGACGTCGTTCCAGGTCTTGAGTTGCTGCTGGTTGGAGCGGGTCTCGAATTCGGTCTCGAGATACATTTTCTCCTGCTTCAGCGCGACGATACGCGCTTCGGCATGATGGATCTGGCTGCGCAGCGCGTTGACGCGGAACGCCAGCACCATGACCAGCGCCAGGCACAGGCCGAGCAAAACCAGCCACCCGATCGAGCGCAGGCGGCTTGCCGTCGTGATCATGCCGCAGCCCTCCCTGCACCGCTGCGCGCCGGCGCCGTGGTCCGTTCGGCCCAGCGCAACGTGGCAGAGCGGGCGCGCGGGTTGCGCTCCTCTTCCTCGGGCGTCGGGCGGATCGCGGACGAAGGCTTGGCGAAGACAGGTTCCACGCGGGAAGTCACCTGCGGCAGATGGCGCGAACCTGCAGGCACGGCCCCTGCCGCCTCGCGGAGGAACTGCTTGACGATGCGGTCCTCAAGGCTGTGGAAGCTCACCACCGCAATCCGGCCGCCGGGCACGAGCACTTTCTCCGCAGCGGCAAGGCCAGCGATCAGTTCGTCCAGTTCGCCGTTCACGTGGATGCGTACCGCCTGGAAGCTGCGCGTCGCCGGGTCCTTCTGCGCCTTGGGGCCCTTGATGTCCGGGCGATAGCCGAGCGCCTTGCGCACGACGTTGGCGAATTGTCCGGTCGTGGTCAGCGGGCGGGCAGCGACGATGGCGCGGGCAATCCGGCGCGACTGGCGTTCTTCGCCATAGCGGTAGAGAACGTCCGCTATATCCCCCTCGTCTGCTTCATTCAGGAAATCCGCCGCACTTGGACCGTCCTGTGACATTCGCATGTCTAACGGACCGTCTGACGAGAAGGCAAATCCGCGCCCCGGCTGATCAAGCTGCATTGAGCTCACTCCGATGTCGAACACGACGCCCTGAACGCCCGCAATTCCGGCTTCTGCAAGTCCCTCGGCGAGTTCGGAAAAGCGGCGTGCGTGGAGGACCAGCCGTGGATCTTTTCCACAGGTTTCTCCCCAGAGCTTTCCCGCGGCGATAGCATCGGGATCACGATCGAACGCATGGACCGTCGCGCCCGATTCCAGCAACCGGCGAGTGTAGCCGCCGGCACCGAACGTCGCGTCGACAATAAGATCGCCCGGCTTTGGATCGAGCGCGTCGACCACCTCTTCGAGCAGCACGGGAATGTGCGGGGCCTTGGCAGGAACAGCGTTCACTTGCGCTTCCCCTTTGCAGCTTCGGCCATCTTGGCACGGCAACCAGCTTGTGCACCGGCCCATGCCTCGCCCTGCTCGAACAAGATGCTCGGATTCCAGATGGTGATCTGGCGACCACCCCCGTGGAAGTAGAGGCCATCCTCCACCTTCCCCAATTCTGACAGATAATCGGGCAGGACGAACCGGCCGCTTTCGTCGAAGCTGGCGCGGTAGAAGCCGTAGACCTGACCTTCGGCAGCATCGCGGTCAAAATCGAGGCCGAGGCGCAACTTCTTCTCTTCCTCGCGGTCGATCTCCGCTGCGAAGTCGGCAAGGCGGGACAGGCCGAATCCGGTCAGACAGGGCAGACGGGGATGCTTGTCGAGGCAGAGGATGCGCTGATTGGCCGAGGCAGTGTAGATATCGGAGCGGAAGTCGGCAGGCAGGACGAAGCGGCCCTTTTCGCCACGCGGCGAAAAGCCCTGTCCCACCAGATTTACCGGCCCTCCCGTCACGCCTGGACACCCCGCTCGTGGACGCGCGCTCCTTCGCTCGGCCCTGCACCATCGCGCAAAGCCGACTCATCCCCCGCGGATGCGAATGGAAACTCGTCCCGATAGACACATTACTAACGCGGGACCGGGCGGGCGAAAAGGGGAAAATGCGGGAAAATGCGGACTAGTTATGATTCCGTAGCATTTTTTCCGCACCTTACCGTGATGGTAACCATAACTTGCCTCAATTCGCGGCAACAGAATCCTCGAGAATCCAAGACTTGTCCAGCGCAGGGATAGCCCCGCCCGGATCTGACCCGTGTTTTCCCGCACCGAAGCGGGAGTTCAGTCGGCAAATGTTTCGCCGAGCAGGTCGGAAAGCGCGGATTCGCGCGACTGCGGGCTATCGGATGCTTCAAGCACCGCAGCATCTGCCACGAGGACGGCCCGCCCTTTCCCGACCTCGCACCGGGCGATGAGGCCGTCCGGCGTGATGGAACAGCGGGAGTCTATCCCACCAGTTCTCGGTCGGAAGGCACCAGCAAGGTTCACCGGAACGTGCTCGCCCGCGCTTTCCCGCAAACCTGCAGGCTGGTGCTCATCGAATTGCAGTTCCAGTCCCCATCGCCCAAGGATCGGTGACACCAGCGCCACGTCCTGCGGCCTGCGACGGTCTCCAAGGGCAAAGGCACTTTCCTGCGTCAGCATCGGGTCGGCAAACATCAGCAAATGCCCGCCCTGCCGCACCCAGGTGTCGAGCGCGACGTTCTCTTCGGGCATGAGCGGTCGGGGTTGCGCGATGACCAGCGCTTCGATGCGGGAAATATGCAACAGCGTATCGAGCGGGACCAGATGCCCATGCCGCTCCAGCACGGCTCTGGCCCAGTGAGCCTGCTGCGGCCCATCAACCAGGCCCTTGAGATCGCCAGCCTCATTCCAGACGATCGGCAGGCTGGTAAAGAGGCCCAACGACCGTTCGTCGGGCTTGCTTCGTCCAACCATCGCCCACAGCGTAGCCGAGGCAACGACAGCGATCAGCAAGAGGATCAGAAAACGGCGGCCCATCGCCGATCAGTTCTCTGGCGCATTCACCGTGGGCGGGGCTGCGGGCGGAGGAGCCGGCGAAATCGAGACCGTCGGCTTTTCCTTGGCGGTCACCGGCAGTTGCGGGGCCACGCCCATATCGGCGAGAGGGTCCTTGGCCGAAGTCTCGCTCGCCTGCGCGGCAGGGGCAGCCGTGTTGACCGCGCTCGCATCAATGTACTTCGCCCGGTCCATGATGACGTTGGCAAGGCTGACAAGCAGGAGCATCCCGGCAAGACCGAATAGTCCGACCTGCAGCCGGTGCACAGCCTGAGCCCGCAATTCCCGCGTCGTCGGCGGCACGTGGGCCAGCGCGCTCGCAGCAGCCATTTCCGCCTCGGTCGGAGGGGGAGCCGGTCGTGCAGCGGGGAAGCCGAACATTGCCATCGTGGCAGTCTAGCCTATTGCTCCAGCCAAGGGAACACCGGCAGATTCTTGGCCCTGAGCCACTCTGGATTGTAGAGCGACGAGAGGTAGCGGAAGCCCGTATCGCACAGGATCGTCGCCACGCGGCTGCCCTTGCCCAACTGCTTGGCCAACGCCACCGCGCCTGCCACGTTGATCCCGCTAGACAGGCCAAGGCACAGGCCTTCGTCCGCCAGCAGCCGCTCGACCCAGTAGAGCCCTTCCTCGTCCGAGATGCGGAACTGCGTGTCGATCGGCGCACCTTCCAGATTGGCGGTGATGCGTCCCTGCCCGATGCCCTCGGCTACCGAAGACCCCTCCGCCTTCAACTCGCCATTGGCGTAATAATTATAGAGCGCCGCGCCGTGCGGGTCGGTCAGCGCAATGGTCACGTTCTCGTCAAAGGCCTTTAGCCCCAGCCCCGTGCCCGCAATCGTCCCGCCAGTGCCTGCAGCGCAAGTAAAGCCATCGATGCGGCGCTCCATCTGCTCCCAGATCTCGGGCGCAGTGCTTTCGATATGGGCGCGGCGATTGGCGATGTTGTCGAACTGGTTGGCCCAGACCGCACCTTCTGTCTCCTCGGCAATCCGGCGTGAGGTATGGACGAAGTGCCCCGGGTTCGAGAACGGCGCGGCCGGCACCAGCACCAGCTCAGCCCGCAGCGCGCGCAGCGTGTCCATCTTCTCGCGCGATTGCGTTTCGGGCATGACGATGACCGACTTGTAGCCACGCGCATTGGCGACCAGCGCAAGGCCGATGCCGGTATTGCCCGCCGTGCCTTCCACGATCGTCCCGCCGGGCTTCAGCACGCCCCGCTCCTCGGCATCGCGCACGATCCACAGCGCCGCGCGGTCCTTCACCGATGCGCCGGGATTGGCAAACTCGCACTTGCCGTAGATCTCGGCCCCTGCCGCCTCGCTCGGCCCTTTCAGCAGGACGAGCGGCGTGTTGCCGATGAGCGAAATAGTATCGGGTGCAATCGAAGGAGCCATCATGCGCCCCGAGTTAGGGGCACTTCGCGCAAATGCCAACGAATTTGCGCTTTGGGTGCGCCAAGCCCTGCTCGCAATGCTATTCGCGTCCGGCGCGGATTGCCCCGCCACCTGCAAACGGCGCAACGGCGATGGCCACCAGACTGCACGCCCCCAGCAGCATCAGTCCGCCCTCGCCCCCCGGCTGCAAGGACCCTGCGCCAAAGATCAGCAGCGGCACTGCCAACGGTATCGCCAGCAACCCGCCCAGCGCGGCCCCGGCACGCAACCCGGCAGTCAAAGCTGCAATGGTTACGCCAATTGCCGCCAGCCCCGGCGTGCCGAGCAGAAGCCCCACCTCCACCGTCCAAAGCTGCTGCGCATCAAGCGAGAGCAGCCCCGCCGAAATCGGCGCGGCCAACATCAGCGGAACCCCAAAGCTCAGCCAGTGGGCAACTATCCGCACCAGAATGAGCGCTTCTTCGGAAATCCCGCGCAAGGCCCACTGGTCGAACATGCCCGCTTCCACGTCCGGCTCGACCAACCTGTCCAGCGGCAGGATCGCTGCCAGCAGCGCCGCCACCCAGATCACCCCCGCCCCGGTCCGCGCCAGCAACCGCGCGTCCGGCCCCACCGCAAAGGGAAACAGCATCGCCACGGCAAGGAAGAACAGCAGCGGCAACACTGCGCCGCCACGGCCCTGAGCGCCTCGTGTGAGCAGCACCAGATCGCGCACGAAGATAGGCCACAACTTGCGGATCACGGCTTGAAGTCCAGCAGTTCGACAACCTTCACCGCATCCAGCGAGAGCGGCTGATGCGAAGCGATGATCACCGCCCCGCCCGCATTACAATGCGCCTTGATCGCAGCCTGCGCGATGCACGACCAGTGCGTGTCGAGCCCGTTCAGCGGTTCATCCAGCAGCCACAACGGCGCCCCGCTCGCCGCAACCCGCGCAAGAGCCGCGCGCTTGCGCTGGCCGGTGGAAAGATAGCGCACTGGCACGTCGAGCAGGTCAGCCAGCCCGAAGTCGGCCTCCACCTGCGGCGCACGGTCGATCCGCCGCCAGAAGGCCAGCGCGCGCTCAAGCGGCTCGTGTCCATCCAGCGCCAATCGTTCATCAGAAAGCGCCAGACCGCCCGTTCGCTCCACCGTCCCGGCAAAAGGCCGCAGCAGGCCTGCCAGGATACGGATCAGGCTCGATTTGCCAATGCCGTTGGGTCCGGCCAGATGCACGACCTCACCCTCTGACAGATCGAACGACAGCCCCCGGAACAGAATCCGGTCCCCGCGCCTGCAGGCAATATCCGTGGCGACGAGACCGCACTCTTGCATGGCGCCATCCGATAGGGGAAACGGCGGCAACTGCCAAGGATGCCGAAGGACCAATCATGACCGTAACCCGCCTGACCGACGCCGAACGCGACTCGCTGCTGGCCGAACTCCCAGAATGGCAATTGCGCAACGACGGCCTCGCCATCACCCGCACCTTCCGCTTCGCCGATTTCTCGGAAAGCTGGGCCTTCATGAACCGCGTCGCCCTCTACGCCGAAAAAGCCGACCACCACCCCGAATGGTTCAACGTCTACAACCGCGTGGAGGTGACGCTGACGACGCATGACGCTGATGGGCTGTCGGCAAGGGATGCGGCAATGGCGCGAGCGATTGAGACTTATCTCTGATGTCTCAATTTGTGCCGGGCGACATCTATGAGGATTGCGCTCAACACCCGTGCCTGTGCATCGGCGTGAGCGAGAAAGACGACGAAATTTGGGGTATCTCCCTGATTGACGGCTCTTATCCCCGAGCCTGCAGCCTCGCCCATTGCGGCGTTGAAAAGCTAACGGCTCAGGAGGCGTGGGACCGCAAAAAATCGATCGAGGGAATAAGCTGGGAAGACGGAACTTAAGAGGCGCGGCAATTGCGCGTGTGATGGGGTTTCTTTGAAGCCCCGAATTCCTTGACTAAACGGCAATTTTTCGAAGTCTCTGACTGAAATCAACCGTTCCATACGCAACGTCGTTGCGAACGTGGCGAAGCTATGACACCATTTCTGCATGGCGCGTAAACTTAGATTGTTACTCGGACTGTTCTGGCTGCTTTTTGTGGCTCCGTTTATATTCTTAGGTTACCTCTGGGGAGGTAGTACTCCGCTCTGGCCGCCGGTCACGCAAGGCACTCAAACCGATTTCATCGTGTGGGTTTGCTTGTTCCTTTTTTGCTACGGACTTCCGCTTGTGGCCATCTCTCTCGTCTTTGCCTCAAGAAAGTCCATCACGGATCAATAACTTCACTGGCACCTTTCCACCCCATTCCCGTCATCCAAGTACTTCACATCACATCCCAAAACCCACCGTCGCCCCCGACCTGATCCGGGGCCCCGCTTTTCTTGGGCGGCACAAGCAAGGCACTCTACTTCCCCAAAGGCCGCTCCCCAGACCGCATCTGCTTGCGCAAAGCCCCCGGCATCCAGCGGGAGGCAAACGCCAGCCGCCGCGCCGTCTTGCCGACCAGCGTGTGCACCTTGTCCCCATGCACCGCCGCCCAGGCGGCCTCGGCCACCTCGCTCACCGGCGTGATTTCCAGCCCCGCGCCGCGCACGCGCGTCCGGATATCCTCATTGCTGGCGCGGTTGGGGGCGTGGTCGAGCAGCGGCGTCTCTATGAACCCCGGCATCAGGTCGCGCACCTTGATCCTGTCATCCGCCCATTCGCCATCCAACGCTTCGGTAACCGCACGCACCCCGAACTTGGTCGCCGAATAGACCGAGGCTCCGGGCGAGCCAT
Organism: Novosphingobium taihuense; assembly: GCF_007830315.1. Classification (GTDB taxonomy): domain Bacteria; phylum Pseudomonadota; class Alphaproteobacteria; order Sphingomonadales; family Sphingomonadaceae; genus Novosphingobium; species Novosphingobium taihuense. Next base: position 189,470 of record NZ_VLKJ01000006.1, read on the forward strand.
AGATGCCTGCCGCGCTCGCCGTGTTGAGCAGACACGATCCCGGCCCGCTTGCCTTCAACCATGTATGCGCCGCCTGCGCCCCGAAGATCACGCCCTTGAGATTGATGTCGAGCGTGCGCTCGATCTCCTCAGACGTCAGATCGACAATCGCCCCGCCAATCGGAATCCCGGCATTGTTGAACACCACATCGATCCCGCCGCCCGCAGCCTTCGCGCAATCGGCCAGAGCCTGATCCCACGCCGCCCGGTCGCGCACGTCCAGCTTGTGCAGCGAGCTTTGCCCCGGCGGCAGCATTGTCGCGGTCTCGGCCATGCCGTGCTCGTTGATGTCCGCTATCCCGACGAACCAGCCGCCTTGCGCAAAGCGCTGCGCCACCGCGCGCCCGATGCCCGATGCGCCGCCAGTAATGAAGATCGTCTTGCGCGCCACGCGGCCCCTCCTGCTCACATTATTGTCAGCAGCAGATTACAGCGCCGCATTGTTATAGCAATGCCACGTGAAGATCGCCGCCGCCCCGCGATGAGGCCGCCAGTCCTCGGCCAGCGCACGCGTCTCCTTCTCGCTTGGCCTCTCTGCAAGGCCCAGCAGCTTGCCCAGCCCGACCTGCACGGCCAGATCGCCAGCAGGCCAGATGTCCGGCCGACCTTCGGCAAAGAGCAGATATATTTCCGCCGACCACCGCCCGATGCCCTTGATCCTGACCAGCTCGGCAATCGCCTCCTCATCGTCTGCTGGCAGCGCCCCAAGATCGAGTTCGCCCGACACAACCAGCTCGCACAACGACCGCGCATAGCCCTGCTTCTGACGCGACAGGCCGCAGGCGCGCAGCGAATCGAAATCGGCGGCAAGCAGGTCGTGCGGCGGCAAATCCTCGCCCAGCAGTGCCTCCAGCTTGTTCCATACCGAAGCGGCCGCCGAAACGCTCACTTGCTGGCCAACGATAGTGCGCAGCAGGGTGCGATAGCCGGTCGAGCGAATGCGTGGTTCGGGATAGCCCACTCGCTCGATCGCGCTCGCCAGCAGCGGATTGCGCGCCGCGATGTGGTCCAGGCCTTCGCGGATGGCCTCGGCTGAAAGTCCCACCTTAATTCTCCGCATCCGTGATCTGGCCGGATCGGCAGTTGCCAAAGCCGGAATGGCGCGATAGCAGCCCCACCCAAAGGCGAACAGGGGGCGCAGGTATGCGTTTGGGCCCGTCGCCGCATTTGGAGAACGAACGATGCCGAAGATCGTGGTTGTCAATCGTGCGGGTGAAGAAAAGACCGTAGAGGCCGATGCCGGCCTTTCGGTGATGGAAGCGATCCGCGACAACGGATTCGACGAACTGCTCGCGCTGTGCGGCGGCTGCTGCTCGTGCGCCACGTGCCACGTCTATATTGACCCGGCATTCGCAGACAAGGTCGCTCCGATGAGCGAGGACGAGAACGACCTGCTCGACAGCTCGGACCATCGCAACGAAACCTCACGTCTTTCGTGCCAGGTGCAGCTCACCAGCGCGCTTGAGGGCCTTCGCGTGACGATCGCGCCGGAAGACTGATCCTTCCAGCCTTTGCGCCGAAAAAGGGCCCGCCTCCACCCGGAGCGCGGGCCCTTTTTCTTGGCACGCGCAGCCCGCCCCACCCGTCTGGCGAAAGCCGCCGCGGAATTTTGCGATCAACCGTTTTCGCTTCATCGATATTTCCGGGAACGGATATGCAGCTCGCGCGTGCGACTGCTTTCAGGCGCAGTTTGTTCACCGGCCGAGCCCTTGGGTTCCAGCAACATCCGGACTCTGAAGATAGTTTCCTGCGTAATTATCTTTGCCTCTAACCAAAGTTATGGAAACACTACTTTCAATTTGCGACAAAGTGTTGCCAAGCGCGATGAAGCTTTGCATTTTCAATCCTTGTCACATGAACGCAACACTAACTTTCGCTTAATGTGAAAATCTGGATTTGCGGTTTGAAAGCGCAAGTTCGCGTCGTCACACAGGCGCATCTCTCGCACCCATGCACCGGCTGACCGCAATTGCGGCAGCGTTCGGACTGGGCGCGCGGGGCTGCCGCCGTGCTCCATGGCGGCAGACGTTCAGGACAAGAGGTCGCCTACGTGAACATCAACTATCTCGCCGCGCTCCGCTCGGGCGCGACCCCTCTGGCGATGGGCTTCGCGCTCGTCTCCACCGCAGCATTCGCCCAGGATGCAACAACTACGGCAGCGCCGCAAAGCATCGACTGCAGCATCACGCCAGATGATCCGAGCTGTGGTGATACACAGGCAATCGTCGTCACCGGCTCGATCCTGCGCCGCACCGACACCGAGACCGTTTCGCCGGTCACCACGGTCACACAGGAAAACCTCGACCAGCGCGGCATCTCGACCGTGCAGGAAGGCCTGCAGTCGCTGGCGGCTAACAACGGCCCGGCGCTGACCAACTCGTTCACCGCCAATGGTGCCTTCGCAGCCGGTGCATCGGCCATCTCGCTGCGCGGCCTTTCGACCAACTCGACGCTGGTGCTGTTCGACGGCATGCGCGCGGCCTACTATCCGCTGGCTGACGACGGCTCGCGCAACTTCGTCGACCTTAACACAATCCCAGACGACATCGTCGATCGCGTCCAGATCCTGCGTGACGGTGCTTCAGCCGCCTACGGTGCGGACGCCATCGCCGGCGTGGTCAACATCATTACCAAGCGTGAATTCAAGGGCGTGCGCGCCCGTGGCGAAGCCGGCATTTCCGATCGCGGCGATGCCTCGCAATACCGCCTGTCGCTGACCGCTGGCGTGGGCGACATCGAAGAGAACGGCTACAACGCCTACGTCTCGGGGTTCTACTACAAGAGCAACAAGCTCATGAACCGCGACCGCGGCTATCCCTTCAACACGGATGACCTGCGCGGCGTGTGCTCGCCCGATGGCAATTGCGGCAGCGACGACCGCATCAATTCGCCCACGGCAACCAGCTTTACCGGTGCGGGCGGCCCGCTGATTGTCCGTCCCTACGATCCGACCAACACCACGGCGCTGGGCCGCTTCCAGCTGCTCAACAACGTCGGGTGCGACAGTGCGTATTCCCTGACGCCCGCGCAGCTTGCGGGGGCGGCGAACGCAGCGCAGCCGTTGCAGACCTGCACCGTTGACCTCACCCGCAAGTACGGCGTGATCCAGCCAGAAATCGAACGCTGGGGCGTTTCAGCCCGCGTCACGGCGGCACTGACTGACAGCATTGAAGGGTACGCAGAGTTCAACTTCATCCAGAGCAAGTCTGCCTACAGCGGCTTGCCCGAAGCGATCTCTCGCAATGCCAATGCCGGCATTCTCTTCCCGGGCTTCTCGACCTCGAACAACGCTGCCAGCCGCGCGCCGGGTTCGTTCGCGCTGACCCTGCCGGTCTATGTCTGCGCCAATGGCGTGGGTGATGCGAGCGGCCTCAACACGGGCTGTAATGCCACCAACGGCACGCTCAACCCGAACAACCCGTTCGCCGGTGCCGGACAGCTTGCCCGTATCCAAGGCCGCTTGTTTGATCAGGCGACCTTCAATGAAACCCGCAACCGGGCCTATCGTGGTGCAATCGGCATCAAGGGCGACCTGACCGACAGCATCAACTTCGATTTCGGCGCGACCGCGATGCACGACGATCTGCGGCGCACGCAGAAGGGCTATGTCTACATCGCCAATCTGCTGACGGCGATCGCGCGCGGCACCTACAACTTCGTCGATCCGACCCAGAACACGCAGGCCCAGAACGACTTCATTCGCCCGACGCAGATCCTGAACGCCACCTCTGACCAGGTACAGTTCCAGGGCACGCTCGGTGCGGATCTGTTCGATCTGCCGGGTGGCAAGCTGCAAGTCGCAGTCGGCGCCGGCGCCCGGTACGAAGCGGTCGATGCGCCTTCGGGCAACCCCGACTATTTCGGTCCGACGCAGCGCTATTTCACGCTGAACGCCTTCGGCACCAAGGGCAGCCGCTGGGTCTATTCGGGCTTTGCCGAAATCAACGCGCCGATCGTCGACAAGGTCGAAATCAACCTCGCGGGTCGCTATGACAAATACTCGAGCGGCCAGAACGCTTTCAGCCCCAAGGCTGGCATCAAGTTCAAGCCGATCGACGAACTTCTGATCCGCGGCACCTGGTCGAAGGGTTTCCGCATTCCTTCGTTCGGCGAGGCCAACGCCCTGCCGACGACGGGCTTCGTGACCAACAGCGCCGGCATCTTCAACAATGCCTATCTGGCGCAGTACGGCTGCAACACCGGCACGACTTCCGACAGCAACCCGAACGGCTACAGCACCTGCCCGACCTACATCCGCTCAGCTTCCTATGGCCAGACGACGCTGGCCTCGCCGAACCTGAAGCCGGAACGTTCGCGCAGCTTCACCGCTGGCTTCGTGTTCGAGCCGGTCCGCAACTTCACGCTGTCGGTCGACTACTACAACATCAAGAAGACCGGCGTGATCACGCAGCCTTCGAACGCACCAGCGCTTGAAGCTTACTACACCGGCCAGCCAATCCCGGCGGGCTACACCGTGATCGCGGACGCTCCCAGCCCCGACTTCCCGAATGCGACGCCACGCCTCGCCTTCATCCAGTCGCAGCTGATCAACGCGAACACGCAGACCGTGTCGGGCCTCGACTTCCAGATCGACGGCCGGATCAACCTGACGGACAACATCCGCTTCACCAGCCATCTCGAAGCCAGCTACATCATCAAGCTGGAATCGGACTTGACCAACAGTGGCGGTGGCGTGGAGCGCTATGACGGGACGCTCGGCAACTTCAACCTGACGGCAGGTTCGGGGACTCCGAAGTGGCACGGCTACTGGCTGAACGGCCTGCAGTTCGACGACAATCTCGAGATCAACACCACTGTAAACTACTTCGGTGGCTACAACCTCTCGGCGATGGACCAGGGCGACCTCTACAAGGACTGCGGCCAGAACCCCGGCTACAGCCCGACCGGTTGCGACGTTCCGCGTTACATCACGTTCGACCTGCAGACGCGCTTCAAGGTCAACGACCGCTTCACGCTGTCGCTTACCGCGCTGAACCTGTTCGACAAGATGCCGCCGGTCGATGTCGTGACCTACGGCGCGCACCTCTACAACCCGATCCAAGGCGGACAGGGCATCCTTGGCCGTTACTTCAAGGTTGGCTTCCAGGCCGACTTTTAAGTCCACGTAACGTAGTTTCTACGTCACGTTTCCAGAAACTGAAGGGGCGGCATCTCGCGATGTCGCCCCTCTTTTTTTGACGCATGAGGTTGAAACACACGCGAAAATGCAAGCACCCCCGCGAAGGCGGGAGCCTCGGTGTTGCTAGAGCATCAGCGCAAACCCACTGGGGTCCCCGCCTACGCGGGGACGCAGCATTTATGGTATCGGGAGTTAGAGCCGCAGCCCCGCCGTCTCGTCCAACCCGGCCATCAGGTTCAGCGTCTGCACCGCAGCCCCGCTTGCCCCCTTGCCGAGGTTATCGAGCACGGCCACCAGCCGCGCCTGTTCGCCATCGGCGCTGCCCATCACATGCAGCGCAAGGCCGTCCCACGGCTCCATCGAAGCGCGCATCAGCATCTCGCCATCAGCAGGAAGCTCCTGCGCCACGGTGACGATCGGCGATCCGGCATAGAACTGCGTCAGTGCAGCGCGCAGCAGTTCTGCAGGCACGTTGCCGGGCATCACGCCCAGCGGCAGAGGGATTTCGACAACCATGCCGCGATGGGCATTGACCACTGCAGGGCTGAACAGCGGCGGGATGGCAACGCCGGTGTAGCGCTGCATCTCGGGCACATGCTTGTGACCGAACGTCAGGCCATATCCACGCCAGGCGATGTCGGTGTCAGCCTCGAACCGCCCGATCAGCGCCTTGCCGCCGCCCGAGTAGCCCGAGACAGCATTGCAACTGTAGGGCCATGCAGCCGGAAGCAGTCCGTTGTGCACCAAAGGCGCGAGCAGGCCGATGAAGCCGGTGGGATAGCAGCCAGGATTCGAAACGCGCTTGGCCTCGGCCACCGTCTCGCGTCCGACGATCTCGGGGAAACCATAAGTCCAGCCATCGGCAACACGATACGCGGTCGAAGCGTCAATCACACGGGTGCGATCGTTGCGGATCATCGCCACGGCATCGCGTGCGGCGTCATCAGGCAGACACAGGATCACCACATCGGCGTCGTTGATGGCCTCGGCGCGGGCAGCATCGTCCTTGCGCCGCGCATCGTCGAGCGCGATCAGCGCAAACTCACTGCGCCCGGCAAGCCGCTCGGCAATCTCGAGGCCCGTAGTGCCTGCTGCACCGTCGATGAATACTGAAGTAGTCACGCTACCGCTTCCAGCTTGCCGACTTCGACATAACCGACAAGCTGGTCCGATTGCGCCTGGCCCCAGGCCCAGCCACCCGCCATGTCAAGAACGTCGAACATTTCACCGGCGGCCAAGGCGCGTAGTTCCGCCGCATCAGCCTTGCCAGCACCGCGCAGCACCGCACCACTCTTGACCGCGTGCGGCATCGGCACGGCATAGTGTGGCACGAAGTATTTCCCCGCGAGGCCGATATGCGCAAGGTCACCACGCACCGGCAGGTGCGGCTTGTCCGATCGGTCAGCCGGACGCGACAGCTGGAGCTGTCCGCTAGGCAGTTCGGTGGAAAGTGGCATGGCTTCGACGGTCAATTCAGGGTGTCCCCGCAGCAGGAAAGCCGGGCGATTAGCGGCGTCGGCGCTGTCAGGCAAGCTGTGGTGCATCACGAATAGCGGCTCTTGAGCAACCCCCAGGCCGCGCGAAGTCCCAATGCATCACCGCCCTTCGGACGCCCGGGCTTGCCCACGGGGCGCCAGGCGAAGGTATCGAAGTGCGCCCAATCAATGCCTTCGCCGACGAAACGATCAAGAAACAGCGCCGCAACGCTCGCCCCTGCAAAGCCGTTCGCGGGTGAATTCTGCAGGTCGGCCACATCCGACTTGAGGTATTCGCGGTACCCATCGTGCAACGGAAGTTGCCAGCACGGGTCGTCCCGCTCGATACCTGCGGTCAGCAGTCCCTGCGCGGTTTCCGCCTTGCGCGCGAACATGGCGGGCAGATCCGGTCCGAGCGCAACGCGTGCCGCTCCGGTCAGGGTGGCAAAATCGATCACGAGTTCGGACTTCAACTCGGTGGCGCGGGTCAGCGCGTCGCCCAGCACCAGCCTGCCCTCCGCATCGGTGTTGGTGATCTCCACCGAAAGCCCGGCGCGAGACCGCAGGATGTCCCCCGGCCGGAACGCGTTGCCTGAAATCGCGTTTTCGACTGCAGGAACAAGCACGTGCAACCGGATTTTCAAGCCCATCGCCATGATCAGACCTGCCAGCGCCAGCGCGTGCGCCGCCCCGCCCATGTCCTTCTTCATCAAGGCCATTCCCGAGGACGGCTTGATGTCGAGACCTCCCGAATCAAAGCACACTCCCTTGCCGACAATGGCCACGCGCGGATGCTTGGGATCGCCCCACTCGATCTCGATCAGGCGCGGCGCATGGCTGCGCGCAGCAGCGCGGCCCACAGCATGGACCATCGGATAGTCGTGCTCCAGCGCATCGCCGGAAACGACGTGAACTTCGGCATGATGCCGCTTGGCCAGCGCCCGCGCCTCGGCCTCAAGCTGCAGCGGGCCCATGTCCTCTGCCGGCGTGTTTACCAGATCGCGTACCATCAGCACAGCCGTCGCCTCGGCCAGCGCAGGCTCGATCAGCGCGACATCCTTGGTCAGCAGGATGCGCGGTTCGGCGTCCTTGGCATCCTTGCGGTAGCGATCAAAGCGGTATTGTCCGGTTACCCAGCCATGCAGCGCCTTGCCCGGTTCGCCACCGACGCGTCGATAAGTGCCGCCTGGCAGGACGTCGGCCAGCTTGGCCATGCACCACGAGGACAGGTCGTTCACATTCGCCACGCCCGCCACGGCAAACCAGCCATCGCCGTCAGGCACGATCGCGTGCTCGTACCCCCCGCCCTCGAACTTCTGCGCCACAAGCGCGGCGCGTTGGCCGCCGTTGAGGCTCTTGAGAAAGTCGGGCAGCGTCGCCTTGTCGACCAGATGGAGTGCAATGGCCTGCTGGCCGCGATCGGGCTGGATCAGCGCGTTTCTGTCAGTCATGTTGCACAAGGACATGCCGCATGGCGCGGCACGTTGCGAGAGGAAATTGCCTGATGCGTATTCTGCTTTTCACCTCGCTTGCGCTGCTCGCAGGTTGCTCGGCCGAGAAAGCGCCCGCTCCAGCGCCCAGCATGGAAGCTTCAGCGCAACCACCCGCGCCTACCGCCCCGCCAGCACAAATCCCGGTCACGGCACGCGAAGTCCACGAAAAGAACGACCTTTACGAGTTCGACTACTCCTACCCTGCCACCGCCGGTAGCATTCCGGCTCTGAAGGCGCTGTTGGACGGTGAACTCGAGAAAGCCCGACGGGAACTGAAGGCAGAAGCCACGGAAGGTCAGAAGCTGGCCCAGGAAGGCGGTTATCCGTTCAACCCCTACAGCCACAGCGTCGAATGGAAGGTCGTCACCGACCTCCCGGCGTGGCTGAGCATGTCGACGTTGGTCGGCTTCTACAGCGGCGGCGCGCATCCCAACTACGTCTACGATACCATCCTGTGGGACAGGATCGCAGGCAAACGCCGCGCGCCGATTGATCTGTTCACTTCCAAAGCCGCGCTGACCGAGTCCATCCGCGCACCGTTCTGCAAGGAACTCGATCGCCAGCGGGCAAGGAAGCGCGAAGGGCAGAACATGGGCGACATCGCCGAATTCAGCGAATGCATCGACCCGGCAGAACAAACGGTCATCCTCGGCTCGTCGAATGGCAAGGCCTTTGACCGCATCGGCATCCTCATCTCCCCCTATGCCGCAGGCCCCTATGCCGAGGGCGATTACGAGGTGACAGTGCCGGTAACGCCCAAGGTGCTCGCCGCCGTCAGGCCCGAATACCGCGCCGCTTTCGTCGCACGATGAAATCCGCCGTGGCCAGAGGGTCGCAATTTGCAGGCAATGTCGCTACATGGCCAGCATGACCGAATATCTGACCGTTGAAGACCACGACGTCCAATTGCGTGACGGCACCATCAAGCTCCATGGCCCCGCAGGCTTCGAAGGGATGCGCAAGGCCGGACGCCTTGCCGCCGAGATTCTCGATGCCCTGGCCCCGCTGGTGGTGCCCGGAGTCCGGACCGATTATCTCGACGACGTCGTTCGGCAGATGACGCTCGATGGCGGCGCGGTCCCGGCAACGCTCGGTTATCGCGGCTACACCCATTCCTGCTGCATCTCGATCAATCACGTCGTCTGCCATGGCATCCCTTCGGAAAAGACGCTGAAGGACGGCGACATCGTCAATATCGACGTCACCCCGCTGCTCGATGGCTGGCATGGCGATACCAGCCGCATGTACCTCGTCGGTGACGTGCCGCTGAAGGCCAAACGCCTCGTCGACGTGACCTATGAATGCCTGATGATGGGGATCGAGCACGCCAGGCCCGGCGCGCGCCTGGGCGATATCGGCGCTGCAATCCAGGCCCATGCCGAAAAACAGCGCTACGGCGTCGTGCGCGAATTTTGCGGCCATGGCCTCGGTCGCCTGTTCCACGATGCGCCCGAAGTGGTCCACGCCGCCCGTGCGGGAACGGGGCCAGAACTCAAGCCCGGCATGTTCTTCACGATCGAGCCGATGATCAACCTCGGCAAGCCCGGCGTGAAAATCCTCGAGGATGGCTGGACGGCGGTAACGCGTGACCGCTCGCTCTCGGCGCAGTTCGAGCACTCCATCGGCATCACCGAGGACGGCTGCGAGATCTTTACCGCCAGCCCGAAAGGCCTCGACAAGCCTCCTTACGCGGCTTGACCTGCCCTCTCCTGCCCAAAAAACAGGCAGGCGTTGCGCAAAAATTATGCATGAATTGAACAAGCCTGCGCAATCTTGCGCATGTTGGCTTCGTGCATTCGATTCAAATCTTGCCGAACCCCTGATTTTACGGCTTTCGCGTTGCAGCGTGATCGCCTAGTGCTTTGCCTCAGCGCGTGGCACGATTCTTGTAATGCCGTCGTCACGCACGGGAACTCATTGCCGGAACGCCACTGCGGCGGCCCGGCCAGCGTTGCAGGGGTCTGAACGACGTGAAAAAGGTCGAAGCGATCATCAAGCCCTTCAAGCTCGATGAAGTAAAGGAAGCGCTGCACGAGATCGGCGTGTCGGGCATCACGGTGACCGAAGCCAAGGGTTTCGGCCGCCAGAAGGGGCATACCGAACTCTATCGCGGCGCCGAATATGTCGTGGATTTCCTGCCCAAGGTGAAGCTCGAGGTCGTGGTCGGCGATGCTCTGGTTGACCGGGTCGTCGAAGCGATCGCTTCCGCCGCCCAGACCGGCCGCATCGGCGATGGCAAGATCTTCGTGATCCCCGTCGAAAGCGCGCTGCGCATCCGTACCGGAGAGCGCAACGACGATGCGATCTGATCGGGCGATCTGATCGGCATGACAATACCAGTTTGAGGCCTGTCCGGATGTTCGCGTCCGGCTGGCAGCATAACGGGGGTGGCCTGTGGACGGGCAGCCTCCAGACAACCACCCCAGATACCCCCGGACCTCTCCGCCGGGGCATTAAGAAGGACCAGCGATGGCAACTGCAAAGGACATCCTTGCCCGTATCAAGGACGAGGAAATCGAATGGGTCGACCTGCGCTTCACTGACCCGAAGGGCAAGTGGCAGCACCTGACCATGGTCTCGACCGTGCTCGGCGAAGACGAGCTGGAAGACGGCCTGATGTTCGACGGTTCGTCGATCGAAGGCTGGAAGGCCATCAACGAGTCGGACATGATCCTCAAGCCCGACCTTGATGCCGTTTACATCGATCCGTTCTCGGCCTCGCCGATGCTGGTCATCTGCTGCGACATCGTCGAACCGTCGACCGGCGAACTCTACGCCCGTGACCCGCGTTCGACCGCCAAGCGCGCAGAAGCATTCGTCAAGTCGGCCGGTTTCGGCGACACCGTCTATGTCGGCCCGGAAGCTGAGTTCTTCCTGTTCGACGACGTCAAGTTCTACGACGGCTACGACGGCAACGGCTTCAAGATCGACGACATCGAACTGCCGACCAACTCGGCCAAGGACTACGAAGGCGGCAACCTCGGTCACCGTCCGCGCGCCAAGGGCGGCTACTTCCCGGTCGCTCCGGTTGACAGCTGCGTCGACATTCGCGGCGAAATGGTCCGCACGATGATCGAAATGGGCCTGCCCTGCGACAAGCACCACCACGAAGTGGCCTCGGCCCAGCACGAACTCGGCCTGACCTTCGGCACGCTCGTTCAGACGGCTGACCGCATGCAGGTCTACAAGTACGTCGTGCAGCAGGTCGCCCAGGCCTATGGCAAGACCGCAACGTTCATGCCGAAGCCGATCAAGACCGACAATGGTTCGGGCATGCACACCCACATCTCGATCTGGGACGGTGGCAAGCCGCTCTTCGCAGGCAACGGCTATGCCGGCCTGTCGGAAATGTGCCTGTACTTCATCGGCGGCGTGATCAAGCACGCCAAGGCACTGAACGCCTTCACCAACCCGACCACCAACAGCTACAAGCGTCTGGTGCCGGGCTATGAAGCCCCCGTGCTGCTCGCCTACTCGGCTCGCAACCGCTCGGCCTCGTGCCGCATCCCCTATGGCGCTGGCGCCAAGGCGAAGCGCGTCGAGTTCCGCTTCCCCGACGCGATGGCCAACCCCTACCTGTGCTATGCGGCGCTGCTCATGGCTGGTCTCGACGGGATCAAGAACAAGATCCACCCGGGCGAAGCCATGGACAAGAACCTGTACGACCTGCCGCCGGCAGAGCTCGCCCAGGTTCCGACCGTTTGCGGTTCGCTCCGTGAAGCGCTCGACAGCCTCGAAGCCGACCATGAATTCCTGCTTCAGGGTGGCGTGTTCACCAAGGACCAGATCGAGGCCTACATCGAACTGAAGTGGCCGGAAGTGATGCGCTGGGAAACCACGCCGTCGGCCGTCGAGTTCGACATGTACTACTCGCTCTGATCCATTCGGTCAGCGAAGACATAGAGGGCGTCCGGGAAACCGGGCGCCCTTATTGTTTTGCGGGGGCCGCCTGCAGCGGGGAACGCACGAGTTTGTGATTTTATCCACAGCCGCCGGACATTTTGCGACGAACCGAGACGAGCTGTGATTGCGGCAGGATGAACGGAGGGGTGCAGGACTCCTCGAATCCGCGGAAATCCTTAGTCATGCTGCACATGATAAAGAACGCGGTCGCAGCATTTCTCGCACTCTTCGCCTTTGCCGCCCTGCCCTCGGCAGCGCATGCCCGGCTCCAGTGCGTAACCTACGCCCGCCAGATTTCCGACGTCCAGATCAGCGGCAACGCGCGTGACTGGTGGAGCAATGCGGAAGGCAGCTACGATCGTGGCCAGCAGCCCAAGGCCGGTGCCGTTCTCGCTTTTGCTGGCACCCGCGCTATGCCCTATGGCCACGTCGCCGTCGTCCGCAAGGTCGTCGATGCGCGCCACATCCTGATCGATCATGCCAACTGGTCAGGTCCGGGCATGGTCGAAAAGGGCGTCATGGCAATCGACGTTTCGGCAGCCGGGGATTGGAGCGAAGTCCGCGTATGGTATGCGCCGACCCGTTCGGTGGGCCTGCGCGCCAGCCCAGCCAAGGGCTTCATCTACCCCCGCACCCTGACGGCTGACGCTTCTTCGGCAAAGCCCGCCAAGGGCTGATCCGCAACGGCGGCGAGCGCCAGCTTCAAGCGAGGCGGCGCTGCTTGCGCTCCAGCGGTACGATCAAGGCCTTCGCCTCGTCCCCCGGCATTGCCTCCCAGAACAGATGGCCCTGAATCATCTGGCAGCCTGCCGCCTGAACCAGCGCCCGCTGCATCGGCGTTTCCACGCCTTCGGCCACCACCTTCATCCGCAAGGTATGGCCGAGCGAGACGATTGCCCGCAGGATCGAATGTGCATCGAGATCCGCCTCGATATTCTGCACGAACGAACGGTCGATCTTGATCCGGTCAAACTGGAACGAGCGCAGGTAGCTGAGCGAGGAATAGCCAATTCCGAAGTCGTCCAGCGCGATGCGGAATCCGCGATACTTCAGCCCCTTCAGCACTTCGACGACATGGTCCGACCGGTCCAGCATGACCCCTTCGGTCACTTCCAGGATGAACCGCCGCGGGTCTGCCCCCGTTTCGCGCACGAGCGCGTCGATGGTCTGGAGAAAGTCGCTCGCCATGATCTGCAGCGGCGAGAGGTTGACCGAAATCTCGCAGTCGGACCAATCCTGACACTCGGTGAACACGCGGCGCAGCACCCAGTTGCCGAGTGCCAGCATCAGCCCCGCCTGCTCGGCCACCGGCACGAAAAGCCCCGGCCGGATCGGACCGCGCTCGGGGTGGTGCCAGCGCAACAACGCCTCGAAACCGAGAACAGCTCCGTCCGCTGCATTGACCACAGGCTGGTAAGCAAGCGTCAGTTCGTCGCGCACGATGGCGCGGCGCAGCTCCATCTCCATCTCGAGCCGCAGCTTGACCGAGGCATCCATGTCGCGGGTGAAGCGGCGATAGCGAGCACGCCCGCGCTGCTTGGCGCGATAGAGTGCGATATCAGCACGGCGCAACAGTTCGCCGGGATCCTCGCTCTGCTCAGGCCCCCAGCTGATCCCGCAGGAAAAGCTGATTTCGAGGCTGTTGCCCGAAATCACGAACGGCTCGCGCGCGATGGCCATGAGCTGGCGCCCCAGCATGTCTGCCGCCACCCGGCCTCCGGTTGAACGGCGCAACAGCACGAACTCGTCGCCCCCGAAGCGCGAGAGGAAATCACCGGGCGGTAGCGAGCGACGCATCCGCAGAGCCACTTGCCGCACCAGTTCGTCGCCCACATGGTGGCCCAGCGTATCGTTGACCACCTTGAACCGGTCGATGTCGACATAGGCCACGAAGACATCGCCCAACTCGGACTGTTCCACACATGCTGCCAGTTCCTGACGGAGACGCTGCATGAAGTGGGCGCGGTTGGGCAGACCGGACATCGCATCGTGCAGAGCGTTGTGCTGTGCCTGCGCTTCACTCGCCACCAGTTCGCTGGTCGTGCGCCGCATCCGACGAACGATGATCGCACCGCCGGCCACGACGCCGACGAAGAAAAGGATGTAGATGGCCAGCAATGGCGCGGTCTGGCGCAGGATCGCCGGGCCGGGCGGCTTGGATATCCATGACAACCATCCGATCTGCTGCCTTTGCGCATCGCTAAGAGCAAGCGAATTGCGCGCCGGGTCGTTTTCCGGCTCTGTCGAGAACTTCACCCCGTCCAGCAGCAGAGAGGACTGCAAGTCGCTGATCACGCGTTCGTCGACATAGCGCACCAGCACGATGTAGTCAGGCTCGCCACGCATCAGCGAGGGCGTCACATCCGGCACGACAGAGGCCACCGCAACCATCGCCGGGTGGCCATCGAATGATGTCACCGCCGAAAGCCCCCGCGACATTGGCAGGCCCTTGCTGTCGAAAGGCCAGAGAACGCTGCCCTGTGGCCGCAAATCGGCGACCTTCTGACCATCGTCAAAACTGACCGATTGGCGGATCAGCCCTTTCACCATCGACCTGAGCTGGCCGTAGCGGCAATCCTGCGTCAGGTGAGCGCCCCGCCAGCACCGAACCGCCGTCCCGTCGAAGCGCACATGGTAGATTCTGTCGATCCGGTGGCTGCCCCAAAAGTACCCGGCAAGGAAGTTCCGCGCCCATTGCTCGGCATCGGGCCCATTGAGCTTCACTACCGCGTCGTCCCAGACGATCTGCAACTTGTCTGCCTCGAGGATCTGACGCTCGGTACGCTCGATGAATCGCGCGACCAGCCTCTGCTCCTCGGTCCGGGCAAAGCGGTCGGCAATGCTCGTCGAATTGCTGAACGCCGCCACCAGCGCTGCCGTCAGCGCAACCAGCGCAAGGAATGTACCGACAACGATCCACGCGGCGCCTGCCGCGCCGGAATCGTGCCGGATCCCGGCGCGCATGAAGGTGGATCCCGTCCCCATGCTCTAAGACGTAGCAAGCGGTTCCGAATAAATGGTTATCGCTGAATAGGTTCTGCGACACAGGAACTTCGCGCCGCTTCGCGGATTTATCGGCCAATGGGCGCGGGCGGGAGGAACGCATCGGAGTCCCTCTATGCTTTTGACCATCGCCCTGATCCTTTTCGTTCTGTGGGCGCTTGGCGTCTTCGCCTTCAAGGTGACGGCAGCTGTCATCCACATCGTTCTGATCATCGCAATCCTGATCGGTCTCGTGCACCTGTTTCGCGGCCGACGAATTTGAGCCGACGCGCCAGGATGACCTCTCGGTGACATGATCGGACACGGCCGGCAGGTTGCAGAATGCAACGCGGCTGCCTACTTTCGATGAGGCTAGGGGCCGGGCAGGACATGCCCGGCCCGCTCACAATCGGGAGATACGGCAATGCGCGAGAAGCTTCAGCATTACATCGATGGCAAGTGGGTCGACAGCGAAGGCGGCAAGCGCCACGAAGTGATCAACCCGGCTACCGAAGAGGCCATCTGCGCGATCACGCTCGGCACGCAGGCCGATGTCGACAAGGCCGTCGCCGCTGCCCAGCGCGCCTTCAAGTCTTTCAGCAAGACCACGCGCGAGGAACGCCTCGCGCTGATGGATCGCATCGTCGCCGAGTTCAAGAAGCGCGCGCCTGATCTCGCCGTTGCCATGGCCGAGGAAATGGGCGCTCCGGTCAGCTTTGGCGGAACCGCACAGGTCGGCGCCGGCATCGGCGGCTTCCTCGGCACCATGGCCGCGCTCAAGAACTTCAACTTCATGGAAGACAACGGCGCCTACAAGGTCGCTTACGAACCCATCGGCGTCGTCGGGATGATCACCCCGTGGAACTGGCCGCTCAACCAGATCGCCCTGAAGGTCGCCCCGGCGCTTGCCGCAGGCAACACGATGATCCTCAAGCCTTCGGAAGAATGCCCGACCAACGCCGTGATCTTCGCCGAAATCCTCGATGCTGCAGGCGTGCCGCCAGGCGTGTTCAACCTCGTCCAGGGCGATGGCCCGGGCGTCGGCACCGCAATCAGCTCGCACCCAGGCATCGACATGGTCAGCTTCACCGGCTCGACCCGTGCAGGCATCCTCGTCGCCAAGGCCGCTGCCGACACGGTCAAGCGCGTCCATCAGGAACTGGGCGGCAAGTCGCCCAATCTCGTCCTGCCTGACGCCGATTTCGCCGCGCACCTGCCCTCCACCGCCTCCGGCCCGCTGGTCAACACCGGCCAGTCGTGCATCTCGCCCACCCGCATCCTCGTGCCGCGTGAGCGCGAGGCAGAAGCCGCTGCCTTCGTCTCGGCAATGTATTCGGCCACCCCGGTCGGCGATCCGCTGCAGGAAGGCCAGCACCTCGGCCCGGTCGTCAACAAGGCCCAGTTCGACAAGATCCGCGGGCTGATCCAGTCCGCGATCGACGAAGGCGCCAAGCTTGAGACCGGCGGCCCCGACCTGCCCGCCAACGTCAACCGCGGCTACTACATCAAGCCCACGGTGTTCTCGGGCGTCACGCCGGACATGCGTATCGCGCAGGAGGAAATCTTCGGTCCGGTCGCCACGATCATGGCCTATGACAGCCTCGACCAGGCCATCGAGATCGCCAACGACACCGCTTATGGCCTCTCGGCCTGCATCACCGGCGATCCTGCCAAGGCGGCGGAAGTCGCTCCCGCTCTGCGCGCAGGCATGGTTGCGATCAACAACTGGGGCCCGACTCCGGGCGCCCCGTTCGGTGGCTACAAGCAGTCGGGCAATGGCCGCGAAGGCGGTCTTTATGGCCTCAAGGACTTCATGGAAATGAAGGCGATCAGCGGCCTCCCCGCCTGATCATTCCGTTTCCCAGCAACGAAAGGGCCGTGCCGCTGGCGCGGCCCTTCTTCGTGCGTTGCCGGGCTCTGTGCAAGGCTTCTGGATAGACCTCGCCCAGCAGAGCGTCGAAGGTGTGCGACCACTCGAACCGGCCTGCGACGTGGGCCCGCGCCACACCACCCATTTGCGCACGACCGCCCTGCCACATCCTTTCCACCGCAGCTGCCATCGCTACAGCGTCATCAACGCCCACGAGGATTCCCGTGCCTGGCACGACCCGCTCGATCATCGCGCCCGAGCGAACGCCCACCACCGGCAACCCGCTCGCCTGTGCCTCTATCACCGAAATGCCGAACGTCTCATCCGCCATCGCCGAAACATAGATGTCCGACGATGCCAGCGCGCGGGCAAGGGCCGTTCGATCCGCAAGGAAGCCCGGAAACGCCACCTGCAACCCCAGCGCTTCGGCCTGCAATGCCTCGCGCAACTTGCCATCACCGATCATCACCAGACCGGCGTCGAGCGAGACCGGCAAGCGCCTGAACATCGCCAGCAGCCGGTCGGCACGCTTCTCGTTATCGATCCGTCCCGCATAGACCAGCAGCGGCCCCTTGGCACTGAGGCCGAGACTTTTGCGCCATTCAGGGTCGCGCCGGTCCGGATGAAACAGCGCCGTATCCACGCCCAGCGAAACGACATCGACATGCTCGATGCGATAGCCACGCAAGACATCGGCCATGGCTTCGCTCAGCGTGTAGACGCGATCGAACTCGCGGTACGTCAGTTCGGCGTAACCCATCGCGAGCCGCCGCAAACCACGCCCGACAAACTCGCCGAACAGGCTAGAGCCCACGCGATAGATATGCGCATTGGGGAAATCGGTATGATATCCCGCCACCAGCGCGGTGTCCGGAAATGCGCGGCGATAATTGATCGCGGTCCATGGCAGCACCCACGGGCACTGTGATTCGATCAGGTCGGGACGATAGTGCTCAAGCACGTCGCGCACCACTTTCGTGCGCATGATGAAGCGATAGTTCGGACTGCCGCGCACCTGTTCCGCGCCGACTTCGACCCAGATGTGGCGGCCATTCTCGATCACGCGATCTTCCGGACCTGGCACGATCTGCAGCAGCCGATGGCCGGTTCGCTCGATCACATGGCGCTGCTTCTCGCGGAGGTAAGTGCCGATGCCCCCTCCGCCGTGCGGCGCGTAACTCTGGGTCAGGTCACAGATCAGCAAAGGGGCAGATGGCGTGCTCATGCGCCATGCTTGGCCACCGCCTGATGTCAGTTTGAGGACCAGATGAAAGAGCCATGACAGCCCCGGTCAGTAGTCCTTGCTCACCTTGAGGTTGAGGCTTTCGTCGCCAATCGTCGACATCGTGCCAAGCAGCGCCAGCCAGCGGGTGATGCGGAACTCCACCGACGTGGCGCTGTACCCCGCGCCATCGGTCACCAGTTCCACGAAGAACCGCCGCCCGATGTACTTGCCCACTGCGATGCTCGTGCCCGAGCCCACCGTCGGGTCTGCGCCCACGATGCGCAGACGATCAAGACCGATGGCCGCGCGCAGCTTGTTGATCGGATCGAGCCCGCCGCCGCCGCGCAGGCTCGCCAATGCAGCTGCAAGCTGCACTGCCTCGGGCGCAGAAATCTGGGTGATCGAGCTGCCGAACAGGATGCGGCTGAGCAGTTCCTCCTCAGGCAGCGCAGGGGTCGACGAGAAGGCGATATTGGGCTTCGTGCCGGTGCCGGTAATGGTGATCTTGGCGCTGATGTTGTTCGCATCCCCCTCGGCCACGATGTCGAGCTGCGGGTCGACCGGGACTTCGCCGGCAAAGCGGATGCGTCCGCGCGTCAGTTCGAAGCGCTTGCCCGCGAATTCGTAGCCACCACGCACAAGGTCTGCCGTGCCGAAAATCTGCGGCGCCGCCGTCGATCCGCGCAGGCGAATGTCCGCGCCCCATTCGCTGTCGAGGCCCAACCCGCGCACGTCGATCCGGTTCGCACCCGCCGCATCTATCAGGAAGCGCCATGGCGCGGATGCAGCCTTGGCCGGAGCAGCGTCAGCCGGAGCATTAACTTCGCGCGTCGCGATAACCGGCAGGTCCTGAACCGCGCTGGCCCGTCCAAGCGCCCAGCGCGCCCGTTCGATCCGTACGCGCCCGGCGATTGTTCCGCCCACGCCATTGCTGACGATGCGCAACGGACCGGTAACGGTCGCGGCCATGTCGTCACGGTTGACCAGCTGCGCGTTCTGCGCCGAAAGCCGGAGATCGATGGAAGGGCCGTGCTCTGAAAGCTCGGCCAGCCCGATCGTACCGCTTCCGCTCACTCGCCCGCCATTGGCTGTTGTCCCGCTGAAGCTCGCAAGCTGCAGCGTGGAATCGGTAAAGGTGCCCGCGAGCTGCACCTGCCCAATGTCGGTGCCGGTCAGCGTGCTCTGTACCCGCATCCCCTTCGAGGCGACCGCGCCCTGCAGCACCGGCGCGGAAATCGTGCCCGAGACGTCGGCGCGCACGCCAACCGGCCCGGTCAGGTCGAACACCTCGACGCCCGTAAGCCGCCACAGCGCATCGGCCGGTCCCGAATAACGCAGCTGCCCTGCAAGCCGTCCTGCTTCCAGCCGGTCCATGAAACCACCGCCCCGCGGCAATCCACTGACGATGGCCTGGAACCGCCCGCGAATGTCGCTGCCCTCGCGGATCACCGTGCGCATCTGCAGCGCCTCCGGATCGAGCCGCGCCACCAATGCCACGTCCACCGGACGCGAGGTGAGCACCAGCCCTGAGCGCGACAGGCCCTTCACCATCAACGCGGCATTGCCCGCAGGCGCACCCTTGCCGTCGTTGTTGTACTCAACAATGCCCGAGGCAATGCCGCCAAGGCCAAGGTCCGCCACGACGATGTCCACCACCGAGAGCGGCATTTTCGAAAGCAGCAAGCGCATCTGCGTCGGCCCGCCCAGCACATGGCCCTCCGCAATGAGGATTCCGCGCCCGAAGCCAATCTGCGTCGGAGAAAGCCGCCAGCCCTCGCCCTCACGCGTGAGCACGGCACGACGGGGCATCGAAACCTGTCGTCCCGCATATTCGCCTGAGACAAATGCCACGATCTGGTCGGGCGAGAACGCCGCCGTGCCCTGTAATGCAAAGCGCGTGCCCCTACGGCCCGAGACTGCCGCCGTGACCGAACCGCTACCATCCTGCAGATAGGCGGCCGCCGAAAGTTTGCCGATGAACACCTTGCCCATGCCGATGCCCTCGGCCAGCAGTGTGCCCTCGATGGTCGAATGTCCGTCCTTGAGAAGACCCGTCGCCTCGACCTTGGCATTGCCGATGGATAGGGGGCGTGCCCCGCCAAAGCGGGCATTGCGCGCCGTAACGTTGGCGTCGAAACCTTGCCCGCCTTCACGTGGAGCCAGCGCCACGGTGCCGTTCAGTCCTCCACCAGCCAGCGCTATTTGTCCGGCAACGCCATCCTTGCCCAGCGTTACCCCGCCGGTCACATCGGTCTGCCACACGCGGAACTGCTGGATGTCGATCCGCGTCGCCCCGCCCGGCGGCATGAACAGCCCCAGCGTTCCGTTAAACGGCCCCAGCGTCGATTCCCCGCCAGTCTCGATGCGGAAGCCATCGGCGATGGGAGAAAGCGCCACGCGTACATCCTTCAGCCCCGCAGCCGGAAGCGGACTGGCAAACACCAGCACTGCGTTCGGCCCCTCGGCCGTCATCGCCGCCTCGACGGTGAACGGACCGTATTCGGTATGCCGCCCGCTGCCGGTCAGCGAAGCCGCGCCGCCGGGCAGGACCTTGCCGTCGAGCGCCATCTGCAGTTTGGCCGAATTGATCGTCGCCTTGCGGAAAGTGATCGGCACCCGCTCGCCCAGCGCCAGCCCACCGGCAAAGCGCACGCCGCCGCCAGTCAGCGTCTGCAGCGTTTCGTTGTCGATCCGCGTCATCCGCCCGGCAAGGTTGGCCTGCAGCGTCCACGGAACGCCCTTGCCGATCTTGAACAGGATCTTGGCCGTGCCATCCACCGCACCGAGGTTTTGCACCGCAAAGCCTCGCGCCACCACCGGCCCTGCCAGCGCATAGCCGCCCCGCGCCATGTCGCCCCGCAGCGCCAGTCGCGCCCCGAGGCCCTTCATCGCAAGCGAGAGGTTGTCCGAAGTCAGCCTGCTTCCTTCGAACACCAGATCGCCACCGATGCGCGCGCCCGGAAAGCGGGGGTCGATCATCGTGTTGCCCGTCACAACACGCTGCGCCGTCACCGCCAGCGGCAGGACGAAGCGCTTGCCGTCCCACGTTGCCGTGCCGCTGGAGCGCAGTCCTTGTGCATCGAGCGTGCCGAGCTTCAGCCGCTGCACGCGCAGGTCGTGTTCGATTGAAAGGTCGGAGAATGCCCCATCCAGCGTCGCATCGATCGCCACGCCCGCCAGTTCTGGCGCCGAAATCAGCTTCCCGGGCTTGAGCACCAGCGCCCGGACCTTCAGATCCTCAGCCTCGTTCTGCGCCAGATCGAGCTTTCCGTTGGCCGAAACCTTGAAAGCATCGCCAGCCGTGCGCAGCGCGCCGTCGAAGGCGTTGTCGGCAAAGGTGCCATCATAGAGCACCGAAAGTGCTGGCCCCACCGCCTGCGCCGCCGTGCCCTTGACCAGCGAGCCCGGCCAGGCCTGCCCGGCAAGCCGATACATGCCAGACTGATTGCCCAGCTGGAACGCTGCCAGCCGCTTGCCGCCCATCGTGGCATAGGCAAGCCCATCCCAGCGCGACCAGCCGCCACGACCGAACACGTCGGCACGGATGTCACCCTCGGCGCCCGCCATCTTGGCGATCATGCCGTCCTTGGGTGCATCGTAGGCAAGCCGCAGCTCGAACTTGTCGCGATCAGGTTCGCTATCAAGCCGGAACAGCACGCGGTCACCGGCGATCTTGCCCGCAACGTCAACGATGGCATGACCGCCGCGAATGTCGGCCTTGGCCAGCACGTCCACCCGCCGCTTCTGCCCGGCCATGGCCTCGGAAACGGTCAGGTTGTCGATCACCAGCTTGTCGATACGGATATCGAAATCCGGGAGGATCGGCGCGTTCTTGTCCTCGCTCGGTCGAAGGCGCGGCGCGCGGCGCAGCACGCCCCGGTGCAGTGCCAGCAAACGGACGTCGAGCCCGGTCTTCAGCCAGGCCAGCGGCCGCCAGTCCAGCTCCGCTTCGGGGACAGTCAGGAACACCCCTTCCGGATCGCTCACCCGGATATCGCGCAGCTTGGCCGCGCCATAGATCGACCCGTCGATCCGCCCGATTTCGATCCTCAGGCCTGAACCGGGCGTGATGGCCGCAATGCGGTCTGCCACCAGCCGATGGCCCAGCGATGAATCCAGAATCACCAGCGCCGCCAGAAGCAAAGCCAGCCCCGCCGCCGTCAGGATAGCCACTCGCCGCGCAAACCCGCGCACGAACCGCGACCGGCGCGACCGCGCGGGCGGCGTCGGCTCGGCTGCCGGAGGTGTGACCTCATCCGCCATCAGAACGCCTGTCCCAGCGCGACGTAGACCCCGATCCTGCTATCCCCCTTCGAGGGATTGAGCGGCGTGCCAAGGTCGATGCGGATCGGTCCGAAGTTGGTCTGGTAGCGAAGGCCGATGCCCGCACCGATCTTCAGATCGCGCAGGCGCGGCGTCGTCGTCGTATCGACGGCACCTGCATCGACGAACGGCACAAGGCTCACCGCCCCGCCCAGCAATCCCGTCTTGACGCGCGCCTCCAGCGAGAACTCGCTGAGCGCGCGCCCGCCGCTCGGCTCACCCGCCGTGTCGCGCGGGCCGATCAGCTGATAGCCATAGCCACGCACCGACCCGCCGCCACCGGCATAGAACCGGCGCGACGGCGCGATGTTGGTGATGTCGGTGCCGATTATCGTGCCGAACCGCACGCGCCCGGCCACGACCAGCTTTTCGCCCATCGGCTGGTAATAGCTCGCATCGAGCTGCGCCTTGCCATAGCTCGACCGCACGCCGTTGAGCACCGAAATTTCGGGCGATACGCGCAAACCCACCCGGAACCCGCGCGTCGGATCGAGCAGGTTGTCGCTGCCATCATAGGCCGCGCGCATCGGGAGCGCGCCGATGAAGTAGGTCTTGCGCCGCTCGTTGGCGAGGATCGCCGCCGCATCGCGCTCGCCGGTTGCCAGAATTTCGACCCCCGCCGCGAACACCCACGGCTTCTGGAACAGCAGCGTCGTCTGACGCTCAAGCCCAGCCGTGAACGAGATCGTCCGCGCCTCGAACGCGCTGCTCGTCTGGTTGCGCGCATAGAGGTCGGCATTCAGCACGAGATCGCGCGTCAGGAAGTTGTTGCGGCGGAAGGTAAGGCCCGCCAGCTGCTCCTGCGTACCCGCGACGGCGCGCACGCGCACCATGCCCTCGGGCGGGAAGAAGTTGCGATGCTCCCAGCTCGCCTCCACGCGGAAGCCCTCGCCGCTTGAATAACCGATCAGCCCGGCAATCGTGCGCAAGGGCGCCGGAGTCAGCTTGACGTCGACATCGACCACACCCGGCTGACCCGCCGCCGGGCTTGCCACCTCGCGCGCATCGACCGTCACCGAGGACACCAGCCCCGTCGCCAGGATCGCCTGGCGCAGGTCATCCACTTCCGAACGCTTGAACCGGTCGCCCGGATCGAAACGCGATATCCGCTGCAGATGCCGCGAACTGAGGAACTTCTCGCGCGAGGAATTCACCTTGCCGAAGGCATAGACCCCACCCGGCGTTACCGGCACAGTCAGATCGCCCTCGCGACGCTCATGATCGATCAGCAGATCGGGATCGCCAACCTTGGCAAAGGCATAGCCGGTCTCGCCCAGCGCGGTCTGCAGCGAAAGCCGCTCGGCCACGATCCGGTCCGAATTGATCGCATCGCCGGTGTTGAGCTTGAACGCACCGCGTAAGCCCTCGTAATCCGTGCCCGTCGCTGCAAGATCGCCCAGCGCGATCTTTCCGACGTGGTACTGCGGCCCCGGCTGCACGTCATAGCGCACGACGACCTTCTCGACGTCCACCGGTGCAGCCGTCTCGCCGTCGGCGCTTTCGCCCAGTCCGCCAAGCGTCTGGTAGACCTGCGCGTCGTAATAGCCATAGACCCGCATAACCTCCTGCAGGGTCTCGCGGTCGGTCCGCGCACGGCGGACGATCTGGGCGAGGTTGTCCTCGTCATCATCGAACGACTTGAGGCTGGACAGTCCGGCAAAACGGCTGACGATCTGGCCTTCCTCGGCAATCGCCTCCTTGCCGCTGGGGAACGCCACTTCCACCTGCTTGCCCACCCGTGAAACATCGGCATCGGCAAGCCTGACACTCGCAGGCGCATCGGCATCCTGCTGACCGGGCAGCGCCTCCACCGCTTCATCGGTGGACTGCTCGGCCACCTCGATGTCGGGATCGGGCGAAAGCGGTTCGATCGAGGGGAGTTCACTGCCATCGGGCCAGGCAATAGTCATGCCGGGGATATCGGGCATGGCCGTGTCGGCCTCGATCTCCTCGATCAGCGTCGAAGGGGGCGCTCCGGAACGCGCAGCGTCGGTGTCCTGCGCCCACTTTTCCGGGTCCTGCACCGCTGAATCCGGGATCAGCGCTTCAAGCTCCTGATCTGCCTGCATGGACTGGGCAAAGGCATGCCCACTTGGCAGCGCCAGCGCGATCAGCGCAGCCAGAACGCGTACCAGAGGCCGCTCAACTGTGAGCGTAGCGCTCCTGCGCGCCGTGAACGCCATCCTTGAGCCCGCCCTCGATGGCAGGGCGCCCGTTATCTCCAGCGTGGGCATGCCGCGCAGAGACAGCACGCTCGATGGCGACAGCCTGTGCAGCAGGTTCGAACCGTTCCCAGCCATCGCGGCCCAGTTTCTCCATCGGCCGGAAGCGCACCTTGTATTGCATGCGCTCAGAGCCTTCGACCCAGTAGCCGAGATAGACGTAGGGCAACCCGACATGGGCTGCACGCTGGATATGGTCGAGGATGATGAAAGTGCCAAGCCCGGACCGCGTCTCGTGTTGTGGATCGTAGAAACTGTAGATCATCGAGAGACCATCGCCCTGCTCGTCGGTCAGACAGGCCCCAACCAG
This sequence comes from Novosphingobium taihuense, assembly GCF_007830315.1. GTDB lineage: Bacteria > Pseudomonadota > Alphaproteobacteria > Sphingomonadales > Sphingomonadaceae > Novosphingobium > Novosphingobium taihuense. The sequence goes on from NZ_VLKJ01000006.1 coordinate 214,452, forward strand.
TCTGCCCTGCGAACCGTCGGTGGTCGGCTCCCTGTATTCGATGACGTAACTCTTGACCGGGGTGTGTTCCACCATGTCCGCGAAATCCATCTCGTCCATGGCTGCCATCCCCCCGCCCGGGTGACGCACGGCGAGATAACGCTGCAACAGCTCAAACTGTTCCGGCGTAGACCAAGGTTTGCAAACACTTGCCACGAGATCGCGGTTGCGCTTCCAGATGCGCTTCTGCGTGGACGAAGGCTGGAACTCATTCGTCACGACCCGGACCGAGATGCAGGCCGAACAATCGATGCAGCTCGGCCGGTACGCTACGGTCTGGCTGCGGCGGAAACCGATCCGGCTCAATGCATCGTTCAACTCGTCGGCATTGGCACCCTTCAGTTCGGTGAAAACCTTCCTCTCGTTCCGGCCCGGCAAATACGGGCACGGCGCGGGGCTGGTCACGAAAAAGCGCGGGAAGCGGACGGGCGCGGTCACGGCGTTGATGATGCTCCTAAGACCGGACTGTCCGGACTGTCAGCATCAAACATGCATCAACGAGGCGAATCCTAAAAGCCTGTTAACTACGTTCCGGTGCACAAATTGGCACCAGAACGTGGCCGAAACGGCGATTTCCCCGGGCCCATCGGCCGCGTCCGGTTTCGGGACACAGCCAGATCAAAAGCTTAACCCGATCAGCAAGCAGTTCGGTTCAGCCCAGCTCGACCTGCTCCAGATCGTAGCCCTTGGCGCGCAACCCGGCAACGAGACGGTCGATCTGCTCGCGATCACGCGCCTCGCATTCAATCTCGGCCGTCAGGCCCTTGGCCGGAAGCGAAGTGAAGATTCGCTGGTGCCAGACTTCGAGAATGTTGACCTGATGGCGGTTGAACTCCTCGACCACCTTGAACAGCGCGCCGGGCCGGTCCTGCAGCGTGATGCGCAGACGACCCAAACGGCCCGAGCGGGCAAGGTCGCGCAGGAGCACGTTGGCAAGCAGGCGCGTATCGATATTGCCGCCGCACAGCACGATGCCAACCTTGCGTCCGGCAAAGCGCTTCTTGTGGGTCATCACCGCCGCAAGCCCTGCCGCGCCTGCGCCTTCAACCACGGTCTTCTCGATCTGCAGCAGCAGCGCCACCGCGCTCTCAAGCGCCGCCTCGCTCACCAGCACCACGTCGTCGACGATCTGCGCTAGGACCTTCGAGGTAAACTCGCCCGGCTCCTTCACCGCGATGCCTTCGGCCAGCGTGTCGCCACCGCACGGCAAGTCGAGATGCTTGAGCTTTGCATACATCGAAGGGAACAGCTGTGCCTGCACGCCGATCAACCCGATCCCCGGCTTGATCCCGCGCGCCGCTGTGCCCATGCCCGAAAGCAGTCCGCCGCCACCGATCGGCACGACTAGCGTCTCGATTTCAGGTGCATCTTCCAGCATCTCCAGCGCGACCGTGCCCTGGCCTGCCGCAACGCGCGGATCGTCGAACGGGTGGACGAAAGTCAGCCCCAGTTCGCCTTCAAGCTTGCGTGCATGGGCATAAGCCTCGTCGAAAGTCTCGCCTTCCAGCACGACCTTGCCGCCGACCGACTCGGTCTGCATCACCTTCACCGTCGGCGTGGTGCGCGGCATGACGATGGTCACCGGCATGCCGAGGCGGGTGCCGTGATAGCTCAACCCTTGCGCATGGTTGCCGGCCGATGCCGCAATCACTCCGCGCGAGCGCTGCTCTTCGGTCAATTGCAGCAGCGCATTGAGCGCGCCGCGCTCCTTGTAGGCTGCGGTAAACTGGAGGTTCTCGAACTTCAGCCAGATGTCCGCGCCGGTAATCCGGCTCAGCGTCTTGCTGTAGAGCGTGGGCGTGCGCACCACCTGGCCCGAAATTCGCTCCGCCGCCGCGCGAACATCGGCGAGGGTCAGCAGGGAAGTTCCCTGGGTTTCGGGCTTGAGCGCTACGTTTTCCATGGCCGCGCCCTAACGGAAAGCGGCCCCCAAGAAAACCTCAAGCTTTTGCGGAATCGGACCCCAAAGCTGTCAGCCAGCGGAATCCGAGCACCGGCACCATGGCGACAACGATCGCTGCACTGTCTGCCACCCAATCGCGCCAGTCCGAATCGCGGTGCAGGAACGGGACCAGCTGCACCACCTCGATTCCCGCCCCGACCGCCGATAGCCACAATGCCGCGCGCAGCAGCGAAGCTTTCGGCCAGCCAACGCCTGCCAGCAGCGAGAGCGTGAAGAAGGCCAGCATGTGCGCGAACTTGTCGCCCAGATCGTCGATCGGCAATGTCGGCGGTTTGGGCAGGACCGCCATGACCAGCGCGAAAACCAGAGCAGGCCAGAAGGCCACGCGGCCCGCGCGAGAGACGAAATCCGTAAGCCGTTGCATGGGGCGCAGTTTATGCTGCGCCGCAACAGTCTTGGCAAGCGTGGCGCAGGCACTGGCACTGGCGCGAAAACGGGATATGAATGCCTGCATGAGCGAACATACAGCAGCAGCAGCCGAACCGGCGAACGTTTCCTTCCTCGGCCTTGGCGTGATGGGCGGGGCCATGGCGCGCCACCTCGGCAAGGCCGGGCACCACCTCACGATCTATAACCGCACAACGGCCCGTGCCGAAGCATGGTCAGCCGCCAACCCCGGCCTTGCCACGCGCATAGCCACCAGCCCGGCCGAAGCAGCTGAGGGCGCGGACGTGGTTATCACTTGCGTTGGCAACGACGATGATCTTGCCGACGTCGTGCTCAGCCCCAACGGCGCTTTTTCCACGCTCAGACGTGGCGCGATCTATATCGATCACACCACCGTCTCGGCCCGCATTGCCCGCCAGATCGCGGTCGAAGGGCGTGACAAGGAACTGCTCTGCGTCGATGCTCCGGTCACCGGCGGCCAGTCCGGCGCGGAAGCGGGCACGCTCGCGATCATGTGCGGCGGCAGCGCCAAGGCCGTCGATGCGGCGCGTCCGATCCTCGCTGCCTATGCCAAGCGCGTGGTCCACGTCGGCAAGTCCGGTGCGGGGCAGACTGCCAAGATGGCCAACCAGATGTGCATCGCAGGCGCGCTCGCCGGCCTGTCCGAAGCCATCCGCTTCGCCCAGATCGCCCATCTCGACATGGACAAGGTGTTCGAAGCGATCTCGGGCGGTGCCGCCCAGTCGTGGCAGATGGACAACCGCTTCCACACCATGGCCAAGGACGAGTTCGACTTCGGCTTTGCCATCGACTGGATGCGCAAGGACCTCGGCCTCGCGATGGACGAAGCGCGCAACCTTGGCGCCAGCGTTCCCGTCACCGCTCTCGTGGACCAGTTCTATGTCGACGTGCAGGCCATGGGTTACGGCCGTGAGGACACCTCCGCCCTGATCCGCCGCCTGCCCCGCCGGAGCAAGAAGGCATGAAGCGCGCTGCCTTCGCCGCGCTGCTCCTCGCCACCACCTCTGCTGCCCATGCCGATACCCTGATCGACAACGTCCGGGGGCAGACCATCGGCGCGAACGGTCAGGTCGAAACCTTCACCGGCCTGCTGTTCGACAATGCAGGCGTGGTAAAGCGCGTGATCCATGCGGGCGACAAGAAGCCCAAGCCCCGCAAGGAGTACCAGTACCACCTCGACGGCCAGGGCCGCGTCATGCTGCCGGGCATGATCGACGCCCACGTCCACGTCATGGATATCGGCTTTGCCGCATTGAGCCTCGACCTGTCGGACACCACCTCACTTGCCGATGCCCTCAATCGCATCGCGAAGTTCAGCGCGGAACACCCTGACCGGCCATGGATCATCGGGCGCGGCTGGAATCAGGAATTGTGGAAGCTCGGCCGCTTCCCCACCGCCGCCGAACTTGATGCCGTGACCGGCGCGCGCCCCGTCTGGCTCCAGCGCGTTGACGGCCACGCCGGATGGGCCAACAGCGCCGCGCTCAAGGCCGCTGGCGTCACCGCCGCCACGAAGGACCCCGCGGGCGGCAGCATCGACCGCGCGCCCGATGGCTCCCCCCAAGGCGTCCTCGTCGATGCCGCGATGGAACTGGTCGACGCCAAGGTCCCCACCCCCCGGCCTGAAGACCGCGACCTTGCCCTCGCCAATGCGCAGCAGATCCTGTTCAAGCGCGGCGTCACCGCCGTCGCCGACATGGGCACCGGTATCGAGGACTGGCAGGCCTATCGCCGTGCCGGCGACGCCAACAAGCTCTACGTCCGCATCATGGCCTACGCTCGCGGCATCGATCAGATGATCCTGATCGGCGGCCCCGGCCCCTCGCCCTGGCTCTATCAGGACCGCCTGCGCCTGAACGGCGTGAAGCTCTATCTCGATGGCGCGCTCGGCTCGCGAGGAGCGTGGCTCAAGGCGCCCTATGCCGATGCGCCTACCACGCGTGGCCTGCCCCAACTCAACCAGACCCAGCTCGGCAACCTGATGAGCCGCGCCGCGATGGACAACTTCCAGGTCGCCATCCACGCCATCGGCGATCAGGCCAATGCCACCGTCATCGGCGCAATCACCGACCTTGCCGAAACCTACAAGGGCGACCGTCGCTGGCGCATCGAGCATGCCCAGATCGTCGACCCCAAGGACTTCGCCCGCTTCGCCGCCAGCGGCGCCATCGCCTCGATGCAGCCTGTCCACCAGACCTCCGACCGCCTGATGGCCGAAGCCCGCCTCGGGCCGGATCGGCTCGCTGGCGCCTATGCGTGGAAGTCGCTCAAGGCCGCAGGCGTACGCCTCGCCTTCGGCTCCGACGCGCCGGTGGAACTGCCCGACCCTTGGGCGGGCCTCTCTGCCGCGATCAGCCGCCAAGGTCCGGACGACCAGCAACCCGGCGGCTGGCAACCGCAGGAGCGCGTGAGCCCTGCCGAGGCGCTCGCCGCCTACACGGCCGATGCCGCATATGCGGGCTTCGCCGAAACGCGCTTCGGTCGCCTCGCCCCCGGCCTTCGTGCCGATTTCGTGCTGGTCGATACCGATCCGCTCACCGCAAATCCTGCACAGGTCCGCGCGACGAAAGTGCTGGAAACTTGGATTGGCGGGGGCAAGGTCTGGTCGGCTGAGACAGGCATGGAAACCGGAACGACCTCAAAGCGTTAGGGTGCCGACGCGGAAGGCTTAGGGGGGCAATCTTTCCGGATGCTGCCCAATGGCTGCGTCGCGGAACCCGCCCTCTCTCCTGAGGTTTCGCGAGCCCTTGATGCGGCTCTGATACTCTAATACCGAAACGGGGGCTGTGGCCCCCGTTTCACTTCATGGCAACAGCGAAGGCCGCTCGCCCTCGGGCAGCATTTCTGCCTCTTCCTCAGCGCGCCGCCTGGCGTCAGCCCGCTCGGTAAAGCGCATCAGGATCAGCGTTCCTTCAAACAGGAACAGCAGCGGGATCGCCAGCATCAACTGCGAGACCACGTCCGGCGGCGTCGCCACGGTCGCTACGGCAAAGATCACCACGATGGCATAGCGCCGCGCCTTGACCAACTGGTCACGGCTGACGATCCCTGCGCGATTGAGCAGCATCAGCAGCACCGGCAGCAGGAAGCTGATCCCGAACGCAAGGATGAACTGCATGACCAGGCTGAGGTAATCCCCCGTCCCCGGCAGCGCCTCCAGTTGCAACCCGCCCTTGTTGCCTTCGAAGCCGAGGAACCACTTGAACGCAGTCGGCATCACGATGAAGTAGGCAAGGCTGGCGCCTGCGGTGAAGAGGATCGGCGTGGCCAGCAGGAACGGCAGGAACGCCCTCTTCTCACGCGCATAAAGCCCCGGCGCGACAAACGCCCAGAGCTGGTTTGCGATCACCGGAAAGCTCACGAAGAACGCCGCGAACATCGAAACCTTCAGCTCCACGAAGAACGCTTCGTAAAGCTTGGTATAGATCAGCTTGCCCTGTCCCGGCGGGAAGGCATGAACCAGCGGCTGAGCAAGGATCGCAAAGATGTCGTCGGCGAAATAGAAACACACCGCAAACGTCGCCACCAGCGCATATACGCAGCGCAGCAGGCGCGTGCGCAGTTCCAGCAGGTGGTCGAGCAGCGGGGCCTGCGTCTCGTCGATGTCCGAAATCACGGTTGCGGAGCCTCCGGTCTCGAAACCTTCTCCTCGGGCGGCATTGGCCCGATCATCACCGGATCGGCAGGAGCGGCGGGCGCATCAGACGGCAACGGTTCGGGAAACGGGTCGTTCTGATCCTCGGCTGCGGCAACGGTCTGGCCCTGTGCAGCAGCGGCTTCCTGCGCCGCCGTTTCGCGCATGATCCGCTCGTTCTGCTCCTTCCACTTGCGCTCCATCTCCTCCATTTCCGCCTCGCGGATCATGGTTTCGATGCCAGCCTTGAAGTGGTTGGAAACGCGGCGCATCTTCGCCACCCACCGCCCTGCGGTGCGCAGCGCCATCGGCAGGTCCTTCGGGCCGATCACCACGATCGCCACGATGACCAGCACCAGAAGTTCGGACGCGCCGATATCGAACACGGCTATGCCGCCTTGCTGTCGAGGAGAGGCTTACTGGGCCTGATCGGTCGAGGTCGGCTGCGGCGCAGGGCTCGCAGGCGGCGGGGCCTGCTGCTGGATTTGCGCAGGCGGCACGATCGGCTTGTTGTCCTCGTCGGTCATGCCCTGCTTGAAGCTTTTGATGCCCTTGCCGAAATCGCCCATCATCTCGGAGATGCGGCCACGGCCGAACAGGACCAACACGACCAGTGCAAGCACGATCAGGTGCGGAAGGGAAAGACCACCCATTATACCAACTCCTTTGCGAGCCCCTAGATAGGGATCGCGCGCCCCGCTTGCCAGTTCTTAAGTAGCGTCAATCGGCGTCTTCTTCGCCAGACGGACTTTCTGCCCCCGTGTCCCCATCGTCGCCCCCCGTCAAGACGGCAAACGCCTCTTCAACCGGGTCGAGCAGCCCTGCAGCGCGCAATTCCTCGATTCCGGGCAGGTCGCGCCGCGATTGCAGCCCGAAATGCGTGAGAAAATCGGGCGTTGTCGCATAGATCGTCGGGCGTCCCGGCACCTCGCGCCGCCCGGCGATGCGAATCCAGCCCGCTTCCAGCAGCACGTCGAGCGTGCCCTTTGCCGTCTGCACGCCGCGAATCGCCTCGATCTCCGCCCGGCTTACCGGTTCGTGATAGGCGATGATCGCCAGCGCCTCGGTCGCCGCACGCGAAAGTCGGCGCGGCTCTTCCTTCTCACGCCGCAGCAGGTGCGCAAGATCCGCAGCGGTCTGGAAATGCCAACGGCCGCCACGCTCAACCAGATTGATCCCGCGCTCGGAGTACAACTCGGCCAGCCGTTCCAGCACCGGACCAACGCTTGCGCCTTCAAGATGCGCCGAAATCTCCAGCTCAGTCATCGGCTGCTCTGCCGCAAACAGCGTCGCCTCCACCGCGCGCTCCAGATCGCCAGGCCGTTCGCTCATGCCCGCGCGGCCCGCAACATCAGCGGCCCGAAAGCCTCGTCCTGTGCAATCTCCGCCTTGCCCTGCTTGGCCAGCTCCAGCGCTGCCAGAAAGCTTGATGCCAATGCCGACTTGCGCAGGAGCGGATCGGCATCGAGCGGCAGGAACGCGCGCAGATCGGTCCAGTCCATCGCCACGCCCAGCATCCTGGAAACCCGCGTCAGCGCCGCATCCAGCGTCATCACCGCGCGTTCGCGCACCATATGCACCACAGGCCGGTTGCGGTGCTTGATCGCGCCATAGGCCTGGATGAGCGAGAACACATCGCACTTCCACAGCGCCTTGCGATCAACCCGCAGGCCCTCGGGATTGCCTCGAACAAAGACATCGCGGCCCACGCGGTCGCGCCCCATCAGGCGTCCGCCAGCCTCGCGCATCGCGCCCAGCCGCTGCAGCCGCAATTGCAGCTTCAGCGCCAGTTCCTCCGGGCTCGGCTGCACTTCGGGATCGCGCGGCAGCAGCAGCAGCGACTTCAGGTAGGCGAGCCACGCCGCCATCACCAGATAATCCGCCGCCAACTCCAGCTTCAGCGCCTTGGCACGTTCGATATAGTCGAGATACTGGCCGACCAGATCAAGGATCGAAATGGTCCGCAGATCGACCTTCTGCCTCCGTGCCAGCTCCAGCAGCAGGTCGAGTGGCCCTTCCCAGCCATCCAGCTCGAGATAGAGTGCGGCATCGCCGGTCTGAGCCGTGGCAATGCCTTCCCATGCCTCGTCGCCGTCAAACAATGCAGGTTCGACGACGTCCACCATCAGGCAAGTTCCAGCAACTGGTCACGCGTCGCGATCAGAGCCGCCTGGCCGGCAAGATCGGCAGGCCCATCAAACGCCCCCGTCCCCGCCAATGCCCGCTCCAGCCGCTCGGCAGTCTTGACGCTCATGGCGGTCAACCCTTCGGCAATACCGATCATGTCGTCCATCTTCGCCCAGCAGTTGAGCGCAATGTCGCAACCTGCCGCCTGTGCCCGCACCGCACGCTCGGGCACCGTGCCGCCCAGCGCCTGCATGTCGAGGTCATCGGTCAGAAGAAGCCCGTCAAAGCCTATCGCCTTGCGGATCACCTCTTCGATCACGAAAGCCGATAGCGTGGCCGGATTCTCGGCATCCCATGCGGTGAAGCGCAGATGCCCGGTCATCGCGATGGGCGCGTTCTTCAATGCGCGGAACGGTGCCAGATCCAGCTCCAGCTCTTCAGCGCTCGCGGTCACGACCGGCGTTTCCTTGTGGCTGTCCACCATCGAACGCCCATGCCCCGGCATGTGCTTGACCACGCCCGCCACACCTGCCCGCGCCAGCCCGTCGAGCGTCGCCCGCCCGAGTGCTGCCACCCGCATCGGCTCGGACCCCAGCGCCCGGTCCCCGATCACGTCGTGCGCGCCTTGTTGCCGCACATCGAGCAGCGGCAGGCAATCGACGCTGATCCCCGCCTCGGCCAGATCCAGTCCCAGCGCGTGGGCATTGGCCCGCACCGCCTCGATCGCGCTGGCAGGAGCCACGTCGTAAAGCCGGTCAAACCGCTCGCCCGGAGGGTAAGCCGCCCAGACCGGCGGCTTCATTCGCGCAACGCGCCCGCCTTCCTGATCGATGCAGATGAACGTGCGCTCGCGCCCATGCAGCGCGCGCAATTCGTCGGTCAGCGCCCGCACCTGCGCGCGGCTCTCCACATTGCGCCCGAACAGGATATACCCCGCCGGGTCCGCATCGCGGAAGAATGCGCGCTCGTCATCGGTCAGGGTCAGGCCCGAAAGCCCGAAAATTGCTGGCAACATCGCGTTTGAGTGCGCGAAATAGCGCGGATTTGGCAAGGGTGCCTGCGGTGAAGGCGGGGGAAAACGGGCCCCCTAGGCCTCCACCACTGGATGCTTGCCTCAGATCAGCGCTTCACCTGGCACTTCAGCCCACCAGCCTGCAACTTCTGGCAAAGCGCGCTGGCCGAAGCCAGATCGCCCGCCACTGCCTGCAGGCGATAGACCGTCCCGATGTCGGCCTTGCCCTCGACCACGCGGTGCGACAGGCCCTTGAGCGCATCGTGATTTCCGACGAGCTTCTGCCAGCCAGCTTCCGCCGCGGCATTGGACGAGAACGCCCCGACCTGAACGCCAACCCCGCCTGCGGCAGGCGCGGGCTTGGGTGCTGCCGCAGCGGCAGACGCGCTCGCGCTTGGCTTGGCCGCTGGCGATGCTGCAACTGCAGGCGTCGGCGAGGCAGAGTCAGCCAGGTTTGCCATCGGCTTTTCACCGTCGCTCACCTTGAAGCTCGAATCACCGGTGCCGGCGAATGTCTTGCCGCCGGGGTCCTTGGGCGTGACCTTGTAGGGCTCCTTGCTCGCCTCGATCAGGCTGCCATCGGCGTTCGCGGGTCCGGAGGTGCGGTTGCTGGCATACCAGATGCCGCCAACCAGCGCGGCGAGCACGATCAGGCCCATGACCGCAAAGCCGATCAGTCGCCCGTTGCCGCTGTCTTCTTCCTCGCCGTCGATATCGTCGGCGCTTTCGAGCCAGGGTAGACGCTCCTCGTCGCCCAGCGCCAGGCGTTCGCCGCCAACAGGTTCAGCCAGTTCGGCGGACACGTCGAACGGCTTGCCTGGCTGCTGGTCGCCGCTGTCCTGGTCCCAGCTGTTTTGGTCGTTCTCACCGATCATTGCCTGCCCCTGCCCCGTAATGACGTCAAAGTTCCTGAGCTGCCTCAACGCCTAGCAGCGCGAGACCATTGCGGATTACCTGCCCGATTTGTTGGGCGAGGAAAAGGCGGGCTGCGGTCATTGCGGAGTCTTGTGCCACAATGAAGCGCTTCTCGGGCCGGTCGTTCCCCAGATTGTAGTAGGAATGGAACGCCGAAGCGAGGTCGTGGAGGTAGAACGCGATGCGGTGCGGCTCGCGCGCCACGGCTGCGGCTTCCACGGTGCGCGGAAACTGCGCGGCCAGCTTCACCAGTGCCAGCTCTTCCTCGCCAAGGAGAGACAGGTTTTCTCCTGCCGGGGCAAAGCCTTCGTCGGCACCCTTGCGAATGTTCCTGCAGATACGCGCGTGGGCGTACTGCACGTAGAACACCGGGTTGTCCTTGCTGGCCTCGACCACCTTGGCAAAGTCGAAGTCCATCTGCGCATCGGGCTTGCGGGTCAGCATGGTGAAGCGCACCACATCCTTGCCCACTTCGTCCACCATGTCGGAAAGCGTCACGAAGTTGCCGGAACGCTTGGACATTTTCACCGGCTCGCCATCGCGCAGCAGCTGCACCATCTGCACCAGCTTGACCTCGAAGGGCTTTGCCACGCCGCCATCGGCGCTCGTCAGTGCGGCCACCGCCGCCTTGATCCGCTTGACGGTGCCCGCATGGTCCGCCCCCCAGATATCCACCAAAGCATCGGCATTCTGCGCCTTCTGGAAGTGGTAGGCCAAGTCCGCGCCGAAATAGGTCCACGCCCCGTTCGACTTCTTGATCGGACGGTCCTGATCGTCGCCGAACTTTGTCGAGCGGAACAGCGGCAGTTCCACCGGCTCCCAGTCTTCAAGCGTCTTGCCCTTGGGCGCTTCAAGCTGGCCGTCATAGACAAGGTCATGATCGCGCAGCCACTTCTCGGCGGCGTCCACCTTGCCCGAAGCCTGAAGCTCCGCTTCGGATGAGAAAAGGTCGTGGTGGATGCCGAGCGTGGCAAGATCGGCGCGGATCATGTCCATCATCGCCGCCACCGCGCGGGTGCGGAACAGGATCAGCCATTCGCCCTCAGGCGCACCGACGTACTTGTCGCCGAACTCCTCGGCCAGCGCCTTGCCCACCGGCACAAGATAGTCGCCGGGATACAAACCTTCAGGAATCTCAATGCCTTCGCCCAGCGCCTCGCGGTAGCGCATGTGCACCGAGCGGGCGAGCACATCGACCTGCGCGCCAGCATCGTTGACGTAGTATTCCTTGATGACCTTGTGCCCGGTGTAGGCGAGCAGGTCCGCCAGCGCATCGCCGACCACCGCACCGCGGCAATGGCCCATGTGCATCGGCCCGGTCGGATTTGCCGAGACATATTCGACATTTACGACCTTGCCGCCGCCCATGGTCGAACGGCCATAGTCTGCCCCGGCCGAAGCGATCAGCGCCAGCTCACCGCGCCATGCATCGTCGGTCAACCGCAGGTTGATGAACCCCGGCCCGGCAATTTCCGCCGAGATTACGCGAGGTTCCTTCTCCAGCTCGGCCACCAGCAGCGCCGCCAGCGCGCGCGGATTGGTGCCGGCCGGCTTGGCAAGGACCATCGCCGCGTTGGTCGAAAGATCGCCATGCGAAACATCTCGCGGCGGCTCGCAGGTCACCGCCGATCGGTTCAGACCGGCGGGCAGCGAGCCTGCGGTTTCGAGCGCGGTGAGCGCGGTGTCGATTACCGATGCGAAGTCGGCGTGGAGGTTGATCCGGGCGTCTGTCATGGGCGGGCGGTTAGCCCAATCGCGGGCAAAGCGAAAGGGCATGCATTTGCCTGCCCTTCACCCTTGTCAGTTGCCGCCCTGCCTCGGAGAGTTGGGGGAGAGTTGCCCCTTTGCCTCCGAGAGTTGGAGACTTACTTGCGGACGTTGAATTGCAGCTGGTCGTTGGTCAGCTGGAAGCCCACGAGGAGTTCGAAGTTCGCCTTGGCAAGGGCTGCCTTCACATCTGGCTGCGACAGCGGATCGACCGCAGCGTCCTCGTCACCGGCACGACGCTTGCGCGTGATCCGCTTGACGATGTCTTCGGGCAGCGAGGCCTCGGCCTTGTCGACATAGGCTGCGGCCTGACCCTTGGCCGAGGCACGGTCCTGCCCGTCGGCGAAATCGATCACGACCTTGCCGATGCGCTTGGCCACCACGATGTTGCCACCGCGCACCACGGTGGAGAAGTAGGGCAGCTCGACCCGGCGCGCGCCCCGCTTGTCGGCACGGCGGGCAAGCACGTCGAAAGTGGCGACCGAATTCAGCTTTTCACCATCGGTGCACTGGGCGCGTAAATTGGTGATCACCGCCTCGACATCGATCGACGCCGAATCGGTACGGTCAGGCGAGGTGAACAGGGTGACGTCGCCGGTGTAGTCAGGAATGCCGACGCGCGGGCAAGGGTCGCGCAGCGCGGTAACGCCCACGGCATCATCGACAACCAGTTCGCCCTTCTTGCCGCCGCAACCGACCAGCGCGAGTGCCGCGACGAGCGGTAGCCCCATGATTGCGATACGGCGGGCGTTTACGTTCATGGACACTCAATCCTCGATGCTTGCAGCGTTTTGCCGGACACAGTCTGGCACTCAGTTCGGCATTTTGGCCACCTCTACCCACCGCAACCGCTTTCGGCAATGGCGGCGGGCCGCGCTTGCTGCTAAGTGGCGCAGGATGAACGCCAGCTTGCCAGATGTCGCCGCCCAAACGGCTCCCTTACGCCTGCTTATCGCCGCCCCGCGCGGCTTCTGCGCCGGGGTGGACCGCGCGATCGAGATCGTCGAACGCGCGCTGCAGCGCTTCGGCGCGCCGGTCTATGTCCGGCACGAGATCGTGCACAACCGCTTCGTGGTCGATGGCCTGAAGGCCAAGGGCGCGATCTTCGTGGAAGAACTGGATCAGGTGCCCGATGGTGCTCCGGTCGTCTTCTCGGCCCACGGCGTGCCCAAGGTGGTGCCGCAGGATGCCACCGCGCGCGGGCTCGACTGGCTCGACGCCACCTGCCCGCTGGTGTCCAAGGTCCACCGCCAGGCCGAACGGCAGGTCGAGGCCGGGCGGCATATCCTGTTCGTCGGCCACAAGGGCCACCCCGAAGTGATCGGCACGATGGGCCAGGTTCCCGAAGGCACGATCACGCTGGTCGAGACCGTGAATGACGTGGCGAAGCTGCCATTCGGCACGGACAAGCCGCTGGCATTCCTGACGCAGACCACGCTTTCGGTGGACGACACGGCCGAGATCGTAGCGGCCCTGCGCGCCAAGTTCCCGCAGATCACCGGCCCCAAGGCCGAGGACATCTGCTACGCAACCTCCAACCGGCAGGAAGCCGTCAAGGCGATTGCCGCCGAGTGCGACCTGCTGCTGGTGATCGGCGCGCCGAACAGTTCCAACTCGCTGCGCCTTGTCGAAGTGGCCGAGCGCATGGGCACGCGCTCGCGCCTGATCCAGCGCGCGAACGAGATCGATCCCGAATGGCTCGACGGCGTGAACACGCTGGGCCTGACCGCCGGAGCCTCCGCGCCCGAAGTGCTGGTGCGCGAGGTCGTGGCAAAGATCGGCGAGCTGCGGCCCGTTTCGGAAGAGACGGTGACCACCGCCGAGGAAAAGATGGTCTTCAAGCTGCCGCGCCAGCTGCTCGACTAAGGCGCGGAAATCATGGCGGTCTATACCCAGATCGGCGCGGAAGAGATGGCCGCGCTTATCAACGAATTCGACGTGGGCGAGCTGGTCTCGGCAAAAGGCATCGCCGAGGGCGTGTCCAATTCCAACTGGCTGCTGGAAACCACTGGCAAGGATGGTGCAAGCGCACGCTTCATCCTGACGATGTACGAGTTCCGCATCGAGCTGGAAGACCTGCCCTACTTCCTCTCGCTGCTCGATCACCTTGCCGCCAAGGGCTGCCCCGTGCCGCGCACGATCCATGACCGCGAAGGCGCGCTGTTCCGCCGCCATGGCGAGAAGGCATTGGCGCTGATCGAGTTCCTCCCCGGCGTTTCGGTGAGCGAGCCGACCGTTGGACAGGCGCGCGCAGTGGGCGCGGCACTGGCGCAGATGCACGCGGCTTCTGCGGATTTCGCAGGCTCGCGCGAGAATGGCATGGGGTTGGCCGAATGGCAGCGGCTGTTCGATGAATGCGGGCCTGAGGGATTGGCTTCGATCGATCCGGAGCTGGCGGGGCTTGTGGCAGAACACATGCCCAAGATCGCCGCAGGCTGGCCACAGGACCTGCCGCGCGCGGTGATCCATGCCGACTTGTTCCCCGACAACGTGCTGATGCTGGGCAACAAGGTCAGCGGGTTGATCGACTTCTACTTCGCCTGCAACGACCTGATGGCCTACGACGTGGCGGTGACCCACGCGGCATGGTGCTTCGATGCCACGGGGCGCGATTTCAGCGCGGACCTGTCTCAAGCGCTGCTCGAAGGCTACGAATCCGTGCGGCCCCTGCTGCCGCAGGAGCGTGCCGCCCTGCCCCTGCTGGCGCAGGGCGCAGCGATGCGCTTCACCTCAAGCCGCGCCTATGACTGGCTGAACACGCCCGCCGACGCGCTGGTGATGCGCAAGGATCCGATGGCCTTTGCGCGGCGCCTGCAGTTCTACGCCGCCAACCCTGAGGTGTTTGCGTGAAGCACGTCGAAATTTTCACCGATGGTGCGTGCAAGGGCAATCCCGGCAAGGGCGGCTGGGGCGCGCTGCTGCGCATGGGCGAGCACGAGAAGGAAATGGCCGGCTCCGAAAAGGAAACGACCAACAACCGCATGGAACTGATGGCCGCGATCAAGGCCTTGGAAGCGCTGAAGCAGCCCTGCCGCGTGACGCTCCACACCGACAGCAAGTACGTGCTCGACGGCATCACCAAGTGGATCTTCGGCTGGCAGAAAAAGGGCTGGAAGACCGCCGACAACAAGCCGGTCAAGAACGAAGACCTGTGGCGCGCACTGGTCGACGCGGCGCGCCCGCACAAGATCGAATGGGTCTGGGTCAAGGGCCACGACGGCCACCCGGAAAACGAACGCGTGGACAAGCTGGCGAGCGACGCGGCGGTGGCGGCCTGAGAGGGTTGGCGCGCGGTCTTTCGACCGTTTGCACCGACGTCCCGGACCTGATCCGGGACCCCGCTGTCTTCTGACACTTCAGGTTTGGCGCTGAACCCCAAGAAAAGCGGGGCCCCGGATCAAGTCCGGGGCGACGGCGGGTTTTGGGGTTTGGCATTTGGTGAGCGAGTGGCTGGTTTGGGGTGGACTGTTGCCATTAGTTCAAGAGAGTCCTGTTCTATTGCGCAATGTGAGCTGCGACCATTGTGACCACAATGATTGCCACATATAAAGCGCACGACTTCAGCATGAGCCTCGTGGCTCCCTGTCGTCTGCTCCACTGGTAGCGAACCGCAATCACCCACACTGGCAGTGCTACGACGGCTCCGCCAACAATGATCCAATCCCTCAAAGTCATTCTGCTGGATTAGCATGCGATTGAACGTCCGCAATGGCGTCGTATCGGAACGGCAGCTTCTGGGCGTTTCCCCCGGTTATCGGCCCTGATCCTGCACGGTGTCAGCCGTAAACTAACTCAAAAAAGCAACTGGCGTTGCGCGGGCGTCCTTCGACAGGCTCCGGACGAGCGGACATTACGCCAGCTTGCGCCTTCACAATCCTCCCTGTTTTCACCGTAGGTGCAAACGGGGAGGGGGACCGTCCCGGACTTGTCCGGGATGGTGGAGGGGTTTAGACATCTACCCCTCCGTCAGCCCAGCGGGCTGCCACCTCCCCTTTTGCACTGCGTGAAAAAGGGGTGGATCGAAGCCTTAATCGACCGTGGTATCCACCACGTCTGCATCCGGGCCGTTCTTCAAGATCGACTCAATCGCGTTCTTCGCGCTGGCCTTGCTCGAGTAGCCTTCGGTCCAGAAAATGGTTTCGCTGTTGTGGCAGAAGTAGGCGACGAACTCGCCGGCCTTGTTCTTGCGGATCTCGAAACGGTGCGCCATCGCGACTCTCCCAGTCGTTAAACCGGGTTAACCAGTATCACGGAAAACGCGCAGGCGAATAGGCGCTTGGGTCGATTTCGGCGGTGAGGCCATCGCGGGGCAGCCCGAGCAGAAGTTGCGCGGCGAGCCTTGCGGCCGCGGGCGCGGTCTGGATGCCGAAACCGCCCTGCCCTGCAAACCAGAACAGGCCCTCTACCGCAGGATCGAAGCCATAGACCGGCAAGCGGTCGGGCGAGAAGGAGCGCAGGCCGGCCCAGCGGCGTTCGAGCGCGGCGATCTTCCAGTCGACCACGTGTTCGAAGCGGTCGATGGCGATGGCGACGTCCAGTTCCTCGGGCGCGGCGTCTCCGGCAACGTCGGGAATCTCGTCGTGCGGGGAGAGCCAGAGGCGTCCGCCCTGCGGCTTGAAGTAGAAGTCCTCGTTGATGCCCAGCACCAGCGGCAGCTCGTCCGCAGGGGCGGGATCGGTGCGCAGCTGTACGATGGTGCGGCGCAACGGCTGGATGCCAAGCGGGCGGGCTCCGGCGAGGGTGGCGAGGCCGTCGGCCCAGGCTCCGGCAGCATTGGCGACGATGGGCGCGCGGGCTTCTCCGCCTGCCCATGACAGCCGCCACATGCCGCCTTCGCGCTCCAGCTGTTCGACGCGGGCGCGGACGCGCAGGACGGTGCCGGTGCGCTTGGAGGCGGCGAGGTAGTGCTGGTGCAGCCCCGCCACGTCGATATCGGCGCAGCCCGGCTCCCATGCGCCGACCACCCATTCGGGCCTGAGGCCCTGCACCCGCGATTCCAATTCGGCGCGGCCCTGCAAGTGAAGCGTCGCGCCAAGCGCGGTGAACTTCTCGACGAAAGCCTCGACCCTGTCGCGGTCCTGCGCCTGCCCGAGATTGAGCGCGCCGCGCGGGGCCAGAAAGCCGCCTTCGCGCAAGTAGCGGCCTGAGGCCATGGTCAGCGGGAAGACGCCGGGGCCGCCGTAGGTTTCTTCCCAGAACGCGGCGGAGCGGCCGGTGGTGTGATATCCGGGGGTGTCCTCGGCCTCGACCAGCAGCACGCGCGCGTGGGGAGCGCATTCGGCGGCAAGGCTTGCCCCTGCCATCCCTGCGCCGATGATCGCAACGTCGAAATCGCCTGCAAACGTGGTCACGCCGATGCGGTCTCCGGGGCAGGAGCCATGCGATCGAGGAAATCATCGATGGTGTGGATGACCTTGTCGCGCACGGGATCAGCCTCCCGCAGCAGTTCGTGGCGCGCCTCGCGGCCCCAGCTTACGAGCTGCGCGCGCGGCAGGCGGCGGGCGGTACGTTCGATCGCCTTCCACGAGACGAGGCCGTCGTAGCGGGTGGCGAGCAGGAGCACAGGCACATCGACCGACTCGAGCAGTCCCGGCGCATCGAGCGCGATCATCGAGGCATAGCCACGCTCGACCCAGCGCCACGATCCGGGGCCCATGCCCAGGTAAGGGCGCTTGGCCTTCCACTGAGTCTCGTCGTCATAGCGGTCATGATCGTGGGTGAGCAGGGTGTTGCGCGCGGCAGCGGTCGCGCCGGGCTTCTCGCTGATCTTCCATGCGGGACGCGCCGGATCACCGAATCGGCACATCGACTGGGCCACTTTGAGCAGCAACCGATTCGGCCCTGGTGTTAGGAATCCGAGCATCGGAGCGCTCAGCACCACCGCAACAGGGTTAATGCGCTTTTCCGCAACAGCACGTAATACAAGGTGTCCGCCCATCGAATGGCCTACGATGACGTGGGGTGCAGGCGTGTTCGCGACCCATTGCGACCAGAAGGCGGCGAGGTCGTCCAGCCAAATGCCGAAATCCTCGACATGGCCGATATCGGGGTGGGCCGAGAGCCTGCCGGACCCTGCCTGACCGCGCCAGTCGAGCGCAGTGACGCGCCAACCCTCACAGTTCCAGTAATCCAGAGATTCCAGATACTTCTCGTAGAAATCTCCACGTCCCGGAAGAAACAGGATGGAACCGCGCGGAGGCTCGGTGCTGGCAGGGGCCTCCGGCCCTGACCAGTCGATCCGGCGGATGGCGTGACCGTCGTCCGCGGTCCAAGTGCTTTCGACTGCATCGTCCGGAATCGCCCTGCGATCGATCCGCCTGATCGTCCCGAATTCCATGCCTGCGACGCCTCCACCGACGCATTTGTGCGCCAAGGTTTGGTTACCGTTTGGTAAGTGATTGTCCCGTATGCCCCGAAACATGCAGGGGAACACCATCGTTTACGGACTGGTCGGGGCATTGGCAATCGCACTGCTGGTTGCTGCCTTCACCGATATCCGCCGCCGCCAGATCGACAACTGGCTGAACGCCGCGATTGCGCTGGGGGCTCCGGCCTACTGGTGGGCGGCGGGTCTCTCGCTGTGGCCCGATGTGGCGATGCAGGTGGGCGTGGCCCTCCTCGCCTTCGTGGTGCTGGCAGGACTTTTCGCGCTCAAGCTGATGGGCGGGGGCGACGTGAAGCTGCTGGCAGCGCTGGCGCTGTGGGTGCCACCGCTAGGCTTCGTGAAGCTGCTGGTGATCATGTCGCTGCTGGGCGGTCTGCTGACCATCATCTTCGCCGCGTGGCACTACACCGTGACCCGCAGGCGCGATGCAAAGATCCCCTACGGCGTGGCGATTGCCAGCGCGGGACTGATCACTCTGGCCCCGATGCTCGAGGCCGGTTGGCGCTCCGTTACGGGCGCATGAACGGAATATCACAAATTTTAACCAATTTGCCCGACAGATGCGGGCCTGACTTCAGAGGGCGGGACAAGTAGCCATGGACAAGAGGAAGCTGATGCTGCTGGTGGGGGCGCTGATCGTGGCGATCGGCACGGCCTTTGCCGCACGGAGCCTTTTCGCCGGTGCATCGACGCCGCAGGCGGAAGCCGCAGCCAAGATGCCGGTGGGTCCGAAAGTGCTGGTCGCCCAGCGCGCTCTGCCGGTCGGCACGATCATCACGGCAGATTCGATCAACTTCCAGGCATGGCCCAAGGACATGGTCCAGGACGTCTACTTCGTCGAAGGCGAAGCCGACATGCAGAAGCTGCTCGGCACTGTCGTCCGCAACCCGATCACTGCAGGCGAGCCGGTCACCAAGGGCAACCTCGTGGCTCCCGGCGACCGCGGCTTCCTCGCAGCGGCTCTGGGACCAGGCATGCGCGCCGTCACCATCCCGGTCTCGGCCCGCACGGGTGTTGCCGGCTTCGTCTTCCCGGGCGACCACATCGACCTCGTGCTGACCCAGACCGTCAAGGGCAATGGTGACAGCGGCATGTCGCTCAAGGCTTCGGAAACGATCCTCAAGAACCTGCGCGTACTGGCTACCGACCAGTCGACCGAGCAGGAAATGGTCGAAGGCAAGACCCGCGTCCGCACCTTCAGCACCGTCACGCTCGAAGTGACCCCCAAGATCGCCGAGAAGATCGCGGTGGCTCAGACCATCGGCACGATCAGCCTCTCGCTGCGCTCGCTGGCCGACAACTCGGCCGAACTGGAGCAGGCGATTGCCTCGGGCGACATCAAGATCCCGGCTGGCGTGAGCAAGAGCCAGGAAGAAGCCCTGCTCAAGCAGGCGCTGGCCCGTCCGATCGAAAGCACCAAGGCAAGCTTCGTGACCGGCGGCGACGTCTCGCGCTTCCAGCGTTCGACCGCCCCTGTCGCCGCACCTGCCGGTGGTGCCCCTGCCATGGCCGCACCCGGCCCGCAGATGGCATCGAACGGCGCACCGATCCGCCGGGGCCCCGTGGTCCGCGTGACCCGCGGCAAGGACACCGAAGACGTCGCGCTGGGAGGGAAGTGATGACCCAGGCTCCCATCTCCAAGATCATGCGCACGATCCCGAATTCGAAGGGCAGATCCATGAACCGCCGTCTCTCCTCCACGCTCATCTCGGCTGCGATGATCGCCACGCCGCTGGCCCTTGTGCCTGCGACCGGCGCCCTCCACGCCCAGAGCATGACCAGCCCTGCCCGCACTGTCACGATCTCGATCGGACGCGGCGAACTGGTCACCGTTCCGGGCCGCATGGCCGACGTGTTCGTCGCCGACGACAAGGTCGCCGACGTGCAGGTCAAGTCGACCAACCAGCTCTATGTCTTCGGCAAGTCTGGAGGCGAGACCACGGTCTATGCCAGCAACGCCAAGGGCGACGTGGTGTGGTCTGCCAATGTCCGCGTCGGCAACAATATCGACTCGATCGACCAGATGCTGCACCTCGCCATGCCCGAGGCGCGCGTCAACGTTTCGACCATGAACAACACAGTGCTGCTGACCGGCACCGTCGGTGCACCCGAAGATGCCGCTGAGGCCGAGCGCCTGGTCAAGGCCTTCGTGGGCGACAAGACCAACGTGATCAGCCGCCTCAAGATGGCAACACCGCTGCAGGTAAGCCTGCATGTGAAGTTCGCCGAGGTGAGCCGCACGCTTGTGCGCCAGATCGGCGTCAACCTGACGACGATCGACGGTTCGGGCGGCATCAAGTTCGGTATTGGCCAGGGCCGCGCAATCGGCTCGACCTTCAACACACACCCGCAACTTCCTCTGGCGGTGGGTGCTGGCGACATCAGCGTCAACGGTTACATCCTCGATCCCACCGGTGCCACGCAGAACTTCGTCAAGACGCCTGGTACAGCCGTTTCCTCCCTTGCATCAGGCACGACGCTCTCGGGCATGGGCAAACTACTCGGCCTCGATCTGCTCGGCGCGCTCGACGCTGGCGAAACCATTGGCCTCGTGACCACGCTTTCCGAACCGAACCTGACCGCACTTTCGGGTGAAACGGCAGACTTTCTCGCGGGCGGTGAATATCCGATCCCGGTTTCGCAAGGCCTTGGCACCACGTCGATCGAATACAAGAAGTATGGCGTCAGTCTGGCTTACACCCCGACGGTGCTTGCCAATGGCCGCATCTCGATCCGCGTTCGCCCGGAAGTGTCGGAGCTTTCCAGCACCGGGGCACTCAAGCTCGACAACATTGAAATTCCGGCGCTGACCGTGCGTCGCGCCGAAACCACTGTCGAACTGGGTTCGGGCCAGTCGTTCATGATTGCGGGCCTGTTACAGAACGGTGCGCAGAACCAGTTGTCCAAGATGCCGGGCGCGGGTGACATCCCGATCCTGGGCTCGCTGTTCCGTTCGACCAGCTACAAGAAGGGCGAGACCGAACTGGTGATCGTGGTGACGCCTTATCTGGTGAATCCGGTCAACGCGAACGACATCACGCTGCCGACCGACGGCTTCCAGAGCCCCAACGACATCCAGCGCCTGCTCGGCAACATGGAGAACGACGGGGTGACCGGGGGTGACCGGCCCAAGCCGACCGAGAAGGAAGGCACTGTCCAGGCCGGACCCAAGGTCGGCGCTCTCGAGGCTCCCGCCAGTGCCAACCAGCCAGCCGACCGTCGCAGCGACAAGAAGGTCGCAGCCGTCGCGCCCGGCTTCAGCATCCAGTGAGAAAGGGTAAAGCCATGCGCCTCTTCCAATCCCGCCGCGCACCGATGGTGCTGGTTCTCTCGCTGGCAAGCGTGCTTTCGGCATGCTCGGTGAATGCGCCCGAGAACCGGATGCTCAATTCGGTCCACCAGCCGGTTGTCCAGCGCGACCGCTATGTCTTCGACATCGAGACCCTGCCCGGTGGCGGCATTTCGATCCCCGAACAGCGCCGCCTTGCCGGCTGGTTCGAAAGCTTCGGTCTAAAGTATGGCGACCGGATCGCAATCGACGATCCGCTGCAGTCAAAGGCAACCATTGCCGCAGTCGATGCGGTGGCTGGTCGCTGGGGCATGTTCGTTGACGGTCCTGCCCCGGTCACGCCGGGCTATGTCGCAGCTGGCGGCGCTCGCGTCGTCGTGACCCGCGCCACGGCTTCGGTGCCGGGCTGCCCTGACTGGACCGCCAAGTCCGACTTCTCGATGAGCAATCGCACCACGTCTAACTTCGGCTGCGCGATCAACAGCAATCTTGCCGCCATGGTCGCGAACAAGGAGCACCTGGTTCAGGGCGCCGATGGCACCGGCGAGACGACCGTGATGAGCGGCACCAAGGCGATCGACAGCTTCCGTGCAGCACGTCCGACGGGTGAGCAAGGCCTCAAGAACAACGTGACGTCCAATGCATCTGGCGGAGGGAACTGAAGCCATGAGCTGGAAGAATGCAAATCGCGACGCCTTCGCCGCCTTCATGTGCGACGAAACCGCGCTCGACATCCTTCGCCCGGTCGTCGTCGACATGGGCTGGGCGCCCGAGAAGTGCCACCGCGGAGGCCTTCGCAACGCGATCCAGTCGCTTTCGATCACGGCCAGCCCGAACATCCTGATGGTCGATCTGTCCGAAAGCGGCGACCCGCTGAACGACATCAATGCGCTTGCCGAAGTCTGCGAACCGGGCACCGTCGTGATCGCGGTGGGCCAGGTCAACGACGTGCGCCTCTATCGCGACCTGATCGCGTCGGGCATCCAGGACTACCTGCTCAAGCCGCTCAATCCCGGACAGATCCGCGATGCGCTGGTGCAGGCACAGACGATCTTCACCGCGCCCAAGAGCCATGATCCGGCCGCAGTGAAGCGTCATGTCTCGACCGCCGTCGTCGGTACGCGCGGCGGGGTCGGTGCATCGACGCTGGCGACCTCGCTCGCCTGGCTGTTCAGCACCGATCATAAGCTGCCGACCGCGCTGCTCGATCTCGACGTTCACTTCGGCACTGGCGCGCTGACGCTTGATCTCGAGCCCGGTCGCGGCCTGACCGACGCGATCGACAATCCGAGCCGCATCGACGGGCTGTTCATCGAACGCGCGATGATCCGCGCCAACGACAATCTCGCGATCCTGTCGGCAGAAGCTCCGATCAGCTCGCCGTTGATGACCGATGGCAGCGCCTTCGTGCAGTTGGAGGAAGAGTTCCGCCAGGCCTTCGAGATGACCGTCATCGACATGCCGCGCAACATGCTGATCAATTTCCCGCACCTGCTGGGCGACGTGAACGTGGTCATCCTTGCCACCGAACTCACGCTGTCGGGCGCTCGCGATGCGATCCGCCTGCTTTCCTGGCTGAAGACCAACGCAGCCCACGCCCGCCCGATCATCGTGGCCAACAAGGTGCAGGCCGGTGCGAACGAGATCAGCAAGGCCGACTTCGAAGCCTCGATCGAGCGTAAGATCAATTACATGTTGCCCTACGACATCAAGGGTGCATCGAACGCCGCCAAGCTCGGCCAGACGTTCGTCGCGGCCAACCGCGCATCGAAGGCTGGCGGAATCATCCGCGATATCGCCCACGCGATCATCGGGTCGCCGGAAGACGATGGCGCCAGCGACGCCCTGCCCGGCGTCCGGAAGGCATCGCTACTCGGCAAGTTCGATCTCAAGAAGATGCTCAACAAGCCCAAGGTCGGCGCACCCGCCTGAACGGCGGCGCCATGATCTCAAGGTGACAGGAACGGACCGGCAATGACGAGCATAACCCAGCTGATTCTGATGTCCGCCGGCATGATGGTGGCGATGGTGCTGGGCTATGCGGCGCTTTCAGGCCCTTCCGCGTCGAAGGAAAGCGGGCGACGTCTGCAGTCGGTCCGCTTCCGGCACTCGGACAGCGCAATCGATAAGGTCGAGGCCCAATACCGCAAGACCTTGGCCTCCCGCAAGCCGCGGACGATGAAGATCGCGGGGTCTGGTTCGCGCATGGAGGCGCTCGAGTTACGCCTGCACCGTACCGGCAAGGGCTGGACGCTGTCGCAGTATCTCTATGTCAGCGGCGGACTTGCCCTGTTCATCCTGATTGCCGTGTACCTGAAGACAGGCGCCCCCTTGTTGGCGCTGGGTGCCAGCGTTCTGGTGGGCAGCGGTCTGCCGCACTTCTTCGTCTCGCGTGCGATCAACAAGCGCGTCGACAATTTCACCACCCGCCTGCCGGATGCGCTCGACCTGCTGGTTCGCGGCCTGCGCTCTGGCCTGCCGGTAACCGAAACCCTGGGCGTGGTCGCCACCGAGCTTCCCGGCGCGGTCGGCGAGGAGTTCAAGCTGGTGACTGACCGCATCAAGGTCGGCCGGACCATGGAAGAAGCGCTGCAGGATACGGCGGACCGTCTGAACCTGCCTGAATTCAACTTCTTCTGCATCACTCTTGCCATCCAGCGTGAAACCGGTGGCAACCTTGCCGAGACGCTTTCGAACCTCTCGGACGTGCTGCGCAAGCGTGCCCAGATGAAGCTGAAGATCAAGGCGATGAGCTCGGAATCGAAGGCGTCGGCCTATATCGTCGGCTCGTTGCCCTTCATCGTCTTCGCGTTGATCTACTGGCTCAACCCGTCTTACCTCGGGAAGTTCTTCGTCGACGACCGTCTGATCATCGCCGGGCTCGGCGGGCTGACCTGGCTGGGTATCGGTTCGTTCATCATGGCCAAGATGGTCAGCTTCGAAATCTGAGCGGGAAGGAAAGGTCATGATTCAGAACCCGCCCGGACCGACACTGCTCGGCTTCGATGTCTACCTTATCGGTTCGATCCTGCTGGGAATCGCGGCTGCGGCTGTGATGCTGGCGATCTATGCTGCAGTTACCGTGCGCGATCCGATGGCCAGGCGCGTCAAGGCGCTGAACGAGCGGCGCGAGCAGCTCAAGGCCGGGATCGTCACCGCCAATGCCCGCAAGCGTCAGAGCATTGTCCGCCGGAACCAGACCACCGACCAGATCCGCGGCTTCCTCGAATCGCTGAAGGTTCTGCAGGACAGCCAGCTCAAGGTCATCCAGCAGAAGCTGGCGCAGGGAGGCATCCGCAAGAAGGAATGGGCGGTCGCGGTCATTCTCGGTCGTCTGGTCGGGCCGATCGCGCTCGGACTTCTCGGCGCGCTGATGTTCTACTGGACCAACATGTTTGGCGACTGGAGCCCGATGAAGCGCATGGGCGCTTTCATGTTCATGCTGATTGCTGGCTACAAGGGGCCTGACGTCTTCATCCAGAACATGGTCTCCAAGCGCACCAACGCGATCCGCAAGGGCCTGCCCGATGCACTCGACCTGCTGGTGATCTGCGCCGAGGCAGGTCTCACCGTCGACGCTGCCTTCAGTCGCGTGGCGCGCGAACTGGGCCGTGCATATCCGGAACTGGGCGACGAATTCGCGCTGACCGCGATCGAGCTTTCGTTCCTGACCGAACGCCGCCAGGCCTTCGAAAACCTCGCCTATCGCGTCGACCTTGAATCGGTGAAGGGCGTGGTGACGACCATGGTACAGACCGAACGTTACGGTACGCCTCTGGCCTCGGCCCTGCGTGTGCTCTCGGCCGAATTCCGTAACGAACGCATGATGCGCGCCGAGGAAAAGGCCGCACGGCTGCCCGCGATCATGACCATCCCGCTGATCCTGTTCATCCTGCCGGTGCTGTTCATCGTGATCCTTGGCCCCGCAGCCTGCTCGATCAGCGACACCCTGATCCACAAGAAGACCTGATCAGGTAGCTTTCAAACGAAATGGGCCCCGCCGGGATATTCCGGCGGGGCCCTTTTCGTTTGCCCGTTGGCTTTGTTCAGGAGCGCGTGACGGTGTGATCGATCGCGCCGAAGATGCTCTTGCCCTTGGCGTCGCGCATCTCGATCCGCACCGTATCGCCCCACTTCAGGAACGGCGTGGTCGGTTCGCCTGCCGCGATGGTCTCGACCATGCGCTGCTCGGCAATGCAGGCGTAACCGCGGCCTCCCTGCGCAACCGGCCTTCCCGGCGAACCATCGGGATCGCGGTTGGAAACGGTGCCGGAACCGATGATCGACCCTGCGACCAGCTTGCGCGTTCTGGCCAGGTGCGAGATCAGCACGCCGAAATCGAAGGTGCATTCCTCGCCGGCTTCGACCCTGCCAAATGGCTGGCCGTTCACGTCGATCGCCAGCGTGCGGGCAAGTCTGCCATGCCCCCAAGCCTCGCCCAGCGTGGCCGGGGTGACGAAGACCGGCGAGAAGTGGCTTGCCGGCTTGGACTGGACGAAGCCGAAACCCTTGGCGAGTTCGCCGGGAATAAGGTTGCGCAACGATACGTCGTTGACGAGGCCGACGAGGCGAATGTAGCCCAAGGCCTCCTCAGCGCTGACACCCTGCGGCACGTCACCGGTGACGACAACGATCTCTGCTTCGAGATCACAACCCCACGATTCGTCGGCAAGCAGCAGCGGATCGCGGCCACCGCGCAAATCGTCGCTGCCGCCCTGATACATCAGGGGGTCAGTCCAGAAGCTCTCCGGAAGCTCCGCGCCACGTGCCTTGCGCACGAGTTCGACGTGATTGACGTAAGCGCTGCCATCGGCCCACTGGTACGCGCGGGGCAGCGGGGCGCAGGCCTCACGCTCGTGAAAGCGCTTGCGCGGAATGGCCTCATGGGAAAGCTCGATCGCCAGAGACTCGACCATCGGGCAATAGCGATCCCAATCATCAAGCAGAGCCTGCATCGTCGGCACGATGTGATCGGCATCCGCGTACCAGGCAAGGTCATCGGACACGACGATCAACCGACCGTCACGTCCTTGCGGCAGTGATGCCAGCTTCACTTGCAGTCGCCTTCAATGGTGCGTGCGGCCTTCAGCAGCTTTTCGAGAATGACGCGCAGCTTTTCCTGCTCGCGAGGGGTGATGGCGGCGAAGATCTTGTCGTACATTTCGACCGCCTGCGGCCAGATCTTGCCATGGAGATCACGGCCCGCCGTCGTCAGTTCGAGATGATGCGAGCGACCGTCCAGTTCGTTCGGGCTGCGCTGCAGCAGACTGCGCTCCTCAAGCACCTTGCAGGCACGATTGACCGCAACCTTGTCCATCAGCGTGGCTCGGACGAGATCGCGCTGGGTCAACGCTCCAGCATCGCCGAGGACGGCCATGATCCGCCATTCTGGGATCTTCAGGCCGAATTCGCTGCGGTACTCGCCCGCGATCAAGCCGCTCACCGCATTCGAGGTGATTGCCATCCGGTATGGCAGGAAATCGGAAAGACGGGTCTGTGTCTGAGGCATGATTTCGTATCACATGAAACCAGCCCGGTGTGCAAGAGCGAAATAAAGTGACACCAAGCCGCGCATTTCCCGCTAATTGATTACCAAGGACGGTGCCAAACGAAATTTTCTTTACCCACTGCGCGCTCAACTATTGCCCGCGCAGGCCGCAACAAAAGCGGCTTTGCTGCGGCCAAAGCTCCGTCAATGTGGCCTGCGCGATCAGTGCGCGAGGATGCCCGCCATGATGAAATCGACGGTGTGTTCGCGGTAGCTGTCGCGCAGCCCCTCGGTCAGGGTGTCCTGATCAAAACAATGCTTCAGCACCAGTCTGGCCGAGAAAAAGCGATCAGCTGCACCGGTCACGGTGAAATAGAACAGCTGCGGATCGATCGGCCGAAAAACACCAGCCTTCACGCCATCGCCGATGAACCGATTGTAGGCGCGGTGCAACGGCAGGAGGTACTGGTCGGCAATGCGCTTGGCTTCGGTCTCATCGCTGTCGCGCACAAGGCGCATGAGCAGGCGATTGAGATAAGGATAGTCGTAATAGGTATCGATGCTCTTGGAGATATGGCGGCGAAGCTTGGCTTCCGGGCTCATGTCATCCTTGGCGAGAAGGGCATCGACCGACTTGACAATATTTTCCATGTCACGATCGAGCAAGGCCTTGAGCATCCCGGCCTTGTTGCCGAAATAGTACTTCACCAGAGCCGAGTTCAGGCCTGACCGCAGGCTCAGCTCGGACAGCGATATATCGACCACGTCACCCTCGCGCATGATGCTTGAGGCGGTCTGCAGCAGCAGATCACGTGCACCCGGCGTTTCGAGGCTTTCCCCCTTTTGCACTTCTGTATTCATTCCCAACCCGGCTCGTTCCAAAACGGATAAAACGCAGGCATATCCGAAGAAACGCGTCCAGGGTAGCGGGGAGCGCGCTTTTCAAGGAAACTTGCGATGCCTTCTGCTGCATCGCCGCCGCGCGATAGGGTATAAATTGCCCTGCTATCAATCTGATGCGCCTGCATCGGGTGCGAGAAATTGGGATTGTGCCACAGCATCGCGCGGGTCATCGCAACCGAGACTGCGCTGGTATTGTCAGCAATCTCGCGCGCCAGAGCAATCGCCGCGGGCATAAGGTCTTCGGGTTCGTGCAACGACCGCACCAGACCGCCGCGCAAGGCCTCCTCTGCGTCGAAGACCCGGCCGGTCATGCACCATTCCAGCGCTTGCGGCATTCCGACAATGCGCGGCAGGAACCAGCTGGAAGCCGCTTCAGGCACGATCCCGCGACGGGCGAATACAAGACCGAAGCGCGCCTTCTTCGAAGCGAGGCGGATATCCATCGGCAATTGCATGGTCACGCCCACGCCCACCGCGGCGCCATTGATCGCGCCGATCACCGGCTTCTTCGACTGGAAAATGCGCAAGGTCAGCATGCCGCCGCCATCGCGCACGCGCGGGTCGGACAGGTCTTCTACCGCTTCGCCGCTTGAGAACACATGCTTGCCATCATCGGGGGTGAGGTCGGCCCCGGCACAGAACGCGCGGTCCCCTGCCCCGGTCACGATCACCGCCCGCACGCTGTCGTCAGCGTCTGTGCAATCAAACGCGTTGATCATCTCGTTCATCATCGTGCCGGTATAGGCGTTCATCTTTTCCGGACGGTGCAACGTGATCGTTGCGATGCCGTCGGCGATGTCGAGCTTGATCTGCGTGTAGTCGGCCAAGAAACCTCTCCCAAGTCGATGGAGGCGGGGTCGATGCCCCGCCTCTCACCATGTCGTCAGATCAACGCGGCGCCATGCGAATCGCCCCGTCGAGACGAACGTCCTCGCCGTTGAAGTATCCGGTCTCGATCATGCACATGGCAAGGTTGGCATATTCTTCGGGCATGCCGAGGCGCTTGGGGAACGGAACGGAAGCGGCAAGCGCATCCTTCACGTTCTGGGGCGCGCCCTGCAGCAGCGGGGTGTTGAAAATGCCCGGCAGGATGGTGTTGACGCGGATGCCCTCGCTCATCAGATCGCGCGCGATCGGCAGGGTCATGCCGACGACGCCACCCTTCGAAGCCGAATAGGCGGCTTGGCCCATCTGGCCATCCTCTGCCGCAACCGATGCGGTGTTGACGATCGCACCACGCTCGCCGAACTCGTCACACGGATCGAGCGTCATCATGCCGGCTGCCGACTTGGCGATGCAGCGGAAGGTGCCGACGAGGTTGATCTGGATGATCCAATTGAAGGCATCCATCGGGAAGTGCTTGATCTCGCCGGTTTCCTTCGAGCGGCTGGCAGTCTTGATCGCGTTGCCGGTACCTGCGCAATTGACGAGGATGCGCTCCTGGCCATGTGCGGCACGGGCCTTGGCGAAACCAGCATCCACGCTTTCGTCGCTGGTCACGTTCACTTCGCAGAACACGCCGCCGATCTCGGCAGCCATGGCCTCGCCCTTTTCCTTCTGCAGGTCGAAAATGGCGACCTTCACCCCCTTGGCGGCAAGCGCGCGGGCCGTGGCGGCACCAAGGCCGGAAGCGCCACCGGTAACGACGGCGGCAACGGTGTTGTCGAGCTTCATGGAGTCAATCCTCTCTCAGAGACTGGAAAATCAAAGGGCTTCGATGATGGTGACGTTGGCAACGCCCCCGCCTTCGCACATCGTCTGCAGGCCATACTTGCCGCCCCGCGCGCGCAGGGCGTGAACAAGCGTGGCCATGAGCTTGGTACCTGATGCGCCAAGCGGATGGCCAAGCGCGATGGCGCCGCCATTGACGTTGAGCTTTTCCGGATCGGCACCGGTGTGCTTGAGCCAGGCCATGGGCACTGAGGCAAATGCCTCATTTACCTCATAAAGGTCGATGTCGGAGATCTTCATGCCCGCGCGCTGCAACGCGCGGTCAGTGGCAAAAAGCGGCTCTTCGAGCATGATCACAGGATCGCCTGCCGTCACGGTCAGGTTGTGGATGCGGGCAATCGGGGTGAGGCCGTGGGCTTTGAGCGCGGCTTCCGAGACGACAAGCACAGCGCTCGACCCGTCGCAGATCTGGCTGGAACTGGCAGCGGTTAGCGAGCCTTCGGGATTGAGCAGCTTGACCCCGGCAATGCTTTCGAGCGTGGCATCGAAGCGGATGCCTTCGTCCACGGTGTGCATGGCCGGGCCTTCGGGAGTCTCGATCTCCACGCCCACGATCTCGTTCGCAAAAGCCTGCGCCTGCGTTGCGGCAATCGCCTTCTGATGGCTCGACAGAGCGAAGCGGTCGAGTTCGTCCTTTGTGAAGCCGTGCTTCCTGACGATCATTTCTGCGCCCATGAACTGCGAGAACATGATCCCCGGATACTTTTCCTCAAGTCCGGGCGACTTGTAGTGCCCCAGGCCCTCCTTCATGTGGAAGGTGGCGTTCGAGCCCATGGGCACGCGGCTCATGCTTTCGACGCCCGCAGCAATCACCACGTCCTGCACGCCCGACATCACAGCCTGCGCCGCGAACTGGATCGCCTGCTGCGAGGAGCCGCACTGGCGGTCGATGGAAACGGCTGGCGTCGATTGCGGCAGAAGCTTCGAGGCGAGTACGGCATTGCGGCCAACCTGCATTGCCTGCTGCCCGGCCTGCGTCACGCAGCCCATTATCACATCGTCGATGGCCGTGGGATCGATGCCGGTGCGCGCCACGATCGCATCGAGGCTGCGCGCGGCGAGGTCCACCGGATGCACGCCGGCAAGCCTGCCGCCACGGCGCCCACCGGCGGTACGCACCGCATCAACGATATAGGCTGTGGCCATTTCACTCGACTCCTCGCAAAGCTCATTTAATCGAACGATTAAGCAGTGCGGCCGCGATGGTCAAGCGGGCTTGTGGAGTTCCCTCCCCCGCCCCATAGATCTTCGCGTGAGCAAGGAATTCGCCTTTATCGAAGCGCTACGCGCGCTTGCCACGCATCCCGCTGCGCGCGGACTGGAAGATGACTGCGCGGTCCTGCCGTTCGGCACTGAAACGCTGATCCTGACGCACGACATGATGGTCGAGGGCGTACATTGGCTGCCGGGCCAGGACATGGCCGACGTGGCGTGGAAACTGGTGGCCACCAACCTCTCGGACCTCGCCGCCAAGGGAGCGGAGCCGGTCGGCGTGCTGCTCGGCTTCACGCTGGGTGAGCAGGACGCGCGGTTCGTCGAAGGGCTGGGGCAAGCGCTGGATACGTTTCGCGTGCCCTTGCTGGGGGGCGATACCGTCAGCGGCTATGGCCCCCGAAGCCTCGGGCTGACGGCGTTAGGACGCGCGACATGCTCGCCTGTGCCGGGAAGGGACGGCACCAGTGAAGGTGACAAGCTCTGGCTTACCGGACCTGTTGGCGCCGCGATGCTCGGCTTTGAAGCGATGCGGGACATGACCGGATCAGACAGCATCGCCTTCCGACGCCCCACCCCGCGCCTTGCCGAAGGTCGCACGCTCGCCCCGCTCGCCACGGCGATGATGGACGTCTCGGATGGCTTGCTGATCGATGCCGCCCGCATGGCGCGAGCCAGCGGCGTGACCTTCACGATCGACAGCAGCGTAGTGCCCTTCCCCGCCGACCTTCCCGCCGCGCGGCACGACGAAGCCATGCGCTGGGGCGATGATTACGAACTGCTTTTCACCCTCCCCGCCGGGATGGCTCCTCCCGTGGCCGCGCACTGCATAGGCTCAGCCATCGCTGCAACCGCATCACCTGTTATCGTCGATGGTGCAGTGCCGCATGGCAATCTGGGTTATATGCACAATTAAAAACGCCTTGATCCAAGTCATGGAAGGGCTTGCGGGTCAGAAATAAAGCTATAGCTTCCCGCCCGACCCGCAACGACGGGGACGGGCCTTTGCGGGTCCGGGAGATAAAGGGGGATGCCAACGTGAACCTAGTCGTTTTATCGATATTATTCGGGTTGCTGGCCATCGTTTATGGCTTCGTGACCAGCCGCCAGGTGCTTGGAAGCCCGGCGGGCAATGCCAAGATGCAGGAAATCGCCGCAGCCATCCAGGAAGGCGCGCAAGCCTATCTCAAGCGCCAGTACACCACCATCGCCATCGTCGGCGTGGTCGTGGCCGTGATCATTGCGGCAACGCTCGGCACGATCTCGGCCACCGGCTTCGTGATCGGCGCGGTGCTTTCGGGCGTGGCGGGCTTCATCGGGATGAACATCTCGGTGCGTTCGAACGTGCGCACGGCAGCTGCGGCACAGAACGGCCTTCAGGCCGGCCTGACCCTCGCCTTCCGCGCGGGCGCCATTACCGGCATGCTGGTGGCGGGCCTTGCCCTGCTCGCGATCGCGGTGTTCTACCACTACCTGACCGACATCGCGGGATACACCGTGGGCGGCGATGACCGTACCGTCGTCGACGGGCTGGTCGCGCTGGCTTTTGGCGCATCGCTGATCTCGATCTTCGCCCGTCTTGGCGGCGGCATCTTCACCAAGGCCGCTGACGTCGGCGCCGACCTCGTCGGCAAGGTGGAAGCGGGCATCCCCGAAGACGATCCGCGCAACCCTGCCGTGATCGCCGACAACGTGGGCGACAACGTCGGCGACTGCGCCGGCATGGCCGCAGACCTGTTCGAGACCTACGTCGTGACCGTGGGCGCAACGATGGTCCTTACCGCGCTGCTGCTCAAGGGTCTGGGCGATGCCCTTGGCGCCATGATGGCGCTCCCGCTGCTGATCGGGGGCGTCTGCATCGTAACCTCGATCATCGGCACCTACTTCGTGAAGCTCGGCTCGTCGAACAACATCATGGGCGCCATGTACAAGGGCTTCCTTGTTACTGCCGTGCTTTCGATCGGGGCAATCTGGTGGGCGATCTCCTATGCGCTGGGCGACATGGAAGCGCCGATGAGCTACACCATCCTCGACAACACGGTGACCTTCACCGGCCGCGTGCTGTTCTACTGTTCGCTGCTCGGTCTGGTCATCACTGGCCTGATCATCTGGATCACCGAGTACTACACCGGCACCAACTATCGTCCGGTGCGCTCGATCGCCAAGTCGTCGGAAACCGGCCACGGCACCAACGTCATCCAGGGTCTGGCCATCAGCCTTGAATCGACCGCGATGCCGACGATCGTGATCTGCGCGGGCATCATCATTGCCTACCAGCTCGCCGGGCTGATCGGCATTGCCTATGCGGCAACCGCGATGCTGGCGCTGGCTGGCATGGTCGTCGCGCTTGATGCCTACGGTCCTGTCACCGACAACGCGGGCGGCATTGCCGAAATGGCAGGCCTCGACGATTCGGTCCGTGAAAAGACCGACGCGCTCGACGCTGTTGGGAACACCACCAAGGCCGTGACCAAGGGCTATGCGATCGGATCTGCGGGGCTTGCCGCGCTCGTCCTGTTCGCCGCCTACACCACTGATCTTCGCGAGTTCTTCCCGAACCTTGCGGTCAGCTTCAGCCTCGAAAACCCGTATGTCATCGTCGGGCTGCTGCTCGGCGCGCTCCTGCCGTACCTTTTCGGCGCGATGGGCATGACCGCAGTGGGCCGCGCGGCGGGCGACGTGGTGATCGACGTGCGTGACCAGTTCCGCGAAAATCCGGGCATCATGGCTGGCACGTCCAAGCCCGACTATGCCCGGACTGTGGATCTTGTGACCAAGGCGGCGATCAAGGAAATGATCATTCCGTCGCTGCTGCCGGTGCTCGCACCTATTGCGGTCTACTTCGTGATCGCCGCAGTCGCAGGCCAGGCCAACGGCTTTGCCGCGCTTGGCGCACTGCTGCTCGGCGTGATCGTCGGCGGCCTGTTCGTTGCCATCTCGATGACCTCGGGCGGCGGCGCATGGGACAATGCCAAGAAGTATATCGAAGACGGCCACCATGGCGGCAAGGGCAGCGAAGCCCACAAGGCTGCGGTGACCGGCGATACGGTGGGCGATCCCTACAAGGACACTGCCGGCCCTGCCGTTAACCCGATGATCAAGATCACCAACATCGTGGCCCTGCTGCTCCTTGCAGCTCTGGCAAGCCACGCCGCCGGCTGATCGTTACCTGAACCGACGCAACTCTGGCCCACCCGGTTCCAACCGGGTGGGCTTTTCTTCTGGTGCTTCGTTAACCGGGTTTTCGCGCATTGCCTCTAAGACCCGAGGCGTGAACGCCGTACCTTTCATTGCCGTGGCCCGCCCTGTGCCGCTTGCTCCTGCAGGCGAACCTGTTGCGCAGGTTGCTTCGTGGGGCGATTGGACAGGCGACGAGCAGCGCTCCAGCTGGCAGGCGCTGGCTGACGGCGCATCGACGCCAAACCCCTTCTTCGAACCGTGGTACCTGCTGCCCGCGCTGCAAGCGTTCGATCCCAAGGGCACCGGACGGCTGCTAACGGTCGAGATCGGCGGCGAACTGGTCGGCCTCATGCCGATCACAACGCCGCGCCGCTATGCCCGCTGGCCAATCCCGCACCTGTCGACGTGGTTGCATCCCAACGCCTTTCTTGGCGCTCCCCTTGTCCGAGCCGGCTGTGAACTGCCCTTCTGGAAAGCGGTGGCAGACTGGGCCGACGCCAACGCCGGTGCATCGCAGGCCTTGTTCCTGCACCTTGCCGCCATGCCGCTGGAGCAGCCGCTGACGCAGGCGCTGTTCGATCTCGCTGGCAACCATGGTCGCCGCGCTGCTCTGGTCATGCGCGAAGAACGCGCGCTCCTGCATTCGCCGCTATCACCCGACCGCTATCTCGAACGTGCCCTGGCCGGAAAGAAGCGCAAGGAACTGCGCCGCCAGCATGCCCGCCTTGCCGAACAGGGCGCTCTGACGTTTGCGCGCGACACAGGCACCGATGGCGACGTAGCGCAGTGGATTGAGGACTTCCTGGCCTTGGAGATGCGCGGCTGGAAGGGCTCCAGCGGCAGCGCGATGGCCAGCGCGCCTGCAACCGCCAGCCTGTTTCGCACTGCCTTGGTCGAGGCCGCCAAGCTCGGAAAGCTCGAACGCCTTGCCCTCTCGCTCGATGGTCGGCGCATCGCCATGCTCGCCAACTTCCTCACCCCGCCCGGCAGCTTCTCGTTCAAGACCGCCTTCGACGAGGATTTCGCACGCTATTCCCCAGGCGTGCTGCTCCAGCGCGAGAACCTCGCCATGCTCTCGCGCCCCGAAGTGTCTTGGTGCGACAGTTGCGCCGCACCCGATCATCCGATGATCGACAGCCTGTGGACCGAGCGTCGCCCCATCGGGCGCATTTCAGTGGCCATCGGCGGCAAGGCACGTCGCGCGCTCTTCGAAATCCTCGTTGCGCTCGAACTCGGGCGCAATCCTGCCGGACTCGACCGATGAACCAGCCCTTCACCGCATTTACAGGCACCGCCCCGCTCGACACCTTCGACGAGACGTCGCGCGCGACCTTCGCGGCATCCTATCCGGAAATCCCGCATAAGCTGGTCCACCGGCTCGGCATGCATCCGCTGATGCAGCTCGATGCACTCGCCTGCCTTGGCGAATCGCTGCCGCAGCGCTCGGTCGAATACAACCGCGCCGCACTGCCAATCGGCCTCAATGGCGTGAAAGCCCCGGCCAACGGCATCGGCATCGGGGAGACGATCCGCAACATTGGCTCCACTGGCAGCTGGGCCGCACTCAAGAACATCGAACAGTGCCCCGCCTATGCCGAATTGCTGGCAGACCTGCTCGCCGAGTTGCGCCCCGTGATCGAGGCGCGCACCGGGGCGATGCTGAAACCGCAGGGATTCGTCTTCGTCACCAGCCCGGGCGGCGTCACTCCCTACCACTTCGACCCGGAGCACAACATCCTGCTACAGGTCATGGGTTCCAAGGTCATGACCATGTTCCCTGCAGGCGATGCCCGCTTCGCACCCGACGAGACGCACGAGGGCTATCATACTGGCGGCGGGCGCGAGCTGTTCTGGCGCGACGAGTTGCTGCCTGCAGGCAAGCAATGGTCGCTTTCGCCGGGCGAGGCACTCTACGTCCCCGTGATGTCCCCACATTTCGTGAACAACGGCTCAACTGCGTCGGTCTCGCTGTCGATCACCTGGCGCTCCGAATGGAGCTTTGCTGAGGCCGATGCACGCGCCTTCAACGGCTTGCTGCGCCGGATCGGGATCACGCCTCGCGCGCCCGGACGTTGGCCCGCGTCCAACCGCGCAAAGGCCTTGGCCTGGCGTGTCTATTCCAAGGCGCGCGGCCTGCGGTGATCCGATACCGTTGACGGAAACGGGCAGTCGGTTCATCGGCAAGGCATGACCGACAACGACAATCCGACTCCGCAGGAACTGGTCGCGCGCCTGCTCGACCTGCTCGACGTCAAAGACCAAGGCGGCGACCGCTTCGAAGGTGCCCGCAAGATCGGCGGAATAGGCCGCGTTTTCGGCGGACAGGTTATCGGACAGGCGCTGGCCAGCGCCGAGCGTACCGTCCCCGACGATCGCCCCGTCCATTCGCTCCACGCCTATTTTCTGCGCGGCGGCAGCGAAGACCACGAGATCGACTTCAAGGTAGAGCGCGACCTCGATGGCGGCAGCTTCTCGAACCGGCGCGTGGTGGCTAGCCAGCTAGGCAAGACGATTTTCAACATGATCGCATCGTTTCAGCGCGTCGAGCCCGGTGCCGAACATACTACGACGATGCCTGATGTCCCGGCACCCGAAACGCTGACGAGCACGTGGTCCCGGCGCCACCACACGATGCGCGACGGTAGGGTGGTGCAACTTGGCCCTCGTCCCATAGAATTGCGCGCAGTTGATCCGGATCGCTGGAGCAGCGACAAGGTGCGTGAACCTGTCTCGCACATCTGGTTCCGTTCGGTCGCCCCCCTGCCGGATTCCGCAAAGCTCCATCGCGCAGTTCTCGCCTATGCGAGCGACATGGCTCTTCTGGGCACCTCTGTGCTGCCA
This sequence comes from Novosphingobium taihuense, assembly GCF_007830315.1. GTDB lineage: Bacteria > Pseudomonadota > Alphaproteobacteria > Sphingomonadales > Sphingomonadaceae > Novosphingobium > Novosphingobium taihuense. The sequence continues at coordinate 251,346 of NZ_VLKJ01000006.1, forward strand.
CATCCGGACCTGCGAATCGGCGACGGCTCGATCGTCAGCGCGAGCCTTGACCACGCCATCTGGTTCCATGACGATTTCCGGGCCGACGAGTGGATGCTCTATGCTTGTGACAGCCCTTGGGCGGGCCGGGCACGAGGTTTCAACCGTGGCCGTATCTACACGCGGGATGGCAGGCTGGTGGCTAGTGTCGCGCAGGAAGGGCTTATCCGCCCTGTGGCGCCATTCCCAGCGCGGGACTGATCAGGGGGCCGGACAGACTGCGCCGCTGATGCGCGGCCGTTCGATCATGGCGTAAACCACCCGGCCCAACGAGGATACGCCGGGCTGGGCTGCCAGCTCACGGGCAACACGCTCAAATCTCCGGCAGTTGGCAGGATCAGTTGCTCCGCCGCCATAGCGGTTGCCAAGCTGGGTAGCGTAGCTTTCGTAGGCGCGCTTCTGCGGGGCGAAAAACGCCCGCAACCGGCGGTCGGCAGCCGAGAAGACCGGGCGGTGCGTGCCGAGCATGGCTTCGTAGACCGGGACGATGTCGGTACCGATGGCTTTGCAGCGCAGGGACACGGCCATCATCATCGTTTCAAACTCATGTATGCGCGCGGCGGTCAGCGTTTCGCGGTCGAGGCAAGACTCTGCCCGGGCGGGACTTGCCGCGAGCAGGATCGAGGCCATCGCGAGTTGGACGCCGCGCCTCATTTCGTCGCGGTCGCGATCTGGCAGGAGTTGATCGGCACAGCCATGATCTCGTCGAACTGGCGGACAAGCGCCGCCTGCCGTGCATAAGTGCTGGCCGCAACCTGCTGCTGGTAGGCGCTGGCTTCTGCGGCGAGCACGTTCATAGGCGTCGGGTCGCGCGCCAACTGGTAGCTGTCATAGTCCTGCTGCAACTTCTGCATATAGGCGATGGCGGCCGCATTGTTGGCGCGGGCAACATCCAGCAGGGGCTTGTACCGGGTTTCGTAGAAAGCATTGCGCTGATCGGCCGAGCAGAACGCCGTTGGCAAAGGCAGATCGGTGACGTCGCTCAACACAGGGCGCGGCGGAACGGAAAATCCTTGCGCGGCAGCAACACGGCCAGTCCCTGCGCCCGCTTCCTGTGAGCGGGCGAGCTCGAGCAACAGATTCGCGTCGCTGGTCGCTTGCGACGCATCGGCAGAGGCAGCGACCGGTGCAGACACCGCAACCACTTTCGGTTCCGACCGAACGGGAGCGGGGTCTGGCGCGACAACTGGTACCGGAGGTCGGGACGGTGGTGGTGGCGGTGGCGCCACTGTTGCCACGGCAGGAACCACTTGCGCCGGCGGTGCCGCGACTGGCGGTGGAGCTGACGCAATTGCCGGGGCGGGAAGCGACGCCTTGCGCAAGGTCGCCAGCTTGACGCGTGCCAGCCCGGCGAAGGTTCCCGCCGGATATTGCTGGAGATAGGCTTCGTAGACGGCCGGATCGTCACTTCCGGAAACGGATTGCCAGAAGGCGAGCTCAAACGGAGAGCCGACGCCGTTGGCAGCTTGCGCGCACAGCGGCGCAGGCAAGCCCAGGAGTGCTGCCGCCACAGTTGAAAGCGCTGCTACGCGCACCCATCCCGCAAACATTCGAAAAGCCCCCCGGCTATCCCGTCACCAATTACCAAGTTCCAACACCAGACAACATCGGAATCAATCTGCTGCAAACAGACAAGGTTACCGTTACGTCAATAGTAGTTCGACGCATAGCCCGTATCAGGAAAGCAACAGTGCCGCGCGCTGTTCTGCCTCGCGCCAGTTCAGCCCCTGTGTTTCGAGCCAGCTGTCGTCGTAATAGGTCTGATTATATCGCAGACCGGAATCACACAGGATGGTAACGATGGATCCTGCCTTGCCTTCAGCGGTCATTTCCTCTGCCAGTTGCAGGCAGGCGTGGATATTGGTTCCGGTCGAACCACCGACAGGCCTGCCGATCCGCGCAGCAATCGCGCGCATGGCTCCGATCGAGGCGCCATCGGGTACCGCGATCATCCGGTCGATGACTTCCGGCAGAAACGAGGGTTCCACGCGCGGGCGGCCAATGCCTTCGATCAGGCAGCCTGCGCCTTGCGGCGGTGCCATAACGCTACGATCGGCATGGTGGCGGTGGAAAACCGAGCCTTCGGGATCGGCGACGCAAAGGCGCGTGGGGTAGCGGCCATAGCGGATGAAGCGGCCGAGCGTTGCCGAAGTGCCGCCCGTCCCTGCCCCGCAAACGATCCATGCCGGCACCGGATGATCTTCGCGCGCCATTTGCTGAAAGATCGACTGCGCAATATTGTTGTTGCCGCGCCAGTCGGTCGCGCGCTCGGCATACGTGAACTGGTCGAGGAAAAGGCCGTTGCCTTCAGCCGCCAGCCGCTCCGCTGCCGCGTACATCTCGCCCGCACTGTCGACCATGTGGACGTCGCCGCCGTGAAAGCGGATCGCTTCGATCTTTGCGGGTGACGTACTGCGCGGGATGACCGCGACGAACTTCAACCCGATCAGCTTCGCGAAATAGGCCTCGGACACGGCGGTAGAGCCGCTGGTAGCATCGACCAGCAGCGTGCCTGGTCCGATACGGTTGTTGCACAGGCCATAGAGGATCAAGGATCGTGCCAGTCGGTGCTTGAGGCTGCCGGTAGGATGGACGCTCTCGTCCTTGAGATAAAGTGTAATGCCCTGAAACTTCGGCAATTCGACGCGGATCAGATGGGTGTCCGCTGAGCGGTTGAAGTCCGCCTCGATCCGGCGCACGGCCTCGTCGCTCCACTTGCGCCGGTCGTCGGTCATCGCTTTCTCCATCCTTTACCCGTTCGGATGATAGAAATCATACACGGTTTGCGCCACTGCCGCACTCACCCCTGGCGCACGCTGCAAGTCATCGAGGCTCGCCGCGCGGACCTTGCCTGCCGTGCCGAAATGCAGGAGCAGCGCACGCTTGCGGGCGGGCCCGATGCCCGGAATCTCGTCGAGTGGGCTGGCGGTAATCGCCCGACTGCGCTTGGCGCGGTGGGCTCCGATGGCGAAGCGATGAACCTCGTCGCGCATGTTCTGCAGGTGGAACAGCACCGGCGAGTTCACGGGAAGCATCTTCTCGCGCCCGTCGGGGAAGTGGAACACTTCGCGCCCCTCGCGCCCATGATGCGGCCCCTTGGCGATGGCGATCAGCGGCACGTCCTCGATGCCGAGTTCACCCAAGGCATCCTTCACCGCCGACATCTGCCCCTTGCCGCCGTCGATCAGCACCAGATCGGGCCACATCCCGCTCTCGCGATCCGGGTCATCCTCCTGAACCTTGCCGAAGCGGCGGGTCATAACTTCGCGCATCATGCCGAAATCGTCGTTCGTCTGCGCGGTCTTGATGTTCCACTTGCGATATTGCGCCTTCACGAAGCCGTCCGGCCCCGCCACGATCATCGCGCCCAGCGCATTAGTACCCTGGATGTGGCTGTTGTCGTAGACCTCGATACGCTGCGGAACTTCGGGCAGTTCAAGGAATTCGGCCAGTTCGCGCATCACCTTGGCCTTCGTCCCGCTCTCGGCCATGCGCCGGTCGAGCGCCTCGACCGCGTTGCGCTGCGCCTGCTCCATCAGCCTGCGCCGATCACCGCGCTGGGGCACTGAAATCTCTACCTTGCCGCCAGCACCCTCGCACAAGGCTTCGGCAAGCAGCGCGGCTTCAGGCAGTTCACGGTCGACCAGAATCAGGCGTGCCGGTGGCACTTCCTCATAAAACTGGGCGAGGAAGCTGGTCATCACCTCTTCCTCAGAAAGCCCCTCGGTGTGGCTCGGGAAGAAGGCGCGATGCCCCCAGTTCTGGCCTCCACGGATGAAGAAGGCCTGCACCGCCACCTGCCCACCCTTGACCGCCATGGCAAAGACATCGGCATTACCGACACCTTCGGCATTGATCGCCTGACTGCCTTGGATGAACGTGGCGGCGCGCAACCGGTCGCGCAGCATGGCGGCGCGTTCGAAGTCAAGCGCTTCGGCCGCTTCCTGCATCTGCGCCTCGATTTCGCGCTGCACCGCGCCCGATTTGCCGCCGAGGAAGTCCTTAGCCTGCCGCACCAGCTCGCCGTATTCTTCAGGGCCGATCCGGTCGACGCAAGGGGCCGAACAGCGCCGGATCTGGTAGAGCAGGCAGGGCCGGTCACGCCGCGACATGAAACCGTCGTTGCAGCTCCTGAGCAGAAACAGCTTCTGCAAGGCGTTGATCGTGGTGTTGACGCTGCCCGCGCTGGCGAAGGGGCCGTAATAGTTGCCCTTGGCCTTCCTCGCGCCGCGATGTTTCTGAATGCGCGGATAGGCGTGATCGCTGCGCAGCAGAATGAACGGGAACGATTTGTCGTCTCGCAGCAGCACATTGTAGGGCGGGCGGAAGCGCTTGATCAGCTGCGCTTCCAGCAGCAGTGCCTCAGCTTCCGAGTTGGTCGTAACGATGGTCATCGACCGCGTCTGGCTGACCATGCGGCGCAGGCGGTTGGGCAGGCGATCGACTTGCGTATAATTGGCGACGCGGTTCTTCAGCGCCCGCGCCTTGCCAACGTAAAGCACATCGCCGCGCGCATCGAGCATGCGGTAGACGCCGGGCTTGGGCCGCAGCGTGTTCACCGTATCGCGGATCACCGATATGCCGAGTTCGATGTCGGGCTTGTCCGCGCCGCGCACGGTCGTCGAAGCGCGATCCTCGTGGAAGCGCTCGGTATCGCGGTCGGGTGGAGGGGCGGGCGTGCGGGCCATGGCGTCCTCTTGCAGATAGTCCCTGCAGCGCGCGGCGCAATGGTTGGCTGTCCGGTTTCCCCAAAGTGATCAGGGTTTTCCCCGATGGTCCGTTTCGGTCGAATTAGCGCTTTTGCGCGACAATTGATGAATGATCGGGAAACCATTCGGCAGGGCTGGAACAAGCGTGAGCGCGGTTCCGCAGGGACGACGCAGCGATGCGCGCGTACGCCTGCACCTGCCCGCCCGACTGATCCTCCTGACGGGGACCCAGCACTGCATTCTCGAAGACCTCTCAGCAACCGGCGCGGCCATCATTCCCGAAGAGGGCCTGCCCCAGGTTGGTGCCTCTGCGATTCTGCAATGCGAGCACATCGAAGCCTTCGGCGTGGTCCGTTGGGCGCGCTACGGACGCTGCGGGCTGATGTTCGAGGAGAAGCTGCCGCTGTCACAGGTGGTTTCCCTGCGACATTTTTCCGACAACTTCGCCGCCACCGAACGCGAGCGCCATATCGAGCGCGCCCGCGCCTGGGTGCAGGGCAAGAGCCGGATCGTCTGACTGATCAGAACTGCTTGCGGAACTCGATCTCGAACACGCGACCGCGCGGGTCGAGATAGCCCGGCTGGTAGCGAAGAGGTACCGCTCCGGTATCATCGGTAACCCGCTGTTGCGCATTGAACACGTTGTCGACCGACAGCGAGATGCGCGAGCCCTTGAGGAACGGTACCTTCTCAACCAGCTTTTCCTTCCGCCCAAGATCGGCGAACAGGCGCAAGTTGAACGTCGCGATCGGATTGAACCGCAGCGTCGACGATCCCGGCAAGCCGCTGGCATCGATGCGCGAACCGCCGGTGTAGGTCCCGTTCAAGCGCAGGCCGAATCCGCGATAGAACCCACCGCCCTCCATTTCGAGCGAGTGGCGCGCAACGCCGCTGCTGACCGCATCACCGTCGAGCAGGTTCAACACCGTGCCGCCCGAAGCGATCTGAACCGATTGCTGGAAGCGTATGGTGTGGAAGACCGAGAGGTTCCAGCGCCCACGGCCGTCGGAATTGAAACCGCCCGGCCCGCTACGGCCGCCACCCATTCGCGGACCGCCACCCGGCGGAGGACCTCCAGCTCCCACACGCGGACCACCTGGCCTACCGCTACCACCGCGTACGCCGCCAAACGGCCCCCGCTGGGCATTGGGATCGGGCTTGCCGAAGTTGCCCGAAAGATTGAGCCCATAGCGCAGGCGCGAGCCCTTCTCCTCGGCGAAGGTCACAGCGCTCTGGTCGACTGAAACGATCCGCCCCGAAGCATCGCGCACCACACGCCCCGGAAATGCCGCTTCCACTTCGGGCGTCAGCAGCGGAAAATCGTTGCTCGTGTTGGTCGACCGGTTGCGGAAGTATTCGGCCACGAAGGTCGAATCCTTGAGGAACGGCAGTGTCCAGTTGAGCCCGAACTTCCAGTCGCGCTGGCGCTCCTTCACAAGGTTCGGATTGCCGCCCGAAATCACCCGCGCCAGCACCGTCTCCCCGCGCGAGAAGTCGTAGATCGAGACGTTCTCTGTGACGATCGAGGGCCCACCCAGTTCGGTCAGTGTCGGGGCCTTGTCCGCCGCAACATAGCTCGCCTGCAGGGTCAGCTTCTCGGTCGGGCTGTAGGTCAGCCCGCCGCCCCAGTTGTAGAGCGTGCCGAAGTCCGAAAGCCGGTGCACTTCGGCATTGGCATTGAGCGAGAGATCCCCGACCCCTGCGCCAAAACCTTCCTTGCGGCTGGTGATCGGCAGATCGAGGCTGAAGCCTGCTTGCGCATCACCGCGCTTCAGGTTCACCTGGCCCCTCGTGGTTCTCGTATCGCTGCTCTCGATACCTGAATAATCGAACCCGGCCTTTACCGTCAGCGATGCCTCGCCGCCAGGCAAGCGCAGCGGACGCCCGCTTAGCGTGGCAAGGCTGGTCAGCGAATCCGTCTTCGACAGCGCACTGTCGGCAGCCAGGTAGCCGTTATTGTCCACCCTCGTTTTGGTCTCGACATGGCCGCCATCGGCCGTAAGCGCCAGATACCAGTCACCCAGCGGCTTGTTCAATGCTGCGCCTGCCTGCAGCGTCGTGGTCCGCGTGCGCCGGGTCAAGGGCTGCAATACACCCGTGTCATCCAGAACGATGGTGTTCAGACCATTGAGCGAGCGCGAATTATCGCGCTGCGCGAGCACGTTGACGCTCAGCCCCGCACCGCCACCAAGTGCCCGCGCCAGCGTGGCGTTCAGCTGTGCCGATTTGGAATCCGCAATCAGAGTGCGGTAGTCCGCCGCCGCTGCGCTGCTTCCGGCGGCCTGCACGATCCCCCGCTCCGCCTCGGTCAGCGGGCTGGTATCGTCGATCTTACCGGTCACGTTGATGCGGTTGCCGCCGGTGATCTTGGTCAGCGAAAGCTCCTGCTCCCACTCGGTGAAGCCGCCGCCACTGGGCAGGCGCAGTTCACTGTCTGAACCGTAAGCGCTGAAATTGTCCTTGAGGATGAAGTTCACCACCCGCTGATCGGGCCGATAGCCATACTTCAGCGCTACCTCCTCGGGCAGAACCTCGACGCGGCGGATCGCCTCAGGCGGCAGCCCGCGCATCTCGCGGAAGCCTGAAATGCGCATCCCGTTGAGCAAGACCACCGGCCCACCGCTGCCACGCCCGCGCCCGGACGACGTCTGCGGTGAGAGCGCCGCCAGCAGATCCTGCAACGATCCTGCGCCGTATGAGGCTATCGCCTCTTCATCGAGCACTGCGATGGGTGGCTGCGCCGTATCGACCTGGCCCTTGATCCGCGTCGCGACAACAAGGATCTGGTCGGGCGTGGCAAGGATCTCGTTGCCTTCGAGGTCTTCCAGCTGGTCTGGACCACTGTCCTGCGCCTGCTCGTCGGTCCCAGCGGTGACATCTTGCGCCAGCACCGGGTTCACCGCCGCCAGACAGAAAGCCAATACCGCCAGCGAAGTCGCTGCTGCAGGTTTCACGATCACGTTCCTTCAGAATTGCTTTGCGCCGGGCACGGCACCGGCTGGTTCAACGCCATTGGTGGCCAAACGGCTCCTCACGGACAACGCGCATTTCGTATCAGTTTGTCGCACTGCAACATCGCGACGCCTATCTGAACGAAAGGTGGCCCAAACCGCGTCCCCCTTTCCTTTTTGCGCGGGCAAGGCTATGGGCCGCCCAATTCCCGTGCGCGTGGATCACATCCGGTGATCTGCGCGTTACTGAACCATACCCTATATAAAGGCATCCGAGCCCGCCGATGGCGAAAGAAGAACTCCTAGAAATGCGCGGCCAGGTGGTGGAACTCCTGCCCAACGCGATGTTCCGCGTCCGCCTTGAAAACGACCATGAAATCCTCGGGCACACCGCCGGCAAGATGCGCAAGAACCGCATCCGCGTGCTGGTGGGCGACGAAGTGCTGGTCGAACTCACCCCTTATGACCTGACCAAGGGCCGCATCACCTACCGCTTCATGCCCGGTCGCGGCGGCCCCGGCGGCTTCTGATGGCGGGCGAGGTTTCGCCCGCTTCCCCTTCCCCCGCACTGGTTCTGGCATCAGCCAGCCCGCGTCGGCTTGAACTGCTGGGCCGCCTCGGCCTCAAGCCCGACCGCGTCGTCGCTACCGACATCGACGAATCCTCGCTCAAGGGTGAGCGCCCGCGCGCCCACGCTGTGCGCCTGGCCGCAGAGAAGGCGCGCGCCGCAGCCGCTCTCGCCCCCGGCAGCGTGGTCCTTGCCGGAGACACCGTCGTCGGCGCAGGCGCACGAATCCTGCCCAAGGCCGAGGACGAGGCCACCGCACGCCACTGCCTCGCGTTGCTCTCCGGCCGCCGTCACCGCGTGTTCTCCGCCGTTGCCGTCATCACCCCTGACGGCACCTTGCGCGAAGCCCTGTCCGAGACGATCGTGCGCTTCAAGCGCCTCTCGCCCGAGGAAATCGCATCCTACATCGCCAGCGGCGAATGGCACGGCAAGGCGGGCGGCTATGCCATCCAGGGCAGCGCCGAGGGATTCTGCGACTGGCTCTCCGGCAGCCACTCTGGCGTCGTCGGTCTGCCTCTGTTCGAAACGCGCCGTCTGCTGCGCGCCGCTGGCGTGAAAGTCGGCTGAGGCATGTCCGCACAATGGCTCTATGAAGACGGCATTGCCGAGGAACGCGCCATCCTCGTCTCGGGCGGCAGCATCCTGTCTGCCCGCGTGGAATGGGGTGAGGCACTGCGCCCCGGCCTCGTTGCACAGGCCCGCCTCACCAAGCGCCACCACGGCAGCCGTCGCGGCATCGTCCGCTTCGAAAACGGCACCGAAGCCGTGATCGACCAGCTCCCGCGCGAGGCCACCGAAGGCGTAACGATCACCGTCCGCGTGATCCGCGCCGCGATTGCCGAGCGCGGCCGCACCAAGCTCCCCGTCGCCCGCCCCGCCCCCGGCGAAGCACCCCGCCCCGCTCCCACTCTGCGCGAGGAGATCGAGGCAAGCGGTGCCGCCTTGCGCGCGCTCCCCGTCACCAACGCCGAATTCGGCCGCCATGGCTGGGATGAACTCGTCGAACAGGCGCAGACCGGCGAAATCCCCTTTCCGGGCGGCTCGATAATCGTCAGCCCCACCCCGGCGATGACCCTGATCGACATCGACGGCGCGCTCCCCCCGCTCAAGCTCGCGCTTGCCGCGGTGCCGGTCATCGCCGAGGCGCTGCACCGCTTCGATATCGGGGGGGCGATCGGCATCGATTTCCCGACCCTGGCCGACAAGCAGGACCGCCAGCAGATCGACAAGGCGCTGGGCAATGCGCTGATCGACTGGACCGGCGAGCGCACCGCGATGAACGGCTTCGGCTTCGTCCACCTCGTCGCCCGGCTCGAACGCCCCTCGCTTGTCGCGCGCCACGCCCGCCACCCCGCCACGGCCGCCGCGCGCGTGCTGCTGCGCCAGGCTGAGCGCGTGACCGAACCCGGCGCACTGCTGCTAACCGCCAACCCTCGCGTGCTTGAAGCGCTTCAGAGCGACTGGGAGAGAGAACTCGCACGCCGCGCCGGGCGTGTCGTGCGCCGCAAGGCGGACGCAGGCCTTGCCCTTTTCGGCGGCTTTGCCCAAGGCGTTCCGCTATGACTACCCCAACCTCTGGGCCCACCGTGAAGCGCTGTCCGATTTGCGGCAAACCCCGCAGCGAAGTGCACACCCCCTTCTGCTCAACCCGCTGCAAGGACCGCGATCTGGTCCAGTGGCTCGAAGGCGGCTACGCCCTCCCCGGCCGCCCGCTTGAGGAAGATCCGGAAGACTGAGAAGGTCCCAAAATTTTCACGCGATGGGGCTTGCCAAGGACGCCCCGCTTCGCCATAGGCGCGCTTCCCATCGAGCCATGTCTCTTCGAAGACATGGCAGACGACGATGCCCGGGTAGCTCAGTTGGTAGAGCAGCGGATTGAAAATCCGCGTGTCGGCGGTTCGAATCCGTCCCCGGGCACCATTGGCCTGTTCGCCAAACCCCGCCAAAGCTTGAAAAAACCACGGAAATCTACCACTTTTAGCGTCGGCTTTACCGCTGATGCTCGCTTTTGTTCGCCGATATTCGGTCGATCTTGGGGGCCTTTGTGGGGGCCTTGTGAAAAAGCCTGATTTGAAAGGCCCCCAAGATGGCCCTTAGCGATTGTGCGATCCGCGCTCTGAAGGCCCTCGCCAAAGATTATCGCGTGGCCGACGAGAAGGGCCTCTATCTTCAGGTTTCCCTCGCTGGCGGGCGTCTATGGCGGATGAAATACCGCCCCCCGGCGGCACCGAGAAGAAGCTGGCGTTCGGCGCTTATCCTGAAGTGTCGCTGAAGGCGGCACGCGATCTGCGCAACGATGCCCGCAAGTTGCTCGCGTCTGGCACTGATCCGGTGGAGACGAAGAAGCAGGACCGCCACGCCGCCAAGGTCAGCGCTGCCAATTCCTGCGTCGTCGTGGCGCAAAGCTACATCGACAAGTGCAAGCGTGAAGTCCGTTCGGAACGGACCACGGACAAGCAACAGTGGCTTCTGAAGCTGCTGGACCGCACCATAGGCCAGCGCCCTGTCGCGGAAATCCAGCCGTTCGAAATGCTGGAAGCCGTGCGCAAGTATGAAACCACCGGGCGCACCGAAGCCGCGCACCGCGCATTGCAGTTCGCTAGCCAAGTGTTCCGCTTCGCCATCGCGAACCAGTTGGCACCGTCAGACCCGACGCGCGATCTGCGCGGTGCATTGACCAGCCACAAGTCGAAGCACCACGCCGCTATTCTCGAACCGAAGAAGGCGGGCGAACTCCTGCGCGCAATCGACGGCTATGACGGCCACCCCGTCACGCGCTTCGTCCTGCAACTGGCGGCACTGGTCTTCGTGCGCCCCGGCGAACTGCGCTATGCCGAATGGTCGGAGTTCGACTTCGACGCCAAGGTCTGGCGCATACCAGCAGAAAAGATGAAGGCGCGTTCCGAACACGTCGTGCCCCTGTCGCGCCAAGCGCTCGCCGTGCTGGCCGAGGCACGCGCCCTGACGGGTGATGGTCAGTATGTCTTCCCGTCGATCCGCACGCACCTTCGCCCGATGTCGGAAAACACCGTATACGCCGCGCTTCGTCGACTGGGATACTCCAACGACGAAATGACTGGCCACGGCTTCCGCGCAATGGCCAGCACGCTCCTGAACGAATCGAGCAAGTGGTCGTCAGACGCGATCGAACGCGCACTGGCCCACAAGGACAAAGACGCCGTGCGCGCCGCCTACCATCGCGGCCAGCACTGGCAGGAACGGGTGGATATGGCGCAATGATGGGCGGACTTCTTGGATCAACTCCGGAAGGGTGCTGAGGTCGTTATTCTGCACCAGATGCATCAACGTTAGCTTCACATTGCATTGCTGTTTCCACTCGTTCGCGCATACTGGCGAACTATGGCGGAACACTGGATACCAATTGGCAAGGCATTGGAGCTTGCAGGAAACGCAGCTAACTTGTTTTCGAGGCTTCGAGAAGGGCTCGCAGTAGGTCGCGGCTAGGCCATCACGATTGACGGTGAGAGATTCGAGAATTGCGTCGTTCCGGCTAACGTTTGGGCCCGCTCGGCGGACTTTAAGGTCCAAGACCTAGATGCGGGCGACATTTTCAGTTCGACGAACCAAAGCTTCCGCGCCTACGGCATTACAATTGCCCTGAGCGGCGTCCTAGACATGCTTGAATTTCATCTGCGCGCGGCAGTCGCCCGTTCGTTGTCAGTCGCATCTGATCTTGAGTGGATTCCCGCTTATCGAGTGATCGAGATGGCGCAAGCTAAGGCTGCAAGCCGCCCCTTTGACGTCTTGACCGCAAATATAGAGAAAGCGCGTTGCGGCTTCGTCACAGCAAAGGCAGTGCTGGCGCAAGCCAAAGCCTTTGCAAATTCCCCTTGGCTTTGGGAAGAGCGGGAATGGAGCGTTCCGGGCTGGTTTTGGATCGACTTCACTATCTCACCTAGTGACATCAGCCTCACACGAACGCGGCTGTCGGCGCAAGGTGTAGGACCAAATCGAGAGCGAATTATATCAATGCAGGGACTACACTTCCACAGGAAGGCCTTAGATGCCGTTCCTGAGCTAGCCCTTTCACGGAACAGCAAGGACGCTTCAGCAAGGGGGCGACCGCCCAAGTACAACTGGGAGGCGGCTAACTCTGCAGTGTGGGGCCAAATCTTCCGCGGCGATCTCAAGCCGAAAATGCTGCTGCAGGTCGAGGAAGCATTGCGAGAGTATTTTGCTCAGGCGAACGAGGAACCTTCGGAAGCTGTAATACGATAGCACGCGAACATTATTTATTCAGAGCTACTGCGTGAATAGCTTCGAAATTTTTCAGGTGCATTGCGACTGCATGGGTCCGCTCAAGCATAGTGTTGTCGAGAATATCACGCTCATCGCCATCGCTGCTGGAATAGGAAAGGGGCGGTCAAACGCTTTTGCAAAGAGCTCGGACGAAGCGAGGTAGTGGCTAAGCAGTGTTCAAATCTGTTATAACTCATGTCGGCCCTCGACCAGATCCGGTCGTTCGGGTGCGCCGCGGTGAACGTCGGCTTGCCCTGCAACCGGTCAGTCGCATCTGGTTGGACATCTCAAGAGAGGTCAGCAGGAGCGCTTTTCTTCACAACCTCGAATCTTGCCATCTCATGACCCCTGTCAGGGCTGGCCCGATTGCGGAACTATTGGCGTAGTCGTCTATTCTGTTCTTGTGAATGCGAATGGTAGGGGCAGGTCTTGAAGAAATGGCAGTGGGCCTTGCGGCTTTTGACGCGGCGCATGTGGTTTCGAGCAGGACTGTTCTGCGTGTTTGCGATAGGCTTGGCACTCGCCAGCGCGATTATCGGCCATGTCATTTCTTATGAGTTTGCGACAAAGGTTGGTGCCAGTTCGGTCGACAGTATTCTCAACGTGCTCGCATCGAGCATGTTGGCTGTCACGACATTTTCGCTGACGGCAATGGTCTCTGCATACTCAGGGGCGACGAGCAATATCACCCCTCGCGCGGTGCAGTTGCTCGTCGAGGATGCGACCGCCCAGAATGCGCTGGCAACGTTCCTTGGCAGCTTTCTGTTCGCCATCGTGGGAATCATCGCGCTGTCGACGGGATTTTATGGCGAGAGTGGCCGGGTCATACTGCTTGGCGGCACGATCGTTGTCATCGCCACCATCGTCATAACTTTTCTTCGCTGGATTGAACACATCACCCGCTTCGGGCGCGTGAATGATACGATCGCCCGTGTCGAAACAGCAGCAATGAAGGCAACATCTGCGGTCGGCCCACCGCGCTTCGGGCCACGCAGGGAGCGTGATGTTCCTGATGGTGCGGCCCTGATCCATCTCGAGCACATCGGCCGCATTACGCACGTTGACATTGCCGTTCTGCAGGAAGTGGCTGAAGACATCGATGGCCAGATCGTTCTGTCGGCCCCACCTGGAACCATGGCCGATCCGTCGCGGATGGCTGCCTGGACCACCGCCCGGCCAGACGCGAAGCAGGTGGAGACCTTGCGTTCGGCCTTCACCGTCGCGCACGATCGCGCCTTCGATCACGATCCACGCTTTGGTCTTGTGGTCCTTTCCGAGATCGCCTCGCGCGCCTTGTCGCCCGCCGTGAACGATCCGGGGACCGCCATTTCGGTGATCGAGGCTGGCACGAGGGTCCTGTCGGCAATCGTCGCAATCGAGGAGAGCACCGACGGGCCTTGCTCGGACAAGGTGATTGTTCCACCCCTGAGCTTTCCCGAACTGCTTGAGGACTTCTACCGCCCGATTGCGCGCGATGGTGCGGGGCTCATCGAGGTGGCGATCCGATTGCAGAAGTCGCTCGCTGCTCTGGCCGAGGCAGAGCCTGCTGCACGCGCCGATTGCGCGGCTGCCGCAGCCGAAGCGCTAGCCCGCGCGATGGCCGCGATGACAGCCGAAGCCGACCGGTCGCAGATTGCCCGGATACATCGCCGCTACTGGTCCTGAAGGCACTGTCGCGAGCGTCCGATTGAACTGGAAGCGGCAGATCGACCAAGCTAGGGAAACCCGGACCGGGGCGGATCGGATCCTGCGCCATCGGCATGACAAGGAGCCAGCCGCGTGATCGGTAGCCTGTTTCTCACGCCCTTCAACGCGGCCGCCGTGCTCATCGTGGTCGCGGCCGTGCTGGGTTATGTCAACTTCAGGTACCTGCGCCTGCCGTCGTCCATTGGCCTCACGGTCATGGGTGCACTGGCATCGCTGCTGGTCGTTGCCCTGGACGAATTGCTGCCTTCGAGTTCTGTCAGCCGCGACCTGGCAGACTTCATCGCAGGGATCGATTTTCACGCCACCCTGATGGACGGCATGCTCTCGTTCCTGCTGTTTGCAGGCGCGCTCCATGTCTCTTGGCAGCAGTTGCACAAGGGACGCTGGGCGATCCTCGTGCTCAGCACGGTTGGCGTGATGCTTTCGACGGCCATCGTCGGGACAGGGTTCCTCCTTCTCACCAGTGCCATGGGCTATGCGATACCCGCGATCTGGTGCTTCGTGTTTGGCGCGCTGATCAGCCCGACCGATCCGGTATCGGTCATGAGCGTGCTGAAGCGCACCAGCGTTTCGCCGCTGTTGGAAGCGACAGTAGCCGGTGAGAGCCTGTTCAACGATGGGGTTGGCGTGGTGATCTTCGCGATCCTGCTGGCCGCGGCCACCAGCGGCGCTCCGCTCGATCTCGGTCACGCGGCACTGCTGTTCGCCGAGGAAGCGGGCGGTGGCATCCTGCTGGGCATGGTCATCGGCTGGATCGCATTTCGGGCCATGCGCTCGATCGACGACTACAAGGTAGAGGTCATGATCAGCCTTGCGTCGGTGATGGGCGGCTATGCCATCGCCAGCCCGCTGCACGTCAGCGGTCCAGTCGCGATGGCGGTTGCGGGCCTCATCATCGGCAACGCCGGGGTGGCCCATGCGATGAGCGACACCACGCGCGATTACCTGCACAAGTTCTGGGACCTGATCGACGATATCCTCAACACCGTGCTGTTCCTGCTGATCGGACTGGAAGCCGTGACCGTGCCGCGCGATCCAGGGCTGATCCTGCTCGGCGGGGGAGCCATTGCGCTTTCGCTGCTGGCCCGGTCGGTATCGGTCATCCTGCCGCTTTCGGCCTTCGGCAAGGCGCGGGCTGCGGGCGCGATCGTGCCCGTCACCCTGATCTGGGGCGGGTTGCGTGGTGGCATTTCGGTGGCTCTCGCGCTGGGCCTGCCCCACGGGAGCGAACGTGACCTGATCCTCGCGGCGACTTACGCCGTCGTGCTGTTCACGGTCATCGTGCAGGGCGGGACGATTGCCGGCATCCTGCAGCGCCTGGAAAACAGGAACGCGAACCCTGCGTGATGGGCCCCGCGTGATGGGCCCCGCCTGATGCGAAGGCCTAGCTGTCCCAGTCTGCCAGCGGCTCGCCAGTAGCGGCATCCTCAAGGGTGATCTTGCCGAATTCGACCGCCACTGCACAGACCGGCGGCTTGGTCGTCTGGCCGTTTACGCAATGCACCGGCTGGCCATCGCCAAAGGCTGTGATCCGTCCTTCGATCCTGATCCGGAACGCTCGAGGTGTCGGCTCGGCATCTTTGGCCAGTTTCGCCGTATAGGCATAAGGCCTCTTGCCCCGCAGCAGCTTGCGCGGCGCGTCGGACGAGAAATACTGCACGAGCGCGAGCCTGTTGTCCGGCGCGGCCTGCACCGCCGGTTTCACGTCTGCGATTTTCGAATCTGCCTTTTCCGGCGTTTCAGGCGTTTCCGCATCGGCGGCAGGACGCGGGCACTGTTCCGACCGTGTCCAGGGCCGTTCGATCCAGAAGCCCTCGGCCGTTTCGAACGGCTGGCCATTGGCCAGGTCCGCAAATAACGGGTCGCCGGCCCAGTTCTGCCGGCTAAAGCTCACCCGCAAGACCTTTGTCGCCGGATCGAAGCTCCACGAACCCCAGCCACCGTTTGCGCCGTCCCCGCATGCAATGGGCATGGTCAGTTCGAAGCTTCGGTTCGCCAATTCGATGTTCGATTTCGGCAGGGGATTTCCAGCCGCAACTTCGTCCGCCGCCGCTGCAACCGCTACCAGTATCTCGGCACGGCCCAAGGCAGAAAGCGCCTTGACCGCCGCAGTCGTGGTCGAAGGCGAATCCTCGGCAACCTCGGGCGTTGCCGATGCCTCAGGCGCGGGATCGGAACGCTGGCAGCCGGCGAGGGCGATAAAGGCTGCAAGGGCCAGCGCCCGGCCCGCCGACCGACGGGACGGCCATTCTCTGCTGCAATTTGCCTCGATCATCCGCAAAGCCTAGCATCGATTGTAGGAAAGGTCATCTGTCTGTAAGCATTCAATAATCATGACGCTTGAACAGATCCTGACCCTGGTGGTCCTCGTGGGCGTTGTCGCCGCGCTGATTGCCGACCGCATGAGGGCCGATGTCGTTGCGTTGAGTGGCGCTGCAATCCTGCTGGTTACCGGAGCTGTCCGGCCCAGCGAAGTCCAGGGCGCATTCGCCAGCCCCGCCATTCTCACGCTCGCCTCGCTGTTCGTGATTGCCTACGCGATGGAGCTGTCTGGTCTGCTCGACAAGGCGATCGAGAAAGCCGTCGTCTTCTGTCGCAGGACCGGGGCAGCGGGGTTGTGGGGTCTGATCGGCATGTCGGGTGTCGGATCGGCCTTTCTGAACAACACCCCGATCGTGGTGGTGGCTGCCCCCGTGATCCGCGACGTGGCAAAGTCCATCGGGCTCGACCCCCGGCGCTTCCTGATGCCGCTGTCCTATGTTGCCGTGCTTGGTGGCAGTTGCACGCTGATCGGAACCTCCACGAACCTCCTTGTCGATGACATGGCCCGTTCATCCGGGCAGGCACCGTTCGGCATCTTCGAGATCACCCCGGTCGGCCTTGCCATGGCGCTGGCGGGGGGCATCTACCTGATCCTGTTCACCGGCAGGCTTGTGAAAGGCGCCCCGGCACCTGCCGAGGAACCGGGCAAGCCGCAGTCCCGCGCCGATATCGAACGCCATTCCGTAAGCCATGTGGACCTGACCGGCGATTCCCTGGAAGACACCAAGGTCTACGCGCAAGTCCACGAGTTCCGGCCAAGGATGGCGCTCATTTCCGTGGCGATCTTCGTCTGCGTGATTGCCGTGGCGGCGATCGATCTTGTGCCGATTGCCGCGGCTGCCTTTGCCGGTGCCGTCCTGCTCATCGTGCTTCGCGTGATATCGCCCGATCAGGCCTATGCAGGATTGCGGCCGGAAATCCTGCTGCTGATCGCAGGGATGGTGGTCATCGGCATTGCCATGGAACAGACCGGCCTTGCCGCCGAAGTCACCCGCTGGATGATCGGCTCGGTCAATGGCGTGGGTCCGCTGACGGCGCTGATCCTGCTCTATGGCGCAACGCTGCTACTGACCGAGCTCCTGTCGAATGCCACCGTTGCGGTCCTGCTGACGCCTGTTGCGGTGGCCCTGGCCGAAAGCCTCGGCGTCAGCCCCCGTCCGTTTCTGGTGACGATCATGATGGCCGCAAGCGCCGCCTTCGCCACGCCCTTCGGCTACCAGACGAACGTGCTCGTCTACCAGATGGGCGGTTACCGCTACATGGATTTCGTGAAGGTGGGCCTGCCGCTAAACCTGCTGACCTGGGCCGTGGCAGTAATGGCAATACACCACTTCTTCCCGTTCTAGTCGTCTTAAGTTCCGCATTCCTGCGACTGGGAAGCGCTGATTACCGCGGCTTCGAGCCGCAAGCGTTCATGGGCCAGTGAAGCCTGCGCGATCATCGTGGCCAGAAGAACCTTCTGCTGCGGCATGACCGGGTCACGGCCATCACCCTTGGATAGGCCAAGCACGGCAAGAGTGCCCAGCGAGGTCTTGAGGGGATGGAACTGCCAGCTCGCCTCGGCGAGATTTGCGCTACCGCTTCCTGTCATCTCTCCAGCAGTCCAGGCCCAATCGAGCGCCGCTTCGTCCAGCGGGTCGAGCGCGAGGCTTTCCGGGAACGATCCTGCAATCTCCAGCCTGCCCGCGATCTCGCGCGCAACGATCGCGTTTGCGCCAAGCATGCGGTTTATCTCGCGGCAAACCACTTCGGCCGTCGATGTCCAGTCTGAAACCCGCGTGAGATCTTGCGCAAAGGATGCCAGCGCTGCGCTTTCCTGGGCGTTTCGGTCGCTCAGGTTGATCCTGCTGCGCAAGGTCCCGGTCAACCACGAGGTGTAGGTCCCCACGCCAAGCAGGATCAGCGCCATGACCCAGCTTTGCACGGCCAGGGGATTGGCGGAAAGGCCGGGCGCGAGGAAGAACAGATTGAACAGCACCGTCGACAGCAGGGCGCCGACCGCCGCGGCCAGCATCCCCAACCTTGCCGATGCCGCGAGAACCGGAAACAGGAACAGGATGCTGAGATAGGTTGCGCCGGTAAACTCGCGCAGCAGCAGCGCGATGGCCATCGTGATCATCACGCCCGCCACCGTCAGCAGGATGTCTCTGGGGGTGCTGCGTGCGGCAATCCACGGCCTCGCCCGCCGTAGCGGCTGTTCTCCGGCAACCACGTGGAACGTCGCGCCGGGCAAGGCTTTTGCCAGCTGCTCGACCAGCGCGCCATAGCGGATGCGATCGATCAACCCGCGCGGACGCAAGGCCAGCACGATATGCGGCGCGGCCATGCCTTGCAGATGCTGCGCCACCGCCGAGGCCGTCGTCGCTCCGGACACGCGATGGATTGAAGCGCCAAGGGCCGCGGCTTCTCCAAGCGCCGCGCCAAGCCCGTTGTCGGTGCTCGCACCTGCGGCAGTACCGGGCGTTTCGATCGAGACCGCCTCCCATGGCCGTGCGAGCCTTTGCGCCAGATCGTAGCCCAGCGCCACAAGGCGCGCGCAATCCCTGCCATCATCAAGCACCACGCACACCCGCTCGTCCGATGGAAAGATGGCCTGCGATCTTTCGGCGAAGGAGTTGCCTTCCGTTTCGCTTGTCAATGCTCCGTCACCTTTACGTTCGCGTCATCCATCGGGTCGGACTTCCACCATGGCCCTTTCAACTACAACGCACAGCGCGGCTATTCCGCCTCGCAAACGTCCTTCAGCAAAAGCAGCGCCTCGCGCTGGATCGCCATCGCAATCTCGTGGAAGCTCTCGGTATAGACCGATCCTGCTCGCCAGACTGCTGCAATCGAACGCCGCGCGGACCAGTCGTGAATCTGCAAGGGCGTGACAATGTTTCGCCCCCCGACCTCGGAGCGCAGGTAGAGTTCGGGCAGGACCGCCAGGCCAAGCCCCGAAGCGCACATCTGGCACAGGCTGTCGAGACTGGTTCCTTCATAGTCGCTCAGCAGGTCCAGCCCCAGATCGTCGCAGATGTCCTGGGTCTGGTTATGAAACGGATAGCGCGGATCGATGCCGAGCGCCTCGCTGCCGGCAAGGTCGGCCCTGGTCACCCGCCGCTTTCCGGAAAGCGGGTGCTCTGGCGGGGCCACCACCTGCAGGCGTTCCTCGAACAGCGTCTCGACGTGCAGGTCGCCACCCACAACCGGAACGGGCGTCAACAGGATATCGAGCGCGCCGTGCCGGAGTTCGTGCATGTGCTCGCTGGGAATGCCCTCGCGGATATGCAGCCGCACCTGCGGCATCTGGCGCTTCAGCACGCCGACGATGCCGGGCAGAAGATAGGGCCCGATCGTCGGCGATACGCCAAGGCTGATCGTGCCGATCAGCTTGCCTGCACTTCTGCGGGCGCAGTCTTCAAGGTCGGTCAGATCGAGCAGGAGCCTGCGGGCGCGGGCCACGATTTCCCGGCCGACCGGCGTGAGCCTTGCCGGCGTCACCCCGCGCTCGATCAGGATGACCCCGAGGTGTTCCTCCATCTTCTGCACCTGCAGGCTCAGCGTCGGCTGCGACACGTGGAGATTGGCGGCTGCACGCCGGAAGTGCTGATAGTCTGCAATCGCGACGAGATATTGCAGCTGGCGGAAAGAAAGCATGTCCAAATCTGATTGAGAAAATCTATCTGATCAACCTGTTTCTTTCAATTGGACCTATTGCACGGCGCCATGCAAGGGTTTTCCGCACGTACCCGGACACCTTCCTGATCGGGAGCTCCACGGAAGGCCTCCTCGGCGGGCCGCCATGTCAGGCTCCCGTGGCAGGCTTTGCGGCAAAAGATGCGCCGTTTCACCGCGCGAACGCTGCCGACTGTCCTGTTGCAGGAGGTCGAACGGGGCAAACGAGGTCTTTGTCGATGACATTGTTTCAGTTGGTACTGCAGCCGACTGCAGGATCGGAAAGCGTGACGGTTCAGTATGAAGCCGACGCCATGCCCGCCGCAATCGCGCTGGCGGCGCATCACGCATCGTCCACCCCGGCTGTGCTGTGGTGCGAAGGGCGCGAAGTCTGCCGCATCGGTGCCGACGGAAAGCCAGATTTTCAACTAGATGGGAGTTCTTGAAGTGCGCGTTATCTCTCTGGTCCTCGCAGCCACGGCTGCCCTGTCCCTTCCCTCAGCCGCTTCGGCTCAGGCTACCGCGACGGCAAGCTCAACTCCGAACCTTACCGTCGGGTCCGTAATCTACGATCCGCAGGGCGGAGAAGTCGGGAAGATCGACAGCGTGACCGGCGATGCCATCGTCGTCGATACCGGAGCCCACAAGGCAACGCTGCCCAGAACCGCTTTCGGAATTGGCGCCAAGGGTCCGATGGTGACCATCACCAAGGCCCAGATCGATGAACAGGTCGCAGCTGTGGCACAGAAGGCGGCAGCCGCGCTTGAAGCGGCGCTCGTGGTTGGCGCGGAAGTGAAGGGCAAGGCCGGGACGCCCATCGGCACACTCAAGGAAGTGAGTGCGGACAAGGTCGTGATCGATCGCACCGCAGGTCCGGTCGCACTTGCCCGCAACGCGGTAGGTCTCGGTCCGCAAGGTCTTTTCATTTCGTTGACCGCAGAAGAACTCGACGCTGCGGCAAAGCCTAACCCGGCGGCAAACTGATCGCCGGAACAAAACGGCCTGCGCACGGGTTCCGATAGGGCCCGGGGCGCAGCGCCCGGCTGCGGAGACACCATTCAGGAGAAGCACAATCGGGAATGCCACACTCGCGTTAGCGGCTCCGCCCGACGTGGTTCTGCACGAAGCCACGCTTTTCCTGGATCTCGACGGCACGCTGTTCGAGCTTGTCGACAGCCCCGAAGATGTCCGCGCTGATCATCGGACGCAGGCCCTGATCGGGCAACTCATGCGGCGCATGGACGGCAGGGTCGCCGTGGTCAGCGGACGATCGCTGGCCCAGATCGACGACATGCTGGGCGACGCTGCGGGCACGCTCTGGATTTCCGGCAGCCATGGCTGCGAACATCGTTGGGACGGCGTCATCCAGAGCCCCTCGCGGCCTGCCGCGCTTGACGACGTCGCGGCCAGTTTCCGCGATTTCGCGCAGGACCGGCCCGGCGTTCTGGTCGAGCAAAAGAGCCTCGGCGTCGCCCTGCACTATCGCCTGGCCCCCGAAGCCGGGGCTTCTGCCCTCACGCTGGCGCAAGAACTGGCTGACCTGCACGACCTCTACCTTCAGCACGGCAAGTCCATGGTGGAACTGCGCGTGGGCACCGCGAACAAGGGCAGCGCCATTCTCGCCATGATGGGGCATCCGCGCCTTGCCGGCACCACCCCGGTCTTCGCGGGCGACGACGTGACCGACGAACCCGGCTTCAAAGCGGTCCTGGAACTCGGCGGCCACGCCATCCTTGTCGGCGAGCCCCGGCCCACGCTTGCCACATTCGGCCTGCGCTCGCCGGAGAAACTTCGCGAATGGCTCTGGAGAGCAACGGCATGACAGCGTCCCTCGATCTCTGGCCAATCGGCAACTGCCAGGTCTCGGCGCTGGTCGATACCTCGGGCGCATTTGTCTGGGGCTGCATTCCGCGGGTTGATGGGGATCCGTTCTTCTCTGCCCTGCTGGGCGGTGAAGCGCCGCGGGAAGGCCTTTGGGCAATCGATCTGGAAGACCGGGTGGAAACCACCCAAAGCTATCTGCGCAATACCCCGATCCTCGTCACCCGCCACCGCGATGCCAATGGCGGCGAGATCGAGGTGCTGGACTTCTGCCCCTATTTCCCGCGCAATGGCCGCACCTATCGCCCCGTGGCCTATGCCCGGATCGTGCGTCCCATCGCCGGCAGCCCTCGCATCCGCATGCGCTTGCGGCCGACTTGCGGGTGGGGCAACAGCTGCCGGATGACCATCGGCGGATCGAACCATATCCGCTACCTGTCCGAAGCCATGACGATGCGGCTGACCACGTCCGCTCCGGTCGGCCTCGTTGCCGAGGAACGGGCCTTCCGTCTTGAACAGGCGCACTACTTCTTCCTCGGCCCGGACGAGAGCTTCTCGGGCAACCTTGCCGAAACCCTCGAACAGATGCTCGAGGCAACCGCCGCCGAATGGCGCCACTGGGTGCGGGGCTTGGCGACGCCGGTCGAATGGCAGGACGTGGTGATCCGGTCAGCCATAACGCTCAAACTGTGCCAGCATGAGGAGACCGGCGCCATCGTCGCCGCGCTGACCACATCGATCCCCGAACATGCCGGATCACAGCGCAACTGGGACTATCGCTACTGCTGGATCCGCGATGCCTATTACACGGTGCAGGCCCTCAATCGCCTCGGCGCGCTGGACGTGCTCGAAGGCTACCTCGCCTACTTGCGCAACATCGTCGACAATGCGCGCGGTGGCCATATCCAGCCGCTCTATGGCGTGCTCGGCGAAGCGAAGCTGGACGAAGGCGTTGCCGAAAGACTGCCCGGCTATCGCGCGATGGGGCCGGTCCGCGTGGGCAATGCCGCCTATTCGCAGGTTCAGCACGATGCCTATGGCCAGATCGTCCTGTCCAACACGCAGGCGTTCCTTGACCAGCGCTTGCTGCGCATGTCCGGCCCTGCCGATTTCGAAGCGCTGGAAAAGGTCGGCGAAAGGGCATGGGCACTGTTCGACAAACCCGATGCCGGCCTGTGGGAACTGCGCACGCGCCAGTCGGTCCATACATATTCGGCGGCGATGTGCTGGGCGGCCTGTGATCGTCTGGGCAACGCCGCGCACGCGCTTGGCCTTGATGACCGCGCCGCCTTCTGGGGCGAACGCGCAGCCGCCGTCCGCCAGCGGATAGAGCAGGCCGCGTGGCGTCCCGAGACCGAGCGGATGTCGGCCACATTCTCGGGCGACGATCTCGATGCAAGCGTGATCCAGTTGCTCGACCTGCGCTTCCTTGCGCCGGACGATCCGCGCTTCGTCTCCACGCTTGCCGCCATCGAACAGGGCCTGCGGCGCGGGTCGCACATGCTGCGATATGCCACCGAGGATGATTTCGGCCTGCCCGAAACCGCCTTCAACGTCTGCACCTTCTGGCTGATTGAAGCGCTGCACCTGACAGGCCGCAGTGCCGAAGCCCGCGCGCTTTACGAAGAAATGCTCAGCCGCCGCACGCAATCGGGCCTCCTTTCGGAGGACATCGATCCGGCAACCGGCGAGCTATGGGGAAATTACCCGCAGACCTACTCACTGGTCGGCCTGATCAATTGCGCCGGCCTGCTGAGCAAACCCTGGAACGCTGTACGATGAGCAGGCTTATAGTCATTTCGAACCGCGTCAGCGCCGGTGGCGGCGCGCAAGGCGGACTTGCGGTCGCGCTTTCCGCAGCCTTGCGCGAACATGGCGGCATCTGGTTCGGCTGGTCCGGCAACGAGACCAGCGAATTTACCGGCCACATCAACATGGAACGCGTCGATGGCGTGACCACGGCCACGGTGGATCTGGAAGAGCAGGACATCGAGGAATACTACGATGGCTACGCCAACCGTACGCTATGGCCGCTGTTCCACTACCGGATCGACCTCGCCGAATACGAACGCAGCTTCGCCGATGGCTACAAGCGCGCCAACGAGCGCTTTGCCGAAACCGCACTGCCGCTGATCGAGCCGGACGATCTGGTCTGGGTGCAGGATTACCACATGTTCCCGCTGGGCAAGGAACTGCGGTCTCGCGGCGTTGAAAACCGCATCGGCTTCTTCCTGCACATTCCCTGGCCGCCCCGCCGTCTGCTGGCCACCCTGCCCGAAGCGCGCGCACTTACCGAGGGCCTTCTCGCCTATGACCTGATCGGCTTCCATACCGAGGAATGGCTGCAATCGTTCTGCGATTACGTGTCGCACGAACTGGGCGGAACCGTCGACGACGACGGCTGGCTGACCGTGGGCGAGCGGCGCCTGCGGCTGATCGCCTGCCCGGTTGGCATCGATGCGAAGGAATTTGCCGCCCTTGCCGCAAGCGAGAAGGCCAGGGAAACCTACGAACGGGTCAGGGTAAGTGCCGTTGGCCGCACGATGATCGTCGGCGTTGATCGGCTCGACTATTCCAAGGGACTTGAAGAGCGCTTCCTCGGCTACGAGCGGTTCCTTGTCGAGCACCCCGAAGAGCGCAAGGAAGTCACCCTCCTGCAGATCGCCCCGCCCTCGCGCGGCACGGTCGACAGCTACCAGCGCATTCGCAGCACGCTCGAAGGGCTGGCGGGGCGCATAAACGGGGCCCACGCCGGCCTTGATTGGGTTCCGATCCGATACGTCAACCAGGGCTACACGCGCGATTTGCTCGCCGGGGTCTATCGCGCCAGCAAGGTAGGGCTCGTCACGCCCTTGCGCGACGGCATGAACCTTGTCGCCAAGGAATATGTTGCCGCGCAGGATCCCGCAGATCCCGGCGTGCTGATCCTGTCACGCTTTGCCGGTGCGGCAGACCAGATGCCCGAAGCACTGCTCGTCAATCCGCACAGCGCTGAAGAGATATCTGACGCTTTGAGCCGCGCCATCACGATGCCGCGCGAAGAACGGATCCAACGTTGGCGAAGGCTTATGAATGGCGTGGAAGAGCACGACGTGATGTGGTGGTCGAAGCGCTTTACCGACGCGCTTCAGGATCGCCACGAGCAGGCTTGCGGCTCGGTACTCAGAAACTGACATCCAGGCACATACTTCGAAGCCACTCAACATGGAATGCAGGTGCCTGCTGTAGAATGTCGCGACGATGCGCTGCGTGGTCCCTTTACGACTGCTTCGAGCCATTCCACGGCTTATAGGGGGCAACTGCTTAGGCCTTATGCCCTGGAATGTTGGCCCCTCGCCGAAGGCGAGGAGCCGATTGGTCAAATTTCGGTGTTCTCGGCAATGGCAAGCGCATCTTCGACGTCGATGCCGAGGTAGCGCACCGTATTCTCGATCTTGCTATGGCCGAGCAGGATCTGGACAGCGCGCAGATTGCCTGTCGCCCGGTATATGATCGAAGCCTTGGTTCGGCGAAGCGAATGCGTGCCATATTCGCTTCGCATGAGCCCCACCCCGGTCACCCATTCGTCGACAAGCCGAGCATACTGGCGGGTGCTGAGGTGCCCATTGTGATCAACTCGGCTTGGAAAGACATAATCGTCCACAGTGCCACCCCGCCGTTCGAGCCACGCCAGCAGACTGGCCCGGGCATCAGGAAGAAGCTCAAATTGAACAGGCCGCCCCGTTTTTTGCTGCATCACAATTGCCCGCGTTCGGATCTGTCCGCCGTTGACGACATCGCCAATTTTCATCCGAACAAGGTCGCAGCCGCGCAACTTGCTGTCGATTGCGAGGTCGAACAGTGCCCGATCTCTCAGTCGGCGGCGCTGATTGAGGTAAAAGCGGATCTCCCAGATTTGTTTTGGCTTCAGCGCCCGCTTGGCGCCGACTGTCCTGCCCGCATTCCAGACCTGACGTTTGGTGGTGTTGGGCTCTGTTTCCGGCATCTCCATGATTGTTCTCCAATGGCCATGATTGGCCATCTGCAAAACGCCTGTCGGCCCAATCGGTAAACTCCTGCGGGGCATGTGCCGACCAACTTTGGCCATTTCACGCTCCCTGTAGCAACGACCGCTTTCGTTGAAACCGGACTGTTGTCTCCGCTGAAGCTACCGGACTGCAGTGCGCCCAGGACGAGCGACCTGCTTGCTCTAAGGAACGATGTCCCTCGTCCGGCATTAGATGCTGGCAAAAGAGGCGAAGCCTATGAAATCCGTGCTGATTGTCGAAGACGAAATCTTCATAGCTATGGAGATCGAGCGAATATTGGAAGATGCAGGGTACAACGTCATCGCTATCGCGGCAGATCAATCCGAAGCACTGTCAGCAGGCATCAACGCTGAAGTCGCATTTGTCGATCTCAACCTTCGTGATGGACCCACGGGTCCCGAGATCGCACGCGAACTGGCGTCAAAACACGGTGTTCGCGTCGTCTATGTTACCGCCAATCCTGCCCAGATCGGCGAAATAGCGCCCCAGGCTGTCGGCTGTATCCACAAGCCCTTCACGGATAAAGCGATATTAACAGCCACAGCGCTTGCGGCGCAGAGCAACGCCTGAAGATTGGGCAATGAGGTTATTCTTCACGGTTAGATGCCGGCACTGGAGGACGGTTCAGCGACGCGTACGGCACCTTGAGACTGAGACGTAGACCGTCAGGTGCCCAATCGCGTGTCACACGACCACCCATTTGCCGGACAGCGCTGAGTTCGATAAGCTTGGTGCCAAATCCGTCGTGCGGCGGCGCGGTGACGGCCGGCCCACCGGTTTCGTGCCATTCCAGATGAGCGAACTGTCTGTCGGACGTACACCGTATCCGCACCTGACCGTCCGTAACCGACAGCGCCCCATATTTCGCGGCGTTGGTAGCCAGCTCATGGAACACGAGCGCCAGCGGAGTGGCAGACTGATCATCGATCGTGACATCATCGCCTTCGACAAGGACCCGCTCGGCAAAGGCCTGCAACAACTCCTTCAACATGCCTGAAAGACTGTTCTGCGTTTCGGCGGGTTTCGACGCCTCGCTATGCGGTCGGACAAAATCATGTGCGCGACCCAGAGCCATGATGCGATCGCGTAGGTCGTTCGCCGCGGACCGCATTTCGGGATGATGCCGCGTCGAGAAGGTGATCAGCCCGCTGATCACCGAAAAGATGTTTTTGATCCGATGGCTCAGCTCCTGCGCAACCACCTCTCGCTGCACCTGGATCATTTTGTGGTCGTGAATGTCCGTGCAGGTTCCGAACCAGCGCGTGATCTTCCCACCATCATCGCGGAGCGGCAGGGCACGTCCCAGCGTCCATCGATACTGCCCATAAGCATCGCGAAGACGATATTCGATTTCATAAGGCTCGCCGCTTTCCAGCGAGTGCCGCCAGGCCGACCATGCCCGCTCTTGGTCGTCAGGGTGGAACATGCCGTTCCACCCTTCACCATCGGTCGATCCCGGTGCGACACCGGTAAACTCGTACCAACGGGCGTTGTAATAATCGTGAAACCCGTCAGGCAAAGTCGACCATACCATCTGTGGCATTGCATCAGCGAGCACACGGAACTTCGCTTCCCGCTCATCCAGCTCTTGGTCGCTACGCCGCGAAGCCCGACGCGACGTCAGGAAAAGCATGATGTTCGCAGCGAGAATCTGCAAGCCTTGGCGCTGCGCTGGCGTTAGGTCGGCGCGTGGCTCGGGATCAATTACGCAAAGGGCACCCAGCTGAACGCCTTCGTCCGAAATTAGTGGAGCGCCGGCGTAAAAACGGATGTTCGGATCGCCCGTAACCAAGGGGTTCTGTTTAAAGCGATCGTCCAGACTGGCGTCGGGCACTACCATAATGTCTTTGCCCAGCATGGCATGTGCGCAAAAAGACTGATCTCGCGGCGTTTCTTTCGCTGCCAGCCCAATTCGTGCCGGAAACCATTGGCGCTCGGTCTCGACAAAGCTGACCAAAGCGATCGGGGCTTCGCAGAGCGTGGCAGCGAAATCTGTGATCGTCTGCAGTGTTTCGTGGTCGTTCAACGGGGGCAAATCGAAACTCTGCATGTTCTAATCAGCCTTGCAATCTGACGAGCCGCGCGGCGGCCCAAAATCCTTCTTAGCACTAAGCCAAGTTCGAGGGCCTATCGTGTTTGTCTCAGTCCAACCCTGTGCTGTAAGTGGACACCGGCGAGCCGTCCGCCCCTCGTGCTTTAACTCAGTCGATCTTGTCGTGTGTGAACGTTTTTGCGGAACGGCAATCCAAACGGCGCGCGCGATCTGTGCGCGAATTGCCTCACTTCTTGCTGGGCCTGGCATAGCTCGCAGATTGATGGTCCGGTCGCCGCTTGAGGAAGTAGCTGCCAGCAAGGGCGGCGACGAGTCCGAGCGGGCCGGCGCGCTTAAGTAGCGATGCGGCCGCTACGCCCATCACAAGACCACCAGCGCCGTTATTGCCTGACATATGCTCGGCAATACGCTTACCCGCGAGTGCACCGAAAATTTTGCCAATCATCGTGATTCCTTTCGTCGAGAGAACCCGTCATTGCACGACCAGTTCCGGCGGCGCGACGTCAGCGGAGTAAGCTCCAATTTGCTCTGGGTATGCCACAGATGCCTGAGGTGCCACCTGCAGCAGCCGACCATAATTCGCCGTTCCAGCGCACTGCGGGGAATGTCAGTTTTCGCCAACACCGGCCATTGCGCGCCCTCTGGTTAAGACGGGCAAGTTCTCTCGACACTCGGCCATTGATCGGATTTCCCCTGATCTTGTTTGGGTATCACCAATGAGACCAGACTGCCGTCATCAGTAGGCGATACCAAGCCTCCTGAACTTGGCGCCAGTGAAATTGCGCTTCTCGAACTCCATCTTCGCAACGTCAGTGCAGAACAGAACCGGACTTAAAGTGTGCATGTCTCTCCAGAAGTGACGGGATCCGATACGCTCGGCATCAAAAACGTACTCTTCGCCTGAAGTATTTAGCCTACCATAGTCGCGTGCCCCGGAAGGAAGCATACTCGGTTCAATTGTAGTTTTTTCGGGATTAATCGAAGAAATACGATTGAGGACGTTCCAAAACCATCTCTTCTCCAATAGGCTGTGTCGGGACTTAACGAGTTCGAGGGGTTCAAACTGATGGGCCTCAGGGTCAAGATTTTCGATTAGTGCGCGCATTAAATCGCTGACGGAGTAAACTTTGGACCAAAGAAAATCGTCTGGGTTGACTTTGGAATGCCAACTCAGCTTGGTTGGGACCGATTCCGGAATCACGCGGCAACCCGAGGTAAAAACATTTATATGCGGCGTTATGCCACCATCGGGCGTCCACTTTTCCAAGGTCAGTTTCGCCCCGGTGTGAACGCTTTTGGGCCAATGCAGAAATTTTTCGTCCATCGTCCCTCGTGGTATGCGAGTTTTTGGCTGATAGCGCACTCGTGGATGATGATATTCCATGTCCCAGACGGTGTAGCTCACAATCAGACCCTTTTGCCGCTTGGCCGAATAACGCTTTTCGCTTCTGGCAAATTTGAGTACTGAAGCCAATGACTGATCTTGGGCCAGTTCTGCCCTTCAGCAGAAGTATTGCGAACGACAGCAAAGTCCCACGAAGCGGCGTTCCGCTTCCGGCAGCAGGCGACCACTGTCGGTCGTTCTCTTTATGCTCAGTGAACGTCAGGTCCTGCCGGAAGCCGCCGATCAGGATGGCTCTGAAGTTGAGTAAAAACATATCATGTTTTGTTAGTCAATTTTCTTGGCGAATGCGTTGGCGCAGTTTCAGTAAATAATCGTCACAACTATATTATCCGAATAGGTGCCCGGATTCACCCATTGTCGCGCCGGGATGCTGCCATAGGCGGTGATGTTTTTGGTGTACGTGAGCAAGCCATTGATCGACACGGTTTGCAACATGCCACCTGTGCCGAGCCCGCCCCACACGGTCGTGCGCGCGTTCTCCTGATAGATGTTGTAATTGAGCCGCGAGGTCCCGTTGGCCAGCGTCCGGGCCGCCGCTGTGCCGGATGTTCCGGCAGTAAGCCCGACATCGAGGGTGCCGACCATCAGGACGAGTATCGAAAAGCAGCTGACCGTGACGGTCGATGTCGCCTGTGTCGGCGTGGAATTTGCCGGATTGTACGTGCCGAAGTTCAGGTTGGTGGTCGATGTAGAACAGCTGCACGCCGGGCATCCCGCCACGGCAGGCGCAGGGATAGCCGCAGCAAGAAGCGCTGCCACAAGCGGTATGTATCGCAATGGTTTCAAAGCACGGC
Organism: Novosphingobium taihuense; assembly: GCF_007830315.1. Classification (GTDB taxonomy): domain Bacteria; phylum Pseudomonadota; class Alphaproteobacteria; order Sphingomonadales; family Sphingomonadaceae; genus Novosphingobium; species Novosphingobium taihuense. The sequence continues at coordinate 281,660 of NZ_VLKJ01000006.1, forward strand.
TTCCGTCTCGATATAGGGTTCGCACGGCAGCTTCAGCATCTGCCCCTGCGCGCCCGCAGCGCCGGTCGTCGGCAGGAACGAACGGCATTGCCGATCGGGCAGCGTGACGATCAGCGCATCGCCCGGCGTGTGGTCGTCCATCCACACCTCGCCATCGTACCCGACGATGCCGCCGCCGGTCCGCGATCGAAAAGTCGCTCCGACAGGGATCGCTCGTCCCGTCGTCTCCACCAGCCGGAAACGTGCCGGTCGACGGCTGCTGTCGCCGAAGTGGACTGCCGCGGCCTGCCGCCAGCCGGGCGTCGCCAGCGCGTCGGCAGAGATCAGGGCAGCGTCGATTGCGATGCTCGAGGCATCGATGCCGATGTGGTTGGGCGCATAAGGCTGAAGCCCGGTGGCGATGACCTTGCGTCCGCCGCCTGCCTGCCGTGGTAGCTCGCGGTTCTCGAGCGTCACGGTCACGGTCTCGTCGCCCGCAACGTCTATCAACGCAAAGGCATAGTCGAGACGCGGCGTTGCCAACACGGTGTCTCCCACGCGAATGATAGCGCCGCTCGCCGTGGCCTGAATCCCGGAAAATGCCCCGCGCTTGTTGGCTTGAAGGCCGAAATCGCCTGCCGCGGTGCGGACGGCCAATGCCCCTTCGAGCCACGGCGTGCCGTGATCTTCGCCGACCAGACCGCGCAGACCATACCCCCGTCCATCGGGCAGAGACATGTCGATGGTTGTCGCCACACGCCCGGTTTCTGCAAATTGCGAGACGCGCTTGTGCGGACCGATCGCGATCGTATAGCTGGCAAACAGCGACCAGTGAGTACCGGCGCGGCCGGCGCTACGCCAGCGTGTCCGTTGGACCCCGGCGCCAAAGCCCCCGCCCAGAACGCTTCCATTGTACGATGCCGATGTCATCGAGAAGCTGCGCGCCGAAGGCGTGCCGCCACCCTCGCCCAGAAAAGCATGGGCCAGATTGATGCCGCCTGCCCTGCCCAGAGAGACGCTGCCAGCCAGTGCGATTTCGCGGCGCGCGCCGGTCTGAAACACGCTCTGGCCGAGCGACTGGAAATCTCGCGATGCCGTCTCGATGCTGGCAGAAAGGCTGTAAGTTGGCGTCGAACGTCTTGCCTGAACGCGCGCGACATAGCCGGTCTTTCCGCGCGCCGCGGATAGCGAACCGGACGCGCTCACTTCCCCGAGCGCCCCGGCGACAATGCTGCCTCCGAGGCCGACGACTGATGCATCCGCGCTGGTCTCGACCCGCGCCTGCGCCGTGAACCACGACGCAAACGGGTGCCGCACGCCAGCCGCAGCGAAAAAGGCGCCGTAGTGATTGCTGGCGGCGCCGTAATCCTGCCGCAAGGCTCCTGCCTCCAGATTGAAATCGGTCAAGCCGGGGCGCAGCAGATCCGCGCTGGTATAGAAGTTTCGGACAACCTGCCGGGAATTTCCGGACACGTCCCGGATGCTCATCGTCACTTGCCCGGCTCCGGTCATGCGCGGCTGCAGGGCGACGGCGAACGCCCCCGGAGCGACGTCGTAGGACTGTCGCTGGGCTTGCGAGAGCAACTCCACCGTCGAGGGCAATGCGACGCTGCCGCCGACCACGGGCAAAGGAAAGTTGATTGCTTGCGGGTCCAGCCCGAAGTCGGTGCCGAACTGGAACCCGCCGAAGCGCAGCGGCTGTCCGCCCGGTCCCGCCCGACTGATCGAATCGCCCAGTACAAGGCGAAGGCGCTGGTCGGGAAATTCGCGCCTGTAGCTCGTATCCAGTCTGGCAGTGTGCAGACCCTTGCCGGTCAGCAGGAAGGTGCTCCCCAAGACCCCCCACTTGCCCGAGATACCGGCGTCCAGCAGCCCCGAGAGCTGAGCCTTTGCACCCCATGAGGACAAAGTGAGATCGTAGCCCAGAAACTGTGCCGGAAGGATCGGAGAGAGCGGTATTCGCGTGTCTTGCGGGGCAAACGCTAGGTGGGGAAAAACCTCGGGGCTGGCGGATATCTTCAAGTTCGCTTGCTCGGCATCGAACTGCGCCGAAAGGCCTGCGATCCTGCCCAGTTCGACATAGTCCTGTCCATCAATCGGCAGGACGGCGGTGGTCAGGGCAGCTTCGATGCCAAGCTGACGCAGATCCTCGACGCGGGTAAGAAGACGCCCATCTTGTATTACAAGCAGGCCTGGCTCGGCCATGGCCATGCCATTGAGAATCAGGCCGACCGGTTGAGGGGCAGTGGAATCTGCCTGAGCCATTACGGGCGTCGAAAGCGCAAGCACGGCCAATGCGGCGCAGATATGGAGCTGGGACAGCACACGCTGCGCTCGCGGCCTTGCTTCTATCGCTCTGAAGACTGAAGCAGGGCCAGCTTGCTGTCTGTCCCCGAACCGGAGGCCACAGCCAGAGAGCCAAGATCGGTTTGGGCCGTCACCGACGAAATCTGGGCTGCGATACCCGGCGGAACGGGCAGAACCATCGCACCCTTGGCCAGAAGGTAAAAGCTGCGATCGAGTGGAACGTCCCGGCCATTGGCAAGATGCAGCATCACGCGGATGACTTGCGCTCGGCGCGTGCCCGAATTGGTGATCCGAAGGATTTGCGCCTTGTCGGGCAAGGTCTGTATCGACCAGCCAAGCTGGGGCTTTGCGTTTGCGGATGTCCGGAACACCGGCACCGACAGGCGCAGCAGCGTTTGCACGGTGCCGGGCGCCACTTCGGACAATGGCAAGGGCAGCTCATCGACGATCAGCCGCCATTGCTGCTCCGATTGTCCGTCCGAAGCTTCGCGCGGCAGGCTGCAGCGCACGAGGCGGCTTCCGCCACCGGAAATCGTCATGATGGCAGGATTGACGACAGGTGCATCGACCGGATCGAGCCTGTCCGAACCCATGTCATCGCGCGTCCATGCAAAGCCGCGGACCTGCACCGTAACCGGCCGATCGGCGTCATTGCCGAGCGTCAGCGCACAGAACTGGCGACCGGCTGCAACTTCGACACGCACAGGCATGACACGAAGTGCGCCAGCATGGGCCGATTGTGCGCAGCTCGCTATGATGGCGACGAATGGGAGAAGGTGCCGTGCAGGGCGCATCAGTAATTGACCGTGACGGTAACGCTGTCGGTATAAGTGCCTGCCGGTACGTTCTGCCCTGAAGCGACACGCCCATAAACCGTAAGCGACGTGGCGCTGGCCCCGGCTACTGCACTGGCAGGCGTGTCCGTGCCGGGGGTGTTTCCCCAGTTCGTCGCCCGCGAAGCATCCTGATAAAGCGTATAGCTCAAGGTGTTGGCGCCATTGGTCAACTTGCGGTTGGTAACGGTGGCGCCGCTGCCGTTGCCCGCGCTCAGTCCGACCGTATAGGACGTGCCTGATGTGCATGTGACGCTAAGCGTCGTGGTGGCATCCAGATTCGTACCGGATGTCGGATTGTAGGATCCGAAGGCCAGCGCGCTGGCAGATACGATGCACGCGCTCTGCACCGTCGCGGAAACGGCCATGGTATCGGTTGCGGTCGCGGCGTGCGCTGCTGTGGGGGCGATAGCCAGAAGCCCGGCAGCAATGGCACCGGTGACGCAGGCGGCAAAAGGTGCATAAAATTTTTCCATACCCTACCGTTAACCTTGCTGCCTACAGAAACAGTCAATGGCGACATAAGCAAGTATACTTATTGATATTTATTAGAACAATTCAGCATTTAACGTGCGAAATAAACACATTAGACATTTTCGCTTTAGGTAGGCACTTGTATTTGGCGCAATCTGCAAATTCAGATTGCGTTGAGTTCTAAGGGCAATCGAAGAAATTATTTACCAGCCGCTGTTAGGGCAAGACTTGCTGCAACATGGCAGTAGCGCAGGAGAGGCCCGGATTTTGATCGTGCTCAATCGGCAGTCTCCCCGTTCTAGGACAAGGAGGTCTCGAAAAGCACTGCCGACGACAAGGTTGAGGAACGCACCTTCGACCTCATCATGCGCGACAAGGAGAAGCTGCTGGACGAGGCAGAGCCCCTTCGCTTCCTGTTCAGCCACTCTGCCCTGCGCGAAGGCTGGGACAACCCCAACGTGTTTCAGATTTGCGCCCTGCGTGAAATGGCGACCGAGCGTTCGCGCCGCCAGTTGCTGGGTCATGGCCTGCGCCTGCCTGTCGACAACCACGCCCTGCGCCGCCGTGATGAAGGCATCGCCCGGCTTACGGTGATCGCAGACACCGACTACGCGACCTTCGCGGACGAACTGCAGACGGAACTGTCCCCGACCGCCTCTCAAAGCACCTAAAAGTCTGCAGAGTTGTCCTCGCGACAGTCCCAAAACAGCGTCTTCTACACAAAGGTGTTAGACAAACGACGATTAGCATTGGCTCTTCAGGGCACGACATTCTTAGCTGCGAAAGCGTGTTCCTTACTGTCTTTGGGCTGCCACTCACCGAACCTCGGTTTGGAGATCGATTGGGGCTGACAGCCGCAAGGTCGCTGTGCGACCACTCTCCACGTCCACTGCTCGGCGTCTCGAAACGACGCGCGTCTCTTCGGAGAGATCACCTCCGGCAACATTCTGCGAAAAGCCATGTGGCTCATCAACCTGTTCCGGTCGATGGTCGTGTAGGCGATTCGACACTGTCTTTTTGGGTTGGCTGGTTCAGCCATGTGGATGCCTCGAAAAACCTCTGGCGTTGAGGGCCACTGAGTGATTCACTGCCTTTGTGGATGAGCGGAGGCGATGATGGCGGGACAGCCCGGTTTCTTTGATCTTTCGGACCGGTACGAGGCCTTGAGCGCAGCGGGTGATCCGCTTGAGCGTTTGGCTGGGGTGATCGACTTTGAGGTATTCCGTGGTCCCTTGATTGCCGCTCTGCGCCGTAGCGTCCGTGGCAAGGGCGGCCGACCACCGTTCGACCCGGTCCTGATGTTCAAAATCCTGGTGCTGCAGGCGCTCTATTCGTTGTCAGACGAAGCAACGGAATTCCAGATCAAGGATCGCTTGTCGTTTCAGCGCTTCC
>NZ_VLKJ01000007.1 GCF_007830315.1 Novosphingobium taihuense
CTTGGCAAGCGGCTGCGTGAAAAGAACCTGTCGTTTGTGCTGACACAGTCGCACAATCATGGCGGGTTCCGCATCCGCAGCGTCGCTCAGGGTTCGGCGCCGTGCTATCAGCCCTGGGTTGTCCTGTCTGTCCTTGGGGTAACGACAGGTCTTGCCCGGTGGGTCTTGGGCTTAACGCCCCGCATTGAACCCGCACGCACCTGCCGCACCGATCGCGCCGGAAGCTTCGGCCACAGCCTGACCTCCGAAGGGAGAGGAGCGGGATGGCCTTGTGCCCCCTCCTGACCTGTGACGGGGCATATAACCTATATGGTTCGTTTTGTCAAGATTGATCGGTGGGGCATTCGGGAATGACAAAGGGGACATCAGAACAGATCGAGCTGGCCATTCGGACTGGGCTTCCTGAACTGCGAGCAGTCCAGATCGACGTCTGCCCTGCCGATGCCGTGCTTTCGGCAGGCAACGCGAAAGCGGGTGCGGATGAGGTCTGCCCAGACGCCCTGCGGTTTCATGCGGGTAAAGAACTGCGCATCGTTGTCCTTGCCGTCGCGAACAGACTGGACGATCCCCATGACTTTCCCCGCGCGGTCGGGAAAGTGAGTGTCGAGCCATTCCCGGAACAGCGGAGCGACTTCGTGGGGCAGGCGCAGCATGATCCAGCTGGCTGAGCGCACACCACGTTGCGCCGCCGCTTCAAGAATGCCTTCCATGAACTCGTCGGTGATCGAGGGGATGACGGGCGCGACAGAGACGTGCGTGGGGACGCCTGCCTCGACGAGTTTCCCAAGTGCATCCAACCGTTTGGCGGGTGAGGAGGCGCGTGGTTCGAGCAGTCCGGACAGGCGCGGGTCAAGGCTCGTGACAGATATCCCTACAGCTGTGAGGCGGTGGCGGGCGAGTTCCGTCAGAAGATCAATGTCGTCCAGCACGCGGGCGGACTTGGTGGTGATGGTGACGGGGTGGCGCAGTTCGAGGCAGAGTTCGAGCACTTGGCGGGTGATGCGGTAGCGGTTTTCGATCGGTTGATAGGGATCAGTGTTGGTACCCATTGCGATCGGGGCAGGCGTGTAGCCGGGCTTGGCAAGCGTTTCGCGCAGGAGCCTTGCCGCGTCAGGCTTTGCGAAGAGCTTCGTCTCGAAGTCGATGCCCGGCGAGAGGTCATGGTAGGCGTGGGTCGGGCGGGCGTAGCAGTAGACGCAACCATGTTCGCAGCCGCGATAGGCGTTGACCGAACGATCGAACGGAATGTCCGGCGAGCGGTTGAAGGTCAGGATCGAGCGAGGGTGTTCCTCTATAACAGTGGTGCGCAGCTTCGGGCCCGGACCGTCTACATCTTGTTTTGCGTCCAGCCAGTCGCCATCGGGTTCGCGCGTGGCGAGTCCGAAGCGGGTGGGCACCCGCGCCGATTGCGCTCCTCTACCATGGACTGCCATGGCGAAATTAGAACATAAGCGGAACAATTCTGCAAGAGGCTGTAGCGAGCCTTACTTTTCCAGCAGCCTTGGCATCAGTTCGACGAAGTTGCAGGGGCGGTTGCGACTGTCGAGCTGTTCATCGAGGATGCCGTCCCAGCCATCCTTCACAGCACCGTTGGAGCCGGGCAGGGCGAAGATGTAGGTGCCGCGCGCGACGACGGCGCAGGCGCGGGACTGGATCGTGCTGGTGCCGATGGTCTTGTAGGACAGCCAGCGGAACAGTTCGCCGAAGCCGGGAATTTCGCGGGTCTTTACGCGGTCGAGCGCTTCGGGGGTGACGTCGCGTCCGGTGAGGCCGGTGCCGCCGGTTATGACGACGGCATCGACCGTGCGGTCGTCGATCCAGTTATTGAGGCGGCTGACGATGCGGTCGGCGTCGTCCTTTTCCATGGCGCGGGTGGCAAGCTTGTGGCCCTTTGCCTTGATCCGTTCGGCAAGGATGTCGCCCGAAGTGTCCTCGGCTGGGCCGCGCGTGTCGGAAACGGTGAGCAGGGCAATGTTGATCGGCTTGAACTCGCGCGAAGTATCAATTGCCACGCGATGCGATCCTTATGTTTTCAGCGCCGGAAAGCCCGGGGAACTTTGGCCACATGCCCTGGACGAGGCCCATGCGGCTTTCGGACGGGCCGCCGGCCTGCTTTTCGTACATCCAGTAATTGCGCATGACGATCGAAACGTAGCCGCGGGTTTCCCAGTAGGGGATCGATTCCATCCAGAGCAGCGGATCGCTGCCGCCGCGAATTTCGGTGTTCCAGCGGCTGATGGGGAGAGGCCCGGCGTTGTAGGCAGCCATGACCTTGGGGAGCAGGCCCTGCGTTGCATCCGAATCGCGCAATTGTTGCAGATACTGCTGGCCGAAGGCGAGATTGACATCGGGCAGATCAAGCTGGCGATCGCGCCCTGCCATCAGTGGCTCAACGCGGGCCATGTCCCTGGCGGTGCCGGGGCGGACCTGCATCAGGCCCTTGGCGCCAGCCGGACTGGTGACGGCAGTGCGGAAATTCGATTCCTGCAGCGAATGGGCGAAGAGCAGTGCCGGATCGACCTTCCAGCCGGTGGCGGGAGTCCACTTCGGAGCCGGGAAGCGCGCGGCCTCGTCGGGGCGCGCACCTGCGGGAGCATTGTAGGCCATCCACAGTTGCGTTGATGGCAGGCCAAGATCGCGGGCGAGACGTGAAAGCGGGGCGTACTGGCCGGGCGCGCCGATGCGGGCCTGATGGCGCAGGATTTCGTCGGCAAGGCCATCTTCGCCGATTTCGGCAAGCTGCACGGCGGTGCGGATATTGGGCACGTCGCGCAGCTGCTGCCAGTCGGCCAGCGAGAAGTCTGGCGCGACCGGCGGCGCGCTTTCGCGCATGCCGAGAGCTTCCGACGCCATCATGCCGTAAAGCGTTTCGCGGAAGCGGGCGGCATTGCGCAAGGCAAGCGAGACTTTCTCGGGCTTGCGGCAGCGCAGCCAAGCGCGACTTGCCCAGTAGTGCGCGGCAGAGGCGAGTTCGTCGTTCTGCGCAGAGCCTGCAGTCTTCTCGAAGGCTTCAGCAGCAGCTCCGCAATCGCCCAGGCGCCAGCTGGCGAGGCCTGCGGTCCAATAGGCTTCCGAGACCCACGGTCCGGAGCCTTCGGCTGCGGTCAGCGAAAGGGCGCGGGCGGTGGCGTCGTCATTTTCGATGTAGAAGGCCCAGCCGACTTTCTGCCGCCATTCGGCGCGAGCATCGGGCGAAAGCGTGGCATCGACGCCATCGAGCAGGACACGGGCGCCGACGGGATCGTCGAACTTGATCCGGTCCTGAATCGCGGCGGCGACGCTGGCCGGCATCGTGCTATCGTCGATCGAGCGAGGGCGAATGCGCTTGGAAATGTTGGGCAGGCTGACGAGGCGTTGGGCCTGAGGCAGGGCGGGCAGTTCGGTGGCACCACGCTTCAGGGCGAGACGGCCGAGTTGTTCGGCCCAAGGGAGGTCCGGCGCCTTGGTCAGGACATCGGTGATCGGCGCAAGTTCAGCCTTCGGCGACGTGGCGGCTAGCATGTACTGCGCGCGGGCCACGGTGTGCAGCGGACCATCGGCGCGCTGGGTGAAGAGCGACTGGACCTGGGCCCAGTCCTCACGCTCGATCGCGGAGAAAAGGCTTTTGTAATAGGAGCGGTCGTCAGCGCTCAACAGTGATGGGACGGCAGTGCGATCGGCGCGGCCACGGAAATAATCCACCGCAGCGCTGTTGGCGTGTACCGGGACTGCGGTAAGCGCGGCGAACGAGGTCGCGAACGCAAGCAGCGTGAACGTCTTGGCGCGTGCCAGCTTCAAATCGTTTCGGTCCCCGTCCAATCGAGCCAGCGGCTCCACAGACCTGCCTTGAGGGCAGGGCGCTGCAGCATGGCTTCGAGATCCCACGCCGACAGCGCGGGAAGTGGTGACCCTTCTTGATTAATTGCCCGTAAACTTTGAGCCAAATTCGGCGGGTCGTGGCCGAGAAGCGCTGAAATGCCCGATGCGCCGAGGATCAGCATCCTTTTCGGAGCGGCAAGCGTGAGGTGATGGAGCAGCACGTCGCCGATCCCGGCCTCGCGATACATCGACCAATCCGGCATCGGCACATGCGCGGGGAGGGCAGAAGCCAGGTAGGTGCGTGACCGGTCCAGCCCGAACGCCGCGAGCATGGCATCGAGCAGGCGTCCAGACTTGCCGCTGAGCAGTGCATTGCCATCGTCGGCAGAAGGCATCGGGACGAGCACGAGAAGATCGGCGCCCTTTGATCCGACCGGTAGCAGCCGTGGGAGGCCGGTGGGAGCGAGCGCCGGTTCGGCCATCCACCATGGCGCAAATTCCTCGAGCGACGAAGGCCAGCCTTCCCGGGCAGCGACGCGAGGCACGGCATGCGAATCGGTTCGTTCTGCCGCCAGTTCGCGCAGGGGCTTCATCGGGGGCGGGGTTGAGGTTGCCGCGGGCTGGCGGGTTTCGGCCAGCCAGTCCTGCGGATCGTCGACAAAGGCATGGTCGACACCGGCATCGCGCCACCAATCGAGCGCTGCCGTAACGGCATCACGCCATTCATGGTTCTTCGCGTTAGCGATATCGGACAACCTGTCTTTCCTCCCAGTCGGTTTTGCGGTCTTGACCTTGTGGATAGCCTCTTTCAAGGCTCATTCGGAATTCAATCGCGCATTTAGCTATAAGTCGGGAGTTATCGGGGCATGAGCGAACGGGAATCGATGCCGTATGACGTCGTTATCGTCGGCGGCGGACCTGCGGGGCTGGCGGCCTCGATCCGGTTGAAGCAGGTAAACCCGGAAATCTCGGTCTGCATCCTTGAGAAGGGTTCTGAGATCGGCGCGCACATTCTTTCGGGTGCGGTGGTTGATCCGAAGGCGCTGGACGAGCTCCTGCCCGAATGGCGCACGCAGGGCTGCCCGATGGCCGAAGTGCCGGTCACCGACAACTGGCACTGGGTCCTTTCGAAGTCTGGCAAGATGTCGATCCCGCACTGGCCGATGCCTCCGTTCATGTCGAACGATGGCAACTACACCGGCAGCCTCGGCAACCTGTGCCGCTGGCTTTCGGAACAGGCGATGGAGCTTGGCGTCGAAATCTTCCCCGGCTTCCCGGCGGCGGAGATCCTGTTCGACGACAACGGCGCGGTGATGGGCGTTGCTACCGGCGACATGGGCATTGCTAAGGACGGTTCGAAGAAGCCCGACTATCAGCCGGGGATGGAACTCCACGCCAAGTACACGCTGTTCGCCGAGGGCGCGCGCGGACACTTGACCAAGCGCTTGAAGGCGCACTTCGATCTTGAGCGCGACTGCGAGCCGCAGGTCTATGGCATCGGCATCAAGGAACTGTGGGACATCGATCCCGAAAAGCACGTTCCGGGCCGCGTGATCCACACGCAGGGCTGGCCGCTGTCGGAATCGAATTCGTGGGGCGGCGGGTTCCTCTACCATCAGGCCAACAACCAGGTGGCATTGGGCTTCGTCACCGCGCTCGATTACGCAAACCCCTATGTCTATCCGTTCGAGGAATTCCAGCGCTGGAAGCAGCACCCGGAAATCCGCGCGATCCTGGAAGGCGGGCGCCGCGTTTCCTATGGCGCGCGCGCGATCAACGAAGGTGGCTGGCAATCGGTGCCGCGCCTGTCGTTCCCCGGCGGCGCGCTGATCGGGTGCTCGGCCGGCTTCGTCAACGTGCCGCGCATCAAGGGCAGCCACACCGCGATGAAGAGCGGGATGCTGGCGGCCGAGTCCATCGCGGCGGCGATGGCCGCGGGCCGCGAGAAGGACGACATGGTCGAGTACGACAGTGCCGTCCGTGAAAGCTGGATCGCCAAGGAGCTGAAGAAGGTCCAGAACGCGCAGCCGCTGGTGGCCAAGTTCGGCGGCGAGTTGGGCACGGTGCTGGCGGGCGCGGACATGTGGCTGCGCACGATTGGCGGCTTCGGCATCTGGAAGCCGATGAAGCACCACCGTGACAGCGAGGCGACGCAGCGCGCCGACCTCTACAAGCCGATTGCCTATCCCAAGCCCGATGGCGTGATTACGTTCGATCGCCTGACCAGCGTCTCGTTCTCCTACACCAACCACGAGGAAGACCAGCCGAGCCACCTCGTGCTGAAGGACCCGACGGTGCCGACGCGGATCAACCTGCCGCTCTATGCAGGGCCCGAGCAGCGCTATTGCCCGGCGGGCGTCTATGAGTACGTCGGCGTAGAGGAAGGCAACCCGCGCCTGCAGATCAACGCCCAGAACTGCGTCCACTGCAAGACCTGCGACATCAAGGACATGACCCAGAATATCGAATGGGTGACGCCTGAGGGTGGCGGCGGGCCGAACTATCCGAATATGTGATCGGTGTGAGGGAATTCGAAGGGCTGCCTAATGATCTTCTTTGCAACGTTGGCAGCTGCTTCGGCCTACTTGGGCGATGCTGAGATACTGGCTAACATACAAGCTGGACGCGTAGTTTGTTCGAATCCTGACGATGCATCTCGGACCTGTTCGACCATTTCCCGGTATGAGATGCACCCTGACGGTTCGCTGTTGGAAACGTCTGAGCTGCTCATTGCGCCAGCTCAGAACGTGACTTTGACCGTCAAGGCGAAAATCACACTCAAGCGAGGCGCAATCTGCGGCTCCATGCTCAAGTCCGACCTGGATGAAGCCAAGGTTAAGGTGGCGGGTCAGCCAATTCCAGATGAAAGCAACAAGCAAGCCTTGGCGAAGCTTGAGGCGGGATTTGCAGGTCTGTTCGGCAAAGAGGCTTGCGAGGTCTTGAAGGTTGAAGGCGATCAGTTGCTTAAGATCGGCAGCCTGGATGGTGTTGAAGTCCCTCTTCCTCCAAAACGCGTTCGCTGGATATCGGCAAATTCCGGTTTCAAGGTCGCTTCACCCCCTCAATCCTAGGTAGCGGCAAAGTGCGCGAAACAGCCTACGCAAAGATCAACCTCGCGCTGCACGTGCGGCGTCGCAAGGAGGACGGGTATCATGAACTGGAGACGCTGTTTGCCTTCGTCGATGCTGGGGATGAACTGAGCGCTTCTGCAGCGCAGGCGGACTCGCTGCTTGTTGTCGGTGAATTTGGCGGGGTTCTGGACGATCCGTTCGGAAACATCGTGGCCAAGGCGCTGCATTCGCTGCCGCATGGGCAGGCATGGGCGGTGACGCTGGAGAAGAACCTGCCGGTGGCGGCAGGGCTTGGCGGTGGATCGGCTGATGCCGGGGCAATATTCCGGATGGTTCGGGACAGCTGTGGTCTGCCGGAGGACTGGCATGCCCGCGCGGCCAGGCTGGGGGCGGATGTTCCGGCTTGCGTGGAGAGCGTGGCTTGCATCGGGCGGGGGATCGGGACCGAGCTTGAGCCGACTGCCAACGATCTGACGGGAACGCCGGTACTGCTGGTCAATCCGCGCATTCCGCTGGCGACAGGGCCGGTGTTCAAGGCTTGGGACGGGGTCGATCGCGGGCCTATGGCAGGTGCAAACCTCAGGGAAATGGCGCTTTCGGGGCGCAATGACCTTGAAGCCCCGGCGCTGACGCTCGTGTCAGAAATAGGTCAGGTGCTGGAAGCTCTGCGGCGGACGGGGGCTTGGCTGACGCGTATGTCAGGTTCGGGGGCAACCTGTTTTGCGCTCTATGACAGCATCGAAGAGCGCGATGCGGCGCGCGCGGTGATGCCCGCTCGGTGGTGGACGTTGGCAGGAGCGCTGCGGTGAGCGAGGCCTATACCGTTGTTGGTAGTCCGCGGTTCGGGGGCATTCTGGTGGTGTCTGACCATGCCTCCAATCGGGTTCCCGATGACATTGACCTGGGCATCGCACCGGATCTGCTGACCCAGCATATCGCGGTGGACATTGGCGTGGCGCAAGTGGGCGCGCTCATGGCGCAGCGTCCCGGCATTGCCGCGTTTCAGGGCGGGGTCAGCCGTCTGGTGTGCGATTTCAACCGTGACGAGCATCTGCCGACCGTCGTGCCGATTGCCAGCGATGGGCACGCCATTCCCGGCAACGCGCTCGATCATGCAGGACACGAGGCGCGGCTGGCGCGGTTCTTCCGGCCATATCATGATGCACTGGCCGACCTTCTGGCCGAGGTGCCGCAGGCGCTGATCCTGTCCTTGCACAGCTTTACGCCGCATTTGGCCTCAAGCGACGAGCCTCGGCCCTGGCACGTGGGCGTGCTTTACAACGAGGATGATCGCGCAGCGCGGATCGCCATTCCAATGCTTGAGGCCGAGGGGCTGTGCGTTGGGGACCAGTTGCCCTATTCCGGCAGGCTTCTGAACGCGACAATGAACCGTCATGCCGAGGCCGATGGTCGTCCCTACCTTGGCATCGAAGTGCGGCAGGACCTGATCGGCGACGCTCAGGGCCAGGCAGAGTGGGCCGAGCGCCTGGCGCGCATTGCCAATCAGGTTGCGGTTGCAATCAGCTAGGATTTCCGGGCCTTTTCGCCTCGCTTCCGGCTGACATAGTTGTAATTAATACTTTCGACATTCGCCGTTTTCGTGGGCTAGGGAACGATAACAAGTCGCCACATAAAAACCGATTCCCAGTCCGGAGTTCGCACAATGCCCCCGTATCGTTCACGCACCACCACCCACGGCCGCAACATGGCCGGCGCGCGCGGATTGTGGCGCGCAACGGGGATGACGGACGCGGATTTCGGCAAGCCGATCATCGCGGTGGTCAATTCGTTCACGCAGTTCGTGCCGGGCCACGTCCACCTCAAGGACCTTGGCCAGATGGTCGCGCGCGAGATCGAGGCTGCAGGCGGTGTTGCCAAGGAATTCAACACCATCGCGGTCGATGACGGGATTGCCATGGGTCATGACGGTATGCTCTATTCGCTGCCGAGCCGTGACCTGATCGCCGACAGCGTGGAATACATGGTCAACGCGCACTGCGCCGACGCGATGGTCTGCATTTCCAACTGCGACAAGATCACGCCGGGCATGCTGATGGCGGCGATGCGGATCAACATTCCGGTGGTGTTCGTCTCGGGCGGGCCGATGGAAGCGGGCAAGGTCATCCTGAAGGGCAAGGAACACGCGCTCGATCTGGTCGACGCGATGGTGGCGGCCGCCGACGATACGATGACCGACGAGGAAGTGACCGCGATCGAGCGGTCGGCTTGCCCGACCTGCGGTTCGTGCTCGGGCATGTTCACGGCCAATTCCATGAACTGCCTGACCGAGGCGCTGGGCCTTTCGCTGCCGGGCAATGGTTCGACGCTGGCCACCCATGCCAATCGCAAGCGCCTGTTCCTCGAAGCAGGTCGCCTCGCGGTGGATCTGTGCAAGCGGTACTACGAAGAGGACGACACCAGCGTGCTGCCGCGCTCGATCGCCAGCTTCGATGCGTTCGAGAATGCGGTGTGCCTGGATATTGCGATGGGTGGATCGACCAACACGGTGCTGCACCTGCTGGCCGCAGCGCACGAGGCGGGCGTGAACTTCACCATGTCGGACATCGACCGTCTGAGCCGCCGTGTGCCGTGCCTTTCGAAGGTCGCTCCGGCCAAGAACGACGTGCACATGGAAGACGTGCACCGTGCGGGCGGCATTTACGCCATTCTTGGCGAGCTGGATCGCGCGGGCCTGATCCACACGCATTTGCCGACGGTGCACAGCCGTACTCTGGCCGAAGCGCTGGATCGCTGGGACATCAAGCGCACCAATTCGCCAAGCGTGCAGGAATTCTACAAGGCGGCGCCGGGCGGCGTGCCGACGCAAGTTGCGTTCTCGCAGGACCGTCGCTGGAAGGAACTGGATCTCGACCGCGAAAGCGGCGTGATCCGTTCGGCAGAGCATGCCTTCAGCAAGGACGGCGGGCTTGCCGTGCTTTACGGCAACATCGCGCGCGATGGCTGCATCGTGAAGACGGCGGGCGTGGACGAGAAGATCCACAAGTTTGCCGGCCCCGCCAAGGTCTATGAAAGCCAGGATGCGGCGGTGACCGCGATCCTGACCGGGCAGGTCGTGGCCGGTGACGTTGTGGTGATCCGCTACGAAGGGCCGAAGGGCGGGCCGGGCATGCAGGAAATGCTCTATCCCACCAGTTACCTCAAGTCGAAGGGCCTCGGCGCGGCTTGCGCGCTGCTGACGGACGGGCGCTTTTCGGGCGGCACTTCGGGCCTTTCCATCGGCCACGCTTCGCCGGAAGCCGCCGAAGGCGGCGAGATCGGGCTGGTCGAGAACGGCGACGTGATCGAGATCGACATCCCCAATCGCACGATCTATCTGGCGGTGAGCGACGAGGAGCTTTCGCATCGTCGCGCGGCGCAGGACGCCAAGGGCTGGAAGCCGGCGCAGGACCGTCCGCGCGTGGTTTCGACCGCGCTCAAGGCCTATGCCGCGATGACCACCAGCGCGGCCCGCGGTGCGGTGCGCGATCTCAAGCAGCTTGGCATCGACTGATGCGTGCGGGTTTGCCAGCGCTGCTGATCTGCGCCGCGCTGGCTGCCTGTTCGAAGGCTGAGGACATCCCCAAGGGCCGCGTCATTGATTGCGCGGTGGACGGATCGGCGAAGTTCCTGCCGGAGTGCTTCGTTGAAGATTCGCGCGTGGGCGACAAGCGCTTCCTGACCGTTCGGCACAAGGCTGGCGGCTTTCGCCGGTTCGAGATGGTCGACGACGGGCGGGGCGTGGTATCGGCAGACGGTGCCGACGAGGCGACTGCGCAGTGGTCGTCGCAAGGCGTGCTCGAAGTATCGGTGGCGGGGGACCGCTATCGCTTCCCGGCAAGGATGAAGGACGATGCCCCGCAGCCGTGACGCCGTGCTATGCCAAGTCCTGACCGTGGCGCAGATGCGCGCCGCCGAGGAGGACCTGATTGCAGCGGGCACGAGCGTCGATGCGCTGATGCAGATGGCGGGGCGCGGTGCGGGCGAATGGGCGCGGCGGATCGCGGGCGGCGGTTCGGTGACCGTGCTGTGCGGACCCGGCAACAACGGCGGCGATGGCTGGGTGATTGCCGAATATCTTCGCGAACATGGCAATAAGGTACAGGTGGTCGAAGCTCGGCCGCCTGCGACGGATGCGGCGCGCAATGCCAAGGCCTTGTATCGGGGTGCTATTGCGGATGCGACGGGGGCGATCTCGGGCGATGTTTTCGTCGACTGTCTGTTCGGGAGCGGCCTGACGCGGGCCTTGCCGGACGATTTGTTCGGCCTGCTATGCGGGCTTGCAGCACGGCACCGGCACCGCATCGCCATCGATCTTCCGAGCGGGATCGAGAGCAACAGCGGTGCGGCGCTTAACGCTGGCCTGCCGGATTGGACGCTGACCGTTGCGCTTGGCGCGTGGAAGCATGCCCACTTCGCGATGTCCGCCTGTGCAATGATGGGGCCGGGGAGGCTGGTCGACATCGGCGTGGCGGCTGTGCCGGGGGCGGCGCGGGTTCTGGCCAGGCCGAAGCTGTCGGCTCCTGCAGCGGATGCGCACAAGTACCGGCGCGGAATGGTGGGGATCGTGGCCGGGGAGATGCCCGGCGCGAGCCATCTGGCCGCGACTGCTGCGCTTCGGGCGGGAGCGGGGTATGTGAAGCTGGCTGCGCAGGATGCGCCCGCTGGCTTTCCTCCGGAATTGGTGGTGATTGGCGATGTCGCGGGGATGATCGGCGATCCGCGTGTCGCTGCGCTGCTGGTGGGGCCGGGGCTTGGGCGATCCGATCAGGCGGGGCGGCGGCTGGCGCGTGCGCTCAACGCCGAAAGGCCGACGGTGATCGATGCCGATGCGCTGGTCCTGCTGCGCCCGGCGATTCTGGGTTCAGCGCCGAGGGTGCTGACTCCGCACGAGGGAGAGATGACCGCGCTTGAGCGCGCTTTCGGGCTTGAGGGGCAGGGGCTGCGGCGGGATCGCGCGCTGGCCCTGGCCAAGGCTGCGGAGGCGGTGGTGGTGCTGAAGGGGCCGGATACGGTGATTGCTGCGCCTGATGGGGCGGTGGTCGTGGCTCCGCGCGGGTCTTCATGGCTTTCGGTGGCGGGGACGGGCGACGTGCTGGCCGGAACCATCGCCAGCCGTCTGGCCACGCACGGGCAAGCCTTGCGCGCGGCGGAGGAAGGCCTATGGCTCCACGCCGAAGCGGCGCGGCTGAGTGGGCCAGCGTTCACGGCCGGCGAACTGGCCCATGCCGTGCAGGCGGCACTGAAGGAATGTCTTGAATGAGTGAAGCTGGCCTTATCGTGCGCGTTGCTGCCAAGGGAGACGGCGCGACCGCCGATGGCCGATACGCAGCGCTTGCCGCTCCGGGTGACGTGCTGCAGGCAGATGGCACGTTGGTCCACGGGCCGAACCATGTCGATCCCCCCTGCCGCCATTTCCCGGCCTGCGGCGGGTGCCAGTTGCAGCACTTGTCGGAAAGCGCGCTGGCGGATTACGTGTTTGATCGCGTGGTCGGCGCGGCCAAGGGACAGGACATTGCCGAAGTTCCGGCTGGCCCAGCGCATGTCTCACCGCCCAAATCCCGCCGCCGCGCCACGCTCCATGCGCAGGCTATCGGCAAGCGCGTGGTCATCGGGTTTCGTGAGCAGGGTTCGCACAAGATCGTCGACCTGCGTGAATGCCATGTCCTTGCGCCGCAGCTTTTCGCGCTGGTTTCACCGCTGCGGGGGCTGCTGGAAGGTTGGGGCGAGCGCAAGCTCAACGTCGATATCGAACTGGCGCTGGCCGATCAGGGTGTTGCGCTGAGCCTGAAGGGCATTACCGCCGAGGGGTTGGCGAAGACCGAAGCCCTGCTGGATTTTGCCCGCGACAACGAGCTGGCGCGGCTGACGCTGGATTCAGGTTATGGCCCGGAAGGCTTATGGGAGCCTGAGCCGGTTACGGTGACACTCGGCAAGACGCCGGTGTCGCTTCCGCCCGGCGCGTTCCTGCAAGCCACGCACGATGGCGAGGCGCAACTGGTTAGCGCGGCACGGGAGTGGTTGGTGGGTGCTGCAACTGTGGCCGATCTCTTCTCGGGCCTAGGCACGTTTGCCTTCGCGTTGGCGGGGCCGCAGACCAAGGTGCTGGCGGTTGAGGCGGCGCGCGATTCCTTCATGGCCTGTCAGGCGGCGGCGCGGATGAACGGGCAGCCAGTCCATGCGCTGCACCGCGATCTGTTCCGCAATCCGCTGCGGGTGGAGGAACTGGACCGTTTCGCCGCCGTCTTGCTCGACCCGCCGCGTGCCGGGGCGCAGGAGCAGGTGGAGCAGATCGGTCTGAGCAAGGTTGCGCGCGTGGTCTATATCAGCTGCAACCCGGCAAGCTGGGCGCGCGATGCGGTGAAGCTGATTGCGAGCGGCTACAGGCTGGCAGAACTCCGACCAGTTGGCCAGTTTCGCTGGTCGACGCATGTCGAGCTGGCGAGCCTGTTCACGCGGGATTGAGCCAGAATTCCGTAACAGGACCAAGGCCCCCGCTTTCGCGGGGGCGCAAGGCGTTTCGGCCAGCGATCAGGCGGCAAAGACCACGCGTGCGGCATGGTAAATCAGCGCCATCAGGGCAATGCTCGACAGCGAGAACAGGATGAAGCGCACCATGACCTTGTTCACGGTGGACTGAACCAGCGAGTGAATGACGCGCAAGGCCACATAGACCCAGGCCACCGTTGCGCTCGTCCCGTTGCCCATGCCGGCGACGGCCAGCACGAGGCAGACGGCGTAGAACAGCGTCGGCGCTTCGTGGAGATGGTTGTAGTTGTGAGCCTTCCACTGGACGCTGGCGGGCAGGATGTCGTCGAGCGTCTTTGATGGATCGCGGGCAAGGCTGTCAGGATCGAGTTTGGCGGCGTTCATCGCCGGGATGCGCGTGGCGTACATCCACAGCCACATGACCATGGTCCAAGCCATCAGCGCGACGGCGGGTTGCAGGATTTCGGCAATCTTCATGGCATTCTCCCCCTCGTTTTGAAGCCTTTATCCGTGGCCTAAGGTCGCTCCCAAAGCGCGCAGCGCGAGAGCGGCGAGGCACAGTGTCGACAGCAGGAACAGCGAGAAGCGGACCGGCACGCGGTTCACCGTCGACTGCCAGACCGAGTGGACGATGCGCAGCACGACATAGGTCCACGCCAGTGCCACATCGAGAGCGCCAGCGCCCATGATCGCCAGGATTGCCACTGTCGCGTAGAACAGCGTCGGCTGCTCCATAAGGTGGGCGTAGTTGTGCGCCTTCCAGTTGATTTCGTCGGGCAGGACGCCTTCGAGGTCCTGTCCGCGTCCGCCGGGCTTGGCCTTGCCCAGACCACCCAGTTGCTTGAGCGCAGGAAGCCGCGTTCCCGCCATCCAGAACAGCATCACAATGGACCACAGCACGAGCGCGGCCGCGGGCGTGAGTATTTGCGCCTGCATTTTCAGATCTCCCCCGAGATTTTCGGGAGAGTGCGTGGCTTGACCTAGATTGTCAATTGCAACTTATCGCCGCAACGTGACCCGGCGGAAGTAACCCCAGCGCCCGCGCAAAGTGCGCAGACTGAGCTGCCGCTCCGCCGCGATCCGTGCCGCAACGGCAGCAAGATCCGCTCGCGGTGCAACATGGAATTGCGTGAGCCAGCCGTGCATCAGCCGACGCAAAGGGCGCGGCAAACCTTCGAAATCGCCGAAATCCACGATGTGGAGCGAGCCGCCGGGTGCAAGCAGGCTGGCGGCATGGTCCAGCGTCTGCTGCCACTGCGGGATCATCGACAGGGCGTAGGATATCACTATGCGATCGAAAGTGGCCCGCCCGAACAGCGTGTTGGCGTCAAAATCGGTCGCATCGCCACTCGCCAGAACGCAACTGCTGTCAAGGCGCTGGCGGGCGACCGAAAGCATCTCTTCGGAAATATCGAGCCCGTACAGGTGTGCGCCCGGCCATTGGCGACCAATGCACGCAAGGTTGCGTCCAGTGCCGCATCCGACTTCCAGTACGGTCTTGCCCGGCGCAGCATCCAGCCCCGCAATCAGGCCATCGCGGCCGAAGAGGTAATACTTCCGCGTTGCATCATAGATATGCTTCTGGTGGCGATAGACTGTGTCCATCAGCGCGCCATGCGATGCCTGCTGGACCACGCTTGCCATTTCAGACCAGCTCGTAAAGGTGAACGCCGCCGTAGATCGACGAGCGATCCTGCGCGGTGCACTCGGCCGAAAGCGCATCGTCGTAACGCCAGCGCGCAAGAAGCGCATCGTCAAGACGGCCCGGAAGCAGGCTGGGCTCAGCTGCGGTACGGAACAGGACGCGCGCGCCGGGGCGGGCAGTGCGGGTGATCTGCGTCCACAGCGCGCCTAACTGGTCATCGGTCATCCAGTCCTGCGCATCGAGCAGGACATAGCGATCAAGCGAGGCTTCGGGCTGGGCGGTGAGGTGTTCGGTCAGATTGGCGTGGCGCACGTCAACGCGGTTCGCGCGATCGCGCACGGTCTGCCAGTTCGTGCCCTGCAGATAGGGCGGCAACGGGGAGCGGTCGCCCCGGCCATATCCGCGTCCGAAGGCCTGCCACGCGAAGTAGTTGTCCTCGACAGGAAAATCGCAGGCGAGCTTTTCGAGACGGCGGCGCAGGACCTCGGCCATCGGTTCATTCCCGGCGAGGGCTTCGAACTGGGCGGGCGGGATGCCGAGGCCGAACAGAGAGGCGGGCTGGTCGGTCAGCCAGCGCACGAAGCGTTTGTCAAATACCGGGGCCATCTCGCGTTCGAACACGCGGCGCTGCTCGTCAAGATCGCGCGCGGCGAGGATCGACGCGAGGTCGATCTTGTAGAGGCGGGCAAGGAGATGTGCGACCCCGATGAAGTTGCCGAGCAGGCCGCGCTTGTAAATGTTGCTGGTGAAGCCATTGATGCGGCGGCGGCCGGACAGGTCACGGCGCTCCCAGTAACGGCGCGTCGTCTCGTCGAGGTGCGGCAGCACGTGGGTGCGATAGGCGGCGATGTTGGCGGCGCTGTCGGCTTCGGCAAAGAACCGGCGGAAATGCGCGTGATCGGGCAGGTGCTGCGCCGATGCGAGCTTGAGCTTGTTCAGCGCGATATGGGCGGTGTTGAGATCGACCGCGGTGATCGCTTCGGGATCGGCTGTCAGATAGGACAGGACGTTGCAGCCGCCACTGGCGATGGCGATGATCCGGCTGTCGGGCCGGATCTGCAGGGCCTTCATGTCGACATCCGGGTCTTCCCAGATCTGGGCATAGACGAGGCCGCGAAACGCGAGTGCAAAGGCATGGTCGAGTACGCGATTGGCCATGCCGGAACCCCGGCGGACAACCGAGCGCGTGATCGGATGAGAACGGGCACGTTCCAGCATGGTGATGACCCCCGGAGGTAGAACTCTTTCGGGAGTGCTACTGGAACGTGACCATTGCGTGCGTGTTGCAGATCGGCCTTGATTGTCCGCAGATTGTAAGACGCTAGCTCAAGCCTCTGAAATCACGGCAGCAAAGGCTTCGGGATCGACATTGCCGCCCGAGAGGATCACGACCGTCGCGCCGTCCGTGGGCGCCTTGCCGGACAATACGGCGGCAAGACCGGCAGCGCCGCCCGGTTCGACGACAAGGCGGAGCCTGGCAAAGGCAAGGCGCTGTGCCGCGCGCACTTCCTCCTCGGAGACACTCAGGGCCTTGATGCCATTGGCGGTCATTACCGCGAAGTTTATCGGGTAAGTTGCGAGCGTCTGCAGGGCATCGCAGGCAGTGGTGGGCGGATTGGGTTCGACAGCAACGATCTGGCCGGCAGCGAGGCTGCGGGTCACATCGTCCCAGCCGTCCGGCTCGATGGCGATCACTTCGGCTTCCGGGCAGGCGAGGGCCAGACCGGAAGCGAGCCCACCACCGCCGCAGGGGGTGACGATGCGGGAAGGGGCTGAGCCGGTGAGAACTTGCAGTTGTGCTGCGAGTTCGATGCCGGTGCTGCCCTGTCCTTCGATGACCCAAGGATCGCCAAAGGCGTGGACAAGCGTTGCGCCGTTCCTCGCTATCAGCTCGGCAGCGACCGCGTCGCGGCTTTCACCGCCGGGCCGGTCATAGAGCACGACCTCTGCGCCGAACTCGCGTGTGGCGGCAAGTTTTACCGCAGGCGCATCGTTGGGCATGACGATGGTTGCGGCGATGCCCAGTCTGCGTGCGGACCATGCGACCCCTTGCGCATGATTGCCACTCGAGACTGCGACGACGCCCTTGGCGCGCTGCGCCTCGTCGAGGTCGGTCAGCCGGTGCCAGGCCCCGCGAATCTTGAAGGCGCCGACTGGCTGAAGGCTTTCGGCCTTGCACCAGATCGTCGCGCCGTTCGGCATTTCGAGCGGCAGGAGGGGAGTCTGCGGCAGGATCTGCGCGATCTTGTCTGCGGCGCGCATGACACCTTCTCGTGTCGGCATGCGCAGATCGACAGAAGGAATTGGTTTTGTCATGCCACTACTCTAAAGGCCCTGCCCATGAATGTCCTGCGCAGCATCGTCGCGGGACGCAAAAAGGCATTTGGAGCAATCATGGCAAAAGTTCTCGTCATCGGCGCTGGCGGCGTCGGCTCGGTCGCGGTCCACAAGATGGCGATGAATTCGGACATCTTCACCGGCATTGCGCTGGCCAGCCGCACCAAGAGCAAGTGCGACGCCATTGCGGCTTCGGTGAAGGAGCGCACTGGCGTTACCGTCGATACCTACCAGATCGACGCGGATGACGTTGCCGCGACCACCGCGCTGATCAATGAGGTCAAGCCGGTGCTAGTCGTCAATCTTGCGCTGCCGTACCAGGACCTCAACATCATGGATGCCTGCCTCGCCGCGGGCGTCAACTACATGGACACTGCGAACTACGAGCCGATCGACGAAGCGAAGTTCGAATATTCGTGGCAGTGGGCCTATCAGGACAAGTTCAAGGCCGCGGGCCTGATGGCGCTGCTGGGTTCGGGCTTCGATCCGGGTGTGACCAGCGTGTTCGCCACCTGGCTGCGCAAGCACAAGCTCGACACGATCCGCACGCTCGACATCCTCGATTGCAACGGCGGCGATCACGGCCAGCACTTTGCCACCAACTTCAACCCGGAAATCAACATCCGCGAAGTGACCGCGCCTGCGCGGCACTACCTCAACGGTGAGTGGGTCGAGACGCCGGCACTGACCATCCGCCAGCAGTTCGACTTCGAGGAAGTCGGCCCGAAGAACATGTACCTGATGTACCACGAGGAACTCGAAAGCCTCGCGCATCACCTGCCCGAGATCGAGCGCATCCGTTTTTGGATGACCTTCGGCGACGCCTATATCACGCACCTGACCGTCCTGCAGAACGTGGGCATGACCCGGATCGACCCGGTGATCTACGAGGGCAAGGAAATCATCCCTCTGCAGTTCCTGAAAGCCGTGCTGCCCGAACCTGCCTCGCTCGGCCCGACGACCAAGGGCAAGACCAATATCGGCGACATCGCCACGGGTCTGAAGGACGGGGTGGAGAAGACCTTCTACATCTACAACATCTGCGACCACGAAGACGCCTATCGCGAGACCGGCAACCAGGCAGTCAGCTACACCACCGGCGTTCCGGCGATGATCGGCGCGGCGATGATGGTGCAGGGCGTGTGGACCGGTGAGGGCGTGTTCAACATGGAACAGTTCGATCCCGATCCCTACATGGACATGCTGAACAACCACGGGCTGCCGTGGCAGGTGAAGGAACTGGCGGGACCCTTGGCGTTTTGATGTTGAGCGGATGGATGAAGGCCATGATGCTTGGGGCGCTGCTCGTTTCAGCGCCTCTTCAATCCGGCACTCCTTCATCAAAGAAGACTGCGGTCATTCCTCCGGCATACCGTGGGCAATGGACGAATCGCCTGGAGTTTTGCGGCGTAGATTCATGGGATGAGGATAGTAGTATTTGGGTTGGAGAGCGGTCTCTCGGTTATTTCGATAACTCTTACAAAGTTACTCGCATTTCCTTCGTGCGGGGCGCATTGCGCATAACCGTGAAACCAAGAAGTGATGCTGATATTAGTCCCATCACTTTTCTCCGACTGGCACTGGATGGGCAGAAAATCTTTGTCTCGCCCTTTGACAAGGTGGGTTTGAAGCGCTGTCCGCCTCCTGAAGCGAAGGACTGAGAATGGAAACCAGAGCCGGTGATCCGGGGGCGTTTGCGCAGTTTGACCTGAACCGGGTGGACAGTCCGGCGTTCGTTGTCGACGCTGCGAAGCTGCGGGCCAATCTGGCGGTGCTGGCCGATGTGCGCGACCGGGCCGGGATCAAGGTGCTGGCAGCGCTCAAGGCGTTTTCGATGTGGAAGGTGGCGCCGATCGTCGGGGAGTATCTCGACGGGGTGTGCACGTCCGGCTTGTGGGAAGCCAAGCTGGCAGCCGAGCATTATTCTGGCGAGATCGCGACCTACTGTGCGGCGTACAAGGCGCAGGACATGGCTGAAATCCTGCAGCTTTCGGACCATGTAATCTTCAATTCGCCGGGACAACACGCGCGTTTCGCCGGAGAGATCGCATCGGCACAGGCCGCTGGCGATCAGTTCGACATCGGCCTCCGCATCAACCCGCTCCATGCCGAGGGCGAGGTGCCGCGCTATGATCCATGCGCGCCGCATTCGCGGCTGGGTTTTCCGGTGGATCAGTTGTTGCCCGAACACCTCGAAGGCGTTTCGGGGCTGCACTTCCACACGCTGTGCGAGCAGGACTTCGAGCCGCTGAAGCGTACTTGGGAAGCGCTTGAGGCGCGGATTGCGCCGTACTTCGGCCAGCTCAAATGGCTGAACTTTGGCGGCGGTCACCACATCACCCGCGCCGATTACCAGCGCGATGATCTGGTCGCGTTTCTGCGCGAAGTGAAAGCGCGCACCGGTTGCGAGATCTACCTCGAACCGGGAGAGGCCGTGGCGCTCGATGCGGGAATTCTGGTCGGCACCGTGCTCGATACGCATTGGAACGGGATGCAGCTGGGCATCACCGACATTTCGGCAACCTGCCACATGCCCGATGTGATCGAGGCGCCCTATCGTCCGGCCATGCTGGGGGAACTGCCCATCGACGAGTACGAGGATGGTGGCGAGGGTGGTGCTCCGGTGCGTCTGGGCGGGCCTTCGTGCCTCGCCGGGGACGTGATCGGCGATTACCGCCTGCCGAATGGTGCGGAGCCGGGCACGCGCTTCGCATTTCTCGATCAGGCGCACTACTCAATGGTCAAGACGACGACCTTCAACGGCGTGCCGTTGCCTTCGATCTGGCTGTGGGACAGCGAGAGCGACCGCCTCGAGAAGGTGAAGGGTTTCACTTACGAGGACTTCCGCGACCGTCTTTCCTGATGCATGCTGCCTGCTGACAAGGATGTAGGCGGGAGAGTGCAATGGCGGGGGAAGTGCTCGATGGGATGACCAGCGATCCGGTGCGCATGGGCTGGATGGAAGGCAACCCGCCGCCAGCCGACCGCCTGCTCCTCGCCTCGCGCGCGGATCACATGCGCTTTCCGATGATCCGCTGGTCGTACTCCAACATGCGGCAGTTCGTGCCCTCGCGCCGGGTGGCAGCTTCGGGGCAGGGCGTGCCGTTCGAGAGGGCGTTGCGGGAGGATCTGGGGCAGGTTGCGTTCGTGCCGCTGAATGCGGAAGCGCCCGTCACATTCGAGCAATCGCTGACGCAGGCCTTCACCGATGGCATCATCGTGCTCCATCGCGGCAAGGTGGTGTTCGAACGCTGGTTCGGGGTGACAGGCCCGGAGACGCGGCACATCGCGTTCTCGGTCACCAAGAGCTTCGTCGGCACGATTGCCGAGATGCTGGTCGATGAGGGCAGGCTGGACCCGGCGGCGCTGGCGTCGGACTACCTGCCGGAGCTGCCAGGCAGCGGTTTCGGCGATGCCACCGTGCGGCAGGTGCTCGACATGACCACGGCGCTCGATTTCTCAGAGGACTATGCTGATCCCAACTCGGGCATCGGGGCCTACAGCGCGGCTCTGGGGCTGACGCCTCGTCCGGTGGACTATGCCGGGCCGATCGACCTTGCTTCATATCTGCCGACTATCGGCAAGGCCGGGGAGCATGGGCTGGGCTTCACCTATCGCACGCCCAACACCGAAGTCCTGGCGTGGATGATCGCGCGGATCGAGGGCAAACACTTTGCCGATGTGCTGAGCGATCGCCTGTGGCAGCCTCTCGATATGCTCGGCGATGCGGACCTGATCGTGGACGAGGCGGGTACTGCCTTCGCCGGTGGCGGGTTGAACCTGCGATTGGAGGACTTGGCACGCTTTGGCGAGGCGATGCGGCTTGGAGGTGTTGGCGTCATTCCCGAAGCGGTGGTGGAGCGGGCAACCCATGGTGGCGATGCGGCACATTTCGATCGCAATCGCTACCCGCAACTGCCGGGCTGGAGCTATGGCAGCCAGTGGTGGATCAGCAACAACAACCGAGGTTGCTTCTCCGCGCGCGGCATCCACGGGCAGACTCTTTGGGTCGATCCGGCTGCCGAAATGACGGTTGCACGATTCGCATCGCACCCGACCGCGGCGAACGGTGCCAACGATCCGCTCTCACTTCCGGCATGGGCGGCGTTGGCGGATCACTTAAGTTCCTGATTTTCTGCGATCTCTCTGGAATTTTTTCATTTTCCTGACAGCAGTTTTCTTGCCCGTTATTTTCACTTGAGATTCAGACACAGGGGCTTATTACCCCCCTCTCGCTGCCCCATGGGGACTTCCAAACCGCAAGGCAGCTTCGTTCAACTGTTCCGTTTGGGGGTCCCTTGAGTTGCACCATCATCCTGACGCACTGGCTGTAGTTCGCGCCTCCGCGCCTGAACAACCCGCCATTTTGAACCGTCCGCACGCCGCAGCGCGCGCTGCCCGCTTCTTTGTCGAGAAGTTTCCGGGCAAGTCTCTCTATGCGGTAAAGGCGAATCCGTCGGCAGACCTGATCCGCATCCTGTGGGATTCGGGCGTGACGCATTATGACGTCGCCTCGATCGCCGAAGTGCGCCTGGTGCGCGAAACGCTGCCAGACGCAGTGCTATGCTTCATGCATCCGGTAAAGGCTCCGTCGGCGATCCGCGAAGCCTATCACACCTATGGCGTGCGCGTGTTCAGCCTCGATTCGATCGAGGAACTGGAGAAGATCAAGGCGGCAACGGCTGATGCCGATGGCAACGTGCCCGAGGACCTGACGCTGTGCGTGCGCCTGCGCGTCTCGTCGGAGTATTCGGAACTCAGCCTCGCGTCGAAGTTCGGTTGCGATCTGGCCAATGCAGCGGAACTGCTGCAGGCGACCCGTCAGGTTGCGGATTCGCTTGGCGTGTGCTTCCACGTCGGCAGCCAGTCGATGAGCCCCCACGCCTATGTCCAGGCGCTGGAGCGCGTTCGTGCGGCGATCGTCGATGCTTCGGTCCTCGTCGACATCATCGACGTGGGCGGTGGCTTCCCGTCGATCTATCCGGGCATGGAACCGCCGCCGCTCGAAGATTACTTCGGCGTTATCGATCGCACCTATGAATCGCTGCCGGTGTCGTACTCGGCCGAGCTGTGGTGCGAGCCGGGCCGGGCGCTCTGCGCTGAGTACAACTCGATGATCGTGCGCGTCGAGCGTCGCCGCGGGACTGAGCTGTATATCAATGATGGTGCCTATGGCGCGCTGTTCGATGCGGCCCATGTAGGCTGGCGTTTCCCCGTGCGCGTGCTGCGCGACGAGGTGGCCAACGATGTCGATACCGAGATCGAACTCGAGCCGTTCAGCTTCTACGGCCCGACCTGCGACGACATGGACCACATGGAAGGTCCGTTCGAACTGCCGGTGGACGTGAAGGTGGGCGACTACATCGAGATCGGCATGCTCGGCGCCTATGGCGCGGCGATGAAGACCGCGTTCAACGGCTTCGGCGCGACGGACGTGTTCGAAGTCTCGGACGAGCCGATGGCCAGCCAGTACCGCGGCGATCGCCGCGATCCGCGGGTCTCGGACAATGTGGTCTCGCTGCGCTGATCAAGGCTGAAGCAGACTGAATTGAGAAGGCCCTGCCGGAAGGTGGGGCCTTTTCGTTGTTAGCTCTCAGAACCCCACGAACCGCGCGGCTTCGTCCACGCTCTTGCGGTTGCTGACGACTGCATTGGCGGGGAAGTCCGGGTCGGGCCAGCCGAGAGCGACCGCCTTCATGATGATCTGGTCATCGGGAATGCCAGCGTGTTCGCGCACGACGGGCGATTGCATGATGCCCTGAGAGTTGATCACGCAGCCGAGCCCACGTGACCATGCCGCGTTGACCAGCGCTGTCGTGACCGCGCCGCAGTCGAATGCCGTGTCATCGCTGCCAGACAGTTCGCGGTCGTATGTGATGATTACGCAGACAGGCGCATCGAACTGGCGGAAGCCGCGAAGGACCCAGTCCTTCCGGGCCGCGGCATCATCGCGAGCTATGCCCATGGCTCCGAACAGTTGCTTGGCGACCTCGACCTGTCGTTCGCGATGAACCCCGGCAAACGCTTCGCCCCGGCGGAATTCGCGGCTGTCAGGCTCGCCCGCAAGGATGCGCTCGGTGTTGCCCCTGCGGATGCGGTCAAGCGGCTCGCCTGTGATGACGTGGAAGTGCCAGGGCTGCGTGTTCATCGAAGTGGGTGAGCGCATGGCGAGCGTCAACACTTCCTCGATCAGCGCCTGTGGGACTGGCTTGTCGAGATAGCCCCGGATGGAACGGCGGCCGAGGACTACTTCGTCGTACGTCTGCGCAGGCATGAATGCTCCCGGATTTAACTGTCCGGTTAACATTAGCGCTGATTGAAGGAAAGGCAACGCCGACGAAAAAGCCCTCCCGGATCAGGGGAGGGCTCTTTTATCGCGGAAGGCGGGGGTTACGCTGCCTTGCGCAGTTCCAGCTCCATTCGCTGCCAGATCTCCACCAGCGCTTCGGCCAGTTCGTCCATCATCGGTTGGGTGTGAGATGGGCCGGGGGTGAAGCGCAGGCGCTCCGTGCCGCGCGGAACGGTGGGGAAATTGATTGGCTGCACATAGACGCCATATTCGGCGAGCAGGATGTCGGCGATCTTCTTGGCGCGGACCGGATCGCCGACCATCAGGGGCACGATGTGCGTGGTCGACGGCATGACCGGCAGGCCTGCATCTGCGAAAGCCTTCTTGAGATAGGCGGCGGCAGCCTGCTGGCCCTCACGCTCCTCGCTCGATGCCTTGAGGTGGCGGACAGAGGCGAGAACGCCTGCGACCAGAACCGGCGAGAGCGAGGTGGTGAAGATGAAGCCGGGGGCGTAGGAACGGATCACGTCGATGATCTTGCGATCGGCAGCGATGTAGCCGCCCATAACGCCGAAGGCCTTGCCCAGCGTACCCTCGATGATGTCGATGCGGTGCGCCGCCTCGTCACGGTCGGTGATGCCACCGCCGCGCGGGCCGTACATGCCGACAGCGTGAACCTCGTCGATATAGGTCAGCGCGTTGTACTTTTCCGCAAGGTCGCAGAAAGCGTGGATCGGGGCGACGTCGCCGTCCATCGAATAGACGCTCTCGAACGCGATCAGCTTGGGCACGTTCGGGTCAGTCTCGGCGAGCAGTTCTTCCAGATGCTCGACATCGTTGTGACGGAAAACCTTCTTTTCCGCGCCCGAATTGCGGATGCCCGCGATCATCGAGGCGTGGTTCAGTTCGTCGGAGAAGATCACGCAGCCCGGCAGGATCTTGGCGAGCGTGGACAGCGTTGCGTCGTTCGAGACGTAACCGCTGGTGAAGAGGAGCGCGCCTTCCTTGCCGTGCAGGTCGGCCAGCTCTTCCTCAAGCTGGATGTGGTAGTGCGTGTTGCCGCCGATGTTGCGCGTGCCGCCCGAGCCTGCGCCGACGTTGTGCAGCGCCTCTTCCATGGCGGCGATGACCTTGGGGTGCTGGCCCATCGCAAGGTAATCGTTCGAGCACCACACCGTGATCGGCTTGGGCCCGTTGTGTCCGGCAAAGCAGCGCGCGTTGGGGTACGCCCCCTTGTTGCGCAGGATGTCGATGAAAACGCGGTAGCGGCCTTCGGAGTGCAAGCGCTCGATGGCAGAATCGAAAACCTGATCGTAATTCACCCCGCCGCTCCTTCCTGCAACAAGGACGTTTCCGTCCCTGGGAGCCCGATCCCGTTGGGCCCACCGGCGAATGGGCGGCTTCTACGCCTGTTGTTTTCGCTTTGCCAGCAGGATTTGGTGTAACTGCCCGAAAGTCGGAGACAGTTTGTGCGCTAATCGGCCTTTCGGGCAGGTATGAGTTCGCGCGCAGGGGCTATGCCGTTGAGCTGTGCGTTGACGATTGTCCAATCGGCATCGTGCGATGGCAATATGACAAGGTCCTTGTCCCGCTCCTTCAAGGCCTTGAGACCTTTAAGCCAGCCGATCACGGCCGGCCTGTCCTCAGGGACCATCCAGTCTGCCAAGAGCCGCGAGCGGGGTGTCGGGACTTCGGCGTTGACCGAAAGAGACACCGTGTCTCCCCCGAAGATGTACTCGCGGCCCGAGGCCAGGCGGACATAGAACATTTCCGATGCCGGGGTGTGCCCGGGAGTCTGGATCGCAACCACGCCGGGCGCGATGGCTTCCACGGGCTTCAGTTCGCGAGTCTCGCTGATCAGGCGGGCATTCTCGCGCCAGAGCGAGTTGATGTTGCCGAGCATTCCGGGCGTGATCACCGCCTTGTCGACGATGTCCTCGAAGCGCTGGTGATCAAGAAATGCTCCAACGTGGTCGATATGGGCGTGGGTGAACAGGATCATCTCGCTCTCGTCCATCCACCGCTCCACCAGCCTGCGAGCGTTGTCGTCGTAGTGCTTGAAACCCATGGTGAGCGCATCGGCGCGTGACAGGCCCGGATCGATCACGATGCCGCCACCCGGCGTCGTCAGCCGCCAGGCGAAGACGCCGGAAGTGACCTGTCTCAGGCCGGTGCCTGCCGCCAAGGCCGCTCCCGGAACGTAGCGCGTGGCGATCGCTGCGAAGGTGATCGCGGTCGGCTTCTGGCCCGGAATTGCGTCTGCCGCCTTTCGCAGCTCGGCCAGATCAAACTTGCGCGCCGGGACATTGGCTGGACCGGCATTCACCAGCAGCCAGTAGTAGGCGAGCGCCAGCACCAGCAGCACAGCGATCAAGCCCTTGGAAAATCGACTCACGCGGAGGCCCCCGTTACCCAAGCCACGTCAAAACACCTCTACCCGGTCGAGCCCGTGCTCGGCCAATGCCGGGCGCAACTGATCGACTTGCGCGCCACCGCGCGTGAACAGAGCAAGGTCCGACCGTTCGCGCCGCCATGTCTGCCCTTGCGTCAGGTGGGCGATGCGCCGAGCGATACCGTCCGAGCCATCAATGAAGCCGACACCCGGACCGAAGGCTGCGGCGAGTTCATCCTGCACCAGCGGGAAGTGAGTGCAGGCGAGCACCACGGTATCGATGCGTTCGCCCCCCGGCATGTCGCGCAGTGCCTGTGCTGCGCGGGCATAAACCGCAGGATCCACAGGCTCGCCCCGCAACTTGGCCTCGGCAGCAGCGACCAGTTCAGGCGCGCCGTGGCGGAGCAGCGTCTTGCCGGAAGCGAATTCGGCCTCGAGCCTGTCGACATAGCTCTGGCGAATCGTTGCGGCGGTGCCGAGCAGGCCAATCACGCCGGTCGTCGTCATCGCCGCTGCGGGCTTGATCGCCGGAACCGTGCCGACGATCGGGACTTCGAGCACTTCGCGCACCGATGCCAGCGCGATGGTCGAGGCGGTGTTGCAGGCTATACAGACGAGACGGGGACGCAGTCGTTCTGTCAGGCGACCAAGCAGACCCGACACGCGCGCCGCGATCTGGGCCTCGGTCTTGTCGCCATAAGGTAGCCCGGCGTTGTCGGCGACATAGATCACCGGAGCCTGTGGCAGCATCGCGCGCACCTTGCGCAGGACCGAAAGTCCGCCGACGCCCGAATCGAACAGCAGTAGCGGAGCAGCAGGATCGGACGGGGGGCTGTCGGTCATTGCCGGTGCTTGTATCGGGAATGGCAGCAAAATGGGAAGTGGCCTCTTTCGCTTTTGTGCCCGGTGAGGATATGAGCAGGGTGTGGAAACGCTTTTGCCCTTGCTCGTCGGCTATCTGCTCGGCTCCGTGCCCTTCGGCCTCATCCTCACCCGGCTGACCGGTGGTGGCGATCTGCGGGCGATCGGTTCAGGCAACATCGGCGCGACAAATGTGCTGCGCACCGGCAAGAAGGGGGTGGCAGCCGCCACGCTGTTGCTGGACATGGGCAAGGGGATCGCCGCCGTGCTCATCGCCCGCCATTTCTGGCCCTCGGCCGAACCGCTGGCCGCACTTGCTGCCGTGCTTGGCCACTGTTTCCCGGTCTGGCTCAAGTTCAAGGGCGGGAAGGGCGTTGCCACGATGATGGGAATCTCGCTTGGCCTCGCATGGCAGATCGGACTTGCCTATGCGGTCGTGTGGTTGGGCGTGCTGTTTGCCAGCCGCATTTCGTCGCTCGGCGGGATGAGCGCGGCGGTGGCGGCTCCGGTCGCTGCCCTGCTGCTGGGGTTCACGGCCTATGTGCCGGTGCTGGCGCTGCTTGCGCTGCTGGTACTGTTCCTCCACCGCGAGAACATCGACCGCCTGCGCGCGGGGACCGAGCCCAGGGTCGGCAGCAAGAAGTGACCGTCGCGGCGCAAGCCACGCTTTCGCGGGGCGAGGCTTTCGCTCGCATCCGGCTGCTGCGCTCGCCCAATATCGGTCCGGTCAGTTACAACCAGCTTATGCGACGCTTTGGCACGGCTGAGGCGGCGCTCGAAGCCCTGCCTGACCTCGCCGCGCGCGGTGGTGCACCTTATCGGCCCGCTGCGGTCGAGCGGATCGAGAACGAGATTGCTGCCGTCCGCAAGGCAGGCGCGCGCTATCTGTTTCATGACGGGCCAGACTATCCGGCGCTCCTCGCCGCGCTGGAAAGCCCGCCGCCGATCCTGACGGTGCGGGGAGACGTCGGCCTGCTCTCACGGCCTTCCGTCGCGGTGGTCGGCGCACGCAATGCCTCGGCGGCTGCGGTCAAGCTCTCGCGCGATTTCGCGACGGCGCTCAGCGCCCAAGGCTATGCGGTGATCTCCGGCCTGGCGCGGGGGATTGACGCTGCCGCCCATCGCGGCGCGCTGGCGGGCATGGCCGAGGGCGGCGGCACCGTGGGTGTGATCGCCAGCGGCATCGACATCAGCTACCCGCCCGAAAATGCGGAATTGCAGGAGCAGGTGGCCTGCGAGGGCCTGCTCATCGCCGAAATGCCGCCGGGCACCGAGCCGCTCGCCCGGCATTTCCCGCACCGCAATCGGATCATCGCAGGGCTCGCCACCGGTACCCTGGTTGTCGAGGCCGCGCCCAAGTCCGGTTCGCTGATCACAGCCCGGCTTGCGGCTGAGGCGGGGCGCGAGGTCATGGCCATTCCCGGCTCTCCGCTCGACAGTCGCTCGCACGGTTGCAACCAGTTGATCCGCGACGGGGCCATCCTTGTGCAGTCGCCCGAGGACGTGATCGAACTGTTGCTCGGCTTCGAAGGCCAGCCCCGGTCGAGCTTCCGGGAGGGGCAGCATTCGTGGGCGCCAGAGATCGAGGACAATCCAGCCGACATCGCGGGACTGCTCACGCTGGCACCGATCGGGGTGGACGAACTGATCCGGCAGAGCGGGGCAACTGCGGGCGCGGTGCAGATGGCCTTGCTGGAGATGGAGCTTGCGGGCCGGTTGCAGCGTCATGCAGGAGGGCGCGTCAGCCTCCAATCCTGAATGACTGCCCACGCTGCCGCTTGACGAACCTGTCCGGTAGTCCCCACCCTCGCGCACACGTACACGTAAGGACTGCTTTTTCAGATCATGCAGCTTGTCATTGTAGAATCTCCGGCCAAGGCCAAGACCATCGAGAAGTATCTTGGCCCCGGCTACAAGGTGCTCGCCTCCTATGGTCATATCCGCGACCTGCCCGTGAAGGACGGCTCCGTCCGTCCGGACGAGGACTTTGCGATGGACTGGGAACTTTACGGCGACAAGCAGTCGCGCGTGAAGGCCATCACCGATGCGGCCAAGGATGCAGACCGCCTGATTCTCGCGACCGACCCTGATCGTGAGGGTGAAGCAATTTCCTGGCATGTCAGGGAGTTGCTCAAGAAACGTAAGGCGCTTCCTAAAGAGGTTGAGCGCGTCACGTTCAACGCGATAACCAAGCAGACGGTGACCGACGCGATGAAGCGTCCGCGCGAGCTGGATCAGGATCTGATCGACGCCTATCTCGCCCGCCGCGCGCTTGATTACCTGTTCGGATTTACGCTTTCGCCGGTACTGTGGCGCAAGCTTCCCGGCGCCAAATCGGCAGGACGCGTGCAGTCGGTAGCGCTGCGCCTGATCGTCGAGCGCGAGCGCGAGATCGAGGCGTTCCGGGCGCAGGAGTACTGGTCCGTCATTGCCCGCCTTGAGCAGAGCGGGACAGAATTTGCCGCGCGTCTCGTCAAGTTCGATGGCCAGAAGCTCGACAAGCTGACGCTGGGCGATGAAGGCGCGGCGATGAAGGCCAAGGCCGTGGTCGAGGCCGGGACCTTCCGCGTCGAGGAGGTCGAGACAAAGCCGACCCGCCGCAATCCCTATCCGCCGTTCACCACCTCGACGCTGCAACAGGAAGCGGCGCGCAAGCTTGGCTTCTCGGCCAGCCATACCATGCGGGTGGCGCAGACGCTCTATGAGGCGGGTGCGATCACCTACATGCGTACCGATGGTGTGCAGATGGACCCGAGCGCGATCTCTGCCGCGCGCAAGGCGATCTCGGATCGGTACGACGGGCATTACCTGCCGGAAAAGCCTCGTCATTACGAGACCAAGGCCAAGAACGCGCAGGAAGCACACGAGGCCATCCGCCCGACCGATTTCTCCAAGGACCGTTACGGCTCTGCGGATGAAGCGCGGCTCTACGACCTGATCTACAAGCGCGCGATGGCCAGCCAGATGGCGTCGGCCAATATCGAGCGCACCAGCATCACGTTGCGCGATGGCACCGGCAAGCACGAACTGCGCGCCACGGGGCAGGTCGTGAAGTTCCCCGGTTTCCTCGCCGTGTACGAGGAAGGCCGTGACCAGAAGGCGGATGGCGACGACGAGGACGCGAGCCTGCTGCCCGACATGAAGACCGGCGATACGCCCGCCAAGCGCGGCGTCGACGCCACCCAGCACTTCACCCAGCCGCCGCCGCGCTATTCGGAAGCGAGCCTGGTCAAGCGGCTTGAGGAACTGGGCATTGGCCGTCCTTCGACATATGCATCGACGCTGCAGGTACTCAAGGATCGCAGTTACGTCCGGACGGAGAAAAACCGTTTCTTTGCAGAGGAATCCGGCCGACTTCTGACGTCGTTTCTGGAGCGATTCTTCTCGCGCTATGTCGCCTATCAGTTCACCGCCGGAATGGAGGAGGAGCTGGACGACGTTTCGGGCGGGCGTGCCGAATGGAAGAAGGTGCTCGCCGCCTTCTGGCGCGATTTCAAGCCCAAGTCCGACGAGGTGATGGAGAAGAAGCCGAGCGAGGTTACCGCCGAGCTTGACGAATTCCTTTCCGACTATCTGTTTCCCCCGCGCGAGGATGGCACCGATCCGCGTCTGTGCCCCAAGTGTGAGGCGGGCCGGCTGTCGCTGCGCGGTGGCCGTTACGGCGCGTTCGTGGCGTGCTCCAACTATCCCGAATGCAAGTACACCCGCAAGTTCGCCCAGCCCGGCGGGGCGGAAGGCGATGGCGCGGAAGATGGCGTTCTGGGCAAGGACCCGGTGACGGGCCTTGAGGTCGTGCGCAAGGCCGGACGTTTCGGTCCCTACATCCAGCTGGGCGAAGGCAAGGAAGCCAAGCGCGCCTCGATCCCCAAGGACATTGCCGAACTGGATCTGGAATGGGCGCTCAAGCTGCTCTCGCTCCCGCGCGAAGTTGGCTCACATCCTGAAAGTGGCAAGCCGATCACCGCCAGCATCGGGCGGTATGGTCCTTACCTGGCGCACGACGGCAAATATGCGCGGCTGCGCTCGACCGCCGAGGTTTTCGAGACCGGCATGAACGCTGCCGTCATGCACCTTGCCGCTGCGGCGGCGGGGGCAGGCGCGCGCGGCAGCCGCACCTCCGCCGAGCCGCTAAAGGTCTTCGGCGCGCATCCCACGTTCGGCGGCGAGATCAAGCTCATGGCGGGCCGCTATGGCCCTTACGTCACCGACGGGACGACCAACGCCACCCTGCCCAAGGACAAGCAGCCCGAATCGCTGACCCTTGAAGAAGCCATCGTGCTGATCGACGAGCGCGCGGCCAAGGCGCCCGCCAAGGGCAAGAAAAAGGCCCCGGCCAAGAAGGCTGCACAGAAGAAGACCGCTGCCAAGAAGCCTGCCGCAAAAAAGGCTCCGGCCAAGAAGGCGGCTAAGGCAGCGTCGGACTCCTGATCGGAGATTGATGGAATGCTCTCGCTTTGGGTTGCCCTGCTGGCTCAGTCAACGCTTCAGGCGCCGATCTTCGTTCCGGAGCAGGCGGCGACTTGGCGTGATATGCCTGCTGATGCCTTGCGGATGAAGCAGTCGGTGGCCGCGAGGATCGAAGTCATTGTTCGTCCGGATGGACTTATCGAAAAGTGCACAGTGCTAGAAACAGTGGGGCCGGCATCCGTGGCGCGTCAGTTGTGCAATGCCCAGAAGCCTCGTACATGGAAAGCCGCTGTAGGGAGCGACGGAAACCTGACCTTTGGCGTCGTGCGCGAATGGGTGAAGCTGGTCGTGCCAGGCAGCACCAACCAGAGCCGCATCTCCGGCATTGAAGATCCGGTGGATGCGATCATCGCCATGCCTCCCGGGTTGGACGGCGCCGCGAGCAGGGAAGTCACGGTGTTTGTCGAAATGGACGAACAGGGCACACCTGTCGCATGTCGCGCAGCGCAGGACGCGGGTATGGCGGATCTGGCTTGTGCCGCGGCGCTCAAGATCAGAGAAAGCGCTATCGCAGTTCGCGAGGCGCCACTTCCCTCCTATGTAATCGCCAGGACCATCAGGTTCGCCGGCTGACCGCCCAGTTCAGCGGCGCAGCCGGTAGAGCCAGTATTCCTTGTTGCCGAGAGGTACGGCCGCATAGCGCTCGTAATCGCGGGCGAGGGCGGCCTTGATCATGCGGCGCGTGTCCATGTTGGGGAGGTACAGCTTCTGGTACTTGCCACGCATGATGATTACGGTCGGTCGCGAGGCGAGGACCTTGGACAACTCCGCCGATGCGTCCACGCCGATGGCCGGTGCCTCGACATAGGTATTCAGGTGGTTGGGGAAGATGCGCGTTGTCGGCAGGCAGCTGTTTGTCGTGCGGTAGAACGCCATTTCGCCTTCGTAGATGAACAGGCAGCCATCGCGCATTTCCTGCGTGATGGCGGCGTTCATCGCCTCGTACTGTCGTGTCGAGCCGTGCTGGTTGTACTGGTAGATCATCACCGCGATGCCGGCGATGGCCCCGAACCCCAGCAACAACCTGCCATACCACCGTTCGCCAACGCGAACCCGCGCCAGTGCAGGGGCTGCGAGGACCGACAGCGGCACGAGCAGCGGCGAAACGTAGTGGTCGTACCAGGTGCCGAAGATCAGGAACCCGGCAGAGGCCGCAATGGCCCACACCCGTATCACGCGCAGCGACCCCGGATGAGTTCCGCCCGAAGTGTCGAACTTGCGCGGAGCGCGGAAGATCACCAGCCAGAACGGGATCATCACGGCGACTTCCTTGGTCAGCCGCCAGTAAGACTTCCAGCCGTCCGAGCCGCGTTCGAAGACCGAGACGAAGTTGGCGTAGACGAACGCTTCGGTCTGTCCGATCCCCACGTACCAGAGAAGCGCGGCAACTGTCGGCAGCAACGCCACGGCGATCCAAAGAGCCGCGACCGCACCAAGCTTGCGGTACGACCAGACATCGGCAAACCCGCGTGACAGCAGCATCAGGCCGAAGGCAGCGCCTTCGAAGATGACAGTATACTTGATCTGGATGGCAAGGCCCAGAAGCAGCATCGCCACGCATCCGCGCCACGCCAGCCCGGGCGCTTCGTGCCGCTTTAACGCTTCGACCACGACCAACGCTGCGAGCGCAACGGGCAGGTTGTAGAACACCGGAGCCTGTCCCATCCCGGCGTTGAATATCGGCATGAACAGGAGATAGGCCGCGCCGGCCTGCCATGCGGCTGCGGGGGAAGCGATCTCGCGGGCAAGGCGGCTGATCACCAGAGCCGTCAGCGTAGCCGAGATGGCCGAACCCATCTGATAGGCAATGATCGGATCGAATGGCAGGGCAGCCAGCGCCTCGTAGACCAGGAACAGGCCGATCGGCTTGCGATCCCAGATGTCGACGTAGGGCACGGCGCCTTCGCGCATCCGTTCGGCCACGAACAGGTAGAACTGCTCGTCGATGTGGACGACGGGGTTGCCGAACAGGAAGCTGCGGGTGATCAGGAACAGGGCAAGGAAGCCGAGAGATTCGACCAGCCACAAGGGCACGACGGCGGGGCGGTTGAGAAATTGAGCAGTTGCGGCACGCATCCTGCGTGGCCACGGCTCGACGGCGACAACTGCCATAACGCCGCCAGACTCGCTCATTCCCGTACTCCGTCCGTCAATCGATCCGAGACGTAAACGGGCACCAAGCCCGAATCCTTCGTAGCGATGCTATATCCCGGTTTGTTGACTATCCCATCTCGCCTTCGCGTGTGCACAAAAAACCAACCATTTTGGCAGATCGTGATACTGGGACGAGGACTGCGAAAGTAGGCGCAGCTTCAATTCAAAAAGGCAGCAAGTCCTTCGGCTGCCGCCTCATGCCCCGCACGGTTGGGATGAATTGGGATGCCGTCTCCCTGCGGCGCTGACATGCCATTGCTCCACGGTTCGGCCGAGCATGGAGCGTGGGTCTTCGAAAGTGCGGAGAAGCGGAATACCTCCGCCTTCTCGGTCCGCGCCACCTTGGCGGTGAGTTTGGCCAGCCGCTTTGCCACGCCCCGGCTGTAGGCCATGCGCTCGTCCGAGATCGGAACCGCGGCACAAGCGCCCTTGGGTGGTAGGACGGTGATGTAATCGACGAAGACGATCCGGGCATCGGGCGCGCGCTGGCGAACTTCGCGCACGATCTTGCGCATGCGCTCCTCGTCGCCCTTCCATTCAGCCTCGGTGATTGCGCGCCACTTCTGGCAACGTTGGTCGGGCGTCGCCATCTTCTCGCAGGCGGCGGCGAAGATATTGCCGACGAAGTTGACGTCGTTCCCGCCGATGGTGATCGTAACCAAACGCGCGTCGGCGGTGACGCTTTCAATCTGCGCTGGCACTTCGTCCCACGCGCCCAGGACATGCTTCGTCGTAGCACCGCTGCAGGTCGCGTCGGTGAGCGTGAGTTTCAGTTTCGCAGCAAGCAGATTGGGGTAGTTCAGCGTTCCGCGCCCGCAACGTTGCGGCGTATCCGGGGTATTCGGACCGACGCCCGGCCCCGCGGCAAAGGAACTGCCCAGCGCTACGTAACGCGCGCCTTCAGGGAGGGGGGCTGGCTTTGCGAGTACAGGCGATGCCAGCAGTGCCGCCAGCGCGAACAGCGCAGGTCGCATGCTCACTTCACCCATTCCAGCCCGATTTCCTCGTAGATTTCCTTGGCGTCGGCCCAGCGTTCGTCCACCTTCACGTGGAGGAACAGGTGCACCTTGGTTTCGAGCAGCTGCGCTAGTTCCTTGCGCGCCGCCTCGCCGATCGCCTTGATCCGCGCACCGCCCTTGCCGAGCACGATGGCGCGCTGCGTTTCGCGGGTAATCACGATCTGCTGGTGGATCTCGACAGAGCCGTCCTTGCGCTGGATGTACTTTTCCGGACGCACGGTGCTGTCATAGGGCAGTTCGTCATGGAGCTGACGATAAAGCTGCTCGCGCGTGATTTCCGCCGCCATCAGCCGCTCGCTGGCATCGGACACCTGATCCTCGGGGTAATGCCATGCGCCTTCGGGCATGAGCGCGGCGAGGCGCTGCTTGAGTTCTGGCACGCCATCGCCGGTAAGGGCCGAGACGAAGAACACCTCGTCGAACGCGGCCTCCTGTGTCAGGGCCTCGGCCATGACCAGCAGCGGTTCCTTGGGCGTCGAATCCACCTTGTTGAGCACCAGAAGCTTGCGCTCCGGGCGATCTTTCAGAGTATCGAGAATGGGTTCAAGATAGTCGCGCTTCTTCTTGCGGGCATCGACCACCAGCAGGATCGCGTCCGCTTCGTGCGCGCCGTCCCAAGCGGCGCTGACCATTGCACGGTCGAGCCGACGCTTGGGTTCGAACAGGCCGGGGGTATCGGCCAGGATGATCTGCGCCTTGTCCTCGCCCACGTCTTCAAGGGCGATTCCCATCAGGCGCGCGCGGGTGGTCTGCGCCTTGGGCGAGACGATTGCCACTTTCTGGCCCACCAGTGCGTTGACGAGGGTCGACTTGCCGGCGTTCGGTGCGCCAAGAACGGCCACGAGGCCACATTTTTCGGTCATTATTCCAATTCTTCAGAAGAGTTGCGGCCAGCTTTAAGCGAAATATGCCCCGGCCGCCAGATTAGCGTCAGCCATAGGCCTGCATGAACGCGCGCGCCGCTGCTGTTTCGGCTTCCTGCTTGCTCGACCCAGTTGCCCGGGCATCGCCCACGCCCTTGACCTCGACCGCGACGGTGAACTTCGCCGCATGGTCCGGCCCTTCACGCGCAACGAGGGTATAGACCGGGGGCTTGCGCCGGTTGCCCGCCGCCCATTCCTGCAGCGCGGCCTTGGGATGCTT
Source organism: Novosphingobium taihuense (assembly GCF_007830315.1). GTDB lineage: Bacteria > Pseudomonadota > Alphaproteobacteria > Sphingomonadales > Sphingomonadaceae > Novosphingobium > Novosphingobium taihuense. Next base: position 35,663 of record NZ_VLKJ01000007.1, read on the forward strand.
GCGCTGGCCGGTGCCCGAGGCCATCGGCCGCTCCCACACCTTGCGCACGAAATCGCGCGCCGCATCGAAGCCACGCTCGACGAACAGCGCGCCGATCAGGGCTTCCATCACGTCGCCAAGGATGTTGTCGCTCTGCGCCCCGCCGTCGTCGCGCGCCTGCTTGCCGAGCCGGATATGCGCAGGGAGCGCGATGGCGCGCGCCACGTCGGCGCAGGTCTCGCGGCTGACGAGCGCGTTGAGCCGCTGTGAAAGCTTGCCTTCGGCGGCGTCGCTCTTTTCATGCAGCCAGTCGGCGATTACGAGGCCGAGCACCCGGTCACCCAGAAACTCGAGCCGCTGGTAATCGCGCGCTTCGCCCATCGAGCCGTGAGTCAAAGCCTCGGCCCACAGGTCGGGCCGGGAAGGGGCTCTCCCGGTGATCTGCGTCAGGAACGCGACGGCTTCTGCCGGAAGCGCGCTCAGAACGTGCCCCCGATCCGGTTCCAGCGCGCGGCGGTGAACCAGGTCCAAGGCAGGAACCAGTTGGCGCTGCCATCGGTCGACCACATCATGATCGTTGCCCGGCCGACGAGATTGTCCTGCGGGACGAGGCCGATGCCGCCGCCTTCCATCGCAGGGAAGCGGCTGTCCATCGAGTTGTCGCGGTTGTCGCCCATCATGAACAGGTGGCCCTCTGGCACGATTACAGGAGCAGTGTCGTCAACCGCGCGCTGACCCATGTCGAGCACGTTATAGCTTCTGCCCGAAGGCAGAGTCTCGCGGTATTGCGGGTAATGGCAGGTCTGGCGGCCATCGGCCTCTGTCACCGCGAATTCGATCGACAGGCAATCGGTGTTCGGGCTGACGGGGATGACGAAGTCCTCGACCTTCACCTTGGGCACCGCCTTGCCATTGAGGTGGAGCACGCCGCCGATCATCTGCACGCTGTCGCCCGGCAGGCCGATCACGCGCTTGATGTAATCGACATCGTTGCCCGGAGGCGCCTTGAAGATGACCACGTCGCCACGGTCGGGCTGGCTGGCGAAAATGCGCTTGGGCAGCAGGGGCGCACTGAACGGCAGGGAATAGCTGCTGTAGCCATAGGGCCACTTGGCGGCGAGCAGGTAGTCGCCGTTCTCGAGCCGCGGCAGCATCGATTCCGACGGGATGTTGAAGGGCGAGAAGATGAAGCTGCGGAAGATCGCCACCACCAGCACCAGCTTGATCAGGAAGACCGGGAAGCTGTCCTCCTTCTTCTCCTTTTTGGCGGGAGAAGCGGCGGCTTGATCCGCTGGCGTTGGGCTGCTTGCGTCTGGCGTGTCGTTCATCGTCGCGGTCATGTTGCCAGCAGGGCCCTTCGTCAAGTGTGTTGTTTGTCTAATACAGTAGCTGAAATACGTCTGCGTTGCTTGCGCGTTGATGAACAGGACGCTTGGCGAGACGGGCTTGGGCGGGCATTAGGGCTATTACGCAGTTGCGAAAGGAAGAGGTTGGACATGTCTGCAAGTGAGGCAAAGCAGTATTGGACCGCACTGGAAGGCCTGCCGAAGCCGACCTTGAAGGAACTGTTCGCCGACGGCGCGCGCCTTGCGCGCTACTCGACCACGCTCGATCTGCCCGGCGGTCCGGTGATCTTTGACTGGTCCAAGACGCATCTGTCGCCCGAAGTCGATGCCCTGCTGGGCGCGGTCGCGGCAGCCATGGACCTGGAAGGTCGCCGCGACGCGCTGATCTCGGGCGAGAAGATCAACAACACCGAAGGCCGCGCAGCCGAACACACTGCCGAACGCGGCATCGGCAAGGATACCAGCGTCGAGGAAGCCGCAGCCCTCCATGCGCGGATGCAGATGCTGGTTGATGCGATCCACGAAGGCGCGCTGGGCGAAGTGAAGAGCCTGATCCACATCGGCATCGGCGGCTCGGCACTCGGTCCGGCGCTCGCTATCGACGCACTGACCCGCGATGGCGCGAAGGTGGCGGTGCATGTCGTTTCGAACATCGATGGCTGCGCGCTGGAAGCGGCGATGAAGGCTTGCGATCCGGCGACGACGCTGATCGCGGTCGCCTCCAAGACTTTCACGACCACCGAGACCATGACCAACGCCCATTCCGCGCTCGAATGGCTGCGCGAGGGTGGCGAGTCCGATCCCTATGGCCGCGTGATCGCATTGACGGCATCGCCAGAGAAGGCGGTGGAGTGGGGCGTCGATGAAACGCGAGTCCTGCCGTTCTCCGAAACCGTAGGTGGGCGGTATTCGCTGTGGTCCTCGATCGGGTTCCCCGTCGCCATGGCGCTGGGCTGGCAAGGCTTTGCCGAGTTTCTCGATGGTGCCGCCGCGATCGACCGCCATTTCATCGACGTCGATCTGGCGGAGAACGTCATCGTTCGCGCCGCCTTTGCCGACCTCTACTATGCGCAGGTGCGTGGCTGCCAGACGCGTGCCGTTTTCGCCTACGACGAGCGGCTGAAGCTGTTGCCCGACTATCTCCAGCAGCTCGAGATGGAATCCAACGGCAAGCGCGTGCTGGCCGATGGCACCCCACTGATGCGGGCCAGCGCTCCGGTGACGTGGGGCGGGGTCGGCACCGATGCGCAGCACGCGGTGTTCCAGTTGCTGCACCAGGGCACGCACCTGATCCCGGTCGATTTCCTCGCGGTGAAGACGCAGGGACATGACCTTGACCCTGCTCATCACGAAATCCTGCTGTCCAACTGCTTTGCGCAAGGGGCGGCACTGATGGCGGGCAAGGCGTCCGATGATGGCGCCCGGGCCTATCCGGGGGACCGTCCTTCGGCCACGATCCTGTGCGAGGACCTGAACCCCGCCACGCTTGGCGCGCTGATCGCGTTTCATGAACACCGCACCTTCGTTTCCGCCGCGATGCTCGGCATCAATCCGTTCGACCAGTTCGGCGTGGAACTCGGCAAGGCCATTGCCAAGCAGATCGAGGCTGGCGGCGGCGAGGGCTTCGATCCTTCGACAGAGGCTCTGCTGGCGGCGGCAGGCATTGGCGGCTGATCGTTTCGCGTAACGGACTATTGCCGGGAATGCCTCTGGTCTTGGCGTGGACCAGAGGCCATATGCGGCTTCAAGACAAGGAGCGCATATGGCAGAGCAGGAATCTGGGCAGGTTACTGGGCAGGACTTCGATTACGATCTCTTTGTGATTGGCGCAGGTTCGGGCGGCGTGCGTGCCAGCCGGATTGCCGCGAGCCATGGTGCGCGAGTGGCCGTGGCCGAGGAGTACCGGGTTGGCGGCACGTGCGTGATCCGCGGCTGCGTGCCCAAGAAGCTGCTGGTCTATGGTTCGCACTTTGCCGAGGAATTGCAGGACGCGGCCAACTATGGCTGGACGGTCGAGAAGATGAGCTTCGACTGGCCGACGTTACGTGACGCGGTGATGAGAGACGTCGACCGGCTCAACGATGCCTATACGAACACGCTTGAGAACAACAAGGTAGAGCGCTTCCTCGAGCGCGCGACCGTTGCCGGGCCGAATACCGTGCGCCTCGCCTCAGGGCGCGAGATCAGTGCGAAGTATATCCTCATCGCAACCGGCGCCTGGCCGGTGATGCCTGAATTTGCGGGCAGCGAGCACTGCATTACCTCGAATGAGGTGTTCCATCTGGAGAGCCTGCCCAAGCGCGTGGTGATCTCCGGCGCGGGCTATATCGCGATGGAATTTGCAGGCATTTTCAACGCGCTGGGCTGTCACGTAACGGTGGTCAATCGCAGCGAGACGATCCTGCGCGGCTACGATGAATCGCTGCGCGACCGTCTGCTCCAGATCACCATGGCGCGCGGGATTGAGTACAAGTTCAATTGCCCGTTTGACCGCGTCGAGAAGCGTGAGGATGGATCGCTGGATGTCTGGCTCGGCAAGCAGCCCGATCCGATCCACGCCGATGTCGTCCTCGTGGCAACCGGACGTCGGCCGAAGACGGATGGGCTTGGCCTTGAAAGTGCCGGGATTTCACTGGGTTCGGCGGGCGAGATCCCGGTGGACGATCACGGCAAGACTGTCTGCGACAGTATCTACGCCGTCGGTGACGTAACGAACCGCGTGCAGTTGACCCCCATCGCCATCCGCGAGGGACAGGCCTTTGCCGACCGTGTGTTTGGCGGCAAGGAGACCTCGGTCAGCTATGACAGCATCCCGAGCGCGGTGTTCTCGCAGCCACCGCTGGCGGGCGTTGGTCTGACGGAAAGCCAGGCACGGCAAGCGTTTGGCAGCAATATCAAGGTCTACTCGTCGGACTTCCGACCGATGAAGAACATCTTCGGCCACCGGCCTGAGCGCGGGCTATACAAGATGATCGTCGATGCCTCGACCGAGAAGGTGCTGGGCATCCACATGATCGGCCCGGACAGCCCCGAGATCCTTCAGGCGGCGGCCATCGCGGTGAAGGCGGGGCTGACCAAGACCGACTTCGACGCAACGGTCGCCTTGCACCCTTCGATGGCCGAAGAGCTTGTCTTGATGCGATAAGGTGGGAAGTTGGCGGTTTCCAACTCTCCGAGGCGAACCGGCAACTCCCCCACAACTCTCGCAGGCAAACGCCATGCCGGAGCCACACTGGCGAAGGCGTTTGGTGCCGGTCGTTACTCACGCTATCCTTCGCCAATAATGAATGGGTGGGAGGCGTGACGAATGGCAGGCAAGGTCCTCGTTAGCGGTGGCAGCGGCTACATTGCCGGCTTCCTGATCCGCCAGCTTCTGGCCGAGGGATGGACGGTTCACGCCACCGTCCGCTCGCTGTCACGCGAGGCGCAACTGCGGACCATGCTGGGAGGAACGCCGGAGTCCTTGCGCTTCTTTGCCGCCGACCTGACCGCCGATGCGGGCTGGGCCGAGGCGATGGCCGGATGCAGTCACGTGGCGCACGTCGCCTCGCCCTTCACGACGACGGCGCCCAAGCATGAGGACGAACTCATTGTTCCGGCACGCGAAGGCGTGTTGCGGGCGTTACGTTACGCGCATGAAGCCGGAGTGACGCGGTTCGTGCAGACGTCGTCGGTTGCCGCGATCGCCTATGGGCATGGCAAGGGGACTTTCGAGTTTACCGAGAAGGACTGGACCAACCTCGCAGGCGACGATGTCTATGCCTACGTCAAGTCCAAGACGATCGCCGAGCGGGCGGCGCGGGATTGGGTGGCGGCAGAGGGTTCGGGGATGGAATTCGTCTCGGTCAATCCGGCGGCAGTGCTGGGACCGGTCTGGTCTGGCGACTTCTCGCCATCGATAGAGGTGGTGAGACAACTCTTGTCGGGTGCCTTGCCGGGGTGCCCAGACCTTGGCTTCGGCATTGTTGACGTGCGTGACATTGCGGACCTGCATGTGCGGGCGCTTACGGCGCCGGGGGTGGCGGGTGAGCGGTTCATCGCTTCGGGGCCGTTTCTCAAGATCATCGATGTGGCGCAGGTGCTCAAGGCGAACCTTGGGCTGCAGGCGCGCAAGGTGCCCATGCGGCGTTTGCCGGACTGGCTGGTGCGCACAGTGGCGCTGTTCAATCCGGTGATCCGGCAGGTGACGGGAGAACTTGGCAATGTGCGCGCGGCAAGTTCGGCCCACGCGCAGGAGCGCCTCGGCTGGACGATGCGGCCGGTGGAGGAGTCAATCCTGGACTGCGCGCGCAGCCTGATCGAGCGTGGGGTGGTGAGGGTCTAGATTCCGGCGAACCACTGGTAGCCGGAATGATCCTCCCAGTAGCCGCCGCCGCCGCCATGGAGGCCGGCGAGTGTTTCGACGGCCTCGATCTTCATCACGTACTTGGCCTGCTTGTAGCCCAGAGCGCGTTCGACGCGCAGGCGGATCGGTGCGCCGTGGCCTACGGGCAGGGGCTGGCGGTTCATCGTGTGGGCGAGGATCGTCTGGGGGTGGAGAGCGTCGATCATGTCGATGCTCTCGTAATAGGGCGTTCCTGAGAAATCGTCTGCACAATGGAAGACAATATATTGAACTGATGGGGAAACCTGTGCCTGACGCAAGAGCAGGGCGAGGGGGACGCCAGTCCATTCGCCGATCGCGCTCCACCCTTCGACGCAATCGTGCCGGGTGATCTGTGTGCGTTGCGGGGCGGCTTTGAGTTGTGCGAGGCTGAGGCTGAAAGGGCGGGCAACCTTGCCGCCGATTTCGAGCTTCCAGTCAGCAAAGGCATTGGCCATGTGCGCCTGGTATTCGGTCGATGCCGGCATGCGATTGCCGTTCATGCGGAACTTCGGCGAGATGTCGGCACGGCTGAACTCGGGCGCAAGGGCGTTGCGGTCTGTCACCAGCCGTTGCCCTGAGAGCGTGGCTTTTTCCCCGAGAGTCAGCACCTTGCGGACGGTGGGCGAGCCTGTGATCTTCTCGCAACCGGCTAGAAGCAGGCCGCTTGCGCCAACCAGTGCGGTGCGTCGGGTGATGATGGTCATGCCCTGTCCTTCCGTGCTGCAGGCAGGCGATACCAGCCGGTGATGATCGAGCGCAGTTCGTTGATGGGCCCCGCCAGCAAGACCATGAGAAGATGGATGAAGATAAAGGCCAAGAATCCTGTTGCGCAAAGGAAATGTATCGAACGCGCTGATTGTCGGCCACCGAAGATGTCCAGCATCCAGGGGAAGGCGGCGTTGAGCATGGGGGACATTGTCATGCCGGTGAGGACCACGAGCGGGATCAGCACGAAGATGACGCCGAGATAAGCGATCTTCTGCAAGGGGTTGTAGGCCTTTGCCGCTTCGCCGGTGGGGAAACGCAGGCGGGCGTGCTCCTTGATGTCATGCCATAGATGCGAGAGTTTCCGTTCTTCACGCGACAAGGAAAGATCGTGTGACAAATGTCTGGAAAAAATAGCATAAATTACAAATACAACGATCGACAGAACCAGCACCCACGCGAAAAAGAAGTGCCACTGACGTCCTTCGGCTAGGCTGTAATAGTTCGGGATCGTAACCAGCGGCGGGAAGGCGCGGGTGGAATGTTCGGTGAGGCCGAGGAAGCCGGTTGTGTCAATCTGCAGGCTGCCTAGGCGCAGGAAGCCCTGCTGGCCCTGACGCCCGATCTCGAGCCATGGGGTTTCGAAGGTGGCGCCGTACTTGCCCCAGTACAGCCGGGGATGGGCATTGAAGATTGTTGCGCCGCTCATCAGCATGGCGAAGATCGTAATGGCGTTGACCCAGTGCCAGATCCGCACAGGCAGGCGGGTGCGATAGACGAGCGCGCGGTCCTGTGCTGGCGCGTCAACCTGTGACGTTATGATAGCGCTTGCGGCTTCCACTGTTGATCATGCTCCTGTCCTGGCGCGAGAGTGCCATACGCAGCGACGGAAGCAAGGGGCCTGCGCGGAGATATGATCTATGCGTCGGAGGGATAACCGGCAGGTTTGCGCGCGGCGAGAGCGATCAGGTCAGTGCGGTTGAAGCGGCGCTTGCTGGCCTTGGCGATGCAGGAGCGCGGAACCGGACGCAACGAGGCCCATGCGGCCTTGCCGACGAAGCCGAGTTTGCGCGCGTTACTAACGACGGTGCGGTGGTCCCAGGCATGGTCGCCAAGGCGCGCGACCTCGCGGGCGATTTCGCCATAGATGCCGGCAGCGGCGAGGATAGCCCAGCGCTGACGCCCCTTCAGGCGAGATGCTCCGATGCGAGCCGAGCATTCGTGGATTTCGGCGGTTTCGCACATGCGCGCAATCAGGCGGCTCAGCGAAGCTCGATAGTGCGGCTTCATCTGTTCGCCGGGTGGGATATCTTCCTCTGAGAGCCAGTCGAGCGGGATGTAGCAGCGGTCGGCGGCGTCGTCCTCTTCGATATCGCGCGCGATGTTGGCAAGCTGGAAGGCAAGGCCGAGGTCGCAGGCGCGATCGAGCGTGTCCTCGTCATGAGGCGAGACGCCCATGACGACGGCCATCATCACGCCGACAGCGCCTGCCACGTGCCAGCAGTAGCGCATCAGATCGGCTTCGCTGTGCGGCTGCCACTCGGCGGCATCAAGGGCAAATCCATCGATCACGGCACGGGCCATGTCCAGCGTGAGGCCGGTTTCGCGGGCGACGAGGCCCAGCGCGTCGAAAGCCGGATCTCCGCTGTCCTTGCCGGCAAATGCCAAAGCCGTCTTCTCTCGCACCAGAGCAAGCCGTTCATAGGCACCCGCCTGATCGCCGAGAGCGCCGCCATGGTCCTGCGCGTCGACGATATCGTCGCACCGGCGGCACCAGGCGTAGAGCAGCCAGACGCGCTCGCGGGTTTCGCGATCGAACAGGTGGCTGGCGAGGGCGAAGCTTTTCGAGCCCTTCAGGATCGACTTGCGGGCGTTAGTAACGAGAGCTTTCCGGTCGAGCATGCGCTTACAAATCGTCCGCCTTCATTGCGAAGATCGGCTTGTGGGGCACGTGGGCCTCCATGCGCGCCAGAAGCAGGTCGAGGTCAGGCTCGGCAATGATGATGCCCGCATGGGCCTCACGGATGAAGCCGACGTCGATCATGTGGCGGTTGAAGGCGAGCAGGTGATCGTAAAAGCCATAGGCGTTGAGCAGGCCCACCGGCTTGGCGTGGTAGCCCAGTTGCGCCCAGCTGACCGCTTCCCACAGTTCGTCCATCGTGCCGACGCCACCGGGGATGGTGAGAAAGCCGTCGGACAGATCGGTGAAGGCCTTCTTGCGCTCGTGCATGCCGGGGACGACGTGGAGTTCGGTGCAATCGGGGTTGGCGACCTCGCTGTTGACCAGTGCTTCTGGGATGACGCCGATGACTTCGCCACCAGCATCGAGCGCGCCGTAGGCGACCGCGCCCATCAGGCCGAGCTTGCCACCGCCATAGACCACGCCGATGCCACGCCGGGCAAGTTCGGCTCCGATCTCGCGAGCGAGGGTTACGTAACGGGTATCGGCAGGCGAGGCGGAGCCGCAGTAGACGGCTAATCGTTTCAAGCGAGATCCTCCAGCATCAGTTTTGCGGTGGCCTTGGCCGAGCCGACCACGCCGGGAAGGCCAGCGCCCGGGTGCGTGCCGGCGCCGACGAGATACATGTTCGAGATCGTATCGTCACGATTGTGCGCGCGGAACCATGCACTCTGCGTGAGCAGGGGTTCGAGGCTGAAAGCGCTGCCAAGGTGGGCCGAGAGGTCGGTCTTGAAGTCGTCCGGCGCATAGTGGAATTTCGTTACGATACGCGAATGGATGTCCGGGATCAGGCGGCGGCCGACTTCGTCGAGGACACGCTTTTCCAGGATCGGGCCGATCTCGTCCCAATTGACCGGAAGCTTGCCGAGGTTGGCAACCGGGACAAGCGCGTAGAACGTGCTCATGCCTTCGGGCGCGACGGAGGGGTCGGTCACGGTCGGGTGGTGGAGATAGATCGAGAAGTCTTCCGGCAGGACGCCGTGCTTGTAGATGTCGTCGAGCAGGCCCTTGTAGCGTGGGCCGAACAGGATCATGTGGTGCGGGATGCCGGGCCAGGTACCCTCGATGCCGAAGTGTACGACGAAGAGGCCGGGCGAAAACTTCTTCTTGGCCAGGGATTTTGCGCGACGTTGTGCGTGCGGATTGTCAGGCATCAGATCGCGGTAGGAATGGATGATGTCACCGTTCGAGGCGACGGCATCGAACTTGGCCGACCAGCCGCTCTTGGTACTGACTCCGGTTACCCGCGTGCCGAGCGTTTCGATATGCGTCACCGGATCGCCGATGCGCACCTCGCCGCCGAGCCGCCGGAAGTGGGTGAGCATGCCTTCGATGAGCTTGTTGGTGCCGCCCTTGGTCCACCAGACGCCGCCGTCCTTTTCCAGCTTGTGGATCAGGGCGTAGATCGCGCTGGTGTTCATCGGGTTGCCGCCGACGAGCAGGGTGTGGAAGCTGAAGGCCTGCCGCAGACGCTCGTCCTTAACGTAGCTCGAGACCATCGAATAGACCGAGCGCCATGCCTGATAGCGGGCAAGGGCGGGGGCGGCCTTGATCATGCTGGCGAAATCGAGGAACGGGACCGAGCCGAGCTTGACGTAGCCTTCCTCGTAGACCCCGGCGGAATAGCGCAGAAAATCGTCATACCCGGCGACATCGGCAGGGTTCAGCTTGGCGATTTCGGCGCGGAGCTGGGTCTCGTCGTTGGAGTAGTCGAAATTGGTGCCGTCGGGCCAGTTGAGGCGGTAGAACGGCGTTACCGGCATGAGTTCGACGTCGTCGGACATGCGGTGGCCCTTGAGCGCCCACAGCTCCTCAAAGCAGGCAGGGTCGGTCACGACGGTCGGGCCGGCATCGAAGGTGAAGCCGTCCTTGACCCAGTGGTAGGCGCGGCCGCCGGGCTTGTCGCGCGCTTCGATCACGGTCGTCTGGATGCCGCCCGACTGGAGGCGGATGGCAAGGGCAAGACCGCCAAAGCCGGAGCCGATTACGCAGGCGCGCTTCATCGTGGAGTTCCTGATAGGTTTAGAGGCTTGGGCCGGGCACCGAGACCAGTCAACACGCCAAGGGCGCGGGTGATCGGGAGCGGGGGCTTGCCCGCGAGGATGCGGGCCTTGTCGAACACAGTGCTCTTGCCGGCGTAAAACCGCTCGATCAGGCCGTGGCTGAGACTGTAGAAGCGTTCGAGCACGCGGTAGCGCTTGTCAGGCTCGGCGCCGGCGAAGAGAAGCGCGGAAAGCTGGCGCAGGTAGGCAGAACTCGCCCAGTGCTTGCGCGACCACTGTTCGCTGAAGCGGGCGAGGGCTTGACCGGAGAGGTCCTGCTGCCGAGCGAGGGCAAGGGCATACTTCACCGCCTCTGGCAGCGAGTAGCTGGTAACGGCCTGGAACAGCCCGGCGCGCACGCCTGCACGGGCAACAGGGCCGCCGCTCGCGCGCCAGAACGCTTCGAAATCGCCGCCCGCGACGACAGGGAGGACGCCCTGCTCTTCCTCCAGCACTTCGGCGACTTGCCAGCCTTTGGCAGCGACGTAGGCGTCTATGCGAGCGCGGATGGCGTCGGCGTCCAGGGCGGGGCCATCGGAATAGTAGGTGTCCTCGACGAAGATCTCGTCGGCCGCGAAAGGGAGCGAATAGACAAAGCGGTAGCCATCGATCTGCTCGACGGTGGCGTCCTTGACGATGGGGGCATCGAGGCCGTGCGGGGCGGAAAGGCGAAACCGGCGGCCTACGAACTTTTGCCAGCCCCCGGTGAGATCGGACACGCTGCGCAGGCCACGTGCGTCGATCACCGCGCCAGCCTCGATCCGATTGCCGTTGGACAGCGTGACATTCGTCGAACTACAGGCAAGCGCTCGGACGCCGGTGAGGATCGCGTCTTCGCCCAGGCGTTCGCGCACGATCCTGTCGAAACGGGCCGAGTTGATCGAGTAATAGCTGGTCTTGAGGCGGCGGTCGAAGCGGGGAAAGTGGACGGTGTATTCGGGCCAAGCAGCGATGATCATGCCATCGAGCAATTCGCGTCCGGCCTTGCCGACATCGGTGCCGAAGAACGACCAGACGTGGTTCCCCCCGATCTCCTCGCCCTGCTCTACCAGTACCAGCGACAGTCCCGGATGGGCGCGGCGCAGCGCCAACGCGACGAGTCCGCCGGCCAGGCCGCCACCAAGGATTGCGATATCACACTGCCGCACTTTCATGGCTCTAGCGCTTAGGGCCATGCAGTTGCCGGTGCAACCATGGGCTTGTCGCTGTCAGCCTCACCCGTCAGAAAGGGCATCGACGGGGGGAGAGAAGAATGACGGAACGACTGAGTCTGCGACCGGGGCGGGCAGGCGCGATTGCGGCGCTCGGCGTGGCGCTGGGAATCGTGGTGATACTGCTGGGGATGCACCGTCCGCCGATCTGCCCGTGCGGGACAATCCGGCTGTGGCAGGGCGTGGTGGAATCGGCTGAAAACAGCCAGCAGATTTCGGATTGGTACAGCTTCAGCCACGTGATCCACGGGTTTCTGTTCTATGGCGCGGCGCACCTGCTGTGGCGGCGGGCCGGCTTGAAGGCGATCTCACCGACATGGGCACTGGCGCTGGCGGTGCTGGTGGAAGGATCGTGGGAGATCCTCGAGAACTCGCCGATCATCATCGACCGCTATCGCGCGGTGACGATTTCCTACGGCTATTCCGGCGACAGCGTGCTGAATTCGTTCTGCGACATGGCGTTCATGGCGCTGGGCTTCGTCTTTGCGAGCAGGGCTCCGGCGCTGGTGACGGTGGCGGTGGCGGTTGCGTTCGAGCTGTTCACGCTGGCGATGATCCGCGACAACCTGACGCTCAACGTGCTGATGCTGGCTTCGCCGGTGGAGGCGGTGCGCGAGTGGCAGGCGGGCGGCTGATCGCATTGGCCCCAAGCGTTTCATTTTCTTGACCGAACGCCTCATCATTCGGCGCACCCGGTTGCAAGTTGATACCGATCAATGTCACTTTCCGGGACGAGCCGAAAACGGCCGCACTTGGCGTCAGACCACGGAGAGGCATGATGAGCGAACAGGCAGCATCGGGCGGCGATTTCGACGTGTTGATCGTCGGCGCGGGCATATCGGGCATTGGTTCGGCATGGCACCTGCAGGAGCAGTGTCCGGGCAAGACCTATGCAATCATCGAGGCCAAGGACACCTTTGGCGGCACGTGGGAGACGCACAAGTACCCCGGCGTCCGTTCGGATTCAGATCTCTACACCTTCGGCTATCGCTTCAAGCCATGGGTCGGCGCGCCGATCGCCAGCGGCAAGGCGATCCTCGATTACATGGGCGAGGTGATCGAGGAAGGCGGGATCGACCGGCACATCCGCTATGGCCACACGATCACGAGCGCGAAGTGGGATAGCCGCACGAACCGCTGGAGGCTGGAGGCACGGACGAAGGACGGTGCGGTGGTCACATTCACCGCCGGGTTCCTGTGGATGTGCCAGGGCTACTACGATCATCAGGTGCCCTATATCCCCAACGACTGGCAGGGCGTTGCCGACTTCAAGGGGCAGTTCGTTCATGCGCAGCTGTGGGACCCAGAAACCGACGTTGCGGGCAAGAGGGTGCTGGTGATCGGATCGGGCGCGACGGCGGCGACCGTGGTTCCGGCGCTGTGCGATCAGGGGGCCAAGGTGACGATGCTGCAGCGCTCGCCCACATGGTTCTACTGCGCTCCCAATGTGAGCGAGCTGGCTGAGCGGTTGCGGACGATAGGGATCGACGAGCCGACTATCCATCGGGTGGTGCGGCAGGATTACATGTACAACTTCTACGAGATGGATCGCCGCAGCCGCGAGGAGCCCGAGGCGATGGCCGAGGATCTGCGCGCGCTCATCCGGGGCTATGTCGGCGAGGATTTCCAGTTCGAACCGCACTTCGCCCCGCGCTATCGCGTCTGGCAGCAGCGTCTGGCGCAGCTGCCCGATGGCGATCTGTTCAAGCATGTCGTGGCTGGAAATGCATCCGTGGTCACCGACACGATCGACCGGTTTACCGAGAAGGGCGTGCTGACGAGTTCAGGCGAACTGATCGAGGCGGACATCATCATGGCCTGCACCGGATTCCGGCTGAAAGTACTGGGCGACATTCCGTTCGAGGTGGACGGGCAAGCGGTCAACTGGGTCGAGACGGTGACCTATCGCGGCATGATGTTTACCGGCGTTCCCAACATGGCCTGGGTCTTCGGCTATTTCCGGGCGAGCTGGACCCTGCGCGTGGACATGATGGCAGACTTCATCTGCCATCTGCTCAACCATATGGATGCGCGGGGCGCAAAAAAGGTGGAAGCGGCCTTCCGCGACGAGGATGCGGGGATCGAAGTACTGCCCTGGATCGAGGAGGACAATTTCAATCCCGGCTACCTGATGCGTGACATGGACAAACTGCCGCGTCGCGGGTCCAACGACGTCTGGCGACACAACCAGAACTATTGGCTGGAACGCGAAGCCTTTCCGGCGATAGACTTGGACGGTCAGGAGTTCGTGTATGATGGCGTCCGCCGGGCTGCGCCTTTGGCCGAGGCGGCGGAGTAGCTCCTACCCCGCCTTGCGCAAGGCCCGTCCAGCGCGGGCCGAGCGCTTCTTCAGCCAGATCACTACACCCGTTACTGAAAGCATCGTCACCATCAGGCCAAGAACGCTGACGAACACGCGGTAGGGCAGGCCGAAGACTTGCGCCATGTGCAGGGCTGTGAGCCAGTTGCTGAAGGTGTTGGTTCCGTTAACGCCGCTTGGCCAGTCGACAGTCTTGAGTTCGCCAGTGTTGCTGTCGAATGCCACTCGGGTGCCGCCGCCGTGGTGGCCGATGTCTGCCGCGGTGGTGAATCCGTAGACAAAGAGACCGCTGGTCGGGATGTGCCAGATCCAGCTTTCGCCTTCGTCGAGAGGGATGAGGCCTTCTTTGATGGCTTCGCGTTCGGCCAGCTGCTTGCCGCGTTCGACCGCTGCACGAAAATCGAGAGCAGGGGCGTTGCGTGGGGTGGGGAGCGTGCTCTGCAGAAGGAGCAAGCGCGGATCTTCCGCCCCGAGGGCCTGCATGACCGGCACGTGGACCTGAGGCAAGTTGAACGAGACGCTGGACCACGCGAAGACCAGCAGGAGCGGCCAGAGCCAGAGGCCTCCGGCCCGGTGCAGGTCGAAGTTCAGCTTGTAGGGCGTGGACTTCCAGCGGACGCGCCAACTTGGGCGCCAGCGATCGAGAAAGGGCGTGCGGGCGGGTTTCGGGGTACGCGGCGGTAGCGTGAGGTAGAAGCCGACGAAGCAGTCGACGGTCCAGACCAGTGCTGCGAGGCCGAAAATCAGGGTGCCGATGGCGCCGAGAGCGAGGCTGTAATGCAGGCGGTAGAGGAAAGGCATCAGGTTCTTGATGCCTTGCCCGATGTTGCCCCATTCGCGCCGACCTTGTTCCTCGCCAGTAACGGGGTTGAGGAACAGGTCGTCCCAATCGGGCACGCCGGGGCCGTGCTCGCGCTCAAGGCCCGTCTTAGGATCAAGCCAATGCAGGTGCAGGCGCAGGGACTTCCCCGGCTCGACGGTTAGCGGCAGGAAATCGAGCCCAGCGCCGGGATATCGAGCGAGGACTTCTTCACGAACACGGAGCGGGTCTGGCGTGCCCCGCCAAGTAGAATTGTGCAGTTCGGGCGCGGTAGCGGCCTCAAGCTCCTCGATCCATGGCAGGAGCGAGCCGGTCAGGCCCGCTACGGCCAGGAACAGGGCAAGCGTAAGGCCGGCCCAGCGGTGGGCGATGACCCAGAAGCCGCGCCCCGGCAGTGCTCGCCGAAGGGACAGACGGGCGAGGCGGGGCGCTGTGGTGGCCATCAGAAGGTCATCCGGATCGAACCCGTCACGCTGCGCGGTGCAGCGTTGAACGATTGATCCCAATAAAGGCTGGCAAGGTGCTTGTGGTTGGTCACGTTGGCCACGTTGAGGTTGAAGCTGACGTTTTCGCTGAGCTTGTAGCCCGCCTGGAGTTGCAGCGTGGCGTAGTCGTCCTGACGGATCGTGCCAACGCTGTTCGTGATGAAGATCGCGTCTTGCCAGCGCATGGCTGCGCCGAGTTGAAGTTGCTCCGTTGGCTCCCAGCGAACCAGCAGGTTGGCAGTAGTGCGCGGAACATAGGTGCGGACAGGATCGCCATTGCGCCCTTCGAGCGAGAGGTGCGTCACGCCGCC
This sequence comes from Novosphingobium taihuense, assembly GCF_007830315.1. Lineage (GTDB taxonomy): Bacteria > Pseudomonadota > Alphaproteobacteria > Sphingomonadales > Sphingomonadaceae > Novosphingobium > Novosphingobium taihuense. The sequence goes on from NZ_VLKJ01000007.1 coordinate 51,208, forward strand.
CTGTAACGTGAGACCTGGGGCGATGCGCCCGCCGACTTCGGCTTCAACGCCCTGGCTGCGCACGAAGATGCCGTTGTACAGGGTCTGGCCAAGCGTGACGTCATATCCTGCCGCCTCGGCAAGGTTCGACTGTTCGGAGCGGAACAGGGCAAGCGAGCCGAACAAGGCCTTGTCGGTGGCTTCGCCCTTGAGGCCTGCTTCCCAGCTCTTGCCCTTTGCCGAGCCGACGGGCTTGAGGTTGGTGCCCAGTTCCTTCTGCGGATTGAAGATGTCGCTGTAGCTTGCGTAGAGATTGACGCCCGGCAGGACCTTGAACGTCGCACCGACAAAGGGGCTGACCGCACTTTCGCTACGTGCCGCACTGACGCCGAAGGTGAAGCCGGTCGTATTCACGTCGACGTAGTTCGCGCCAAGGATGAGACTCAGGCGGTCGGTCAGTTCCATGTCGGTGGCGGCGCGCACGCGCCATTGCTTGTCATTGATGCGGGCGCTTTCCACCGGATCACCGAATGCGGGATAGGGGACTTCGGTGCCGTCCCAGCCAGATTGCAATGCGGGCAGGGCGCCCCATGCCGGATCGCTCGTCGGTACGGGGTAGGTCAGATATCCGAACTTCGCGGTCGTGCGCTGGACGCCGATGGTCAGCTTCTGGTCGCGGCCAAAGAGCTTGTATGTGCCGTCGAGACGATTGTCCCAGATCCACCCGCGTGCGGTGGAAAGGTAGCCGCCGGGGTAGCCATAGAGGCCAAGGCCAGTTTCGGCATTGGGCGTGCCATAGACATAGAACAGGCGTGAAGGTTCGTCATTGATGCGGCGGGTGAGGTGGGACTTGACCGACCAGCCGGGCGCAAAGGTCCATGTGGCTTCGGCAAAGGCGGTCTGGTCCTTGCTCTTCCAGTACGTCCAGTCCTGCGTGTTCGAGGTCGAGAAGTCCCAGTCAAGCTGGTTGCCTGCGCTGTCGAGCAGCGGCAATGCGCCCCACAGGACGCCGCGCGAGGTGCCTTCCTGGCGGGCGTAGCCGAAGGAGATCGCGAGGTTTTCGGCGATGCGGCCATCGATGACGGCTTGGATGGCGGTGCGGTTCGAGCGGTAGTCGCGAAGATAGGAATCCGAGTTCTGCGCAGCGCCCACGACGCGCAGGCCCCAGCTATCGTCGGCGGTGAGGGGCATATCGATGTCGACCTCTCCGCGAACGCGGTTCCATGACGCTGCAGTGAGTTCGCCGGTCACGCGACGTTCTCCTGTGGAATGCTTGCGGCGGTAGTTGATCGTGCCCGATGGATTGCCGACGCCCGAAAGGAGGCCGTTGGCGCCGCGCACGACCTCGATCGAATCCCACATGACCGTGTCGAGCGATCCGATCGACGGGCCCCATATGTTGGGGATCTGAATGCCATCGACCATGGCTTCGGTGATGTCGAAGCCGCGAGCGTTATAATAGGTGCGGTCGGTCTCGGCTTCCTCGACATTGACGCCGGTGACGTAGCGCAAGACGTCGTTCACTTCGTCGAATGCGAAGTCATCGAGAACGCCGCGGTCGATTACCGTCACGGATTGCGGCGTATCGATTATGGCGAGGGGGAGGCCGGTGGCGCCTGACGCGATACCTTCGGCGCGCTCACCCCGAACGATGATGCGGTTCTCCGTATCCTCAACTTCATCCGCGCGCGCCGTATGGCTGGCAAAGGCGAAGGAGGCGAGGGATGAGACAGCAAGAATTCTGAAGCGATGCGACACGTTAGGCTCCCGTCGTTGATGTGGCGCCTTTAGTGCGAGTCATTCGCAAGAGTCAATGCGACTAAGAAGCATTCGCATTAATAGCTGATAAAGCTAAAGCGAAAGGCCGGTTGCCCATCGCTCAAGTCCGCTCTAAAAGGACAGCATACCCCGGGGAGCCAGTGTGGCTGAGAGGGGCTGGTCACGCAGCCCGACCCGTCGAACCTGAACCCGTTAGCACGGGCGGAGGGAAGGGCAGTGCCTTTGGCCTGAGCCATGGCATCAGCGCTCCCGGACCGTCCACCAGAGGAGCGCTTCAATGGCCGACATCAACTCCAAGCTGGAAATCGGCGTCACCACCGGGCCGATCCGTGGCAGCCGCAAGATCCATGTCGAAAGCCTGCGCTTCCCGGACGTGCGCGTGGCGATGCGCGAAATCTCGCTCGAGCCTTCGAGCGGCGAGCCGCCGGTGCGCGTCTATGACACGTCGGGTCCTTACACCGATACGCGCGTGGCGATCGACATTGCGGCAGGACTGCCCAAGCTGCGTCGCGACTGGATCATGGCGCGCGGCGACGTGGAGGAATACGACGGGCGCGAGACCAAGCCTGAGGACAATGGGCTGAAGGGGCCGGATCGTTCCGCCGGGGTCCCTGCGTTCCCGAACGTGGTGAAGCGCCCTCTGCGCGCGAAGGCCGGGCAGAATGTCAGCCAGATGCACTACGCGCGCAAGGGCATCATCACGCCTGAGATGGAATACGTCGCGATCCGTGAGAACCTCGGCCGCAAGCAGGCCAAGGAAGCGCTGATCCGAGACGGGCAGGACTGGGGCGCGTCGATCCCCGATTACGTCACGCCTGAGTTCGTGCGCGACGAAGTGGCGCGGGGCCGCGCGATCATCCCTTCGAACATCAACCACCCCGAGAGCGAGCCGATGGCGATCGGGCGCAATTTCCTCGTCAAGATCAACGCCAACATCGGCAACTCGGCGGTAGCGTCTGACGTTGCCAGCGAAGTCGACAAGATGGTCTGGTCGATCCGCTGGGGCGCGGATACCGTGATGGACCTTTCGACGGGCCGCAACATCCACGACACCCGCGAATGGATCCTGCGCAACAGCCCGGTGCCGATCGGCACGGTGCCGATCTACCAGGCGCTGGAAAAGGTCGGCGGCGTGGCCGAGGACCTGACCTGGGAAGTGTTCCGCGATACCCTGATCGAACAGGCCGAGCAGGGCGTGGACTACTTCACGATCCATGCTGGCGTGCGTCTGCCGTACATTCCGCTGGCGGCCAAGCGCATGACTGGCATCGTCAGCCGTGGCGGCTCGATCATGGCCAAGTGGTGCCTGGCGCATCACAAGGAAAGCTTCCTCTACGAACGTTTCGATGAGATCACCGAGATCATGAAGGCCTATGACGTGGCCTATTCGCTCGGCGATGGCCTGCGTCCGGGTTCGATCTACGACGCGAACGACGAAGCGCAGTTTGCTGAACTCTACACGCTGGGCGAGCTGACAAAGCGCGCCTGGGCGCAGGACGTACAGGTGATGATCGAGGGCCCCGGCCACGTGCCGATGCACAAGATCAAGGAGAACATGACCAAGCAGCTCGAAGCGTGCGGCGAAGCGCCGTTCTACACGCTCGGGCCGCTCGTCACCGACATCGCGCCGGGCTACGACCACATCACCAGCGGCATCGGTGCGGCACAGATCGGCTGGTACGGCACGGCGATGCTCTGCTATGTCACGCCCAAGGAGCACCTTGGCCTACCTGATCGCGATGACGTGAAGGTTGGCGTGGTGACCTACAAGCTGGCAGCGCATGCGGCCGATCTTGCCAAGGGGCATCCAGCGGCGCAGGTGCGCGACGATGCGCTGAGCAAGGCGCGCTTCGAGTTCCGCTGGCGCGACCAGTTCAATCTCTCGCTCGATCCCGATACCGCCGAGCAGTACCACGACCAGACGCTTCCTGCCGAAGGCGCAAAGTCGGCGCACTTCTGTTCGATGTGCGGGCCGAAGTTCTGCTCGATGAAGATCAGCCAGGAAGTGCGCGAGTTTGCGGCCAAGCAGAATCAGCCGATCGAGACCTTCGTGGCTGCCGACGAGGCAGAGGCCGAAGCGGGCATGAAGGCCATGAGCGCCAAGTACGACGAGCTGGGCCGCGAGCTCTATATCGGTGCAGGCGGGCGCGAGCACGATTGATTATTCCGGCGCGGGAGTCTGCGCCGTTCATCAAGCAATACGGGGCCGGATCGCTTTGTGCGGTCCGGCTTCAGTGCATCTTGGCGTAGAGAATTGCTGCCCAGAGAAGCAGGTTGAGCACGCCGCCTACGAGCGTCCAGCGGACGGCATGATAGAGCAGCCGGGCCTGGGCGTCGATCGAACGGATGAAAGTGGCAAAGAGGCGCTGGCGGAGCGCCGCGTCTCCATCGAGCCCATCGGCATCGAACTCTTCGCCAAGCAGCATCGCGCGCAGGGCCAGGGCGCAGGAGATGACGAGTGGCATCAGCGCGGCAAGGTTCGCCAGAACGAAACCGGGCTGGGACGGGGCATCGAGGGAGAGCGGTGCGCCGGGGCTGGCCGAAATCGGGTGGGTGCCGATGGTAATCAGCAAGGCATTGAAGCCGAGCATCGCGCCAAGCCGTACCGAGAGATCAAGGTCGCGATTTTCGAGGAATTCAAGATCGGCGATGAAGCCCGGATCGGGTGGATCGCAACGCATCGTCTGGAATGCGCGCAGGCGGGTGCGGAAAGACAAGAATCCCATCGGGCGCCACGTTATTGCACGCGTTGCGGGCAGACAAGGTCGCGAGGTTCAACGAACAGATGGGAACGTCCCCCGCGCGAGACCATTGCCCTCATGAGATGGCGCGGCTCTTCGTGCCTTTCAGCACATGGAAAAGCGCGATGAAAAAGGCCCTCATGATTTCGGCTCTGGCAGTGGCGACGCTGACCGGGGCTTGCACGAGCAATGGCTATTACGATCGGCCGGGATATGCCGACGGTTCGGACGGTTGGGGTTATTATGATCGCGGGTATTACGAGAGCAATGGCCGCTACGATTACAACAACCCTGACCCCCGTTACGGCCGCTACGAAGCGGATCGCTATTACCGCAACAACGGGCGTTATCGGGAGCGCCAGCTTTCGAACGACGACCGCGTCTATCGTGGTCGCGACGGGCGGTACTACTGCCGCCGTTCGGACGGTTCGACCGGGTTGATCATTGGCGGCCTTGGTGGCGCAGCCGCAGGCGCGATCATTGCGCCGGGTGACAGCAAGCCTCTTGGCGCGATCATCGGTGCCATCGGCGGTGCGGCGATCGGGGCTGCGATCGACAGCGGCAACCGCAATGATCGCAATGGCCGCAACAACGTGCGCTGCCGCTAAGGCATGAAGGGAACGGTGGGCTCCGGTTTGGAGCCCACCTGTCCGTCAGGTGTTCCTGATGTTGTCGAGGCCGGCGACCACACCGGGCTTTACCGACGGGTTGGAGGCGTTGAGTTTCTTGGGCTTTTCGGCCTTGGGTTTGCGAGCCTCGCGGTTCGACTTTTTCTGGCTCTTCGCCATTATCGTTCTCCATTCGGGCGGTAGCCCGGTGTCCGGGCTAGGCGCTTTGGGACCCAATAGCGAACTTTAACGTGTGAGGCGCGCCAGTGCTTCGTCGAGCGCAGACAGGAACCGCGAGCGGTCAGTCTTTGAAAACGGAGCGGGGCCTCCGACGATGTCTCCTCCGGCGCGCAAATCGGCCATGATCGCACGGGTGGCAATCTGGCTGCCGATCGAGCTGGTGGTGAATGGCTTTCCGGAAGGAGACAGGACAGTTGCTCCGGCCTTAAGGCACCGGTCGGCGAGCAGGATGTCGGCTGTGATCGCCACAGTTTTCGGCCCTGCAGCTTCGGCAATCCAGTCGTCGGCTGCGTCGAAACCATCGCTGACGACGACGCGGCGGACGAGGGGATGAACGGGCACGCGGAACGGGGAGTTGCTGACGACCGTAACCGCGACATTGCGGCGGAAGGCAACCTTGTAGATCTCTTCCTTTACCGGGCAGGCATCACCATCGACCAGAATCTGCGGTGTTTCGGGGGGCGTTTCGCTCATGCCCGGGACATAGCTACATGACGCTCCGAGAGCCACCGTCCGATTAAGTTCGCCAAAGTAAGGGCAGGGTGCTACAAGAGCGCTGCTGACGTCGAATTTTGCGACGGACTTCGGTATTGACTACCACGCTGGCGCTTCGGCCAAGGCGAGGCCTTCGACGACGATTTCCTTTCAATTGACGATTTTGACGCACGGCCTGGCTGCACTTTCGCTGCCGGGCAACAATCGTTCTTGAAAGGACATCCCATGCCAGTAGGCACCGTAAAGTTTTTCAACACCGAAAAGGGCTATGGCTTCATCCAGCCTGACAACGGCGGCGCGGACAGCTTCGTACACATCTCGGCCGTTCAGGCTGCCGGCATGTCGAGCCTCGATAAGGACCAGCGCCTTAGCTATGAAGTCGAGACTGGCCGCAATGGCAAGGCTTCGGCTGTCAATCTCGCTTCGGCCTGATTGATCGGTACGGATTGCAAGGCTTTGGTTGACTGATCGGTTTTCAAATCGCCTGGCTTCTGCCATCGCGAGGAAATGTCGACAGTCGCTGACGCCGAACTTCAGGTCCGCCTTCGCCGCGCCGCTTTCAACCGCGCGCTGGCAGAGGCGGACCTTCCCGCCATCGGGCAGATTCTCAGCCCCGAGGCGATACTCGTCACTGGCACAGACAGTGCGGTGATTGCTGGGCGCAAAGCCCAGTTGCAGGCCTGGAAGCGCGAATTCAGCGCTCGGCCGCGAACCCTATACACGCGTAGTACCGAAACGATCATTGCATCTGCGGTGGAGCCCATCGCCATGGAGCATGGGCGCTGGTCCGGCGTCGCCGAAAGCACGAAAACCGTCCTTGCCTCGGGGACATACGCGGCCAAATGGCGCCGCTTCGGCACGCTGTGGATGCTGGTTGCGGAGATTTTCGTTACGCTGACCTGACCCACGCATGCGTATCTTTGCGCAGGTGGCGATTTACCTGGTACCAACCACGCGCGAGCATGTTTCAGGCATGCTGATCCGCCCCGCAACATCGAATACGCTGACGCAGTGCTGGTACACGCGCACTCATCTACCGGTTGCGCAAAAGTCGCGCGAGGAAGACGGCACCCTCCATTCGATCTGTCGCCATTGCCTGCGGCCGATCCGGTCGCATGGAGGGAAATCGTGGCGGCTTGCGGACGGCGTGGATCTCGACGAACTCGCCGCCCGATCGACCATTCGCTACATTTGCGTGACCAGCATTGCCGATGGCATGGTGATAGCGCGCTATCCGGTGGACGGTTCTGCTGATGACAGCGCGGTGGCGGCAAGGCTCGAGGAAGTGATCGCCGTGCACGATGCGCGCTCTGCTAATAGCGGACTCGACGTCCGGGTTATGGGTGGCCCGCGAGGGTGATCGACATTTCTACAGGTTCGTCGGCAAGCTCGGATTCGTAATGCCCATCCAAGCTTTCGACCGGTGACGGGTATTCTTCGGCGTACTCGCCATTCTCGTCAGGATAAGTTGCTTCGGGCGGGAGCGGCGGTGGTTCGCGCCAAGGCTGTTCCCATGCAGCCAATTGCATCGGTGCGCGACGAATGATCGGGGCGACTGGACCAGGGATGTTCTCGTAAGAGACGGCGGTTATCTCTGGGTAATCCTCGGCAGAGGCCGAACGATATGGAGCCGGGGCGGATACCGCGCGGGTGGGCACGAGACTGGCGCTGGCCATGCCAAGAGCGCTGCCAGCGACAAGCAGCAGAGCTGCAATTCTGTTCGGCTCCATTGCGAACTCTCCGACGTTCCCCAGTCTAGCAGAGGAAAGCCGGAGTTCGCCAATCAGTTCCCGGTGGCTTTGGCCACTGCGTTTGCCGAGTTGTCCAGACCGGAGGCGGTGGTTTCAACCGTGCCGCGTACCTTGGCAACGGTTCCGGTGCTGTCGGCTTTTTCGGCGTAGTCGGCTGCGGTATCGACGGCCTTGGAGAGCATCGAGTCCTGCGACGAGGCTTCGGCTTCGACCGCTGGCGGAGCCGCTCCCCATGGATCAGCAGGCTTTTCCGCGGGCGATTGCCCGAATGCGAGAAAGCCGATCAATCCAACCACGCACAGTGCGGGCAGCGGGCGGCGCGCAACGGCGCGGGCAATGGCAAACATCCTGTCCTCCCTTGATGTCCGAGAGGAAGTATAAGGATAACTTCTTATTGCAGAGTTAGCAGCACGAAAAAGGGCGCCTCCGCGTGGGAAGCGCCCTTTTCGAGACTACCGGTTCAGCGCGAAGCTGGCGCGGTTCACGGGTGAGGCGCTGCTGGCCAGTTGGCGATTTTTCGCCATCTGGGTTGGCAGTCCCGTGTTGCGGGGCAGTCAATCGTTGCTGGCAGCGGCCTTGCTCGAGATCTTCTTGACGTCCTTGACGTCGAACGAGACCGGGCGACCGTTGAAGCGGCCGGTGACCGAACGCTTGGTGACCTTCAGTTCGAAAGGCACCTTGCCGGCATAGGCCGAACCCTTGAGAACCTTGACTTCGCCCTGCTGTTCGGCGGTGTAATCGTACTTCACGCCCTGGTAGGTGAACGAACCGGTTTCAGGTTCGGCAGCGAACACGGGGGTGGCGACGAGCACGGCGGCAGCGGCGGCGAGGACAGTCTTGAACATGGCAATGTCTCCTGGAAAGATAAGGAAAGATTGCCTTCAGCAGCACCCTTATCTTGTTGCGTTGCAGCATACAAATCTTGTGCGGTGCCGCAATTGTATTTGCCGGAGCCCTGGTTGCATGTTTTGCAATCGTATAAGTTTCGTCAAAATTACAAGGTGATGTGACTGATCCGATCGATCCGCCCTGCCCAAACATACGTAATAATGCGCTGAAAAGTCCGTGCGCAGTGGCGTGCTGGACCGTGCTGCCACTGCGCGGCGATCAGCGCTTGCGAACGAATTCCGCGCGCAGGACGAGGCCCTTGATGCCAGGGTATTTGCAGTCGATTTCCTGAGGGTCACCGGTCAGTCGGATCGACTTGATCAGCGTGCCCTGCTTGAGTGTCTGTCCGGCACCTTTGACCTCGAGATCCTTGATCAGTGTCACCTGATCGCCATCAGCCAAGATGTTGCCGACAGCATCGCGGACTTCAACGGCGCTTTCGGCCGTGCGCTTTGCGGCGAGTTCGGATGCGGACATCCATTCACCGCTGTCTTCATCATAGACATAGTCTTCGTCGTCGCTCATCATTCCCTCCTTGATCAAAGTTCCCGTTGCACGCGCGTGCGCTCCTTGCCAGCAAAAGCGACGGACAGGGGATGGATTGTTTGGATCGTTCGATAATCAGGCTTGGCATTCACCATGTGGATGCAGCGACAGAGACTCTTTCGGCAGCATTCAGCAACGATCCTGCCATGTGCTGGATGTTTCCTGACATGGCCACACGGACACGACGCTTGCCTCGGCTGATCCGATGGATGTTCAACGATCACCTGCGGCATGGCATGGTTCTGGGTACGCCTGGCTGCGAAGTGGTGACGATGTGGCGTCCGCCCGGAAGCGTCCATGACCACGCACCGTTGACGCCGCCAGCGCTGGTACGTTTCGTGGGAATGCTGGGCACGGCTGTATTGAGGGCGGAACGGGCAGATCGGATGATCGGACGGAACCTGCCCAAGGGCGAGCAGCAGTTCTATCTCAGGATGGCCGGAGTTCGGCCGGATCGGCAGGGGCGAGGCCTTGGAGGCTTGGCGATCCGCGCCGGGCTTTCCGAGGCCGACGCTGCGGCGCTGCCCGCAGTGCTCGAGACAGCGACAGAGAGCAATGTCGGGCTCTACCGCGCGCTGGGGTTTGAGGTGATCCGCGATTGGCACGTGGCCAGAAACGGGCCGCGATTCTGGACGATGACAAGGCCGGTGCTGATCAAGTGAACGCGTCGGCCATCAGCTTTCCGCCAAGAAGGACCATGAGCAGGTAGATGATCGTGTAGAAGCGTTCAGGGCGGAGGACTTTGACCACCCGGACCGATAGCAGCGTGGTGATGATAGCGAGCGGGACAAGCAGCGCGGCTGCTATCACCACATCTCGGGTGAAGGCCCCTAGCAGTATGTAGCTCGGGACCTTGAGCCAGTTTATCGCGGCAAAGAGGATCGCGTTAGTTCCGGCATATGTGAGGTGTGGCAACTTGCGCGGCGTCACCCACATCTGGAACGGCGGGCCTCCAGCATGAGCAACCTGACTGGTGAAGCCCGTAGCCATACCGAATAGCGCGCCCACCCAGCCGGGCGAGGTTGAGGCTGCGACGACCCGGTTGCCCCGTTCGACCCAGAGCCGATAGGCTCCGAAGAGCAGTGTGATTCCGCCAAGAACCCCCATCAGGGCCTTTTCGTCGATGCTCGCTGCGACGGCCCAACCTACGGTGATACCGGCGAGAGCGCCGGGCAGCATCCACGCGACGATCCAGCGGTCCCAGGCGTGGCGAAAGGACCAGACGCTTACGACATCCTGAACGATCAGGATGGGCAGGAGAATTGCCGCAGCTGTCGATGGTGGGAGGACCAGTGCGGCAACCGGTGTTCCCAATGCGCCAAGCCCGGAGAAGCCTCCCTTGGCCATGCCGACGAGAATGACTGCCGCGACGCAGGCCGCAAGGGTAGCGGGATCGGACAAGAGCATTGATTCAGCCGCCCTTGGGCTTCCATGGCCATTCTGTCACGCCGCCAGTCCACAGCGCCAGCCAGACCAGCAGGGGCTGTGCGAACATGCGGGGTACGTGATAGGCAAGGCCGGCACCGTGATCAGCCTTGGTCATATCGAGCGCGAAATGGTGGATATTGGCCGGGAATACGCAGACTGCGTAGGCGGCCAAACCGACAGCGGCGGCGCGGCGCAGTGGGATGGAGAAAGGCTGGGCGAGACCGATTGCGCCGAGCAGCTCGGCAACACCGGTCCACAGCACGGTTGCTTCGGGTGCAGGAACCCACGCTGGCATGATGGTGAGAAACGGGGCGGGTGCGACGACGTGGATCACGCCTGCCAAGAAATAGAACACTGCCAGAACCCAGCGCAGAACATGGCGGATCATGTGCCTAGTCGCCTACTGGCGAGGAGAGAACAAGGCCCGAGAGCTTGCAACAAGATACGGAATCGTAGCCTAGAGCTAGTGCATCGGAGAACGCACGCACACGGCGACCCCTTTGTGGATGTTGCGAAAGACCCGGTTGGGCGATCAGATCATAGGCCATAGACATGGCGGGACGATTGCCGCCTGGTCCGGGTGTGTCAATCACCAGTGCGCAGGGTAGAGCGAAAGTGCCATGGCGGGCATGGGCGCCCACGGCTTGCTGGCGATCACATCGTTGCTCTCCCGGGCGGCGCGGCCGTCTGCCAGAGACCAAGTGATGTGCCACGTTCCACCGTCTGGTCGAGCGGTGGAACCCGCAATCGAGACGATGAAAGCTTCGACGCCAAGATCATCATCTACACGTGCAATGATGAATGCGGCATCAACGGGCTGCGGCGCTTCCTTGCCGAATACCGAAAGTGTGACGTGATCTGCCACGGAGCAGGTATAGCGCGGCGGATATGCGGCCAGCAGCTCCTCGCGACATTTTGCATCGAGTTTCCAGCCGACCGTCATATCCAACCGTAAACTGTTACTGCGGGGTAGTAAGCGCCCCGGTAACCCAGATCATTGTCAGTGCGCCGATAGCCAAGATCAGGCTTATCAGCAAAACCCAGCGCATCACGTTGAGGCCAGTGCCACCGCGGGCCTCTTCTGTGGTGATATGCGTTTCTTCGCCGTGACGTTCCATGGCGTTTCTCCTTCGGCAGAACCGTGCTTGCCGACTCTACGCTCGGGAACCCGCCCTGTTCCGGCTCTGCCCCGATGGACAGGACCGGAACGCGTGTTTTCGGTGATTGATCAGTCCCGAAGGAGTTCGTTGATCCCGGTCTTGCTGCGGGTCTGGGCGTCGACAGTCTTGACGATCACGGCGCAGTAGAGCGAGGGTCCCGAGGTGCCGTCAGGGAGGGGCTTGCCGGGCATCGCGCCGGGTACGACCACGGCATAGGGCGGCACGCGACCGATGTGGATTTCACCGGTCTGGCGATCGACGATCTTGGTCGATGCGCCCAGATACACGCCCATCGACAGCACTGCACCTTCACCGACGATCACGCCTTCGGCCACTTCCGAACGTGCGCCGATGAACGCGCCGTCCTCGATGATGACCGGGCCTGCCTGCAGCGGTTCGAGCACGCCGCCGATGCCGGCACCGCCCGAGATGTGGACGTTCTTGCCGATCTGCGCACAGGAGCCAACGGTGGCCCAGGTATCTACCATCGTGCCTTCATCGACATAGGCGCCGATGTTGACGAAGCTCGGCATCAGAACGACACCCTTGGCAATGTGCGCGCCCTTGCGCGCCACGGCGCCGGGGACGACGCGGAAACCGGCATCGCGAAAGCGGTTCTCGCCCCAGCCGTCAAACTTGGAAGGCACCTTGTCGAATGCCGGAGCGCCGCCCGATCCGTTCTCGATCACTGCGTTGTCATTGAGGCGGAACGAGAGCAGCACGGCCTTCTTGAGCCACTGATTGACGCGCCATTCGCCTTCAACCTTTTCGGCCGCGCGGGCCTTGCCGCTGTCGAGCAATTCGAGCGCAGCTTCGACGACTTCGCGCACGGCATCGCTGGCGGGGGTGACATTGGCGCGGTCTTCCCAAGCAGCTTCGATGGCAGCTTGCAGCTGTTCGGTCATGGCGTTTCTCCGTGCGGGATCGGTATGGAACAAAATTGCGTGGCGACTAGCGGAGCGTTGCCGGATCGGCAAGGGTTGCAATCGTATGATCGAGCCACGCCACCACATCGTCGGTGACTACGTCAATCGCGGCATCATCCTTGGCGCGATCGCCCCAGTCGGTCGCGAGATCGAGCCAGACGGTCTGCATGCCTAGCGCCTTGGCGGGGGCGAGGTTTCGGGCCATGTCCTCGACAAAGACCGAGGTTTCGGGATTGATGCCAAGAGCTTCGATCATGCCGGTGTAGGCGGCAGGTTCGGGCTTGGGCTTGTAGGCCATGGCGTGAATGTCCCACATGGCATCGAAGCTTTCCGAAAGGTCGAGTGCGGCCAGCACCTTTGCGGCATAGGCGTCGTCGCCGTTGGTGAAGAGGATCTTGCGGCCGGGCAGGGCAGCGACCCTTTCGGCAAGGCGCGGGGCCGCGGCGAGCGGGGCCATGTCGATATCGTGGACGAAGCCGAGGAAGTCGTACGGATCCGTAGCGTGGTAATGCATCAGGCCCGAGAGCGTGGTGCCGTGATCGTGGAAGTAGAGCTTCTGGACGCGCCGGGCCTCGATCTCGTCGCAGCCCAGCAGTTCCCGGATGAACAGGCCCATGCGCTGGTCGATCTGGTCAAACAGTCTGGTCGAAGGTGGGTAGAGGGTGTTGTCGAGATCGAAGATCCAGCAATCGACGATGTGGGGATCAAAGGGCATTTGCGTATTCCAGTCCGGACCTGTGTCATTCGGCATTTACGCTGGCGGGGTTATCAGCAAGACTTGAGCAAAGCTACCGAAGCCAGGGTGCGGTGATGTCGGGAAAACGTTGGGTAGGACATGCGGCGGTCGTGGCGCTTGCCATCGGGTTGACAGGGTGCGGTGGAGGGGGAGGTGTATCGAGCACCCCGGCTCCTGCTCCCGCGCCGACGCCGACACCAACGCCGGTTCCCACGCCGACCCCTACACCCACGCCAACCCCCACCAACTTCGATACGGCGGAGTATCGGCGGTCTGACGGGCCTTCGCTCCACGGCGCGATCACGGCGTGGCAGGCGGGTGCGAACGGTGCGGGAACGACCATCGCGATCGTCGATTCCGGTATCAACACTGCCAACACGGAGTTTGCCGGACGCGTTTCGTCGGCTTCGCGGGACGTGGCGGGTTCGCGTGGTCTGGTAAACGCTGATGACGATCATGGCACGCAAGTCGCCCTCACGGCTGCGGCGGCGCGCAACAATTCTGGCATCGTGGGCATCGCGTGGAACGCGACGGTTCAGATGCTGCGTGCCGATACACCGGGCAGTTGCACCGGGAGCGATGGCTGCAGTTTCTCTGACGAGAACATTGCTGCGGGCATTGATGCGGCGGTCAGCGCGGGCGCGCGGGTGATAAACCTTTCGCTTGGTGGCGATCCCGCGAACGCGACCTTGCGTGCAGCCGTGGGGCGAGCGGCATCTGCTGGTGTCGTGGTCATTGTCTCGGCCGGAAACGAGGGCGACAGCACTGACCCTGCTATTGATCCCACCAACCCCGATCCTTTTGCAGTTTCGGTACTGCAGGCAGGCAGCAGCAACGTGATCGTGGTGGGCTCTGTCAATTCGAGTGGCCTTGCATCGGACTTCAGCAACAAGGCGGGTGCCTCGGCGGCATCGGTGCTGATGGCGCAGGGCGAAGAGATTTGCTGCGTCTATGAGGGCAGCACGATCAAGACGACGACGAATGCACAAGGGACGTTTGTCACGCTGGTCAACGGGACGAGCTTTGCCGCACCGCAGGTTTCGGGTGCGGTGGCGCTGCTGGCGCAGGCCTTTCCGAACCTGACCGGCCCGCAAATCGTCGACCTGCTGCTGCGCACTGCGCGCGATGCGGGCGCAACGGGCACGGATGCGATCTATGGGCGCGGGATTCTCGACATTGCGCGGGCGTTCTCGCCGCAGGGGTCGACGGGGCTGGCAGGAACGAGCGTGCCGATCTCGCTGGATGGTCTTGCAGGGACGAGCAGCGGGGCGATGGGCGATGCCTTGACCGGCGCGTCTCTTGGCACGGTGATGCTTGATGGTTACCAGCGGGCTTATAAGCTGAACCTTGCGGCGGGCCTCCGCGTTGGGCAATCGCGCTTGCCGTTGCACGAGGCGTTGGCGGGCGGGGGCAGACCTGTGGCGATGGATGCTTCGGGTTTTGCGCTGGCCTTCACGGTGGACCGGCGGTTCGGTGCGGTGCCGCTTCGGCTCGCGCCCGGTGAGGGACAGCAGGCGCGCGTACTGGCGTCTTCGGTTGTCACGCGGATTGACCGGTCGCTCGATCTGGCGCTGGGGTGGAAGGTGAGTGCCGAGAGCCTTACCGCGCGATTGCAGAAGCGGTGGGAGCCGCAATTCCTTGTCGCGGGGATGGCGGGCGGCGTGTTCACGCGGCCCGAGACCGGCATGGCGGCGCGCTATCGGTTGGGACGTATGGGGCTGACGGTTTCGGCGGAGCGTGGCGTGCTGGTGCGGCGTGATCCACTGCGCGAGCGGCGCGAGGATCGGATGACGCAGTTTGGCTTGGCGCTGGATGGCGGGCGAGGTGGGGCGTTCGACTGGCGGCTGGGCCTTAACCTGATGCGCGAGGAGCGCACGGTCCTCGGCGCGCGGCTTGCCGATGCGCTGGGTGGCGGCGGGGCGACGACGGCGACGGTATCGCCGGGCCTTGGCTGGCGCTTCGGGAAGGGCTGGGCGCTGGGGGCGACGGGCAGCTTGGGCTTTACGCGGATCGACAGCGGGGCGGTGGCGACGAGCGGCTCGCGACTGGTGTCGTCCTCATGGAGCGTCGATCTTTCGCGCGAGGGCGTGGTGGCGGACGGTGACCGTCTGGCCTTCCGCCTCTCGCAACCCTTGCGGGTGGAGCGCGGCGGGCTGGACTTCAACCTGCCGGTAGCGTGGGACTACGCGACGCAGACCGCCACCTTCGCCCGCGTGCCGCTGTCGCTGGCGCCGAAGGGGCGGGAGCTTGATGCGGAACTGGCGTGGGCGACGGCGCTTTGGGACGGCGACGCCTCGGCCAGTGTGTTCTTACGCAAGGAGCCGGGGCATTTTGCCGGTGCGGCTGATGATAGCGGGTTTGCAGTAAGGTGGTCGCGGGGGTTTTAGCGTGTGATAAGATCCCTTTTGGTCGCTGCTTCGATCCTTCTCGCCTGTATTCCTTGCGCGCCAAACGAGAGCGACGCCGCGAAGCGCGCAATACGATCAAACATTGAAGTAGTCGCAGCACCCGATTGCCTTGGAAAGCTCGCAGCTGTTTTTCCTACGGAGGTCTTGCCGCTGCCTAACGGTAACGTGAGCACGATGGAGTTTGGGCCTTTTGACGAGGCAGGACGCTATGTCGCGGTTCGGCACATCAGGAAAGTTGGCTGCGTGGTGGCCTACAAGTCTCGCGCTTGCCACACTCCAAACACCGATTTGAACTTATGCGATGCCCCAATCGTATCTGATTGAGTGGGTTGAAAGTTGAGGGTGCGCTCACCCCTTCGGCACCACATGCCGAAGCTTCGCTCCTTCACCATCCTCCAACACATACAACGTCCCGTCCGGCGCCTGCTCGATTTCGCGGATGCGGTTGCCGAGGTCTATGCGTTCGAGTTCGGTGGCTTTCTCGCCGTCGATCTTCACGCGGACGATACCGCCTGAACCCAAGGCGGCGATCAAGGCCTGGCCTTGCCATTGGGGGAAGGCTTTGCCGGTGTAGAAGATCATGTTGCCCGGGGCGATGACAGGGTTCCAGCTGATCGCGGGCTGGGCGAGGTCGGGGCGGGTCTTGTTGCGGGGGATCGGCTTGCCGTCGTAGTGGTCTCCGTCCGACACCAGCGGCCAGCCGTAGTTCTTGCCAGGTTCCACATGGTTGATCTCGTCACCGCCAGCGGGGCCGTGTTCGATGTCCCACAGCCGACCATCGGGTGAGAAGGTAAGGCCGAGCAGGTTGCGGTGGCCATAAGACCAGATTTGCGCCGAGACGCCTCCCTTGTCCGCAAATGGGTTGCCAGGGGCAGGTGTGCCATCGGGCAGGAGGCGGATGACCTTGCCGAGGTTCGCGTTCATGTCCTGCGCGGGCGTGAACTTCTGACGGTCACCCGAGGTGATGAACAGGTATTTGCCGTCGGGCGAAAAGGCGATGCGGTGCGAATAGTGGCCGCGCCCGGTGACCTTGGGGAACTGCCGCCAGATCACGCTCAGCCCTTCGAGGCGGGGGGCATCGCCGAGGACCAGCTTTGCCCGGGCGACGACCGCGCCGCGCGTGTTGTTCTGGCCCGCTTCGACCCAGCTGAGATAGACCATGCCGCTCTGCGCGAAATCGGGCGCGGCGACGACATCGCCGAAGCCGCCCTGTCCACCATAGTCGACCGTGGGTGTGCCCGAGACGTCGACGGTCTTGTCGGTGCCTTCGGTCCATAGCTTGAGCTTGCCCTTCTTCTCGGTAATCAGCGCCTGATTGGTTCCGGGCAGGAAGGTCATTGCCCAAGGCTCGTCGAAGGTGGCGACGTCGGTCACCGTGATGCCCGCAGCAGCCGGGTCAGCCCCTTGTGCGGAAATCGATGAGCCGCAGCTTGCGAGGAGCAGGGCGAGAGGCGATAGCGAGCGCAGGATCGGATTCGTCATGCAGCCCACAATGCCCCTGAACGCAAGTTGTGCCACCTCCTTTTCGTCCATGGTCACCATCGGCGTGGACGAGGCGGGGCGTGGACCTTTGGCGGGTCCAGTGGTGGCCGCGGCAGTGGTACTGTGCAAGCCGCGGCCTTCGGGGCTGGATGACTCCAAGAAGCTGAGTGCCGCGCGGCGGGCGGAGCTGGAAGAGAAGATCAAACGGCGCTGCCGTTGGGCAGTGGGCGTGGTCGAACCCGATGAGATAGACCGGCTCAACATCTTCGGCGCGACCATGCTGGCCATGACGCTGGCAGTGAAGGCCCTGTGCGAGCAGATGGCGCATGACGAGGGCGTGGGCGAGGTGCTGGTTGATGGCAATCTTACGCCGCACGGACGCCGCCCGGAATGGTGCTGGCCGGCTCGACCGATCGTGGGAGGGGATGCGCTGGAGCCGTGCATTTCGGCAGCCTCTATCATAGCCAAGGAACACCGCGATCGCATCATGCGCGAAGCTGCGCTGGCACATCCGCACTATGGCTGGGAGCGCAATGCCGGGTATGGCACGCCAGAGCATCTGGCGGCCCTGCGCGAGCATGGGCCGACCCCGCTGCACCGGCGCAGTTTCGCCCCGGTGGCGCAGTTGCAGTTGCTGTAGGACGTTCAACCTCGCAATTCGTCATTGCGAGCGTAGCGAAGCAATCCAGAGCGGTTTGCTATGACGCTCTGGATTGCTTCGTCGGCTTCGCCTCCTCGCAATGACGAGAGGAGGAGAAATTTTTTGCGTGTGAGTCTGTCTGGACACACTACTAGATGTTGAGTCCGGGTGGCATCACGAGACTCAACATGTCGAAATAGACTCGTTTCGTTCTCATCCTGCACCTCGCGCGACTCGCGAGAATTCGGCGAGTCGCGGCTTGACGGCGAGTCCGTGATGACTCAAACGGTGCCCTTATCCACAAGGGGTCAGGGACTAGATATGGCAGTTGCAGTCAAGGAACGGGCGAAGGCTCTGCGCGCGGCGCCGGCGAAGGTGCTGAAGGCGGATGTCGCGCTGCCGGTGAACCAGATCCTGCGCGGTGACTGCATTTCGGAAATGCGCAAGCTGCCCGATGCCTCGATCGACATGATCTTTGCCGACCCACCCTACAACCTGCAACTGGGCGGCGATCTTGCGCGCCCTGATGGCAGTCATGTCGATGCAGTGACCAACGACTGGGACAAGTTCTCCAGCTTTGCAGTCTACGACCAGTTCACCCGAGAGTGGCTGACCGAGGCCCGCCGGTTGCTCAAGCCCGATGGCTCGATCTGGGTGATCGGCAGCTATCATAACATCTTCCGCGTCGGCACGATCCTGCAGGACCTGGGCTTCTGGATTCTCAACGACATCATCTGGCGCAAGGCCAACCCGATGCCCAACTTCAAAGGCACGCGCTTTACCAATGCGCACGAGACGCTGATCTGGGCGTCGAAGAGCGAGAAGTCGAAGTACACGTTCAATTATCGCGCGATGAAGACGCTGAACGACGAATTGCAGATGCGCTCGGACTGGGTGCTGCCGATCTGCTCCGGCCCCGAACGCCTGCGCCGCAATGGCACCAAGGCGCACCCGACGCAGAAGCCCGAGGCACTGCTCTATCGCGTGATGCTGGCCACGACCAACAAGGGTGACGTGGTGCTCGATCCGTTCTTCGGCACTGGCACGACCGGCGCGGTGGCCAAGCGCCTCGGCCGTGACTGGATCGGTTGTGAGCGCGAAGACGACTATATCGAGGTGGCGCAGGAGCGCATCGAACTCGCTCTGCCGCTGGATGAGTCCTCGCTTGTGACGATGCAGTCGAAGCGTTCGGCTCCCAAGGTCGCCTTCGGGGCGCTGGTGGAGAGCGGTTATCTGGCTCCCGGCACGCGACTGACGGCCAAGAAGGGACGGTTCACTGCCACCGTCCGCGCCGATGGTTCGCTGCAGTCTGATGCCGAGATCGGCTCGATCCACGGCCTTGGCGCCAAGTTACAAGGCGCGCCTTCGTGCAATGGCTGGACTTTCTGGCACGTCGAGCATGAGGGTGAGGTCAAGCCGATCGACTCTCTTCGGCAGTTGTATCTGCTGGCCGTCGAGGATTGATGCCCAGCGTCTATATCCGGCCGATCGCGTTCGCTGACAGCCCGCAGTCGGAGGAGGGCGAGGCTATCCGGTTGGGCGGTGGCCTGGTCTATGCCAGCCGCTTTGCGATTATTGTGCGCGATGGCGGGCGGGTCGTTTCGCGGCACCGTTTCGGCACGGCTGACGTGCAGACTGTGCTCGGAGGCTTGCCCGATTCATTGGCAGAAGACGCAATACAGCAATGGGACAACCTGCGACGAACGCATGCGCCGCTCGTCTGCGGACAGCGGATGCTGCGGCTCGACCAGCCGCAGATCATGGGCATTCTCAACGTCACGCCCGACAGCTTCTCCGATGGCGGCAAGTTTCTCGACAAGCCCGATGCGGCGCTGGAGCATGCCCATGCCATGCTCTCGGCAGGTGCCGGCCTGATTGATGTTGGCGGGGAATCCACCCGTCCCGGCGCAGCAGCGGTGTGGGAGGGAGACGAGGTCAAGCGCGTCGTTCCGGTGATCGAGCAACTGGCGGTAGCAGGGGCTGCGATTTCCATAGACAGTCGCCGCTCGAGCGTGATCGAGGCAGCGCTCGCGGCGGGGGCGCATATCGTCAATGACGTTTCGGCCATGCGGCATGATCCGCGAACGGCGGAGATCGTCGCGCGGTCTGGCGCGCCGGTGGTCCTGATGCATGCGCCGGGTGCCGACGGCGACCTTCATGCCGATGGGGACTATGGAGATGTCGTGCTTGACGTGTTTGACGCTTTGCGCGACCGTCGTGATGCGGCGCTGGCCGCGGGGATTGCGCGTGAAAGAATACTGCTTGATCCCGGCATTGGCTTTGGCAAGTCGCTGGCCGAGAACCTCGCGCTGATCAATGCGCTGCCGCTGTATCATGCATTGGGACAGCCGATACTGTTCGGGGCGAGCCGCAAAAGGATGATCGGAGCGCTTTCCAACGAGGCGCTGGCGCATCAGCGGATGCCGGGATCGCTCATGCTGGCGCTGAAGGCGATGGATGCCGGGTGCCAAATGGTGCGCGTACACGACGTGGCCGAGACCGTGCAGGCTTTCCACGTCTGGCGGGGGCTTCGTGATGCCGCGCTTACCGACTTCAGCCAACTGGCCTAAAGCGATACGCCGCCATCGCTGACGAGGCACGTACCGGTGATCGTGGCGGCCACGTCGGAAAGGAGAAATCCGATCTGGGCCGCGACTTCATCAGCACTGGCAAAACGGCCGAGCGGCGTTGCGTCCTTGGCCATGGCGGCAAGTGCCTCTGCCCGCCCGCCATGTTGTTCGACAAGTGGGGCGAACCACTCTGCGCGGTCCCAGATGCCGGTATCGACGCCGCCCGGAGCAATCGCGTTGACGCGCACGCCATACTTGGCGGCCTCGGCGGCGGCCACCTTTGCAAGCTGGATGGTTGCCGCCTTTGATGCCGAATAGGCAGCGGTGCCCGCAGCCGCCTTTATGCCGGATACCGAAGCGGTGAGCACGACTGCGCCGCTCGACGCCTTCTTCATGGCTCGCAGAGCCGTGCGCAGCGACAGGAACATGCCGTCAAGGTTGACCGCCATGGTCTTGCGCCAGCTGGCAATGTCGAGTTCGGTAATCTCGCCGTTGGTGGCGATCCCGGCGTTAAGGACGGCATAATCGAGCCGGGTAAGCTCGCGTTCCAGCAATTTCCACAGTGCCGGGTCCGAGACATCGCCGCCGAGCGGGCGGAACTTGCAAGAGAGACCCAACTGGTCGAGCGCTGGACGGTCCAGATCAACGAGGATCAGTTCCCCGATACCACACGCATCGAGCCAGCGGGCGGTGGCAGCACCGATGCCTGAAGCTGCACCGGTGACAAGCGCGGTGCGTCCTGAGAATTCCGATTGGGATTGCATGGCGCAAGGCTAGCGCCAATCAGGCGGCGTTGTCGATGCCCAGTTCCGAAAGCTTGCGGTAAAGGGTGGATCGCCCGATCCCGAGCCTGCGTGCGACTTCCGTCATGCGGCCGCGATAATGACCGATGGCGAGGCGGATCACATCGGCCTCGATGTCTTCGAGCGGGCGCAGGTTTCCGTCAGGTGCGAAGAGCGTGATGCCTGCGCCGTCAGTGACGGCGGGCGCGCGCCTGCTGCTTTCCCCGATCATGTTTGAAAGGCTGGGAAAGTCCTGCGCAGTCAGGGCTTCGCCATCGCAGAACACTGCAGCGCGGAACAGGGTCGCCTGCAACTGGCGCACGTTGCCCGGCCAGTCATAGGCTGAAAGAAGCGCCAGAGCGCCGTCCGTAATGCCGAGCGGCCTGAGGCCGGGCTGTTCGCCGATGCGAGTCAGGAAATGCCGGGCCAGCGCCGGAATGTCTGCCGAGCGCTCGCGCAATGACGGGAGTGTAACCTGGGTCTGCGCCAACAATGTATGCAGTTCGGCGCGGAAGTCGCCGGTTTCGACAAGATCTCGCAGGCCGCTGTTGGCGCAGGCAATAACCCGCACGTCGATGCGGAAGGAATGGCGCGCGCCGATCGGCTGCACATCGCCACGTTCGAGAAAACGAACAAGCCGGTCCTGCACATTTTCGGGCAGTCGGTCTACTTCGTCGATGACGAGCGTGCCGCCATCGGCGTGTTGCAGCAAACCGACATGGCGCTCGAAGGCTCCGGCGAAAGCACCCTTTTCATGGCCGAAGAGTGCGGATTCGATCTGGTTGGCTGGCATGCCGCCGATGTTGATCGTGCGCAGGCCGGTGCGGCTGCGCGGGCTTGCGGCGTGCATGGCACGCACGAGCATTTCCTTGCCGGTGCCGCTTTCGCCTTCAATCAGAATGTTGCCGTGGGTACGAGCGGCCTTTGCTGCCACGGCCAGCGCTGCACGGAAGGCGGGGGCAGCGCCGATCATCGAATCGAAATCGAGCGGAGCGCCGAACTTCTCGGTCAACGGCTGCAGTTCGCTGGCGTCGGTTTCGCGCGAGGTTGCGCTGCGCAAGGCCTGCAGGAGCCTTTCGGGCGCTACGGGCTTGATCAGGTAGTCCGTTGCGCCTGCACGCATCGCTTCTACCGCCAGCAAGGGTGATGCGCTGGTCGTCAGCATCAGGATCGGCAGGGCGGGGCGGCGGGCCTTGAGTTCGGCGATCAAGGCGCAGGCATCGTCACCCGGCACCCACTGGTCGAGGATTATCGCGCCAAGTTGCATCCCCTGGCGCGTGCCCAGCGTGGCAATCGCGCTTTCCGAATCGCGGGCGATGATCGTGCGCCAACCTTCCCGCGCAGCCAGCGCCGAAATCAGGCGGCACTGGGCGGGTTCGTCGTCTATCAGCATGAGAAGGCGCTGTTCGGGCTCGTGCATGACCTAGTACTTTGACTCCCCCGCATTTGCGTCAGGAGCCAGTCAGTAGCCTGATTGGGTAAAGAGGCGATTAAGCGCAACCGCGATGCTCTTGGCTTGAGCCTGAAGCACTCGGTCGCTAGAGCATGCGCGTCGCGCCACCGTGGCGCATGGATTTGGGGAAGAAAATGGCTCCTGCAAATGACATCAAGGCTGCAAAGTCGACCTACGAAGGTTTCGTGAACATGGTGAAGTGGGCCACGCCCGCAATCTGCGCGCTGGTCTTCGTGATCATCCTGGTGATCCAGTAAAAGCGCCGTGGCGGGGGCAATGAAGATCGCTGTCCTTCGGGAACGTGCGACGGGGGAGAGCAGGGTTTCGGCGTCGCCGGAGACTGTGAAGAAGTTCATTGCCCTCGGGGCAACGGTGTCTGTGGAGAGCGGGGCGGGCATTACTGCCTCGATCTCTGACGATGAATACCGCGCGGCCGGGGCGGAAGTTGCGGACAATGCGGTGCAGGGCGCGGATATCGTGCTTGGCGTTCAGGGTCCGGAGCCGGAGCTTCTGGCAGGTGCAAACCCTGGCGCGTGGATCGTGGCGGGGCTTGATCCGTTCGGCCAGCGCGCGCGTGTCGATGCCTATGCCGCTGCCGGATACGAAGCCCTCGCCATGGAGTTCATGCCGCGCATCACCCGTGCGCAGTCCATGGATATCCTGTCCTCGCAGTCGAACCTAGCCGGCTACAAGGCGGTTCTGGTTGCCGCGAACCTTTATGGTCGCGCCTTTCCGATGATGATGACGGCGGCGGGCACGGTCTCTGCGGCCAAGGCCTTCGTCATGGGCGTGGGCGTTGCCGGGCTTCAGGCCATCGCCACCGCCCGCCGCCTCGGCGCGCAGGTTTCGGCGACGGACGTGCGTTCGGCCACCAAGGAGCAGATCCAGTCGCTCGGCGCCAAGCCGATCTTCGTGGAGAACGTGGCGGGCATCGAAGGCGAAGGCGCCGGTGGCTATGCCACGGAGATGAGCGAGGAATACCAGAAGGCCCAGGCCGAACTGGTCAGCTCGCACATCGCCAAGCAGGACATCGTCATCACCACCGCGCTGATTCCGGGCCGCCCGGCTCCGCGCCTGATCTCGGACGCGCAGATCGCCACGATGAAGCCCGGTTCGGTCATCTTCGACCTTGCCGTGGCGCAGGGTGGCAACGTCGAAGGATCGGCGCCCGATCAGGTGGTCGAAAAGCACGGCGTGAAGATCGTCGGCTATTCGAACACGCCCGCGCACCTGCCGGCCGATGCCTCGGCCCTGTTCAGCCGCAACCTGTACAATTTCCTCTCGGCCTTCTGGGACAAGGAGCAAGGCAAGCCCGTGCTCGACGAGGAAATCGGCAACGCCATCCGCCTGACGCAGGGCGGCAAGGTGGTCAACGAGAGGTTGTTGGGGTGAATGCGAGGACAGCCATAAGGACCAGCTTGGCTGTTGGCTTCAACCTGATCTTGTACGCGAGTTCTATTTCGGTGGACGCCGCTAGTGATAGTGGAAAGATTAAGTACTACTTTCCGCAAGAGTTGACTGCTGAAGAGGCCTCGCAGGAGAGCAAAGTTGTCAAAGAGGGCGAGCCATGGCTCGTTATGCGCGCCGCACCTTTTCGACTGGCACGTTTAAAATTGCCTTTCGAAAAGCGTTACGGGAAGCGTGTTCGCCGGATAAAGCCTGGTGAGTTTATCTTCGTTTCAGCAGGTGAAAAGAGCTACGGTTGCGCCGCCCTGCTGGACTGGACTGACACTGGTGAACTTGTCCCCTGTTTCGCTGATCTAGACAATGACGGATCATTTGAGGGAGTGATACTGAAAAAGACTACTCCCGAATTCAACTCATATCCCGGTTCCGTCAGTATAGATGATCTCGAACGAATTGCGCCGTTGCCTTACGATTTGGTCACCGACCGGAAAGCGATCGAAGCACTGAGTCCCCCGACCAAATGGCAGATTGAGCAGTGGGGAGCAGCCATCCGGATTTGCGAGGCAGTGAGGCACGACTTCAGAAAATGTCTCGATAAGAGGGCTAGAATTGTAGGCGGTTCTAGCATTCAAAGAGTTGAACTTGCAGGGGGCGTTTTTCTAATTCGGCCGCTCGGCAGTGAGGGGGTGTCCGTCAAAGTCGAGAAACTGCCAAGTCCGATATTGTTCTAAAGCTGAGGGGCCTGACATGGACTTCATATCGATCCTGAGCATTTTCGTGCTCGCCTGCTTTGTCGGGTACTACGTCGTCTGGTCGGTCACGCCGGCCCTGCATACGCCGCTGATGGCGGTGACCAATGCGATTTCGTCGGTCATCGTGGTCGGCGCGCTGGTGGCCTCGGCGGCTGCCGGTAGCCCTTCGGCCAAGTGGCTGGGGCTGGGCGCGGTGGTGCTGGCTTCGGTCAACATCTTCGGCGGGTTTGCCGTGACCGCGCGCATGCTGGCGATGTACAAGAAGAAGGAGAAGAAGTGATGGAACACGTCGCTGTCTCTCCCTGGGTGGCGCTGGCCTATCTGGTCTCGGGCGTCCTGTTCATCCTCGCGCTGCGCGGTCTTTCCAGCCCGGCGACGAGCCGTGCGGGCAATCGCTATGGCATGATCGGCATGACCATCGCGGTCGCGACCACGCTGCTGACGCATTCGATCGCCAGTCTGCCCGAGATCATCGTGGCGCTGGCCATCGGTGGCGGCATCGGCTTCGTCATCGCCCGCAAGATCGCGATGACCGACATGCCGCAGCTGGTCGCCGCGTTCCACTCGCTGGTCGGCCTGGCCGCCGTGCTGGTGGGCCTTGCCGCCTACCTCAACCCGGACGCCTTTGGGATCATGCTGCCCGACGGCCAGATCAACCCGGTCAGCCGCATCGAACTCGGCCTCGGCATCGCCATCGGTGCGATCACGTTTTCGGGCTCGGTGATTGCCTTCCTCAAGCTTGCCGGCAAGATGAGCGGATCGCCGATCCTGCTGCCGGGGCGCCACGTGCTCAACCTCGGCACGCTGATCGCGATCATCGGCCTGGTGGCCTGGTTCACGCAGGACCAGTCGGCCTGGGTGATCGCCACGATCACGGTGCTGTCGTTCATCATCGGCTTCCTACTGATCATCCCGATCGGCGGCGCGGACATGCCGGTGGTCGTCTCGATGCTCAACTCGTACTCGGGCTGGGCAGCGGCGGCGATGGGCTTCACGCTGCACAACACCGCGATGATCGTGACCGGCGCGCTGGTCGGCTCGTCGGGTGCGATCCTGTCGTATATCATGTGCAAGGCGATGAATCGCGGGTTCCTCGCCGTGATCGCAGGTGGCTTCGGCGCAGAAGCCGCTGCCGCTGGCGGTGCTGCCAAGGAGCAACGCCCGTGGAAGCGCGGCTCTGCCGAAGACGCGGCCTACATGATGAAGGAAGCCGAGAACGTCATCATCATCCCGGGATACGGCATGGCCGTGTCCCAGGCGCAGCACGCGCTGCGCGAGATGGGCGACGTGCTCAAGAAGGAAGGCGTCAACGTCAAGTACGCCATCCACCCTGTCGCAGGCCGCATGCCCGGCCACATGAACGTGCTGCTGGCCGAAGCCAACGTGCCTTACGATGAAGTGTTCGAGCTGGAAGACATCAACAGCGAGTTCGCGCAGGCTGACGTGGCCTTCATCATCGGCGCGAACGACGTTGTGAACCCGGCAGCAAAGACCGACAAGTCCTCGCCGATCTACGGGATGCCCGTGTTCGACGTCGACAAGGCCAAGACGATCTTCTTCGTCAAGCGCTCGATGGGCGGCGTGGGCTATGCCGGTGTCGACAACGACGTGTTCTACATGGACCAGACCATGATGCTCCTCGCCGATGCCAAGAAGATGGTCGAGGACATCGTCAAGGCGCTGCAGCACTGATGCGTGCTGCCGTTGCTCTGCTGGCACTTTCGCTGGCGGCAACGGCCTGCACGCCTTCGAAACTGGCTTATGGAAAGGTCCGCTCGGCTCTGGTCGATGCGGGCCTTTCCGATTCCAACGCTGCCTGTATGGCGGATCGGATGACCGATCGGCTGAGCATCGGCCAGTTGAAGCGATTGCAGTCACTGCAGGGGCCGAAGCGTGGGCTTGCTGACTATGTGGCAACGGTCAAGCGGCTTGGCGATGCCCAACTGCTTGGTGTGACGACAAGCGCTGCAGCGCTCTGTGCAAGCGGTCTGGCGCCAGAGAAGACGCGTTAGCGGTCTGGACCTCCCGCCCCGCCTTTCGTAAGGCCGGTGCAAACAGGGGCCTGTCATTCAAGCCCGGGGAGTTATCGTTTTGCGCAAGATCGGCCTTATTGGCGGCATGAGCTGGGTTTCGACCCGCACTTACTACGAAGACATCAATCAGCTGGTGCAGGCGCGCACGTCAAAGGTGGCCAGCGCGCCGCTGCTGATTGAAAGCCTCGACTTCACCGACCTCATCCGGCTTTCCACGGCGGAGCAATGGGCCCATGCGGCTGACGTTCTTGCCGACAGTGCCCGCAGGCTCGAACAGGCAGGCGCAACGGCGCTGCTTATTGGCGCCAATTCGATGCACAAGGTCTATGACAAGGTGGCCGAGGCGGTTTCGGTGCCGGTGATCCATATCGCCGACGCAGTTGGCGCGAAGATGAAGGATGCTGGCGTCACCAATGCCACGCTGCTCGGCACGCGCAACGTCGTGATGGAGAGCTTTTACCGCAAGCGCTTGATCGCTCACGGCGTCAGCTTGCTGCCACCGGTGGTCGAGGAAGTCGATGCGATGGATGCGATCATCTATGACGAACTGATGCTCGGCAAAGCCTCGCGCGCGGCGGAGCGGACCTTCAAGACGATGCTGACCAACATGGGCCAGCGCGGTGCAAAGGGTGCGGTGCTGGCCTGCACGGAGCTCGACATGGTGATCGACGTGGATGCCAATGTGCTGCCGATTTTCGATGGCACGCGCATTCACGCGCAGGCGGCGGTCGACTGGATCCTCGGTTGATTGCAACGTGATCGAGGGCCGCGCACCTTACGCCAGCGATCCTGCGCGCACGCGCGGGCGCGAGTTCGGGCTGGACGACAAGGCTTCGCGTGGTCCGCGCAGCGCATTCCAGCGCGACCGGGATCGCATCATCCACTCGATCGCGTTTCGCCGGCTTCGCCACAAGACGCAGGTGTTCATCGCGCCCGATGGTGACCACTACCGGGTGCGGCTGACGCATAGCCTGGAAGTGGCGCAGATCGGGCGGGTGATCGCGCGGGCGCTGGGTCTGGACGAGGACCTTACCGAGGCGCTGTGCCTTGCCCACGACATCGGCCATCCACCGTTCGGCCATGCCGGCGAGGATGCGCTGGAGGAGGCCACGGCAGGGGTAGGGGGCTTCGACCACAACGCCAACACCCTGCGCGTGCTGATGCGGCTCGAAAGTCCCTATTGCGGGCATGAGGGTCTGAACCTCTCGTGGGAAACGCTGGAGGGTCTTGCCAAGCACAACGGGCCGATACTCAAGCCCACCTGGGCGCTGGAGGAGCTGGACGCTGCGTTCCCGCTGGACCTGACGACCTTTGCTTCGCTCGAAGCGCAGGTGGCGGCGATTTCCGATGATATCGCATATGACAACCATGACATCGACGATGGATTGCGGGCGGGGTTTCTGTGCCTTGACCAATTGCTGGAACTGCCATCCGTAGCGGACCAGTGGCGCTCCATTGAGCACCGCTTTCCGGGGGCGCCACAAGACCGGTTGCTGCGCGAGCTGGTGCGCGGGCAGATCGGCCGCATGGTCAATGACGTTATCGCCACGGCACAGGCGAACATCGCAGATACGGGCGTGGCCAGCGTTGAGGACGTGCGCAATGCCGGTCGACCGCTCGCCATCTTCTCGGACGCGATGGGCGAAGAAGAGCGTGCACTGAAACAGTTCATGTACCAACGGCTCTATCTGCACGAGGAGCAGTGCCAGACGGCGGATCGGGCAAGGGATGTGATTGCCTCGCTGTTCAGGGCTTATGCCGAGGACCCCGCGCAGATGCCGGACAGCTGGCGCACATCGCTCCCCACTGCCGAACCTGCACGCACGCGCCATATCGCCGACTTCATCTCGGGCATGACAGACCGCTACGCGATCGACAGCTATGCCCGACTGTTTGGTCAGGCTCCGGAAGGGTTGCGCAATGTCTGACCAGACGCGCGTTGTGCTCGTGGGAGCGACCGGCCTGATCGGGCGTGCGGTGATGGCCGAGGCCGTCGCGCGTCCTGACATTCATCTCGTCGCCGTGGCGCGGAGAGAAGTTTCGCTGCCCAAGGGCGCGCGGATGGAGATGTTGCTATCCGATACCGAGCATTGGCCCGATGCGATAGCGGCAGGGCGCCCTCATGCGGTCGTGATTGCTCTAGGCACCACGATAAAGTCCGTAGGAGGAGACCGTCAGGCGTTTCGGGCTGTTGATCACGATCTCGTCCTTGAATGCGCGGCGGCTGCGAAGGCTGCGGGGGCACGGCAGTTCATCGTTGTTTCGTCGGTGGGGGCGCAGTTCTCTTCAAGGAACTTTTACCTTTCGGTCAAGGGCGAGGTCGAGGACAAGCTGGCCAAGCTTCATTTCGACCGGCTCGACGTGATCCGGCCCGGTTTGCTCAAGGGCAGGCGGGAAGGTGTGCCTCGCCCGGCCGAGAGGATCGGGATGATCCTGAGCCCGCTGGCCGATCTTTTCATGCTTGGTGGGTTGCGCAAGTATCGCTCCGCCAGGGATAGCGACGTTGCTCGCGTGATCCTGAATCTGGCAGGCGCGAAGCAGCGTGGACGCCATGTCCATCAGCATGACGAGATGCGTCGCATCCTGCGCCGGGGATAAGCTGGCCTTACTCCGGTTGACTTCACACTGCACTGCAACGATGAGGACACGTCGCTGATCGCGCGGGAGAGCTCTCTCGATTCGTTCAGGATCGAGAGACGCCGAAGGAGCAACCGCCCCGGAATCTCTCAGGCAAATGGACCGCGTTGGTCGACAGCGACACTCTGGAAAGTGCCGCTTCCCGCAAAGGGGAGGGCCGCCGAAGGGGTAACCCCATCCAAACCCGTCTGGAGAGGCGGGCGGGGGAAAGCTCTCAGGTTTCCGTGACAGAGGGGGCGCCGAATGGCGTCTGAACTGCACGGGAATGATATTTGTGAGCGACACATACGAAATTCATGGATGTGAAGAAGCGGATGAGGTTGCGGTCGGCCCGCTGACCTTGCCTCTCGACCAGTGGCATCGTGCACGCGGTGGCCGCATGGTCGATTTTGCCGGGTACTGGATGCCGGTCCAGTTTGAAGGGATCATCGCTGAACATCTTTGGACGCGGGAAAGTGCCGGGTTCTTCGACGTTTCGCACATGGGCCAGCTTTATGTTTCGGGCCATGATGCTGAGGCTGCACTCGAAGCCGTCCTGCCGATTGACCTTTCTACCCTTCCAGTCGGCGGAGTGCGCTATTCGCTGCTGCTGAACGAGGAGGGCGGCATTCTCGATGACCTGATGGTCACGCGTTGGGACAGCGGTTTTTACCTTGTCGTCAACGGCGCGACCAAGTGGGACGATATCGCTTACTTGCGCGACCATCTGCCCGATGCCGTAACACTCAATCACCTTGAGGATAGCGCACTGTTTGCCCTGCAGGGCCCCAAGGCGTTCGAAGCGCTGGAGCCATTGGTAACTGGCGGAAACCCGCTCTCGACGCTGTCTTTCATGCGCGGGGGGCAGTTCAAGCTGGGCGGCATCGATGCGTGGATCAGTCGTTCGGGCTATACCGGAGAGGATGGCTTCGAGATTGCGGTTGCGGCCGAAAAAGCATCCGAACTGGCCGACCTGATTTGCGGTCAGCCCCAGGTGAAGCCCATCGGCCTTGGCGCACGCGACAGCCTGCGGCTCGAGGCCGGTTTGCCGCTTTACGGTCACGACATGACGAAACTGGTCGATCCGGTTAGTGCCGACCTGCTTTTCGGGATCAACAAGCGCCGCCGCAATGAGGGCGGATTCATTGGCGCGAACAAGGTCCTTTCGCTGATTGCCGATGGCGGGCTGCGTCGTCGCGTCGGCCTGGCCATCGAAGGCCGCATGGCCGCGCGCGAAGGGGCGACTGTCCTGTCGGGCGATACCGAAGTTGGCATTGTCACCTCGGGTGGCTTCTCTCCCAGCCTCGAGCGGCCGATTGCCATGGCCTACGTGCCGGTTGAGTTCGCTGCTCCCGGAACCTCGCTTTCCATCGACGTGCGCGGTCGCAAACTCGCCGCAAGCGTCGTTTCCATGCCTTTTGTTCCCCATCGCTACCATCGCAAAGGAGCCGCCTGATGACCCGCTATTTCACCAAGGACCACGAATGGGTCGCGGTCGAAGGCGATGAAGCTACGGTCGGGATCACCGACTACGCACAGAGCCAATTGGGCGATATCACCTTCGTGGAACTTCCGGGCGAGGGCAGCGAAGTCGGCAAGGGTGACAGCGCCTCGGTGGTCGATAGCGTGAAGGCCGCCTCGGATGTCTACGCGCCGGTTTCCGGCAAGGTCACGGTGGCCAATACGGCGCTCGAAGACCAGCCGGAACTGGTCAATTCGGACCCGGAAGGTGAGGGTTGGCTGTGGAAGATGAGCCTTTCGGATGCCGACGAACTTGAAGGCTTGATGGATGAGGCCTCGTACCAGGCCTACGTCGCGGAGCTTTGATCCCATGCGCTATCTTCCCCTCACGGACGCAGATCGGAGCGCGATGCTCTCGGTTATCGGCGCCGGCTCTATCGACGACTTGTTCGCCGATGTTCCGGCCGAAGCGCGTCTCTCCGCACCCATTGCGGGCCTGCCTGACCACGCAAGCGAAATGGCTGTCGAACGCCATATGGCGCGGCTTTCGGCGAACAACACGACTGCCGGATCGGTGCCGTTCTTCCTGGGGGCGGGCGCATATCGTCATCATGTGCCGGCAACGGTAGATCACCTGATCCAGCGTGGTGAGTTCCTGACCGCCTACACTCCATATCAGCCTGAAATCGCTCAAGGGACACTGCAGGTTCTGTTCGAGTTCCAGACGCAGGTTGCCCGCCTGTTCGGCACTGACGTCGCCAATGCTTCGCTCTACGATGGCTCGACCGCGTGCTGGGAAGCCGTTGCCATGGCTGGCCGCATCACCAAGCGTGGCAAGGCGGTGCTCTCGGGCGGCGTGCATCCACACTACGTCGAAACTGCGCGCACCATGGCGAAGTTCACCGGCGACATGCTCGACACCAGTGCTCCGATCCTCTCCGCAACGCCTGATGACGATGTGCTGATCGCCAGGATCGACGCACAGACCTCGTGCGTGGTCGTGCAGTACCCGGACATTCTTGGTCGAATTCCAGACCTCGCGAAAATTGCTGCGGCAGCTCAGGCTCAGGGCGCGTTGCTGATAGCGGTGGTCACCGAACCGGTTGCGCTGGGGGTCTTGCAAAGCCCCGGCAGTCTCGGAGCAGATATCGTGGTCGGAGAAGGGCAGTCGCTTGGCGTCGGCCTTCAATTCGGCGGGCCATATCTGGGCCTGTTCGGGTGCCGCGAAAAGTATCTGCGCCAGATCCCGGGCCGCCTGTGTGGTGAGACGGTGGACGCCGATGGCAAGCGCGGCTTCGTGCTTACGCTTTCCACGCGCGAGCAGCACATCCGGCGCGAGAAGGCGACCAGCAACATCTGCACCAACTCGGGCCTTTGCGCCCTGGCCTTCTCGATCCACATGACCTTGCTTGGCGGATCGGGACTGTCAGACATGGCCAAGCTCAGCCACATTGCCGCGCGCAAGGCCGCTGCAGCGCTGGCTGAAGTGCCCGGCGTGACCGTGGTCAACGATCACTACTTCAACGAGTTCGCGGTGAACCTGCCGAAGGAAGCACGTCAAGTTGTGCGCGATCTGGCTGACCGGCGGGTGCTTGGCGGTGTCTCACTGGGGCGCCTCTATCCGCAGGAAGCCTCCTTGGCCAATGGTCTGGTCATCGCCGCAACCGAGTGCACGACGGACGAAGACATCGCAGCGCTGGTCTCGGCGCTCAAGGAGGTGCTGGCATGAACGCGATCAATCCTACGGGCTGGCGCCCGTCGATAGGCGAGAACACGCCTGACGGCACAAGCCAGACTTTTACCGGCAATCGCGCGCTGCAGTTGGAAGAAGCGCTGCTCTTCGAACTGGGCAATGCGGATCGTTCTGGCGTCGACTTCCCGGCAACCGACGACATCGACCTTTCAGCCCTGGGGCCGATGGCGCGTGCCGAACGTCCTGACCTTCCGGGCCTGTCCGAGCCGGAGACCGTTCGCCATTATACCCGCCTCTCGCGCCAGAATTATGCGATCGATCTTGGCGTCTTCCCGCTCGGCTCGTGCACCATGAAGCACAATCCGCGGCTTGACGAAAAGGTCGCGCGTATGCCCGGTTTTGCGGACGTCCACCCGTTGCAGCCGGTTCAGACCGTGCAGGGTGCGCTGGGCGTGATAAATGAACTGGCGCAATGGTTGATCGAACTGACCGGCATGCACGGCGTGGCGATGACGCCCAAGGCCGGTGCCCACGGCGAGTTGTGCGGGTTGCTTTGCATCCGCGCCGCGCTGGAAGCCAAGGGCGATCCGCGGGACGTGATCCTCGTGCCGGAAAGTGCCCATGGCACCAATCCTGCCACGGCAGCGTTTGCGGGTTTCAAGGTAGAGAATATCCCGGCAACGCCCGATGGCCGCGTGGATACGGCGGCACTCACGGCCCGGCTTGGCCCCGATGTGGCTGGCGTCATGATCACCAATCCGAACACTTGCGGCCTCTTTGAGCGTGATCTCAAGATCATCGCTGACGCCGTCCATGCTGCGGGCGGTTATGTCTATTGTGATGGTGCGAACTTCAATGCCATCGTCGGGCGTGTGCGCCCCGGCGATCTCGGCGTGGATGCCATGCATATCAACCTGCACAAGACCTTCTCCACCCCGCACGGCGGGGGTGGGCCGGGTTCAGGGCCAGTGGTACTCTCTGAGGCGCTATCGCCATTCGGTCCCTTGCCATTCACGGCGCGGCAGGTGGACGGCTCGATCAAACTGATCGAGGAAGAGCACGCGCACGAGGAACACCCGCAGACTTTCGGCCGGATGTGCGCTTTCCACGGCCAGATGGGGATGTTCACCCGCGCGCTTGCCTACATCCTGAGCCATGGCGCAGATGGGTTGCGGCAGGTTTCCGGCGATGCCGTGCTTAACGCCAACTACGTCCTGCGCAGTCTCGATGATGTTCTGGATGCGCCGTTTGGCTCGGCAGGGCCATGCATGCACGAAGCGTTATTCTCGGATGACGGATTTGCGGAGGGGTTCTCTACCAACGATCTCGCCAAGGGCCTGATCGACGAAGGGTATCATCCAATGACCGTGTACTTCCCGCTCGTCGTGCACGGAGCAATGCTGGTGGAGCCCACCGAGACGGAGAGCAGGGCCGGGCTCGATCAGTTCATCGGCGCAATGCGCTCGTTGGCGGACAGGGCGCGGGCAGGGGACGAAAGGCTGAAGTCCGCTCCGCATCTTGCGCCACGACGCAGGCTGGATGAGACATTGGCCGCCCGCAAGCCCAAGCTAGTCTACAAGGAAAGCTGATACGAAAAGGGCCGCCCCGGAAATCCGGAGCGGCCCTTTCTCTAACCGTCAGGCGGATCAGTTGATCGCCTTCTCGGTCTCGTTGGCTGCCGACTTCAGATCGTCGCCCGCACCGCGCACGGTGTTGCAGGCGGTGGCACCCATCAGAAGGCCACCCATCATGGTGGCGAATACAAACTTGCGAAGCATGGCTTTCACCTTTCGAACTGGCCTTTGACGCGGCCTTGCGCGTCATGGACTGGACGGAAGCTAAACGCTGCTCGCCCGAGGCGGTTCCATCACAC
Organism: Novosphingobium taihuense; assembly: GCF_007830315.1. Lineage (GTDB taxonomy): Bacteria > Pseudomonadota > Alphaproteobacteria > Sphingomonadales > Sphingomonadaceae > Novosphingobium > Novosphingobium taihuense. The sequence continues at coordinate 85,655 of NZ_VLKJ01000007.1, forward strand.
GTTCGACGGGGCAGGTCTGGGTGTGCGAAAGCGTACATGTTCGCGCCAGGCGATCAGCAGGCTGGCTCCGATGATGATCGGCGCACCAATCCACGTCGACGTCGGCGGAAGGTGGTCGAAGATCAGCCAGCCCCAGAAGGTGGCCCAGGCCAACTGGATATAGTCAACCACCATGACGCTCGCGACGGAGCCGTAGCGCAACGAAGTTGTCATTGTGATTTGAGCGAGAAGGCCGGACAGACCGATCCCGGCCAGCATCAGCCAGCCTGTCACATCGTGATCGAAGTCATTGCCGATCAGACCGAGCGCCAGGACGGGTGCACTCAGCGCCGAGAAGTAAAAGACCACCGTCAGGGGCTCCTCGGTCCGGCCAAGGTCGCGTACCTGGACGGTCACCAGCGCCACCGTCATTGCCGCTCCAATTCCAACCATGAGGCCGAACGGCGGGAGGTTCGACGTGTCGGGGCCAGCAATGATCAGCACGCCCATAAGCCCCATCAGCACCGCCCCCCAGCGCCATGGGCCGACCTTCTCCTTGAGCATCCAAGCCGAAAGGATGACCGCGAACATCGGTGTGGTAAACCCGAGGATGGTGGCTTCAGCGAGGGGTAACACGCGCACAACGCCCAAGGTCAGGAACATTCCGGTCCCGCCTATCACGGCGCGGCGAAGGTGAATCCAAGGCCTTTTCGTCGCGAGACGGTGCAACTGCCCGCGCGAGGCAAGCCATCCGAAGATCGCTATGGCCGGCAGGGCCTGCCGCCAGAACAGCGTCTCTGGCAGCGAGATGCCACGTTCGCCTGTCAGCTTTACCAGCAACAGCATCACCGAGAACAAGACGGTCGCCAGGAAGCGAAGCCCAAGCGCGAACATCGGGCGATCGCGGGATGCTTGGCGCAATGCGTTGGGCGATGACATGGCTGGGGCCATAGGCCAAAGGGCCTTGCGATCAACCCCTTCGTTCTCCATCTCGCGCAGTATGGAAGACTGGTTCGATCATATCTGGCAATTTCATGCGAGCGCCGGGGCCATCGCGCTTGCCTTGGCGGTATCTTCCGTCTGGGCAGAGCGCCGCCGGATGAGGCGCGTCAATCTCGACGCGGTCGGCTTCATGCCTTGGACGACGATCTACCTCGTCGCGTTCGTCGGCGCCTGCGTCTTTCTGGGGCTTGCCGCGAGGGAATGGTTCGCGGCCTGAGCCAGGATCAGAGGCAGGCTTCCAGATACGCCTGATCGAAGCCGAACTGGCGCGCCTTTTCCAGTGTATAGGGACGCAGGCCCGAGGGGCGGAATTCACCGATGATCTTGCCCTCTTCGGTTTCGTCCAGATACTCGAACTTGAACAGTTCCTGCGTCACGATCACGTCACCTTCCATCCCGATCACTTCGGTGATGTTGGTCGTGCGGCGCGAACCATCGCGCAGGCGCTTCACCTGCACGATTATGTCGACCGATTCCGCTATCTGGCGGCTGATGGCTTCCTTCGGGATCTTGATGTCGCCCATCAGGATCATGTTTTCCATACGGCCAAGGCATTCACGCGGGCTGTTGGCGTGAAGCGTGCACATCGAGCCATCGTGGCCGGTGTTCATCGCGGCGAGCAGGTCGAAGCACTCGGCGCCACGAATTTCGCCCAAGATGATGCGGTCAGGACGCATACGCAGAGCGTTCTTCACAAGGTCGCCGATGGTGATCGCACCTTGGCCTTCCAGGTTCGGCGGACGCGTTTCGAGGGGCAACCAGTGCGGCTGCTGCAGGCGGAGTTCGGCGGCGTCTTCGATTGTCAGCACGCGCTCGCCCGGGTCGATCATCTTCGACAGGGCGTTGAGCATCGTGGTCTTGCCCGAACCCGTACCGCCCGAGATGACGATGTTCATCCGGCAAGCGCCCGCGATCTTGAGCGCTGTCGCCATCTTGTCCGACATCGAACCGAAATCGCGCAGCATGTCGATCGTGATCGGCTTTTCTGAAAACTTACGAATCGAGATCGCGGTGCCGCGAAGGGACAGCGGCGGAACGATCACGTTGACGCGGCTGCCGTCCTTGAGGCGGGCGTCGGCCAGCGGCGTGGTCTGGTCGACACGGCGGCCGACCTGGTTCACGATGCGCTGCGCGATCTGGAACAGGTGGCTTTCGTCGCGGAAGCGGATAGGAGCCAGCACGAGGCGGCCCTTCTTTTCGATGTAGGTCTGCTCCGGCCCGTTGACCATGATATCCGAGATGTCAGGATCGTTGAGCAGTTCTTCGAGCGGACCGAACCCGAGCAGTTCGTCGATCAGCACCTTTTCCAGCGCGAACTGTTCGCGCCGGTTCAGTGTGACCTTCAGTTCGGCCAGGACTTCGAGAATGATCGGACGGAACTCTTCCGAAAGCTCGTCCTTGGTCAGCGTTGCTGCGGCTTCGGGATCGACGCGTTCGAGCAGGCGCGGTAGCACCTGTTCCTTGATCTTGTGAACTGAGGCTTCGAAACCCTCGGCCTGATAGTTACCCTCGTTCACGCCGTTGGCGCGATCGGCCAGGCGGGTGAGGGCGTCAGCCTTCAGCGATGCCGCATTGACCGGCGCGTCGACCGGATCGAGAGGTGGCAGCGGCGGGAACTGTTCGCCGCCCATCGGCATCGGCATGGGGACGGCAGATGGAGCCGCAGGCACCGGCGCTGCCGCCTCGCCACTGCGCATGGGACGGGCCACACCAAACGAGGGACGCCCCCCGCCGCTGCTGCCTGCAATACCATTCTTTCGCCCGAAAGCGCTCATTCGCCGTTTCCCGTCAGCTTCCGGATCACGATGCAACCGTTGTGGTCAGCGATCCGTCTTCAGAGATGGTGAATAGTCCTGAAACTTTGAGGATTTCCTAATGCCGAAAGACTTCAGGGCTTTCTGGCGACAATGATGTAGCCATCGCCGAGATCAGTCCGCAGGAACAGCTTCTGCACGAGACATGCCAAGGACATCGCCGCACGGCCAAGCAGTGAGCGCTGGATGCCGAAAAGCCGGACATGAGTAGTACGGTCAGTTCCACTCGCAGCGGTAGCTCCGGCGGTATCGTTAGCGCCCCCGGCATAATCCTGCCCCTTCACGCTCAGATTGCCGAGCCAGTGGGTAAGGTTTGACAATGGAAATCCGTAACACTCGACCCGCTCGATCTGCAGACCCGCTTGCTCCACGAGGTCGGTGAAGTCCTTGCGGTCATAGCGGCGGAAATGTCCCGCCCATGCATCGCGCGGGCTCCACATCTTGCGATGTCCGGGAACCGACAGCACGGCAATGGCGCCGGGCTTCAGCCAGCCAACCCATTGAGCAAGGGCAGACGCATCGTCCTCGATATGTTCGAGCACGTCGAACGACATGAGCAAGTCGAACTGTCTGTCCCATGTACTCGAGGAAGTTGAACGCACCGTAGCCTTGTCCTGCCCAGCCGTCATTTCCGCTGCAATAGCGAGTGCCTGAGAGGAGGTTTCGACCCCTGTACAATCGTGGCCGCGAAGGGCCATGTCACAAAGCAGCGAACCGGCACCACAGCCGACTTCAACCATCTTGCCGGCGCGCAGACCTTCCGCCAGCGCAAGAATGCGGTCACGTCGTAAGACAAAGCGCGGTGCGGGCACCCAACGTCCGGGCAGAAACGACCCATACTGCCGGTCGAAATCTGCGGTGACTGGCGTTGCGGTCAAGGTAGCTTGAACGGTCATAGCGTCTCCGTGGCGCTGACAAGGTGCTGGCGGACGAGTGCAACATCGGCAAGCGGCAAGTGTTCAAGTGCCGCAGAAATGTGTCGATGACCATCTTCCGAACGCAAGTTTTCCGCGAGCGCCACTATAGCGTCAGCAAGGGAGTCGGAATCGCCGGGGCGGACCAGCCTGACGGCTGCTCCGGGCTCTATGATCTCGCGGATCGCCGGACTGTCCATAGTGACGAGCGGGCGCCCGACCGCAAGGATCTGGAAGACCTTGTTCGGTATTACCCGCGCAGCCTTGCCACCGCTGGCAAAGACGCCAAGGCAAATGTCGGATGCGGCAATCAGTGCTGGAAGCTTGGTGTAATCGACCCACTGGATGCGTTCGACGTTCGCAAGGTTCAGCGCGGCCAGCTTCGCATCGATCCGAGGCGCTTCCTGCCCGGTCCCGACTATCGTGAAGCGCAGATTGGGCCCTTCGTCACGGGTAGCCAAGCCGGCGATGGCATCGACGATCGTGTCGAGCCCGTGCAACGGGATGAACTGGCCGTAGAACAGGACCTTCACCGGCCCGTGCAACTTGGGGGCTTCTGCCCTTCGAAACGTGTCGTCTTCAACGCCGACCCAAACCGAGCGGACCTTGTTGTGAGCAAGGCCGAATATCTCCGCGACATGTCTTGCGTGCTCTTGCGTGTCCAACAGAACGAGGTTGGTGACGCGGGTGGCAAGCCATTCTACCGCATGGATCAATCGCGCAACCAGGCCGCGCCGAGACACCATCGTCCGGTCCACCACGATGGTGTCATAAGCAGAAATGAACATGTCCCAGCAGATGCGCGCTCCGCGCAGTCTTGCGAAAGGCCAAAGGATGAGGACGTCCAGCAATCCGGGGTAGGGCACCATAACGACGTCGTGCCTTGGTGCGCGGAGGTAGCTGACGATGAGGGCAGGATAGGCGAAAAGCAGGGCCAACAGGATCGACAGCCACCGTGTGACGCCACCGATCTGGCTCTTGTCCTCGATGCCGTCCCAAACCTTGCGGTGACATGTCGTCAGGCCCGGCTGCAGGTCGGCCAAAGCAGCAAGCAGCATCCTGACGCGGGGCTTGCCCGTGTCGAAGGTTCCCCAGACGACGAAACGCTCTTTGCCGGTTGTCACGGCTTAGTGCCATTTCTGCCTGAGACTGCCATGGCAACAAGGACATAGAGTCCGCTTGATGCGAGAGCAATAAGACGGTCGACGCCAACGGCCAGAAATGCTGCGGCCGGCGCAACGGCTACGGTGCTGGCAACGCCTGCAGCAAGCAGTTCGCTGATGCCGAGACCTGAAGGAGCGATCGACGCTGCTGATCCGGCGACGTTGGCGAGCGCAAAGGGCAGGGCATCGGCCAGCGGCAGTGCCTGTCCCATGACCAGAAAGGCAAGATGCAGCCTCGCACTGATGATTATCATGCCAGCAATGCGGTGGCCGAGCGTCAGTAGCGCATTCTTCCACCCGGCGCGGGCAACCAGCCATCCGGTAGCAAGTCCGCTTCCGCAAAACCCGATGCCCGAAAGCGGAAAGGCAGCAGGATGTCCGTGTGCTACCAGCGCGAGTCCGCAGCCGAGGCAGGCAATCGCGATCCAAAGGACGGCTGATAGCACGACAAGGATCGAGCTACTTTTGAGCCCTGCGCCCGATGCAACAAGCGCGCCGGTCCGCACGATCGCGCCGCCCGGCACTGGCAGTGCCTCGGCGAGATTGGCGTAGGTCGAAAGGGTGACCGAGCGAGGCAGGGGCATCGCGGTCCCGACTGAACGGGACATCAGGTAGAGGCCAATGCCGCTGTAGAGGAGCGTGATCGGTCCGGTCGCGACGAGAAGGGCGAGCGGGATCGGCTGCAGTTCGTCCGGCGCGATATCGAGTTGCCGAAACGAGTACCAGCCACCAACTACGAAGAGTAGCACTGCAAGCACAAGCAGCGGTCCAGAGAACGCCCGCAAGCCGGCCTGAGCGCGGGCGCGCAGACGCGTGATGCAGTCTATCGCCTTTCCAGATGGGATTGCCGCACCCATCGGATCAGAACGACGTGAAATATGGCTCGGCGGGCGCAGGCTGTACCGGCTTTCGCAGTGCGCGCCCCCAGGTCAACGTAGTCGAACCACCAGTCGCGAGCACAGTGTGCTTTCCACGCGCCAGTTCGAGGATCTGTCCGCCGTTGTATGGAGTTCCGTCCACAGTTACGTTTCCACCGGCGCCCACTGTGTAGGGGCCTGGGACTCGTACCGTGATGGTGGCGGGCTGATTAGAGTTTGTGACGTCGAAACCGGCGATCCAGTAGGGTCCCCAGAAGTGGCGATAGGTCTGCCGCAGCATGACAAGGTCGGCGGAAAGGAAGTCTGCAACCTTGCCATCCGTCTCCAAGGCATCGGCGAACATCTTGTCGTCGTTTACCACAAGCGGCACGACGCGTTCGTGCTGGATCTGCTCAAGGCTGGGCAGTTCTCCCCGCAGATAACGTTCCGTGCCCCAAGGGGTCATGAAACCGTTTGCTTTCGGAAATTGCCCCAGCATCGCGCAGCTGTCGAAGTAGCCGACCGGTGCGCCGAAGATCTGGTTAGCCGCGGCAACCAGTTGGCGCTGCTTGTTTAGTGTGCCCGACTGTTCCCGGGCAAACGTCATTGCTGCACCTGCAACCAGGCAAACGGCAAGGAACAGCGTGCCGTAGCGGCGCGTCACCAGTGGAATGATCGCGCTTGCCGATGCTGCCACCGGGGCGAGCATGAACACGTGATAATAGGGCGCGGTGTTGTGATAGAAGCCGAGCGTCGTCAGGGGAAACCAAAGCCCGGCAAGCGCGATCCGCTCGGCCGCAGGTCGGTCCCGGCGCAATAGTGCGAAGGGAACTGCCAGTGCCAGTAGCGTCGTTGCGGGCGCGAAGATGGCTCCCTTGAGGTTGTGGCGCCAATATGGATGGCTGGTCAGGCTGAACATTTTCTCAGCCGAGGCGCCGACAATGTCCTTCGCGCCGCGTCCACTTGCTTCGACAACGCTATGGGCATGGATCGAGTAGGCGATCGCGAACGTCAGTCCGGCTGCAGCGACCATGGTCGCGACCGATTTGAGGTAGGCACGGTCCCGTCCGCTTTCGTTCCAGCGCAGCCAGAACACGCCGGCAAAGGCAGGAGCGTAAAGCACCGCCTTGATTGTGATCAGGCCCGCAAAGCCACCCAGCACACCTGCCAGCACGAGCCAGCGCGGATCGGCCGGACGGCACACAAGGACCCACAGACTGGTCATCAGCAGGGCAGTTGCCTGTGGATCGAACCGGAAAGACGTGCCGTGTTGCAGCACGTATCCGGCCGCCACATATGTCAGTGCCGAGAGCAATCCGGTCGTACGATCGCTGAACCTAGTCGCGATCGCTGTTATGCAAGCCAGCGTCACAAGCTCGCAGCCGAGCATGAACATGCGGATCAGCACGACGTGGTCGACCGCGTTGCCTGGCAGGTCAGGTACCCACATGAAAGCGCGCGTGAAAAACGTCTGCAGCGGTTGGTCGAGCAGGCCTTGGGCCGCCATAACCGTCAGGCTGTAGTGCCAGAACTCGTCCCAGTTTATCGCGCGCGAGAGGACCAGCGGAAACTGCAGTGCGAGAACCACCAGCAGGGCGCTGAGTGCGATGAACTGCGAGCGATCTCGAGGCTGTTGGAATGGCCGAGACACGATACCAACAGAGGCAAAGGAGGTCATGCCGCTTCCTTGTTGGAGACGTCCTTTTCGTTCCAACCGACATTTGGCGGGGTTCGGTCCTTGAGCGTGGCGATGTCCTGCTCGAGCCTGCGGATATGCCCTAGTGCTGCCTCGAGGAGTTTGCGGTTTGCCCCGATGAGCTCTGCCAATACCCCCAGGAGTCCCGTGAGAGTTCCCAGAACGATAAGCGCGCCGCCGAGCACCAGCGATTGCACGTGTCCGGCCCCGTCACCCATGGCCCAGAGAACCAGAAAGCGCAGCACCGGCATCATCCCGATCAGGGCTATCCCCCCGCCAATCAACGTAAAGGTGCGTAGCGGGTTGTATGTGGCATAGGCGCGGCCCATGGTCATGAGCTGGCGGGCAATGAACTGGGGGATCGACTTGAACAGGCGCGAGGGCCGCTCGGTCGCGTTGGTACGGATCGGAACGCTGACAATCTTGAACCGCTTGCGCCCGGCCTGGATCAGCATGTCCGTCGTATAGCTGAACTCGGTGGTGATGGTGATGCGCTGCGCAGCGGACCGGCTGATGGCGCGAAAGCCGCTGACCGCATCGGTTACTTCCGTGCCCGAAAGGTTGCGAACGACCGCGCTGCCAAGGCGCTGCAGGAGCCGCTTGAGCGGGCCGAAGTGTTCGTTGCGGCCGACGCCACGGTCTCCGATGACGAGGTCCGCCTCGTTGGCGACGATGGGGGCGACGAGTTTGGCGATGTCCTCACCTGCGTATTGCCCGTCGGCATCGGTGTTGACGATGATGTCTGCACCGGCGGCGAGTGCGGCGTCGAGGCCGCTCTGGTAGGCCGCGGCAAGGCCGCGGTTGCGGCGATGGCGCACAACATGGTGCGCGCCGAAGCGACGCGCGACGTCGGCGGTGCCGTCGGTGCTGCCGTCGTCGATGATCAGGATCTCGATCTTGTCGATTCCGGGAATGCGTCGGGGCAGTGCTACAAGAGTGTCCGGCAGACTGTCGGCCTCATTGAGGCAGGGAATCTGGATGATCAGCTTGGTCATGTGGCCCCGTTTCCGTCCTTGCGCAAAAGGCCCCCTGTGCCCTGCAAGTCCGTATTCGTAGGGTGACATGGTTAACTACCGGTAAAGTGCTGCACTTCTGTGTGGAGGGGGGCGCGCTTGACGGCTAGAGCATGAATATTCGGCAGGAATCAGTGCCGACGCGATCCCGGGAAGCAGGCTATTGCAGAACAGTCAGAGATCGGGGCTGATTTATGCCCTCTGCGGATTTGCCCTGCTTTCCGTGGGCGACGTGTTGGTAAAGACCATGGCCGGTGCTTGGCCAGGAACGGCTATCGGTGCATTGCGCTATGTGTTCGGAGCGATCGGACTCGGCATAATCCTGTTCGTTCGCGAAGGCAGCGGTGGCTTCGCCTTTCCGCGATTGCGCTGGCAGGTCCTGCGCGGTTTCAGCGTCGCCTTATCGGCAATGTCGCTCTTCAGTGCGGTTCACCTGATGCCAATTGGCGAAGCGACCGCGATTTCGTTCACGAGCCCGATGATCACTGCAATTCTGGCAGCGGTTATCCTGTCAGAACCCATGCGGCGCGAAACCTGGATTGCGACGATCGTGGCGTTTTCGGGCGTTCTGGCGATCCTGCGCCCGAATCTTGCGCTGCTGGGGCCGGTGGCCTTCCTTCCGGTGATCGCGGCGACCGGCATGGCCCTGCTGATGGTGGCAAATCGCAAGGTTGCAGGAACTGGCACGGCACTTTCGATGCAGTTCAACGTTGCCGTGATCGGCGCGGTGTTCCTGTGTATCGGGACGATCATTGGCCACTTCAGCGGAGTGCATTTCTTTGAGGTTCCAGCGTTGCCCTTCTCGGTCCTTGTCAAATGCGCAATCATCGCTGTGACCGCCAGTCTGGCCCATGCCTTCATCTACATTGCCACGACGAAAGCGGGACCCGCAGCTATCGCGCCAATGACGTATGTTCAGTTGCTGATGGCGGGCAGCTTTGGCTGGCTGTTGTTTGGCGAGCGGCCTGACATCGTCTCGGCGGCGGGAGCTCTGGTGATCGTAGGCGCAGGCCTTTATCTCTGGCGCTCTGGCAAGTCGCCGTCAGAGCCCGCCATGACAGACTGATGGCAGAAAACGGTACGGCCTGCTGGCTCTGCGGCCGCGCTCTGGGGCGTCGCTTGGAGTTCCACCATCCCGTGCCAAAGAGCCGGGGAGGGCGGATGACAGAAGCCGTGCATCCGATCTGTCATCGTACATTGCACGCCGTGTTCACGAATGCGGAACTTGGCCGGTTCGGGGCGGAGGTCACTGTGGTGCGAAGCGCTCCACCGATCGCCCGCTTCTTGCAATGGATCGCCGACAAGCACCCGGACTTTCACGCCCCGACCGCCCGAAAGCGGCGCTAGGCAGCCACTTTCACAGAACGTCGAGCAATGGCTGGAGGTCCTTTAGAAGGACCGAAGGACGGTCCTTTTCAGGCAGAGCGGCCTCCTTGCCCATGATGCCTGTGGCAAGGCCGATGGAATGTGCACCCACCGCATTGGCCATGCGCATCTCGAGCGCCGGATCGTCGCCAATGACAACGACGTTCTTTGCTGCCGATTTTGGCAGACCCATAATCTTCATGGCCGTATCGAAGGCGACTTTCGAAGGTTTCCCGAGTATGCGCGGTCGTTTGCGCGTCATCGCAGTGAGCATCGCATTGATGGGGAAGCTGGCGCCGATAGCTCGGCCATTTTCAGTGGCGAAGAACGGTACGTTGCTCGCGGTCACGAGGCGCGCGCTGTTCCACAACGAGTGGCAGGCGGCTTCCAGAGCGTTGAAATCGAACTCGCGGAACCAGCCAGTATAGACCGCCTGAACACCCACTGCTTCTTCGGATGGGCCGACGACATCGAGACCGGCATCTATAAGGGGGGCGGCGCAACCCGCGTTGCCCAGAACCCGGACCTTGGTCAGGCCGACCTTTCCCAGCCATGCCGCCGCCGAAGATGAAGGCGTGAGCATTTGCCGGTCCTCGACCGGGAAGCCCGCATTGCGCAAGGAACTGGCATAGTCCGCAGGCGGTTTCGCCGTGCCGTTGGTGAAGACCACGAAAGGCTTGCCGCTCGCCTTTAGCGCTTCCAGCACCGCAATCGCATGGGGCAGGGCGCGGTGACCGCCGCTCTTTGAATCGCCCAGGGCAATCGTGCCGTCCATGTCGAAGATGTAGCCTGCAGCATCGCGCAGACGGGCTTGAAAATCGGAACTGAAAGTCAAAGCGATGCTCCGGCATGGAGGGCTAGGCGGAAGCCTTGGCGTTCGATCACGATGTCGCGCGCCTTGGGATCGGCTGCGAGTTTGCGCAAAAGCGAGAGGATCGGTGCAGCTTCGGGCGAATATGTCGCGCGGGATCGCCCTGCGGCGAGCATCGCATCTACCTGTTCGGCCGGCATGACCGCGCGGAGCAAGAACTCCTCGTCTGGCAAGTTGGTGCCGAACTGGCGGCGCAGATCGCCGAGCGCCGGGAACGTCGGCTCGTTCTCCAACTCGCGCGAGCGTGGGCGATCCATGATCGTTGCCAGCACCTCGGGATCGACCGGCGAAGTGGGTTTGCCGAACTTGCCCATGCAATAGCGGATCACCTGATCAGACACCTGTGCATATCGCCGGTCGCCGATCACATTGAACAAGGCCTGCGTCATGACCATCTGCGGAAAGGGCGTGACCATGATCGGGAAACCGAGGTCTGCGCGGACATGCCCGGTCTCCTCTATCACCGCGTCCATTCGGTCCGACAGCCCAAGTTCTTCAAGCTGCCGTGCGATGGTGGTCATCACGCCACCGGCGATCTGGTGTCGCAGGAAACTGGCATCGAAATTCTGCGGGCGGCCGGGAGGCAAGCCTTCTGCCAGCGCGACACGCTGCCAGTAGTTGGTCAGGCGCCTGAGTGCCGACTTGTCGATCCCGACATGGAAACCGGCCTCTTCAAGATTGGCTACCATGCGGTTGGCTTCGGGCAGGGACGACCCGTCGCCACCCGGACCGACACCCACGTGGATCGCCGAGATGCCGAGCTTAGCCGCCTCAAGGCTGGTCATCATGCCGAGCCCGACGGTCGTGTGCGCGTGGACTTCCAGTGGTCGGTTGCCGATTACCGCCTTGACCGCGGGCACAAGCGTGCGGGCGCGGTCGACCGAGAGCAGGCCAGCCGGGTCCTTGATGTAGAACAGGTCAATGTTCGGGCTTTGACCGACGGCCTTGGCAAAATCAGCGTAGAACTGGTCGGTATGGATTTCTGAAAGCGTGAAGGTCAGTGCCGCCATGACCTCAGCGTTGCCTTCCTGCTTCACCAGCTTGGCAGCTTCGACCACGGCCGGAACTTCGTGCATCGGATCAAGCAGTACGAAGCGGCCCACTCCGTTCACCTGCAAGGCGCGATAGACGAGACGCATGAATTCCGGGTCCGCCTGTTGCCAGGCAATGAAGCGCAAGCCGGTGGTGATGAATTGAAGCGGCGTTGTCGGCATGGCCGAAGACATCCGGCGCAAGCGCTCCCACGGGTTGTTGCGGAAGTAGCGCACTGCCACGGCCATGTGGCTCGACGACGTGAAGTCGATTGCGCGAAAGCCGCAGGCTTCGGTGAGGGCAGCGGCTTGCAGCATGTGCGCTGTGTTCAGGCCGGTTGCGCCCCACAGGCTCTGGTTGCCGTCGCGCATGGTGACGTCGACGAGACGGATCTCGGTCATTGGGCAAGTCCCGTGAGGAAGCTGGTATCGACGCCGCCTGCGATGAAGCGCGGATCTGCGACAATGCGGCGATGTAGTGGGGTAGTCGTAGGCATGCCTTCGATCTGCAGCGATCGCAGCGCCTTGCCGAGACGCTCAACAGCCTCTTCGCGCGTGTCACCATGGACGATGAGCTTGCCCATCAGAGAATCGTAGAAGGGTGGCACTTCGCCATCGACGCCTATGTGTGTGTCGATGCGTACACCTACGCCTGCCGGCCATGCAGCGCGGGTGACGCGGCCGGGCGAGGGGCGGAAATCGGCGTCCGGGTCTTCGGCATTGATGCGCACTTCGATGGCATGGCCGGTTGGGCGCACCATCGCTTGCGTGAGTGAAAGAGGCTTGCCCATGGCGACAAGCAGCTGCTGTTCGACCAGATCGACGCCAGTGATTGCTTCGGTTACCGGATGTTCGACCTGGATGCGGGCATTGAGTTCGAGGAAATAAAACGAGAAGTCCGTCGCATCAACGAGGAATTCCGCCGTGCCTGCACCTCGATAATTGAGGTGACGGGCGAGCCTCACAGCCGCCTGTTCGATCCCTTCGCGCGCTTCCAGCGGCATGGCAGGGGCGGGGGCTTCCTCGACCAGTTTCTGGAAGCGCCGCTGGATGGAACAGTCGCGTGTGCCGAGATGGATCGCGCTGGTGCCATCGCCGAGTAGCTGCACTTCGACGTGACGACCCTTGGCAACGAAGCGTTCGACATAGACGGCGGCGTTGCCGAAAGCGGCTTGCGCTTCGGCCTGCGCCATATCGAGTGCGGTATCTAGGTCCTCAGGCCGGTCGACCCGGCGCATCCCCTTGCCGCCGCCACCAGCGACCGCTTTGAGCAGGAGCGGATAGCCCGTCAGAGCAGCACGGGCATGGACGTCAGTTCGCGTCGCTGCTTCGCCGCCGGGAAGGACGGGAAGTCCAGCTTCCACGGCAAGCGCGCGGGCGGCCAGCTTGTCGCCCATACCCTCGAGCGTCGTGATCTCTGGTCCGACGAAGTGCATTCCGGCGGCGAGAACCGCGCGGGCAAACTGCGCGTTCTCTGACAGGAAGCCGTAGCCGGGATGAACCGCATCGCAACCTGACCGGACGGCCGCTGCGATGACGCGATCGATCGCTAGATAGCTTTGCGAGGACGGACCGGGGCCGACGATCGCGACATGATCGGCAAGCTTAGCCGGAAGCGAGGCCGCATCGGCTTCAGAGGCGCCGAGGACGGTTTCGATCCCCATGCTTCTCGCAGTGCGGATCACGCGCAGGGCGATCTCCCCACGGTTGGCGATGAACAGTTTGCGGATCATGTCAGGTCAGCCGCACCAACGCTTCGCCCTTGGCAACGAGCGTGCCATCGGGAACCAGAACATCTCCGACAGTTCCGCTGCGTCCGGCGTGTACGGGGTTCATCAGCTTCATAGTCTCGACGATACCGATCACTGTCTCCGGTCCCACCAAGTCACCAGGCTGAATAAAGGGTGGCGCGCCGGGTTGGGGAGAATGATAGAACGTGCCGGGTAAGGGCGAGCAGATCGCGTCCGGATCTGAGATTGCCGCCTGGGATTCGGGCGCGACGTCCGCAGCCGTCCCCGACCATTGCCACTCCTGTGTCATGCCGCCGTGTTCGCCATCGCCTTTCGCCACGCGCAGCCTGAAGCGGCGGGTGGCGAGATCGAGTTCGCGATAGCCCGAATTCTCGAGGATCGCGGCGATCTCAGCAATGTCTTCGTGGGTGAGGGGAAGATCGTCGGTCATTTGCTGATCAGTTCTTTGCGGCCAGCATCTCACGCGCGGCGGCAATCACCGCGCTCGAAAAGGCCTCATCGTTGAAGTGGGAATCGATGGCCGTGACCGGCACGTTCTCGGGCATGACCTGTGCGAGATACTCGGCAAAGGGGCCGGGAACGGAAAGGTCCTGGAGATGTCCTGCGCTGCTGTCATGGCTGGAGAAACCACCAAGCGGCGTGAATACGCGGACCGGCCCTTTGGCTTCGCGCACGTTGGCAGCAAGGTGGTCGGCGAGCTTCTTCAGATCGTCGACACCTGTGCGCACTGCAGTCAGCTGGGGGTTATGCTCGTGATAGCGGCGGCCGGGAAACTGCACGCGCGAGATGTCGATCGGGCCGCCGATGATGAAATCTGCATTGCCGGGGGCGATAATCGTCGGGATCCCTTTGCGCAGGGCTGCCTTGCCACGGTCAGGCCCGGAGTCTGCAAGGCCTCCGAAGATGTGGTCGAGGATTTCTGTCTGTGAGAGGTCGAGGACCAGAGCTACGTCCTTGTCTGTGGCCAGACCGTCAAGAGTGGGGCCACCCGCGCCCGAGGAATGGAACACCATGACCTCGCAGCCATCGCTCTCCAGCGCCTGCCGGATGCGCTTGACGCTCATCTCCGTGGTGCCGAGCGTGGTGATCAGAACCAGGGGCTTCTCTGGACCCTTGTCTCGGTCATAGCCCTTGGCCATCCCCGCCACCGCGTTCGCGGCATTGCGAAAAACATCGCGGCTGATGGTGTTGATGCCCGAAATATCAGTCACCGCGTTCATCATCGCGATGTCCTTCACGCCCATGTAGGGCTTGGTGAAGCCCGAGGCCATGGTCGAGACGATCAGTTTGGGCAGGCCATAGGGAAAGCTCTGCATCAGGGCGCCGGCAAGAGCCGAGCCCATGGAGCCGCCGACTGCAAGTATGCCTGAAACCGGGCTCTTTGCGTTCCATTCGTGCGCTGTGGCGATGGCGCCCCGGATCATCGCATCCTGACATTTCCCTTCATGGCCGAGCGCACGAACCTGCTCGATGGTCATGCCTGCACCATGTGCGACCATCTCAGGTGAAATCTCTGCACCGCCGACAGTGCGGCGCACGCTGGGGTCGAGGTGCACCACGTCCACGCCCGCCGCTTCCAGCGCGGCGCGGGTAAAGCGCGCTTCCTCCTCCTTGGTATCCTGCGTGCAGATGAACATGACGCTTGGCTTGGTCATCGGTTGGTTTTCCTCTCCATCGCCTATTGCTGCGTCAGCGCGGTTGACTTTGCACGGGGGTTTCGTGATTTTGCGTTGCATAAGGTGAAACGCAGAATTTGCCGGAGCAGGATGGATGCTGGAGCGCAAGGTCAAGACCGTGCGGGCGTTGGAGCGCGGGCTCGACGTACTGATCGAGGTGCAGACGAGGAAGGCGGCAAGCCTGCATGAGTTGCATCTGGCGACGGGACTGCCAAAGGCGACGTTGCTGCGGATGCTCGTCACGCTTGGGCAAAAAGGGCTGATCTGGCAGCGCTTGGCCGATGGTGCTTACCTCCCGCACGTGGATCGGATCGAGCGCGCCTCTGTCACGTCGCCTGCGCACATTGCCGAAGTTGCGTCGTCACACATGAAAGCACTTTCGACCAAGGTGGCATGGCCTTCGGTTCTCGCTGCACCGCGGCTCGATCACATGGAAATTCTGGAAACGAACAGTCCGCTTTTCCGACTGGATTCGGCGATCCTTGGCCCTGTGGGGGTCAAGTTGTCCTATATTCATACCGCTACCGGCCGGGCGTATCTTGCCGCGTGCGGCGATACCGAGCGGGATTCGATCATTGACCGCTTGCGGCCCGCCAATCCTCCAGAGGGCAGCGAAGCAGATTTGCGGCTTATGCTGCAGCAGGTACGACAGCGCGGATATGCCACGCGCGATCCACTGCTCCCGTGGCCAGACAGGTCCAAACAGTTGGTGTTGCGTGACGGGCGGCGCTCCATGGCGGTGCCGATCCTTGTTGGCGGCGCCCCAATTGCAACGATCAATGTAACATGGCCTGGTCGACGCGGAGCTGACGAAGCTGTCGTGCAGCGCCACCTCGCTGCACTCAAGGCCACGGCGCGCGCAATCGGTGCAGCTTTGGAGGCGAACCCCAATTAAGTTCCACCTGATGAAATCTGTTTGCCCAACTGATTAATTGTTGGCGCTGAATCGGTGATGATCCTCTTCACAGGGAGAAAATGCCGATGCGCCAGTGGATCATTTCCGCAGGTTCGACCTCACTCAGCGATCTCAAGCTGGTTGAGACCGAGACTCCACAACCCGGACCGGGCGAAGTGCTCGTTCGAGTGCGGGCCTGCTCTTTAAACTATCGCGACCAGATCATTCCGCTTGGTTTTTACATGGGTGGTGTCGTGCAAAGCGACACCGTGCCTCTCTCGGACGGCGCAGGTGAAATTGCAGCCGTTGGTACGGGCGTAACCTCACTTGCCATTGGCGACCGTGTTGCCGGTATCTTCTTCCAGGACTGGATGGACGGCCCACCCAACCCCGGTATGGGTGTGGCGCTTGGTGCTCCTCCTGCTCCGGGAATGTTGCAGGACTACGTGGTTCTACCGGAACGCGGTGTCGTTCGGCTAGCCGAGACGTTGGATGTCGTCGAAGCCGCTTGCCTTCCTTGCGCTGGGGTGACCGCTTGGAATGCGTTGATGGAAGGTCCCCGGCCGTTAAGGGCTGGGGACACGGTTCTGGTGCTCGGAACCGGCGGCGTCTCGTTGATTGCCCTCCAGATCGCCAAGGCCGCTGGTGCCACGGTGATTGCCACGTCTTCATCGGATGAGAAGCTTGAGCGCGTCAGGGCGATGGGAGCAGATCACGTCATCAACTATCGCACCACGCCCGAGTGGGGTGCCGAGGCCGCACGCATTGCTGGTGGCGGTGTCGACAAGGTCGTGGAAGTCGGCGGTGCAGGTACGCTCAAGCAATCCATTGCCGCAGTCGGCTTTGCCGGAGAGATCGCACTGATCGGAGTGCTCACGCGCGAGGGCGATACCAATCCGCATGGCCTGATGTTCAAGGGCGCTTCGATCCGGGGAATCTTCGTGGGTTCGAAGGCCATGGCGCAGAGGTTGAACGCGTTCATCGACGCGCACGGAATCAAGCCTGTGGTCGATCGGGCATTCGCCTTGGAGAATGCGCTCGATGCTTATGCCTATCAGTCGTCCGCAGGATTGTTCGGGAAAGTCGCGATAACGCTTTGAGCCGTCACTCGCGCCGCTGCCCGCAAGAGGCAGGGCTCTGGAGAGGAAATCGATGACGCAGATGCTTGGCTTCGGCCAACCTTTTGGTGGCGTGATGCAGACGGCCTTCGTCGTTGAGGACATCCGTGCATCCATCGCGCACTTTCAGCGCGATTGCGGCGCAGGGCCGTTCTTCCTGCTCGATCACTTCCTCAGCCCGGAGCAGTTTTATCGGGGCGCGCCATCGACGGCAGATGTGACGATAGCCATGGGTTTTGCCGGGCACATGCAGATCGAACTGATCCAGCCGCTTGACGGTAATCCTTCGGTTTACCGCGAGACAATCGAGCAGCGCGGATACGGCTTCCATCACTTCGGCATCGCTTGCGCGGACGTCGAGGCAGACCTCTCCGCCTACACCGCACGTGGCTACGATCTGGCGTTCAAGGCCGCGGTCCCGACCGGAGGAAGCGTTGCCTACCTCGAAGGTGGTGATGTTTCTGCACCAGGTTTTCTGGAACTGATCCCGGCAACGCCCGGGATGGACGCACACTTTACGGCAATGTGGCTCGCATCGCTGGGCTGGGATGGCGCCGATCCGATCCGGCCATTCATCTGAAGTCATAAAGTCATAAGAACGAGGGGAATAACGGGATGATCACGGGCACAGCCAGAAGCGGCCGATACCAGGTGTGGGTGACCGCTCTGCTGAGCCTGAACTTCGGCATCCTGTTCTTCGACCGCAACGCGCTCAATTTCCTCATGCCGTTCGTCCAGCCCGACCTGAACTTGAGCAACACGCAAGTCGGGATGTTCAGCTCAGCGCTGTCGCTGACGTGGGCCCTGTCTGGGCTGCTCGTCGGGCGGATTTCGGACAAGCTCGGTTCGCGCAAGCCGGTTGTCGTGGTGGCAACCGTAGCGTTCTGCCTTTGCTCCTTCATTTCGGGCGCGGCATCGTCGTTCATGATGCTGCTGGGCGCGCGATTGCTGATGGGCGCGGCCGAAGGTGGCGTGATGCCGGTCAGCCACTCGATGATCGTCTCCGAAGTGGCACCCGAACGGCGCGGCCTTGCGATGGGTGTGGCCCAGAACCTCGGGTCGAATCTTTTAGGATCCGGTCTGGCGCCGATCTTGCTGGTTCCAATCGCCGTGGCAGCCGGTTGGCGCACGGGCTTCTACCTCGCTGCTGTGCCAGGGCTCATCACTGCCGCGCTGATCTGGTTCACTTTGCGCGAGCCGCCGGCCGAAGTTCATGATGACGCTTCACCCCGCGTGACGCTCCGCGAGGCGTTCTCCCATCGCAACGTGATCCTCTGCGCGCTGATCTCGATTCTGCTGGTTTCCTACCTTGTCGTTTGCTGGGCATTCATGCCGCTCTACCTGACAAAGGCGCGCGGCTTCGCACCCGAGACGATGGGGTGGCTCATGGCGACTCTCGGCATTTCCGCAGGTCTCGGCAGCTTCGTTGTCCCGGCCATTTCCGACGCCATCGGGCGGCGCCCAGTGATGATCTTCTTCTCGTTCCTTGGCGTGATATTGCCACTTGGCGGATTGTACTACGAAGGATCGACCTGGGTCCTGGCCGCGATCTTCTTCTTTGGTTGGGGACTTAACGGCCTTTTCCCGATGTTCATGGCGACGATCCCGTCGGAATCTGTCGATCCTCGGCTGACTGCGACGCTTACGGGTGTCGTCATGGGGACGGGCGAAGTTCTTGGAGGTGTGCTCTCGCCCTTCTTCGCGGGCAGTCTTGCGGATGCTTACGGCCTGTCCGCGCCGCTTTGGCTGATGTTTGGCTGCACCATTCTGGCCGGCATCCTGACGCTTGGACTTATCGAATCCGCGCCACGCGTCGTTGCACGTCGCGCGGTTCCGGCAATGGCCTTCGGGGCCTGACTAGGGAGGCAAGCACCATGGGTGAACTTCTCAGGTTTCATACCCGCGACGTGGCGCCGCAGGAGCGTGCTCGATACTGGAACGAAATCGCCGATCGGGTCTTCACCGGGACTTTCGTGAATGTCCCTGGTGAGGATTTTGCGGGAAAGATGCTTGCCTGGCGGGTTGGCGAGCTCGACATGATACGCACCGATTCAACACATTCCGGTGTCGGTCGCACGCCGCTGCCGCAAAATGAAGAGCGCCTGATCCTGCATCTGCAATGCCGGGGCACAAGCTTGCATTCGCAAAAGCAAGCGGAGTGCGCGCTGGAACCCGGCGACTTCGTCCTTGCGAGCCCGCACTCACCCTATACGATCAAGTTGACCGGTCACGAGATGCTTGTCGTCGAGTTTCCCCGCGCTCCGCTGGCCGAGCGTTTCCCTGGGGTGGACGACGCTTTGTTGCAGCGCATGTGCGGTGCAACGCCAGGCGGCCGCGTGTTCCACGATTTCCTGCTGTCCTTGTGGCAGCAAGGTGAACGCACAGCCGAGGATCCCGAGTGGGAAGTCGGCGTCAATGCCGTGTTCTATGATCTGGCGGCCATGGCCATGCGCGGTTCGCAGCGTCCAGCTTCGACGAACGGTGATGCCGAGATGCGCCGCCGCGTGATAGCGACTGTCGCGGCGAACCTTGGTGATCCCGCGCTTCGGACCGCTTCGATCGCTGATGCCTGCAACGTTTCGGTACGAACGGTGCAGAACGTTTTCGCCGCCATGGGGACCACGCCAACGGCATATATCCTGGAACATCGCCTAAGCCGTGCTGCAGACCGCCTCGTTGCACGCCCAGACGCGAGCATTACCGAAATTGCGTTCGAACTGGGCTTCAACGACAGCGCCTATTTCACGCGCTGCTTCCGCCAGCAGTTCGGAGCGGCACCACGCGACTGGAGGCTGGGAAAGTCTGTGTCGACATGAAATCACTGGCTGGTGCGCACATGAGGGTCTTGCGCATCAGTCCTGATCGCCTTGCGCCACAGTGCAAGCGTGAACTGCCGCCAGCACGTACCAAGCTGGCGTGATGCCGCACCCGGTCAGCCGGTCGCGGGAATGCCAACAGCAACAACAGGGAGAGGAAAACCATGAGAATTGCATCGGTTTCCATAGCAGCAATGGCGACGGTTCTGGCCGCGCCAGCGTTTGCACAGGATCAGGCTCAGGCCGAGGACACAGGCGGCGGCATTGCCCAGATCGTCGTTACCGCACAGAAGCGTGCGGAAAACGTTCAGGACGTGCCAATCGCCATTTCGGCGTTCAGCGCAGATGCCCTGCAGGAGCGCGCAGTCGGTAGCGTTGCATCGCTCTCAAACATCTCGCTCAATGTCACCCTTGACGCCGGCACGCCCTTTTCGGGTTCGTCGGCGGTGCTTTCGGCCTACATTCGCGGCATCGGTGCCAACGACTTTGCGTTCAACATCGATCCCGGCGTGGGTGTCTACCTCGACGGTGTCTATCTCGCCCGTTCGGTTGGCGCAAACCAGGACCTTCCTGACGTCGAACGTATTGAAGTGCTCAAGGGGCCGCAGGGAACCCTGTTCGGTCGTAACACCATCGGCGGCGCGATTTCGATCGTCACGCACGATCCAGGCGATGAATTCCGCTTCAAGGGCGATGTCACCACCGGCCGGTTCGGACTGGTGCAGACCCGGGGCACAGTCGACTTGCCGCTGACTGACGGTCTTGCCGCCTCGGTGAGCTTCGCAACCAAAAACCGCGATGGCTACGTGAAGCGCGTCGCGTTCCCGGGGGCAAGCAACTTCGATTCCACGCCGATCACGAACTACAAGGCCGCCGGTTATCATAACATCGGATATGGCAGCGAAGGTGGCGACAACAGCTGGAATCTGCGCGGCAAGCTTCGCTACGACAACAAGTCAAACATGCGCATCACCGTTTCGGGTGACTACAGCAATATCGACCAGTCGCAGCTCGCCAACACCTTGATCAAGACAACCCCGGCCGTATTTGCCGGAACCTACAATTGCGCAATCCAGGGCGTCGTGGTTGGGGATTGCGGTGGCGGTCCGCCCTCGTTCGCCTATCTCGGCGGTATCGGCGGGCTTAATTCCATTTTCGACAACCCAACCGTTTTCGGTGTCAACGCCGATGGCAATCCTGCCAACAACCGCCTTCCCTATGACGACCGCTTTGTCTCCAACGACATCGATGTATCCTACGCCAACGGCAACAACTACTCCAAGCTGAAGACCTACGGCGGCTCGGGTACGATCGAGTTTGATCTATCGGATACGATGATGATCAAGTCGATCACGGCCTATCGCGAACTGCATTGGAATGCGGGCATGGACCTCGATGGTTCGCCGCTCAACTTCTTGCACACCAGCTTCACGATGAACCAGTGGCAGTTCAGCCAGGAACTGCAGCTCAACGGTTCGGCGATGGACAAGAAGTTGAACTATGTCTTGGGCGCATACTTCTTCAAGGAAGCAGGCGACCTGCACGACTACGTGACCTTTGCCGAGGGCTTGCTGCAGGTTGACGGCCCGAACGATCTTTCGACCAAGAACTATGCCTTCTTCGGTCAAATTGACTACCGCCCGACCGAACAGTTCGGCATCACAATAGGCGGCCGTTACACGAAGGAAAACAAGAGCTTCGAAGGCTTTCAGTCGGATGCCAACGGCCTTACCTACAAGATCCTGACCCAGGTTGGTGTGCCGGAATGCGCATCGATCAATCCGATTTCCGACGCCTGCCGTATCGCAGCCGGTTTCCCCAACCAGGGACAGCCGCTGCGCTATTACGTCGCCGGAACGCAGCGAAAGTCGTTCAGTGACTTCTCGCCCAAGATCGGCGTTCAGTATCACCCGACAGACGATGCCATGCTCTATGCTAGCTGGTCGAAGGGTTACAAGACCGGTGGCTGGACGACGCGTCTGTCCAACCCACTGCCTACCGCGCCTGACTTCAACGAGGAAAAGGCAACGACCTGGGAAGTGGGCGTGAAGTCGATGTTCCTCGACCGTCGCCTTCAGATCAACGCGGCGGCGTTCCTGACGAATTACAAGGGCATTCAGCTCAACTTCCAGCAGGGCGTCTCGCCGACAATTCAGAACGCCGGTGATGCACGTATCAAGGGCTTCGAAGTCGAAGTCGTTGCGGCTCCGACGGATGGCTTCCTGATCAACGCTTCGGTTGGCTACACGGACTCGTACTACACAGCGGTTCTCGCAGGTGCGCAAGTTGCTGCCAATCCGTTCCAGGCTGGCGTGTTCCCGGGCGCTGATCTTCCCAAGACGCCTAAGTGGAAGTTCAACATCAGCCCGCGGTACGAGCTTTCGCTCGGTGGTGACTCCAAGCTGGTGGTCATTGCGGACTACACCCACACTACCTCGCTGTGGAACGATACCGAGCGTGCCTATCTGCTGCAGCGTGGGCCGACCGACATCGTCAACGGCAACATCACCTACAAGTCGGGCAATCATTGGGACCTGACCGTGGGCATGACCAACATCACCGACGAGCGCTACCTGGTTACCGGCCAGGCCCAGATCGCCGGTGGTCAGTTCTATGGCACTTACAGCCGCCCGCGCGAATGGTTCGCGCGTCTCGGCGTAGAGTTCTGATAAGCTGACAGAGTGCGCGGGCTGGGCCGGATCCCCTTTGGCTTCGCCCGCGTTCATCATCACGGAGAGAGAAAATGCCTGAAGCGCCGCACGCGGAATTCTGGAAGGACATAAAGCCGGTCGACAAGGTCTTCCGCGAAGGCGGACTGCCTGAAGTCTATCTGCCCAAGATCGCCGAGGGCGATGAGCGTTATTGGGTTCCGATCTCGGAAACTGTCTTTACCAAGCCCGTCTGGATCAGCCCGTCGAAGAACATGTGGGCGGATGTCCTGATGAGCAAGACGGCAGGCCTCGTGAACCGCCATTATCACCCACACCCGATCTGGGCATATACCATCAGCGGCAAGTGGGCTTACCTCGAGCACAGCTGGACGGCGACCGCAGGTGACTTCGTTTACGAGACACCGGGCGAGAGCCACACGTTGGTCTGCTACGAGCACGAGGACCCGATGAAGGTCTTCTTTGTCGTCTCCGGCCCCCTGATGTGGCTCGACGAGGAAGGCAACACCGTCGGCCACTACGACGTGTTCGACTACATGAAGGCCGCGCGTGAACACTATGACGCCGTCGGCATTGGCGCTGACTACGTCGACACCCTAATCCGCTGAGAGGACTCCGCAATGGACGTGATGACCGCGCCGCCGTCGAACAAACACGAGATCGTCGATGTTCCTTTCGCGCACAAGGATTTGGTTGCTCGGCTCAGCCCCGGCGGTCGATACATCGACGCACAGACTGATGCTGACAGCCCTTGGGTTCCTTTCGGCGACAACGCTGCGATCAAGCACCTCGCGTTTGACGTCCGGCAGAACCTCTACTCCAACATCCTCTGGGTGAAGGGACCGGGCGTCATCGGCACGCACTTCCACCGCGGCACGATCACCATGGTCTGTCTTGAAGGTAGCGTGCGCTATCTTGAGTATGACTGGGTGGCCACGCCCGGCGGCCTGATCCTTGAAACGCCGGGAGAGAGCCACACCTTGGTCACGGATCATCCCCAGGGTTGCAAGCTATTCGGTTGGATGCAGGGCCCTATCGAGTTCTACGACGAGAACGCGGTTCTGGTGGATACCACCGATGTCTGGTGGTTCATCAACCACTACGAGACCTACTGCCGCGAGAACGGCATCGCCATCAATCCCAAGCTCTATCTCTGAGGCTATCATGGGCACCATGACCGCGCCGCCTTCGGGCGCATACAAGATCGTAAACGTCCCTGAACTCTATGGCGACCTGATCCGGACCAAGGGCGTCGAGGGCACTTACGTCGGCTCGTCGGAAGTCGAGAGTCCCTGGGTTCCGTTCGGTGACAATGCCGCGATCCGCCATCTTGCCTTCGACGTGCGCGAGAACGTCTATGTCAATGTGCTGTGGATCAAAGGGCCAGGTGTCATCGGCACACACAAGCACCGCGGCAAGGTCTGGGCGATCGGTCTCGAAGGCTCGTTCCGTTACCTGGAATACGACTGGATCTGCCGTCCGGGCGATTTCATTACCGAAACCCCTGGCACGGCCCACACGCTCGTCACCGATGACCCGAACGGCATGAAGGCGCTCTTCCACATGCAGGGTGCGAACGAGTTTTTCGACGAAGACGGCAACCACGTCGAAACGCTCGACGTCTGGTGGTTCATGAACCACTACGAGACGTACTGCCGCGAAAACGGCATCGCGATCAACCCCGCCCTCTATCTCTGACGGGGCGGGCGTGAGCGGGGAGAAGGCAGCGGTCCCGAAGCTCCCTGCGGAGCCACGGGGGAGCTATCTGCGCAATGCGTGGTATGTTGCCAGTTGGGCGGATCATCTTGGCAGTGAACCGCAACAGCGCACCTTTCTCGAAGAACCCGTCGCGCTGTTCCGCGATGCGGATGGTGTAGCTCAGGCCGTATCGGGGCGCTGCCCGCACCGCTTTGCACCACTGGGGCACGGGACTGTTGTGGAAGGAGCATTGATGTGCCCCTACCACGGCTTGCGCTTCGATGGCGCAGGACGCTGCGTCCACAACCCGCACCCCGGTGGACAGCTCCCTGACGCGCAATTGCGGGTCTACCCCCTCGTTGAACGGCACGCCTTGCTGTGGATTTGGATGGGCGATCCCGCAAAGGCCGATCCCGCGCTCATTCCGGATTTCTCCTGGCTGTCAGACCCGAAGTGGGAAGCCGTGCGGGGCAGCACCGTGGCAGAAGGGCACTACGAACTCTATAGCGACAACATCCTCGACCTCAGCCACGCCAACTTCGTCCACCCTGCGCTGGTTGCCGGAGCCTTTACGGAAGGCGAACGCAAGTTCTGGCAGGATGGCGAGAACGTTTTCGCCGAATACATCAGGCTCGATGATTACCTTTCGGTCGGCATTTCGGCCGTGATGGGTACCGAAGGGAGCAAGCAGGATTTCTACGGCCTCGTGCAATGGCACGCACCCGCAGTGCTCTATTTCGATTTCCGAGCCGGCAATCCCGGCACGCCGCGCGAGCAATGCACGCTGCTGCCCTCGCTTCACGCCTTCACACCCGAAACTTTGGATACAACCCATTACTTCTGGGCCACGGCGCGCGATTACAAGCTGGGCGATGCAGAGTTCACCGCAGCCATGCGCGGCGCGCTCGAGTTCGCATTCGAACAGGAAGACATGCCGATCATTCGCGACAGCCATCGGCTGATGCGCGGCGAGGACTTCTGGTCGCTTCGACCGCTCATTTTGGGCGGCGATGGCGGCGGCGTCCGCGCACGGCGCATGCTCAAGCGGCTGATCGATCGCGAACAACAAACAGAACAAGAGGATGCAGATGGGAACGCTCGACAGGTTTGACATCAAGGGACGCAGCGCACTCGTCACCGGGGCTGCCTCGGGCATCGGGCTGGCCTATGCCGAAACCATGGCCGAAGCCGGAGCCGCAGTCTCGCTGACCGATATTGATGCCGAAGGCGCAGAACGAGAAGCCTCTCGCTTGAGTGCATTGGGCTACGAAGTGCGTGCCGCCCGGCTCGACGTGTCAGACTGGGACGATGTCGTTGCTGCCTTCGATGCCCACGATGCGGCCTATGGTGGCCTTGACATCTGCTTTGCGAATGCCGGCATCGATACCGGAGCGGGCTTCTGGAACCCTGCCGGCCACCGCAACCCTGACGGTCAGGTCGATACCTACGACCACAAGCGTTGGGATCGCTCGATCCAGATCAACCTCAACGGCGTGTTTTACACCGTGAGCAATGCCGTGCGCATCATGAAGAAGGACGGTCGCGCCAATGGCCGCGCCGGCGGTTCAATCATCACCACCGCCTCGAATGCCGGTCTGGTCACCGAACCCATCGTCGGGTTGCCCTACATGCCTGCCAAGGCCGGAGTGCTCCACATGGTCCGCGCACTTGGCCTCGAACTCGCCGAATTCCGCATCCGCATAAACGCGATAGCGCCGGGGCCATTCGTAACCAACATCGGCGGTGGCTGGCTGAAGAAGGACCCGGTGGCTCGCGCGGCATGGGATGCCATCGTGCCACTCGGCTCGGTCGCCGAAACCGAACAACTCAAGCCACTTGCCCTTCTGCTCGCCTCCGACGCTTCGGACTACATGACCGGCAGCCACGTCGTGATCGATGGCGGCATGATGCTCGGCAAGTACAACTAGGGACGACTGCCATGCGCGCCGCCGTGATGCAGGGCCTGCACAAACCGCTGGCCGTCGAGACAATCCCGGACCCGACGCCGGGTGAGGGTGATGTCGTCGTCAAGGTCGGACGCTGCGGCATCTGCGGCTCGGACCTGCACATGACCGAAGATCCGGCTTACGGCCAAGGTGCAGGCTCGGTCCTCGGTCACGAGTTTGCGGGCGAGGTCGTCGCGCTCGGCAAGGGAGTCGATGGGCTACGGACCGGTGACCTCGTCTCTGTAATTCCCCTGCAAAGCTGCGGCCAGTGCCAATCATGCCGAACCGGCGAAGTGCAATGGTGCGAAAGGTTCGGGCTGCAGGGCGGCGGCTATGCCGAGTTCGCCCTGACCAAACCAAACCAGTGCGTCCGCCTGCCCAAGAGCGCAAGCCTTGCGGACGGCGCCATCGTGGAGCCGCTCGCAGTTGCCCTGCACGGCGTCGCGCTTAGCCGGATGAAGATCGGCGACAAGGTGCTGATTCTTGGCGCGGGTCCGATCGGCCTTGCGGTAGCGTTCTGGGCACGGCGCTTCGGAGCGGGCAGGGTGGTCGTGCAGGATCTTGCGGAATGGCAGTATGACCGCGCCCTTCAGATGGGCGCGCACGATTTCGTGGTAGAGCCTGCCGATCCCGTCGGCAGCTCCGAGCGCGCTCTAGGCGGCTCGGCGGACGTTGTGTTCGAATGTGTCGGCGTGCCCGGTCTTATCGCCCAAGCCGTCGATCAGGTCCGCAATGACGGTACGATCGTCTTGCTCGGCCTGTGTACTCGGCCCGATACCTTCAACAGCTTCGCCATGCTGTCAAAGCAGGTAAAGCTGGTCACGTCTGCGTTCTTCACGCGGCAAGAATACGAGGCCGCTCTCGACGCTCTCGATCGCGGCGCTGTTGAGCCTCGCATGCTCGTAACCGACACCATTTCGCTCGATGCGACACCCGATGTATTCGAAAGCCTGCGCAAGCGGACCCATCAGTGCAAGGTGCTGATAAGTCCGGGTGAATGAAGGCACCAGTTAGCGGGAGCGGCACGATGGCGATTGATTCCTTCGCAGGGCGCGTGACGAGCGGCGCGTCAGGCATCGGGTTGGGCATCGTCAGGGCCTTGGCGCGGCGAGATGCTTTTGTGGTCATGGCCGATATACGTGCCGATCCTATCTCCAGCGCGCTGAGGACGTTGGCGTCATGACCTCACGCTGAGCGCTTGGCAATTCGGTGACGATGCCGTCTGTCGTGGCAGAGGTCTTGGCCGTAGCAAAAGCTGTTGCGGTTGACGTCAATGATGCTGTTGTCGCGCTCGACCCGTTTGCATCACTTGAGCCACAGCCGAACAGTAGTGACTTCCATCTGCATATCCGATCAGGGGGGGCAACGTCCCGGCCTTGAACGGTCAAAAAAGTCGAAGATCAAGGGCGTGTCATGCGGCGTCGCGATGCGCCTCGGCCTAGCTGCCCGTTTACGAGTGTTTCCTGTTTCACTGCGGAGCGTCTCCGCCAATCAAGCAAGGATAATTGCGCCATCCTTCTGGATGCCTGTGCAACCTTCATGATCGTGTGACGAATGCACTGTCATCATTCGGATATTCCTCACCGTTCAATGCATCACTCTCCCATTGAATTCATGCGAAGGGGTGTGGATCGGTTCAGGCATCCTCATATGCAATCGATTGTTGTCATGGGGGTGAACCTATGGCATGAGCAGTCAAGGGCTCGCGAAGGCCCATGGGAGAGCCGCAAGTGGAAACAGCTACGAAGTTGAGGCCGCATCTGCCGTTGGCGCGGATACTGGAAATGAACCTTGGCTTCCTCGGGCTTCAGTTCAGCTTCGGTCTGCAGCAGGGAAACATGGGGCCGATCTACAGCTATCTCGGCGCGGATGAATCCCAGTTGCCGATGCTCCAGCTTGCCGGGCCCATTACCGGACTGCTCGTTCAGCCGATAATCGGCGCGATGAGCGATCGTACCGACAGCAAATGGGGCCGCCGGACGCCATACTTTCTGATCGGCGCGGTGCTTTGTGCGTTCGGTCTGTTCTTCATGCCCTTGTCCAGCTCGATCCTTATGGCCATGTCGCTGCTGTGGATCCTGGATGCCGGCAACAACATCACGATGGAGCCTTACCGCGCCTACGTTTCGGATCGCCTGAACCCGGACCAGCGGCAGGCAGGCTTCCTCTCGCAGAGCGCCTTCACCGGTCTCGCCCAGATGTTGGCGTTCCTCACACCTTCGCTTCTGGTCGGCCTTGGCATGAATCAGGATTGGGTGGACAGTCACGGCATTCCCTACACCGTGCGCATCGTCTTCATGGTCGGTGCCGTGCTTTCGCTCAGCACCATCCTCTGGTCCGTCCTTCGGGTTAGAGAACTTCCTCTGACCGACGAAGAGCGCGCCCATATCAAGGCGCAACCGAAGGGCGCATGGGCAACCTTGAGCGAAATCGGCAAGGCTATTGCCGATATGCCCGTAGCCATGCGCAAGCTTGGTTTGATGAGCCTGTTCCAGTGGGTCGGCATGTCGGGCTACTGGACTTATGCGGTCTACTCGATCAGCCGCACTGTCTATGGCACGGCAGACGTTCACAGCAGTGCCTTCCACTCAGCTGTCCTCACCAACGGCGAGGTTGCGGCTTTCTACAATGCCATCTCCTTCGTGACAGCTTTCGCCATGGTGCCGGTGGTCAAGCGTATCGGACCGGGGCCGCTCCATGCCTTGTGTCTGTTCGCAGGGGGCGTGGGCATGTTTGTCCTGCCGAACGTAACCGACAAGGCGCTGCTGTTCCTGCCGGCAATCGGCATCGGCCTCGCCTGGGGTAGCATCATGGGCAACCCCTATGCCATCCTCACCAATTCCATCCCGCCCCAGCGCACCGGCGTCTACATGGGCATCTTCAACATGATGATCGTCATACCGATGCTCATCTTCGCGGTGGTCATGAGCAGGCTCGATCTCGGCTTCGTGTCCTTGGGCTTCGATGCCTACAAGCTCGTCCTCGGCGGTGATCCGCGCAACATGCTGATGTTCTGCGGTGCCTCGCTCGTGCTCGCCGGTTTCTCGGTGCTGTGGGTGCGTGAGGGGCGAGTGAATGCGATGCCGCACGCGGTTCTGGCGGCTTGATGGGCTCGACGATTGCCTTGAATGCTGGCGCAGGCACGCTGGTCTGGGAGCTGCGCGACGCGGCTCTCCCAGTGTGGCGGCATTTCGGTGCTACTGTATCCACAGAGGGCCTGCCCGAGCTTGCCACCACGCGTGCGCCTGCCTCGTATTCGCTTGATGATGACGTACCGCTTTCTGTCGCCCCGGTCTCGGGTCTTGGATGGTTCGGCCCGGAGGTGCTCCGCCTTGGCCGCAATGGTTCCGCATTAACCATCGCCTTCCCTGGATCGGCTGTAACCGAGGCAGCAGCCAGTATAACCTTCCGTTCGACCGACCCGATTGCAGGGGTGGAACTCGAACAAGTGTTTGAAGCGGTTGGCGCGGCATACGTTTGCCGAAGCAGCGTACGCAACGTCGGCACGACCGCCTTTTCCGTGGACTGGCTGGCAAGCGCACTCCTGCCAATTACCGGGTTGGCACGGGAAGTCGTCTCCTGGCGCGGCCGCCACAACGCCGAACTCCTTGAATGTCGAGAATCTATGCCGCAACAGGCCTGGGTCCGCGAAGTGCGTCGCGGCATTTCCGGTCATGGCGGCCCAGGCGGCCTGTTAATCCTCGACGAGGGCGCAACCTTCCACGCGGGGCAAGTCCGCGCTCTGCAGCTTGCATGGACCGGCGACAACCGCATCTCGGTGGATCGCGACGACGAGGGCTTCTGGACGCTTTGCGCAGGTGCTGTGCTGCAACCGGGCGAAGTTGTTTTGCAACCCGGTGAAAGCTGGAATGCACCAAACGCGATCGTCGCGGTGTCGCATACGGGTCGCAATGGTGCTGCCGCTGCATTCCACGATGCCGTCCGCGCACGCCTGCGCTGGCCCGGCGGTGCGATGAGGCCGCGGCCCGTGCACCTGAACTCCTGGGAAGCCTGCTACTTCGATCACGATGAGGAGCGGATCGTTGCCCTTGCCGAGGCGGCAGCCTCGGTCGGCGTTGAACGCTTCATCCTCGACGATGGCTGGTTCCGCAATCGCGATGATGACACTGCGGGGCTTGGTGACTGGACGACTGATCCGCGCAAGTATCCCAAGGGCCTCAAGCCCTTGGCCGATCGCGTCAACGCTCTCGGCATGGAGTTTGGGCTCTGGGTTGAACCGGAAATGGTCAATCCAGACAGCGATCTCTACCGCACTCATCCCGATTGGGCGCTGTCCGTGCCGGGACAGGACCGCCCTACTGCACGCAATCAGCTCG
This sequence comes from Novosphingobium taihuense, assembly GCF_007830315.1. GTDB lineage: Bacteria > Pseudomonadota > Alphaproteobacteria > Sphingomonadales > Sphingomonadaceae > Novosphingobium > Novosphingobium taihuense. The sequence goes on from NZ_VLKJ01000007.1 coordinate 116,266, forward strand.
TGCTCGATTTGCGCCGGGAAGACGTCCGAGAATATCTGTTCGGTTGCCTTGATGCGCTGCTGACCGAGCTTCCGATCACCTATCTCAAGTGGGACCACAATCGCGATCTTGCGCCTGCCGGAGGTGCCTCTCAGGTGCGGGGAGTCTACGATCTGCTCGCGAGAGTTCGCCGTTCGCACCCGAGAGTTGAGGTAGAGTCCTGTGCCGGCGGCGGCGGACGCAATGACGCTGGAATGGCTGAATTTTGCCACCGCTACTGGACCAGTGACAACATCGATGCGGCCAGTCGCATCGGCATACAACGCGGATTTCTCTCGTTTTTACCGCCTGAAGTGATGGGCTCACACATCGCTGCGAGCCCCGCGCACGCAACCGGCCGCCGGCATTCGCTCGCTTTTCGCGCCGCCATGGCAATGACCGGGCACCTGGGCGTCGAAATGGATCCGCGGACACTTACAGAAGATGAGCGCTCAGAGCTCGCAGACTGGATTGCCTTTTACAAACAATGGCGTGGACTGCTTCATGCAGGTAATGTCTGGCTGGGTGATGGTAGTGATGGCCTGCGCTGGCAGGCACAGGGTCGCGCGGACGAAATGCTCCTCTTCGTGATCCGCGCAGATCCGCCTGCCGATCGCCGCCCTCAGCCTCTACCGCTGCCTTTCTGCGGAAATACAGGCACCTGGCTTGTGAGCCTTCTGCGCATTGCTGGAGGCGAGGGCGGTCACGCCGCGCACAGCACGCAGCTATTCGAAGCTATGAAGTCAGTTTCTCAGCCATTTCCGGCCGATTGGCTTGCATCGTCAGGCCTGCCGCTACCACCCGACAAGGCCGAGACCGTCACCATTTTTCATCTGCGCAAGCGCACCTGACCATGAAATCCGGAAAGCCCCTGATGTCCGACATTTCTTCGCCGTTTCAATCGATTGCTTCATTCGGTGCGACCCGCTGGGAGCCGAGCGGTTACGGCGACAACCCGCGCATTCCTATTATCGGCAAGGATGACGTCGTACGCCTTTTCGATCACCTCGACCTCTGGGACTGCTGGCCATTGGCCCACGAGGATGGCCGCACGGTCGAGCATATGGGCCGCAACTGGTGGTTTTTCCTGTCTTCGCCCGTCTTTGCAGATCCGATCGAGCGGCACGGCCACGCACGCATCAGATTGATCTCGTATGGAGCCGACGGATGGTGCGATCATGGCAATGCCTTCGCAGATGGCTTCACGCCCGGGAGCCGGGAATGGGCTGGCTGCGCAGTGTTGATGGACGACGGCCTGACGGTGCAGCATTTCTTCACGGTCGCCGGGCGCAGGGGGGAGGATGCTCTGAGCTTCGAGCAGCGCATTTTCGTCAGTGAAGGACGCCTTGGTGACGCAGGCCCGGGCGAATGGCAAAGTCCGCGCGAGATCATCGTGGCTGACGGTATCCGCTATGTGCATGATCGTCAGGACACGGGTGCGCCAGGTCTGATCAAGGGGTTCCGCGATCCCGCATGGTTGCGTGATCCGGCAACGGGCAAGGCTCACCTGCTCTTCACTGGCAGTGCTGCCTGGTCGGACGATGCCTTCAACGGCAATATCGGCATTGCCACGCTGCATGACGGCGCATGGCGACTGGGCGATCCACTGGTTGAAGCGATCGGCGTCAACAACGAACTGGAGCGTCCGCATATCGTCGTTCGCGAAGGCTACTATTACCTGTTCTGGTCAACCCAGACGCATACATTTGCACCCGAAGCCGCTGCCGGTCCCAATGGTCTTTACGGCATGGTTGCAGACCTGATCGACGGGCCTTGGCGGCCACTTAACGGAAGCGGGTTGGTTGCCGCTAACCCAGATGCTGAACCCAAGCAATCTTACAGCTGGTGGGTGACGGGCGAGGCCGAAGTCTGGAGCTTTGTCGACTATTGGGGCATGAAGGGGCGCACTGCAGCCGATCATCCCGAATTGCTGCGCAGCAATTTCGGCGGAACGCCAGCGCCGCGCTTTCGGCTGAACTTCGATGGCGACCGGGTGACTGTCGCAATCTGATTTCATCAGAACCGGTCAGGCACTTTCGCGCTGAATCAGCTCGGGTTGCATGATCGTGGAGGCAGCATCCTCGCCAGCAATCCGGCGGCGCAGAGTGTCGACCATAGCGCGGGCGCCTGCAGCGATGTCCTGGCGTACGGTCGTCAACTGCGGCACCATCCTTGTGGCAAGCGGCAAGTCGTCAAACCCTGTAACGGCAACCTGTTCGGGCACGGCGATGCCGCGCTCGTGCAGCAGGCGGATAGTGGTCATTGCGATAATGTCCGATGCGCAGACGATGCCGTCGATCTGACCATCGAGGTCCTGAAGATGACTGGCGATCTGGTTGGCCATCTCGTCGCTGGCGAGATGAGTCGGAAAGGAACGCAGGGTGGCGTCAGGCGCGGCGGACAAGGCCTGCTGGGCGCCTAGCAAGCGTTCGGCGATTTCCGGACCGTTTGTATCGCCGAAGAAAGCGAGACGCTTCGCGCCGCGTGCAAGTAGGCGCCTAGCCGCGAGTGCTCCACCCGCAGCATTGTCGACGCCTACAGTGCACTGGATCTGACCTTCACGATGGCTACCCCAAACGACAAGGGGTCGGTAATGCTGCGCAACACGTTCGATCACATCGAACTGGTTGGATTGGCCGATGACGAGGGCGCCATCGAGCATTCCTGAATCGACGATGCGATCGAGCCACTCGTCATCGCCGGGAATCACGCGCGATAGCATGAGGTCGTGCCCGCTCTCGGTGAGTTCGTCTGCCAGATAGCCGAACAGCGTCATGAAGAATGGATCTGAAATATGCTGGCGTCGTTCGTGGCCCAGGGGAATCACCACGCCGATGACGCCGGTCTGTTGCGTGCGAAGGCGGCGCGCCATCTGGTTTGGCCTGAAGCCATGCTCGCGGGCGAGTGCCTGTATGCGCTCGCGCGTTTCCTTGTTGACGAGAGACTTGTCCGCCAGCGCGCGGGAAACTGTCCCGGCCGAGACGCCCGCGATACGGGCCAGTTCGGCGATATTCCTGATCTTGCCCGGTTTTTTTACGTCGTCCATGAAAACTGGATATCCTGCGCAAGCGCTCCTGTGCGCCGATATGCGCAACGCCCCTCTGTCTTTTGATGCGACTCTACCGATATGACTGTCAATCGTTTAGCTGCGCGTTTTGTAAGGGCAAAGGGGGAGGATGTTGCACGAACGACACTATCGGATGATTTGTTGCAATCGATTGCGATTGTCGTTGCAAACGATTGTTGTCGAGTCTATCGAGACAATGACTGATTCCTGCAGCCGCTGCAGGAGCTTCTTGGTGGGAGGAAATATGAAGGTTACACCCATTTTTTCGTGCGCGTCCGTTGTTGCGCTTTCCAGCGCATTGCTGGCGATGCCCGCGATCGCGCAGGATGCCGCTCAGGCTGAAGCCGCTCCGGAAGCGGTTGGCCTCGATTCCATCGTTGTGACCGCTTCGGGCCGTGACAAGACGCAGTTGAACAGCGCCGTCTCGGTCAGCTCGATCTCGTCTGAAACGATCCAGGCAATCCGCCCGACTTCGGAAGCCGAGGTTTTTCGCGCGATCCCCGGTATCCAGGTTGCTGGTACCGCAGGGCCTGGTGGTAACTCCAACATCGCCGTCCGCGGTCTTCCGGTCGCAACCGGTGGTTCGCCGTTCGTGCAGATCCAGGAAGATGGCCTGCCGACTGTCCTGTTTGGCGACATCCAGTTCGGCAACAACGACTACTGGACCCGCTTCGACGGTTCGGTCCAGAACATCGAAGGCGTTCGCGGCGGTTCCGCCGGCACCTTTGCCTCGCAGGCTCCGGGCGCCGTCATCAACTACATCAGTCACACCGGCAAGCAGGAAGGCGGCTTCGTCTCGATCAATCGCGGCCTCGGCTACGACGAGACCCGCGCCGACTTCCGCTATGGTGGCCCGATCAACGACACGATGTACTTCCACATCGGCGGTTACGTGAAGAACGGCCGTGGTCCGCTTCATGCCGACTACACGGTTTCAGACTCCTTCCAGATCAAGGGTAATCTGACCAAGGAGTTCAACGAAGGTCGCGGCTACTTCCGCCTGCTGTTCAAGGTGGCCGATACGCAGGAGCCGAATTATACCGGTGCGCCCGCGCTTGCCACGATCACCGGCAAGAAGGTTTCGAACATCCGTCCCTATCCTGGCTTTGACGGTCGAGATTCCTCGAACTACTCGATCTACAATCAGGACTTCCTGATCTACAACCGCGAGGGCAACCTCGAGCGCGTGAAGATGGACGGTATCACTACCAAGGCGCAGTCCTTCGGTGGCCAGTTCCACTACGAGTTCGACGGTGGCTTCACCGTCGACAACAACATGCGGTACACCAGCATGAGCGGTGCTTTCGCTTCGCCGTTCCTGAACACCGGTCTTACGTCTTCGGTCCTCGGCTCGACCGTTAACGGCAGCACAGTCGCTGCGATCCGCTACGCGAGTGGCCCCAAGGCCGGTCAACTTTTCACTGATCGCTACCTCGACAACAACGTCAATGTGCGCACCAACATCCGCGACATCGGCAGCTTTGCCAACGACCTGACGTTGGCCGGCAAGTTCGACGTTGCCTCGGGCAAGCTGACTACTCGCGCCGGTCTGTTCTACATGAACCAGAAGATCGCGATGGACTGGCACGTCAACAAGTCGCTGCGCGAACTGAACGGCGACAACCCCTCGCAGCTCGACCTGTTCGATAGCGCAGGTAACAAGCTGACGCAGGCAGGCACCTCGGGCTACAACAACAACTGGGGCAACTGCTGCGCTCGGGACTACGACCTGTCGTATGCCAACACCGCGCCGTATGTTGCACTTGATTTCGATCACGACCAGTTCGGACTCGACGGCTCGGTTCGCTTCGAGCGCATCAAATCGACCGGTTATGCAATCGGGGGTGGAAACGAGTTCCCGATCGACAGCAATGGGGTGACCATTCCGGCCATCACGTCGAACGGTACTCGCGAGAACCTCAACTACACCCGCAGCTACACGTCGTGGACCGTGGGCGGTCTGTTCAAGGTCACGCCGAACGTCACGATCTTCGCCCGCACTTCGCGCGGTGGCCGCTTCAACAGCGACCGTCAGACGTTGGGCGGCAAGATCCGCAACGACGGTGCCCTGTGCCGCGCCAGCGACATCGGAAGCAACGGATGCACGGCCGACGGTGTGACGCCTTCGGTGGACTTCGTTACCCAGCACGAACTCGGTATCAAGAGCCGCGGCGATCTGTTTGGTGGCCAGTTCACCATGGAAATGACGCTCCTCAAGGGCAAGTTCAAGCAGTCGACCTACGAGCTCTCGGCAACGCGTTGCCCAGGCGGTGCCGGCGGCTGCGTGATCGACGCCAAGTTCAAGTCGACCGGTGCGGAGTTCTTCGCGACCTATCGCAACGGCGGCTTCAGCTTCGTCGGCAACGCCACCTACTCGAAGGCCAAGCGTCAGTCGGCAGGGGCAACGAGCTACACCCGTTCGCCCAACCTGCCTGACCTGATCTACACCGCTTCGGCGAACTACGACTTCGGTGATCTCGTGACAGTCGGCCTTGCCATGACCGGCCAGACCAGCGCGATAGACGATGGCGGCTTTGAGTATCCGGGCAAAGCGATCTTCAACCCGTCGATCCGCGTCTATCCGATGAAGGACCTCGAAGTGGGTCTCCAGGTCTACAACGTGTTCGACACGTTCGACCTTCGTGGCAATGGCGGCATCGCGGATGCATCGGTCAATCCGACCGTCATCGGTGGCGCTCCGGCGCTGGGCCGCACGGTTTCGGCCTCGGTTCGCTACAACTTCTGATGCTGGCGGGAGGGGACCAGACGCCCCTCTCGACAAATCGGGTCGCATGAGGGAGGGGCGGGGCGCTGGTGCGTTCCGCCCTTCCGTTCCAATGTCGCCGCAAGAGCGATAGAAGAGAAGGGACGCCAACGAGAGGCACGACTGAATGAGCAACATCTCATGATTGATTCTGGCCTGATGATCCGCTCCGTCGCCGTGATTGGCGGAGGCACCGCAGGCTGGATGACAGCCGCGGCGCTGGCGCAAGCGTTACGCCACAATTGTAGCATCACGCTCGTCGAGTCGGACGAGATCGGAACTGTCGGCGTTGGCGAAGCTACGATCCCGCCGATCCGTACCTTCAACGAAACTCTGCAGATCGACGAACGCGAATTTGTCCGCAAGACCAAGGGCTCATTCAAGCTTGGTATCGAATTCGTCGACTGGGGAAGTCTCGGCAACAGCTACTTCCATCCGTTCGGCCCGCATGGCCGGGCCTTCGACATCGTCAACCTGCATCATTACTGGTTGCGCGCGCGAGAATCTGGGGAGACCGCGCCGCTCGACGAGCATTCAATGGCCTGGGCGCTGGCGAAAGAGAACCGCTTTGCGCCGCCCATGCCGGATCAGCGCAATGTGCTCTCGACCTACGATTACGCCTATCATTTCGACGCCGGGCTCTATGCCCGGTTCCTGCGCGAATACTCTGAGGCGAAGGGTGTCACGCGCGTGGAAGGCAAGGTTGCCAGCGTGGAACAGGATGCCGAGTCCGGTTTCGTTACGGGCGTTACGCTTGAGGATGGCCGCAAGGTAGAGGCGGAGCTTTTTGTCGATTGCTCGGGCTTCCGGGGGCTGCTGATCGAGGGTGCGCTCAAAGCGGGATACAAGGACTGGACCCATTGGTTGCCGTGCGACCGGGCGATGGCTGTCCCGTGCAAGAACGTGGGGCCGCTGACGCCCTACACACGATCTACTGCGCGCGAAGCCGGATGGCAGTGGCGCATTCCGCTGCAGCACCGCACTGGCAACGGATATGTGTTCTGCAGCCACTTCCTGTCGGAGGATCAGGCTGCGGAGAAGCTGCTTTCGCGCCTCGATGGCAAGGCTCTCGCCGATCCGCGTCCGCTGCGTTTCGTGACCGGGCGACGTAAGTCGTTCTGGGAGAAGAACGTCATTGCCATCGGGCTGTCCAGCGGATTTATGGAGCCGCTGGAGTCCACCTCGATCCACCTGATACAAGCCGGGATATCCAAGCTCCTTGCACTGTTCCCGGATCGCACTTTCGATCCGCTGGTGATCGAGGAATACAACCGCATCGCGATCAATGAGTACGAGCGCATCAGGGACTTCCTGATCCTCCACTACAAGCTGACCGAGCGCGATGATTCCGAGCTGTGGCGGTACTGTGCAGCCATGGACATTCCCGACACGCTCCACACCAAGATCGAGCACTTCCGGCGATACGGGCGTCTCGTGCAGCGTGATGCCGATCTTTTCGGTGCGCCTTCGTGGCTGGCCGTGCACATTGGCCAGGGCAACATCCCCGAGCGCACCGATCCACTCGCCGACTATCGCGGCATCGATGGGCGGGAATGGCTCGCCAAGTTGCGCGGGGCAATGCACCACGCGGCGCTTCAGCAACCGACACACGAGCAATTCATTGGGGCCAATTGCGCTGCATGAGCGACCCACAGGACCTGTTCCGGCGCGCTATTGCTGCACGAGAGGTTCAGGACCTGGGCGGTGCGCTGAATGCAATCCTGATGGCCGCAAAGGCCGCGCCGAACGACCCGAATGTAGCCCTTGGACTTGCGCAGATTTCGTTCGAAGCCGGGCTGGATGCTGCGGACCTCTATGGGCGTGCCGCGCAGCTTCAACCACAGCGGATCGACCTGCAGCGTAGCCGCGCCACAGCACTCGCTGCTGAAGGGCGGCAGAGCGAAGGCGAAGCCCTGCTCGAAGACGGGCTTTTCAAGAATCCGGGCTGGATCGACGGTCATCGTTGTCTTAGCGGAATGCGGGCGACGGGCGGAGACACAAACTTCGCACGCAGCTTTTCTGCAGCGGTTGCCCGCGATCCGGAGAACTTCAGCCTTCGCATGGCGTGGTTCCATGTCCTTGCCATGGCGAAGTTATGGGACGAGGCGAGGGCGGTTATTGCCGATGCGGAGCAGTGCCTCGGCGAACGACAGGCGTCTTTGCTTGGCAAGCTCTTCATTGCCAGCGAAAGCGGCGAGGCGGCGCATGATCCAGCGTTGTTCGATGCAGTCGAACATGTTTCGGATGTGGGGCTGGATATCGCGAGGGTCCGGCACTTCCTGCGCGGCGGGCAGATTGAACGCGCGCGCGATGTCTGCCTGCGGCACTTGGGCAAACCTGCGATGCGCGCATTCTGGTCCTATCTGTCGCTCGCCTGGCGTCTGCTTGGAGACAGGCAGGTCGAATGGCTCAATGCTGGAATGCGGGACGTTCGCAGCTTTGACCTCGACTTCACACCTTCGGAACTGCGGGAGCTGGCCACAACGTTGCGCCGGCTACATACCATGCAGCAGCCATGGCACGAACAGTCCGTGCGGGGCGGTACGCAGACTGAACGGCCGCTGTTGCTGCGGATCGATCCGGTGATCGCCGGAGCGCGGCAACGCATCGAGAATGCTGTGCAGCATTACATAGCCGGACTTCCGCAAAACGATCCGGCGCATCCCTTGCTGGCAGCACCGCGTGGGCGCTTTCTATTTGCGGGGAGTTGGTCTGTCAGGTTGCGACCGGGCGGTTTCCACGCGATGCACACGCATCCAATGGGTTGGATCAGTTCGGCACTCTACGTGACCGTCCCTGAAGGTGCGGATCTCGGACCAGAGCCTGCCGGGCACCTCCAGTTCGGCTCGCCCCCGCCGGAATTGAACCTGCAACTCAATCCCTACGGCGCGATCGAGCCCAAGCCGGGGCGACTTGCATTGTTCCCATCAACGATGTGGCACGGCACAGTACCATTCGCCGATGGCGAACGCATGACCATCGCCTTCGACGTAATACCTACCGCACCGCAATTCAGCTGAAAGCCTTAAATGCGCCCCTGCTATCACTATGCCCCCACAGCCAACTGGCTGAGCGATCCCAATGGCCTCGTCTGGCTGGATGGCGAATGGCACATGTTCTACCAGTACAATCCTTTTGGCGAGGAATGGGGGCACATGTCGTGGGGGCACGCTGTCTCTCCCGACCTCGCACATTGGCAGGAGCTTCCGGTTGCACTTGCGGAAGCTGACCAGACGATGATCTTCTCGGGTTCAGCAGTCATCGACCACAACGGCACCGCGGGGTTCGGCGTGAATGCGATGGTCGCGGTTTATACTGGTGCACGCACCGACCGACTGCACCAGTTTCAGTGCCTCGCATCAAGCACTGATCGCGGCCGCAACTTCGTGAAGTTTGCTGGCAATCCCGTGCTTGATCGGCAGATGGCCGACTTCCGTGATCCGAGCGTGTTCTGGCACGAGCCAAGTGGTCAGTGGATCATGGTCGTTGTCCTCTCGGACGAGAACCGCGCATTGCTCTACGGCTCGCCCGACCTCACGCACTGGACCGAACTTTCCGAGATTTCGCGGGACGGTGCGCCTGGCCATTTGTGGGAATGCCCGTTTCTTGTCGAACTCTCCATCGACGGCACAAGAGATACGCGTTGGCTGTTCAAAGTCGACGTGCTGTCCGGAGCCCCAGGATCTGGCGCGCTCTATCGCATCGGCCAATTTGACGGCATGGGCTTCAAACCTGAAAGCGGATGGCTCGTGGCTGATCACGGTGACGAGTTCTATGCGGCCATCGGGTGGCCCGAGCCGCGCGACGCGAAGGGCCGTCCGACCTGGATCGGGTGGATGGGCAATCACGCCGTCCAGAAGCACTTGCCCTTGCAAGGCTGGCGCGGAGCCATGAGCCTTCCTCGCCGACTTTCACTGAGAAAGGAGGCAGGCGAATTGCGTCTCGTGCAGGAGATCGAACCTTCCTGTGCGATACGGTTCACGCCGCCCGAGAGCCCGATTACGATGGGGGAGGGGTGCCGCCCGCTTCCTGCTGGCTCGCTGCTCGAGCTATCGGGAGCGGAACGCTGGCAGTTTACATTGACCGACGACTTTGGCCGCAACCTCGCAGGCACGCTCGAAAATGGCCGGTTGACCGTGACCCGCACCGATCCCGTCACGCCACAATTGAACCGCACGAGCGCTATGCGCGTCGCCATAGATGCACCGGTCCGGATATGGCTCGACACTGGCAGTATCGAGGTCATCGCTTCGAACGGAGCGGATAGCCTTACCTTGCAGCATCGCCTCGCCGGCGAGGCTTGGGCCTTGCGCGGCGAAGGCGTGTTGTCTGTCCGCTACTTCGACGCCAACGCCTGACGTCCGAGCTCGATGGCGCCGGTGATCCCGGCGTCGTCGCCAAGGCCTGGGGTTACGATGTAGCTTTCAAGTCCGGCGTCAAGGCGCGGGTGCTGAACGTAGCCATTGAGCTTGGCAGCGGTTGCCCGCCGCACGGCCTCGATCAGCCCGGGTGCCTTCATGACGCCGCCGCCGAATATCAGGCGGTCGGGCATGTGCAGCAAAACCAGGGTGCTGGCCAGATGCGCGATGTAGTCCGCAACTATGGCAACTTCGTCGGATCCAAGTTGGTCAAGGCTCCGGCCCCAGCGCCGTTCGATTGCGGGGCCGCAGGCAAGACCCTCTATGCAGTCGCCGTGGTAGGGGCAGATACCAACGAAGGGATCGCGGGTAGGATTGCGGGGTGGCACGATGTGGCCGCTCTCGAAATGCGAAATGCCCATAAGCGAGCATCCCTCGCGCACTACGCCCGTTCCCACGCCGGTGCCGATCGTCGTATAGGCAAGGGTACGGCACCCCTGTCCGGCCCCTGCCATCCATTCCCCGATTGCCGCACCGTTCACGTCTGTATCGACCTTGATCGGGGCTCCGAAGGCAGAGAGTGCATCATGGAATCGCGCGCCTGACCAACCGGCCTTGGGCGTGGTGGTGAACATACCGTAAGTGTTTGACGCCGAATCGATGTCGATTGGACCGAAGCTGGCAACGCCGAATGCGGCTATAGGGCCGTGCTTTGTGCTCGCCTCATCGAAGAAGGTCCGCATCGCTGGCCATGTTTCGACTGGAGTGTTCGTCGGCATGCGCGTGCGGGCAAGAATTTCGCCCTCGTGCGTGGCGAGTGCCAGCACGAACTTGGTGCCGCCAGCTTCGACTGCGCCGATCAGACCGTTTTTGCTCATTCGCCCGAAGCCCTCGTGTTTTCCTTGACCAGCATCATTGCTGCAGCCGCCATCGCCATCATCAATGCCGCCACCAGCATCGTCCAGCGCGGCTCGCCAGGGAAGAAGCTGCGCATCACGCCACCCATCAGCGTTGCCACGACCAGTTGCGGGATCACGATGAAGAAGTTGAAGATGCCGATATATATCCCGAATTTGCGCGGCGGCAGCACGCGTGTCAGGATCACGTAGGGCATCGACAGGACCGAAGCCCACGCTATGCCCATGCCAACCATCGGCAGCAGCAGCAAGTCTGGATCGCGGACCAATAGAAGCCCGATGAAGCCCGATGCCCCGCACAAAAGCCCGACGGCATGGGTCGCCGCATTGCCGATGCGCCGGGCGAGCAGAGGAAGCAGGAACGCGGCAAGAGCGGCCACGCCGTTGTAGAACGCGAACATCACGCCGACCCAATCTGCGCCTTCATTGAACGCGGCGCTGGATGTGTCGGTTGCCCCAAACGCTTGCGCGGTCACTACCGGTGTCGTGTAGATCCACACGATGAAGAAGCCGATCCAGGTAAAGAACTGCGCAAACGCCAGCTGACGCATCTGCACCGGCATCTGTGCCAGATCGCTGACGATATGCGCCAGCGCTCCCTTCGCCGAAGTCGCCCGCACGCCGATCTGCATCAGGCCGAATACAGCAAGCCCCGAACCCAGAACATATAGCTGCTTGTCGAGGCCTAGCGAGGCAACCAGCGCCAGCAGCACTACGCCAGCAATAACCCAGAAGGGGCCGATTCGAGGATAGACTAGTGGCTCATGCTGCGCAGCATCGGCCTGAACCGTCGAGCCATTGAAAGCTGCCATTTCCTCGGGCGAATACTCGCGGACGCGCAAGACGGTCCAGCCAACGCTCAATACCATGGCCGCTGCTCCGAGATAGAAGCTGTAGCGAACAGATGGCGGGATCACACCTTCCGACGCGACATTGGCAATGCCGAGCCAGTTGAACAGGGCAGGCGCAAGGCTCCCCAGAACCGCGCCCGCACCGATGAAGCAGGTCTGGAAGGCAAAGGCCTGCGCGCGCTGGTCGTCTGGCGTCATGTCGCCGGCAAAGGCGCGGAACGGTTCCATCGCTACGTTGAGCGAAGCGTCGAGCATCCACAAGAATGCTGCGGCCAGAAGCAACATACCAGTGTTGGGCAGCCCAATCAGCGCGAGCGCCGCCAGCACGGCGCCCGCCAGAAAATAGGGGCGTCGACGACCAAGCCGTCCCCATGTCCGGTCCGAATGATACCCGATCAGGGGTTGAATGATCAGCCCGGTCACAGGCCCTGCGATCCACAGGAAGGCCAGATCATCAATCTCGCTCCCCAGCGACTGGAAGATGCGGCTGACATTGGCGTTCTGCAGGGCGAATGCGATCTGGATGCCGAAATATCCAAAGCTCACGTTCCACAAGCCCCAGAATCCCTGCCGAGGTTTCTGACTTGCCACCCGCGCTAGTTGTGCTGTCATCGGCTCTCCGTGATCGCAGTCGAGGCTGCGGGGCAGGGCCGTCTTACGCGGCCTTCGGGCTGGTTCTTGCGCGCCGAAGTCGCAGAATACCGGGCTTGCTGCAATCGATGCGCATACGAATACCAAACAAATGCTTGATGAGAATCAGCCGCCGCTGCTAGCCCGCACAACCAATCTTGCGGGCAAGACGCGCGGGTTGGGTGGGCGCCCCTCGACCTGCGCGAGTACGCTTTCAACGAGGACCTCACCGGCCAGACGGATGTCCTGCATCAAAGTTGTCAGCGGTGGAGACGTGAAGGCGGCAGCCGGAATATCGTCGAAACCCACGACCGCAACATCGCCCGGCACGGAAAGCCCTGCCTCGGCCAAGGCGCGCATTGCTCCGATGGCAATCAGATCGCTTGCCGCGAAGACGGCATCAAACGGTGCGCCTTTGGCCAGCAACTCTCGCGCTGCCCGGTACCCCACTTCTTCCGACGAGACCGCGTCGACGACGAGCGAGCGGTCTGCGGAAAGACCAGCGGTCGAGATCGCCTTGACAAGCCCCGCATAGCGCTGCTCGAATTCTGGATAATGTGAATCCGCCTGACCCAAGAACGCGATTTTTTTGCGCCCTCGCGCAAGCAGATGCTCACCAGCCAGTCTTCCGGCGCCAAAATTGTCCGAACCGACCGTCGCACCGATGGTCCCCTGATCAACTGACCCCCAGCGCACGAAATGCGTGCCTGATTTGATCAGCTGTCGCAGGCGTGGCTCGTAGGCGGTGTAATCGCCGTATCCAAGCAGGATCAGCCCGTCGGCGCGATGGCTGTCCTGATAGCGCTTGTGCCAGTCATCATCGAGTTTCTGGAACGAGATCAGCAAGTCCAGTCCGCGATTTGCGCAATGGCGGGTGATCGAACCCAACATTGCGAGAAAGAACGGATTGATATTGGATTCGTCGGGAGTGGGATCCTCGAAGAACAGCAGTGCAAGGGTGTTGGACCGTTGCGAGCGAAGCGATGAGGCGTTCTTGTCGACGGTATAGTTGAGTTGCCGGGCAATCGCTTCGATCTTCTGTCGCGTTGCCAGACTGACAGACTTGCTCCCGCGAAGCGCGCGACTGACCGTGGGCTGGGATACGCCTGCCAGATACGCAATGTCGAAACTGGTTGGTTTGTTGGATGGCTTTCGCCCCATATCCCCGTCTCTCCCACCGCCTGGTGTGGTCCCCTGGTCGGTCCGGTGCGACTGTATGCGTGAAGTGCCGCTCATGCAATGGCAGCGACAGCCGGGGTGCTTATGGCTCTGAAAAATATAGGAATGGCGGGATTTTAGCGCCTCTGGGAGTAGTGACGAAAAAGCATCATCTGAAACCATTCAACGCATAGTATACGTATGCCATATTCGCCAATCTTCAGTGCCCGTTTAAACCGAACTGGTGCGGAAGGCCGGGATCAGCGGCACCGCCCGATCAGATCACGTTTCAATCGATCAAGGTTCAGGGCCGGTAAGGTCCGGCTTGGGGGAGTGAGTTTCAACATGGCATTTCGCACATTATCCGCCGCCGCGGGCGTTTCGCTCGCCGCCATCACGGTTGCGCTCGCCGCGACCCCGGCAATGGCGCAGGAAGACGCACAGGATCAGGCGCAAGCCACCGATGCCGCTCCCGAAGGTCAGGAGCAGGCCATTGTCGTGACCGGCTTCCGCGCTGCTCTTGCAACCGCAGTCAACGTCAAGAAGTCGTCGCCGGTCATTGTGGAATCGGTTTCTGCAGAAGACATCGGCCGTCTGCCCGATGCCTCGATCGGTGAATCGATCGCCCGTCTTCCGGGCCTCACCACGCAGCGCTTGTTTGGCCGAGCCAACTCGATTGCCATTCGCGGGTCGAGCGCAGACCTGTCCTCGACCACGTTGAACGGCCGTCCGCAGACTTCCACGGGCGAGCAGCGCAACGTAGAATTTGACCAGTTCCCGTCGGAAATCGTCAGCCGCGTTGACGTCTACAAGACGCCACAGGCAAATCTCGTCCATCAGGGCCTCGTCGGCACGGTCGACATCAAGACGATCCGTCCGCTCGAATTCGGCAAGAGCCTGCTCTCGTTCGGCGGTCGCGGGACTTATGCCGACCTCGGCAAGGTCAACAAGGACAGCAACGAGTTCGGTTACCGCGCCACGGCAACGTACGTCGGCCAGTTCATGGAAGACCGTCTCGGTGTCGCGCTTTCGGCGGCCTACACCGACGAGCCTTATCAGGCGCAGGAATTCGAAGCCTGGGGCTATGCCGATGGCCCGAACAACACCAAGATCATCGGTGGCATGAAGCCGTTCGGCGTTTCGACGCAGCTCAAGCGCCTTGGCATCCAGGGTACGGTACAGTTCAAGCCGGTCGACGAACTGACCCTCACGGTTGACGGCTTCTACGGCAACTTCAAGGACAAGCAGATCAAGCGCGGCATCGAGTTCCCGCTTGCCTGGAGCGGTGCGCAACTTTCGCCGACCGGAATCGAGACCAACGGCAACCTGATCTCCAAGGGCAC
Organism: Novosphingobium taihuense; assembly: GCF_007830315.1. Taxonomy (GTDB): domain Bacteria; phylum Pseudomonadota; class Alphaproteobacteria; order Sphingomonadales; family Sphingomonadaceae; genus Novosphingobium; species Novosphingobium taihuense. The sequence continues at coordinate 131,372 of NZ_VLKJ01000007.1, forward strand.
CTTCTCCGGCGTCGAGGCTGTGGTGAACAACCATGGCTACGAGCGCAACTCCGACATCTTTTCCGGCGGCTTCAATGCGGCCTGGGTTGGTGAAGATGGTTGGTCCGCCTCGTTCGATTTCGGCTACTCGAAGACTGACCGCAACGAACTCAGCCTCGAAACCAACGCCGGAACCGGCCCCGGTGCAGGCGTCGGCGCGAGCGACACCCTGACTTTTGTCAGCGGGCCGACCGGCACGAGCTTCACCAGCCACGTGCTCGATTACGGCAACTACAACACAATCCTGCTGACCGACCCGCTCGGCTGGGGTGGTGGCGCGCCCAAGGGCTCACAGGAAGGCTACTACAACGACCGCATCATCGACGACGAGATCAAGAGCTTCCAGCTTGAAGTCGGTAAGGAGCTTGAGGGCAGCTTCTTGTCGAAGATCACGGTTGGCTCGGCCTATGTCGATCGTACCAAGGCCAAAACTCCGGTCGAGTACTTCCTGAACCTCGCCGGTGGCGCGAGGTCGCTGGTCGTGCCCGAGAAGTACCGTACCGGCGCAACCGATCTATCCTTCATCGGCGCTGGCCCGATCATCGGCTACAATCCGTTCAAGATGGTTGAGGACGGCGTCTATGTGAAGACGCTCAATGCTTCGAAGGACGTTCCCGCCAAGGCCTACGCGGTTACCGAGCGCGTAATGTCGATCTACCTGAAGGGCGATCTCAAGGCGACGTTCGGCGACGTCGAGATGGACGGCAACATCGGCGTCCTTGCCCAGAACACCGAGCAGAAGTCGCGTGGTTTCGTGAACCTCGCCTCGGCCTCGCTGGTGCCAACCGTTCGCGGCGCGATGTACTGGGATGTGCTGCCGAGCCTCAACCTCAACTTCCGCATCCCGGGTGACTGGGTTGTGCGCTTCGCTGCGGCGCGTGAAATCCAGCGTCCGCGCTTCGAGGACATGAAGGTCAGCCTCGATTATAGCTACAACGTCAATAGCGGCGTGATCACCGGCAACGGAGGCAATCCGCAACTTCGTCCTTACCGCGCCTGGGCAGCAGACCTGAACATCGAGAAGTACTTCGGCCGCAAGGGCTACATCGGGGTGCAGATGTTCTACAAGAAGCTGGACAACTACATCTACAAGGACGTCGTCCCCTACGACTACACCGGTCTGCCGATCGTTGCCCCGGTTCCGATCACCAACTTCGTTGGTACGATCAATACCGCGGTCAATGGGTCTGGGGGCAAGCTCTATGGTGTGGAATTCGCCGGCACATTGCCATTCGAAGTCATCACCCCGGCGCTCGAAGGATTTGGCTTCACCGGTGGCCTTGGTTACACCAAAACTTCGATCAAGCCGGGGCCGAACGCCAATTCGATGGACCTGCCCGACTATTCGCGCTGGGTGGCATCGGGGACGCTGTTCTTCGAGAAGGCCGGCTTCAACGCCCGCGTCTCGGCCCGTCATCGTTCGTCGTTCCAGGGTATTTTCGTCGGCTTCGGTGGCGAGCGTGAACTGCGCCGCGCGCTGAAGGAAACCATCGTTGACGCGCAGATCGGTTATGACTTCAAGGAAAGCAGCCCGCTCAATGGCCTGTCGCTCTTCCTGCAGGGCCAGAACCTGACCGACGAGCCCTTCGTCTCGGTCGATAACGGTGCGCCGCTTCAGATCCGCAACTACCAGACCTATGGCCGCCGCTTCATGGCCGGCTTCAACTACAAGTTCTGATCCCTCTGGAGGGGGCGAACTCATCCCGCCCCCTCCACCCCGGTGAGATCGGAAACGTTGTAATAATGTGCCCGCAGAAGGCACTTTAAAGAGGATCGGCTGCGGGAGAATGTGCATGTCAGGATTGGATCAGCGCAGGATCGTCATCGCGGGAGGTGGCACGGCAGGCTGGATGACCGCGGCGGCACTCGCGCGGGTTGCAGCACCGCACTGGCAGATCACACTCGTGGAATCCGAGGAAATCGGAACAGTCGGTGTGGGCGAGGCGACAATTCCCATGATCCGCCTGTTCAACCAGACACTCGGCATCGATGAGGCGCAATTCCTGCGCGAAACGCACGGCACATGGAAGCTCGGCATTGCCTTCGAAGGCTGGGGTGCTTTCACGGACCGTTACATCCACGGCTTCGGCCTGACTGGGCGCAGCCTTGGTGTGCTCCCATTCCATCACTACTGGCTTCGCGGACGCGCAGAGGGCTTTGCCGGTCCGCTTGGCGAATACGTGCTTAATGCCGTTGCCTGCGATGCCAGCAAGTTTGCACACATCGATCGGCCACAGGGAAGTGCGCTGCCGCCGATGCCCTATGCCTACCATTTCGATGCTTCGCTATACGCCGCGTTCCTGCGGCGTTTCGCCGAGGCGCGTGGTGTCGTTCGGATCGAGGGACGCATCGTCGGCTTTGACCGTGATGCGCTGAATGGTGATCTTTCCGCTCTGCGGCTGGATCGTGGCGAGGTGATCGAGGGGGATATCTTTGTCGACTGCTCGGGTTTTCGCAGCCTGTTACTAGGGCAGGAAATGGGTGTCGACTATGTCGACTGGAGCCACTGGCTCAAGTGTGACCGGGCGGTGGCCGTACCCTGTGCGCGGGTCGAACCGTTGGTGCCTTACACCCGTTCCATCGCGCAACCGGCGGGCTGGTGCTGGCGCATTCCGTTGCAGCATCGCACAGGCAATGGCCACGTTTTCTGCTCCGACACGATGAGCGAGGACGAGGCTACGGCCCGTCTCATCGGCCGCCTTGATGGCGAGGGGCTGGCCGAACCGCGCACCATCCGGTTCAAGGCGGGGCGGCGAGCAAAGTTCTGGGAGCGGAACGTCGTGGCGATCGGCCTCTCTTCTGGTTTCATTGAGCCGCTGGAATCGACATCGATCCATCTGATCCAGACCGCAATCAGCCGAGTCATCGACTTTCTGCCCAATGGACCGGTGCAGGACGCTGATCGCGATGCCTATAACCGTTTGGCAACATTCGAAATCGAGCGCATCCGTGACTTCGTGATCCTGCACTATGTGGCCAATGGCAGGCATGGTGAGCCCTTCTGGGACTCTCTGAGGCAAATGAAGGTAAACGGGCAACTCCCAAAGGCATTGGGGGAGCGTATGGCCATGTTCAGGGCAACAGGGCGCATCGTGCGCGAGCATGACGAACTGTTCGATGTACCCGGTTGGGTCCAGGTGATGATCGGGCAGGGCGTTCTGCCCGAGCGCTGGCACCCGCTCGCCGATCAGGTCGCTCCCGGGAGCTTGAAAGCCTTCCTCGATACTGTACGCGGTGCTTACGAAAAGGACGTTGCCCGAATGCCAACTCACGCCGAATATGTAGCCCATGTTTGCAGGCAGGTTCCGGCACATGCGTAGGCTTGCAGCTTTTTCCCTCTTTTCGCTCGTTGTCGCACAGCCTGCGGGCGCAGATGTGCCACTGGCTGAAGTGCGGGCGCGCCCAGCTGCTGGTGAGACGATCTATTTCCTGCTTCCCGACCGTTTCGAGAATGGCGAAAGGGCCAATGATCTTGGGGGATTGAAGGGTGATCGCTACAAGACCGGCTTCGATCCGTCAGCCAAGGGTTTCTATCACGGTGGTGACCTCAAGGGGCTGACCGCGCGGCTCGATTACCTGCAAGGGTTGGGCGCGACAGCAATATGGGTGGCGCCGGTGTTCCGGAACAAGCCGGTCCAAGGCGGGCCTGGCCTCGAGAGCGCGGGCTACCACGGCTATTGGGTGACCGACTTCACGCGCGTCGACCCGCATTTTGGAACGAATGCCGAGTTCAAGGCTCTGGTCGATGCGGCCCATGCGCGAGGCATGAAGGTTTACATGGACATCATCGCCAACCACACCGCCGACGTGATTCAGTACAAGGGGGAGCAGTACACCTACCGCGACAAGGCAAATTGGCCCTATTCGCGCAAGGGTGGTCTCAGCGGCAAGCCAATCAACCAAGGCTTTGCGGGAGACGAGGACTCCAGCACCGCGAACTTTGCAAAGCTCACCGATCCCGGTGCAGCCTATGAACCCTTCGTGCCTCGTGCCGAAGCACATGTTAAGGTGCCCGACTGGCTCAACGTCCCGATCTATTATCACAACCGTGGCGACAGCACGTTTCGCGGCGAGAACAGCCGCTTCGGTGACTTTGCCGGGCTCGACGACCTCTTCACTGAGCATCCGCGGGTGCGGGCCGGCATGATCGAGATCTATGCCGACTGGATCAAGCAGTTCGGGATCGACGGCTTTCGCATCGACACTGCCAAGCATGTCGACCCCGGGTTCTGGCAAGCATTCATTCCCGCCATGCTCGATACTGCAAAGCAAGCGGGGATACCCAACTTCACCATCTTTGGTGAAGTGGCGCACGAGGGTCCCGATCCGGGGACTATCGCTCGCTACACCCGACGCGACGGCTATCCCGCAGTGCTGGACTTCGCCTTCCAGGGCGCTGTTCGTGCAGTGCTGGGGCAGGGGAAGGGAACAGAAGTCCTCGCCGACACCTTCGATGGCGACGTGCTTTACCAAGGCGGTGAGGAAGCCGCGCTGGCCATGCCGACGTTCCTAGGCAATCACGACATGGGGCGGTTCTCCACGCTGATCCGCAAGGATCTGCCGGGTATTGGCGATGAGGAGTTGCTCAAGCGCGTCGAACTCGCCCACGTCATGCTACTCACCCTGCGCGGATCGCCGGTCATCTACTACGGCGACGAGCAGGGCTTCGTCGGCGATGGCAACGATCAGGACGCGCGCGAGGACATGTTCGCAAGCAAAGTCGCGACCTACAACGACAATCGCCTGCTTGGATCCAGGTCGACGACCGCTGTCGCCAACTTCGACCCTGGCCATCCGTTCTATCGCCTGGTTTCCACGCTTACGAAGCTTCGCAGGGATCACCCGGCGCTGGCACGTGGCAAGCAGGTCACGCGGACGTATTCGGACGGCCCCGGATTGTTTTCCGTCTCCCGCTTCGATCCAGTTAGCGGTAGCGAGTATTTCATTGCCTTCAACACCTCGGACAAGCCGATCGCTCAGCAAAGCGTGATCGGGTCGTCTGCAACAAGCCTCGAAAGCCTTTACGGCCGCTGTCCTGCGCAGGTTTCTGCGCCCGGCAGCGTCACCGTAGAACTTCCCGCGTTCGGCAGCATGGTCTGCCGCCTTGCTCCCTCCCCGGAAATCCCTGTTCGATGAAGACTTCAGAAGCCGTTCTTGCCAGTCCCAAGCCGCAGGTTGACGCGCCGTGGTGGCGTGGTGCCGCGATCTATCAGATCTATCCGCGCAGCTATTGCGATTCCAATGGCGATGGCATTGGCGATCTGCCCGGTATCACTTCACGCCTCGAGCACGTAGCGAGGCTGGGCGTCGATGCCATCTGGGTGTCGCCGTTCTTCACATCGCCAATGCGCGACTTCGGCTACGACGTGGCCGACTATTGCGATGTCGATCCGATTTTCGGCAATCTTACCGATTTTGATGCGATGGTGAAGCGAGCCCACGAACTGGGGCTCAAGGTCACGATCGACCAAGTCTATGCGCACACATCCGACTTGCATCCGTGGTTCGAAGAGAGCCGTCAGGACAAGGTGAATGGCAAGTCCGACTGGTATGTCTGGGCCGACCCCAAGACCGATGGCTCACCGCCATCCAACTGGCAGTCGGTTTTTGGTGGCCCAGCATGGACCTGGGATGCGCGGCGCCGGCAGTATTACCTGCACAACTTCCTTTCCAGCCAGCCACAGATGAATGCGCACAATCCGGAGGTGCAGGAAGCGCTGTTGGGCGTGATGCGGTTCTGGCTCGACCGCGGTGTGGACGGGTTCCGCCTCGACGCCCTGAACTTCCTGATGCACGACCCGACGCTGCGGGACAATCCACCGGCACCGGACGACGGCCGTCGCAAGACGCGCCCGTTCGATTACCAACTCAAGATCTACAATCAGTCGCACCCGGACATCATCAAGTTCATTCAGCGCGTTCGAAGCCTGTGTAACGAGTATGGCGCGGTGTTCACCGTGGCCGAAGTCGGCGGCGATCTGGCCGAGGCGGAGATGAAAGCCTTCACCGCTGGTGAACATCATCTCAACAGCGCCTACGGCTTCGACTTCCTTTACGCCGACAAGCTCACGCCGAAGTTCGTCGAGCAGGCCGTTGCCAAGTGGCCTGATACGCCAGGGATAGGTTGGCCGAGTTGGGCATTCGAGAACCACGATGCGCCGCGCGCACTTTCACGCTGGTGCCTACCTGAAGAGCGCGAGGCCTTTGCAAAGCTCAAGGCCATGCTGTTTGCTTCGCTGCGCGGTAACATCATCGTCTATCAGGGCGAGGAACTGGGCCTGACGCAAGTGGATATCCCGTTCGAGCAACTGCAGGACCCGGAAGCGATTGCCAACTGGCCGCTGACGCTGTCCCGCGATGGCGCTCGCACGCCGATGCCCTGGATGGTGCAATCCGGCGAGGGCGGGTTTACTTCGGGGGCGCCATGGCTGCCAGTGGGTGAAGAGAACCTTTCGCGCGCGGTTGACCGACAGGAGGCCGATCAGTCCTCGCTGCTGAACCTTACTACACAACTGCTGCGCCTGCGCCGCGAACACGCTGCGCTGCGCCTTGGCTCGTTCGAAGTGCTCCATGCAGACGAATGCCTACTTGCCATTCGGCGCGTTTCAGGAGAGCAATCGATTGCAGGAATGTTCAACCTGTCGTCCGTCCCCGTGGTCTGGCCGCAAGGGCTGGTAGGGGATGGAAGTGAAATCGCGTCGGTAAACGGCGCCGCCGTAGGACAGCTTCCGCCATTTGGCGCGCTACTGATCGAAGAGAGGATCTGATGCGTAATCTTCTGAACCTTGCAGCGCCGCTGGCGCTGAGCCTTTCGTGCGCCCTCGCTTCGCCTGCTATGGCCGAGACGGTTACTGCTTCTTCGCCCGACGGCTCACTGGTCCTGTCAGTCACGACGGACAATGACGGGCATCCGCTCTACAGTCTGACACGCAAGGGCAAGCTGCTGCTTGGCTCTTCGATGCTGGGCTTCATCACCAGTGACGGTCCGACAATGCAGCGCGGACAGAAGATTATCGGCAGCGAGACGTCGTCGGGCAAGGAGACATGGGAGCAGCCTTGGGGTGAGCGCCGGTATGTCAGCGACAACCACAACGAGCTTCTGGTGAGGTTCGAGCAGGTACCCGACTGGGGTGGCCGCCGAATGAACGTGCGCTTTCGCCTGTTCAACGACGGCTTCGGCTTCCGCTATGAAATGCCCGAGCAGCCCGCGATGAAGGTGATGAAGATCGCCGATGAGCTGACCGAGTTCAACGTTGCGCAAAACGGAACGGCCTGGTGGATTCCCGGCGGTGAGTGGAACCGGTATGAGCAGGTCTACCAGAAGACACCGGTCGACGGTGTTTCGACTGCGCATACACCGATCACGATGAAGCTTGATGACGGCACGCACCTTTCTTTCCATGAAGCAGCCCTGGTCGATTACTCGGGCATGTGGCTGAAGCGCCAGACCGGCACGTCGTTCCGCGCGACGCTTGCCCCGTCGCCGAACGGCCCGAAGGTGACGCGTTCGCTGCCGTTCAGCACGCCTTGGCGCACAATGCGCGTCGCAGACAGTGCAAAGGGCATCGTCGAGAACGATCTCGAACTAAACCTCAACGAGCCAAACAAGATCGGTGACGTCTCATATTTCAAGCCGATGAAGTACATCGGTATCTGGTGGGGCATGATCCGTGGCGACTGGAGCTGGGCCGAAGGCCCGCAGCATGGTGCGACGACCACGAGGACCAAGCAGTACATCGACTTTGCCGCCAAGCACGGCTTCGGCGGAGTGCTTGTGGAAGGCTGGGACAAGGGTTGGAATGGAACCTGGTTCGGCAGCGGCAAGGACTTCTCCTACACCCAGGCAACGCCTGACTTCGATCTTGAGGCGGTTACGAGGTACGGCGCAAAAAAGGGCGTGATGCTCATCGGCCACCACGAAACCGGTGGCAATATCGCGAACTACGAAGCGCAACTCGATGACGCGATGAAGCTCTACGACAAGCTGGGCGTTCGCGCGGTGAAAACCGGCTACGTGGCTGATGCGGGGGGTATTCTTGCCCCCGGCGATGCTCCGGGCCGCTACCGAATGGAGTACCACGACGGGCAACGTCAGGTGCAGCATCACCTAAAGGTGGTGGAGACGGCAGCGAAGTATCGCATTGCGATCAACGCGCACGAGCCGGTGAAGGATACCGGCCTGCGCCGCACCTATCCTAACTGGATCGACCGTGAGGGGGCACGGGGCATGGAATACAATGCCTGGGGCCAGTTTGCGAATGGTCCGGACCACGAGCCAACGCTGGTATATACCCGTATGCTCTCTGGCCCGATGGATTTTACGCCCGGCATCCTCAGCCTTGAAGGTGCCAACAAAGTGCCGCTTGCCTCGACACTCGCCAAGCAGCTCGGCCTCTACCTTGCGATCTATTCGCCCATCCAGATGGCGGCGGATTTCATTGAAAGCCTTGAGGCGCATCCGAAAGAACTGGCGTTCATCAAGCAGGTGCCGGCCGACTGGTCAGAGAGCCACCTAATTGCCGGCGAAGTGGGCGACTACGCGATCTTCGCGCGCAAAGATCGAAACAGTCAGGACTGGTATGTCGGCGGCGTCAACGATGCCACTGCAAGGGATGTTTCGCTCAGCCTCAATTTTCTTGAGGAGGGCAAGACCTACACTGCCACGATCTGGAAGGACGGCGAGGGCGCGACATATGAAACCGATGCCCGCCATCGCATTTCCTACGCCACGCTCAAGGTGAGGAAGGGCGATGCCCTTCCCGTGTGGCTGGCGCCGGGCGGCGGGCTTGCTGTGCGGCTTCATCCCGGGAAGTAGCGAAATAAGTCTGTGAGAAGATTGCAGTCGGCGATGGTGCAGTGCAAACCATCGTCGGCTGCTTTTGTACGCATAGCTATCCTGCATACATATGCGTGCTGAACTGGTCTGTTTAAGGGGCTAGGGCCATTGTGCGAGGCACGGGCCCGGGCTGGTTCCAGCCCCCCGCAACGCCAACGGGAGAATTGTGTCGATGATCGAAACCAGCTGCTCGGCCTTGCTGCTGTTCGGTGCGACCGGGGACCTTTCGCGGCGCATGTTGCTGCCCTCGCTTTATGCTCTCCACGAAGACGGGCTGATCCGTCCGGACTTGCGCATTGTCGGCACTGCGCGGTCGGAGCACGACGATGCGGAGTTCCGCGAGTTTGCGTGCGCCGCCCTGGCCGAATTTCTGCCTGAAGACCGTCGTGACGAGGAAAAGCTGGCAAGCTTCCTCGATCGTTTGGAGTACCAGACGCTCGATGCGTCCAATGTCGATGGCTTCGGTGCGCTGGCAGAAAAGCTGGGCGATACCTCATGCGGGTTGTCGATCTTTCTTTCGACCGCGCCATTCCTGTTCGAACCGACGATCGAAGGCCTGAAGCGGGCAGGGCTGGCCCATGCCAACGTGCGCATCGGCCTTGAAAAGCCGTTGGGCAACGATCTCGCCTCGTCCAACCGGATCAACGATGCGGTAGCCGCAGCCTTTGCCGAGGAACAGATCTTCCGGATCGACCATTACCTTGGCAAGGAAACGGTTCAAAACCTGATGGCACTGCGCTTTGCCAACATGATGTTCGAGCCGTTGTGGAACGCAGGCGGCATCGACCATGTGCAGATCACCGTCAGCGAGACCGTCGGCCTCGAAGGCCGCAAGGGCTTCTATGATGACACCGGCGCCGTGCGAGACATGGTGCAAAATCACATACTCCAGTTGCTGGCATTGACCGCGATGGAACCACCTGCGAACCTCGACGCAACGTCCATCCGCGATGAAAAGGTCAAGGTTCTGCGGGCGCTGCGGCCGGTAAAGGCCGAGGAAATGGTTCGCGGCCAGTACCGAACCGGCGCCGTCAAGGGGGCTTCGGTGGCGGGCTACCAAGAAGACCTTGGCGAGGTTTCGGACACAGAGACTTTCGTCGCAATCAAGGCTCACGTCGATAATTGGCGCTGGACCGGGGTGCCGTTCTACCTGCGCACCGGCAAGCGTCTGGCCGAGCGGCGCAGCGAGATTGTGGTCGAGTTCAAGCAGGTTCCGCACAACGTCTTTGCCGAGCGCGGTGGGCGCATACGTGCAAACCGTCTCGTCATCCGTCTCCAGCCCGAAGAATACGTGCGGCTGCAGGTCATGGCCAAGGAGCCGGGTCTCGATCGCGGTGGCATCGTGCTGCGGGAGGTCAACCTTGATCTTTCGCTGACCACGGCTTTTGCCAAGGCGCGCCGTCGGATCGCCTATGAACGCTTGCTGCTTGACCTGATCGAGGGCGAGCAGACCCTGTTCGTTCGCCGAGACGAGGTGGAAGCGCAATGGAAATGGGTCGATGCCATCCGCAAGGTCTGGTCGGACACGGACATGGAGGCCAAGCCTTATGCTGCAGGGTCATGGGGCCCCAACGCTGGTATTGCCCTGACCGAACGTGACGGAAGAAGCTGGAATGACTGACCGCGTACCCGCTAGCGTCCGATGGGCACAACCCGGCGACGCGGCGGCCGTTGCCGATCACATCGCTCGCGTGGTTTCGACGCCTGGAACCAAGCGAATGGCCTTCACCGGAGGATCCACGCCGATCAAGGTGCTTGCTCTGCTCAAGGATCGTCCGCTGGATTGGTCTACAGTTACGATCGCGCTCACCGATGATCGGCGGGTGAGCGATGATCACGCAGCAAGCAATTTCGGGAAGATTCACACGGCACTGGGTAGTTCTGGCGCTCGGTTTGAGCGTCTTGTCGAGGGCAAAAACGTGCAGCCCTTTGATCTTGTCTGGCTCGGCATGGGCGAGGATGGTCATGTGGCTTCGCTGTTCCCAGAAATGAAGTCGCACGTGCGGCCGGGACCGGCTGTAATCGCGACAACTCCGATCCCGCTGCCGCCCGAAGCACCTTTCGATCGGCTCACCCTGAACGAGAAGGCGTTGAAGGCGACGAAAGAGATCATACTCGTCGTTACTGGAAGCTCGAAGAAGGCGCTGCTCGAACATGCCTTGGCCGATGACGATCGCTACCCCGTGACCGATTTCCTGCGCGGCTATGGTCCGCCTGTTACCATCTATTGGAGCGAATGATGCCCTTGAACCCGATAGTCGAGCGCGTCACCCAACGCATCATCACGCGTTCGCGGATGACGCGCGCTGCGTATCTCGACCTGATCGAACGCTCGCGCAATCAGGGCTTGAACCGGCCGCAGCTTTCGTGCGGCAATCTCGCGCATGGTTTTGCGGCATCGGGTGAGGACAAGCCGCTGATCAAGGGCGGCAAGGCGATGAACATCGGCATCGTCACCGCTTACAACGACATGCTCTCGGCGCACCAGCCCTACGGCCGCTACCCTGAGCAGATCAAGATATTCGCCCGTGAGATGGGTGCTACAGCACAGGTCGCAGGCGGCGTTCCGGCAATGTGCGATGGCGTCACGCAGGGCCAGGATTCCATGGAACTGTCGCTGTTCAGCCGCGACAACATCGCCATGGCAACGGTCGTCGGCCTCAGCCATGCGATGTTCGAAGGCGCGCTGCTTCTGGGCATCTGCGACAAGATTGTGCCGGGCCTGCTTATCGGGTCCCTGCGCTTTGGCCACCTGCCGACGATCCTCGTACCCGCCGGGCCGATGCCGAGCGGCCTTCCGAACAAGGAAAAGGTGCGCATCCGCCAACTCTATGCCGAAGGCAAGGTCGGGCGTGACGAACTGCTGGAAAGCGAAAGCGCCAGCTATCATTCGCCCGGCACCTGCACATTCTATGGTACTGCGAACTCGAACCAGATGATGATGGAGATGATGGGCCTGCACATGCCGGGCTCCAGCTTCGTCCAGCCTGGCCTGAAGCTGCGTCAGGAACTGACCCGCGCCGCAGTCCATCGTGTTACCCAGATAGGATGGAACGGTGACGACTACCGCCCGCTGGGCCTGTGCGTAGATGAAAAGGCGATCGTCAATGCCATCGCCGGGCTGCTGGCAACCGGCGGATCCACCAACCACGTAATCCACTTGCCAGCCATTGCCCGAGCAGCCGGCATTCTGATCGACTGGGACGACATGGACGAATTGAGCCGCGCCGTGCCACTCATCGCCAGTGTCTATCCAAACGGCGCAGGCGATGTGAATGCTTTTGCAGCTGCGGGCGGCATGCCCTATGTAATTCGTGAACTGATCGGCGCAGGGCTGGCTCATGCGGATATCATGACTGTCTACGGCAGGTCACTCGCAGAAGGAGCGCTTGAACCTGTGATGGACGGCGACATGCTGAAATGGACGCCGGCACCGCAGGCGTCGCTTGACGAAAGCCTGTTGCGCCCGGTTTCCGCACCCTTCCAGCGGGAGGGCGGGTTTCGCCTGCTCAAGGGCAATCTTGGCCGGGGTACGATCAAGGTTAGCGCGGTCGATCCATCGCGCTGGACGATCGAGGCACCGTGCCGGGTTTTCAGCGATCAGAACGATGCTTTGGCCGCGTTCAAGGCTGGCGAGCTGGAACGCGACGTCATAGTCGTCGTGCGGTTCCAAGGGCCGGCTGCAAATGGCATGCCCGAATTACACAAGCTGACGCCACCTCTGGGCGTGCTGCAGGATCGCGGTTTCAAGGTGGCGCTAGTGACCGATGGCCGAATGTCGGGCGCCTCGGGCAAGGTCCCTGCGGCAATCCACGTTTCGCCAGAAGCCAAGACGGGCGGACCACTCGCCAAGCTGCGCGATGGCGACATGGTCCGGGTCTGTGCCAATACGGGCGAACTGACTGCGCTCGTCCCCGCCGATGAGTGGAGCGCGCGCGAAGAGGCAATGGCACCGCCCGCGGGTCTTGGCGTAGGACGCGAATTGTTCGCGCTGCTGAGGTTGCATTCTGATGAGGCGGAGCGGGGTGGCTCGGCAATGCTTGCAGCTGCAGGGCTCTGACAAGCGCGAAATTATACCGAGGGGGAAGAGGATGCAGGTAGTTGCCGTCGATATTGGCGGGACCCATGCGCGTTTCGCGATTGCTGAAGTTGCTGGTGGGCGGGTGCTGACTCTTGGCGAGGCGGTAACGCTAAAAACCGCAGAACACGGTTCCTTCCAGCTTGCGTGGGAGGACTTCGGTCGTTCGATCGGTAAGCCCTTGCCAACTGCTGCAGCTATTGCGGTTGCAGGTCCGGTCGGTGGCGAGATCATCAAGTTCACCAACAATCCGTGGATCATCCGTCCTGCGCTGATCCCCGAGAAGCTTGGAGCCGACCGTTATGTCGTCGTCAACGATTTCGCCGCCGTGGCACACGCCGTGGCGCAGGCTGACGGCAGCCACTTTCTGCACCTTTCGGGGCCAGAGACCGACCTGCCCGAGACTGGGGTAATCAGCGTTGTCGGTCCTGGCACCGGGCTTGGTGTGGCGCAGCTTTGGCGTGATGGTGCAAGCTATCGGGTTCAGCCGACCGAAGGCGGACATATCGACTTCGCTCCGCTCGACACAATCGAAGACGCGATTCTTGCAAGGTTGCGCAAGAGACATCGTCGTGTCTCGGTAGAGCGGGTTGTGGCAGGTCCCGGAATCGTCGACATCTACGAAGCTCTCGCCTTGCTTGAGGGGCGTCCCTTTACGCCGCGTACCGATCGGGAATTGTGGGAACTGGGCACCTCGGGCGAGGACAGCCTTGCCGCTGCCGCTGTCGATCGCTTCTGCTTGTCGCTCGGAAGCGTGGCGGGTGATCTAGCATTGGCGCATGGTTCAACCGGGGTGGTCATGGCGGGCGGGTTGGGTCTGCGGATCAAGGATACGTTGGTTCGTTCCGGCTTTGCGGATCGCTTTCGCGCGAAAGGCCGCTTTGAAGGCCTGATGGCCGCGGTCCCGGTCAAGCTGATCACACATCCTCAGCCCGGACTGTTCGGCGCAGCGGCAGCGTATGCCCAAGCACATTCGGACTGATCATTATGCGGATACGCTGTTCGGCAAAGGCGGCCTAACTCCTGATTGTGGTAAGCGAGACGCAACCCTTTAACCGAGCAATTAATTTGGTGGATTTGTTCTGCCGAATCAGTATTGCTCCGGCCTAAAGCTGGATTCGCGGATGCCGAAGGAGAAGGTGCCCACATGGATTATGAAACCATTCGCGTCGAACGTATCGGCGATGTCCTTAAGATCGTGCTCAACCGGCCAGAAAGGCTTAATGCCTGTCCGCCGAATATGGCAAACGAGATCGGAGAGGCGTTGAATGATCTTGATGGCGCGCGGGCAGTCCTGATTACCGGGGAAGGCCGGGCTTTCTGTTCGGGCGCTGATCTCGCAGCACGCGGAGACCGTTCGATTTCCGGAGGACGCGCGGCGTATTCATCGTTGATGACAGCTTACAATCCACTCATGCTGAGTCTGTCGCGACTCGCGGTGCCTGTGGTGACAGCCGTGAACGGGCCCGCCGCCGGTATCGGCTGCTCTATTGCGCTTGCTGGAGACTTCGTCGTTGCCGGGCGTAGCGCGTACTTTTTACAAGCGTTCGTCAATATCGGGCTGGTGCCCGACGGCGGTTCTTCTTGGATGCTGGCACGCCTCGTCGGCAAGGCCCGGGCTACCGAGATGATGATGCTGGGCGAGAAGATTGGTGCGGAGAAGGCCGAAAGCTGGGGAATGATCTACAAGGTCGTCGATGACTCGGCGCTGCAGGATGAAGCTCTGGCGTTGGCCACGCGCCTCGCAGCAGGTCCATCGGTCTCGCTCGGTACGATGCGCCAAAATATTGCCCGCGCTTTGGAGGTCGATCTTGCAACCGCATTGCAGATTGAGGCGGAAGGTCAATGGAAGGCTGGCGACAGTGAAGATGCGGCGGAAGGTGGGCTCGCGTTCCTCGAAAAGCGCAAGCCTGTTTTCAAAGGTAGGTAAGCTCTTGTATTAATGGGCAGTGATCCCACCTCTGGTGTGATGACCGCCTCTACCATCTGGACCATCGGCTATGAACAGGCGACTGTCGCTTCGGTCATGAATGCCTTGCGCGACGCGGGGGTAGAAGTTCTGGCCGATGTCAGGGCATTGCCCCTGTCGCGCCGTCCCGGTTTCTCTAAGACTACCTTGGCCGCAAATGCGCGCGAGGCGGGAATAGAGTATGTGCATTTCAAGGCGCTTGGGACGCCAACTGAAGGCCGGGCGGCAGCCCGGCGCAATGATCAATCTAAGCTTGAGCGCATCTACGAGGGTCAACTAGAATTGCCCGAGGCAATTGTCGCAGGAGCGATGCTGGCAGATTTGGCTGGTGAGAAGCGGGTGGCTCTGCTGTGTTACGAGCGGCAAGCGCACGGTTGCCATCGGACGCTGCTACGCCGGGCGATGCTTCCGGACTTTTCAGTTGTGGACCTCTTACCGGCTTAGCGGCTGAGTTCTTCGTCGAGAAAAGCTGCGACGTCAGCGAGGTCGACATTCTTGGCCAGAAATGTCTGGCCGATCCCGCGCATCAGCAGGAAGGGCAGGGTGCCTGCGTCCATCTTCTTGTCATGAAGCATGTGATCGGCAAGCCGGCGACCGTTGCAATCCAGGCCTAGGTCAATCAGCTTTGAAGGCAGGCCGACGGCTGCGAGGTGAGCGACGACGCGCTGCGCATCCTGGCTCGTCATCAAGCCCTGACGCGCCGAAAAGCGCGCAGCCAGTGCCATGCCCAGCGCGACGCCTTCGCCGTGCAGTAGCCGGTCAGAAAAACCGGTCTCAGCCTCGAGCGCGTGGCCGAAAGTGTGGCCGAGATTGAGTAGCGCTCGGATTCCGGCGGTCTCTTTCTCGTCGGCGGCGACGATCCGTGCCTTCGCCGCAACGCTGCTGGCAATAGCAAGTTCGCGTGCTTCGCTGTCACCCGCAAGAAGTCTGGCTCCATTCGCTTCGCACCATTCGAAGAACGGAGCATTGTCTATCAGCCCATACTTCACGACTTCGGCATACCCGGCACGAGTGTCGCGCGGGGGAAGCGTGTCGAGGGCGAGCGGGTCGGCAAGCACCAGCGAGGGTTGGTGGAATGCGCCAACGAGGTTCTTGCCCGCTGGCGTGTTGATGGCGGTCTTGCCACCGACGCTGGAATCGACTTGGGCAAGCAGCGTGGTCGGGATCTGGATGAAGCCGCAGCCGCGCTTTACCATCGAAGCAGCAAAGCCGGTGAGATCGCCGATCACTCCGCCGCCCAAGGCCACGACGTTATCCTTTCGCTCGATCTCTCGCGCAAGCATCCAATCAACCACGCTGGCGAGGTGCTCCCAGCTCTTGGTCCCCTCGCCGGCGGGAAGTACGAGCCATTCGGTGCGGAGACCGACCTTGGCGAACGAGGCGGTAACGGCATCCCGCCAACTGGCAGCCACGTTTTCGTCAGTGACGATAGCGACGTGATCCTTGCGGATGAAGGGACGACAATTCTCACCCGCGCGGCTGATAAGCCCGGCTTCGATCCGCACTTCATAAGGGGCGTCAGCGATGGAGACGGGGATTACAGCCATTTGTCGATTGCCTTGAGAATTTTGTCCGCCGTCACATGGTGAGGCTGTGCCCCGCTGGTGATGTGGATGGGGGCCTGCGAGTAGAACGGTTCGCGTTCGGACTTGAGGCGGGATAAAATGTCGCGCGGGTTACCGGTCTTGAGCAGCGGACGATTATCCTTGCGTCCTACCCGCTCGACCAATGTATCGACGTCACTGTCGAGCCATATGGCAATGCCCTTTTCCAGGATCAGTGCGCGGGTGGCGGGATCGCAGAAAGCACCACCTCCAGTGGACAGGACCTTGCGATCTGTGTGCTTGCCCGTGCCCATGAGCCTGACGATAACCCGGCGCTCACCATCGCGGAAATAAGGCTCGCCATAAGTCGAGAAGATCTCCGGAATCGGCATGTGCGCCGCGCGTTCGATCTCTTCGTCAGCGTCAAGAAAAGGCAGGTGGAGCATGGCTGCGAGCTTGCGTCCCACCGTCGTTTTGCCAACACCCATCATGCCGACGAGCACCAGTGGACGCTCTATCCGCCGCGCGATACGGCTGATTTCGGACGAGCTGAGCGGGTGCGCGTCATGTTCCATTGCCGCGCCGCCTATACTTGCGCTAGTGCCCGTTGCAAGTATCGCCTGCATAGTCGCTAACCGGGTGTCTGAATGAAGAAGATCGTCGTGGCTGCGGGAATCGTGGTGGCCGCAGTTCTGGCAGTGGCATGGATCAAGGGTGGAACGCAGCCGATGCAGTGGATCGAACAGCCGGTAACCAGTCCGCAAGGTCCGGTCTTGGGCGGAGACGTGCAGTGAAGGGTGCGATGAAGAGCCGCGCACTGCTGGTTGCCGGGATAGGCGCACTGGCCTCCCTGTCGGGTTCGCTTCTGGCCCAGGAATCGCTGTTGCCGCCTGGTTTCGACAATCCTCCGACCCAACCGCGACCTTCGCAGTCTCGGCAAGCAGCGCCAGCACCAACCCGAACTTCGGTCCCTGCTGCGTCGGCCCGTCCAACTGCTGCGCAATCTTCTGTTCCCAGCGCGACTGCATCGCCGGTCGTCCAGCCACTTCCGGTGGCTGATAGCGCTCCTGTTCCCAGTGGTGGGATCAGCGATCAGGCTTTGCTTGATTCACTGGATCCCGCGTTGCTGGCAAAATTGATCGATTCTGCGCGGCCCAAATCGGACATTCCACCGGCAGGCCAGCGTAGCCTCGATGTGGTGGGCGTTATCGATCAGCGCGACGGGGGCTTTCCTGCCGTGTCGACGCACTACCTTAATGGGCAATTCGTCGAAGGCATCGTTACGAAGATGCGCGGTCGGTTTGTGTCACGCTGGGGTCATATCCTTGCCCGTCGCGCGCTTGCCAGCCGCCTAGCTACGCCGGTTGGCATGAACGGGGCGGATTGGGCTGCGATGCGCGCGCAACTGCTGTTGCGAATGGGGGAGGCGGATGCGGCGCGCGCAATGGTCCAGTCGGTGGATAGCGGCAACTTCACCCGCAGCCTTGAAGACGCCGCGATGGCCAGCTTCGTGGCATCTGCCGATCCAGTTGGACTGTGCCCGATCACGGCGCTGACTGCAGCCGGTCGTGCCGGTTGGGACTGGGACCTTGCTCGTGCAATCTGTTCGTCGTTCAGCGACGAAGGCTCCACCTCAATGGCCCAGCTCGACAAGGCTTTGCGTCGGGGTAACGGAGCGAAGATCGACATCCTGCTCGCGCAGAAGTTTGCCGGAGCCGCGACGAACGCCCGACGAGCGGTGAAGATCGAATGGGAAGATGTGGATGCGCTGACGCCGTGGAGCATCGGCATGTCGTTTGCGACCGGATTGGAGCCGCCTGAGAATCTTCGTGGCAAGGCTGGTGCCTCGTACGCATTGCTAGCAGCGCGCGCGCCTATGCTGCCACTTGCTTCGCGCGCTGCTTCGGCCGACGTAGCAGGAGCGCGCGGCGTATTGTCGAGCATGGCGATGATCGATCTCTACAGCCAGCTTTACACGCAGCGCGATGGAGACGGTGGTGATAATGCAGCAGATGAATGGACCCGACGGGCCGAAACGCTACGTTCAGCCTACGTCGCCGCCGCTGAAGATGACAGGCTCGAGGCAATCAGGGCCCTGTGGGGCGAAGGAAGCGACCCGGACAAGGCCTATGCGGGCCTCGTTCTGACCTCGCATGCTGCAGCCCGGATACTACCGAGTGAGGCCCTTTCTGACAGCGCAGCCCCGCTGATCTCCTCGATGCTCACGGCAGGGCTGGATCGCAATGCGCTGAAATGGGCCCCATTCTGTCCTGTGGGTAGCGAAGCTTGGGGCCTCATGGTTTTGGCTAATCCGGGCAGGGCCACCCGGGTCGGCAGCGAGGGCCTGAATGCCTTTGCCGACAATGACGATTCGGATGAATCGATTCGCTCACGCTTCCTGCTTGCAGGAATGATGGGTCTGGAACGCGTTGATCCCGCCGCGGGGCGTGATTTCGCTGGCAAGCTGGATGTGGACTTCAACCGGCAAACCCGCTGGACCCGTGCGATCGATTCTGCCGCAGCGTCGCACAATCAGGGCCTCGTTGCTTTGCTGGCAGCATTCGGGATGCAGGGGGATCGTTGGGATCGGATGACACCGCTTCATCTTTACCACATCGTTTCCGCATTGCATCGCGTCGGGCTCGACGCGGAAGCGCGGATGATTGCGGCAGAAGCCGTAGCTCGCGTCTGATGTGGTGAAGTCCAAGCCGGAACCGGCGGTCGAGAGCTTCTTGGCGATGCTTGCTGCTCAACGTGGAGCCGCTGCCAACACGCTAGCTGCATACCGCCGTGATCTTGCTGGAGCTGCAGAACAAATCGGTGCTTTGGCGGCAGCCTCTCGCGAAGATATCGGCCGATTGTCCGCAGCTTGGGCCGAGCTTGCGCCATCGTCACTGGCGCGCAAAGCGTCAGCTTTGCGGCAGTTCTACGGATTTCTTGTCGACGAAGGCCTACGCAGTGATGATCCTTCGCCAGCCTTGCCGAGGCCGAGGGCTCGTCGGCCACTTCCAAGGCTGCTCGGGCACGAGGAGATAGCCGCACTTTTCTTCACTGCGGAGGAAGACGCAAGGTCGGGCACGCCGGAAGGCCTACGCATGCTTGCACTTCTCGAGCTGCTCTACGGCTCGGGTCTGCGGGCCACCGAACTGGTGTCGCTGCCCCTGAACGCGGTACCTCGTGATGCTCCGTTCCTCACCATCTCCGGCAAGGGCGGTACTCAGCGCATGGTGCCCGTCTCCGCCTGGGCAACGCGTGCTCTGACCGACTGGCTCGGGGCAAGAGAGAGGGGCGGTCGCTTTGTCTTTCCCTCGCCCCGTGGTGGACATCTTTCGAGAGTGCGACTGTTCCAGCTCCTGCGTGATCTGGCGCTTCGTGCCGGGCTCGATCCAGAAAAGGTTAGTCCCCACGTGCTGAGGCACGCCTTTGCGACGCACCTGCTCGAAGGCGGCGCCGATCTGCGAGTACTGCAAACTCTGCTAGGGCACGCGGACATTGCCACGACCCAGATCTATACGCACGTCGATGCAGCGCGCCTCGTGACGCTGGTCAACCAGCGTCATCCGCTTGCCCGGAGTTGACCGCAACGGTTCTCGCGCCTAGCGGAAAACCCATGATCTCCTATCTTGAGTTCGAAAAGCCGGTCGCCGCGCTGGAAGCCCGCATCGCCGAACTGCGCGAGACCGCGCAAGGTGGCGACATCGATATTTCGTCCGAAATACGTCGGCTGGAAAACAAGTCGGCTGAGCTGCTTGCCAGCACGTATCGGGCACTGACGCCGTGGCAGAAGACGCAAGTTGCCCGCCATCCCGCACGTCCGCACTTCAAGGATTACGTGGAGAAGATCTTCACGGATTTCATGCCCTTGGGCGGCGATCGTCTTTATGGCGAGGATCAGGCCATTGTTGGGGGCTTCGCCAAGCTCGACGGCAGGCGTGTCATGCTAATCGGCCATGAGAAGGGCAACGACACCCAGAGCCGCATCCGCCACAACTTCGGCATGGGCAAGCCTGAGGGATATCGCAAGGCGATCCGTCTTATGGAGATGGCCAGCCGATTCGGGCTTCCGGTCGTGACACTTGTAGATACCTCAGGCGCATTTCCGGGCGTCGAGGCCGAAGAGCGCGGGCAGGCTGAAGCTATCGCGCGTTCGACAGAAGCGTGTCTCGCGTTAGGCGTGCCCATGGTCGCAAGCATTGTTGGCGAAGGCGGTTCGGGAGGCGCGGTTGCGCTAGCCAGCGCCGAGCGCGTTCTCATGTTCGAGCATGCCGTCTACTCGGTGATTTCGCCCGAAGGTTGCGCTTCAATCCTTTGGCGCACTTCTGAGAAAGCCGCTGACGCTGCCGAGGCCATGAAAGTAACCGCGCAGGACTTGCTTGGCCTTGGCGTGATCGACCGCATCGTGCGAGAACCTGTCGGCGGTGCCCATCGTGACCCCGCTGCCGCTTGTGCAGCGTTGGGCAAGGCAATCACCGAAGAACTCGACGCACTTGCCGGGAAGCCTGCGGACGATCTCCGAAATCTCCGGGCAGAACGTTTTCTGCGTATCGGAGCCTAAGAACTGCGCACCGTCTGGTGCTCGGGAACCGGATTTGCGACAAGACAGTTTGACTGGTCGAATATCTGATCAGTCCTTCTTTTGTGTGCGATCGGCAAGATCGCAACGATGATCGCAGTTACGGGGAGACTCCGATGCCTATTGTCCGCCGCTCACGCGCCACATTCCTGACCATCTCGGTCCTTTCGCTCTCAGCTCTGCCTGCCTGCGTAAGCCAGACCGGCAGTCCGGCCAGTGCACAAGGTGCTGTCCAAGCAATCAGTGCTGCCGACAAAAAGCAGGGCGCTGAGGCGCATCCTCAACTGCTGCAGGAGTTCGGCGGCGCCCTCAGCGGGGCTCAGGCTACATATGTTGAATCAGTGGGCAAGACGATTGCGACGCAGTCTGGCCTGAGCAACGCGCGTGGAGACTTTACCGTCACTCTGCTGAACTCGCCTGTCAACAACGCTTTCGCCATTCCCGGGGGATACGTCTACGTCACTCGTCAACTTGCAGCCCTGATGAACAACGAAGCCGAGCTGGCTGGCGTTCTTGGGCATGAAGTCGGCCACGTCGCTGCACGGCATGCGGCAAAGCGTCAAAGTGCTGCGACTCGCAATTCCCTACTCGGCGCTCTCGGTACGATCCTGTCCGGCGCGCTCCTCGGCAATGGCGCCTTGGGGCAGATCGGCCAGCAGATATTCTCGACCGGCAGTCAATTGCTCACACTGAAGTATTCGCGCGGTCAGGAAACCGAAGCTGACAACCTCGGGATTACCTATCTTCAGAGGGCCGGATACGATCCGCGAGCGATGTCTTCGGTATTGCAGAGCCTTGCGAACCAGAATGCTCTCGACGCGAGCGTCAAGGGCACTTCGAATCAAGTGCCCGAATGGGCCAGTACGCACCCGGATCCGGCTTCACGCGTGCGAGCGGCACTGGCACGAGCCGGTTCTACGGCGGGCAGGACGAATCGGGACACATTCCTCGCCGGGATAAACGGGCTTACTTATGGAGATGACCCTGCGCAGGGGATCGTTGACGGTTCGAAGTTCACCCATCCGGTTCTGCGTCTCGCATTTCAGGCACCAAACGGCTTTTACCTGGTGAACGGAACGCGCGCGGTCTCGATCTCGGGGCAAAGCGGGAAGGGCGAATTCGCCAGCGCAAGCTACAGTGGAAATCTTGAAGGTTATGTTCGGTCAGTGTTCGCCGGACTATCCAGCCAGCAACAACTCGCGCCGACAACCATCGAGCGCACCACCGTAAACGGCATTCCGGCTGTTTACGGCGCAGCCCGCGCGAACAGCGGCAATGGCCAAGTTGACATTGTGGTGTTTGCTTACGAATTCGGTCCGCAGCAAGCCTATCATTTCGCCACGATCAGTCAGGCAGGACAGGCAGCGCAATTCGATTCAATGTTCCGATCGATTCGCCGGATCAATGCTACCGAAGCGTCCGCGGTGAAGCCGCGCCGACTTTCGGTGGTATCTGTAAAATCTGGCGACACCCTCGTATCGCTTTCGAAGCGGATGGCGTTTACTGACAAGCCGCTTGAGCGCTTCCTTGTCCTCAATGGTTTGAATTCATCAAGCAGGCTGACGCCGGGCCAAAAGATCAAACTGGTGGTCTACTGATCAGGAAAACTCTGCAGACAGCGACATGATGGCCTTACGAAAAGGGCACCCCTTTTGGGGGTGCCCTTCCGTTCATCAATGGATTGGCGCCTCTTGGGACGCCTCACGCTATCAGAGCGCGTTGTCCATTTCGTCCGAAACGCCGTTAAAGGTGTTGCCGAGCGAACCACCCAGCGAGGTCATTGCGCCGATGGCGGCGACAGCGACGAGAGCGGCAATCAGGCCGTATTCGATTGCGGTGGCGCCTTCGTTGTTGGCGAGCAGGTCACGGAAAAGCTTCATGTTCGGTCTCCTAGAGTAAGTCTTCATTTCCCGTCCCGCCCCAATTTTGTCCCCGGAGCGAGCATTCGCATTGTTACGTACCAAAAGCTAAGAAGCCGTTAATTGCCGCCGACCTTCTCGTCGGTGTTGTTATTGACCTCCACGTACATGTTGTACACGGAAGCCGAGAACGACTTCATGCCGAAAACCATTGCCATGCCGATGCAAGCAACCAGCAAACCATATTCGATGGCAGTGGCACCGCGGTCATTGCGCATGATGTTACGAAGAAGGGTCTTCATGGTCATTCCCAAGACTGCGGTGACGACATTTTTACGGTGGCTTCCCTAAGAAAGAGTTGATGGTTCGCGCAGACATGGAAAATTCATCGACAGTGCGGATCGTGGTGGCCCTCGCGCTGCTTCATCCTTCAGGGCAGGTGCTCATGCAGCATCGCCCAAGAAACAAGGCGCATGGCGGGCTTTGGGAGTTCCCTGGAGGCAAGGTTGAACCTCACGAGACCTGCGAATCAGCGATTGTAAGGGAAATCGACGAGGAACTCGGAGTCGTCATAGAAGCTGCGGACCTGTTCCCTGTTTCCTTTGCGACTGAAGCACTTGTGGATAACGGGCAGTCCATCCTTCTCCTGCTTTACGGTACGCGCAACTGGCAGGGTGTAGCGCAGGCAATGGAGGCAGGCTCCGAAGTCCGATGGACTGGCCCCGACGAGTTACTGCAGTTGCCGATGCCTCCCTTGGACGTGCCTTTGGCGCGTGCTGTCATTCCTTTGCTTGAAGGGCTTGCCAAAGCCACAACAGCCCCCTAAAGGCGCGTCTCCCAAGCACCCGTAGCTCAGCTGGATAGAGCATCAGACTACGAATCTGAGGGTCGGACGTTCGAATCGTTCCGGGTGCGCCACCTTCTTCGAAGGTGATTCGGGAATGGAATGCTTGATGTAGCGTTCCGCAGATGTTGGTGAGCACCCGTAGCTCAGCTGGATAGAGCATCAGACTACGAATCTGAGGGTCGGACGTTCGAATCGTTCCGGGTGCGCCAACATGAAACCTAGCAAATGGCTCGCGTTCGGCGGGCCTTTTTCATTTCCAGCGACAGAGATCCTTGCTGCAGGAGCGAGGCGATAACCCATGTGGTTCCCGACAATCGCATAGGTATCCACAAAAGGTTCGCGGACGCCGATCTGCGTTGCGAACCTGTGGCGCTCGGGTATAGGCTCACGCTGCGTTCCGACCCTACGGAACCCGAGGCTGCCAGAAAAGGAAACCCAGACTTGGCAAAGTCCCCGAGGCCCCGTGCCAATACTCCTGCCGCCAAACCCGCAGCAAAGCGCGCTGCGCGTCCCACTGCAACTGCAAGCGGATCGGCAGAACCGATCATTGCATCGTCTGTTGCGGATGAGGCAGCTTTCGCGCTGCGTAGCCTCCAGCAGGCCCACGCCAACAATAAACGCTATGATGCGAGCGATGAGGAATTGCTCAAATTCTACGAGCAGATGGTTCTCATCCGCCGGTTCGAGGAAAAGGCTGGCCAACTTTACGGTCTCGGCCTCATCGGCGGATTCTGTCACCTCTACATCGGTCAGGAGGCTGTTGCGGTCGGGTTGCAGTCGGCACTCAAGGAGGGGCACGACAGCGTCATTACCGGCTACCGCGATCACGGCCACATGCTTGCCTATGGCATCGATCCGAAGGTCATCATGGCAGAACTCACCGGCCGTGGCGCGGGTATCTCGCGCGGCAAGGGCGGTTCGATGCATATGTTCAGCACCGAACACAAGTTCTACGGCGGACATGGCATCGTTGGCGCTCAGGTGCCGCTTGGGGCAGGGCTCGCCTTTGCGCACAAATATCGCAATGATGGCGGCGTGTGCATGGCCTACTTCGGTGATGGCGCTTCAAACCAGGGCCAGGTCTACGAGACCTTCAATATGGCAGCGCTTTGGAAGCTGCCGATCATCTTCGTGGTCGAGAACAATGGCTATGCCATGGGCACTGCGGTCAAGCGCGGGTCTGCCGAGACGCACTTCTACCGTCGAGGCACGGCGTTCCGCATTCCGGGGATGGACGTGAACGGCATGGACGTTCTTGAGGTCCGCCAGGCCGCCGAAGTCGCGCTCGAGTACGTGCGCGCCGGCAACGGTCCCGTGCTGATGGAGCTCAAGACCTATCGCTATCGCGGCCACTCCATGTCCGATCCTGCAAAGTATCGCAGCCGTGAAGAAGTGCAGGAAATGCGCGACAATCACGATCCGATCGAGGGTGCGAAGGCCGAACTTCTGAAGCGCGGCGTCACCGAGGAGAAGATCAAGGAGATCGACAAGCGCATTCGCCAGGTTGTCGCCGAATCGGCCGACTTCGCCGAGACATCGCCCGAGCCCGATGTGGCCGAGCTTTATACCGACGTGCTGGTGGAGACTTATTGAGATGGCCATCGAACTGAAGATGCCCGCACTCTCCCCGACAATGGAGGAGGGCACCCTTGCCAAGTGGCTGGTGAAGGCTGGCGACGAAGTGAAGTCCGGCGATATCCTCGCCGAGATCGAGACCGACAAGGCGACGATGGAATTCGAAGCCATCGACGAAGGCACGATCGGCGAAATCCTCGTGGCCGAAGGCACCGAGGGCGTGAAGGTCGGCACCGTGATCGCCACGATCAAGGGCGACGATGATTCGGCTACACCGGCACCAGCCGCTGCCCCGGCGGTAGAACAGAAGGCAGCGGAAAGCGGTGCGCCCGCGGTGCAGGATGCCAAGGCCAAGGCCGCCGCGGCCATCGCCCCCAAGAGCGATGCCAAGCCTGCGGCCGATCCCGAGCTTCCTGCTGGCACGACCATGGTTCCGACCACGGTCCGCGAAGCGCTGCGCGACGCAATGGCCGAGGAAATGCGCACAGACGACCGCGTCTTCGTGATGGGCGAGGAAGTTGCCGAATATCAGGGCGCCTACAAGGTTACGCAGGGCCTGCTTGAGGAATTCGGGCCGCAGCGCGTGATCGATACGCCGATCACCGAATACGGTTTCGCCGGGATCGGCGCGGGCGCGGCCATGGGTGGCCTTCGCCCGGTGATCGAGTTCATGACCTTCAACTTTGCCATGCAGGCGATCGACCACATCATCAACTCGGCTGCCAAAACCAACTACATGTCCGGTGGCCAGATGCGTTGCCCGATCGTGTTTCGCGGTCCGAACGGCGCGGCCAGCCGCGTCGGCGCCCAGCATTCGCAGAACTATGGTCCGTGGTATGCCAGCGTGCCCGGCCTCGTGGTCATCGCGCCCTATGACAGCGCAGATGCCAAGGGCCTGTTGCGTGCTGCGATCCGCAGCGAAGATCCGGTCGTGTTCCTCGAGAACGAACTGGTCTATGGCCGCACCTTCGATGTTCCGAAGCTTGACGATTTCGTCCTTCCGATCGGCAAGGCGCGCATCGTTCGCCCTGGCAACGACGTCACCATCGTATCGTACTCAATTGGCGTCGGCTTTGCACTGGAGGCGGCGGAGACACTCGCAGCAGAAGGCATTGATGCCGAAGTGATCGACCTTCGCACGCTGCGCCCGCTCGACAAGGAAACGGTCCTCGCATCGCTTGCCAAGACCAATCGTCTGGTCGTTGCCGAAGAAGGCTTCCCGGTATGCTCGATCGCGTCTGAAATCATCTCGATCTGCATGGAGGAGGGCTTCGATCACCTTGATGCGCCGGTGCTTCGCGTATGCGACGAAGACGTTCCGCTGCCTTACGCTGCGAACCTCGAGAAGCTTGCACTGATCGATGCTAGCAAGATCGCCGCAACGGTCCGCAAGGTCTGCTATCGCTGATCTCTCAGGGCCGATTTTGCAAAGGGGGCGTCGGAATGTTCCGGCGCCCTACTTTGTTAGGTTGCGTAGCCGTTATAGAGGTTGCAACTCGCGATAGGATCCGGCGTCGCCGGGTCGCGCTGGTAGATCTGGGTGAGATCGCGATCATCACGAACATTGAAGGTTGCCGTAGTTCGGATGACAGCATCGGGTACGAAGCGGGCGCTTACCAAAGGCTGGTAGGCATACTCGATCTCTACGAAGATCACAGCGTCACCCGGGGCTGCACTGACCTCCTCCCCAGCCGGTCCCATCCCATCAAGTGAACCGTCAAGGCCTGCGCCTTCGGCACCATAAGACGACTGGAAGTCACGCTTGCCCTTGCAGCGTTGCCAATGAATGTACTGGGTGTCCTCGGTTCCTGGCACCACTTCAAGGCTGCTGATGATCACCCGGCCGTGCTCGAATAGGTCGAGCTTGCCGGATTGTATCTTTGCACCCACGAGAAGATCGTTGATGTCACTCTCGTAGATTTTGAGATCTTCGAGCATCGAAACGTCCCCGATGCGCGAACCGTTATCGGCAAGCTGCATGGCAAGCTGGCTTACGCGCATGTGCGTGATGGCGAGATTGCCAAGTTCAGCGCCCCACAGGCCAAGAGTGAGAACTAGAGGAGCGCCGAGGGCCATCTCTACTGCTGCCACACCGGACCGATTCTGCATTAGATCCGCGAGAATTCTCCTCAAGCGCATCATGTGCAGTTCCCCAGCTTTGCGACGCTCTTCTGCTCATCGTAGGGCTGGTTTCGCAGGATTGTGCTAGCCTTGTTGGTCACTGTCTCTGACATTCCAATCAGCGAGGCCATCGGAAACTTGCGGGTGTACGTCATGGTGACGGTGTAAAGGACGGCGTCTCGCGCTCCGCCAAGTCCCGCTGCCCCGCGGTCTCGATCCCAGGTCCCACTGCCGTTTGCGTCTTCATACGGCTCACCGGCATCGCAAGCGCCATTGCCATTGCTGTCAGTGAAGTCTTCAGGAAGGCCAACGTCGGTAAAGTTGGCATAGGCCTTTCGCGAGAACACCAAGGCGGCTTCCGGCACGACGGGGTGAATTTCAGTGGCTACCGCGCTGTCGATCGATGCAAGCGATCCAGCTGCCCCTTCGACCGTTGAACTGCGGGCTGCACGTTGCAGCGCCCCTTGAAGCATCGTGTTGGCATAGACAGAAAAGCCTATGTCAAAGAGCCCCATCAGGAGGAGCACGAGAACCGGAGAAATGAGCGCGAACTCGACTGCAGTGGCGCCGTCGCGGTCTTCCAGCAGGAAGGGAGCCTCCTTGACGGCAATCATTGCGCAAGCCTCAGGTCACCTATGGATTTGGCAATCTTGCGGAATGCGGTCTGCAATTCAGATCCTTTGCTCGCCCTGAAATAATGCCCTTCACCGGCGCACTGGGTCATCATCGGGTTGAGATCGGTGCCGAACGCCACAAACCACACTGTCACGTTCTTCTTCTTCACTTCCTCGCAGACAAACGAGAAGCGTTTCTCGATCGTCTCTGTCAGCGTCATCGGGGACGAAGGGGACCACCTACGCTGGGAAATAGGTTCGACACCGTAGGAACTGTAGCTGATATCAAGAGAGGATGTTTGGCCATCGGTCAGGAAGATCAGATGCCGGCTTGTCCGTTGCTTGGCTGAAACATCGGCGTTTTCGCTGGCGAAAAGGCCTGTGGGTGAAAGCAGTCGAGCGGCCCAGATCATCCCGATATCGTGATAAGTGCTGCCAGCAGCCATCAGACTGTCGATATAACCATCGTAGTCGGACTGCGACCAGACTTGCAATTTTCGCGCAGCGGCAGGACAAGCGGCAAATCCTGCCGTGCCAGGAGAGATGAATTCACTGTTGGTCGTCACTTCGGCAGTAGTAAAGCTGCCCGTCCCGTTCCAGAGACGTGCCCGCTCATAGATGATCGCGGGATACATCGGCCGCCATTGCGTATCCGGATCGCCAACCGAAGGCACGCGATCGATGTCGAGGTCCAGCGCCTGGTCCAGATCTACATTGTCGTAATCGCCAATTTCGTACGTCGAGCGCTCCTCGATGCAGCCGTTCGACGTGGTGCGCCAATCGCTCGTGTCGCGCACGACATCCTTGTAAAGCCACGAACTCCCGCCCGCGAGGGATGGCTCTGTGATGTATCTGTAGGTGTCTACATAGTTGGCAAACGTGGTAGTGGAGAGCGTGCAGGTCGTGCCCGAAAGAGTGACCGAGTAGGTATTGCCGTTGCGTGTACGATTGTAGGTGTATGTCGTTCGGGTGCCGTCGGGATTCCTAACCGCCTCTGTTGCAGTTGAAACAAGTGCAGTCGAAGACGTCAGCGTATTGGCCGGGCGGTTGCAAGTGTAACCGCCCGCGCCATCGGGCGTCGCCGCGAGTGTCGAATTGGTCGTGTAGTAGGTTCCAGAAACCGGGGAAACCGCACTGTAATAGCCGTACAATCCGCCAGAAGAACTGGTGCCCACAAGCGTCCGCGAAGGATAGCTCCATTGGGGTACTACCCAATCGTCCCTGAGCAGCGCACCGACGTTTACATTGGTGGAGTAGGGCACGAACCCATAGCGGATACGGCTTTGTGGTTGCCGGGTCGCTTCCATTGTAGCGTAAAAGTCCTTCACGACGGACTTCAGCACTGAAATCTTGGGGGCCGTGTCGTCAGGATTGTTCTCCGCCATCGACCCGGTGACATCCAGCGCCATCATGATGTCAGTATTGGGAATGCTTAGTTCGGCACGGCAGTTCACCGAGATGTCGATCTGTTCCTTGCCGAAGAACTGCATGATCTCAGTCGGCAGTATCACCGAAGCAGTTCCGCCTACGGACTGGTCTTCTTCGAGCGTCATCTCGAAGCTGCGATCTACCGAGTTGTAGATGCCGTCCGCAAAATTTGCGTTGAAGAAGCGGTTGCCTTTGGTGACAACGGCGGCGCCGTCAACGTCGGGATCGAAGTTGGTGATCGCACCAAGCTCCTTTCGAGCACCGAGAACGCCCGCGTCGCAGGCTTGCTGCAGGCGGGATTCTACCAAATACGCGCGCCCCATGTCGATGCTCGAGCCCACCAGCGCAAGCAGTGGCACGACCGAAAAGGCAAGGATCATCAGCGCGTTGCCAGACGTATCCTTCGCCAATGCACAGAGACAGGTCGCAACCGCGCGCACGCGAGCCAACCGCGAGTTTTTGGCATGAGCAAGGCGTGAATCTGGCGACATGGACCAGGCTATAAGTGAAAACCCCTAATATTAAGGAAAACACTTATCGTAAAAATAGACATAATTTTTCTAAGTGCGTTAGTCTTGAAGGGATATTATATTGAAAATTCAGCAACAAATGCAAAACGAGTTTGCAATGGACTATAATTATGTCGCTTTTACTAATATGAGTGGCTGCCGGTATGTTATGGGAAACTCATCTACGCCAATAAATGAGAGTACGGTCGGGATGCTGTAAGTGATCGTGACCGACTTCTCGATCGTGTCTGCGACACGTGGTGTCGCAACGCTCGTAACGCTTAGGGCAAGTCTGGAACTCTCTAGATTGTATGGGTTCTTGATTGAAATAGAGCGCAGATAGAATCGGATTTGGTCGTTGGACAGTTCATTACCGGTTTGATAGTTTACGACAGCATACCGCATAACGTCCGACCCGATCGAACGCATCGCATTGTAGTTCTGCATGCCGATGCCGATTTGAAATACGCCAAGCATGAGTGCCATGACTGTAGGCGCAAGCAAGGCAAATTCCGTAATAACCGAACCGTCTGTGTGGCGCAGGAGTTTCCGCGACACGAGGGCAATCCTGCCAATCTTCATGCCTTGGTCCTCTGCCCATAGAGAATGTAGCGGTTCAGGCGCAGCGCAATCGCTGATCCAACTCCGAACTCTGTCCAGATCGGTACGTAGTTGTCTCGCAGAGTGACTTGGACGTACCGCGAAACATTGTCTCCCGATGCGCAAGTACTTTCCAGTACAACGTATTCCGCTGAGGAGTTGCAACGAAAGGCTGCAGTTACGGTGATTTGTTCTGTGGCCAGTCCCGTCGTAGTTGCGACGACGCTCTTGAGAGTCGTGAGTTCGTCGGTCGTATCGGGATCGGTCGCAAGTGCGATCGACTCTGCAACGGTCATTGCACTCTGCAATTCACTCTGACGCGCAACCAGGCTGCTGACTTGGTAGGCACCAAGACTCAACAGCACCATCAGCGGTGTGATGATAGCCGTTTCCACGGCCATCGCACCATTGCGGTCCTTCAGCAGGCCAATTGGGAGCAGACGCACCGCCATCACACCACCAACTTCACCTTGCTGACTTCTGTCGCAACAACCGTATCCTCGTTGGCGCCGGGTGGAC
This sequence comes from Novosphingobium taihuense, assembly GCF_007830315.1. GTDB lineage: Bacteria > Pseudomonadota > Alphaproteobacteria > Sphingomonadales > Sphingomonadaceae > Novosphingobium > Novosphingobium taihuense. Next base: position 162,483 of record NZ_VLKJ01000007.1, read on the forward strand.
AGAAAGTGGTCATGTTGGCCGTGCCCGAGATAGTGATGGTGTTTGCGGCGATCATCAGACACTGGCTGGTCACCTTGGCCGTCCCGGTGAAGTCGATGCCGCTGTTGGGCAGATAAATCGTCCCATTCAACACCGTTGACGCATCGCCATTGATTTTGCTCCGGTCCGTCCCGGTGGAATGCCGGTCTTCGAACACGAGCATTCCCGCCAGTGCATTTGCTTCAGTCGTAGAGATGCCTCGGCTCACAAGTTCTGATGCCTGAATGGCCGTCAGGTTGATGTTGGAGCCGCCATTGATCTTGATGTAGGCGCCGTTTTTCAGCACGAACATCACGCCACTACCGACCACTGCGTACTGGCCACTGATTTCCACGCCACCGCCGTCGATCACGTAGACACCAGGAGCAAAGGTGGTCGCGCAGGAGACCTTTATCCCTCCGGTATAAGTACCAGGTTGCACGGATGCCAGGTCTGCGGTGGTGTTCTTGCTGATGTTGGAAATCGTCGTGGCCACAACGGTTTCCATTTTCTCCCAAACGATATTGTTGCCTGAACCGTTGTTCGTCTGGGTCCACGTTGTGGTTGTGGTGTAAGTGGTTCCCGCTACGGTCGTATTGTCTACGATGACATAGGTCTCGTTGCCGGTCGTCGTGTAATCCTTCTTCGCGTTCTTGTTCCCAGTCACCTGCTCGGTCGCGGTCTGCCACGTTGCTCCCTTCCAGTAGGTATAGGTAACCGTGGTTTGCTTGCTGCGATCTGCGCGGGTCGTCGTAGTACCTTTCACACAGTAATAGCTACGGGCGACTTGGCTTTCGGCAGGATTGGGTGGGGAAAGATTGGCATAAGGGTCAAACAGACCCTCAAGATAGTCATGTACCTCGTCGTCGGTGTGAAGGTTGAACCAATCATCGATGCCGCCGCGCGAGAGTACCCAACCAGCGTCGATATCTGGATTTCCGTCGACCACAATTGACGATTCCGAAGTTGAAAGAGCAGCAATACCGCACTTTGCCTTCAGCACGGAACTGCCGCCGATAGTCACGGCACCACTTTCATCTTCATCAAGTGCCAGCAGGCAGGAAGTGAACGACGCTCCAGACGTATACGCAGCCTGCGCGGATGCAGTTACCGTGGTGCCCTTGCCCGTCAGGAAGCTTGAGAACGGCAGAGTATCCTGCACCGAAGCTCTGACAGAGACACTGTTGTCACTTCCCCCCGCAAAATTGGTAAGTGTCACCGTGGGCGGGCCAACGGTGATGTCCGACACAGTCGATATGTTTGCGTTGAATTCCTGCAACGCGCGGGCCGAGTAATTGGCTCTTGTAGCGCTCTGTGTACGTGCCCATGCGCCGGCAATCGCCGCTTGGTCCACCGCGAACTGCAATTCACGTTTCCACATGTACCACTGCGCCGTATCGACCGCGAGACCGGCACCACCGATAAACGCCGGCATGCCGATCGCGACTAACAGCGTCGCATTACCACTGGTGTGACGGGCTAGGCGCTTGAAGAAGTCGCCCAACCTGACCAAAGATCGAAATGCTGTAAGCATCCTGCTAACGTCTTTTCACCTTGCCAGTGGCAACCGAAGCCTGATCGGCGCGACTCGTTCATTAGTTCGTCGTGGTAAGTTCATCTTGAAGCCATCTGGTTGACGGGCCGTTAAAGATTAGGGGAATGATACGGGTGTCACGGTAATGCACGGTCAACCATCGGAATCCGCAGAAATGCTTGATCCCGCGCAGCGACTGGCGCTGGTCTACGCTCCAAAGTCAGCGCAAGCGGCTTGGCTGGCCCTGTTCCTGTTTGAGAGGCGACTGGCCGAAATAGCGCGGCCCGGTCGTGAACCTTTAATGATTCAGCTAAGACTTTCATGGTGGCGTGATCGCCTTGGTGAGCCTTCGTCCGCATGGCCTGTCAGCGAACCAGTCCTCGCAAATCTGAAAGCATGGAACGAGCAGCATCGCGAACTTGCTTGCCTGGTCGATGGCTGGGAGGCACTTGTGGTTGGGGAAGACGGCGGCGCTGAGCTTGCCAAGGCCCGTGAGGAGGCGCTTGTAACACTTGCGCTTCTTCTCAGGGTCGATGATCTCGAGTCGGTGAGGCAAGCTGCACGCCAGTACATTGATCCGTCGATTGCTTCAGGGGCACCTGCCACCTTGCCACGATCGATGCGACCGCTTTCGGTATTGCGCACTATGGCTCAGCGGGAAGCACTCGGGGGCAAGCCAACGCCATTGCGAGATCTTGGCAGGGTAATGTGGGCCGGGCTGTTGGGTCGCTGACTTTCTGCCAAACTGGAATCATCTCCGGCTGCTCCTGCCCCCGAGCCCAGCTAAGCCTGTGCCGCGGAGGCGGTGGTCATGGTGCGTGCTTTGCTTGGCGGTCTGGCGGCACTGATGCTCGTCGCTGCGGGAGTTTTCTGGTGGCAGGGCAGGGCTCAGTCCATATCGGGTGAAGCGCCGCCTGCGCTGCCTCTCCAGGACGCCTCCATTGCCGAACCGGAGGAGTTGCCGAGTGCTGATGTCGAAGGCCTGATGGGGGCCGAACCGCCGGAGGCAACGGTTGTCGGCAAGGAAACCCGGAGGTTCAATCTTGTCGACAAGGACCGTGACAACCGCATCAGCCGCACCGAGATGTTGAGCCAACGGGCCAAGGCCTTCCGCAAGCTCGACAAGGATGGAAACAATCTGCTGACGTTCGAGGAGTGGGCGTTCGCCACGGTCGACAAGTTCAAGGTCGCAGATAGCAATGGCGACCTTTTCCTGACGCGTCAGGAGTTTGCAACCACTCGCCCGAAGGACAAACCTAAGCCGAAGCTGACGTGCTCGTGCAAATGAGCGTCTGCTCGGTCAAGGTCAGGCGAGCGTGCTGACCCACCCAGATATCTCTGCCTTGGCTCGCTCGGTATATGCTTCCTTGCGTGCTTTCTTCTTCACGTCGTGCAGAGGTGGGAAGAGGCCGAAGTTTACGTTCATCGGCTGATAATTCTCGGCCTCGGCATCGCCGGTAATATGTGCCAGTAGCGCTCCCAGCGCGGTCGTGCGCGGCGGGGGTGACCATTCGCGTCCAGCGACTTGCGCCGCTGTCATAAGCCCGGCCAGCATGCCCACCGACCCGCTTTCGACATAGCCCTCGCATCCGGTGATCTGGCCGGCAAAACGAATATGCGGAGCGGACTTCAGGCGAAGCTGGCGATCGAGCAGTGTGGGTGAATTGAGGAACGTGTTGCGATGCAGGCCGCCTAGGCGCGCGAATTCGGCGTTCTCAAGGCCTGGGATCGTGCGGAAAACCCGAACCTGCTCGGCATGCTTCAATTTCGTCTGGAAGCCTACCATGTTCCAAAGCGTCCCCAGCTTGTTATCCTGCCGCAGTTGGACCACGGCGTACGGCCAACGTCCGTTAGGGTGTTCGTCCGTCGCCCAGTGCGGATTATCGAGGCCAACCGGCTTCATCGGCCCGAACCGTAACGTTTCAACGCCGCGAGCAGCCATGACCTCCACCGGCATGCAGCCGTCGAAGTACGGCGTGTCTGCTTCCCACTCCTTGAACTCGGTCTTCTCGCCCGCCAGCAGTTCCTCGCGGAAGGCCAAGTACTGCTCCTTGTTCATCGGGCAGTTGATGTAGTCCCGTCCGTCGCCACCCATGGCCAGCGAGGCTTCCGCCCCCTTGTCCCAGCGCGAGGCCATCCAGGCGACGTCCATGTTGATCGAGTCCCGGTAGACGATCGGCGCGATCGCGTCGAAGAAGGCGAGGCTGTCGGCACCGGTTGCAGATCCGATGCTGTTCGCCAGTGTCGGCGCGGTGAGGGGGCCAGTGGCAACAATGGTGAGCCCCTCGCTGGGCAGGGCATCCACGCGCTCCCGGACTAGCTCAAGCGTTGGCTGAGCGCGCAAGGCAGCCTCGACCTCTGCGGAAAAAACATCGCGATCCACCGCGAGAGCAGATCCGGCAGGGACACGTGCCTTGGCAGCCGCTGCCATCAGCAGACTGTCGCACTGACGCATTTCGTAGTGCAGCAGGCCCACGGCGTTCTTCTCGTCGTCGTCCGAGCGGAAGGAATTTGAGCAGACGAGTTCGGCCAGGCCGTCGCTGTTGTGTGCCGCAGTCGTATCACCACCTCCACGCATTTCCGAGAGACGAACGCGAATGCCGCGGCGGGCCAGTTGCCATGCTGCTTCGCTGCCGGCCATGCCGCCGCCGATTATGTGTACCTGATGGGTCATGACGCAGCCCTTGGCATTGCCGCGCCGCTGCGGCAAGACCGGCTGCAGTACAGGAGGGATGGGGACTAGTGTCAGACCGCGGGTTGATCGAGAAGCGGCCTTGGCTTGTGGCGAGCCTTGTCGCGGGAACTAGCTACTGGCTTGCGTCGAAAGGCCAGGTCCCAGGGCTCTGGCTGATCCTCTGGAAAGGCACGGGCGTTGCCTTGCTTGCAGCTTATGCCTGGGCACATCACCCTTCGCGCAATGCACACCAGATCGCGCTGGTTATGGCGCTGGGCGCGATTGGCGATGTAGTCCTGGAACTGAACTTCACCTTGGGAGCGGTGGCCTTCCTGCTAGGACATCTGGCTGCGATCTCGCTTTATCTGCGCTTTCGTAGGGACCGTCCGAACACAAGCCAGAACGTTGCGGCAATCGTAACGTTGCTGGCTGTTCCACTCATCTCGCTCGAGCTGACAGGTCAAGCTCAAGTTATGGTTTATGCGCTGAGCCTGTCCGGCATGGCCGCATCGGCATGGCTCAGCAGTTTTCCACGCTACCGCATCGGTCTCGGCGCGATGATGTTTGTCGCTTCGGACCTGCTGATTTTCGCTCGCATGGGGCCATTGGCTGGCAAACCGTTACCGGGTTTGCTGATCTGGCCGCTGTATTACTTCGGGCAGTTCCTGATCTGCACCGGCGTCATCTCGACACTCAGTGCTAGAGGAGAGTTCAACTCGCCGCCGGCAACTTGACACGTCCATCCGTGCCACGCCCCAGCGGACCGTAAGCCACGGCGGCATTCAAAGGCAAGTCTGCGTAGATGTGCGGGAACAGCTGACCGCCACGCGATGGCTCCCATTTCACCGCATCACCAAGCACGGCGAGATCGACTGCCACGACGTGCAGATCAGTCTGTCCGGCGAAGTGCTTGTCGACAGTCTCGGTCAGTTGCGCTTCGGTCGAAAGGTGAATGTAGCCATCCGCAAGATCGATCGGCGCGCCCTTGAACACCCCATTGGTTTCCAACTGCGCCATCTGCGGCGCGGTCAGCACCTTGTAGGCAATGAGCGGAAAATCGCTCATTCGTTGACGGTGTCTTCGCCTTCAGCAGTATCGACCGCACCGTCCTCGGAACCCTCTTCATCCGCAAGGCGCACGGCGCTGACCACGTGCTCGTCGCCGGAAACGTTGAACAATCGGACACCTGCCGAGCCACGACCGATCACGCGCAGTGTCGTCAAGGGCAGACGGATGAGTTTGGCCTGATCGGTGACAAGCATGAGCTGGTCAGCCTGCGTTGCAGGGAAGCTCGCCACAACCGGCCCGTTGCGGGCGATGTTGTCGATATTCGTAATGCCCTGTCCGCCACGACCGGTGCGACGGTATTCATAGGCTGAGGAGAGCTTGCCGTAGCCATTGGCACAAACCGTGAGGATGAACTGCTCGCGCGAGGCAAGTTCTGCCATGCGCTCGGCTGGTGTCGTGGGCTCGCCTTCCTTCTCACCCTTCCAGGGGGCGAAGCGGAGATAATCCTCTCGTTCCTCCGGACTGGCGCCGACGCGGTGGAGGATCGAGAGCGAGATGACCTCGTCGTCACCCTTGAGCGTCATGCCGCGCACACCGGTGGAAGTGCGGCTTGTGAATTCTCGGACTTCATCACCGGCGAAGCGGATGGCTTTACCCGAGCGGGTCGCCAGCAGAACGTCGTCGCTAGCTTCGAGCAACGCGACACCGATCAGGCGATCATCGCTGTCCTCTTCGAACTTCATCGCGAACTTGCCGTTCGACGGGATGTTGGCGAAGGCGTCCATCGAGTTGCGGCGGACATTGCCCTTTGCCGTAGCGAAAACCACCGAGAGCTTGCCCCACTCGGCTTCGTCTTCCGGCAACGGCAGGACAGTGGCGATTGTCTCGCCCTGATCCAATGCCGGCAACATGTTGATGACAGGTCGCCCGCGCGTGGTCGGCCCACCTTCGGGAAGGCGCCAGACCTTGAGGCGATAGACCTTGCCTGCGGTCGAGAAGAACAGGACCGGCGTGTGGGTGCTGGTGACGAACATCGTCGCCACGGCATCCTCGTCCTTCGTCGCCATGCCCGAGCGGCCCTTGCCGCCACGGTTTTGCGCGCGGAATGTCGAGAGCGGGGTGCGCTTGATGTAGCCGTCGAGGGTGATGGTCACGACCATGTCCTCGCGCTCGATCAGGTCCTCGTCCTCGATGCCATCAGCAGCAGGCGCGATCTCCGATAGTCGTGGCGTTGCAAAGGCCTGACGAACCGCAACCAGTTCGTCGCGCATCACGCCGTAAAGCTTCACGCGGTCAGACAGAATCTCAAGCAGCTCTGCAATCGTGCGAGCCAGGCCTTCGAGTTCCTCGCCAATCTCGTCACGGCCGAGCGCAGTGAGGCGATGCAGGCGCAGGTCGAGGATGGCGCGCACTTGCACTTCGGAAAGGCGATAGGTTGCGGAATCAACCGAACCCATGTCCTCGATAGCCTCGACCAGCCTGATGTACGGCGCAATCTCGCCCATCGGCCATTCGCGCGAAAGCAGCGCTTCACGGGCGATGGACGGGTTCGAAGAGCCACGGATGATGCGCACGACTTCGTCGAGATTGGTCACCGCGATGACCAGGCCCAGCAAGATATGGGCCCGATCGCGCGCCTTGTTGAGTTCGAACTTGGTGCGGCGGGTGATCACTTCCTCGCGGAAGCGGACAAAGGCCTCGATGATGTCCTTGAGGTTCAGGACCTCCGGGCGACCGCCGCGGATTGCCAGCATATTTGCCGGGAAGCTAGATTGCGCAGGCGTGTTGCGCCAGATCTGGTTCAAGACCACTTCGGGCGTCGCATCGCGCTTGAGATCGATGACTACGCGTACGCCTTCGCGGTTCGATTCATCGCGGATATCCGAAATGCCTTCGATCCGCTTGTCCTTGGCGGCTTCGGCAATCTTCTCGACAAGACCAGACTTGCCCACCTGATAGGGAATGCTGGTCAGCACGATCGAGCGGCGATCGCCCCGCGTTTCCTCGATCTGGTGCCGTGCTCGCATGATGATCGAGCCGCGGCCTTCATGATAGGCCTTGCGCGCGCCGGAAAGGCCAAGGATCAGCGGTGCCGTCGGGAAGTCAGGTCCCGGAACGATCTGGATCAGCTCATCGATCGTGATCAGCGGGTTTTCAATGTAAGCGAGGCAGGCGTCGATCACCTCGCCAAGATTGTGCGGCGGAATGTTCGTCGCCATGCCGACGGCAATGCCGCCCGCGCCATTGACCAGCAGGTTCGGGAAGCGTGCCGGGAGGACCTGCGGTTCATGCTCCGAACCATCGTAGTTCGGAATGAAGTCGACCGTGTCCTTCTCGATGTCGGCCAGCAGCGAATCTGCGACCTTGGCAAGACGCGCTTCGGTGTAGCGCATCGACGCCGGCGGATCGGGGTCCATCGAGCCGAAGTTGCCTTGGCCGTCGATGAGCGGAAGCCGCATCGACCAGTCCTGCGTCATCCGCGCCAGTGCATCATAGATCGCACTGTCGCCATGCGGGTGGTACTTGCCCATGCAGTCGCCAACGATACGCGCGGACTTGCGATAGGCTTTGGTGGAGACGAACCCGTTCTCGTGGCTGGTCCACAGGATGCGACGGTGGACCGGCTTCAGGCCATCACGCACATCGGGTAGCGCGCGGCTGACGATCACGCTCATCGCGTAATCGAGGTAGCTGGTCTTCATCTCGTCGACGATGTCGATCCGCTGGAACTCACCTTCGGGCGAGGGGGCAGGGGGGTCGATGATCGTGGTGTCGTCGCTCACGGGAACTGCTTTTCGTTATAGAGACAAAGGGTGGATAACGGCCCTAGGACAATTGCCGTGCGATAGCCAGCAAGAGGGGCTCGATCGCCCGGAAACGTCTATGGTTTTCCACACCTGCGACCAAGTGCATGAATATTGGGACGAGGTGCCATTCAATCGCGGTTCACCGTGAAAAGGGTAGCGCACAAACCGTTGCCAAGGGCCAAATTCCGCGCCACTAGCGGGATCGACCAGAGGTGAGAGGACACCGGGGTGCGAAGGTGTCGGGGCAGGGTCGCTCCCGCGGACGCATCCGGTCGAACAGGAGACGATTTCTATGCGTGCTACTTTCGGACTGATTGGCAAGACGGCCATGGCCCTCGCGCTTTCGGCCGGCGCACTGTCGGTCACGTCGACCGCGGCTTTCGCCAAGGACAAGGAACCCAAGGCTGAGAAGGCCAGCTACTCCAAGGAATTCGTGACCGCAGCAGGACCAATTCAAAAGACTGTCACTGCATTGGATGAAGCCAAGAAAAAGGGCGCGGATGCCGGTGCACAGAAGGCTCTTCTGGCCAATGCTCCGGCTGAACTTGCAGCAGCCGAAGCCGCAGTGAAGACCCCGCTCGACCGCATGGCAGCCGGGGGCTGGGCAGTGAGCATCGGCGGCGTTCTCAATGACGTTGCGATGCGCCAGCGCGGCATTCAGAACATGCTCGACAGCGGTCAGGTACCTGCAGCAAACGTTACCGAATACCAGTTCTATCTCGGTAACTTCGCATACTCGAACAAAGATTTCGCAACCGCTGTAAAGGCGCTGACGTCAGTTGTTCAGGCAAACTACAAGGATGACACGGCGGCAGAGCTCCTTGCGGACTCCTATGCGCAGCAGGGCCAGAACCCGCAGGCTCTCGAAGCGCTGAAAATGGCAGTTGCAGCGCGCAAGGCCGCAGCGCAGCCGGTACCTGAAGGCTGGTTCAAGCGTGCAAACCTGATTGCCTACAAGAACAAGCTCGGGCCGCAAGCGATCGAATGGTCGACCCTGATGGTCGAGAACGACCCGACGCCGCTCAACTGGCTCGGTGCCGGTCAGCTCGTCCGCGAGTTCAGCCAGTTCACCAACCAGGAATCGCTGGATCTCGGCCGACTGCTTCTGCGTTCGGGCGGTTTCCAGAATGATCCGAAGTACGTCGAGCGCGAATACGTCGAGTACATCGAGGCAGCTGACCCTCGCCGTCTGCCGGGCGAAGTGCTCAAGGTTGCGAATATGGGCGTGCAGGCCGGTATCCTGAAGGCAAGCGATCCTTTCGTATCCGACGCAATGAGCCAAGCCAAGGGACGCATCGCGCCCGACAAGGCTTCGCTCCCTGCGCTCGACAAGGAAGCTCGCGCCGCCAAGGACGGCAAGAGCCCGATGGCCATGGCTGATGCCTACCTTTCGTACGACGAAGCCGCAAAGGCCGAGGAGTTCTACAAGATGGCGATCGAGAAGGGCGGCATCGACAAGGATCGCGCCCTGACCCGGCTGGGCATCGCCCAACTCGATCAGGACAAGTTCACTGATGCCAAGGCGACATTCGCCCAGGTCGGAGGCGCTCGCGCAGCCCTTGGCCGTCTGTGGCTCGCCTACGCGAACACCCAGGCCCAATGATCGCCGCGGGCGAGTAAACTGAACAACGAAAGGGCGGCCCGAAAGGGTCGCCCTTTTTCATTTCCTGCTACAGTTCTTCTATTGATCAGCTCGCTGGCGAGAACTCTCCGCTAGCTTCATCCAGGACGTGAAGGATGCCGTCCGAGATTGCGAAGAACGCACCTCTCAACCGCAGTTCGCCACTGGCTTCCTTGCGACGAATGCAGGGGAACGTGCGCAGGTTGGTGATACTGGCACGGACTCCCGCCTGCTCCATCGCGCGCTCCGCCCCGCGACCTTCGGTGCCGTAATTCGCCACGACTTCTTCGCGAACGTCATCGAGCAACGCGATCCAGTCGGCGACGAAACCGCCTTCGCCCGGCTCGGTCCCTTTGAGGCTCTGTGTCAGCGCCGCCTTGCAGCCACCGCACATCCCATGCCCCATGACCACGACTTCCTTGACCTTGAGCACCTGTACTGCGAACTCGAGCGCCGCCGAGACGCCGTGGTGGCCAGGAGTGGTTTCGAACGGCGGGACCATGGCAGCCACGTTGCGCACGACGAAGATTTCGCCGGGGTCGACATCGAAGATCTGGGCGGGATCCACCCGGCTGTCGGAACAGGCGATGATCATCACCTGCGGCTCCTGACCTTCGCGAAGTTCGCGCCAGCGTTCCAGCTTCGGCGTCCAGCCATGTTCGCGGAAACGGCGGTAACCTGCGAGCAGGCGGTCGAGTTCGGGTGAAGGCTGGGTCATGACTGCGGCTAATGGCGGTATAGATTGGGTCTTTCAAGTGGTGGCGTAACGGCTTATCTGGTCGCCATGAACGAGCCGGCCCAGAACCTTCGCCCTGAACGCCAACGCAAGCCTGACTGGATCCGCGTAAAAGCGCCAACCAGTAAAGGTTATGGCGAAACTCGCGCCCTAATGCGTGAGCTTGGCCTTAACACCGTGTGCGAAGAAGCAGCCTGCCCGAACATCGGCGAATGCTGGACCAAGAAGCACGCCACCGTGATGATTCTTGGCGATGTCTGCACGCGTGCTTGTGCGTTCTGCAACGTCAAGACCGGCATGCCTCGCGCCGTGGACCCTATGGAGCCACTCAATGTGGCGACCGCTGCGGCCAAGATGGGGCTCGAACACATCGTCATCACATCGGTCGATCGTGACGATCTGCCCGATGGCGGGGCGGGTCATTTCGTCAAGGTGATCAAGGCCCTGCGCGATCTCACGCCCAATACCACGATCGAAATTCTGACTCCGGACTTCCGCAACAAGATGGAAGCTGCTGTTGAATCGATCGTCGACGCGGGGCCCGACGTCTACAATCACAACCTTGAAACGGTGCCGCGCCTTTACCCAACCATCCGTCCTGGTGCGCGGTACTACGCCTCACTGCGCTTGCTCGAACAGGTAAAGCGCCACGATCCACGCATCTTCACAAAGTCAGGTATCATGCTCGGCCTTGGCGAGGAGCGACTCGAAGTACATCAGGTGATGGACGATATGCGTTCGGCACAGATCGACTTCCTGACCATGGGTCAGTATCTCCAGCCTACCCCGAAACATGCCAAGGTGATCGACTTCGTGACGCCAAAGGCGTTCGAGGCTTATGGCTCGATTGCTCGCGCGAAGGGATTCTTGCAGGTCGCAGCCAGCCCGCTGACCCGGTCGAGCTATCACGCTGGCGATGATTTTCGGCAGATGCGCGCAGCGCGCGACGAGCAACTCTCCAAGCTCGCCCAGAAAGCCGAAGCACAGGCCTGAGCTTGCCCCGCATAACCGAAACCCGCACCCTGCAGTGGTCGGCCGAACAGATGTTCGACCTCGTTGCAGACGTGCGCCGGTACGCAGAATTCCTGCCTTGGGTCGTTGCTACGCGGATCAAGTCTGACAGCGAACGTGAAATGATTGCCGACATGCTTGTGGGCTTCAGCGCTTTGCGCGAAAAGTTTACCTCTCGCGTGCTCAAGGAGCGGCCTCGTTCGATCAAGGTCGAATACATCGAAGGTCCGTTGAAGCGCCTCGAGAACGACTGGACTTTCCGCAGCAATCCCGAAGGCGGCTGCACGATTGAGTTCTGCGTCGACTTCACGTTCCGAAGCGCGATCTTTGAGAAGCTTGCAGGTCAGTATCTCGACGCGGCATTCCGCAAGATGGTCGCCGCGTTCGAGAAGCGTGCAGAACAGCTTTACGGCAGCAACAGTTCCAGCGCTGTAAGCGTCGCCTGAAAGCGCACTTCGGCGCGCGTGCTCTCAGGATCGAAGCTCTTCAATTCGGCATTGGTCGCCTCGGGGTCCTCGCCACGCTTGGCGCAGGCGAACACGACCGTGCCAACTGGCTTTTGATCAGAGCCACCATCGGGTCCGGCGACGCCGGTAATGGCCACGGCGACATCTGCGCCTGACTTCTTCAGCGCGCCCTGCGCCATGGACCAGGCAACGGCGATCGAGACTGCGCCGAAGGTGTCGATCAGATCTTCCGAAACACCGAGAAGCTGGTTTTTCGCCTCGTTCGAATAGGTTACGAAACCACGGTCAAGTACGGCTGAACTGCCCGGTACTTCCGTCAAGGCGGCAGCGACAAGCCCGCCGGTGCAACTCTCGGCTACAGCTACCTTGCGTCCGATTGCGGAATTCTCTTCGACAACCCGGCGCGCGAGAGCACCGATTTCGACGGGAAGCAGGCTGTCCATTGGCATGGTCTCAGGCCGCCGTTTTGCAGATGGGGAAAGACGATGCTTTGCCGGGCTTCGGCTTGTCTGCCAGCACGAGAACGAATGTAACGAGTTCAGCCGTGTTCTCCGGCGGCAGCGGAGAAAGCAGGCGTACTCCGCGCTCGATCGCAGTGCACTGCTGGGGCTTGATCTCGCCGCTCACCAGTTCGCTAACCATCGCCTCGACGAAAGGCTGTACCGCGTTGTCGGGCAGGTTCTTCATCATATCGGCCATCTTCGGGTCCTTGCTCCCGCCAAGCTTGAGGAACGCCGTTTTGGCCATGGGCCAGTTATCGTCCTTGCGCGCAGCATAGCGGTTCAGGAATTCGTTGCCGCGCGTCGCGAAGTATCCGTTCGCTGAAAGATGTGGCTTGCAGCTCTTGATGGTGCCGTCGATCACCGAGGGCAGGGCATAGCCGACAAGGGCGGTCACTTCGCCTTCGCTCAGGCACGGTGCAGATTCAGTCGCGGCATTCGCGACCTGTCCCTGAGCCATAGCCAAGGCGGCAATTGCTGCAGCGGCTCTACGATTTGACATCATGATTCGTCTGCTCCTGCGGTGATCAGCGTGCAACAACTGTTGCAACGGCCTGTGCGGCGATACCTTCGCCTCGGCCAGTCAGGCCCAGACGCTCCGTGGTGGTCGCCTTGACCGAGACAGCGTCCAAGTCAATCCCGAGAATCCGTGCAAGCGCTTTGCGCATGGCAGTCTTATGCGGTCCGATCTTCGGTGCCTCGCAGATGATCGTGACATCCACATTGCCAATGTCATAGCCGGCATCGCGGGCAAGATGCGCCGCATGCGCCAAGAAGCGGTCTGACGAAGCCCCCTTCCACTGCGGATCTGATGGCGGGAAATGGTCGCCGATGTCACCAAGCGCGACAGCACCCAGCAGTGCATCGACCAGCGCGTGGATCGCAACATCCGCGTCGGAATGCCCCGAAAGACCTTTGCCATGCGGCACTTTCACCCCGCAGAGCCACAACTCCTCTCCCTCGACAAGCCGGTGAACGTCAAACCCAATGCCGGTGCGAGTAGCCCGTATCATGCCCTGCTCCTCGAGATCGGCGGCAAACGTGACCTTGCGTAAAGCTTCGTCACCCGTTGCCAGCAGGACTTCATGTCCCGCGGCAACCGCCACCTGCGCGTCATCACCTGCATCGGGCTCGCCCTGCCAGGAACGGTGTGCATCCAGGATAGTCGAATAATCAAAAGCCTGTGGGGTCTGGACACGATACAACTCTTCGCGTTCGACCTTTCCGGCCATTGCCCCACGTTCTCCACGGATCATGCTATCGACAACCGGGAGCACCGGAATGGTCGCAACCCCACGCTGCAACGCTTCTATCAGTCCGCCGATGACCGCTTGAGAGAGTAAGGGCCGGGCGGCGTCGTGGATCAGGACTTGCGATGGAGCGTCAGGTTCCAGGGCTTCGAGCGCCACGCGCACGGATGCCTGCCTGGTTTCACCACCGAGGACAAAACGAACATCCGCCAGCCCGCCCAGCGAAGTCGCCGCAACCTCTTCCCATCCCTCTGGAATCGCAACCATGATGGGGCGGATTCCGGCTTCGACCAGAGCTTCGACCGAGTGGCGCACGAGCGGCTTTCCCCGCCACTCAACAAACTGTTTCGGCACCATTCCGCCCGTCCGCAGCCCCTTGCCAGCGGCAACGACAACGGCTGCAGTCGATCGTGAGGAAAGAGAAAGGGCATCGGTCATCCGCCGGGCCTCTACCAGCGTCGTAGGGGAGGGGGCAACTGCGCAGACCAATCGGCTTGCCGTTTCAATTGCGATCGACTAAGCGCTGCCTGTTTTTTAGGCAGATTGATCCCCGATGTTCGATGTTCCCGCTCCGCCCGTGCTGAAGCCCATTCAGGTTGGCTCCGTTCAGGTTGATTGCCCAGTCGTGCTCGCGCCAATGACGGGCGTATCGGACCTTCCATTCCGCACGATCGTCCGCCGGTTCGGCTCGGGCCTAAACGTTACCGAAATGATTGCCAGCCCGGCGGCCATTCGCGAGACACGGCAGTCGATCCAGAAAGCTGCGTGGCATCCTATGGAGGAACCGGTTTCAATGCAGCTGGTTGGCTGCGATCCGGCGCAGATGGCAGAGGCTGCCAAGCTTGTCGAACAGCAAGGCGCTGCAATCATCGACATCAACATGGGCTGCCCGGTGCGGAAGGTGGTGAATGGCGACGCCGGCTCCGCGCTCATGCGCGACATTCCCTTGGCCACCCGGCTGATCGAGGCGACGGTCAAGGCGGTCAAGGTGCCCGTCACAGTCAAGATGCGCATGGGCTGGTGCCATGACAGCCTCAACGCCCCGGAGCTCGCGCGCATTGCCGAAGACATTGGCGCAAAGATGATTACTGTCCACGGTCGCACCCGCAATCAAATGTACAAGGGCAATGCCGACTGGGGCTTCGTGCGCCGGGTAAAGGAATCGGTCACGATCCCGGTTATCGTCAACGGCGACATCTGTGGAATCGAGGACGTTGCTACTGCCATCGAACAGAGTGGAGCCGACGGCGTGATGGTCGGGCGCGGCTCTTACGGCCGCCCGTGGCTGCTCGGCCAGATCATGCATTGGCTTCACTCCGGTGAACGTAGGGAAGATCCAACTCTACCCGAACAGTACGCGCTGATCGTGGAACACTACGAGGCAATGCAGGAACACTACGGGACTGTGACGGGGGTCAACATGGCCCGCAAGCACATCGGTTGGTACACCAAGGGTCTCCACGGATCGGCTGATTTCCGGAACAAGGTGAACTTCATCGACGACCCCAAGGTGGTCCTTGCCAACCTCGCCGATTTCTATGGCCGCGCAATCGAGCACCAGCTTGCAACCGCAGTGACGGGTCAGCGCGAGGCGGCATGATCGCTCTTCCGGACTGGCGGCGGACGGAACCCGGGCAAAAGCCCGATCCCAAGCGTGTCGTGGCCAGCCTGCCGCTTGCACTTCTTCAGCTCGATCCGGACCTGATCGTCGCTTCGGTCAATCCCGCGGCCGAGCAACTCATGGGGCAGAGCTACCGGCGGCTGATCGGCAAGTCCGTGGCAGAGCTGTTCGAGTTTGAGGAACCTCTAATCCTGGGGCGGCTTGCCGATGGCGAAGCGCACCTGTTTGCGCGCGGGGTTGGCGTTCGGATCATGGGGCAACTATCCCGCCGTTTCGATGTGATGACCAGCCCGGTGACCCACTGCCCAGGCTGGCAATTGCTGATGCTTCACGAAGGCGTCGGGGTGGAGGCGCTCTCGGGAGACGGGCACGGAGCCGGGGGTGGGGAGGGCGTTGCCCTGCGCGCGCCTGAAGTTCTGGCCCACGAAATCAAGAATCCGCTCGCCGGGATACGTGGCGCCGCCCAATTGCTCGACCGCAAGCTCAATGAGCACGACCGGGCGATGACTGGCCTGATCACGGCGGAAGTTGATCGCATTGCAAAGTTGATCGACCAGATGCAGTCGCTTTCCCGCCGCAGTGCCGAGCCGGTCCAGCCTTGCAATCTGCATGAGGCAGTCAGGCGAGCGCAGGCCGTGCTTGCTGCCGGGCATCCATCCGACGTTGCCATCGAGGAAGAGTTTGATCCCTCGCTCCCACCGATCATGGCCAACCCGGATTCGCTCGTGCAAGTCCTGCTGAATCTTTTGAGCAATGCGCGCGAGGCCTGCCAGAATCAGGCCAATCCCGGCATCGCCGTCCGCACCCGCTTTGCCAGCGGCATCCAACTTCACGCTGGCCCTGGCGGCAAACCACTGCGCCTTCCGATTGAACTGCGTGTCTCAGACAATGGCCCTGGCATCGATCCGACCCTTCGCGATCACATCTTCGAACCCTTCGTCACGGGCAAGAAAAGCGGGCAGGGGCTTGGTCTCGCGCTCGTACAGAAACTGGTGCGCGAGATGAATGGCCGCATCACGCATGACCGCGATGAAGCCAAGGGCCTCACCCACTTCCGCATCCATCTCCCCGTAGCCGGATCGGTGCCGCGATGACCAAGCGCGTCCTGCTTGTCGAAGATGACGCATCGATTGCCTTGGTGATCACCGCCGCTCTCGAGGCTGAAGGCTTTGCCATTGACCGCTGCGATTCCGTGGCTGGCCGTGACCGCTTCCTTGCTCAGAACGACTATCGCCTTTTGTTGACCGATGTGATGTTGACCGACGGCGACGGGATCGAGTCACTGGGCCCCGTACGGGACGCCCATCCGTCGATGCCGATCATCATTCTTTCGGCACAGAACACGCTAGACACCGCAGTGCGCGCAAGCGAGACCGGTGCGTTCGAGTATTTTCCCAAGCCGTTCGATCTCGAAGAACTTGTCCGCACCGTGACGCAGGCTATCGGGAAGGCGGAAGCTGCTGAGATCGACGTACCGCAGGACGTCACGCAGGGCCTGCCATTAGTCGGCCGAAGTGCAGCCATGCAGGCGGTCTATCGCATGATCACGCGCGTTCTGCGCAATGATCTGACTGTCCTGATCTTGGGTGAATCCGGCACCGGCAAGGAATTGGTGGCAGAAGCGATCCACCAACTGGGCAATCGCAGGGCAGGGCCATTCGTGGCCGTCAACACAGCTGCAATTCCCGCCGAATTGATCGAGAGTGAACTGTTCGGCCACGAGCGTGGTGCATTTACCGGCGCCGTCGTCCGCTCGATCGGCAAGTTCGAACAGGCAAGCGGCGGAACATTGTTCCTGGATGAGATTGGCGACATGCCGATGCAGGCGCAGACGCGCCTGCTGCGAGCGTTGCAATCAGGCCGCATCCGCCGTGTTGGTGGGCGCGATGAAATCACGCTCGATTGTCGCATCGTGGCGGCAACAAACCGCGACCTTCTGCCGATGATTGCCAACGGCACGTTTCGTGAAGACCTCTACTATCGACTTGCCGTGGTGCCGATCGAACTGCCGCCTTTGCGTGAGCGCGCGGACGACATTGAAGCCCTTTCACGCCACTTTCTCGCTAGCGCGGCCGCCGAGGGCCTGCCTCGCAGGCAGTTGACGCAGGCAGGGGCAGACCTGCTTGCGCAACAGCCTTGGCGCGGGAACGTGCGTGAATTGCGCAACTTCATCTATCGCCTGGCATTGCTCGCTCGCGAGGAAGTCATAGATGCGGCCTCCATCGAACCGCTTCTGGTGCACACGGAAAGTGGTGCGCAATCGCGCCTGACGCCAGAGGCAACCGAGCTTGCAGGCCCGAGCGACATGGCCAATGCGGTCGGGCACTGGCTATCCACCAACGCACCCGCGCAGGGCGAAGTCTACGACGCTGCGCTTGCAGCATTTGAACGCCCTCTGTTCATCTCGATCCTTGCGCAGACGGGTGGAAACCAGCTTCGCGCCGCGCAGATCCTCGGCATCAATCGCAATACGCTGCGCAAGCGACTGTCTGTTCTTGGGATTGCACCAGAAGATTATACCCCTCGTTATTGACGCCCCGCCGTTTAAGGCGCGTCGCCAGTCGGTTTCCTCTTGCATTTTTGCAACAGTGGTGTTGTGACCGTGCAACTATGCCGCAGGAAGAGAGAGTCACGGTCCGCAGAATGCCGCGCTGGTACAGGCGCGTTCTGGTAAGCCTGCGCCGCGCGAACGTATTCTTTCTGCTCGAAGTCGCGGCATCCACGATCCTGACCCTCATGCTGGCGGTAAGCTGGTTGACGGTGACTGCATCCAGCACCGAAGGCCAGATCCTTCCTTCGCGACTTACCTCCAGCCTGCTTATCGGCACACTTGTTCCAGCCATGGCGCTTCTGGTTCTGGCCGGTCGCCGCCTCGCCATCCGGCGTGCTGCCAAGAGCGTCTTGGGATCGAGCGGGCGGCTTCATGTTCGCCTCGTCTGGCTGTTCTCGCTGATTGCCGCAATTCCGACGTTGCTTGTCGTGGTCTTTGCTTCACTGCTGTTCCAATCAGGCGTGGAATTCTGGTTTTCGGACAATTCGCGCGGCATGCTGGAAAACGCCAACAAGCTGGCGCGCGGCTATTATGAAGACAAACTGCGCGATGTCGGCAACGAGACCGTCACCATGGCGGGCGATATCCGTGACTATCTCGATCAAGCCCCGATCACATCAACCGAGTTTGCCGAGGGCTACTCATTCCAGGTCTTGAGCCGCCAGCTCAACGAGTCTGCCATTCTTGAGCGCACGCCTGACGGAACCTTGCGGACGGCTGCCATCGTCGATCCGGAAAAGACCGACCGCCAGCAGCGCGTCACCCCCGCCGACCTCAAGCGGCTCGATGCTGGCGAGGCCGTTGTCGTCCGCGCATCGGCAGAACGGATCGAGGCGGTTACGCCGATTGACAAGAACCGCGGCATCTATCTCTTCGCCGCCCGAACCTCCAATGCACTCGCGCTGGAGCAATGGGAGCGCGCGCAGACCGTGCTCAAGGCATACGACATGCTGACGACACGGGCGAGGGCGCTGCAATTGCGCTTCAACCTTGCCCTGTTTGGCGTCAGCCTTGCACTTGTGGGCGTGGCGGTGTGGGCTGCGCTACGCTTTGCCGACCGGCAGGTTGCGCCTTTGGCAGAGCTCGTCTCGGCAGCGCGGACCATCGGCAGCGGTAACTTTGCCATGCGGGTTGCCCAAAACAGTGGGACCGATGAAGTCGGCCTGCTTGCCCGCGCATTCAACCGCATGACACGGCAACTCGAAGGTCAGACGCAGGCGCTTGTCACCGCAAATGCCCAACTTGAAGTGCGTCGCGCATTCATCGAAGCCGTGCTCGAATCAATCACTGCTGGCATCGTATCTATCGGGCGCGATGGCGCGGTGCAGCTTATCAACTCTTCGGCCCAGCGCGTATTGCTCGCCGATGGGCCGACAAGCCCGATTGGCCGTCCACTTGGTGAGGTCTCGCCGGTTCTTGCCCAACTCGTTGCCTCAGGGCAGCCCACCAACGTCATCCAGTATCCGGTCCGTGGCGACCTGCGTACCCTGGCCGTCCGTGTGGTGCAGGACAGCAACGGGCACGTGATCACCTTCGAGGATATCACCCGCCAATTGCTAGACCAGCGCCGGGCGGCATGGTCGGACGTGGCCCGCCGCATCGCCCACGAGATCAAGAATCCACTCACCCCGATCCAGCTCGCAACCGAACGCCTGCGCCGTCGCTATGGTCGCCAGATCGAAAACGATCCCGAACTGTTCGAGGAATTGACCAGCACGATCATCCGGCAAGTGGGCGACCTGCGCAAGATGGTTGACGAGTTCTCCTCGTTCGCGCGCCTGCCCAAGCCGGTGTTTCGTGCCGAGGATGCGAGCGATCTCGTCCGCCAGTCGCTGTTCCTTCAGGAAGTGGCGCATACCACCATCGATTTCAGCTTTGCCTGCGATGCTACCTCCATGCCGCTCCAGTGCGACCGGCACCAATTCGGTCAGGTCATGACCAATGTTCTCAAGAACGCGGTCGAGGCGATCGAAAGCCGCGCAAAGAGTGAAGAGATTGACTATCGCGGTCGCGTGGCGGTTACGCTCGCTGGCGATCATGAGACTGTGACGGTCAGTGTGACCGACAACGGCATCGGCCTGCCTGCCGAGAGAGACCGCATTCTCGAGCCCTACATGACCACGCGCGAGAAGGGTACAGGGCTTGGCCTCGCCATCGTCCACAAGATCGTGGAGGAGCACGGCGGCGAGATGGCTTTCACGCCCGAACCGGGCGGTGGCACTCGTGTAACCATGCGCTTCGCCCGCGATCCGCTTTCAACTTCAGACTCTCACGTCGAACAGGACTGACAGGACCCCCACCATGGCACTCGACATCCTCATCGTAGACGACGAACGCGACATCCGCGAACTGGTCGCAGGCGTGCTCTCCGACGAAGGCTATGGCTGCCGGCTCGCCGCAGACAGCACGTCGGCACTGGCCGCCATTGACGAGCGGCGGCCCAGCCTCGTTCTGCTCGACGTCTGGCTCCATGGCAGTCCGATGGATGGCCTCGAAGTTCTCGACGAAATCAAGAAGCGCGAGCCGGAACTGCCCGTGATCATCTTTTCCGGTCACGGCAATATCGATACTGCCGTCTCAGCGATCAGCCGTGGCGCAATGGACTTTCTCGAAAAGCCGTTCGAGGCCGAGCGTCTGCTTTTGCTGGTGGAGCGGGCAACCGAAACGGAACGGCTGCGTCGAGAGAACGCGCAGCTCCGTCAGGGGTTTGCCATGGCCGAGGAGTTCACCGGCAACAGCTCGGCGATCAATCAGGTCCGCGCCACGCTCAAACGGGTTGCCAATACCGGCAGCCGCCTGCTGATCACCGGACCTGCCGGATCGGGCAAGGAAGTTGCAGCGCGCCTGCTCCATTCGTGGAGCCCGCGTGCGCAAAGCCCGTTCATAACGGTCAACTCGGCGCGCATCACGCCAGAACGCTTCGAGCAGGAGCTGTTCGGCGAGGAAGTGGACGGCAAACTCGTGCGCGCCGGCCTTCTCGAAATGGCCGATGGCGGCACGCTGTTCCTCGATGAAGTGTCGGACATGCCGGCCTCCAGCCAGGCCCGCATCCTGCGCGTACTGACCGAGCAATCCTTTGCCCGCGTTGGCGGTCATCGCCAGTTGCGGGTGGATGTGCGCGTCGTATCCTCGTCGTCACGCCCGCTCGAAAAGGAAATTGCCGAGCGACGGTTCCGCGAAGATCTCTACTACCGACTCAACGTGGTCCCAGTGGCGATCCCCTCGTTGACTGATCGGCGGGATGACATTCCGCCACTGGTCGATCACTTCTTCACCCGCTACGCCAACGAACAGGGCGTCGCGCCGCCTGCGATTTCGCCCGAAGCGATGGCTGCGATGCAAAGTTATGACTGGCCAGGCAACGTGCGCCAGCTCCGCAATGTGGTGGAGCGCACAGTGATCCTCGCGCCGCGTGACAGGTTGGCAAGGATCGATTCGGACATGCTCCCATCCGAGATTGTAAGCACACCTATCGGCGGGGACTCGGGCGGATCTGCCCTGATGGGCGTACCGTTGCGGGAAGCCCGCGAGAATTTTGAGCGCGAATACCTGAAGGTCCAGATCCGTCGCTTTTCCGGAAACATTTCCAAGACGGCAAGCTTCATCGGAATGGAACGCTCGGCACTTCATCGCAAGCTGAAGCTGCTCGGCATGGCGGAGCGGCGGGAGGACGAGGAAGAGGAATGATGCCGAGTTCGGAATTGTGAATACGCATTTATTCGGAACCCAGTGCATTTTCCCATGTTTACGGATGGGGCGCGGGAACATAAACTAGCCATCGAACCCGGCCCGAGTGTTTCTGCACGAAGGCCAGATCGCGAAAGCCCGTTACAGGGTCGAGCCAATATAAAACGGAGTCACGTGAAATGACCGGCAAGACGCTTTCCGCCCGCCCTCGGCCCAAGGCCGAACCAGCCCCAGTTGCAGACGTTCCAGCTCCTGTAACCGGCCCTACCGGCGGGAAAGGGCAGAATCTCCAGGACCTCTTCCTCAATCACCTGCGCAAGAACAAGATCCCCGTCACGATGTTTCTCGTGAAGGGCGTCAAGCTGCAGGGCATCGTCACGTGGTTTGACAACTTTTCGATCCTGCTGCGCCGCGATGGCCAGTCGCAGTTGGTCTATAAGCACGCAATCTCGACGATCATGCCCGGACAGCAGCTTTCGGTTGCACACTTCCAGTCGGGTGGTGAAGAAAATGGCAAGAAGGCCCGCCTTCTACAGGAAGTTTTCCTGTCCAGCGTCCGCGATTCCGGCGTCCAGGTGACGATGTTCCTCGTGAACGGCGTCATGCTTCAGGGCAAGGTCGCGTCCTACGATCTCTTCTGCATGCTGCTTGAGCGCGAAGGCTACGTCCAGCTCGCCTACAAGCATGCAGTTTCTACAATTCAGCCTGCCGGTCACGTTGATCTTACCGGCGACTGGGATGGCGAGGATTCCTGAGCACTTTTGAATTTGGCAACAACACCGGCGAAGTTGCCGGTGAAGTCACGCGTGGCGCGCGCGCCGTAGTCGTCCTTCCCGACATCAAGCAACGGGGAGGGGGGCTCGGCGTAGACGCTGAAGCCCGGCTCGAAGAAGGGCAGGGGCTCGCGCGCGCGATTGGCATCGAAGTGCTCGATGCTTTCATTCTACCAATCCGTGCGGTGAGGCCCGCTACCCTGTTCGGCGAAGGACAGGTTGAGCGAATTGCCATTGCCTGCAACCAGTCAGATGCGGAACTGGTCATTGTCGACGGGGCGCTTTCGGCGATCCAGCAGCGCAACCTCGAGGACAAGCTCAAACGCAAGGTCATCGATCGCACCGGGCTGATCCTCGAAATCTTTGGCGAGCGCGCTGCAACAGCTGAAGGCCGCCTGCAGGTGGAACTCGCGCACCTCGATTATCAGGCAGGACGCCTTGTTCGTTCATGGACCCACCTTGAGCGCCAGCGCGGTGGCTTCGGCTTCCTTGGTGGCCCGGGTGAAACGCAGATTGAAGCCGACCGCCGCCAGATCCGCGGCCGCATGGCACGCCTGCGCAAGGAGCTTGAACAGGTCCGCCGCACCCGCGGCCTACATCGTGAGCGGCGCCAGCGTGCGCCTTGGCCGGTGATTGCGCTGGTAGGCTATACCAATGCAGGGAAATCCACCCTGTTCAATCGCCTGACCGGGGCCGATGTAATGGCCGAAGACCTGCTCTTCGCCACGCTTGACCCCACGATGCGGGCTATCCGCCTACCTGGCGTTGAAAAGGCCATCCTGTCCGACACCGTAGGGTTCATCTCAGACCTGCCGACCCAACTCGTCGCTGCTTTTCGCGCGACACTGGAGGAAGTGACTGCTGCCGACGTGATCGTCCACGTTCGCGACGTTGCGAACCCGGCAACCGCCGATCAGAAGGCGGAAGTTGAGCAGATCCTTGCGGACCTCGGTGTCAACGGGGAAGGGGGGCCTCTCATCCCGATCATCGAGGCCTGGAACAAGTGGGACCTTCTTTCGACCGAAGATCAAGCCATGCGGCGCGATCTGATCGCTGCCAAAGTTTCCGAGATTCCGGTGGTTCCGCTATCTGCGCTAACCGGAGCAGGTGTGGACGCGCTGTTGGACAAGCTTGGCGAAATCCTGACAGGCGGTGCACAGACGCTCGAACTGACCGTTTCTCTCTCAGATGGACAGCGCTTGGCATGGCTTCATGCCCATGGCGACATCATCGAGGAAACGCAGGTAAATGACCAAGATACCCCAGCCATGCGCATCAAAGTCCGCCTTACTCCTCGTGAGCTTGGGCGGTTTGCTTCTCTGACCGCTTGACCGCCTGCCAGAGTTCTTCCTGCTCGTCTAACGACAGATCGGCGAAGCGTCCGGCGGCAAGGCCTTCCATACCACGGAAGCGCCGCTCGAACTTGGCATTGGCAGCCCGCAATGCATCTTCAGGCGCAACGCCGTGCTTGCGCACTACGTTCACTGTCGCGAAAAGTAGGTCTCCGGCTTCCTCCGTGCGTTCAACATCTGAAGTTGCAGCGTCAAGCTCTTCTATTTCTTCAATAATTTTCGCAGATGCGGTATGCGGGTCTGGCCAATCGAAGCCTTGCCGTGAAGCGCGCTTCTGGAGCTTTTCGGCACGCATCAACGCAGGCAGCGCCAATGCGACACCATCCATGGCGCTCTGTGCTCCTTTCGATGCCCGCTCGGCCGCCTTGGCCGTTTCCCAACGATCCTCGCGCGATCGGCCTTCGTCTCTTGCATCACCGAAGACATGGGGATGGCGCGCTTCCATCTTTTCGGAGATTGCGGCGGCCACGTCGTCGAAGGCGAACAAACCTAGTTCCTCGGCCATCCGGGCATGGAACACAACCTGAAGCAAAAGATCGCCAAGCTCTTCCTTGAGCGCGTCCATGTCGCCACGGGCGACGGCATCGTCAACCTCATAGGCTTCCTCGATCGTGTAAGGCGCAATCGTTGCAAAGGTCTGCGCGCAATCCCATTCGCAACCACGCTCCGGATCACGCAGACGCGCCATGATGCCGAGCAAGCGTGAGAGATTAGGCGACAATTCTGGTTCCATCGTAATCGCGTCCATGAGTGTGTGAGGGGACCTAAGGACCGTATCAGCAATATCAACAATTCAGATTTGATAATAAGTATTATGTAAATTGCGGACAGAGCCCGCTTATATTTTCACCACCCCAGAACAGAAAAAACTAACGTCACTGTCACGATCAGGAAACCCCACAAGGCAGCCATTCTAAAGCCGTCTGACAGTCCGATGCGTTGTCCACGTAGATTGGCAACCACCAACACAAGCGCCATTGCTATACCTATCAGGCGGACGACGTCGTCATTACTCATGCCGCGCTCCTAAAGGACGATCTCCATCCCGTCATACGCCGGCTCGACGTGTTCGGGCGTCTCGCCACACAATGTCCGGTAATCCATGGACTTGTCGAGATGCGTCAGGACGCCACGACCCGAACGTGTGGCATCGATCAGTTCCAGCGCCATGCCCAAATGCGAGTGGGTCGGATGCGGTTGGCGGCGCAGACAATCCACCACAAGCACGTCGACCTTGTAGAAAAGATCGATCATCTCAGCGGTTATTTCGCTGAAGTCCGTGGCGTAACCAATTGTCCTTCCGCCCTGATCAAAGCGATACGCCGTCGACTGTGCTGGCCCGTGCGGCATCTGGCAATGTGCGATCCCGATCCCGCAGATCATTCGGACGCGGTCGAGATTGTCCAGTTCACAAATCGTGTGATAGCCGTGCTGCCCGGCGAAGACATAGCCGAAACGCTGGCGCAACCGCCGTACGGTTTCCGAGGCCGCATAGCCGGGGATTGGACCGCCGCGGCCATAGCGTAGCGGACGCAGGTCATCGATCCCGTGGCAATGGTCGGCATGGTCATGCGTCCAAAGCACGCCATCGACACGATCAATCTCGCAGGCCAGAAACTGGTGGCGCAGATCCGTCGGCGTATCGACCAGAAGGCGGCTGCCATCTTCGCCCTCGATGACGATCGCCACGCGCGTCCTTCGGTTCTTTGGCTCGTTCGGGTCGCAATCGCCCCAGTCATTGCCGATCCGAGGCACACCTGTCGATGTCCCAGACCCGAGAATCGTCAGCTTCACAGTGTAGCCTTGCCGAACAGGCGGAAGAAGTTAGCGCCCGTCGTGTCAGCCAGAGTTTCGCACGGTGTGCCCCGCAAGCTCGCGACGAAGGCACATGTGTCAGCAACAAATGCTGGTTCACATGTCTTGCCCCGATGTGGCACCGGTGCGAGAAACGGCGCATCCGTTTCAACTAGCAGCCTGTCTTCAGGAACACTGGCAGCAATAGCTTGCAAGTTCTTGGCATTCTTGAAGGTAACAATGCCAGAAAGTGAGATAGACAACCCGAGTTCCAGCATCCTCGCGGCAAACGGCGCCGAAGCGGTGAAGCAGTGGATCAGCGCCGGAAAGGCCCCCTTTCCCATCTCGTCTTCAATGATCCGGGTCGTATCATCTTCGGCATCGCGGGTATGTACGATCAGCGGCAGACCTGTCTGACGCGCCACGCGGATGTGGACGCGGAACAGGTCCTGCTGCACCTGGCGGTCTGAGTGATCATAATAGTAGTCCAGCCCGGTTTCGCCGATGCCGATAACGCGGGGATGCGCGGCAGCTGCAAGCAGTGCGCCCTCGCCCAGATCGGCGTGGGCATCGGCCTCATGCGGATGGATGCCGATGCTCGCCCAGACATCTGGCTCACGCTCAGCAGTGGCGACTATGTCGGCCCATTCACGCTCCCGGGTCGAAATGTTGAGAAACCCGCGAACTCCGCTTTCCCTTGCACGACCAAGAACTTCAGCCTGATCCTCGACCAGGCCTTTGTAGTTGAGATGGCAATGGGAATCGATGAGCATCATGCCGCGGCATCCTCGGTCGGCAGTTCAAGCCTTGGGAATGCCGGTACCGGCTGAGCAAGCCGCTCTCCGGTTGCCACACGCGCCATATACCAGTCTGCATCAGTCAAGGCGCTGAACCCGCGCTCTTCCACCGGAATCCCGATCTGGTCGAGTACCTTGCCCGCGGCAGTCGGCACGACGGGTGAAATCGCGATGGTCAGATCACGGATGGCCATGAACAGCGTCAACAGAACGGCTTTCATCCGCTCGGGATCGGTCTTGCGCAGCGCCCAAGGAGCTTGCTCATCGACGTAGGCATTGCAGGCAAAAACCGCGCGCATCCACTCCTCGACTCCGGCCGAGAAGTTAAGCGCGCCAAACTCCCTCGGCAGTTCCTCGCGGCAGGCAGAGAACACGTTAGCCAAGAGGACGTCATCGGCCTCGACAGTCTCAAACTTCTGAAGTTCACCATCCATATTCTTGAAAATCATGGACAGAGTACGTTGAACCAGGTTGCCGTAACTGTTCGCCAATTCAGCATTGCAGCGAGTGACGACCGCTTCCGGCGAATAAGAACCATCTTGCCCGAAAGCCACTTCGCGCATCAGGAAATAACGCAGAGGATCGACTCCGAAGCGCTGCGCCAAATCCATCGGGTCCGTCACGTTGCCAAGCGTCTTTGACTCCTTCTGCCCGCGATTGAGCAGGAAGCCGTGCCCGAAGACCTGACGCGGAAGTTCGATCTTCGCGCTCATCAGGAAAGCAGGCCAATAGACCGTGTGGAACCGGACGATATCCTTGCCGATCAAGTGGAGGTTCGCAGGCCAATACCTTGCAAAATCTCCGCTTTCCTCAGGAAAGCCAAGGCCAGTGATGTAGTTGGTCAGTGCATCGACCCACACGTACATCACGTGCCCGTCGCTGCCCGGAACCTTCACGCCCCAGTCGAAGCTGGTCCGCGAAACTGACAGATCGCGCAGGCCACCCTCGACAAAGCGCATCACCTCATTGCGACGGCTGTCTGGCTGGATGAATGTAGGGTTCTCGTCATAGAACTTCAAAAGCGGCTCGGCGTACTTTGAAAGGCGGAAGAACCAGCTCTCCTCGACGGTCCATTCCACGGGCGTCCCCTGAGGCGAGAGTTTCTCCCCCCCTTCCCCGGCGACCAGTTCGCTCTCGTCATAGAACGCTTCGTCGCGGATCGAGTACCAGCCCTCGTAGCGATCGAGATAGAGATCGCCACTGGCTTCCATCCGCCGCCAAAGTTCCTGTGTCGAGGCGTGGTGCCGCTCCTCGGTGGTTCGGATGAATACGTCATATGAGATGTTCAGTTCATCGCACATCTTGATGAAATGCGATGACATTTCGTCCGATAGCTCGCGCGGCGTCACACCCATATCGCGCGCCTTCTGCGCCATCTTCAGCCCGTGCTCGTCGGTGCCTGTCTGGAACCTTACATCACGGCCCATCGCACGCTGGAATCGGGCAATCACGTCGGCGGCAATCGCCTCATAGGCGTGACCAATGTGCGGCTTGCCGTTGGGGTAGGAAATGGCAGTGGTGATATAGAAGGGTTCGCCCATCGGGCCGGTCGCTTTCTCGAACTGTCTGGCAGTCCGGGAATCCGGACGCCTATCGCGCCCCTTCCCTAGTCGGCGCGGCCGATGCCAGCAAGGAGCCGATTTCCATCATCAGCATGCTTGGATCGAAGTTGTAGATAGGCGCTTCACCCGCAAGCCTGACCAATCGGGCATGGGCTTCGGCAAGGCGGAGCCTCCCCGCATCGTCGACCTTGGAAAGCGCACCGACCACGGTCATCCTGGCAGCCTCGATCGCAGCGGCAAGGCGTTCTCGGTCAGGTCGGGCCCCGATCGCGCCCGAGAGCGCGCCGCGCAATGACAGGTCATGGTCGCCATGTTCGATGATTCGTGCATATAGAGCCTGCGCCTTGCCAAGGTCCTGCTCGGCAAAGGCCAGCGCGGCCCCGGGCGACCCGCCTGCAACGGCCAATGCAGCCCGCCGCGTTTCGATGTCCAATCCCGGTGCTGCCAGATCCAGTGCACGCGCCACTTCTGCTTCGGACAGCGGATGGAATCGCACCACCGTGCAGCGTGAGCGAACCGTCGGCAGCAACCTGCCGAGGGCATGAACCACCAGCAGGAAAAACGTACCGACCGGCGGTTCTTCAAGGCTTTTGAGCAGAGCGTTGACAGCTCCCTTCTCAAGCAAGTCTGCCGAATCGATGATCACCGCGCGGCGGCGCCCCAAAGTCGGGCGCGTGGTCAACCTTCGCTGGATCTCGCGCACCTGATCGACCGAAATGTTGCGCTTGAGCAGATACGGTTTCCCGTCGTCGCGCTTTTTGGCTTCATCGTCGTTGGCAGGAAGCGGCGACAGGGTGAGGATATCGGGATGTGATTCGATCGGAGGCTGCGGCACACCCGGTTCCGCCACCAGTTCAGCCGCTGCGCCACGCGCAAAACTTGCCTTGCCCAGCCCCTCGCGTCCGGCAAGTATCCAGCCATGGTGCGTGCGCGTGCCGGCAATGGCCGAGCGCCAGACACGCCACGCTTCGTCGTGTCCGATCAAGTGCTGATTGCTCACAGGTAGCGCTCCGCCAGCGCCGCCATGACGCGTCCATGCACCTCATCGGGCGAACCTTCGGCATCGATCAAGGCAAAACGCTTGGGTTCGGCTTGCGCAAAAGCCCTGAACGCAGCGGCCACTCTCGCATGATAGTCCGACCCACGCCCGCCGATCCGGTCAGCCTGTCCGCCGTCGCGCAAGGCAAGCCGCTCAGCTGAAACTTCGGGACGCACCGCGAGCAAGACAGTGAGATCGGGCAGCAGCCCCTCGCTGCCGATCCGGTGCAGATCCAATACGTCGGCATCCGACAATCCGCCTCCGCCGCCCTGATAGGCACGACTGCTGTCGACGAACCGGTCGCAGATCACCCAGGCACCGCCCGCCATGGCAGGACGAATCAGTTTATCGACGTGATCCGCTCGCGCCGCTGCGAAGAGCAAGGCCTCTGCTCGCGGGCTCCAGCCATCGCCCTCGGTGCTGAGAAGCATCGAACGGATCGCCTCGGCTCCTGTTGTACCGCCGGGCTCACGGGTCGTAACGACATCAAGCCCGCGCGCGCGAAGTGCGTCCGCCAGAAGCCTTCCTTGCGTCGATTTCCCGACGCCCTCCCCACCTTCCAGCGCGATGAATCGCCCGGTCACAGGCCGACAAGCCCCATCGTCCCATCGCGAAGGCGCGAAAATACGCCCCCTCGCTCGACGTCGGCGCCGGCGACCAGCGGCAGCACATGCACCGGTTCGCCCGGAACACGAACCAGCAGGCTCGCCACCGTCTCGCCCTTTGCGATAGGTGCTTTCAACGGACCCTTGTAGCGCACAGAAAGCGTGTACTTTGTCGCCACCCCTCGCGGCATGGTGATGGTCAGATCACGCGGAGCGACCAGCGACACAGTGCGCTCACCCCCGCCTTGCACCGCCGCAACTCCAACGTTAGCGCCTTTTGCGAACAGCGGCTTGGCGTCCCACGCGGCAAAGCCCCATTCAATGAAGGCGCGGGACTGATTGGTCCGGTCGATCGGCCGGTCATAGCCACCAAGCACCATGACGAGACGCCGTCCCTTGCGCTCGGCCGATCCGACGAAACCGTATCCGGCCTCATTGGTGAAGCCGGTCTTCACCCCGTCCGCCCCCTCGACATGGCCATAGAGCGGATTGTGGTTGGGCTGGGTAATCCCACCCCATGTCATTTCCGAGTGACCGTAGAAGCGGCGGTAGAGATCGGGAAAGCGCGTCATCAGCGCCCCGCTCAACGTGGCAAGGTCGGCGGCCGTCACGTAGGTCTGCCCTTCGTCCATCCATCCATTGGGCGTGTTGAAATGGCTGTCGCGCATGCCGAGGCCTGCTGCCGCACCATTCATCAGCGCGGTGAAGGCCGAGACAGAGCCGGTTGCTCCCTCCGCCAGCACCACACAGGCATCGTTGGCTGAGACGGTGACAATGCCCTCGATCAGTTCGGCAACCGTCGGCTGCGCCTCAGCGGGGAGGAACATCGTGCTGCCGACATTGCGCCACTTGCGGAAGGTCTCGCGCCGGATCGGGATGCGCTGGTCCAACCGCAGCTTGCCCTTGGAAATCAGGTCGAACGCCACGTAACTGGTCATGATCTTTGTGATCGAGGCGGGCACGAAGCGCCGGTGCGGATCGCGCGAGAACAGCACCCGTCCCGAACCGACGTCGACCATCAATGCGATCGGCGCATCTATCCGGGGCATGCTGCCGAGCGGATCGGCCACGCCCGTCTGAAGTGTTGAGGCTTCAGGCGCAGCGGCCTGCGCCGGCATTCCTGCCAACACTGCCCCCATTGAAATCGTCACGAACTTCAGACGCAAGAACAGTCCCCGGACAAAACCGGTCGCCCAGCGCCCATCAAGTCACGGCGCGGTCACGACCATTGCGTCGGCATAGCCGCCCGCGCGCACCTTCGCCAGCGCCGCATCGGCTTGTCCACGATCCTTGTGCGGCCCAACCCGCACGCGCCACAGCTTGCCCGACGCCGTCACCGTTCCGCCGACAGCCTTTGCCGCCGCATCGGCGCGTGCCCGCGTCGAATACGCCCCTACCTGAACGTAGAGTCCCTTGCTGGAAGTCGTAACAGGTGCCTTCACTGGCTCCGCGGGCTTGGGTGGTGCCGCAGGCTTCGGCGCTGTTACTGGCGTGGCAACCGTCTTGGGTTCAACCTTGGTAGCCGACTTCGGCTCAACCTTGGCAACCGGCTTCGGCTCGACCTTTGTCGGCGCAGGCGTTGCAACCTCCATCACGACCGGCGGAGCAACCGCAAGACCGAGCTTGCGCTTCAGCGCTGCCAGCAATCCCGGCGGCGTATCCATCCGCGCCGGAGCCTGCCCGCCGCTGCGCAAGAGCGTCCGTTCGGCTTCGGGCGGATTGACCCGCCGCACTCGTACCGGCACCCGCGCTCCCGACTTGGCACCAAGCTGCGTCCATGCTCCGGCTGAGAGCGACACAAGATCGCTACCCGTCATCGGCCCGCGCTGCGTCAACCGCACGAGGATCGTCCGTCCCGTTTCCAACGAAGTGACTTCGACGTAGCTCGGCAGTGGCAGCGTGCGATGCGCGCCACTGACACCATCTCCTTCGCCGATCTGCGCATAGCCAACCGAATCGTAGTTCATCACATCGACGGGTGTGTAGGTCACGCCATCAATGACGAACGGCGCTCCCAAAACCATCGGGTAATCCCCCGCTGGCCCGCGCAAGGATGCTTGAGAAGGCGCGGTTTCACGGGCAATGCCCGCCCCTTGAAACGCAAGAAGCAGGGCCGCGGCAATCGCGATTCGGCTCACTGACCGGCTAACGGCTGATCTCATCTGCAAGAAGTCCCACGGACAGAGCGTAAAAGTTCGAGCAGTTGTAATCGAGGATAACCCTATAATTTCCGGTTAGCAGATAGGCAGTTCGGCCGCGCCCGTCTGGTTCGAGCAGACTGGCCATGACATTGTCTGCAGGCCAGCGCCCAGATTGGGGCACGATTCCCAGCGCGCGCCATTCGGCAATGCTCTTCCATCCAGTATGGCGGTCAAACACGCGGGGACAACGCGGGCTCTTCAGGGTTGTGCCAAGACTGGCACGGTCGAGGTCAGCAGGTACGTTTACCGCCACGCCCCACGGCTGCCCAGTGCGCCAGCCTGCGTCGCGGAAGTAGTTTCCGATGGAGGCCAGCGTATCCGTCCTGCTAGACCAGATATCGGCAAATCCGTCCCCATCGCCATCCTGCGCCACGCGTAGGTAGACAGATGGCAGGAACTGCGGATTGCCGAATGCGCCCGCCCAACTGCCTACGAGCTTCGAGCGCGGCACCCCCCGGTCGACCATCTTCATCGCCGCCACGAATTCGTCGGCAAACAGTTCCCGGCGTCGCCCCTCATAAGCGAGCGTTGCCAGAGCCCGCGGAAGATCGAAGTTGCCGGTATATCCGCCGTAGTCGGTCTCGTGCCCCCAGATCGCCAGCATGATCGACCCGGGCACACCATATCGCTGCTCGATCGCACCGATTTGCCCGGCCACAGCAGCGTAAGTCCGCCGTCCTCGGGCAATCCGCGAAGCATCGACGTGCTGTCGGCGATAGGGCTCGAACGCGGGAATGGCTCCAGAAGCAGAGCCGGGCTGCGCGCGATCCAGTTGGATCACTCGCTGGTTGAGCGTCAGGCCTTGCGTCATCTGCGAAATCGTCGATTCGCGAACGCCTTCTGCGCGCGCCCGAGCCGCCAGCAACTGCAGGTATCCCTGGAAACCGGCCTCCTCGGCATCAACCTGCCCCACGGCAGGTCCGGCCGCCAGCAAGGCAAGTGCTGCTACGCCCGCAGCCCGAAACCCTCTCATTCGTTCAAGAAACTTCATGGAAAGGATGTCGCATGGATGGACAACGATGGGAATCCCCTTTGCGACCGATGAAGAACTCGCTAACGGCGAGCCGATCACCGCATTCGAGTGATACGCGGACAGGTGGCCGAGTGGTTTAAGGCAGCGGTCTTGAAAACCGCCGTGGGTGCAAGCTCACCGTGGGTTCGAATCCCACCCTGTCCGCCATAGCTCACAGAGCATCACAGTTCCTCCGATTCGGGAATTTCAATGGCCATGACGCACATGTCGTCACCGTCAATTGACCTGCCCGGCAAGGCCACCTTCCGCCGCCATTCCACCTCCCATGGATTCGGATTGAATGGCTCTTCGATTTCGAATTCCACTGAACCTCTCCTCGCCGAGAGAAAGCGCGGCAAGTTGAAGTCGTTCCGCGGGCGCAATCATCTCGTCGAATTCTGTGCTTGTTTTTCGACAAGTCGTGTGGAACTTCGTCCTGGGCAACAGGAAGGGAAATTTCAGTAATGCTTCGAACAACATTTGCGGTGGCTGCAGTTATTGTGGCCGCGCCCTCAGTTGCGTCTGCCCAAGACGCGTCTTCGGCACCCACCGTTGCGACCACCTCTGCAGTATCCGTTCCTGTTGCACCAGCAGCACCAACGATGCGCCAGATCGTGCTGCCGCCCAATTCAGAGGTTGTCGTTACCCCGAACGATACGCTGACCACGAAAGGCAAGAAGCTGAAGGAAGGTTACAAGTTCCGTATCTCCACCGTGTTTGACGTGATGCAGGACGGCTACGTGATGATTCCCAAGGGAACCATGGGAGAAGGCACTGTCACCTGGATGACAAACAAGGGTGCCTTCGGCAAATCGGGCAAGATGGAAGTGTCTTTCGATTGGCTTGAAATGGCCGGAAAGCGCGTCTCGCTCACTGGCAACCATCGCCAGGAAGGTGAGGGCAATACAGGAGCCACAGTCGGCACCGCAGTTGCAGTGGGCGTGTTCTCTGCCTTTGTCACAGGCCGGTCGGCAACGATCGCGAACGGCCAGCAGCTGCGCGCCCGCACTGCTGAACCGTTGAACTTCATGATTCCGGATTCGGCTGCACGCGTAATGTCCGGAACGCTTGTTTCAACGCCGGTCGCATCCCCGGCTCAGGCCGAACCGGTGGCAATGCCTGCGGCAAACTGACCACCGCGTCGGACAGGCAAAGCAAAATGGCGCTGACAGGTCTTTCTGTCAGCGCCATTTTCTTGTCCGGAACCCCGACGGCAATCCTCAGATGTGGATTGCCCGCCCGTAAGCCGCAAGCACGCTTTCGTGCATCGATTCGCTGATGGTCGGATGCGGGAAGACCGTGTGCATCAGTTCAGCTTCCGTGGTTTCGAGCGTCTTGCCCACCACATAGCCCTGGATCATCTCGGTCACTTCGGCGCCAATCATGTGCGCGCCCAGCAGTTCGCCGGTCTTGGCGTCGAATACGGTCTTCACGAAGCCTTCGGGCTCGCCCAGCGCAATCGCCTTGCCATTGCCGATGAACGGGAAGGTGCCAACTTTCACTTCGTAACCCGCTTCCTTGGCCTTGGCCTCGGTCAGCCCAACGCTGGCAATCTGCGGGTGGCAATAGGTGCAGCCCGGGATGTTGCCGCGATCCATCGGGTGCGGATGGACGTCCTTGTTGCCAAGCTCAGCCGCGATTGTTTCAGCGGCAATCACGCCTTCGTGGCTAGCCTTGTGCGCCAGCCAAGGGCCATCAGTCACGTCGCCGATTGCCCA
This sequence comes from Novosphingobium taihuense, assembly GCF_007830315.1. Taxonomy (GTDB): domain Bacteria; phylum Pseudomonadota; class Alphaproteobacteria; order Sphingomonadales; family Sphingomonadaceae; genus Novosphingobium; species Novosphingobium taihuense. The sequence continues at coordinate 196,821 of NZ_VLKJ01000007.1, forward strand.
GATGCCGCCAACGTTGGTCCGGCCATAGCCGTCCGTCTTGATGTGGAAGCGCTTGTCAGGATCGATCCTGCACTCCTCGAGGCCAATATTCTCGACATTTGGAACGATGCCGACTGCAACGATGACATGGCTGAAGTCAGCCTCCAGAACGCTGCCATCCTTCTTGGTGATCGCAGCCTTCACTCCGTCCTTGCCCACGGCGAGGGACTTGACGCCCGCTTTGGTCAGGATGGTCATGCCTTGCTTTACCAGCGCCTTCTCTAGGAAGGCCGAGACGTCCGCGTCTTCGACCGGGACGATGCGGTCCATCATCTCCACGACAGTGACCTTGGAGCCCATGTCATTGTAGAAGCTGGCGAACTCGATACCGATTGCGCCAGAACCGATCACCAGCAGGTTGGACGGCAGTTCCTTTGGGGTCATCGCGTGGCGATAGGTCCACACGCGCTCGCCATCAGCCTTGGCGAAAGGCAGATCGCGCGCCCGCGCGCCCGTGGCGATGATGATATGCTTGGCCTGGAGAACTTCCGTGCCCTTGTCGCTCGTCACTTCAAGCTGGCCCGGTGCCTTGAGCTTGCCGTTGCCCATGTGCACGGTAATCTTGTTCTTCTTCATCAGGTGCGTGACGCCCTGGTTGAGCTGCTTGGCCACCCCGCGCGAGCGCTTGACCACCGCGTCGAGATCCGCGCGAATGTTGTCTGCAGCAAGACCATAGGCTGCCGCGTGCTTCATGTGGTTGAGCACTTCGGCCGAGCGCAGCAGCGCCTTGGTCGGGATGCAGCCCCAGTTAAGGCAGATGCCGCCGAGGTTCTCTCGCTCTACAATCGCGGTTCTCAGGCCGAGCTGCGCGCAGCGGATCGCCGCGACATAGCCGCCGGGGCCCGATCCGAGGACGATGACGTCATATTGGTCAGCCACGCAAATGCTCCTGTCAGTCTGTCTGCGGCAAAGGCCGCGGTTTGCGTTCGTCGTCTATGGCGACGAAGAAGAATTTCGCTTGCGTCACTTTCTGGCGATCTTCGCCGGTCCGTGCCCGCCGCCAGGTTTCCACGTCGATCGTCATCGAAGTGCGGCCGGCCTTGGTGAGGTGCGCATAGACGGAAACTTCGTCGCCGACGTGCACCGGGTGATGAAAAGTCATGCCTTCGACAGCAATCGTTGCGGCACGGCCCTTGGCCCTTCGTGCCGCAACAATGCCTGCTGCCATGTCCATCTGGGCCATCAGCCATCCGCCAAAGATATCGCCGGCAGGATTGGCATCAGCTGGCATGGCCGTGATGCGGATGGCCGGTTCCCCTGTCGGTAGCGGATCGGCCATCTCTTCACCCCTGCGAATAGGATCAGGCTACGAGACCAAGCGGGTTCTCGATCAGGCTCTTGAATGCCTGCATCAGTTCGGCGCCATCTGCGCCATCAATTGCGCGGTGGTCGAAGCTGCCGGTAGCCGACATCACGGTTGCGATGCCAAGTGCACCGTCAATCACATAGGGCCGCTGCTCGCCGGCGCCGACCGCCATGATCATCGCCTGCGGCGGGTTGATTACCGCATCGAAGCTCTTGATCCCGAACATGCCGAGGTTCGAAAGCGAAGCCGTGCCACCCTGGTATTCATGCGGCTGCAGCTTGCCTTCGCGCGCCTTGCCAGCCAGCGCCTTCATTTCGGTGGCGATGGCCGAGACCGACTTGGCTCCGGCATCCACGATGATCGGCGTGATCAGGCCCGAAGGTGCGGCAACGGCCACCGAAATGTCGGCGCGCTTGAAGCTGCGCAACTCTTCGCCTGCAAAGCTGACGTTGCACTTGGGCACCTGCACCAGCGCCTTGGCAAGCGCCTTGATGATCAGGTCGTTCACCGAGAGCTTCACGCCCTGCGCTTCGAGTGCCTTGTTCAACTGGCCACGCAGCTTGAGCAGCGCGTCGAGCTGGATGTCGACTGTGAGATAGATGTGCGGGATTGTCTGCTTGGCCTCGGTGAGGCGACGCGCGATGGTCTTGCGCACGTTGTTCAGCTTGGCCGCTTCGTAGGGGATGCCGAAGTCGGGAACTGCAGCGGTTGCCGGTGCGCTTGCACGAGTGGTCGCAGCTGCAGGAGCGGGGGCGACTGCGGGTGCAGTTGCTGGAGCCGCCGCCGGAGCAGCGCCGGGCTTTGCAACTTCGACATCGGCCTTCACGATGCGGCCGTTCGGACCCGAACCTGCAACGCCCGAAAGATCGACGCCCTTGTCGGCAGCGATGCGCTTGGCGAGAGGGCTCGCGACGATTCGATCGCCCTTGGCAGCCGGAGCAGCAGCAGCCACCGGCGCGGCAGCAGGTGCGGGTGCCGGCGTCGGCGCAGGGGTTGGCTTTGGCGCTGCTGCCGGAGCCGCCGCCTTGGGAGCAGGCGCGCTGGCATCCTCGTCTTCGCCCGCGATCATCGCGATCACGGTGCCGACCTTCACCCCTTCCGAACCTTCGGCCACGTCGATCGACACGATCGTGCCTTCGTCAACCGCTTCGAACTCCATCGTCGCCTTGTCGGTCTCGATCTCGGCCATGATGTCGCCCGAGGAAACCTTGTCGCCCACTTTGACCAGCCACTTTGAGAGAGTCCCCTCTTCCATCGTGGGCGAGAGAGCGGGCATCTTGATGGCGATGGGCATGGGCGTTTTTCCGTGTCCTGATGGCGTGAAGCAGAGGTGCCGTAGCGGAAACCTCTCCTGCATCTTTTGTCAGGCCCATTTCACCAGCATGGCGCGTCGGGTCAAGTGGCTTGCCGCTTGCACCGCATACGAATTTGCCGATACGAGGGTTTCGAGAGGAAAAAGGGACATGTCGCAGCGCATCTATCTGGTGATCATGGACGAGACCGACGAGGCGAAGGCTGCCTTGCGTTTCGCTGCACGCCGCGCCGTCCGCACCATCGGCGCCGTTCATATCCTCGCGCTCGTGCCGCAACAGGAGTTCGTTGCATTCGGCGGAGTGCAGGCCACCATCGAGGAAGAAGCGCGTGACCGGGCGGAAGTTCTCGCCATGACTGCCGCCGGAAGTCTCGCCAGCGAATCCGGGCTGACCCCGGTGATCGCCGTCCGCCAGGGCGATGGGCCGAAGGTCGTGCGCGAATACCTTGCCGAGCATCCGGAGATCTCGGCGCTCGTCCTTGGCGCTTCGGGCGGCAACAACCCCGGTCCGCTGGTCACGCACTTTGCCGGGATTGCTGGCCAGCTACCCTGCCCGCTGATGATCGTGCCCGGTGCCCTGCCCGACGAGGAAGTCGACCGCTTCAGCTGATCACTTCTTCTTGCGCCCTTGGTGGCGGATGTTTGACGGCCGTCCGCGCTTGCCGGGCACATAGTTGCCTTGCCGCTTGGGCTTGTGGCCCAACTTCTCGCCCCTGCGTTCGATCCGCTGCACGCCTTCGGCCACGTCGACCGGTTCGAACTTCAGCGCCCCGGTCAGTGGGTTCGCTTCAGCGAGCCGCAGCTTGAGAATCTGCCCCATGGCAAATTCCTCGCCGCTAAGTTCCCCGATCAACCGCTGCGCCTTCTCGTCATAGTTGAACCGCTCGGCCCCCAGCGTCGAAATCGGCACCAGTCCGTCCCCGCCAAGCCCGATAATCGTCGCGAACAGGCCGAATTTCTGCACCCCGGTAATGCGCGTGTCGAACACCTCGCCCACCTTGCCCGAGAGCCATGCGGCCACGTAGCGATCGATGGTATCCCGCTCGGCTTCCATCGCCCGCCGCTCGGCATTGCTGATCGCCTCGGACACGCGCGCCAGATCACCGCGGTCTCGGTCCGAAAGCCCTGACGTCGGCGGCAGGTCTGCCTTCGGCCGCGGCTGCTCCAGCCCATAGGCATCCACCAGCGCGCGATGCACCAGAAGGTCGGAATAGCGCCGGATCGGCGAGGTGAAGTGTGCGTAGGACCCCAGCGCCAAACCGAAATGCCCCGCATTGCGCGGCCCGTAATAGGCCTGCGTCTGGCTGCGCAGCACCGCCTCCATGATCAGCGCCTTCTCCGCCTCGTCAGAGATATCCTTGAGCATCCGGTTGAACAGCGATGGCGTCACCACCTGCCCCAGCGTGAACTTGCGCTCGAACGTGGCGAGATAGTCCTTCAGCGCCACCAGCTTCTCGCGGCTCGGCGGCTCGTGGATGCGATAAACTACCGGCGCGACCTTTGCCTCCAGCGCCTTGGCCGCCGCCACGTTTGCCGCGATCATGAAGTCCTCGACCACGCGGTGCGCATCGAGCCGCTCGCGAATCGCGATCTCGGCAATCTTGCCCTGGTTGTCGAGCACCACACGCCGCTCTGGCAGCTCAAGGTTCAGCGGATCACGCGCATTGCGCGCCTTCTCCAGCAGGCGCCATGCTGCCCACAGGTTCTGCAGGTGCGCCTCGGCCTCGTCCGCATCGATCCGCCGCTGCGCCTCCTCATAGGCGATCACTTCGGCAATCCGAACGACTGCGCGGGTAAACCGCCATTCCCGGATATGGCCAGAACTGTCGATGGACAGATGGCAGGCCATCGCCGCCCGGTCCGCCCCCATCTTCAGCGAACACACTTCCGCCGAAAGCACTTCAGGCAACATCGGCACGACGCGATCGGGGAAATAGACCGAGTTCCCGCGCTTCCTTGCCTCACGATCCGTCTGCCCACCCGGCCGCACGTAGAAGCTTACGTCCGCAATCGCGACAACCGCACGGAAGCCCCCTTCCCCGTCAGGCTCTGCCCAGATCGCATCGTCATGGTCACGCGCATCGGCAGGGTCGATGGCCACGATCGGCAGATGGCGCAGATCCTCGCGAGACTCCTCGCTCACCGGCAGCTTCGCCGCCAATTCCGCCTCGGCAATTGCACCTTCGGGGAACACGAAGGGAATGCCGTGCTTGTGGATCGCGATCAGACTGAAGGCTCGGGGCGCCAACGGATCACCCAGCACCGCTACGACCCGCATTCCGGATCGCGGCGAACGACCAGCAGGCTCGGCCAAGACCAGCTGCCCCTCTTCTGCACCGCCAAGGTCCGAAATCGGCACGGCATTGCGCACCCGCTTGTCCACGGGAGCGAGCCATCCCTTGCCGGTGCCGTCCAGTTCGACGACGCCCATCATCTGCTCTTCGCCGCCCTGCAGCTTCTTCATCGGATGGGCAATCCAGCCCTTGCCCGCCTCCTCGGTGCGCGCCAGCACGCGGTCGCCTACACGCAGGGCGGCGTTGCGATCCCGCTGCTTGCCCCGCGGCTCCACCACCCGCAGGCGCGGCGGCGGGCTGGCATCTTCCGGGCTCCAGCTATCAGGAATGGCCACCGGCTCGCCCTCGTCGATTTCGACGATACGCAGCACGGTCACCTTCGGCACCCCGCCCATCGCATGAAACGCGCTGCGATTGCCGTCGATCAGCCCTTCCTCGGCCATGTCCTTGAGCAGCGCCTTGAGTGCGATCTTCTCCGCCCCCTTCAGTCCGAAGGCCTTGGAAATCTCGCGCTTGCCCGCAGGCTCGTCGGACTGGGCGATGAAATCGAGCACCTGCTGGCGCGTCGGGAGACCTTGCGGAAACTTGAATTTTGCCATCCCGGGCATGTGGTCCCTAAGCCCCGGGATGGCAAGCGCTCATGGCTTGGGCAGCGGACCGAACTGACCACCCGGAACTGCCGAGGCAACCGGGCTTTCGCTGCCATCCGCCGCCACTGCGCTCACGCCGAACAGCCAGTCGTCGGCCCGAACGCCCGGGAGGCTGGCCTTGACCTCTGCCGTCTCGAGCACCCGCGTCTCCCACATCGGCGCATCCGTCCGCCGCTGCCACAAGACATAGCGTACCGCGCCCGGCACAGCCTGCCATTCCACATCGGTGCTCGGCTGCACCGCGCCCTTGACCGCGGGAGCAGGCGGCATGGGCGTGCGGGCCAGCTTCGCAAGAGCCTGAACATTCAGACGCGTCACTCTGGCAAGATAGGGAAAATCCATCTCGTCCACGGTATCGCCGAACTTCACTCCGCCTTCGCTGCGCAAGTCCTGGTGCTGGTGCTCATAGTCCTCGACCGCCACCGTAAAGCGTACCGCCGGATAGCCCTTGTCCGAGAACGGCAACTGGTCCCCGCCCCGGCCCAAACGGTCAGCCCGCCAGATCTGCCGCACCGCCAGTCCCTTCCCGTCCTTCTCGGCAAGCTTGGCCACCCAGCGCGAGATATTGCGCGAAGGACTGTCGTTCTCCCCGCCAAACCTGCGCATCTGCGCCCGCAAGGCGTCAGTCGAATCGGCGCGCGGCCCTTCGGAAAGCAGGCGCACATGCGCATCGTCCCTGTATCCGTCCGATCCGGTCGAGCCGCCGACGATGTCGTTGTTGAGCACGGCCTTCACCGTCCAGCCCTGCTGCGCACCGTAGTCCGCCAGCAGCTTGCCCCCGAAAAGACCCTGCTCCTCACCGGAAAGCGTGGCGTAGATGATGGTCGTCGGAAACTTCTCTTTCGACAGCACACGCGCCGCCTCCAGGACAAGCGCCGTGCCCGAACCGTCATCGTTCGCCCCGGGCGCATCCTTGACCGCATCGAGAGGGTCCGAAACCCGGCTGTCGATATGGCCCTGCACGATCACGACTTCGTTTGGCCGCTCACTGCCGCGCTGGATCGCCACCACGTTCACAAGTCGCGTCGGCACCGGCACCCGGTCTCCGCTCACAACCGTTTCAGGCAGCACGATCTCGAGGCAGCCCCCACAAGCCGCAGATGTCTTGCGAAACTCGCCTTCAGCCCATTTGCGCGCCGCGCCGATGCCGCGCTTCGGGTCGGTCTGCGAAGACAGCGTATGCCGCGTGCCGAAGCTGACAAGCTTCTCGACATCAGCCCGCAACCGAGCCTCGGAAATCGCCTCCTCGGGCGCGGCAAGGGCAGCGGTGGAGGCCAGCAGCGGGAACAGAAGAATAACGCTTTTCATGGGGCAAGCTTACCCTGCGCATCGCCCGCGCCAAGAGCCCCTGACAAAAAGGGTGGCAATCGCTTGCCACCCTCTTCGTTCAATAAGACCTTGCGATCAGGATCTTCTCGACCGCAGGATCGCCGGTGAACGGACAGACCCCTTCGGGCTTTGCAGCATCCAATGGCGTGTTGCGGATCGTCAGCTTCAGGGCCTTCAACTGCTCGACGACCTTGTCCAGCGCGTCTCCGGTCGGCTTGCTCCAGCCCATCTCCACCCAGCCCGGATACTTGTTGCCTTCAGCAAAATAGGTCTTCAGCCCGGCAAGGTCGGTCACATCGCGCACGATCTGCGCATCGCGACGGGCTCGCGCCTCTTCGTAGAGTGCAGTCTGGATCGCCTCCAACTCGGCAGCCGCCGAGGCAATGAATTCGTCCTTCGCCTGCCCAACGAAGTTCGGCTTGGCGTCGGCGCGCCACAGCTTGTCACGACGAAGAGCTGAAACCATGCCGCCTTCAGCATCGCGTCCGCCGATCTCAAGAATCAGCGGCACGCCGCGCTTTACCCAGGCCCAACGCTTCTGCGTGGCCTTGCCCGGCCGCTTGTCGAGCAGCACGCGCACGCGCTCACCAAAGGCAGATTGCTTGGCCAGAGCCTTGCGGATCTCTTCGCAATAGGCGAGCAGAGCCTCGTCACCGTCGTTGTCGCGCAGCATCGGCAGGATGACGATCTGCTGCGGTGCAACCTGAGGCGGCACGCGCAGGCCATCGTCGTCGCCATGCGTCATGATCACGCCGCCGATCAGGCGCGTCGAAACGCCCCAAGAGGTAGTGTGCGCCAGTGCCTGCTGGCCTTCCTTGTCCTGATAGCGGATGCCCGCAGCCTGCGCGAACGTGGTCCCGAGGTAATGCGAAGTGCCGGCCTGCAAGGCCTTGCCATCCTGCATCATCGCTTCGATCGAGAACGTCTCGACCGCGCCGGGGAAGCGCTCGTTCTCGGGCTTGGGCCCGGCGATCACCGGCATGGCCAAAGGACCTTCGGCAAAGGCGCGGTACATTTCTAGCGCGCGCAGTGTTTCCTGCATCGCGTCCGCCTCGTCGGCGTGTGCCGTATGACCTTCCTGCCAGAGGAACTCGCTGGTGCGCAGGAACATGCGCGTGCGCATTTCCCAACGCACCACGTTGGCCCACTGGTTGACCATCAACGGCAGGTCACGCCACGACTGGACCCAGCGCGCCATCGCCGCGCCGATCACTGTTTCGGACGTCGGGCGGACAACCAGCGGCTCTTCCAGCTTCGCTTCGGGATCGGGCGTCAAGCCGCCCTTGCCATCGGAAATCAGGCGGTGGTGCGTAACGACCGCCATTTCCTTGGCAAAGCCTTCGACGTGCTCGGCTTCCTTGGCGAAGTAAGACAGCGGAATGAACAGCGGGAAGTAGCAGTTTTCGACGCCCGCTTCCTTGATCTCGGCATCCATCAGCTTCTGGATGCGTTCCCAGATGCCGTAGCCCCACGGCTTGATCACCATGCAGCCACGCACGCCGGATTCCTCGGCAAGCTCGGCCTCGGCGATCACGGCCTGATACCACTGGGCGAAGTCGTCGGCGCGCTTCACATTGAGCGCGTGCTTTATTGCGGGCTGGTTCATGGGCTTGCGCGTTAAAGCGCAAAACGCCTTCCCGCAATGCCCGGTGTTGGGCTTGCGGGAAGGAAAAGGGGGTTACTTGGAAAGCTGGTCGAGCTTCTGCTGCATCTCGGCCATCTGCTTGCGCAGAGCATCCAGATCATCGCCTTCAGTGACAGGCTTGGCTTCGTCCTTCACCGCGCCACCGGGAACGAAAGCTGCAGCAGCGGCCTTGAACATTTCCATGTTGCGCTGGGCGATCTGGGCCAGAGGGTTTGCCCCGATGCTTTCTTCAATGGCCTTGCGCATCTTGGCCTGATTATCGCGGAAGTGATCCATCGATGCTTCAAGGTAACCCGGCAGGAATGCCTGCATCGAATTGCCGTACATCGAGATCAGCTGGCGCAGGAAGTTGGTCGGCAGCATCTGCTCGCCTGCGGACTCTTCTTCCATGATGATCTGGGTCAGGATGGCATGGGTGAGGTCCGCGCCTGTCTTGGCGTCAATCACCTGAAAATCCACATTGTCCTTCACCATCTGGGCAAGATGGTCCAGCGTGATGTAGCTTGAAGTGCTGGTATTGTAGAGGCGACGGTTGGCGTATTTCTTGATTATCACCGTGCCGCCATTCTTGGAATCACTGGCCATGTTGGAGCCCCCGCTGCGACGTTAAAAACCTTTTAGCATGTGCAGCATGTGCGGCGCAACAAATCTTGACCAGTCCTATCAATCACCACTTTGACGCAAAAAGCGTTTTCCCATCAGGGTCAGGAGTTCATATTGGGAAAGGCCGGTTTGCCGCGCCGCAGACGGCAGATCGTAATCGGCGGCTAGCCAGTCTCCTTCCTTGCAGTCCGGCATTTCCGAGAGGTCCACGATCGTCAGGTCCATCGAAACGCGCCCGAGAACACGCGCTTTCCGGCCCTGCCAATCGAAGCTGCCGATGCCTGACCAGCAGCGCAGATAGCCATCGGCATAGCCCATCGCGAGTACACCCACGCGGAGCGGCGATCTGGCCGTAAACAGCGCATTATAGCCGACCTTGTCGCCTGCCTGCAGTTCTCGGACCTGTAGCACTGCAGCCTCGGGCCGAACGACCTGCGCAATCTTGCCGTCGAGTTCCGCACGCGCCACGCCGCCATATAGTGCGATGCCGGGCCGCGTCAGGTCTTCATGGAAAGCTCTCCCCAGCGCAATCCCCGCGCTGTTGGCCAAGCTGTAGCGACGCGCACTGACCTGCTCCCTCGCCACCTCGAATCGCTCCCGCTGCTCCTCGTTCTGCGCAACGTCCTCGTCCGCACTTGCGAGATGGCTCATGCATACGTCAACGTCGAGCGCGGCCAGTGCGGGGTCGGAGAGGTCCGACAAAGATAGTCCGAGTCGGTTCATTCCGGTGTCCACCATCAGGTGGCACGCACCGCCCCCGCTCTCCTGCCAGACACGAACCTGATGCAAACTGTTGAGCACGGGGCGCACACCGGTCGCGCGAGCGAAGTCCGCTTCGGTGGCATTTGCCGGCCCGTGGAGGACGGCGATGTTCTCCGGAGGAACAAGCCCCAGAATATCAGGGACTTCAGACCAATGCGCGACAAAGAAATCGCGACATCCTGCTGCCGCCAGAACCGGCACGACCCGCGCCGCGCCAGTGCCATAGGCATCCGCCTTGACCGCAGCACCCGCAGCCGCCTTGCCGGACAGGTGATCGAGCGTGCGCCAGTTTGCGGCGAGGGCCTCGGCATTGAAACCGAGGCGCAGGGAGGCAGGTGGTGGCGGGGTGATGTCAGTCGTCCGTGAAATCGGTGGGAAGCCCCGGCTTCAGTCCCCATAGCGCGACGAGAAATGCAAGCAGAACAATGACCCAGGTGTACCAGAGGCCGGCATAGGGATCGCCGGTTCGCGCCACGATGTAGCTCGAAATCAGCGGCAGGAAACCCCCGAAGTATCCCGTCCCGAGATGATAAGGGATCGACATCGAACTGTAGCGAATGCGCGGCGGGAACATCTCCGACAAGAGCGCAGCCACCGGCCCGTAAGTCGCGCCCGACATCGCCATTAGCAGGACGAGGGCAACCAGTACGACGGCGAGGCGTCCGGTCGAGGGCTTCACCTTGGCGAAATCGTAGCCGTAGGTGGAGAGTTCCGCCTGAAGTGCCTTGGCGCGTTCTGCGGCTTTGCCAGTCCATGGATAGCTGTCGAGAGTTAGTGCTTTGCCTCCGACAGTTGCGGTGAAGTTGCCCGTTTGCCTCAGAGAGTAGGAGATTCCCGACGCCGAGAGATCGGCGAGCAATTTTCCGCATCGGCTGCTCTGTTCGGCAGCGAAAGGACTGTAATCACAGTCAGAACCGGAAACCACCACCGGATTCCTCTCTGCCGCTGCCGCAAGCTCGGGATTCGCGGCAGAGCCGAGGAGCCAGAACGTTGGAAAGAGCAGAAGGAGGGTTACGGCATAGCCGATCACTATGGGCTTCTTGCGCCCGATGCGGTCGGACAGGGCGCCGGCGATCAGGTAGAACACCATGCCGATTGCACCGCCGATGCCGACGATGACCTCAGCCGTCGTGTCATCCATCCGCATGGCGGACTTGAGAAATCCGAGGCTGGAAAACATCGCCGTGTACCAGATCACGGTCAGCCCCGCCGCGATTCCGAAGAGCGCGATGAAGATCCGGCGCTTGTTGCCCGGGTAGGTGAAACTTTCCACGAACGGGTTACCGGCGAGCTCGCCCTGCTCCTTCATCGCCTTGAAAACAGGGCTTTCCGACAGCTTGAGCCGCATCCACAGCGATACACCAAGCAGCGCGAGACTGACGAGGAAGGGCACTCGCCAACCCCACGCATTCCACACCGCCTCGCTCATCAGCCCCTTGCTGGAAAGCACCACCACCAGGCTGAGGACGAATCCACCGACAACACTGGCCTGGATGTAGCTGGTGTAATAGCCACGACGACCGCCGGGGGCGTGCTCGGCCACGTACACCGCCGCACCGCCATATTCACCGCCGAGGGCAAGCCCTTGAAGAACCCTGAGAAATATGACGATCGCAGGTGCCAGCAAGCCGATGCTGTCAGCGGACGGGATCAGGCCGACCCCTGCCGTGGCGATGCCCATCAGAGTTACGGTGACAAGAAAGGTGTATTTGCGGCCCAGCCTGTCACCCAGGTAGCCGAACAGCACCGCGCCCAAGGGGCGGAAGCCGAAACCGACTGCAAAGCCTGCCCAGACAAGCAGGAGTTGCAAGGTTGCGTTGTCGGACGGGAAAAAGGTCCTGCCGATGATTGCAGCGAGCGTGCCGTAGATGAAAAAATCGTACCATTCGAACACGGTACCGGCAGAACTTGCAGCAATAACAAGGCGGATTTCCGAAGCGCTCGGCTCAGGCATCTGCCCCTTGGCAATTGTGGACGACACGCAGAATTCCCCCGACACATATTTCTTGGTTGGTGCTGTAGCGAAGCGGCGTCGCCTGCGGCAAGCCCTGCATTGTTTCAGGCCGCCACAGGTGCCGGAAGCGCAACAAGCGCTGCCTCCCACGCCAGCAGGATAGCCGCGTGCCGGGCCGGATAGCCAAGCGCTGGGGCAAGCAGATCAATTCCGGGCCACTCAGGCCCCCCCCCTTCACCCGCCAGCCACTGAGCGATGGCGTCACGAGCCGCGGCGATCTCGGAGCGGCTCCGACCTCGAGCACTCCGGGCGAAGATGTTGGCAGCGGCCTGCCCGACCGCACAGGCGTGGGGGCGCAACGCGAGGCGATCGATCGATCCGGCGGCATCGGTGGACAAAGCAAGTTCGATGGCGCTGCCACAACTGCGCGACCGGGCCGAGCCTTTCAGTGGCAGGCTCTCATCCCACGGAAACTCGGCAAGGCCCATGGCGCCTGCCAGAATTTCGGGCGTGTAGAGCCCGCGAGTGCTCATTCAGTCGCCCAGAACTTGCTGGCGGGCCTTGCGCCTCGCCACTTCACGGGCCTGCTCTGCCGCAGCATCGCGCCGTTCCGAAATCAGGGTCAGCAGTTCCTCGCTTGCGGCGTTGAGGAAGGGATAGGTGCGGGATTCAACGATCCATTCGGGCCGACCGTCCTCACCCCAGACAAGATCGTATCCGAAGACCACGATGGAATAGCCCAACACGACGATGATGAAGCCTTTCACCGCGCCAAAGCCGAAGCCGAGCAGGCGGTCAATCGGGCCGATGACGGAATCGCGGCTGGCACTGCCCATGCACCGCGCAATCATGCGGGTTCCGATGTAGGGCACAAGGATCAACAGAAAAAACGCGAGAACCCCTGCCCCCGTCTCAGTCGGCAGGTGATCGGCCAGCCAAAGCGTGAGCGGCTCGTGAAAGTAGTGCACCGCGAGCAGCGCAAGGCACCACGCGGCCAGCGACAGGACTTCTTCGACAAAGCCGCGCATGAAGCCACCGAAGGCGCCAATGCCGACAAGGATGAGAACTACATAATCTAGGCCGGTCATATGCAAGAAAACCTATGAGCCGCCCATCACCCGGTCAATCAGATTTGGCAGGAGCTTGAGCGGGGAGTAGCGCAGGCCTTCCACCTTTTCTGCTCCGGCTTCCGGCCCGCAACCCAGCGTAAAGCCGAGCTTGGCAGCCTCGCGCAGGCGCACCGGCGTATGCGCCACTGGGCGGACCTCACCGGCGAGCGAAACCTCGCCGAACCAGATCGACGATTGCGGCAGGGGACGATCCGACAGGGCCGAGATCAGGGCGGCCGCCACGGCCAGATCGGCGGCAGGATCGGTCAGGCGATACCCACCGGCAACGTTCAGATAGACTTCTGCAGTCGAGAAGCTGAGCCCGCAACGGGCCTCAAGCACGGCAAGCAGCATCGCAAGGCGGCCGCTGTCCCAACCGACGACGGCACGGCGGGGCGTTGCACCACTGGCAAGGCGCACGGTGAGTGCCTGTATTTCGACCAGAACTGGGCGGGTGCCCTCAAGTGCTGGGAATACTGCACTTCCCGCCACCTGATCCTCGCGCCCTGAAAGGAACAGCATCGAGGGATTGCCGACTTCCTCCAGCCCAGCTCCGGCCATGGCGAAGACGCCGATCTCGTCCACAGCGCCGAAGCGATTCTTGAGGGCGCGAAGGATTCGGTACTGGTGGCTGCGCTCACCCTCAAAGCTCATGACCACGTCGACCATGTGCTCGAGCACGCGGGGGCCAGCGATGGAGCCGTCTTTGGTGACGTGGCCGACCAGAACGAGCGCAACGCCATTTTCCTTGGCATAGCGTATCAGTTCGAAAGCGCAGCCGCGCACCTGGCTAACCGTGCCCGGAGCACCCTCGATCTGGTCGGAATGCATGGTCTGGATCGAATCGATCACCAGCAGCGACGGCGGGTTCATCGAGCCGAGCGTCGTCAGGATATCGCGCACAGATGTGGCAGCAGCGAGCTGGATGGGCGCCTTGCCCAGTCCCAACCGGTCAGCCCGCAGGCGTACCTGATCGGACGCCTCTTCGCCGCTGATGTAGATCGCATCGCCTCCCGCCATGGCCACCTTGGCAGATGCCTGCAGCAAGAGCGTGGACTTGCCGATGCCTGGATCGCCGCCCATCAGAATTGCGCAACCGGGAACCAGACCTCCACCCAATGCGCGATCAAACTCCGCGATACCGGTGGACCGGCGGACCGGGAGAGCAATGGGAGCATCGAGCGGGACGAAGGCTACGCGACGGCCCCCGCTCGACAGATCATGTTTTGACGAGAAGATCGTTTCGGGCGCTTCTTCGGCGAGCGTGTTCCACTCACTGCAATCGGCGCACTGGCCCTGCCAGCGGTTGGTGACGCTGCCACAGGCCTGGCAGACGAAGCGACGTTTGGGTTTGGCCATGTTCGCCAACTATCAGAACATAGATGGAACGCAAGCCATGTCCCCCCGAAATGGCACCGTTTGCCGGTAGCGGTTTGCTAACCATGCTGTCTGGGATCATCCTTAACGGAGGATCAGGTATGTCCCTTATCCATGGCCGCGCCGACAAACCCTTTTCTTGGCATCGAACCCAAGATGTACCGCCACTTTGCGGTCATCACCGTAGCCCTGTCCACGGTCGTGGCGGTGTTTGCCAATGGCGATGCGCAGGAAGCCATGGCGCAGAGCCAGAGGGTGGCCAAGCATAACGCAGCGGAAACGCGCGCTGCCAAGGCCAAGCTGACCGACAAGCGATCCGACAAGCGGAGATCCGGCGGCGGTTTCAGTGGCCCCTATGGCGCGCCGATGGATGGCGGTGGTGGCGGTGACAGCAGCTACATTCCGGCGGGAATGGTAGTGACGCCTGCCCCGATCCTCATCGAGGTCGACCAGAAGGCGCTCGCGCGGATGACACCCGCACAGCGGGCCGCCTACCTGCGCAAGCTGGAAGAGGAACGGCAGAAGCGGATGGCGCAGGGGCCGATTCTGCCAACCCAGCAGCAGATAAGCGCGTTGGCCGAGCAGTCAGCCGCTCGGTCGGGGTCAGACAGTATCGACTGACATTGGAGGGAATGGTGCCCCTGGCCCGACTCGAACGGGCACGTATTTCTACAAACGATTTTGAGTCGTTCGCGTCTACCATTCCGCCACAGGGGCACTTCAGGGCACCGGCCTTAGCCAGTGCCCTTACAAAAGGTCAAGCGCCGCGAAGCGCTCCAGCAAGAAGCTTGTGCAACTTCGAGTGCAGTGCGTCGTTTCCGGCAAGGATAGTCTCGTCGCAGATCGGCTGCGAGCGGCCCTTGTAGTCCGACACGAAGCCACCGGCCTCACGGACCAGCAAACAACCGGCAGCCGTATCCCAGGGATAGAGGCCCGATTCCCAGAAGCCATCGAAGCGACCGGCAGCCACCCACGCAAGATCGAGCGAGGCAACGCCAAAGCGGCGAATCCCGGCGATGCGCGGACCGAGTTCGGCATAGATCCTGGCCCACTCGTTGATGTCACCGCGGCCCGCGAAAGGGATACCGGTGGCGATCAGCGCTTCGTCCATGTGGCGACGCGCCGAAACGCGCAAGCGACGGTCCTGCAACCAGGCACCCTGGGCCTTTTCGGCCCAGAAGCTTTCGTCCGTGATCGGCTGATAGACCAGCGCTGCAGTAACTTCGCCCCAGCCCTTTCCGTCCAGCGTCGGTTCCTGCACGGCGATCGAAATCGCGAAGTGCGGGATGCCGTGGAGGAAGTTGGTCGTGCCATCGAGCGGATCAATGATGAAGCGGGGCTTGCCCGGTTCGCCAGCGATTTCGCCGCCCTCTTCCATCAGGAAGCCCCAGCCCGGACGCGCAGCGCGCAGTTCGTCCCACAGGGTACGCTCGGCGTGCTGGTCGGCCTTCGAGACGAAGTCTGCCGGGCCCTTCTTGCTGACCTGAAGATGCTCGATCTCACCGAAGTCGCGGCGCAGGCGGCCACCCGCCTTGCGCGCCGCGCGCTCCATCACGCGCATCAGGCCGGAAATGGCTGCCATCGATCAGCCCACCTTGCCGACGTAGGTACGTTCGTAAACGTCGACGATGATGCGGGTGCCGCTGCCGATATGCGGCGGAACCATCACGCGCACGCCGTTGTCGAGAATGGCAGGCTTGTAGCTGGACGAAGCAGTCTGGCCCTTCACCACGGCATCGGCCTCGACGATGGTCGCTTCGACCTGGTCAGGCAGTTGCACCGAGATCGGGCGCTCGTCGTACATTTCGAGAAGGACGGTCATGCCATCCTGCAGGAATGCGGCGGCATCGCCGAGAAGATCGGACGGCAGCGTGATCTGGTCGTAGGTTTCGACATCCATGAACACCAGATCATCGCCCTCGGCATAGAGGAACTGGAAGTCCTTGGTGTCGAGACGGACGCGCTCGACGGTGTCGGCGCTGCGGAAGCGGACGTTGGTCTTGCGGCCGTCGATGAGGTTCTTCATCTCGACCTGCATGAAGGCGCCGCCCTTGCCGGGCTGGGTATGCTGGGTCTTTGCGACCTTCCAGATGCCCTTTTCGTATTCCAGGATATTGCCCGGACGGATGTCCACGCCGCTGATCTTCATGATGGAAAGAGCCTTACCGTGAGTAGGGAAGCGCGGCCCTTAGCGGTTCGGCGGCGAAGCTTCAAGCGTGATTGCCTGATGCGGGCACGGCGTGCTAGCGCGATGACCATGAAGCGCGCATTGATCCTTGCCGTTGGAGTTCTTGGCCTTGGTGGCGTGGCGCAAGCCGTGCCCGGGGGCCAGCTTATGGTTCTGCCCAAGGGTGGATGGACCTGCGAGATACCGGGTGACGCTGCCGTAACGCCAGTAGCCAAGCCGGAGCTTAGCTTCGAGACGATTGCCGACTCGTCGTACGTGGCGCCGGATGGATCGCGGGGGAGCTATCTGCGCCTTGCAGATCGTCTGACGCTGACCAGCGGGGTATTTTCCGGGCGGCGGTTCCTCATGGATGGTGAGGAAATCCTGCGGGAATTGGGAACTGACGATACCCCCACCGGCCTGCGCTGCGTTCACGCAGGACCGCTTTCCCTTACGGTTTAGGTCACGCTTACGCTGTCTCTGCGCATGCGCCAGTAAGCGTAGGCGATGATCCCGGCAAAGGCGAAGATGCCGACAGGGAGCGCGGCAGGGAAGCCGTCACCTATGGCGAGGGCGTCGGGATTGTCAGTCCCGGCGACGATTGCCGCGTAGGCGATATTGAAAAGGCTATCGCCGACGATCAGGCCGGTTGCGGTGAGCACGCCCATCCGCTCGGCAAACTCGGGCGCGGACTGTCGCGCGGCCCACTTGTTGTAATGGTGGCCAAGGATGGCGCCGACGATAACCATCGCGGTCACCTGCGTCGGCAGGTACATGCCCATGCCCACGGCCAGCGGAGGGAGCGACCCGCGCCCTGCACGCTTCAGCAGTTCGTCAACGAACACCACGCCCGCGCCGATGGCAGCACCGAGACCGACGAGATACCAGTCGAGACTGCCGCCGAGCACACCCTGTGCGATGGCCGAGATGAGCGAGGCTTGCGGAGCGGAAAGCGCGTTCTCCCCAGCCCCGGGCGCGCCTTGGAAGCCGAAGGTGGAGTTGAGCAAGTCCAGAATCGGCGGGATCACCAGTGCGCCGAACAGCACGCCGAGGATCAGGGCCACCTGCTGTCGCCACGGCGTCGCGCCGACGAGTTGGCCAGTCTTGAGGTCCTGCAGGTTGTCATTGGAAATCGTGGCGACGCCGAAGACTATGGCGGTCACGAAGAGCGCGAAGGCGACTAGCGCCTTGGTGTCTGCTTCGCTGCCCCCTTGCCCGAACAGGCCGAGCAGCAAAAGCGAGATGCCGAGCGCGGCAAGAATGCCCACGCCAGAGATCGGGCTGTTCGACGCGCCGATGAGCCCCGCCATGTAGCCGCAGACCGACGCGATGATGATGCCTGCCACCAGCACGTAGATAACTGAAGCCGTCAAAGTCAGGCCGAGAGCGCCTGCCACCGGGCCACCTACGGCGAAGTCCGCAAGCAGCAGGGCTATCGGGACCATTGCGAGGATAATCGTGCCACCAACTATGCCGATCGGAATGTCGCGCTCGGTCAGTTCGAGGCTGGCCATTCCGGCTCCGCTACGAGCGCGATTGGCGGCGATGGCAGCGGTGATGCCGCGCACGATCGGGCCAATCACGCGCAGGAGAGTCCAGATCGCGGCGATGCCGATAGTCCCTGCGCCGATGAAGCGGATCTTCTGGCGGAACACTGTGCCGATGAAGTCAGCCAGTTCCGTCCCAGCGGGAATTCCCCCTGCCGTCAGTTGCGGGAGGAGTACGCCGAAGCTGATGACGATGCCCACGAGCATCGCAATACCGACGGCGAGCCCGACAAGATGCCCCACACCGACTAGAGCAAGCGAGAGACCACCGAACAGCATCGATCCGCCCGAGCCGACCTTGAACGCGCCGCCCACTTCCTCGACTGCGAGCTTCATCTTGGCGAGCAACGGATAGAGTGCAGCCAGCAGGCCTCCGGCAGTTACGGCAGCGAGGCCCTTGCGGTTCTCCTCCGCTCCGCCCACACCAGCGCCAACCTTGAGCACTTCCGCGGCGGCGACGCCTTCGGGGTATGGCAGGTCCGAGCCTGTCACCAGCGCGCGGCGCAGAGGGACCGAGTACATCACACCGAGGATGCCACCGACCGCGATGACCGCGACCGATTCCCAATATGGGAAGTCCACCCACCACCCTACCATGACGAGGCCGGGCAAGACGAAGACGATAGCCGAGAGCGTGCCCGCAGAGCTGGCGATGGTCTGGACGATGTTGTTTTCCTGGATGGTCGTCCCGGAAAAGGCGCGCAGCACGGCCATTGAAATCACGGCTGCGGGAATCGACGTCGCAAACGTCAGGCCGATGCGCAGGCCCAGATAGACGTTGGCGGCGGTGAACACGACCGTGAGGATCGCGCCCAGCACCACGCCGCGAAGTGTCAGTTCCCTTGGGGCAATTCCGCTCATTCGTGCTCCGTGCGCTGAAACAGAACTTCTGTCTTGCACGGGCAGCCGCGCATGGGAAGCCGCATCAGCTTACAAACGAAACCTTCGTCGAGCCCGAGACCATTTGAGCAAGGCGCGCAGCGTCCCAGTTCGTCAGGCGCACGCAGCCGTGGCTTTCAGCTCGGCCGATTGTCTGCGGTTCGGGCGTGCCGTGGATTCCATAATGCTCCTTCGACAAGTCGATCCACACCACGCCGACGGGGCCATTCGGGCCAGGAGGAAGAAGATGCTCTCCCTTGCTGTCGGGCACGTCCCAGAACAGACTGGCATCATAGGAGAACTCAGGGTTGTATGACTTGCCGTTGATCTTCCAGTCGCCGAGCGGGAGCGGATCCTTCTCCGATCCGGTCGTAACCGTGAACACGGCAACGAGCTTGTCGGCCTTGTCGTAGGCCATGAGCGTACCCTTGGACTTGCTGACCACGATCCGTGCTGCTTCAGGTTGTGCATCGCTGACGCCCAGCGTCGCCAGTGTTGAAAGCCAGCCCTTGTTCTCGACCCTGGAAGGATCGATGCGATTGCCTCCGGTGTTTGGTACGCGAAGTTGAGTACCGGCGCGATAGGGCTCGGGCGGAAGCGGATTGGCCGTTGGCGGACTAAGTGCGCCGCGCTCCTTGGCAGCGTTCGCGCGCGCTTCTGCCTGCCGGGCGATCGTCGGATTAAGGCCACGGAGAACCTCTGGTGTCGTGTGGAAGCGCTCTGCCAGCTTTTCTTCCAGCGAGGTGTATCCGATTTCCGGAAGCTTGGCCTGCTGCGCGGGATCCTTGGGCAATGGCTCGAAGCGCCCCGCAGCGAAGTCATCAGGGATCGTGACAACACGCGTTGCCGCGATGTTCGACCATTGCGCGAGCGCCTGCATTGTCGGCGCATCAAACTTGCCTGTCACCGGCAAGCCGTTCGCCTTCTGGAAACCGCTGACAGCATTCGTTGTCGAAAGACCAGTCTTGCCGTCGATCACGCCAGGCGAGAAACCAAGGCGTTCGAGCACGACTTGCGCTTGCATCACCGGCCTTGCGGCATCTTCAGTCGCTGCGGGTTGCCCCGGTGCCGGATCTTTCGAGGCCATCGGAACAACGAAGGCGGGAGCCGCTGCAACTGCTTCAGTCGGGGCGGGATCGGGCTTCTGGGAATTACAGGCGGTCAGCGCAAGGGCAGCAAGCGCGGCAGCAGAGAAACGGGGCATCAGGATTCCATCATGGTTTCCCGGACAGAACCCCCTGCCCCCTCAGGTCGTTCCCTCAACCTTCTTCGTTCACGCGTGGATTGGCGCGGATGGCTTCAAAGAAGGCGGCGACGTTTGCCGCTTCGTCACCGTTCCACACGGCATTGCTCACTGCGAGGAAGTCAGCGCCTGCCTGAACCAGCGGGCCACAATTGGCAGGCGTGATGCCACCAATGGCAACGCAGGGCAGTTCGAAGATCGACTGCCACCATTCAAGCAGGTCAAGACCGGCAACGTGCTTGGTGTCCTTGGTGCTCGACGGGAAGAAAGCGCCAAACGCAACATAATCGGCACCCGCATCGCCAGCGTCCATCGCCATGTGGCGGCTGTCATGGCAGGTAACGCCGATCTGGGCGTTGCGACCTAGCCGATCACGAGCGTCCTTTACGTCGCCATCGTCCTGACCCAGGTGGACGCCGTCAGCTCCGAGGCGCTTGGTCAGACTGATGGAATCGTTGACAATGAAGGCCACGTCCCGGTCCGCGCAGATGCGTTGGAGCGGCTCGGCAAGAGCCGCTGCGGCGTGCTCATCAATGCCCTTCACCCGGAACTGGAACGCAGCAACGGGACCGGCATCCAGTGCCCGTGCGAGCCTGTCAGGAAAGGTGCCGCCGACGTCGAGCGGGGAGATCAGGTAGAGTTCGGAGGATAGCTTGGCCATGGCGGGCGCCTTATAGCCTCGAAGCCCAAGCTGCAATGTCGGTTCCGGAACGGTTCATGCGCCGACCGCATTGTCGGAGCATGACGAAAACACTCCTTGCCCTGATCCCCG
Source organism: Novosphingobium taihuense (assembly GCF_007830315.1). Classification (GTDB taxonomy): domain Bacteria; phylum Pseudomonadota; class Alphaproteobacteria; order Sphingomonadales; family Sphingomonadaceae; genus Novosphingobium; species Novosphingobium taihuense. The sequence goes on from NZ_VLKJ01000007.1 coordinate 217,809, forward strand.
CTATCGCGCTCGCTTCCTGCGCCGTGATTCCCAAGGTCGAACGCAGCGACGGCTTCGCAATGATCGGCGAAACCACACTGGTCGGCAGCACCAAGGTTCGGCCAGATGCCCTGATCGAAGACAGTCGCTGCCCGATGAACGCGCGCTGCGTCTGGGCCGGACGGGTGATCGTCGAGGCCACGGTCATGCGTGGGGGGACCTTCGAAACCCGCAGATTTACCTTGGGCGAACCGTCGGATGGGCTGATGCTCGATACGGTCGAACCGGGTCGGATGACCGATACGCAGCTCGAGGCTGCGGATTACCGTTTCCACTTCAGCGTGGCCCGATGAAAACGCCCCGCCCCGGCTGTGCCGGTGGCGGGGCGGCCTTTCCGTCCTCTCAAACGGTAACTTTTACGCGGCCACGAGGGTCTTCTGCGTTGAACCGGTGTAGATTTCGTCAATCGCAGCGCCAAGAGCAGCGTCGAACTCAGCGTCCGTCATCTGGTGACGCAGATCTTCGAGAAGGGCACGGCTGAAGCTCGCAATGATGCCGGTGTTCTTGGCGAGCTCTACGCAAGCCTCGGGACGCTTGTAGCCACCCGAAAGCGCGACGACGCGCAGCACCTTGGGGTGCGCAACCAGCGGATCGAACGTGCAAGGTACGATCGGAAGCGAGAGCTTGAGCATGACCTGCGTGCCCTCGGGCAGGGCATCGAGGGCCTTGAGGATTTCGTCGAGCAGGATCGCGTCGCACTCGGCGCGGGTCTCGCTCTTGATGTTCACTTCGGGCTCAATGATCGGCATCATGCCGTGGCTGAGCACCTGCTTGCCCACTTCGAATTGCTGGGCGACGACGGCGGCAATGCCTTCACGGTTGGCCGAGTTGATGACCGAACGCTCCTTGGTGCCATAGACGCCCATGGCCTTCGAACGGGTCAGAAGATCGTCGAGCGTCGGCATTGGCTTCATCAGTTGAACGCCGTTGGCTTCATCTTCGAGGCCCTTGTCGATCTTGATGAAAGGCACCACGCCCTTTTCGATCAGCGCCTGCGGAACCGACTTGCCATCCACAGTCCCGTCCATGGTGCGTTCGAACAGGATCGCGCCGATCACCTTGTCGCCATGGAAAACGTCGGACCGGATGATGCGCGCGCGCATATCGTGGATCAGGCCGAACATTTCCTCTTCGGTGGTCCAGGCATCTTCGGTCACACCGTACCCCGCCAGCGCCTTTGGCGTTGACCCGCCTGACTGGTCAAGAGCGGCAATGAAGCCATTTCCGGAGGCCATCTTCGCGGTCATTTCGGTCGTGTTCATCAGCCCGTCCTGTTCTGGCGGAAAGCCCGGAATACCGGCTCCGCATACCTATGCGCAAATGCGCCTTAAAAAGACGCTCAGCGTTTGAAGCGAGCGTCCGAACTGGCGCATTCCTATGCGGATACGCGCCATAAAGGAGCGCGTGCCGCAGTGCAACACGCGCTCCAGAATTTTTTACGCTTCGAGAGCGGCTACGCCAGGAAGCACCTTGCCTTCCATCCATTCAAGGAAGGCACCGCCTGCGGTCGAAACGTAGGAGAAATCGGCTGCAACGCCGGCATGGTTCAGTGCTGCAACGGTATCGCCGCCACCTGCTACAGAAACCAGCGACCCCTCCTTGGTCAACGCGGCTGCTGTTTTCGCGAGAGCAACCGTTGCGGTGTCGAAAGGCTCGGTCTCGAACGCACCCATCGGTCCGTTCCAGACAAGCGTACGGCAGGTCTTGAGCGCATCGGCCAGCGCTTCAACGGCAGCAGGCCCGACATCGAGGATCATCTCGTCGGCGGCCACTTCGTGCACGTTGCAGGTGCGAAGCGAAGGCGGATTGGCGGCGAACTCCTTCGATACGACGACATCGTAAGGCAGATGCACGGTGCAGCCAGCCTTGTCGGCGTTGTCGAGAATCTCTTCGGCGGTGGCCTTGAGATCATGCTCGCACAGCGACTTGCCGACATTGACCCCGCGCGCGGCGAGGAAGGTGTTGGCCATGCCGCCGCCGATGATGAGGTGATCAACCTTCGAAACAAGGTGCTTGAGTACGTCGAGTTTGGTAGAAACCTTGGCCCCGCCCACTACTGCGGCAACCGGACGCTCCGGTTCGCCCAGTGCTTTCTGCAGCGCCTTGAGTTCAGCCTCCATTGCACGGCCGGCATAGGCCGGAAGCTTGTGAGCAAGGCCCTCGGTTGAAGCGTGCGCACGGTGGGCCGCAGAAAAGGCGTCGTTGACGTAGATGTCGCCAAGGCTTGCGAAGCGCTCGATCACCGCAGGATCGTTTTTCTCTTCGCCGCCGAAGAAGCGGGTGTTTTCCAGAACGGCAATCGCGCCGGGCTCGAGTGCCGCAACCGCAGCCTTGTCGCCTTCCCAGTCAATGTAGCTGACAGCACGACCCAGCACGTGCGAGAGCGGTTGTGCGAGCTTCTTAAGCGAGAACTCTTCGGAGGGCTGCCCCTTGGGGCGACCGAAGTGGGCGAGAACGAGGACCTTGGCACCCTTGTCCGACAGTTCGTTGAGCGTCGCGATCGTGGCGCGCAGGCGGGTGTCGTCGGTAACGACGCCATCGGCCATCGGCACATTGAGGTCTTCGCGCACCAGCACCGTCTTGCCGGTCAGGTCGCCGATGTCGTCAAGCGTCTTGAAGCTCATTCCTCGATCCTCACTTCGTCGCCAATGGCAATATCGCCATCGCTGATGACCCGGCCGAGCACGCCGCCACGCCAGTCTGGCATGAGCGCGAGTTTCAGACCGGGGTGGATTTCGTCCATGCGGTTGCACGGGTCGCATTCGCAGGTCGTTTCGATGCGCAGGCTCTGGCCGATGGCAATGATCTTGCCAGCTTCACGCGGAAGCCGAATGCCCTGCACGAGCAGATTTGCCCTTCGGACGTGCCAGAGCAAATCGTGATCGGGCGCAGGCTGAAGTTCGGCAAGCGCCGCTTCCCAGCTCTCGGCCTCGATCAGAGAGATCTGCCGACGGCCCGACTTGCCGGGACGGATCGCCCCGCGCAGGTCGCCGCGAACGCCAAGCTCGCGGGTCACTGAAACGTGATCGAGCGTCTCAATGGCTCCACGCGGCCTGTCGTGCCGTGCAATGCCACCGAGACGCCCTCTCATCTTACCAGGTCCTCAGAGGAACTTTGCCATCGCGCCCGCAGTGTCGAGCATGCGGTTGGAGAAGCCCCACTCGTTGTCGTACCACGAAAGGACTCGGACCAGCTTGCCTTCGAGAACCGCGGTTTCGAGGCTGTCGATGGTCGACGAGTGCGAATCGTGGTTGAAGTCGATCGAGACCAGCGGCTCTTCGGTGTAGCCGAGCACGCCCTTAAGAGCGCCTTCGGCCGCTGCCTTGAGGACACCGTTCACTTCTTCAAGCGTGGTGTCGCGCTTGGGCGTGAAGGTCAGGTCGACGACCGAGACGTTCGGGGTCGGCACGCGGATCGAAGATCCGTCGAGCTTGCCCTTGAGGTCGGGCAGCACTTCACCCACGGCCACGGCAGCACCGGTGCTGGTCGGGATCATGTTCATCGCGGCGGCACGGGCACGGCGCGGATCGCTGTGGATCTGGTCGAGGATCTTCTGGTCGTTGGTGTACGAGTGGATCGTGGTCATCAGGCCACGCTCGATACCGATGGCTTCGTGCAGGACCTTGGCCATCGGCGCGAGGCAGTTGGTGGTGCACGATGCGTTCGACACGATCTTGTGGTCAGCGGTCAGCTTGTCATGGTTCACGCCATAGACAACCGTGAGGTCGACGTTCTTTGCAGGTGCCGAGATCAGCACGCGCTTGGCGCCAGCGTCGATGTGCTTCTGGCCGCCGTCGCGGTTGGTGAAGAAGCCAGTGCATTCCAGCGCGATGTCGATGCCGTTGGCTGCATGCGGCAGGTTCGCAGGATCGCGCTCTGCCGTAACCTGGATGCGCTGGCCATTGACGATCAGGTCATTGCCATCGACCGAAACTTCGCCCGAAAATGCTCCGTGGACGCTGTCGCGCTTGAACAGCAGGGCATTGGCCTTGGCGTCCGCCAGGTCGTTGATCGAGACCAGCTCAAGGCCGCAATCGGGCCGTTCGAGAATGGCGCGGGCAACATTGCGCCCGATGCGTCCGAAACCGTTGATTGCAACCTTGATCGCCATGTCAGGTGTCTCCTGTTTGATTTACGAAACCCGCGAAAGGATTTGCGGGACAATCTTTTCGGCGGTGATGCCGAAGTGGTCATAAAGAACGTCGATAGGGGCAGAAGCGCCGAACGTGTCGATGCCGATCGACAGGCCATCGCCGATATACTTCTGCCAGCCAAGCGTAACACCCGCCTCAATCGAGACCTTGAGTGCGTCTGCCGGAAGCAAGTCAGCCTTGTAGGCGGCGTCCTGTTCGTCGAACAGTTCCCAGCAGGGAACCGATACGACGTCGGCACCGAGGCCCTTCTCTTCAAGTGAGGCAGCGACCTTCATCGCGACCTCAACTTCAGAACCGGTCGCCAGAAGCACGACCTTGCGGGCCGCGCTTGCGGTCACGAGGCGATAAGCCCCCTTGGCACTCTTCATTTCGCTGTCGAAGCGAACCGGCGGCAGGTTCTGGCGTGTGAGTGCGAGAACCGAAGGGCGGTCCTTGTTGGCGAGCGCCAGCGCCCATGCTTCGGCAGTTTCGATCGCGTCGGCCGGACGGAACACGAGCAGGTTCGGGATCATGCGCAACGACATCACGTGCTCGACCGGCTGATGGGTCGGTCCGTCCTCACCGAGGCCGATCGAATCGTGCGTGAACACGTAGATCGCGCGAACATGCTGCAGGGCAGACATGCGCACGGCGTTGCGGCAGTAGTCCGAGAACACCAAGAAGGTGCCTCCATAAGGAATGATCCCGCCGTGCAGCGCCATGCCGTTCATCGCGGCGGCCATGCCGAATTCGCGGATGCCATAGTAGACGTAGCGACCGTCATAGCTGTCCGGCGTGAACGGCGCGGTCGACTTGGTCTTGGTGTTGTTCGAGCCAGTGAGATCGGCCGAACCACCGACCATTTCCAGCACGTTAGCGGTGAACGCCTCAAGGGCCATCTCGCTTGACTTGCGGGTGGCAACCTTGGGCGGATTGGCGATCAGCGACTGGACATAGGCGTCGAAGCCGGTCTCAGCCGGAAGGTCACCTGCCATGCGGCGGGCAAGCTCAGCGGCCTGCGGGTTCGCCGCGGCGCGCTTTTCCCACTCGGCACGGGCATTCTTGCCCAGCTCGGCCGAAGAACGCCAGTTGGCCAGAATATCTGCCGGGACTTCGAATGGCGCCGAGGTCCAACCCAGATATTCGCGTGCAGCAGCGATTTCATCGGCACCGAGCGGGGCGCCATGGACGTTGTGGCCGCCTTGCTTGTTGGGCGCACCCTTGCCGATGATCGTGCGGCAGGCGACCAGCGACGGGCGCGGATCGGCCTTGGCTTCGGACAATGCACGGGCGATATCAGCGAAATCATGGCCGTCGCACGAAGTAACGTGCCAGCCCGATGCGGCGTAGCGGCCGAGGATGTCCTCGGTGGTCGAAAGCGAGGTGTCGCCGTCGATCGTGATCTTATTGTCGTCCCAAAGTACATTGAGACGGCCGAGCTTTAGCGTGCCGGCAAGGCCAACCGCTTCGTGGTTGATCCCTTCCATGAGGCAGCCATCACCTGCAACCACCCAGGTATGGTGATCCACCAAGTCGTTGCCGAACTGCGCATTGAGATGCCGTTCAGCCATCGCGAAGCCGACGGCCATGGCAAGGCCCTGCCCCAGCGGACCGGTTGTCAGTTCCACGCCTGGGATGAGGAAGTTCTCAGGGTGGCCTGCGCAAACGCTGTCGATCTGGCGGAACTTGCGGATGTCTTCCATCGTCGGGCTTTCGTAGCCTGTCAGGTGAAGCAGCGCATAGATCAGCATCGAGCCGTGGCCGGCCGAAAGGATGAAGCGATCGCGATCGGACCAATTGGGGGCCGCCGGATCATGCTTAAGGAACTGGGTCCATAGCACGGTCGCCACGTCAGCCATGCCCATGGGCATGCCGGGGTGACCGGAATTGGCTGCCTGAACCGCGTCCATGGCAAGCGCACGGATCGCGTTGGCCATGGGAGCCAGCGCGGTGGAATCGCGTGTCATGCTGAAAAAGCCCTTCCCTGCGTGCGGTCGACCAGCGTTGACCGCATGAATCCGGTGATTCGGAGCGGGGCCTCTTTGGTCACCATGGGGCCAAGGGTCAAGGCTGCGGGGCTCGCTTCTTTGTTGCAGGCGCACAAGTGTAGTTTTTGTCCAGCGCTTTCCGAGCGCTTTCCCGCCAGACTGTTGCGCACGAGCGGCAATGTGGTAGCGTGCCCGACCATGGCGACGGAAGCACTGGACGCCGCACTGGACAGGCTCGAGCAGGCGCTCGTGCAGGCCGAGAACGCGGTTGCACAACAGGGAACGCGGGGCGACGCGGGAGGAGAGGAGCTGGCGCTTCTCAAGGTCCGTCATCGCAGGCTCAAGGATACCGTTGCGCAGGAACTGCGCCAGCTTGACCTACTGCTGGCAGGTCTGCCCAAATGAGCAATGTCAGTCTTCCGATAGGCGGTCGCCTTTTTGCCGTTTCCTGCGCCGATGGCGAGGAAGAGCATATCGAAATGCTCGGCCGGATGGTTGACGAGCGGGCACGCAAGATCGGTGGCGGACAGAATGAGCAGCGCATGCTGCTGTTTGCCGCTCTGATGATGGCAGACGAGCTTCACGAACTGCACAAGCAAGCGCCCCCTCCTGGTGCAGAGCCCGGTCCCTCACCTGTCCCTGTCGATGTGGTCACAGACCCTGAAGCCGAGCAGCGCGTCGTCGATCGTGTACTTCAACTGGCCGAGCGGATTGAAAAACTTGCCGGTGCCCTTGAGCAAGGGCCTGTGAGCGCTTAACTAGGCAGCGACGGGATCTGCCCGGCACGAGCCGCATGAACATCCCTGAGGCTATAAGCAATCCAAGGGGGCTGCCCCTGCATGGGACCCTGGTCCTGAGTAAGCGGTCCCCACCTGACGTCGAGGCGTCAGAGGATTTTCCGAGCTAACGACCCATGGTGGGCCCGTCACCCCCCTACCCCTGATCCGGAGCAACCCGTGGAAGCCAAGACCGCGCTGCGCGAGCAACTGAGGGCGCGGCGCAATGCCCATGTGGCATCGCTCGATCCGCGTGTGAAAGCGCTGATGTTCCGCAGGCCGCCCTCGCCTGTGCTCTCGATGGTGCCGCCGGACGCTATCGTCGGCCTTTATCTAGCCGGTCCGGCTGAAGCTCCTGCGACCGCATACGCGCAAGTCCTGCACGAAGCGGGGCACAAGGTCGCACTCCCCTGGTTTGCAGACCGCACATCGCCGATGGTGTTCCGCGAGTGGGCCTCGCCCTGGGTGGATGAATTGCTCGAACCGGGTCCATGGAAAGGTATCGTGCAACCTGCCGACAATGCCTCCATCGTTGTGCCCGACGTGCTGTTCGTTCCCCTTTTAGGCTTTAGCGCGGACGGCGGGCGGCTCGGCCAAGGCGGCGGCCATTACGACCGTTGGCTCGAGGCGAACCCCGCAACACTACCCATCGGCCTCGCATGGGATTGCCAACTGGTCGACGACCTGCCCCGTGAGCCGCATGACGTTCCACTTCACGCCGTGGTAACGCCGACGCGAATCTACGGCCCATGGGAGCGTGACGCGTGAATCAGGATTACAAGCCAACCTGGCGCAAGCCAGTGGGCATTCTCGCACTCGTCGCCGCGCTGACAATCTACGCCATTGGCGTAGCAGCCCTGTCGGACGTGATCGGGACTTGGCACGTGCTGTTGCAGACTCTTGCCTACATCGTGCTCGGCACTGTCTGGCTGCTACCGCTGCGGCGATTTCTGATCTGGATGGAAACCGGGCGCTGGGGGTGAAACGGGGGGCCTAGGCCCCACCGCATTCTAACCGCTGCTGCTGTTGAAATTCCCAAGGTGGCGCGAGTGACGGGACTTGAACCCGCGACCCTCGGCGTGACAGGCCGATACTCTAACCAACTGAGCTACACCCGCGTGCCCCTTGGGAGCCGCGCCTCTATGGCAGGTCCGGCGATGTGTCAACGGGCTTGAAAGCGGGAATTTTTCCACAGCTTGGCGCGTGCGATGCGGGCAAAGAAAAAGGCGCCCGGAGGCGCCTTTTTTATCTTCCCAATGGCGCGAGTGACGGGACTTGAACCCGCGACCCTCGGCGTGACAGGCCGATACTCTAACCAACTGAGCTACACCCGCTCACCCTTGGGAGCGCCGCCTCTATGGCAGAGTTTGCGGGCTGTCAACGCTCTTCGAACGTCATTTTTTGCCTCCCGGCATTTTCCTATGCCGATGCCATGTCACTCAGCATTTCTGGTACTTCCAGTTGCGGCTTTTGCCCTCACCGATCCATTCCACCGCCTGCGCAACGCGCTTGCTACGCGTGGCATCGGTCTTCGCTTCGACGATCCATTCGATGTACTCGCGGCGCTGGCCAGGCGGCATCGCGGCAAAACGCTCGCCACAGTCAGCAGCAACGAGGGCAGACCGAAACGAGTCAGGCAGATCGGGAACTGGCTTGATCGCCGCGCGTGGTTTGGCAGGCTTTGGGCCCGAAAGGCGCGCAACAGCAGCGCGCAGCCTCTCGACTACAATTCCTTCGTCTGGAAACTCGTCGAGTGATGCGATCTTGCGGAACGGCCCTGTGCCGCCCGGCTGCTCATCATGATGGAAGAACACCGAAACATGGGCCTTGAACGCCGCCATCCCCGCAATGTTCTTACCGGCGAGCGTGAAGTGCGGCATGCCCCACTTGATGGCCTCGACGCACTCGGGGACCTCGCGGTGCACGATCGCGCGAAACCGCTTGAGGATCGGGCGGGCAAATGCCCCGGCTTTGGCGATATGGTCATCGATGCGCGGATCGGTTGTCGGCATGGCCACCTCCGATCCGCACATCTATCACATCAATCAGCCAACATCAGTACCGGCGTTTCGATCAGCTTTCTGATCGCTTGTACAAAGCTGGCCGCATCGTGCCCGTCGACCACGCGGTGGTCACAGCTGATCGAGATATTCATCAACTTGCGCTTCTCGATCCGCTCGCCGCCCATGCCGTCCGGCACGAACATCGGGCGCTCTATGATACGGTTTGGACCGATGATGGCGACCTCAGGGCGATTGATCACAGGAGTCGTCGCCACACCACCCAAGGGCCCAAGTGACGTGATGGTCAGCGTCGAGCCGGACAGTTCCTCAGACTTGGCACTCCCGCTGCGCGCCGCCTCGGCAAGCCGGACGATCTCGCGCGCAAGTTGCCACAAATTCAGATTCTGTGCGTTGCGGATCACCGGCACCATCAGTCCTGCAGGCGTCTGCGCCGCCATGCCGAGATGGACAGCACCGTAGCGAGTGACAACGCCCGCCTCGTCGTCATAGCGCGCATTGATCATCGGATATTGCGGCAGCGTGCGGCAGATCGCGGTGATCAGCAGCGGCAAAAGCGTAAGCTTGGGCTTGTCGCCCCGGTTCGTGTTCAATTGATCACGCATGGCCTCGAGCGCTGTAACGTCGCATTCCTCGACATAGGAGAAGTGCGGAATGTGGCGCTTGGACGCGGCCATGTTCTCGGCAATGCGGCGGCGCATGCCGATGACCTTGATGATTTCGTCGCCCCGCTCCGCGCCTGCCGAGCGGTATCCACCCATAGCGTTGTAGGCGAGGAACTGGTCGAGGTCGGCGTGGCGCACGCGGCCTTCCTCGGACGGCCGCACTTCAGACAGGTCAATGCCCAGATCGTGCGCGCGCTGGCGCACGGCGGGACTGGCGAGGAACTTGGCTCCTGCGTCACGTGTATTTGCTGGCGCTACAGGTTTTGTCGGGACTGCCTTGGGCGTTGGCGCGGGAGGCGGCGGCGGAGGTGGGGCTGCAGCCTCCACCCTCGTTACGTCTGCCGCATCGGGCGTCTCCACCTCGATCCGCTCTTCGACGACTTCAGCCGCCGGAGCCGGAGCCGCCGACTGTGAGGACGCGGGCGCTTCAGCCTCCGCTTGCCCGTCCGTCTCGATCACGACCAGCGCCGAGCCAATCGCAACCACGTCGCCAACCTCTCCAGCGATCGACACGATCCTGCCCGAAACCGGGCTTTCCATCTCGACGGTCGCCTTGTCCGTCATCATGTCGGCAAGACGACCGTCTTCCTCGACCATGTCGCCCACGGCCACGTGCCAAGCCACGATCTCTGCCTCTGCGATGCCTTCACCGATATCGGGCAGGCGGAATGTGTAAGTTCCCATGGGACTCAGGCTTTCATCAGACGGTCGATGGCCTCGCCAATGCGGACCGGGCCGGGGAAGTATGCCCATTCGAGGCTGTGCGGATAGGGCGTGTCGAAGCCCGTCACACGCTCGATCGGGGCTTCGAGGTGGTAGAAGCAACGCTCCTGCACCAGCGCGGAAAGTTCCGCACCAAAGCCGCAAGTGCGCGTGGCTTCATGGACGATCAGGCATTTGCCGGTCTTTTCCACCGACTTTTCCACCGTCTCGATGTCCAGAGGCACCAGCGTCCGCAGGTCGATGATCTCGGCATCCACACCCTTTTCCGCACAGACCGCGGCGGCGACGTGAACCATCGTGCCATAGGCAAGCACGGTGAAGGCATTGCCAGGCCGCACGATGCGCGCCTTGCCCAAGGGAATCGAATAGTATCCCTCCGGCACAGCGCTGTCGGCATGCTTCGCCCAAGGCTCAACCGGCTTGTCATAGTAGCCGTTGAACGGGCCGTTGTAGATGCGCTTGGGCTCGAAGAAGATGACGGGGTCATTGTCCTCGATCGCAGCAATCAGCAGGCCCTTGGCGTCGTGCGGCGTTGACGGGATGACCGTCTTGATGCCCGAGACATGGGTGAACAGCGCTTCCGGACTCTGGCTGTGCGTCTGCCCGCCAAAGATGCCACCGCCAAAAGGGGACCGTACTGTCATCGGCGCAATGAACTCACCCGCCGAACGATAGCGCAAACGCGCCGCTTCGGACACGAGTTGGTCCAGACCCGGATAAATGTAGTCCGCAAACTGGATCTCAGGGACAGGACGCAGGCCATAGGCTCCCATGCCCACAGCTACGCCGATGATCCCGCACTCGCTGATTGGTGTGTCGAAGACGCGGGTCTTGCCGTGCTTTTTCTGGAGGCCCGCCGTCGCACGGAACACGCCGCCGAAATAGCCGACGTCCTCGCCCATCACGACGACGTTCGGATCGCGCTCCATCATGATGTCGAGTGCGTCGTTGATCGCCTCAATCATGTTCAGGCGGCGGGTCGAAGCCTCGGCGAGGCTGACCGGTGATTCCTCGTAGGTCATGCTTCCTTCCATTCTGGCCACTTTACCCGACGCTCGTGGATCGCTTGCTCGCTCTGTTCCTTGAGGTGCCAGGGCAATTCCTCGAACACATCCTCGAACATGGTGTGGAAGGGATGGTGCAGCCCATGACCAAGGATGCCGTTCTTTTCAGCCTCCTTGGTGGCAGCCTTGACCTGTTCCATCAGCTCGCGATCCATCGCGGCGTGTTGGTCCTCAGACCATTCGCCTATCACTATGAGATGTTGCTTGAGCCGGTTGATCGGATCCCCGAGCGGCCATTCCTCACGCTCGTGCGCGGAACGATACTGGCCGGGATCGTCCGAAGTTGAATGACCCTCGGCACGATACGTGAAGTGTTCGATCAACGTCGGCCCGGCGTTGGAACGGGCGCGATCAGCCGCCCACTTTGTCGCCGCATAGACCGCCAGCGGATCGTTCCCATCGACGCGAAGCCCCGCCATGCCATAGCCGATCGCGCGGGCTGCAAAGGTCGTGCGCTCGGCCCCGGCGAACCCTGAGAAACTCGAGATCGCCCACTGGTTGTTGACGACGTTGAAAATGACTGGCGCGTTATAGACCGTTGCGAAGGTCATCGCCGAATGGAAGTCGCCTTCTGCGGTCGAACCCTCGCCGATCCAAGTCGCCGCAATCCGGGTGTCGCCCTTGATCGCGCTTGCCATCGCCCAGCCCACTGCTTGCGGGTACTGGGTGGCAAGGTTGCCGCTGATCGTGAAAAACGAAGCCTCGCGCGCCGAATACATGATCGGCAGCTGGCGGCCCTTCAGCTTGTCTGCCCGGTTCGAGTAGATCTGGTTGATCATCTCGACGATGGGATAGCCACGCGAAATCAGGATGCCCTGCTGACGGTAGCTGGGGAACACCATGTCGTCGCTGGCAAGCGCCATTGCGGGTGCGACCGAAGTCGCCTCCTCGCCGGTACACTTCATGTAGAAGCTGGTCTTCCCCTGTCGCTGTCCGCGATACATCCGGTCATCGAATGCACGGGTAAGAGCCATCGTGCGCAGCATGCGGCGCAAGGTATCCGCATCAAGCTTCGGATCCCAAGGCCCGATGGCGCGGTGGTCTTCACCCAGCACCCGCACCAGATCGAAGCACAGCGCTTGCGTTTCGGCAGCCGCGCATTGCTCATCCGGACGTGCTTGCGCGCCTGCCGGTGGGATCTCGAGGTGCGAATAATCGACCTCATCCCCAGGGCGAAATTTCGGTTCGGGCACATGCAGAGCGAGCGGAGGCAAGTTGCCGCGCGCACCACCGTTTGTTCCGCCGCTCATTCTGCGAACGCCTGCATTTTCGACTCTCCCGCACCGAATCACGCTTTGCAATTACACAAGCGCGATAAATGCAAAGTTATAGACGCGTGTTATTTTATTTCACACGCCTTTTCGAGTCAATCGCGAGGTCAGACCGCTACAGGGGCAGAAAGATGGCCCTGTGGTGCATATCCGGACACCTCGAAATCCTCGATCCGGTATCCGAAGATCGTATCCGGTCGGCGCACAATGGCAAGGCGCGGATCGCCCTCCGGTTCCCGCGCCAACTGCGCTTCGACGAGCTCTGCATGGTTCAGATAGAGGTGCGTATCGCCGCCCATCCAAACCAGTTCGCCCGCCTCCAGATCGCATTGCTGGGCCAGTAGTCGTAGAAAAAGCGCCGCACCCCACAGGTTGAAGGGCAACCCCAATGCCACGTCGCAGCTGCGCTGATAGAGCAATCCATTGAGCCGGTTGCCGCTGACATGGAACTGATAGGTCTTGTGACAGGGCGGCAGGGCCATCGCGTCGAGTTCGGCCACGTTCCAGCCTTCGACGATGTGGCGTCGGCTTCCCGGATTGGTTCGGAGAGAATGAACGAGATCGGCAACCTGATTCACGCCTTGCGGTCGTTGCCGGAACAACCCCTCGCCTGCCGGCTCGTAAACCGGCCAGTCGACCCACTGCTTGCCATAGACCGGTCCCAAATCGCCCCATTCGCGCGCAAAGGCTTTGTCAGCCACGATCCGAGCCGAGAAGTCATTTCGCGAAATGTCCTCACCGGTTGCCTTGCGATAGCGGTCTAGCGGCCAGTCGGTCCAGATCTCCACGCCTTGCGCGCAGAGTTCACGAATATTGGTGTCGCCGGTCAGGAACCACAGAAACTCGCGCGTTGCGGTCTTCCAGTAGACGCGCTTGGTTGTCAGCAAAGGCATGCGCCCGTCGGACAGATCGAAGCGTAACTGCGCGCCGAATACCGAGCGTGTGCCTACGCCTGTACGATCGACCCGCTCGTCCCCGCTTTCCCAGATCTCGCGCATGAGATCGAGGTACTGCCACTCGTAGTGACGGGCGGAATCGGCGCGTTTCAACATGGTTCTGCTTCTATCGCCGCGTCCTCGCCGGAGCAAAAGCCCACGCCCGAAAAAACTTGTTCCTACCCGCTTGCCAGCCCCGGATGTGCCCCGTATAGGGCGCCCCTGCCTTGCAGCCGGGTGACCGGTTTGCAGATCGGTCGGGGAATAGCTCAGCCTGGTAGAGCACTGTCTTCGGGAGGCAGGGGCCGGAGGTTCGAATCCTCTTTCCCCGACCATTTCATTCTTCAGGATGATCGAAAGGGCGGCCTTCGGGCCGCCCTTTTCGTTTGGTCTAATGCCATCGACCTGTCGCAGCTACGGCACAAGTCTCTCAATTCGCCCTGAATTCTGCATCGCGGGATCGCAAAGCGGGTTTCCGATCGGAACAACAAAGCCAACCTTGGCGGTGTTATCCCGACAACTGCACAGGAAACCACTTGTGAAAATCCGCAATCTCACCGCAGCCCTTCTCGTCGCAACCATCCCCCTCGCCACTGCAGCAAGCGCACAAGAGGCAGCTGCCGGCACTGAAACGACCGCAACGGCAGAGGCTCCCGCTACGGCTGCTACGCCAAGCGTTGGCGCGACCGTCTATGACGTCAACGGAGCCGAGGTCGGCAAGATCAAGAGCGTCAACGCCCCGAACTTCGTGATCGATACCGGCAAGAACTCGGCCACTCTCGCTCTGACTGCGTTGGGCACGGGTCCCAAGGGCCCTGTTCTAGGCATGACCAAGGTGGAGCTTGATGCCGCTGCCGAAAAGGCAAAGGAAGCTGCCAAAGCTGAGCTTGAAGCCGCAATCGTTGCTGATGCACCGGTTTTTGCCTCCGACGGCACGACCCAGCTCGGCAAGGTTACCGAAGTGACGGCGACAGACTTCGTGCTCGATGCCGGCGCAACGCGCGTGAAACTTCCCAAGACCTCGGTCGCCAAGGGCACGTCTGGCCTGATGATTGGCATGACCGCACAGGCCTTTGCCGATGCCACGAAGAGCGCTGGCAAGAGCGCCGATGCGGCAGCTACCAAGCCCGCAGGCAAGTAATAGAAGCTCAGGGAGCGGGCGGCGCGTTTACCCCTTTTTCGCGCCGCCCCACCCCGCCAATTCATCCTCCGCGCAGCAGCTGCACACCCCAGTCGCGCTCGAACAGATAAAGCAGAACTCGCGCAGCTTCGCCACGCGGTGAAGCTAATCCGCCATCTCGCTCCATCAGCAGCCGCGCATCATCATGTGCCAGTGGCAAGAGCCGCGCGATCTGCTCGAAATCCGCCACCTTGAACGGCGTATCGCCGGATTGCCGGGTGCCGAGCAGTTCGCCGCCACCGCGCAGGCGTAGATCCTCTTCCGCCAACCTGAAGCCATCTTGCGTTTCGCGCATCAGCGCCAGACGCTCGCGCCCTGTCTCCGACAGCGCTTCTCCACGCAGCAGAAGGCATGTCGATTGCTGGCTCCCGCGGCCTACGCGTCCCCGCAACTGATGCAGCTGAGCAAGTCCGAAGCGCTCGGCCTGTTCGATCACCATAAGCGTCGCGTTGGGCACGTCGACGCCAACTTCGATCACCGTAGTCGCCACAAGCAGTTGCGCCTCGCCCCGGGCAAAGCGTTCCATCGCTGCGTCCTTGATCTCGGGACGCAACTGGCCATGGACCATGACGACTGTGTCGCCGAACCGCTCCTTGAGCGCCGCGTAGCGCGCTTCGGCCGCAGCTATGTCTTCGGTTTCGAGCTCGCGCACCATCGGGCACACCCAATAGGCCTGCGCACCCTTGGCGACGTGCCGGGCCACGCCCTCGACAACGTCCACGATCCGCTCGGTAGAGATCACCCGCGTGTCGATGGCCTGCCTGCCCGGTGGCATCTCGTCGAGCCTGGAGACGTCCATCTCGCCATACTGCGCAAGAGTGAGCGTGCGCGGGATCGGCGTTGCGGTCATCGCCAGGCAATGCGGCGTGCGTTTCGCCTTCTGCGTCAACATGAGCCTTTGGCCAACGCCGAAGCGGTGTTGCTCGTCGATCACCACAAGAGCCAGATTGCGATAGGCTACGGCGTCCTGAAAGATCGCATGGGTGCCGACGCAGATGTCGATCGAGCCATCGAGCAGCCCCATCAGGATTGATTCGCGCGCCTTGCCCTTGTCGCGTCCGGTCAGCAGCGCGATCGTCACGCCGGTTCCCGCCGCCATGCGGGTGAGCGTCTCGGCATGCTGCCGTGCGAGGATTTCCGTCGGGGCCAGCAAGGCCGCCTGTCCGCCCGCCTCTACCGCGATCAGCATCGCATTCAGCGCCACCGCCGTCTTGCCTGAGCCGACATCGCCCTGCAGCAGCCGCAGCATCGGCGCACCTTGCGCCACGTCGCTTTCTATCTCGGCGATTGAGCGCTTCTGCGCGCCGGTAAGCTCGAACGGCAGCTTGAGCTTGGCCCGAAGTCGCCCGTCGCCATGGAGCGGTGTGCCCTTCTTCGCCCGATTGCTCTCACGCACCAGCATGAGCGCAAGGCTGTTGGCGAGCAGTTCGTCATAGGCGAGCCGATCCTTTGCCGCCTTGTCCTCGGCCTTGTGCGCTGCGGGAAGAGCCTCATGCCACGCCGGCCAGTCCATCTTCGCCAGCAATCCCGGCTCGATCCACTCTGGCAGCTTGGGAAGGTGGGCCAGCGCCTGCGCCACCAGTGCCTGAATCCGCCCCTGCGTCAGCCCTTCTGACAGCGGATAGACCGGCTCGTTCAACTGCCCGAGCAGCCCTGCGCTGTCTTCGCTGACGTGGTCAGGGTGGACGATCTGCCAGGTCTGACCGAACTGGTCGAGCCGCCCCGCAATCCAGCGCTTCTCGCCAAGCGGCAGCTGCTTCTTGGCAGTATAGGCCGCGCGTCCGAAGTACGTCAGCGCGACGTAATTGCCCGCGGCGTCTTCGGCCATCACGCGAAACGGCCCGCGCCCCGCCGCCTGCCGATAGTCGCGCGGGGTCAGCGGAAGGACGATCTGTTCCCCCAGCCCTGCCTCGTCAAGATTTGCCACCGCCCGCCGCAGAACCCAGCGGTCCGGGAGGTGATAGGCGATGTCCCGCACCCGCGTCAGGCCCAGCTTGTCGAGAGGGCGCGCAAGGCCGGGTCCCACGCCTTTCAGGCTGGAGCTTTCGGCAAAGAGCGGATTGAGCAGATCAGGACGCATCGTGGAACGGACATAGGCTGCAACCGTTACATTCGCCAATGCCGCACAAGGCGAAATTCACGGGCATTTTTGATCCACCGCATGGTTGCGTGGGCCTGCCGGTGCTTGGGTCTTCTGCGAAGACAACGAGAACAGGAGACCAACCGATGCTGATCCCTCACGCAGCCGTGATTGCCATTGTCGATGGCAAGGCATGGGAGCTTTACCGCAATGTCGGCACCGAAGCTGTGCCCGAACTTGCCACGCTCGAAACACCTTCACTTGTTGAGCAGAACCACAGCAGCGGCGGCAGCCACGCCTCGCCCCACCAACAGGAAGAGTCCGCACACTGCACTGCCGTGGCCGACTGGCTGAACCGGCAGGTTCAAAGTCACAAGATCGAGCATCTCATCCTGATCGCCCCGCCGCGCGCTCTGGGTGAACTGCGCCATCAGTTCGGCAAGGCCACACAGCAAGCGATGATCAAGGAACTGGCCAAGGACCTTATAGGCCGCCAACCTGACGATATCCTCGCTGCACTGCGTGGGTAACACCTGAGAAAGGGCATTCCCTTGCGGGGGAAGGACCGCGCCGGAATGCCCTTTCGCATAGGCCCCACAGCCCTTGTTTCGCTCGCCCGTTCGTCCTAACGGCAAGCCATGACCGAGCCCGCAGCCGTTACCCCCGCCACGCCCCCCGAAAGCCTCCGCCGCATCCATTTCCGCGCGTGGCACCGCGGTACTCGCGAGGCGGACTACATGATCGGCTGCTACTTCGATCGCTATCACGCCTCGTGGACGGCCGAGCAGATCGCCTGGTTCGAGGCCCTGATCGAGGAAGATGACGTAGAGATCATGGCCTGGGCGCTCGGAACCCAACCCGTTCCCGAGAAGTACGCTGGCGCAATGATGGACGCCATGCGCAAGCTGGACTACGTCGAGATCCCGCGCTGATTTCGCGTCTCGCGCGTTAGACCCGCCATGTCAGACCTCGCCCGCATCCTCTCGGCAAAGACGCCGCTCACGCTTTCGTCCGTCGCGCGCGGCGCGCAGCCGCTTGTGCTGGCTGACCTCGCGCGCGCCGCCAAAGGCCGCGCCGTGTTCATCGCGCCCGATGAAGCCGCCATGCGTGCCATTGCCGACAGTGCCGCGTTTTTCGCCCCGGACCTTGAGGTCATCGACTTCCCCGCGTGGGACTGCCTGCCGTTCGATCGCGCATCACCCGCACTTTCAGTTAGCGCCCGGCGTCTTGCTGCCCTGCAGAAGCTACAGCACAAGCGATCCGGCCCTCAGCTTCTGGTCACCACGATCAACGCGGCGCTCCAGCGCGTGCTCACCCCGTTCCGCATCCGTGAATCTACCCGACTGCTGACGCCCGGAGCGGAGATCGGCCGGGAAAGCCTGATCGCACTGCTCCAGCGCCAGGGCTATTCGCGCACCGATACCGTTGTCGACGCAGGCGAATACGCGGTGCGCGGCTCGGTCTTCGACATCTTTCCCTCTGGCCTCGACCATGGCCTGCGGCTCGACTTTTTCGGCGACGAACTCGAAACCCTGCGCCTGTTCGACCCGAACACGCAGCGCTCGGTCCAGCCCGTCGAAACCCACCTGCTGCTCCCGGCAAGCGAAGCTTTGCTCGACGACGACAGCATCAAGCGCTTCCGCAGCCGCTATCGCGAACTGTTCGGTGCCAATGCCACTGGCGACCCGCTTTATCAGGCGATCACTGACGGCCGCCGCCTCGCCGGCATGGAGCACTGGCTTCCACTGTTCGAAGACCGCCTGGTCACCCTGTTCGATCACCTTGGCGAAGACGATCTCGTCCTGATCGATACAACGGCGATCAAGGCCGCCGAACAACGCGTCGCCGACATTGCCGACTACCACCAGTCGCGCCTCGACACGTCATCGAAGGCACCCGGTAGCTATCGCCCGCTGGCCGAAACCGCACTTTACCTCTCACGCGACGAACTGGACCGGGCGCTCGCTGGCTGGCCCGTCCACCGCACAACACTGTTTGCCGAGCCGGAATCGAAGCAGGTAGTCGATTTCGGCTTCACTTCCAGCCACGATTTCACGCCAGAACGCGCCGCCGCCACATCGGGCGGCACCAACATCTACGAAGCCGCCGCTAAGTACATTTCGGCGCTTGGGGTCCGCGGCAAGAAGCCCATCATTGCGGCCTACACCACCGGCTCGCGCTCGCGCCTCGCCTCGTTGCTGGCAGAGGCTGGCAAATTCACCCCGCAGATGGCCGAGACCTGGCAGGAAGCACTCGGCCTTGCCGCCAGTGGCAAGCCTGTGGCCGTTGTCCTGCCTCTCGAACAGGGATTTGCCAACGACGATCTTGAACTGCTGACTGAGCAGGACATCCTCGGTGACCGCCTCGTCCGCCGCAAAAAGAAGCGCAAGGACGCAGACGCCTTCCTAGCCGAACTGTCCGCACTCACGCCCGGCGATCTCGTCGTTCACATGGACCACGGCATCGGCCGCTACCTCGGCCTCGAAGCCATCGGCGTCGGAGATTCCCCGCACGATTGCGTGCAGCTCGAATATGCCGGCGGTGACAAGCTCTATATCCCGGTCGAAAACCTTGATGTCCTCTCGCGCTATGGTTCGGATGCAGATGGCGTTGCGCTCGACAAGTTGGGTGGCGAGGCATGGCAACGCCGCAAGGCGCGCATGCGCGAGCGCATTCTGGAGATGGCGGGCCAGCTCATGGCCACTGCCGCCCACCGAGCGCTGCGTCAGGGCGAAATCCTCCCCGTCGATCCCGCGAGCTACGGACCGTTCGTTGACCGCTTCCCGTGGGAGGAAACCGAGGATCAAGAGCGCGCCATCGGCGACGTCCTTGGCGACATGGTCGAAGGCAAACCAATGGACCGCCTCGTCTGCGGCGATGTCGGCTTCGGCAAGACTGAGGTCGCCCTGCGCGCCGCCTTTGTCGCTGCCATGCAGGGCGTGCAGGTGGCCGTCGTCGCTCCGACCACCCTCCTCGCCCGCCAGCACTATTCGAACTTCGTCGAGCGCTTCAACGGATTCCCGCTTCAGATAGGCCGCCTCTCCCGCCTCGTTCCTGCCAAGGAAGCGGCAGAGACCAAGGCCGGGCTGACCGCTGGCACTATCGACATCGTCGTCGGCACACATGCGTTGCTTGCCAAATCGGTCGAGTTCAAGCGCCTCGGCCTCGTCATCGTCGACGAGGAACAGCGGTTTGGCGTTACCCACAAGGAAAAGCTCAAGGAGCTGAAGGCGGACGTCCACGTCCTCACTCTCACCGCCACGCCGATCCCGCGCACGCTGCAGATGGCAATGTCAGGCCTGCGCGAGCTTTCCACGATCCAGACCCCGCCGGTCGACCGCCTTGCCACCCGTACCTATGTCATGCCGTGGGACGACATGGTCATGCGTGAGGCCCTGCTCCGCGAACACCAGCGTGGCGGGCAGAGCTTCATCGTCGTGCCGCGCATTGCCGATATGCCGGAACTGGAAGAGTGGCTGCGGCTGAACGTCCCCGAAGTCCGCTTCGTCACCGCGCACGGCCAGATGAGCCCGACCGAGGTCGAAGATCGCATGGGCGCGTTCTACGAGAAGAAGTACGAGGTCCTGCTTTCGACCACGATCATCGAGAGCGGCATCGACATCCCCTCGGCCAACACCATCGTCATCCACCGCGCCGACCGCTTCGGCCTAGCTCAGCTCTACCAGCTGCGCGGTCGCGTCGGTCGTGCCAAGATCCGCGCCTACGCCTACCTCACCTACCCCGAGACCATGGCTCTGTCCGAAGTCGCCGAAAAACGCCTCAAGGTACTCGGCGATCTCGACAGCCTTGGCGCCGGTTTCCAGCTGGCGAGCCACGATCTCGACATTCGCGGCGCGGGCAACCTGCTGGGCGACGAGCAATCGGGCCATATCAAGGAAGTCGGATTCGAACTCTACCAGTCGATGCTGGAAGACGCGATCCTGGCCGCCAAGGCGGGCGACATCGGGCTTGCGCGCGAACGCGAGGCGCTCAGCCCGCAGATCACACTCGACGCGCCGATCATGATCCCCGAAGACTACGTCCCCGACCTTGCCGTGCGCATGGCGCTCTACCGCCGCATGAACGATGCCGAAGGTCCGGACGCGGTCGAGGCACTGGCCGCCGAAATGATCGACCGCTTCGGTCCCCTCCCCGGCCCGACGCAGAACTTGCTGCGCCTCATCGAAGTGAAGCGTCAGGCCATCGCCGCCAACATCGCCAAGATCGATGTCGGCCCCAAGGGCGCACTCGTAAGCTTCCACAAGGACACCTTCCCCGACCCCTTGGGCCTGATCGGCTATGTCGAGCGCCTCAACGGCGTCGCCAAGCTGCGTCCCGACAACAAGCTGGTCATCACCCGCGCCTGGGGCACCGCAGAAGGCCGCCTCAACGGTCTGGTTCAGCTGACCAAGGGGCTTTCGGCGATTGCGCGGCGGGCAAAGAAGGCGGCGTAGGCCGTCCGCCCTGCCCGATCAGATCAGCGCAGCAATCTCGTCCGCGCCAACAGGGCCGGATCGCAGAAACCCCTGAAAGGTATCGCAGCCTTCCTCGGCCAGCACCGCAAGCTGGCTCTCCCGCTCGACACCCTCGCACACCAGCTTGAGCCCGAGCGCCCGCGCCATGGCGACTATGGCGGTGAGGATAGCGCGGTCACGATTGTCGGTGTCCACATCGCGCAGAAGCGAAGCATCAAGCTTGATGGTGTCGAGCGGAAGCGCCTTCAACGTGCGGAAATTCGCATAACCTGTCCCGAAATCGTCGAGAGCAATCCTGACTCCAAGACCGGCAAGTTCAGCGAGAGCTTCCGACGAACGCGCAAAATCCGCCACAAGTGCGTGTTCGGTTACCTCCAGAGTCAACCGTGCGGGGGAGAAGCCCATCGCCTCGAGCAAATCAGTGAAGTCCATCGCAAAGCGGTCATTGGCCAGATCCTCAGCCGTGACGTTCAACGAAAGCGCAAGCTGTTCCTGCCAAGCTGCAGCGATGCTGAGCGCCTTACGCGCAATATGGCGAGAAAGCTGCGTAACGTGATCACCGCGCTCGGCAATCGCGAACAGCGTCTCCGCGCCCATCCGGCCCAACTGCGGATGATCCCACCGCGCAAGGGCCTCCACACCTACCAGCAATCCACCAGCCACGGCATATTGCGGTTGGAACACCAGACCGATCTCGTCCCGCGCCATCGCTCCGATCAGGTCGGCTTCGAGCCGCGCTGCGCTGCGTCCGCGCGCGCGGTGTGATCCGTCTGCCCAGAGCAGCCGCCGTCCAGTCTGTTGCTGCAGCGTGCCCAGCGCCTGATCCAACCGGTCGATCAGCGCAGCTCCGTCTTCGCCCGGCAGTCCGCGAAGCAATGCCGTGCGCGGCACGAGATGCAGTTCGTCGCCCCGCATCGGCAGGCTGCGCGAAATATGCCGCGTCAGCGCCTCAGCCAGCCACTGCCACCGTTCACGACTGATCGCCCCGCTGCTCGCCACAAGGAACTCGCCACCACCCACCCGCGCCACTAGCGCATCAGCTTCCAATTCCTCGGCGGTAAAGTCGGCGATACGGCGGGCTATTTCAGCAAGCACGCTGTCGCCACCGGCATGGCCATAGGCGAGGTTCACCGTGCGGAAGCGGTGAAGGCCAATCAACATGGCGTGGACATACTCGGTCTGATGCCGCGCAAACCATGATGCGGCTCCGGCCATTCCGGGTAATCCGGTCAGGTTGTCGCGCACATCATCGGCACTGGAAAGTCGCATAGGCCTTGGCATCAATGCATCTTTAGCGCGCTATCCTTGCCAAAGCGTTCCGCTCGTGCGCCGCGCCGCCACAGTTATGCTTTTGTGCATTGCGCCAATCCGGTCCGCCCCATATCTCGGCGTCACGACTTTTTCTGCTGCGTTCGACTGGGGCTAGTACACAAATGCCGGATTTTGCCCGCCTCGCCCTGCTGGCCTCGCCCAGCGAGCGCGCTCAGGACGCCTACGAAACACTGCTGAAAAGCCGCGACTGGGTTCCGCTCGAACAGGCCGACGCTGCTGTGGTGATCGGCGGTGACGGCTTCATGCTGCAAACTCTGCACACCATGCTCGATATCGACCATGTCGTGCCAGCCTTCGGCCTCAACCTCGGCACCGTCGGATTCCTGATGAACAAGTACCGGTCGAGCCGCAACATCGAGGAGCGCCTTGCCAGGGCCACGCGAATCTCGGTTTCGCCGCTTCGCATGACCGCGATTACCAACACCGGCGAGGAACACTCGGTCTGCGCGATCAACGAAGTTTCTATCCTGCGTGAGACCCGCCAGACCGCCAAGCTTGAGGTCAGCGTCAATGGCAAGGTGCGGATGCCCGAACTCGCCTGCGACGGCGTGCTAGTAGCCACGCCTGCAGGCTCGACCGCCTACAACCTCTCGGCCAACGGCCCGATCCTGCCGCTGTCCTCCAACATGCTGGCGCTCACCCCGATCAGCCCCTTCCGCCCCCGTCGCTGGCGCGGCGCGATCCTGCCCGACACTTACGAGATCGTGTTCAAGGCACTCGAATCGGTGAAGCGGCCGGTCCTTGTCGTGGCCGACCAGAAGGAAGTGCGCGACGTGCGCGAGGTGCGGGTCAAAGCCTGGCCGGAGCATCGCCTGACCTTGCTGTTCGACCGCGGGCAGAGCCTCGAGGACCGCATCTTCGCCGAACAGTTCATGGTCTGAGAGAAAATTGAAAACAGGTGCTTGCCAAACCGGAATCGCCTGTTATTAGCGCGGTCCTGCCTCGGGAGACTGAGGCTGCTCCCTGATAGCTCAGCGGTAGAGTAGGTGACTGTTAATCACTTGGTCGTAGGTTCGAATCCTACTCAGGGAGCCATTTATTTCTTCTGGATCAGCGCCTTGCGCTTTGATCCGGGGCCTTTCAAAACTCGCTGACCCAAAGGCCTGAGCGCTAGCCCGATGCGCTATCTCAATGCCGTCAGTGCCAGGTCCGCAGGCGTCCGCCCACCAGCGCTTCGAGCACCGCCGGATGTAGCGGCTCAATCAGTCGCAGCATCACGCGGAACCCGCCGCTTTGCTCAACAACAGCCGCGCGCGATTCGAGCCCCGCAAATGTAAGCCACACCGTGGTGCCGATGGCGGGATTTTCCATGCAGTCGATCTGCGCGATTGCGCAAGACAGCGAACGGACGTTAACCTTGGCCCGAAACACACCCCGCCGGTAGCTTGCCTGCAAAAGCGCAGAATCAAGCCCGCCAGAAGGCAGAACCGCATCAGTCTGAATGTTCCGATCAAGCCACATCGCTGCTCTCCAGTCGCGTCGCGTTAACGCTACTGAAGAACGGTGGCGTGATCGGATTTTTCAGCCTCCTATCGCGTTCCCACACTGACAGGCACGGAAGCCGCCTCAGCCGATGTCATCGGGGCTTTCCCGTTGACGTGACCCCCAGCTTTCCTCCAGCTGGGATTAGAGCCGGGCGGTTGTTTTGTGCATCAGCGCGGTTGAAGCAATGGGCTGCGTAGCGGAGCCCGTAGGGCGTAGCGAAGCAGGCCATTGCTTATCCAGTTTGGCGGCGAACGCCGCCGGGGTTGCATAGCCAAGGGACGAGTGCGGTCTCTCCCGGTTGTAATCCTCGACCCAGGCAGCGATCTCGACCCGGGCATGGGCGAGGCTCATGAATAAGGTCTCGTTCAGCAGCTCGTCGCGCATACGGCCGTTAAAGCTCTCGACGTAGCCATTCTGCATCGGCTTGCCCGGCGCGATGTAATGCCACTCGACCCCGATCTT
>NZ_VLKJ01000008.1 GCF_007830315.1 Novosphingobium taihuense
GTCGGCGAGGCGATCGTAGTCAGCCTTGGTGGCCATGATCGTCATGCGCCGGCGGCGGCCGCCTTCGGGGCGTTCAATCAATACCTCCTGCCGGTGCTTCGACATATCGATGGCTACCAGCACGGCGTCGGTGGGGGTAGAACTGCGCTTGGTCATGGTCGGTCCGTCTCCAAAGGGTTGAGTCGACAACTTCACTTTAGAGACCTGCTGGCCGGTCATGGCCGCCTTGATGAAGCCGGCGGGCGCTACGCGCCCTTGTCTTCATCAAGGCATCGCGGCCCTCCAAGGAGCCGCTTCCCAATGTGCTATGGCACCGAGCTCACCAGCAATGCGGTGCTCGCATGGTGTGGGGAGATCGGGGTGGAGTGGCACTATATCGCTCCGGGCAGGCCGATGCAAAACGGTTACGTCGAAAGCTTCAATGGGCGCATGCGCGACGAGCTGCTCAACGAGACGCTGTTCCTCAGCCTCGCCCATGCCCGCGTCGAGATCGCCGCCTGGGTGGATGACTACAACCGGGAGAGACCGCACTCATCCCTTGGTTACGCAACCCCGGCGGCGTTCGCCGCCGAACTGGATAATCAATGGCCTGCTTCGCTCCGCCCTACGGGCTCCGCTACGCAGCCCATTGCTTCAACCGCGCTCATGCGCAACAAAACGGCTCGGCTCTAATCCCAGCTGGAGGAAAGCTGGGGGTCACGTCAACTCAAATATAAGCCGCAGGCCTGACGACTTTGAGAATGCCGATTCGTGCCAGCCTTGGAAAGCGAGCTTGATCTGGGCCGGAAAACAACCAGCGTTACGGCTCTCTTGCACTTTCGCTCAGAAAATCTGTTTCCAGGAGCGCGCTACCTAGAGAGCTACCTAGCCACTCAAGAGGATGGAATTCCCAATCCCGGAGATAGTCTAACTATCTGTAAGTATTTGGAAATTTGGTGGACGCACTAGGGCTCGAACCTAGGACCCGCTGATTAAGAGTCAGCTGCTCTACCAACTGAGCTATGCGTCCGTACCCGGCAAGGAACCGCATGGTGGCGGTGAGGGGAAGGCGATGGTGGTGGACGCACTAGGGCTCGAACCTAGGACCCGCTGATTAAGAGTCAGCTGCTCTACCAACTGAGCTATGCGTCCATGCCATCAGGCATTCCCGTTCGGGAGCCGCCCCAATAACGATTTTCTGACGGCTGCCAAGCCCAAAATTTGTGAATTTCAGGATAGACTGCGCGGAGCGTTGCGGCTCCAGCGCTCCACCGCCATGATCGTGCCCACGCAGATCATGTTGGTCATCATCGAGGAACCGCCGTGGCTCATCCATGGGAGCGGAATGCCCACCACGGGAGCCAGGCCCATGACCATCATCAGGTTGATGCACATGTAGAAAAAGATGGTCATCGTCATGCCTGCCGCAAGCAGGCGCGAGAAACGGTCAGGGGCACTGTTGGCGACTTTCAGGCCCCAGCGGAAAATCAGCCAGAACACGATCAGCACGAACAGCCCGCCGAGCATTCCCCATTCCTCGGCCATGGTCGCAAAGACGAAGTCGGTGTGGGATTCCGGCAGGTAGTTGAGATGGCTCTGCGAACCGTTGCCGAAACCCTTGCCGATGAACCCGCCCGATCCGATGGCGATCTTGGACTGGGTGATGTGATACCCGGTGCCAAGCGGATCGCTCTCCGGATCGAGGAACACCAGCACGCGGTTCCGCTGGTAGTCGTGCAGCAGGAAGAAGAAGGCCATCGGTGCGGCAACAAGCCCTGCTGCGCCTGCACCCAGGAACCAGCGCAGCGGGAGCCCCGCAAGGAACATCACCACGACCGCGCCGAACGTGATGGCAAGGCCCGTACCAAGGTCCGGCTGCAGCATCACAAGGCCCGCCGGCAGGCCAAGCAGCAGACCTGCTGGAATCAACGCGCGCCAGCTCTGCGTTTCGCCGATGGGGAGCACCGAGTAGAACCACGCCAGTACGAGCACGATCCCCGGCTTCATCAGCTCCGAAGGCTGGAGCGTCATGAAGCCGAGATTGAGCCAGCGCTGGCTTCCGCCGCCGATCCCGCCAATGAGTTCGACAAGTACGAGCAGGAGACAGAGCACGCCGTAGACCGGCAGGGCCATCTTGCGGAACAGTTCCTGTGGCAGTCTTGCGATGACCATGGCCATGACGAGGAAGACCACGAAGCGCAGCAGGTGCGACATCGACCACGTCTCGAACCGGCCTCCCGCGGCCGAATCCAGCACGGCCGCGCCGAAGCTGACCAGCGCCATGAGCGGTAGCAAGACCCCCCAGGGTTGGCGTGCGATCGTGGCAGGGACATAGGCCCGGGGCATCACTGCGCTCCTGCAGGGGGCGCTGACACTGCCGGCGCAGCGTTTGCCGGGGCAACGGCCGGAGCAGACATGGTCTGTTCGGGTTCGGGCGCAGGCGCAGCGGCGTCGGTCTGGGCCGTGGCGGGTTCAGGAGCGGCACGATTGCCGTCCTCGACCTGTTCGGTCAGGTCATCGTCGTCCGGCACCGGCTTCGGCGCAGAGCCACCATACTTCGCCGCAAACGCATTGTAGCGCGTGGCCATGCGCTGCTGGACGTTGCCGCCCCACTGCTTCTCGAATTCCTCAAGCACGGCCATCGCCTTGTCGGGGGCGAAGATGTAGGTCATCACGTCGCGCGCGATCGGATAGGCAGCGCCCGATCCCCCGCCATGCTCGATCACCACCGCACAGGCGTACTTTGGCTTGTCGAACGGTGCGAAGCAGATGAAGTGGCCGTGGTCGCGGTACTTCCAGATCCCGCCCTTGCCGTTGCCCATATTGAGCCCGACGACCTGCGCCGTGCCGGTCTTGCCCGCCAGCAGCACATTTTCGACCGGCAGGCGTGCCTTGCCGGCGGTGCCGCGCCCATTGACGACTTCGCTCATCGCCGCGTGGATATAGTCGAGGTGCTCCTGCCTGAATCCCATTGACTTCACCGGCGGAGCATTGCGATCCAGAAGAAGCCGGGGCATCACTTCGCGACCCGATGCAATGCGCGATGCCATGACCGCCTGCTGCAACGGATTGACCAACATGTAGCCCTGGCCGATCGTGGCGTTCACGGTGTCGTAGAGCGCCCACTCCTTCTTGTACTTGCGCATCTTCCACGCCGGGTCGGGCACGGTGCCATACGACTGGCCGGGGTAGGGCATCGGAAACTCCTGCCCGAGTCCAAGCCTGCGCGCCATGGCGGCGATCTTGTCCATGCCGATCTGCTGCGCGAAGTGGTAGAAGTAGACGTCGCAGGACTGGTAGATGCCCTTGGCCATGTCCACGGTGCCATGGCCACGCCGGTTCCAACAGTGGAACACGCGATTGCCCACGCGCAGACCGCCGCCGCAGCCAACACTGGCATTGGGATCGAGCCCTGCCTCGAGGAACGACAGGGCAACCATCGGCTTGACGGTCGAACCGGGCGGATAGAGCCCGCGCAGAACCTTGTTGCGCAAGGGAACATGGTCGTCCTCGGACAGCATCTTCCACTCGACACGGCCGATTCCGTCGGAAAAGCTGTTGGGATCGAAGCTCGGCATCGAGGCCATGGCGAGAATGTCGCCGGTCTCGCAATCCATGACCACGACCGAGCCGGATTCGAGCCCGATGCGCCGCGCTGCGTAGTCCTGAAGGCCCGCATTTATGGTCAGCGCGATGGGTTTGCCCGGCACGTCCTCGCGCGTGCCGAGATCGCGCACGATACGGCCCGAGGCCGTGGCCTCCACGCGCCGCGCTCCGGGAACGCCGCGCAGGCGTGTCTCGAAGTGCTTCTCGAGGCCATCCTTGCCGATCTTGAAGCCCGGCGTGATCAAAAGCGGATTGCGCTCTTTCTCGTAATCCTCTGCCGAGGCCGCGCCGACGTAGCCGACAAGGTGCCCGACCGAAGCCCCCGCCGGATAGTAGCGCGAATATCCCCGCTGCGGGATGACTCCGGGCAGTTCGGGGAGGCGGACCGAGACGGCGGCGAACTTGTCCCAGTCGAGGCTGGAGGCGACTTCCACTGGCTGGAACCCGCGCGCCTTGTCCAGCTTGTCGCGAATATCGCGAACCTTGTCGGACGTAAGCGAGAGCAGGCCGGCCAGAGTGGCCATCGTTTTGTCGGGATCGTCGACGCGGTCGGGGATAAGGTCGACGCGGAAGTCCGCACGATTGGCGGCGAGCGCCTTGCCAAAGCGATCGAGTACCCAGCCGCGCCGCGGCGGAATCAGGGTGAGATTGACGCGGTTGCTTTCGGATGCCGCCTGATACTTCTCGTTCTGGGCGACCGCCAGATAACCGAGCCTTGTCGCCAGCAGGATGCCCACTCCGGCCTGCAATGTGCCGAGAACAAACGTGCGGCGCTCGAAGCGGTTGTTGAGGATTGCGGTCGTTACCGGCAGGCTCGATTTGCCCGCGAAGTTCCGGCCACCGCCGTTCGAAGCCATTATCAGAGCCTCTTGAGCGGCAGAAGGCGCACCCGGTCCAGCAACGCGACAACGCGGGTGACGACCGGATAGAGCGCGAGCGAAACAAGCGTTTGCGGGACGATGACCAGTGGCAGGGGATAGCCCGTTGCAATGCCCGCCAACACCGAACCGAGCAAAAGATAGGCCGAAATCAGCGCGCAGGCGGCGAGCCAGTCCTGCGCAAACCCGCGCCACAGGAACTTCTCGTCGATCAATTCCATCGCGAGCATGGTTCCCGACCACAACACAATGCCCGAACCGAACGGCATGCCGGAATAGAGATCGTCGAACAGGCCGAGCGGCAGACCTGCCCACAGCGGCAGCATGCCAGGTCGCATCATCCGCCACGCCAGCAGCATCATGTAGGCGAGCGGCGGCATCACCGGTGCCGACGAGATGATCGGCGAGAAGCTTGCCATCGAGGCAAGCATGATCGTGGCCCAGGGCAGTCCGATGGCCAGCAAGGGCAGGGGCGCACGGTTGATCCGCTTGCGGGCGATTACGTCTCCGGTCTCGTCCAGATTGCGCAGGTTCACTGCTCGGGCGCGGCGTTCTTGGCGCCGTCCTTCTCGATCTGTTCGATCTGCATGCGAGCTTCCCCGCTATAGGCTGACTCGACGATGACGAACTCGTTGTCGGCAGGATCGGCCGCAAGATGTCCGGTCGCGCCATCGCGGTGCGGATCAGTGGCGACGGCAACGGGGATACCCGGGGGATAGAGTCCGCCCGATCCTGAAGTCACGAACACGTCGCCCTTGCGGATCGGATTGACGCCTTGGTTGATCAGGCGGATGTCGATGCGACCGTTCGAAGCTCCCTGCACGAAGGCAGTCAGCCCGTCCCTAGCGCGCTTCACCGGCACAACGTTGTCGGGATCGGTCACGAGCAGGACGCGAGCGGTGCCGGGGCCAGCTTCGATGACCCGACCAATCAGGCCCGAGGCAGCACGGACCGGTTGTCCCGATTGCACGCCACGCGACGTTCCCGCATCGATGACGGCAAAGCGGCGGGTGCTGGCGGCGGTCGATCCGATCAGGTGCGCCGTGGCGACAGGCTTGCGTGCGGGGTCGATGATGCCAAGCAGTGCCTTGAGCCGCCGGTTCTCGTTCTGCAGCGACTGCATCGACACCGCGTTCGCCCGCGCGGCCTCGACCTCGCGGCGCAGCTCGGCGTTCTGTTGGCCGGCATTGAAATAGGCGCCAACCGCAGCGAACACGCCTTGGCCGGTTGACCGGCTTTCTGCACCCGCTCGCCCAAGCGGACGTGCAGCTTCTGCAGCGGCACTGCGGGCAAAGGAAAAAGCATCCGGATTGATCAGCGACGTCACGAGCACGGCAATCCCCGCCACGACGCCAAGGATGGCGACTACGTAGCCGGTGAAAATTCCGTACTGCGCCCTGCGCGAATAGCCCGGGCGCCGGTCCTGCGACCGCGCCATCCGTTCACCCCTTCAAGCCGCCGCGCCTTTCGGCGCCGCGTTGCAACCCGTAACCGTCTAGGTTCACGCCGTCATCAGCACGCCGCGATAGATCGGATCTTCCATCGCACGGCCGGTGCCAAGCGCGACGCAGGACAGCGGATCTTCGGCAACGCTCACCGGCAGGCCGGTTTCTTCGCGCAGATGCTCGTCAAGGCCGCGGATCAGCGCACCACCACCGGTCAGAACGATACCCTGGTCGACGATGTCGGCAGCGAGTTCCGGCGCGGTGTTTTCCAGTGCGATGCGCACGCCTTCGACGATCGCGCCGATCGGTTCCGACAGCGCTTCGGCGATGTTCGCCTGGGTGATCGTGATTTCCTTGGGCACGCCGTTCACAAGGTCGCGACCCTTGATGTGGATCGTCTCGCCGATGCCATCAGCCGGAGCCGTGGCGATGCCGTAGTCCTTCTTGATACGCTCTGCCGTGGCTTCACCGATCAGCAGATTGTGATGGCGACGCACGTAGGAGACGATCGCTTCGTCCATCTTGTCACCGCCGACACGCACCGAGGTGGTATAGGCCAGGCCGCGCAGCGACAGCACGGCGACTTCGGTGGTGCCACCGCCGATGTCGACGACCATCGAACCGACGGGTTCGGTCACGGGCATGTCGGCGCCAATGGCTGCTGCCATGGGTTCGAGGATCAGATAGACCTGGCTGGCGCCTGCGTTGCTCGCGGCGTCACGGATTGCGCGGCGTTCGACGCTGGTCGAGCCCGAGGGCACGCAGATCACGATTTCGGGGTAGCGCAGCAGGCTCTTCGATCCATGCACCTTGCGGATGAAGTGCTTGATCATTTCCTCGGCCACTTCGATGTCGGCAATCACGCCGTCGCGAAGCGGTCGGATCGCCTCGATGTTGTCCGGGGTCTTGCCCATCATCATCTTGGCGTCATCGCCCACGGCTTTGACGCGCTTGATGCCGTTGATCGTCTCGATGGCGACGACGGACGGTTCGTTCAGTACGATGCCGCGATCCTGGACATAGACCAGCGTATTGGCCGTTCCGAGGTCGATCGCGATGTTCTGCGAACCAAATTTGAAGAATCGGGAAAAGATCGAAGCCATCTAGAAATCCGTGATAATCTGCGGTTTGACGCACGGGCACGCGCCAGACCCCTCCAGAAAGTGCGCCCGGGAAGGCGGCTCATTAGCAGGCGAGCCGGGCAAAGCCCATGGGTTTGTGCGGCTTTGGACGGATAACTTCACCGCTTGTCTCGAAATAAATCGGCTTCGGCGCTAGGGTCCCTCGGACCATGCGAGTCATCCGCCGCCTTCCTGAAACATTGATCAACCGCATCGCCGCCGGAGAGGTGGTCGAACGGCCTGCCAGCGCGCTCAAGGAACTGGTCGAAAACGCCATTGATGCTGGCGCAAGCCACGTCCACGTGCGCTTGTCCGAGGGTGGCCTCGCGATGATCGAGGTCTCGGACGACGGCTGCGGCATGCGGCCTGAAGAGATCGAACTCGCGCTCGAACGCCACGCCACGTCCAAGCTTCCCGACGAGGCGATCGAGATGGTCGAAACGCTCGGATTCCGAGGAGAAGCGCTCCCATCGATCGCCTCGGTTGCCCGCGTCACCATCGAATCCCGCCCCCAGGGCAGCGCCGATGGCTGGAAGCGCGTGGTCGACAACGGCACGCTGGTGGCGGAAGGCCCCGCTGCGCTGCCCCCCGGAACGCGGGTGCGGGTGGAGCAGCTGTTCGAAAGGATCCCCGCCCGCCGCAAGTTCCTGCGCAGCCCGCGTTCCGAATGGGCCGCCGCGTCCGACGTCGTCCGCCGCCTTGCCATGGCGCGACCGGACCTTGGCTTCACGCTGGAGCACGACGGCCGCCGCGCACTCCACGTGCAGGCGGGCGAAACGCTCGAAGCGCGCGTGGCCCAGCTCGTCGCCCGTGAACTGGCGGGCAATTCGGTCGAGGTCGACCTGTTCCGAGGTGACTATCACCTCACCGGCATAGCAGGCCTTCCCACCTACAATCGCGGCGTGGCAGACCACCAGTACCTCTTCGTGAATGGCCGTCCGGTGAAGGATCGTCTGCTGATCGGCGCGGTACGCGGTGCCTATGCCGACATGTTGGCGCGTGACCGTCACGCGGTGCTGGCGCTGTTCCTGCAGGTTCCGGCCAGCGAGGTCGACGTCAACGTTCACCCCGCCAAGTCCGAAGTGCGCTTCCGCGATCCCGCCTTGGTGCGCGGCATGGTCGTCTCCGGCCTGCGCCACGCGCTGTCGACAGGAGACCAGCGCAGCGCGCAAGCCCCCTCGGCCAGCGCCATGGCAGCGTGGCAGGCCGAACCCATCGCTCCACCGCCGCCTTCTTCGCAAGGCAGCATGTTTGCGCAGCAATGGCGTCCGGAACCTCGCGTATCCGAAGCGGGGCAGGCGTGGCGCGGCTATGAGCAATCGGTCATGGCCCCGCTGCAAGCGCGGGCGGAAGTTGCGGAGGAGCCGGTCGTTGCAGCCGCCACGCACCCGCTCGGTGTCGCCCGCGGCCAGATCTCCAACACCTATATTGTCGCCGAGGCCGAGGACGGCCTCGTGATCGTCGATCAGCACGCCGCGCATGAGCGACTGGTCCTCGAACGCCTGCGTGCCGCCGGAGCCGGGCAGGGCACCGCGCCCGCGCAGGCGCTGCTGATCCCGGAAGTCGTAGAACTTGAAGAAACCGCCTGTGACCGTCTCGAGGAAGCTGCCCCGAAGCTCGCTGAGTTCGGCCTCGCTCTCGAACGCTTCGGGCCCAATGCCATGCTCGTCCGCTCAGTCCCGGCAGCGCTGGCCAAGGGCGATCCGGCAAAGCTCGTCGCCGATGTCGCCGACGATCTGGCACATCACGGCGACGCGCTGCTTCTGGGCGAAAAGCTCGATCTCGTTCTCGCCACAATGGCCTGCCACGGCTCGGTCAGGGCAGGGCGCCAGCTCTCGGTGACCGAGATGAATGCGCTGCTGCGCGAGATGGAAGTCACCCCACGCTCGGGCCAGTGCAACCACGGCCGACCCACGTGGGTAAAGCTGGCGCACGGGGACATAGAAAAGCTCTTCGGGAGAAAGTGATGCTGCACGAACCTTTGCGTATCGCCGTAATATCACTGGCTATCATGGCTCTCGCTGCGTGTTCGGAGAAAGAACCCAGCGATGCCGAGGCTATCGCGGCGGTCAACGCTGCGCAGGATGGCAAGCCTCCGGTCAAGCCACTCGATCTCCAGCCGATCCTCTATCCCGATATCACGCAGAACAAGCTGCACGGCACCGGCTGCGCCTTTGTCGCCGATGGCGGCGGGCTGGGGGCCGTGCTTCTCGCACAGGACAAGCGCGGGGTGATCAAGCACGGCGATCACGTGCAGGTTCTGGCGCCCGATGCGGGCTCTGCAAAGATGCCCAAGGGAAGCTTCTCGCGCTATACCGGCAAGGAGAACGCTGTCACGCTTACCACTATCGGCGCGGTCAAGGCGGTGGGGACGACCGAGCAGTTCAAGGGCAAGATGGTTGTCACCGACGCTTTCGAGCGCCCGGTCTACGAAGCGACCGGTGACGTCCAGTGCAAGGCGATCTGAACGATCAGACTACTGCCTCGCGCGCGCGGATCAGCCCGATGGACTTCATTGTCATCACGACAACGCCATCCTGGTTGTAGACCCGAACGATCGAGCGAAAACTGCCCATTTCGGGGCGCGACGCACTGCGCTTCTTGTCGACTATCTCGGTTTCCACGCTGAGTGTGTCACCAGGGTAAACCGGCTTGAGCCAGCGAATCTCGTCCAGCCCGGGCGAGCCTAAACCTGCCTGCTTGCGCTCCTTCAGATTCTCGACAAGCATTGCCATGGTCATCGCGCAGGTGTGCCAGCCACTGGCGGACAACTGCCCGAAATGCGTCTGCGCCGCCGCCTCGTCACTCAAGTGGAACGGTTGCGGATCGTACTTTGACGCGAACTCGATGACCTCCTGGCGGGAAACGGGATAGCTTCCGAAGCGCTGAATCTCGCCGGGCTCGATATCTTCGAGGTACATCATCGCGCCATCGTCGCCGCAGCAAAAGGCAATGTCAATCGAACGGTTAAAAGGTGAAGCGCCCCATTCGCCGCGATGCAGGTGCAGGGTCAGGTATGACACGGTATCGCGCCGTGATCAGGCTGAACACGCCGAACAACAACAGCCCCGCTGCAATCAGTAAAAAGGCCGTGTTCATTTCCCGGAGATCGTTGATCGCTCCGCCGAGCGAGACCACTTCGCTGCTCCGACCGAACCAGGCTGTCCGCAGCAAGGACCAGCCGATCAGGCCCATCACGACCGCACGCGCAGCGTGTCCGGCTCGCCCGATCCAGCACGTCGCTGCAGGTGCGCGCGATGAGACATTGCGCATGAAGTGTGCGGTGATCGCGGTCTTGGCCTGAAACACGGCCGCCACGGCGAGTCCCACTCCGACAATGCCGAGCAGCGCCTCGCCGAATGGCACGTCGAGCACGCTCGCGGCCATGTCCGCGGATTGGTCCTCGCCGGCATCCCGCGCGCCGCTCGCAATCTTGGCCGCGGTCCATGCCATGGCACAGTGGACAAGCGCGCTCGCGAAATAGCCGATCCTGAGCATCACGCCCTTGGCTGAACTGCCCTTTCGCTCGATGTCGAACACTGCCGCCGACAGGCGATAGATCGCATAACCGGTCAACCCGGCTGAGGCCAACGCCAGGACAAGAGAACCAGCCGGTATGGTGTGGAGCACCCGGAAAATATCGCCCGCGCCATCGTCGACGTCGGACTTGCGTGCTGTAAGCGCTAGATAGCCGAGCAACATATAGACCAGCCCGCGGGCGGCAAAGCCAAGCCTCACCAGCCACACCACCTTCTCCGACTTGTCGACCACGCGCGCTCCTCTCTCCCGTTTTCGGGTGAGGAACGCGCGAGGTCGCATACGGTGCCGCCGCAAAACCTCAGGTCATCGAGGGCATGGCGAGCATCCACAGCGCCATAGCGACCATGACCACGTTCTCGGTCAGTGAAACAAAGCCCAGCGGCACTCGACCGGACCCGCCGACGCAAGCGCACTTCAACTCGCGCTTCTGCACATAGACAGCATAGAACACCGAGACGCCGCCAATCGTCCCGATAAACAAGGCAATGGGGATCGAAAGCCAGGGCAGCGCACGCGCCGCCATCAGCACACCGGCCAGCGCCTCGCCGAACGGATAGAGATAGGCATAGGGAACCCAGCGCCGCGCCAGCAGGTCATATCCAAGGAACATCGTGGCAAACCTGTCGACGTCCTGCAGCTTGAGCATGGCAAGCAACGTCATGGCGAAGGCGACGAACCATTCGATGGCCCGTCCGGTAAATGGCGTCGAGAAGACAGCGAAGCTCACCGCCATCGCCAGCGCACCGGCGATTGCGAAAACGGCCAGAACGGGCACGTAGCTTACCGCGTCGGGATCGGCGACCTTGAGGCCAAGAAATCGGCGCGTATCGTCGTGCCCGCCGATGCGCTTGCCATCGATGAACACCTGCGGCGTCGTCTTTACGCCATGCTCAGCCTTGAATGCATCGGTTTCCTCGCGCGTGCGGAGCCAGTGATCCTCCACGCGGTAACCTTTGCTTTCCAGCAGGTGCTTCACCTTCACGCCATAAGGGCAGATGTGTTTGGGCATCACCATGCGATGCAGCACCGCGGTTCGATTCGGGGTCTGTGCGTTTTTCATGAATGAACCTATAGCTTGCGTACCATGGTACGGAGTCAAGCGGTATGGCGATGACGATCTCGCAACTTGCCAAGGGCGCAGGCGTCGGCGTCGAGACGGTGCGCTTCTATCAACGCAAGGGTCTGCTCGATGATCCCAGGCCCAGCCGCACTGGCAGGGAAGGGCAGAAGCACTACGGTCCCGATGATCTGCGCCGCCTGCGCTTTGTTCGAAGCGCGCAGGGCGCTGGCTTCACCCTGTCGGAAATCGCCGAGCTTCTGGCGCTCGATGCAGGTCACGATCGCCCGCGTGCCCGCGAAATGGCGCGCACGCGGCTCGAAGCCATCGATCAGGAGATCGCCCGCCTCGAAACCGCACGACAAGCGCTGCACAAGCTCGCCCGAGAGTGCGCCAGGGGCGATGCAGGACCATGCCCGATCATCGCCGCGTTCGAGAGTTGAACTCGTCAAATCGTCTCCGAACTGCAAGTATTTCTCAGGTCAAAGTGGTTTGACAACAAGTTGCATTCTGGCACGATCCCCAAATAGAAGGGGGAATCATGTATATGCGCATGGAACGTGTTCGATCACGCCTGATGTTGTCAGCATTCGCGCTGGCACTTGGAATTACGGCAGTGCCGTTGCAGGCAGCCGACCAGCAGCTTACCCCTGCACAGCAACAGTTTCTTGAAATTGCCAAGAGCCTGAAGCCACGCTCCGGCAAGGTCGCATTGCCTGAAGCGCGCGTATCTCTCGACCTTGGCGACAAATACGAGTTCTACGGGCCAACCGATGCCCGCAAGATACTGGTTGATATATGGCAGAACCCGCCCGGCGCAGCCGAAGGCGTTATCGGCATCGTCTTTCCAAAAGGAGGCAGCCCACTCTCGGGATCCTGGGGTGCCGTACTCACATACGAGGATACGGGTTTCGTCGAAGACAGTGACGCTGCCGATGCCGATTTCGACACCATTCTTTCAGACATGAAGCAGGCCAGCGAGGACAGCAATGCTGAGCGGAAATCGCAAGGCTATCCACCGATGCATATTGCCGGGTGGGCCGAGCCGCCGAAGTACAATCCGCAGACTCATTCCGTGGTCTGGGCGCGCGATCTTCTGGTCGAAGGGGATCAGGTTCACAGCCTGAACTATGACCTTCGTACGCTCGGTCGCAGTGGTGTCCTAAGCGCCAACTTCGTCGCCATGATGCCTGACCTTGCATCCATTCGCACGGCAGCAGCAGACTTTGCGCAGCATGCAAGTTTCGATGCCGGTGCACGCTATGCGGATTATGACGCCTCCACCGATCGCAAGGCCGACTATGGCATAGGCGGTCTTGTTGCCGCCGGCGTGGGTGTCGCGGCAGCCAAAAAGTTGGGTCTGTTCGCCATTCTGTTGAAGTTCCTGAAGCCCATCCTTCTGGGGCTCGCGGCGTTCGGAGCGGGCATCGCGCGCTATTGGCGCCGCCTGTTCAATCGTAGGGCCGAATGAATCAATCGATCAGATTTATCGAAGGCGGCGGATCGGTCTGCCGCCTTCCGATTACCGAGGGTTGACCTGCGTCAGACGTTGAACTTGAAGTGGAGGACGTCGCCGTCCTTCACCACGTATTCCTTGCCTTCCTGGCGCAGCTTGCCGGCATCGCGCGCTGCGCTTTCTCCGCCGAGGCTGACGAAGTCGTCGAAGGCGATGGTTTCGGCACGGATGAAGCCGCGCTGCATGTCCGAGTGGATCTCGCCCGCTGCCTCGGGGGCCTTGGCGCCCTGATGCACGGTCCAGGCGCGCGCTTCCTTGGGGCCGACAGTGAAGAAGGTGATCAGGTGCAGCAGGTCGTAGCCCGAGCGGATCACGCGGGCGAGGCCGGTTTCGTGCAGGCCCATTTCCTCAAGGAACACGGTCCGCTCCTCGGCATCCATGCCGACAAGTTCGGACTCGATCGCCGCCGACACGATCACCGCGTTTGCGCCCTCGGCCTTGGCCTTTTCGAATACGCGTGCCGAGAAAGCGTTGCCGTTCGCCGCGCTTTCTTCCTCAACATTGCAGACATAGAGCACAGGCTTGGCGGTGAGCAGCTGCGCCTGCTTGAACACGCGCAGTTCCTCGTCGTCCTTTGGCTGCGTCAGCCGCGCGGGCTTGCCCTCGCGCAGCAGTTCGAGCGCCTGTCCGAGCACTGACGCGATGATCTTCGATTCCTTGTCGCCCGCCTTGGCCTTCTTTTCGGCTGCCGGAACGCGCTTTTCGAGGCTTTCGAGGTCCGACAGCATCAGTTCGGTCTCGACCGTCTCTGCGTCGGAAATCGGATCGACCTTGTTGTCGACATGCTGGATGTCATCGTTCTCGAAGCAGCG
Source organism: Novosphingobium taihuense (assembly GCF_007830315.1). Classification (GTDB taxonomy): domain Bacteria; phylum Pseudomonadota; class Alphaproteobacteria; order Sphingomonadales; family Sphingomonadaceae; genus Novosphingobium; species Novosphingobium taihuense. Next base: position 13,955 of record NZ_VLKJ01000008.1, read on the forward strand.
CAGCACGTGAACGATGGCGTCCACCTCGCGAATGTTGCCGAGAAACTGGTTGCCGAGCCCTTCGCCCTTCGAGGCACCGCGCACGAGGCCCGCAATGTCGACGAAGCCGAGCTGCGTCGGGATGATCTTCTGGCTGCCTGCAATCTGCGCCAGCTTGTCGAGGCGCGGATCGGGCACGCCGACGTTTCCGACGTTGGGCTCGATCGTGCAGAACGGATAGTTCGCGGCCTGCGCGGCCTGCGTCTCGGTCAGCGCGTTGAACAGCGTCGACTTGCCGACATTGGGAAGGCCGACGATCCCGCAACGAAAACCCATTTTCAAACTCCTTGGCTGGCCGCGCCTTTAGCGGGCCGCACGGGATTTGGAAACCTTCACGGAAATTTCAGGGATTGGGCGCACTAAGCGCTTCACGCGTGGAGAGAATTGCGATGAAAAAGCTGGCCTTGCTCATCCTGCCGCTACTGCTGGCAGCTTGTACCGACAGCCCGCAGGAGCGCGCCGAGCGCGCGCGCAAGTCGTTCGAGGCACATGACTATCGCGCGGCGCAAGTCGACCTCGCGGCCGCGCTCGAAGCCAATCCGCAAGACCCTGCGTTGCTTGAGCTCCACGCGCGCAACGCACTGGCCATGGGTGATGGTATCGCTGCCGAAGCCTCGTTGGCCAAGCTTCCCGAAGGCAGGCGCCCCGCAGACTTCGCGTTGCTGATGAGCGAGGCCAATCTTCTGCGCGGCCTTCCAGACGATGCGCTCGCCGCGCTAGGGGGCGAGGCCTCTGCCGGCGCACAGCGCTTGCGCGCGCTCGCCCTGCTGGCAAAGGAAGACCGCGAAGGCGCCGCCAAGGCTTTTGCCGCAGGGGCAGAGGGCAAGCCTGATGCGCGGCTGCTGTCGGACTATGCACGGTTCACGCTGATGGGCGGAGATATCAAGCAGGCGCGGGCCCTTGCTGACCGCGCCAAGGCCGCCGACCCCGGCATGATCGACGCGCTTCTTGCAGACGCCGAAGTCGCCACGGCGGAAGGCCGTCTGGCACAGGCGCTCGCCGGATACGAAGCTGCCGTCGATGCCTATCCCGGAAATCTTGCAGCCCTTGCCGGAAAGGCCGCAGTGCTCGGCGATCTTGGCCGGACCAGCGAGATGGAAGGCGTTCTCAAGTCACTGGCCGAGGTCAAGGGTGGCGGGCAGGTCGCCTATCTTCAGGCCCGGGCTGCCGCCTCGCGCGGAGACTGGCAGACCGTGCGGAGCGTGCTTCAGGCCAACGAAGCCTCGCTCGTCGGCAAGGACGAGGCGACCGTGCTCTACGCACAGGCCCTTGTGCAGCTCAAGCAGCCCGAACAGGCTCGCGCCAAGTTGCAGCCCCTGCTGACACGCAACCCCGGCAGCGCAACGCTGCGGCGCGAACTTGCCAAGGCGCAACTCGCCGCAGGCGATCCTCGCGGCGCTGTCGAAACCATGCGGCCGTTTGCCGAAGTGCAGACCGCCGATGCCGAAGACCTGCGCCTGCTTGCCAAGGCCGCAGAAGCTTCGGGCGATCCTGATGCCGCCAAGCTCGCCGAGAAAGCAAGGTTTCCGTCCGCGCAGGCCATGGCCGCGACGCTGGCACAGGCCGATACGGCGATGAGGCAGTCCAACTGGGGCAATGCGATCGCCGCATACGAGCGCCTGCTCGCCGTGACCGATGGCAAGAACCCGCTGGTCCTCAACAATATGGCCTATGCACAAGGGATGGTCGGCAACAAGACCAAGGCGCTGGAATTTGCCGAGCGGGCCTACAAGGCTGCGCCAACAAGCGCCTCGGTGATGGATACGCTCGGATGGCTGCTGGTCGAGACGGGCAAGGACCGTTCACGCGGCCTGTCCCTGTTGCGCGACGCCGCTTCCAAGGCGCCGAACAACGCAACCATCTCAGGGCACCTGCGCAGCGCCGAAAAGGGCTGAGCGCAAACGAAAAGGGAGCCTGCTTGCGCAAGCTCCCTTCCGATTATCCTGTATTCGCGATCAGGCGGCGAGTGCGATCCGGCGCGGTGCCGTCTGGCGGCGACGTGCCAGCGCCAGACCGACCAGGCCAGCGCCCAGAAGGCCGAGCATGCCCGGCTCGGGAACCGGCGTGCCACCGGTCGATCCGCCCGTGCTGCTGAGCGTGCCCGAGCCGCTGGCCGAGCTGATGCCGGGGACGCCGGTGATCGACTGGTAGCGGACGTAGAAGTCGCTCAGCGTCAGCGAGCTGACCGGCTGAGAGAAGCTGAGCGTGAACGAACCCGTGCCGCTTTGGCCCAGCGTAAGACCACCGCTGCCACCGCCTGCACAGCTGCCGGTCTGCGCGTCCTTGAAGCAGACGTCGACGGTGCCGATGCCATTGGGATAGTTTGACGACAGCGTCGTGTACGAGAACGCACCGGTGCTGGTGGCCGAAGAAATGTTCGGATCGGTGTTGAACGCAAAGCTCGAGATGCGCGAGCCGGTGACCGGGGCCGAGCTGGTGTTCGCCACGCTGTAGTCGAACGTGTAGTCGTTGCCCGAGATGCCGGTCAGCTTGAACGTCGTCGAACCGGTCAGCCCGTCGATGTTCGTGCCACCCGAGAAGCCGTTGTAGTTGAGCGAGAAGCTGGTGCCGATGTCACCCGATCCAAGCGTTACGGAATCCGCAAAAGCGGGCGATGCGACCGCCATGGCCGCGCTGGCGGCAAGGCCGGCAAGAACTTTCCTGAATGTCATCGATTCTGCTCCCATGAACCGGAATTCGGTTAATCGTTATGAAAGCAATGCCTGTGCCAATTGCGGATTTCAGCCATTTGTAATGATTAACGATGTTTGAGGCGTAAGTTTTTCCGACAGCGCCGCTGCGGATTTCGTTCGGAGTTTTCACCAAAGATTCAGTGCTAGCTGGCATCACCATTGTCATGCGAACGCGTCTTGCCCTTGCCATGCTTCTCGCGCTTTCTGCCTGCGGTGACAGCGCCGACGACCGGATTGCCCGCGCGCGGCAGGAAATCGCGGGGATGGAACTTGCAGCCGCGCGGGTCGATCTCGTTTCGGCGCTGGAGCAAAAAGGCGATGATCGCCAAATCTTGCGCCTGCTGGCGGATGTCCAACTCCGGTTGGGTGATGGAGACGGCGCTGCAGCGACGGCCGAGCGGCTTGAACGGGCAGGGACTCCGGCTTCCGATCTCGTCCTGATCAGAGCCGAGGCGGCACTGCTGCGCGGCCATCCCGACGAGGCGCTGGCCTTGCTGGGCAATGCCGCAAGCCCGACCGCGGAACGCGTCCGCGCCGCGGCTCTGGCTGACAAGCAGGATGCAACCGGCGCACTCGCGGCCTTGCGGCGTGGCGCGGCGGCGGGGGCTGATGCCCTGCTGCTGCGCGATTACGCCCGTTTCTTGATCGGTTCTGGCGACCTTGATGGCGCCACAAGCCAGATCGCCGCCTTGTCACGGCTTCAGCCGGACGGTTTCGATGCCCTGATGCTCGGTGCAGACGTCGCGTCCCGGCGCGGCCGTTATGCAGACGCGCACGCTCTTCTTGAGCGTGCAGCAGCGCGCTACCCGGGGGTGCCCGATCCCCTTATCGCCCGCGCAACCGTGTTCGACCTTGAAGGCAAGCTCGACGACGCTGTCGCTGCAACCAAGCGCGCGGCGGCAATCGCGCCTGATGATGTGCGTGTGCGCGATCTCAATGTTCAGTTCGCAGCGATGAAGGGTGACTGGAATACTGTCCGGACCATCCTTGCCAAGCAGGAGCGCGATCTCGATCCGCTGTCTGCCAACGGCCTCAGCTATGCCGAGGCAATGCTGCGCACGGGCCATCCGGAGCAGGCAAGGGCGCTCTTCCAGCGCGCGTTGACCCGCTCGCCGAACAACCCATTCTCGCGGATCATGCTGGCCGAGGCGCAGCTGGAGACCGGCGATGCGCGCGCGGCCTACACGACCGTCTATCCGCTTGCGAACAGCATGATGGCCGATCAACGTGAGCTTGAGCTGGCCGCTAAGGCGGCCGAAGCTGCAGGCCTGCCTGAAGCGGGCAAGTTCAAGGCCCGGCTTGCCGATGCGCGGCAAATTGCTGCTCAGAAACTCGTCGCGCAGGGGCAGTCGGCAACTGCACGCGAAGATTGGGCTACCGCCGCCGCCGCCTACGCCCAACTGGCGCAGCTTGGCGAAGATGCGGAAGTGCTCAAGCGCCTTGCCTATGCCCTGAGCCATCAGGGCAAGGTAGACGAGGCCATCAGCGCTGCGGACCGCGCCAGATCACTCCGGCCCGAGGATCCTGACACGAGCTACATGGCTGGGCTGGTAAGGGCCAGGGCCGGACGCGATATCCCAGCAGCCGTGGCGTTGTTGCGTCAGGCGGCGCAGGCCGATCCGGGCAACCCGGTCTTCCGGCAAACGCTTGCCCGTTATCAGCCGCGCCAAGGCGCCTGATAACGGGGGGCAAGCGCTACACGCACCAGCTCAGGCGCGCGGCTTGATCTTGCGCGAGCGGGCAAAGCCGACAGCGACAAGGCCCAGCGCCATCATGCCAAGCATGCCAGGTTCAGGCACGGCAGTACCGCCGGAAGACGTCGTCGTGCCGCCAGAAGTCGTGGTGGTGCCGCCCGACGTGGTCGTCGTACCGCCCGAGGTCGTGGTGGTGCCGCCAGACGTGGTCGTCGTACCGCCGGTCGTAGTGCTGCCGCCCGACGTCGTCGTACCGCCACACTGGCTCGAGCCGCCACTATGGCCGCAGTTGCAGTAGTGCTTGTGCGTCAGCCACCAGGTGGCATGGGCAGGCGTCGTCGCGGCCAGACCTGCAGTTGCGGCAAGGATCGTGAGTGAACGGATCTTCATTTTAACCCCCGTTGGTTAATTGCGGTTGCACCCATGCTTTGCAAAATCGGTGCCATTTCACGGAATTCAGGGGTTGCGATGGTTAACGTCAATCCGTCGCCGTGGCTTTGTAAGTCAGGGCGACGGATTGCGTTTCCGAATTGTTGCCAGCTGCTTAGTCTTGTTGCCTCAGTGCCACGTCGTTCATGAAACGAATGTCATCTTTAGCCGCCAACCAGCCCGCTTCGGAGGACACGGCTCCCAGCATTTCAACCAGATCGTCCTGCTCGGCCTTGGCAAAGGGTCCAAGGACGTAGCCGGTGACCCGATCCTTGTGTCCGGGATGACCGATACCGAGGCGCACGCGGCGGAAATCGGCGCCAAGGTGCTGGTCGATCGAACGCAGCCCATTGTGGCCCGCAGTGCCGCCGCCCTGCTTCACCTTGACCTTGAACGGGGCAAGGTCGAGCTCGTCATGGAACACGGTCAGCGCCTCGATCCCGAGCTTGTAGAACCGCATCGCCTCGCCCACCGAACGGCCGCTCTCGTTCATGAAGGTCGCGGGCTTGAGCAGCAGGACCTTCTGGTTGCCGATCCGGCCTTCCTGCAACCAGCCCTGGAACTTCTTCTGCACCGGCCCGAATGAGTGAACCTCGGCAATGGTATCGAGCGCCATGAAGCCGACGTTGTGACGGTGCAGCGCATACTGCGGTCCGGGATTTCCGAGGCCGACCCAGAGTTGCATGTGCTTGGCGTTCCTTTGATTGTTGAGCGGTCACATTGCCCACCCCGTCCGACTAAGCCTTGCTGCGCAAGGCCAAGTCTCCCGGCCCTCCCGCCTGCGGGAGGGCGTGCATAGGGCGGTCCTGCTAACTCCCCTCCCGCAGGCGGGAGGGGTTGGGGGTGGGCAAGGGCATAGCGCAAACCAACCACCCAAAAAAGAACCCCTCCCGCACGAAACGGAAGGGGCTTCTTTTTCACGCGCCTGCAGGGCAGGTCACCTTGAAAGACGATCAGTCTTCCTTGGTGGTGTCGCCTTCTTCGCTCTTCAGCGAGGAGGGAGCCACGATCGTCGCGATGGTGAAATCGCGGTCGGTGATCGCGGGCTTCACGCCTGCGGGCAGGGTGACGGCGCTGATGTGGATCGAATCGCCGACTTCGTAGCCCGAAACGTCGACGATGATGTCGTCGGGGATCGAGTCAGGCGAGCAGATCATTTCCAGCTCGTGACGGACGACGTTGAGGATGCCGCCCTTCTTGAGGCCGGGCGACTTCTCTTCGTTGATGAAGGCAACCGGCACGTCCACGTGAACGACCGAGTCCTTCGAGATGCGCAGGAAGTCTGCGTGCTGCGGACGGTCGGACACCGGGTGGAAGGCGACGTCCTTGGGAAGCGTGCGGATGGTCTTGCCACCGACAGTGAGCTCGACGACCGAGTTGAAGAAGTGGCCGGTGCCCAGCGCCTTGTTGAGCGCCTTTTCTTCAAGGTGGATCGCGATGGGTTCTTCGTTGCCGCCATAGATCACGGCGGGGGTGCGGCCTTCGCGACGCAGTGCACGGGAGGCTCCCTTGCCAGCCCGATCGCGCGTCTCGGCCGACAGGTTAAGCGTTTCGCTCATGTGTCAGTACCTTCAGCAATGTTTAAACACACTTCCTCCGCCACGCCTCCAGGGATGACCATGACAGGGAAGCGGCGGCCCTTAGCGGGTTTGCCGGGAAATGCAAGGAATCAGTGCGGGCCATCAAGGCACCCGCTTGATCGTCCACCCGCGCGCCATCATCAGGCGTTGCAGGCTGTCCGAGCCTGCCAGATGCGCCGCGCCCACGGCGACGAAGGGTTTTGCGCCACCCTTCAGCATCGCGTCCAGCTGGTCCGCCCAATTACGGTTGCGGTCGGTCAGCAGCGCCTGGTGCAGCCCCGCGTCGGCAAGGAACCCCTCATTCGCCTCGCGCGCAATGCCAAGGTCATCGCCGCGCAGCCATAGCGCGACCATGTCGGCCTCCTCGTCCTTGTCGCTCGCGGCCTCCACCGTCACTTCCTGCAGCAGCACCTGTTGCTGGCGTGCGGGGAGGGCGTCGAACACGCCGAACTGGCTGTGGATGGTTTCAAAGCCCGCGACCGGCTTGGCCGCAGCCAGCTTGCGCAAGGCAGGCTCCGCGCCGCTGTCAGGATCGGCGCCGGCCTTCTGCCCGGCAATGGCGGCTAGCTGCAGCGCCACCGCCCAGCTTTCGGTATCGGCAAAGTCCGCGTCGGAAAGGCCAAGCTTGCGATAGACCTCGGCCAGCTTTGCCCGATAGGCTGGGGCAAGGCGTTGCGACGGCGGGGGAAGGCCTTCGGTCCCGGCAAGGTCCGCCAGTGCATCGCCCGCCGTCTTCTGATCCAGCGGCTCGGCAATCTCGAGCACCAGCCGGTCCGACCGCGCCAGCGCCTCGCCCACCGCAGGCCGCAGCCACTTCACTTGCGGAGGCAGGGCGTGGACGGTGCCGAACAGATAGCCGCGCACCGCCCCGGTCTTGTCCTCGATCTGCCAGAGCGCGACGCGCGTGTCCTGCTCCGGCGCCGTCTTCCCACGCTCCATCCACGCCATGGCCATGCCCAGCAGCAGCGCCGGAACAATCGCCCAAAGCAGGCGCGGAAGGAAGCGGGAGAGATGTTTCATTGCACGCGGGTCGACGCCAGTCCCTGCGCCTTCAGCAGGTCCTGCACGCTCTGCGCCCCAGCCAGATGGCCCGCGCCCACCGCAATGAACACCGTGCCGGGCTGATCCAGCCGCTTGGCGATCCACGAAGCCCAGTTGCGGTTGCGCTGGTACAGCAGCGTATCAGCCAGTTCGGCGTCATCCATCTGCTCGTTCATCAACTTGCCGAGCCCTTCCGGATCACCCGCGCCCCACTCGTCGGTCATCGTGCCGATGATGGCAAAGCTCTTGTCGAAATCGCGCACCGCTTCACCAAGGAATTTGAGCTGCGTCTCGCGCGGCAGCTGGTCGAACAGGCCAAGCTGGTAATCCACCGTCTCCAGCGCGCCGAGCTTCTTGCCCTTGGCCACGGCGGCCTTGCGCAGCACGGCTTCAACGCCGCTGTCCGCGCCATATCCGGCCATGGCATAGGGCATCACGCCCAGCGTGATCCCGGCCAGCCATGGCTCCAGCGGATCGAACGCCTCGACCGGAATCTTCAGCTTCGCCAGCAGCGCTTCGTAGGCCACGCGATCGGAGTCAGCCATCAGCGAGCGCAGCGTCTCGCCCTTGAGCAGTCCCACGGCCATGACGGTCTTCTGCTGCTCTGCCGCAGGGACGTCCGGAATCTCGGTGATCAGCTCGCTCGAACTGTCGAGCGCCGCGCCGACTGGCCCGTCGAGCCAGACCAGCCCCTTGGGCAGCGCATGGATCGTGCCGAAAAGATAGATCGTGGTGTCCGCATCGGCGACTTTCCACAGCGCGGGCTTCAATTGCTTCGGTGCAGGTGCCGCAGCTGCAGGCTTTGCAGCAGGAGCTTCGGCTCGAACCGAGCCGGTAAAGGCAAAGGCGGCCAGCGCGATCGCGGCGGTGAGGGAGTGATAGGCGCGTTTCATGATCAGGCTCCTTTTGCCCGGAAACAGGTTGCAGGGGAATGAAGGGATTTGAAAAGGCGTCAGAGATAGCGCTGGCGGAACCAGACTACCGACCACACGCCCATTGTCGCGAAGTATAGCGCCATGCCATCGGCTGCAGGCAGGAACCCGCCACGCTCGCCCAGCCACCAGATCGGCGCCGCCGCGCTGTAAAAGTACAGCGCCACCAGCGCGCCAGTGCGGTAGGACTGCTCCTCGTGCTCGTCGATATTGCGGTGCCAGAACCAGGTGATCGGCGCGAGAACCAGCACGATCACGGCAATCAGCCCGGCGGCGATGCCAGCAGGAAGCGGGCCATCCATCAGGTCGAAGGACTGCGAAGGCGTGTCGCTGGAAATGCTCATCGCGGCACCCACGGCCATGCCGATGACGCAAGCTATGCCTGCGCTGATCGTGGCCCGGCGTCCGCGAGGCGTGAACGGACCGTTCTCACGATAATATCGCCGTCCGCTAACCCAGGCGAACCATAGCGAGCCCAGAGTCAGGGCGGCAAACACCGCGATGATCACATAACCCACCGGTTTGATCTGCTCTTCCTGCGAAAGCGCCCCGCTCAACCCGGCCAGCGCGCCCGAGAAGAACACTGCGCCTACGGTTGCGATGCCAATGCGCATGGCAAGATTTGCGCCGCTCATCGGGGCGGCTTCAGTTTGCGCATTCTCGTCAGTCATGTTGGAAACCATCATCGAAGATCTCCTCGATACGAAGCTGGAACAGGCGCGCGATGCGGAAGGCGAGGGGAAGCGAGGGGTCGTGCTTGCCCGTCTCGATCGCGTTCACCGCCTGGCGGGACACGTCGAGCTTGAGGGCAAGATCGGCCTGACTCCACTGCCGCTCCGCGCGCAAAACTCTCAATCGGTTATTCATGTCATGCTGACCTGTCCATATGTCAGGTTATACTGACAATATGTCGTGATTCGCTGACTATGTCAAGAAGACCTGACATGGATGCAAAAGCGCCGCTTCCCGGTTGATTTGGCGGCCCTCATCGGCCAAAGCCGCGCGACCATGGCCGATACTGACAAAACGCCTCTCAGCCTGCAGGACATGATCCTGCGCCTTCACGCTTTCTGGAGCGAACAGGGCTGCCTGATCCTCCAGCCATATGACATGCGCATGGGGGCAGGGACCTTTCACACTGCCACCACCCTGCGCGCGCTTGGGCCAGAGCCGTGGAACGCAGCCTTCGTGCAGCCCTGCCGCCGCCCGACCGACGGCCGCTATGGCGAAAACCCCAATCGCCTGCAGCACTACTACCAGTATCAGGTGATCCTGAAGCCGAGCCCGGAGAACCTGCAGGAACTCTACCTGCAATCGCTGGTCGAGATCGGCATCGATCCGCTGGTCCACGATATCCGCTTCGTTGAAGACGACTGGGAATCCCCGACTCTCGGCGCATGGGGCCTCGGCTGGGAAGTCTGGTGCGATGGCATGGAAGTCACCCAGTTCACCTACTTCCAGCAGATGGGCGGCTTCGATTGCAAGCCCGTCGCGGGCGAACTGACCTACGGCCTCGAACGCCTCGCCATGTACATTCAGGGCGTCGACAACGTCTATGACCTCGCTTTCAACAATCACGGCGTCACCTATGGCGAGGTGTTTCTCGAGAACGAGAAGCAGATGTCGAAGTGGAACTTTGAGGTCGCCGATACTGACAGCTTGTTCGAAGGCTTCCGCCGCGCCGAGGAAGAGTGCAGGCGCAGCCTCGAAGCAGGCGTGCCCATCGCCGCCTATGAACAGGCGATCGAGGCCAGCCACCTGTTCAACCTGCTGCAGGCGCGCGGCGTGATCTCGGTGCAGGAACGCGCCAGCTACATGGGCCGCGTCCGCGATCTCGCCCGCGGTTCGTGCGAGGCCTACATGGAAAAGAACGCCGATCAGTGGGCGGCCAAGTACCCGGAGTGGAGCAAGTGACCGATTTCCTTCTCGAACTGCGCAGCGAGGAAATCCCGGCCCGCATGCAGGCAGGCGCCCGCGCCGATCTCGAAAAGCTGTTCCGCAAGCAGCTTGACGCAGCCGGCCTCAAGGCTGGCGAGATCACCGTCTGGTCCACCCCGCGCCGCCTCGCCTTGATCGCCCGCGACCTGCCATTGGCGACCGAGGCTGTCTCGGAGGAAACCAAGGGCCCGAAGACCTCTGCCCCCGAACAGGCGCTCGAAGGCTTCCTGCGCAAGACCGGCCTCACCAAGGACCAGTTGACCGAGCGCGACGGCGTCTGGTTCGCCGTCACCGAAAAGCCCGGCCGCGCCACCAAGGACGTGCTTGCCGAAGCCATCCCCGCGATCATCCGCGCCTTCCCCTGGCCCAAGAGCCAGCGCTGGGGCGCAGCCTCGCTCTCAACCGAATCCTTGCGCTGGGTCCGCCCGCTCTCCGGCATCGTCGCCATTCTCGGCGAGGATCTGGTCGAGTGCGAGATCGGAGCTGTGAAGTCCGGCTACGCCACGCGCGGCCACCGCTTCCATTGCCCCGGCGAGATCACCATCGGCAGCGCCCATGACTACGCCGAGAAGTTGCGCGCCTGCCACGTCATCGTCGACCATGTCGAGCGTGAGGCAATGGTGCGCGATAAGGCCAAGGCCGTGGCGCAAGCTGCAGGTCTCGTACTGGTCGAGGACGAAGGTCTGGTTATCGAGAACGCCGGCCTCACCGAATGGCCGGTCCCTCTGCTCGGCCGCTTTGATGAAGCCTTCCTCGACGTGCCCCCCGAAGTCATCCAGCTCACCGCGCGCGTCAACCAGAAGTACTTCATCTGCCGTGATGCCGCAGGCAAGCTCGCCAACGCCTTCGTCTGCACCGCCAATATCGAGGCGAAGGACGGCGGCGCCGCCATCGTCGACGGCAACCGCAAGGTCCTCGCCGCGCGCCTCTCCGACGCCCGCTTCTTCTGGGAGCAGGACAAGAAGAAGCCGCTCGCGCAGCAGGCGGAGAAGCTGTCGCGCATCACGTTCCACGAAAGGCTCGGCACCGTCGCTGACAAGGTCGAACGCGTCGCCAAGCTGGCCGAGTGGCTGGCAAGCGAAGGCATCGTGCCGAACTGCGACCCGGCACTGGCACGACAGGCTGCGGAACTTTGCAAGGCCGATCTCGTCACCGAGATGGTCGGTGAATTCCCCGAACTCCAGGGCCTGATGGGCGGCTACTACGCCCGAGCCGAAGGCCTGCCCGACGCGGTGGCCGACGCCATCCGCGATCACTACAAGCCGGTCGGGCAGGGCGATGACGTGCCGACTGCGCCGGTGACGGTGGCCGTGGCGCTGGCGGATAAGCTGGATACGTTAGCAGCATTTTTTGCCATTAATGAAAGGCCTACGGGCTCAAAAGATCCGTTTGCTCTTCGACGAGCCGCACTTGGCATTCTTGAATTGATAGCTTTGAATAAACTACGCTTTCCGCTTGGACAGGCATTGTCGGTTGCTGATAGTTCCATCAAGCTCAAGGGCGCGAGGTTGCTGGTTCAGCGTGATGGTTGCAGTTATCATGAGCAAATAGAAGGGGCAGTCGCCTTCTTCGCCGACCGCCTCAAAGTCCAGCAACGCGAAGCAGGTGTCCGTCACGACCTGATCGACGCCGTGTTCGCGCTCGGCGGCGAGGACGATCTCGTCCGCCTGCTCGCCCGCGTCCACGCGCTGCAGGCCTTTGTCGGCACTGAGGACGGCACGAACCTGCTCGCAGGCTACAAACGCGCCGCGAACATCCTCAAGAAGGAAGTCTACGAAGCCGCCGATGCGGATTACACCCGCGAGCCCGCCGAACAGGCGCTGGTCGATGCGCTGAACGCTGCCGAGCCTCAGGCCGACAGCGCCATTGCTGCGGAAGATTTCACCGCTGCCATGGCCGCGCTCGCCAGCTTGCGCGGACCCATCGATGCCTTCTTCGAAAGCGTTACCGTGAACGATGCAGACTTGAGCAAACGCGCAAGTCGCCTTGCCTTGCTTGACCGTTTCCGTGCTGCAGTGCACAAAGTTGCGGACTTTTCGCGCATAGAGGGCTAAGGGACGGGCCGAATCCGGCCCCGTCCGGCAAGAACCAAGGTTACGCAGGGAGCATCGTTGTTCGCATGAGCGCATACGTATTCCACTTCGGCGGCGGTGCCACGTCTTCGGACGCTCGGGCCAAGGACAAGACGATCGTCGGCGGCAAGGGCTCCAACCTTGCAGAAATGGCCGGGATCGGCCTGCCGGTGCCTCCGGGCTTCACCATCAGCACCGAAGTCTGCACGGCCTACAACGCCAGCGGGAAGACTTTCGACGATGCCCTGCGCGCTGGCGTCGCTGATGGCGTTTCGCATATCGAAAAAGCCACCGGCCGCGCCTTCGGCGATGCTTCTAACCCGCTGCTAGTCTCTGTCCGCTCGGGCGCGCGCGTCTCGATGCCGGGCATGATGGATACCGTGCTCAACCTCGGCCTGAACGATGACACCGTACAGGGCCTTGCCGCCGGATCGGGCGACGCCCGCTTCGCGTGGGACAGCTACCGCCGCTTCATCCAGATGTATTCAGACGTCGTGCTCGGCCTCGATCATCACCGGTTCGAAGATGCACTGGAAATCGTCAAGGAAGACAACGGCTTCTTCAACGATGTTGAACTAGGTGCCGAACACTGGCAGGCGCTCGTCAGCGAATACAAGGCCATCGTTGCTGAACAGCTTGGCCGCCCGTTCCCGCAGGACGTTCACGAACAGCTCTGGGGCGCAATCGGCGCCGTGTTCGATAGCTGGGAGTCCGATCGCGCCAAGGTATATCGCAAGCTCAACGACATTCCGCACGATTGGGGCACCGCCGTCAACGTGCAGGCCATGGTCTTCGGCAACATGGGCGAAACTTCGGCCACCGGCGTCGCCTTCACCCGCGATCCTGCCACCGGCGAGAAGGCCTATTACGGCGAATGGCTGGTCAATGCGCAGGGCGAGGACGTCGTCGCCGGCATCCGCACGCCGCAGTACCTGACGCTTGCCGCGCGTGAACGCGCAAACGCCAAGCCGCTGTCGATGGAAGAAGCAATGCCCGGCGCCTATGGCGAACTCGCTGCCGTGTTCGAACTGCTCGAAAACCATTATCGCGACATGCAGGACATCGAGTTCACCGTCGAACAGGGCAAGCTGTGGATGCTGCAGACCCGCTCGGGCAAGCGCACCGCCAAGGCTGCGCTCAAGATGGCGGTGGACATGGTGGCAGAGGGCCTGATCGACGAGGCTACCGCGATCAAGCGCATTGATCCCATGGCGCTGGATCAGCTGCTCCACCCAACGCTCGATCCCAAGGCCGTGCGCGACGTGCTGACCAAGGGCTTGCCAGCTTCGCCCGGCGCGGCATCGGGCGCGGTGGTGTTCGATGCCGATACTGCGCAGACGCTGGCCGAACGCGGCGATGCCGTGATCCTCGTCCGCGTGGAAACCTCGCCTGAAGACATCCACGGCATGCACGCCGCCCGCGGCATCCTCACCGCGCGTGGCGGCATGACCAGCCACGCCGCCGTGGTCGCGCGCGGCATGGGCCGTCCGTGCGTCTCGGGCGCGTCCGGCGTTTCGATCGACATGGCGAGCCGCACCGCGAAGATCGGTAATCGCGAGATCAAGGAGGGCGATATCATCACCCTTGATGGTTCGAACGGCGATGTCATGTCGGGCCTGGTGCCCACCGTGGAGCCTGAACTCGTTGGCGATTTCGGTACGCTCATGGTCTGGGCGGACAAGCACCGCCGGATGAAGGTGCGTACCAACGCCGAAACCCCGCTCGATTGCCAGGTCGCGCGCCAGTTCGGTGCCGAGGGCATCGGCCTGTGCCGCACCGAGCACATGTTCTTTGAAGCCGGTCGCATCAGCGCCGTGCGCCAGATGATCCTCGCCGAAGACGAGAAGGGCCGCCGCGCTGCCCTTGCCAAGCTGCTCCCCGAACAGCGCAGCGATTTCCAGTCGATCTTCGAGGTCATGGCGGGGCTGCCCGTCACCATCCGCCTGCTCGATCCGCCGCTGCACGAATTCCTGCCCCACGCCGATGCCGAGTTCGCCGAACTGGCCGAGGCCACCGGGCTTGGCGTCGAGCACCTCAAGCGCCGTGCGGGCGAGCTGCACGAGTTCAACCCGATGCTCGGCCACCGCGGTTGCCGCCTCGGCATCACCTTCCCGGAAATCTACGAGATGCAGGCCCGCGCCATCTTCGAGGCGGCCTGCGACGTTGCCGACAAGAGCGGCGATGCGCCGATCCCCGAAGTAATGATCCCGCTTGTCGCCACGCGCAAGGAGCTCGAAATCCTGCGCGCGCTGGTCGACCGCGTGGCGCTGGAAGTCTTTGCCGAGAAGGGCCGCACGCTCGAATACATGGTCGGCACGATGATCGAACTGCCGCGCGCTGCGCTAATGGCGGGTGAGATTGCCGAGGAAGCCAAGTTTTTCTCGTTTGGCACCAATGACTTGACGCAGACGACGCTGGGCGTGAGCCGCGACGACGCCGCGCGCTTCCTCAACCCCTATGTCGATCAGGGCATCTACCCGCGCGATCCGTTCGTCAGCCTTGACATCGAAGGCGTCGGGCAGCTGGTCGAACTGGCGGCAGAGCGTGGCCGCAAGACCCGGCCCGATCTCAAGCTCGGCATCTGCGGCGAACACGGCGGCGATCCGGCCTCCATCGCGTTCTGCGAGAAGACCGGCCTCGATTACGTCTCGGCCAGCCCCTATCGCGTGCCGATCGCAAGGCTGGCTGCGGCGCAGGCGGCTTTGGACTGATAACCTATTTGGAGTGTTTCCCCGGGGAAACACTCCAACATGGTCTGTCGCGCGCGCTCAGAATTTGGGCGGGCGAAGTGCCTTCGCCCATCCGCTGAGCGTCAGAATCTCGAACCGTTCGGTCACCTTGCCATCGGCTTCTGCCCGCGCGGCGAAGGCTTCCCTGGCGCGAGCGAGGGCGGCCTTGCCCAGCGGCGCGCCTGGCCGGGCAAGGCAGTTGCCCAGCCCCTGAGCGCGTAGGTCACCGATCATCCCTTCCAGCGAGCGGAAGCGCACGTCGATGTGGTGGCTGTCGATAACCGGATCGGCAAAGCCTGCACGCTGGAGCAACTGCCCGCCTGCACGCACGTCGACCATCGGATGGACGCGCGGGGAAGGGCGCTCGCCATCGGCTTCCAGCATGATTGCCCGCAACGCTGGCAACGATCCCGCACCGATGTAACTGGCAATCATCAACCCGCCATCGGCCATTGCGCGCCGCAGATGCACCAGAGCGCCGGGCAGGTCGTTGACGGTGTCCAGCGTGCCTATGCTCGCGATGAAGTCGTATCCCCCATCGGGATAGGGTGCTTCCTCGTTCAGCGGCACGATCCCGAGCGCCGGATCGCGTTCGTCGACGTGCACGCCACTGCCCCTCAGGCTCTGCGCAACTGTCTCGGTCCAATCGCCCACGACCAGAGCGCGACTCGGCTCGTGACGGAGGAAGGAAAGCCGGTCGAGCACGTCGTCGGCCATGTCCTCGATCAGGTAATGCGGCGCGTCGGGCTGCCTCTGGAGCCATGCCATCCGGCGGCGCAGGGCATTGCGCCGTTCCGGAGCGAAAATAACGGGAGGAGTGCTGGCCATTTCCGGGCACTGCCCATGTCCGGGCGTCTTGCCAAGGGGGGCAATCGTGCGAGGATCACGGCGTGAAGCTTTCCGCTGCCCTGACGCCGATCGTGGACTTCGTCTTCCCACCGCGCTGCCCGCTCTGCGGCGGCCCCGTCGCATCGCATGGCGGCCTGTGTCTTGCCTGTTGGGATGGCCTTGCGGTGCCTTCGGGAACTTGCTGTTCGCTCTGCCAGCGTCCGTTGGGGGAGGGGCATGGCACCGAGGCAGAACTGGTTTGCGCCCCCTGCATGGCAGAATCACCGCGCCATGCCGGAATCGCTGCCGCCACGCTCTACAACGATCCCTCGCGCGCGCTTGTTCTCGCGCTCAAGCACGGTCGGCGCATCGGGCTCGTTCCGATGATGGCGCGGATGATCGCGCAGCGCCTGCCGCCGCTTGAGGGGAACTGGCTGGTGGTGCCCGTGCCGCTCCATCGCTGGCGGCTGATGCGGCGCGGCTTCAACCAGTCAGCCTTGCTGGCTCGCGAAGTTGCGCGGCTCACCGGCAAACGTCTCATCGTAGACGGTCTCGTCCGCACGCAGCCCACGCCGTCGCTTGGAGGCCTTAACCGCACGACGCGCGCCAGGGTCCTGCGAGGCGCGATTGCGCCGCATCCGGGGCGAGGCGCCTTGCTGAAGGGCTGCAATGTCCTGCTGGTCGATGACGTCATGACCAGCGGCGCCACGACCGACGCGTGTATCATCGCCCTGCGCAAAGCGGGCGTGGCGCAGGTCCGGATCGCCTGCTTCGCTCGGGTTCTCGACGAAGCGCTCGATGCCTTGCGGGAACGAGTCGAAGTGCGACCCTGAGTTGCGTGGAAAGACCACGAACGAAACGCCCGGGACCTGCAGGTCCCGGGCGCCGTCGTGACGAATTTCTGCGGGCGTTCGCGTGTTTCGCGATAATGACGGCCCCCTGACCGTCCCGCCTTTTTCCCTCACCTTCCGGAAGGCGCTTCGCGCGGCCCCTTTGGGCCTGCAGCGAGGCAGCCGACCGACCCCTCATCGTGTGTCCCTGAACATTGGCGCGCGATGCACTGCCGCTTCTTGGAAGCTGGCCGTTCAGTTCGCGGCTCCCTCAAGCCGCTGACGCTTCATCACCCATTCATGCCCCCGACGGAAGTGGATTGTGCTGTCCGGGTGGATTTTGCGTGCCTGTGTGGTTATCCTGCAACAAATCCGCCATGTTCCGGCGGAGTGGAAAGGTTCGAACCATCTTGTCCAGTTCTGACGATACCGCACTGCGCGAGCAGGGTACTGAATTCATGCCGAAATTCGACTCGAACGGCCTGCTCACCGCGGTCGCGGTCGATCACGCCTCGGGTGCATTGCTGATGCTCGCGCACGTCAATCGTGAGGCGCTCGACAAGACGATGGAGACCGGATTCGCGCACTTCTATTCCCGCTCGCGCAAGGCGCTGTGGATGAAGGGCGAGAGTTCGGGCCACGTGCTCCGCGTGATCGAGATGCGCGTCGATTGCGATCAGGATGCGCTCGAACTCCGCGTCGAAGCGGCCGGCCCTGCGTGCCACACCATGGCGACGTCATGCTTCTACCGTCGTGTTGTTTCTGACGGAACACTGGAGCGCATCGTCGATTGACGCTTACGTAAAGGTTAGTTAGCAAGGTGGCATGTCACAGCATGCTGCCACAGCGACTCACGTTCCGATCGACCATACCGGTCATCTCGATCAGCCTGACGCGCTGAAGCGGGACCAGTTCACAATTTCCGATCTCTCGAACGAGTTCGGGGTGACGGCCCGCGCCTTGCGCTTCTATGAGGATGAGGGCTTGATCGCGCCCGAGCGCGTCGGGCTTTCCCGCATATATTCCAAGCGGGACCGCGCACGTCTCGCCTGGATCATGCGCGCCAAGAACGTCGGCTTCAGCCTCGCCGAAATTCGCGACATGATCGACCTCTACGATATGGGCGACGGCCGCGCGGAGCAGCGCCGCGTCACCATCGCCAAGTGCCGTGAGCGGATCGAGAACCTGCGCCGCCAACAGGCAGACATTGCTGCGACGATCGACGAACTGACCAGCTTCGTCGATCTCGTCATCGCCAAGGAGCGGTCGGAAGGCCGCGATCCAACCGTCTGAAGGCCGGACGCCTGAAAGGGACAGGACACAATGCCGATCTACAATGCGCCCACCCGCGACACCCGCTTCGTCGTCAACGAACTGATCCGCCTCGAAAGCTACGGCAATCTGCCCGGCTTCGAGAGCGCCACGCCCGACATGACCGACGCGATCATCGAGGAAGCCGGACGCTTCGTTTCCGAAGTGATCGCTCCGCTCAACCTGTCGGGCGACAAGGAAGGCTGCACGCGCCATCCCGATGGCAGCGTGACCACGCCAACCGGCTTCAAGGACGCCTATCGGCAGTATGTCGAAGGCGGCTGGGGCACGCTTTCGGCGCCGGAAGAGTTCGGCGGACAGGGCCTGCCGCACGTGATGGGCTTCATCATGGAGAAGTACCTCGCCACCGCCAACCAAGCCTTCGCGATGTATCCGGGCCTTGCCAACGGCGCGATCTCGGCAATCCGGGCCAAGGGTTCGCCCGAGCAGCAGACGATGTATCTGCCCAAGATGGTCAGCGGCGAATGGCTCGGCACGATGAACCTGACCGAGCCGCATTGTGGCACCGACCTCGGCATGATCCGCACCCGCGCCGAGCCGCAGGCCGATGGCTCCTATGCGATCACCGGGACCAAGATCTTCATCTCGGCAGGCGATCATGACCTGACCGAGAATATCATCCATCTCGTACTCGCCAAGACGCCGGGAGCACCTGAATCGAGCAAGGGCATCTCTCTGTTCATCGTGCCCAAGTTCATCGTCAATGCCGATGGTTCGCTGGGCGAGAAGAACGGCGTTTCGGTCGGTTCGATCGAAGAGAAGATGGGCATCCACGGCAACGCGACGTGCGTGATGAACTACGATGGCGCCAAGGGCTGGCTCGTCGGCGAGGAGAACAAGGGTCTTGCCGCAATGTTCATCATGATGAATGCGGCACGCCTCGGCGTCGGCATGCAGGGCCTTGCGCAGGCCGAAGTGGCTTACCAGAACGGCCTGGCCTACGCGATCGATCGCCGTCAGGGCCGTGCGCTTACCGGGCCTGCCGATCCGCAGGCGAAGGCCGATCCGATCATCGTGCACCCCGACGTGCGCCGCATGCTCATGGACGCCAAGACATTCATCGAAGGCATGCGTGCCCTGTGCCTGTGGGGCGCGCTGCAGGTCGATCTTTCGCACAAGGCGGCCACGGCAGAAGAGCGCGAGATGGCGGACGATCTGATCAGCCTGCTCACGCCGGTGATCAAGGGCTATGGCACCGACATGGGTTACAAGGTCGCCACCGACATGCAGCAGATCTGGGGCGGCCACGGCTACATTGCCGAGAACGGCATGGAGCAGTTCGTCCGCGATGCCCGCATCGCAATGATCTACGAAGGCACCAATGGCGTGCAGGCGATGGACCTTGCCGGACGCAAGCTTGCGCTGAACGGCGGGCGCGCGGTGCAGGCACTGTTCGCGCTGATCGACGCCGAGTGTGCCGAGGCAACGTCTGACGAGACCGTCAAGCTCGTTGCAGAGCGCCTTGGCAAGACGGCTGGCGAGATGAAGGCCGCGACGATGTGGTTCATGCAGAACGCCATGGCCAATCCCAACAACCTCGGCGCGGGCGCTTATGCCTACATGACGCTGACCGGGATCGTATCACTCGGCCTGATGTGGCTGCGCATGGCCAAGGTGGCCGCTGCCGCCATCGCCGACGGTGCCGAAGACAAGGCGTTCTATGAAGCCAAGCTGGCCTGCGCCCGCCATTGGGCGACCCGCTACACCACCGAAGCCGGTGCCCTGCGCCGTCAGGTCGAGGCTGGCTGCGAGACGATCATGGCACTGACGCCGGAGCAGTTGGCCATCGCTTGATCGGTCAGGCCAGAACCCAGCCGAGAAGGAATAGCAGACTTCCGAGCAAGGCGGTGATGCACAGGATGAGGACGAGCCCAAAGCCGTCCATAAGCCCGCCATCACCGCCAAGGGCTGCGTAGCCTGCGATTGTCAGGATGCACCAGCCCAGCCATGACATGAGCATCAGCGGTGCCTTGAGCCATACGTTGCTGAAGCCTCGCCAGTGCCACAAGGCGTAGGCAGACCCGAAGACGACCAGACCCTGCACGCTCGCAATCAGGATGAGCACGACAAAGCTCAAGCAGCGAGCACTTCGTCCAGCAGTTCCATCAGTGCGGCCCAGCTTTGCCGGTCGGCACTGGCGTCATAACCGATTGCTGCCATGCCGCGTTCGTCGCTACCCGGGTCGGTGAAGCCGTGGCGGACGCCGCTGTAGCTGTGAAAGTGCCAGTTGGCGCCGGCCGCGTCCATTTCCTCCCAGAAGGCCAAGACTTGGGAGCGCGGGACCATCGGGTCGGCGTCGCCGTGGCAGACGAGGATGCGCGCCTTGATCGCGCCGGGAGATGCCGGTGCTTGCGTATCGAGCAGACCGTGGAAACTGGCTGCGAGCACGAGGTCTGCTCCATCGCGCGCCAGTTCCAGCGCGGCTTGGCCGCCCATGCAGTAGCCGACAGCGGCAACCGGCAAGGCTTGCGCCTCCGGCAGTCCGGTCAGTGCGGCAAGCCCTGCGCGAAGGCGCTGGCGGTAGCCTTCGGCGCATGACCGCAACGGGCCTGCCAGTTCGCGCGCATGATCGAAATCGCGGACCTGCACGCCGTAGAAATCCGCGATCATGGCGAGATAACCCGCCTGCGCCAGCATGTGGGCGCGGCGGATCATCGGCGTGTTGCAGTTGGCGATGGTCGGCAGGACGAGGACCGCGGCGCGCGGCCGTCCTTCCGGCTTCATGAGAAAGCCGGTGAGGGGAACATCGCCGTCGGAGTAATCGACCTGCTCGACCGCCATCGGCCTTACTCCGGCAGAAAGTCCGGAACCGACAGGTATCGTTCGCCAGTATCGTAGTTGAAACCGAGGACCCGGGTGCCGGCAGGCAGGCTTTCAAGCTTCTGGGCAATCGCCGCAAGCGTGGCGCCCGACGAGATACCGACGAGGATACCCTCCTTTGATGCGCATTGCCGGGCCATTTCCTTGGCGTCTGCCGGATCGACCGTGATGGCGCCATCGATGGATTTGGTGTGAAGGTTGCCCGGAATGAAGCCCGCGCCGATACCCTGGATCGGGTGCGGGGCAGGCTGACCGCCCGAGATCACCGGCGACAGCGTCGGCTCTACCGCATAGGCCTTCATTGAGGGCCAATGCTTCTTCAGTTCTTCGGCGCAGCCCGTCAGGTGACCGCCGGTGCCGACACCGGTGATCAGCACATCGATTGGCTCGCTGGCGAAGTCCTTGAGGATTTCCTGCGCGGTGGTGCGGACGTGAACGGCAACGTTTGCCGGATTGTCGAACTGCTGGGGCATCCAAGCGCCTTCGGTGTTCTCGACAAGTTCCTTGGCCCGTTCGATCGCGCCCTTCATGCCCTTTTCGCGCGGGGTTAGGTCGAAGGTGGCGCCATAGGCAAGCATCAGGCGACGCCGTTCGAGCGACATCGACTCTGGCATGACAAGCACGAGCTTGTAGCCCTTGACCGCCGCCGCCATGGCAAGGCCGATGCCGGTGTTACCCGAAGTCGGCTCGATGATGGTGCCGCCGGGCTTGAGGCTGCCATCAGCCTCTGCAGCCTCGATCATGGCGAGGCCGATCCTGTCCTTGATCGAGCCGCCGGGATTGGCGCGCTCGTTCTTCACCCATACCTCGTGGTCGGGAAACAGGCGGGACAGGCGAACATGCGGGGTGTTGCCGATAGTGGCGAGGATGGAATCCGCTTTCATGTCGCTTGCTCCTTGGAGTGAAGGGGGGAGTCCGGTACCTTGTCTAGGACGATCTGTACCGCGCTGCAAAGGTTCGTGCGTTCTTCAATTCGGGGAACAGGAAGAACCATGCGCCCGTAACGACTATGGCCGAAATACCGCCGAACAGTACGGCTCCCACCGCGCCAATCAGTGCTGCAGCCACGCCGGACTGCATTTCGCCCAGTTCGTTGGACGCCGAGATGGCGAGGCCGGAGATCGAGGAGACCCGTCCGCGCACGTCATCCGGCGTGTGCAACTGGACCAGCGTGTTGCGGATGAACACGGAAACCATGTCGCCAGCGCCGACGCCCATGAGCATGAGCAAGGACAGGTAATAGTTGGTCGAAAGTCCGAAGCCGATGGTGAAGAGACCATAGACGACTACGCCCAGCAGCATCTTGTTGCCGACATTGTGCGTGATGGGGCGCTTTGCCAGAACAAGGCCGACGAGGACGGCGCCAAGGCTCGGCATCGCGCGCAGCAGCCCCAGCCCGTCCGCGCCTACAGGCTTGCCATCGAGAAACAGGATATCGCGCGCAAACACCGGCAGCAGCGCAGTCGCTCCGCCGAGAAGAACGGCGAACAGGTCGAGTGTCACGCAGCCCAGCAGGAAGCGGTCATTCCAGACGAAGCTCAGGCCCTCGCGGATCTGGCGGACAGGATGCGCATCGCGGTTGCCTTCAGGCGGCGGCAGTCGGCGGATACCGAAGATGCACAGGGCCGACAGAGCCAGAAGCACCGTCGCCGTCCAATACGGCAGGGATGCGTGACCAGCGAACAGCAGGCCAGCCAGTGCGGGCCCAACGACAGATCCGGTCTGCCATGCCATGGAATTGATCGCGACGGCCTTTGGCATCAGTTCGGCGGGCACGACGTTGGGCGCAATCGATGAAAGCGCCGGACCGATGAAAACGCGGGCCGTACCGTGCAAGGCACCCAGGCCGAACAGCAGTGGCAGCGTCAGCAGATCAAGATAGGTGCAGCTTGCCAGAGTCAGCGCGATCGTCAGGTCAATACAGGTCGAAAGACCCGCTACGTTGCGCCGGTCGAACCGATCGGCGACCACGCCTGCCACGGGCGTCAGCACGAAAAGCGGGAGGAACTGCGCCAGCCCCAGCAAGCCCAATTGGAACGCGGCAGTTGCAATCGACATGCCATACTGGCCGCGCGCGACATCGTAGAGTTGGTATCCGAGGATTACCACCATGCCGGACGTAGCGAGAACCGAGAAGAAGCGCGCGATCCAGAAGCGCCGGTAGTCGGGAATGGCGAGAGGCGATGTCGGCGCTATGGCTGTGCCGGTGTCGGATGATGATGAAGCAGTCACGCGGCGTGCCATGCCAGCACGCCTTCGAATTGCCAACAAAGCAAAATTTGGGTTCCGCCCTGCGGTGAACTTTCAGTTCTGCAGGTCAGCTCTGGCCGCGAGAGCGCGGTCCTGGTTGCAGCGAACGGATCATCTTGGTGAAATCGTCGAGACGCACGATGCGCTCGAACTGGAAACCGGCACGGTCACCATCGGTCCACACGAGGAACGCCTCGATTCGCCCGATTACCGGCAGGCGGACCGTGACCCGTTCTCCCCGCCCAAGATCGCTGACGCCACTGGCCATGAAGCCGGTGGTGGAGATATTGGCGAACTGTAGCAAAATATCGCCAAGCGCCCGATGCTCGCCGATCACCGGCAGGTTTACCGGGTGACGGTTGGATCGACGCAGATCGGTGACTGAAAGCTGGGCTCCGCCGCGCATCGTTCCTCCTGGCGCATGAGTGACTGTGCCGAAGGATATAGCTTCAAATTGGCGAATAATTCGTAAAGCCCCGGCAGATCCTTGCCGGAACCGGCAGGCTATTGCCGTTAGGAATCAGGCAACCGAAGACGCCGCTTCGTATCAGACGCGGCGCAGGATACCGTGCTTCTTCTTACCCGAGGAAACGCGAATTTCCTCAGATAACAATGGGATACGATACCCTTCATCCGTGACCGAGACCCCGTCGACGCGTGCACCGCCGCCGGTGACAAGGCGCTTGGCCTCGCCCCTGCTGGCAGCAAAGCCAAGGCCGACCAGAACGTCGATGATGCCGATGCTATCTTCGGTTATTTCCAGAACGGGGAGGTCCTGCCCGAGTCCGCCGCCGGCAAAGGTCGCGGCAGCAGTCGCTTCGGCAGCCTTGGCCGCATCCTCGCCACGCACCAGACGCGTGACCTCGTTGGCCAACACGACCTTCGCCGCATTGATCTCGCTACCCTCGAGCGATTCGAGTCGCATGATTTCGTCGAGCGGCAGGTCGGTGAACAGGCGCAGGAACTTGCCCACGTCGCGATCATCCGTGTTGCGCCAGAACTGCCAGAAGTCCCAGGCGGGCAGAGCGTCTTCGTTGAGCCAGACGGCACCGGCGGCGGTCTTGCCCATCTTCTTGCCGTCGGCCGTGGTGAGCAGCGGCGTCGTCAGGCCGAACACCTCCTTGCCGTCCTTGCGGCGGGTCAGTTCGATGCCGTTGACGATGTTGCCCCACTGGTCCGACCCGCCCATCTGCAGGCGCACGCCCATGTCCTTGTTGAGGTGACGGAAATCGTACCCCTGAAGGATCATGTAGTTGAACTCGAGGAAGGTCATCGGCTGTTCGCGCTCGAGTCGGAGCTTGACCGAATCGAACGTCAGCATGCGGTTGACGGTGAAGTGCGTGCCGACTTCCTGCAGCAGTTCGATGTAGCCGAGCTTGCCCAGCCAGTCGTGGTTGTTGACCATGACAGCATCAGTCGGGCCGTCGCCGAACTTGAGCAGCTTGGAGAAGACCGTGAAGATCGAGGCGATGTTGTCTTCGATCGTTTGGTCCGACAGCATCTTGCGGCTTTCGTCGCGCCCGGTCGGGTCACCGATCCGCGTCGTGCCTCCGCCCATCAGGACGACGGGCTTGTGTCCGGCCTGCTGCAGACGGCGCAGCATCATGATCTGCACAAGGCTGCCGACATGGAGCGACGGTGCAGTTGCGTCGAAACCGATATAGCCCGGCACCACGCCCTCGCTGGCCAGCTTGTCGAGCCCTTCGGCATCGGTCAGCTGGTGGATGTAACCGCGCTCGTCGAGCAGGCGAAGAAGTGAGGAGCTGTACTGCGTCATGATCGCGCGCGCCTAGCACGATGACGAGGGCAAACAAAGGCCTCGCCTTGGGCGAAATGGCCGGCCTGCTAGGTACCAATCTCGAAAATCGCAGCCAGTGCTTCCTTGTGGCCTGCGCTTTCACAGCTTTCGGATGCGATGGAGACGTTGTGGATTGCCGCGCCAAGGCGGATCGTGCCGGTCGTCACGCATCCGCCCGGATAGCCGCCTGCGACGTTTAACCGGGCGCCGGGCTTTGCATGAAGCGTCAGGTACGCCCTTACCGTCTCCCCGCTGATGCGCACCACTGGTTGCAGATCAGTCTCAACGGCCTGCGCATATGCGGCCTGCGCTGCCTTCACGACATTCGCGGCATCATCGATCTTGATGTCGCTTGCGGCCTTTTTGGTCTTGAACTTCATGTAGGAGACGAGAACGCCCGAACCCGGACCACGAAGGCGGCTTTCCGTTGCCTCCTCCATCACGTCCTTCATGCCGGGAAAGCCCATGGCCGGGTTCTGCATCGAGGTGCCGGTCCAGTCGTCGCCAAGCGTCACCTTGATGCCACCGCCGATGGCGAACTCCTTCGCCAATGCCTGGCTGGCAGTCATGGCTGCGGCCGCCACGGCAAGCGTGATGATTGTGCGCGTCCCGATCATTGCTTTCCCCTCCGGCAAGCGGTTAGTTCCACGATCATGCCGATCCTGTCCAGCCATCCCTTGCATCCGCCTCTGGCAGTCTCCTCCGTCGAAGCGCGAATCCTGTCGCATGCCAGACAATGGATGACCTTGCGTTGGCGGGTCGAGGGCACGCAGCGGCTTGTGGTGCCATCGTTTGCGGGCAAGAGGCGGGCGGACGGCTTGTGGCAGGCCACCTGCTTCGAGCTGTTCGTGAAGCCTGATGGTGGCGAGAGCTACGCCGAGTTCAACTTCTCGCCTTCGCAACGATGGGCTGCGTATGATTTCAGCGGCTATCGCGAAGGGATGGCAGAGCGACCGATGCCCCGCGATCCGGTGTGCACGCCGCGCCGTGGTCAGTCCGTTCTTATATTCGATGTGGCATTGCCTCCTGCTGCGCTACCGTCGCTCCCCGCCGCGATTGGACTGACGGCGGTGATCGAGGAGGAGGGCGGGCAAAAGTCCTACTGGGCCATGGCCCACCGCGAGGACCGGCCCGATTTCCACCACGCGTCTTGCTTCGCGGCCTCGCTTGAGGCACCGAGCGCGCCATGAAATTCGGTATCGACCGGCTGCTTGCCGACCCCGCCCTGAGGAAGCCGCTCGAAGGAAAGCGCGTGGCGCTCGTCGCGCATCCCGCTTCGGTGACGGCAGGGCTGGTCCACTCGCTTGATGCGCTGATCGCAGCGGGCGTGAACGTGACGTCTGCTTTCGGCCCGCAGCATGGATTGAAGGGCGACAAGCAGGACAACATGGTCGAGACGGCGGACGAGCTCGATCCGACCTATGGCATCCCCGTGTTCAGCCTCTACGGCGAGGTACGTCGGCCGACCGGGCAGATGATGAGCACGGCGGATGTGTTCCTGTTCGATCTGCAGGACCTTGGCTGCCGCATCTACACTTTCGTCACCACGCTGCTCTATTTGCTGGAAGCGGCGAGCGGGACAGGCAAGGCGGTGTGGGTGTTGGACCGGCCCAATCCGGCAGGGCGCCCGGTGGAGGGCACCACGCTGCTGCCGGGCTGGGAGAGCTTTGTCGGCGCAGGGCCGATGCCGATGCGCCACGGGATGACGCTGGGCGAGATGGGCGCGTGGTTCGTCGAGCATTTCAAGCTCGAGGTGGACTATCGCGTAATAACGATGGATGGCTGGGAGCCGGAAGGCGCGGGCTTCGGCTGGCCAGAGAGCCGGATCTGGATCAACCCGTCGCCCAACGCCGCCAGCCTGAATATGGCGCGCGCCTATGCCGGAACGGTGATGATCGAAGGCGCGACGCTGTCCGAGGGGCGCGGCACCACACGCCCGCTCGAGGTGCTGTTCGGCGCGCCGGACGTGGACGCCAAGGCGGTGTTGGCCGAGATGCGCAGCTTTGCCCCACAGTGGCTGGAAGGCTGTGCGATCCGCGAATGCTGGTTCGAGCCGACCTTTCACAAGCACGCCAAGACGCTGTGCAGCGCGTTGATGATCCATGCCGAGGGCGCGTTCTACGATCATCACGCGTTCCGTCCGTGGCGATTGCAAGCCTTGGCCTTCAAGGCGATCCGGCGGCTTTATCCCGATTACCCGATCTGGCGGGACTTCCCTTACGAGTACGTGTTCGACAAGCTGGCGATCGATGTGATCAACGGCGGACCTGCGCTGCGCGAATGGACGGACGATGCAGCAAGCGAGGCAGGCGATCTGGATTTGCTGGCAGGGCGCGACGAAGCTGCCTGGATCGAAGAAAGACGGCGCTTCCTGCTGTACTGATGCCAATAGGACTTAGGCTGGCCGCCCGGTCGCTTCCTACGCCTTGCCGGTCAGCTTGTCCCAGTCATCCCAGCTGATCGCGTGGCCGGGATAGGCGACCTTGGCGAAGGGCCAGTCCTTGGCGAGCCACTTGACGACCCATGCGTAAAGCTCGGCTTCAAAGCCTGCATCGTATTCGGCCTTGGTCACCCACATCCGCACCACGGCATCGTAACCTGCAACAGGGCTCGGCTGGACATAGACGCAGCCGCGCTCGCGCGTGCCGTCGGGCGTCAGGACTGCGTAGGCGAATGATTTGCGCTGGGCGAAGCGGGCCTGTTCGGTCTCCATGTCGACCATCGCCTCGGCATCGGTGATGCCGGGATGCGGCCACGCGGTGCTGCGGGTGAAGGTCTTCTGCAGGTGCTCGATCGACGACATGTAGGCGTCAAAGTCGATCTTCACGAGCGCGGGGCCGAGGGGGACGAGCTTGAAGCCCTTGCCTTCGGCAAGAGTCGGGACCGTGAAACTGGCAGGGACGAGCGGAGGCTTGGGGGCAGCGGCGAAGACAGGGCGTGCTGCGAGGGTCCCGACGGTCATTACGAGGCCTGTGCAAGCTTGTCTTCGGTTCATTCCGGCTTCTCCCTGCGGTGTCAGAGGGAGCTAGGGCGGGGTGGCGGGGTGCGGCAATACGTCGTTTGCCCTCGCCTTTATCGCCACACGGGTGAGCGCTTCTCCAGGAAGGCGGTGATGCCCTCGTCGGTGTTCTCGTCCATCATGTTCTGCGCCATGACTTCGCAGGCGAGCGCATAGGCTTCAGCGCGGGGACGTTCCCGCTGGGTCTGGAACAGGGCCTTGCCGCGGCGGATCGCGCCGGGGCTCTTGGCGATGATCGTGTTGGCGAGGTCGTCCACGGCAGCATCCAGCACTTCGGGTGCGGTGACTGTATTCACCAGGCCCCAGTCCGAGGCGGTGCGGGCATCGATGAACCTGCCGGTGACGAGCATCTCGAAAGCGCGCTTGGTGGGCACGTTACGGCTGAGCGCGACTGCAGGGGTTGAGCAGAACAGGCCGACGTTTATGCCCGAAACGGCAAAGCGCGCGTTCTCAGACGCTACCGCCAGATCGCAGGCACCCACGAGCTGGCACCCTGCCGCCGTAGCGACGCCATGGACGCGGGCGATGACGGGGATAGGCAGGGCCGCGATGGCTTCCATCACCTCGGTGCAGGCGGCGAACAGGCGGCGGTAGGCATCGAGACTACGGTCGGCCTGCATCTCAACTAGGTCATGGCCCGCGCAGAACGCCTTGCCCGCGCCCGAGATGACCACGACCCGAGCGGCAGGGTCTGCGGCAATCTTGGAAAGTTCCGACTTCAGGTTGGCAAGGAGGGATTCGGACAGGGCGTTGAACTTGTCGGGGCGGTTTAGCACGAGGTCGTAGCGACCCTCTGGCGTCCGTTGCGAGAGGATCACTGCGTTCATCTTCTGCCCCCTGGACTTAGTGTTTCTTGCGGGTGAGTTCCCGCATGGCCCCGTCGAGTCCCTCGAGAGTTAGCGGGTACATGCTGCCGCCGATCAGGTCCTTGATCATCTTGGTGGATTGCGAATAGGTCCACTGCTTTTCGGGGACCGGATTGAGCCAGACCGTCGCCGGATAGGTCTGCGCGACCCGGTGCATCCACACCGCGCCCGCTTCCTCGTTGAAGTGCTCGACACTGCCGCCGGGATGGCTGATCTCGTAGGGGCTCATCGCCGCATCGCCAACGAATACCACTTTGTAATCGTGGCCGAACTTGTGGAGGATGTCCCAGGTTTTCGTGCGGTCAGACCAGCGGCGCTTGTTGTCTTTCCACACACCTTCATAGAGGCAGTTGTGGAAGTAGAAGAACTCCATGTTCTTGAATTCCGCAGTGGCGGCGCTGAACAGTTCCTCGACCAGCTTGATGAACGGGTCCATCGATCCGCCGACATCTAGGAACAGCAGGAGTTTGACCGCATTGCGCTTTTCCGGGCGCATCTTGATGTCGAGCCAGCCCTGGCGTGCGGTGCCCTCGATCGTGCCTTCAAGGTCCAGTTCGTCCGCCGCGCCTTCGCGGGCGAAGCGGCGCAGGCGGCGGAGCGCGATCTTGATGTTGCGGGTGCCAAGTTCTCTGGTGTTGTCGAGATTGGCGAATTCGCGCTTTTCCCAGACTTTTATGGCCCGCTTGTGCTTGCTCTCGCCGCCGATGCGGACGCCTTCGGGATTGTAGCCGGAATTGCCGAACGGGCTGGTGCCGCCGGTGCCGATCCACTTGTTGCCGCCCTGGTGGCGTTTTTCCTGTTCCTCCAGACGCTTCTTGAGCGTCTCCATGATCTCTTCCCACGATCCGAGGGACTTGATCTTCTCCATCTCCTCTTCGGAGAGAAACTTTTCGGCGATGGCCTTCAGCCAGTCCTCAGGAATGTCGACCGGGCGCTGGCCATAGTCGGTCAGGATTCCCTTGAAGACCTTGTTGAAGACCTGATCGAACCGGTCGAGCAGGCCTTCGTCCTTCACGAATGTGGCGCGTGAGAGGTAGTAGAAAGCCTCGGGCGTCTGCTCGATCACGTCCTTTTCCAGCGCTTCGAGCAGCACGAGGTGCTCCTTGAAACTGGCCGGTATGCCGGCGGCACGCAGTTCGTCGACGAAGTTGAAAAACACCTGTGGCCGCTCCTTTGACTTAACCGGATGATTAAGGTGTGCGTCGGCGATCGGCAAGGGTTGTTGCGCGACCGAACGCATCGGCGATGCAGCGATAGGCGGTTGAGCATCAGCGGCAAACGGTTAAGCCATGAATCAACGTGGTTAAGAGGCGTTTACCATGAGTCGCGCCACTGGTTTCTTGGCGATTGTCGTGCTGCTGTTGGGCCTTGCCGGGGCGGGGCTGCTGCTGCCTGCGCCGTCCGCACGCGCGGACGCGCAAGAGACAGCCCTTCCGCTGGCCGTGCCGCAGCCTTTGCCGTCAGCACCCCATCCGCAACTGCCGCCACCGGTGCAGGACGTGGTGCAATCCGGGGTGCTGATCGTGGTCAGCAAGGCATCGCAGCGGATGCACGTCTTCAAGGACGGCGCGCATTGGGGATCGTCGCCGGTGTCTACCGGAAAGCGCGGTCATTCGACCCCTGCGGGTGTCTTTCCGATCTTGCAGAAGAAGGTCTATCACCGCTCGAACATCTACAGCAACGCGCCGATGCCGTTCATGCAGCGGCTGACCTGGCGCGGGATAGCGATCCATGCGGGCTATTTGCCTGGCTATCCTGCGTCGCACGGTTGCATCCGCCTGCCGCGAAGCTTTGCCAAGGCCCTGTTTGGCCTGACGCAGGCGAGCCGGACCACGGTTGTCGTCACCAACGCGCCGCTTCGCTCGGAGGAAGGGGCGATCACTCTGGCGCTGAACGCGCAAGACCCTGGCGTGCCTCAACTACAGACACCCGGACCGCAGCTGGCGCGGGCTTCGGATGCCCCGGCACAGACGATCCAACTGGCGGCGGCGTTGAGCCCTTCAGAGGCAGAGGCACACTGGCTCGACGCAGTGGCGCGTCATCCCGAGCTGTCAGGCTTCCGCAAGGTGGTGGTTCCGGCAACGATCGGGGCGCGCAAGTACTGGCGATTGCGCGCGAGCGCTCCCGGAGCCTATGCCGTCTGCTCATCGCTCAAGCGTTCGGGCACGGATTGCTTCAACGTGATCTGATGCGATGGACTGCGGCGACCAGCACGAAAGAGATGTACATCAGCAGGTACCACGCGCCCAGTTTGGCCGGAGATACCAGCGTCCAGCCGTTGCGCTGATTCGGGTAGATCCACGCGCGTGAGAAGGTGGCGATGTTCTCGGCAAACCAGATGAACAGCGCCACGAGAAACCACCCGAGCAGCAGCGGCATCCGACGATCCTCGCGCCAGACCCGGAAGACGACCTGCGTGCGCCAAAACAGAAGAGCCATTGCGGCAAAGAGCACGAGCCGGACGTCAGTCAGCCAGTGGTGGGCGAAGAAGTTCACATAGACCCCAACCGCCAGCACATAAGTCCACAGCAACGGCGGGTAGGAGGGAAAGCGGAAGTCGAAAATCCGCCAGACACGGGCGATGTAACTGCCAACGCAGGCGTACATGAAGCCGGAGAACAGCGGCACGCCGCCGATGCGAAGCACGCTGGGTTCGGGATAAGTCCACGATCCGTAAGCGGTCTTGAACAGTTCCATGACCGTGCCAACGACATGGAAAGCCAGAATGACTTTCGCTTCTGACAGGGTTTCCAGCCGAAACGCCAGCATGGCGATCTGGATCAGCAGGGCACCGATTGTCAGCGCATCGTAGCGGGCGAGCGGGGCATCAGCAGGCCAGAACAGGTGCGTGGCCATCAGCATGGCCAGCATCAGGCCTCCGAAGAGGCATGCCCAACCTTGCTTGAAGCCGAACAGCAGGAATTCGTAAGCCCACGCGGGTGGGCCCGGAAAAGGTGCAAAGGCTTCGAGCCGCGCACGCACCATCGCAAACCGCGTATGGGCGGCCGATCGAGTCTCTGGCGGGGTTCGCGGTGCGTGCACGTATCAGGTGGCGGGCGGCGGCGGGGGCGGCTGCTGCGGCCAGCTTTCGAGCGAGGGATCGATCTGCGCGCATTCCGGTGCATCGTCGGTCCAGATGATCGCTTCGGGCCGCAGTCCATGGCCGGCATCGAGCGCGCCGAAGCGGACAGTCTTCAAGTGCGGACGCGCCGAGCTCTGGGCATAGATCTGGGTACCGCACGAGGGGCAGAAATGGAACGTCAGGGTGTTGCCGCTGGCCGCCGTCCATGTGTTCTGGGCGAGGGCACCTGCAATGTTGACGTCCTCGGTCTTGAAGATGGCGTTGTTGGTTGGCCCACCGGCGGCAATCTGCTGGCACTGGCGGCACCAGCACTGGCGCGTGGCGATGGGCTCTCCGTCGATGCTGAGGCTGATGGACCCGCAGGCGCATTGGCCGGTGTGGGGCATGGCTGAACCTTCCTTCTGCCGCGAGGACAATTGGCTATTGTTAGTGTTACATACAATTGTTTATGGTGCGTCCCTTCGGAGAGGATAACACCATGACGCTCAAGCTCTACAGTTTCGGTCCCGCCGCCAACTCGATGAAACCGCTGCTGACGGTGTTCGAAAAGGGTCTCGATGTCGAGAAGCACCGGCTCGATCCAGCAAAGTTCGAACACCATACCGACTGGTTCAAGGCGATCAATCCGCGCGGACAGGTTCCAGCGCTGGTGGATGGCGGCAAGGTTGTGACTGAGTCGACGGTGATCTGTGAGTACCTCGAGGACGAATATCCGACCGAAGTCTCGCTCCGCCCCGCCGACAGCTTTGGACGTGCGCAGATGCGGATATGGACGAAGTGGGTGGACGAGTACTTCTGCTGGTGCGTCTCGACCATCGGCTGGCACCGCTATGTCGGCAACATGGTCAAGGACCTGAGCGACGCCGAGTTCGAGGAGAAGGTAAAGGCAATCCCGGTTGTCGAGCAGCAGGTGAAGTGGCGGCGGGCTCGTGAAGGCTTCCCGCAGGATCTGCTCGACGAGGAAATGCGCAAGATCGGCTATTCGGTGCGCAAGCTGGACGACCATCTGGCCGACCACGAATGGCTGGTGCCAGGGCAGTACACGCTGGCCGACATCTGCAACTTCGCTATCGCGAATGGAATGCCCTTCGGCTTCAAGGAACTGGTAAACAAGGAAGACACTCCGCACCTCGTCCGCTGGATCGAGCAGATCAACGAGCGTCCGGCAGTGAAGGCGATGTTCGCGCAGGTCGAACTGGAGAAGCTTGGGCCTCGGGAATAGGTCTGGCCATTTGCGCTCACCCCGAGTTTGTCGAAGGGTTCTGCCGCGATGGTGGCGGCAGATGCTTCGACAGGCTCAGCATGAGCGGGCTAGCAAGAGTTGGTGACCTCAATTCCCCGGACGGCGCGACATGAAGGCCAGCCGTTCGAACAGCATGATGTCCTGCTCGTTCTTGAGCAGCGCGCCGTGCAAGGGGGGGATGGCCTTGGTGGGATCGCGGTTCTGCAAGACGTCGAGCGGCATGTCCTCGTTGAGGAGAAGCTTGAGCCA
Organism: Novosphingobium taihuense; assembly: GCF_007830315.1. Classification (GTDB taxonomy): domain Bacteria; phylum Pseudomonadota; class Alphaproteobacteria; order Sphingomonadales; family Sphingomonadaceae; genus Novosphingobium; species Novosphingobium taihuense. Next base: position 47,419 of record NZ_VLKJ01000008.1, read on the forward strand.
GTCGAGCAGTTCGGAAGTGCTGGGCTTCTTCTTGAGGCCGGGCACTTCGCGGATTTCGTAGAACACTTCCATCGCCTTGCTGACCAGCGTCTTCTGGATGCCGGGGAAGTGGACGTCGATGATCGCCTGCATGGTCTCGCGATCGGGGAACTTGATGTAGTGGAAGAAGCAACGGCGCAGGAAGGCGTCGGGCAGTTCCTTCTCGTTGTTCGAAGTGATGACCACGATCGGGCGCTCCTTCGCCTCGATGCGCTCCTGCGTTTCGTAGACGTCGAAGCTCATGCGATCGAGTTCCTGGAGCAGGTCGTTCGGGAATTCGATGTCGGCCTTGTCGATCTCGTCGATGAGCAGGACGGGCAGCTTGGGGGCAGTGAAGGCTTCCCAGAGCTTGCCCTTCTTGATGTAGTTGCTGATGTCGTGGACGCGCTCGTCGCCCAGCTGGCCATCGCGTAGGCGGGCGACGGCGTCGTATTCATAGAGGCCCTGCTGCGCCTTGGTAGTAGACTTGACGTTCCATTCGATCAGCGGCGCGCCGACGGCCTTGGCGATTTCATGCGCAAGCACTGTCTTGCCGGTGCCGGGTTCGCCCTTGACCAGCAACGGGCGGCGGAGCAGTACGGCGGCATTGACCGCAACCTTGAGATCATCGGTAGCGACGTAATTGCTGGTGCCTTCAAAGCGCATCGGCGGATCCTGTGTTAATCGTTTGGTTAAGCGATAAGGCGGGGCAGTGAACTGCGCAAGGGGGATGGTTTCCTGACGTGCGCGTCATCTAGGTGGCGATTTGTTGACGCATGCGTCAGTTTCAAGCACTTTTTGTGACGGGTGCGTCAGTTTCGTAGCGTATCAAATTGTCGCCGCAAGGCTGCGATGCCTCTTGCCGATTGAAGCCGTGCGCGGCGGCGTGTAGCGAGGCGGCAATGGTCGCAACCCGCAATGTCATGGCGAAGCAAGGCTATCAGGCATCGCCACGCGAGCGGGCCGGAGCGATGGCGTTTGCGGCTGTCACGACCCTTCTCGTATTCCTGATCATGTGGCGCATGGGGGCTGTCACCGGATTTGGTGATGGCAAGGGTGCAAGCCTGACGGCGATCGACCTTTCGTCCGACGGGCAGGATGACAAGAAGGCCGAGAAAAAGCAGCAGAAGCAGGAGCGCAAGCAGGCACAGTCAGCCGAGGTGGCTTCGGTCCAGCCGGTGACGGCTCCGCCTCCGGTCCCGGTTCCGGGCAAGGTCGAGTGGCCGGAAGGGTTCATCGAAATGTCCCGTAACGACTATCGTGCGACGGATGTTTCAAAGATGAAGCGGGCGGAGTCCGGCGGGGCGCAGCAGGCGAGCGCTGGCAGTCCGGGCGATTCCGCCAGCGTCGGCCAAGGGCCGGGCGGTGTCAGGCTCTATGCCGCGCAATGGTATCGGGAACCAACCGATGCCGAGATCGGCCCGTACCTGCCGCAGCGACGGAGGCAGGGCGACTGGGCGATGATCGCCTGCAAGACGATCGAGAAGTACCACGTCGAAGATTGCCAGGAACTTGGCGAAAGTCCGCCGGGATCGGGGCTTGCCCGGGCGATCCGGCAGGCGAGCTGGCAGTTTCTGGTGCGGCCCCCGCGCGTGAACGGGAAGCCGCAGATTGGCGAGTGGGTGCGGATACGGTTCGATTTCAGGGCGAAGAAGGGTGAGGCGGAGGGTTAACTCTCAGGCTTGGTGGGCATCAGGAATGCGCGGAGCTTTCTTGCCGGCGTTGTCCGCCAAAGTGCGATAATCAGGAGCGCGACCGCGATCCATGGCAAGCCGTAGGCCAAGCCAAATAGCAGTATCGTAAGAATGCTGGTTGCGCTTGCCAGGAATGCGCCACCAGCAGACGTGATCGGGTTGTCGCTGAGCGACATTTCGTCAGAGCCGTAGTAGCGCAAGGTCATTGGCGTGAGCGCAATCTGCGTTTCCGATGCCGCCTGCGTATTGCGGCTTTCTTCAAGGGCCGATCGCAGCGATTCCAACTGACTGCGCATTTCAGCGCGTTCGCGGTCGCCAAGGGTAGGCTCTTTGAGCTGGCTTTCAATGTCGGCGATCTGGAGGGCGTTCGCAGTGCTTCCGCGCTTTGAGGCCGCGATTTGCCCGGCCAGGTCCTGGCCTTCGATGCTGGCGGAAGTCAGTTTCGCGCCAAGTTTCTCGGCAGCGGCAACGCCATCCTTTCCGAATGAGCGGGCAAAGTTGCGGTCCAAGCTTACACTGAGTGAGCCTGTAACACCGCCGCCCCTGACCAAATTGTAGTGCATTCCGGTGATCTGACACTTCGTCGGGCCAAGCTTTTCACAGGCGGCAGCGTTTTGCTCCTGTAGAACAGGGACTGCTGAATTCGGCAGTGAGAAAGCGTAGTCATATACGAAGGCAACGTTGGGTGCAGCTGTGGCGGAAATCTGCGGTCCGGCGTATGAAGCCTCTTTCGCGTCCATTGCCGCTTCTTCAGCCGGCTTTTCCGAACAAGAGGAAAGAGCCAGCAGGCTAGAACTCAGAAGCGCCAACTTTTGCGAAACGCGGTACATTCTTGCAGTATGGGTCACACCAACACCCTCCCGAACTACTGACCGAGAGTATCTCTACCAATCAAGTTGAATTTACAATCTGGAAGTTGCAGCCATTCTGGTGAGACTGGTCCTGCCCCTAGAGAAGCGCGATGCAGTGCTGGTTCTGGCCGAAGCTGATCAAGCGTCAATCAACTCAGGATCGATCTCGCTCGCGCGGTTCTGGATGAACATGAAGCGTTGCGCGGGGTCGCGGCCCATCAGGCGGTCGACCAGTTCCTTCACCGCCGCGCGGCCTTCGTATTCGGGGGGCAGGGTGATGCGGATCAGGCTGCGGGTGGAGGGCGCCATGGTGGTTTCGCGCAGCTGCTGCGGGTTCATTTCGCCCAGGCCCTTAAAGCGGCCGACTTCGACCTTCTTGCCCTTGAACTTCGTGGCTTCCAGTTCGGCGCGGTGGGCATCGTCCTTGGCGTAGGCCGAGGTGCTGCCGCTGGTCAGGCGGTAGAGTGGGGGTTGGGCGAGGTAGAGGTGGCCGCGCCGGACAAGCTCGGGCATTTCCTGGAAGAAGAACGTCATCAGCAGCGTGGCGATATGTGCGCCGTCGACGTCGGCGTCGGTCATGATGATCACGCGGTCATAGCGCAAGGCGTCAGGGTTGCAGTCCTTGCGCATCCCGCACCCCAACGCGAGCGCGAGGTCTGCGATTTCCTGATTGGCGCGGATCTTGTCGGCCGTGGCGCTGGCGACGTTGAGGATCTTGCCGCGGATCGGCAGGATCGCCTGTGTCTTGCGGTCGCGCGCCTGCTTGGCACTGCCGCCTGCCGAGTCACCCTCGACGATGAACAGTTCGGTTTCGCCGCTGCCTTCGCCCGAGCAATCTGTGAGCTTGCCGGGAAGGCGCAGTTTGCGGGCGTTGGTGGCGGTCTTGCGCTTGACCTCGCGCTCGGCCTTGCGGCGCAGTCGTTCGTCCATGCGCTCCATCACCGCGCCGAGCAGGGCTTTGCCGCGCTCCATGTTGTCGGTGAGGAAATGGTCGAAGTGGTCGCGCACGGCGGCTTCGACCATGCGCGCGGCCTCTGGGCTGGTGAGGCGGTCCTTGGTCTGGCTCTGGAACTGGGGGTCGCGGATGAAGACCGAGAGCATGATTTCACTGCCGGTGATCATGTCCTCGGGTGCAATGTCCTTGGCCTTCTTCTGGCCGATCAGATCGGCGAAGGCGCGGATGCCCTTGGTCAGCGCCGCGCGCAGGCCCTGTTCGTGGGTGCCGCCATCGGGCGTGGGGATGGTGTTGCAGTACCAGCTGTAGGACCCATCGGACCACAGCGGCCAGGCAATGGCCCATTCGACGCGGCCGTTCTCTTCGCCGTTGGGGCCGAGCGGAAAGTCCTGGCGGCCCGCGAAAGGCACCGAGGTGACGCATTCGCGGCCAGAGACTTGCTCTGCGAGATGATCGGCGAGGCCGCCGGGGAACTGGAACACGGCTTCGGCTGGCACGTCCTCGCTGGCAAGCGAGGGGACGCAGCGCCAGCGGATCTCGACACCGGCAAAGAGGTAGGCCTTTGAGCGGACCAGCCGGAACAGGCGGGCAGGCTTGAACTTCGCGTCCTCGCCGAAAATCTCGGTATCAGGCACGAAAGTGACCTGCGTGCCGCGCCGGTTGGGCGCGTTGCCGACCTTTAATAGCTTCGTCGTCGGGTTTCCTCGCGAGAATTCCTGCGCGTAAAGCTCCTTGTTTCGAGCGACTTCGACGCGGGTCAGCGAGGACAAGGCATTGACCACCGAGACACCGACGCCGTGCAGACCGCCGGAGGTCGCATAGGCCTTGCCCGAGAACTTGCCGCCCGAGTGCAGCGTAGTGAGGATCACCTCAAGCGCGGATTTGCCGGGGTACTTGGGATGCTCGTCAACCGGAATGCCGCGACCGTTGTCTGAGATGGTCAGGCGGTTGCCTTCCTCCAGCAGCACTTCGATGCGGTTGGCATGGCCCGCGACAGCCTCGTCCATCGCGTTGTCGAGCACTTCGGCGGCGAGGTGGTGCAGTGCGCGTTCGTCCGTGCCGCCGATATACATTCCGGGGCGGCGGCGGACGGGTTCGAGGCCCTCGAGAACCTCGATCGCGGAACCGTCATAGCTTTCGGTGGCGCTGGTGGCGGGAAGCTTGTCGAAAAGGTCATCGGACATGCGAACGGGTATAGAACCCCTGCGAATCCGCACGCAAGCGGGGATGCCGCCTTATCCGGCGAAATCCCCCGTTATCGGGCGTTCAGAACTTGGCTGGGGCCGGGGAGACAGTCGTGAACGTGCCTGCTGCCACCTCGCGCACTTCCATTGCCCGTTCGGCAATGCCGCTGGCGGTGAAGCGGAAGACGCCGTCGAGGCCGATGAAACCTTGCGGATCATAGAGCTTGGCGGTGGGGAAGGTGGTGCCGGGCTTCCAGGTGCGTGCGACGTTGAGCGTCAGCAACACGCTGTCGTAGCCGAGCGTTGCGAGACGCGAGGGCGTTGCGCCGAAGCGGGTGGCGTAGCTCTTTTCAAACTGTCCAAAGCGTCCGTCAGACACGGCGGCGAACCATGCGCCACGCATTGCGGGCGACTTGGCAATGGCGCCTTCTCCGCTCCAAAGTTCGGTTCCAAGCAGCTTGACGCCCTTGCCGGCAAGCGGGCCCGCCTGAAGTGCGATCCGGCTGCCATCGGCGATGAGCAATGCATCGAACTTCGACTTGTCCTTGGCCCGGCGCACCGCGCTTGCGACCGAAGTATTGCCGCGGTCGTAAGTTTCGATGGCGGTGACGGTCACGCCGTTTGCACGCGCGGCTTCGGTCAGGCCCGCGGTGGCGCGCTGCCCGTAGTCGCCGGTCGGGATGATCGCGGCGACGGTCTTTACGCCCTTTGCCTTGGCGAACCCGAGGACGCGGGAGATGGACTGGCTCGGAGCCTGCCCCATCACGAATACATCGCGCGAGGCGACGGCGCTGTCGTTCGAATAGGTGATCATCGGGACCTTGGCGGGCCGCGCCACATTCGAGACGAGCACGACGTCGTCCGACAGCAAGGGCCCCAGGATCAGTTTGTTGCCATCAGCAATCGCACGCGATGCGGCAATGCCTGCACCGGTTGCGGTGTCATAGGTGGTGATGCGCAGGTTTGCGGCGTTGGTGTCGAGTACTGCCATGGTTGCGGCATTGGCGATGGACTGGCCGACGGCAGCGTTGACGCCTGTCATCGGAACGAGCAGCGCGACGCGGTGGCGTCCGGCATCGGTCGGCAGGGTGTTTGCGTCAGGCGCCTTCTCTGTCGGTTCGGCAATCGGGGCGGTGCCCTTTGGGATGACGGTACAACCTGCCAGGAGCGCGAGCGTGCCAGCAACCACCCACCTGCGCGATTGGCGAAGGCCCGAGATGCGGCTTTCGCCAGATTGTCCCATGTTCATTCCCCGCACACCCTCTTGTCGCTCTTGGCTGGGCGGTCCATTGGAAGCCCATGGACACGTCACCCCTCGAACCCGGTCTCTATATTGTAGCGACCCCAATTGGCAATCTTGGTGACATGACCCGTCGCGCCACCGAAACGCTTGGTCGCTGCGATCTCGTGGCGTGCGAGGACACGCGCGTGACGGGCAAGCTGCTGAATCTGCTTGGCCTGCACAAGCCGATGCGGCGCTACGATGATCACGCCAGCGAAGGCGCACGCGAGGCACTTCTTGGAGAGATGGCGAGCAAGGCCGTGGCGCTGGTCTCGGACGCGGGGACACCGCTGATTTCCGATCCCGGCTATCGCCTGGTGCGCGAGGCGAAGGCGAGGGGCATTGCGGTAACGTCGCTGCCGGGGGCGAGTGCTGTGATCACGGCGCTTTCGATGGCGGGTTTGCCGACGGATCGTTTCCTCTTTGCTGGGTTTCTCCCGAACAAGGAGAAGGCGCGGGGCGACGTGCTGGCGGAACTGGCAGCGGTCCCGGCGACGCTCGCTTTTTATGAAACGGGGCCGCGTCTGGTTGCTTCGCTAGAGGCGATTGCAGAACGGCTGCCGGGGCGCGAGGTGGCCGTGGCGCGCGAGTTGACCAAGCTTCACGAGGAGTGCCGGGGCGGGACCGCTGCGGAACTTGCAGAGCACTACACCGCACATCCGGCCAAGGGCGAAATCGTGCTGCTGATCGGGCCGCCGGGCGAGGCCGAGGCACCGGACGAGGATGTGATCGACGCCGAACTGCGCGCAGCACTAGCGGAAATGTCGACGTCGCAGGCGGCGGGCAAGGTGGCCAAGGCCCACGGCCTTGATCGCAAGGCGCTCTATGCTCGGGCGATGGAACTGAAGGCTTGAACAAGGTCGAGGCCGAACAGCGCGGGCGGCGGGGCGAGACGCTGGCGGCGTGGTGGCTGCGGCTGTGCGGGTGGCGCATTCTGGCGCAGCGCGTGAAGGTCAAGGTCGGCGAAGTCGACCTGATTGCACGCAAGGGCCGGACTGTTGCGTTCGTCGAGGTGAAGTGGCGGCGTGATGCTGCCCTGCTGGGTGAGGCTATCGATGCCCACCGGCTGCGGCGCGTGGCGAGAGCCGCCGAGATGCTGGCGCCGCGCTATGCCAAGCCGGGGGACGATGTGCAGATCGATGTGATCCTTGTTGCCCCGCGCGCCTGGCCGCGCCGGATTGCCAACGCGTGGCAACCCGGCGCTTGATCTGAAGCCAGTCGGGGCCGGATTGCCAAGGCGTAGCAACCCGGCGCCTGAACCGATCAGTGGGCCGGCTTGTGCTCGCCGTCCTTGTGTTCACCATCCTTGTGTTCGTCGTGGTGCTCGTCCTTCTTTTCGCCCTTGTGGTCGTCGTGGGGGGCAGACGTCGGGTGCGGGTCGGGGTTGGCAATGCCTTGGGCAGACCAGCCGAGAACGGCGACACCGGCGGCGGCAACAGTGAACAGCTTGCGCATCAATGGCTCCTTGGTAGGGGGTGGCGCCATCGTGGCGCTGGGCGAAAATGGTCGCGCTGCCGATAAAGTCGCTTTAAGGCGCGGGTGAGAGAAACCCCTGAGGATCAGTGCAAGCATGACTCTTCGCGTCGCGGTCCAGATGGACCCGCTCCATTCGATCAATATCAATGGCGATTCGAGCTTTGCGCTCATGCTGTCAGCGCAGGAGCGGGGGCACGAGGTTTACCACTATGACGTGGGTTCGCTCACGCTGGACGAGGACGACCGGCTGATCGCGCATGCCTCACCAGTGACGGTGCAGCGGGTTGTCGGCGATCACTACAAGGCGGGTGAGAAGCGCCGGCTGGACCTCGGGCGTGACATCGACGTCGTGCTGATGCGGCAGGACCCGCCGTTCGACATGGGATATATCACCGCCACACACCTGCTCGAGCGGATCGAGACCGAGACGCTGGTGGTTAACAACCCGCGAAGCGTGCGCAATGCACCAGAAAAGGTCATGGTGCTCGACTACCGGCGCTTCATGCCGCCGACGATCGTGACACGATCGGTCGAGGAAGTGCGTCTGTTCCAGAAGAAGCATGGTGCCATCGTGATCAAGCCGATCCACGGCAACGGCGGCAAGGCGATCTTCCGGGTGAGCGAGGAGGGCGAGAACCTCGGCGCACTGTTCGAGGTGTTCAACCAGACCTGGCCCGAACCGCACATGGTTCAGGCCTTCCTTCCCGAAGTGGCCAAGGGCGACAAGCGCATCGTGCTGGTCGATGGCGTGATTGCCGGCGCGATCAACCGAAAGCCGGGTGAGGGCGAGTTTCGCTCGAACCTTGCAGTCGGTGGCTATGCCGAGAAGACCGAACTGACGCCTGAGGAGCAGGAAATCTGCGCCGCGCTTGGGCCAGAGCTGAAGCGGCTGGGGCTGATATTCGTCGGCATCGACGTGATCGGCGGCAAGTACCTGACCGAAATCAACGTGACGTCGCCGACCGGGATCGTCGCCATCGACAAGTTCAATGGCACAGATACGCCTGGGATGATCTGGGACGCGATCGAGGGTCGGCTCTAGGTCGCATGAGGCGCGGTGCCTCCGCAAGGGCGGGGGCCTCGGTGTTGTTACGGAACGATAGGTGAATCCGCCTGAGGCCGCCGCCTGCGCGGGGTCGCAGGAGCTTTTGGCTGCTTGGAAGCGTTACCCTTCCCATGAACGACTGGATCATCCACCTCATCGAAGGGGGCGGCTATTGGGGCATCGCTTTCCTGATGGTCATCGAGAACGTCTTCCCGCCGATTCCATCGGAAGTGATCATGGGGCTGGGCGGAATAGCCGTGGCGCGGGGGCGCATGGAGTTCTGGCCGCTTATGCTGGCTGGGACTGTCGGATCCACTCTTGGCAATTACTGCTGGTATCTGCTCGGCCGCGCGCTGGGATATGAGCGCTTGCAACCTTTCGTGAACCGCTTCGGCCGTTGGTTGACGGTCGAGTGGGAAGACATCGAGCGCATCGTCGCGTTCTTCCGCCGCCACGGCCAGTGGGTCGTCTTTGCTGTGCGATTTGCGCCATTCATGCGCACGATGATCTCGCTACCGGCGGGGCTGACTCGCATGGGACACGTGCGTTTCCTCCTGTTCACTTTTGCGGGAGCGGCGATCTGGAACGCAATTCTGGCAGGGGCTGGATACTATCTTGGCCGAAATTTCAGCGATCTGGAGAAGTACACAGGCCCTGTAGCGACGGGCACGCTCGTGATCGTGCTCGTGGCTTATGTCTGGCGCGTGATCGTGTGGAAACCGCGCTCTTGACAGCAGGCTGCCGAGGCGCTGCATGAAACAGGCCCGTTTCGGGCATTTCTGTCAGACTATCAAATTAAGGTTCTATCATGGCTGTCAAAGCGATGTGCATCATTACAAGAAGTGAAGAAGGCCGTGGCGCCTATGCCGTGCGCATGGACAACGACGAGAACGTCTATTTCCCGCTTAGCGTCAGCGAGGCGCTGGAACTGGAGGAATTTGACGAGGTTGAGGCAATTCTCGTGAAGAATGACCGGCCTGAGCCTGCCTGGCGTGCAATCCGGGCAAGATTGCCTTTGGAAGAAGGCGACAGCTGATCCGACCACAAAAAAGCCCCCGCACTGCGGGGGCTTTTCCGTTTGATGTCGTGGAAGTCAGGCGTCTTTTGCCAGCCACTCTTCCAGCCACTTGATCGTATAGTCACCCGAGAGGAAATCCGGCTCGTTCAGCAGGCGCTGGTGGAGCGGGATCGAGGTCTTGGGACCTTCGATGACCATTTCTGCAAGCGCACGCTTGAGCCGCATGATGCAGCCTTCACGGGTGCGGCCATAGACGATCAGCTTGGCGATCATCGAGTCATAGTACGGCGGGATCTTGTATCCGGCGTAGAGCCCGGAATCGACGCGCACATGCATGCCGCCCGCTGCGTGATAGCTTTTCACCAGCCCCGGCGATGGGGCGAAGGTGAAGGGATCTTCCGCGTTGATGCGGCATTCGATCGCGTGGCCCTTGAACTCGATCTCTTCCTGCTTAACCGAGAGCGGCTTGCCATCGGCAATGCGGATCTGTTCGCGCACGAGATCGACGCCTGTGATCGCCTCAGTGACGGGATGCTCCACCTGCAGCCGGGTGTTCATCTCGATGAAGTAGAACTCGCCGTTTTCCCAAAGGAACTCGATCGTGCCCGCGCCGCGATAGCCCATGTCGGCCATCGCCTTGGCGACGATCCCGCCCATGCGATCGCGCTCTTCGGCCGAGATAACCGGCGATGGCGCTTCTTCGAGCACCTTCTGGTGGCGGCGCTGCAGCGAGCAGTCGCGTTCGCCGAGATGGATCGCGTTGCCGTTGCCATCGCCGAAGATCTGGAACTCGATATGGCGCGGGTTGCCGAGGTACTTCTCGATGTAGACCGTGGCATCGCCGAACGCGGCCTTGGCCTCGCTCCCGGCCTGCTGGATCAGCGTTTCGAGCTCTTCCGGCCCGTTGCAGACCTTCATGCCGCGACCGCCGCCGCCAGATGCGGCCTTGATGATCACCGGGTATCCAGCCTTCTCGGCAATGGCCCTGGCTTCGGCGATGTCGGAGACCGCGCCGTCTGATCCAGGGACAAGCGGCAGTCCCAGCGCGCCAGCGGTGCGCTTGGCCTCGATCTTGTCGCCCATCGTGCGGATGTGTTCAGGCTTGGGGCCGATCCAAGTGATGTCGTGCGCTTCGACGATCTCGGCGAACTTGGCGTTCTCCGAGAGGAAGCCGTAGCCGGGGTGGATTGCGTCAGCGTGGGTGATTTCGGCAGCCGAGATGATTGCCGCGACGTTCAGGTAGCTGTCACGCGCAGCGGGCGGACCGATGCAGACCGCGTGGTCGGCAAGACGCACGTGCATCGCGTCGGCATCGGCGGTGGAGTGCACCGCGACCGTCTCGATGCCCATTTCGTGCGCGGCGCGGTGAATGCGCAGCGCGATTTCGCCGCGGTTGGCGATCAGCAGGCGCTTGATGGCCATGTGCGGTCCTTACGCGATCACGACCAGCGGCTGGTCGAATTCGACCGGCTGCGCGTTCTCTACGAGGATCGCTTTCACGACACCGGCGGCAGGGGCGGTGATCGGGTTCATGACCTTCATCGCCTCGATGATCAGCACGGTATCGCCCGCCTTGACCGTCTGGCCGACAGAGACAAAGTTCGCAGCGCCGGGTTCGGCAGCAAGATAGCAGGTGCCGACCATCGGCGACTTGAGCGCGTTGGCGCTGTCATCTGCGGGAGCCGCGGCAGGTGCAGCGGCAGCAGGGGCGGTGACAGGAGCGGGAGCAGCAGCGGCAGGTGCCGGAACGGAAACTTGCGTCACCGGCGCTGCGGTGATCTGGCGGGCGACACGGATCTTGCGTTCGCCATCCTCGACTTCGATTTCGGACAGACCGGTCTCGGCGAGAAGTTCTGCCAGTTCGCGCACCAGCTTGCTGTCAATCGACATGTTTTCGGCCTTGTCGCCGCGTTCGTGACCCATGTGTTTCCTCGCGGGGTATGATTTTCAGGCCCGCGCCATGCCCCCTTGATGGCAGGCTTGCAAGTGTTCGCGGGCGTTGAAGGTGGAAAAACGGCGCGTTCAGAGGCGCGCGGCGGCGTCCAGAGCGACGAGATAGCTGTTCGCGCCGAAACCGCAGACTGTGCCGAGTGCGGCCATGCCGACATAGGAGTGGTGGCGGAAGTCTTCGCGCTTGTGGGGATTGGACAGGTGTACCTCGATCACCGGGACCTTGATCGACTTGATCGCATCATGAAGCGCGACAGACGTGTGGGTATAGGCTCCGGCGTTCAGCAGGACGGCTTTCGCGCCTTCGGCCTGCGCTTCGTGCAGCCAGTCGATCAGATGGCCTTCATGGTTGGACTGGCGCATGTCGATCTCGAAACCGAGTTCGCGGCCGCGATCTTCAAGCATCCCTGCAATGTCATCAAGCGTCTGCGACCCGTAGATCTCGGGCTCGCGCAGGCCGAGCAGGTTCAGGTTGGGGCCATTGAGCACGTAGACCGTCGTGCCTGGCTCGAGTGTTTGCGTCATGTGATCCCCCGATCGCGATTTGCCTGCCGTGATAGACGTTGCAGGCAAACGTGCAAGGGACGAGGGCGTGCGAGGGCGCGTCAGCCGCCCGGTGCGATGGCCGGGCCGGGCGGGGATTCCATGGTGTTGTCATAGATCGCACTGTCGGGGGAATCGTCGGTGACGCCACCATTGTCGGCAGCTTCGCCATAGATCGGCTCGCCACCACCTTCGGGTGCAGGAGCAGGATTGCCGGTCGCAGCCATGCTCAAGGCCTGGCGCGACCGCTGGTCAGCGGCATCGGCTTTGGCTTCAAGCGCGGCAAGACGCGCTTCCAGCTTCTCGTCGGTTGCCTTGCCGCAGCCGCCGAGGATGGCCGAAAGGGCCACGAGAGCGGGAACGGCAGCACGTAGAGTCCGCCTGCCATCGAGCAGCAGTTTCATGGAGGGTGTGGCCGACCTTGTTGTCATGGCCGTCTCAATAGCAGGCGGAAGTTACCAGAAACTAACCAAGAAGACTGGCGATCACCGGTCGCTGCCGCGCACCTTGCCCCACTGGCGGGCAGCGGTGTAGCCGAGGTAGCCGGTGCCGAAGAGGGCATAGAGCGGCTCGGGCAGGCCATTGAGATAGGCGGACATCCCGGCGGAAATGTCCTGCGCAGCCTGCGGGCGGAACGCCGCGATCAGGCCCATCGGCAGGGCCCAGAGAATCATGGCGTACATCACATAGAGAAAGCCGGGGCGGGCCCGACTGGTCCAGCGGTCGGCCGAACCGGCCTCGGCCAGAATTGCCGAAATGCGCGTCTGCAACTGCCTGAGTTCCTGCGTGCCATCGAGCTTGAGGAGTTCGAGCTTTGCCCGGTCGCGGGCGTCCTTGTCGGGGATCACCTTGTCGATGATGCCGGAGATGGGAGAGATCAGTGCTTCGAGAATACCCATTGCGTCGCCCTTTCGCAAAGTTGGACGCGCGATGAGGTAACCATGTCGGCCGATGTAGGAAAACGGTTTTCAGCAAAAAGGCCCGAAACGCGCGAAGCGTCGGGCCTTTTGAAAATTGGTCGGGACGAGAGGATTCGAACCTCCGACCCCCACACCCCCAGTGTGATGCGCTACCAGGCTGCGCTACGTCCCGACCGGAAGCGCGCCTATAGGCAGCACTTTCTTTGATGGCAAGCGCCTGATTGGCGAAAGGTTCGGAGTCCCCGCCGGTCTGTGCGCATGGCCCGCATTGCCGAGGCTCAGATTGCCTAGACTATTCCAAACTGCTAACCGCGCCGCTTGCAGCAGCCGAGGCCGCGTCTTGCAGGATATCTGCAGGCGGTGCGGTTGCAAAACCACTGTCGCGATCCCAGAAACGGACCCATGATGCTGAGCACTCTTTCCGCCGCCGCCGCGAATGCCGGACAACCGCCTGCCTGGATGAGCTTCCTGCCGCTGGTGGCGATGGGCTTCATCTTCTGGTTCCTGATCCTTCGCCCGCAAATGCGCCAGCAGAAGGAGCACAAGGCCAAGATCGCTGCGATGAAGAAGGGCGACATGGTCGTGACGGCCGGTGGCCTGATTGGCAAGGTCATCAAGCTCGACGATCATTATGCGGAACTGGAACTCGGGCCGAACGTCCGGGTGAAGGCCGTGCGCGCGACCATTGGCGACATCGTGCCGCCTGCAGGTTCCGCGCCCGCCAACGACTGATGGCTAACAACTGACTTCTTCCTTTCCTGAAAGCTGACCGCCCATGCTCGATTTTCCGCGCTGGAAGGTGATCTGGCTCTGGTTCATCACGCTGACCTGCGTGGCCGCCGCCATTCCCTCGCTCACCTCCACCATGGGCCTTTCGTGGCCGACCGCACTGCCCGAACCCAAGGTAAACCTCGGGCTCGACCTTGCCGGCGGCAGCCACATCCTGCTCGAGGCTGACCCTGCGCAGGTGCGCCAGCAGCGCATCGAGGGTATGGAGGAATCGGTCCGGAACAAGCTGAAGCAGGATGGAAAAGACATCCGCATCAGCGACATTTCGAACCGCGATGGCGCGCTGACTTTCGTCGTCGCCGATCCCTCGCAGGTCGATGCGGTGCGCGAGGCCGTGCTGCCGCTGACCAACGGGGCAGGGCTTACCGGTCAGCGTGACTGGGACATCAACGTCGTTGACGGCAACCGCTTCGTCCTCGCGCCGACCGAGGCCGGGGTGAATCAGGCCGTCACGCAGGCGATGGACACAGCGGTCGAAGTGGTGCGCAAGCGCATCGACGCGCTCGGCACCAAGGAGCCGACGATCATCCGCTCCGGCCCGACGCGCATCGTCGTGCAGGTGCCGGGCCTGCAGGACCCGCAGGCGCTCAAGAACCTGCTCGGCCAGACCGCCAAGCTCGAATTCAAGCTGGTCGATACATCGGCCCTGCCTTCGGACGTGGCGCGTGGCATCGCTCCTCCGGGCAGCGAGATCGTGCCGTTCATCAGCCCCGCCGAAGGTGGCGGCGTGCCATCGATCGCGGTCAAGCGCCTTGGTGGCATTCGCGGCGACCAGCTGACCAATGCGCAGCAGACGAACAACCAGCAGACCAACGAACCGGTCGTCAACATCACCTTCAACACCGATGGTGGCGCCAAGTTTGCCAAGCTGACCACGCAGAACGTAGGCAAGCAGTTCGCGATCATCCTTGATGGCAAGGTGCTGTCCGCGCCGACGATCAACGAACCCATCATGGGCGGCAGCGCAATCATCTCGGGCCGCTTCACCACCGAAAGCGCCAATGCGCTGGCGATCTCGCTGCGTTCCGGCGCACTGCCGGTGGACCTCAAGGTCGTGGAAGAGCGCACCGTCGGGCCCGATCTTGGCGCGGATTCGATCCGCAAGGGCATGATCGCGATGGGCGTCGGCACGCTCGCTCTCGCCGTGTTCATCCTTGTCACCTATGGCCGCTTCGGCGTCTATGCGAACCTCGCGGTGATCATAAACGTGCTGATGATCCTCGGTATCATGGGCATCATCGGCACCACGCTGACCCTTCCGGGCATCGCGGGTTTCGTGCTGACGATCGGCGCGGCAGTCGACGCCAACGTGCTGATCAACGAGCGTATCCGTGAAGAGCGCCATCGTGGCCGCAAGGTCACGCAGGCGGTCGAGCTCGGCTACAAGGAAGCCAGCCGCGCGATCTTCGATGCCAACATCACCAACGTCATCGCCGCCGTGCTGATGTTCGCGTTCGGCTCTGGCCCAGTGAAGGGCTTTGCGGTCGTTCTGATGATCGGCATCGCCACCTCGGTGTTCACGGCCGTGACGCTGACCCGCATGTGGGTTGCCCAGTGGCTGCGCCGCGCGCGTCCCACCGAAATCGCCCTGTAAGAGGAGGAAGAACCCATGAAACTCCTCAAGCTCGTTCCCGATCACACCAACATCCACTTTCTCAAGTGGCGCGTGCCGTTCTACATCATCAGCCTCGTGCTGATGGCGGCATCGTGGGGGCTGGTGCTGACCAAGGGCCTCAATCTCGGCGTCGATTTCATCGGCGGCCAGATGATCCGCGTCACCTTCGAACGCAGCGCCGAAGCGCCTGTCTCGACGCTGCGCGAGGAAGTTGGCAAGCTCGGCTATGGTGAGCCGATCATCCAGCGCTACGGCAAGCCGAACGAGATCTCGATCCGCATGAAGCTGCCCGAAGGCGCAGACCATGAAGCGGCGCTGGCCGACAAGATGGCGCGCACGATCACGGCTGACATCAAGAAGAACCACGCAGATGCGCGGATCGACGGCGTCGATTCGGTTTCGGGCAAGGTTTCGAAGGAGCTTGGCTGGGACGCGTTCAAGGCGCTGGGCCTCGCCTCGCTGGCAGTGGCGGCCTATATCTGGCTGCGCTTCGAATGGCAGTTCGGCGTGGGCGCGCTGTTCGCGCTGGTTCACGACGTGACGCTGACCCTGGGCCTGTTCGCGCTGACGGGGATGGAGTTCGATCTCAACATCGTCGCTGCGCTGCTGACGCTGATCGGCTATTCGCTGAATGACACCATCGTCGTCTATGACCGCATCCGCGAGAACATGAAGAAGTTCCGCAAGATGCCGATGCCCGAACTGCTCGACCTTTCGGTGAACGAAACGCTGGCCCGTACCATCGTGACCTCGCTCTCAATGCTGATCACGTTAGTGGCCCTGCTGCTGCTCGGCCCCGATGTGATCTTTGGCTTCACCGCGGCGATCACGCTGGGCATCTTCGTCGGTACCTACAGCTCGATCTACATGGCCGCGCCGATCCTGATCTGGCTCAAGGTCAATCCGAACAGCTTCGTGCCGACCGAGACGGCGCTCGAAAAGCAGGAGCGGCTTGCGCGCGACGGCGCCTGATCGTTCTCGAACCTGAAATGCCCGGAGCGGCGGTGGAACTTAGCGTTCTGCCGCCGCTTCGTCGTAGAAGGCCGCGAGCGACGCGGCATTGGCGTCCCAGCTGAACCGTTCGGCATTGGCGGCCACTGCCGCTTGACTCGGCGGATTGGCGAGGACTTCGGCAACGCCCTGCGCAATCGCCTCCGGCGTGCGATCGACGATGCGTCCCGCGCTGTCGTCGAGCACGACTTCGCGCGCGCCGCCAACGTCTGGAATCACCAATGGGGTCCCGCAGGCGAGCGCCTCGATCCATGCATTGGCAAGCCCTTCGCGCTCCGATGGCAGGACCATTGCATCGCCGGCCGAGAGCAGGTCGGGCAGAACGTCGTGCTCCACCGCGCCGAGGAACATCACGCGCGATTCAAGAGCGAGTTCCGTGACCAGTGCCCGCAGCATCGGCTCGTGCTCTCCGGTGCCAACGATTGCCAGCCTCACGTCCTCCGGCAGCAGTAGGAGGGCACGGATCGCCAGCGCCTGTCCCTTGATCGGCAGCAGCGCGCCCACGCAAAGCAGCAGTCGCCCGTCGGGCCAGAGACCCAGCCCGTGCTGTCCGGATACCTTCTGCCGAGCCTCGGCCCGCGCCATCGGATGGAACCGTGCGCGGTCGAGGCCGGTGTAGTGCACCCGGATGCGGTCCTCGGGCATGCCCAGATCGACCATGTCGCGGGCCAGAGCGCAGGAAACCGAGAGCAGCACCGACGATTGCCGTGCCGCTTCCAGCATCTGCCGTCGGGGCAGGGCGCGCATGCCCCACAGATGAATGTCCGAGCCGCGCCCCTTTATGGCGAGAGGCAAGCCCAACGAGCGCGCCACCTTTGCCGCAGCTGGCCCGTCGGGATAGAAAAACTGCGCATCGACCATGTCGAACGGTCGTTCGGCATGGAGCCGTTTTGCAAGCGGCAGGATGCCGTGGGCGATCAGCATCGGGTTGATCGGCCCTGAAAGCCCCGGCACCAGCAGAAATCGCGGATGGTGCACCGTGACCCCGCCCTGCTGCTCCACTTCGGGAATGGCCTTGAGCGCTGCGTAGCGCTTCATCGGGACAGGCGGGAGGCCGACCGGATTGACTACAGTTACGTCCCAGTCGCCACGCGCCGCAAGTGCCTGCATCTGTCGGCCAACGAAACGGCCGAAACCGGGACGGCCAGTGGCAGGATAAAGTGTCGAGATCGAGAGCAGCCGCCTCACGTCAGAGCTTGCGCACGAGCATCTCGGCAAGCCCGAGCCACGCCGGCCGGTCGATCACCACCTGTCTCTGGCCAGGGCCTGGCGGGAGCAGGGCGACGCGGCCGTCGCGCTGGTCGATCAGCCGACCGAAGGTGAAGCGGCCACCGGGACGGGGCGAGAGAACGTCGCGGTTGAAGGCGCGGGCGAAATCGTCCGGATCGATCTGACGAAGCCAGACCTGATCGCCCGCCCGGTATTCGCCCGCACTGGCATCGACCGCCATGGCCATGAGCCGTGCCGAGCCATCGAGTGCCACGGGCAGGATCGCATCCATCGGCTTGGCCAGCGCCTCTGCCCCCTGCGCCCCAAGTCGCGCGACGAGCCGTGCCGGGCTTTCCTCGTCGGCCTTGACCAGAAGTTGCGGTTCCACACCAAGCGCTGCGCCGATGCGGTTCATCCACACCAGCGACAGGCTGCGCGTGCCGGTTTCGAGACGGCCGATTGTCTGCGCCGTCGTCGGCGGATCGCAACGCGCGGCAACGTCGGCGAGCGTCATGCCTTTCTGGCGGCGGATATCGCGAATTCGGTTGATCATGATGCGACCTGAGCAAGCTCCGTGCTTAACCGCAACGGTGATTTTTGCTTACCTGTAAAGCTTGCGGCGTGGCAAGGCCTTTGCGCAGGTCCTAGGGCTAACCTTCCACCATCTCCGCCAGTTCCAGCCAGCGCTCCTCCGCCGCATCCTTGTCGGCGCGGACCTTTTCGAGCGCGGCCATCAGCGAATCGAACTTCTTCGGGTCCTTGGCGTATAGGTCCGGATCGGCCAACTGCGCCTCGCCGCGCGCGATGGCCGCGTCGAGTTCCTCGATCCGCTTGGGGAGCAATTCGTAGTCACGCTGGTCCTTGTAGGACAGCTTGCCCTTCCTGGGCAGCGCAGGTGGTGGAGATGATGCGGTGGCTTCGGCCTTCTCGCCGCCCCTTGCCACTGGCTTGCCCGCGAGACGCGCCTTGCGCATCTTTTCCCAGTCGGCATAGCCGCCCGCGACGATGTCCACGCGGCCCGATCCGTCCATGCCCAGCGTTATCGTCACCGTGCGATCAAGGAAGTCGCGGTCGTGGCTTACGATCAGGACGGTGCCGTCGTAGTCCGAGATCACTTCCTGCAGCAGATCGAGCGTTTCGAGATCGAGGTCGTTGGTCGGCTCGTCGAGCACCAGCAGGTTGGAAAACCGTGCGAATTCGCGCGCAAGCAGCAGGCGCGATCGCTCCCCGCCCGAAAGCGTGCCAACGCGCGCTTCGACCAGCCCCGGATCGAACAGGAAGTCCTTGAGATAGCCCTGGATGTGCTTGCGCACGCCGCGCACATCGATCCAGTCACTGCCGTCTGCCAGCACGTCGCGCACGCGCTTGTCGGGTGCCATCAGGCTGCGCTGCTGGTCGATCATCACGCCCTGGAGCGTCTTGGCGAGCGTGATCGTCCCGCTGTCGGGCTCAAGTTCTCCGGTCAGCAGCTTGAGCAGCGTCGTCTTGCCCGCCCCATTCGATCCGACCACGCCGATGCGGTCCTTGCGCGTGATGCGCAGGGTGAAGTCCTTCACGATCGGCCGCTCGCCAAACGACTTGTTCACGTGATCCGCCACGATCACCGCCTTGCTCTTGGCATCGTCGCTGGCGATGGCGAGCTTGGCCGTCCCCTGCGGGCTGAGCATGGCCGCGCGTTGCGCCCGCATTTCCCACAGCTTCTCGAGCCGCCCCTGGTTGCGCTTGCGCCGCGCGGTCACGCCGCGCTCCAGCCAGTGCGCCTCGATCTTCAGCTTGGCGTCGAGCTTGTCCGCCGCGCGGGCTTCCTCGGCATAGACCTGCTCCATCCAAGCCTCGTACCCGCCAAAGCCGATGTCCTTGCGGCGCAGGCTGCCCCGGTCGAGCCACAGCGTCGCCTTGGTCAGGCGCTCAAGGAATGTACGGTCGTGGCTGATCACCACAAAGGCACCCCGGTAGCGCTGCAGCCAGTCCTCAAGCCAGTCGATCGCGGCAAGATCAAGGTGGTTGGTCGGCTCGTCGAGCAGCAGGAGATCGGGCTCGCTCGCCAGCGCACGGGCCAGCGCGGCACGGCGACGCTCGCCCCCGCTGGCGCTGTCGGCCTTTCGCGTGAGGTCAATGCCGAGCTGCCCGGCGATGGCTTCCACTTCGTGCCGGGGCGGGGCGTCCTTGCCCGAAAGCGCGAAGTCCATCAGCGTGTCGTAGCCGGTGAAGAACGGGTCCTGCTCCAGGGTCACGATCTTCGTGCCGGGCTGGATCGAGCGGGTGCCCTTGTCCGCATCGACCTGACCGCCCAGCAACTTGAGCAGCGTCGTCTTGCCAGCGCCATTGCGTCCGATCAGCGCGAGCCGGTCGCGCTGCTGGATGTGGATGTCGAGGTCCTGAAAGAGCCAGCCATTGCCCTGGATCAGGCCAAGGCCTTCCCAGCTGAGTATCGGTGCCGCCATGTCGAGCCGCTTAGCCCCACCGTTGCGCAGGCGCAACGCCTGAGGCTGAACGATAGCGCCGCTTCGCATTCACGGCTTGTTCAATGCGCAAGTCTTATGCATGCGGACATCATGAACCGTGTCATTGCCATCATCGCCGCTTCGCTGGCTGTCCTGCCTGTATCGTCCCACGCGCAACAGCGCCCCGACGAGCAGAACGAGGCCCGCCGCGACCTGCGCGCGGGCAATGTTCGGTCGCTTCGGGACATCGAACGCCGCGTCCTGCCGACCAAGCCGGGGATGCAATACCTCGGCCCGGAGTACGATCCCTCGGCCATGGTCTATCGCCTCAAGTTCATCCGTGATGGCCGTGTATCGTTCGTCGATGTCGATGCGCGCACTGGTCAGGTGCTGGGCGAGAGTCGCTGAGCAGACGATCGGTGAACACAGGCTTTCTTGCCAGTTCCTTGACCGTTCAGGTTTCGCGCCCCATCTAGCCGTTCAGGTTATCGCGCCGCAAAAGCGCGCAGCAAGGGGCAAGTGATGCGCATTCTGATCGTCGAGGACGAACCCACGCTCGGCAAGCAGCTCAAGAACACGCTCGAACAGAACGGTTATGCGGTCGATCTTTCGGTCGATGGCGAGGACGGGCACTTCATGGGCTCGACCGAAGAATACGACGCGGTGATACTCGATCTCGGCCTGCCCGAGATCGATGGCCTGACCGTACTGGGCATGTGGCGCAAGGAAGGCCGCAAGTTCCCCGTTCTGGTTCTGACCGCGCGTGACAGCTGGTCCGATAAGGTCGCCGGCCTCGATGCCGGTGCCGACGATTACCTCGCCAAGCCTTTCCAGACCGAAGAACTGATCGCCCGCCTGCGTGCGCTGATCCGCCGTGCTTCGGGCAACTCCTCGTCGGAACTGATCGCTGGCGATGTCCGCCTCGATACGCGCTCAGGCCGTGTCACGCTCAACGGCGAGCCGGTGAAGTTGACGGCGCAGGAATACAAGCTCCTGTCCTACCTGCTGCACCACAAGGGCAAGGTCGTCAGCCGCACCGAGCTGATCGAGCACATCTATGATCAGGATTTTGATCGCGATTCGAACACGATCGAAGTCTTCGTCACGCGCATCCGCAAGAAGCTCGGGCCCGACGTGATCACCACGATCCGCGGCCTTGGCTATAGTCTCGACGATCCGGCCGAACCTGGCCGCGGCTGATAGGTGCCGGAGAAGGGCAGCAACGAAACGCCGCAGCCAGCGCCGCACACCGGCTCGCTGGCGCGGCGCATGCTGCTCATCGCGGCAGGCTGGATCACCGTCCTGCTGCTCGGCGGCGGCCTCGCTCTAGACCAGACGCTGACCGGGCTCGTCACCCGCAATTTTGACGAACAGCTCGGCTACATGCTGACCGCGATGGTCGCCTCGGCCGAGATTGGTCCCGATGGCGAAGTGTTCTTCAATCGCCCCTTGGGCGACCAGCGCTTCCTTGAACCCAACAGCGGCCTCTACTGGCAGATTTCGGGGCAGGGCCACGAGGACTTCCCCTCACGCTCCCTGTGGGATCGCTCGCTGCGCACCAATCCTGACAAAAATTATGTCGACCCGGTTATCGAGGACAGCGATCAGTTCGATGGCGAGCGTCTGCGCATCATCCAGCGCTCGGTGATCCTGCCCGGCAGCAATACGCTTTGGGAATTCCAGGTCGCCGCCAGCCGAGGCGAGATCGACGCGCAGATCCGCCGCATTCGCTCGATCCTGCTATGGTCGTTCCTCGCACTTGGCCTTGGCCTGTTCACCATGGCAGGGCTGCAGACGTTCTACGGTCTTGGCCCCTTGCGCCGTGTGCGCCTTGCGATCGCCCGAATGCGCGAGGGCGGGGCAAGCCGGGTGACCGATCCGCTGCCGCTTGAAGTCCAACCGCTTGTTGTCGAACTCAATGGGCTGCTCGAGCATTCCGAACGGCAGGCAGAGGAGGCGCGCACGCACGCAGGCAATCTTGCCCACGCGCTCAAGACGCCGCTGACCGTGGTGATGAACGCAGCCACCGCCAAGGCCGACGATCTTGCCGATACGGTGATCCGCGAAGCTGCGGTGATGCGCCGTCAGGTCGACCATCACCTCGCCCGCGCCCGCGCCGTCGGCCGTCGCGCGGTCGGCATGTCGCGCGCGCAGGTCTGGGACAGTGCCGAGGCGGTGGAGCGCGCGGTGGTCCGGCTCTACCCGCAGGTTCGCCTCGACATGGATGGCAACCGCACTGCCGAAGTCTCGATCGAACGACAGGACCTCGACGAAATCCTCGGCAACCTGATCGAGAATGCCGCCAAGTACGGTGGCGGTTCGGTGTTCATCACCATCGATGCCGTGCCGACCGACCCGAAGTTCTGTGAGATATGGGTCGAGGACGACGGCATGGGCATCCCCGAAGAAGCCCGCACCCGCATCTTCGATCGCGGTGCCCGCCTCGATACCGGCAAGCCCGGCACGGGCCTCGGCCTCGCCATTGTCCGCGATGTCGCGGAAATCTACGGCGGCAACGTGGAACTCAGGGAAAGCGAGGATCTAGGCGGCTTGCAGTCGGTCCTGCGCTTGCCTCGTTCCGTGACTGCCAAGTAGTAACCACACTGCTCCATCGGTCTTGCCAACCGCTCTGGAATCTCCGATCCAGACGCGGGAACAGATGGTCACGTAGCAAGCGTGGCCACCAACTTGGGTGGGGACTTATGAAGGCAGGATTGTATATCGGGATCGCGGCGCTGTGTCTTGGGCAGACGGGGCAAGCGATGGCGCAGGAGCAGGCCGCGCCGCCTGCTGCACCTGCGGCCTCGGCTGGGTCCACGTGCGAATTGCACGTCTTTCCGACCGAAAACTACATTGGCTTCAACAGCGGGCTGCTTTCAGGGTTCGGCATTGTCGGCGCGGTGGCCGATCAGGAAGCGCACAAGGGCAGGGTCGCCACGGTCAAGGACCTGATGAAGGACTACCTCGGCCCCGACATCCAGCTCGCCGAACTCGAGAAGATCAACTACCGCACGCGACTTGGCGTGCAGGATTGGCAGGTCATCATCGAGCCGCCGACGCCTTCGAACGAGGCGGTCAAGGCCGATCCCGTGCTCAAGGCCAAGATCAAGGCGCTCAACGCCGATCTCAAGGCAGGCAAGCGTATCACCTCGTCGACCAATCCCTGCTACGCCGAGTTCCTTCTCGTCAGCGTGTTCTATTTCAAGGCGATGATGTACGGCAGCAACCTGCTGGTCGGCACGCAATTCCGCGATTTCAGCAAGGGCGGCGCGCCGATCATCTCCATCGGCGCGGTAAAGAATCCTCTTGAAGTCTTCCCGCCGAAGACGCCGGACATGGTCGAACCAGCCAAGGCCGAACTGCGCGACGCCTTTGCCAAGGACTTCATCGAGTGGACCGAGAAGAAGCTCAAGGATGACAAGGCGGCCAGGAAGTAGTCACGCCGGCTCAGGCGCGCGGATGGGCGTTGCGATAGACATCGAGCAGCGTTGCCGCATCGACACGGGTGTAGATCTGCGTCGATGACAGGCTCGCGTGGCCAAGCAGTTCCTGCAGAGAGCGCAGATCCGCGCCTGCGCTGAGCAGGTGCGTTGCGAAGGAATGGCGCAGGGCGTGGGGCGTTGCCGTGGCGGGCAAGCCCAGCGCTATGCGCGCGCGGGCCACTGCGCGCTGGACCATGCCTTGTGCCAGGGGACCACCCTTGGCGCCGCGAAACAGAGGTTCGTTCCGGTCGAGTGGCCAGGGGCAAAGCCGGGCATATTCCGCCACGGCCTCGCGCACGATCGGCAGCAGCGGGACGACGCGCTGGCGTCCGCCCTTGCCGGTGATCACCACGCTTTCGCCAAGCGGCAGAGCAGACGCAGGCAGCGCCAGCGCTTCGGCAATGCGCATGCCCGCACCATAAAGCAGCAGCAGCACCGCCCGGTCGCGCGCGGCGATCCATGGCACGCTTGCGTCGTCGGCCACCGTTTCAGCGAGATTGACAGCTTCATCCGGCGTTACCGGGCGCGGCAGGCCTTTCTTGACGCGGGGCCCACGCAGGCGCGGGCGGCTGGTGTCGGCCTCGCCGGCCTGTTCGCGCGCAAAGGCGATGAACGTCTTGAGCGCCGATAGTTCACGCGCTGCCGAGACATTGCCGAGGCCATCGGCGCGGCGTTCAGCCAGATGGGTGCGCAAGGTTGCAGCATCGATCCGCGCTAGCGAGGTCCAGGATTGCCCCTCGGGCAGGGCATGCAGCAGGCGCGCTACCGTTGCGGCATAGGCGCGGACGGTGTGGGGTGAGCGGCGCCGTCCAAGGGCAAGGTAACTGTTCCACGCCTCAAGGATTTCTGCCGTGATCATGCGCTTACCAGCGCGTCGGGCACCAATTCGGCCAACAGCGCCTCAAGCATGGGCGCGCCCTGTTCGGTCACGCGCAGCAGGTCGCCCTCTTGTGCCAGATGGCCCAGATTCCGGTAGAACTCGCGCTTTGCCGGATCGATCACATCGTCTGCCGCGAAGCCGAAGCGCGCGGCGAGCGCGGCGGGTTCAATCCCTTCGCTAAGGCGCAGGCCCATCAATACAGCTTCCATGGCTTGGTCGGCTGGAGCGAGCGCTTTTTCCTCGGCAATGCCGTGGCCCTGCTCGTCCACCGAGCGCAGGAAGTTCTCCGGCTTCTTGTGCCGTACCGTCGCCGCACCCAGCCTGCGGCCATGCGCACCCGGGCCGATGCCGACATAGTCCTGATAGCGCCAGTACGTCAGGTTGTGGCGGCTTTCCTCGCCGGGGCGTGCGTGGTTGCTGGTCTCGTAGGCGGGGAGGCCGGCAGCGGCGGTCAGCTCACGAGTAAGAGTGAACAGGTCGGCCGCCTGATCGTCGTCGAGTGGGTGCAGCCTGCCTTCGCGGACCAGCGTGGCGAAGCGGGTGCCGGGTTCGATGGTCAGTTGGTAGAGCGAGAGGTGTCCGGTGCCGAAACCAAGAGCGCGCTTTAGCTCGGCCTCCCACAGTTCCGGCGTGTGATCGGGGCGCGCATAAATCAGATCGAAGCTCACCCGTCCGAAATGCGCTTGCGCAAGCTCCAGCGCGACAAGGCTTTCGCTGACGTCATGCAGTCGGCCAAGGAACTTCAGGGTTTTGTCGTCAAGCGCCTGAAGCCCGAGCGAGACGCGGTTGATCCCGGACCTGGCGAGCGCGGCGAAATTCGCGGCCTCGACCGAACTGGGATTGGCCTCCAGCGTGATCTCGATCCCCGGCGCAAAGCCCCACAGCGCCTCGGCCTCGCGCAGCAGCCGCTCGACCAGCGCAGGCGGCATCAGCGAGGGCGTCCCGCCGCCAAAGAAGATCGAGGACAGCGGCCTGCCGGGCGTCACCTGAGCTTCATGGCGCATGTCGGCCAGCAGCGCGGTTTCCCACGCGGTGATGTCTGTCCTCTCACGGACGTGGCTGTTGAAGTCGCAATAGGGGCACTTTGCGAGACAGAATGGCCAGTGGATGTAGAGGGCTAGCGCCATGGCCTGAGCCTTAGGCGGAAAACTGGTCCGCTACCAGCTTGGCGAAGGCATCGGCGCGGTGGCTGATCGCGTGCTTTTCGGCCGGATCGAGTTCGGCGAAAGTGCGCGTGTCGCCCAGAGGCACGAATACCGGGTCATAGCCAAAGCCCATTGTTCCGCGCGGCGGCCATGTCAGAGTGCCGTGGGCGCGGCCCTCATAGACCGCGTGGGCGCCGTCCGGCCAGGCGATAGCGAGCACGCAGGCGAAGTGGCAGGCTCTTTCCAACTCTCGCGGACTCTCCCCGGACTCTACCGCAACTCTCGCGAACTCTGCGGCAACTCCGGCGAGCTTACCCTCAACCTTGCCCATCGCCATGTACCAGTCACGACCTGGACCGCCCTCGAACACATCCGCCTCGGCCCAGTCCGCCGTGTAGACCCCAGGGGCGCCGCCGAGGGCATCGACACACAGGCCTGAATCGTCGGCCAGCGCCGGAATTTGGGAAGCCTCCGCCGCCGCCCGCGCCTTGATCAGCGCGTTCTCGATGAAGGTCGTCCCCGTCTCGGCAGGCTCAGGCAGGCCGAGCGCGCCTGCTGACAGGCACTCGATCCCATAGGGAGCAAGAAGAGCCTGAATTTCCTTGAGCTTTCCGGCGTTGTGTGTGGCGATCACCAGCTTGCCGGTGCCGAGACGGGGCGAAGCCATCAGCCTCGAACCGCCTTTTCCTGCGCCGCGAAGATCTCGTTGCAGCCGATGCGGGCGAGGCGGAGGAGGCGCAGGAGGCCTTCTTCGTCGTAGGTCGCGCCTTCAGCGGTGGCCTGTGCCTCGGCAATCTTGCCGCCTTCGATCAGGACGAAGTTCGCGTCGGCATCGGCCGAGGAATCCTCGATGTAATCAAGGTCGAGCACCGGCTGGCCATTGACGATGCCGCAGGAGATCGCGGCGACCTTTTCGGTCAGCGGGTCTTCCTTGATCGCGCCGCTGTCGAGCAGCTTCTGCACGGCAAGGCGCAGGGCGACCCATGCGCCCGAGATCGAGGCGGTGCGGGTGCCGCCATCGGCCTGAATCACGTCGCAGTCCAGGGTGATCTGGCGCTCGCCCAGCTTCTTGAGATCAGTGACGGCGCGCAGGGAGCGGCCGATCAGGCGCTGGATTTCCTGGGTGCGGCCCGACTGCTTGCCCTTGGCCGCCTCGCGGCTGCCGCGGGTGTGGGTGGCGCGGGGGAGCATCGAGTATTCCGCCGTGACCCAGCCTTCGCCCTTGCCGCGAAGGAACGGCGGCACGCGCTCTTCAACCGAGGCGGTGACGAGCACCTTGGTATCGCCGAAGCAGATCAGGACCGAACCTTCGGCATGCTTGGTAAAGGCGGTTTCGATGACGATTGGGCGCATTTCATCGGGCGCACGGCCGGAAGGTCTCATGGAATTTCCCTCGCAAGTTTGCATGGCCTCTGGCGCATTGGCCTTGAGCCTGCAAGAGCAGTAAATAGAATGGTGATGATGGATGCAAAATGGTAACTGGCC
The DNA here is from genome assembly GCF_007830315.1 of Novosphingobium taihuense. Taxonomy (GTDB): domain Bacteria; phylum Pseudomonadota; class Alphaproteobacteria; order Sphingomonadales; family Sphingomonadaceae; genus Novosphingobium; species Novosphingobium taihuense. Next base: position 74,415 of record NZ_VLKJ01000008.1, read on the forward strand.
CCACCCTTACCGATCTGACCGACCGCGCTCGCGAGATTTTTCGTCTCGTGGTGGAGGGCTACATTGCCAGCGGGCAGCCGATGGGGTCGAAGGCGCTTGCCGGATCGGGGGGCGTGAACCTTTCGCCAGCGTCGATCCGCTCGGTGTTGCAGGAACTGCAGGACGCAGGACTTCTGGCCGCACCGCATACCAGCGCTGGGCGGATGCCGACCGAAGTGGGCCTCAGGCTTTTCGTTGACGGGATCATGCAGGTGGCCGAGCCCACCGTGGCCGAGCGCGCGCAGATCGAGCGCGGGCTGTCGCATGGCGGCACGATCGAGAATGCGCTTGCGGCAGCGAGTTCGGCGCTGTCGGAGCTTTCGGCGGGCGCGGCGGTGGTGATGGTGCCCAAGCGCGAGCCTAGGCTGGTGCAGATCAATTTCGTGCCGCTGTCTCCCGTTCGCGCGCTGGCCGTGCTGGTCAGTGAGGATGGCGGGATCGAGAACCGGGTGATCGATCTGCCCGAGCCTGTGGGTGCGAGCGTGCTGGAGCAGGCGGGCAATTATCTGACGAGCCGCTTGCAGGGGCGCACCTTGGGCGAGGCTTCCGGTGTGGTGCGCGCGGAAATCGCGGGCGGGCGCTCGGCGCTTGATGCTGCCAGCACCGATCTGGTGCAGCGCGGACTGGTGGTGTGGACGCAGGACGCGGCGGCGCGGCCGGTGATGGTTGTGCGCGGGCAGGCCAACCTGCTGGATGAGGCGGCGCTGAGCGACATCGAGCGTGTGCGCCAGTTGCTGGAAGAACTGGAGAGCGCCGAGGCGATTGCCCGCGTGCTCGACGCCGCGCGCGAGGCGCAGGCGACGCGGATTTTCATCGGTAGCGAGAACCGGCTGTTCTCGCTCTCGGGCTCCTCGGTGATCGCCTCGCCATGGCGTGACAGCGAGGGGCGGGTCGTCGGCGTGGTCGGCGTGATCGGGCCAACGCGGTTGAATTATGCGCGCGTCGTCCCCATGGTTGATTTCACCGCCCAGACGCTGGGCAGATTCATCGGACAAGACGGGTTTTCGAGAAAATGAGCGATAACGACACGCGCCCCACGGATGCAGAAGTTGAGGCGGAACTGAAGGGCGTGCCAGAGGACATGATCGATCAGCGTTCCGATAACGATGAACTGGCGAGGCTTCGCGAGGAGCTGGAGACCGCCAAGCAGGACGTGCTCTACGCCAAGGCGGAGACGCAGAACGTGCGCCGCCGCATGGAAAAGGACATCGCCGACGCCCGCGCCTATGCCGCGACCGGATTTGCCCGCGACATCCTTTCAGTGGCCGACAACCTTGCCCGCGCGCTCGAGACGATCCCCGCTGATCTGCGCGAGGACGACAAGTTCAAGAATCTCGTTGCGGGCCTTGAAGCTACGGGCCGCGAGATCGAGAAGGTGTTCGGCAGCCATGGCATCACCCGCATCGCGGCGATGGGCCTGCCGCTCGATCCGCACCAGCATCAGGCGATGATCGAAATGCCCTCGGCCGATGCAGAGCCGGGCACGGTGATTTCGGAATTGCAGGCCGGCTACATGATCAAGGACCGCCTGCTGCGGCCCGCGATGGTGGCGGTGGCGAAGAAGCCGGATTGATTTCTTCAAACGCTGTTGCGTCCCCGCGAAAGCGGGGACCTCAGGCCGGTTTTTGTGATGATCCGTTAGGACGCCGAGGCCCCTGCCTTCGCCGGGGGGGCAGGTGCTCTTCTTGTATTTGCGATAAACCGTCTGTCGCAAAATCAGGAACTTACGCGTGGTTAATTCGTCAGTCCCGGAAACGGAGACAGACTATGCGCAAGTTCATCATTGCATCGCTTATCATGGGTTCCGCCGTCACGTTGGGCGGCTGTGCACGCAACTACGCGGGCGAAGGTGCGGCGGTTGGTGCCGCTGTCGGCGCGGGCATCGGGGCGGCAACGGGCGGGGATATCGCGACGGGCGCTGCTATCGGCGGTGCCGTCGGCGCAGCCGGTGGTTCACAGATCAGGAAGCGTGACAATCGCTGCTATCAGGTCGACCGCTATGGCCGAGAGTACGAAGTGCGCTGCTGATCAGGCAAACGGCACCAGCGCTTCGAGCGCTGGCAACGACGGGGCGGCCGGTGACGGCGCGCCCCGTTTTGCCATGAACAGGTGGCGGACAAGTTCAGCCTGTTGTTCGATGCCGTAGCGGTTGAACGGACGGGCAGGGTCGTAGGTGTAGCTGTATCGGCAGAACGGGTGGCGCATCAGCGGGAGCCACCACTTGCCGCGCGTCTGGGTTTGCCAGACATGTGCCATTTCATGGACGAAGAGTGCCTGCGCACCGAGCGGGGCGGTGGCGAAATCGTCGCAATAAAGCGGGCTGGCCGGAGCGAAGTGGATGTGGCCCATTGGGGCCATGACGGTGCCGGTCGGCTGGAAGGGAAACCAGCGGCGACGACGGATGCGGACCGGTTCGCAATCGACCGCCGGGCCGAAAACTTCAGCGACCAGCGCACATTCGCCGGGCGTCAGGGGGCGCTCCCCGCCGGGGGGGCAGGGAGCGTCGTAAGACTTCACATCTTGCTCATGTCGTGGCCAGACATATCATGGCCTGAATGATCCATGCCCTCCATGGCATCGCTGCCGCCTCCGCCGATGGTTTCGATCCGGGCGGGCACGCTGACCTTGTCGCCATTGTCGAGCGTGATGGTCAGTTCGGTGGTGCTGCCAGCCTTGAGCGTGTCACCCACATCGAACAGCATCACGTGAAGGCCACCAGGCTTGAACTGGACGCTCTTGCCGGATTCGATCGGCACGTCCTTGACCTGCTCCATCTTCGAGACGCCGTTCACGTCCTTCGTCTCGTGCATTTCGGCGCGTTCGGCACCCTCGACATAGACCGACACGATCCTGCGCGGTGCGCCGGTGCCTTGCGAGACGGTGAAATAGGCTGCGCCCGGAGTTCCGGGAACGGCGGGCAAGCGGACCATCGCATCGGTCACCACCACGCCGGGGGCGGCGTCTGGCCCTGCCTGCGCGCTTTCGCTGGCGCCTGCGCCGGGGTTTTCCGTCTTTTGCCCACATGCGGCGAGCGAGATGGCGATTGCGGAAAGTCCAATGATTGCAAGCTTGCGCATCGGGGGCGACTCCTGTTGCCGTAATGTGTCCCGACCTAAGCATGTGGGGGCCTTGTGCCAAGAAGAACCCTACCTATATCGCCCTCAATCGAGCCGCACATGGCGGTCTGCCCGGCAGGGGGACCATCAATCCTCGCGGTGTCTTGAATGGAAGGAACTGGGGAACTCATGGCTAAAGTTATCGGTATCGACCTTGGCACGACCAACAGCTGCGTCGCAGTGATGGACGGGGGTACGCCCAAGGTCATTGAAAACTCGGAAGGTGCGCGCACCACGCCGTCGATCGTCGCTTTCACCAAGGACGGTGAGCGCCTGATCGGCCAGCCGGCCAAGCGCCAGGCTGTCACCAACCCGGACAACACGATTTTCGCGGTGAAGCGCCTTATCGGCCGCCGCTTTGACGATCCGCTGACCCAGAAGGACACGGAACTCGTCCCCTACACCATCACCAAGGGCAAGAACGGCGATGCCTGGGTCAAGGCCGGTGGGCAGGACTACAGCCCGTCGCAGATCTCGGCCTTCACCCTGCAGAAGATGAAGGAAACCGCCGAGGCCTATCTTGGCGAGACCGTGACGCAGGCGGTGATCACCGTTCCCGCTTACTTCAACGACGCGCAGCGCCAGGCGACCAAGGACGCCGGGCAGATCGCGGGCCTCGAAGTGCTGCGCATCATCAACGAGCCGACTGCTGCGGCGCTGGCCTATGGCCTCGACAAGCAGGACGGCAAGACGATCGCGGTCTATGACCTTGGCGGCGGCACGTTCGACATCTCGGTGCTGGAAATCGGCGACGGCGTGTTCGAGGTGAAGTCGACCAACGGCGACACGTTCCTCGGTGGCGAAGACTTTGACACGGTCGTGGTCGAGTACCTGGCCGACAAGTTCAAGGCCAAGGAAAACATGGACCTGCGCAGCGACAAGCTTGCGCTGCAGCGTCTGAAGGAAGCCGCGGAAAAGGCCAAGATCGAGCTGTCCTCTGCCCAGACGACCGAGATCAACCTGCCGTTCATCACCGCCCGCATGGAAGGTGGCGCAACCACCCCGCTCCATCTGGTGGAGACGATCACCCGCGCTGACCTCGAAAAGCTGGTCGCCGGCCTGATCCAGCGCACGCTCGATCCTTGCAAGAAGGCTCTGGCTGACGCGGGCGTGACCGCCAAGGACATCGACGAGGTCGTCCTCGTCGGCGGCATGACCCGCATGCCCAAGGTCCGCGAAGTGGTGAAGGACTTCTTCGGCAAGGACCCGCACACCGGCGTGAACCCGGACGAAGTCGTGGCCATGGGCGCTGCCATTCAGGCAGGCGTGCTGCAGGGCGACGTCAAGGACGTGCTGCTGCTCGACGTGACCCCGCTTTCGCTGGGCATCGAGACGCTGGGTGGCATCATGACCAAGATGATCGACCGCAACACCACGATCCCGACCAAGAAGAGCCAGGTCTATTCGACTGCCGAAGACAATCAGCAGGCGGTGACGATCCGGGTATTCCAGGGCGAGCGCGAAATGGCGCAGGACAACAAGCTCCTCGGCCAGTTCGACCTTGTCGGCATTCCGCCCGCACGGCGCGGCGTGCCGCAGATCGAGGTGACGTTCGACATCGACGCCAACGGCATCGTGAACGTGAGCGCGAAGGACAAGGGCACCGGCAAGGAGCAGCAGATCCGCATTCAGGCGTCTGGTGGTCTTTCTGATGCCGACATCGACCAGATGGTCCGCGATGCCGAGAAGTTCGCCGAAGAGGACAAGAAGCGTCGTGCCGAGGCGGAAGCCAAGAACAACGCCGAAAGCCTCATCCACGCGACCGAGCGTCAGCTTGAAGAGAACGGCGACAAGATCGACGCTTCGCTGAAGGCTGAGATCGAGGCGGCCATTGCCGAAGCCAAGACGGCTGTCGAAAGCGGCAACGCTGATGACATGACCGCCAAGACGCAGGCTCTGACCGACAAGGCCATGAAGATGGGCCAGGCGATCTACGAGAAGGAGCAGGCTGCTGCGGCTTCTCCGGGCGCCGAAGCCCCGAAGGCCGATGACGACGTGGTCGATGCCGAGTTCTCGGAAGTCGACGACAACAAGTGATGTTGCGATGAAACCGGCCCGCCGCTAGCTACTCGTGCTGGCGGCGGGTCGTCGCGTTAAGGAACCGCGATGTCGGCCGAGATCGATTTCTACGAACTGCTCGAAGTGGAGCGGACTGCGGACGAGAAAGTCCTTAAGTCTGCATACCGCAAACTCGCCATGAAGTTCCATCCGGACAAGAATCCGGGCTGTGCCGATAGCGAGGCCAGGTTCAAGCAGATCAACGAGGCCTATGCCTGCCTCTCCGACCCGCAGAAGCGGGCAGCCTATGACCGGTATGGGCATGCTGCATTCCAGCAAGGTGCCGGCGGCGGGCAGGGTGGCTTTGGCGGCGGGGACTTCGGCGATATCGGCGATATCTTCGAGACGATCTTCGGCGGTGCGTTCGGTGGCGGCGGACGTCAGCAGGCGCGCCGCGGCGCAGACTTGCGCTATGATCTGGAAATCACGCTCGAGGACGCGTTCCACGGCAAGGAAACCGAGATTGAGGTAGAGGTTTCGCAGAAGTGCGAACCTTGCGCCGGATCGGGTGCGACGCCCGGGACCTCGGCGCGGCGCTGCAACCTGTGCGGCGGGCACGGCAAGGTGCGGGCGCAGCAGGGCTTCTTCATGGTCGAGCGGGCTTGCCCGAACTGCCATGGCCGGGGCGAAGTGATCGAAAGCCCGTGCAAGGCGTGTCGTGGCGAAGGCCGCGTCGATGCCGAGCAGCGGCTGCAGGTGAACATCCCGGCTGGCGTCGATACCGGCACGCGCATCCGGCTTGCGGGCAAGGGTGAGGCAGGGCCTTTCGGCGCACCTCCGGGCGACCTTTACCTGTTCCTCCACATCCAGCGCCACAATGTGTTCGAGCGCGAGGGCACGACGCTGCTGACGCGCTGCCCCATCAGCTTTACCACGGCGGCGCTGGGCGGCGAGATCGAGATTCCGGGGCTGGACGGGAAAGTCCACGCCATCGAAATCCCTGCCGGCATCCAGTCGGGCAAGCAGCTGCGCAAGCGCGGGGCTGGCATGCCGGTGCTGCAGGGGCGCGGGATTGGCGATCTGGTCGTGGAAATTCACGTCGAGACGCCGACAAAGCTCTCGGCCCGTCAGAAGGAAATCCTGCGCGAGTTCCAGGCGACGGAAACAGGCGAGGAATGCCCGCAATCCAAGGGCTTCTTCGAACGCATCAAGGATGCCTGGACGGGGATTTAGTTTTCGGTATCACTGCGCCCCCGCGACGGCGGGGGCCGCAATCGTCCTCGCTGACGTTCTGTAACAACACTGAGGCCCCCGCCTGCGCGGGGGCGCATGCTGTGTTATTCGAACGCTTCAACCACCTCTGCGCGGACCCGTTCGATCAGTCCAGGCTCTGCAACCAGACGTCCCTGTTCCTCCTCCAGTATCGCCAAAAACGCATCGCGCTTGAACGCAGCGGTCACATTGCCAGGTAGCGGCTCCTCGACCGTCGAGCAGATCAGGTCGATCATGCGCTCGGCGCCGTGCAGGCGACCCCAGAGGTAGTCGTTCTCGCGATAGGCGCGGCTGAAGAAGGCGCCGAAGTTGAAGAACTCGACCCCGCGCAGGCAGGCGAAAGTGCCGCCCTTGCGGATCGAGGTGGCATCGTCTGGCGAGATGCGGTCGACCTTGACCGGATCAAACTCTCCCATGCCTTCGCCCTGCAGCAATGGCAGCGTGGCGATGTCGTAGAACGGGAAGCCGAGATAGGCGTGGAGGAAGCGGCGGCGCAGCGGCTTGTCCATGCTCTCGAGCGCGGCGACGAGCATGGCATCGACCTGCAGATCCAGCCCGACCAGATCGCGCCGCGTGGCGATGGCGTTGAGCACGGCAGCGGGATCGATGGTGGCAAGTGCGGCCGTTTCCGCAAAGCCGGGACCGAGCCCTTCGACCGTCTCGCGTCCCTGATAGAGCGCCTGTGCCCGATAGACTGCATCGCGCGCGGCTTCACGATCGGCAATGCTGACGCTTTCCCCTGCTTCCCAATCGTGGGTCAGGCGGCGGGCAAGAAGTTTGAGGCGGCGAATTCGGAAAGCCAGATCGTGGGTGCGGAAGAAGATGATGGCACTATCGGTCGCCCCGCCACCGCGCAGGGCCGACAGGCGGTCGAGACCGGCGGCAGTCAGGTGCTCCCACAGCGCAGCTTCGACCTTGGCCGCTGTCGCAGCTTCGGGCGCTGCTTCGTGGATCAGGGCGGCAAGATCCGCGACAATCCCGGCGAGCTTGGTCTGGGCATAGCCGTGGAAGGCAAAGCCTGCACGTTCGGCAGCCGCCTGCTGTGCCTTGTTGCGCCATGCAGTAAGGCGGCGCTGGTTGGGATGATCGAAAAACAGCGTGAGGCCAAACAGTCCCTCTACGGTCTGCTCGATTTCGGGGCGCAGCGCTTCAACGATTGTGCGCAGGCGCCTGCGCTGATCCGACTGGCGTTCGAGCGATTCGAGATTGTCGCGGATTGGCTGCTCGCGCGGGATTGACGAAAGAGAGCCGAAGATTGCCGAAAAAAATCCGATGGTGCGGCCGCCCTTGGGCGCGATGCGCATGTGATCGGGGCTGGGATCAACATAGACGAAGCGGCGATCCACCTCGCGGCGAGCGGGCCGGTCGCGCAATACGCTGATGGCTTGCGCGAAGGGACGGTTTACTAGCACCGCACCATCGACCAGCGCCACGGAATCGACATCGCCGCGCTTCCAATGGCTGGGCATGATGCGCTTAAGGAACTGGGCGCGACCGGGCCACTTCTGGCCACGCTCCGCAACGAGTCTGTCGATCTCGTCAATCAGCAACGGAGGGAATGCGCCGGGGAAGCTGGCGGTCGACCGGGCGGCGAGGACCAGTTCGGGGCAGGGAGCCAGATCGCGGTTGCCGATGCGGCTGGTGGCGCGGCGAAAACCGATGGACAGGCGGTGTTCGCTTTCCACAACCGTTTCCGGGCTATTGAGCCGCAATTCCTCAAGGTGGCCATTGAAGTCCGTCGCGGTGACCAGCAGGTCAATTGGATGGCCCTCGGGCAGAAGCGGATCGCCCATTGGCGTCTTTGCCATGGCATCGAGCGCATCGGCGATCATTCGCGAGAAGCCGATGCCGCTGAACGGTGGCGCAAACCAGCGCGCGCGGATCAGGCGCGACACCTTGCGGCGCACTTCCGAGCGGGTTTCGGGCGCGACGGTGCTGCTGACCACGTTGCCGGGACGCTTGAGCACGAACCACACCAGCGGCTGCGCCCAGAACTTGGCAAAGCGGCTCCAGGGCTTGGCATCGGGATCGAGCAGCACGTCGATGTCGGCGCGTTCGAGCCACATCGCAGTGAGAGGTTCGAGGCTCTGCCCAGTGGCGATGGCCTGGGCGAGGAACACACCGTTGATCCCGCCAGCGCTGGCACCAGAGATGATGTCCGGCAGCAGGCGCAGGCGCAAGTCGCGGGTGAGGGCGATTTCCTCGAACAGGCGGAGATAAACGGCCTCGACACCTTCGGAGAGCGGGCTTTCGGGGCAATGGAACGCACGGCTGGCGCGCGTTGCCCGCCACAGTTCCTTGGTCACGCCGTGCATGTAGACGGCAAGGCTGATGCCGCCGTAGCAGACAAGGGCAAGTCGCAGTTCTTTCTGCCGCATGACCGCACTTTGGCACGCAAGATTGCACACGACCAGCGTCTTTGCGGGAGCACCCTGCGAGGATGAATGGAACGTCATCTTCGTCAGGGCGTTGTTAGGCAAAATCCATTCGTGAGGACTTGTCATGGTTGAAGAACGTATCGTCGAAGTGCGGGAACCGGCTGGCACCACGCACACCCACACCACAGTCTATGAAGATCGCCCCCGCAGCGGTGGCAGCGGCTGGCTGATGGCAATCGTGTTGCTGGTTGCTCTCGTGGTTGGCGGCTACTTCTTGATGCAGATGTCTGACTCCCGCGCCAGCCGCGACAGCGCAATCGAGCGCGCTGCTGACAATGTCGGTGCTGCCGCCAAGGACATCGGCGACGCCGCAAAGGACGCTACTGACGGTAAGTGAGACAGCTCGGTTCCCGAGCAGAGAATGTAAACCCCGCCGACAGGATAAATCCTTCGGCGGGGTTTTTTATATATAAATCAGCGGCATAAGTTTAGTTGATATCTCTGCAATCATTGTCAGGGTAACCGACGCTTTACTGTTTGCGGTGTAAGGCACGAAGCCAAGGAGCCAATTCCGCGCTCCGATGGGTGCTTACACCGGACCAATGATCCGCCTGTTCAAACACTATATCCCGCATTCGGTCCTCTTGCTGGGCCTGCTGGATTTCGCCCTGCTGATCGGTGCGGGCGAGATTGGCTGGCAATTGCGAGCACACCAGATCGGCATCGATCCGGGCGTGGTACCGATGCGCGTGACCCCGCTGCTGCTTTTTGCGGTGCTGGTGCAGATGGCGATGATCGCGGTCGGCGTCTATGGCTCGGATGCGTTGCGCTCGATGCGCTATGCCACGGCGCGACTGCTGGTGGCAGTGAGCCTTGGCATCATCGCGCTCTCGGTCGTCTATTTCCTGCTGCCCGGACGCACCTTGTGGCGTTCGAACCTGTTCTACGCGATGTTCCTCGCAATGGCGTTCCTCGTCGGGATCCGGCTCTTGCTGGGCGGATTGCTGGGAACGTCGGCCTTCCGCCGTCGTGTTCTGGTGCTGGGGGCGGGCGCGCGGGCAGAGCGTCTTCGACAGTTGGGCGACAGGCCCGAGGCGGGCTTTGCCATCGTCGGCTACATCGGCATGAGCAGTGCCGCCCCCGTGGTCGTCGAGGCGATCCACCGCGATGCGATCAACAATCTCACTCGCTATGTCGAGAATCTCGGCGTGAGCGAAGTGGTTCTGGCGCTGGAGGAGCGGCGCAATGCCCTGCCGCTCAAGGATCTGCTGCGGATCAAGACCACCGGGGTCCACGTCAACGATTTCTCGACCTTCATGGAGCGCGAAACGGGGCGGGTTGACCTAGACACGGTCAACCCGAGCTGGCTGATCTTCTCGGACGGCTTTTCGTCAGGCCGCGCCTTGTCGAGCGCGGCGAAGCGCATCTTCGACATTACCGCGAGCCTGCTCCTGCTCAGCCTGACGTTGCCAGTGATCGTGCTGTTTGCGCTGCTGGTGAAGCTGGACAGCAAGGGCCCCGCGTTCTTCCGCCAGACCCGCGTCGGGCTTTTCGGCCAACCGTTTGACGTGATCAAGCTGCGCTCGATGCGTACCGATGCCGAAGTGAATGGTGCCCAGTTCGCTCAGGAGAACGATCCGCGCGTGACCCGCATCGGCCGCTTCATCCGCAAGGTGCGGATCGACGAACTGCCGCAGACCTGGAGCGTGCTCAAAGGTGAGATGAGCTTCGTCGGGCCGCGTCCTGAACGGCCGGAGTTCGTCGCCGAGCTGGAAGAGCAGTTGCCCTATTACGCCGAGCGCCACATGGTGAAGCCGGGGATCACCGGCTGGGCACAGATCAATTACCCTTATGGCGCTTCGTTGGCCGACTCCCGGCACAAGCTCGAATACGATCTCTATTACGCCAAGAACTACACGCCTTTCCTCGATCTGCTGATCCTCCTTCAGACCTTGCGCGTCGTGCTGTGGCACGAAGGCGCGCGGTAAGGCGGCCGCGATGCCAAGTCCCCTCACATGGGCAGGCTTCGGGCAGTGGACCTTTCTGGCTGCTGCCTTTGCCTTCCTGTTGCTGACTGGCTGGCGCTGGGAGCGGCGGCGGAGCGATCGCACCGGCTCTGCCCGCGCTGAAATCACGGCATTCACGCTGACTGCAGCCTGGGCGCTCATCATCGCCGGAACCGGGCATGAAACGCTTGTCGGCCAGCTGTTCGAGACCTTGCGGAGCCTTGCCTGGCTGAGCGTCGCTTTCGTCCTGTTCTCGCGCGATGGGCGGCACACCAGCGTTGCGCCGATCCGCCCGGTGCTGGCGGCGCTGGTCTTCGTGGAAATGCTGCAGCTCCTGCTGCTGATGATGAACCTGCGCTATGCCGGTAACGCGGTCGCGCAGGGAATGATCTTCCAGATCTCGGTGCTGTTCCGCCTGCTGGTGGCGACCGGCGCATTGGTGCTGGTGCACAACTTATATGCAGGCGCCATGGCGCAGCAGCGCGTGGCTCTGCGCTGGACTTGCATGGCGCTGGCGACGATCTGGGGCTACGACCTCAATCTCTACACCATCGCCTATCTGTCCCACAGCTTGCCGGTCGAACTTGAAGCGCTGCGCGGCGTTGCGCAGATCGCGGTGGCCGGCCTCCTGACCATCGGCGCGGTGCGCGGACGTTCCGCGCTGCGCTTCTCGCCTTCGCGCGCAGTGGCGTTCCAGTCGCTCTCGCTGCTGGTGATCGGGGCCTACATGATCCTGATGGTTGGCGCGGCGCAATCGCTGGCCTGGCTTGGCGGCAATGCCAGCCAGCTGGCGCAACTGGGCTTCGTGTTCGTGACCACGGTGCTGGTCGTTGCGATCCTGCCTTCGGGGCGCGTGCGTGGCTGGCTCAAGGTCATGCTGGCCAAGCACTTCTTTCAGCACCGCTACGACTATCGAGCCGAATGGCTGCGCTTTACCCGGACCATCGGCCGGGCCAGCACCAATGCGCCCTCGCTGCACGAACGCGTGGTGCAGGCCGTGGCCGACATTACCGACAGCGCGGCAGGCCTGCTTCTGACGCAGGCCGAAAGCGGCGAGATGGTACTGGCCGCGCGCTGGCAATGGCCCACTGCCGACGTTCCTGCCGAGGCAATGTCGCCCGAGAATGTTGCGTTCTTCGAGAAGCACGGCTTCATCGTTGATCTCGACGAATTGCGCGCTGGCGTCGATCACCAAGGCGAGCGCCATGCGGTGCCGCAGTGGCTCGTCGAGGAGCATTCGGCATGGGCGCTGGTGCCGCTTCTTCATTATGACCGGCTGGTCGGGCTCGTGGTGCTGGGCCGTCCGCCCGTGGCGCGCAAGCTGGACTGGGAGGACTTCGACCTGCTGCGCGTGGTGGGCATGCAGCTGGCGAGCTATCTTGCCGAACATGCCGGGCAAAGCGCGCTGCTCGAGGCGAGCCGGTTCGACGAGTTCAACCGGCGCATGGCCTTCGTCATGCACGACATCAAGAACCTTGCCAGCCAGCTGAGCCTGCTCTCGCGCAATGCCGAGAAGCATGCCGAGAACCCGGCATTCCGGGCCGACATGCTGATCACGCTGCGCAATTCCGCCGACAAGCTGAATGCGCTGCTGGCGCGCCTGTCGCGCTATGGCGGATCGGGCACCGAGCGCGTCGAGGACATCGATGCGAGCGAGGTGATCCGCACGGTGGCCGAGCGCTACAATGCGCCGGGGCTGATGCAGGTCCACGTAACGCATGACGCGCCCTGTCGCGTACTGGCGAGCCGCGAATTGCTCGAACAGGTCGTGCTTCATCTGGTGCAGAACGCGATCGACGCCAGCCCCGATGGCATGGCAGTGTTCCTCCAGGCCAATGTCGACGGCCTCTACGGCTCGATCGAGGTGATCGATACCGGTTGCGGGATGAGCGCGGAGTTCATCCGCAATCGCCTTTTCAAGCCGTTCGTGTCGACCAAGCCTGGGGGCTTCGGAATTGGCGCGTTCGAGGCGCGCGAGATGGTCCGTTCGATGCGCGGCAAGCTTGAAGTCGAGAGTCGCGAGGGGCTGGGCAGCCGGTTTACCGTGCGCCTGCCGCTGGCAGCGGCCCAGGGACTGATTGAATCCATCCAGGGAGACAGCGACTCCCCGGGCAAGAAGGTGGCATGATGAGCGAGTTGAAACCCGGCCAGCGGCCCGTGCTGTTGATCGTCGAGGACGATCCCGGCCTGCAGGCGCAGCTCAAATGGGCCTACGAGGACTTCGAGGTCGTGATCGCCGGAGACCGCGCGAGCGCGCTGACGTTGCTGCGCTCGGAGGAACCGGCGGTGGTCACGCTTGACCTTGGCCTGCCGCCTGATCCCGACGGCACGACCGAGGGCTTTGCCGTACTCGACGAGATCATGGCGCTGCGACCGCAGACCAAGGTGATCGTCGCCAGCGGCCACGGTGCGCGCGAGTCTGCGCTCAAGGCAATCGAGAAGGGCGCGTACGACTTCTACCAGAAGCCGGTAGACATCGATGCGCTCGGCCTGATCGTGCGCCGCGCGCTGCATCTGGCGCAGATCGAGGCGGAGAACCGATCGCTCGCCACGCGCGCTTCTTCGGACAACAAGGTGCTCGGCCGGATGATTACGGCAGCGCCCGAGATGATCAAGGTCGCACGCACGATCGAGCGCGTGGCCAACACAAATGTCTCGGTCATGCTGCTCGGCGCGAGCGGGACCGGCAAGGAACTGCTCGCGCGTGGCCTGCACGATTGCTCGAGCCGTGCACACGGGTCGTTCGTGGCGATAAACTGCGCCGCGATCCCCGAGAACCTGCTGGAAAGCGAGCTGTTCGGGCACGAAAAGGGCGCGTTTACCGGCGCGGTCAAGACCACCGAGGGCAAGATCGAACTGGCCAGCGGCGGAACGCTGTTCCTCGATGAGGTGGGCGACATTCCGCTGCAACTGCAGGTCAAGCTGCTGCGCTTCCTGCAGGAGCGCACGATCGAACGCATCGGCGGACGCCGCTCAATCGAGGTCGACACGCGCATCGTCTGTGCCACGCACCAGAACCTCGAGGCGATGATCTCGGACGGACGGTTCCGAGAGGACCTCTACTACCGTCTCGCCGAAATCGTCGTGAAGATCCCCGGGCTGGCCGAGCGTCCTGGTGATGCGACGCTGCTCGCCAAGACCTTCCTCATGCGCTTTGCCAAGGAAATGAACCCCTCGGTCAAGGGCTTTGCGCCCGATGCTCTGGCCGCTATCGATGGCTGGAACTGGCCGGGGAACGTGCGCGAGCTCGAGAACCGGGTGAAGCGCGCGGTGATCATGGCCGATGGCAAGCTGGTCAGCGCTGCCGACCTTGATCTGCCCGGCAATAATGCCGAGGAAAGCTCGCCGCTCAACCTCAAGACTGCGCGCGAGGTGACCGACCGCAAGGTAATCCGCCATGCGCTGGCCCGCAGCGAGGGCAATATCTCCAGCACGGCCCGCCTGCTCGGCATCAGCAGGCCCACGCTCTATGATCTGCTCAAGCAATACGATCTCCATAACTAGGCTCGTCGCCACGGCGCTGGCCGTGTTGGCACTTGGCGGCCCGGTGCGCGGCGACGTGCCGGGCGACCTGCTGGCCAAGGCACAGGCGGCGTTGTCCAAGCGCGATGGCATTGCTGCCGAGGCCCCGTTGCGAGCGGCGATGCGGCAAGGCGCTTCGGCAGACGACGTGCGGGTGGAACTGGGCGAGGCGCTGCTGCTGCAGGGTGACCGGCGTGAAGCGCGCAAGGTGCTCTACGGTGGTGATTTTCGTTCGGACAGCGCAGCCCACGGATGGCAGTTGCGTGGGCGGATCGAACTGATTGATGGGCAGCTTGCGGCGGCAGGACAGGCATTCGACCAGTCCTTCCGCCTTTCGCCGAACAACGCCTCGCTCTGGGTCGACATTGCCCGCCTGCGCTTCAGTGGCGGCGAGCAGGCGCAGGCCATCGAGGCGGCCGAACGTGCGGTGAAGCTTGATCCCAAAGACCCGCGCGCGCTCGAACTGCGCGGTTTGCTCGTGCGCGAGCAGTTCGGCCTGCAGGCCGCGCTGCCGTGGTTCGAGGCTGGCCTGCGCGTCGCTCCCGAAGATGCAGGCCTGCTGGGTGAGTATGCCGCGACACTGGGCGACATGGGGCAGTATCGCGCCATGCTGGTTGTCTGCCGCAAGCTTGCCAAGGTCGATCCTGGCAACGTGCGGGCGCTCTACCTTCAGGCAGTGCTGGCGGCGCGGGCGGGGCAGACCAACCTTGCCCGCAAGATCCTGCTCCAGACGGGTACCGCACTGCGCGACATGCCTGCCGCGATGCTTCTCAATGGCATTCTCGAATATCGCGCAGGCAACGCAAACCTTGCTGTGGGTCACTTCGACCGGCTGCTGCGCATCCAGCCCGACAATCTTCAGGCGCGGATGCTGATGGTTCGCGCACTGGAACGGCAGGCGCTGCATGCGCAAGCGGCAGACATTGCCGACGCCTGGGCGAAGCAGGCTTTTGCGCCGCCATATCTGCTGACGCTTGCAGGCGATGCGCACGCAGGCCTGAAGCAGAAGGCCGAAGCCGGGGCATATCTCCAGCGCGCCCAGATTGTCGGCATGCGCAATCCTGTCCCCATCGCGCCGGGCCAGCCGCTGGCGGTACTGGCGCTGGCCTATGGCGATGCACCGAATTTTGCCGCCAATGCCGTGCCTTACATTCGCGGATTGATCGCGGCGGGAGAGGCCGGGCAGGCTGTTGCCGTCGCTGACCGGCTGCGGCTTGCGAATCCTGGTGCTGCCGAAGCGTGGCTGCTGGCAGGCGATGCAAGGCTGATGGCGGGCGATCGGCTTGGCGCGCTGGATCAGTATGGCCGCGCAGCATTGATCCGTTTCAACCTGCCGACGTTGCAGCGAATCGACAACGTCCTGCGGCTTGTCGGGAAGAGCGCAGAAGCCAATTCCGTCGTCGCCCGTTATTTGCGCCAGAATCCGGGGAATCCACAGGGCCTCAAGCTGCTGGCCTCCGGACGTGCCTTTCTAGGCGACGTCGACGGGGCGCGACGCATCGAAGCGGTGCTGGCGGCGCGGGCCCTGCGCAATCCGACATGAACTCGTCTCTCGACACACCGCCACGCTCCGCTTAATCGGGATTCAACCGAACGATTAAATTGCGGAGGATATGATGGCAGGTGCGCTCGAAGGGCTGACCGTACTCGAATTTGCCGGGATCGGTCCCGGACCATTCGCCTGCATGATGCTGGCCGATCATGGCGCGCGAGTGATCCGCATCGACCGTCCGGTCAAGGGTGACCGCGTCGGTGACAGCGGCAACCGCGACATCCTCAACCGTAATCGCGAACGCATTGAACTCGACCTCAAGGATCCGGCTGCCATATCGAAGATTCGCGAACTGGTGAAGGATGCGGATGCCATCGTTGAAGGCTATCGCCCCGGGGTGATGGAGCGCCTCGGCCTTGGGCCGGACGTGCTGCTCGCCGACAATCCAAGGCTCGTCTATGGGCGCATGACGGGATGGGGTCAGGACGGCCCGATGGCACCACTCGCCGGCCATGACATCAACTACATTGCCCTTGCAGGCGCACTGCACAGCTTCGGGCAAGCTGGTGGCAAGCCGCAGTTCCCGGTCAATCTCGTAGGCGATTTTGGCGGGGGCGGGATGCTCATGGCGTTCGGCGTTATGTCGGCGGTGTTCTCGGCGCAGCGCACCGGGAAGGGCCAGGTCGTCGATTGCGCGATGGTAGATGGTGCGGCGATCCTCTCGGCTATGACCTATACATTCCTCGGCAACGGTAGCTGGAGGGACGAACGCGGCGTGAACCTGCTTGATGGCGGCGCACACTTTTACGACACGTACGAGACCAGCGACGGCAAATACGTCTCGATCGGCTCGATCGAACCGCAGTTCTATGCACTGCTGCTTGATAAGACCGGCCTCACGGACGATCCCGCCTTTGCCCCTCAGATGGACCCGGGCGTCTGGCCCCAACTCAAGGAGCGGCTGACCGCGCTGTTCCTCACGAAGACGCGTGACGAATGGTGCGCGATCATGGACGGCACGGACATCTGCTTCGCGCCTGTGCTCAGCCTCCGCGAGGCGCCGAAGCATCCGCATAACGTCGAGCGTGGCACATTCGTCGAGGACGACGGGATGGTCATGCCCGCGCCAGCGCCGCGCTTCCTCGGTACTCCCGCGCCGAGGCCGTCACTGGCGCCGCGCGGCTGAGGCTCAATCGGCGCGGACGGCAGCGTCCAGTTCCGCGTCGGGATACTTGCGCTTGTGGCGGATCGACCACCACAGCGACAGACCGATGAGCGCCGCGCCGATCAGGCCGGTGACTGTCTCGGGGATGTGGAACTTTGCCGAAAGCAGCATGATCGCGGCAAGGGCAATGATTGCCCAGAACGCGCCATGCTCGAGATAGCGGTATTCGGACAGCGTGCCCTTCTGCACCAGCATGATCGTCATCGAACGCACGAACATCGCGCCGATCGACAGGCCGAGTGCGATGATCACCATGTTGTTCGACAGGGCAAATGCGCCAATTACGCCGTCAAAGCTGAACGAGGCGTCGAGCACGTTAAGGTAAAGGAACCCGCCAAGGCCCGAACGAACGACCAGCCCGGCCGCCTTCTGTGCCTCGTCACGCATCTCGAGAATCGTGCCGAGTGCTTCCACGCCGATGAAGGTGACAAGCCCCAGAACGCCCGCGACGAGGAAGGTCATGCCTTCATCCTCGGGCAGGAGGAAGGTCATGCCGTAGAGCGCCAGCAGAAGAAGCGCGATCTCGGCGGCCTTGATGTTCGAGACGACGGCAAGCTTCTCTTCGATCCATTTGATCCAGTGGACCTCCTTCTCGCCATCGAAGAAGAACGACAGGCCGACCATGGCGAGGAACGCTCCGCCGAACCCGGCAATGCCAACGTGCGCGCTGCTGACGATTTCCTCGTAGCGCTTCGGATCGTTGAGCGAGAGCTTCATCGCTTCGACCGGGCCAAGCCCCGCCGCAATCGCCACGATGGCCAGAGGGAATACGATGCGCATTCCGAACACGGCGATGACCATGCCCCACGTAAGGAAGCGCTGCTGCCAGACGCCATCCATGTCTTCGAGCACGGCGGCGTTGACCACCGCGTTGTCAAACGAGAGCGAGACTTCGAGGATCGAGAGCACGAACACGATCCACACCAGCGACATCGTGCCGCTCGCCGTGCCCGTCTGCATCCAGCCATAGGCAACGGCCATGGCAAGGCAGGCCAGCGTGAAAAGGATCGAACCCTTGTAGAAGCGGAGCAAACGGAATTCCCCTGTTGTGCAATCTGGCCCGTTACTTGGGCTGGTAGGTCTGTTCAATACCGGGGAACGCACGAGAACGCACTTCGTCCGCATATCGCGCAGCGGCACCCGAAATAGTCTCTGCGATGTTCTCGTAGATCTTCACGAAGCGCGGCACCCGCTCGAACATGCCAAGCATGTCCTCGGTCACCAGCACCTGTCCGTCGCACTGTGCGGACGCGCCGATGCCGATGGTCGGGCAGGGCACGGCCTGTGTGATGGCAATGGCGATGGGTTCGACCACGCCCTCGATCACGATGGCAAAGGCTCCGGCATCGGCCAGAGCCTTTGCATCGCCGACGATCTTGGCGGCTTCGGCCTCGCTGCGCCCCCGCGCGTTGTAGCCGCCGAGCACGTTGACCGCCTGAGGTGTCAGGCCGACATGGCCCATCACCGGAATGCCTCGTGCGGTGAGGAATGCCACAGTTTCGGCCATGGCTTCGCCGCCTTCAAGCTTCACCGCCGCACAGCCGGTTTCCTTGAGCAAACGCGAGGCGCTTTCGAAGGCAGCCTGTGGGGAAGCTTCATAGGAGCCAAACGGCATGTCGACCACGACGGCCGCATGGTAGGACCCGCGCACCACTGCCGCGCCATGGGCCGCCATCATGTCGAGCGTGACAGGCACCGAAGAGGGCAGGCCGTAGATTACTTGCCCCAGTGAATCCCCCACGAGCAGGAGGTCGCAATGGGCGTCGAGCAACTGGGCCTGTCGCGCGGTATAGGCGGTGAGCATGACCACCGGCTGCGTCGTCACGCCGTCCTTCTTGCGCTGGCGGATCGCAGGGATCGTCAGCCGCTTCATCGGCGCGGGCGTGGGGTTGGCGCGGCTGGTTGCGGTGTCGAGCTGGAAGGTCGTGGACATCGTTGCGCATCCTTTGAGGCGGGCAGTCGCTTCTACTTGCTTGTCGAAAACCCGCAAGGTCACCCGATCCTCGGCGCAGCTTTGATGCAAGTCTGGGGAAAAATGGCTTGCGCGGAAGGCTGTTCCCGCTAGCTTCGCCGCCATTACCTGGTTTCCGGCGCAACCGTTTCGGTTTCAGCTGCCGGTCCAAGGCGGGAGAAATTCATGTTCGGTCGCGTCAAACCGCTCGACGCCATTCTTGCTACTGCAGAAAAGAAATCACTGCATCGCTCGCTGGGCGCCTTCCAGCTTACCATGCTCGGCGTCGGTGCCGTCATCGGTACCGGTATCTTCGTGCTCACGGCCGAGGCCGCGCAGAAGGCCGGTCCAGGCATGATGATCAGCTTCATCATTGCCGGATTCGTCTGCGCCGTAGCGGCACTGTGTTACGCCGAAATGGCGTCGATGGTGCCGGTTTCGGGCTCTGCCTACACCTACAGCTACGCCGTGATGGGCGAACTGATCGCGTGGATGGTCGGCTGGGCGCTCATTCTTGAGTATGCCGTGGCGGCAGGGGCGGTCAGCGTCGGCTGGTCGGGCTATGTCGTCGGCCTGATCGAGAACGCCTTCCACATAGATATACCCGACCTTCTGGTCCGCGGGCCCTATGATGGCGGCGTGGTGAACCTGCCAGCGATGCTGATCGCCGGGCTCGTCACCTGGCTGCTGGTCATCGGCACCAAGGAAAGCGCCTCGGTCAACGCGGTGCTGGTGGCGATCAAGGTTTCGGCGCTCACCCTGTTCATCATCCTTGCCGTACCGGTGATGAAGATGGAGAACTTCGAGCCCTTCGCACCGCTCGGCTTTGGCGGGATTGGCGCGGCTGCGGCCTCGATCTTCTTCGCCTACGTGGGCTTCGACGCGGTCTCGACCGCGGCTGAGGAGACGAAGAACCCGCAACGAAACATGCCGATCGGCCTGATCGGCAGCCTTGCGATCTGCACCGTGTTCTACCTGCTTGTGGCGGCTGGTGTGATCGGTTCGGTCGGCGCGCAGCCGGTGCTCGATGCCAATGGCCTCGGCATGGAGCCGGGGAGCCGTGAACTCGCGGCCCAGTGCCTTGCCATGGGCGATCAGGCGGTCGTCTGCTCGAAGGAAGCGTTGGCCTGGACGCTGCGTGAAATCGGTTGGCCCAAGATCGGCAACCTGATCGGCCTTGCCGCCGGTCTTGCCCTGCCATCGGTCATCCTGATGATGATGTTCGGCCAGACCCGCATCTTCTTCGTGATGAGCCGTGACGGCCTTCTGCCGGCGTCATTCTCGAAGATCCACCCTCGCTACAACACGCCTCACGTGATCACGATCCTTACCGGCATCTTCGTGGCGCTGTTCGCGGCGTTCTTCCCGGTCGGCCTGCTGGCGAACATCTCCAACTCGGGCACGCTGTTCGCCTTCGCCGCCGTGTCCATCGCGGTGTTGGTGATCCGCCGTCGTGAACCGGGCCGTCATCGCCCCTTCCGCACCCCGGCGATCTACCTGACATCGCCGCTGGCGTTCGCAGGTTGCCTCTACCTGTTCTACAAGCTCGACGTGAAGAGCCAGATGCTGTTCGTGGCTTGGGCCGCTGTCGGTCTGGTGGTCTATTATGCCTACAGCCGTAGCCGCAGCCATGTTGGTCGCGGTCTGGTCGAGGTGCATGAGGCTGACGCCGACGCACCCCCACAGCCGGTGCCGCCGATCAACTGATCGGACGCAGCGCGCAAAGAACAAGGGCCGCTCCTTTCGGGGCGGCCCTTTTTGTTGGTTGGCTACAGCACCGGCTCACAGCTTGGTGTCGGTGTAGCCACCCTTCACGTCGTTGGTCACGTCCATGCCCAGTGCCATCTTGGCTGTACCGATGATACCCAGTTCACCTGCCCAGATCGAAGCATCACCCAGATTCATGCGAAGGAACAGCAGATTGGGTGCATCCTTGCCGCCCGGAAACCATGCTTCCACGAAGTTGTTCCAGTGCGCATCCAGCACGGCGCGGTCGGTTTCCTCGACCAGCACGCCATGGAAGCGGGCGAAGACGTCATGTCCCTTGGATGAAAACGTGGCTGTGGCACCGCCCATCTTGGCAAAGCGATTGTCGCGGCTGGTGAAGAACCAGATGGCGCTGTTGGCATCCTTGTCGAGTTGCGCCGTCATCGGGGCTGCCGAATCCGGGTCGTCATCCAGCTGGAGCATGACGTAGGGCGACGAGGACATCGCCTTCCAGAATTTTTCGCGCAGCTCTTCGGGGTTGCCCTTATCATACTTCATGTCTGGAATGTCCTTTTCGTGTCGGCAGTTGCCCTATGAACGGGACGCGGCGGATGAAGTTCCCCTCAGGTTTTTCCCCAGAGCTGTGCACAAAGGGGAAACGCAGCACGGATTGCGCGTTCCGCAAAATAGAACATAATAAGAACAAAGGAACGAATCGCATGACTGAAAACGCCACCATCCGCGATCCCGTCGCGCTCACACCGGGCCTGGTCAGAGGTATCGGCGCCACGGCCCGCACTCCGCACTGGCAACCCGGCCTGGCGCTCGACTGCTTCCATGCCGAACTGTTCGCACCGGCGCGGGATGCCTCGGGAGCAGGCATGGCTCTCGCGCTGGCCCGCGATGCGCTTCGGATACAAAAGTCTACGCAAGGACCTGACCGTCGCCCCTTCCTATGGGTGCAGGACAAGGCAGCGCTGCGTCTTTCCGGTCGGCCTTATCTGCCGGGCCTGCCTGCAGACTTGCGCCATCGCCTGATCCATGTTGCCGCCACCACGCCCGAGGATGCCCTGTTTTCGCTGGAAGAGGGGTTGCGCTGCCGCGATCTTGCCTTCGTGATAGGCGAACTTGGCGGGAACCCGCGCGCGCTCGATTTCACCGCTTCGCGCCGTCTCAGCCTCGCGGCGGAAAAGCATGGCGTGCCGCTGTGGCTTGTCCGTCTCGATGCCCGGCGCGATCTGGGGGCGGCACGGATGCGCTGGGATGTGGCCAGCGCCCCTTCGTCGCGCCCGCGCTGGAATGAACACGCCCCGGGCAGACCCACTTGGCGTGCCGACTTGTTCCGCGCTCACACCTTCCACCCCGGACAATGGACCTTGCGCGATGACGATGCTTTCCTCGTCGCCGAACCTGCTACCTCCGCGCCGGATCATGGCGATCTGGTGCACGGATCTGGCGATCGATCGCTGGCGGCTGGCTGAAGGCCTGACGCCTGAAAAAGCGGCGCGGGGCGAGGGGGCCGACGCTGCCCCGCTCGCCCTGATCGAGGATACCGCACACGGCCCACGCATCGCTGCGGCCAACTCCGCCGCGCGTGCTGCCGGCGCCATGCCCGCGATGCGTCTTGCCGATGCGCGCACGCTCTGCCCTGCGCTCGCCGTGCGCCCGGCCGATGCGGCGGGCGATCTTGCCTTTCTCGAAAGCCTTGCCCTGTGGGCGCAACGCTGGGGACCATGGAGCGCGCTCGATCCACCCGACGGCCTGCTCGTCGACGTGACTGGCGTGGCCCATCTGTTCGGCGGCGAAACGGCGCTGATCGGCGATGCGATGCACCTTCTGGACAAGCGCGGCCTTGCCGCTCGCGCCGCGCTCGCGCCCACCGCAGGCGCCGCATGGGCGCTGGCCCATTTCGGCGCACAAGCCGCGATCCTCCCGCCCGAGGCCGATCCGCGCACGCATCTCGCCGATCTTCCGGTCGCTGCGCTGCGTCTCGATGCCGACGTGATCCTGCTGCTGCGCCGCCTCGGCCTCAAGCGACTGGGACAGATCCAGGGCCTGACGCGCGAAAACCTTGCCCGCCGCTTCCGCAACACCCGTTCCGCCGCTGCCAATCCGCTGCTCCGTCTGGACCAGCTCTTCGGCCTGCGCCCCGAGCCTCTGCTGCCCGTTGTCGGCGTGTCCGCGCCGCTCGTCCAGCGACGCCTGATGGAGCCGATCCGCCACCGCACCTTGCTCGATCAGGTCGTGGCCGATCTTGCCGCAGACATGGCGCGCCTGCTCGAAGGACTGGGGCAGGGCGCGCGTCGTCTCGAACTGGGGATGTGGAAAGTCGATGGTGAGGTGCTCGTTCGCCGTCTCGAGATGGCCGCCGCCTCGCGCGATCCGGCACATGTCTGCCGCCTCTTCGCCGCGCGGCTTGATGATCTCGATGCCGGGTTCGGCATAGAACTCGTGCGCCTGCGCGCGCCATGGACAGAGCCACTGCTGCTTGCCCAAGCCGATCTCGAGGCTGCTGCCGAAAGCCACGGCACCAGCCTTGCCGCCTGCATGGATCGTTTGACGGTGCGCCTGGGGCCGGATGCTGTGCGCCGTCCGGTCGCTCACGCCAGCCACCTGCCCGAGCGCGCCCAGCGCTGGCAGCCACCGCTCGCCGATCCTCCCTCTTCACAAGAGGAATTGCGTTTCCATCACAGACCTATGAAACTGTTGGATAAACCTGAGTCGATTGCGGTTATCTACGAAACTCCGGACGGTCTGCCCAGGCAGTTTCAATGGCGCGGCCAATTGCACAAGGTTGCGCGTGCCGAGGGTCCTGAACGCATCGCCCCCGAATGGTGGCGCGAACGCTCCACCGTGCGGCTGCGCGATTACTACAGGATCGAGGACGAAACCGGCCGCCGTTACTGGATCTACCGCCACGGCGTGATCGGAGATGGACGCGGTGGAGCCCCTGAATGGTTCATCCAGGGGCTCTTTGCTTGAGTATCAGAACGTTGGCGCCACGATCGTCTGCGCTGTCAGCCTGTCGATCACTTCTTGTGGCATCGTCTCGGCCGGGCGGCCCGAAACGAAATCAAGCAGGTCCTTGGTCAGCCGCTCGGTCTGCGTGGCGAAGACACCGTGCGGTTCGCCATCATACTCGATCAGCGTGGAATGCGGCACGGCCTTGGCCACGGCCCGCCCGGTCGCCTCGATCGGTACAGTCGCATCCGATGTGCCATGGATCACCAGCGTCGGCACGCGGAACGAGGCGAGGTCGCCCCGGAAGTCGGTCGTGGCAAAGGCCTTTGCGGCGAGCAGCGTCGGCCGCAGACCTGCCTGCATCGCGGTTGCCCACGAAAGCTTGAGCGTCTCGTCGCTCACCGGCCTGCTCAACATGCCCACGCCATAGAAATCACGGAAGAAGCCGGTGAAGAATTTCGCCCGGTCCTCCAGCATGCCCTCGGTCATCTCATCGAACGTCGATTGAGGCACACCCTCGGGATTGTCGTCGGTCTTGAGCATGTAGGGCACGACTGAGGACACCAGCGCCACCCGCGAAACGCCGCGCCCGCCATGGCGCGACATGTAGCGCGCGATCTCGCCGCCGCCCATCGAAAAGCCGACCAAGGCCGCGCCATCGCTCACACCCATTGCCGCCATGACGTCAGCCAGATCGTCTGCAAACGTGTCATAGTGATATCCGCCCGAGGGCTGGTCCGAGCGCCCGAAACCGCGCCGGTCATAGGCAATCGCGCGGAAGCCTTCTTCGGCCAATGCATGGCTCACCGGGTCCCAGCTGTCGCCCGAAAGCGGCCAGCCATGGATCAGCACCACAGGCGGGCCATCCCCCCACGACTTGGCATAAAGGCGAGTTCCGTCGCGGGTTTCGATCATCGGCATCAAACTGTCTCCTGAGCCCCGTCCGTGTGCTCCCTCAACGGCTCGTCCCGTTTCGCGTTCCGCTGCCCGGCCTGTCCACAGGTACGGGCTGGCGCATCAATCGGAAAGAACATATAAAGAACAAATGTCGCAGCTATCCGTTCTCGAACGCCTCGAAATCCTCGCTGATGCCGCCAAGTACGACGCCTCCTGCGCTTCGTCGGGCACCACCAAGCGCAACAGCAAAGGTGGAAAAGGCATCGGGTCGACCGAGGGCATGGGCATCTGCCATGCCTATGCGCCCGATGGTCGCTGCATCTCGCTGCTGAAGATCCTGCTGACCAACCACTGCGTTTTCGATTGCCATTACTGCGTGAACCGCAAGAGCTCGAACACCCGCCGCGCGCGCTTCAACCCGCAGGAGGTGGTGGACCTGACCCTGTCGTTCTACCGCCGCAACTATATCGAGGGTCTGTTCCTCTCCTCGGGCATCGTCAAAAGCTCCAGCCATACCATGGAGCAGTTGATAGAAGTCGCCCGTATCCTGCGGGAAGAGCATGATTTTCGCGGATACATTCACCTCAAGACCATCCCCGAGGCCGATCCCGAACTGGTCGCGCAGGCCGGGCTCTATGCCGATCGCGTCTCGATCAATGTCGAACTGCCGACGGTAGCCGGCCTCACCCGCCTCGCGCCAGACAAGTCCGCGCCGCAGATCGAAGGGGCGATGGGATCGCTGAAACAAGCCATCGTCGAGGCCAAGGACGCCCGCAAGCGCTTCCGTCACGCGCCGAAGTTCGCGCCCGCGGGCCAGTCCACCCAGATGATCGTCGGCGCTGACGCTGCGACCGATACCGATATCGTCGGCCGCGCCAGCACACTCTATGACCGCTTTCGCCTGCGCCGCGTCTATTACTCCGCGTTCAGTCCGATCCCGGATGCCAGCGCGGTCCTGCCGCTCAAGCGCCCGCCATTGATGCGCGAGCACCGGCTCTACCAGTCCGACTGGTTGATGCGCTTCTACGGCTATGCTCCGCACGAGGTTCAGCAGGCAGCCGGAGCTGACGGCATGCTCCCGCTCGACATCGATCCCAAGCTTGCCTGGGCTTTGCGCTTTCGCGGAGATTTCCCGATCGACGTCAACCGCGCGCCGCGCGAAAAGCTGTTGCGTGTGCCGGGCTTGGGGGTGAAAGCCGTCAATGCGCTTGTCGCCGTACGCCGCCAGCGTCGCTTGCGTCTGGCCGACGTCGGCAAGCTCACCGTCTCCATCGCCAAGGTGCGCCCTTTCATCGTTGCCGAAGACTGGCGCCCGGTGCTCCTGACCGATCGCGTCGATCTGCAGAGCCTGCTGGTGCCGAGCGTCAAGCCTACCCAGATGGAACTCTTCGCATGAAGCCGTTCCGCGACATGCGCCTGGCCGAGGCATTCCGCATCCAACTCGCCGCGCCGGACGATTTCGAAGACTGGCGCAATGCCGCCCGCCGGATGATCCGTGCCGACGTGCCGCCCGACCGGATCACCTGGGAATCGCCTGCTGACCAGAGCGCGGACCTCTTCGCGCATGGTGACCGCCGCTTGCCGCCGCCCCCTGCCGATGCGCCGCAGCCACGCGCTTCGCGAGACTTCCTGCAACTTGCACAGAGTGTGATCCTTCATTCTGATTCAAAGCGCTTTTCTCTGCTTTATCGCGTGCTGTGGCGGCTTCAATCATGCCCGCGCCTGATGGAGGACAAAGCAGATCCTGATGTCCGCTCGATGGAGGATCTGGCCCGGCAGGTGCGGCGTGACATCCACAAGATGCGCGCCTTCGTCCGCTTCCGCCTCGTTGAGAGCGTCAATAGCGAGCAGGTGGAGCACTACGTCGCCTGGTTCGAGCCCGAGCATCACATCCTCCGCGCCAATGCCGGGTTCTTCGTGCGCCGCTTCACCACCATGCGCTGGTCGATCCTCACCCCGCGCGGATGCCTGCACTGGGACGGGGAAACCCTTCAGGAAGGCCCGCCAGCCACGCGGGCCGATGCGCCTTCGGGCGATCCGGTCGAGGCGCTGTGGCGCGGTTATTATGCGTCGATCTTCAATCCTGCGCGTTTGAAGATCGGGGCCATGCTCAAGGAAATGCCCCGCAAGTACTGGAAAAACATGCCCGAAGCCGCGCTCATCCCCGAGCTGATCGCAGGGGCGCAGGCACGCGAGGCACGGATGGTGAAGGCGGGCGAACAGGACTTTGGCGAGCGGCCGCAGAGCCTCGATGCGATTGGCGATGCGATCCTTGCCTGCCGCCGCTGCGAGATTGGCTGCAATGGCACGCGCGCAGTCATGGGTGAGGGGGCCTCCACCGCCACGCTGATGATCGTGGGCGAACAGCCCGGCGATACCGAGGAAGAGCAGAGCCGCCCCTTCGTTGGCCCTGCAGGCCGTCTGTTGCGCACGCATCTAGAGGAAGCGGGTATCCCGGACAGGCGCACCTATGTGACCAACGCGGTCAAGCACTTCAAGTTCCTGCCACGTGGCAAGCGCCGCCTGCACCAGAACCCGACGGCCAAGGAAATCGACGTGTGCCGCTGGTGGCTCGATGGCGAGCGCGCGCTGGTCAAGCCCCGGCTCGTTCTGGCCCTCGGCGCCAGCGCGGCGCGGAGTCTGTTGGGCAAGACGGTCAGCGTGCAGAAGGTGCGCGGGGAGCCACATATGCTGGACGATGGCAGCGAACTGTGGATTACCACCCACCCCAGCTATCTGCTGCGTCTGCAAGATCACGGACGCGCTGAAGAAGAGATCAAATTTGCGAATGACTTGCGCAAGGTAGCTGCACGTCTTTCGGAACTTTTCGAGCGCGGAAGTCCTCAGGACTGATGCCCGAACCCGCGCTGACGCCCCCACGGCGCCACGTCACGCCGACTGAAGGGGAACCACCGCCGCGTGCGCCTTTCGTGGAACTGGGCCTTGCGACCTGCTTCTCCTTCCTGCGCGGCGCGTCCGAAGCATCCGCACTGGTCGAGACTGCGCGGGCGCTGGGCTATGACGCGCTCGGGATTGCCGATGCCAACACCATGGCGGGCGTGGTGCGCCTCCATACCGAGGCTGAATCTGCGCGCCTACGCCCGGTGATTGGCTGCCGCATCGAGACGGTCGAAGGCCTTGCATTGCTAGCCTACCCACAGGATCGCGCTGCCTATGGTCGCCTTTGCCGCCTGATTTCGGCAGGGCGCATGTCGACGCTCGATGGCGAATGGCAGGCCAAGGGCGTCTGCGAGATCGATCTGGCGATGCTGGCGGCCCATGCCGAAGGGGTCAGCTTGATCCTTATCCCCCCAAGCGATGTGGATCAGGTGTTTAGCGTAGAAATCGAAAGCAATGTCTATGCTTTTCCGGCAGGAGAGTCCCCAGCTTTTCCACCAGCTGTTCACAAGCAGTCCCTGCCTTTTCCCGACCTTCTCCCCCGGCTTGTCCACAGGCTGCCCACAATGCGTCATTTGGCCGCAAGCTACCTCTATGTGGGAGACGATATCGCCCGGATCGAACGTCTCGATGGCCTTGCGCGTGCTCATGGCCTCGGCCTGCTCGCCACCAACGAGGTTCTCTATGCCACGCCAGAGCGCCGCCCGCTGCAGGACGTGATGACGGCAATCCGCCACAAGACCACGGTGGCCGGGGCCGGGCACTTGCTCGAGCCCAATGCCGAGCGGCACCTGAAATCGCCCGACGAGATGGTCCGCCTGTTCCAGCGCTGGCCTCAAGCGATCACGGCGACGCGAGACGTGGCAGATGCCTGTCAGTTCAGCCTCAGGGAGCTAAGCTATGAATATCCCGAGGAAATCTGCCCGGAAGGCCATGATCCGCAATCATGGCTCGAAGTGCAGACCTGGCAAGGTGCGCAGGGGCGCTATCCGGACGGCGTGCCCGATAGCGTGGCTGACACGCTGCGCCGGGAACTTGACCTGATCGGCAAGCTGAACCTCGCAACCTACTTTCTGACCATCAAGGACATTGTTGATTTCGCGAGAAATTGCGATCCTCCCATCCTGTGCCAAGGGCGCGGCTCGGCGGCCAATTCGGCGGTCTGCTTCTGCCTTGGCATCACCGCCGTCGATCCCGCCAAACACGCTCTCCTGTTCGATCGCTTCATTTCCGAGGAGCGTAAGGAGCCGCCAGACATCGACGTCGATTTCGAGCATGAGCGGCGCGAGGAAGTGATCCAGTACATCTACCGCCGCTTCGGCCGGGCGAGGGCAGGTCTCTGCGCCACGGTGATCCACTATCGCCCCCGCATGGCGATCCGCGAGGTGGGCAAGGCCATGGGCCTGTCCGAGGACGTGACAGGCGCGCTCGCCCGCACCGTCTGGGGCAGTTGGGGCACCGAAGTGGGCGAGAAGAACGTCAACGAAAGCGGCCTCGACGGTACCGATCCATACCTCAGGCGCGTTATCGCAATTGCCCAGCAAATGATTGGCATGCCTCGCCATCTTTCGCAGCACGTCGGCGGCTTCATCCTAACCCAGGGCCCGCTCACCGAGACGATCCCGATTGGCAATGGCGCCATGGCCGATCGCAGTTTTATCGAATGGGACAAGGATGACATCGACGCACTCGGCATCCTCAAGGTCGATGTACTGGCGCTCGGCATGCTCACCTGCATCCGCAAGTGCCTCGACTTGCTGGGCGCCCACCATGGCCGCGAACTGACGCTGGCCACGGTCCCGCGCGAGGATCCGGCGGTTTACGACATGCTGTGCAAGGGTGATTCCCTCGGCGTGTTTCAGGTGGAAAGCCGCGCGCAGATGAACATGCTGCCGCGTCTGCGGCCGCGCTGCTTCTATGATCTGGTCATCGAAGTCGCCATCGTCCGCCCCGGCCCGATACAGGGTGACATGGTCCACCCCTACCTCAAGCGGCGGCGGGGTGAGGAGAAGGTCGAAATCCCCGCGCCTGGCCCGGAACATGGGCCCCCGGACGAGCTTTCCTCGATCCTTGCCCGCACACTAGGCGTGCCGATCTTCCAGGAGCAGGCAATGAAGATCGCGCTTGATGCGGCGAAATTCAGCAGCCTCGAAGCCAATCGCCTGCGAAAGGCTATGGCGACGTTCCGCTCGCGCGGGATGGTTCATGAGCTTGAGGACATGATGGTCGGCCGCATGGTTCAGCGCGGCTATGATCCCGATTTCGCAGCGCGCTGCTTCAACCAGATCAAGGGCTTCGGCGAATATGGCTTTCCCGAAAGCCACGCCGCCAGTTTTGCGCACCTCGTTTATGTCTCGTCATGGCTCAAGTGCCATTACCCGGCGGCCTTCGCCTGCGCGCTGCTCAATTCGCAGCCAATGGGTTTCTACGCCCCTGCGCAGATTGTCGGTGATGCGGCGCGGCATGGCGTGGTTGTGCTGCCGGTGGATGTGAACCATTCGGACTGGGACTGCACGCTGGAGCAGGAGGGCCATGCCCTGCGCCTCGGCCTCCGGCAGATCGATGGCTTCCCCGAGCACGCCGCTGCCATGCTTGTGGCAGCGAGGGAGCAGGGCGGGGGCTTCACCGATGCCATCAGCCTCAAGGAACGGGCAGGGCTCTCGCCTGCGCTGGTCGAGCGGCTTGCCGCGGCCGATGCCCTCGGCTCGCTCGGCCTCACGCGCAGGCAGGCGTTGTGGGATGCGCGCAGTCTCGTCGCGCCCAAGGAACTGCCTCTCTTTGCCGCCATGACGTCACGCTCCGAAGGTGAGGAACGCAGCCGGGCCATACTGCCGATGATGCCGCTGTCCGAAGAGGTTGTGGCCGATTACCAGACACATCGCCTGTCGTTGAAGGCCCACCCGATGGCGTTCCTGCGCCCCCTTCTGGGCGAACGAGGCTTCGTGCGGGCAGCGGACCTCAGGAACCACAAGTATCGCGCCACGGTGCAGGTGGCCGGCGTGGTGCTGGTGCGTCAGCGCCCCGGCAGCGCGAAGGGCGTCTGCTTCATCACGCTCGAGGACGAAACCGGCGTGGTCAATCTGGTGATCTGGCCCGACCTGATGGAGAAGCAGCGCAAGGTCATCATGGGGTCGCGGCTGATGGAAGTGCGCGGGCGGGTTGAATACGACGACGAGGTCATCCACGTCATCGCTACGCACCTGACCGATGCCAGCGCCAGTCTCGATGCCCTGTCCGATGCTGACCGGCTCAACCCGCCGATCGCGCGGGCCGATGAGTGCAACCGGCCGATCCCCGAACGAAGTGGGCCGGGTGCCCGCACGCACCCGCGCGACGTGCGGATCATCCCCAAGTCACGCGATTTCCATTAGCTACGCAGGCGCTCAATCCCCTGCGCGAGTGCGACATAGAGCTTGCCCATGTCGGAGGACAACAGCGTGACGCCAAGCGCGTTACCGTCACGCGTCGAAAGCAGCTGGCGCAGCATCGATTCGAAGTCGTGGATGTACCGGTTCACATGCTCGCGGAATTCGCTCTCAGCCTCGTAATGCGCCTGAACCGCCTTGGCCTCGGCGCTTTCCAGCAGCGATACGGCACGGCGCGTGAAGATGCCGCGGTCGCCGCGCAGGTATGAGGCCCATGCGGTTTCCGAGACATCGGTGGAAAGCGCCTTGGCGATGTCGATGGCCGAGGAGTTCAGCGATTCGGTGATCAGCGCGGCGCGACGGGCAAAGTCGTTATCAACCTGTTCCTCGGCCTTCTCGCGAACCCGGTTGACCCGGGCCTCCAGATTGCCGGCCAATTCGTCGACCTTCGTCAACTGGTCGCGCATCTGGATCGCGGTGTCGCGGCTTGCAGCAGCAGCGGCATCGATCGCCTCTTCAAGCCGTCCGACGAGTTCGGCCGCGCGCCCCTGCAGGACCCGCGCAATCGCTGCGCTGCTCTGTTCACCGAGTTGCTCGGAAAGCGCCTCGATCTCGCCCGCCGTGCTGGCGCGCAAATCATCACCTGCCTTGCCGGCTGCCTGCGTCAGCCGTTCGACCGCACCCGACAGCCGCGTTTCGATGTCCTGCGAGAGCGAATCGCTTTGCGCGCGCACTCCGGCAAGGACTTCACGCAGGGCGACGAGTTGCTGCTCGCGCTCAGCCGCCTGTTCGAGCAGCGTCTTCTGAGCCTTCTGCAAATCCTTGATCGTGGACGAAACTTCGCCACGTGCCGAACCGACCGTTTCCGACAGTGCGCGACCACCATCGCCAGCCTCGCGCAACGTATCGCGCAAAGTGAACACGCGGTCCTCCAGTCCCTTGAGCCCCGCTTCGGTGCTGCGCAGGGCTTCGGGGATCTGCGTGCGGGTATGGTCGCCTCCTGCCTGGATCAACTCAAGCAGGCGCACCGCGGAATCGGTGAGTTCCCCGATCTGCAGGTCAGTCCCGGCAAGCGCGTGGCGCATCTCGGAAAGGCGGGCGGTGAGATCGCCCATGGCCTTGTCGACTTGTGCAGCGGTCTGCGCACCTTGATCGCCTGAGTTGCGAAGAACTTCGGAAAAGGCACTGACCTTCTTGCCGATTTCCTCACACCGGGTTGCAAGCTTCTCCGCCTCCATCGCCTGCATTCGGCGCTGCGCCTCGATCGCCTGATCCAGATCGGCGAGCTTGCTGGCGAGCGTCTCCGCCGCCAAGGCTGCTGCTCGCTCCATCGCGGTCCGACGTTCGCCGACGGCCTCGTCGATCTCCGCAAGGCGCTGTTCGAGCGCGGAACGCTGTTCTGATGCGCTGGCTTCGGCAGATGCGCGGCGGCGGGCGAGTTGCTCGTCGAGGTCTCTCGCCTGCGCCTCAAGCATCGCGGTCAGGGACCGTGCCGCCTCCTCGAAGCGTGCCAGACGTCCTGCAGAGTCTGCCAAGAGTCCCTCCTGAGCCTCGCCGAGTTCCGCAAGAGTTGCGCGCAAGGCTTCCGCCTGCGCCTCGCTGCGCTTCCTCCATGCGGCAAGGGCTGCCTCCTCCGCCTGGGTGGTGGCGGCAGACTGGTCGGCCGTGCGCACAGCAAGGGCATCGAAGCGGCTTTCGGCAAGGTTGGCCAGATCATCGGAAGCCTTGGCAAAACCCGTAAGCGCGGCATCCACCCGTTCACGGAACGAGATGACCTGCCGTTCGCTGGCTAGGCCGAACTCGTTGAGCCGCTGGAAGCCTGAGACCAGTTCCTCAAGCTGCAGATGCGCTGTCCGCCCGGCATTACCGATGTTGTTGGTCACGTCCTTGGCGGCGTTGGCGATCACCGGCAACTGCCCACGCAGCTTGTCCATGTTGTCGAGCGCGGCAGATGAGACTTCGGCGATCCGGTCAATCTGTGCTCCATTCTTGCCCACTAGCGCGTCGAGCTGGGTCGCACTGCCCGAAAGCCGTTCCACCGCCATGCGGCCAAGCGCTTCAAGATCGCGGCTCTGTGCGGCAATGAAATCGCGAGCCAGGGCGAGTTCGGTGTTCATCGAGACGAGGCGCTGTTCCAGCAGCGCCGATTCCTGACCCAGAACCCGCGAAACATCGGCGAAGCGGCCCGCTTCCCGGCGGCTCGTGCGCATTGCCAAAAGCCAGAGGACCAGCACGAGCAATACGGGGACCGACCATTGCGTCACCCACCAGACCCACTGGTCAGGAGCTATCGGTTGCGACTGCCGCAGTATGACGGCCCAGATGAAGAATCCCGTCCAGCCGGCAATTGCAATAAGCGCGGCCGAGACACCGATCCAGCTCCGGTCTGGCGAAGCATGCGCAATCTCCTCCGCATCAAGAAGATCAAGCGTGGCCAGAGATCGTGGAGCCGCGGATTCAGGATCATGCGGCGCATACGCCATGGTGGCCTCAGTGGTGTCCTGTTCGGCACCGTCGATCGGAATGATCCGTCTTCCCCCGTTCATGTCCTGGCACATACCACGATTTGCGCAGAGGCATAAACCCCGCCTTAACGATTTGACCCGTAGCCCTTTCGCATGGCCTACGAAGGCGCCTCCCTCGATGCAAACCTCGCCGCTGCCGCCGGGCACGATCCCGATCTCGTGCGAGAATTGCGGGCAGCTTTCATCGAAAGTGCCGAACGGCAGGTCGATCTGCTGGGCCGATCGCGCTGTGATGGCAACTGGCATGTTGCGGCGATGCGGCTGAAGGGCCTCGCTGCCAGCTTCCATGCTGATGGCCTGCTCGGCCTTGCCGAGGAAGCGCTCGATACCGTTCCTGGTGATCCTGCTGTCCTTCGCCGTCTTCGCCAGATGCTCGACGATCTCGCCGTCGAACCCTGACGGGGGTCCTTTAACGCCTGACAAGTTGCTTGCCCGCCTTGGCAGCGCGGCCCCCAATCCCTACCATGGCGCGTCAGGAGGCCAATTCTTGCGGGTCGCAGTTCTATCGTTGATCGAAGCCGCCGGTGCCGAGCCGGGAGGCTTGCGCGGATATCTGCCGATCGGCGGACGCTCGCTGCTGCGCCATCAGATCGGCCTTGCGCTTTCCCTTGGTGCCAAGCGCATCGTGGTCATGGCTGAGGGCATCAGCGCCGAACTCGTCGCGCTCCAGCACGTCGCCGAAGCGGGCGGCGCGCAGTTCCATGTCGTGGCAACGGCGAGGGCGCTTGTCCCGCTACTGCCGCCCGAGGACGACGTGATCGTGCTGGGCGATGGCCTGCTCGCGATGCCCGAGGCCATGCACGAGCTGATCGAGGCAGGACCCGTCGTTCTGACGCTTCCGGTCGAAACCGGCCTGCCACTCGGATTCGAGCGGATCGACATCAACAACGCCTTTGCCGCCGCAATGCGCTTCCCGGGCCGGATCGCCGCTGGTCTTGCTGACTTGCCGCCCGAGTGGAACGCCCAGTCCGCGCTGCTGCGACTTGCCGTGCAAGGCCGCGTTGCGCAGCGGGGGATTCCTTCAGCCCTGCTTGACGATGGTCGCTGGAACATCGTGCGTTCCGAAGAAGAAGCCCACGTTGCCGAGCGGCAATGGCTGCGGCTTCACACCGATCTTTCCGCCGATGGCGCGGGGGCTGGTTCGCCCGGCGAACTGCTGGCCATGGCCGTGGTCCGGCGCTTCGGACCGGCGCTGCTTCACGCGGGCACGCGCCCGGCTCTGGTGGGCCTTGCTGCCGGGATCGTCGGCCTGCTCGGAGGGGGCCTTGGCTGGCTCGGCAACTATGCCGTCGGCTTCGTTCTTCTCGGCCTTGCGTGGCTGGTCGAGCGAGTTGCCAGCCTGCTCGGGCAGGTCGAACGCGATTCGCTTCTGGCTTCGGGCATCGCCCGGCGAAGCATTGGAATCTTTCATCTGCTGGTCGATCTGGGGCTGATCACTCTGGCAGGCTGGCGCAGCGAATTGCCGGCTTCTGTTGCCGTGCCGTTCGGTCTGAATTTCTTCGCGCCCGTGCTGCTCGTCGGCGGAGCGCGGTTGGTCAGTCTGGCGCTGCCTGCCAGAATCGCCAGTGGCTGGCTTTCCGACCGTGCGGTGCTGGGTCTCACGCTCGCCCTCTACAGCGCATTGCTGCCGTTCGATGTCTCGATCGGCCTGTCGGTTCTGGCCCTTTTCGGTTCATGCCTGCTGGCTTTGCAGTTCGCCGCAAGCGACCGCCCGGCCAGTTCGCCTAACCCGCAGTTAACCAGTCGGCCTTAAGAGCGTCGCATGGCATTGACCGCATCCATCGACCGCGATCCCGCAGAGATCGAGGCACTCCTGCGCGACGACCTGACCCACGCGGATCAGGCGCTCATTCACATGGGCCCGATCCTCAGGCACCTCCTCCAGAACGATGACAGTTCGATCTTCAGCGACGAGGTGATCGCGCGCGTGCGCGGCATGCTCGCCGACATCGCCCGCCAACTCGTCCAGGCGCTGGGCGAGGCTGCCGGGCACGATGACGCCGCGAGCTGGGCGCGCGAGGCCGGGCCGGGCCTTGCCGCGATGCTCTCGGGCAATCAGGCGCTGCTCAATCACCTGCACATGCTCGCCGTCGAATGGCAATTGACCGAAAAACTTCAAGGCAGGCTCGGGCTCGATCCCGTGCTGACGCCGCTGGTGCAGGACCTTATCGCCTCGCCTGATCCCGACGTGGCCGCGCGCGGCATGAACCTGCTGGCGGCGCAGGCACGCTTCGGTCAGTCCTTGCGGCGGATGCAGATTCCGCTGGCAGAACTGCCGGGCGATCTGCACCATCTTTCGCTGATGACCATGCAGTCCTACATTGCCGAGGATCCGTCGGGGACGGCAGCGGCAGGCAGTGCCGAAGTGGCATTGCGCAAGGCCCGCTCGACCTCGGTTTCGCGGCTCGAACTGCTCGAACATCTGACCGGCCTTCTTTCCGCAGACCTCTCCCGCGTGCTCCAGATCGAGAACGCGGGCGTAGCGCTGTTCCTTTCGGCGCTGAGCTTCGGTGCAGGACTGTCGCGCGAGACGGCCATCATGTGCACGACCGAGAGCCAGCTTGCGCGCCTTGCGTTGTCGCTTTCGGCGTCGGGGGCCGGTCGCGACGCCATTATCGCCGCTTTTGTTGCGCTCCATCCCGAAGTCGCCCTGCCTGATGGGCTCGAGCGCCTCGAGCCCGACCGCGCCGCTGCGCTGCTCGCGCACTCGCTTGGCGGGCAGGCGCACTGACATGACGGCCGCGGGGCCGATTCTTGCCCGTTGCGATGGCTCGGACCGTCTTGTCGAGGCGGACGAGGCGCTTGCCGCGCTGCAGGTTCGGCTTGGCGGGGCGTTTCCCGGCGCGCTGGCCATGCCCAGCCTCCTGGCCCTCGTGCGTCGTTCGCGCACGGCGCGCCTACCGCTGTCTGGCAAGCTCACGATTGCCGACTCAGAGCAGCCCCTGTCCTTCCGTGCCCGTGCCACGCCCGAGGGGGAGGGCACGCGGATCGAGATCACCGAATGGCGCGTGTCCGCCGAGGCATGGGCCGGGCAGGATGGCGCGGGAACAGATCAGGCGCTGCTGCGCCAGCTGGCCGAGGCCCACGTCGTTCTCGATGCCGAACAGCGCGTCGTTTCAGGCATGGTCGAAGCAGCCGATCTCGGGGAGTTCGCCAACGCATTGCGCCAAGGCTTCGGCCGCTACTGGACCGATCTTGTCGAGATTGAAGGCAGCGCCCATAGGCAGCCATTGCACTGGCGGCTTCTCGATGGGGCACGGCTCAGGGTTCATGGCTCTGTGCGTGACTGGAAGGCCAGCGTCCTGCCGTTGCGCAGCGGTGGCTTCGAACTGCTTCTCGTTGCCGAGACGGTTCTTCCGACGGCTTCCCCTGCACAAGCTGAAACGGTCCCTGCCGCTGACAGGACGGTGCCGGACTGGAAAGGCCTGCTCGGTCGCAAGCTGGCTCCAGCGCTGCGCCAGCCGATCAACCGCATCATCGCCAATGCCGAGACGATCCGCACCCGGCTTGCGGGGCCGCTTTCGGAACAATACGTCGCCTACGCCGGGGACATCGCCGAAGCGGGGCGCCATCTCGCCTCGCTGGTTGAAGACCTTGCGGATCTTGAGACGGTAGAGGCCGATGGCTTCGCGCCCGAACCGGACCACATCGACCTTGCCGATTGCGCAAGGCGCGCGGCCGGCATCCTCGGCGTGCGCGCGCACGAGCGTGGCATCACCTTGGCGCTACCCTCGGCTGATGAGCAAGTGCCTGCTATCGGCGAGTTCCGCCGCGTGCTGCAAGTCCTGCTAAACCTGATAGGCAATGCGATCCGCTACACCCGCAGCGACACCACGGTCAGCGTCGATTGCGGCGTCGACGGCGCTCTCGCATGGATCTCGGTCAGCGACGAAGGTGACGGGATTGCGCCCGAACAGGCGGAGAAGGTGTTCGAAAAGTTCGAGCGCCTTGGCCGCAGCGGCGATGGCGGAAGCGGCCTCGGCCTCTACATCTCGCGCAGGCTGGCGCGGGCGATGGGTGGTGAACTTGTCGTCGGCAACGGAGCTGCAGGCGGAGCCCGCTTCGTGTTGTCATTGCCTGCGGACAATGCCGCACAGGCCAGCGCTACGGGTTAGCGCCCGCGTTTTCCGGCGCGCCACAGGGCAAGTACGCCGATCAGCATCAACCCTGCACCGATATAGGCCCACTGCGTCTGCGCGAGCATGAAGCTCGACGAAGGCCACATTATCAGCCCGAGGCCCTGGCCGACCCAGAGGCCGCCCATGAGCAGGGCGGCGATGCCGAAAATCCTGAGAATTGTCGTCATCGCCGCCGCTCCTTGTCTGGCTGATCTATCAGCGATCGCTCAGCGGCACGTAATCGCGCGCCGTCGGGCCGGTGTAGAGCTGGCGCGGCCATACGGTTTCTCTTGAGAAACCGGCATAACTGCAGGCGGCCGCGCCAATCATCTATCAGCGATCGCTCAGCGGCACGTAATCGCGTGCCGTCGGGCCGGTGTAGAGCTGGCGCGGACGCCCGATCTTCTGGCCTGGATCGCTGATCATTTCGTTCCACTGCGCGACCCAGCCCACGGTGCGGGCAAGAGCGAACAGAACGGTGAACATGGTGGTCGGGAAGCCGATCGCCGAGAGGATGATGCCCGAGTAGAAGTCCACGTTCGGGAACAGCTTCTTCTCCGCGAAGTAGGGATCGCTCAGCGCGATCTCTTCAAGGCGCAGCGCGGTTTCGAACAGCGGGTCCTGCACGTTGAGCGCGGCGAACACTTCGCGCACGGTTGACTGCATCACGGTCGCGCGCGGGTCGTAGTTCTTGTAGACGCGATGACCGAAGCCCATCAGGCGGAACGGATCGTTCTTGTCCTTGGCGCGATCGATGTAGTGCTGGATGCGATCGGGTGTGCCGATTTCCTTCAGCATGTTGAGCGCGGCTTCGTTCGCACCGCCATGCGCAGGACCCCACAGGCAGGCAATGCCGGCGGCGATGCAAGCAAACGGGTTCGCGCCCGAAGAGCCTGCCAGACGCACCGTCGAGGTCGAGGCGTTCTGCTCGTGGTCGGCATGAAGGATGAAGATGCGGTCCATCGCCTTTTCGACGGCGGGGATCACTTCATATTCCTCGGCCGGGACGCCGAAGGTCATCTTCAGGAAGTTGCCGGTGTAGGACAGCTTGTTGTCGGGATAGACGAAGGGCTGGCCGACCGAATACTTGTAGGCCATCGCAGCGATCGTCGGCATCTTGGCGATCAGGCGGTGCGAGCTGATCTTGCGGTGCGTCGGATCGGCAATGTCGGTGCTGTCATGGTAGAACGCCGAGAGCGCGCCGACGACGCCGCACATGATCGCCATCGGGTGCGCATCGCGACGGAACCCGCGATAGAACGTGGCGAGCTGCTCGTGCAGCATCGTGTGGCGGGTGATCGTGCGGCTGAAGTCCGCCAGTTCCTGGCTGCTCGGCAGTTCGCCGTTAAGCAGCAGGTAGCTCACTTCCATGAACGAGGAATGTTCGGCCAGCTGGCCGATCGGATAACCGCGGTGCAGCAGCACGCCTTCGTCACCGTCGATGTAGGTGATCGCGCTGTCGCAGCTCGCCGTCGAGGTGAAGCCCGGGTCATAGGTAAACATGCCCGTCTGGCCATAGAGCTTGCGGATGTCGATCACGTCCGGACCGATGGTGCCGCTCTTGATCGGCATGTCCACGCTGTTGCCGCCAGCGGTCAAAGAAGCCTGGTTTTCGCTCACGCCTAAGCCCTCCTGTTCTTGTCTGTTTACAGATGCCTGCCCCGGATCAGGCCGCCTGGTCGCGAATACGCG
This sequence comes from Novosphingobium taihuense, assembly GCF_007830315.1. Lineage (GTDB taxonomy): Bacteria > Pseudomonadota > Alphaproteobacteria > Sphingomonadales > Sphingomonadaceae > Novosphingobium > Novosphingobium taihuense. The sequence continues at coordinate 113,577 of NZ_VLKJ01000008.1, forward strand.
CCAGCGACTCGTCCTTGCCGAGCAGTGCCAATACGTCGAAAATTCCCGGCGAGGTAGTCTGTCCCGTCAGGCTCGCGCGCAACGGTTGGGCAATTTTGCCCAAGCCTATCCCAAGCTCCTCGGCCATTTGTTTCACCGTGGCCTCCAGATTCTCGGTTGTCCAGCCGTTTTCGGCCTCGAGCAGGGTCGCCACCCGGGCCAGAATTCCACGCGCATCGTCGGTCAGCAGCGCGGCGGCTTTCTCGGCCATCGGCAGGGGACGTTGCGCAAACAGGAACACCGCGCCGGCCGCCAGTTCGTTCAGGTCCGCAGCGCGCACCTTGAGCACCGGCATGGCGCGGGTCAGCAGATCAAGCCCTGCATCAGCCGAGAATCCAGACTCCAGCGTGGCGAGCTTTGGTGCGACAAGCCCCGCAAGCCGCGCATCGTCAGCCTCGCGGATATAATGCCCGTTGAGGTTCAACAGCTTCTTGATGTCGAAGCGCGAGGCGCCCTTGTTGACATCGCCGATGTCAAACCACTCGACCGCCTGATCTCGGCTGATGATCTCTTCATCCCCATGACCCCAGCCGAGCCGGAGCAGGTAGTTGAACACCGCTTCCGGCAGCAGGCCCATCTCGTCGCGGTAGGCATCGACGCCGAGCGCGCCGTGACGCTTTGACAGCTTCGCTCCGTCTGCTCCGTGGATCAGGGGAATGTGCGCATAGATCGGGTCGGGCCAGCCGCCCTCGACCGAATCCATCGCACGCACGATGACCAGTTGGCGGAAGGCATTGTTGATGTGGTCGTCACCACGGATGACGTGTGTCACGCCCATGTCGTGATCGTCGACCACCACCGCGAGCATATAGGTCGGCGTTCCGTCAGAGCGCAGGACGATGAAATCGTCGAGTTCGCTGTTCTGGACGGTGATCGAACCCTGCACACGGTCCGGAATCGTCGTCTCGCCCTCGCGCGGAGACTTCATCCGCACGACATAGGACTGATCCGCAGGCCATTGGTCGGGCGTTGCATCGCGCCATTCGCTGTCGATACGGAACGGGCGACGTTCGGCCTGGGCCTTCTCGCGGCGCGCAGCCAGTTCTTCCTGCGTCAGGTAGCAGCGATATGCGTGGCCGGAATCGAGCAGCTTGTGTGCAACTTCGGCATGGCGTGCCGAGCGGGCGAACTGGAACACCGGCTCCTCGTCACCGCCAAGGCCCAGCCAGTTGAGCCCGTCGAAGATCGCCTCGATCGCCGCATCGGTTGACCGCGCGCGGTCGGTATCCTCGATGCGCAGCAGGTACTTGCCGCCATTATGGCGCGCATAAAGCCAGTTGAACAACGCGGTGCGGGCGCCGCCGATGTGCAGGAAACCGGTGGGCGAGGGGGCAAAGCGGGTAACGACGCCCTTGGCGGCGGTCGATCCTGCAGAAACGGTGTCAGTGGCGCTTGCCATTGGCCGCGCTATCCTTCCTTTGAAATCCATGGCGTCTCCGGCGACAGTTGGGCCAGCGGCGGGCGATCCCGCCGCCGATCCGGTCGATTTACCGGGCCGACGCGCGCGGCATTGGGACATCCGCGCGCGATTGTCCAGCATGCTTGAGAGGGGAGCGGACGGGGCCGATGCATTCCTCGATGCCCGTCCATTTGAGCGCGGGCTCTGGTTGGTGGTCGCCTTCGCAGCAGGCATCGTCCTGTGGGTCAATCTGCCCGTCGCTGAGCTATGGATTACAGCCCTGCTGGTCTGCTCTGCGATGGCAATCCTGGCATTCCTCGCCATCGACGCAGTGCGCCATCCGCACTTGCGGCTCGCCGTCATCGGGCTGGCGATCATGATCGCGGCCGGATTGGCGACGATATGGACGCGCTCTACGCTGGTCGGACAACCGGGTATCGCTGCTCCTCGGGTCGTCATGCTTCAGGGCGAGGTGGTCGAGCGGCGCGAAGAACCCGCCAAGGCCCGCGCGCGGATCGTCCTCCAGACGCAAATGGCGGATTTCCCCGGCCCGGTCCGGGTCCGCGTCAACCTGCCATATGACAAGGACGCGCAAGGTCTGGTCGAGGGCGCGCAGGTCCGCATGCGGGCACGCCTCATGCCTCCCGCCGCGCCGATGCTTCCCGGAGCCTATGATTTTGCCCGCGCTGCTTGGTTCGATGGACTGGCCGCCACCGGCAGCGTGATCGGCGAGGTTCGCGTCCTCGTCCCCTCGCATCGTGGCGCAACGCTGCGAGGGCTGCAGAAGAGTCTTGCCGATCACGTTCGGGCCCGCCTCGGCGGATCGGCCGGGACAATTGCCGCAGCCTTCGCAAGCGGCGATCGCGGCGCCATTGCCGAGGCCGACGAAGACGCAATGCGCGATGCAGGCCTGACGCACCTGCTGTCGATCAGCGGCCTTCACGTCAGCGCTCTCGTCGGCGCCGTCTACTGGATCGTCGCTCGCCTGCTGGCGCTATTCCCATGGATCGCCCTGCGCATCCGCGTGCCGCTTGCAGCCGCCCTGACCGGTGCGCTTGCGGGCCTCGCCTACACCCTGCTGACCGGAGCAGAGGTACCGACGATCCGTTCCTGCATCGGGGCGATGCTGGTCCTTGCCGCACTGGCGCTCGGCCGCGATCCGCTGTCATTGCGGATGGTCGCAGTCGGTGGCCTCGTCGTGATGTTGTTCTGGCCCGAGGCTGTCCTTGGCCCCAGCTTCCAGATGAGCTTTGCCGCCGTGATCGCGATCATTGCCTTCCACTCGAGCGCACCAGTGAAGGCCTTCCTGACCGGTGAACATCACGGCCCGCTTGTGCGCATGGCGCGCAGCCTGACCCTCTTGCTGGTCACAGGCTTGGTGATCGAACTTGCCCTGATGCCGATTGGCCTGTTCCACTTCCACCGTGCGGGCGTCTACGGTTCACTCGCCAACGTCATCGCCATCCCACTGACCACCTTCGTCACCATGCCTCTGATCGGCATTGCCTTGCTGCTCGATCTTGCGGGCGCTGGCGCGCCGGTTTGGTGGCTTGTCGGCCAATCGCTGGACCTGCTTTTGGCGCTCGCGCACTTCGTTGCAGGGCAACCTGGCGCCGTCACCATGCTTCCACCGGTTGCGCCCTGGAGCTTTGTGCTCTTCGTTTCCGGCATGCTCTGGCTTGCGTTGTGGACGGGACGCGTCAGATTGTGGGGCCTGGTTCCGGTGAGTTGCGCCCTCACAGCCATGGTCCTGACGCCGACGCCGGACATTCTCGTGACCGGCGATGGCCACCACGTCGGCATTACTGGCGAAGGCGACAACCTTATCGTCCTGCGCATGGGGCGCGGCGACTACATGCGCGACAACCTGCTCGAGCTTGCGGGTATGGAAGGCGAGTTGCGCCCGCTTGACGCATGGCGCAGAGCAACATGCAACGACGACTTTTGCGTGGCCCGATTGCAGCGAAGCGGACGGCGCTTCACCGTCCTGATCGCGCGCAGCCGCAACTACATCGACGACATGGCCCTTTCCGCAGCCTGTGAACGCGCTGACATCGTCATCGCCGACCGCCGCCTGCCGTTCTCCTGCCGACCAAGGATGCTCAAGGCCGACCGGACTTACCTTGCATCGACTGGCGGCCTGTCGATCAACCTTTCCAGTGGCCACATTCGCACCGTGGCCGAAACGCAAGGACATCAAGGCTGGTACCGTTGGCCCACGCCACGTCTCCGCCAGAACGAGCAGCCAGCAACGTCTGCTTCCCAAGCACCGAGGCCTGTCGTCGATCGATCGACAGGCCTCGGCTCATCACCTTACGGCAGGACCCAGCGTACCGAACCGCTATAGCTGCCGGTTGTCGGCATGCCATCGCCGCCAAGGGCGGGGATGAAGCGGGCGCGCGCGCTGACCTTGGCGCAGGTTGCCGCATCAAGATCTGCCGAACCGCTCGATCCGGTGATCTCGCAGTTCGTGACCCTGCCGTCAGCCCCAATGGACAGGCGGAACCGCGTCAGTCCTTCGCGCTCCTCGCGGATTGCGGCGCTGGGATAGTCGCGGTCCGATACCCACGATCCCGGCGAGCCCTTTGGCGCCGCCGAACGCGTCGCAAAGCTGGCCGAGGGCGAGGGTTTCACTTCGGGCGGCGTGAGTGGTCCGAAGTCGGCAGGTGCAATCGGTGTAATGTCGGTCGGAAGAATGCCGACTCCGGGATCTACCGGGCCTAGCGAGATGTCGGGTTTGGGCGCCACCAGCGGGCGGGTCTCGGGCTTGATAGCAGGCTTGATATCCGGGGGTGGCGCGATTGGCGTCACCTTGACCTCCTCATCCTTCCACTGCTGTGCAACGAACCGGTCCTTCAGGACATGGACCACGCCGCTCGCAAAGCCCGATGCGATGGCCCAGATCGCCACCCCGTGGAGCAGGCCCACCGCGATGAAGGTCTGCGTCTGCCGGCGTCTCGTATTTTCAACTGCATATGCCATTGGCAACACCTCTTCCGTTGCCGACGCCCCATCTGATGGCAGGCCGTCCCGGAAGGGGCGCCCCGTGTGGGGCATTCGGTAACAATGGAAACTACACCCGGAACGAGGTGCGTGCCAGAAGAATCTCAACCAAAACGATTGATATTTGGCATAGCGGATTTTCAGGACGAGAAAAAGCCGCTCACAGGGTGACCTGTGAACGGCTTTTCGATTTCGAAATCAGCAGCCTGCCGCGCTATTGCGGCAAACCCACCTCACTCAGTGATAACGCCGCAGCAGCCCTGCCAGCTTGCCCTGTACGGCCACTTCGTCAGGCCGATAGAACTGCGGGTCATAGGCCGAATTGGCCGGATCGAGCCGGATCATGCCCTTTTCCCGGTGCAGATACTTCAGCGTCGCTTCCTCACCCCGCACCAACGCCACGACAATCTCGCCGTCGCGCGCGATGTCGGTCTTGCGGACCAGCGCATAGTCACCATCGAAGATTCCGGCCTCGACCATCGAGTCCCCCGAAACCTCGAGCGCATAGTGCTCACCTGCGCCAAGCAGTGCGGCGGGGACGGGCAGTGTGGCGGTGGTTTCCAAGGCTTCGATCGGCACACCCGCAGCGATCTTCCCGTGAAGGGGCAGTTCGATCACGTCGTTCGCCGGTGCAGGGGCGACCTTTGCCGCATGGCGCAGCGGCGTGACGACCGCGCTTGCTGCTGCCGGTTCGCGCGCCGGGGCAGGCTTGCTCACCGCACTGTCAGGCTGGCGGATAACTTCGAGCGCGCGAGCGCGATTGGGCAGTCGGCGGATGAAGCCGCGTTCCTCAAGCGCCGAGATCAGGCGATGGACGCCGGACTTGGACTTGAGATCGAGCGCCTCCTTCATTTCCTCGAACGAGGGGGAAATGCCGGATTCCTCCAGACGGACCTGGATGAATGAGAGCAGTTCATGCTGCTTGCGCGTCAACATTGGCGGTTCTCCGCAGGTGAACGAATGCGGAACGGATAAGCAACCAAATACGACTCGTCAAGCAATTCCGCCATTTTCGAGCAGGTAAACCGGAACATCCGTTCCTGCGGCTTTCGGTGGCGCTCCCGCCTCGCGCACGACCAGCGCATTGGCGCGCGAGAGCGGCGAAAGTGCGCCCGAATCCTGCAGCGCGTCGAGGCTGACGCTTGCTCCGTCCCACCGCGCCCGCAAGAACTCCATGCGGCTTCCCCCAGCAGACATTGGTGTTGCCAGCCGCGAGTGGATTGCGCGCGGCAGAGGATCGCGCGCGCCTAGCCCAGCGCGCAGCAGCGGCAACATGAACAGGAACGCGGTGACAAAGGCCGAGGCGGGATTGCCGGGCAGGCCGAGAATCATCTGCGACCCCCGTGTCGCCACCAGCAGGGGCTTTCCGGGCTTGATACCCACGCGCCAGAAATCGATCGATGCGCCCACCGCCTCAAGCGCCGGACGCACAAGATCGTGATCCCCGACCGACGCCCCGCCACTGGTGACGATCACATCAGCCTCGGCAGCGGTGTCGAATGCCCCGGCCAAGGCATCGAGATTGTCGGCTACCGGACCTGCGTGGCAGATGTCGACAGGCAGCCCCGCCGCCATCGCACAGAGCATCGGGCCGTTGCTCGCAGGCAATTGGTGCAGAGCGGGCAGGCACCCCGGCGCGACCAGTTCGTCGCCGCTGTCGATCACGGTCAGGCGCAGGCTGCGGCGAACCGGCAGGTGGGCATGACCCCCGGCGATGGCGAGCGCGATCTGCGCCGGGCCGATGCGCAGCCCCTTCTCGATCAGTACGGCCTGCTCGGCAAAGTCCATGCCTGCCGGGCGGACATGGCGAATGGGCGGGGCGGGCGGCTCACCTGTGAGCCTGAGTATTTCGCCTTCGCGCTCGGTATCTTCCTGCAGCAGCACCATGTCTGCACCTTCCGGCACGACTGCGCCGGTGCTGATCCGCACGGCTTCGCCCGAGCCCACCACACCGCCAAACGGATGCCCCGCAGCACTCTCCCCGATCACGCGCCATGGCCCCGGAAGCTCGGCACTGCGCAAGGCATAGCCATCCATCGCCGAGACTGGCGCGGCAGGCTGTGTACGCCGCGCGATGATCGGGCTGGCGAGATAGTGGCCAAGGCATTCGATGACGGCCCTGTGCTCCACCGCCAGCGATGGCGCGAGTGCAAGCAAGCGCGTCTGCGCTTCGGCGAGGGGGAGGGGCGGAGTCTTCATGTGCTTGTGCTCATTCGTCCGCACGCCAGGTGCCAGACTTGCCCCCGCGTTTCTCGATCAGCCTTACCGCTTCGATGACCATGCCCTTGTCGAGCGCCTTGGCCATGTCGTAGATCGTCAGCAGGGCGAGGCTGACGGCGGTCAGCGCTTCCATTTCCACCCCGGTTCGCCCGGTAAGCGAGGCCGATGCAGTGCATTCGATGCCGCCCTCGATCAGCGCGAAGTCTACGTTCACCGCATCGAGCGCGAGGGGATGGCACAGCGGTATGAGATCGCCGGTCTTCTTGGCCGCCATGATCCCGGCGATGCGGGCAGGGCCGAGCACGTCTCCTTTGGGCGCATTGCCGGTGCGGATCGCTTCGAGCGTGGCACCGCACATCCGGATGAAACCGCGGGCGATGGCGACGCGATGTGTATCGGCCTTGCCACCGACATCGACCATTCGCGCGGTACCGGCCGAATCGATATGCGTCAGGTCGTTCATCTTCATCCTCTGAAATCTGAACAGGGGTTTACGGGGTTTACACTGTCCTGAGAGAAAACCGTAAGGCCCCTTTTCGGGTGCGGCAATGGCTTGGAAAAGCGCTGATTTCAAGGAGCAGGAGGCTAAGACTGCTCATGCGCAGACCGTGGCACAAACAGGCGGTGTAGGACAGCGAAACGGTCCATTTTGGCTGTATGTTGGGAAATCGTTAGTCTTGGAGCGCGATAGTCCGGGTCATGACTGCAAGCGACGCTCCACGCCGTATCGCACTACTTGTCGATGCGGAGAACATGTCTCCTGAATGCATGCGACAGGTCTTGCCCCAGGTGTTCAAGCTGGGTCGACCGGTGATCCAATACGCATTTGGTGATTTCAGCAATCCGGTTGCCAAGCCTTGGGTCGAGTTTCTCCGGCGCAATGTGATTGAGGCCAAGCAGGTCACCGCCGCGAAATCGGGCAAGAATGCCGCGGACGTCGCACTTGTCGTCGAGGCGATGCAGCTTGCCCTTCGAGGCAGGTGCGATGCCTTGTGCATCGTATCGAGCGACCGTGACTTTGTCGCGCTGACGACATTCCTGAAAGCCGAGGGGATTGATGCCTACGGCTTTGGAAAAGCCTCGACTGGCAGCAAGTATCGTCAATCATGCGCCAAGTTTTTCGAAGTGTCGTATCCGCCCAAAGCACAACCGACGAATCCCGAACTTTCGTCGAAGACGGAACTGCCTACGGCCGCATCCACAACCGCAAGGCAAACACTGAACCTGCCGGTCATCATGCAGGAGGTTGCACGGCTTGCCGACAAGAGCGGTTGGACGAGCTTGCAGGCCCTTGGCTGCGCGCTCGGAAAGCGCGGGATTCGCGCCATAGACAATGGCGCCAAAATCTGGGCTCAAGTGTTCAGCGGGCTCGAAGGCTTCGAGACGAGCAAGGACGAAAAGGGGCGACGTAGCGTCCGTATCGTGGCGCGCGACAGGGGCGCGGCCTGACGTCCGTCAGCCGATGAGCAACGCCCGCGTCGCAGCCTCCACGTCCGCCTGGCGCATCAGCGCCTCACCCACAAGGAACGTGCGTGCACCGCAGTGCTCCAAACGGAGCAGGTCCGTGTGCGTATTGATCCCGCTTTCGGCGACCAGCAGCGTGCCTTCGGGAGCCAGCGGGGCGAGGCGTTCCGTGGTGCCGAGATCGGTGACGAAGCGCTTCAGGTCGCGGTTGTTCACCCCGATAAGGCGTGACTTCAGGCGGCTTGCGCGCTCCATTTCCTCTTCGTTGTGGACTTCGACCAGCGCGTCCATGCCCTGTTCGCGGGCGGCGGCTTCGATCTCGGCCATCTGGCTGTCCGAAAGGCAGGCGGCGATGATCAGGATGGCATCGGCCCCGATGGCGCGCGCCTCGAGGCACTGCCACGGATCGACCATGAAGTCCTTGCGGATCACCGGCAGGGTGCAGGCCGCGCGGGCTTCGATCAGAAAGTCCTCATGACCCTGAAAATAGGGCGCGTCGGTCAGCACCGAAAGGCATGCCGCGCCCCCGGCCTGATAGGCGCGAGCGTGGTCTGCGGGTGCGAAATCGGCACGGATCAGGCCCTTTGAGGGGCTAGCCTTCTTGATCTCGGCGATCAGGGCATAGCCGGTCTTCGCCTTGGCTCGCAGCGCCGCCTCGAACCCGCGCGGGGCGCTCTGCCCGGCGGCGCGCGCGGCGAGTTCGCTGATGGTCACAGCGGCCTTGCGGGCAGCGACTTCTATGCGCTTGGTGTCGCAGATCTCGGTGAGCTTGTCGGTCATGGCGGGGCGTGCCTTAGCGAGGTTGGACCTGTTGGGGCAAGTATGTCCTTTGACATGCCCGCATTGGCGCAGGAAGCCTACTTCAGCGCCGCGATCCAGCAGTTCAGCAAAGCATTGGCGAGGCCCTTGTCGAGCGCTTCGGCGGCTTCCTCAATGCCCTCGTGCCAGTCGCCCGCCTCGCCCGCGACGATCAGCGCAGCGGCGGCGTTGAACAGGACGGCATCGCGGTAGGGTCCTTCTGCGCCTTGCAGCAAGGCCCGCAGCGCTGCGGCATTGAAGGCCGCGTCACCGCCACGAATGGCGTCGACCGGGGCTTGTGGCAGACCGACATCGGCAGGAGAGATCCGGCGCATCAGGACTTCCCCCCCGCGCACTTCGGCCAGCTCGTTGCCGCCGGCAAGGCTCAGTTCGTCAAGTCCCTCGTCGCCCGAGATGACCATGCTGTGATCGGTGCCAAGGCGGCGGATCGCTTCAGCGTAGATCGGAACATAGGCGGGGCGCGCGATGCCGACGAGCTGGCGGCGCACGCCAGCCGGATTGGCCAGCGGACCCATCAGATTGAAAATCGTGCGGCGGCCCAAGGCCTTCCGGATCGGCATGATGCGCCCCATCGACGGGTGATGGCGCGCGGCAAAGAGGAAGCAGATGCCGAGATCGTTCAGCGTCTCTTCGGCAGTTTCCACCGCGCGGTCGAGGTTCAGCCCGAGCGCTTCCAGCGTATCGGCCGCGCCTGCCTTCGAACTCGCCGCGCGATTGCCGTGCTTTGCAACAGGGACGCCACAGGCGGCCACGACGAGGCTGACCGCGGTCGAGACGTTGAGTGTGTGGTGCCCGTCTCCGCCGGTGCCGCAGACGTCGATGGCGTTGTTAGGCGCGCTGACCGGGATCATGCGGGCACGCATCGCCCGCGCTGCGCCTGCGATCTCGCTCGCGGTCTCACCTCGCTCGGACAGCGCGACGAGGAACTGCCCGACGGCCTCGTCCGAGACGGTGCCGTCGAGGATTGCCGCGAATGCCGCTTCTGCTTCGGCTTCCTCCAGCGGATGGGTGACGTCAGGCAGGCTCATGCCGGAAGCGGATTGGTCTTGATGCCGCAGAGCTTGAGGAAGTTTGCGACCATCGCGTGCCCGTGCTCGGTGGCGATGCTTTCCGGGTGGAACTGCACGCCGTGGATCGGCAGCGAGGTGTGGCGGAAGCCCATGACGTGGGTGTCGTCCGACTGCGCGTTGACTGCGAGGCAATCGGGAATGTCGGTGACGATCAGAGAGTGATAGCGCGTGGCGATGAACGGCGAGGGCAGACCCTCGAATACGCCGGTGCCATCATGCGTGACCGGCGAGGTCTTCCCATGCATCAACCCACCGCGCACGACCTTGCCGCCGAAATACTGCCCGATCGACTGGTGGCCAAGGCACACGCCGAGCAACGGCACCTTCGCATCCGCCGCCGCGCCGACCAGATCGAGGCTCACCCCCGCTTCGTTAGGCGTGCAGGGACCGGGCGAAAGCAGAAACCCCTGCGCCCCGGTCCTGATCGCCTGTTCGGCGGTGAGCGCATCATTGCGCACGACTTCAACCTCGGCACCCATTTCCATCAGGTAGTGGACGAGGTTCCAGGTGAAGCTGTCGTAGTTGTCGATGACGAGGATCATTGGGCGCGCTTTTCGTAAGCCATGAAGCGGCATTCTGCGAAGGGAGGCTGGATGACATGCGAGCGCCAATCCTGCGGAAAGCCTTCCAACAATTCGATTTGCGCGACGACGTCGTTCCAGTTCGGCATTTCTTCATGGAACCAGAGCGTTTGCCCAGAAGCCATTAGGATTTCACAGCAAATGAGGTCAGTGGTGAGTTCGTCACGCTTGTAGAAAACGACATGCTGTATGACTGCCATTTCGAGCGGCAAACCAGTACTCACTGCCCATATCCCGGCTCACTCGCCACCCGCACCGCCTCGCGCGCCGCCGCAAAGAGCGCGCCTGACTTCAGTTCGCACTCGCGTTGTTCGTATTCGGGGTTGCTGTCTGCCACGATCCCCGCGCCTGCCTGTGCATGGAGGACGCCGTCCTTGACCACGCCGGTGCGCAGGACGATGCAGCTGTCGACCGAGCCGTCGGGGGCGAAGTAGCCGACGCCACCGGCATAGGCTCCGCGCGTTTCGGGTTCGAGTTCGGCGATGATCTCGCAGGCGCGGACCTTAGGCGCGCCGCTGACAGTGCCTGCGGGGAAGCCTGCGAACAGGGCGTCGACGCTGTCGGCACGGTTAGTATCCAGTTGGCCGACCACGTTCGAGACGATGTGCATCACGTGGCTGTAGCGCTCGACGGTGTAGCTCTCGGTGACCTTGACCGTACCCGCCTTGGCCACGCGGCCCACATCGTTGCGGCCGAGGTCGAGCAGCATCAGGTGTTCGGCGCGTTCCTTGGGATCGTCGAGCAGGCTGAGTTCGTTGGCGCGGTCTTCTTCCGGAGTCTTGCCGCGTGGTCGGGTGCCTGCAATCGGGCGGATCGTCACTTCGCCATCGCGGATGCGGACGAGGATCTCCGGGCTCGATCCGGTCAGCGCGAAGCCTGGCATGTCGAGGAAATAGAGAAACGGCGAGGGGTTGATGCGGCGCAGAGCGCGGTAGAGCGCGATGGGCGGCAGCGGGAAGGGCGCGGTGAAGCGCTGGGCGAGCACGACCTGGAAGATGTCGCCCGCCTCGATGTAGTCCTTCGCGCGGCCAACCATGCGCGCATAGTTCAAGGCGGTCATCACCGGCTGCGGCGTGACGTCCACGGTTTCGGCAAGGCGCTCCTCGGCAGGCACCGGATCGGCCAGCTTGCGCAAGGCGCTGTCGATGCGTTCGGCGGCAACCTCGATCAGGCGCTCAGGCTCCCCACCCTCGGCCCAGACCGGGGCGATGGCGAACAGTTCGTCGGAAAGGCGGTCGAACACCAGCACCACTGTCGGCCGAGTGAACAGCATGTCTGGCAGGACGAGGTCGCTCTGCGCTGCGCGCGGCAGCTTTTCGACAAGACCGATGGTCTCGTATCCGAAGTAGCCAACAAGGCATGCGAGTGCGGATGGCAGCTCGGCAGGCACTTCAATGCGACAGGCCTCGACCAGCGCGCGCAGTTCGGCGAGGGCATTGCCGGGAAGCGGGGCGAAGGCAGCGGCATCGTGCCGCCAGATGCGGTTGATCTCGGCCTTGTCCCCGGTTGCGCGGAACACGAGATCGGGATCGAGGCCGAGCAGGCTGTAGCGCCCGCGCACTTCGCCGCCCTGCACGGATTCGAGCAGGAAATCGCCGCGCCCTGATTCCATCAGCTTGAGCGCTGCGCCGACCGGGGTTTCGGTATCGACGATCAGCTTGCGCCAGATCAGCGCAGGGCGTCCGGCGGCAAGCTGCGCGAGCGCTGCCTGATGGTTTTCGGGCAGGTTGGTAGAAGGTACGGCTAGCACGGTGGTCATCGCTTTACTGCGCGTTGGCGCCGGTCAGCTGGTCGCGCACCGCCTTGATGCCGGCCTCGTTACGCTCGACGCCGACATCGTTGCGGATGGCAATGCGCAGCTGGTCGGCAAGTTCTCCGCCTGCATCCTGCGCGAACGAGGCTGTGGCCTGCTTGAAGATCGCGTCGTTGCGTTCGACCTTGCCGAGCACGATTTCCTTCAGCGAAACAACGTACCAGCCGCCATTGTTCGGGCCTTCGAGCGGCTTGTTGCTGCCCTTGGCCATCGCGAACATCAGTGCCAGCGGCGCAGGCACCTTGCCCTGCATCTGGGTCAGCGCCTGACGCGGCAGATCGACAGGCTGCGGCGCAGGCAGGGCAACGCCAGCCAGCTTCATCGCCTCGGCCAGCGGTGTGCCCTTGTTCAACGCAGCGAGGATCTTGTCAGTGGCAGCCTTGGCCTTGGCCGAACCCTGCTGCACCGCCCAGTCGCGGGCGACAGCACCCTTGATCAGGTCGAGCGGGGCAGGCGTTGCGGCCGTCAGCTGGCCGACGTCATAGATGGCGAACTTCTCGCCCGGCTTGATCTCGGCCAGTTGAGCCTCGCCCTCGCGCTCCATCGCGAACGCGGCCTGCACCAGCGGCGCGATATCGGCCGAGGCCTTCTCGCCCTGCTTGCCGAACACGCTGCCATCGGCGGTGAGGGCAGGTGTCGACGCGATGGTGAGGTTCAGCGTCTTGGCAATGTCGGCAAGACCGGTGCCGTTGTCGATTTCCTGCTCGACCTGAGCGGCAAGGTCAGAAAGCGCGGCGCGGCGCTTTTCCAGCGTGATTGCGGCGACGATCTCGGGGCGGGCCTGATCGAGCGTCTTGCCCGGATTGCGCTTGATCGCGTCCACTTTGACCACGTGCCAGCCAAGGCCGGACTTGGCTGGTGCTGCCAGCGTGCCCGAGGCAGCAGCAAAGGCCGCGTCGGCAACCGCGCGCGAAGTCTGGTTGGTCAGTGTGTCGCGGGTCTGGTCGGCCAGCTTGCTGGCGACGAGGCCCTTCGTACGGGCGGCATTGTCGAGCGAGCCCGTGGCGCCGACTTCGCTGGCAAGCGCCTTGGCAGCGGCTTCGGTCGGTACGATGACCTGGGTCACCGAGCGCTGCTCCGAAGGCGCATAGATTGCGGTGTTGAGCTTGTAGCGCTGCGCGATCTCCGCCTCGGTCGGGGCCGGAACCGTCTTCAGGCTGGCCTCGTCGACAATTGCATAGCGGATCGTGCGGCGCTCGGGCTGCATGTAGCGGCGCTTGTTGGCGTTGTAGTACGCAGTCAGCGTCGCGGCGTCGGGCGGCGATGCGGGCGCGAAGGCAAGCGAGGGCACCGAAACGATCGTGCCGATCCGCTTTTCGGTGAGAAGCGCGGCGTAGCGCTGCACCGCTTCGTCAGCCATCTGTGCGCCAAACGCTGCAGGCAGCAGCAACTGGCGCGCGATCAGGCCCTGGCCGATGTCCTTGCGGACCTGCTTGTCGGTAAGTCCGCGCTGGGCGAGCAACTGTTCGTAGGCCGACTGGCTGAACTTGCCGTCAGGCCCCTGGAATGCAGGGATCTTGACGATCTCGCTGTCGATCAGCCGATCGCCTGCCACCACGCCGTGCTTGCGCGCCCACTCGGCCATGGCGAGGCGATCGGTCAGGCCGGTAAGGACGGTTTCCATGCCGCCTGCGGCCAGAAAGTCCTTCATCGTCATGCCGGGTTGCTTCTGCCGCTCCTGCTCGAAGGCATTGGTCAGCGCCTTGCCCAGTTCGGACGTATCGACACGAGCCGAGCCGACCTTGGCTGCGCGGTCGCCACCGGCTACGCCGCCAAAGCCGCTACCGGTCACGTCGGCACTGGCAAAAGCAAGCGCGATCAGGCCAAGAAACACAAGTGCAACGGCAACGCCGATGCGGGACTTCAGGAACGAGCGGAAAAATCCGAGCATTTGCGGGTGTTCGTCTCTTGTCTGGGCGCTGGGCGCCCGCTGGGTCGATTTTGCTGTGCCTTAGGAGCCAAACGCGTTTCCCGCAATGGTCGCGTCGCGCCGCACCGACGGAATGTGTGCGAACGCACCTCGGTGTTTCCCGGGTTATGCGATCAGGTGTTTTGCAGAATCGGCCCGGGTTTGATAGCGGCGGCTCGACTCATGTCTGGCACGGCTGACCGGTCGTGTCGTAAATATCGATTGCATCAGGCAATTCCGGTGCATCAGGGAATACTCAGGGGAACTGGCCGAACATGCCGCATCGTCCTTACATCGTGGGCAACTGGAAGATGAACGGGAGCCGCGCCATGCTGGCCGAGGCGCGCGCGATCGACCGCGCTGCCGGACGCTATCCGGACGTGCAGGTTGCGCTCGCGCCGCCGTTCACCCTGATTGGTGCCCTGCGCGAAGCAGTGAGCGCGATGGGTGTTGGCGGACAGGATTGCCACGTTGCGGCAAAGGGCGCCCACACCGGTGATGTCTCCGCACCGATGCTGGTCGATACCGGCGCGGATTTCGTGATCGTCGGCCATAGCGAACGCCGCAAGGACCATGGCGAAGGCGATGCCGTAGTCAAGGCCAAGGCCGAAGCGGCACTGGCCGCAGGCCTTGGCATCATCGTCTGCGTCGGCGAAACGCTCGACGAACGCGATGCCGGGAAGGCAGAAGCGGTCGTGTCCGGGCAGGTCGATGGCTCGATGCCTGAAGGCGAAGCGGCAAACGAAGCCGTGGCTGCAGGCAAGGTCGCCGTGGCCTATGAACCGGTCTGGGCGATCGGCACCGGTCGCGTGGCCGAAGTGCCCGATGTCATCGCGATGCACGCTGCCATCCGGGCCCGCTTGCTGGCGCTCTATGGCGATGCCGGTGCCAAGGTCCGCATTCTCTATGGTGGCTCGGTCAACGCTGGAAACGCTGCGGAACTGCTTGCGGCACCAGGCGTGAGCGGTGCTCTCGTCGGCGGCGCGAGCCTGACCGCTGAGGCCTTCCTGCCGATCGTGGCGGCAGCCGGTTCGGGCGAAGCCTGACCGCTTCAGGTCGTCACTGCCATCCTGCGGGTTGCGCCAAGGCGCATGCGCGCCTACATGGCCGGAGTTCCTGCGCGGCTTCGCGCTGAAGGTAGAGATTCATGTCGCTGTTCATTTTCCTCACCGTGGTCCAGGCGATCGTTGCGGCGCTTCTTGTCGTGCTGATCCTCATCCAGAAGTCCGAAGGCGGTGGCCTCGGCGTCGGCGGCAGCCCGGCCGGCTTCATGTCCGCGCGCGGCGCCGCAGACTTCATGACTCGGCTGACGACGGCGCTGGCGACTGCGTTCGTCGTGCTCAGCGTCGCTCTCGCAGCGCTCGCCGTGGGTACGACATCGAGCCGCACTATCGACACCTCGCTTGAACGGACCGCTCCGGTACAGAACGCCCCGGCGGTAGATCCGCTGGCTCCGGCGCAAGGTGGCCAGCCCGCTCAGGCACCTGCGGCAGCGCCTGCCGGACAGCAGGCTCCTGCTCCGGCAACCGATCCGCTCAAGGGCGCTGCCGGGCAGTAAATCCTTTCTCGCAATGCGAACGGCCGACCCGCTCCCTTGAGGTCGCGGGGCGGTCTTCGTTTTGCGTTTGATCCATGGCTGTGGATTGCGGCAAAGATTGCAGCCGTAACTGCTTGCCACCGTGCAACTTCTGACGCTAAGGCCCGACTCCCATGGCGCGGTACATTTTCATCACCGGCGGCGTGGTCTCCTCGCTCGGCAAAGGACTCATGGCAGCGAGCCTCGCGGCTCTCCTGCAGGCTCGTGGATTTCGCGTGCGAATCCGCAAGTTCGACCCCTATCTGAACGTCGATCCGGGGACGATGAGCCCCTATCAGCACGGCGAAGTCTATGTGACCGACGACGGAGCCGAGACTGACCTCGATCTTGGCCACTACGAGCGCTTCACCGGCGTCTCTGCGCGCCAGGCCGACAACATCACCTCGGGCCGCATCTATCGCGACATCATCGCCAAGGAACGTCGTGGCGATTACCTCGGCGCGACGGTGCAGGTGATCCCGCACGTCACCGATGCGATCAAGGATTTCGCGCAGGCAGAGACTGACGATCTGGACTTCGTGCTCTGCGAAATTGGCGGCACGGTTGGTGACATCGAGGGCCTACCGTTCATCGAGGCCCTGCGCCAGATGCACAACGAACTGGACCGCGAGCAGACCTGCTTCGTCCATGTCACGCTGGTGCCCTACATTGCCGCAGCGGGCGAGCTGAAGACCAAGCCGACGCAGCACTCCGTGCGCGAACTTACCGGCCTTGGCATCCAGCCCGACATCCTGCTTTGCCGCTGCGAAAAACCGCTGCCTGAAGGCGAGCGCGCCAAGATCGCCCAGTTCTGCAACGTGCGGAAGTCTGCCGTCATCCCCGCGCTCGATGCCCAGAGCATATATGCCGTACCGCTGCAGTATCACGCCGAAGGCCTCGACAGCGAAGTCCTGCGCCACTTTGGCCTGACAGCACCAGAGCCGGACCTCGCGCGCTGGGACGATATCGTCGACCGACATCAGAATCCCGAAGGCGAAGTGACCATCGGCGTTGTCGGCAAATACGTCGGCTTGCAGGATGCCTACAAGTCGCTGAACGAAGCGCTGGTCCACGGCGGCATGGCCAACCGTGTCAAGGTGCGGATAAAGTGGCTCGACGCCGAGTTGTTCGAGAAGGACGACGCCGAGATCGCTGCCCACCTCGAGCCGATGCATGGCATTCTCGTGCCCGGCGGCTTTGGCGAGCGTGGCACCGAAGGCAAGATCGCTTCGGTTCGCTTTGCCCGCGAACGCAAGGTGCCGTTCTTCGGCATCTGCCTCGGCATGCAGATGGCCTGCATCGAAGGCGCCCGCAACACTGCCGGCATCCCCGAAGCCTCGTCGACCGAATTCGGCCCGACCAACGAGCCAGTTGTCGGCATCATCACCGAGTGGATGACCGCAGAGGGCCTCGAAAAGCGTTCCGAAGGCGGCGACCTGGGCGGCACGATGCGGCTTGGCGCTTATGACGCGAAGCTTGCCGGCAACAGCCACGTTGCCAACGTCTATGGTGCGACCGAAATCAGCGAGCGCCATCGGCATCGTTACGAAGTGAACGTCGCCTACAAGGAGCGCCTGGAAAAGGGCGGCCTGGTGTTCTCCGGCATGTCGCCCGATGGCCTCCTTCCTGAAATCGTGGAGCGTCCCGACCATCCGTGGTTCATCGGCGTGCAGTTCCATCCCGAACTCAAGAGCCGACCGTTCGAACCGCATCCGCTGTTCGCCGGCTTTATCGCCGCAGCGGTGAAACAGGCGCGACTCGTTTAAAGGGGCTGGTCAGGCAGGGGTTTCCCTGATTACTTGCGCGGCAGGTATCGAGGGGAGTTCCGATGGACGCGGCCACACTGGCTGAAGCACTGACGGCGCAGAGCCTGTTTGCCGATTGCGAACGGGCCGAGCTTTCGGACATCATCGCGCGCGGGCAGGTCCGTTCGTGGAAGTCCGGGCAAGTGCTGATGAGCCAGGGCGAGGAAGGCAAGTCGCTGTTCATCGTGCTCAAGGGTCTCGCCCGGGTCAGCATGGTTGCCGCCAACGGGCGCGAGATCATCCTCGACTATGCCGAACCCGGCCACGTGCTGGGTGAGATCGCCTTTCTTGATGGTGGCGACCGCACCGCCACGGTCGAGGCGATCGATCCCGTGGAAGCGCTGGTCCTCACGCGCGGCGCGTTTGCCGAAATCATCGACAAGCACAAGGGTCTCTCGCTGCGCCTGCTCAAGGCCATGGCGCGCAGGCTCCGCCAGAACAATGCCGTGATCGAGGCCGACCGCGCCTACACCTCCGGCCCAAGGCTCGCGCGCTTCCTCCTGCGCCTGATGATGGGCGACAATTCCGATACCGGAAACCAGCTCAAGATCGCGCTCAGCCAGGGCGAGCTCGGCAACTTCGCCGGCATGTCGCGCGAACAGATCAACCGCCAGCTCTCGGCCTGGGTTGATAATGGCATCGTCGCCCTGAAAGGCGGGCGCGTGACGATCCTCGACCGTGAAGCTCTGGTCGACGTCGCCGAAGCCTGGTGACGCAAAAAGGGCGGGCCTTGCGACCCGCCCTTCCGTTCTGAGAAACCCGATCAGGCAGCGGCGGTATTGTCGCCCTCAATGACCTTGAGCGGGTTTTGCGCGCCGATCAGCACCTTCTTCGGCTTCATCGCCTCAGGCACTTCGCGGACGAGGTCGATGGTCAGCAGGCCATCGGCAAGGTCGGCAGCCTCGACGCGGACGAAGTCGGCCAGCTCGAAGCGACGCTCGAACCCACGGTTGGCGATGCCGACGTGGAGATACTCGCGCTCCTGCGGTTCGGGCCGCTGGCCCTTTACAACGAGCAGGTTCTGCTGGGCGGTAATGTCGATATCCTCGGCCTTGAATCCGGCGACTGCCAGCGTGATGCGATAGGCATCTTCACCGCTGCGCTCGATGTTGAAGGGGGGATAATTGTCACCAGCATTGGCGCGGGCCTGGCGTTCGAGCAGGTCGAACAGGCGGTCAAAGCCCACGGTGGTGCGGCGATAGGGGGTAAAGTCGAAACGGTTCATGGCAATATCCTCTTGATGAGCAATCTGCACTTGCCTTCTGCTAAGCCCGGAACCCGGCGCCCGCATCGGCGGTTTTACGGTCATGTTTGTGACCATGCCCGACTTGCGGCGCATGACACGAAAACCCATGTGTGTTAGCGAAAACCGCTTTTCAAGACCCCAGCAGAGGTACCCGATGTCGAACACCCCCAAGGTCGAAGTCTACACCAAGTGGGGCTGCCCCTACTGCGCGCGCGCCAAGCAATTGCTCGATGGCAAGGGCGTGGCCTATGAGGAATTCGATGTGACCATGGGCGGCCCGAAGAAGGCAGAAATGCTTGAACGCGCGCCCCGCCACACCACCGTTCCCTCGATCTTCATCGATGGCATCCACGTCGGTGGGTCGGACGATCTTGCCGCGCTCAATGCGCAGGGCAAGCTGGACATGATGCTCGGCAAGTGAGTGATCCGGTGAAGGTCGCGCTGTTTCAGATGACCAGCGGGATCGACCCGCAGGCCAATGCAGACGCGATCGTCAAGGCAGCGCAGAAAGCCACAGCTGAAGGCGCGGCCATGCTGTTCACGCCCGAGATGTGCGGGTTGCTCGACCGTGACCGGGCGAGGGCGACGCCCAAGATCGTGCCCGAACAGGACAACCCCGTGCTCGCCGCCGCACGAAAGGCCGCGCGGGAGCTTGGCCTGTGGATCGATCTAGGCTCGCTCGCAATCCTGCGTGAGGACGGCAAATGGGCCAACCGCGGCTTCGTCATTGATGCCGACGGTGCCATTGCCGCCCGCTACGACAAGATCCACATGTTCGACGTAGACCTCGCCACTGGCGAGACATGGCGGGAATCGGCGGCCTACACACCGGGTGAGCAGGTCGTCACGGTTCAAACGCCGGTCGGACGCCTCGGCCTTGCGATATGTTATGACGTGCGCTTCCCCGCGCTGTTCGAGGAACTCGGCCGCAACCGCTGCGACGCAATCCGCGTTCCCGCCGCCTTCACCGTGCCGACAGGCAAGGCCCACTGGCACTTGCTGCAGCGTGCCCGCGCAGTCGAGGCCAGCGCCTGGGTCATTGCCGCTGCCCAAGGCGGACGGCACGATGACGGTCGCGAGACCTACGGCCATTCGCTGGTTGTCGATCCGTGGGGCGAAGTTGTCTTTGACGGTGGGGAAGGGGGCTCGCTCGGCTTCGCTCTGATCGATCCTGCCCGAACGGGCGAGGTCCGCGCGCAACTGCCATCCCTTGCCAACAAGCGCGAAATCCCTAGATCGACAGCATGATTGTCTTTGATCTGCAGTGCGGGCCGAACGGGCACCGTTTCGAGGGCTGGTTCGGTTCCTCGCAGGACTATGAGAGTCAGCAGGCACGTGGCCTTGTATCGTGCCCGTCGTGCGGCTCGCCCGATGTCGTCAAGGCGGTCATGGCGCCCAATGTCGGACGCAAGGGCAACCAGTTGCCAGTGCCGACGCGCGGCACCAGCGAACCATCACCCGCACCCGCAGCACAGCCCATGGCAAACGCGCCCCTCCCGCCAGAGGCCGTCGCCATGCTCAAGGCTGTTGCCGCCATGCAGGCCGAGTCGATCAAGTCTTCCACCTGGGTCGGGGAAAAGTTCGCCGACAATGCCCGCGCCATGCACTATGGCGAAAAGGACCCCGCCGCGATCCACGGTCGCGCCACGCTCGACGAGGCCCGCGAACTGATTGAGGAGGGCATCCCGGTCGCCCCCTTGCTCGTCCCCGTGGTGCCCCCTGAGGAAACCAACTGAATCTCCGTTGCCAGCCCGCGTGCCCCTGCCTAAAGGAAACGCGGGCGCCCGTAGCTCAGCAGGATAGAGCACCAGATTCCTAATCTGGGGGCCATGGGTTCGAATCCCGTCGGGCGCACCACTTCCATGCCAAGGCCTTTGCGGTATCAGGCTGGCTCATGCTCGCAGGCCAAGTTTCAGTCGTTGCGGGTTGATGAACTGGCCCTTCGCGCCGTGGAGAGCCTGTAGCATGAACTGGTCGAATCCTGCGAAGAACAGCACTTCAGGCGGAAATTACAATTTTGTGATTGTTTTCACATATTTAGGGCTACCGCAGTGCAGAAAGGCGTATTATGAATCTCTTGTTAATCAAGAGGTTGTATGCCGTCACTCGAAGCAATAATCGGATGGTTCAAGGGTCTTCGCGCGGAACGTAAGCGCAAGTTGGACGCGGGCGAACTGTGCCCAAATGGCAATCCGGGTTGTGACGGTGCGCAATGCGACGATTGCCTTACAGACTGGCAGATCTAGCCGGGTGAGAATTCGAGTTGCTGTGGTTCCGCCGCCAATTCGTCGAAAATCACCGCTGCCTTAAGGCTCAGGCATTTCTCCGCGTCTCGCTTCTGTCTTTGTATCTGAGTGTACAATCTTGCTCAACCTTGACAAAACGAACCATATAGGTTATGCGCTCCACCCACAGGTCAGGAGAGGGCAAATGGCCATCCCGCTTCTTTCCTTCGGAAGCAGACGCTGTGGCCGATGCTTCCGGCGCGATCGGTGCGGCAGGTGCGCGTGGGTTCAATGCGGGGCGTAAAGCCCAGACCCACCGGGCAAATCCTGTCGTTACCCAAGGACAGACAGGACACCCCAGGGCTGATAGCACGGCGCCGAACCCTGAGCGACGCTGCGGATGCGGAACCCGCCATGACTTGCGTGACGTAGTCTGCGCAAACGACAGGTTCTTTTCACGCAGCCGCTTGCCAAGAAGCCAAGGCAGCCCGCGAGCCGCTGCCAGAGCTTCGTCCTTTCACACATGTCCGCCCTCAGGCTGAGCCGACAAGGGGTTCGGAACCGCCCCCCGGCCACTCGCAACCGGTCCCGCGCCCTTCCCGCGCGTGCCGCAACGGCACCGCACCGGTCGCGCGATCTGTGACTCGTCCCCGGCGTTACCGGTCCGCATTCGCCAGCGGATGTTCTGCTTTTTCGCGTATCCGCGATGCCCACCCCCGGCCCCTCCCGCTTGCGGGAGGGGTGGGCAGATCCCGATGCAATATCCCATTCCACCGCAAGACGTCCCCCCAATGACACAACTTTGCCTTTACTGCTTGAACTGGCCCGGGATTTATGATTCAGTCACATCATGCAACCGCGCCGACCACTTCTGCCCAAGGACAGCCTGACCCAGTCGCTGGCGCTGGTCGCTTTGCTCGTGATCGGCACCATCGGCATTGCCGGACCCAGCGGATTGCTTGCCTGGGGTGAGAATGCGCGGGTGCTTGAACAGCGGCAGAAAGAAATTGCCACGCTGACGGCCGAGCGCGACCGGATCAAGAACCGGAATGACCTGCTCGATCCGCGCCACGCCGACCCTGACCTTGTCGGCGAATTGCTGCACAGCAATCTCAACGTCACCCATCCCGACGACGTTGTGATCCAGCTCAAGAACTGACAGCTTTCGCTCCGGGCAGGAGACAAGTTGACTTGGCCGGGCTTGGTCGAGCGCAATTCGGGAACTTTGGCACGGCCGGCGCGTAGGGAACGCAGCAAAGTTCCGCACCTTATCATCTTTTGGCGGCATGACGCATGATGAAACCCGCAATCTGGCGGACGGCACAAGGCCTTGGCTGGAAATGGACTACGTGCGAAATGAGTACCCTTGGCTCACAACAATAATAACAACGCGCGGGGCGACGTGACCGAAGAGGCCATTTACGAATCAGTCGAGGCGAATCCGGTCGTTCCGGACTCCGCCGAGGCCGAATCCCATTCCGTCTGGCGCTACGCGATGGCCACCCGTGCCCATGCGGTGATCGATGCGGCGGACTATTTCGCGCTCATGCGCGAGGCGATGATGCGAGCGCGGCAACGCATCCTCCTGATAGGTTGGGACTTCGACACGCGGATCATCATCGGCGGCGGCCGACGCTGGTGGAACCTCCCGCGCAAAAGCGTTTCGCCTGCGCGGCTCGGCGCTTTCGTGGTGTGGCTGTCCAACCGGCGCAAGCGTCTCGACATCCGCGTGCTCAAGTGGAACTTTGGCGCACTCAAGGCAGTTTTCCGCGGCTCGATGATGCTCGACCTGCTGCGCTGGTGGCGTCATCCGCGCATCGTGTTCAAGCTCGACAGTGCCCATCCCCTGGGCTGCAGCCATCACCAGAAGATCGCAGTGATCGACGATCGTTTCGCGGTCTGCGGCGGGATCGACATGGCGGGCGACCGCTGGGACACCCGCGAGCATCTCGACGACGATCCCCGGCGCAAACGGCCCGGGGGCAAGATTTATGGGCCCTGGCACGATTGCACCATGCTGATGGAAGGCGATGCCGCCGCGGTCCTCGGCGCGTTCGGGCGCAAGCGTTGGGAGCAGGCCAAGGGCAAACCCTTTGCCGCGTGCAAGGCGCAGAAGTCCTCGCCCTGGCCCGCGTCGATCGAAGCCGAGTTCCGCAACGTCGAGATCGGCATTTCCCGAACCCGATCGCATTACGCCGAGGCGCGGGAAGTGCGCGAGATCGAGGCGCTGTTCCTCGAACACATCGCGCGAGCCAAGCGCTTCATCTATTTCGAGAACCAGTATTTCGCCTCGCGCAGCATTGCCGAGGCCATCGTCAAGCGGATGCAGGAGCCCGATCCGCCCGAGATCGTGCTGATCAATCCTCAAAGCTCGGATGGCTGGCTGGAACAGACCGCGATGGACGGGGCGCGGGTGAGGCTGGTGAGGGCGATCGAGGAAGTCGACCATGCCGGCCGCTTCTCGGTCTGGCATCCTTTTACCGCCGGCGGAACGCCGATCTACGTCCACTCGAAGCTGACCATCGTCGACGACGAGATCCTGCGCATCGGCTCGGCCAATCTCAACAATCGTTCGATGGGGCTCGATAGCGAGTGCGATGTCTTCATAGATTGCGCGCGCCCGGCCAACGGCCATTGCTCAGAAGCGATAAATCGCCTGCGTGTTTCGTTGCTGGCCGAGCATTGCGGTATCGCACCTGAAAGGGTAGCGGAGCTTCTGGACCAGCACAGCTCAATGGCCGGTGCGATCGCTGCAGCTCCGCAGGACGGCAAGAGGCTTGGGCGGTTCGTGCCGCACGAACTCAGCGACGCGGAGAAGGCGCTGGCAGACAACGAGGTGCTGGATCCCGAGCGGCCGGAGGAAATGCTCTCCTTCTACCGCCGGGGTCTGTTCAGGAGCCGCTTCCTGCGGCGACCTGCGAAGTGATGTTACGAAGGGGAAGCTATGAGCAGTGTGGTTGGGCCCGACGAGGACGATGATCTGGCCCGTGGCAAGCTTCCGGTGCCCGACGACGTGCAGGACGCCATCCGCACGCTGATCCGATGGTCCGGAGACGATCCCTCGCGCGAGGGCCTGCTCGACACGCCCAAGCGCGTGGCGCGGGCGTGGAAGGAATATTGCCTCGGCTATGGCGAGGACCCGGCCAGCCATCTTGCGCGCCAGTTCGAGGAAGTGGGCGGCTACGACGAGATCGTGCTGCTCAAGGACATTCCGTTCCAGAGCCACTGCGAGCATCACATGGCGCCGATCATCGGCAAGGCCGCGATCGCCTATCTGCCGCGGCACAAGGTGGTGGGCATTTCCAAGCTGGCGCGAGTGCTTCATGCTTATGCCCGCCGCCTGCAGATCCAGGAGCGCCTTACCGCCGAAGTCGCTCAGTGCATCTGGGACAATCTCAAGCCGCACGGCGTGGCGGTGGTGATTGAGGCGAGCCATGCCTGCATGACGGCGCGCGGCGTGCGCACGCCTGGGGTCGGCATGGTCACGAGCCGGTTGATGGGCACGTTCCTCGAAGACAACCGCAGTCGCAAGGAAGTGCTCAGCCTGATGGGCTACTGAACGCGCGTTCCAGCAAAGAAACATTACAGGTCAGCCGGTTGGTCGCACACAATTGCGGCTCTATCTTGTTGGCGTCACCGGAAAAAAGCCGGGACGCTTGCAGGAGACAGGAACATGAAGACGCTCGCTTATGCGGGTTTCGCCGCCGCGCTGGCCTTCAGCGCGCCCGCCGTGGCCATGGAACATACAACCGTCATCGAGCATCCGGCCGGACCGATCACCGCCGATTACGCAGGAGCAACGCGGGTCGAGATGAAGCAAGTCGGCACGGTCGCAGGAGCAGGACGGGCTTCCTCACTGCGCTGCCAGTGGTCCGTCTCGCTTTCGGTCGAGCGACAGGCACAGGTGGGCGCAAACCTGCAAGCAAAGCGCTCGATGCTGCGCAATGACGTGATCACCGGGGCGTCGCCGGGCTGGTGCTCGGAGCGCGGCAATGGCATCGACCGGGTGATCGAAGCGCGGCGTGACGACTTGCGCAGTGCAATGATGGCAATGGTGGCGCAGGATCGCGCAGTGATCCTCGTTGAAGCAGAAGGAGCCCACGCCAGGCAGCGCGCGGGCTGAGGAGAAATGACATAATGACCCGCACCCACGCGTCCATCTGGCTGACAACATTCGGCGTTTTCGCAATGGCGCAGGCGCCGGCAGCACAGGCTCAATCGGTGGATGTGGGGGTAGAGGCCACGACTGACGAAGTCCGGCGCGGGCTTAGCTGGAGCGACGGGGAAGTGTCCGCTTCGGCTGATGCCAGCGTCGGCTTTGCCGGGTTCGACGCGTCGGTCCGCGTGGCCGCGCTGCGCAAGTCCGACCGTCACGCCAATGCCGATGTCGTTGGCGACCTGGCGATCGGCAAGGACTGGAACGCCGGCGCGATCACCCTGCGGACCGAGGCGATCGGGCACTTCTTTGGCGGCGCGGATATCGGCGCCGACTATGGCGAGTTGGGCCTTGGTGCGCGCTATTCCATCGGCCCGCTGCAGGTTCGCGCCGATGCCTTCTACGCGCCTAAGCAGGATGCCATTGGCGGCGACAACCTCTACTTGCGCGGCTCGGCCAATGCCGGGATTCCCGGCATTCCGATCAGCGTGTCAGCCTCGCTTGGCTATACCACCGGAGACACGCAGGATTCCCGTTCGGCGCGGCTGCGCCCGGCGGGGGACTATGCCGACTGGAGGCTGGGGGTGGAGTACAACCAGTTCCCGTTCACGATCGGGCTGGACTATGCCGGGACCGACATCGACACTTCGGGGATCACGGTGTCGCCCTACGCCGATCTCAAGCATGCAGGGGACCGCGTGCTGGGCAGGGTTAGGCTTTCGTTCTGAGCGCACCATGAAAAAGGCCCCCGTTTCCGGGGGCCTTTCATTTGGTCCGAGACTGGCGATCAGATGTTCTCGATCATGTGCTCGGCAGAGCTGACCTTGAAGTCGCCCGGGGCTTCGACGAACAGCTGCTCGACGACGCCATCGTTGACGACCATCGAGAAGCGCTGGCCGCGCTTGCCGAGGCCAAAGCCCGAACCGTCCATGGTCAGGCCAAGTGCTTCGGCGAGATCACCATTGCCGTCGGCCAGCATGGTGACGTCCGACGAACCCGAGGCAGCGCCCCAGGCCTTCATCACGAAGGGGTCGTTGACAGCGGTGCAGGCGATTTCGTCGATGCCCTTTGCCTTGAGGTCGGCGGCCTTCTCGACATAGCCCGGAAGGTGCTTGGCAGAGCAGGTGGGGGTGAAGGCACCGGGAACGGAGAAGAGGGCAACGCGCTTGCCCTTGAAGTAATCCGACGACTGTACGGCTTCGGGACCTTCGGCGGTCGCCTTGACGATCTTGACGTCAGGCAGCTTGTCTCCAACAGCGATTGTCATCCCCATATTCCTTTCGTTGCGCCGGGCGAGGGAGCCCGGACGAGTATGGCGCTCCGGATATAAGAGGCGGTTCGCGCTCTGCAACCGGGCTAACGCGCAGTGTCACGTATTAGCGATATAAAGAACTCTTTATATTAAGTTTGCAGGCTGTGGCCGGTCACGCTATGGGCTGGCCAGAGGCGTCGGCGGCCAGAAGGCCGCTCTGCGCATGATTTTTCAGGAGACTGCTTCGTGGCCAGCGTGCTTGACGCCAAGAACGACTATGTGATCGCCGACATCGGCCTTGCCGACTTTGGCCGCGCCGAAATCCGCATCGCCGAGACCGAAATGCCCGGCCTGATGGCTCTGCGCGAAGAATTCGGCGCCGCTCAGCCGCTCAAGGGCGCGCGCATCACCGGCTCGCTGCACATGACGATCCAGACCGCGGTGCTGATCGAGACGCTCGTTGCCCTTGGTGCCGAAGTCCGCTGGGCCACCTGCAACATCTTCTCGACGCAGGACCATGCCGCTGCCGCCATCGCTGCGGCCGGCATCCCGGTCTTCGCGATCAAGGGTGAGAGCCTCGCCGAATACTGGGACTACGTTGGCTCGATCTTTGACTGGGGTGACGACATCACCGCCAACATGATCCTCGACGATGGCGGCGACGCCACGATGTTCGCACTGTGGGGCGCGCGCGTCGAAGCTGGCGAGAAGCTGTTTGAGCCTTCGAACGCCGAAGAAATCGAGTTCGTCCGCGCGCTCACCGCCTTTCTCAAGAAGAAGCCGGGCTACCTCACGCAGTCGGTCCGCAACATCAAGGGTGTCTCGGAAGAGACGACCACGGGCGTTCACCGCCTTTACCAGATCGCCAAGGACGGCAAGCTGCCTTTCCCGGCGATCAACGTGAACGACAGCGTCACCAAGTCGAAGTTCGACAATCTCTATGGCTGCAAGGAATCGCTGGTCGACGCGATCCGTCGCGCCACCGACGTCATGCTTGCCGGCAAGGTTGCCTGCGTGGCTGGCTTCGGCGACGTCGGCAAGGGGTCGGCCGCATCGCTGCGTCAGGGCGGCGCACGCGTCATGGTCACCGAAGTCGATCCGATCTGCGCTCTGCAGGCGGCGATGGAGGGCTATGAAGTCGTCACCATGGAAGAAGCGGTCAAGCGCTGCGACATCTTCGTGACCGCCACCGGCAACGAAGACGTGATCACGGCCGAGCACATGAAGGCGATGAAGCCGATGAGCATCGTCTGCAACATCGGCCACTTCGACAGCGAGATACAGATCTCGGCGCTCGACAACTACAAGTGGACCGAAGTGAAGCCGGGCACCGACCTCGTCGAATTCCCTGACGGCAAGCAGATCATCGTGCTGGCCAAGGGGCGCCTGGTGAACCTGGGCTGCGCCACCGGCCACCCGAGCTTCGTGATGAGCGCCAGCTTTACCAACCAGACGCTCGCGCAGATCGAACTGTTCACCAAGAACGAGAACTACAAGAACGACGTCTATGTGCTGCCCAAGCACCTCGACGAAAAGGTGGCTGCGCTCCATCTCGAAAAGCTGGGCGTGCAGCTGACCAAGCTGAGCAAGAAGCAGGCCGATTACATCGGTGTGCCGGAAGCCGGGCCGTTCAAGCCGGATCACTATCGCTACTGATCTCGCATCGGATGCTCGAACAACAGAAGGGCGGCGTGGGAAACCATGCCGCCCTTTGTCTATCGGGGGCCAAAGCAAATCCCCGCATTGTAATTCGTCGGGCCACGCCGTAGCGAAAGCAAGATGCCGCTGCTCAACCAGACAGTGCTGGTGCTGATCGGACTGCTGCTCGCCACATGGACGGCGGGCGCGGGATGGTTCGTGCTGGAGGCGCGCCGCCGCGCGCGCAAGGGCGAAGCGGTGCAGCGCCAGGCGCGCAGGCTGGCGCGGATGGTCGACGAATCTCCAGCGCTGCCGCTGCTGGTCAGGGCCGACGGCAGGATTGAGGGGCCGGCACGGCTGGCAGGCTGGCTCGGCTTCGATGCGATGCCGGGCTATCTTTCCGAGCTCGATGGCGACGGATGTGGACTAGACGAGATCCAGCTTTCGCACCTCAGCGACGCAGTCCGCCGCGCGCAGAAGACCGGTGCTGCGTTTCGTCTGGCGCTCACCCCCAAGGGCGGTCAGCGCAGCCTTGCCGCGCACGGGCATCTGGCCGATCCGCAGGTTTCTCCCGGAGGGGCGGCGCTGGTGTGGTTCTTCGACTTTTCGGAAAGTCAGGAAGAACTGGTGCGCCTGCGTGCCGATACTGCTGCGGCGCAGGCTGATTTTGCTGGGCTTTCGGGGCTGATCGAGGCGGCACCGCTGCCGATGTGGTTCCGCGGGCCGGACTTGCGCCTGCGGCTCGTCAACAGCGCCTACGTCAAGGCGGTGGGGGCAGCCAATGCCGAGACGGTGATCGCACAGGGCATCGAGCTGATCGAGCCGATAAACGGCCTGACTGCTGCACAGGTGGCGCGGCAGGCACAGTCGCGCCGGGTGCCGGTAGAGCGGTCGCTTCTCGCCACCATCCGCGGTCAGCGTCGCGCCTTGCGGGTGACCGATCTCCCGCTGGGCGAGGATGGCATTGCCGGTTACGCGGTCGACATCGAGGAAATGGAAGAGCTGATCCGCCAGTTCCGCCGCTTCCGCGAAGCGCAGCGCGAGATGCTCGACACGCTTTCGGCGGGCATTGCGCAGTTCGACGACAAGCGGAACCTCGTCTTCGCCAACCAGCCGTTCCTGCGCATCTTCGGCGTTCCCAAGGCCTGGGTGGTTGATACCCCGCCGTTCGACCGCGTGCTTGACCGGATGCGCGATGCCGGGCGCTTGCCCGAAGTGCGCGACTTTCCGGAATGGCGGCGCGAGCGACAGGCCTGGTTCCTGGCGCGCGAGCCGATCGAGGAATCATGGCACCTTTCGGGCGGCACGCATCTGCGCGTCGTCGGGCAGCCGATGCCCGATGGCGGGCTGCTGATGATCTTCGAGGATCGCACCGAGCAGCTTCAGCTTTCCGCCACGCGTGACACGCTGCTGCGCACGCGCACGGCCACGTTCGACAACCTGTTCGAATCGCTCGCCGTCTTCGCGCCCGATGGCAAGCTGCAGCTGTGGAACCGCAGGTTCGCGGCGGATTGGGGACTCGACGAGGCGTTCCTGACCACGCACCCGCGCGTCGATGTCCTGCTCAACAAGGTCGCGGCACAGCTCAAGCGGCCTGCGCAGGTCGGCACGATTGCTCAGGTGATCCAGGCCGCCACGCTCGAGCGCAAGCAGCGCAGCGGCAGACTTGCACTGGCCGATGGACGTCATCTTGCGCTCGCCGGGGTGCCGCTGCCGGATGGCAACGGCATGCTCACGGTGCTCGACATCACCGACAGCCAGAAGGCCGAAGCCGCCTTGCGCGAACGCAATGCTGCCTTGGTCGAGGCGGATGCGGTCAAGACCCGCTTCATCGCCAACATGAGCTACGAGTTCCGCACGCCGCTGACCTCGATCGGCGGGTTTGCCGAACTGCTGCAATCGGGCATCGCGGGCGAACTGACCGCGCAGCAGGACGAATATGTCGCCGCGATTCTTTCCTCGGTCGAACGGCTTGGCCAGCAGATCGAGAACGTGCTCGACCTGTCGCAAAGCGAAGCGGGCACCTTGCCGCTGGCGCACGAGCCGGTCGAGATGTTCCCGCTGCTGACCGAAGTGGTCAACGAGCGCGCCGACAAGATCGCTGCGGCCGGACTGACGCTCGACCTGCGGGGTGATCGTTCCGCCGGGATCGTGACTGGCGATGCGCGGCGCTTACGCCGGGCTTTCGGCCAGCTGATCGACAACGCCATTGCCGCCACCCCCGAAGGCGGTCGCATTCTTGTGGAAACAGTGCGCAAGAAGGGCGGGGAACTGCAGGTCGTCGTGTCCGACAACGGGCGCGGCATGGAGCCTGCAGTGCTTGCCCGGGCGCTTGAAGGCCTGAGGATCGGGGCCGATGGCAAGGCCATCGAGCGGCGGCAGGGCCTCGGCCTTCCGCTGGTACGCCAGTTGGTCGAGGCGCATGGCGGGACGCTGGAACTGATGTCCGAGCCAGGACTGGGCACGAGCGCCATCGTGATGCTGCCATGATCGTCGACTTGCCCGACTTTGCCGCTTCTGAAGCGCTTGCCCGGCGCATCGCGGCAGACTTGTGCGCTGGTGACGTGGTCGCGCTGTCTGGCGGCTTGGGCGCTGGCAAGACGACGCTCGCGCGCGGGATCATCGCGGCATTGGGGCACGAAGGCGAGGTGCCAAGCCCGAGCTTTGCGATCATCGAGCTCTACGATCCTCCCGCCGTGCGCCTGCCGCTGGTCCATGCCGATTTCTACCGACTGGAGGACCCGTCCGAGGCGGACGAGATCGGGCTGGACGACTATCGCGAGGGTGCGGTGCTGCTTGCGGAATGGCCGGACCACGCTGGCGGTTTCGCGCATGAGCCCGGCTGCCTCTCGATCCTGCTGGAATCCACGGAAAATGGCAGGCGGGCCATTGTAACGCCCGGTCGCGATTGGCTAGAGCGGGGGGCATGGACCTGACCATTCCTCCGGGCGTCGAAACCTTCCTGAACACAGCAGGCTGGGTCGGCGCGACGATCGAGCCCTTGCCGGGGGACGCATCGTTCCGCCGCTACTTCCGCATCCGCCGTTCGAGCGGCAACGCCATGCTGATGCATGCCCCGCCGCCGACAGAGGACCCTGAGCCGTTCCTGCGCGCGGCCAAGTGGCTCGACGCCAATGGCATGCGCGCGCCGCACATCTATGCTGAGGACATGGAGCAAGGCTTCGTCCTGCTTGAGGACTTCGGCGAAGTGCGCATGCGCGAATACCTCGATGCCTGGCCGCAGGACGAGGAGGAGGTTTACCGCCACGCCATCGATGCCCTGCTGCAACTACGCAAGCTGCCGCCGGGGCCATTCACCGGCTATACGCTGGCCGAGTACCAGCGTGAGGCAAAGCTGTTCATCGACTGGTACATTCCGAACCGCTCGCTCTATGTCGACGGGCGGGCCTGGACCTCGGCCTGGGAAGAGGTGATGACCCAGCTTCTGCCGCGCCAGCGCCCGGGCGTGACAGTATTGCGCGACTATCACGCCGAGAACGTGATGCTGCTGAATGGTCTCGACAAGCAGGGTCTGCTGGATTTTCAGGACGCGCTGGCCGGCCACCCAGCCTACGATCTCGTCTCGCTGCTGCAGGACGCACGGCGCGACGTCTCGCCCGAGCTCGAGGCGCGGATGCTGGAGTATTACCTTGAGCAATCGGGCGAGGGCGAGGAGTTCCTTGCCGACTACGCCCGCCTCGGCGCGCAGCGCAACGCCAAGATCGTCGGCATTTTCGTGCGGCTTTGGAAGCGTGATGGCAAGCCGCGCTACCTCGATTACATCCCCCGCGTCTGGGCGCTGCTGGAACGCGATCTGGCCCATCCGGCGCTGGCACCGGTGGCGGAATGGTTTGATGCGAACATCCCGGCAGAGCTACGCGCTGCCGGTGGAGGCACGTTCGAGGCATGAGCAAACCGCTTGCAAGTGATGTGGCCATGGTGCTCTCGGCTGGGCTCGGCAAGCGCATGCGCCCGCTGACGGCCTCGCGCCCGAAGCCGCTGGTGCAGGTGGCCGGAAAACCGCTGATCGATCACGCGCTCGACAAGCTGGATGAGGCAGGCGTGGCGCGGGCAGTGGTCAACGTCCACTATCTGGCCGATGCGATGGAGGCCTACCTCGCGCGGCGTACCTCGCCGGAGATCAGCATCTCGGACGAGCGCGAGCAGCTGCTGGAAACGGGCGGCGGCATGGTGAAGGCAGCGCCGCTGCTTGGCACCGATCCGTTCTTCTGCCTGAACTCCGATAACATCTGGCTCGATGGGCCGCGCAATGTCTTTGCGCATCTTTCGGATCATTGGGATGCGGAAAAGATGGACGCGCTGCTGCTGCTGGTGCCGCATGCGCGCGCGTTCAACTATCGCGGCAAGGGCGATTTCCACATGGACGCGATGGGCAGGATCTCGCGCCGACGGACCGGCCGCGTCGCGCCGTTCATATATAGCGGCATCCAGATCGTCTCGCACCGCCTGCTGCGCGATGCGCCGGAAGGGCCGTTTGGCACGATGACGCTGTGGCAGCGCGCGATGGACGAGGGGCGGCTCTATGGCCTCTCGCACCACGGCCTGTGGTACGAAGTGGGCGAGCCGCAGATGATCGCCCCGACCGAGGCCGCGCTCAAGCGCGACTGACATGGCAGACAAATCCTCACGCCCGCGCGTATGGTCGATCGCGGCGCACCGGGGGTTTGCCGATGCGCTCGTTGCGGGCCTTATCCCGCGTTATCGCGAGGAACGCTTCGGCCTTGCCCGGCTGACGCTGCTCCTGCCGAGCCAGCGCGCGATACGCACTGTGACCGAGGCGTTCGTGCGGGCGAGTGGTCAGGGCCTGCTCCTGCCGCGCATGGCGGTGGTCGGCGATCTTGATCTGAATGAGACGCTGGGGCCATTGCTCGATCCGATCGGGGCGGGAGTGGATATTCCCGAAGCTGTTGACCCCACCTTCCGCTTGCTGCGCCTTGCCGCCCATCTGCGCGAGGAATTGGACGATGAGGCGCCGGGCGAAGCGGCATTGCTGCGACAGGCGAGAGGAATCGCGCAGGGGATCGACCGGCTGCTGGTCGAGGGCGTTTCGATTGCCGACATGCTCGACGAGGGCGTGGTAGGGATCGCGGCCGAGCTTTCCGAGCACTGGCAGGCCAGCACGCGGCTGTTCGCCCGCGTCTTCGCGCGATGGGAAGCGGAGCTTGCTGTGCTGGGCAAGCTCGACGCGCCAGAGCGCCGCAATCGCCTGCTCGCCCATGCGGCGCACAGCTGGCGCGAGCGTCCGCCTGCGCATCCGGTGATTGCCGCTGGCGTGACTTCGGCGTCGCCCGCCGTGGCGAAGCTGCTGCGCGTGGTGGCCGACATGCCCGATGGCGGGGTTATCCTTCCCGATCTCGACCTCGCGCTGAGCCAGGACGTGTGGGACGCGCTTGGCGGTGCGGGCGGACCCGATGGTGCGGTCTTCGAGCGCGGCGATGTGGTGACGCATCCGCAATACCACCTCAAGCTGCTGCTCAATCGCATGGGCGTTGCGCGCGGGGAAGTGGAGCCGTGGCATCGCTCCGGCCTTTCGCCTGCGCCCCCCGAGCGTAGCCGCGCGATCTCCAACCTGTTCCTGCCGCCCGAGGCAAGCGCGGCGTGGGTCTCGCTCGAGGCCAAGGACAGGCGCCTGTCCGGCGTCCGCGTGATGGAAAGCGCGAATCCCGAGGAGGAGGCGCAGGCGATTGCCGTGCTGGTGCGCGAGGCTCTGGCCGAACCCGAGCGCCGCGTTGCGGTGATAACGCCGGATCGAAGCCTTGCCGCGCGGGTCGTCGCCCATCTCGGGCGCTGGAACATCGTGGCCGACGATACCGCCGGTCGGCCCCTGCCGCAGACGGCGGCGGGGCGCGTGCTGCTGCAAATGGCCGAAGTGGTGGCCGAGCGCATGGCGCCGGTGCCGCTGCTGGCGTTGCTCGGCCATCCGCTGGTGCGGGCAGGCGATGGGCGCGCCGCTTGGCTGGAACGGGTGCGCCAGCTCGATCTTGCGCTGCGTGGACCCCGCCCCGGTCCCGGCCTTGCGGCGGTGCGCGGCAAGGCGGAGGAGTTCGACCGGCGCTATCCGGGGCTGGCCGATTGGTGGTCTGGTGTCGAGGACCTGCTGTTCCCGCTGATCGCGCTCGAAGGCAAGGTGCCGCTTGATGCTGCGCTGCTGGCGCTGACCGAGGCGGGCGAGGCGCTGTGCGGGCAGGGCTTGTGGGCGCAGGCAGACGGGCGCTGCCTTTCGCAATTCGTCGAGCGTTGGCGCGAGGCGGCGACGGATGCGCCCGCGCTCGTTGCCTGCGACGAACTGCCCGCATTGCTGCGCGATGCGATGGAGGAAGTTTCTGTCCGTCCGCCCTATGGCGGCCATCCCCGCCTCGCCATCTATGGCCTGCTCGAAGCGCGGATGAGCCGGGCCGATCTGGTGATCTGTGGCGGGCTGACCGAGGGCACCTGGCCGGGCAATCCCGCGCCCGATCCGCTGCTGGCCCCGCCGATCCTTCGCGCGCTGGGGATTCCGGGAGCGGACTTCCGCATCGGCCTGTCCGCGCACGACCTTGCCGCTGCGCTTGGCGCTCCCGAAGTGGTCCTCAGCCACGCGCAGCGCGATGCGACCGGGCCTGCCATCCCCTCGCGATTCCTGCTGCGCATCCACGCGATGCTGGGCGACCAGTTGCGACACGAGAGGCGCGCGGTGGAGTTGGCGCGTGCGCTGGCCAATGCCGAACCGGCTCCGCCGCATCCGCGCCCCCATCCGATGCCAAGCGCCGAGCAGCGCCGTGTGCCGATTGCGGTCACCGCGCTCGATCGGCTGCGCGGCGATCCCTACCAGTTCTATGCCTCGGCCATCCTCAACCTGCGCAGTCTCGATCCGGTCGACGCTGACCCGACGCCTGCGTGGAAGGGCACGGCGGTGCACGAGATACTGCAGCTGTGGCATCAGGCGGGCGGCATTCCGGGCGAGCTAGTGCCACTGGCGGACGAGAAGTTTGCCGAAATGAGTGCGCACCCCTTCATGCGCGCGATGTGGAAGCCGCGGCTGATCGATGCGCTGCTGTGGATCGAGGAGGAGACCGACCGGCTTGCAGGCGAGGGGCGCGAGGTGCTGGCCATCGAGCGCAAGGGCGAGATCGTGGTAGACGGCATCAGGATCCACGGTCGCGCTGACAGGATCGACAAGCTGGTCGACGGGACGCTGGCCATCGTCGATTACAAGACGGGCATGCCGCCTTCGGGCAAGATGGTGGCCGAAGGCTATGCGCTCCAGCTCGGCCTGATCGGCATGATTGCGCGCGGTGGCGGGATGGATGGTGTTGCGGGCGAGCCTGCGCGCTTCGAATACTGGTCCTTGGGGCGCAACAAGGAGCGCGGGTTTGGCTATGTGAAATCGCCGGTCAAGGAGACCGCGCGCCAGACTGGCATGTCGCTTGAGGACTTCCTCCCGGAAACCAAGCGCTACTTGCGCGAGGCAATCGCGCGCTGGCTGTTGGGCAGCGAACCTTTCACCGCACGGCTCAATCCCGATTTGCCGGGCTATACGGACTATGACCAGCTGATGCGCCTCGACGAGTGGCAGGGCCGCGAAGGGGAAGAGCCATGAGCAAGGTCTACCCGCTCAAGGACAATCAGGCCCACGCGGTTCACCCGCAGCGCACGGTCTGGCTCTCGGCCTCGGCGGGAACGGGCAAGACGCAGGTGCTTTCTGCCCGCGTGCTGCGCCTGTTGCTGCAGGACGGAGTGGAGCCTGAACAGATCCTGTGCCTGACCTTCACCAAGGCGGGCGCGGCGGAAATGGCCACGCGCGTCAACGAAGTGTTGGCCGGATGGGTACGCCTGCCCGAGATCGAACTGGCCGCGCAGTTGAAGGCCATCGGCGCGCCATTCGGGCCTGAAACAATTGCCCGCGCGCGCAGTCGGTTTGCCGCCGTCCTCGATTGCCTTGGTGGGGGCCTCAGGATCGAGACGATCCACGCCTTCTGCCAGTGGCTGCTGGCCTCCTTCCCGGTCGAGGCGGGGCTGAGACCCGGCACGCGCGCAATGGAGGACCGCGATCGCGCGCTGCTGGTGCGGCAGGTTCTGGCGGACATGCTGGTCGAGGCGCAGGAGTGCGGCGACGAGGCGCTGATCGACAACCTCGCCACCCTCTCACGGCGGATGAGCGATGATCAGGTGCAGAGCTTCCTGCTGCGCTGTGCGGGCGCGCTGGAGTTGTGGCAGGGTCCGGGTGCATGGCAGCCCCCCTTGCGCCCGCGCATCAATCGCGTGATCGGGCTGGGCGAGGACGACGGGCCCGAAAGCCTCGCTGCGATGTGTGCAGATGACGCGTTCGATTGCCAGTCGGTTCGGCAGTGCATGGAAATGAACGCGGCCTGGGGCACCAAGAGCGGCATCGAGGCTGCCAATGCCCTGGGGGATTGGCTTGCGGCTGATCCTGTGAAGCGACTGCAGGGCTTCGACGCGTTGAAGAGCCAGTTCCTCACCGCCAAGGACGAGCCCAAGTCCACCACCAACATCGAGAAGAAGCAGCCCGATTATCCGGGCTATGCGGCGCGGGTCATCGCCTGCATCGAAGCGGTCAAGGCGCGCAGGGCGCAGCTTGATCTGGCTGAACTGCTCGATACCGCGCTCACGGTTGGTCGTCGCTTTGCGCTGGCATGGGACGAGGCCAAGGCGCGCGAAGGCTTCATCGATTTCGATGACCAGATCCGCACCGCTGCCGAACTCCTGACCAAGCGCACCAGCGCCGAATGGATCCGCTTCAAGCTCGACCGCCGTTTCGACCACATCCTTGTCGACGAGGCGCAGGATACCAACGCCTCGCAGTGGGAGATCGTGCTCGAAGGTCTGGTCTCCGACTTCTTCACCGGTGAAGGCCAGCGCGGTCCTGCAGTGCGCACGCTGTTCGTGGTGGGCGACTATAAGCAGGCGATCTTCGGCTTTCAGGGCACGAGCCCGGAAAACTTTGCCCAGGCGAGCCTGAGGGTGAAGGGCCAACTGGCACAAGTGGCCGAGGTTCTGGGTGATCCGGACCGCAAGTTGCTTGAGCTTGGTCTCGGCCAGTCGTTCCGCACTGCGCGACCGATCCTCGATTTCGTCGATGCGGCCATCGATCATATCGGATGGGACCGGCTCGGCCTCGATCGCAAGCCCGAGCGCCATGTCGGGCTTGATATTCCCGGCACGGTGGGCCTGTGGAAGGTCGTTGGTGACGATGCGCCGGACGAGGGCGATGAGGGCGAGGGCGACGAAGGCGGCGAAAGCTGGCTCTCGCGCCCCGACCGCAAGCTGGCTGACCAGATCGCGCTGCAGGTTAGGGGCTGGCTCGACAGCGGCTTCCCGCTTGGCAAGGGCAAGCCGCGCAATGCTGATGCGGGCGACGTGATGATCCTTGTCCGCAAGCGCAAGGAACTGGCCGGACTGATCGTCGCGCGGCTGCATGCGCGCGGCGTTCCGGTGGCGGGCGTGGACCGGCTGCGGCTCGGTGCGCCGCTGGCGGTGAAGGATCTTGTCGCAGCCTTGCGCTTTGCCGCGCAGCCGCTGGATGACCTGAACCTGGCGTCACTGCTGGTCTCGCCGCTGATCGGATGGTCGCAGGAAGATCTGCTTCAGCACGGCTATCGCAAGCAGGGCGTGCGGCTGTGGGATTGGTTGCGGCAGATCGAGGGGCCTGCCACGTTCGCCACGATGGAGCGGCTGCGCAGCCTTCTCGCCCGCGCAGATTACGATCCGCCGCAGGTGCTGCTGCACTGGCTATTGGTCGGCCCGTGGGACGGGCGGCGCAAGCTGGTTGCGCGCTTGGGGCGCGAGGCGAACGATCCGATCGACGAACTGCTCAATGCCGCGATGGCGTTCTCCAGTGCCAACGTACCCAGCCTGATCGCCTTCCTTCAGTGGTTCGATGCGGGCGAGGGCGAGTTGAAGCGCGAGGCGGGCAAGGCCGAAGGGTTGGTGCGGGTGATGACCGTGCATGGCTCGAAGGGCCTGCAGGCGCCCATCGTGATCCTTGCTGACTCTGCCGACGACCCGGACCTTTCGCCGCCGCGAGGGCTTGAGTTGCTTGAGGATGTGCTCGGGGCAGTGCGCAAGGTGCCGCTTCCCTCACTGCGCAAGGAAGAGAAGGCCCCCGCCGTGCTTGAGGCCGAGGCCGAGGCGAAGCGGGCCGAGCGCGAGGAGCACTGGCGACTGCTCTACGTCGCCATGACGCGCGCCGAGGAAGTGCTGTTCATTGCTGGGGCCAAGGGCAAGAAGCGCAAGAAGACGCCAGGCGAACTGCCCGAAGACAGCTGGTATGCGCAGCTGGAACCGCTGTTCGGCGAGGACTGGCGCGAGGACGCGCTGTGGGGCGGGATCAAGCAGATCGGTGGTCCCCCTGCGCTGAAGGCCGTGGCGGCGTTGCAAACGGCGGCGGAGCGCGTGGCTCTACCCGAAGTACTGTTGACCCCGGTTGGCCCGGAACCGCGCCCTCCGCGACCACTGGCTCCGTCGTCGCTGGGCGAGGATGATGCGCCCGATCCGCCGGCACCAGCAGGACCGCACGCAATCCTTGCCGCGAGGCGCGGGACGCTGATGCACCGCTTGATCGAGCGTCTGCCGGAACTGCCCGTCGACCAGCGCGAGATGGCAGGGCAGTCATGGCTTGCGCGCACGGCGACAGAGTTTGACGAGGTAGAGCGTCAGGCCATGGTCCGCTCGGCACTTGCCGCGCTGTCGCATCCCGAATGGGCAGAGGTGTTCGGGCCGGATTCGCTGGCGGAAGTGCCACTGGCTGCGGTCGTTGGCGGGCGCGTGGTGAGCGGGACAGTCGACAGGCTGGTGATCGGGGCGGCGGGCATCCGCATCGTCGATTTCAAGACCGCGCGGCGCCCACCCGCCTCTCTGGCCGAGATTCCGGCCGCCTACATCCGCCAAATGTCGGCTTATGTTGCCGCGCTGGAGGCTATCCATCCCGGCGTGCCGGTCGAGGCCGCGCTGCTCTATACCCACACGCCCGAACTGTTCGTCCTGCCGGCCGATCTGGTCGAGGCGCAAAAGCTGCGCCTTGGCGGGGTTCAGGAATCCTTTACGGGGTGATCGGTTGCACTGCGCCACGCAGTGCCTAGATTGCCTGCAACCAACAGGAGTTCATTGTCATGTCGACCAAGGCCGTTACCGACGCCAACTTTGCCACTGAAGTGCTGGGCAGCAGCAAGCCCGTGCTCGTCGATTTCTGGGCGGACTGGTGCGGCCCGTGCAAGATGATCGCCCCTGCGCTCGAGGAAATCTCGGAAGAGCTGGCCGACAAGGTCGAGATCGCCAAGGTCGACATCATGGAGAACACCGACATTGCCAGCCAGTTCGGCGTGCAGTCGATCCCCCTGCTGATCCTGTTCAAGGACGGCAAGCCGGTCGCCCAGAAGCTTGGTGCCGCGCCCAAGAGCCAGCTCAAGGGCTGGCTGGAAAGCGTTCTCTGACAATATGCAATTGCCCCCGCGAAAGCGGGGGTTCTTGTCTCAGGAGGGGATACGCCCGAGACGTTCGGCCAGTTCGTCGAACAACCTTGGGCTCGCCGCGCCAATCAGGCCCGGCTCAAGGTGGCGGTCCACGCGATAGGCAGAGCCATCCGGCCGTGCCGCCTTGCCACCCGCTTCGTTGAGGAACAGCACGCCTGCCGCGTGGTCCCAGGCCAGCGTCTTTTCGAACAGCGAAACGTCGTTCTGGCCGAGAGCGATGCGCGGATACTGTTCGGCCGCGCATCGCGGAATGTCGACCAGAGCGTAATGCGGAGCGATATGTTCGAGCAGGGCCGCGCGCTTCGCCTTGTCCACGAATACCAGGGAAATCGCGGCAATCGGCACGTTCCCTCCGCTGCCCTGCGCGGTCAGTCGCTCGCCATTGACCCTCGCGCCCTGTCCGCGGTGCGCGGTGCACAGGCGTCCCGAGAGCGGATCGTATATCCAGCCCGAAACCGTCTCGCCCCCTTGCGCCAGTGCGATCAGGATGCCGAACGGCGGCTTGCCCACCGCATAGTTGTTGGTGCCGTCAAGGGGATCGATGATCCAGCACAGCTTGTCCGACAGTCGCTCGAAGATGGCGGGATCGGCGTGGGCTGCCTCCTCGCCGACGATGGCGGCTTCAGGCAGGATCTTCGCCAGCCCATCAGCCAGCATGATCTCGCTTTCGGTATCGGCAATGGTGACGACATCGTCCGCCGCCTTGTTGGTCACTTCCTCGGTGCCGAGCCGCTGGTAATGCTTCAGCAGCGTCTTCTCCGCCGTTTGACGCATCAGAGCGGCGACGGCATCGTCGAGTGCCCGGCTCAAGAGCGATAATCCGCATTGATCGAGATGTAGCCATGGGTCAGGTCGCAGGTCCACACCGTGGCCGCGCCATCGCCGAGACCCAGATCGACCTCGATGGAAATCTCGCGGCCCTTGAGGTGCGCGGCGACCGGGGCTTCGTCATAGTCGGCGAGCGGCTGCCCGTCGCGCGCCGCCCAAGTGCCACCGAAGCCGATGGAGAGCCGATCACGGTCTGCCGGTTCGCCAGCCTTGCCGACAGCCATCACGACGCGGCCCCAATTGGCGTCCTCACCTGCTATGGCGGTCTTGACCAAGGGCGAGTTGGCGATGGCAAGGCCGACCTTGCGCGCGCTTTCGTCCGATACGGCGCCCGTAACGCTGACGGCGATGAACTTCTGCGCGCCTTCGCCATCCTTGACGACGAGGTGCGACAATTGACGGCAGACGTCTTCAAGCGCCGCGGCGAAAGCATCGGCTCCGGCGCTGTCAAAGCCGGTCAGTTCGGTGTTGCCTGCCTTGCCCGTGGCGAAGGCCAGCACGGTGTCGCTGGTCGAGGTATCGCTGTCGACGGTGATGCACGAGAAGGTCCGGCGATTGGCGGCTGACAGGCATTCCTGCAGGAATGCTGGGCTGACGGCTGCATCGGTGAAGATATAACCGAGCATCGTCGCCATGTCGGGCGCAATCATGCCGCTGCCCTTGATGATCGCACTGAAGGTCACGCGCACGTCGCCGATCATCGCCGAGGCAGTTGCGCCCTTGGCGAAGGTGTCGGTCGTGCCGATGGTGCGGGCTGCGTCTTCCCAGGTGCAGACATCTGCCTGCATTGCGGCTTCGATCCCCGCGCGCGCCTTGTCCTTGGGCAGCGGCACGCCGATCACGCCGGTGGAGGAGACGAACACTTCATCCTGCGCGCAGCCGAGGTGATCTGCCACCTGCGCCATGATCTGCTCCACCGCCTCACGCCCGCGATAGCCGGTGAAGGCGTTGGAATTGCCTGCGTTGACCACGAGGGCACGAGCGCTGCCTTGGGCAATGTTCTGCCGTCCGAGTTCGACTTCCGACGAGCAGCAGACGTTGCGCGTGAACACGCCTGCGACGGAAGTGCCTTCGTCCAATTCCACGTAAGTGAGGTCGCAGCGGCCCCAGTCCTTGTACCCGGCGCGGGCGACGCGCGGCGTTACGCCTGCGATCGCGGGCAGGGCGGGGAAGGGCGTGGCGAGCGGCGAAATGGCGTCTGACATGGGGATGCGCCTAGCGCGGCGAGGGATGCCGTTCAAGTTTGGCGGGCCGCACTTTCAAATAGTTTTTGAGTGTGCTTCAACAGAGGCATGATCAAAGAATTCAGCCTGCTATTTGCTCTTGTAGCCCTTTCGTCTGCCGCCGCCGCCAGAGAACCAACGGCCGCAGTACCTATTGGGAGCCCCGGTTGGTGGGCTACGTCTGGTGACTATCCTTCTGACGCTTTAAAAAGTAAGCTTGAAGGCACGGTGGCTTTCCGCGTCAAGGTTGATCCTGACGGAAAGCCGAATGCATGCGAAATTATAGGATCTAGCGGCGCTCCTGTGCTGGACGAAGCTACCTGTTTTCTCGTCATGGCGCGGGCCAAGTTCTATCCGGCCCGCGATGCCAAGGGCCAAGCTACCGAGGGCGTTTATTCCAACGCGATCCGTTGGATACTTCCGCCGAACGTGAGCAAGACCCTCTCGCCAAAATCTGAGACACTGACGTTCATTCTGGACAAGGACGGGTCGATCAAGGATTGCAGGTTTGTGGTCACGGGTGCGAATGCAGAAGAGACTATGAAGGGCAAGAACCTTTGCAATTCTCATGCTGCGTTCAATGAACCGTATCGCAATGCCGACGGTAAGGCTGTGACGAAGCGGGTGACGATGAAGTCATCTCTCGAACTCGAAGATGTCGAGGAGTAAATCGCCTTTCACG
Source organism: Novosphingobium taihuense (assembly GCF_007830315.1). Taxonomy (GTDB): domain Bacteria; phylum Pseudomonadota; class Alphaproteobacteria; order Sphingomonadales; family Sphingomonadaceae; genus Novosphingobium; species Novosphingobium taihuense. The sequence goes on from NZ_VLKJ01000008.1 coordinate 156,014, forward strand.
GTGGACGAAGCGCGACGGAATGCCTATCTGTTGCGGCAATGCGCATGTTGCTTGCCCTTCTTGCCCTGATTACGGGCCTTTCCCTGCCGGAGGTGGCGCTTGCCGTCTCGCGCACGGAAGTTGCCGAAGCAGGAATGTCGGCAGGTTCTTCTACAGCGGTCGAGCAGCGCCAGCAGCGTTGTGCCGGCCGTGGTGGCGCTGTTCCGCAGAAGCGCACCAATGCCCGCCGCAAGACGGTGTGGCTGCCCGCCCCGGCACTAATCCGGCCCTGCGGCATTGAGCTGAGCGACCGCGCGCGCGAATAGCGCCGCGCGTCTGCATACCCTTTCCGGCAAGTCCATTGCCTGCAGAGGCGCAACCCGTGTGCGCCCGATCCCATACACTACAGATTCGACAGGAAATCCCGCATGTTCGGCTCAATCGCCAAGGCACTCTTCGGCTCGTCCAACGACCGTTACGTCAAGTCGCTCGACAAGATCGTGCGCCAGATCGCGGCGTTCGAACCGCATCTCCAAGGTTTGTCTGACGAGGAACTTGCCGCTCAGACGCCCAAGTTCCGGCAGATGCTGGACGAAGGCAAGACGCTCGACGATCTTCTGCCCGAAGCCTTTGCCACCGTTCGCGAGGCATCGGTCCGCACGCTGGGCCTGCGCCACTTCGATGTGCAGATGATCGGCGGCATCGTGCTCCATCGCGGCGAGATTGCCGAAATGCGCACCGGTGAAGGCAAGACGCTGGTGGCGACGCTGGCGGTCTATCTCAATGCGCTCGAGGGCAAGGGCGTTCACGTCGTCACCGTGAACGACTACCTCGCCCGCCGCGATGCCGAGACGATGGGCGTGCTCTACAAGTTCCTCGGGCTGACCGTGGGCGTGATCGTGCCGAACCTCAACGAGGAGCAGCGGCGCGAGGCTTACGAAAGCGACATCACGTACGCGACCAACAACGAGCTTGGCTTCGACTACCTGCGCGACAACATGAAGCACACGCGCGATCAGATGGTCCACCGTCCGTTCAACTTCGCGATCGTCGACGAGGTGGACTCGATCCTGATCGACGAGGCGCGCACGCCGCTGATCATCTCCGGGCCGACCGACGACAAGAGCGATCTCTATCTCTCGGTCGACGCGGTGGTGAAAACCATCGATCCCTCGCTCTACGAGGCGGATGAGAAGACCAAGAACATCACGCTGACCGAAGAGGGTGTCGAATGGGTCGAGCGCGCGCTGGAAACGGCGGGGCTGCTTGAAGGGTCGAACCTCTACGATGTCGAGAACACGATGGTCGTCCATCATCTCGACCAAGCGCTCAAGGCCAACGTCATGTTCAAGCGTGACATCGATTACATCGTCAAGGAAGACAAGATCGTCATCATCGACGAGTTCACCGGACGCATGATGGACGGCCGCCGCTGGTCGAACGGCCTGCATCAGGCGGTCGAGGCCAAGGAAGGCGTGCGGATCGAGCCCGAGAACCAGACGATGGCCTCGATCACCTTCCAGAACTACTTCCGCATGTACCCGAAGATTTCGGGGATGACCGGTACGGCGGCGACCGAGGCTCCCGAGTTCTTCGACATCTACAAGATGAACGTCGTCACCATCCCGACCAACGTGCCGGTGCTTCGCCGCGACGAAGAGGACGAGTTCTACAAGAACACGATGGACAAGTTCGGCGCCATCGCCAAGCTGATCCGCGAGAAGTACGAGAACGGACAGCCGGTGCTGGTGGGCACTGTGTCGATCGAGAAGTCGGAATTGCTGTCCGAATTCCTGACCAAGGAAGGCGTGAAGCATAACGTGCTGAACGCCCGCTTCCACGAGATGGAAGCGCACATCGTGGCGCAGGCCGGGCGGCTTGGCGCGGTGACCATCGCCACCAACATGGCCGGGCGCGGCACCGACATCCAGCTGGGCGGCAACATCGAATTCCGCATCGAAGACGAACTCCGCGACCTTCCCGAGGGAGCCGAGCGCGACGCAGGCATTGCACGCATCCGCGCGGAAGTCGCCGAGGAAAAGGCCAAGGTTCTCGCCGCTGGCGGCCTGTGCGTGATCGGCACCGAGCGTCACGAAAGCCGCCGCATCGATAACCAGCTCCGCGGCCGCTCTGGCCGTCAGGGCGACCCGGGCATGAGCAAGTTCTACCTCTGCCTCGAGGATGATCTGCTGCGCATTTTCGGCCCGGACACGCTGTTCGCCAAGATGATGAACAACAACCTTGCCGATGGCGAGGCGATCGGCTCGAAGTGGCTGTCGAAGGCCATCGAGACGGCGCAGAAGAAGGTCGAGGCGCGCAACTACGACATCCGCAAACAGGTCGTCGAGTACGATGACGTGATGAACGACCAGCGCAAGGTCATCTACGAGCAGCGCGCCGACATCATGGATGCGGACGCTGTAGGCGATGTGGTCACCGACATGCGTCACGACACGGTGAACGCCATCGTCGGCGATGCCTGCCCGCCCAATTCGTATCCTGAGCAATGGGATGCAGAAGCGCTCAAGGCGCGCGTCCGCGACGTTCTGGGCATCGAAATCCCGCTCGACGAGTGGATGCAGGAAGAGGCGATCGAGCCTGACACGATCGAAGAGCGCGTCCAGACGCTGGCCGACGAGCACATGGACCGCAAGATCACCGAGGTCGACGCCATGGCCTGGCGCAGCCTCGAGAAGTCGATCCTGCTCGAACGGCTCGACCACCACTGGAAGGAGCACCTCGCGACGCTCGACGCCTTGCGCCAGGTCGTGTTCCTGCGCGCCTATGCGCAGAAGACGCCGATCAACGAATACAAGCAGGAAGCCTTCGGTCTGTTCGAGAAGATGCTCGACGCGATCCGCGAGGACGTCACGCGCATCCTGATGACCAGCGAAATTCGTCTGCGTCCGGTCGAGGACTTCGAGTTGCCCGAGTTGCCCGATTTCCTGACCAGCCACATCGATCCGTTCACCGGTGAAAACGACGCTCTGCCAATGGCTCCGGCGCCCGCGATGTTCGGCGCACTACCTCCGCAGGCGGGCGGCACGCTTACCGCGGCGGTCGCCGGAACCGATCCGTTTGCTGGTCAGGGTATCAGTCGCAATGCGCCTTGTCCGTGCGGATCAGGCCAGAAATACAAGCATTGCCATGGCATTGCTGCATAACGGTCTTGGCAGGCAATAACGGCGGCGATCCTTCGGGGTCGCCGTTTTTGCTCCGGAACCAAACATTTACGTGTTTGCACGTTGTGCAAAATATGGTTGAGCGACATTGCAGCAGATGCATTTGCTGCTAACATAAACGCAGCATAAAAATAAAAGTCTTCGGGCCGCGTCGATGATTTTCCGACGGGGGCATTTGCAAATGGGGTTCAGGATTTCGCGGAAGCGTGGCTTGCTGTCTGGGGCAGCGGGTCTGGCAACGCTTGCATTTGCAACGCTCCCGCAGGTTTCATCGGCGCAGACGATACCCGGGCAGGTGGCGAGTCCACCATCGCGTGACGAACTTCGTGGCATCACCGGGCAGGCGCCCGCAACACCTTCGCGCTTGTCGATTAAGGGGGGAGTCGAGCGCTCGCCTTGTCCACTCGAAGATCCGCAATACGCCGACATCAAGGTCACCATCGGCGAGGTCACCTTCAATAACCTGAAAGAAATCTCGCCGGACGAACTGGGTGAGACCTGGAAGCCGCTGGTCGGCACGGCGCAACCGATTTCAGTACTCTGCGAAATCCGCGATGCGGCAGGCACGATGCTGCGCAGCAAGGGCTACCTTGCAGCGGTTCAGGTGCCGACCCAGAAGATCGAGAACGGTCAGGTCCGCATGGAGGTCATCTATGCGCGAATTGCCGCCGTGCGCGCCCGCGGCGAAACGCGCGGCGCCGAACGCAAGCTCGAGCAGTATCTTTCGGCTTTGACCGGCGACGAGGTGTTCAACCAGCGCCGGGCCGAGCGCTATCTGCTGCTCGCGCGCGACCTGCCGGGCTACAATGTCCAGCTGACGCTCAAACCCGCTGGTACCGGAGCGGGGGATCTGGTCGCGGAAGTCAGCGTGCTGCGTGAACCTTATGCGGTAGATCTCACGGTGCAGAATCTTTCATCCGAGGCAACCGGCCGGTTCGGCGGACAGATTCGCGCGCAGTTCTTCGGCCTGACCGGGATGGGCGATGCGACGACGCTTTCGTATTACGCCACATCCGATTTCAGCGAGCAGCACATCCTGCAAGGCTCTCATGAATTCCGGCCGGGATCGAATGGCCTGATTGTAGGCGGTCAGCTGACATATGCCTGGACCAAGCCGGACGTTGCCGGATTGCCGGCCAATATCACGCTCGACGCGCGCACGCTCTACGCCAGCCTCTACGCCCGTTATCCGCTGCAGCGTTCGCTCTCGCGCAACATCTGGCTCAGCGGGGGCTTCGATCTGGTCAATCAGGACGTCGATCTGATCGGCCCATTGACGCGGGACAAGATCCGCGTTGGCTGGACCAGGCTCGATCTCGACGCGGTCGACACCGATCACGCCGTGCCGAAATGGCGCGTGGCGTCCTCGCTCGAACTGCGACAGGGCCTGTCGTTCCTTGACGCAACCAAGCCTTGCACCGGTCCTGCCTGTGCCGCGCAAACCCCGGCAAGCCGTGCGGATGGCTCGCCCAGTGCAACGGTCGTGCGCTGGCAGGGCGAATACGAGCGCGCCGTTGGCCGCATCTCATTCCTTCTCGCGCCACGCGCGCAATATGCGTTCAAGCCACTTTACAGCTTCGAGGAATTCTCCGCCGGCAACTTTACCATCGGACGCGGCTTTGATCCGGGCGAGCTGATCGGTGACAACGCGGTCGGGGCAACGGCCGAGGTCCGTGGACCACGCCTGCCCTTGGGCAAAAGCCGGAACATCCGCATCCAGCCCTTCGTATTTGCCGATGCTGCATGGGTCTGGAACAAGGGCGTTCCGGGTTCCGAACGGCTTACCTCGGCCGGCGGCGGCATCCGTTCCGACATCGGTTCGCGCTTCCGCCTCGAGGCGACGCTGGCCGTGCCGCTCGAAAAGGTCGGCCTGCAGGCCAAGCGTTCCGATCCCCGCTTTCTCGTGACCCTGACCACACGGCTCCTGCCGTGGAGGAGCTTCTGATGCGCGCCATGCTTCCCGTCACCCGCCAGCAACTGCTTTCGGCCTCCGGCCTCGCACTGGCAACCGCGATCGTAGCTTCAGGCCCGGCGCTGCGCGCCCAGTCGTTCCAGGCGACGCCGACCGCGACTTTCGGCTCGGTCACCATCAACACCACGCCGACGACGACCGCGATCACTGTCTCTAGCCCGAGCGCAGTGATCAACTGGACGCCGACCGATACCGCTGCCACCGGCGGTCCGATCATCTTCCAGACGTCCGGCACAACCGCGACGTTCACCAACAATCCGGCTGCGAACTCCGATTTTGCCGTCCTTAACCGAATCATTCCATCGGGTTCGACCAGACCGATCCAGTTTGACGGCACCGTGGTGTCGCGATTGCAGTCGGCTGCTGGCGGTCAGGTCCCGGGTGGAACGGTGTTCTTCTACAGCCCTGGCGGAATCCTGATCGGCGCCTCGTCGGTGTTCGATGTCGGGAACCTCGTCCTGACGACGTCGGACCTGAACTTCGACAGTGCCGGCAATTTCGACAGCAGCGGCTCGTATGTATTCCAGCCAGCAACGGTTGCCGGTTCGCAGATCATCGTGAATGCGGGGGCCCAGCTCGGCGCGACGGCAGACGGTTCGTATATCGCAATGGTCGCGCCTTCGGTGACGAACAACGGGACGATCAACGTCAACGGCTCGGCAGCGCTGGTGGCGGCGGATGCGGCCACGATCACATTCTCGCCCAGCGGTCTGTTCGACATCCAGGTGGATTCCGGAACGAGCGCTACGGGAACTGTTGCTGCCAACAATGGCACGATCACGGGTCCAGCGGCCTCGGGCGGCACGTTCCTGCATCGGATCTACATGGTCGCCGTTCCCAAGAATGACGCGATCACCATGGCGATCAACGCTGGCAGCACGCTAGGCTTTGATATCGCCGGGGCTGCAGACGTCAGCGGCAATACGATCATTCTCTCGGCCGGACACAACGTGAATGGCGGCGATCCCGCCATCGCGCCGTCGGCAGGTGGGGGAACGGGCCTCGTCTCGATCACGGGTGGCGATGCAGATATCACCTCCAACTTCGTAGCCAGTGCCACCGGAGGGGTCGTCTTCGGATCGGGAACCAGTGCAGGCCTCGATTTTGCATCGAATGTCTCGATCGATGGAACAGGCGGCGACAATTCCATTTTCTCGAACGCAGGTGGCAGCGTTTCCATCGCAGGTGACCTCAGAATCTCAGGCGACGTTTTTGGCACCATCACCTCACCGGCTGCGACGGCCCATCGCGCGGAAATCTACGCCACCGATGGCGGCACGATGACCATCGGCGGGAACGTGCTGATCACGGCAAACGCGTTTGGTGGCACGGCTGTGGCTCCGGGCATCTCGGGCGGACAGGCCACCGGTTCGTTCGCGAAGATACAGGCCAACAATGGTGGCCAGATTACGATCGCGGGGAACGCCACGCTTCAGGCCGACGCGCTCGGTGGTCAGGCGCAGACGACCGGTGCAGGCGGCGGCGGTGCGACTGCTGGCACCGCCTGGGTGTTGAGCACGGGCACCGGCGGCGCGCGCGTGCAGATCAACGGTTCCGTTGACCTGTCTGCCGCTGCTACGGGTGCCGACGGCCTGGGTTGCGTGACTTGCACTTTTGACGGCGGACAAGGGCAGGGCGGTTTGACCGCGATCCGTGCGGCGGGCGATGCGTCGATCGCTGTTGGCGGACCCAGCACTCTGGATTCGACCGGTCGCGGTGGCAACGGCATCGCCGGAGTCAACGGACAGGGTATTGGCGGGCAGGTTAGCATACTCGCCGGAAACGGAACGACGGTGTCTCTGGGTGCGGTCAATGCAGTCGCGCGGGGGATCGGAGGGGATAGCGCTTCTACTGCATCGAGCGCGATCGGCGGGGACATTTCGGTCCTCGCATTCGGTTCGGGTACTGGCTCGGCGATGTCGATCGGTGGCAACTTGAGCCTCATCGCAACCGGACTTGGCGGATCAGGCATTTCGCCGAACGGGGCCGGTGCATCTGCTGCGGGTGGAACCATTTCCGTTCTCGCCGATGGCACGACGCTGAACGTCAGCGGGAGCATTGTCGGCGACAACGGTGCCAGCGGTGGAACGGGCGTAAGTTCGGTTGGCGGGGCGACGGGCGGCAACGCCAGTCTGCAGGCACGCAACAGCGGTTCGGTTCTGGCATTCTCGAACATCGTCCTGACCGCCAATGCCGATGGCGGGGCGGCGAACGGCAGCGCTACGGCCGGTGCGGGCACTGGCGGCACGGTGCGATTGACCGCTGACAGCGGCACGGTCAGCACGTCGTCCGGTCAGATTGGCCTTAGCGCCCAAGGCAGCGGCGGGCTGCAGTCGGGAAGTGGGGTTGGAGGCACCGGCACTGGTGGTACGGTAACCCTGTCCACCAACGGCACCGGCGTGATTTCAACCCCAACAGCTGTCAACCTGAGCGCCAGCGGCATCGGTGGCGGTATTTCCAGCAGCGTTGGCTCCGGAAGCGGTGGTGCGGGCATTGGCGGTACGGCGCGGCTGTTGATGGATGGTGGCCAGATCACCAATGGCGGATCGCTTTCAGTCACAGCCCAAGGCCTTGGCGGATCGGGCGGGCCAGCAGCAGGCAATGGCGGCGGCGGCCTCATCGATGTCAACATTTCGGACGGCACGCTCAACCAGACTGGCATAGCCTACTTCACCACGGCCGCGTCGGGCGGTGTCAGCACCGGCGGTGGAACCAGCGGACAGGCGCTCGGCGGCGATATAAACTTCCAGAGCTCAAACAGCACCATCAATCTCAGCACGACCGGCGATGCGACCTTTGAGGTCAGTGCCTACGGTGGGGGTGGAAGCCCGGCGTTTGCGCGGGGAGGCAACATCAACTTTGCCGTGACGGCCTCTGACGTTGCGACATTTGGCACCTTGCGTCTGCTTGCCGAAGGGCAGGGTAGCAGCGGGCGCTTCGGCACTGCCGGGGGCCAGGGGGCTGGCGGGACAATTGTCGTCACGTCGGTAGCAAGTGCACTGGGCAACGCGCTCATCAGTGCTGACACCATCGACATGACTGCAACCGGTCGTGGCGGCAGTGGTACTGGCGCGACCGTTTCCGGTATAGCCGCTGGCGATGGTGGCAACGCACAAGGCGGCAGCATCTTCCTGAGCACATCAGTCGATGGCGGGACAATTTCTTCGACAAGCCTGATCGCGCAAGCCGCTGCAGTGGCGGGCATCGGCGGCCAAGGGTTCGAGAATGCCAGTGGCCTTGCCAGAGGCGGCAATGGCGGTGCGGCGATCGGCGGATCGGTCAACTTCACCTCGACAGCTGCCACTTCTGGCACAGGCACCGGGGGATATGTACTCACCAACGCCTCGGTCGACGTCGGGGCGCAGGGAGGCACCGGCGGCAATGGAGACGATAACTTCACAGTCGGCCAGTCGGGCGATGGCGGCGCTGCAACCGGTGGCGCCATCCAGATGCAGTTCGACCGTGGTGGCAGCAGCCTCGAGATCACGGGTAACCTGAACCTCTCAGCTTACGGGCAGGGAGGCAGTTACGGAACTTGCGGCCCCACCTGTGTAGCAGCCGGTGGCGCGGGACTGGGCGGCAGTATCAATTTTGGATCTGGCGGGGCGACCAGCGGTAATGTCGTGTCAATCGGCGGCACGCTTTCAGCGTCTGCCTTTGGCTCAGGCGGCGGTGCGTTCGGCGTGAATGGTGCTGATGGCACGGGCGGCGTGATCATTGTCGGCCTTGGTTCCGGGCTTTCTTTCAGTGCAGCACAGGTAGATCTGTCGGCAGAAGGCATCGGCGGTGACCAATTCTCGAATCTTGTCGGTGGCGCCGGGCAGGGCGGCAACGCCTCGTTCATCGCCTCGGGCAACAGCACGGCCACCGTTTCCGGTACGATCAACCTGTACAGCTATGGCAACGGCGGTAATGGGCGTGACATTGGTTCGAGCGGCGGCGCGGGCACCGGCGGTGTAAGTAGGCTCTACAGCGACGGTGGAGCTATCACTGTCACCGGCGGCACGAACATCGACGCCAGTGGTTTTGGCGGTACCGGCAGCTTTGACAGCACCAGCGGCAGTGGCGGCATCGGTACAGGGGGGGATGCGCTGCTCACGGTGGGAACGCCCACTGCGATTGGCAATAATGGCAACATCAACGTTGGCGGCTTCACCTTCGTTACCTCCGAAGGCACCGGGGGCGATGGTTTTCAAGGTGGCATCGGCACCGGTGGGTTCGTCGGCATTTCGGCACGACAGGGGACTCTGACGCTTGATAGCGTCTTTGCCACGGCCGATGGCTTTGGCGGTTACGGAATGCTGGGCGGAAACGGTGGAGGATCCATCGGCGGTAGCATCGAGGTCGTCGCGAACAGTGCGGTCGAAGGCTCCAGCCTCTTTACGATCAACACCCTTTCCGCCGATGCCTCGGCCTCCGGAGGCTTTGGCGCCGATGCCGGGGTGCCAGGTGACTTCGGCGGCAGCGGCGGAGCAGCCGAGGGCGGCTCGATCCTCGTCGCGGGCTCTGCCGGCAATGGCACCTTGCAAGTCGGCTCGGCGAGTGCGTTTGCTTCCGCAACGGGCGGGGGTGGCGGTTCCGGTGGCTTCGGCGGGGTCGGCGGCAGTGGGATCGGTGGTGCGGTCCAGATAGGGACCATCAGCGGAATCGATACCGGCACAGTGAATTCCGGCTCGGCGACTTATGGGACGGTCAACGCCGTTTCGGTCGGTTCCGGCGGGCACGGCGGCAATGGCGATACCTTGACCGGCACCGGGGGGGCAGGTGGCAATGCTGCTGCAGGCGGCGTAACCCTGCTTGTTCGCGGCAGCCCGACCACTATTACCGGCGACGGAAACTTCGTTGCGCAGGCGGTGGCCGGTAACGGCGGGTTAGGCGCAACGCTTGGCGCAGGCGGCAATGCCACGGTTGGCAACACTGTCAGCCCCGACCAGATCGCCGGTGCAGCCATGGTTGTGACCAATCGCGTCCAGCAGCCGACGCAGCGCGGCACGCTGAACGCTGGCAACCTCAGCTTCATCGGCTCGGCCACGGGCGGCACGGGATCAGTGGTCGGTACTTCGACGCTCATCGGCGACGCTGTCGACATCCAGATGATCAACGGTGACTTCACCGGAACTAGCATTTCGCTGCAGGCATCGGCTGAATCGGTCACACCGGACTCGCTCCCCGAATTCATATCGATGGTCGGTTCGACGGCCAACCTGACCGGAGGCCTCCTGTTCACCACGCCGGGTACGTTCTCGCTCAGCCTCGACCAGTCGGCATTCACCGCTGACCACGTCGTGATCAGCGCGGGCAACTGGGTGCTTCCAGCAAATGCGCCTGCAACCGTTGGAACGCTGACGGGAACGTCCTCGATCAATCTTACTTCTGGCCAGGATCTGGTCGGCTACGCCAACCTGAGCACGCAAGGGCCGCTTACGCTGCTGGCCGGAGGGCAGATCAACCTCGGTTCACTTGTCGCGCTGGGCGCGATCGATGTGACGGCAGGGGGCACGATCGCCCTCGCAGACGTCACATCTGGCGATTCCATCGATCTGCTGTCTCCGGCGAGCATCGTTACCGGTGCAATGACGGCGGGAACTTCGATCGTCGTGCAGTCGGGAGGTAGCGTCACGACTGGCAATCTCTCGGCTGGAACGGGCACGCCGACCGCTGGGAGTGGCGAGCTTTACTCGATCGGGATCACATCTGGCGGCAATGTCCAGACTGGCTCGATCTTTTCTGCATCAAACGTCGGAATCAGCGCGCTTGGCAGTCTGGTGACGGGATCTTTGCAGAGCTACGACTCCCTTCTTTTGGCCGGTAATGCCGCTACCATCGACAACCTCTCGGTCATCAATCGCACGCTCATTGCCAACGCATCGATGGCTGCGCTTGGCCAGTCGGCAAACGGCTTCGACAAGGAACTCGTCTTCGCAGCAGAGCCTGTTGCGACCGGGGGGGCTGTACGGATTATCAATGCTTCGAGTTCGGGCAGCCTGACTGCAGCCGCTGGGGGTGCGATAACTGCCGGTAGCCTGTCGGTATCCAGCACGCTGAACCTGTCCGGAGGCGGTAGCGTAAGTGTCGGTCAAATCTCGGCAGGTTCGGGCACGCCGTCCGCGACCGGAGCAGGGCTGATATCGGTCGTTTCCGATGGCAATGTCAGCACTGGGAACCTGACGTCCAGCGGCGACATTCGCGTCGCATCCGGAGGGGGGCTCAGTACTGGCACCATCGTCGGTTATGATGTCCTGCTCGGTTCCGTGGGCGATACCAGCATCGCCGGGATGAACGTCGTAAACCGGACGCTTATTGCCAATTCCTCGATGTCGGCGCTTGGCCAGACCGCCAACGGGTTCGACAAGGAACTCGTATTCGGCGCGACGCCGGTGGCGACCGGCGGTTCGGTCACGATATCCAGCAATTCAAACGTGGGTTCGCTGCGGATCGCCGCAGGGACTACCGTGTCTACTGCTAACGTGTTTGCCGGTGTGCGGATTGGCGTAACCGGTAACGGTGCCATGAACTTCGGCAGCCTGCAGGCGCAGACGGACCGGCTCGAACTGATTACCCGCAGCCAATCGATCACAGCAGCTTCGCTTCTTTCGGGTAGCGACATTCTCGTAAGTGCCACGTCAGCGCTCAATCTCGGGACAGTGCGCGGGAGGGATGTCGTCCTGCTCTCAGGCGGCACCGTTTCAGCTCAGACGGTTCTGGCGGGGCCAGTGTTCAGTGCAACGGGCCAGATAACGAACGCCGTCGGACGACTGCTGATTGCAGACAACTCGATGCTACCGATTACCGCGCTGCCTGGCAGCATCAACTATCCGGCGATCTTTGCCGCTACACCGATCATCACCGGTAGTGATGTCACGATCAGCAACGTAGCAATTGCCAACAGGATCAACATTGCAACCGACGGAGACTTTTCCGGCGCTGGCATGTGGGCGATAAACGACATCAAGATCGAGGCGATCGGAAGCGTTACCGTAGGGCGGCGCTGGCTCGCGACACAGGTGCGGATCGTCTCGAGCGACATCTCGATCATTGATAACGGAAACGCGACCCTTCCGACCGGCCAGACAATCCTGTCGGGCATCCAGACGTCCGAAACAGGTTTCGTCGACCTTATCTCGAATTCGTCCCGAACCGCTCTGATCGGTGACGGTTTGGCCGGGAGCGGGTATTCGCTTAGCAATGCCGAGATTGGTCTGGTCTCGACCGGCGAACTCGTGATCGCTGCGGTCGACCAGGCGGCCAATACGACCGACATGCTAATCGGAAACCTCTCGCTGACGGCGGGCGGCGCAATCGGGTCGAGCACTGCTGCAGGGACAGCGGGCAAGGTTGTATTCGCTTCAGGCGACCTGCAGACCGAAACGCCTGGTGGGGCCATCCGCTTGGTGGGGACCATCAGCGGAACCGGCTTTGCCCAGTCCAACATTCTCGAGTTCACGACCGGGCGATTCGAGCTTGATGCCGCGACGGGATCGATCAATCTCACGTCTGCAAGCCAGCAGACTGCCGGTGCAGCACTGGGGGGCGTGGTCGAGATCAACGCTGACCATATCCACATTGCGTCAGCCAGCATTCTCGACAAGCTGGCGGCCAATCCGCTCTACGACGGGCGGATCGCGGAGCTGAACGCTCCGGCGGCTGTGCAGCGTCCCGAGGGCGTGCTGCGCGCACTCGGGCTGGATCTTTATCCCACGGGTACGCTCTATATCCAGAACACCGGCACCGCACTCAATCCGGCGGGCTTCTTCGCTGACATCGCGTTCAGTGATGTAACGCCTCCTGCGAATGCGGCCGCTGGATCGCTCTCGGTGGTGATCAACGGTGCCTTCCAGACGCCGACCGGCTTGGTCTCAGGTTTTGCCGCGCATGATCTGGTGGTCAACGATCCGGACGCGGACTTCTTGCCGTTCTCTGCGGACAGCCAGATCAACGGCTGCTTGCTGAGCGCTTCGGTTTGTTCGGTAATGGCGGAAGGGCCGGACACGATCGGCCAGATTTCCGGCCAGATCGAGATCATCTCCAACCAGACGCTCGGCTCAACGCCGACCTTCGTCGAGGAACCGGGGGCTCCCGCCAGCGAAGGAGGCAGTGACGAGGAGGCTCCACCGTCGCAGCAGGAGGAGAGCAGTGAGGGTGAGCAGGCAGCATCGAGCCCGATTGCGCCTGCGCCACAGCTCATCGACAGCAGGCCGCTCGAACCGCAGGCGCAAGTCGAGCAACCCGTTGCAGGCAGCGGCAATCCTGCGCTGATCGGCTCGGTGGTCAATGAGAACAGCGCGGAAGGAGGCGACCAGTGAACGCGCGGAACAACGGATCGACGAACGCGGTGCGGCGTGGACTCCTGCTTGGAAGGGTCTCGCTATTGGCGGGGATGATCGCATCGGCCATACCGGCCTTTGCGGCTGAAGGGCAGCAGCCGCTGTCCATTCGCAATTCGTTCCGCGTTGGTAGTTCCGGCGTGACCTGCACGGCGCAGAACGCCCCGCTCGACAAGAGGCTCGGCGGACTTTTCGACCGGAGCTACCGGCTGAGCTGCCGCGATGCCTCGGGCGCGGTGGGCACGCTGATCGCGGTTCGGCGCGATGTCGCTATGGGCAGCGAGCCGACAGGTCTGCCGGGTGTGACACTTGCCTGTGGCGGCGATGGTTCGGTAATGATCGAGGCGATCGGGCGCGTGAGCGCCGTCAACTGCCGCGATCAGGCCGCCAATGTCGATTACAAGCGCTATGCCGTGCGGCGGGGCGGAACGACCTACTTTGTCGAAGGTCTGGCCGGATATGATCCAGCACTGCGCCTTGCACTCGCCAGTGTCGTCACCGATGCGCCGGTTGCAGGCGAAATCCGCGTGGCGACGACGGAAGTCAGTGATCCGGCTGCGTTTGCTCGCGTTCAGGCAGGCCAACTCGACCGGCTCGGCGCGCGGGACGAAGGCTATCTGCGGAACAATGGCGGGCGATTTGCCGAATCGTCGGAATTCTTCGAGGCTCTTGCCAATCGCGACCGCAGCACCGGTTCGGCTGGGCTTGCCGAAGCGCTGGCAAACCAGGCTCTGCAGCAGTCCAATCTTGGCAACTTCACTGCGGCCGACCGGCTGCTGACGCAGGCTGGGTCTGCCATGGCACGTGGTGATGGCGTGACCCAGCGGCTGATCCGCAACTACCGGGCGATCAACCGGCTGAACCAGCGCAAGCCTGCAGCTGCGCTCAAGGAGCTCTCCACGCCGGTCAATGCCATCGGCGATGTGTATGACCGTGGCAGCCTGGAGGCAGGGCTGATCAATTCGCCGCTGGCTGAGCAGATCAACCGAGAAAGTTCGGCGCTCAAGCGGCTTGGGGCGGTCGATCCGGGGTTGAGCGATACTGAGCGGGCCGAAATCCTCGACGCTCAGGCCGATGCGCTCAAAGCAACGGCGACACGCCTTCAGGGGCGATATGATGAGGCTATCAAAGGTTTCGAGGGGGCTGGCCAGCGGCTCGAAGCAGTGCGCGGTGGCCGTGTGGCTTCCGCTGGATGGCTGCGCTCGGAAATCCAGATTGAGCTGGCGCTGCTGGCTGAAGCGCAGGGACGCAATGCTGACAGTGCTGCGGCATTCGACCGTGCGATTGCGCTGATCGGGGCTTCGTTCCCGCAATCGCCGGCGTTGCTTGCTGCGCAGGCACGCAAGGCCGCATGGCTCGGCCGCACAGGCGACGAAGCCGGAGCGCTGGCTCTCTATGGAAAGTTGGTGGAAGAGAGCCTGTCGGTTCCCGATGCGGGGTCAACCTTGCGCGACATGCTCGGACCGTACTTCGGCCTCCTGGCAAAGAGCGGCGGTGCCGACAGTGCAAAGTCAACCTTTGCCGCATCGCAGGTGCTGCAGCGGCCGGGCGTGGCGCAGACGCAGGCTGTTCTGGCGCGGCAGATGTCAGAGGGCAATGACGAGGCGGCAGCCTTGTTCCGTCTGTCGCTCGCACGCACCCGGGACATTGCCCGAACCGAGGCACTGGTTCAGCAACTCTCGGCCGTAGCCACGCCTGATGCGCAGCAGGCGGCCGCGCTGCAATCAGCGCAGGATAATCTCGCCTCGCTGCGCCGCGACCAGACTGCACTTGTGAGCAAGCTGGCAGCCTTTCCTCGATACAACGTGCTGGCACCGCGCAGCGTAGATCTGGGTGAATTGCAGTCGGCGCTGAAAGACGGTGAGTCCTATTACAAGCTGATGGTCGTGGGTGAGAGGGTCTACGGCCTGTTCACCACCAATGGCGCGGCGCGCGTGGTTGATCTGAACCTTTCGCCTGCCGCCATGGCCAAGCAGGTCAAGGATATCCGCGATACGATCGTCAAGGTCGAGAATGGGCAGCAGGTGAACTATCCGTTCGATCTCGACAAGTCGCGCGAGTTGTACAAGACGCTTTTCGGGCAGGTCGAAGATCTGCTTCCCACCACGCGGCACCTGATCTTCGAGCCTGACGGCGCGATGCTGCAATTGCCGCCGACGGTGCTCGTGACGGGGGACAAGGGCGTTGCCGAATACAAGAAGCGGATGGAGAGCCCCGATGGCGATCCGTTCGACTTTACCGGCGTCGAATGGCTGGGCCGCGGGCGCGAAGTTTCGATCGTGGTAAGCCCGCGCGGATTCCTCGACATCCGCAAGCTTGCCGCGTCCGGCGCACCTCGGAACTATCTGGGGCTCGGGCACAACGCCAAGCCTGCCGCACGCCCGGTTGCTGCAGTGGCGGACGAGTGCGACTGGCCGTTGGCGACGTGGCAGAATCCGATATCGGCGGACGAGTTGCTTTTCGCGCAGAAGAAGCTGAGCCTTGGTGGCAGCGCGGTGAAGACCGATGCGGCCTTCAGCGACAGTGCGCTGCTGTCCCAAGGCGATCTCGATCAGTATCGCGTGCTGCACTTTGCCACGCACGGTCTGGTTACCGCGCCGCGTGCCGACTGTCCCGCGCGCCCGGCGCTGGTGACGAGCTTCGGCGATATGGGATCGGACGGACTACTGAGCTTCCGCGAAATCTTCGACCTCAAACTCAACGCCGACCTTGTGATCCTCTCTGCCTGCGATACCGCGGGCATGGCAACGGTTGCTGCCAGTCGGGAAGCAGGCGTGACCACGGGCGGCAACTATGCGCTCGACGGTCTGGTGCGAGCCTTCGTTGGGGCAGGGGCGCGCTCGGTCATAGCCAGCCACTGGCCGGTGCCGGACGACTTCGATGCGACCAAGCGCCTGATCGGCGGAGTGATCGACTCCAGTCCGGGGCAGGCGCTCGCCAATGCGCTGGAAGGTGCGCAGGAAAAGCTGATGGACGATCCGAACACTTCGCATCCGTTCTATTGGGCTGCGTTCATCATCGTCGGCGATGGGGCTAAGCCACTGGTCAACGGTGACGTGACCCCCTGATTTTCCTCCACGAGCGATTAGAGTCTGGCCTGAAGGAAGGACAGACGATGAAGCGTGTGAGGTTTTCAGAAGAGCAGATCATTGGCGTGCTGAAGGAGGCGGAGGCGGGTGCGAAGACCGCTGATTTGGCTCGGCGGCACGGTGTGTCGGAAGCGACGATCTACAACTGGAAGGCCAAGTATGGCGGGCTGGAGGTGTCGGAGGCCCGGCGTTTGCGGGAGCTCGAGAGCGAGAACGCGAAGCTCAAGCGGCTGCTGGCCGATGCGATGCTGGACAACGTGGCTCTGAAGG
>NZ_VLKJ01000009.1 GCF_007830315.1 Novosphingobium taihuense
ATCCTTCAGAGCCACGTTGTCCAGCATCGCATCGGCCAGCAGCCGCTTGAGCTTCGCGTTCTCGCTCTCGAGCTCCCGCAAACGCCGGGCCTCCGACACCTCCAGCCCGCCATACTTGGCCTTCCAGTTGTAGATCGTCGCTTCCGACACACCGTGCCGCCGAGCCAAATCAGCGGTCTTCGCACCCGCCTCCGCCTCCTTCAGCACGCCAATGATCTGCTCTTCTGAAAACCTCACACGCTTCATCGTCTGTCCTTCCTTCAGGCCAGACTCTAATCGCTCGTGGAGGAAAATCAGGGGGTCACGTCATAAGGCATGACGCGCCCGATGTCGGTCAGAGCATGCGCGAGCATCGGTTGCTGTGCGCCCAGTCCCGGTTGCGCTAAGGGAGCAATAACCCAGAATTTCGCGGGCTTTGCGCTGGAAAAACAGCATGGGGCGATCTGCGGCGGCTATGTAATGCGTCCGGCAAGCCGCGGTTCGATCCTGATAGCGAGCCCTGACCCGGACGCGCCGGCGGAGACTGATCCGAACTAACTTGCCCCGATTATTACCGTATCCATCCGGCGACCATCGCGTAGAGACATGGCGTGAGGCGGCTGGGCTGGATCAGGCTATCCCTCTGCGCAGCGTAAAAGCGGCCACGTTTTCGTCCATGATTTGCTCAAGACGCGCTGTTCGTAGATCCCGCGCTTCTGTCCACGAAAGCGCAGAGTGGGGCGGAGCACAAGGCCGAACAGGTCTTCCAAGCCTAGTGGGGCGGCGATCTCGCAACCATCTGACCCACGACGTCTGGCGGCGACAGCTGTCGCCGTCTCTGGCCAGTGGGCCATTGCGTCGGATGATGAAGAATAAGGGGCGTCACCGTTGCGCGTGTGCATGCGCGCCTGATTTTTTACCGACCAATCAAACGACGGTTCCAACTTCGCCAATCGGGCTTCAAGCCGACGATCTTCTGCAGCATCGGCACAATCGGGATCATACCAGATTACGTCTACATCGCCTTCCAGTGGCAACTCGGAGCGACCATGTAGGCGTTGCCAAACAGCGTTTCTCACGAAGCCTGCTCCGATCCAGCAATCGGGCAGGTCCAGTCCAGCGACGATCCCCAGCAATCGCCAGCGGGTTTGATCGGCACGAAGAATATCGCTTACTCGGATCTCGGCACTCATAGGGCTAGATTTGCGCCATGGATCGATGCCTTACAATACCGCACGATTTTACGGCGTCCGAAACGTCAGCCTTGGCTTGGCTGCCAGCTCCAAGGCAGCAAATCGCCAAGCTTGCTGACGGGGCAGTCCGCAATCCGTGCCAGCACATCGCCGAGCCATGCCTGCGGATCCACATCGTTGAGCCGAGCGGTCTGGATCAGCGTGTAGAGCACCGCCGCCCGCTGGCCGCCGCGGTCCGACCCGCAGAACAACCATGCCTTCCGCCCCAGTGGCACACAGCGCAGCGCGCGTTCGGCGGCGTTGTTGGTGAGGCAGATGCGGCCATCCTCGAGGAAGCGGGTGAACGCATCCCAACGCCGCAGCATGTAGTTGATGGCCTTGGCGAGGTCATGGTTGCGGGACAGCCGGGCGAGCTGGCTGGTGAGCCAGGAATGCAGCTCGGCCATGAGCGGTGCGCTGAACTCCTGGCGGAGCGCAAGCCGCTCGGCGGCGGGCTTGCCGTTGATACCGCGCTCGATATCGAACAGCGCATCAATCCGCTGCACGGCCTCCAGCGCGATCGGGTAGATCATGCCGGTGCGTTCGTTGCGGCTCCGGCGCCGGGCTGCGGCGGCAACATCGGCCAGCTCGAAGAACTTGCGCCGCGCATGGGCGAAGCAGCTTGCCTCGAGGATTGGACCGGGCTGGCGACCCTCGGCATAGAGTTCGCCGTACCCGCCATAGGCATCGGCCTGCAGGATGCCTGCCCAGGATGCGAGATGTGCCCGGGGATGCTCACCTCGTCGGTCGCGCGAGTAGTGGAACAGCGCCGCCGGCGGATCGGATCCGGCGTAGGGCCGATCATCGCGGACGTAGGTCCAGAGCCTCGCCGTATCGGTCTTGCCCTTGGCCATCACCGGCACCGTCGTATCGTCGCCGTGCAGTCGCTCGGCGGCCAGCACGTGGGCCTCGATCAGCCGGTAGAGCGGCATCAGGGCGAAGGTTGCCGCACCGACCTGATCGGCCAGCGTCGAGGTGCTGAGCGGCACGCCCTCGCGGGCGAAGCGCTCGGCCTGGCGGTTGAGGGGCTGGTGCTGGCCGTACTTCTCGAACAGCAGCATGGCGAGGAAGCTGGGGCCAGCCCATCCGCGCGGGACCACGTGGAACGGTGCCGGTGGCTGGGTGATGGTCTCGCAGTCCCGGCATGAGAAGCGCTCGCGCACGGTCTGGATCACCTTCCACGAGCGCGGGATAACCTCAAGCGTCTCAGTCACGTCCTCGCCCAGCTTGGACAGCCGCTCGCCGCCACAGGCGGGGCACGCGCAAGGCGCCGGGATGACGACCCGCTCACGTGGCAGATGATCAGGGAACGGCTTGCGCGAGGGCCGCTTGCGTTCGAACGCGGTGACACTGGACGCCTTGGCACTCGCGACCTCGGCAGCAAGGTCGTCCTCGGCCGCATCGGCTTCGAGGTCTTCGAGCTGCAGTTCCATCTGCTCGAGCAGGCGGCGGGTGCGTTCGGCGCTGGCGCCGTATTGCTCCCGCTTCAGCTTGGCGATCTGCAGCTTGAGGTGGGCGATCACCGCCTCGGTCGCGCTCTCGCGGGCCTGGGCATTGGCGAGCCGGGCCTCGGCATCATCCGCCCGCCGGGTCGCTGCCGCCAGCAGCGCCTTGAGCGCTGCGACAGCGTCCGGAAGGGGCGTGAGGGCGGCTTCCACACCGGAGAGTGAATCACTCCCGAAGGTCCCGATCAAGCCAGAAATGCTCGGTTCTTCGCCTATCCGGCGCTGGCCGGGCGCCACGAGTACTGCGGGTTGCGCCAGTCGATGCCCTCGAGAAGGCAGGCCAGCTGCGAGCTGGTCAGCGAGACCATCCCGTCCTTCGCCGAGGGCCACACGAATCGCCCCTTCTCGAGCCGCTTGGCGTAGAGCGACATGCCGATCCCGTCATGCCAGATGATCTTCACCAGCGATCCGGCCCGGCCACGGAAGACGAACAGGTCCCCACCATGGGGATTGCGCTCCAGCGCCTGCTGCACCAGCAGCGCCAGGCCCTGCATCCCCTTCCTCATATCGGTATGGCCCATCGCCAGCCACACCCGCGCCCCGGCAGGGATCACCGCAGCGCCTTCAGCACGGCGACCAACTGCGCCGGCGAGGCCGAAGGGAACACACTCACCCGCTTGCCGCGAGCGAGGTCGATGACCATCGCCGGTGCTGTTCCGGCACAATACCCCGCACCCTCATCGACGACCAAGGCCTCGGCAAAGGCAGGCACAGACGGCTCACTGGCCTCCGCCTCGGCATGTGCCTGCCGCAGTTTGCTCCGCCAGGTGTAGATCAGCGAGGTCGAGATATCATGCCGCCGGCAGACCTCGGCCACGCAGGCTCCTGGCGAGAACGCCTCGGCCAGCACCCGCAGCCGTTCCTCATCGCTCCACCGCCGGCGCCGTTCCGGCCCCGAAAACACCGTGATCCGGCTCATCCACCGCTCCTAAGCGCACGCACAAGAGCACGCTTAACAGCGCTCACTCAGCGGCCGAGCAAGGCGGGGCTCACCGGATGGGTACTTATTACCGGCGCGTGTCCGTACCGCTGTTGCGTACCATCAGCCGCATCCTTTCGCAGCCGGCGCTGGCTGGGTTGGTGGTCGTCGACATCTCGGTCATGCCGTCGCTGGTTTCGGGCAATACCAATGCGCCAGCCATGGCGATGGCATGGCGGGCGGCCGATCTCATCGAAGAGGATGCGAAAGCACCTGCTGTCTAGCAGCCCTGGAAGCTGGCTGCGCGTTTCTCGCGGACCGCAGCGAGCCCTTCACGGAAATCCGCACTGGTGAGCAGGATGGCCTGTTGCGGCAGGTTGGCTGACCACTCCGACTCGATGGCGCTTTGGCTTCCTCGTTGCAGGGCAGTCTTGATCGCGGCATAGGCCATTGGGGCCGATTGCGCGAGTTCTCGCGCCATGGCAAGGCCGTGCTCGCGCAACTGTTCGGGCGGTACGACGTCGCTGACCAGCCCGATGGCCTTTGCTTCCTCGGCCTTCACCGCGCGCCCGCGCAGACACATCTCGGCAGCCCGCCCCATGCCAATGATACGCGGAAGAAGGAAGGTGCCACCCAGCGGGGGCATGATGCCCAGCCTGATCCAGCTCTCCTGAAAGAATGCCCCATCGGCTGCAATCCGGAAATCGCAGGCGGCGGCAAGCTCGCACCCGACGGTTACAGCTGCGCCCTGAACCAGTGCGATGGTCGGCTTGGGGCAATGGTAGATGCGCCGCGCTGCGCCCTGGAAATGGGTGTAAACCTGATGCCGAATTGCTGCAGCGTCCATACGCGTCAGATCGTCAAGAAAGGCGAAATCCGCACCCGCAGAAAAATGTCGCCCATCCGCCGCCAGTACGATCGCGCGGACGGAGCTGTCTTGCACCAGCAAATCCATCGCCTCGCAGATTTCCTTGAGCGTTTGCGGGCGAGAGCTGTTGTTTGCCTCGTCGCGTGCCAAGATGACGAGAGCCACTGCGCCTTGGCGCTCGATGCGGATATCTTCCAAAACCCTAATACCCATTGTGTAAACAACTCGGCTGGGCCGAATCAATCAATGGCCCACATTGACCCAACAGCCTCAAAAAGCCTATATATAAATAAGATGTTTTTTGAGCTCCTCGCAACCATAATGCGACCCAAGGTTGTGCAGTGGCCAAGGAGAGAGCGATGACCGAGCCTGCGCCGCCATTGACATCAAAGCCAGACCATGATCCTCGCTCTCGCCGGGCAGGAAGACCTGGCTTGCGAGTGGATGCACGGCGAGATGGGAGAATTTCTCGAAGAGTTTTTCACGAGTCTTCCAGTCCATCTGCAGCGGACACTCGGGTGCAGGATTGAGAAGCTGCGGCCTCGGTGGGCCAATGGCACCTCACAGATCGTGGCGCGAATGCTTGCCAAGCACATCGATGATTTTGTGGGTCGGGACATCGCGATGTCGCTGCCTCGGTAAATCCGGAGTTTGGGGGGCGAACCCAAGAAAATGAGATTAGCGATGCCCCAGTCAACTCAGAATGAAACCTACACGTCACATGTCGCCGAAGCAACGCCGCCGGCCCGTATTCTGCGTCTGCCGGATGTAATGGCCCGCGCTGGGCTGCGCCGATCTGCCATTTGCCAGCGGATGAGCGATGGGCGGTTTCCCAAATCAAGATCACTCGGCCCGAAATGCGCGGTTTGGCTCGAATCGGAGGTAGAGGACTGGATAGGGACAGTCACGAAACTCGATTGATCATCAGCGAGACGCACAACGCATTGCCCCGCCTCA
The DNA here is from genome assembly GCF_007830315.1 of Novosphingobium taihuense. Taxonomy (GTDB): domain Bacteria; phylum Pseudomonadota; class Alphaproteobacteria; order Sphingomonadales; family Sphingomonadaceae; genus Novosphingobium; species Novosphingobium taihuense. The sequence goes on from NZ_VLKJ01000009.1 coordinate 5,461, forward strand.
CGTTCCAACATTTCTTGTCGGTCATGTCCGAGGGGATCAAACTCAAGATCAGCCTGCGTCTTTCTTGCGATAACGAGATTGCCATGGGACACGGAAAGGCTGACCTTCTCGATGCGATCAACGCTGAGGACATCTCGTCAGAGGAGACATTGTGTGCTTCTAGGCAATAGGGCATGGTGTTTGGAGAATCCGTCGAAAGGTTCTGGATAGTCGTCAAAGTTAGGTGAAATGACCAATCTCGCCGCTTTGGCATCGAGCCATAAGTTGCTCTAACATTCTAACCCTTAGCTGAGGGCTAAACTGGCTTTCAAACGCGTTTGAGTATGGTCATTATGAGCAATAAGCATGCAAAGAATTCCGATACAATATTGAGCAGTTCCATGCGCCCAAAGGCGACGCCTAGGTCGCAGCAGCGCATGCATACGCGAGCCAAAATTATCACAGCTGCGGAAATTGAATTTAAGGAGAAACGATTTCATTACGCGACTGTCGATGACATAGTTTCTCGGGCGAATATCAGTCGTGCAACCTTTTATACGCATTTCCGCGGAAAAGAAGAAGTGTTACTCGAAATCATAATCAAAAAGCACACTTTAAAGGTGCAAATGTTTTCAACGCTATTACGTTTGCCAGATATTACTCTGGAAAGCGTAAGTATATGGCTCGAAAAAGTTTTCTTTTCCTCGTTCGAGGATGAGCGGGAATGGCTTTTTTCTTACTACATCGTTTCAGACCTTTATCTGAATATGGCCAATTTTTTCTCTGATGGACGCGACGAGATTATCGATATTCTGGGCCAGCGGTTCGCGGCGTTTCAGGCCACGCATGAGGGCAAGCCTGATCATCACAAGCGGGCGCGCGGCCACCTTGAGCTTTACAAGATCGAGCAGACAGCACTGCACGCGGTATTTCCGGGACTGCACATGCCGCTTGATGCGTTCAAAAACGAAGCAATAGAGGGCTTTTACAGCTACCTTGCTTCTGCTCCTATCGGTCCGGCAATGTCTGAAGAGCGAGCGCTAAGACAATTTGACTAGACAACTGTCTTGACAGATACACTCCTTCCGCAATAAGTGCTCCCAGCGACGGCTGCTGGCCGTGCAATTGTGTTTGTCAGACCGGTGCAAATACCGGCTGAAACTGGGAGGTCAGAGATGTTGAAAAGGCGCTTACTGCTGTCCGTTGCGTCGATAGCTATGCTGGGTGCACCGGCCGCATTTGCCCAAGAGGCCGATGGGCAAAGCAATCCAACTACGGATGAGCAGGGTGAAATCATTGTTACCGCACAACGCCGTAGCGAACGTTTGACCGACGTTCCTATCGCCATCTCCGCTAAAACCGGCGAAGCGCTGAACACTGCTGGTATCATATCTGCGCAAAATCTCGGTCTTGTCACACCCGGCCTTAACTATGCCGTGCAGGGTGCCTTTGCGCAGCCGACAATCCGCGGCATTGGCACTTCTGTGACGGGCCCTGGTGCTGATGCAAACGTCTCGATCTATGTCGATGGTGTTTATCAACCCAGCCAAACCGGTAACTTGTTCGAATTCAACAATATCGAGCGGATCGAAGTGTTGAAGGGGCCACAGGGAACTCTATTCGGCCGCAATGCGACAGGCGGCGCAATCAGCATCGTGACCGCTGACCCGGACCAGGACATTTCGTTCAAGGGGGGCGCAAGCTATGGCCGGTTCAATCAGATCCGGCTTGATGGTTATGTCAATGCGCCATTGTCGGAAAATGTCGCCGCCAACCTGTCTGTGCAATACGGTCACAACACCGGCTACGTCACCAATGTGACAACGAACAGCAAGATTGCGCGAGCAGAGAGCTTCGCTGCACGCGGCAAAATCAAATTTGATGCAAGCGAAACGGTCAACTTTGTTCTGGCTGGAAACTACTCGCGTACGGACGATAACTCGCCCTTCGCCGTCCGTCCGATTGATGGCAATAATATTGCCCGCCAGTTTGGTGTAACATTCCCCAGCGGGTTCTACGAAGCTGCGCTTGATCAGACGCCTTCGATCGTCACCAAGCAGTATGGTGCCAGTTTGACCGCGAAGGTCGAATTGGGTGCCGGAACCATCGCCAGCATTTCCAGCTATCAGCGGATTGAACCCAGTCTGGTTTCGGACATCGACAATTCGCCGCTGTTCCTTGCGACTGCCCGCATCCCAACCAAAGAAGACAATTTCACTCAGGAGTTGAACTATTCGTCGCACCTCGACGGTCCGTTCAATTTCATTGCCGGTGCATTCTACTATAACGACAAAACGTCTACGGATCTTTTCATAACCGGCGCGCGCCCCGCTTCGATTCTTACCAGCGTGAAAACCGTTGCGGAGTCGGTGTATGGTGAGATCAACTACGAGTTGAGCCCGGAGCTAACAATAACGGGTGGCTTGCGCTTCAGCAGCGAGGAAAAGAGCGCACGCGGCGGCATTCCGAGCCTCGAACTGGTCAACGATTCGACGCGGTGGAACAGCTGGACCCCGCGTGCCGTGATCCGTTACAAGCTGGATCCTGCATCAAGCATATACGCCAGCTACAGTCGTGGTTTCAAGAGTGGCAATTACAATGTCGTATTTCTCAGCCCAACGCCAGTTAAGCCAGAAACGGTAGACGCTTTTGAAATTGGTTATAAGCAGAATCGTGGCGGTGTTATAATAAACACTTCGGCGTTCTACTATAAGTACAGCCAGATTCAGGTGCAGATCCAAACTAACAGCGGTGCAGGCTTGGCAACGGTTCTGCAGAACGCGGCGTCTGCTGAGATTTATGGTGCCGACCTGGAATTCACTGTGCCGGTCAGCAATGCATTCTCGCTTCAGGGTGGGGCTGCGTGGACTCATGCGCGCTATCAGGACTTCAAGGGTGCAATCATCACACTGCCTTTGCGTGACGCATCGGGCGTGGCGATTGGCGGAAACTCTCAAGGCCCTGGTGACGCCAGCGGCAAAGACATGATCCGCACGCCGGAATTTACCGCAAACCTCACCGGGACGTACAATGTGCCGGTAGCCGGTGGCGAAATGCAGTTATCGGCGACAGGATCCTATAACAGCGGATTTTACTGGGATCCGGCTAACCTTGTCAAAGAGGGTGATTACTTCATCCTCAATGCGCGAGTTTCCTGGCTTTCGCCAGAAAAGCACTACCGCTTGTCGGTGTTCGGCGAAAATATTGCTAACGCAAAGTATCAGTTTTACGTGAATAACACCTCAACCGGCAATGCCGGTGCGCCTGCCCGCCCATGGTCGGTCAGCGCGGCAATCAACGTTTATTTCTGATCGAATGGAGGGCTGGCAGACAAGCCAGCCCTCCCTTTTGCGGCATCGTCGTCTAGTTTTCACAGGCCGAGACAGGAGAAACGCGCCATGACCCGATTGGTCGGTCCACTGCGCCAGGTTGGTATAATTGTCGACGATATTGATGCAGCAATGTTGCACTGGACCCATGTTGTCGGCGTTGGTCCATTCGTTGTTTTTCGCAATCTCGAATTTGACGAAGATTATCATTATCGCGGCACTCGCGCGAAGCCACCTGTCACGAGCATTGCCGTGGGGCATTCTGCGGGACTGCAAGTTGAAATCATCCAGCAGCACAATGACGCACCCAGCGCATATCGTGATTTTCTGGCAGCAGGACGCACAGGATTGCAGCATGTTTCTACGTGGTGCGACGACCCTGCACAATATGATAGCGCCCGCCAACGACTGCTGGATCAGGGCCTGACGCTTGTACACGAGGGCCGTGCAGCGGGCGGGCCTTGCCGCTTTGCTTATTTTTCCGGGGCTGGCGAAGCATGGCCCCAAATTGAGATATCGGAAGCATTGATCCCTAGCGTGAAACCGCTCTCGGATTTTCTTATTGCTCAAGCAGCGATCTGGGATGGCACAAACCCTATATTGGATATCAATGCGGTAATTCCGCTTATCTACGGCGAACCTGACGCATGAGGCTTTCGGGGCGACGCGCGCTGGTCACTGGCGCTGGTAGCGGCCTTGGGCGTGAGATTGCGCAAGCATGGGCGCGCGAAGGCACAGCGGTTTTGTGTTGCGATGCAAATCTTGAAACTGCGTCCGAAACCGCAGAGCGCATTGCTGAGGCGGGCGGGGCCGGCGCAGCGATAGGCATGGATGTAGCCAAAGATGGCGATATCGAGGCTGCGGTTGCCTTATGCGTGGAGCAGTTCGGCGGCATCGACCTTGTGCTGAATGCTGCAGGAATTGTGCGGTACCAACCGATATTCGAAACAACGCGCGAAAGTTTTCGCCAAACAATCGACGTCAATCTGTTCGGTACTTTTTTCGTAGCCCAGGCCGCAGCGCGACAAATGGTGGCGCAAGGCACTGGCGGGGCAATCATCAACATTGCCTCGATTGCTGGGCGCCATGGTGCGGGAATGGCGCTCCAATACTCTGCCAGCAAGGCTGCAGTGATCAACCTCACACAATCACTGGCACAGGCGATGATCGGCCACGGAATCAATGTAAATGCAATTGCCCCGGGCTACATGCAAACCGCCATGTGGGATCAGATCAAGCGCACTTATGCCGGCGGAGCGCTCGGCGCGACGGGTGAGGACATCGATCTGAACGTATGCGCGACCATCGCGGCGGGCAGGCTGGGGGTGCCAAGCGATCTGTGTGAAGCCGCGATTTTCCTTGCGAGTGAAGGCGCGCGGTATGTGGTTGGCCAAACCCTGAACATTGATGGCGGTGTCGAATTCAATTGAAGCAAGCCGCTGGCTGCGAATTGAGGCAATGATATGAGCAACGCAGATTTCATCATCGTCGGTGCGGGTTCTGCCGGGTGTGTTCTGGCCGAACGCCTTTCTGCCAATCCCAAAGTGCAGGTATTGCTGATCGAAGCTGGCGGCCGGACCAAAAGCGCGCTCGTAAACATGCCGATGGGTCTTGGCCGCACGCTGATGGACAAGCGATTGACGTCCATATTTATCACGGAACCCGATATGGGTAACGGGAATCAGCCGGCAATTTGGATGCGGGGGCGCGGGCTTGGCGGCTCCAGCGCGATCAACGGGATGATTTACTGCCGCGGCCATCCCGAGGATTACAACAGCTGGGCAAGGCAAGGATGCCCTGGTTGGGGCTGGGACCAAATGGGCCGCGTGTTCAAGCAAATGGAAGACCACACGCTGGGCGAGGGCGGAAAGCGGGGTGTGGGCGGGCCGCTGCACGTTTCAATACAGCGCCACCGCAGCCCGCTGACCGAAGCGCTGCTCGACGCCGCCACTACTCTTGGCGTGCCGCGCGCAGACGATGCCAATGAAAGCGACGGTGAAACAATCGGATATTCACCGGTCACCATTCACAAGGGACGCCGTTGGAGTTCGCGCGATGCCTTTTTGCGCCGGGCGGAAAAACGTCCAAACCTGACGATCGTAATCGACACAGCGATTGATCGCCTGCTGTTTGATGGTACCCGCGTGTGCGGGGTGGTCGGTCGCTTCAACGGATTGCCGGTCGAATATCGGACCACCGGCGAAGTGATCCTTGCCGCAGGAGCCTTGGCGACACCAAAGCTGCTCCAGCTTTCCGGCATCGGCCCGGCCGAAGAGCTGCGGTCGCTGGGAATTGAAGTGAAACTCGATCACCCCGGCGTCGGGCGCCATATGCGTGAGCATAAAATCATCACTACCCAAGTGTCGCTCAATCAGGATTACAGCCACAATTCGCGGCTGCAAGGGACGGGTCTTTTGGCTGAAACGCTGCGCTATTTTGTTTCACGAAGCGGCGTTTTGGCGACGACTTATGATATCAATGGTTTCATCAAATCACGTCCCGATCTGCCGAGGCCAGATGCGCAAGTGACATTCTGGTCATTGTCTACCAAACGGAATCTTGCGAAGATTGAATTAGAGCCTCACCCCGGCCTTAATGCAATGGGTTATCCCGCACGTACCACAAGTGAAGGCAGTGTGCTGGTTCGTTCGGCTAACCCCGATGACGCCCCAATAATTAAAACCAATTTTCTATCAACTGAGCATGATCGAGACGTTATCATCGGGACATTTCGCTTCTTCCGCTCGATCTTTGGGCATGAAAAAGTCGCGCCGATGATTAAGGCGGAAACATGGCCTGGGCCGCAAGTGCAATCCGATGATGAGATCCTCGATGCAGCACGCGCCGACGGTAATTGCCAGCATGCCATCGGCACTTGCCGCATGGGGGACTCTAATGATGCTGTGCTGGATGCACGTTTGCGCGTTAAGGGTGTTTCGGGACTTCGGGTGATGGACTGCTCGGTTATGCCCGAGCAAGTCACCGGCAATACAAATGGCCCGGTCATGGCATTAGCTTGGCGCGCAAGCGAGATATTCCTTGAGGACTGGCATAGTGCCGACCGATCAAGCTGATGGTGTCGGCCTCACCCTATCGTTTGCCCGATCTCCTGACCGTTACCAATTAGGAAACATCATCGCCGAACTCTGGATGGAGGATTTGCGCACCTGCGCGAACCTTGTCACTGTCGCCAAGGACCAGCGCCCGCTTGATCGCACCGGGGTGCCGGTGGGTGCTTTCGTTGCACAAGCTTGATGCTATGGCCGTAACCGTCTGGTGAGCCGCGCTTGCTGCTGCCGTCCGGTGTGTGATGACGTCCTATAGGTGCCTAAGTAAGCGATGTCCTGAACCCACCCTGCGTGGGTGATGTGAAGCGCCGAGTGTCCGCCCCCTGATTGTCGAGGAGCGCTGGTGCTATGACGATGTCATGTGATGATGCTGGTAGCAGTGGCGTGCGGCGCTTCGAGGTCTTCACTGGCGCTGGCAAGCGGCGGGACTGGCCGCTGGAGGTGAAGGCCTCAATCGTTGCGGAGAGCTATTCCGGCAAGCTGAGCGTGAGCGCAGTGGCCAGTCGCCATGGCATTTCGGCATTTCAGCTCTTCACGTGTCGTCGTTTACTACCCAAGGAGATGGATGAGCGCGGTATCGCGGCCTGCCCCGTCTCGCGAGGCTCCCATGTTCGTACCAGCAGTTCTCGACGAGCGAGAGCCATCGCCTCCGATTGTGGCGAGCAAGCGGGCATCCTCACCGAGGCGCTGATCGCGCAGGTGCTGGTCTCCAAGTATGCCGATCACCTTCCGCTGTACCGACAGGCGCAGATCTATGCCCGTCAGGGTATTCAGCTGGATCGCTCAACCCTTGCCGATTGGGTCGGCAGAGCGGCTTGGTATCTGCCCCCCTTGCGCGATCAGTCGCGCGGCGATCAGAATGAGGTCCGCGGGCTTGCCGCTGACGAGCGTCGCGACGCCCGCGACCAGCGCAGCCGTCCGATCTTCGACGACCTCTACAGGTTCCTCGAAGCACGCGGCCGGCAGGTCAGCGCCAAGGCCAAGCTATGCGAAGCGATCAGCTACGCCCTCAAACGCTAGGGTGGGCTGACACGCTTCCTCGTCGATGGCCGCATCGATCTCGACAGCAATGCCGTCGAACGCGCCATCCGCCCGCTGGCTCTCAACCGCAAGAACGCCCTGTTCGCAGGTTCCGACGAAGGCGGCGATAACTGGGCGTTGATCGCCACACTCATCGAGAACTGGAAGCTCACCGGCATCAACACGCATGGCTGACCGCGACGCTCACCAGCCTCGCCAATGGTCACTCAGCTTCGCGCATCGATCAGCTCTGCCCCACGCGCACGTGGGCTGAAAACACCGCTCACGGTGCTAACCTAGGTCAGAACCAAAGAACTTCGATTTGCGACCAAGACCGAAATTGAAGGTCTCGACGGTCCCGAGCCACTATGGTGCAATCCAGCAAGCTGAATGAAAAGGGGCCGTGAGCATCTCGTGCCTTTGTCCGCTCATCCTGTCCGATAGCATGTCGAGCACAAGGTGAGGCCGTGCGGCTTCGATACGCGGTCTTGAACAGCAAGCAAGACTGATCGCAAACAAGCAAAAGCATTCTGAGAGTGAAAACCACCCCTTAAGAATGCGAACATTACCCATTGCTTGGGGGAAACTGCCATGGTGGTATGGTCAAAGATAAAGCCTCCTGGCGGAGTATAAGGAAGGAGCGGATTGTTTGATGGCGAGCCAAGCGCTCTTTATGCCCGATGCGCCTGACGCCGATGTGCTGGCGGTGCGACCGACGCAGGAACTGCAATCTTGCAACCACCTGCTCGAAGATCACGCTGCGCTGATGCGCTTTCACGACGAGGAGGGATATATCCTGCTGCGTGGGGTGCTCGACCCTGTTTCTGTGCTGGAGGCGCGTGATGCGATGCTGGCGGTCGCAGCACGGCACGGTCTGGTTGCACCCGGCGATGCGAGCGCAACCTGGACAGGAATGGCCGCACCCGCAGGGATGGAGGAAAGTCCCGAATTTTCCGGCATTGCCCGCAAGCTGGTGGCAAATCCTGCCAATGCGGCGTTGTTTCATACGGTTCTGGGCGAACCGGCAGCGTTGCTCCCGATCGTGCAGTACCGCGTCTATCCACCGGGCGGCTCGATCACGGGAATTCATCAGGATGGGTTCTTCAGCCCGGGAATTGTCAACTACAGGCCGGTATGGACACCGCTTACGCCGTGCGAGCGCGAGGTAGGCGGGTTGATGGTCGCGGTACGGCAATGCAACCGGGGGTATCTCCACAACGTGGCCAAGACACCGAGCCCTGTCCCCGCCGGGGTGATCCCCGATGATGCCTGGGCCACAACCGACTACTTTCCCGGCGATGTGCTGATGATCAACCCTTACACGCCGCACGCGTCGATGCCGAATACGTCCAAGCGTTGCCGGGTGACCCTCGACACCCGCGTGCAATCCGCGACTGATCCTCGCGTTCTGCTAGCGGAGATCATCGAGGCACGCGAAGACGAGATCCGAGTGCGCACGAGCGACGGGGTCGAGCGCTGCTTCCGCGTGGATGACGATACGTTCATCCGTGTGGATCACCCCGGGGTGCGGCAGAAGCGCAACGAGTATGTGCCAACAGCACCGGTCGGCAAGCGCATTGTCGTGGTGTTCGACGGCGACCATGCCGTTACCCTGCGCCGCAGCAGCGAAAACTGAAGCGCATCAGCCCTCAAGCGGAAGTCGAGGTTCCAACTGCTTCCTGTCCCGTCCCCCCTTCTGCCCCGGAGAACCTGATCGCATGAACCGTATTCCACCAATGCGCGTCGAGGATCTGACGGAAGAAGAGCAGGAGCGCTATCACAGCACGCCGAGTGGCAGGTCCAATCTCGCAATGCTTCTCGCACACGCGCGTTCAATGCGCATTGGTATCGGCGGCGCGGTGAGCGCGATGATGAGCGATATCGAAGTGCCGCCCCTCGAGCGCCAGATTTGCGTGCTGGCAGTCCTTCATCTCGATCGCGGCGCGTACGAATGGGCACAGCACCTCGAAGTTTCCAAAGCGATGGGCATTCCCGACGAAAAGGTTGCAGCGATCGCCGACGACCGGTTTGGGGATCCTGCGTTCAATCATCGCGAGAAGGCGCTGCTCGCGTTCACCCGGCAGGTGGTCAAGACCGTGCGGGTCGATGACTTCGTGTTTGACGCCGTCAAGGCGTTCTACTCCCCGCGCCAGATCGTGGAGTTAATCCATGTGATCGGACTCTACATGCTGTTCGCGCGGGTATCTGAGGTAGCGGAACTCGAACTCGACATGGTCATGGGCGGAGACTTCTGGAAGAGCGCAAATGCGGCTTCAGGCGTCGTGCACGAGGAGTAAGCTCCACTCTGCCACACCATCCTGCCCAGCGGTTTTAGAGGGGCCGCTTTTGGCTACATTGCTGGGTGCGGCGCCAGGTTGACGGCGACATGCCGGCATGCGCGGCGAATACATCGCGAAACGAGGCGATATCTCGGTATCCGACGAGTTGGGCGATCTCTGAGACCGTGCGGCGTGTCTCGACCAGCATGCTCGCAGCGGTCTCGCAACGCAGCCGTTGGACGTAGCTGCGAGGCGTGTCTCCTCCCGTTGCGCGGAACCGGCGGATCAGGCCCTGATGCGAAACGCCAAGTTCACGCGCGAGATCGGCGATGCGGAAGTCCCGCGCAAAACGGTCCCGGATCCATGTCCGCGCCCGGGCAACAACGGGATCGGGCTCATTGGGGACGAAGCCGGCATCGCCCTCAGGCGGTTCGCGCAGAGCCAGGCTCTCGGCAATTGCTGTCGAGAACCCCGCCGCCAGCAGCCGAACTGCCAGTGCACCGTTTTGCCAGTCACGACTGCACGTGATCCTGGGAGCAGGCCCGTCCGATACGCACAGCGTGCGTGTCTTCGCGACGCTCACTCTGGGAAAGAGGTCCTGGAAAGCGGCAGCGAGGCGAGGCGGTACGGCACATTCGCCTCCATCGAGCAATCCAGCGGCTGCGAGGTGAAAGACCGAGGCACCAGCTGCACCGATAGGCGTGCCAGCGGCTGCGCGCGCCAGCCACACATGGAATGGCTCGGCCGCCTTGAGTATGGCCTGGAGATGCTCGATCGTCGCGACCTGGAAGGCGGGCAAATAGATCAGCCGGGCATCTTCGATTGCCGTGAAAGTGGTGCTGCAAGGCAGGGGCATTCCCCCTGCGAAGTGAACAGGCACGCCCGTCGACGCCGCAATCGTGAGGCGGGTTGCGACTCCTGCATAATTGCCAAGTGCTTCGTTGCTCTCGAACACTTCGCCCAGGCGCGCATGAATGTCTGTCATTGCGCCAAGGCTGACTGCGAACGTGCGAGGAGAGACGAGAACGGCAATGTTGGCCATGGTCCGTGACTTGCTCCTTGCCTGCGGAATTGCCGCGCGATGCGCTGCTGAGCGCCGTGCAACAGGTTTCGGGCCCGATCGACGTGCCGGTGCGCGATCTCGGGTTCTAGAGTGCCTTTCGCCAAGCCTGGTTCGCCGGGCGGCGGACCGGTTCCGGACCGACCGCAGTGCCTATTGCCGTCACACCCTTCCGCCAAAGTCAGCCCATGATGCTCCCTTGTCGACCGGGTGTGCTCACGGTCACTGCCGATCGAGGAAATTGAACCGCACGCTCGATCCATCAATCGCATCGGTCATCTGCATGTCCTTGCTGGCGCCCATGAGTGCCTGCATCAGCACGGCCGGAGGTTCGTCGGAAACTTCGTAGATTGCGATGAACTCACCGGTCGGTTGGCCATCCGGACCAATACAGGCGTTGAAGGTACCCGAAAGGAAGCCTGGAACTTGTGTCACCTCGCCGATATGGGTGCTGGTGTACCAGGCCTTGTATTCATCCTCGCGCCCTTCATTGGCCCGTGAATTGACGAGTAGCAGACGGGGCATGATCGCATTCCTTTCGCAGTGACCGGGATTGATTCAGGCGGTGATGCGGCGCCGGTACGCGGCAACACGGCTTTCGAGACGAGACTTGCGCTCGGCAGTTTCGACCCACAAGGTGCCGACGGGCAATTCGTGGCGCAACCTGTCGATCGTCGTCAGTGTCAGCTTGGCCTTGATCGGACGACCGTCGGGCTTCATCCGTTGCCAGCGCAGGATCGAGTGCACGCGGCTCTGCCCACCGGTATCGAGCCAGTTGGCAACGCCGGGATCGCGACGCGCGATTACGACACGGACGAGCCCATCAGCATCGACGTGGCTTTGCGCCGCAGTCAGGCTCGACTGGATGCGATGATAGTCAAGGCTGCGATAAAGCCATTCGGTGAGCTGTACCGCAGCATAGCCCGCGTCGACCGGATCGTAGGTGATCACTGCGGCATCGTCGGGGCCGAGGTCGAAGGTTCCGTTGCATATTCCCTGCGTAACGAGCCCGCCGCCCGCGCCACGCATGGCCTCTGCCTGCGTGATCGTGTTGAGCGCCATTCCGCTCCAGATGTTCTGGAACCAGAAGTACAGGTAGAGATCGTTCAGTGCGTGCTCGATTGCACGGATTGCCATGTCCTGCGTGGTGAGGGGGGCGGTGCGTGCTTCGCCGATGCGCTCAATCTGGAGATCGAGTGGCGTTTCGCGGGCCCAATCCATCATTGAATCCCGAACGAACAGGAAGCGCGTGCCGGGCCGGGTGGTCAAGTGATTTGCTCGACCATTCGCGGGCTGCTCGTCTATCGTCAGGTCAAACCAGCCATCGGGTGCAATCGCCAATTCGTGGTCTTCGACTGTCTGGACCGTCTGGCTCGTGCCGTAGTTTGCGGTCAGCGTGAACGAGATGTTGGCCGCCTTTTCATCAGGCTGGGCCGGTAGGCGACCGATGATCCGGTAGGCTGTGCCATGCTCGATCCCGGCCAGGCGGTAGCAGTTGTCCGGATTGTCTCCTCCGGTTCGGGAACCAACGACTTCATGGTCTGCCACCTGGCCGGGCCAGCGGTGAGCGGGCATGAAGTCACGGACGAACCGGGGGTGCTGCGCGTCCGAGGCTGCTGCCTTGAACAGCCAGTTATTGAAGAACTCGTCGGCAAAGGCCGACAACAGTGGCTTTGCTTCGACTGGCATACGATCGCTGTATCCCCGCGCAAACAGCATCTCGATGATGGCGCGGGTCGATGAAACCCTAGGATCGGTGCGCATCGCGAGCACATCGCGCTCGGCCAGAAACTGGCCACGATTGGCGATGGGATTGGTCATGGCATGCTCTCCCGTGTGTCTTGCGATGCTGGATCGGCCCGATAGCGCCGACCTACGATGTCACTTCCTTCAGGCACGAGGGAGATTGTCGTTCGCAAAACTGCAAATGATTCAAAGTGTTCAGGGATACATGAAGAGCCCGCCATCGACCTGAAAGGTCATGCCGGTGAGAAAGGAGGCATCGTCGCTGGCAAGGAATACCGCGATCCGGCCGCCGTCGGCAAAAATGTCGCCGAAGCGGCGCAACGGGATGCCAGCCGCAGCGGCCGCTGTTGCAGCCGGGTCTCCGCCTGTATGGTTGCGCAGAGCGTCGGTCTCGATTGCCGGATTGATGACGTTGCAAGTGATTGCATGCTTGCCCCACTCGCGCGCGGCGGTTCGGGACAGGCCGCGGATCGCTTCCTTCGCGGCATTATAGGCAACCGAGCCTTCATTGCCTGCCTGGCCCCAGTAAGAGCCGAAGTTGATGATCCGTCCTCGGCCCGAGGCGACGAGGTGGGGAAACGCAGCCTTCATGAAGAGGTAGCTTGCCGTCGGTCCGGTCTGGAAGGTCAGATCCCACTCCGCGTCGCGGAATTTCTCTATGCCTGTTAGCACCGGCGAGGAATCTGGGGCATCCTTGGTCCCAAAGGCTTGCGCATTGTTGACGAGTATATCGAGACCGCCGAAGGCCGATACCGCCCGCTCGACAGTGGCCACGATGTCGGCGTGCTCGCCGACGTCACAGATCTGGCCAACCGCTGTGCCGCCAGCTCGCGCAACGAGAGAAAGTGTGTCGTCGATCGAACCCTGGCTGCGCGACGCGACAACAACCTTGGCGCCTTCACGCGCTAGTTCGACTGCTATGCCGCGCCCGATACCTCGGCCCGACCCTGTAACGATGGCGACGCGTCCTTCGAGAATGCCGGTCATGTCGTTCTTCCTCTCCTTTTGAAGCGTCACTTCGCCGCCCATCCGCCGTCGACCGGAATGACCAGTCCTGTGACACCCGAACTCGCAGGGGAAGCGGCCCACAGGATCGCCTCGGCAATCTCCTGCGTCGTCATCATGCGATTCATCGGCTGAAACTCCGCCGCGATCGCCGCACGGGTTGCCGGCGGCATGCTGCTCTCGATATTTGGCGTCAAAGTCAGCCCCGGGGCGACGACGTTGACGCGGACGTTCTCGGGAGCAAGCATCACTGCGGCATGTTGGCTGAGGTGAACCACGCCGGCCTTTGCTGCGGCATAGGCCGGAGAGGCAAATCGGGTTACACGGATGCCGGCCAGCGAGGCGATGTTGACGATCGCGCCGCCGCCACTGCGACGAAGCGCGGGAATTGCGTACTTCATGCCGAGCATGCAACTGGTCAGACACTGGCACACGGTCGCATTCCAAGCTTCCAGCGCGGTGTCTTCAAGAGGAGTATCCCAGCGGTCCCCCGCGCCGAAATTGCCGACATTGTGTACGGCGATGTCGAGCCGTCCGAAAGCCGAAAGGGTTTCCTCAATCGTGCGAGCAGCGTCGGGTTCAAGCGTGGCGTCGGCGCGGATCGCGAGCTGGCCGCTATCTTCCGGCGGTGGGGCTTCGAGGATGTCGGTCCAAGCCACTTGTGCCCCGTTTTTGCGCAGGGCCATAACTGTTGCGCGGCCGATGCCGTTGCCGCCACCCGTAACGAGAGCCACCTTGCCTGCAAGCGGGCCAGATTCCTGGACGGTCACACCCGCTTCTCCCGTGCGATGTCGAACTGGTCCATGTAGTGACCGAAGTGTGCTTCGATCTGCGCTTCATCCAGCCCGAACTCAGCCAGCGTGTAGTGCCGCGCCGGTCCCTTTCCGTGTTGATCGCGGTCCAGATGACGCAGCAGCGCTTCACGGTAGGAGGCCGTGAACGGGATCGTGAAGCGGTCATAGAGAGCTGCGACGGTCTCGAGTGGGCGTGCCGTCAAATCCGCGAAGTGGACGTCGACTACGTTGGCGTCCGAACCTGGACCCTTCCGCCACGCGGCATATGCGTTCATCGCCTGCGACCAGCCCACGAGTTGTCCTGCACCAACCTCGGCGGGATCGCTCGCCAGGTCAGAGAACAACCGGCGCAGCCCCATGAACAGACTGGCGATTGACGGGATGACTTTGGCAGGGTCGCGATGATTTACGTAGATTGCAGCATCGGGAAACGCGAGCCGCATTTCCTCCCACGCGAACATGTGCCCCGGTGCCTTGAGTGCCCAGCGCCCGCCGGGCTTTGCCGCCTGAAGCGCTTGCATGACCCCGATCTGCCAACGCAACGCGCTGGCGGCCTTGTCCGCCAGGACTACGGCAAATGTCGGCGCATTCCAGTAGACCGAATATAGCGAGCCGATATCGGCTTCCTGAAGGAATATGCACTCTTCGGGCAATTCTGCACCGAAAGGATGGATGCGGGTGAGCGCATCGTCTGTCATCCCCTGAAAGGCGAGGATATCGCCGTAGAGCATCTCGCGCGGGTCGTCTCCCGGCAGCGCCGCAGGAATCGCAGCTTCAAATGCGCGGGCAACGCGATTGGCAGGGTCCTGAGTGAGACAGCCGTGGAGGAAAGTGGTGCCTGCACGCGGAAGTCCGCTGCCAATCAGTGGTGCGACTAGACGCTGAGCATCGATCCCCGGAAGCGCCTTGCGCATCGCTATGTAGCGCAGCCGCGAGACCAGCATTGTGTGAAAGCGCGAATGCGTGCGACTGCGACCGAGCGGAGTAAGCTGTGCATCCTCTTCAATCGCATGGCAAAGCAACGAGAAATCGTGGCGAAAGCGCTCTTCATCCCAACGCTTTCCGCCCCAGTCGGACAGCCCGCTGGCCGCTTCTGCTGCAGTGATGAGTGTCGTCGGATCGAGCGTTGCTGCGAAGGGCACAAGGGCAGCGGCATATGGCCCGCTTCGATCAGCCGACACCAAAGCCTCCATCGATCACGAACGTCTGCCCGGTGATGTAGTCCGCCGATGGGCTGGCAAGGTAGACCACGAGCCAGCCGACGTCTGCAGGCTTGCCGAAGCCCGACAAGTGGCGGGAGGGATCTGCCCCCGGTCCTCCAACGAAAGTGGCACCTTCCATCTTGGGCGCATTGCCGGGCACCGCGCCTGGCAAAACAGCATTGACGCGAATGCCGTCGGCGGCGTGTTCGAAGGCAAGCTGGCGGCACAATTGGTTGAGCGCGGCCTTTGACGAACCATAAGCTGCATTGCCGACGAGAACCGGATGTTCCGAACCCATCGTCGAAAGGGCGATGATTCTGCCGGGCATCGATACCCGCTTGAGCTGGCGGATGGCTTCGCGTGCGGTCAGGAAAGCGCCGCGGGCATTAGTCGCGTACATCGCGTCCCATTGCGAGGCACTCATGTCGATCGCGGGGACCCCACCCTGCATCATCGCGCCCATTACGACGATGTCAGGAATTTCGTCGCGCGCCACGCAATCTTCGAAAAGCGCTATGACGTCTGCTTCAACCTTGACATCGCAGGCAACAGCCCGCGCCGTGCCGCCCCTTTCGCATATCGTTGAAGCTACGCGGTCAGCCTCGCTGAGGACGTCGTGCGCAACAATCACACTGGCACCGGCCAGAGCAAGTATCTGAGCAATGGTTTCCGCCAGTCCAGACCCGGCGCCAGTCACAAGCGCAGTGCGGTTCGAAAGGCCGAAAGCGTGGATGAGAGGAGCGTTCTTCTCCGTCATTGCACATTCCTTTGGTTGCACTGGTGAGGCACCCGCGCTCCTGGCGAAGCCCATATGCTGCGGTGACAACACCCCTCTGGCCCAGCTCGTTCGCGTGTGGGCGAATCGGCATGATGAGCCGCGCTTTCGTGGAGATCGACGCCGATCTGCCTTGTCATCCACTCACCTCCCCATACTGCAGTGCATCTTCTGGAGTCGGGTAATTATCTAACTTGATAATATCTATTTTCGTTTGCGACACAAGGACCTCCGGCCTCACCCACACGGCCGAGGCTGGCGCTTCTCCCAAGGTCGAGTGATGCGGCCGCGCCAAATAATCGTATAACTAATATTGACAAGAGAGAGGCTTGTGCTAGCCCTTGGGTCCGGAACGGGTCCCCCAACGGGCCCGCCGCGAGTCACGTGATTTAAGTAACGGACCGCGCAATCCGGAAGAAAGGCCACCCTTCGTCGGGTGGACCATGGGAGGTACGGATGAAGATCTGGAAATTGGCCCTTTGTGCCAGCACTGCGCTCAGTGTGAGCGCGCCAGCATTCGCGGCAAGTTCTGCAACCGAAGTAGCCAACGCGCCCATGGCCGCAGAGGCGGAGCAATCGGTCGATCAGAGCGCTCCGCCAATGACGGACATCGTGGTTACTGCCCGGCGTACTTCGGAGCGCCTGCAAGACGTTCCCGTTGCGGTTTCGATCATCACTCCGGCGAAGATCGAAGCCAAGGGCTCATTCAATCCGGTCGACCTGGTGCAAAGCACTCCGGGCCTGAGCGTGACCGCTTCGGTATCCGATCGTAACAACCTTACCTACACCATCCGCGGGCAGGGCTATTCGTTCGGGACCGTGTTCCCGGCAGTTATTACCTATTTCAACGAAGTGCCGATCGCTCGGCTGACCCAAGGCCAGTTCTTCGATGTTCAGAACATACAGGTTTTGCGCGGTCCACAAGGGGTCACTTTCGGCCGTGTTACCGATGGCGGCAACGTCATGGTCGCCGCACAGACTCCGAAGGAAGACTTCGGTGGATACCTCGGCGTCAAGGTAGGCAACTACGGACTGCGCACGGTCAATGGCGCGGTCAATGTTCCACTGGTTGCGGACAAGGTTCTTTTCCGCGCCGCCTTCGAGACGGCCCGCCGCGATGGTTTCACGACAAACGTCGCCAATGGCCAGAAGCTGGATAACGTTGCTTACGAAGGCTACCGTTTCGGCCTGACCCTCCGCCCGGTCGAAGGGCTGGAGAACACGACTATCGTGTCCTACCAGAACACGCACGACAACGGCACGTCCGTTGTCTTTGCGGGGATCAACGATGCCGCCCTCGGCGCGAGTGTAGGCGGGCTTGCCCCGCTGTTCCCCGGGTCCTATGGCATCGACGCCAATGGGTCGGTGCGGGCTTTCAAGCCTGGGGACACACCGTTCACCACCGCCAACTATCTCGCATCGCTTAATGCGCAACTCTCTGCCCAGCAGGCCCGCGGCAACCGCGCCGTTTCGTTGGTTGATCCCCTCTATAGCAGGCGCAAGAACCTCTATGTGGTCAACAAGACCACAGCCGAACTGACCGACTCGATCACGCTGACAAACATATTCGGCTATGTTCGCGAACGTGAGGACGAGGCTTCCAATTACGCTGCATCCAACGGCGCAGCGGTCCTCACTTGCCACTCGGCTTGCGGTGGCCTGTTGTTCACGAACCAAGAGCAGTTCAGCGAGGAACTCCGCCTGTCGGGCAAGGCGTTTGACAATCGCCTGACCTGGGCTCTGGGCGGTTACATGGATGAGCAGCGTCCGGCCGGGCCGAGCGAGAACGCCACGGTCAACGTGGCGATTCTTCAACGCGTCGGTGTCAACTATCTGACGACGAAGTCGCGTGCGGTCTATGGTTCGTTCGAATATGCCGTGACCGACAACTTCAAGGTCAACGGCGGCCTGCGCTATACACGTGATACGGTTCTTTCTCGCCAGGCCACGTACCTGAGCCCGTTGCCTGGCGGTGAGGCAGGGCTGAAGGACTTCCTCACGGCTATCGGCACCCCCGCGCCGTTTGCAGATATCATCGTGGCAAATACATTTGCACCGATCCCGCATGGCCAATGCACGAATTACGGCGCGGGTTCGATTGACCTTGGCCCGCCGAACGGCGTTATTCCGCTCAATAATCTCTTCGGAGCGGTTGGCTGCACCGAGACGCCCGGTTCTTTCAACTCCACCACCTGGCAGGCAGGTGCCTCCTACAAGACCGATGGTGGCCAGTTGTTCTATGCAAAGGTCAGCAAGGGCTATCGTCCTGGCGGTGTGAACGGTACTTCGCCTCCGGGCGTCAATCCTGCCTATCGGCAGGAAACCGACCTCTCGGTAGAAGCCGGCGTCAAGGCCGACTTCAACTTCGACGGAGTATTCCTGCGCACCAACCTGGCCGCATACACGGACCGTTACAAGGGCATCCAGAAGAACGTCGTCCTTCCGGGCGCTGTGCCGGTCTCGCAGGTCCAGAATGTCGGTAATGGACGCATCAAGGGCATTGAGGCGGAAGTTACCCTGATCCCGGTGAAGGGGCTCACCTTCGGCGGAACCTTCGCCTACACGGACGCCAAGTTTGACAAGCTGATCCCGAATCCATTGAAGAATCCATGCGATCCCAACGCGGTGAGCATTGAAGGGTTCTGTTCCGACAACCTGTACAACTCGGTGCCCAAGACACAGTACACGCTGTCGATGGACTACACGCTTCCGCTCTCGGAGGATATCGGCCAGATCAGCTTTGGCGGCCTGCTCTATCATCAGTCGAGCGTAGCATTGACCGATACCAGCAAGCTGAATCCGCAGTCTATCGAAAAGCCTTATACAACGCTCGATCTGACGGCGAACTGGAGGAACGTGATGGGCCAGCCGGTCGATCTCGGGGTGTTCGTGACCAACGTCACGGACAAGACCTATCGCATCGGCGCGAACAACCTGCTGCAGCGTTCTTCGCTTGGCGTGCTGGGCAATATCTATGCCGCTCCGCGGATGTGGGGTGTCAGCCTGAAGTACCGCTTCGGTGACGATGCCAAGTAAGCCTTGAAACACGAAAGGCGGCGCGGCTCCCGTATCAGGGGTCGCGCCGCTTTCGTTTGCTGATCACGATCCAAGGACTCAGATCGATGACGAACGCGATTCCGCAGCTGACCCCGAAACCGGATCACGTTCCCGAACATCTCGTGGTCGATTTCGACTACGTCCGGCCCGAGAATTTGAAGGAGCTGGGCGTCTATCGCGCGGTCAAGCGGCAGCTTCACTCAGGCCCAGACATAATCTGGACGCCGCGTCACGGTGGTCACTGGATGGTCACCCGCGCTGAGGACGTGCGCTTCGTACAGGAAAACTATGCGATCTTCAGCCACGAGGAATTCATGATTCCACGCCAGCTGATGGTCAGGAAGCCGATCCCGCTTGCGGTTGATCCGCCAAACCACGCACGGTATCGCGCGGTCATCAATCCGGCCTTCACACCAAAGGCAGTGGCGCGGATGCGCGAAGATGCCCGTGCACTGACGATTGAACTTGCCGAGAAGATGCTCCCGAACGGCCAGTGCGAGTTTCTTGCCGAATTTGGCCGGGTCATGCCGGTGACAATGTTTCTGCGAATGGTCGATCTCCCGCTCGATCGGCGTGAGGAATTCGTCGAATGGGGCATTGCGATCATTTCTTCGTACGATCTCCAGTCGCGCATCGAGGCCAATCAGAGGATAAACGACTACCTCCAGATCGTGCTTGACGAACGCGAGGGCGGCGAGGGTGATGATCTGCTGACGCGTGTCGCCAATTGGCGGCGCAACCCGCGCTTCGAGTCCGACGAGGAGACGCTGTCCATGGCCTCTCTGCTGTTCGTCGGCGGGCTGGATACGGTAGCTGCCTCGCTCTCCTACATCACGCATTACCTCGCCACGCACCCCGAAAAGCAGCAGCGCCTGCGCGATGAGCCAGAGATCATCGGCCGAGTCAGTGAAGAGTTCATCCGCCGCTTCGGTTTGTCCAACACCGGGCGGATTCTCACGCAGGACTTCGAGTACAAGGGTGTCCTTTTCAAGAAGGACGAGATGATCATGGTCCCCAACAACCTTTCGGGGATCGATGAACGCGTGTGGGACGATCCACTAGAGGTGGATTTTGACCGCGAAGTAAAGCCGGGTGATCACAACACATTCGGCAATGGCCCGCACAAGTGTGTAGGTGCACCGTTGGCGCGCGCGGAAATCCAGGTGTTCCTGGAGGAGTTCGTGGGCCGGATGCCGATGTTTCGGCTCGATCCCGATCGCACCCATGTCGAGCATTGCGGCTCTGTACCCGGCTTTGACGAGCTGTATCTGCGTTGGGATTGACCGG
The DNA here is from genome assembly GCF_007830315.1 of Novosphingobium taihuense. Classification (GTDB taxonomy): domain Bacteria; phylum Pseudomonadota; class Alphaproteobacteria; order Sphingomonadales; family Sphingomonadaceae; genus Novosphingobium; species Novosphingobium taihuense. Next base: position 26,062 of record NZ_VLKJ01000009.1, read on the forward strand.
CGCGCTGCAACAAATTTCAGGAGAAGGCATTGGCTAACGAAATTGCGGCGCTCGCGCCATTCACATTGCCTGGCAAAGTGGCATTGATCACCGGGGCCGCGCAGGGCCTGGGCCGCGAAATTGCGGCACTGTTCCTCGATGTCGGAGCGTCTGTTGTGATCGCCGATCTCGATGGTGCTCATGCCGAGGAAACAGCGGCCGAACTCGCCTCGCGTGGGCCGGTGATAGCGGTGGAGATGGATGTGGCCGATGAAGGCGCGGTTCAGGCCGGATTCAGCGCGGCTGCCAAGCAGTTCGGCGGGGTGGACATCCTCGTCAACAATGCCGCGTACCGAAAGAAGGCCAATACAATGGACATGCCGGTGTCCGAATGGGACACCATGCAGGCAGTGACCACTCGCGGCACGTTTCTTTGTCTGCGCGAGGCGGTCAAGCAGATGAGAGGGCGTGGCGGTGGATCAATCGTCAACATCTCGTCGGCTTGCTCACATCACCCGATGATCTTTCCCAATATGCACTACGATGCGGCCAAGGCAGGTGTCGACGCAATTACGCGGTTGGCGTGCCTTGAATTTGCTGCAGACAAGATCCGGGTAAACTCGGTGCTGCCAGGCGGAATGAATACGCCAGGGCCCAAGACGATGAAGGCGGCGGAAGCCAGTGGAGGCGCGGTGATAGCCGGACCTGCAATGATCCCGGGCCGCAATCCGATCGGTCGGGCGGCGGAACCGATCGAAATGGCCCGCGCAGTGCTGTTCCTCGCCAGTGATGCGGCAAGCTACATTACGGGCGTGGAACTGCTGGTTGACGGCGGCTGGACCAAGGGCTGAAGGCGCGCGGCTCGGATACCAGGCGACGGGTGCGCCATAGCCCTCGGCACCGCACCCGACGCGATTTCCAAGCGAGACGATCCCCTGTCACGGGCTCCAGCCGAAATTGGCGGCAAGCAAGGCTGCAAGTACGGGCTTGCGGATCTTGCCGGACCCGGTCATCGGCATGTCCGTCTCAAGAAGAGCTACAATCCGCTTGGGCACTTTGAACGAGGACAGGCGTCTGCGCAGCTCAGTCGTAACCGCCTGCTCATCTAGCGTGCGGCCTGGTGCCATCAGCACAGCAGCAACGGGGATGGTCTCGCCGTCGCGCTCAAGCCCCACCAGCGCTGCCTTCTCGATGCCCATGAGCCCGGTCATTGCGAGTTCGACTTCTGCTGGTGAAACATTGGCACCGTGCACTTTGAGCATTTCGCCGCGACGCGCCTCAAATTTCAGGTATCCGGCTTCGTCCACGCGGCACAGATCACCGGTAGCGTAGAAGCCATCACTATCGAAGGTCTCATGGCGCTCGCGCCCGTCGAAGCCGAGCATCAGACAATACCCCCGGACCAGTAATTCGCCGGTTTCTCCAACCGGAAGCTCAACCTTTGTCGAAGGATCGACAATGCGAAGCTCCACTCCAGGCATCGGTCGGCCTTGCCAGTTCGGTCTGTCCTCGGGGAGCAGGACACCTATGGGCAGCGAGGTATGGGCGCCAAGAGTTTCGGTCATCCCATAGCTTCGGGCGATGCGTTGACTGGGATGATGCACCGGATTGCCGAAACGGGCGACAAGATGATCGCTGAGGAATGTACCGTCTTTCGCAACTCCGGCCGTGTCCATGTCGAGCCTGACTATGTCGTATCCGGCGCTGGCCAACTCTTCGGAATCGCGCAAGACGTCAAACCAGCCGACGTCGCCGGAAAGACCTGTCGCGCCCTCCGCCTCGATCAGCCGCAAGACATTGGCGGCAGAGCCGTCGCTGGTGAGAAGGAGGCAGGTGCCATTTGCCAACGCGTAGAACAACGTTGCAACGAACCCGGCGACCCAGAACATCGCGCGCGTCGTGATCGTGCGATCGCCATGCCCGAACGCCGTCGCTGTCGTACCCATTTGCCACGCATGCCGTACGAGCGGTCCATGGCCATGGACAACGCCCTTCGGTTCGGCCGTGCTGCCAGACGTATAAATGATGCAGACCGGGTCAGCCGGTGTGACGCGCTCCTCAAGGGATGCCAGCATCGTGTCATCAATGCGTGGATCGCCCTCTAGCAGCCGCGAGAAAGAACGCGACCACGGGCGGGCGCCCGAGCCGATCACGTGGATCGTACGCAGGGCTGGAGCCGCTTCTATGAACAGCAGCCCTTCTTCGGCCTGTGCAAGATCAGGCAGCGCCTCTTCGAGGCGGGACAAGTAATCATGGTTCAAGAAGCCGTCGGCCACGATCAGGTGTGCGAATCCGCCGCGGGCCAGAACCCAGGCGAGTTCAGGAGCCTGGTAGAGCGTGCTGAGTGGGCCGATAACCGCACCGATCCGGGCCGCGGCGAGTACAGTCACGACAAAATCGGGTCCGGGAGGTGCCAATACCGCAATTCGCATGCCGCGGCTCACGCCGAGGCCAACCAGTGCTTTGGCGACGGCAGCAGACTGACTGGCAAGTCCGTTGAAGCTGATGCACTGTCCCTCACGCACCAAGGCGTCACTATCGCCGAAGCGTTCGGCAAAGCTCCGGATCAGGCCCGGCACGGTCGCGGGGAAGGGCGGCTGTGGTATCATCTATGGCGCATGGCCACGCTCACGCAGCTTCGAACAGCTTCTTGAGCTCGGGCTGGCTGGGCTTCATCGAAGGCGTGCGCACGAAATCATCGACTTTGACCAGTTGCGTTGGCACCTGATAGGCCGACAGTCTCTCGCGCAGGAAAGCACGCAACTCATCTTCGCTCACCGAGGCGCCATTCTTCACGCGATAGCCGGCGGCGGGTACCTGTCCCAGCCGGGAATCGGGTAGAGCGACGACGCAGGCTTCGAGCACCGCAGGATGCGCCTCGATCGCCTTGACCACGTCGTCAGGCATGATCTTGAAGCCTCCACGGATGATGGCATTGTCGGCGCGTCCAAGGATCCAGAGGAATTGCTTTTCGTCCATCTTCGCAAGATCGGTGGTGCGCACCCAGCTCTTGCCATCGCCCAAGTGCTTCGCGCGGATCTCGAGAAGACCTGTTTCACCAAAGGGCAACGGCTCGCCGGTCTCCGGATGCACGATGCGTCCGTCGATACCCGGGTTCATGCGCCCCACACTGCCGCGACGCTCTTCGCCGTACTTGCGGAAATCCGGAAGCGTCCATCCGGCAACACCCCCGGCGAACTCCGTAGCGCCGTAATTCTGCAGCACTGGTATGCCGAAGCGTTCCTGGAACTGGTCGGCCAGATCGGGGTCGAGCGGCGCGGTTGATGTTCGAAAGGCGACAAGACTGGACAGGGCCTCCCGGGGCACATCGGCATCGAGGATCATGCGAAGGGCCGAGGGCGGTGCGCCGGCAACCTTGGGCTTGTGGCGTTGGACTGCGCCAACGAACTCTTCGACGCGGAACCGGTCGAGCATGCAGATCTTCCGGCCAGCCGAAAGCGTCACGAACAGGCTGAATATCCCGCCGATGTGCGAAAACGGCGTGTTTGTAATCGCCACAGCGCGGGATAATCGGGGAGGCGTATCAATGTCACGGTTCTCGAACACGGCGGCGTCGAGCACCATTCGCGAAAAGTTCGCGGCCTTGAGCGGAATGCGCTTGGGCGTGCCGGTTGTTCCGCTGGTGAGCATTTCGATCCCGACCCCGGCTGCGTCGTTGCGGAACCCGCTGCCGGTGCGTGGCAGGACGACGCGCACAGGCTCTGCGCGATCACCGGTTATCGCAATGCCGAGTGCTCCGGATTGCTTGACCGCAGCCATCACTGCCGGTCGCTCCCAGTCAACCATTTCGGCGATGACCACCGGGATCTCCAGCGTGTTGATATCCGCAACCAGCTTGTCGTCCGGCAATGCCGGATTGAGCGTTACCACGCAGCGGTCGTTGATGATTGTTGCGATGATGACTGCGGCGATTTGCGGCGTGTTGCGAAGGATTCCGCCGATGCGCGTCCCTGCTCCGATGCCTTCTCGCGTCAGGATTGCTTCGACCGAGTCGATGATCTCGCTCAGCTCACCCCATGTGTACCACTGGCAATTGTGCTCTATCGCCGGTGCCGACGGATCTATTGCCAGGACCGCGCGGACGATCGAATTGAGCGTGGCCATCGATATTGGAACCTTATTTAAGAATAAACGTATATCTGATTTATACGAAAATGATGCTGAAATGCAAGTCGTTCAATCACGAACGAGCACCTGCGTGCCGGTCATTCCGGCCGGTACTCGGGTGGAAGGATGTCGAGATTGATGCCGACGCGTTCAGGCTTCACGGCCAACGGTCGTTCATAGGATGAATCGCTGCGGTCGCGCGCTACCGTGCCGCTCTCGCGAAGCATTGCCATGAATTCCAACGGGACCTTCGATGGCGCTGGTTCCCCGCCCCACTCGGCTACGCACTTGCGCGCAGCGATCCGCCATTCCCCCTCCCGCTTTTCCATGCGATCGATATAGCGCCCGCCGCCGAGTGTCAGGGTCATGTCCTTTGCGTCCATGCCGGCCATCATCCAGTACGTCTCGGCGTGGGCCGTATCACCATCAAGTTCGCAGCTGTGGTTGGTGATGATGTGCTGGTGCGAGATCTGCGCGTTGGTGTGGTAGCGATTCACCCAGTCCCAGAAATCTTCGCGATTTCCCACGAAGAAGCCATGGTCGTCGATCGCATCGGGGTGATAGACGCTCATCAGCAGATCACGGTCCATCCGGTCGACACCACGGCAGTAGTTGGTGACAACTTCACGAATCTTCATCTTGTCGTAGAGCTCGTTGAGCATCTGCTCCGATCCGGATCCCATTTTTGGCTCCTCAGGCGAAATTCTGGCGTGCGGCGTGGCGTGCAGCCACCCAGCCGAAGATGAATGCAGGCGATATCGAGGCACCGGCCCCCGGATATGTCCGACCCATGACCGAGGCGGTCGAATTGCCGGTGGCATAAAGGCCTGGGATAACCGAGCCGTCTTCGCGCAGCGCACGGGCATATTCATCAGTCACGATGCCACCGAACGTTCCCACATCGCCGGGGTAGATCGCTACCGCATAGAAGGGTGGCTGCTCGATCGGGCCTAGGCCTGGGTTGGGATACGCGTTGGTCGGGTCTGCGAATACAAGATCATAGGCCTTGGAGCCGCGGCCGAAGTCCTCATCCTTGCCCTTGCGCGACATCACGTTCCAGCGCTCGACCGTAGCCTTGAGGTTTTCTGCCGGAACCTCGATCTGGCGTGCCAGATCCTCGAGCGAAGCAGCCTTCTTCATGTAGCCGCTGTCGAACCACTCCTGCGGAGTAGCTCCGGCGTGAAAGCTCCAGGGGTATCGGTCGCGGTGGCGACTTTCGATTATTGCCCAGACCGGCACATCCCCGTGCGCGTAGACCGCCTGACCGTTGGCCATATAGCTCTGCGCCTCGTTCGTGAAACGCCTGCCTTGTTGGTCAACGAGGATCACGTGCGGCTTCGGCAGGTCGAGCACGTGCATGTACCGGTCGCCAGATGGCGGCGTAGAGGTCAGTATCCAGACCGCGCCGTCTGTGCAATCGAGCGCGGCACCAAGTCCCTTGGCCAATTCGATCATCTCGCCGGTGTCGCCGGGATTTGCGTTGGTCCAGTCGGTGGAAGAGGGCTGGGGACCGTATGTCTGCCGAAGCTGCGCGTTGCGAGAAAAGCCACCTGCGTTGATAAGCACCCCGTCGCGCGCCCGGATCCGCCAGGGTTTTCCATTCCTGTTCGACACGACACCGACTACCCGGCCGTTCTCCTCGACCAGATCGGCGACGCCAGCCTCGGTGCGAATATCGACCTTGTGATCGAGTGCCATCTTGAGCATCCGCCCCTGGATCGCGGTCCCGGCACCAACGAGGTCCTGACCCAGGATCTTGCTTTTGGCCATGCGCAGACCGACTTTGAGCGCGGCGAGCTTGCCGACGCCCATTCGTTTCATCAGCATGAGCTGGCGACCTTCGATGCCCCGGATAACGACGTTCGTCAGTCCACGTCTGAGCTTGCCTTGCCATTCCTTGCCGAGGCTGGCGGCCGCAAACGGCTCGACCGCGAGGCTGCGGCTTTCAGGGCAGCCGCCAGGCAAATCGTCATGATAGTCCGACCAGCCGTCGCAGCGCACGAAGGGCATGCCCTTCTGCTCAAGATAGAGCACCATCTTGGGGCCCTCTTCGAGAAACATGTCCTTGCGTGCCCGACTGGTTCCGGGGCCAACGTCCCCTACAGCGGCATCTAGGTACGTCCGCGCTTTCTCTGCGTTGTCGTCGATCCCGTCGCGGGCCTGAAGCGGATGGTTCGGTATCCAGAACACACCGCCTGACATTGCTGTCGAGCCACCAATCTTGTCCGTCTTTTCAAGGACGAGCGGGTCCTTGCCGGCGTCCTTCATCGCAATCGCGGCAATCATCGAGCCACCGCCGCTCCCGACAATGACAAAGTCTCGGGTCTCGTCCCACTGGCTCATGCCGGATTGCCTTCGCCCGCGTAACCGTTCTCGACGAAATCCTCGAGCGCGCGGTGGAAGTTTGAGATCGCGATCTCCTGTCGCGGGTTGGGGCGCGCGCCCTTGAAGCCCTTCGACTTCATTCCCTTCTGCACTTCCGCAACATTGGCGAAGTCCTGCGTCAGGATCAGTCCCCAGAAGTCGGTGTCAGCATGGTCCTGGCTCCATTCGAGCTCGACCTTGGGGGGTGCCTCGCCTTCGGGATAGCGCTGAAGGGAATAGACGTCGAATATGCACTTGTCGGGATTGTTGCCGACCGGACGTGCGCGGTAATTGAGAGAACCGGTCGGTCCCATCAGCATGATCTGGTTGGGGAACAGATGCCAGTCGATCCCGGCGGCCTGCATCTGCTCGGCCGTGATATCGGGCCATTTGAGACCAAGCGACAGCGCGTGCTCGTAGATGAATTGGCCGAACTTCATGAGCACCTCCATCGCTGGTGTGCCCGGCTCGACCTCCTGTTCGACACGCCGTGCCGCGTGCACGGTTTGAACAGCCGATCCGGCATTCAGGGTCGCCGCCATGTCCTCCATGTAGTCGCGGATTCCCGGGCGGATGTCCTCGGTGGGGGCGCCGCCGGTCAAGCGCGGTGAGCGCGACCCCATCGGCATCGATTCCCAGTAGCCGAAGTGTGCATGACGGCCGTGGGCATAGCTCTGGGTCCAGTCGTCGAAATAGCGCAGCATCTGATTATGCGTGGTCTGGACATGGTAACCCTCGTCAAACGCCTCGAGCGCGACTTTCCAGTTGCAGTCGAGCACGGTGGACTTTCGCCAGTGGTAGCGCAGCCCACCGAGGTCGAACGGATCTAGAAAGTCCTTGGCGGGAGAAAGATGCTCCTCGAGGCTTACGCAATCAGGGTCCATGTTGACGTAGACCCAGCCGCTCCAACGGCCGACCTTCACCGGTGCAAGGTTCAGTGCATCATCGGTCAGTTCATCGGCAGGCCACTCGTGCCGGTCGACCACTTTCGCGCCCGTCCCATCGATTTTCCAGTTCCAGCCATGATACTTGCAGAACAGGCGATTTGCGTGGCCACAGCCCTCAGTGATCGTGCGGCCACGGTGCGGACACACGTTGTGGAACGCCTTGATTTCATCTGCGGCGGTGCGGATTACGATGATCGATTGGTCGACGATGTCATAGGTGTAGTAGTCGCCAATCTTGGGGATTTCCTCCTCGCGGCATGCCATCTGCCAGACGCGGCTCCAAAGGCCTTCCGCTTCCGTCCGGGCGAACTCGGGCGAAATGTAATTGCGCGCCGGTACGATACCCGCGCTGACCGGGTTGCGCTCGGGCGCAGGGAGGGCGCTGGTCAGGTCGTTCATTGTCTTCGTCATCCTCTTATGCGGCCGCCAGACGCCATATGTGGCCACGTCCGACTCTCGCCCCTTTGCTGTTTATCATCTAACTAGGTAAAACGACATTTGGCAAGAATTTGCAAGTCGATCGCCTGTCATCTGCCCCTTTGCAGTTGAGCCACGCGGTGCTTGATCCGCCATCCGGCGGCGCTCTTCACCAATGTGTCGCGGTAGGTGACGCTGCCGACCCGCCCCTTGCGGCCGACTCCGATGCCCTTGGAGAGGACCTCGGCCCTGTCCAGCTCGAGCGTCCTGATCACGATGTTCGTGGCGTGGTGTGCTACCGGGTGGGGCCAGCCGGGCGTCGCCCAGTCGGCAGCAAGTCGCGCGAGACCCTCGGTGATTTCGCCGTGCTCGAATGCGCTGGTATCGAACACAATGTCGTCGGTGAACAATTCACCAAGGCGGTGCCATTCACCTTCGTCGATCAGGTGGCCGTAGAGTGCGATCAGCTCATGGATCGCAAATCGGTCTTCCATCTCGTCAATGGTCAATGGATTTCTCGCGCTGCGGCATGGCCTTCCCAGATGGCCCTGAGCAGATCGCGTGGCTCACGTGCGTCGCCGACGATCCGGATGTTTGGATTTCCAGGTGCCAGGGCTTCGTGGATTTCGCGCAATGGCTTGTTGGGGGTGATAAGCACGACAGTATCCGCAGGTACGGCTGTGACCTGTTGCATTGCCGCAAGATAAGGCCGGACCATCACGTCGTTCTCACGGATTTCAACGAGGTGGTGGCGTACGAGCAACGTGAACCCACCGAGCGCCTGAAAGCGCTCCCATGCAGCCAGGCTGCGCTCGTTCTTCCAGGCCAGCGCCGCTTGAGCGGTGACATAGGTGACAGATAGCCCCTGCGCGAGCAGATGCTCGGTTGCAGCCAACCCTTCATAGTCCCCAACGGTATCAAGCACGAGCGCAGTACGCCCGCGTGGCTTCTTCTCTCGCAAAAGTTCTGCCGTCGAGACAACGTGCGGCATGTCTGCACCAGGCACGAGCTGGCTTGGCAACGTGTGTTGCTGTGCGTCCATCCGCGGAACCGAACCGGTTGCCACGATTACATGGTCTGCCATTTCGGCGATGACTTCGTCTTCTTCCATGAAGGTGTTCAGGCGAACTTCGACTCCGAGCCTGTAGACCTCGGCCTCAAGCCACAAAGCAATGTCGCCGAAGCCGGCACTGTGGGGTGCTAGGCGTGCGATGTCGAGCTGCCCCCCGAGCCGCGGGCTCGCCTCGCATAGCGTCACCTTGTGGCCTCTCATCGCGGCGACACGTGCTGCCTCCAGGCCTGCCGGACCGCCGCCAACCACCAGCACCTTGCGGGGTGTTTCGGTCAGAGTGATCAGTGCCTCGTCGTAGCGCGATTCGATTCCGGCCGCTGCGTTTACTGCGCAACCCCAGCGACCGCCGCGAAAATGCTGGTTACACCCGATACATGGTCGCACTTCCAGCGCCCGACCCTCGCGGGTCTTATTGACCAGATCGGGGTCTGCAATCTGGGCTCGTACCATTGAGACGAGATCCGCGGTGCCGTCGCGCAGCAGCTGTTCGGCATCGTCCAATGTGCGGTATCGCCCGGCAAGAAGGCGGGGCACAGTCGCCGCAGCGGCAATCGTGCCAGAGGATGGAACCTCGTAGCCTGTCGGGTTTTGCATCGCACCGACCATCGTATCCATGCGGTAATAGTCGCCACGTGAAATATTGACGTAATCAATCAAGTTCTCGGCTTGGAGTCGCTCGAGGACCTTTATGTTAATGCCCTCGTCGACGCCGCCGGGCATGTCGCTAGCTGCCAGACGCACGCCCACCGCCATCGTTCCGCCCACCGCCGATCGCACCTGTCGCACTATCTCGAGCAGAAACCGCATGCGGTTCTCGAGACTGCCTCCCCACCCATCTGCACGGTCGTTGTATATTTCCGACAGAAACTGCTGGGGCAGGTAGCCGTGTGCGGCGTGGATCTCGATGCCGTGCAATCCGCCATCGCGTGCATGCCTTGCGCACCGGACGTATGCACCGATCACTTCCTCGATCATGGCCTCACTCATCCGCTGGCCGACCAGTCCCGTCATGCCAGGCACGTCCGAAACCGCCCATGGCGGCCCGCCGTCCTGCGCGGGATATAGATTGCCCCCGTGCCACAACTGAGCAAAGACCTTCATCGGCGAGGGCTCCACTGCGGCCATCAGCCTGCGGTAATCATCGACGATGCCGTCGTAGAACAAGCCATAAGGGTAGAGCATGCTGGAAGGGTGGACGCTTGCTGCGCCCAGAATGGTCAGCCCGCAGCCACCGCTGCCACGCCTGGCATGATACGCAATGTAGTCGTCAGTCATCCGGGGGGACATTTCGAGCCCGCCGTGGGCGGAGCGCGTGACGCGGTTTGGAACCGTTATGGGGCCGATCTTCAGTGGCTGGAAAATCTTCTCGAGCGCCATTCCCGGTTCTCCCCAGTGCCCTTAGATGGGCTTGATCCTTCTCTATTTATCGTCTAGCGAATTTATCTGTATTTGCAACCGGCGAGGGAGAGAGCCGATGCCATCTAACGCCATCGACAACGCGACACTGCTGTCGATCTACAAGCGCGCAGCGCTCATCAAGGCGAACGACGAGCGCGCGCGCAAGGTGATCCTGTCGGGCCAGATTGCTATGGTCTACTACTCCTATCGCGGGCAGGAGATCATTCCGTCGGTGATGGGCGAGATCCTGCGTGACGATGACACTCTCTGCACGATCTATCGCGGCATTCATGACATGATCGGCAAGGGCTTTCCGCTGCGCGAACTCTGGGCGGAACTGGCCGGGCGCAGGACGGGATCGTGCAAGGGCAAGGGTGGCCCCATGCACCTGACCTATCCACCGCGCGGAATCATGGTCACGACCGGCATCGTCGGATCATCCGCCCCGATCGCCAACGGCCTGGCCTGGGCGGCAAGGCTCGACCAGTCAGACCGTGTCTCGATCTGCACTTTTGGTGACGGCGCATCGAACATCGGCGCGATCCATGAAGCCATGAACCTCGCCTCGGTGTGGAAGCTGCCGACCATCTTCGTCTGCCAGAACAACCTTTTCGCCGAGCACACGACGTTCGAGAAGATGACCGCGGGCGGCAACATTGCCGGCCGGGCTGCCGGCTATGCGATGCCGGGCGTGCGGGTGAACGGCAACGATCCTGCAGAAATGTACCTGGCTTTCAGCGAGGCGGTGGCGCGCGCGCGCGCGGGCGAGGGGCCGACCTTGCTCGAATGCATGACTTTCCGCTTCTTCGGGCACACCTTCGGAGATGACGATTCCTATATGCCAAAGGAACAGAAGTCGGCCGCGATGGCTGCGGATCCGGTTCCGGCACTGCGCGCACGCTTGATTGCCGACCGGATCGCCACCGAGGATGAGCTCGCCTCGTTTGAGGCCGAAATCGAGGCGCAGATCGACGATGCGGTCGCGTTCGCGCTCGAATCACCATGGCCCGAGCCGGACGACCTGCGCTTCGACGTGTTCGAGAAGGAGATCGCGGCATGAGCGCGACTGCAACCGCCCCAGTGGCCAAGAAGCCTACCGTCACGATCCTGGCCGCTCTCGCAAAGGCCTACCAGGACATCTTTTCCGAGGACCCAAAGGCAATCACTCTGGGCGAGGACCTTGCTGATCCAGAGGGTGGGGGCATCGCCAAGATCACAAAGGGACTGTCGACGAAGTTCGGCGACGAGCGCGTCCGCTCGACGCCGATTTCAGAGCAGGCAATCATGGGAGCGGCCATCGGGGCGAGCCTTGCCGGGTACCGGCCGATTGCCGAGATCATGCTGATGAACTTCACCACCGTGGCGATGGACATGATCGTCAACCACGCGGCGAAGTTGCGTTTCATGTCTGGCGGGCAGACCAGTGTGCCGATCGTGATCCGTACGATGACCGGGCTTGGCTTTGGCTCGGGCGGACAGCACTGCGACTATCTCGAGGCATGGTTCGCGCACACGCCCGGAATCAAGGTCTGCGCCGCTTCGACTCCGGAGGATGCGTATGGCCTTTTGCGCGCCGCATACGAAGATCCTGACCCGGTCATCCTGATCGAGAATCTGCCGACATATTTCGCACCGATGAGCTTCGAATTGCCCGATGCCGGCCACCGTGTACCGCTTGGCAAAGCTGCAATCCAACGCGAAGGTACGGACGTGACCGTGGTTACCTATGCCCGCATGGCCGTAAACGCCCGTGCCGCTGCCGATGCCTTGGCGGGCGAAGGAATCTCGGTCGAAGTGGTGGATCTTCGCACGATCGCTCCGTGGGATCGCGAAACAGTTCTCGCCTCGGCGCGAAAGACCGGCCGTGTGCTGGTGGCGCACGAAGCGGTCAAGCAACACGGCGTCGGAGCTGAAATTGCGGCCGTGATTAACGAGGAACTGTTTGGCCAGCTCAAGAAACCGGTGAAGCGGGTTGGCGGTGCCTTTAGTGCGGTTCCGTATTCAAAGCCGCTCGAGAATGCCTATGCACCGGACGCAGACGTGCTGGCATCCGCAATTCGCGATCTTCTACGCTGACACTATCGGAAGGAAGCTATGTCTACCGAAATTCTTTTGCCCAAGATCGGCTTTTCGATGAATGAGGGTGTTCTGGCCGAATGGATGGTCGCCGATGGGGATCAGGTCACCGAAGGCCAGCCGATTTATGCGCTGGAGAGTGACAAATCGACCAACGAGGTCGAATCTCCAGCGAGCGGCACGATCCGTATCGTTGCGCAGGTTGGCGAGACGTATGAAGTCGGCGCAATCCTGGGGACAATCGAATAACCTCTCGCCCGACGGAAGTCTGGGCTCAACTCCAGATGTCGTCACCACGCCGGATCACGTCCTTGCCGCCATCCGCGAACAGAACCTGACCGACGAGGTAACGACACTGCGGGCTGGCAAGGAATGCCAGCAGCGGTGCAATATCCTCAGGACTCGCGTAGTCTGCAGTCGCAATCGGCGTAGCCTCGGCCAAAAGCGAGCGACCTTCTGCAGAGGACAGCAACGGTGCAGTCATCGCGGTGCGCACCGTGCCTGGTGCGACGCCGTTGAGCAACACGCCCGCATCGGCCCACTCGTGGTGGGCCGATGTGCGGCGTACCCAGCGGCTCAGTGCACGCTTGGTTGACGCGTAGACGAGACCGGGCTCCATGGAGGCCAGCTCTCGAGCCTGCGTTTCGTCGCCCGCCAGGCAGGCCGCAACCAGCGGCGGACTGATCGGCAGGATCGTGGCCGATGATGTGACAACGACCGCACGCGGTGCGTTCGAGCGGGCAAGGATGGGTCTGAGGGCGTCGAGCAAGGCTACCGTGCCGAAATAGTTGACTGCTACCATCGCGCTGGTGTCTGCGCTGGCGACCCCGGCACACGCGATGACTGCGTCCAGGCTCCCTCCGCTTGCAACCAGTATACGATCTACCAGACCATCGCGTTCGGCAGGATCTGCAAGGTTGGCAGTGACCTCGGCTTCGCGCAGATCAAGTCCCACGACGTGCAGCCCGTCTGCGCGAAGCTGCGCCGCTGCCGCTCCGCCGATCCCACCAGCCGATCCGGTCACAAGAATGGTTCGCTTCACTTGTCGTTCCTTGCCTTACACGCCGAGAATTCCGAACGTGTCGAGATCGATCATCGCCATTGCAAAGCGCGAGGCGGCCGCAGTGTTGTTTGCTTCAGTCTGGAAATTCGAGCCGTTTAGCAGCCAGATCAGCAATCCCCAGATGACGCTGCGGCGATAAGCCGACCACGCATCGTCGAACGAAGGCGCAGCAACGCCCCGAACGGCAAGGGCTTCGAGGTAATGTTGAAGCAAGGCTGCCTGCCACCGCCGACGGTCCTCCAGATCAAGCCCCGCGATCAGGAAATAGCTGACGTCTATTGACCACGAGCCAAGCCGAGGCTGGGCGTCGAGAAAGCCGGGATTGCCTTGTGCGTCGACGTAAAGGTTGCCGAGGTGCATGTCGCCATGGTTGATGACAAGTGCCTCGTGTTTCGCCTGGGCGATGCGCATTGCGGCGTGCGCTGCCCTGATCCGCACCGGGTCAAGGATTGCCCGTGGCATTGCGGCGCCTCTAGGCGCAGTGGCAAAAGTCTGAAAGTGTTCGGGCGTGAGCAGCAGTTCGAAGTAGTGGGCAAGAGACGCTTCGCTTGCATCGGGCACCCAGGCGAAACTGCCGTCCCGCAAACGTGGTGAGTTCCACCAGCGCGCATGAAGCGTGGCCAAGCCGTCAAGAAATCGCGCCGCGAGGTTGAAATCGATCGGTTTCTGCGGTTCGAGGAAACGGACATTGCGCAAGCACAAGTCCTCAAGGATGACGAGTGCCCGTCCGGTATCGTCGGCGAGTGCGGCGAAGCAACGCGGCGACTCTATTTCAACGGTGGGAAGCAGATCGCGATAAGCGTGGACTTCGTTGACATGCATCCCGCGCATCTGCGGACTGTGCGGCTCGAACCCGGCCTTCATCAGGACAGTAGCCGGAAAATCACTGCGATTTGTGCGCAATGCCAGCCTCAGCTTGGTACAGGCACCTTTCACCACGTCGACGATCTCGACTGAGTGCACCTGTATGCCAGGCTGGTTTTCGGCGAGCGCGCTGGTCAGCCATCGTGGCGAGATGTCGCTCGCCTGATCGGGCACGCGTAGCGGGTCCGCCATTCTCACTACCCCTCCAACTCGGTCCGCACAGTATCACATTATCAGATAATTGAATTATATGATAATGTGGATCACGTTGCACTGACGATTGCAGCATGTTTCGCCATCGAGTTGCATCTTCCACGAACACTGCGGCGGCTCATCTCCGCATGCCGAGGGCCAGTCACGTCGTGATGAAGATGCACTGCAACAAGCCGGCGTCACCGATGTTGCACCCTTAAGCCATTGCGATGCTAGTCCGGTACAATTGATCGCGGGCCACTGGGTAAGCCATGCGCTGCCGGGCGTTCGCCAGCGCGGGCCTAACTAGCGGGCCAGGATTAGTTCCGCTGCGCGCGAGGCAAGCGCCATCGTTGGCGCGTTTGTGTTGCCGGCGATCATCTCGGGAAAGACCGAACAGTCGACCACGCGCAGCGCTTCGATACCGCGCAGACGTAATTCACCGTCGAGGGGAGAGGAGTTATCACGTCCCATGCGTACGGTCGCGGTCGCGTGCAGGCCCGAAGCGCCCCAAAGGCGATAGGCATCCAGGATCTCGTCATCGCTCCGCATGCTTGCGGTCGCTTCGGTTTCGCCCACTACAAAGGGCTCCAAAGCGGGCTGCGCCATAATCTTGCGAAGGAACCTGACAGCACCGATAACCGCGCGGCGATCGCTTTCGGCGGAGAGGTAATTCGGATCGATTGTGGCGGGGCCGTCGGGGTCAGGTGAGGTGACGGTTATCGAACCTTCGCTCTCAGGGCGCAGCCGGAATGAATAGAGGCTCATGCCTGGCGCATCCTCGAACTTGAAGCCGCCCGTGCTGCGCTCGGTCGAATAGGGCTGGAACATGATCTGCGTGTCGGGCCGCGTGGATTCGGGCAGCACGCGCGCGAATGCCGCCGCCTCGGACGATCCGTAGGAAAGCGTCCCGCTACCAAGCAAGACGTGCCGCGCAACATTTCCGAGGAGCCTGGCTCCGGAGAATTCGCGGTTCGAACTGTCGCGCCAGTGCCGCAAACGGAAATTGAGCGAAAGGAGAATGTGCTCGCGCATGTGGCGCCCGACGCTCGGGCTATCGAGGATGACCGGTATGCCAGCTGCGCGCAGAGCTTCAGCAGGTCCGATCCCCGAGAGTTGGAGTATGCGCGGCGACATCAATGCACCGGCGGCGAGGATCACTTCGCCGCGCGCTACAAAACGCACCGCTTCGCCGCCACGGCGCCCTTCGACCCCAGTGGCGCGCCCACGGTCAAGCGTCACCCGATCAATGCGAACGCCCGTCGCGACGTGCAGGTTGGGCCGACGGCGTGCGCGGTCGAGAAAAGCGCGCGCACTGCTGACGCGGCGTCCACGCGCGTCGATGTTCCATTGCAGTGGGCCGACGCCTTCCTGAGCAGGTCCACTATGGTCCTCCTTTGCTGGAAGCCCAAGTTCCGTACCTGCCGATATCCATGCCTTGGCAAGAGGCGTGGGCGCCGGGTGTGTTTTCACTGCTACCGGGCCGCCCGTACCGCGTGTGGCGCTTGCGCCCATCGCGTGATCCTCGAGCCCACGCAGGTGTGGCAGCATCGCATCCCAAGACCAATGTGGCCCTGCAAGTTCAGCCAGCCGGTCGTAGTCCTCCTGCTGGCCACGGTTCCAAACCATGCCATTTACCGCGCTCGATCCGCCCAGCATCTTGCCGCGAACCCAGATTTCCGGGCCTCCGCCCCCTTCGCGCTGATTGGTGGTTGCATAGTAGTGCGCGCGATCGGGCATCGTGAGAAGCTTGCCGAAGCCTTTGGGCATGGTAACGAGCATATCGGAGTGATCACCGCCCTCCTCAAGCAGGAGTACGCGATTGGCGGGGTCCGCCGATAACCGCTCGGCCAGCACGCAACCAGCCGATCCGGCGCCCACAATGACGTAGTCGAACGCCGCTTGTGCTTCGGCCAAGTTCAAATCTCCTCCATGTCGAAATCAGCCTTCTCGGCGCCGCAGTCCGGACATTTCCAGTCGTCGGGTACATCTTCCCAGGCTGTGCCGGGGGCTATTCCGCTCATCGGGTCGCCGGTCGCCTGATCGTAGACCCAACCGCAGTTCATGCACATCCAGGCTTTCATTGATCCCCTCCGCTATCCGCTTTCAGCTTGCGTCGAACTTCACCCAAAGATGCTCTGGAACGCGGAGCAAGTGGCCGATTATGGCAGGCGCCGGCTTGTCGGGATCGAGCCTCAGGTTCGGCATCCGGTCGAGGATCGCGTTCAGGGCTCGGGTCATTTCCACACGAGCAAGGTGCTGGCCGATGCACAGGTGCGGGCCGCTGGCGAAGGCAAGGTTGCGCACCGTGTTCTTGCGGAAGATATCGAACTTGTCGGGTTCGGGAAACTTCTCCGGATCGCGGTTGGCCGACGCAAGCACGGTATTGATGTAGGTACCCGCCTTGATCGGATGCCCCATGATTTCGGTATCCACCGAGCAGTAGCGGAATGTGGAACTGACCGGGCCTTCCCAGCGCAATGCCTCTTCGATCGCGGCAGGGATGAGGCTGCGGTCCGCGATGACTGCGGCAAGCTGGTCGGGATGAGTCAGCAGCGCGGTGAGCAGCACGCTTGTACCGCGATAGGTTGTGTCGCCGCCGGCATTCATCAGCTGGCGAAGGAATGATACGAGTACGTCGTCGGGCAGCTTCTCGCCATCGGCCTCCACGTTGGCGAGGTGACTGATGAGGTCGGGCCCCGGGTTAGCGCGCTTCTGGCGCAGGAGCTCCGTGAAGAACGCGCCTAGTTTGCCACTCGCCTCGGGGCCTTGCGGCAATCCGATCGACGAGAGCAACTGCGCGATTGCGAGCTTGTGAAACGTTGGGCCCTGCGCGGGATCGAGTTCGACCTGCGCGTAGATAACCTGGAACGGGTAGTGGTGGGTGAACTCCTCGATGAGGTCTGCTTCGCCTCGGTGGATGAAGTTTTCCATGAGCCGGCTAACCACCGGATCAACCACGCTCTCGCCCCATTTCGCCACGACCTGCGGCAGGAACGCCTTCTGGAAAATCTTGCGAAAGCGGGTGTGCTCGGGCGCGTCCATCACCGTCACGGTGTTGCCGAACGATTTGCCGAGGTTCGGGGCGAAAGCCTCCTTGTTGCGGAAGATCTCGGGATTGGTCAGCACGTGGAGCACTGCGTCGTAGCCAAGAACCATGACCTGCGGCAGGTGTCCCATCTGCGCATCGGGAACGTCGGTGAACTGCATGCGGTAGCTGCCTTCGATCACCGGGCTACGTGCAGCCAGTTCGTGGATGCGAGGGTAGGGATCGGGACAATCGCCGGTAGACAGTTTTTCGACAACAAACGGATCGAACGACTGATCGACGAGGTCTTCCAGCTTGGGCATCACGGTCATGCTTTCCACTCCAGGTCCAGGGCGGCAACAACCGCTCGGGTAATAGGCAGGATCGGGTCGTCTTCCGGTCGCTGGGCGTTGAACATGCGGTTGTGGCAGACAGCTACTGCGAGCCGCTGTTCGGTATCGGCCCAGCCGAGCGAGCCACCCGCGCCCGGGTGCCAAAGTACCTTCGGGCCCGGTACACGATGGCCACCCAGCCAGTAGCCGCCAGTGCTCAGCGGGATGGGGATGCCAAACATGACAGGATCGGGCTCGTCGCCGTTCTCGCGCATCGCGGTGAAGGTGCGCACGCGCTCCTCGGATAGCAGCCGAACCCCGTCGAGCGCGCCGCCCTCGGCAAGCATTGCCCAGAAGCGCGCCTCGTCGCGTGCATTGAAGATGCCGCCCACCCCGGCAATGCAGGCGCGCTGCACATCTGGACGGCCGAAGACCCGCGGTACGAGATCGACCGCGTACGGCATCGATTTCGCATACAGCGTGGCAGCGGGCGGGGGAGGATCATTCTCATTACGGTTGGACATCACCGCGACACGGTCCGCGACAGCATCGGGCATGCCGATCCAGAGATCTGTGAGGCCCAGCGGCTTTGCGATCTCGTCCTGCACGAAGGTTCCAAGATCGCGGCCGGAGGGATCGGAACGGCGCACGATCTCGCCGATGATCCAGCCGAAGGTCATCGACTGGTAGAGCGTCTTTTCTCCCGGCGGGGCGAGCGGCTCCATCGCAGCGATCTGCGAGGTCATCCAGCCGGTGTCGCACATCAATTCGGGAGTGACGCCTTCGGGCATCAGCGGCACTCCGGCACGGTGCGTGAGGGCATGGCGCACGGTCGCAGCGGCCTTGCCGTTTTGCGCAAATTCAGGCCAGTAAGCTGCAATCGGCGCGTCGTAGTCGATCAGGCCCTTTTCGGCCTGGATATGAAGCGCCGTGGCAGCGACGGCCTTCGTTACCGAGTAGACGTTGTAGAGCGTATCTTCGCTCGCAGCCTTGTTGCGGACAGGATCGGCCAAGCCATCCCACACGTTCAGGACCTGCCGTCCTTCATGGTAAGCCACGACATGGACTGCTTCCTCGAGCCCCGCGTCTATTGCCTGCCGAATGGCAGCGCGGATCGCGCTGTCGTCGATCTTTGTAGAGGCCGTCATAATCAGGTGCGCCACTTGAGATAAAGTTTGTCCACGCCGTTCACGCTACCTGCCGCGAACACCGGCGGGCGCTCGGGATCGATTGTAAAGTCGGGGATCGCAGGCAGCCATTCCTCAAGGAATACGATCAGCTCACGCCGAGCGAGCACATTGCCTGGACAGATGTGTGGGCCGGCTCCGAACGCGGCATGCTTGATGCTTGAAGGCTTTCGATGGAAATCAACCTCGAACGGCCGCTCATTGACCCTGTCGTCCAGCCCGTAGAGGCATTTGGGAGCTTGGATCATGTCGCCCTTCTTGAACTTCAGCCCCTTGTACTCGAAGTCCATCGTAATTTCGCGTGCGGTGTTGGGCAGGCCGAAGCGGCGGAGGAATTCCTCGCAGGCGACCGGGATCAGCTTGGGATTGTCGATCAGTTCGCGCCGCTGCTCGGGGTGTCGGGCCAGATAGTGCGCCACGAACCCTAGCTGCGAGGCGACCGTGTCCAGCCCGCCGACGAGGACCAGCATGCTCATCGCCATGATCTCCATAGGGTTGAGCGCCCGGCCCTCGACTTCGCCGTGGACGATCATGGAGAGCAGGTCCTCGCCCGGCTTTTCCTGCCGTGCGGCAATGTGTTGCATCAGGTAGCCGACCAACTCGCCCTGATTCTTCGTCTTGGCCTCGATATCGGCACTGCGCACTGCGATCTCTACTCGCGGCAGCAGCCACTCGCGATCCTCTAAGGGGAGGTCCATCATCGAGAGGAACACCTGGATCGGCAGCACTTTGGCAAACTCGTCGATGAATTCGCACTCACCGCGGGGCTTGAGCTTCGCGACCAGCGCCTGAGCAGTGTCGCGAGCGATCTGGGAGAAAGCGCGAACCTTCTGAGGTGTGAAGGCCGTCATCAGAAGCTTGCGGTACGGGGTATGCTCGGGCGGATCGAGCGAGAGCGGGATCGACTTCACCCTTCCAGGAACGAGCGGAATGTCGAATTCGTTGTGACTGAAGTGCTCGTGATCGATCTGGATCACATCAATGTCTGCCGCGCGGGTTGCGATCCAATAGCCACCGTAGCGGGGAGTCCACACGATATCCGGACCCTTGTGAAGCACGGCCCACGCGCTCTGGATATCCTCTGCCTCACCACGCTCAATCGCGTCGACCAGACTGAAAAAATCGAAGTCGACCACCAGTTCAGGCGGCACATTGTCTGGAATTGCTGCCAGAGTATCCGATGTCACTGCCAATCTCCCATTTGTGGCGACCGTTATTGGCGCCATCGAATCTCAGATCTGGCGCCTTTCTGACATAACGACAAAAAATGTCAATGTGTCAGGAATGGCAATCGTCAAACCTAATAATCCAATAACGTGGTTATCTGATTTTGGCTTGACGGGCAACGTCCCGTCTGGTGAACCGGAGGTATCGATAATCGTAGAGAGGATTAGGTGTGGACCTCGGTTTTGGGCCCGAATATGACGCCTTCCGCGCCGAGGTGCGCGCCTTCATCGCGTCTCATTGGCCGCCCGAAGACGGCGATCTCAAAAGCCATGCAAATGAACGTGCCTTCATTGTTGCCGCCATTGAGCAGGGCTACATGCACCGCTCGATCCCTCGCGCTTACGGCGGATCGGAGCAACCGTACGACATTGCGCGCGCCGAGATCATTCGTGAAGAACTGACTCGTGCCCGAGCCCCTTCGGGCCGGATTCCAGGCAATGGGCTTGTCGTGCCGACGTTGCTCGAATGGGGCACCGAAGAACAGAAGCAGCGGTTCATTTCGCCCACGCTGACTGGCGACATCGTATGGTGCCAGGGCTTTTCCGAACCCGGCGCAGGGTCGGACCTTGCTTCGCTCCGCACACGTGCCGAGCTCTCGCCAGACGGAACCAAATGGATCATCAACGGCAGCAAGATCTGGACAAGTCACGCGCACAAGTCGACTCACATCTTCTGTCTTGTGCGCACTGAGCCTGGCGCTCCGAAGCACGCAGGCATCTCTTACCTCCTGATCGACTTGCGCCAGCCAGGCGTCACCATTCGACCGCTCGTCCAGATGACCCGGCAGAAGGAGTTCAACGAAGTCTTCTTCGACAATGCCGAGACACCGGTCGACATGCTCGTGGGTGAACGCGGGAAGGGCTGGAACGTCACCCGATCGACGCTCAAGCACGAACGTTCCGGCATCTCTGCGATGACCTGGCCGCTTTCAATGTTTCGCGATCTCGTCAAGTTGCTGAAGGAGGTCGAACGCGACGGGCAACCGGCAATAAAGGACCTGCGCATCCGCGAGGAACTCGCCGCGATCGAGGGGGAGTTGATGAGCCTCGTCTACTCGACCTACCGCTCGACCTCGCTCGACATACACAACCAGCCTGGTGATACTTTCTCGACCATGCGCAAGCTCTATATGACCGACCTTGCTGGTCGCATGGCCAAGCTGGCCCGCGACGCTGTGGAGGACGACTTTGCCGACATGGGCGGCGCGCGCCTCAAGTGGATCGAACGCTTCATGATTTCGCTGTCGATGTCGATTGCCGGGGGAACCAGCAACATCCAGCGCAACATCATCGCCGAAAGGGTGCTTGGCCTGCCACGCGAGCGGACGAGCGAACGCGCTGCCAATAGCCAGGGAGCCGCAGCATGAATTTTCTTCTTTCTCCCGAACAGCACGCACTCGTCGACAGCGTCAGCGGACTCTTGCGCGACAGGTGTGATGCACTGCACGTTCATCAGGTGTTCGACACCCCCGGCGAGGCAGCGTTCGATGCAGCGCTCTGGTCTGCGCTGTCCGAACTGGGTGTGCCGGCGATCATGGTGCCTGAGGCGCACGGCGGGCTTGGGCTCGAGCTGATCGACCTCGCGATCGTTTCCGAGGCGCTCGGCCGCGCAGCAGCGCCAGTGCCGTTTCTCGGCCACGCGCTCGCTGCGCTGGCGATCTCGCTCGGCGGTTCGGAAGAGCAGCAGGAACGATGGTTGCCGGCGCTTGCCAGCGGCGAGAAGATTGCAACCGTCGCCTTCGGCGAGGGCCCGGGCCGTTGGGCACCGGATGAATGGACGCTTCTGGGTGAAACCCTGACTGGTACCAAGACAATGGTGCCCAATGCAAAAGAGGCCGATCTTATCGTCGTCGGGCTGGGCACTGGCGCATTGGCGGTAGTCGAGAAAGGCGCGGGCTTTACCGTGGCCCGGCTCGATGTTGCCGACCGTACCCGTCCGCTCGATACCGTCACGTTCACCGATGCATCGGCCGAACTGCTGGCGAACGGCACCGTCGCTGCACCGCGAGTGTTCGATGCCGCTGCCGTGCTGCTCGCTGCCGACGCCTTTGGTGGAGCCGATCATTGCGTGAACATGTCGGTCGAGTACGCGAAAATCCGCGAGCAGTACGGCCAGCCGATCGCGGCTTTCCAAGGGCTGCGCTATCAGCTCGTCGCCATGGCTCTGGCCACCGAACCGGCGCGCGGGCTGTACTGGTTTGCAGCGCATGCCTGGGATGCGCTGCCCGACAAGGCTCGCCACGCCGCTGCGCAGGCCAAGGCGCATCTTGCCGAGACGTATCTCCAGATTACCCGCGATACAGTCGAGGCGCACGGCGGCATCGGCTTCACATGGGAACACGACACGCACATCTACATGAAGCGCGCAATGCTTGATTGGGCATGGCTCGGCACGCCCAGCCGACACAGGCAGCGTGCTGCTGACTTGGCTGGCTGGTGAACACGCAGGCCCAAGAGGCAGTGTTGTACAGCGCTGCGGGAGGCGTTGCACAAATCACGCTCAACCGGCCGGACCGCCTCAATGCCTCAAACCGTGCGCTAAGCCAGGGTCTGACGGCCGCGTTCACTCGCGCAGCAGTGGACCCGCAAGTTCGCGTGGTGTTGCTGGCCGGTGCGGGGCGAGCCTTTTGCGCCGGTGCGGACCTGCAGGTCCTGGACGAGATATCGGCCGGACCTGATGCAGCCCATTCGGGCTCGAACGGGCTTCGCTACGATGGCATCACGCGGCTTGAAAAACCAGTGGTTGCAGCGATCAGGGGCGCTTGCGCTGGCATCGGCCTTGCACTTGCCTGCGCGGCCGATATCCGTATCGCGGCCGAGGACGCCGTATTCGTTGCGCCATTTGTGAAGCTTGGGCTGCCGGCCGAAGGCGGGCTCGCCTGGCTGCTGTCACACGCGATGGGGCCGGGCAATGCGGCCGAATTGCTTTTGTCGGCGCGACGGATGGGCGCAGGCGAAGCACTTGCCAAGGGTCTTGTCGCGCATGTGCTGCCGGTCGAAGGTTTTGGATCAGCCATGCTGGCCTACGCGCAGGACCTCGCAAGTGGGGCGCCGGCAAGCTTCGCAGCAATTAAGAAGCAGATCTTTCAGGCGGCCACGCACGATTTTGCAACCGCGCAGGACCACGCTGCGACGCTTGCCCTCACAATGCTGCAGGGGCACGATTTTCGTGAAGCTGTTGCTGCACGGCGCGAAGGCCGTGTGCCAGCTTTCGCGCCCATAGCCGGTCGGTTCGATCCTCCGGTAAGCGAGGGCTGACCGTGCGTCATGCCAGGCTCAGCCAGTCTTCCGTTCGCTAAACCTTCGGAACTGCGATGTCTTCCGAGGCGCGGAGACGATTCACAAGGTCCGGGTTGCTGGTCAACATCCAGCCGACGCCGCACTCACCCGCTTCCATGCGCCTCGCCGCGTCATCAAGCATATGCAACGCACCGCTGATGGTCGGTACGGTGTTGCGTGCCTCGGTCGCTACCCCAGCAGACTTGCACCGTACGGCCTCCATAGCATCCCTCGACATCGCCACGTCCTCATCTCTTGATTTTCATATAAACAAGTGCACTGATTTGGTAGTCAGCCAAAGGAGAGAACGATGATCCGGACAATTGAGGAGCGGTTGGCTGCGGTCGAAGCGCAGCTCGCAATCAGGCAACTTGCCAGCAGCTATGCTCGTGCAGTGGACAGCCGCGATATCCAATTGCTGGGCGAACTGTTCGCGCCGCAGACACGCTTTGGCGAGCATGGCACGGGTGCCGCAGGCGCGCGCGCCTTCTATGGACCCGTGCTGGCTCGCTTCTACCGCAGTTTCCATCAGGTCGTCGGCCATGTGATAACAGACCTTGGCAGCGAGACCGCACGGGGCACGGTCTATTGCCGAGCCGAACATGAGGATGGAGATCAATGGATCGTCAACCTCATGGTCTATTTTGACCGCTATGTCGCGATAGAAGGCCGCTGGCTCTTCCTGGGCCGACGCCCACGCTTCCTTTTCGTGGGCGATGCGCGTGAAGCTCCGCGCAGCGTCGACTTCAACAAGTGGCCCGGGCGTGAGGAGGACTTCGCCTGCGAGTTGCCTCAAAGCGATGCAAGCTGGAACAGCTACTGGAACGAACGAGAGGCCGAACGGGCCCAGGTGACGACCTTGCCCTGATCCGCACCTTGCACAAGCCTCAGGTCAGGACGAAGCGAGAGGCCTCGGCAAACGGCAGCAACTCCTCGCCTCTCTGTACGCGGCCGACCCATGCCGGGTCGTGCATGATTGCGCGGCCCACCCCGACGAGATCGAACTCACCGCGCGCAAGCCGCTGGGCTACATTGGCGATGTTCTCGCGCGCTGCGTCCGATCCACCTGTGCGTTTGGAATCGTACACGCCCGAACTCAGGCCGACGCCGCCTACCGTCTGCGCAGCCTTGCCGGTCAACTTCTTGGCCCAGCCTGCCAGGTTGAGGGACGACCCTTCGAACTCAGCCTTGTCGAAATAGCGCTGGCTGCCGTCGAAGATGTCGACGCCGGCATCAGCTATCGGCCCCAGGATTTCACCGAGCTGGCCCGGTGTCTCTGCCAGCCGCGCGCGTACATCTTGTTGTTTCCATTGCGAGAAGCGGAAGTTGATGACTGGCTCCAGCCCGATTTCGCGCCGGATCGCCTTGACGAGTTCGACTGCAAACGCGGCGCGACCGATGTGGTCGCCGCCCCAGCGGTCGGTACGGCTGTTGGTACCATCCCACAGGAAATCATCGACCATGTAGCCGTGAGCGCCATGAATGGCGATACCGTCGAAACCGACGTCCATTGCATATCGTGCGCTGCGGGCGAAACCTTCGATCACGTCGACGACTTCTTCGTCGGTCATGGCGCGCCCGGGCTTTGCTGCAACATTGCTAAGATATTCAGGCGTCACCATCGCAGTGCGATCCAGCGGACCCCAGACACCTGATGGCCGGACGGTTTCGACTTCGGGGTGCGGTCCGGTTCCCATCTCGCGCATCACGCCCTGATGCCAGAGTTGTGGCATGATTTTGCCACCTGCCGCGTGGACCGTGTCAACGACGGCGCGCCATCCTTCGAGCGCGCAACGCCCGTACATGTGCGGAGCGTTGTCACCATCGACGCCGCTGCCACCGAGCGCGGCAGGGTGATCGACGCCGACACCTTCGGTGATGATCAGCCCGCAATCGGCCCGTCGGGCATAATATCCGGCGACGTCCTTTCCCGGCACTCCACTTGGCGAGAACCCGCGCGTCATCGGCGCCATGACAACGCGATTTGCGAGCGAAAGGCTGCGCAGCGCGAAGGGTTCGAAAAGCGGGGCAATCTCTGCCTGGAATTCAAGGGACATCGGGGGCCTTTTCGATCTGAAGGCGGGAAGGAAGCCGCAAAGCGACGATCGCGACTGCAAGGGCGGTGATGGCGCCCCAGGCAAAGACTATGCGCCAGGTGCCTTCGCTGGCATGAGTTCCAGCGCCGGGCGTTGAGAGCAGCGTGGCGACCACTTGCGCGCCGATCGCCATCGCGGTTGATCTGATGACAACGATCATTCCGGTTGCCTCGCTCACCCGCTCAGGGGGGCATGCGGACACAACCACGACCGGAACGGTAACGAAGACCATGCCAAGCCCGACCATCTGGATTGCCAGCCAGACCTCGACCACGACGACCGAGCCGTGCACCAGGACGAGGCCGGTGAAGCTCGCGGCCATCAGCAAGCCACCAAGCAATGCCATCGTGCGCGGCCCATGGCGAGCGACGAGGCCGGCAAAGCGCGCGTAGATGAAGCCGGCTGCTATGTTGATCGGCGTGAGCAGCATGGCTGCGCCTGTGGCTGAGAGGCCGAGGCCGGCTCCGCTTGAGGGCGGCTGCTGACCGAACTGCGCCATCATCTGGCCCGACTGGAACGCACCCAGGGCGGCGAACACCAAAGCAAGATTGGCAAGAGCGATCTGCGGCACGAGCAGGAGCCGAACTGAGATCAGCGGCTGCGCGACGGTCAGTTCGCGCCAGACCCAGATCGCCAACAGCGCAAGGGACACCACGATCCACAGCCAGCTGCGCGGGTCCGCCATGCCACTGTGCCCGATCTCCTCGATGCCCAGCAGCAGGCCCACTATTCCGGGCGCGAACAGCAGCCCACCCACAACATCTTCGATCCGGGTGGAGCCGCGGGGTGGATCAGCCGCAACGAGGCGCCACACGCCTAGAAGTGCGAGCACCGAGAGAATGGCAAGCACGGTGAACACCGCCTGCCAGTCGAACAGGTCTACGATAACCCCGCCGACGAGTAGTCCCAGTCCAGCGGAAATGCTGGCAGTTGCAGAAATCAACCCAATGCCGCGTGGCACGAGCGCAGGAGGTGCACGCTCGCGGACAAGGCCGATGCACAGCGGCATCGATGCCCCGGCAAGGCCCTGCAGCGTGCGCGCGAGCATCAGGGGGCCGGCGCTGCGCGTGAAGCAACCGATCAGCGAGCCGATCACGGCCGCAGCCAGAACCGCCAGCAGCACACGGCGCCGACCGACAACGTCTCCCACCCGGCCGAGCAGTGCGCCGCCGACTGCGGAGGAAAGGATGAACGCCGTGACCAGCCAACCTGCGGCTGCGGCTGAGCCGAGATCGACAGCGAGCTGGCGCAGCGCTGCGAAGAGCATGACCAGACCGAGCGTGGCAACAACTTCGGTCATCATCAACGGTACGATCATCGCCACGAAACGCGCGTTTTCCGCAGGGCAAGGGCTCTCGTTCATCCGCTTTTCCCTTGCTCCCTTCGCGTCACCCGCGCGGCATGCCCAGGATACGTTCGGCAACGATATTGCGCATGATCTCGTTCGAGCCGCCTGCGATGGTCCAGCCGTAGCTCTTGAGGAAATCCTGGAAGCGCAGGCGACTGGAATGTCCGGTGCCGGGGATCGCCGGCTCCCACTTCATCGCTTCCATCCCCTCGGCACGAAGCAGGAACTCGCTGTAGCGCTGCAGGAACGGACCGAAGGTCAGTTTGATGAAAGTGGGTAGCGTCGGGGAGGCCTTGTCCGGATTGGCTTCAAGCTCGATCAGTAGTTTGCGGATCATGAGGCGGATGGTCTGGAGTTCGGCCCAGTACTGCGCGTACTCGCGACGGAACTGTGCGTCCTGCATCCAGCTTCCGGCGGCGTCACGTCCGTCGAGTGCGAAGCTCCGAGCCAGCCGCTCTACTGCGCCAAATATCAGAAGACCGCGCTCGGTCGACAACGTCGACTGCGCGATCATCCAGCCGTTGCCCTCAGCTCCGATCAGGTTTTCGACCGGGATCCTGACGTCGTCCATGAAGATTTCGCAGAACTCGGCTTCGCCCGTGATCTGCCGGATGGGGCGGACCTCGACGCCAGGGGACTGCATGTCCATGATGAAATAGGAGATGCCGTCATGCTTGCGCTTGCCGTTCGGGTCGGTACGCGCGAGCAGCAGGCAATAACGGGCGTTCATCCCGCCCGACGACCAGATCTTCTGGCCGTTGACCACGTAGTGGTCGCCCTGCCGGACCGCGCTGGTACGCAGACTTGCAAGGTCCGAACCTGCGCCGGGTTCGGAGAAGCCCTGCACCCACATATCGGTCCCGTTGACGATTCCGTCGAGGTACTTGTCCTTTTGCGCTTGCGAACCGTGCTCAAACAGCGTCGCCGGGGTGTGGAACAACGAAATGGTGAACATATCGAGTTCGGGAGCGTCAGCGCGGCAAAGCTCCTCGTATACCATGATCTGGTATGCAAAGGGCAGACCGGGGCCACCCCATTCCTTTGGCCAGTGCGGCGCGGCCAGACCGACCTTGCGCCGCTCCTCCAGCCACGTGATGATCAATGCCCGAAGGTCGCTCTCGCGCGCCGACTGCCACTTGCCGCGCCACGCCGGATCAAGCGTGGCAGCAAGCCAGTCGCGGATCTCCCGACGGAATGCAGGTTCGTCGCCGACTTTGCCAAGAATGTCGAAGGCACGGGGCGTGCCCTCCGCACTCACGGTCTCCAGGCCGATGCACTCGAGCAGTTCGGCCACGCTGTCGAGCGTTGCGGAGCGGGTGCCCCACAGGCACTCGTTGACCTTGGCGCGCTTCAGATAAATGTGCGGCACGTACTCGGCCGTAAAGCCGACCCCACCGTGAAGTTGGATGCAGTCGCGTGCCACCTCGGCGGTCAGCCGTGTGGCATGCTGCTTGGCCGAAATGGCGTAGAGCAGCGCTTCAGGATCGGCGGCGGGTAGCGCTGCAGCCTTTTCGAGCAGCTCTCGCGAGGCAGCGAGCGCGGTGTGGTGATCGGCAACGCGATGCTTGAGCGCCTGAAACGAGGCGATCGATACACCGAACTGTTCGCGTCCCAACATGTACTCTATCGTCGCTGCCAGAACGGCCTCGCCGCCGCCCTGCGCGTCGCCAGCGATCGCCAGCATTGCAGCCCGCGTTACCGCGGCTTCGGCAGCGGCGTCAGCAGCAACAAACGAGGCATCGTCGATCGCCACACCATCGAGCATGACATTCCCCATCGAGCGGGAAGTATCGACAAGAGCGAACCGTTCAATGGCAATGCCAGCGGCATTGGCAGGCACGACCAGCCAGCCGGTGGCTCCACCACGGGTCGCGCGCAGGAACAGGTGAGTCGCGCATGGGGCGTCGAGCAGGTCGTTCACCTTGCCGCTTGCAGCCTCGCCATCGGCCACAAGCGGCGCGCTTGTCGTGGCTGCGAAGGCTGCACGCACCGATCCCTCCGCAAGCCCGCCAAGCAGCGCGCCTCCTTGCGGATGATCAGGTGCGCTTGTCAGCAACGCAGCGGCCAGCGTGGTACCCAGCATAGGCACCGGTGCGACAGAGGAGCCGAATGCCATGTGAAGTCGCAGGGCAGCGTCTGGGCCAAGGCCAAGCCCGCCATGGGCCTCCGGCACCGTCAGCGCGGTCCAGCCAAGATCGGCCATCGTCTGCCAAAGCCCCTCTTCGAAGGGCGCATCCGTCCCGAATGAGTGCGCAATGGCCTTCTCGCGCGGCCATTCCGCGCCCAGCATCTCGGCAAAGCTTTCGGCGAGAACGCCCAGTTCAATCGTTTCGTCCATGGTTCTCATTCGTCGATAAAGTTGGGGTTGCGCTTCTCTGCGATTGCAGTGGCCGCTTCGCGATGGTTGACCGAGGTCCACGATCTGGTCTCAAGCCGCAGCATCTCGCCCATGTAGGCTTTTGCCTGATCGATGATCGCGAGATTGAGCGCCCGCTTCGTAGTCTGTACCGCACTGGGTGATAGTGCGAGCAGCGCATCCACCCAACGCTGCACGGCAGCATCGAGTTCGGCGCGCGGCACCGCCTCGGTGACAAGGCCCTTTGCTGCGGCCTGTGCGCCGGAAAGCGGGATACCGGTGAGCAGGTGTCGCCGCGCCTCGACGATGCCGACCAGATTGGGCCACAGCAGCGCGCCGCCGTCACCCGTTGCCAAGCCCACCTTGACGTGCGGGTCGCCGATCTTCGCATCGTCGACCATGACCGTAATGTCCGCGGTGAGGGCCACGCTCGCGCCGAGCCCCATCGCATGCCCGTTGATGCGCGAGATGACCGGCTTGGTGCACTCCAGCGCACCGACGATCAGCGCCCGTGCTTCCGCCATGCCGACCTGCCAGTGGCCGCGGTCGCCCCACAGTTCGACCATGCGATTGATGTTTCCCCCCGCCGAAAACGCCTTATCGCCCGCGCCGGTCAATACGATCACCCTGACCTGCGGATCAGCCGAGGCATCGGCCCAGATGCGGCCAAGTTCGTCATGCGCCTCGGGCGATGGAGAGTTCATCGGCGGGTCATTGAGCATCACCGTCAGCACGGGCCCATCAAGCGTTATGTCGAGACCGACGTATTTCGAATACCGACCGCTCACCCGATAATCCTCCTAACTGGTATACTATATGTCATGCATCGAACTCGTGACTCGGGCAAGCCCTGATTCATCGATGCTGGCGAAGACACCGATTACGCGATCGCGGTCGGGACCTTGATTGATCAGGACAGGTCAGGACGACCGCTTGGCCTTCAGCTCTGCCGAGACCTCGGCCATGATCCTTGGGACGCTGTAGCGCTCGGCTTCACCGGAATAGGGTGCCTGTGCGGCAAAGGCCGCCGCGACCTCGGCATGGCGTCGCTCCGCCGCTTTCACTGCGTGGGGATGGGTGACGATCAGGAATTCGCCCTTGATCGTACCCTCGACCGTTGCCCGCGCAACCGGTCCGGCCGACATTGCGCGGGCCTGCATCGCCGCGACAAATTCGGGATTACCGCCCGGCAGCGCGATGCCTTCGGGTCGCCGGCCTTGCCCCAGTCCGCTTGCCACAAGACCCGGGCAGAGCACGCTTATGCTCACATTCGTCGGCAGTTCGGCGCGCAGCACGTCGGCAAGCCCAAGTACTGCATGCTTGCTTGCGGTATAGATACCCGCGCCGGCATGCTGCAGCCCGAACGAATGCTCAGAACCTGTGACGCAGAGCCGACCGCCCTCGATCTGCTCCGCCAGCATTGTACCGAAGACGGCAAGGGTGCTCCACGCTCCACGCAGGTTTACCCCCAGTATCCAGTCGACCTCGGCCGGCTTCATCTTCAGCAACGGCCCACTCGCGATGACACCGGCATTGGCGAACACCAGATCGGCACCGCCCATTTCGCTCCGCGCGCGCTCTGCCAGCGCTTCCACCGCCGCATGGTCCGAAACGTCGCAGACCTGCCACAGCACACCACCGCCGATCTGCGCAGCGGTTTCGCCAAGCAACGGTTGATTGACGTCAGCCAGCAGCACCTGCGCACCTCGGCCAGCGAGTTCTGCGGCAATTGCCCGCCCGATACCCGATGCGGCCCCGGTCACCACCGCGCGCTTGCCGGAAAGGTCCGTCACATCGTTCTCCCGTCAATCGTTGCCGCCGTTTTCGCGCGAGGGTTGCCAGACGCAGACGATCAGATCGTGCGGGCGGAGGAAGCGGAGACACTCCACCTGCCTTGCATATAATCATCTAAAGGATATGGGCTGGCAAGCTTGCATTCGCAGACCCGGCGCACGCCGGGCTTCAGGCAACCGCGGCAATGCTCGCCTGGATCTGGCGGATCAGGTCGACCTGGCGTGAAAGTCCGGTTTTCTGGAACACCTGGCGCAGATATGCCCGGGCGGTCATCACCGAAATTCCGAGATTCTGTGCTGCCTGCGACAACGTGAGCCCTCTGCTGAGCAAAAGCGCGAGCGCCGCTTCGCGGCGCGTCAGGCCAAACAGAGTGGCGATGCGCTGCGGTGAGGGCAGGGACTCCCGGCCTTCGGCCCGCAGGTACAGGATTGCGCGGGTAGCGTTGGCCCAGGCGGGCTCTGTGGCCTCGCACACGCGGTAGAACAGCAGTTCGATGCGGCGGCCATCGTTCGTCTCGAGGCCGAGCAGTTCCTCCTCGCTCTCACCAGACAAGATTCTGCCGAGCGCCTTGTTGAGCCGCTGCTGATCGGACCCCGCACTTGCACTCAAGCGCCCATCCTCAAGCGTGATCGACGCTTCCGCAGCAAGCCAGTCAAGCGTCGAAGATTCTGACGCGAGCACGCGGCCGGTCTGGTCGATACGCAACAGCCCGGTAGCGCGTGCTCGCAGCACTCTGGCATAGGCGTCGCGCTGGTCGTTCGCCTCGCGCCATGCGCCGAACAGGGACAGCGCCGGAGAGAACAGTCTTGCGATTCGCTCCAGTTCGGCGCGCTCGACCGAACCAAACGCTTCGGCACTGTTTCGCGTTACCGACAGCCATGCCTGAAGTCCGTTATCCGCTGCGACCCGCACGATCATAAGTGCGCGCATGGCGAGCGGTGCGAGGAATTGGGCGAGAAACGGATGGCCTTGGCCATCGATGAATTCCTCGATGCCGTAGACCCGCAGCGGTGTCATGCGAAAGTAGGGGATCGGATCGTCCGCCGGCCGGTAGAAGGCATGGGGATCTCCGGCGGCCAACACTTCGGCGGCAAAGTCCGCAGTCATGAATGGCTGCTCGTGATCGGCCCTACGGAAAATCAGGTTTGCGTGTGTACCTTCGAAATAGGCACGCATCAGAACGACAAAGGCTTCCCAAGGCGGGTCCGTGGTCACCCCGCGCATTGCGGCCACAGCCATCTCGTCCAGTTCCGGAATTGCCTTCCTCCCGATTACCCTCAACCGAGGGTATTGCCCCAACTATACCCGACGTAACCTCATTTCAAACGGGCGGATGACGTGTCCGGAGGAGAGTGTGATGCGCGGATTGGTGTTCAACGCCGTGGGAAAACCGCTGGAGGTCGCAAGCTTGCCTGATCCGGAACCAGCCGAAGGGGAGCTGGTAATCCGGGTTTCGCGCTGCGGGGTCTGTGGCACGGATCTGCATGCGACGAGCGGGCATGGCATGACCTTGCCTGCCGGCAGCCAGCTCGGTCACGAATACGGTGGCGAAGTCGTTGCGATAGGCAAGGGAGTCGAAGGGTGGCGCATCGGCGACCACCTGTCAGCATTGCCGGTCGTCGGGTGCGGTCATTGCGAAGGGTGCAGGACCGGGATCGACATTCTCTGCAACAACCAGTGGCAAGGTTATGGCGGCGGTCTGGCTGAATATGCCAAGGTCAGCGCGCGCGGAGCAACTCGGCTGCCGCAGACGGTCAGCCTCGTCGATAGCGCGCTGGTCGAACCGCTCGCGGTCGGCTGCCGCGCAGTGCGGCTGGCGAATCCGGAAAAGGATGCAAGGGTACTGATCATCGGGCCTGGCCCGATTGGATTGTCAGTATTGTTCTGGCTGCGCCGCCGCGGGGTCGAGAACGTAGTGCTCCTCGCTTCCAGTGGGCGTCGGCGCGACCTTGCAGCAGGAATGGGCGGCACCCGGTTCGTGGTCGAAAGTGACGGCGCGAAGGAGGATATCCAGACGATCCTCGGTGGTGCACCCGACGTGGTGTTCGAGGCGGCCGGCGTGCCGGGCGTGTTTGGTCGCGCGGTCGATCTGGTCAAACCGCAGGGGCTGATAATGGGGCTGGGCTTCTGCATGCAGCCCGATCCCATCGTACCGGCAATGAACTTGATGAAGGACGTCACCATGCGCTGGTCGATCATCTATACCCGCGAGGACTATGCAGCCTGCGCCGACGCACTCGCTGCGGAGGGTTATCTTGCTCGAGCGATGGTGACCGAGACGGTCGGTCTCGACGCCGCACCTGCAGCCTTCGAGCAATTCCGCAAGGGCATCGGCGGCGGCGGCAAGTTGCTGGTCGATCCATGGATCTGATGAGCATGCGCTGGATTGATCGCTTCGACGAGTTGCATGAAACGGCACGCGCGCAGGCTGGCGGGATCGCCGATTTCGGTGGCAATGACTATCACGAAGGCTTGCGCGTGCTGCTCGAGGCTCTCGATGCCGATCCGCCGCCTTCGCCGATGAACGCCCGAGCGGCAGAGGGTCTGATCGTCAGTGCCCTCGCCAGCCGCCTACAGACCGAAGCGAATTTCCGCGCAAACCCGAGCTATGCGTCGCGCGAGATTCCCCGTCCGATCGTGGTGATAGGCGCCCCCAGGACCGGCACCACCGCACTGCACAATCTGCTCAGCCAGGACCCGCAACTCCAGGGCATCGAGAAGTGGATTTGCCCGGCACCGCTGCCGCGCCCGCCCCGCGAGGAATGGGACGCACATCCGCAATACCGCGCCGTGACCGAACAGACCGCGTTGATGGCCCAAGTCGCGCCCGAAGTCATGATTGCGCATGGCGTGCAGGCGGATGACGTGGACGAATGTCTGCTGCCGATGGCGCAGTCCTTTTGCTGCAACCACATCCCGTCCCAGATCGATGTGCCTGTCTATGATGCATGGTTCGCTGCGGCCGATGAACGTGCTTCGTTTGCTCGATACAAGGACATGTTGCGACTGGTCGGCCTCCACGATGACCGGCCTTGGCTACTGAAGAACCCGAGTCACGTCTTCGGGATCGATGCGTTGCTTTCCGTCTTTCCGGATGCCTGCGTGGTACAGACTCACCGCAACCCGGTCTCGAGCCTGGCCAGCCTCGTGAGCCTGCTGGGCAACGTCATGTTGGCCTATACCGGCGAAGACATTGACCGGCCGCGCCGCCTCGCGCGCGAAACCTGGTTCTGGGCGGAGGCATTGAAACGCACAATGGCCGCGCAGGACCGTGTACCTGATCGTTTCGTCAACGTGATGCAGCCAGACATTCGCCGTGATCCGCTGGGCGTAGTGCACACGATCTACGATCACTTCGGCATCACGCTTTCGCCCGAAGCCGAGGCGCGGATGCGCACTTGGGCCGCCGCCAATTCCGATCGGTCGGATGGAGGACACAGCTACCCGCCCACCGAGGATGCGGGACCGATCCGCGCTGCTTTTGCAGATTACATGGACCGCTTCGGCTTCGAGTGAGGATTTGGCCATGACCGTGCTTTTCAAACGTCACTTCCAGATCGCATATCTCGTCGACGATATCCGCGCAGGGATGGACGAATTCGCCGCGAAGCACGGCGTGTCGAACTGGCACCTCATGGACATGGCGGCGTTGTACGGCGAAGGCTCGCCCACGAATGCCATCGCGTTGGCATGGACCGATGCAGACCTGATGGTCGAACTGATTGAGCCCAACCCGGCAGTCGAATCGATCTACAGCAACTGGCGCCCCGACCTGGGCGCAGGTCCGCGCCTCCACCATCTCGGATTCAAGCCAGAGACTGACGCGGAATTCGACGCGATAATTGCGCAACTTGGCGCGGGCGGTTGCCCGGTTTCGACCGAAGGGACTGCGGGCGATGCGCTGCGATACGCCTACATCGACACGACCAGGGCGCTTGGCCACTACTACGAACTGATCCTGCTCAAGGGCGAAGGGGGCAAGGCGTACTTCGCACCTGTGCCGCAGAACTGAAACTCGATGCCCTCGACACCCTTCGCCACAACGCGCCGGGCGTTCACCACCACCACACTTGCCCTGCCGCTGCTGTTTCCGCGAGCGGCAGGAGCTACGATCGCCAAGGAGATTGCGATGAGCCAGAGTCCTGCAGTGCCGATGGATTGGCCACGCTTCATCGAGTTGATCAGGGGTGTCGACAAGACGCTGGAATACGTGATCGACCCTCAGGATGCCTGGCTTAAGCAGGAGGCGATCCAGCAGATGGCGATGAGCCTGGCGCAGGGCTACATGGCAATCTTTCACTCGGATCCCCAGCATCCGGTATTCTACACCTTCCTCAACCCGATCATCAAATCCGCAGCGCCGAACCCCGATTACATGTACCGCTCGAGTTTCATCGAAGGCCATGGAACCTATCGGATTTCAGGCAAGCGCGGAACGACGCTATTTGTCCACATCGGCATTGGCTCGGGCTATATCGGGGTGGACGATGTGCCGGGTCCGAGTGTGGGGGACATTGACCTCGACACGCTGACGATCGGAAAGGACGGAAGCTTCAGCCTCATCCTCGCGCCCGAACGGCCTGAAGGCTATACCGGGGACTTCTACCAGCTTGACCCCAACGCCCGCACCGTCGGTATACGCGAAGCCAGCTACGACTGGATAAACGAAGTTGACAGCACGATGGCGATCGAGCGGCTCGACGGACCGGCCACCTACCGCCGCTGGCCGATCGATGAGATTGCCTATCGCCTGGAACGTCTTGCCGGGTTTCCCGAGCGTTATGCCAAGTTGTTCGTTCACTTTGTACAGACGCTCAGGCAGAATCCGGTCAACACGGTGACGTTGAACGACTGGGCGAGCATCGGCGGGCTCAAGGACCAGACCTATTACGAAGGCCTGTTCGAGTTTGCCGAAGGTGAGTGCCTGTTGCTCGAAACCGACGTCCCCGAGCGCGTGCGGTACTGGCAGGTGCTGCTGGCGGACCAGCTCTTCAACTCCATCGAGTGGGACAAGTGCCAGTCGAGCCTCAACGGCTTCCAGGCGCAGCGCTACCGCGACGGCAAGTTCCGGGCGGTGATCTGCAATGTCGACCCCGGCGTGCCGAACTGGCTGGACACCGCGGGGCGGTTCAAGGGCGTTGTCCAGGGCCGGTGGTATCAGGCCAGTTCTGCCCCGCACCCCACCATCAAACGGATCAAGCTCTCGGAACTGCGCGACCATCTTCCCACCGGAACGCCCGTTGTCGACGAGGCTACCCGCAAGGAGCGCCTGCTCGAACGCTTCCGTGGCGCCCAGTTCCGCAAGAAGTGGTGAGTTGCAGGCGTTCTGGAACAGCAGGTCTGCAAGTCTAGTGGTTCGGATACGCGAAAGGGTTTCTGTCATGAGCGCAACCGTTGAACTGCCTGTCGTCGAAAAGCCTGCGCACGTTCCGGCGTCGCTGGTCCACGACTTCGATCTCTACGTCGGCCCCGGCGAAGCGGGGCGCTCCTACCCCGATATCCACGCAGAATGGCGGGCGTGGCAGGATCGTCACCCCGCCATCTTCTGGACACCACGCAACGGGGGACACTGGGTCCTGACGCGCTGGAACGGGATTCGAAAGGTAGCGCTTGATCCAGCACGCTTTTCGAGCCGCGACATCTTCGTCCCACAAGGAACCGCTCCGTTTCTCATACCGACCAACGCCGACGCGCCGCTACATTCCAAGTATCGCCGACTGATGGAGCCGTTCTTTTCACCGGCAGCGCTAAGGCGTGTGACCGAAGAAGCACGGGCAGCAGCAATCGCGATCATCGAGGAGATAAAGCCCAGAGGCCGCTGCGAGTTCATGGCTGACTTCGCTTCCAGAATGCCGGTCGTCGCATTCATGGTATTGGTGAATCTCCCTCGCGAAGATCTCGATTATCTTCTTGGAATTGCTGGAAAGCTTAGCCCAGATGATCCCGATCAGCAGGCGGCTTGGGCCAGCCTCGGAAACTACGTGCGCACGCAGATCGAGCTGCGCCGGACAAATCCTCAGGACGATTTCATCAGTTCCCTGCTCAAGGCTGAAGTCATGGGCAGGAAGATGAGCGACGAGGAGATCTTCAGCCTCGCTCTGCTGACAATCTCCGGTGGGCTCGACACGGTCGCAATCTCGATCGGTTTTGCCGCAGCGCATCTCGCCCGCCACCCTGCGCACCGGCGGGAACTGATCGAACATCCCGAGCGCATCGACAATGCCATCAACGAGATGCTGCGCCGTTACGGGGTCAGCAACATCGCGCGGGTTGCAGTCGACGATGTCGAGCTGGACGGTGTCGCGATAAAGGCCGGCGAATCCGTGATGTTGATGTATCCGCTGGCCGGACTGGACGACAGTGTCACGCCCGACCCGCTGACCGTCGACTTCCAGCGAAAGGCTCCGCAGCATCTGGTTTTCGGCATCGGACCGCACACTTGCGTGGGAAACCGACTTGGCAAGCGAGAGATAGGCCTGTTCATCGAAGAGTGGCTGGCGAGGATACCCGACTTCTCGATCGAGCCTGATACCGAGCCCAAGGCCAGGTGCGGCATTGGCAACAGCCTCAAAGAGTTATGCCTTGTCTGGCCGGTCTGAGCTGGTTGGACGGGTTCAAGGTCGGCGTGCCTTGTGCAGCGGCGCGCCGCTGCGCAGCGCGTCGACCCGCCATGCGCCAAACGGGACGGCACCATAAGAGCCGCGCCGGTTTGGAAGGGGTTCGCGGAACCTAGATCTGCGGCCCAGCCTGCCGTCGCCCATTGCCTGCCGAATTGACGGACTGACAAAAATTGTAATCGTGTTAGTTCGCAGATGGGGCCTGCGCCCGGCAGGATGGTACGGAGTTGTTCGGACAATGGCGGCAGAGGACAAACGAGAGCGGGTAATTGCGGCAGCAGCCGACCAGTTCATGCGCCATGGGTTCACGCGGACGACCATGGGCCAGATCGCGCAGGCGGCCGATATCTCTCGACCGGCGCTCTATCTTCTGTTCCCCGGAAAGGAACCGGTGTTTGAGGCCAGCGTTCGCGATCTCAATCGCATCAGGATGGCAGAGATCGAAGCCGCGCTCAGCACCTGCACGTCGCTGCGGGACCAGCTGTTGACTGCGTGCCGCCTGTGGCTGGTCCAGGTATTCGAACTCAAGTGCAACACGCCCGACGCGCGTGACATGGATGATCTTGCCTTTCCCGTCGTGGTCGAAGTCTATCGTGCGCTGCAGGAGCGGAT
Source organism: Novosphingobium taihuense (assembly GCF_007830315.1). GTDB lineage: Bacteria > Pseudomonadota > Alphaproteobacteria > Sphingomonadales > Sphingomonadaceae > Novosphingobium > Novosphingobium taihuense. The sequence goes on from NZ_VLKJ01000009.1 coordinate 64,437, forward strand.
TGCGAAGATTATCGAGGAGGGCGCAAAGCACTTGCCCGCATCGCCGCAAGATCTGGCTCGAGGATTGGTCTTTGCGGTGCGCGGGCTTGGTACGGCGGCGCGCGATCCCGCAGAAATGCTCGCGATGACCGAACTCGAGGTCGAGTTATTCTGCCGAGCAGTTGGCTGCTGACGCTCAGCCTTCGAGCATTCGCGCTCGCAGTCCCCGTAGCGCGACCTCGTCGAGATCGTGCCGTTCGAGCAGGTAGCCCTCCATCGAGCCGTGGCGTGTGACCAGTTCGTGGCGCATGGCCGCGATGTTTTCAGGATGCGAACCCATCATCGCTCGCATCACTTCCGGGTGGACATCGAGCATGTATGCGAACGGTCCATCGCTATCATAGTGGAACAGCGCCTGGCCCGGATCCTGCACGACTTCGGTATAGGCATAGTCATGACTTATGACTTCGGTCGAAACGCCAAGCGCGGCCAGGACGATTGCAGCCACTACCCCCGTTCGATCCTTGCCTGCGGTGCAGTTGATCAGCACCGGAGTCATGCCTTCAAGCAGGAATTGGAGCGTTGCGTTGATAGCAGCGTGCTGCTCATCGGGTAGCTGGCGATAATTGCTCCGCATGCGCTCACGCATATCATCAGCCGTAGTTGCGCAGTCCTTGAGCATCGCGACAATGTCGCCGCGACTGAGTGCGTAGTCACAGGCCCAGTAATGCGCTTTTCCCAAGGCTCGTGCGGGGTAGGGGAGGTGTTCACGCTCTTCGGTGGTGCGCAAATCGACGATGGCACCGATGCCGAGCGCCGCGAATTCAGCGATGCCCGTTTCACACAGATCACCGGGGTGGCCGGCGCGATAGGCAAGGCCGTATCGCACCGTCCGACCGTCCTCAGTCGGATAACCCCCCAGATCGCGGAAGTTGCGGGCACCGCGGACCGCAATCATCCGTGGTTGCGAATAGCTGATCACGTCAGACGCCCAGTGCCCCGAAGGTATCAAGATCCATGACCGCCGCGCCAAAACAGTCGCCCTCCGCTGTCACGATGTCGAGCGGTTGCATTTCTTCTGGCGTGAACGGCCACATGAACCCATGCATCGCGTGGCGACGATAAGCGGCCCATGCGTCCTCGAAAGAGGGTGGGTTCGCAACGCCGTAGGCAGACAGCGCTGCAAGATAACCAGCGAGCAGATCCTTTTCGGCGTGGCGCCTGTCTTCCACCTTGAGATTGCCGATTGTCGAATAGGCGACATCGTGCATGTAAGGACCTTCCTGCCACGATTGCCAATCGAGATAGCCGGGCGTGCCGTCAGGTTCGAAGAACATGTTACCGAGATGTGCGTCGGCGTGGCTGAACACCTGCGGCACTTCGCATCCTCGCGCCCACTGCGTGCGCAGCCCTGCCATGACCCGCTCACGATCGCGGTACGGGCCAACATAGGCGGCGCAGCGGCGATCGTTGATACAGGCGTCAAAATAGTCCGGACGCAGCATCTGCATGACGATGTCGCCGTCTGCCTCCCAAGCTTTCGAGAAGTTCTTGAGAGACTTCAGTTCGGGCGATTCCCACCATTTGGCATGCATCTTGGCCAGAAGGTCGAGCGCCTGTGCCTGTTGGTCAATCGAGATCAGGCTTGTGGCCCTGCCGAATGTGGCATTACGGGCGGCGAGGTCCTCGAGCAGGACCAGCCCTTGAACACCATCTTCCCAACCCGACCAGTAGGCCTTGGGAAGATTGATCTCAAGTTCGCGCGCCCAGGTGCCGAAGAAACGGGCTTCGTTCACGAACGAATTGTCGTACGAGTAGTCGTGCCGGATGAAACCTCCCTTGATCCACATCGTAGGCGGCAGACGGTGACTGTGGCCAGCGGCGTTGTAGGTGAGCAGCAGCCGGACTTTCGTCGCAGTGCCCGAAATCACCGTGCCGACATGGGCTTCTGTCACTACGGTCCCCGGATAATCGCGGGACAGTACCTCTGTCAGCCAATCTGCAGTCAGTTCCTCGACAAGCTGCGGCAGCCTTGATTTTATCTGCATCGTTATCGTTCCTCTTCCCGTCAGTTTGTCGGCGCTACCAGTTCGCGCAATTTTGGCTTGACCACTTTGCCCATCGCATTGCGCGGGAATTCCTCGAAGAACCGCCATTCATCGGGGATCTTGTACCGTGTGAGATGTTCGGCGCAGAGTGCGCGCAGTTCGTCTCGCAAGGCGTCGGCGTCGATGCCGGGCCGTGCGGGCAGTACGCAGGCTACGGTCAACATGCCCATCCTGAGATCAGGCCGACCGACCACGGCGCAGTCGGCCACGTCATCGTGCCGATGGAGAATGCGCTCGATCTCGGCAGGATATACGTTCGAGCCGCCACGCAGGATCAGTTCGGAACTGCGGTCTGCGATCGTCAGCCATCCTTCGTCATTGAGCCGGCCATGGTCTCCCGAGTGGACCACCCCGCCGCGAAGCAGCGCTGCAGTGCGCTCGGGCTCGCGCCAGTATCCCAGCGGAGGTGTATAGACTCCAGCCCATGGACCTTCGGAGACGGGACCAAAGCAGACCTCGCCGGTCTCACCGATGGGAAGGACCAGGCCATCTTCGCTACGGATTGTTACGTCCATGTGCGGCACAGCCAACCCGCTGGCACCGTCTGGCGTGACCTGATCGCCCGATATCGCCACGACCGTGGGTGCTTCGGTAAGCCCGTAGCTGGTGCCGATGTGAAATCCGTAACGCTTGAAGAAGGCCTCGCGGATGACCTGCGGCAATGGTGCGCCGCCTGCCCCGAGCGACAGCCCCGGTGGCAGGTCGAGCCCGGCCTGGAGAAGATCGTAGACCATCGTCGGCACGAATGCGATCTGGCCGATCTGCTCTGCGTGAAGCCATTCGACCAATGGCGCGACTTTCGTGGATGGACCGAACTTGAACGGTCGGATCGCGAAGAAGGCCGATATCGGGCCGAGGATCATGACGTTGGTGATGGTCAGAGGCAGAGCCGCGCCGCGTGAAGCATCGGGCGAAAGGATGCCGTGGGCGAACGTGGCGGCCGGAACGACCACCATGTTGTGCTGGCTGTGGACCACCCCTTTCGGGACTCCGGTGGTCCCGCTCGTGTACATGATAGCGGCAGGGGCATATGGATCGACCGGCGGCCGTGACGCGCGGGCTTGCGATTCCATGGTCCTTGCCGCGTGCCAGCCGCCGTCCCGAGCAGGCTCGTCGATCACCCATACATGCGCCAGGGCGGACAGCTCGCCGCGCAGGCTGTCGATCTGTTCTGCGATGCTCGCATCGGCCAGCAGCAGTTTTGCACCACTGTGATCGAGAATGTAGCGCTTGTCGCCCGCAGGGAGGATCTTGTTGATCCCCACCCACACCGCTCCCAGGCGCATCGCCGCGAAGAAGGCGATGACGAGATCGCAGGTGTTGCCGAGCGAGGCAGCGATTCGGTCTCCGGGTTTGAGGCCGGCTTGCTCGAACAGCGTGGTCACAGACTCGACCGCGGACCCGACCTGGGCAAAGGTCATTCGCTGCGAGGCCTCGACCAGCGCTTCTGCATCTGGTGCGCTGGCAATCGCCCGGTCGAGGATTTCCGCCACGTCTCGAGGGCTGTTGGGGGGATCGATCCGCGCTGGCGGCGGCTGGAGCCCATACGTGGCGAAGTCCTCGTCCTTCATGCTCGCGCCGCCCAATCCTCTACCTGGCCCCGGACAATTCCGGCTGACATTTAAGCTTTATATGATTATGATGTTATTCGGCAAGTGCCTCGTGCCAAGGGTCACTGCAACAGGGAGGGATGGGGTGAGCGATCTGGTGTTGCGCAATGACGCGGGCGGCGTTGCCACCCTCGTGCTCAATCGTCCTGAAAAACGCAATGCAATCAATCGCGAGCTCTTTCGGGCCCTGCGAGGCCATGTCGTCGCGCTGCAATCTGATTCATCGGTCCGGCTGGTCGTCATCAGGGGAGAGGGCGATCATTTCTGCGCGGGCCACGGTCTTGGCGAAAAGCCCCATGCCGATGCACTGGGCTGGCTGCGCAAGGAAGTCCACACGCTCGAACTGCTCTCGAAGCTGAGGCAGCCGGTGATCGCCGCGGTGCGCGGAACCTGCTTTACCGGCGGGCTGGAACTGGCTCTGGCGGCGGATTTCATCATCTGCGATGAAACCGCCCGCTTTGCCGATACCCATGGCAAATGGGGTCTCGTGCCGGGTTGGGGCATGTCGCAGCGCCTGCCGCGCCGCGTCGGCTCGGCGCGCGCGATCGAGATGATGGTTACGTGTCGTCCGGTCACCGGGGTCGATGCCGAGCGTGCCGGCCTCGCGAACCTGTGTGTTGTCGACGGGGCACTCGATGCTGCGCTGGCCGACTACGCAGAAGCGATCCTGGCGATCAGTCCGCATTCGAACGCCGAAAACAAGCGGCTGGTGTACGACACGGACGGGATGCGGCTGGCGCAGGGAATCGATCATGAGGTTATGCGCAACGCCGGGTTCGACCGCGATGCAGCCACTCGCCGGGCATCGTTTCCGGGGGCGGCGGTGGGGGGCGGACAGGAGGCTGGCTGACATGCACGGCCGACCACAAACTGTGCGGAGCGCTCGTACGGATCTTGTCCGATCTGCAGTCGCGAAGACGACGGTATCCGGCACAGAGCCCGGTCCATTCCATTTCGGATTACAGGAGTAGGCATGCAAACTCGGTTTCTCGGGCGAAGTGGTCTGGAGGTCTCTGTTCTCGGCTTCGGCGCGATGACATTCGGTGACGGTCAAAGCAGTTTTGCCACCATGGGAGGCACACGCGGAGAGGATGCGCGGCATCAGGTGGACATGTGCCTTGATGCCGGTGTCACGTTGTTCGACACCGCCGACGTCTACAGCGAGGGCCTCTCGGAAGAGATCTTGGGCGAGGCCCTGGGGACGCGCCGCAAGTATGTGGTCTTGGCAACCAAGGCCTTCGGCCGCATGGGCCGCAACGCGCATGACATGGGTCTTTCGCGCCGACACCTGATCGAGGCATGCGAAGCCAGTCTCAAGCGGTTGGGGACCGACTGGATCGACCTCTACCAGGTCCACAACTGGGATGGCCGCGTGCCGATCGAGGAAACGATGCGCGCCCTCGACGATCTCGTCACCGCAGGCAAGGTACGATATGTCGGATGCTCGAACTATGGCGGCTGGCACCTGATGAAGGCGCTTGCCGCAGCCGACAAGACGCATCAGGCCCGCTTCATTGGCCAGCAGATACAGTATTCGCTGATGGCCCGCGAGGCCGAGGACGAGCTTCTCCCCTGTGGAATCGATCAAGGAGTGGGGGCGCTGATCTGGAGCCCGCTCGCGCAAGGATTCCTGACCGGCAAGTTCCGCAAAGAGCGAAGCGAGCCTACCCGGCTTGAGCAAGGCGGAGGCATACGTGCATACCAGACTCCGCGCGGGGACGCTGTCCTTGCCGCGATGGACACGATCGTCGCGGCGCGCTCCGGAGTGACCCATGGGCAAGTTGCGATCAACTGGCTGCTTCGTCGCACCGGCGTCAGTTCGGTACTCATAGGAGCGCGCGGCGCAGCGCAACTCGCCGAAAACCTCGCCGCGCAGCAATGGCAACTCAGTGACGCCGAGATGGAATTGCTTGACCGCGCGAGCCAGACGAGGCCGCGCTATCCTTATTCGCATCACCGGATCTACGGCGGCGAGCGCAACGAAACCCCGTTCCCGTATTACGCTCGTCGTTGATAACGAACCTAAATGTAGGTTTGCATGATTGGGCTCGGCCACGAGCAATAGCGAGCGAGCGCTGGACAATCGTATAAATTAATAATACCAAAAACTTTCAGAATTGAGGAGGTGGAGATGGGTGTGTTTGAAGGCCAGGTCGTCGCGATCACCGGAGCGGGACGCGGAATCGGCCGTGAAGCAGCGTTGCTGATGGCGCGTGAAGGCGCCAAAGTCGTCGTCAACGATCTTGGGGGTGGCCCGCAAGGCGGCGGTGGCGACACCAGCTTTGCCCAAGCCGTGGTCAACGAGATAAAGGTTGCTGGCGGAGAAGCCGTGGCCGAAACCTCGAGCATCGCGTCGATGGCAGGCGGCAAGGCGCTCATCGAATGCACGATGGACACCTATGGTCGACTTGATTTCCTGATCAACAATGCCGGGATCATCCGACCGCGCAAGATCACCGAAATGAGCGAAGAAGACTTCGATCTTGTGCTGAATGTCAGCCTCAAGGGCTACTTTGCCACGATCCGCGCCGGTGCCGAGCATCTGGCAAAGCAAGGTGGAGCTATCGTCAATATGGGATCGCCGTCCGGCTTCGGGCACTGGGGCATGGCGAACTACTGTGCCTCCAAGGAGGGCGTTGTAGGCATGACGCGGGCCGTGGCGCGCGAGCTTGGCGAGTACGGCGTGCGCGCAAACGTGGTTCGGCCGATGTCAGGCGGCACCAATCTGGGCATCCCCGAAGTGATGGAAACCATCGCATACCAGACACAAACGCTGCACATCCCGCCCATATCGAACAACTGGCTGCTTTCGCACGGCGTCGATTCACAGCCTCAGCACGTTGCTTCCGTGATCGCCTGGCTCTGCGCGCCGCATTCGGCAAACCTAAGCGGCCGGGAGGTGTATATCGTGGGTGGTCATGTTGCCCTGGTACAGGAGCCTGAACTGATCCGTAGCCAGTTCGCCCCGGAGGGCTGGACATTCGAAGGCCTGTGCGATCCCATGGTCACGGCGGCGCTGACATACGATGTGCGGAACCGCTACACGGGCAAATAACCGCATTAAGGCGAGCACAATGAGTTCGGCATAGGGAGCCGGAGCTTGTAATTTCGGCCCCGGTGGATAACAAGGGTGCCTTCTTGCAAGGAATATACATTGTCTAAAGGCTTCGCCGACATTCCAACCGGGACGCGCAGCAACGCCGAGGCGGTGCGCGTCCCCAAGACCGCAGAGCTTGTCGCGCGGCAGATCCGCAACGGGATCATCCGCGGAGAGTTGAAGGACGGCGACACGCTCCCTGCAGAAGCGCACCTCATAGCCGAGTTCGAGGTCTCGCGTCCGACGATCCGGGAGGCTGTGCGCATTCTCGAGTCCGAAGGCCTTGTGACTGTGTCGCGCGGGGCGAGGGGTGGGGCGCGGATTTCCTCACCAAACTACGAGATGATCGCACGCGCGGCCGGCATTACGCTTCAAGCCAAGGGTGTCACGATTGGCGATCTTTACGAGATGCGCACTCTGATAGAGCCCCCGGCTGCGCGCATGGTGGCCGAGCGCAACAGCAAGGCGGCCGTGCCGGTCCTGCGTGGGCTGATCGACATCGAGCTGGCGCTGATCAGCGATCGAATGGCGGTATCGCGGCGGATTGCCGAGTTTCACCAGACCATGATCGAGCTCGCCGGGAACCAGACCCTGATCATGGTTGCCCAAGCGCTTCGCGGGCTGGTGGACGAGCACCTTCTACTGGCGCAGCGTCGGCAAGCCGACATCGATCCGGAGTTTTCAAAGCGCCGCCTCCGGTTCGGTCTCAAATCGCACACCAAGCTCGTTGACCTGATCGAAGCCGAAGACGGGCCTGGAGCAGAAGCGCACTGGAAGGCACACATGATCGCTGCGGGCAAAGTCTGGCTAGACCAGATCGGTCCCGACTCGGTTGTCGAACTGCTCGGTTAAAGCGCCGGAAGGCCTGTCTCGTCGCTTCCCGCACGGCTGGCGACGAACCATGGTTTCACGTGCCTGCCGGACACGGGAGTTGCCCGTCATCGCCGTCCTTGCTGGCGCTCGATCCCTTCGAGCCAGCGACGAGCATGCTGAAAAAGTTCGTAGAACGTGGCTGTCGCCGTTTCCGGGCGCCCACCCTTGATCTCTGCCAGCAGGAGCGCGTGCGCGTTCTTGATCCGTGGTAGAAACGCCGGGTCCGGCTGCGGCACCACCTCGGGTCCGAATTTCAGCAGGATCCGGACGAACAGCGCAATCGCACTATTGCCGCACCGCTCCGCGATGATTTCGTGGAACGCGTTGGCGGCAACGAGGTAATGGCTGGCCGAGGCATCGGCGAGGCGCGTGAAGGCGCGTTCCAGATCGGCGATGTCGGCCTGTGACGCATGGGAGGCAAACCGGTTGAACGCCGCCTCCGCGAGGCACGAATGGGCCTCCCACAGATGGGTAACGGGAAGTCTTGCATAGTGCAGCCAGGTACTTGCGATCTCGATCGTGTAACCGGGATCGATCGCATGAACGAGAACACCGCCCCGAGCACCCGTCTTTACCCTGACGAGGTCATGGAGTTCGAGGCTGCGAAGCGCCTCGCGCAACACGGCGCGGCTGACACCATATTTGATCCGCAACTCGTCTTCGCTGCCAAGATTTATGCCTGGTGCGGCACCTGCAGTGTCGATGTCCTTGATGATCCGCTGGGCAACGCACTCGCTGAGCTTCCTTGCCGGCTCCTGCTTGTTCCCTCCGGCCGGTTCGACAGCAGCGAGAAACAGCGCGATCGCCTGATTCGGAGCGGCGTGCAAATCGACCCTCTGCGCGCGCCGGAGCACCTCGGCGACATCAACCAGCGCATTTGAAGACACCTGCGCCATACTGAGCCAGGTGCGTAACGATGCAACGATCCCGTCCCTTGGCGGTGCCTTTACAACAAGTCCGCCGCCAGCACCGCGCCGCATTGCGGCAGCACCCAGGCCTTCGATCTGCCGCATGGCTTCGCGGAAGGTCGCGCGGGAAACGCGATAACGGTCCATGAAGTCCGCTTCGGTTCCAAGCATCTCTCCTTCAGGCCAGCCACGTCGGACAATGTCAGCGACGATCCGTTCAGCCACGATTTCGCCCAGCTTGCGCCGTCGTCGCTTTGCACCGGCAAGTGGGAGGGAAACCGCAGCCATCGGCGGCCCTTGTCGCGTCAAAAGCGTGGTTTGCCAAGCGGCACCGTATGTGAAGGGGGTTTGACATGATGAGCTATCAGTTCAATAAGTATACCAAATAGGAGGATGCACGATGGATTTCGCGTGGGACGAAACCGACGAAGCCTATCGCGCCGAGTTGCGCGAGGTGATCGCTGACCTGCCTCGGGACTGGTGGGAAAACTACGCGCCACACGGGCCTGCGAGCCCGCAGGTCATGGACAATGCGCGTGGCTTCAACGCTGAACTGGCACGCCGCGACCTGGTGGTGCGGCACTGGCCGAGCGCCTATGGCGGTCAAGACGCCGATGCCTGGAAGCAGATCGTCATCAGCGAGGAAATGTGGTCGCTCGGTGAGCCGCGCTCATCGCTCTACCTGGGGGCCAACTGGGCCGGACCGGCGATCATGAAATTCGGCACAGAGGCACAGAAGCAGAAGTACCTCCGTGCAATAGCTGAGGCAAAGCTTCTGTGGTGCCAGGGTTTTTCCGAACCCGAGGCCGGTACGGACCTTGGCAACATGAAGACCCGCGCAGACCCGGTGCCCGGTGGCTACGTGCTCAACGGCTCGAAGGTCTGGACATCCTATGCCGCGCGCGCAGACATCATGTTCCTGCTTGCCCGGATTGGCGGGAAGGGCAAGGGCGGGGTCAGCTGCTTTCTCATCCCAACCGACACGCCGGGCATCGAAATCCGCCCGATCCGCGGTGTCCATTCGGAATGGGATTTCAACGAGGTGTTCTTCAGCGACGCCTTCGTTCCATCCGACGCCCTGCTTGGCGAGGAAGGCAACGGTTGGGCAATCGTCCAGACGATCATTCATTACGAGCGCATCGGCGCGGCGCGTTACGAAAAGTCGGCGCGTGGGCTGGATCATCTCGTCGGCATCCTCAAGGCGCGCGGCCAGTGGGACGATCCGGTCTGCCGTGCCGAATGCGCCGCGGCGCGCTCGCTGGTCGAGGCGGCGCGCCTGCTGACCTACCGGGTGATCGACGGTCGCGCAAAGCAGCGCGAGCCGGGGGCAGAGACCTATCTCGCGCGCTATGCGATGATCGAGGCTGACCACGCGGTTGCGAACATCACCTCGACCTGGCTGCCCGACCTCCTGATCGACGGTGCGGATGGTCACGCACGCGCCCAATTCAATTCAGCGATCACCGCCGGCATCGCAGCGGGTGCTGCGGAAGTGCAGCTCAATATGGTCTCGGGTCGACACCTGGGCCTGCCGCGAGGAGCCTGAGCGATGGATCTCGACTTCACACCCGAACAGCAGGCGCTGCTGGCTGCGCTGGCCCGCATGGTCGACGACAACTGCGCCATGCCGACCGAAAACGGCGTTGTCGCGGCAGTCAAATGGGCGCGGGGCGTTGGGCTTGAATGCGCGCTGGAGGCGGGCGGTTTTCTGGATGTGGCACTGGCGGAGGGCTGCGGGGCGCTTGAGGCAGCGCTGCTGGTTGCCGAATGCGGCCGTTCACCGCTTGTTGTCGAAACTGCGGGCTCGGCTCTGATCGGCCCGCTGCTTGCCGGACGGTCGCTCTCTCGCCCAGTAGCGGTCGCGCGCGCCGAAGACCTGACGCGAGGCGTGCGCTTCCTTGATACGGCGAAGACGCTGATCGTGCTGGACGGTGAGGACGCGGTTCTTCTGCGTGCAGGAGATCTCGACGTCATTCCGCTTGACGGTCCCTATGCCTGGCCGCTCGGGAGATTGGCCACTGGGCCTGACCTGTCCTCAGGCGAGCGGCTGGCCGGGCGTGGCGCCGAACTCGAACGGCTGTGGCGGCTCGGCCTGGCACTCGAGGCTGGCGCGGCCTTGCGCGCCGCGATTGACTTCACCAACGACTACGTCAAGCAGCGCATGGTTTTCGGACGTCCTGTCGGATCGTTCCAGGCGGTGCAGCACCGGCTGTCGATCGACGCGGTGCGTGCCGAGGGTGTCCGCTGGCTTGCGCTCAAGGCCGCGTGGAGTGGCGATGCGGCCGATGCTGCGCTCGCCGCGCTGCACGCCCAGCGCTCGATCCTGCAGGTCGTCTATGACTGCCATCAGTTCAATGGCGCGCTGGGCATGACGCTTGAGCACGCGCTGCATTTCTGGACCTTCCGCCTGCGCTGGCTTGTGGGAGAGCTTGGCGGCTGGAGCAGGCAGGCCGCCTCGGCAGCTGAGCTGATCTGGCCTGACGCGAGCGCCGCATGACCGGGGCGCTGCCGACATGGTTCTACGAAGAGAGCGAAGGCGTCTTCACTCCTAGTGTGCTAGCGCTCGGTCCGTGGGATCGACGCTGGCAGAACGGCGTCGCACTGGCTGGACTCGTCGCACACCTGTGGGAGCGCGCGCCGGCGCCGGTGGCGATGGTGCCCGCCAGGCTGACGCTAGACATCCTGCGACCGACGCCGATGGGGCCGATCTCGGCGCGCGTCACCCCCCTGCGCGAGGGCCGGAAGCTGCAACTGCTGGAAGTTGAACTCCTCGCGGATGGCGTGCCGACGATCCGCGCGACCGCCCTGCGCGTGCGCGAAGCCGAGGCACCGGCGCTGGCTGAAGCCATCCACCCGCTCGCACCGGAGGGACTGCCCACACTCAACGGCAAGCGCTCCCGGTTCGGGCACATCATCGAGACGCGGCTGGAATCCGGAGGTCTCGAAGTGCTGGGCCCCGGCGTCGTCTGGGCGCGGTTCCTTGGCGAGATCGTCCGAGGCATGCGGATCTCGCCGCTGGTTACGGCGGCGATGGTTGCCGATTTCGGAAGCGGCCTTTCGTCGGTCATGGATTGGCGCGAATGGTCATTTGCGAACGTCGACATCAGCCTTCACCTCGCGCGCATGCCGCGCAGCGAGTGGATTCGCGTAGCCGCGCGCACTGCATCATCCGGCAACGGCATAGGTGTGGTCGCAACATCGCTGGCCGATCTGAACGGAGACATCGGCCATGCTCACCAGACTCTGTTCTTTGATCGGACAAGCAGTTGAACCGTGTGATGTCGCCTTTCGGAGCAACCTCCACCGCCGCCGAAGTGGCAGCCGGACACGATCTTTCCGGCAAGCGGGTGATCGTGACCGGCGCAAACAGCGGGATTGGCGTGGAGACTGCCGTTACGCTCGCCAGTGTCGGAGCCGAGGTCGTGCTCGCGGTGCGGGACCCGGTGTCGGCCGAGCCCGTGCTCGACCGTATCGCCGCGGCGGGTGGAAAGGCATACGCATCGGCGCTGGAGCTGAGCGACTTGCGCAGCGTCGAGGCCTTTGTCTCGCGTGAGAAAGGCCAGCCACTGCACAGCCTGATCAACAATGCCGGGATCATGGCGTGCCCATTCGCACGGACCGCGCAAGGGTTCGAGGCGCAGATTGGCGTGAACCATCTGGGGCACTTCCACCTCACGACACTGATGTTGCCGGACCTGATCGAGGCAGGTGGCTCACGCGTGGTATCGGTCTCCTCGTCCGGGCACCACTGGAGCGCCTTCGATTTCGATGACCCGCACTTCGAGACGGAGCAATACGATCCGATCAAGGCCTATGGACGATCAAAGACAGCCAACGCACTGTTCGCCGTCGAGCTGGACCGACGATACCGGGAACACGGGGTCCGCGCGTTCTCGTTGATGCCCGGCGCCATCCAGACCAATCTTGGACGGTCGATGACAGACGAGATACGCAAGGCGCTCGGCGTCGATGCAGCGTCGGCAAGGCAATTCACCTGGAAAACCCCCGAACAGGGCGCAGCGACAAGCATCTGGGCGGCGCTGGGACATGAACTCGAAGGGCTAGGCGGGCTCTACCTCGAAAACTGCGATGTGGCGGCTCTCAATGAGCCAGGCAGGAGCGATGGCGTGAAGCCTTGGGCGATCGATCCCGTTGCAGCAAAGCTGCTTTGGGCCTGGAGCGAGGCTGCAATCGAAGAAACCATTTGAGGGAGTGTGTCACGATGAAAGTTGACCTTTCGGGCAAGGTCGCACTGGTCACAGGCGGCGGACGCGGCATCGGGCGGGCCATTGCTGCCAAGCTTGCTGCCAGCGGGGCGAGCGTAGTTGTGGCAACGCGCACCGCCGCGACGGGGCAGGCCGTGGTCGACGAGATCGTTGCAGATGGCGGGACCGCCCAGCTGGTAGCCCTTGATCTTTCCAGCAGCGCGGCCTGCCACGCTGCCGTAGCGGCAGCTGCCGAAGCCTTCGGCGGGCTTGACATTCTGGTCCACAACAGCGCGATCTTTCCGTTCACGCCGTTCGCGCAACTGGCGGACGAGGAGTTCGACCGAGTAATGCGGACGAACCTCTATTCCGTTAAGTGGCTGGCCAGCGCAGCGCTTCCGCACTTTGCGGCGCGATCCGGTGGCCGCATGATCGCAATCGCATCGCTGATAGGGAACCGATCCTGGCTTGCAGGGCTCGATGCCTATGCCGCATCGAAGGCCGGCATGACCGGGCTTTGCAAAAGCCTCGCCCTCGAATTTGCGAAACTCGAGGCGACGGTCAACCTGATCGAACCCGGCCTCATCATCGATGACCGCGACCCCCGCATGGACGAATCCACAGCCCGCCAGATCGTGTCCAATATACCGGTCATGCGTTCTGGTTTGCCAAGCGACATTGCCAATGCGGTGTTGTTCTTCGCCTCACCTACGAGCGACTTCGTGACCGGGCAAAGCCTCGCAGTCGATGGAGGACATCACCTGCCCGACATGTCAGCTTATGCGATGGGCTCGCACCTGTGAGCTGGAGCAACGGCGCGGCTACCGGCTCGTTCGGCTGACGTAGCCGATCAGCCCGGCAACGCCGTAAAGCGACTTCCCATAATCATCTATATCATATAGCGCACAGGCTCGAAATCTACCGAGAGGATTTGCCGATGGCACTTGACCCTTCGCTTCGTGACCGTTTCATCCTTCCGGCGGTCTGCGCGCCGATGTTCCTTGTCAGCAACACTGCGATGGTCAAGGCAGCTTGCAAGGCGGGAATCATGGGGGCGCTGCCACGCCAGAATGCGCGCAGCTTCGAGATCTTCGAAGATTGGCTGAAGGATATCCGCGCCGACCTTGACGCTTTCCACGAAGCGAACCCGGATGCCCGCATAGGGCCACTTGCGGTCAACCTTGCGACCAAACTGCCGGGGGCCGAAATGGACAGGCATATCAAGCTGTGCCGGCAGTACGGCGTGGACGTGATCATCAGTGCGACGGGCAATCCGGCCGAACTGGCCCGGTGCGTGCACGACAACGGACTGAAGATATTCCACGATGTCGTCTCGTTCCGCTTCGCTGAAAAGGCAATCGAAGCCGGCTGCGACGGCCTGACCTGCGTCGGCTCGGGCGGCGGCGGTCATTCTGGCAACATTGGCCATCTGGTGCTGGTCCCGCGTATCCGCCGAATCTTTGACGGCACCCTGCTCATGGCTGGTTCGATTTCCACAGGCGCAGCCATTCGGGCAGCCGAAATCCTCGGAGCAGACCTTGCCTACATGGGCACGCGATTCATCGCCACGCAGGAGGCCGGGGTCGATCCTGCCTATGCGGCTATGCTCGTCGAGGGCAAATCCGAGGACTTGCTGTTCACGCCCAAGATCGCTGGCGTCGCGGCAAACTGGCTGGTGCCTTCGATCGAGCGAGTCGGGCTCGATCCGAAGAATCTCCCGGTTCCGCAGACCCGCAGCATGTCGCACGATCACCTGCCCGAAGGCGTAAAGCCATGGAAGAACCTGTGGTCGGCCGGGCAGGGCATCGACATGATCGACGACTTGCCAACGATCGATGAGCTCGTGCTGCGGTTGCGGCGCGAGTATGTTGCTGCATGCGAGACACCGAGCTTTGCGAGCGTTGCGCGGCTGGTCGATCAGGCACTCGATGCGGCGGAATAGGTTGCAACCGGGGGCGGCTGTGATCGCGTTGCCTGCTCGGCGCAAGGCAGATGCTGCCAGCGATACGCGGTCGAGGCGTGCCACGATGATAGCTGATTCGCCTGCGCTCGACGAGATTGACTGGCACATGGCGCAATATACATATAACTACGTTATTTGATAAGTTTGCAATTCTGCTGCGATAGCAGTGTGCAGTTGGCCAGGAGATTGAGGATGACCGGCAGCGAATCGAACCCGGACGACGGAGCCATCGAACGCATCGACTATTCGGGAGTGCGACTGGAGTTCGACGGTCCGCTGGCGATCATCACGCTGAACGACCCGGAGAAGCTGAATGCCATGGGCGAGGACATGGCCAACGCGCTGGTGGTCGCGCTCACCGAGATCGCAAAGCCTCGCCGGCGTTGTCGCGCAGTTCTGCTTACCGGAGAGGGACGTGCCTTTTGCGCTGGTGCCAACCTGATGGGCAGCCGCAAGGCCCTGTCCGAGGGTGGCAAAAAGCTTGCGAACATTGGTGCGGTCGAAACGCTGTACCATCCGCTGCTGCGCCGCATCCACGCCTTGCAGATTCCGCTGATCGTGGGTGTCAACGGATTGGCGATCGGCATCGGGCTGGGCATGACGCTGGCCGCCGACTATGTCGTGGCGGCGGAGGGTGCGTGGTTTCAGGCGCCTTTCAAGAACCTCGCTTCGGCTTCTGATTCGGCGCTTGCCTGGCTGCTGCCTCGCATCATCGGGCCAATCAGGACGAAGCGGATCCTGATGCGGGCCGAACGCATCGACGCAGCGACTGCGCTTGATTGGGGCATTCTGTCCGAGGTCGTTCCGACCGCAGAGCTGGCCGGGCGGGCGAGGGCCGTTGCGACCGAATTCGCCAACGATGCTACGATCGCCCTGGGTGAGATCAAGAAACTGATCAACGACAGTCCGCGTTGCGACATCCATTCGGCATTCGAAGCGGAAGCGGCAGCCGTAGCGCGCACCTCACGGACGAAGGACAATGTCGCGGCAATCAAGGTGTTCGGCACCAAGGCCAAGCCAGCGTTCACGGGAGAGTAGGGCTGCTGTTGCGGCACGATCATCGACTGCCTGGCGACGACCGATCGTGAAGCGGGTGAGCAGATGGTCAGTGACGGCAATTTCAGAAATCTGCAGATCGGCGCCTGGAATACCGACGGAAGTACGTCGATGGGGTTGCGCCACCCCGCTAATATATCTATTACCTAGTTATACGATTGGCATGGGGATAGGATGATGGCGAGCAAAGCTGGCGATATTACGCAGAGCGAAGAGTGGCAGAAGGCAACGGCTTACGAGATCACGGATGAGGACATCGAGCGGCAGCGCCAGTTGGTTGGATTCGACGAGGTCTCGAAAATGGCCGAATACGTCCAGACGGCGTCCGAAGACTCCATTCGCAACTGGTCTTACGGTTGCGGTGACGACAATCCGCTGTTCTGCGACCCGAACTATGCAAAAAAGACCCGCTGGGGCAGCGTGATCGCGCCGGGCATGATGGTCGGCCAGATCAACAAGCCGCTGAAGGGTGATCCGATCCCCGATGAGATAAAGGCGCTCAAGAAAAGTCTGTTCCGTGGAATTCACGTGTTCGTGTCGGGTTCGGACTGGGAGTTCTATCGGCCGGTGTTTCCGGGCGACACGATCTACAGCTTCAACGGCGAGGAAAGCTGCGAGGTCAAGCAGTCCGAGTTCGCCGGCCGTTCTGTGATCAACGTGCGCCGTGATGTGAAGATCAACCAGCGCGGCGAGGTCGTCGCGGTCTACAAGATCCTGCGCGTGCTCACCGAGCGCAAGACCGCGGTCAAGAAGGGCAAGTATTCGGCAATCGAACCTGCCACCTACACCGACGAGGAATTTGCCGCGATCGAGGAGATCTATGCTGCTGAATCCGTGCGCGGTGCGGAAAAGCGCTGGGCTGAAAACGTCGATCTGGGTGAAAGTCTCGGAACTCAGGCCAAGGGGCCGCTGACGGTAACCGACGTCGTCTGCTTCCACGCCGGAGGCTATGGCTTCACGCCTTATGCACCAACCGTGGGCCGCCGTGCGCACAAGAACCGCAAGCGTATCGCTCCATTCTACGTCAAGAACGAGCAGGGCGTGCCCGATGTTGCCCAGCGGCTTCATTGGGACCCCAAGTGGGCGCAGGCGATCGGCAACCCGATGGCCTACGACTACGGGGTGATGCGCGAGAACTACCTCTGGGGCTACCTCAACGACTGGGCCGGGGACGATGCGATCATCACCAATGTCCATGACGAGATCCGCAAGTTCAATTACATGGGCGACGTGCAGCGGGTGAGCGGAGAAGTGCTGGCCAAGCGTGAAGAGCACGGCAACGCGGTGGTCGATGTGGCGGTCAAGTTCGTCAACCAGCGCGGCGAGGAAACCGTGCGCTCGACCGCGACGATTGCGCTGCCCAGCCAGAACCGCCCGTTGCCGCTCTATCCGCCGGTCCCCGAAGTCCTGGCAGAAAAGGCGGTCCGCATTCTTGCCCGCCACCGCGAACTCGGCGGCGACTGAGCTGGTGCGGCGGTGTTTGACCGCCTGACCCTGCCCGTGATGTGTGCACCGATGAGCTTCGCATCGTCGGTGCCACTTGCGCTGGCCTGCGCGCGAGCGGGGATACTCGCCGGTTGGCAAGGTGGCCCTGCAACCTCGCTCGCCGAGTTCGAACGCTACCTCGTCGATCTCGGACAGATCGAAGGCGCGCCCGCGATTGTCAATCTGCCTGCGCGGAGCGCGGCGGAGGACTGGGGCGTGCCCCGGTTGGCGATGCTGGAAAGGCATCGTGCACCGCTTGTGCTATCAAGCGTTGGTGATCCTTCGCGAATGGTCGAGCGTGTCCACGGTTGGGGTGGCCGGATCATCCAGGACGTAACCACGATGCGGCATGCTGAAAAGGCGATCGATGCTGGCGTGGACGGGCTGATGCTCACCTGCGCCGGTGCGGGCGGACACAGCGGATTTCTGACGCCGTTCGCCTTCGTACCGGCGGTCAGGCGGATCTGGGATGGACTGCTGATTGTGGGTGGCGGGATTGCCGATGCGCACGGCATTGCCGCGGCTCTCGCTCTGGGAGGTGATCTGGCCTGCATGGGCACGCGCTTCATCGCCACACCTGAAAGCGGCGTGACTGGGGCGCACCGCGACATGATCGCGCGTGTCGGCATGGACAGGATCATGGTTTCGGCAGCGATGAACGGCGTTCCGGCCAACTGGATCCGCGACTCGATCGAAGACGCCGGGCTCGATCCCGCGACCTTGCCTGCCACGCGCACCACGATGCCTGAGGGCGTCAGGCCGTGGCGAGACATCTTCAGCGCCGGGCACAGCGTGGGACTGATCGACGACATTGTCCCGGTGGAGGATGTCGCCGAAAGTCTGATCGCAACGCTCGCGTCACTGTTGCCAGAAGCGCAATGGCGCCAGCGCCTTTGTGAGCTTGACCAACAATGGATGCGATAGACCGCAAGTGTTGGTGGCAAGAAATTCCTGAAGCGCTTTGCAGGCGCTTGGTAGTGATGGCGACCTGCGGCTGTGGCGGCGGGATCGCGGGCTGGAAATCAGGCGTGAGCCAAGGGAATGACACGGTGATCGATCACCATCGAACTGAAGGTTGCTGACATGAATGCATTGCTGGAAAACAGTCGCCCGGTCATCGGCACGGCCCGGCCTGGCGAAACCAGCCTGGGCGCGCGCGATCATGTGAACCCGGCCACTGGCTGCGCGCAGGCGAAGGTTCTGGTCTGCGGGGCTGACGAGATCGAGGCGGCGGCAATTGCAGCCATCGCAGGCCAGCGCGCCTGGATGGGACTTGGCGCAGAAGCGCGCAGGGCTGCACTGATGAAGCTCGCCGATCTGGTCGAGGCAGAGGGAGACACTTTTGCCACGCTGGCTGCTCTTGAGTGCGGCAACCCGGTCTCGACGCCCGCCAACAGTCTCGCACTGTCATGGATCCGTTATTACGCGGGTTGGGCCGACAAGATCGAGGGTGGCTACAGCGAGCCGATCGGTATGGCCGGCTTCGCCTATAACCGGCACGAGCCCTACGGCGTGGTGGGTGCGATCATTCCCTGGAATTCGCCGATTGTCGCGATCGCGATGAAAGTCGTGCCCGCGCTGGCTGCAGGCAATGCCGTGATCCTGAAGCCGCCGACGATCACGCCTTTCGTTGCGATACGCATCGGCGAGCTGGCGCTTGAGGCAGGTGTTCCCCCGGGCGCCCTATGCGTGGTACCGGGCGATGCTGAAGCGGGCGAAGCGCTGATCGACCATCCAGCGGTTGGCAAGGTCAGCTTCACTGGCGGCGGTGTTGTGGCAAAGTCTGTCATGCATCGCTGCGCCGACCAGTTGAAGCCACTCGCGCTGGAACTCGGTGGCAAATCGGCGAACATCATCTGCGCAGATGCGGATCTGGAGAAGGCTGCCATGATGGCGGCGGCATGGAGCCTCGTACCACTTGCCGGTCAGGGCTGCGTCTTGCCGACGCGGGTCTATGCGCAAGCGGCGATCTATGACGAACTGGTCGATCGCGTGCGAACGATCGGCGCAAGCTTCCGGCAGGGTGATCCACTCGATCCCGAGACGCTGATCGGCCCTGTGATCAATGAGGCAGCGGCGCAGCGGATAATCGGTGTGATCGAGCGTGCAAAGGCGGAAAGCGGCGGCAGCGTGGTACTTGGCGGGCGTCGCGGACAAGGCGATCTGGCAGCCGGAGCCTATGTCGAGCCCACGATCTTCGCAGGTGTCGCGCATGACAGTCACCTCGCGCGCGAGGAAGTCTTCGGACCGGTTCTGGCGATCGTGCGCTTCGGTGAAGACAAGGATGCGGTGGCGATGGCGAATGACAGCCGCTTCGGACTTGGCGCCTATGTCCACACGCGGGACCTGTCGCGGGCTCACCGGATGGCGTCGGAGCTTGAGGCAGGCGGCGTCGGAGTCAATGGAATGCTGCCAATGGCGCCCAATCAGCCGTTCGGCGGATACAAGACCAGCGGCTTCGGGCGCGAAGGTGGGCGGCAAGGCCTGGAGGAGTTTCTCCAGATCAAGCAGGTGGTAGTGCACCTGTGAGCGCGGGACAGGACTTGGGAAGCTTCGATTACATCGTAGTCGGCGGCGGCAGCGCCGGCTGCGTTCTGGCGGCAAGGCTGAGCGAGGACGCAGACAAGACCGTTCTCCTGCTCGAAGCTGGTGGAGAGGGACGGGACTTTCTCATCAAGATGCCTGCTGGCACGGCCAAATTGATGGGTAACAAGGCCTTTGACTGGTGCCTGCCGACCGAGAGCGATCCGTCCATCGGCGGGCGCACGATGCAGTGGTCTGTCGGAAAGGCGCTCGGCGGGAGCTCTGCCATCAATGGACAGGTCTACATGCGTGGCGAACGTTCCGACTATGACGCCTGGGCGCAGATGGGCTGCGAGGGTTGGGCGTTTGCCGACATACTTCCCTATTTTCTCAAGGCCGAGCGCTTTCATGGCGCCCCTTCGCAAAGCCACGGCAGCCATGGTCCGCTGAGCGTTTCTCCGATCCGCGACCCGCAGCCGATAGGCCAGCACGTGATCGACGCGTTTACCCAGATCGGTATCCCGCTCAACGAGGATTATTGCGACGGCAGCCAATCGGGCGTGTACCGCATCTTCGCGACGCAGGAGAACGGCCAGCGCTGCTCGGCGGCGCGGGCCTACCTCGAACCAGCTCGCGGACGAGCCAACCTCACGGTCATGACCGGTGCCCATGCCGACCGCATCGTGATCCGGAACGGCGTTGCGACAGGCGTGCAATTCCGATGCAACGGGCAGGCGATGCAGGCGCATGCAGTCAGCGAAGTGATCCTTTCGACCGGAACGCTGCTATCGCCTGCCGTGCTCATGCGTTCAGGCATCGGACCGGCGGCGCATCTGACGTCGCTGGGGATCGAGGTGCACGCCGATTTGCCCGGAGTTGGCGAGAACTTGCGCGAGCACAATTCGGTGGCACTCGCAAAGCTGGTCAATATCCCGACGCTGAGCGCGCAACTGGGCCCGCTCGGGATCGCAAGGGGCCTCATCCAGTATCTCGTAGCCGGAAAAGGCATCATGACCACGCCGGCGGTGCAGGTGATGGCCGCCTTCCGTACCGATCCCGATCTTGCCGACCCGGACATTATCCTCTCGATGCTGCCGGTAGCGGTCAATTTCAACGACCGCGGGGATGCCATCCTCGAAAAGCGGCCTTCGTTCTCATTTGGCTTTCATGTCGCTCGCCCGAAAAGCCGCGGCCAGATCCGCCTGCGCAGTTCCGATCCCGACGACAAGCCGGTGATCGATCATCGGCTTCAGGGCGCCCACAGCGATGTCGCGAAGCTCGTCAAGGCACTGAAGATCGTGGAGAGCGCCTGCCGTGCTCCGGCGCTCGCCAGCGTGATCACCGGCACGCTGCGGCCCGATCCAATACCCGAAACTGACGAACAGTGGGAGGACTATGTACGAAGCGCTGGCGGAATCGGCTACCATTCGGTGGGAACCTGCCGGATGGGGCCCGATGGTGATCCGATGGCAGTTCTGGATACCCAGCTTCGGGTGCGCGGCGTGGAGGGATTGCGGGTGATCGATGCCTCGGTGATGCCCGAACCGGTCTCGGCCAATACCAACGCGCCGACGATCATGATCGCAGAACGCGGCGCGGACCTTATCCGAAGGCGACTTTAACGCGCACTGCGGGCGTTCCTGGTGCGGCTTGCGCATGTCGGTGCCAGCGCACCGAATGGCGCGACGGCACCTGATCAGCGCAGGCAACGGTCAATTTCCAATCCTGGCCCGAACCGCTTCGGCCTGTCGCATGATGTTTGCGACGAGTTCCGCGCAGGTCGGAATATCATGGATCAGCGCCTGACTTTGGCCGCTTGTCCAGATACCACCATCGAGATCGCCGTCGCGTAGCACGTTGATACGGCCGCGGGCGCCAGCCATGAGGTCCTTGACGTCTTCGAACGGACGTGTGGGATCGCGCTGGATCTCAGCGACCTGTTCGGACACTGCGTTGCGGGCGACGCGTGCGGTGTTGCGCAGGGATCGACCGACGAGCACCGTGTCGAGTTCGGTGTTGTCGACGATCTTCTGCTTCACGTTCGGATGGATTTGCGCTTCCTGCGTCGCACAGAAGCGCGTGCCCATGTTGACAGCCTCGGCACCGAGCGCCAGCGCCGCGATCAGGCTGCGGCCGTCAGCCATCCCGCCAGAAGCTATGATCGGCACGTCGGGCAGTGCATCGACTGTCGCTGGCAACAAGACCACGAGGCCGACGTCGTCCTCCCCTGGATGGCCGGCACATTCGAAACCGTCGATGCTGATGATATCGACGCCCTTTTTCACGGCGGATACGGCGTGACGCACACTGGTGCACTTGTGGATGACCTTGACCCCGGCTTCCTTGAATCGCGGGAGATGATCGGTCGGTGCGCGGCCTGCAGTCTCCACGATCTTGACCCCGCTCGCGATGATGGCCTCGCGATAGTCGTCGTAGGGGATCGGCGTGATCGAGGGCATCAGGGTGAGATTGACACCGAACGGCTTGTCAGTCAGCGCGCGGGTCTTCTCGATCTCCGCAAGCAGGTCGTCGCCCGAGGGAAACATGTGGGCGGTGATGAAGCCAAGGGCACCGGCGTTCGCGACAGCCGCGACGAGTTGGCCATAGCCGACGCCGGTCATCCCGCCCATGATGATCGGCGTATCGATGCCAAACATCTCCGTGATTTTGGTCTTGATCATGTTGCTCTCCCACCATTCCCTGCGGAGCGCGTCTGCCTCGCCACATTTGGCGTGGCGGCTGCGGCTCCTCTGATGCCATCAGGTTGATTTGCATCAGCCGTACAATCCATTCAAGATAAATCCGATATATAAATAATATGATTATGGTCGCAGTGTTCGGAGCATCCTGCAAACTCTCGGTGAGGCAAGCTCAGGGGTCAAAGTCGTGCCGAGTGGTATGGCCTTCCATCATTTCATACACCGCAGCGACATGGGCCAAGTCCTTGATCATCGAGAAGCAGACGATCGCGCCCGCATCCTTCATCTGGTCGCGGCTCCACCCGGCAACGCGCGTCCAAAAGGCGGCAATCGCCTTGCGGACCTACTCGGCCAGGCCCTCGAAGTTCACCGCCAGTTCCTCGGCGGACCTCATGCCGACAGGCAACTAGACCGATCTTCGAGCATTCGAGAAGCACCTGATCCGTGTTGCCAAGGTAGTGGTGGATCGTAGGCTTGGAGATGCCAAGGCTTGCGGCGGCATCGTCGAGCGAGATGGGTGGAAGCCGCGTTCGTTGAACATCTGGATCGCTGCGCGCAGCACCGCATCTCGCTTCGCCGCGCGGGTGGAGCGTTTTCCCTCTCGGCCGGGAAAGGGCGATGCGGTTAGATTCATTGGGTGGCCGCACATTGACATGAAACCGCTTCGTATGCAATTTACTCATGAGTAAATAGCCAACGGATTGGTTTTATGATTCTGACGGAGACGCAAGCCGCAGTTCGCGACATGGTGCGCGATTTTGCCCAGGAGCGGCTTCGTCCCCGGTCGGCTGAATTCGAGGCCTCAGGCGGCTATCCAGATGATCTGTGGGGCGAACTGGCCGCGCTTGGCCTGATGGGCATGACCGCGCCCGAGGAAGTAGGCGGCTCGGCGCTTGATGCCGTTTCCTATGCGCTCGCCCTGATCGAGATCGCAGCTGGTGATGGCGCGCTCTCGACGATCCTGTCGATCCACAACAGCTTGATTGTGGGCGGCCTTCTCAAGTTTGGCACGCAGGCGCAGCAGGCGCGCCTCCTAGAGGATCTGATCAGTGGGCGTGGCACCGGAGCTTTCGCGCTGACCGAGGCCGATGCCGGCTCCGATGCCTCTGCCATGCGCACCCGCGCGATGAAGGTCGATGGCGGCTGGCGGCTCAGCGGTGCCAAGCAGTTCATTTCCAACGGCCGTATCGCCAAGCTTGCGATCGTCTTCGCAGTCAGCGATGCTGCGGCCGGCAAGCGCGGCATGACGGCATTCCTCATGCCGACGGACAGCCCCGGCTATGTCGTTGACAAGGTGGAGGACAAGCTGGGCCAGAAGGCCTCCGATACCTGCGCGATCCGGTTCGAAGATGTCTTCGTGCCCGATGACATGGTGTTCGGCGCGGAGGGCGAGGGGTACCGCATAGCGCTTTCAAATCTGGAAGCGGGTCGCATCGGCATCGCCGCACAGTGTATCGGCATGGCGCAGGCAGCACTGGAGATCGCCATCGGTTATGCCAACGAACGCAGGAGCTTCGGGCAAGCCATCATCGAGCATCAGGCGGTCGGCCACAGGCTCGCTGGCCTTGCTGCGAAACTAGAGGCTGCACGCCAGCTCGTGCTGCACGCTGCCGCCGTCAAAGATACCGGCGTTTCCTGCCTGACCGAGGCCTCGATGGCCAAACTGGTCGCGTCCGAAACGGCGGAAGAAGTGGTCTCTGGCGCGCTGCAGACGCTTGGCGGTTATGGTTATCTCGAGGAATACGGCGTGGCGCGGATCTACCGTGATATGCGCGTCTGCCAGATCTACGAAGGTACTTCGGACATCCAGCGTATGGTTATTGCCCGCGCGCTGACGGCCTGACGCCGCCCAATCACACGGATAACCCACCCGAACGCCTTGGCGCGCGAACGGGCCGAGTCCTTGCCAAGACTGGCGACACTGGCGCGTGAGGCCATGGAGAAATGCCGATGACCACTGTCCTGACCACGATCGAGAGCGGCGTTGCCACGCTCACGCTCAACCGCCCCGAACAGGGCAACACCATCGACATGGCGCTCGCCCATGATCTGCGCGCTGCGGCGCAGGCCGTCTCGGCGAATGCAGCAGTGCGCTGCGTCATGCTAACCGGCTTGGGACGCATGTTCTGCGCTGGCGGTGATATCGGCGCCTTCGCGGACGCAGGCGATGCGGCAGGCGCGTTCATCCGCAAGCTGGCGGATACGCTTCATGAAGCCGTGCTGATCCTAGCCGGTATGGACAAGCCGCTGATCGCTGCTGTCAATGGCCCAGCTGCCGGGGCAGGGCTCAGCCTGGCTGCTGCCGCCGATATCGTGATCGCCAGCGAGGCCGCGCACTTCACCGCGGCCTATACCGCCATAGGCCTCACGCCGGACGGTGGCATGTCATGGCTGCTGCCCAGGCTTGTTGGCCTGCGCACCGCGCAAGAGATGATCCTCACCAACCGCCGAGTCAGCGCGGCCGAGGCCGTTTCGCTTGGTCTAATCACGCGTATTGTGTCGGCAGATGAACTTGCCGGTGAAGTGCAAAAGCTCGCCATAGGCCTCGCGGGCGGCCCCACTGCCGCGTTTGGAGACGTACGCCGTCTGCTCGCTGCTTCATCGACCAGCGCGCTTGCTGACCAGCTCGACCGCGAGGCCCGCACTATTGCTGCAGCAGCCGATGGCCCCGAAGGTCGCGAAGGCGTCGCCGCCTTCCTTGCCCGTCGTCGGCCATCATTTCATCCAGATTGAGAATCTTGAATGAAGCCTTGTGGCAAGACCTATCCTTCGATCCGTCACCAAAGAGCGAGGGCTTTGTACAAATACCAGTCGGAGTTGGTTCCTTGCCGCCGAAGGAGAGCAGTGTGCTCTGATCTCCGCTTCTCGGTCATAGCGCGAGCATCCACTTTTTTTAGGGTTATGGTGTAATTGCGGCTGCTGCGTGTCATCGCAAGCCAGTCACAAGCCTGCGAGATATTGATGACCATCCCGTGCGTCGGCGTGCAGACATCTGCCGCCTTCGCCGCTGCAGTCGATGATGACACCGTCGAGATGATAATGCGAATTATGTTAAATATGAGCCTCGTGGGACCTCCAGATCATCACCAACGCGCGCAGAGCGCAGCCACGGTCAGGATCAGAAAACCCACACCGCGGCCATTCCCGCTCTGTCGAACATCTCAAGGGCGCGTCCTGTCGGGCTCGTCACCAGTTAGGTCTATTACGCGCTGGACCGGCACCATGACGAGCACGATGCCGCGCGCCACATCTCAGCTTCCCAAGCGAACCGGACCATGATCTGGTGGGCCGTCATGGGCAGCCACAACACGGCCGATTGCTTGAGTAGCTCTCGGCCGCATGCAGCTTTTTAAGCTATTGTCGTCGCCCGATTAGCGGTTTTCGCGGTTTGGCCGCAGCAACTTGCCAAATCCGCTCCTTTTGGCTGCATCTCGTTTGCGTGCAACGTAACCTGGAGTAGTAAACGGATAATCTTTGGGAAGATTGTGCCTGCGTAAGTAATCGTTCCGATCAATGCCCAGTCTATTCAAGTGACGTGACAGAAACGTAACTTCACGACCATCATCAAGACAAATGATGCGATCATCATATACCGTTTGGCGCCCGTACCTCACGTAGCCATTCTCGAGATCTTCTGGATCGCTTTCGGAAGGGATCGGCTGAAGATCGACGACTTTCGCGGTCTTCTTGCGGTTCGGCTGCGAGGCACCCCCCTCCCCGCCCCCCGGCGGCGGTGCAAATGGCTGGACCGTCGCATTCGAGGATGCGGCAGCACCAAGCAAGACGCGCGCTGCCGCAAGTGAATGGTGCGCAAGCTCGGCCAGTTGTTGCGGTGCGCAGTTGGTATTGGACAGATACGCAGTGACGATCTGTAGAGCCATTTCAGACTCTACCGGTACCTTGTCATTCTCAATAATATTCATGATATACTCCAATCGGGATGTAAGCTGATAGACTTCAAAAATATTTCATCCTTTATCCATCTATCAAAATTAATATTCAATTTCTGCTAAAACCTCTCTGGCTGCCATGCATCTTGGCGTCGCCGTCATCTTCCATGACCTGCTCGTAGGCCATGGCCAGTTCAACGCGGTGGCGATAGACATCTTCGCGCGCCACGGCGTCAATCGAGATCGCCTCGGCCGCCTTCCTGAGCTCTTCAGGAGGTGCATCCTCGCGGAGCAACTTGATGAAGTGACGCGTCTGCGCAATCTTGCCATCAGCAGGATCTGGATAGATCCGGGCCAACTCAGCGAGCCGGGCCTGATTGGTTGGA
Organism: Novosphingobium taihuense; assembly: GCF_007830315.1. GTDB lineage: Bacteria > Pseudomonadota > Alphaproteobacteria > Sphingomonadales > Sphingomonadaceae > Novosphingobium > Novosphingobium taihuense. The sequence goes on from NZ_VLKJ01000009.1 coordinate 91,219, forward strand.
GAGGCACTGGCCGGCGAATTGAGCGAAGCACCTGAGCGCTCTGGGCGGTCTTGACGACTGGACTCAGCAGTAGCGGCAAGAGCGTCCCGACGGGCCTTCTCGGCCCGTAGCGCGTTCTTGACGCGCTCGGTCTTGCCCCACGCGTTCAGCAGCCCGGAGATCGAATCTGTTGCCTTGCCAATGCGCGCGCTGCGGCCTTCGATGATCAGGGCCTTGGGGTCCTGACCGATCATTTCGATCCAGCGAATGAGGCGGCTGATCTCAAGATCCTGCTGCTCAAAGATCGCAGCCAGGCGAGAGGCTGAGCGGGCGGCAAACCGGGCATTCGAGATCAGCGCCGCATCGGCTTCATCGAGGCTGGGCACGAGGTAACGGACCTTGCCGCCAGGATCCTCTTTACGGCTAACTGGAATGCGATTGCGCGAGACAGTGGAGACAAGCGCGTCCCAGTCCTCGTAAGTCGCCTTGGGTGTTCCGGGCTTCTTGGGTGCGACGCTTTCCGAGACTGGGAAGAGTGTCGGGTCTTCGACCTTGCGCCGCTTGTCGATCCGCTCGCCAGACTGGCTTAGGCTCGACTGCTGATCAGCCGGCTGGGCCGACTGATCTGATTCCGATGAGGCAAGATCAACCGGTTCTGCCTTAACCTGTGGAGCTTGCTCCACCGGCTGCGGCCGGAGCGGCTGGAGACCTTCAGGGTCACCAGCCTCGGGAAGTGCCGGCGGCGTCACAGCATCGCTCGTGACTGGAAGCACAGGCTCGACGATCGGCACGCCGCCGATCGCCGGCGGCGCGAGCGGCTGAGGCGGCGTGGGTGCCGCCTTGCCGCTTCCAGCTACATCGGTCCCGCTGCCTTCGCCTGCGCTTCCAGCATCTGCATGATCGCCAACTCCCGGCCGTCGCATGCCATCACCGGGTCCTTCTTGATGTCGAACGTGTCGCCCCCCCAAGTGTGCATCCTGTAAGTGTTGCAGTAGCACCGGAGGCCGCTCAGCGTCGCGTACCATAGGGATGCTGGACAGTCCTGGCAGACGACCGAGGGAAGGAGCTCGCTGGAGAAGTCGGATCCCGTCAGCAACCAACTCGCGTGCGGTGATGGCGCGCCAGTAGGCAAGGTGGAGGGCGGGGTTTCGTTCTGGTCGTCGGCCATGGTCATTCTCCATTTTGGCGCTGGGTGTTGTCATCGACGGGGCTGCTGCCGGCTGGGCCACAGTTGTCGGGGACGGGGTATTGGCGACTGGCACAGCAGTCGGCTTTGCAACGGGTGGCGTCACCTGTGATTGAGCGGGCTTTGCCTGAAGGTCAGCCAGCCTCTTGCGCTCAGCTTCGGCAGCAGCCTCAGCCTCGCGCTTGGCCTTGCGAGCCTTGGCTCGTGCTTGGTAGGCACGGCTCTGTTCGAGCACGGCTTGCATGCTGATACGAAGGGTTGCGAGCTCACGATCAATCTGCTGGATGCGCTGCTCGCGCTTCAACACCTCTGCGGCTGCAGCAGCGATGCGCGGGCGATCGAACGACAGTGCGTGGTCGACCTTCTCGATGTGCGCCTGCGCCTCACCATAGCGTCGCTCAATCGCGCGAACGGTGTCCTTGCTGTGCGTGCCCGGGACGCGCTGCGCTTCGGTCAACGTCTGCAGACAGGCTTGCCTCGTCCGCACCGCGCGGCTCTTCGCCTTGGCTTCGAGATGGTCGAAGATCATCAGCTCGAGGCGATCATCGGCAATGGTCGAGACAAGGTTATCGCGCTCAGCGGTCAGGCGGCGAAGCCTGGCAGTCTCGGGTGCATCGGGCGCGACCTTCAGCGCCTCGTCGAGTTCACCGCGCAGCGTATTCTGGGTCGATGCCAATTGTGCCTGAACGGCCTTGGCGCGATCACGAATGGCACGCTCGGCATCACTCCAGATTGCGATGGCATTGAGGCGCCCAATCACCGTCGGCACGCCCATGGCCTCGAGAGCAGCAGCACGCGTCCCGAGGTGCTCGGTCGCCGTGCGCGAGATCCCCATCTCTTGATAGCGACGCGGGTCCAGCCTGCGCTGGATGCCACGCGCCATGAGGACCGCGTTGTTGATCTCGGCAAACTTGCGGCGCAGGTGTGGGATGAAATCTCCGCCGGCAATGTCGTTGTTGTAGTAGGCATGCTTGTTGGGCTTGCCGTCGGCGAGCTTGCGCTCGACCTCGCCGATCTTGTTCTGACGGAAGGGATGCCGGACTCTATCCTTGCGACTGCCGGGGTCCTTATAGGTTTCAGTAACCTCGAAATCCCAGGCGTTAAAGTCGGCAAGAAACTTCGCCGGCCGTGAGTGTGCAATGATGTGGAGATGGTAGTTCCGGCGATCGTTGTGGGCGTCAGGCGCGTGGATGACGGCCGTGTACATGAGCCCCACGGTACGCCCTTCTCGATCCCTGGCGAAGCTCGCCAGGTAGTCGGTGAAGTTCTGGACAATGAGCGCGCGATCCTCTGCGTTGAGTTCGCAGGGAAGTTCGGCAACGAGCCTCAACTGGACACGTCCACCGCGACCCGACTTGAATGTCAGAGGCGGCCTGTGAAAGTCCCATCCGGGCATCGACTGGGCAGCCTCGATGGCCTCGCCACAACCGCGCGCTGAGCGCTTGTACTTGTGCGCGATGAAGGGCTTGGCCTTGGGGTCATTGGCCTCATTGGCAAGCCACACGCGGTAGCGATCAGCCTGCATGATGCAGTGACTTTTGAAGTCGGCAGGAAGGACGTCTGTCGTCTCCAGAGCTGCCCACCAGGCAGGGCTGTGCGATGGGTCAACGATGAGTGAATGGGTCTTCGCTTCACGCTCGCAGCGATGCACTGCTCGCCAGTATTCTTCCCGTTCAAATCGATCGGAACTGATGTTGGAGAAGACACTTCTGAAGATGCCATTGCCAACCGGTCCGAGCACGGCTTGCTCGTCGGGAAGCAGCCCTTCACCGACGTCATCGGGGGTGCGCTCGCGTCCAGGATGCTCGATTGCGCCCGGCCGCTCGACGTACTGCGCATGCTCTGCACCGCGGCTCATCTCGGCCGCACCATCGCGTTCGACATAGGCCGCGTGGTCGGCACCAGGCACACGGCTTGCACCGCCGAAGTTTGCCATCGGCTTGCCGCGAACTTCAGGCGAACCTTCCTTCGAAATGGTGGTGTAGCTGAAGTGGAAACTGGTTGAGCCAGCAGCCGTGCGAGGGCGATCGACAAGCGGCGAGGGATAGCTGAAGTCTGCCTTCTGCGACCAGCGCCTGGCCTTCTTCACACGACCGCCATAGTCGGCCTCGCGCGCTGCCTGATCCTTGATCTTGCGCTTGCCAATCTGAAGAAGCGCCTCGTCTTCTTCACGCGTCCGAAGCATCTGCGCGAGCTTCGAGTTGGCAGCCTTCACGCTGTTGCTGATCAAGCTTCCGCCCACGTGCATTCCCCTGCAGGGGAACGCTGCACAGACACGTCCTGTGCGATGATGACGCCCCTCGACTCCTCGGACGTTATCGCTTAATCGGACGTAACTTGCAAGCACCCAATCGGACATGTCAGCCAGGCCGCAATCTCGGTTGGCAGAGGGACAAGTGCGTTGTAGACGCGTGCCCACGAGACCCACGGAGCGGCCTGGCCAAGAGCAAGGGTGAGGGTCATCCCCTACCTGTGATGCGGGCTCCGCAGCGCTACGCCTTCCGGAAAATCAGAGAGTTGCAGGACCTGACACGGACCCGTGTCAATCGGCAAAACCGGAATCCGGGTTGCCGGCCCGTCGTGGCGAACGACCGCAAAAGCGAAGGCTTCCGCAGAAAACCTGACACGGAAAGCAGCGAAAATGCCTGCGGCAATTTTGCGGTATTGCGCCCAACTTTCTAAATTCGGCAAATGGGACGTTTTGCCGAACTCTGCCTGTAACGATTTTCAGGAGTTTCAGCGATTTTGCCGAATCTGGAGTATCCATCGGAGGTGGCACCCAAAATTCGGCACAATCGAAGAGTGCATCCGCAGGACGCTGTTGACGATGTCCGTGTGAGAATGCATTTTCACGACCGTATGGGAGTGCGGCTTACTAGCCGGTTTGAACACGCCCGTGGGGGAAATCTGACATGACATCGATCACTGGCGAGGCCAGCCATGGCGATGGCGCGGAAGCGTCCGAAGCCGTTGACAACTTCAAGATCGGCGTATCAGCCATCATCAAGATGGTCGCCGAAAGAACGGTGAAACCGGATGGGTCGCTGGTCAATCCGGCGGCTGTTGTGTCTGCGCTTTCCGATGAGGATGGGCGCAAGGAATTGCTCCGCGATTTTACGCTTGGCATCATTCCCAGCGAGGTCAATCCGCTGCTGTGGGAACGGTGGTTGCAAGGCGGTGAAGCTCCCTTCTCCAAGCGTAATCTGACCAGCCCCAGGGTTGGAACGATGGGCATCAAGCGGGGGCTGGAACGCGTCAGCGCGGGGGTCGTTCGCGCGCGTTCGACTGTGTCATCTGCAGAGGAAGGTGTCGCCGAGGCAGTAGAAAAATTGGAGCATGCGAAGAGCGAGCTTGCCATGGAAGAGGCGAAGGAGGCAGCCTTCATCGAGTACCTCGTCACAGAGCATTTGGTCAGCCTGGTCGAGCCGATCTTTGCCCTCGGTCCAGCATGGACCTTGATGCGTGCGGCAAGCTCTCATGTCGATCTGGTAGCGCTTGAACAGGAGATGATCCTGATCAAGAAACCAGAGCAGCGGGAAGCCTTCATCGAACGTCGAATTGCTGATCGCAAGGCGTCCGCCGCGGAAATTTTGGCGAGCCTCGACTACTGGTGTGGCGATGCAGATTATGAGACCGAGGTCCATGACGCACTGCTGCAGATTGCCAAGCGCTACGCAGGGGTCGAGCGTAGCGACGGTAGGGTCCGTGGACCCGGCGCGTTCGCCAAGTCGGTGTCCAATGTGAATGCGAAAATCGACGCCGCGAAGGTGCTTGCCGGTCTCTCTACCGGCAAGCCTTGAGGCTTCTCCTCCGGCAAGAAAAAAGGCCCTCGGCAGTCACCAGCCGGGGGCCTTTTCTTATCGCGCGATCGCGTGATGGATGGCGACGAATTCCTGTGTCAGGCCCTCTCGCCCGATGCGGCTGGTGGGCCGTTCGAGAGAGCCGATCCGACGCCTGCGACTGGTGGGCCGAAAGGTTGTCGTCTCCTGTCGGACTGCGTCGAAATGATAGGTCGGTCCCTCGTGATTGTGGTCGACCCTGAAGGCGGCAGCCGGTCCTACAGACCCCTCGATTACGGCCAGTGCCGAGGCTGTCAGGATGGGTGTTGTCGGCAGGCTGAACTCGTGCCCGGAGGCGACGCAGGCGTATGCCAGGCCGTTGGGGAATTGCCCGGTCGAGAGGGACAAGGCATGATCCGGGATGCGACCTTCGAGCACAGTGTCGAGGAGGTCGAGGACGGCATCGGCGACACCGCCAACGGGGGTCGGAGTGCGGCCGGCGAAGAGGTCGGTGGCGGTCTTGGTGAGGCCGTCCCGGTAGGTGGCGAGCATCATAGCGAGGGTGGCTCCGTCCCCTGTCAGCGTGGCGCAATCTGGCTCCGGCCGATAGTCCTCGATGAGCATCACGAAGGGGTGACAGACCTGTGTGTCCATGACCATTTCGAAGCGCAGGTAGGTCATGTCGAGGTAGTCTGTGAAGACCCCTGTACGAGCAACGACGGTGCCGTCGTCGAGCATGCGATCGACGTAATGGAAGGCCCCATTCGGATCGCGTGCCGGGCCGCGCCAGGTGTTGCACAGGAGGCTGGCGAGATGGTCGATGCGGTAGGCGGCGGCCATCAGTTCGCCGGCGTCGGAGTGCTTGGCTTCGATGGCCATGGCAGGTGGTGTGAAGGTCTTCGAGGTGGCGGTGTCGGGTCGTGCCATGATGGCTGCTGCGGTCCTTCGCTGGCCCTTTTACGCGAGGGCTTGGGACGGGCAGCGTCGAAGCTTATGCCCTCTCCGGATGACGTGCGACGGGGGACGCATAGTGTCAGCTGGAGAGGGAGCTTCGGAGTTACCCAAGGCCTGTTGGTAACATAGGCCTCAGGGGACAGACAGATGTCAAAACTGCGCAGTGAGAATGTCGCCTGCCGAAGTGTTCAGGCCGCTATCTTCCTCTGCTGAACGGGCTAGAGAAAGCTGCTATAGCGGGCGTACCTTTGGCGCTTCATCGTGCAGCGCACGGCCTGCTCTCTACTACCTCAATGCTCCATGGCGAACAGCCATCTGCACGGCGCGCATCACGTCCACAGGGTTTGCGAGTGAGGGCATGTTCTCGCCCCGAATGCCGATCATGCGATTGACGTTGACGTAGTCATGACGATCGCTCCGGTGGAACTCTACCTCGAGCGCGCAAGGTGCCCGGCTGGCAATCTCGGCGAGTGCTTCGGGCGCTATCGGGATGGGGTCGCCGTCGTCTGTGAGCAGCTCGATGGGAATGCACGGCGTGGCCAAGGCGATGCGCATGTCGTCCATGTCGAAGCCGGTGTCGGCGCGGCTGGCAGTCAGAGCGATGGCAACTTGCCAGGGTGATGGCGGCTCTCCTTGGAGTGATGCAGTGGCATCATCGACGTGAGCCAGCCGGTCGAAGGCGTCGAGTATGGCAGTGGCCGTAGCGCATGCTTTCGTGATCTTGTCTGCGCCGTCGAGCGCATCGTTGTCGTACACGGCGAGGTCGATCATGATGCCTCGCTCGTGTGTATCGGCTGCGGTCTTGTGAAGCCAGACGCATGCTCCGGAGTTTGCGAAGAGCTTCCACTTCGTGACGTTGCCAGCTGGGCTGGTGACGGTGAGCGTGGCATCCAACTTGGCCGAGCAGCGCTCATGGATACGCCATAAGATGCGGGTGGCTTCTGACAATTCTGCGAAGTGCCGCAGGGCATCTGCGGCAGCTTGCTTGTCGCCATTACAGACAAGGGTATCGAGGGGGCGGGTCATGAGTGCGTGCTTCTCAGCATGGGTGTCGATCCTGCGCCATCAAGCCTGCATGGTACCGGCTTGAGCGGCTACACGCACCGCGTTGCCATCTCGAACCGGCGCCTCACTACCTTCGACGAGACTGGCGTGACGTTCCGGTACAAGGATTATCGCCGCGACTATGGCGAGCGCCAGCAGGTCACGACGCTGGCCACCGACGAGTTCATCCGCCGCTTCCTGATCCACGTCCTGCCGCGCGGCTTTCACCGCATCCGGCATTATGGCCTGCTCGCCAGCTCGCCGCACAAGGAGGCCATGGCGCTGGCCCGCAGCCTGCTTGGCGTCGCCGCGTCGATCGAGGAGACCGACACCGAACCAGACGAGCCGCCCGACCATCGCCCACCATGCCCATGCTGCGGCGGGCATATGACCATCACTGAGGCCTTCGCCCGTTGGTGCCAGCCCCGTGCTCCGCCGGACTCGGCGCCACCGATCCGAAAGAACACGCCATGATCCGGCATGGCTGACCCTGCGTCATGGCCGCGAACGTTGCGCCTCTGCCCATGGGGATACGTGTGTCGATGCCGCCAGCCCAGTCAGAACCGAGCTCATTGCCAACACGATCAGCGGCGCTTCGAGCACAATGGCCATCTGACTTCCATACTGTTCCGTCCATCACGGACTGGCTGATAGGCTTGCTTCAGTCGCCCCAATCCACGCCAAAGCCCTTTTACCCATAGACCTGTGCGAGCCGCACCGCGGGTCGTACTTGTAAGACTTTCGTACGCCTGCCGGCGCCCGAAACCCTTCGACTTTGCTGCCAATCGACGCTGCTCCTGGGAACGACCGAAGATGCCGAAGCCCGACATTGCCATATGTCTGACGATCCCGGCAGCAAGCGCTTTGAACCCGGTCGTTCACATTGCCTTTTGGGCTTATCGATTCCTGCCGTCCATTCAGCGATCGAAAGGCTCGCCGACCCCGAGCGAGCCTGCACTTTAATAATCAGATTTCTGTGCGTTCCGAAAGCGTAATGGCATCGTCCACATCTACGCCAAGGTATCGAACCGTATTCTGAATGTTTGTATGGCCGAGCAAAATCTGGACTGCTCGCAAGTTCCCAGTCGACTTGTAGATCAACGAAGCTTTCGTTCGTCGGAGTGAATGTGTTCCGTAGTCGCGCCTGTCGAGGCCAACGACTGAAACCCACTCGTCAACAAGTCGTGCATATTGCCTTGTGCTGAGATGACCGAGGTAGTCGATCCTACTTGGAAATACGAAATCGTTGAGCGCTCCGCCTCGACGTTCAAGCCAGCGCTGTAACGTTGTGCGGGTTTCCGTCATGATTTCAAATTGTACCGGTCTCCCGGTCTTCTGTTGAATGACGGTTGCGCGATTTCGGATTTGGCGACCGCTGACAAGATCTCCGATCCGAAGCTTCACGAGGTCACATCCCCTCAGCTTACTATCGATCGCTAAGTCAAATAATGCACGGTCTCGAAGTCGCTTGTGTTCATCGAGATAGAATCGGATTGCCCAGATATCCCGGCGTCTCAAGGGTCGTTTCGCCCCCACATTTTGACCGGCATTCCAAGGGGGGCGGTCGTGCACGGCTGCATCAAGATCTGAATGTCCCATTGCTACTCTCCTGCGGCCCAAATGGCCGAGCAAAGAGTGCCACACTGAGGTTGAAATTGCGCAGCAGATGCCGAGCGTGAAAGCATGACCAAATGCGGCAATGACCAGGATAGGCAGACTATCCAAATCAACAATTACGTTTTTTTTCAAACAGATCGTCGCCGGAGGTGACTTAAGTCATTGTACCAAAGCATTCGTGTGCATGTTATCGCACGCAGAAACTCTAATGAACCCGCAGCAAGATGACCATGAATAGGGTTTTTGCCGAGTTAACCCCCTCAGTTGTTTCTAAAATGCGACGAAGTGTGTCCAATTGTGCTCCCGGACACTGATAGTGTTCAGGAAGCCTGTCATCTTGTGACGAGTGGGTCGTTTATAAAAACACGTCTTTTCTATTTTGACGCTTGTTTGTGGAGGGACCTATGACACCGCCTGATACAGTTGTAAATCAATGGAATGACACGATTCTTCTATCGCTGGAGATCGGCACCAATACCCCTGCCCTTCAGCTTGGCCCACCGATGGTGGCGCGCGCCCTTGCGATGATCTATTCGTCTGCATATCAGGCGTGGGCTCCGTTCAGCGACACATCGACAGCCTACTTGCCCGGTGGCCCTGCACGCCGCCCGGCTGGTCAGCGCACCTTGCAGAACAAGACCGTCGCGATCAGCTACGCCATCTATCGCGCGGCTTCGAGCCTGTTTAACGATCAGCGCATCCAGGCCTTACTGGACGCCCAGATGGCGGAACTCGGCCTGCCTATCAGCGAAACTGGCACGTCCGGAAACACGCCACCTGCCATTGGCAACAATGCTGCCCAGATGGTGATTGCGGCGCGCGCCAATGACAACTCCAACCAGAGCGGCACCATGCCCGGCTCCTCGGTTCCGGGAAAGCCATATGGCGATTACACCGGTTATGCGCCGATCAATCCACCTGCGCTGGCATTCGGAGACACGCATCGTCGGCACGTGGTCGATCCGGGACGGTGGCAGCCACTTTCCTACATAAACCCCGTCGATGGCACGGTGGCAACGCCGGGCTTCATCGCACCTCATTGGGGGAATGTTTCAGCATTCGCGCTGACCAGCGGGGACCAGTTCCGGCCCGTTCCACCAGAGCCGTTTACCAGCCAGGCGTTTCTCGATCAGGCGCGTTTCGTCATCGAGATCCAGCAGCGACTGACGACTGAACAGAAGATCGTTGCCGAGTTCTGGGCAGACGGTCCGAAATCGTGGTTGCCGCCGGGCCACTGGTGTGAAGTTGCAGGGCTTGTCTCGCGGGAAAGGTTTTACACGCTCGATCAGGATGTGAAGCTGTTCTTTGCTCTGGCCAACGCCATTCTGGACGCGAGCATCGCAACGTGGGAAGCTAAGCGGTTCTATGATTATGTCCGGCCCATCACGGCGATCCGCTGGCTCTATGACCAGTTTGGACTGGCCGGGTTCAGCGGGACCGGTTTCGGCCAGGTTGACGGTGAACGCTGGCGACCATTCCAGAAGGACACCTTCCCGACGCCGCCATTCCCCGAATACACATCCGGGCACAGCGCATTCAGCATGGCCGCCGCTGTGGTGCTGCGCAAGTTCACGGGCAGCGATCTGTTCACGCTCCGCCACACGCAGACCGCGCCGCTGGCGGCAGAACCGGATATTGCCGGACTGCCAGTGACGATAACCTGGAACAGCTTCTCTGAAGCTGCATTCAGTGCTGGCGAATCCCGGCTGTTTGGCGGAATCCACTTCTACCAGGGCAACGTCGCCGGTCTCGACCTTGGCCGCAAGGTTGGCGAGGCTGCATGGACGAAAGCCAGCAGCTTGTTCTGACCCTAAAGTGGTGCAGCGGGGTCACTACAGTCGTGACTCCGCTGCAAAGCTTTTAGCTTGTTGCTCAAAACAGGTGGTCGAGGAAAACCAGTGCAGGCTGCGCCCACTTTGTTCCAAATTTCTTTTGACCAAGGCCGCCCTCAAAAACGACGTTCAGCGGGCCGAAGCATGGGGTCGAGAGCGGTCGTTCATTCACGTTTGTAACGCTACTCTCGATTGACGTGATCCAAGCCCAGCTGTCATTCCGTTGAGCTTCTCGTTGGCAAAATAGCCAAGGGCGACACTTGGCGAATGTGACATCACTTGGCCCATCTTTTACACACGCGTCCTGGTTTGCTCGTCATGCTGCGAGCCGTCTTGCTGAGCCCTCGCACGCAACTCCTCCAGTAGCACGCGAAACGCTGGCGAGAGATTGCGCCGATCGGGGTAGTACAGGTGGTGGCCGGCAAAAGGCGGGCACCAGTCGGCAAGCAAGCGGACCAGTTGGCCAGACGCAAGATGCTCGTGCAGGTCGTCGTCTTCGATTACACAGGCCAGGCCGCGACCAGCCAGTGCTGCCTCGATCGCCAGAGTGCTATCGTTGACGATCAGAGCCCCCTCCACGCGCACGTTCAGAGTCTGCCCCGCCTTCTCGAATTCCCACGCATAGAGATTGCAGCGGGTCGCCATGCGCAAGTTGATGCAGCGGTGCGCAATCAGGTCACGTGGAGTTTTCGGCGGCGCATGCTTTGTGAGGTAGTCAGGTGAACCTACTACGGCCATGCGCAAGTCCGGGCCTATGCGCACTGCAATCATGTCCTTCTCCAGGCTCTCGCCCAGGCGCACACCCGCATCGAACCTGTCCGCCACGATGTTGGTCAGAGCACCGTCGATCGACAATTCGATCTGAATCTCGGGATAGCGGGCCAGCACTGCATCGACCGCAGGCCACAGGACCGTTTGGGCAGCATGACGGCTGGTGGTGATGCGCACAGTGCCGGAGGGGCGCTCACGTAGCTTGGCCAGCAAGGTGATCTGCTGCCGAATGTCGCTGAGTGCTGGCCGCAGGGTTGCAAGCAATTGCTCCCCGGCTTCGGTGGGGCTCACGCTGCGCGTTGTGCGCGCAAGCAACTTGATATCGAGATGAGCTTCCAGCCGGCGCACGGCATTGCTGATTGCCGATTGCGACGTTCCCAATCTCGCCGCCGCACGGGTGAAGCTGCGCTCCTCGGCGACGACCAGAAACGTCGACAGATCGCCCAGCTCATCGCGCATCATTTATCTCGTTTCGATATAGGTTCATGCAGAAAGACACGTCTAATCGGCAATAATCACTTGGTCTATGCTCCTCTCCAAGATGCAATGGCGCTGACGGCAAGCAGGGCAGAAGAATGCCGGTCTCGAGCAGGAAGAGTGACCCATGGACGTTGTAGTTATCATCGGCGCGGGCGGTATCGGCGAGGCAATTGCACGCAGGCAGGGGTTCGGCCGCAAGCTGCTGCTGGCAGATTGCAACGCTACCGTCCTTGAAGCCGCCGCACAGCGCCTGACCGATGCCGGCTATCAGGTGCAAACGCAGCCGGTTGACACCACCATGCGCCAGTCTGTCGAAGCGCTGGCTACGCGTGCGGCCGCACTTGGCACGGTCGTTCAGGTCGTCAACACCGCTGGTGTATCACCCAACATGGCTGGGCCCGAGCGGGTGCTTGAAGTCGATCTTTATGGCTCGGCGCTGGTGTTCGAGGTGTTCGAAAGCGTGATTGCACCCGGCGGGGCGGGCTTGATCGTCTCGAGCATGGCGGGCCACATGCTGCCCCAGCTTCCAGCTGACCAGGAACAGGCACTGGCCTTCACGCCCGCCGATAAACTGCTTGCCTTGCCGTTCCTCGGGCGTGAGTTCGTGCCGGATTCGATGGTCGCCTATTGCCTGGCCAAGCGGGCCAACGCGCTGCGGGTACGGGCGGCGGCATTGTCATGGGGCAACCGGGGGGCGCGGGTCAATGCGGTCAGTCCCGGCATCGTGGTGACCCCGCTCGCGCGCCACGAACTCGCTTCCCCAATCGGTGATGGCTACCGGGCGATGGTCGATGCGTCGCCTGCAGGCCGGATGGCGCCGCCTGAGGAAATCGCTCTAGCCTGCGCATGGCTGCTTGGACCGGATGCCGGCTTCGTGACCGGCACCGATCTGCTGATCGACGGCGGCATCATTGCCGCGATGTTTGCGGGCAAGATCCGGCAGCCCGGCTAAGCCTTCTCAAGGAGTTGAACAATGCATAGTCGCACTCTGGGCCAATCTGGCCTCTCTGTTTCCGCCCTCGGCTATGGCTGCATGGGCATCGACTTCGGTTACAGCAGCAAGCTGTCTCGCGCTGATGGCATTGCCATGATCCGCGCCGCCGTTGAACGTGGCGTCACGTTCTTCGACACTGCCGAAGTCTACGGCCCATGGACAAACGAGGACATGGTCGGCGAAGCCCTTGAACCGTTCCGCGACGAGGTCGTGATCGCAACCAAGTTCGGCTTCAATATCGACCCCGACAGTGGCGCAATGCGCGGCGTGGATAGCCGCCCCGAACAGATCCGCCGCGTCTGCGAGGCTTCGCTCAAGCGTTTGCGCGTCGATGCGATCGATCTGTTCTACCAGCACCGCGTCGATCCCAAGGTGCCAATCGAGGACGTGGCGGGCACAGTGCGGGACCTGATCGCAGAGGGCAAGGTCAAGCACTTCGGCATGTCGGAGCCGGGCGCCGCCACGATACGGCGCGCCCACGCGGTGCAGCCCGTAGCGGCACTTCAGAACGAATACTCGCTGTGGACGCGGCAGGTGGAGACAAACGGTATTTTTGACGCCTGCCATGAACTCGGCATCGGCCTTGTGCCCTATTCGCCGCTCGGCAAGGGCTTCCTTGCTGGCGGTATCGCCAGCGCCGAGCAGGTGGCCGAAGGTGACTTCCGCGGCACCCTGCCGCGCTTTCAGGCCGAAGCTTTCGCTCACAACCTGAAGTTGCTGGACCTTGTGAAGAAAATCGCGGCTGACCGTGGCGCGACCCCTGCGCAGATCGCGCTCGCATGGCTCTTGGCCAAAGCGCCCTTCATCGTGCCGATCCCTGGCACTACCAAGCTGCATCGGCTCGAGGAAAACCTTGGCGCAGCAGACATCGCCCTCTCGCCTAAGGATCTTGCCGAGATTGAAGCGCTCCTGGCGACCGTAAGCGTGGAAGGAGCGCGCTACACTCCTGCTGGTGAGGCAGCGACTGGTCTTTGACAGGCTCTGATTCTGGCAAGCAATTGGAAAGGCAGTAGCGACATGAGCACCATCGTGGTCAACGGTCAGCAGCGTAAGGTCAAGGCATCGCCTGACACCCCGCTCCTCTACGTCCTGCGCAATGAACTGGGCGTCATGGGGGTCAAATTTGGATGCGGACTTGCCCAGTGCGGCGCCTGTTCGGTCTTGCTGGGCGACGAGGAAGTGCGTGCTTGCGTGACCCCTATCTCGGCGCTGGAAGGCAAACCGGTGACCACCGTGGACGGTCTTCCCCAACGCTGGGCCAGCCAGAAGGGAAAGATGTCCGCAGGCACGCTTCATCCAGTGCAGCAAGCGTGGATCGACGAACAGGTGCCCCAGTGTGGGATCTGCCAGTTCGGCATGATGATCAAGGTCACCGAACTGCTCGAGGCCAATCCCAAGCCTACTGATCAGGACATTCGGGAAGCTTTGACCACGTCAGGCCCGTCGCCGCACCTGTGCCGCTGCGGCAGTTATGCCGCAATACTCGAAGGCGCTCACCGTGCGGCGAAGCTCATGATGCAGGGAGAGTCGGCATGATCCGTTCACCCTCGAAGTCCGAAGCGAAAATCATCTACGATATCAATGTCCACGGTGCCCGCTTGATGGGTGTCAGCCGGCGCGGGTTCCTCACTGCGGGAGGCACACTCGCTGCCGTTTTCGCGATGGGTGGTCGCAGTGCAGTTGCGCGGGTAAACGCCAGCAAAGCCAATTTACATGCGCATTCAGCCGCTACCGTCAATGGCTGGATCGAGATCCTTTCGGATAACACCGTCCTGTTGCGCACCGGAAAGTGTGATTTTGGGCAAAGCACGATCTACACCGCGTATCGCCAGATCGTAGCGGAGGAACTCTGCGTCCCTCTGGAAGCAATGACAGAGGTGGTCTCCGGCGACACTGACCGCACACCGGATGGGGGTGGCACATTCGGCCTGCTGCGCTATGGTCAGAACCTGCGCAAGGTCGCAGCATTGATGCGTGAGGCTTCGCTTGAGTTGGCGGCCAGGCGGCTCGCGGTGCCGCGCGCCAACCTATCGGTTCGCGAAGGCGTAATCTCCGGCGCAACGAAAGCCATAAGCTATGGCGAACTTCTGGCAGGCGAAGACCTGCATCTGGTCATCCCGATTTCCGGTGACCTGACCATGCCGATGGGGCTGCGCGTGGATGCCGATCCGCCCCTGAAGCCGGTGAAGGACTACACCATTATCGGCAAGCCGGTATTCAACCCTTCGATAGCGCCCAAGGTTACTGGCAAGACCGTATGGGTGGGCGACGTGACACTGCCTGGAATGCTTCATGCACGCACGATCCATCCGGCAACGCTGGGATCGACGCTGATTGCGCCGGGCAAGCTGGATGGCAAACAGTTCCCCGGCGCACGACTGGTAAGGATCGGCAACCTGCTTGCCGTCGTATCTCCGGATGAATGGGAGGCGGTTCAGGCTGCACAGTCGGTCGCCGACGGTTGCGAATGGTCAAAGTGGGAAGGACTGCCCCCTAGCGAGCGCTTGGAAGACCATCTGAGAATGATGGCGACTGAAGACCCCACACCAGTGCGCGATGGTCGCGCGAACAAGGGCAATGCTTCGTCGGTCAAGACTACGCGTGAACTTCGGGCAAGCTATCTGATGCCATACCATAAGCATGCCCCTATCAGCCCGATGGTCAGTCTTGCCGACTATCGCGAGGATGGCTCGGTCTGGCTTCACACGCATAGCCAGAACCCGCAGCACCTGCGGCGGATGATCGCGCTGATGCTGGGGAGCGATGAAGACAAGGTGGTGGTGCGCACCTATCCCGGCGCAGGGCATTATGGCCGCTCCAACGGCGGCAGCGCCGGAAGCGAGGACGAGGCGGTCCTTCTCTCGCGCGAATTGCGGCGACCAGTGCGTGTGCAATGGATGCGCTCCGACGACATGCAATGGTCGACGCAATCACCGGCGATGATCTCGGACATCCGCATCGCGCTCGATGATGCCGGAAGGATGGCAGCCTATGTAGCATCACACATAGGGCCTGGGATGCAGGATGACCGTTTGGTCGGCGCATTGCTGGCGGGCATGCCGGTCATCCCCGCCCCATCCCCTGCCACCACGTATGGCTTTCAGAGCACAGTGCTGAACATGAGCGACACCTGGGTCTACGGCACTGTGCCTGCTGTGCTCGAACAGGCCAAGGGAGGCGCGCACCCCGGCCAGCATGAGGCAACAGACGTGGTAGGCTTGCGCAGTCATTCCATGCGCACCCCAATCCAGTTCCAGCAAAACTGCCCGCGCGAGATCGCGATCAGCGAAGCGGCGATGCTGGCAGGCAAGGACCCGCTCCAGTTCCGGCTCGACCATGTCAGCGATCCGCGTTTTGTGGCGATCCTTGAGCGGTTGCGCACCGAAGCGAAGTGGGAGGACCGGCCATCGCCCTCACCCCAGGCCAAAAGCCACGGCAGCGATCCGGTCAAAGGGCAAGGCGTTTCAATCATGCTGCGCGACAATGGCTACTGGGCCTGCGCTGCGCAGGTCACGGTCATTCCCGCAAGCGGCGAAGTCAAGGTCGAGCGCATGACGATCGTTGCCGACGTGGGCATCGTGATCAACCCGCTCCAATTGCGTCGTCAGATCCAGGCCGGTTGCCTGATGGGCGTGAGCCAGGCGCTGCACGAGGAGCTGAGCTTCGATAAGGGCGCGGTGACGGCCAAGGATTGGACTGGCTATCCCATCCTCACCATGGCTGAGATGCCCGAACTGAAGGTTGTAATCACCGACAACCCCACCGTGGGCATTTACGGCCAAGGCTCAGAGAGCGCTAATGCCTTGGCCTCGCCTGCCATTGCGGCGGCAGTCATGGATGCGACTGGAAAGCCCATCAGGCGCATTCCTCTAAAGCCCGAATATGTTCGAGCGGCCATCAAGCTTCACGCTTGATAGCCAAGAAGCCCGGTGGACGCTAAGCCGGGTTTCGGACGCTGCAGATAATCGATTTCACCGAAAACAAGAGGCAAGTTTTGGGCCGAAGCTGACATTCCCGCGTTAGCCTGGAATGGCATGAGTGGGTCGGCTGCCGTCCCTTCGATGGGCAACAGACTCGCGGCGAGTGCCGCCTTGAAAGGCGACGTTCAACAGGCTTTCTCACAGCGTCGAATCCGGTCATACGTTCAGTATTGGAGAGCCAAACTAGAATGACGTGGCTTGGGACAATCCCGTCATTCCGCATGTTGAGTTGGATAGCGGGTCTATCGCCAACACCTGACGCTCAGTGAGTGAGCCGGCAAAGATCGCGATTGCAAATGGCTGGTTGCTGACCGGCATCTTCTGCTTGGCAGTTAGCCGAAGCCGAGGTCGGCTTTGAGCCAGCCAGGAAGGCCAGGGTCCCGTCCGAAGGCGAGTGGATAACCGCGCTGGGTGAGTTGGGCCACCGCTTCACGCTTTAACTCATCGCTGAAATTGCGCTTCCCAATCGTCGCCTCCTATCCTCAAAATTAGGATCGAAGGCGTCAAGAAATTTAAGGGCTACTCACTTCCACGTTGCAGATCTTCTGTACGAACCTAGCGTTATACTCCGGCCGCGCAAGGGCGTGCCGCTTTACTCGTCGGACGGCGACGATCCAAAAATCATCATTCGAAAGCTTGATGGCTGTATTACGCGCGGCTCATTCGCAGGCGGAAATTACAGTAATTCGCATAGTTCAAGCATTCCGCATCAGCTATTCTGGCCTTAAACCCGATCGTTCGCGCTTCATTTGGATTTATCGATTACAGTCCTCTTCTGCTTGACAAAGCGTATGGCCGAAGTCGACCCGATCAAGACGGTTAGCCTTTGCTGAAGCGGGCTGACGGAAAGGCGGTTTAGACAAAAATAAGATTAAACTGATGGCAGTAAATACTATGAGTTGATTTACCCCGGCAAGGCGGTGATCGACAAAATTGTACCTTTCAAACTGAGCCAAACGCGTTCATTTCGGTGCCGAGGAACTTACCTTGCACGATACCGTACAAATCCACCATCGGGCAACGGCGCATGTTCGGGAAGGCTCGTCCTGAGTCGTAAAACATTTCTTCGTCGTGAGGCTTAAGCTTGGGAATGTCTTGAGATAAATGCCCCGCAAAGTTGTGGCCATTGCCCCGCCGTTGCGTTTGACGGGCCGATGCCGAAGCCGTGGCCCCCCTCCTCGAACAGGTGGATTTCGACCGGACGGTTGGCCTTGCGCATTGCTTCAAGGTAAAGCAGCGAATTCTGATATGGCACCGGCTCGTCGTTCAAGGCATGAACGATGAAGGTTGGCGGCGTCTGCTGGCCGACATGAAGCGCGGGTGAGCGTTTCGCGATTGCCTCAATGGAAGGCGAAGCGCCCAGCAGCATCTGCGCTGATTGTTGGTGCGTGAATGGCGGCTCGGCGCTGATGACCGGGTAGATCAAAGCTGCACAGCTGGGTATCGGATCAAGTTTGTCCGCCATATCACGGGGCTCATAGGTCTTTTCCAAGCCACCGGTGATCAGAGATGCTGCAAGGTGTCCGCCCGCCGAAAAGCCGATGACAGAAACGTTCTCGAGGGCAAAGTCGAAACCTGCCGCCTTGCTCTTGATGAGGCGCATCGCTCGTTGCGCATCCTGCAGTGGTACGTTTGCCCGATCGGCCCATCCTTCACCCGGCAGGCGGTAGACCAGCACGAAGACGGTGTAGCCCATCTCGGTGAACACGCGCGCGACGTCGGTACCCTCGTTCCTGATCGACACGAACGTGTAAGCCCCGCCCGGGATCGCCAGGATGGCCCGCCCGTTGCTTCTGGCGGGGCGGAACACGCGCATCTCCGGCCGCACTACCCCGGTGATGAATGTCGGATCGAGCGTTGTCGCCACTTTGGGAGCAACATGCGGACTTCCGGGCGGTGGGCCATCCCACAAGGCAATCGATGGCGCGGCAATCCACTCCTCGGGCAGAGGCCCTGCTCCTTGCGGAATCTTCAGCGGCTCACGTGCGGCATTGGCCGGTAAACTCATCAACAGCAATCCACTCCCCAGCACCATCTGCCTGCGGTCCATCGGCATCGACATCACCTACTCCCGCCCGTGTTGCCGGGGCCATCGGCCCCGGCGCATCACTTGTCACCGTTGGTGGGATCAGTACTTGAAACCCACACGCACGCCATAAGCTTGCGGCAGGGCATAGCTCGCCGTGGTCGAACTCCACACCGGTACGATGGTGGTGGGGATACGGCGATCCTCGACATTGTTCATGAACAGGTTGAGGTAGGCATGGCCCGACGGTTCATCGAACTGCAGGTTGAGGTCGGTCTTGGTGTAGCCAACGATCCGGCCCTGCACGGCATTGTCAACACTGGCGAAAGTTGCCGTTTGCGCGAAGAAATCCACCGCCGGAGTGATCTTCCAGCCCGACGCTGTCTCGAATTCGTGTGCATAGCTGAACCGTCCGCTGAAACGCGGTGCAAAAGGCAGGCGGTTGCCCGAGTAATCGGCCACCGCCGGTGCGATGGGGACAAAGCCGAGGATCGGTGCGAAGATGTTGTAGAGCGTATCGGCAGAACGCAGATTGTCGGGCGCGTTGGCAAAGCGCAGGAACTTCGTATCCAGCCACGAGACATAAGCGGTGAAGCGGTCGGCCCGGGTCGGCCGGAACGTCGTTTCCAGCTCCAGCCCGCGAATGCGCGCGCGTGCGGCGTTGGTCGTCACCGGGATCGGGCCCTGCACCGGATCGACGATGATTGAGGATACCTGCAGGTCCTTGTAGTTCATCTGGAACGCGGTGGCGCCAAGGAACAGGCGGCCGCCCATCAGGTTGGCGCGCAGGCCTGCCTCGAAGTTGTCGACAGTCTCCGGGGCATAGCCGCGGAAGCCTGCCGGGTTGGAGCTGGGCTGCAGGCCGCCGCCGCGATAGCCGGTCGAAACCGTGGCGTAGGCGAGCAGGTTCTCGGTCACATCGGCGTCTATGCCCAGCTTCCAGCTGACCTTGCTGTACTTCGCGCTCGGGCGGTTGCGATCGTCGGTATAGGCGATGGTGAAGGTGGGGCAGGTGTCAGGATCGATAGTGGTGCGGGTGAACGACTGACCGGGGCAGACCAGTTGTTGTTCATGGCTGGTCACCGTGTCCCAAGTGGAACGGATGCCCGCCACCAGGCGGACGGATGGCACTACCGCGAAAGTCGCCTGCCCGAACAGCGCGCGCGACTTGCTGCCGACGCCGGCATACGTGTTGACGACGTCGACCGCGTCGATCGTCGAGATCTGGTTGCCGGCCCCGACGACCTTCGCGCCGAAGATGTTGAAGACCAGATTGAACGGCGCTGGCGCAGTGTTGCCCGCATGGAGCAGGCGCGTGCCCGAAGGCTGGCGGTCTTCATAGAGGAACGCGCCGCCGACGAGCTTGAGCGGGCCATTCTGGTAGTTCACGTCGATTTCGTGCGACCAGGTCTTCGTGCGGTGATCGATATATTCCTGCGAGAAGACACCGGTCGATGCGGTCACGCCATCATTCTTGAGCAGCGAATAACCGGCCAGATAGGTCAGGCTGAGGTTTTCGGTAGCGCTCCACGTCAGCTTCGAACGCAAGTCGTAGCTGGTGATGTCCTGCTTGTTGCTGGTCACCGTGTCGAGGCCGGGATTGATCGCGTCCGACGGCACGATTGTGACCGGGCCGAACGTACCGGCAACGAGGTCCGCCTGCGGATAGACGTTGTAATTGCGCAGGAATACTGAAGATACCGTGCCAGTATTGCGGGCGTAGGAGCCCGACAGGCGCCAGCTGAGGGTGGGAGCCGGATCGAAGATCGTCGTCACGCGCACGGCGGACAGATCGGCCTTGTCAAAGCGGCGTGCGGCGAATTTTGGCCCGTAGCCATCGTTGACCTGATGGAACGCGGCCACGCGCACGCGCAGCAGGTCGCTTATTGGCAGATCGACGGCGGCCTGCGCGCGAATATCGTTGAAGCGGCCGTATTGCAGGCTGGCGCTGCCGCCGAAATCGCGACCCGGATCGGCCGTGTTGATGTTGACCACGCCCGCCGTTGCATTGCGGCCATAGACCGTACCCTGCGGCCCGCGCAGCACTTCGATGGCGCTCAGATCGAACAGCGCCAGCGAAAGGGCGACGGGCGAGGGATTGTAGATCCCGTCGAACTGCGTGGCGACCGTGGAATAGCCGCTGAAGCCGTTGTTCGAACCGATCCCGCGAATGGCAAACCCGTTCTGCGAAAGCTTGAGCGTGGGCACCGTGGTCGCGATCTGCTCGCTGGTGGTAAGGCCCTGGCGATCAAGCAGAGACTGCGCCACGACGCTGACCGCAACCGGCGCCTTGGACAGCCGCTCGCTGCTCTTCTGCGCGGTGACGACGATCTCGGCGGGTGCGGTAGCCGCTTCATCCTCCGGCGTGGCGGAGCCATCCTGCGCCTGCGCGGAAACGGCGGATGCGGCAAAGGCTGCTGATGCCAGCAGGACCGAACGGATATGCATTGGTGTTCCCTCTCTTCCGTGGCCTTCCGAATGAAAGTGCCACCTGCCTGGTCAGAGGCGACTGTTCCGGCGCCGTCCGATTCGCTGCACCTTTCATCACAAAAGATAGAATTGCGCAATCGATTGCTCTAGCTTAGGAGAGGTGAGTGCAATCGAGTGCTGGCAATGGCGGGAGCGGTTCGCTCGTGATCATGGCCAAGCTTGCTGGCACGTGTCCGTCGTTTCCTCTGCAAAGGATCCCTGCAGCTGGAACGGGCAATTGGACAGATGTGTTATCGATTACGCGCCGTACTCGGACGTGTGATCCGGCAGGAGGATGAGCGCAGGATGGCAATCACCGTTTCCGAGACTGGCAAACGTGTTGCCCCGGTCCCCGGCGCTGCGCAGACGACGTGGTCTCTTGCCGACCTTGCCGGACTGATCATGTCCGAGGCGAACACCATCCCCGCCTTCCTGCCGATGCCGGATGCCCACATAGCCGGCTTCGATCTGTGGGACATGTGGCCGGTCGAACAGGCGGACGGCAGCCTGCCGCGCTTCGATGGCGCGGCCTTGTGGATGGTGCTGACGGCTCCCGCCCAACCGGATCCCGATGCCCGCCATGCCATCGCCCGTATTCATCTGGCCAGCGAGCGCAACGGACAATGGACGTTGCATCAACCGGTGTTTCCCGATGGCTTCACGCCCGGGGATCGCGAATGGTCCGGCTCAGCCGTTCTTGACGACGCGCGCGAACGCCTGACGGTCTACTTCACGGCGGCCGGTCGACGCGGTTCGGTGGCGGTCACGCTCGAGCAGCGTCTGTTCGAGGCGCGCTGCCGGTTCCAAGCGTCCGAAGGCAGCTTCATTCTGTCGGACTGGTCCGCCCCGGTTGAATCGGTGGTGGCAGACGGCGGCGACTACATGGTCGCCAACCAGATCACCGGTACCGGTGGCGAGATCATCGGCTTTCGCGATCCGGGCTTCTTTCGTGATCCGGCAAGCGGCCGGACATTCCTGTTCCTGACCGGCTCCTGTGCCCGCTCGTCATCGCGGTGGACCGGCGTTATCGGCGTAGCCGAGGCCGACGGTGCCGCCGCTTCGGGGTGGCGCCTGTTGCCGCCGGTGCTGAGCGCAGCAGGCCTGAACAACGAGCTCGAGCGACCGCACATGCGGCTTGTCGATGGTCGCTATTACCTGTTCTGGTCGACCCAGCGGAAGGTCTTCGCCGCTTGCGGGCTCTCCGGGCCGACCGGGCTCTACGGCGCGGTCGCAGAGGGGCCGCTGGGACCTTACACGTTGCTCAACGGCAGCGGACTTGTTGCCGGCAATCCCGAACAGGCCCCCGCGCAGGAGTACAGCTGGTGGGTGATGGACGATCTGCAGGTCATCGGTTTCGCCGATTTTCCGGGCGTTTCAGATCCTGCAACGATCACCACGGCTGAACAGCGCCGCGCAGGGTTTGCAGGATACCCGGCGCCATTCTTCCGCATCACCCTCGATGGCGCAACGTCGCGCGTGTTCCAGATCGGGTTCTAGGTAGATCCGCGCACGATCACGTGCGGCTCGATCTGGCTGGATTGGGTTTCCTCTCCGCCGATCCGCCGCAGCAGCGTCTTCGTCAGGAGCTCTGCCCCGTGGCGCAACTGCTGGTCAATCGTGGTCAGCGGGGGACTCATGTGCTCGCCAATCGGCAACCCGTCATAGCCGATCACGCGGACGTCGTCCGGTACCCGTTGCCCCAGATCGCGCAGGGCCCGGATCACGCTGATCGCCGTCACGTCCGATCCTGCGACGATCCCGTCAGGCATCTTGGCCAGTTCGCCCAGTTTTTCCCGAACGTCCGCATAAGCGGCATCGGGTTCGAAATGGGTCGGCAGTTCGAGCAGAGGGGCCATGCCCGCTTCGAGTAGCGCCAGCCGGGCACCATCCACGCGTTCGCCGAACTCCGATCCTTCGACCGGGCCGGCGTAGGCAATCCGTCGGCAGCCCCGCTCGATCAGGTGCATCGCAGCCAGCCTGCCACCAAGGCGATTGTCGGAACCGATCGAGCAATGGTGCTGCCCCGGCGAATGACCGCCCCAGACCACCATGGGTTCGTAGCGGCGCGAAACCGTCTCGATGACGTGGAACTGGTCCGACTGGCCGACGACGACGATGCCGTCGACGCGCCCGCTGCCGATGAAGCGGTCCATCCAGCGGTCGTTGCGCGGCAGCACGCGCGACAGCAGCATGTCGTAGCCGTGTTCGGCAAAGGCATCGGCCAGAAAGCCGGTCATCGTGTTGAAGAACGGGTCCGACAGGTGCTGCAGCGCTTCGTGCCCCAACGGGACCAGCACGCCGATGGTCATCGTTCGCTGCGTGCGCAGATTGCGGGCGGCGATGTTCGGCTGATATCCCAGCTTTTCGGCCAAGGCGGCAATACGTTTGCGCGTATCGTCGCTCACGCGCCCGGAACCGGTAAGCGCCCGCGATGCAGTGGCCGTGGATACACCCGCGAGTTCGGCAAATTCCTTGAGATTCTTGACGCTGACCATGCTCTCAACAATTACTTCGGCCTGACGCGCTTGGTACGCGTTTGCAAACACCTACACTCAGCGCTGCCGGTGGCAAACTGCAAGCGCGTAATCATCCGATGGCTGCTCGCTCTGCGGCATCGACTTCGCGGACCATGACCGGTCGATCGGCCAACTGCAGCGAGGCCAGGTCATCACCTGAAACCGCGCGCCACGTCGGAAGGTCCTTGGCCTCGGGCATGCCATCGGCGGCAAATGCCAGCAGCGACCTGACCATGCTGGCTGAAAGTACCAGCGCGTCCCAGCCTCCACCAGTCATCGAAGCACAAGTCTGGGCGTTGCCGAACCAGAACGGGATGTCGAGGCAATGAAATGCCATCGGTCGCCCCTCCAGAACTGGCGATTGCCACGTAAACCAGAACAGCCACGTCGGCGCGGAGCCGGCTTGCAGTCGGCGCCGCGCCTGATCGATCACTGCCTGACGGATCGGCGCCGTAGCCATGCGTGACCATAGTGCGAAGGGCTTGTCCTCCGGCCCTGGGGCACGAAACGCAGCGATTGCGGTCTCCGCTTTGCCGGGCACGAACCGCTCAACCCTGCGCCGCAATTCCTCGTCGGTCATAGCGAAGGCGGCTGGATTGTTGATCCCGGTTACGAACTCGTTGAGCGTGGAGCCGATGATCAGCGGTACCTGCGGGTCGCTGGCGACATGGCCGGGATGTCGGGGATCGGCCAGCAAGGTCTTTCCGTCGAGCTTGGGCGCGAAGTTGAGCATGTCCCGGATCCGTCGCACATCGACGAATCCGTCGAATGACGGGTTGATCCGAGCCATTACCCGCTCTGCCGCCGTGCGCAGCCGGGCATAGGGTAGTGCCTGCAAGGATGGCAGGTCCCCCCGGCCAATGCCGAGGTCCTCTAGCACCAGAGCCGAGAGCCCTCGCGCTTTTTCAGGCGAGTTGAACATCGCAAAGGAGCCGCTCATTACCATCGCGCGATGATAAAGCCCCTTCGCCTCCGGCATCGCCATCAGCGCGTTCACTTTCGCTCCGCCGCCTGACTGGCCGAAGATCGTTACGCGCGACGGGTCTCCGCCAAACCCGGCGATGTTGTCGCGTACCCAGCGCAAAGCTGCAACGATGTCGAGCATTCCGAGATTGGCCGATTCGGCATATTCCTCTCCCCATTCGGACAGGTCGAGGAAGCCGAGAAGGTTGAGCCGGTGGTTGAGCGTAACCACCACGGTCTCGCCGGTGGCGGCGAGGTTTGCGCCATCAAAGGCGGGAATGTCATGACCCGACCCGGCGGCAAAACCACCGCCGTGCAGCCAGACCAGTACCGGACGCCGCTCTTCGTCGAGCGACTGCGTCCAGACGTTGAGGCGGAGGCAGTCCTCGTCCTCCACCGCATCGTTCCAGCGGAAGATGAACGCTTCCTCATCATGGAAGCGCCCAGTGCCCTTGTCCTGTGGAGCGATCGGGCCATAGTTCAGGCACGAGCGTACCTCTGTCCAGGGCTGGGGCGGGCGCGGTGGGCGGAACCGGTTGGCCCCACCCGTCGGTGCGCCATAGGGCACGCCCTTAAACATGGTCACGCCGCCCTGCCGGTAGCCCCGGACCGGCCCGGCTGTGGTCCTTGCCGTGGTCCGCACCCTGGCCGTGTCGATCGAGAAGCGATTTTCCGAAGGCAACGCTGCATTCTCCTGCGCAGACACCGTCGCCGGTTTTGCCAAGCCGACCGCGCCGGCCACCGATGCCGCACGGATGAGATCGCGCCTTTGCATGGCTCAGTTCCCCAAGCTTCCCGGCGACACCTGTGGGGGGAGGGGGGCAGGCATCGCCGGGCGCCGCTTCAATTGGTGTTGAGGCGGAAAGTCACGCCGATCGTGCGCGGGCGAGGCCCTGCCAGCAGCGTCGGGCCGTTGGCGGAGGTCGGTCCGCGAAGGTCGGACAGGTTGTCGCCGAACAGGCGCACTTCGTAGCGATCAAACCGTACCCCGATACTCGCCTGATAAAGCTCGTAAGGGTTGATCTCGTTCACAGTGGCATCGCCCAGTCGCGAGCGGCCGATGAACGTGGCCGAGCTGGTCGCGAACAGCGTGGCATTGCCGATCGGTTGTTCATAGCTCGCGTCGAGACGGAAGTTGTGCGTCGGCGTGTTGAGAAGGCGCAGGCCGTTCGAGATGCGCGGGTCTGCGCCGGCAAAGGCTGGGCGGACGCGGGTAAACTTGGAATCGTTGATGTTGCCGATGGCATTAAGGGTGAAGCCCTTGAGCGGGGTCCTCCAAGTCAGCTCCATGTCGATCCCCTGCGCCTTGCCGTCGCCCAGGTTGGCAAAGGCGGCAAGGCCGATCGAGGTGTTGAAGGCGCTCTGGATGTTCGTGTACTTGATGTCGTAGAGGCTGACGGCCACGCGCAGGTCGCCGTCGAGGACCGATCCCTTCATCCCCACTTCGAGGTTCCGCAACTTGTCCGGCGTCAGCGAGATGCCGCTCGGCACGCCATCGGCAATAACCGCGTCTGCCTGTGCCTGGGACTGCAGGATGCCGCTGCGGAAACCTGTACCGGCATTGAAGAATACCATCCAGTTGGGGCTGGGGTTGATCGCAAGGTTGGCACGCCACGTGAGCGCATCAGGTCTGGCCTTGCTCTGTACGCGGACGCCATTCGAGATCGAGTCAGCCTCGCGCCGGTCCTTGAAGTAGCGCAGGCCGACCAGCGGGACGACCTTGCCATCGAACAACTCGTAGCTCGCTTCGGAGAAGATCGCCGCGTTCTCGGTCTTGGTGATGGTCTGGCCGTTCAGGCCGAACGCCGGGAAGGTCAGGCTGAAGGTGTAGAGGCTGCGGGCGTTCTGGTAGAACACGCCGGCCACCCCCTTGAACGGCCCGCCATCGTTTGTTGCAAGACGCAGCTCGTTGACGAAATTGCGGGCATCACCACCATTTATCAGGACGCCCGTACCCAGCGGTGCGCCAAGGTTGAGGCCGACCTGAAATCCGCCCGGCAGGGACTTCTGATAGGACGTCGCGTTGGTCAGCGTCACCCCGCCGAATTCCCGTTCGATGGTGTTCGAAGCGTACCATGCACGGCGCTTGTCAAAGCCCACGACATCGCCTTGGAACGCCGCAAACGGCGGATCGAGCGAGTTGATGACATTGAGATACTTCTGGTCGGTGGCGAAGTACCAGAAGCGCGTGCGGACCGAGGTCAGCTCGTCCGGCTTCCACAGAAGCACGGCCTGGATGTCCTTCGAGGTAACGTGGTTGGCGTCCTTCTCGCGCGGGGTGCCCGTGGGCGCGCCCGAATAGATGTCAGCCACACCCGCGCGGCGGTCGTATCCACCGCTCACGCGCAGGCCAAGCTTGCCCGGCACCAAGGGCAGGGAGATTGCCGCTGCACCGCGATAGTTGGGATCGCTGGCCTCGGCTGACTTGGAAAGCTCGAGTTCGCCTGCGTAGGTAACCTGATCGAGGTCCGGGTTCTTGGTGTGGTAGATGATCGTGCCAGCCGATGAGCCGAGGCCGTATAGCGTGCCCTGCGGCCCGCGCAGCACTTCCACCCGGTCGATATCGAAATATTGCACCGGCGGCGCGGCCTGGTTGTTGGGCACGCCGAACGGGGTATCGTCGAGATAGTATCCGATCAGGCCATCGCCGATCGGGCCGCCCGCGCCGGAACCCCGGAACGAGAAGATGCGATAGCCCGCGCCAATCTCCTGCGCCTGCGATGCGCCGGGGATCAGCTGGATCAGATCAGCCCCGTCGCGCACGTTGCGCTGCTTGAGCACGTCGCCGTTGAAGGCCTGGATCGCGAGCGGCACCTTGTCGAGACGAACCGAGCCAGACTTGAGCGCGGTAACCACGATTTCGCCCGGGTCGGCAGGTTCGCTGGCCCCATCGTCCGATGCATCCTGCGGCGCGTTCTGAGCAAGGGCCGGGGCTGACATCACCAGGCTGAGCGCTGCTGAGGCGATCAGGGCGTCGTGCAGAACTGCCATCTTTCGATAAATTTTCATGCTAGTCCTCCCATTGTCGATTTTTGAGTGAGCAATCGATTACGCGATTGTCGGCAAAACGGTGGCGAGACTACCTGCCTCATGGTTCGTAACGGTCAGACAGTCGGCCGGTTGGCGAAAGCAGCGCTCAGGGTACGCTTCCAAGCAGCAGTGAAGGCCTGCGAGGCCCCAGCCTCGGGCACCACGAAATCGAAGCCGTGGAAGGCGCCGGGTGTGACCAGGAGCTCGGTCGGTACCCCGGCCTGTACCAGTCGCCCGGCAAAGGCGATATCCTCATTCACGAAGAGATCAATCGACCCCACGCCGATGAAGGTGCGCGGCAATCCTGCGAGATCGGCGGCCCGCGCTGGAACGCTTCCTGCAGGAATGTCGGGGCGACCGGCAGGCTGGCCAAGCAGGCTGCTCCAGCCGACTGCGTTGCCAGCCTCGTTCCAGCCGATCGAGCCAATGAACGGCGGCACTCGTCGGGTCGAGCCGGTCCGGTCGTCCAGCATGGGATAGATCAGGATCTGGCAGCACAGCGGCACGCTGCGCCGGTCCCGCGCCGCCAGCGCAACCATTGCCGCCAAACCGCCGCCTGCGCTTTCGCCCTTCACAGCTATTCGCGTGCGATCGACGCCCAGTTCAGCGGCATTGTCATGGAGCCATACGAGCGCAGCATGACAGTCTTCGAGCGGCCCCGGAAAGCGGGCCTCCGGGGCAAGTCGGTAGTCGACCTCGACCACGACGCAGTCCAACTCCTCGGAAAGTCGCTGCGATGCCGGGATCGTATCTTCCATCCGTCCGACAATGAAGCCACCGCCGTGAATGTGCAGGACGGCTGGACGCGAGGCCGCCTTTCGCCCGCTCCCGATCACCGCTACTTTGACCGGCGGGTGGCCCGGCGCGCCCGGAATCGACCGGATCTGGACTGGCGGAGCGGGTGCTGGCAGCACGGCGGGCGCAGGCGGGGCGGCCTTGCGCATTGCCACGATCGCTGCATGATCGAGCGGATCGGGCAGCGGGCGTGAAAGAATCAGCCTTGCCCCTTCGCGCAGTTCGGGATCGAGCAGTGACATCGGGTCGACGCTGGCCTTGGCGCGCGCTGCTGGTGCCAGCCCTGAACGTGCCTGCAACAGGCTTGGCATGGCTGCTGATACGAGGGCCGCTGTTGCGAACGTCCTGCGGGTGAAGCTCACGTCTGATGTCTCCCAGCCATGCTCTCTGATGGAGTCTTGGCATTTGCGTAATCGTTTTCTTACACCTTGCGAAGGATAATGCAATCGATTACGCACATTGTCGTGAACAAACGGCCAGCGCCTGATGGCCGGTAGGGGGTGCGACGATGGCTGCGATGATGCGACTGGTAGTGTTTCTCCTGGCCCTGGCTACGATCTTCGGCTTCGGCATATCCGCGAGCGCAAAGTCCGCGCCGCCTGCGTCCGTCAAAGTGGAAAGCGATGGCACCGTCCACGTTCCGGCGATGGCCGTACCCGTTTCCTCACTGCTCAGCCCTGAGGCGAAGGCTTACATGGCCGAGCACCTCAAGGACATGCAGGATCCCGAAAAGGTCAAGCAGGTTGCGGGCGTCCCGGTATTCATGAAGGGCTATCTGACCAAGGCGAAGGCCACTTTCGGCCACACCATGACCGAACGCCAGATCGGCGGGGTCCACGTGTTCGACTATGTCCCGACCGATGGTATCGCCCTCCAGAATCGCAAGCGTGTCCTCATCAACCTGCACGGCGGCGGCTTCATGGGCTGCTTTCCCGGTTGCGCAGAACTTGAGTCCATTCCCGTAACGGCGCTGGGCAAGGTGCGCGTCGTCTCGGTCGATTACCGGCAAGGCCCGGAGCACGTGTTCCCGGCAGCGAGTGAGGACGTAGCCGCGGTCTATCGCGAACTGCTCAAGACTTATCCGGCGCGCAACATCGGCATTTATGGCTGCTCGGCCGGAGGTATTCTGACCGGGATGGCGACGGCGTGGTTCCAGAAGCACGGGTTGCCCCGCCCCGGAGCGATCGGCGTCTTCTGCGCTGGGCTCACCATGTCGGCCTTCGGCTTTGGCGGGGATGCCGATTACATGACGGCGGCCATCGGCGATGCGCGGCAGGCACCAGCGTGGCCTGCTCCGGCAGACCTGCCTTGGACCGCACTGCCTTATTTCAAGGGTGCAAGCCCGGCAGACCCGCTGGTCTCGCCCGGTGCGTCGGACGAAACCCTTCGCCGCTTTCCGCCGACACTGATTATTTCCGGCACCCGGGGTTTCGAGCTAAGCTCCGCCGTGAAAACACATTCGCAGCTTGTTGCCCTGGGTGTTCAGGCCGATCTCCACATCTGGGAAGGGCTTTTTCACGGCTTCTTTTACAATTCTGACATCCCGGAATCACGTGAAGCCTACGATGTCGTTCTCCGATTCTTTGATAAGAATCTTGGCAAGTAAATGGTTTCAGGTGCAAAGATTTAAAAGGAACAATCGTGCGCGAGCTGTCAGGCCAAAGCGAAACGTTCTCTGTGGGCAACGTGGTCTCGTTGCTGGCATTCCACTTGGTTAGGGCCAGCTCCCTGCTCGGCCGACGCGCAGACCTCGCGTTTCACCGTTCAGGGCAACGCTGGTGATCAGAAGGTATCGAACATCAGAGTCGGCGAGGCGTCGCGCCGCAGAGACCCGGCGCGCGCCGCCATGCTTCAGCAGCGCATTGATGCCTGCGACCGTCCAAGCATCGCCGCCGCGGAGCTTTGCCTGCACGACAAGCTTATATCCGTCAGCGAAAACTTTCGTCGTCAAGCGGCCAGGCTCGCTCTCGATGAGCTCGGCATCGATATCCTCCTCAGTGCCGGGCTCGAGTTCGATCGATTAGGCAATCTTGTTTGCCAGCAGCAGATCCAGCGCGAGCCATACCGACACGTCGATCTGGTAATCATATCCAGCTAGGGAATGGGCTCCTGATCCGTCGCCATCATCGCCTTCTTCGACCTGATGCGAGGGTGCTTTATCGTCAATCATGCAGGTCTCCCCCGCCTTTCGTGATGACCAGCCTCATAGAGTTTGAGTATCCACCCCTCATGTGAAACAATCTGCCATCGGGTTCAGGCGTCGCCCATCCGGGATGCGCGATCAGCAAGTCCTCTGCGAGTGAACGGGCTGATGATTTAGTTGCGGAAGCTTCCTAACCCAGAACGCACGATATTGGCCGCTCGGGTGTGCCTGCGCCTGCAACAGTTTCCGACCAAATCACGTCGCTCTGTTGGGGTACATAGAGCACCAGGTTACGCCGACTGCCAATCGAGGCTTATTGTGCTCTTCGTCCGCGGCCGCCGCAAACTCGGACATTCGCGCTTCATTTTGGTGTTATCGATTCCTGCCGTTGGTTCATCACGATTTTTGAAAGGTTGAAGGCCTTGGCCTGGGGCACCGCGTAATTGATTTAGCCACCCTCCTGGATGGTACGAAGTCGCCATGGCGCTTCAATGCAGGAGGGTGACCGATGTCGATCTATGCAGGGTTGGACGTGAG
This sequence comes from Novosphingobium taihuense, assembly GCF_007830315.1. Lineage (GTDB taxonomy): Bacteria > Pseudomonadota > Alphaproteobacteria > Sphingomonadales > Sphingomonadaceae > Novosphingobium > Novosphingobium taihuense. Next base: position 122,314 of record NZ_VLKJ01000009.1, read on the forward strand.
TGACAAGACGACGCATGTCTGCGTGGTCGATGCCGAGGGCAAGGTTCTCCGCCGTGATGTTGTTGCGAGCGATCCGGACGTTTTGCGTTAGCGGATTTAAGGTTCCGCTCTCAGAATGAGTGATCGGGCAGGACGTTTTAGAACATCAATTCGTATTCTCCGCTGTCTAAAGCAGCTTTCGGCGAAAGATGGTTCAGATCAGCCTTTTCGGTGACTTGCGCTATTAGTTATTCCGATGAACAACCGCGTTCTGGCGAAAAACTTGCCAGCATTCTACTGAATCCCAAACGACGGCAGTCCGAGCTTGTATACAAAAGAGGAAATAGCGGCGGCCATCGAGGCCAACCGGTTGGCAGCCGCAGACGCTCTCGCGGCGATTCAGCTTCTTGGTGCCGGTGAGGCTGAAGCGGAAGGCTACGTCCCCGTTCCGCTGTTGGCCGATGGGCTCGATGCTGCGGCCGACATGTTTGGAGAGGCCAGGGGCGATTTCTGGGTCGGCCGGATCGAGACTCGCGATCTCCTCGCCGCATTTGCACACGCGCTCTCTGCCCGGGGTGTCGCGGTGGACCTTGAACCAGATCCGATGCCCGAGACCCACGTTGATCCGGCCGTCGCAGAGCGGTTCCCGAGGCAGGCCACGTCATTCCGCTGCCGCATCATTAGGTCGGGTGCTATATCGGGATCTGGGGTCCTGATCGGCCCCAGTACCGTCCTGACGGCGTGGCATGTGGTTGCGCCGGCCAATGCATATCAGCCCACGGCTGCGATAACGGACGTGACGGTAATGCTTTCCGACGGGCACAGTTACGGCGCATCGGTCGTCGCCGCGTCGCCCTGTTCGGAATGCGAATTCTCGGCGAGGATGCCCGCTAACGACGACGCGGTCGCCGAACTACACGACATGGCGCTTCTCCGCCTTGAAGCGCCAGCTGGAGCTACTCTCGGCTACGCGACCCTAGCTGCCAATCCCGAGCCCTACCGCAAGTCCACGCCGATCTATCTGGTCCACTATCCCGAAGGCGTGGACCGAGGGCTTGGTGAAGGGGTCACCGGCAAGATACGCAAGATCAGCGCTCGGGTCGGACACACGGTGGGATCGGCCGGCGGGTCGTCGGGGGGCGGTTGCTTTGATACGCAGCGCGAACTCGTGGGCATCCATCAGGGAAGGCAGCCGAACGGAAAGGGCCGCTATGTGCCGCTCGAGCGCTTCGTGGAACAGGCGCGGGCGGTGGTTGCCGCCGACATAGCGCCGCCGATCCTGTGGTCCTCGGACGATACGGTCGATGGTCGGCTAGTCATCGGCCGGCGCACCTTCTTCCAGGCCTTCGCGGCCGCATCTGGGAGCGGCCGTGTTCGTGGTATCCATGTCAAGCGTGCCACCCCGGACGATGACCCGTCCGAGCTCGCCTTCACCTACGATCTGCTGAAGAGTCTGGTGGCCCGGAATCCGGCTGCCCGGCTTTGTCGTGTGGCGCTCGGGACGCTGATCGAAGACATCCCGGCCGAGATCATCAGGCGCGTCGCGGACAGTGGCATCTCGGTGGATGCGCTCGAGGAGCGGCCCGGGGTCGCGAAGGGCCAGACGGCGCCCGAGGCGGTCGGGGCGGACCGCGGCCTGCGCGCCGCCGATCTCGTCAACAAGGCGGCGGCTGCCGCCGGCGTGACCATCTGGCTGTTCTTCGATCAGCCTGCCGTGTCCTTCGGCGATGAACAGCGTTCCGCGATGGAGGGGGTGATCGCCAGGTCGCTCAGGCTCGACAACGTCCGCATCGTGGTCGCTGGTCTGGAGGCCGCCGCGATGCCAGGCCAGGACTACTACCCGAACGGACCGCAGGACGGCGCACTCGGCTTGATGGTCGACTTCATCCGTGGGTTCAGCCGCAATGACGTCATCGCTGCGATCGAGCTGGCCAGCAGGGCGGCCGGCGCCGACCTCGGCGATGCAGGGGCGGGTATGCTGGCTGATCAGGCGATCCAAGGGCTGCCCGCCAACAACCAGATAATTTCTGCCAGTCTTTCGGCGGAAGTGGCTTCGCGGCTGTCTGGGCCGATAAGGTCAATGTTTAGGGAGAGGTCGAGTGGTTGACGCCCGCCTTCCACGAGGGCCGGAAGGTTTTTCCGAGGCACTCGAATATGCGGCCCTGTCAGGTCCTTTCGATCCGAGGGCGGCACTCGCTGCCATCAGTCGGGAGTCGCGCCAGCGGGCGGCGGAAGCCGCATCCGCTCTGGCCGCCGTCTGCGACACCAATCCCGACGAAAGCGACACCTGGTTACTGCTGGCACCCAATCGGCAGCAAGTGCTGAGGGCACTCAGGGCGTCCGGAAGGCTCCAGGACGCCATCGAGCGCCGTCGCACGGACAGCGCTGGCACAATCACGGCTGACCTCTTGGACGCACTTTCCGACACCGGGGCATTCACGCTTCAACGGGTCGGAGATGCTCTCGGGTCGGCGGGGCGCGAGGTGCTTGTACGGGTCGCGACGGTTCTCGACTGGGCTGGCGAGTTCGCCGCCGCGGCTCCTTTGCTCGAGTCGTCCCGAACGGCGATCAAGCGATTGGACCTTCTCGCGAGGGGGCAGAACATCCGGGAACAGCCCTTCGTTGGGCGCGCGTCTGAGATCAAGCGGCTGATGTCACTGCTGGCGCAGCCCGTTCGGCGGAACGTACGAGGCGTGTTCATGAGTGGACCGCCCGGGATCGGCAAGTCGGCACTCATGGAGCAGGTCATCCTTAGGCACTCCGACGAGTTTGGCAGTGTCGTCGTGCGGCTCGACTTCGACCGCGCTGGCCTGGACGTGACCGATCTCCGATCGCTCACGATGGAGGCGTCGCGTCAGATCGCCGACAGGATCGGCAACGCCGCCCGGGACCTTTTCGACGAGCGCTTGCGCACTGCCGGCCTGCGGGAGGGATCGGAAAGTGTGCTCGAGACGCGCCGTGCGTTCCCAGAGTCTCTCGCGGCGACGCTCGCCCGGACCCTGGAGGCGGCGCACCGGCCGCTGCTCGTCGTCATCGACACGCTTGAATCGCTTCAGGCTCGGGGCGAAACCCATCTGCGGCAACTGTTCGACTGGCTTCAGCTCCTGTCGGGTTTGGGCGTGAACCGGATGAGCGTCCTAGTCGCCGGCAGGGCCGCACCGCCGGCTGAATTCGACAGGGTGGTCGGCGACCCGGTCGTCTTGGAAGGATTGAGTGAGCCCGCGGCGCTCGAGCTCGCCACCCGCCTTGAGGTCGAGCCCTCCAGTCGCCACGTGGTCGTCGATCGTGCGGCGGGCGTCCCACTCGCCATAAAGCTCGCGGCTGATATCGTTCGGAGTGATGGGATCGGGGCCCTCCCGCGTGACAGGCTGAACCCGAAGCTCGCGAGCGCGATGCTCTACAGGATCCTGCTTTCGAGGATCGATGACGACACTTTGCGGGATCTCGCCCATCCAGGCCTAATCGCCCGGCGGATCAGCGCGGACTTGCTGCAGGACGTCATCGGCCCTGCGGTGGGGCTGCCGAGGTTCGGCGACGAGCGGGCGCGCGAGCTCTTTGATTCACTCGCTCGGCAACATTGGCTGGTAGAGGCCGATCCGAGTGAACCCGGCTTCGTCCGGCATCGTGGTGACATCCGCCGCGACCTGCTGCCGCTGCTCTATCAGGACAAGCCGCAGCTCTGCGCGCGCATTGACCGTGAGGCGGTCAAGTGGTTCGCTGCGCGCGACGACGACGCGAGCGCTATCGACGCCCTTTACCATCGGCTCCAGCTTCTCAGGCGATCACCGACGCGGCCTGCGATCCCGGAGCGGCTGGCTCGGCTCATGGATGCCGCGACCCTCCAAGAGTTGCCAGAGACGGCCCAGGTGATGGTCAAACAGGTGGTCGGGGATTTCAGCAGTACGTCTCCGAACCTGTCGGGGCAACCTTCCTGGAGCGATGAACCGCGGGTCGTCCGGGATCTCGTGAACATAATCTCCAAGGCCGACTGGGCCGAGGGCCGGGCGCTCGTAAATCGCATCGAGCGCACCTCAGGGATCGACCCGAGGAGCCGGTTGGCGGACGCCGTCAGAGCGTTCTGGTGGCGAGCGGGACAGTGGTACGATGCGAACTGGTTGCTGCGGGAACGCGATCGCATGGGGGGGGATGACACCGATCTGCGGCAGCTCGAGCCGCCGCTGGCGGTCGCCCGCATCGAGATGCGCGGTGAGTATGGTCGCGCGGCCCAACTGCTCAAGCGCCCGAATGAGCTCCTGCGGGATACGCCGCTGATATCCGGGCTGACCGGCATCAGCCGATATGGCGGGCTCGCCTTCCGCCTCCAGCGGGTGGCCCCCGACATGCTGGGTTCGTTTGAGATCGAGGAGGCACCGGATCCGGTGCAATCCGCCTTCAACCGCTGGTCGGCTGAAGGGCCCGGACAGTGGGATGATGGCGCCATAGAATTTGTTCATCGCCGACTACTGTCAGTGGGTGTCAGCCTTCAAGGACCTGCGCGCCCGTGGGTCGAGACCCAGATGATGGCATCTCTGACCCCATACGCGGGAATGGTGGTGAACTTGGCCCAAGGCGATCGTCTCCTGTCGTCCAGGGCGCGGGAAGCGGTCGCTACGCTTCTTGCCGGACCCCATTCGCCCCTCTTGCTTGCCGACGAGATCGCTGTCCCGCCGCACGCGGGTGTCGACATCGAGCCAATCACGGCGATCGCCAACGCCGGGCTTTTCGCGGAGTGGGCGGAGGCACTCGGCTATGTGCTCGAGCACCCGAACCTCCGGAGCATCGGCCGCGCCGCTGACAACTGGCGACGGACGATCGCGGGAGACTGGAAATACGGTCCTGCTGTTCCCCGCGGATGGAAGCCTCAGCTGATCGACGAGGTCTTGAAGGCGCGAATACATCGGCATCAGAATAGCCCCGCGCCTCGCGAGCTCGCGTTCATCCAGCTCTCCGCCTGGGTTCCGCACCTTGGGTCGGGTGAGGCCGTGTGGGACCTCATCCAGCGTAGGTCCGCAGGGGCCCTGGCATCTGCATCGCGCGCACGTGTCGAGGGAGGGTTCGCAGCGGCCGCGGCCAAGCTCCGCCAATACAAGGTTCCGACAGCCTTCGTGCCGTCGATTATCACGTTGATCGAGGCGAGGTATTAGAAGGGGAGGAGATACGATGGACGAAGTTGATGTCGAGGCGCTCCGCGTTGCAATGACTCCGGATATGGTGGAAGCCATACGGGCGAAGGCGCAGCGCGGCACGTTACCGCCCGCCGCGATGGCGGGGCTGTCCCGCGCGGCGATCGAGGCGATCGCCACCGACGTGGCACCGCTGGAGAGCGTCGTTCCGCTTGCCGCCTTGGAGGCGATCGTCCAACTCACCGGTCGCCCTCCGCTGTTAGTCCGCAATGGATCGATCGTCATGGAGCCGCTGACAGACCTCCCCGGCGCTGATGCGCTGGTCATCGGGACGGAGGCGCTCCTGCCTTCCGTGGGACGCGTCGAGTTCCGCAACTACGACATGGCTTGGGGCGGGACCGGCTGGGTCGTCGCGCATGACGGCGCCGACCTCCTGGTGGTGACCAACAGGCACGTCGCAAAACTCGTGGCGCGCCGCACTTTCGACGGGAGCGGCGTGTTCATGCGCTCACCGGCGGGCCCGCTCTACGGCTCGTCGATAGACTTTGGCGAGGAGGTCACCAGCGTAATTGGGGATACGTCGAGGACGGTAAAGGTGACATCCATCGACTACATCGCCGACGATCTAGAGGCCGACGTGGCGCTCCTTCGCGTCGGTGCACCGGCGCTCACCCCGACCCCGCTCGATCTTGCTGACAGAGAGGCGGCGTATGGCGATCTGGTGGCGCTTATTGGTTATCCTGCCTACGACTCCCGGAACGATGCGGCGGCGCAGTCCCGCTATTTCCGCGACCTTTACGATGTGAAGCGCGTTGCTCCCGGCCGTGTCACGCAGGCTCTCGGCGGTGACAGCCTGCTGAGCCATGACTGCACTAGTCTGGGAGGAAACTCGGGTTCGCCTCTGATCGCTCTTGCGGACCGAAAGGTAGTGGGTCTGCATTTCGCCGGTCTCTATGGCAAACGGAACAGCGCGGTCGGCGTTGGGACGCTGAAGAAGCTGCTTGCGGGCGAGCGTCTGCTGGCGGTTGTGCCCAAGATGCCGGCTGAGCGCGCAGACGGCATCCACCCAGCGACCTACTTCACTGACCGCGAGGGATTCGCGACCCGTGACTTCCTCGGCGGGGTCGCGACCCCTTGGCCGAAACTGTCCAGCGAGGCGGCTGATGGTCTATCCCAGCCATCGGACGCACCCACAGAACCGGGTGAGATACGCTACACCCACTTCGGAGTAAAGTATTCCGGCCGACTGAAGATGCCGGTCATGACGGCCGTCAACATCGATGGCAAGAACGCGGTTAGAATCAAGCGGTCGGGGGACCAGTGGTTCGCCGACGAGCGCGTCCCGCTCGACGTCCAGCTTGTAGCGAAGAACTTCAAAGACATAGAGATCGACCGGGGCCATATGGTTCGCCGCGAGGATCCCAACTGGGGTCCGGACGCCAAGAAGGCCAACTTCGACACATTCCACTACGTGAACGCCGTGGCCCAGCACAGTCGCCTCAACCAGGGCAAGCAGCTGTGGCAGGGACTGGAGAACTACATTCTTGATAGCGCGCGCACCGCCGGATTCCGAGTGTGCGTCTTCACTGGGCCCGTGCTGACAGATGGAATGGAGTCAATCGATGGCGCGCTCGTGCCCCGGGAGTTTTGGAAGCTGATCGCGGCCGTTAACCAGGAGACTGGCGGCCTCCACGCCACGGCCTACCTGCTGAGCCAAGGGGAACTAATTCGGGCGCTGCTAGAAAAGCGGAGCAGATCCGAGGCTAACGAGGGTCTGAATCTGGGCGCCTACAGAACTTTTCAGATTGCTATCGCCGACCTCGCGGACGCGACAGGGCACGATTTTTCCGCCTACGCCGCGGCAGATCCGCTCCGGAGGATAACCGAAGGCTTGGCCGACGGTGCGCCGCCGACGTTTACGCCGCTTGAAGGCCTAAATTCGATTACGCTCTAGGCGAGAAGTTGAGGGAAAGCCTAGAGCGCATACAGCACGCCACCTCTGACCTAGAGTTGCCGATCTGCACTCAGGATAGCGCCAGCGCGCCGGCGGGCTGTAACCAAGCTTCACGGAAGGTATGGATAGGCAAAATCGCGGTCAAAATTAGTCGAGTTAAGTCTTTGCTCGCGCTATTGGTAGGAGGGTGCGCGATGACCGCCGAGATTTCGAATGAACACGGATGAACCAAGAACCGGCGAAGCCCCCCAAAGATGAAAGCGGCGGCTCCAGCCCGGTCGGGCGCGGGGGTGCCGGCACCTATATCGAGGGGGAGCTTGGCGCTTATTATCTGCTCCAGATGTTGGCCGGCAGCGAAGCGCGCGGCCTCCCCGATGCCCTGATCGAGCGGGTTCAGTTCCAGGGCATGGATGAAGGCTATGCGCTTGACGATCTGATCGTCCACGCGGTGTCGAAAAACGGAAGCTCGATTCTCGAAATTCAGTCGAAGCGCACTGCCACATTCGCGCCGAAGGACCCGATCTTCATCAGCGTATGTGACCAAATCGCGCGCAGCGCGCCGGACAGTCCCCCGACCGACCGCCACCTTCTGGCGGTCGCAATCCAGCGCACCAGTTTCGCGATCTCCGGCCCGTATCAGGATGTGCTCGCCTGGGCGCGCTCAGCGGCATCAGGCTCTCAATTCTTCGCCCGGCTTGCGCTCAAGGGCGTTGCCAGCCCGAAGATGCGCGACTTCGGCCAGGCGTTCCGGACCCATCTTGTAGCGCATGGGATCGCGGACGACGACGAGGTGATCTGGAGTATTATCCGACGCTTCCTGATCCTTGAATTCGACTTCGAGTCCGGCGCACCACAGGCGCGGGACTATGCGCTCATGCTGGCGCGACAAGTGCTCGCGCCCGAAGATGCCGACCGCGCCGAGGGGTTTTGGAGCGATCTTATCGCGCTGGTCATCAAGACCGGCACTACCGGTGGATCGCTCACGCGCCGGGCGCTGATCGACACGGTGACGGCACACGGATTTCGCCTCGCTGGCGACCGGAACTTCCTCTTGGCCCGCAGCAAGCTCTCGGACATGTCGCGCCATGCCCTCACGGACATCGGGACGAGCGTTGGCGGGATCACCCTGCCTCGCCTGAGCGCTTTGGCGGCAGTGGAAGAGGCGCGCGACGCGCACCGCTTCATCGAAATTACCGGCGATCCCGGCGTCGGCAAATCCTGGGTGCTGCGCCACCTTGCCGAAAGGCAGGCGCGCGAAGGCCAGGTCATCGTCTTCGATCCGATTACAACACCTGACGGGGGCTGGTCTGCGCTCTCGGAGCGCCTCGGCATCCCAGCGACCGCCAGGGAATTTCTCGGCGATATCGCGGCCAGCGGCGGCGGAATCCTGTTCATCGATGGCCTCGAGATGTTCGCGGCACCGGAGCGGCAGCGCACGGTCAACGACGTCCTGCGGGAAATCGCAAGTATCGAGGGGTTTTCCGTTGTCGTCTCGACGCGGCCCGATCTCGGCGTCGAGGGCAGCAGCTGGCTGGCCGAAGACGCCATCGCCAGGTTCGGCGCCCCGCATCGCGTGCTCGTGGGAGAGCTCGATGAGGACGAGGTCGCGGTTCTGATCGAGATGGCGCCGGAATTGCGCGCCCTGTTGTTGCCGGACCATCCGGCCGCTCCAATCGCTCGCAATCTGTATCGGCTGACCCAGCTGCTGAAAGTGCCGAGCACGGTTGACATCCGCACCGAAGCAGCGCTGGCGCACCATTGGTGGGACAGTGCCGATGGGGCGGAGACTAAAGACAAACGTGCAGCCCAGCGCCTGCTCGCCGGACTGGCGGAAGCGGTGCTTAGCGGTCGCGACACGATCGATGTGGCCACCGATTCGGACGCACGCACACATTTGTTGAACAGCCGGAGCTTGAGCGAAACGCACCGGGACAAGCTGGGTTTCGGCCATGACGTGCTGCGCGACTGGGCGATCGGCGCGCGCCTGGACGAAGACATCACTCTGCTTGATGGCGTCGACCTGACGGTGCCGCCCTCGCCGCGCCTCGCACGCGGTATCGAGTTTGCTGGTCGGTTTGCGTTGGAAAGTGCGACAGACGGTGCTGCATGGCGGTTGCTACTCGACGCTCTGGGCCGCCCTGGCGCGCACGCAGCGTGGCGGCGGCAGGCGCTCCTCGCCATCACGAGGTCTGAGCTTTCGGCGGAGCTGCTCAGCCGATGCTCCAAGACGTTGCTCGCGCAGGGCGGTGCGCTCCTCATCGAGCTCTGCACCGCGATCATAGCGGTAGAAACGATGTCGGCGGCGGTGCTGTTCGCCCAGATCAAGGCCGCGGGGTTCGAGGTCCCTGAAGGCACGGCGGCTCTTCGCACGGCATCCTCACCATCAGCGCCCGCGGTATTGATGTGGTGTTTCAACCATCAGGCCCAGATCCCGGTTCACGCGATCGCGTCCGTGGTCAAACTCGTGGAGATCCAGTTCTTCCTGGCGATGACCAATTCCGCCTACGGACAAGCGACCGCCGGGATGCTCTTCGATTGGCTGTTGCAGCTCGACGTGCGAGAAACGGCGATCGCCATCCCGTCGCCGGCGGATGCCCCGAGATTGGCGGGTGACGAGCGCTGGCGCATGATCGAAGATCTTCGCAGCATGACGCTGCTCCTCGCGGCCAACGCACCGGAGAAGGCAAAAGCCTATCTGCGAACGGTGGCGAGAGAGAACGACATATACAAGGTCAAGGCGATCCGGCCGTTTAGTAAGGCCCTTGCGAGCGTCGCGCCCGCGGAACTTGCGGCGCTCATCGAAGCCAGCCTCATCGAGAAGCCGCGCAAGAGACGGTCGCGCGGCGAGTCGACGGGCCGCGTCTTTGGTTTTGCGGATAGCGACTATTTGCCGGCCTCGCCGGCACAGCCCCCGTTTCTCGAGCTCCTCGATGTCGATCCACAAATCGGTCTTGCGCTCATTCGAACGCTCGTCGCAGCGTCCGTCGACGGTCATGCCGATGGCAAGACGACTGAGACGAATGGCTTCACGATCGTCGTCGACGGCACGCCGCGCATCTTCCCATGGGTCCAGACCTATTTCTGGTCGCGCCAATCTCAGGCGCCAGAGTCCTCGGTCGGTTCGGCGCTGAAAGCTCTCGAAGCTTGGTCGCATGAGCGGCTCGATCGGGGCGAGGAAGTCGCGACGGTGTTGCAGGACATTCTTGGGCCAGAGGGAAGCTGCGCTGCCTATCTCGTGGTCGCGATCGACGTCCTCATGTCCCATTGGCCAGCGACACGCGACGCGCTCGTTCCGTTTGTGGCCAACCCGCATATCCTCGCAAGTGATCGCGATCGCGCGTCAATCGAGATGTTCGCAGGCATGATGGCCGGCGAGAAAGAGCCGAGCGGCCGCGTGCTGCTCGCTGATCTTGCAAAACGCGGCTCCCGTCGCTTCACGCTCGAGGAGCTGATGTTCTTTTACTTGGGCGACGACGATGCCAGTTCCGCCGTCAGGCGGCTTCTTGCCCAAGCGGTAGATGAGCTTGGACCTTATGAGGAGAGTGACACGTTTCGCTATCCCGCGTTCATGGGCGCCCATGCATTGAACCTTTTGGACCGTGCAAATTGGGTCGAGGCCGACGGCCAATTTAGCTTCGTGCCGCCGCCGGCCGAAGCCGAGCATCTGGCGCGCCTCGAAACAGCAAGCCGCGCCCGCGCGCTGTCGAGCGATATCGGGGCGAAAATCCAGCTTGCGACAAACGATCCGGCGCGAGGCTCGGCGGAAACCGCGCGCCAAGCGGCGGAGTATGCGGCGGGCGATCTGCCCGATGACCGTGATGAAGACTATCTCAAGGCACGGTCCACCCGCCTCATCGCCACCGCCATGCTCGTAGCGCGCGACGGCGACGACGCCCTTCTTGCCGAATATGAAGCCTGGGTCCGGGCAGTCATCGATATCGCTTTGATCGAGGAGATGGACGCCTACGGCTCCGGCGAGACACTGAGCTTCAACCGGCCCGGGATGGCAATTTGCGCACTCGTTCATCTTTGGCATCGGCGCAAGTTGAGGGCAGACCGCGGTCGCCTCGTGGAAGCCGCTGTGCGCGGGGACCGAGCAGCGATCCCGGCGTTCATCGCCGCCCGGGGGACGATCGATGATGCTGATCCGCGCGTCATCAAATCCGCGATCCGGATGGCGCTCGCACGTCGTCGCTATCGGTGGCACCCCTATAATGATGACCCTGCCGACAAGATCGCCTATGAGGCGCAGCGCGCGCGACAGGACGGCGAGGCCGTTTCCGCAGAGATCGCGTGGCTGGACGGCGGGCCCGAGCCTGACTGGCCAGCGCTGCCCGACGAGAGACCGTCTCTGCGGAACCGGCCACGTGCGATCCTCTCGCGCGACCGGGCACGAAGCAAGTTCGAGCAGGACGAGGCGGAGGAAAGCTGGACGCCGCGGTCGAAAAAGGCTTCTGTTCATGTCGAGACGCAGGGCATCGCGAAGTGGCTCGCGCTTTTAAACCAAGAGGGCTGCCTGAGACCGGAGTGGTTCGAGGAGATTGTCGATACCTACGCTCCCTGGTCGGCACGGCTTAACGCGCATGGCTATTCCGCCGACGCCGAGCTCGACCGATCCCCGGACGACTGGAACCAGCAATTTTATTTGCTGGTCGCTGCGGTCATTATGGATACGGCGCAGGACCGGCTCGATGCCCTCCTAAAACCGATCCTGGAACTTCCGGACCGTTCATTTTGCGACGTAGCCGACACCCTCACTCGCGCGGCGGATGCCTGCTACTTCAATGAGCGGGGGCGCCCGGCCGATCGCGCCTGCGCGATCCGGCGGCAGCTGGTGACGCGCACCATGGCTCTCGATCGCTGGGCCTGGGATCGCGGGCCCGGTGAGCTGCGGATAGACTTCGAGTCCGGTCCGACCATCGGCGTCATGCTGATGAACGAATATAATCTGGTGTCGAGCCCCCGAAGCTATCTGGTTCCAGCGGTCTTCGATCGGATCGATCCGCTGCTCGAAACGCTGCGTCCCATGATGCCGGGCGGGCCGACAGCCTTTGTGGCCCTTTGCACGATGAACACCCTCCTGATTGGGCCAACGGCACGTCACCTCGATTTCCTTCTCTTTGCCATCGAATCTTGGCTCGAGGTCACGGGGGGCGACCGGGCGATGTGGCATGAGCTCGCGATCGGCCGAAAGGTCGCGCAGTGGTTCGAAAGCGCGACGAAGGGGGACCCATCGCTTTGTCGTCGCGATCATGCGCAGCGCTTGCGAATTGACGCAATGCTCGGGCGACTGGTCAGCCTTGGCGTTTCCGAAGCCCATGAGCTCGAACTAAAGATCGAGGCGGAACGAAACAGCCCGGCCTAAAGACTCTTGCGGGACAAATGATCGCAACAGCGAGCGGCGCTTCACCGCCGCCCTGCCCGGCGGCTATCAGCCTTACAAACGGCTGGTTTAGGCGCGCGCGGACGTTCCCGCTTCTTCACCGAGACGGCGTATGTTGGTCGGCAGCGACCGCTGGTGTTGAACGTCCGAATGGCCGCTATCCCGTTTTCGCGGACTATAAGCGGACGTTCCGGTTCGTCCGCAACTCCGGTCATTCGGTCGAGCCTTCATCCATCAAGGATGGGGATAGCTGAAGCGCCCCGCCTTGCCATTTCGCCATTGCTGTGGAAGCCTCAAAGGTGCGTCGGTCAGTCCCGGCGCAGAGGCGTGGAAACCTCTGACGAACAAACTCGGTCACCAGTTTTGGCGGCCGGGTGGCATGCGCGCATGTCCAGTCGGCTCTGCCGATAAAGGCGCATGCGCCTGTCGTTCGTCAGGTTTCCAACACCCGGCTCGACCGGCGCCTCTTTCGGAAAAAGGAGCGCCGGTAATGCCTTCACAGTTCAATCTATCTACATCAGCGGGGAGCCCTTTTGCTGCGGCCAACCTCGCCTCATTCTCTGAAGCAGGTCTGCCCTCCGCCGCGACTGGGAGGCTTGCATGAGCGAAACGATCGACCGCGAGCTTACGACTGAGCAGCTAAACCTGCTCGACGACTTCCAGCATTTTGCCATCAAGGAGTTTGCCGGCGGCAACATCCTTCCGGGTATGCTCGGTATAGGCCCGAACATGCACTATACGGATGCAAGCACGGACCGACTGCTGACGCTCATCCAGATCCTCGCGGTCTTGATCGATTTGTGTGGGGAGCGTTCAAAGGCCTTCCATTGGCTCATAGACAACGTTTGCTATAGAGAGATCGTCGGAAACGATCCCTACTTTTGCCTCGAAGACGCAGACGAGAGCGCTGCCTTTGTGATGCTTGGCTGGCTGCAAATCATACAGCGTTTCCGCCCAGCTGACCTGATAGCGCAGATGTTTCGGGCTTCCACAACCTGACTACTGCAGCTGCATCTGAGAATTCGGAAAGCGTCATTAGACACTGCGCGCCGCCCATCGTGACAGAACGATCGAAGCGTGCCGCAATGGTGATTTTTGCCTTTCGAGATTGCTCATACCACGAGCGGATCTCTCCGAGGCAGATTGGAGTGACAAATGGAAAACGAAAAGACAGTGCGTCGTAAAGCGCGCTCCAATGCAGGTTTTGATAAGGAAGCGCCTCTTGAAGCTGCTTCCGCAGGCGCTGCGGAAGCTCCCAATCTGCCAGCAGGCTATGCTGCCTCAAAAAACATAAGTGAAAGGCGCTTTCTTAGCTCAGAACATTTGGACGCACTGTCCCATTACAATACCAAAGAAATGGTGTTGCGCATCTTGCGAGAGACTTCTGAAGAGTACTTCATTAATCTTCTCGAAAATCTTAAGAGAGACATTCGAGAAAAAGATTGCGAAAAAGCAGCCACCAACTTCGCCAACGCGCTTTTCCCATCAGGGACTAAAGGCTAATGGGCCTTATATACCTGCAGAAGTAGTAACAAGGCACGCGTCCCAGTGTTCGGCAACGCGCAATGGGCAAGGTTAGGGTGAAGTCCGCACCGCCAAGGCTACAGACGGGCGGACTTCATCGGCCCGCTACCTACCGGTCTCCCGACAGGCAACGCCACTGGAAAATAAACTTGGGACAAAGGGCAAAGCCACCCTCGCCATTGCTATTGGGCATTGGTGGACTCCTTTTTCCCCGTTGCTGAAGCATCAGCACCAACCAGACCTAGGCCACCCCAATGGGAAATTGTTGGCGGACAAGACTCAACACCCACAGTTCCTCGTGATCGCATCACAGCCAGATCTTTGAGGATGTTTGGAAGAGATATTGATGCGTACTGGCATATTCCAGATTTTCAGCGTAGTATTACATCTTCAATTCAAAAAGCAGATCTGGAGTCACTATTTAAATGTCCGATGATTTTACCGCCACGCGGGAAACACTTATTGCCTTAACCTCTGATATTGTTGCCGCACATGTCAGCAACAACAGCGTGGCTGTTGGCGATCTTCCTACGCTCATTTCGAATGTCTACGGGGCCCTTGCTGGCCTTGATCAGCCCGTCGAAGTCGAAGAGGTACGCCCGGAACCGGCAGTTTCAGTCCGTGCTTCGATCAAGCACGACTACATCGTTTGCCTTGAAGACGGCAAGAAGCTCAAGATGCTCAAGCGGCACTTGATGACGCATTACAATATGACTCCAGAGCAGTACCGCGCGCGCTGGAACCTGCCGGCCGATTACCCGATGGTGGCACCGGCCTATGCAGAGACTCGCCGCAACCTGGCCAAGAAGATCGGTCTTGGACGCAAGCCTGGTGCAACGCAGGCGGTAAAGGCCGCGCCAGCAAAGCGGGCGCGCAAAGCACCAGTGGAGGCTGCTGCAGCCGACGCCTGAGTTTGCAGATCGTCATCTTGCGGGAAGCACCACCGTGTTTCCCGCAAGAGGACATCAGGCTGCAAACAGGTCCCCCTGCCCTGCCCCTCCCCGCTTCCGCTGTGGGACCCGCACAAGGATTGGGGCAACTGAAGGCGCAGCGATCGACGATGCCACACCGATAGTCTCTGACCGCGCCTTGGGGAGAAGTTGCAGGACTTCGGGTTTGACAACGTAGACCACATTGCGCCCTCCCCCTTGGTGGGCATGATTGGTGGCATAGCCCTGATAGAACCGGCTTACGATCCCGGCTTTCACCAGCTCTGAGACAGCGCGACTGACGTTGGCACGGCCGATGGCTCGCACCTGCTCGTCAACGGCCTGCTCGATGCGCTGCGCATCCAATTCAGCATTGCCTGAAAGCGATCCCGCGAGCTCTCCTTCGACCCGTCGCCGCAGGGAGGCTCGACGACCAGGCCGCTCGCTCATCGGCAGGAGCTGTTCGCACAGCCATTCACGCAGCAAGACCGGTCTGCCCTCGCATTTGACGAACGGCCCGGCGTGGCCGCGCTCGTCGGCAAGCTCAGCGATCAATTGCAGGACAAGAAACGCGTAGCGAGGTCTGCTCGATGCTTGCGACAGCAGTGCGTAAATGCCGCCCAGGCCTGGTTTGTGCGTCGAATGCTCCATGGATCAGTATTGAGCACAAAAGGTGAATCATGTGAATCCCCCATGTCGCGCGACCTGCGCTTTGTCATTAGTGACATCTCGCCCGCTGAGCCGAAGTGTCATTAGTGACAGCAAATTGAGGCGGCGTGTTCCTGCGCCCATTAGCGCGCAAATAAAGGCCGGCCCGTAGGCCAGCCTTGGAAAGTTTGGGAGAGGATGCCTGAAAGGCAATGCTGATATGGGTCGCTCCACCAAATGCTGCAAGTGCGAAAGAAGTCTGCATGGTTGCAGTTTTTGCTCATTGCCGCTGGCAGCGGAGCCTGACATCGCGCCAGTTGACTCAGCTCGTAGCCCATGAAGCAGGATCCGGTCCTGCTTTCGGTCCTGAGGTCCAAAAGCGGTTCATGTCGGAACGGCAGAACAAGCGCGCGCATTCTGTGCGAATGCAAATTCATCCATTCCTTGCGGCTGGTCGCCGCCATCATGCCCGATACGCCTAGGCCGCCCCTGAGCTATGCCGTAACGCCTGACGGGCGTTACTTCGTTGTCCGCGGCCGCCTTTGGCGAATGGCAAATCCAGCACTGACCCCAGAGCTACGTGGTCAACTTGTCAGCCAACTCATGTCAGCCAGACGCGCAGTGGGAATGGCCTACAAAGCAGGGAATAAGGCCGCCGAAGCTTCCGCACGTAAAGCTGTCGGTGCTGCGAAACGTGCACTGGGCGAGCGTGGCCCCGTCTGGTGGGACGATGGCGTGCCGGATCTCAACCGGCGAATTGTCCGCAACACACCGTACGCACAGTGGTTCGACAATCCGACACGCGACGAAACAAGCTGACCGTCGCCTGACGTTATTGCACCCACGCCTTTGCAAGGCCGAGGGAAATCAGATGGTCGCCTGCATCCTTTCCATCAACCTTGATGCGGGCAAGCGTGCGACCGTATCTGTCGGTGCCCAATCGTTCGATCTTGATCGCCCCTGCAACAAGAAAATCATCGAGTGCATCTCTGGACTTGATGCCGAGCGCAAAATCGCACCATCTCGGGTTCTTGCCATGACGAAGCTGCTCGCAACGAGGCGAGCCTTCCAGTTCCGGGGCGTCGATGTTGGCGAGACGGATCTTCTCCCCGTCACAGCGGATAGTGTCGCCGTCATGCACTGATACGAGAGTGCAGTCCCCTCCCCTCGCCCAGCCTACAGCAGAGGCAAGCTTGGGGACGGCGTTACTGGCAAATAGGCCTACGGCTCCCAACAGTGCCGCCGCCAACATTCCTGTCACGATTGTCACGCGGCCGCTGCCCCTCGATCGTTGCGCTTTTCGCCGTTGACGACTGACCTCTTCGAAGCTGATCAGGTTAGAACGCTTCCTGCCGTGCCTGAATCTTCGGTGGAGCATGTCGGCCCTCTGATGGAGTTCTGCACCTCTGGCAAGCGAACTGCGGCAAGTGGCACAAGAACGGTGACCACAAGATCGCTTTTAAAGAGTCAACTGACGCTGCGCCGCTTCTGTCTGCTCAGGAGCATCCACCTGCATCCGGATAGCCCGTGCGAGTTCGGCAGCAGCATCCTCTCGCATCCACGGGGTGGGGTCAGAGATGCCGACTCTTGCCCAACCAGGGGCAGTCAGAATGGCTTGAACGATCAGTGCATCATTGATGCGAGACATCACGTCATTGGAATATTAAGAGAACATATTTGCGATACCGTTCGACTCCAGCGCCGCGGGCAACAACTTCTTTGGCATGCGCCGTTCCGCTCACCCGTCAGCCCAAGATATAGCAGGCCCAAGCGTCGATCACGAAGGCCGCGTAGACGAACCCTGACCACGTCGCGACGTCGATAAAGTCCGACACCCACAGCATGTTCGGTGCCGGGGCGTGGAACTGGCGGGTGACCTGATCGAGCGGACACGCCGCCGCCTTGTCGCTGATCGTGGTCTTCACTGGCTTACCCCGGATCACGCCTTGCCGGCCGAGATCGCGCATCAGCCGCCCCACCGAGCATCGGGCAATATCGAAGCCTTCGCGCTGCATCTGCCGCCACACCTTGCGCACGACATAGACCTCGAAGTTGGCGTCGAACACGCGCCGAACTTCGGGCTTCATCGGCTCGTCGCGCTGTCCAACTCGACAGTCACGGCTTCACAGGTGCCAAATTTGGACCCACCTACACCAAGGGTTTCACAGAATAATACGAGACGTTGCAGTTGTAAGGCGGCAAGCCCAGCCTCCAAGGGTAGGGTCGTAGAGGAAAGCTCAGGCACGCCATCTGCGAATGGCTCGGCTGAAACCTGAAAGGGGAGGCCTTGGCACCTGCTATTGCAGAAGGTTGCCTGGAAGTTGAAACAGGGCTGAGTCGCAGTAAATCACTGGCAGCTGAAAATCCTTTTTACCAGTGGCTTGCTTGTTCCGTGGCGAGCTCAAAGCCGAAGTACAACTCAAGGTCTCAGGAGGCGCGTTCATCAATCTCGCGATTTTGCTGAACGAAAAATCTCATAATAAGGTTGTGCCAGTGTAGGGGATTCACAGGAGTCACGTTATGTGCTTTCTTGAATCACCAAATGTTCCAGACCGCGATCCTCCCCGGCCCGTCCTCTCCCGGCGCGATGTCTTCCCTCCTGGATTGCCTTTCCCAGGCCAGTTCGCGCCCGCGCTATGCCTTCATGGTGCTTAGCCTGATTGCCGAAGCGGCTGATTCAAGCGGAGAAGCGGGGCCCTTCGTCCAGCGCGGGCGCCAGCAGATGACCTTGCGGGACTGGCTTTGTGACAGTCTGGCCCCGATGGGCGGGCGCGATCCGCGGCGCATTGCCCTTGCCGAAAGGGTCAAGTCCGACCTGATCCTCGAAGATCGCATGCCGCAAGACCCGACAGAAGCGGCCGCCGCGATCGAGGACGAGGTTCGCCTGAGGGTTCGCGCCTCGGGCAAGACCAACCTCAGCCGGGCCGTTTCGGAGCTGGTCGAGGCAGGGCTGGTGCGCCGCTGCTACAAGGGCTACGCGATCGATCACGAGAACCGTGGTCGTCAGCGTCATGCGGTCTATGTGCTGCAAGGCATGGCACGTTGCCTTCTGCCACAATCGAGACCGGTGCCGCCCGCGCGCCGTGCCATACCGGTGCAAGGCGAGTTTCGCTTTAGCTGACGGGAACTGCCCGCAGCGCTGAACATTGAAGACAGCAATGACACAGCCCCAATGGCTTTCGCTGGCCACTCTCGGCGGAATGATGGCGCTGTTCCTGTGGGGGCGCTTCCGATACGACGTGACGGCAGTGATTGCGCTGCTGTTCGCGATAGCGATTGGTGTGGTCAGTCCCAAGGCAGCTTTCACCGGCTTTTCGGACGATATCGTCGTTATCGTGGGTTCCGCCCTGGTGCTTTCGGCTGCGGTCCAGCGCTCGGGCATGATCGAAAGCGTTCTGCAATCGCTCGCCCAGCGCATCCGCAGCCCGCAAGGGCAGATGCTGGCGCTGTCGACAGCCGTCGGCCTGTCGTCGGGCTTCATCAAGAATGTCGGCGCGCTGGCGATGCTGATGCCCGGAGCCGTGCAGATGGCGCGGCGCAACAAGGCCTCGCCTTCGCTCTATCTCATGCCGATGGCCTTTGCCTCGCTGCTCGGCGGCCTCACCACGCTGATCGGCACGTCGCCCAACATCATCGTCAGCCGCGTGCGCGAGGAGATGACCGGCGAGCCCTTCCGCATGTTCGATTATCTTCCTACCGGCCTCGCGCTTCTGGCCGTGGGGCTTGTGTTCCTGTCCGTAGGCTGGCGTCTGCTGCCGACCGACCGGCAGGCCGCACAAGGCATGTCCGAGGCCATCAACATCTCCGCCTACGTGATCGAGGCAACAGTCAGCGAAGGTTCGCCCGTCGTCGGCCTGTCGTTGGCAGACTTCGTTGCGCGGCACGAAGGGGAAATCGAGGTCGCGGGCCTCCTGCGCGGCGACATGCGCGGCGCGGTCTCACCCGAAACCCATATCGACGAAGGCGATGTGCTGATCCTCAGCGGCGAGCCCAACCGGCTCGAACAGGTTGTCGGGGCCGACAGATTGGTCTTGGCCGGAGACGAGGGCGGTAAGGGTCAGGCTGATGGCATCGGCGTCATCGAAGCGGTCATCCATGCCGATTCCGCCCTGATCGGCCGCACCGCCGGGCGCCTGCAGATGCGCGACAGGCTCGGCGTGAACCTGCTCGCCATCTCGCGCGGCGGTGAGACCATCGCGAACAAGCCGGGCAACACCGTGCTTCAGGCAGGAGACGTCATCGTCCTGCAGGGCCAGCTCGACGTCCTGCCTGCGAGGCTCGCGGAAATGGGCGCGCTTCCCCTTGCCGAACGCAAGATCGGCCTCGGCTCGCCCCGCACGCGCTGGCTTCCCCTGATCATTCTGGCGGGCGCGATGATCGCCGCGGGCAGCGGCTTCGTGCCGGCAGCACTCGCCTTCTTCGCAGCGGCCGGGCTTACCGTAATCACCGGAGCGCTGCCTGCCGACGCTGCCTACAAGGCGATCGAGTGGCCGATCCTGATCATGCTCGCGGCACTTATTCCAGTCAGTGAATCCCTGCAGACTACCGGCGCATCCGATGTGATCGCCAAGGTGCTGGCCGACCTTGCCGTCACGCTTCCGGCATGGGGCGCAGTCGCGCTGATCCTCGTTGCCGCGATGGCCGTCACCCCGTTCCTCAACAATGCCGCGACGGTGCTGGTCATGGCGCCGATTGCGGGCGTCTTTGCCGAGCAGCTCCACTACCGTCCTGAAGCGTTCCTGATCGCCACTGCCATCGGTGCGGGCTGCGATTTCCTCACGCCCATCGGCCACCAGTGCAATACGCTGGTGCTGGGTCCAGGCGGGTATCGCTTCGGCGATTACGCGCGTTTGGGTGCGCCACTCTCGGTGCTGGTCGTGCTGATCGGGACGCCGTTGGTCCTGTGGTTCTGGCCGCTGTAAACGCGGCTCATCGCAGGCCGTCCCGCCAGCGGGCAAGCCGCGAGATCGCATCTTCCAGCATTGGCGCAGGCTTGCAGTGGCAAAGGCGCGCGATGTGCGTGGGCGTGTGGTCACCTTCCCACAGCGAAGACAGCGGAATCGAGGTAACCAAGGCCTCCCGCACCGCGCGCTCGCTGAAGGTCCTATCGTCGAGCGGGATGCCGGAGGCGGGCAGGTCGATGCACGAAAACCATGTCGCCGCCGAAGGCAGGGTAACGAAGCCCTCCCGGTCCAGACCTTCCAGCAGGACCGCCCGCGTCTGCTCCCAGCTTGCCGTGCAGGCCTTGGCAATGGCCGCCTCATCGAGCGCTTCGGCCACGGCAAACTGCAACATCGGCGGCGTGGTGAAGGTGAGGAACTGGTGCGCTCGCGCGACGACCGCGGCCACCTCCGGCGCGCCAACGATCCAGCCCACTTTCCATCCCGTTGCGCCAAAGATCTTGCCCGCCGATCCGATCTTCAGCGCCCGCTCCGCCATCCCCGGCTGCGCCAGCAGCGATGCGTGGGCACGCCCGTCGAAGCGGACATTCTCCCACACCTCGTCGCAAATGGCGAAGAGGTCATGGGTCCGGCAGACCCCGGCAATCATTGCCAGATCCTCAGGGGAGGCGACCGTGCCTGTCGGGTTCAGCGGATCGTTCAGAACCAGCGCGCGTGTGCGTGGGGTAATCGCTGCCTCGATTGCAGAGCGTTCGTAGCGCCAGTCCGGCGCCTGCAGCGCCAAGAACACCGGCACGCCGCCTGCTCGCCGCACGAGGGGAGCATAGGCGTCGTAGGCCGGCGCAAACAACAGGACCTCGTCCCCTTGCGAGACGACCGTTAGGATCGCCGAGGCAACGGCTTCGGTCGCCCCGGACGTCACGATGACGTTTTCAGGCGTCAGCTCAAGCCCTTGGGTACGTTCGTAGAAGCCCGCCACGGCCTTGCGCAGTTCGGGGAAGCCCGCCATCGGCGGATACTGGTGCGACCGTTCCGCCGACGCTCTTGCCAGCGCTTCGAGCAGTGCCTGAGGAGGTGCGCCATCAGGAAACCCCTGGCCGAGGTTGATCGCACCCAATTCGCGGGCGAGGCCCGACATGTGCTCGAAGATCGTGACCGGCATCCGGGCGTAGGTCGGGTGAAGGCGCGAAGTTGCTGTCGTCATCGGCGGGATCCTAACCGGGGCAAGCCTTCGCTTGCAATGGCAAGCGCTGCGGTTACGGTCACGCGGGCATTCGGGATGATCGACATGGCGTGCGAACCACTGATACTTCACGGCTATTGGCGCTCCACGGCATCGTGGCGCGTACGGATCGCACTGGGGCTGAAGGGCCTCGAATGGGAGGGTAAAGCGCATGATCTGCGCGCAGGCGATCAACGTGCCAGCGATTATCTGGCCCTGAACCCGCAAGGTTTCGTCCCCGCACTCGAAGTCGGCGATGACTTGCTCACGCAAAGCCTTGCGATCATCGAATACCTTGACGAACTGCATCCCGATCCGCCGCTTCTCCCGGCCGAGCCTCTTGAGCGGGCCAAGGTGCGGGCGTTTGCGCAAGTCATTGCGTGCGACATACACCCGGTGCAGAACCTCAAGGTTCTGAAAATGCTGAAGAAAACTGGCCTTGACCAGGCAGCGATCGACGCCTGGGCGGTTCAGGTCATCGAGCAGGGTCTTGCCGCCTGCAGCGAACTCATCGCAGAAAACTCCGGCCCTTTCTGCTTTGGTGACAAAGTCACCCTGGCCGACGTGCTTCTGGTGCCGCAGCTTGGCAATGCACGGCGCTTTGGCGCACGCTTTGATTTCGGGCGCATAACCGAGATCGAAGCGGCCTGCGCGAAACTTCCGGCGTTCGCCGCCGCAAGGCCGGAGAATCAACCCGACGCCGATGCGTGATGTTGTGACGGTTGATCAGATATCCATTGAGGCATGTTTCCCCGGGGAAACACACCCCAATGGTTAAGCGCTTTTCAGTGCACAAGCCTGAATCCCGGCGGCAGTCGATCGATAGCGAAAAGTTGGTCACCCGCTCCTCAGCGGCTGGACCGGCGCCAAAGCAAAAAGTCCCCTTTGGGCGGTTGAACAAACTGATTGCAGGTGTAATCACCCTCGCCAAAGGAGACAGCGACAATGGCAGGCATGGTACCGTTCGATTGGGAAGACGCGCTCGGGCTCGACAGCCTGCTGAGCGACGACGAACGGTTGATCCGCGATGCGGCGCGGGCCTTTGCGCAGGACCGGCTTGCCCCGCGCGTGATCGACGCCTTTGCCAACGAGCATACAGACCCTGCAATCTTCCGCGAGATGGGGGAACAGGGTCTGCTCGGCGTGACGCTGCCCGAGGATTATGGCTGTGCTGGTGCCGGTTACGTGTCCTACGGCCTCGTCGCGCGCGAAGTGGAGCGGGTGGATTCCGGCTACCGCTCGATGATGAGCGTGCAGTCGAGCCTCGTGATGTTCCCGATCTACGAGTATGGATCCGAAGAGCAGCGCCGCAAGTATCTGCCGAAGCTGGCTACGGGCGAATGGATCGGCTGCTTCGGCCTGACGGAGCCCGATGCCGGGTCTGATCCCGGCGGGATGCGGACCAATGCCCGCAAGGTCGATGGCGGATACATCATCAACGGCGCCAAGACGTGGATTTCCAACGCGCCGATCGCCGATGTCTTCGTCGTCTGGGCCAAGAGCGATGCGCACGATGGCGGCATTCGCGGCTTCGTGCTGGAAAAGGGCATGAAGGGCCTTTCGGCACCCAAGATCGAGAACAAGGTCTCCTTGCGCGCCTCGATCACCGGCATGATCGTGATGGACGACGTGTTCGTGCCCGATGATGCGCTCCTGCCCAACGTGCAGGGGCTCAAGGGGCCGTTCGGCTGCCTCAATCGCGCGCGCTACGGCATTTCATGGGGTGCGCTTGGTGCGGCGGAGTTCTGCTATTCCGCCGCGCGGCAGTACGGGCTGGATCGCCACCAGTTCGGCCGCCCGCTTGCCGCAACGCAGCTTTACCAGAAGAAGCTGGCAGACATGCTGACCGAGATCACGCTCGGCCTCCATGCCTCGCTGCAGGTTGGCCGGTTGATGGACGCGGGCAAGTTCGCGCCCGAGATGATCTCCATCGTCAAGCGCAACAATGTCGGCAAGGCGCTGGATATAGCCCGTCAGGCGCGCGACATGCACGGCGGCAATGGCATTTCGGGCGAGTACCAGGTGATCCGCCACATGGTGAACCTCGAAACGGTCAACACCTACGAAGGCACACACGATGTCCACGCGCTGATCCTTGGCCGCGCGATTACCGGCATCGCTGCGTTCTGACCAAATCGTTCTGACCGGTAGCGATACGCTGGTGAATCCGGGGCGCGTGGATTATGGCGCGCGCCATGGAATCACCGGTTACCGTTGCTGCGCTTTATCGCTTTGCCGTCATCGCCGATTGCGCAGTCTTGCGCGATGCTCTCGATGCGCTGTGCCGGGCGCAAGGCATCAGGGGGACGCTGCTGATCGCGCGCGAGGGGATCAACGGCACGATTGCCGGGAGCGCGGAAGGGATTGCCCGCGTGGTCGATTTCATTCGCGCGCAGCCCGATTGCGCCGAGACCGACGTCAAGTATTCCAGCGCCTCGGACATGCCGTTCTACCGCATGAAGGTGCGGATCAAGCGCGAGATCGTGACGATGGGCGAGCCCGACATCGATCCGCGCGCCAGCGTGGGCACTTATGTCGCCCCGCAGGACTGGAACGCCCTGATCGCCGCCCCTGACACCATCGTGATCGATACGCGCAACGACTACGAGGTGGCCGCTGGCACGTTCGAGCGCGCGATCGATCCGCAGACGGCCAGCTTCCGCGAGTTCCCCGAATGGTTCCGACGCGAGCGCGAGCGGCTGCTGGGCGAAGGGAAAGCGCCCAGGGTCGCCATGTTCTGCACCGGCGGCATCCGCTGCGAGAAATCGACCGCGTTCCTCAAGGCCGAGGGCGTCGAGGAGGTCTATCATCTCAAGGGCGGCATCCTGAAGTATCTCGAGGAAGTGCCGCAGGAGCAGAGCCTGTGGCATGGCGAATGCTTCGTGTTCGACGAGCGCGTGACAGTGGGACACGGCCTGGTACAGGGGAGCCACGTGCTGTGCCGCGCCTGCCGCCGCCCGGTAAGCGCCGATGGGCAGGGCCACGCCCTGTACGAAGAGGGCGTATCATGCGCTGACTGCTATCACGAGCGCACCGACGAGCAGCGTGCCTCGGCGCGGGAGCGGGACCGACAGGAGAAGCTGGCCCGCGCACGCGGCACCAGTCACATCGGCGCGGTGCTCAGCACGAACTGACGAAATCCACGATCTCGTCGGCGAGGCGGCGGTCCGAGGTGCCTACGTGCATCGCCAGGGAATAGTGATTGTGGCCGGGAACGATCATGCCGACCGGCATGGCGCCATGACGTTCGAGCCGCTCGGCCATGAGCCCCAGGAATTCGGACTGAAAGCGCGGTGGATCGTATTGCGCGCAGGCGACGAACAGCGGGATCGCCGTGGACGCGACAGCCTCGCGCGGCATGCGCTCCGGGTAATCCGCATTCGGGCCGTAATAGGGCTCGTCGCGCTCATCGAGCGGCGTGTAACCATAGAGGCCTGACAACAGCACGGCCCCTGCCAGTGCCAGATCCGGCCGCAGCTTAAGCGCTGAAGCGATGTGCACCGCGCCTGCCGAAGTGCCGGCGACCACGATCCGTGCCGGATCACCGCCATGCGCCGCCACGTTGGCACGCAACCATTCGACCGCGAGCACCACATCCTCGCCACCTTCGGGCCAGCGCGCTTGCGGGAGAAGGCGGTAGTTCATTGCCGCGCCGAGAAACCCGGCCTCTGCCATCGTCCGGGCGAAGGCGGCATTTTGCCACGAGCCTCCCTCGCTCGCAGCCCCGCCCTTGTCGCCCAGACGGAAGCCGCCGCCATGGACGAAGAGGACGACGGGAAGGCCCGGCGCCTCGCTAGTCCGATAGAGATCAAGCCGGTGCCGCTCGTGCGGACCATATGCACAATCGGCGGCGAGGACCGGCACGCGTGCGGCAAGTTCACGCTGCCCGCCATCGAACAGCGCGCGGACCTGCTCGACCACTTGCGGTCCGAGCGTGTTGCGCATGGCCGCGATCGCGCCGCGTGTCATGCCTCGTCGATCACCGGGTTGGTCAGCGTGCCGACCTTGCCGATGGAGATTTCGGCGACGTCTCCGGCCTTCATGTAGAGCGGGGGCGTGCGCTTGTCGCCGACGCCGCCGGGCGTGCCGGTGGCGATCACGTCGCCCGGTTCGAGGGTGGTGAAGGTCGAGCAGTATTCGATGATGAAGGCGACGTCCCAGATCATGTCGGAGACGGGCTGGTCCTGCACGAGCTGGCCGTTGATGCGGGTCTGCACGCGCTGGCTGGCAAAGTCGGGCAATTCGTCAGGCGTTACGAGGGCAGGGCCGAAAGCGCCGGTGCCGGGGAAGTTCTTGCCCGGCGTGAACTGGATGTTGTGGCGCTGCCAATCGCGTACCGAACCATCGTTGAACACCGAATAGCCTGCCACGTGCTCCATCGCCTTGGCGCGGGGGATGCGGCGACCGCCCTTGCCGATGATGACGGCCAGCTCGCCTTCATAGTCGAAGCGGGTGGTTTCGGGCGGGCGCACCAGCGGCTCGCCATCGGCGATCAGGCTGTCGGCCCAGCGGGTAAAGATCGCGGGGAATTCCTTCTGCTCGCGCCCGGTCTCGGCGACGTGGGTGGCATAGTTGAGCCCGACGCAGAGGATCTTGTTCGGGTTGGGGATCAGCGGCAGCAGGCGCACGTCGGCGCGGGCGTAAGTCGCGGTCGAAGCAAGCGCCGACAGGTCACCGGCCACGGCATCCTTGAGCCATGCCTCAGTCCCTTGCGCACCGAGGTCGTGCACGGTCTCGCCATCGAGGCGGCCGAAGCTGGGGGTGCCGTCAGGACGGCGGAAGCTGATGTAACGGGCCATGGTCTTTTCTCCCCCTGAGCGGGCTTGTGCGCGGACGTGTCATGCGTGACCGTTGGAAGGGGCCAGTGCAAGAGCGGCAGCGCCGCCGACAAATCCGCGTCGGTCGAGTGTCAAAGCGGTGCGGGCTCCCAGTCGCGGCGGCAGCGGAAACGCTCTTCAGCAACGCGCAGCCCGGCGAAGTCCTTGTCCGAAACGCCCCACTGGTCGATGCGGTTTTC
The DNA here is from genome assembly GCF_007830315.1 of Novosphingobium taihuense. Lineage (GTDB taxonomy): Bacteria > Pseudomonadota > Alphaproteobacteria > Sphingomonadales > Sphingomonadaceae > Novosphingobium > Novosphingobium taihuense. The sequence goes on from NZ_VLKJ01000009.1 coordinate 148,994, forward strand.
GGGCCAGGTCCAGTCGTCGGGCTCGCCGGTGCGGTAGTCGGCCGGGACCTTCTCGACGGCGGTCGAATATTCGATCACCGGGCCGAACGGCGCGATGTAATAGGCATAGACGTTGTCGCCAGGACCATGGCGGCCCGGACCCCAGGCGGGGGCAAAGCCGTTGTCGCGCATCCAGCCAATGCCGCGCATCACCGCGTCGAGATCGTCCATCTCGAAGGCAACGTGATTGAGGCTGGCAAATCCTGCGCGGGCAAAGGCGGTGGAATGGTGGCTGTCATTGCAGCGCACGAAGACCATGCCCTTCGTCCGGTCCGAGACGCGGAAGTCGAGCACGTCCTCGACCGCGTGGCCCAGTAGCTCGGCATCGACCGCGTTGAACACCACGTGAGTCAGCTTGACCGGCGAGACGCGCTTGCTGGCCTTGGAAAAGCCTTCGATCGGAGCGACTTCGCTGGTGCCCGCAAGGAAGCGCAGGATCGTGCCCTCGGGCAGTTCGACGAGGATGCCGTGGCCTTCGCCCGGATCGGCAGAGGTCACCGGGCGCGCTGCCCAGCCCTTCTCGGTGACGCGGGACTTGATCGCGGCCAGTTCCTCGTCGCTGCACACGAACGTGGTCGAGCGGACAAACTCCTCGTCCGATGGCTCGAAGGCGACGAGATAGGGGAAGCTCCCGGTGCCGCGCAGGTAATGCCCTCCCCCGCGCAATTCGGCAGGCGAGAGGCCCCAGACGCCTGTCATCCAGGCCGCCGCTGCGGCAGGATCGGGCAGGGCAATTTCGATGCTGCGCAGCTTCACTTGGCATTCTCCAGATTGAACCCGGCGGCATGGAGGCCTGCCAGCGCGCAGAGCTCGTCGCAATCGCCGGTATCGCCGCTGATGCCGACGGCGCCGATAACTTCGCGCTGATGGCGGATCAGCACGCCGCCGGGCGAGAAGGCGATATTGCCGCCGACCGCAACGCTGACGCTCTGGAAGAACGCCGGATTGCCCTTGGCGCGTTCGGCCAGCACGCGGGTATCATCGCCCATGCCGAGCGCACCCATCGCCTTGGCGCGGGCGATATCGTGACGGAACAGGCTCGCGCCGTCCTCGCGGGCAAAGGCAACCGGGTGGCCGCCTGCATCGAGCACGATCACCGCGAGCGGCTTTGCCTTGCGGGAACGCGCTTCGGCCAGCGCGGTGGCAACGATAGTCTGTGCGGAACTGAGTGTCAGGCTCATGCCGCGATCTCCTGCCTGAAGCCGAGCAGCGCATCGCGCGCGGCCAGCAGGTCGGCTGCATTGCCGGTGCCGAACACGCAGTGATCGGGGCGCACCAGTACGGCATCTGCGCCACGCGCATCAAGCCATGCCAGCACCGCGCCATTGTCGGGCAGGTCCTCCGCGGCGATCGCACCTTCGGCACCGCTGCCGCGCGCGAACAACCGCCAGCCCTGTCCGACCAGATCGTCGAGCTTGCGCCCGTCGGCCAGGATGGGCTGGATGAAACGCTCGCCCGAGCCGGGCGTGCCGGCCGCGATGAAACCGGTGCTGATTGCCGGGATCAGGTCAGCCGCAGTCTCCCCGACTTTCTGCGCCGCCTGCGCGCGGATGCTCGCGTCGCGCTCTGCGGCCTTGGCAGGATCGAGTTCGCAGATGTAGCGGCCTGCCGCTACCGCCGCGCCGATCACGCCGCGCACATGAGGGTCGCGCTCGGGCTGGTAGGTGGAAAGGATCGCTTCGTCCGCGCCGTCACTGGCGATCGCTGCCATCTTCCACGCAAGGTTGGCCACGTCGCGCAGGCCATGGCACATGCCCTGGCCGAAGAACGGCGGCGTCTGATGCGCGGCATCGCCTGCCAGGAACACCCGGCCGACCTGCCATTGCTCGGCCACCAACCCGTGGAAGCGGTAGGTCGCGGCGCGCACGATCCGGTGCGGAACATCCTTCATCCATGCCCCGACGAGCGCGGCGACGTTCTCCCCGCGCATCATCTCCGCATCATCTTCGTGCGGCAGGAGCATGAACTCCCAGCGGCGATGGTTCCGACGGCCGGGAACGACCGTGGCCGGACGGGCCGGATCGCACATCATCACCGACAGGCGCTGCAGGTCCGCGCCCTCGGGGACGCCGGTCAGGGGCGGGAAGGTGACCGGTCCTTCGACTTCGGCATCGACGACCAGCCAGGGCTCCTCGAAATCGAGGTCATCGAGCTTCACGCCCAGCGCCTTGCGGACTGGACTGCGCGAGCCATCGGCTGCGATCACCCAGCGCGCACGCAACTCGCGGGCCTCGCCATCATGGTCGTAGCGGATCGTGACGCCATTGGCGTCCTGCTCCAGCGCGGTGAACTCCGCCCCCGTGACCAGCGTGATATCGCCATTGTCGGCAAAGGCCGCGCGAAGGTGCGCCTCGAACTCGGGCTGGTAGAAGAAGTAGTCGTTCGACCAGCCGAACGGCTTGGGCTTGCCGACCGTGCCCATGTAACGGATCACGCCGTGGTCCGCGCCGATGTGCAGATGCCCATCCGTCGCCACCATGTCCGGCAGGACGCGGTCGATCACGCCCGCCGTCTGGAACAGGCGCATCATCTCATGATCGAGATGCACGGCGCGCGGCAGCGGGTAGTGGTCGGTCTTCTTTTCGAGCACCGTCACCGAAAGACCGTGTCTTCCGAGCAGGTTGGCCGCCATAGCTCCCACAGGACCGCAACCGATGATCGCAACATCGATCATGCGGCGGGGGCCTTGTGGAGAGCGCCGCCCTTCATGATCATGGCAAGCTTGTCCTTGTCCTGCAGGATGCGCACGTCCTGCGTCGGATCGCCATCGACAAGGATTAGATCAGCGAGCCAGCCCTCCTTCACGCGACCGACGTCCAGCCCCATCAGTTCGCCGCCAAGTGCGGTGGCGGCCTTGAGGGCCTCGGCTGGCGTATAGCCGAAGTGATCGACGAAGATCTCGAGATCGCGCGCGTTTCGGCCGTTGGGATTGAACGGGAAGCCGTAGTCCCCGCCGATCAGGATGCGCATGCCGCGCGCCTTGAGCGCGGGGACGAGCTTGCTCTCGAGCTCCATCCGCTCGGCCGCGCTCTTCTTCATGTGGCTCATGTCGATGTGCGGCGGCGGGGTGGCTTCGAGCGCGGCGATCGAGACGCCGGGCGAGGGAGCATAGAACGTGGTGCCCCTGGCTGCGATCATCGCGTCGACTGCAGCCTCGTCGGCATAGGAGGCGTGATAGATGATCCGCGCACCGGCCTTGAGAGCAAGCTCGATGGCCTTGGGGTAATAAGCGTGCGTGGCGATCCAGAGCCCGGCCTCTCGCGCTGCCTGCCCTGCTGCTACCATTTCCTCGTCAGTGTAGAGCACTTCCTGCGCCGAGCCCGGCTTCAGCGCATCCTCGCCCGAGACGACGAGCTTGAGCGAGCCGATGCCCTGATCCTTGCAGTAGGCGACGAATTTCCGGATGGCTTCCGGCCCGCGCCCGTTGAACACGTCGCCGGTTTCTACACCCTCGGCCCCTTCCGGGCTGCGCTCGAGCGTGGAGGGGATCAGGCGCGGTCCGGGCGTTTCCCCGGCGTCGATCGCCCTGGCCAGCTCCACTTCGATGCCATCGCCCAGAGCCCCTGCCGAATAGGCGCTGGTAAAGCCATGATCGAGCAGCACGCGCGCGTTGCGCCACGCGGCAATCTTCAGTTCCTCGGGCGGAAGGATGAACTGGTGGTAGATCTTCTCGACCGAGGAGCCCCAGGTAAGGTGAGCATGGGCTTCGACCAAACCGGGCATCAGCGTGCGTCCTGCGCCTTCGACGACGGTTGCGGCGCCCGCGCCATCCAGTCCGTCTGCCGAGTCGGCAATGGTCTTGATCCGGCCGTCTTCGACAAGCACTGAACCGAGGCCTGCAAGACTTTGTTCGCCATCGAAAATCCGCACGTTGCGGATGAGCGTCGTCATGGCAGTTCTCCCACTTTCCGGCAGCCGGAGTAGCGGGGCTAACCTCTCAGGAAAAGTATTGTTCTGCGATGATAGCATAGGGAAGACCTATGGATCCACGCCATTAGAACCGATAATTTATCTTATGTAAAATGTAGGAATGTAGAAGGCTTCCCCAAATGGCAGGTCTCGCATGGACCCTTGCGGGGCCATACCGATGTCATGGCAAGCGCTTCAACACCTGAGCAAGTCACCGTCTGGTACGACGGGGCCTGTCCGCTCTGCTCGCGCGAGATTGCGGCGATGCGGCGGTTGGACCGCGGGGGTGCGATCGATTTTGTCGATATTGCAGACCCTTGCATGCCGTGCCCAGTGGATCGCGAAACGGCGCTTTCGCGCTTCCATGTGTCGGAAGGTGGACGGATCCTTTCGGGCGCGGCGGCCTTTGCGGCGATGTGGCGGGCGGTTCCTGCCTTGCGCTGGCTGGGGATGCTGGCACGTTGGCGCCCGGTCGAACTTTTGCTCGAAGGCGCCTATCGCGCATTTCTCAAGATTCGCCCAAGATTGCAAAGGCTTGTTAGATGAGCGGATCGCGTTATCGCAAGGTGCCAACGGCGCGGCTGTCGCGTTTTGCCGCATTCGGCCAGTTGGCTGGGGGCGTTGCGGCCAACGTGCTGGGCGAAGGGGCGCGGAGGCTGGCGCGGGGGGAAGCGCCGAAGCTGTCCGAGCTGCTCCTAACCCCCGGAAATGCCACGAGAGTTGCCGACCAGCTATCGCGCCTGCGCGGCGCAGCGATGAAGCTTGGGCAGATGATCTCGCTCGATGCAGGCGACGTCCTGCCGCGCGAATTGACCGAGATTCTGGCGCGTTTGCGGGACTCTGCGCACTACATGCCCCCTGCCCAGCTCGAGAAAGTGTTGAATGCGCAGTGGGGCGCGGGGTGGCGCACGAAATTTCGCGGTTTCGGGGCGCAGCCTATCGCTGCCGCTTCGATCGGACAGGTCCACAAGGCCGTGCTGCCCGATGGTCAAGTGCTTGCAATAAAGGTACAATATCCCGGCATCGCATCCAGCATCGACGCCGATGTCGACAATGTGGCGACGCTGCTGCGGGTCTCTGGACTGCTGCCGCAAGGGCTTGATGTGAATCTCCTACTCTCCGAGGCAAAACGGCAACTCCACGAGGAGTCGGACTATCTCCGCGAGGCAGAGATGATGCAAAGCTATGGCAGGATGCTGTCTGGCGAGGACGCTTTTCTGGTCCCTCGCCCCTATGCCCCCCTCTCGGGCAAGAATGTCCTCGCGATGGACTTCATCGAGGCGCGCCCCATCGAGTCCCTCCTCTCTGCTCCTGGCGAGATGCGCAACAAGGCGATGGCGGCGCTGCTCGGGCTCACCTTGCGCGAACTGTTTTCGTTCGGATTCATGCAGACCGACCCCAACTTCGCCAATTTCCGCTGGCAACCCGAGACCGGCAAGCTGGTGTTGCTGGATTTCGGCGCGGCGCGGGACGTTCCGGTTGAGACGGCGCAGGCTTACCGGCGGATGCTGCGGGCGGGGCTTGCCGAAGATCGCGAGGCCTTGCGGGCGGCACTGGTCGATGTGGGTTTCGTTTCGGAGCAACAGGTTGCGCGGCATGGCGCGGCGTTTGACCGGATGCTCGACGTGCTGATCGGGCACCTCGGAAAGCCTGGCCTGTTCGATTTTGCCGACCGCTCGTTTGTTGAGCAGGTGCGCGCCGAGGCCGAGACGGTGGCAGCGGACCGCGCTTCCTGGCACATTCCGCCGGTCGACACGCTATTCGTGCAGCGCAAGGTCAGCGGCACGGCGCTGCTGGCGATCCGCATGAAGGCGCAGCTGCCTTTGCGCGAAATGGTGGCCGAAGCGATCGGTGACGGTGAACCGCCACAGGCCACGCTTCGTCGCGCAGTCGGTTAGCGACGGAACAGCCTACCGAGAATTCCGTCGTCCCTTCATCCATATAGATCTCGAACAGAAATCCGCCTGGAGAGGGCAGCCAGCCGTCCCAGCGCCTCGAAGGCGCGAATAACGGGTCCTGGGCCTAAGAGCCTGATTCGAAATTATCCTTCGTAAATTCATGACCTGGATGCCTCGAAAAACCTCTGGCGTTGAGGGCCACTGAGTGATTCACTGCCTTTGTGGATGAGCGGAGGCGATGATGGCGGGACAGCCCGGTTTCTTTGATCTTTCGGACCGGTACGAGGCCTTGAGCGCAGCGGGTGATCCGCTTGAGCGTTTGGCTGGGGTGATCGACTTTGAGGTATTCCGTGGTCCCTTGATTGCCGCTCTGCGCCGTAGCGTCCGTGGCAAGGGCGGCCGACCACCGTTCGACCCGGTCCTGATGTTCAAAATCCTGGTGCTGCAGGCGCTCTATTCGTTGTCAGACGAAGCAACGGAATTCCAGATCAAGG
>NZ_VLKJ01000010.1 GCF_007830315.1 Novosphingobium taihuense
CCGTGCGCCACTAACCCCGAAGGGTTCGTTCGACTTGCATGTGTTAGGCATGCCGCCAGCGTTCGTTCTGAGCCAGGATCAAACTCTCAAGTTTGTGTCCAATCTCACAACAGCACGGACCATAAGATCCGCAATCTGACGTAAAATTAATTCAGGGTATCAAACCCTGCACATCTAAACGTATGGTTACGTATAAGACATGCAAGCTCGACTAATTTAAACTGCCATACCGCGCCCTAAAGCCACAGCAAGCAGGCGCCGTCGCCCACATGTCCCTTCATCTATTCCTACAATGTCAAAGATCCGCAAACCCGCCACCACAGTGACAGTTTCAGGCGGACAACCAATGCTCCCCGACTTTTGACCGGGGGACTGAGTGTCCGTCTATGTTGGCGACCGGGTGGTGAGAGAGGCGGTGAAGCCGTCGTCCCGTCCGGTGAACGGGCCTATATGGGGGGGGGCTGAGTCGGTCAACACGCTTTTTGCAATTTTATTTCAAATTTGCGGCAAGCCGTTGATTTACCGATAAAATGGATCGACTTTGCGGATCTGGCACCCCACTTCATGGCGATCCGGGCCGATTCTGGTCCGCGATTCACAACCTCCTCGGCGAAGCACTTCATGGGTCCTTGGGGGTAAGCCTATGTTTAAACCTCTGCGCTAACCCGGAGCGATGCAAAGCTGGGACACTTCAAAGTCGTCATCATCGAACGCAACGCCTTCAAAGGACGCAGACAGCCCTGTCCCGGCGGTCAGCGTGGCGATGAGCGTATTCAATGGCGCGCGCTTCCTCGACGCTGCCATCGCTAGCGTTCGGCGGCAGACCTTTGCAGACTTCGAATTTCTCATTCTCGACGACGGATCGACCGACGGCAGCGTTGATATCGTGCGCCATCATGCCGCGCAGGATCCCCGCATCCGTTTGATCGCCCGCGAGAACCGCGGCCTGATCGCCAGCCTCAACGAGCTGCTGGGCCATGCGCGCGCACCGCTATTCGCACGGATGGACGCTGACGACGTCTGCAGGCAGGATCGCCTTGCACGGCAAGTCGCCTTTCTGGATGCCCATCCCGATCACGGCGTCGTCGGGACCTGGACTGAAGACATCGACGAATACGATCGGCCTTTCCGCACGAGCGCGCCCGAACACCCGGTCACCTGCGACGAAGTGCTCGCCGTGATCGAGCAACGCAGCCCTCTCAGCCATCCTACGGTCATGGCCCGGCGCGATATCCTGCGTGCTGTCGGGGGCTATCACGTTGCATACCGTCATTGCGAAGATTACGATCTCTGGCTCCGGTTGGCCTCGGTCACGAAGCTGGCGAACATCCCCGAGCGCCTGTTGAGCTACAGGCATTATGCGAATCAGATCTCGAACCGCCACGCCTTTGCCCAGCAGTATGGCGCGGCAATCGCGCAACTGGCCTATCGCGAACGCCAGCTTGGCCGATCCGACCCTACAGAGACCCTAGACCGGCTTCCCGCTGTCGAGACCCTCGACTCCGTGTTCGGCACGCCGGGCCTTTCACGACAGGTTCGCGACAAGGTTGCGCGCGGCGCTTTATATTCGCGTGACGCCATGCGAGGCGATGGGTTCGCGCTGCTGATCGACCATGTGCGTGACGGCGGAAACGGCCGCGAACTTTGGCGGACCGTCGTCCGACTTGCGCTGTTTGGCGTGCCGGGACGTGCGATGCGGCTCGCCTTCGCGCTGCTGTTCAAGGTCTGAAGCATGGCGACTTCCCCGATCCCTACGGGCGAGGCTGCGCCGCCCGTCATGTCAGTCCGAACTGCGGCCCTCTGGGCGCTGGGCTCCCAATATGCCTCGTTCGCGCTGCAGTTCGTCACTAGCATTGTGCTGGCGCGCTGGTTCATCACGCCCGAACAGCTTGGCCAGTTCTCGATCGCCTTTGCCGCAGTGACACTGGTGGCATTCCTGCAGGACTTCGGCGTAACACGCTACATCAATGGCGAGCGCGATCTGACGCCGGACAAGCTGCGTTCGGCCTTTGCGATATCGGTGCTGTTCGCATGGGGCATTGCCGTGCTGGCGCTGCTGGCGGCATGGCCGATTGCAAAGTTCTACGACGACCCGGGCCTGCTGCCCGTCACGCTTGTCATCGCCGGGTCCTATCTTCTTGTGCCGCTCGCCATCGTCCCCCAGGCGACGTGCCAGCGCCGGATGGACTATCGCTCGAACAGCATGATCGAGGTCGGCTCGTCCATAGCCAATGCGGCGACGGCGGTGACGCTCGCGGTTCTGGGCCATGGTGCGCTGGCCTTGGCGTGGGGCGCTTTCGCCCAGCAGGCAGCGAGGCTGGTCGTCAGCCAGTGGCGGGCGGGCGGCATGTTGCCGTGGCCGCTGCGCATCGGCGATGCGCGACCGATTCTGGCGCTCGGCGGGACAAACACGGTGCAAGTGCTGTGCAGTTCGCTTTCCGCGCGCGCGCCGGAGCTGGTGATCGGCCGGATGATCGATAACGCGGCGGTCGGCCTCTTCGCCCGCGCCTCGGGGCTTGCGCTGCAATTGCGTCTGCTGATCGCAGGCGCGGTGACCGGCGTGTTCTACCCCGCGTTCCGCCGCATTCGCGACAGTGGCGAGCCACTGGGCCCGCCGTACCAGCGCGTGCTCGCCGCCTATACCGGCGTCACCTGGCCCGCGATGGCAGGCATTGCCGTCCTGGCCGAGCCGATGATCCGGCTGCTCTATGGTGAGCGATGGATTGCAGCAGCACCGCTTCTGACATGGGTTGCGCTCTCGCAGATCGGCTATGTTGCCCTGCCACTCTATGCCGATCTGCCCGTGCTGATGGGCCGGTTGAAGCCACTGATGCGCTGCATGATCGTCGAGACCCTCCTCTCGATCCTGCTGATCGCGGCAAGTGCGCCCTTCGGTCTGGAATGGGTTGCGCTTTCACGGGTGGTACATGCCGTTCTGTGGGTTGCGATCTATCTGCCGCTGATGCAGCGCACGCTCGACCTGCGATTTACTGCAGTGGCCAAGGTCTGGTTGCGCAGCGCGGTCGTCACACTGGCGGCGGTGCTGCCGGTTCTGGCAGGCTATGCGCTCGGCAACGGACCTTCCGACCTGGGCTTCGGGCAAGCCGCAGCCACGGTCATTTGCGGCATCGCGCTCTGGTTCGCCACCCTTTGGCTGACCCGCCATCCGCTCCTGCCTGAGATCGTGGAAATGGCGCAGGCAGTGCTGCCAGTGCTACGCCGCAAGAGCGGTCTCGCGGGGGGTTGAGCGCTCTGGCGCAGCGGCTCCAACAGGCGTAAGCTGCGTTCCCGGGAGAACGCCGCCATGCTGCCTGTTCGCGCACCGACCCACAAGCGCTCGGCCTTTGCAAAGGCTGCAGCGCAAGCATGTGCCGCCTGCCTTGCCATCGCATTCCCGTTTCAGCAGGCCGCTGCGCAATCTGCAGCGCCTGCGCCCCTGTCACCGGCAGACGAGCTGGTCCAGATCCAGCGCGATACCCATAACCGCATGACCGTCCCGGTCAAAATCGGCGCCAGCGGACCTTACGAATTCCTGATCGATACCGGGTCCGAACGCACTGTGCTGTCGCGGCAAGTCGCCAACGCGCTTGGCATGCCCATTGCGGGCAACGGCATGGTTGTCGGCGTTGCGGGATCGCAGGCCGTGCAGTTGGTGGACGTTGATGAAATCAGCCTGGGCAAACGTACCTACTATACGCTGTCCGCCCCGCTGCTGGATGCCGATCATATCGGGGCCGATGGCATCGTCGGGCTCGACAGCCTGCAAGACCAGCGGGTGCTGATCGACTTCCATGCCAACCGCATGACCATCGGCGATGCCGCCTCGCTTGGCGGCACGCGCGGGTTCGAGATCGTGGTCAAGGCAAAGCGCCGCTCCGGCCAGCTGATCATGACCAATGCCATCGTCGACGGCGTGGCGACCGACATCGTGCTCGACACCGGCTCCGACAGTTCGATCGGCAATCCCGCACTGCGAAACGCACTGACGCGGCGCCGCAAGGCTGAGCAGACGGTGCTGTTCTCGGTCACCGGTCAGTCGGTGAACGCTGAACTCATCATGGCATCGACCATCGATATCGCAGGCCTGCAACTGAACAACACCTGGCTTGCCTTCGCCGATTCTCCGGCGTTCCATCGGCTCGGACTGGTGAAGCGCCCCGCGATGCTGCTGGGCATGGCGCAACTGCGCATGTTCCGGCGCGTCGCCATCGATTTCGCCACGCGCCGCGTGCTGTTCGACCTGCCTGTCGGCGTTGCAGGGCTGGACCCTCACCGCACGGTGTTCTGAGCGGATCAGGCCGAATTCCGGGCTGAATCCCGGCAAAGCTCTGGCATAGCGCTGCGGGTTCCCTATGTGGGAGCCTATGCCGCCAGAAACCCCGACAAGTCCCAAAGACGCCCGCCACGATGGCTGGGCCACGCTCAAGCGCTTCCTGCCCTACCTTTGGCCGAAGGATAACGCGAGCCTGCGCCGACGGGTGATGGGTGCGGTGCTGATGGTGCTGCTTGGCAAGGCGACAACGCTTGCCCTGCCCTTCGCCTACAAGAAAGCCGTCGACGCGATGACGCTCGACACCGGCAAGTCGCAGGCGGCGCTGACATTGGCGATGGCTTTCGTCCTTGCCTATGCGCTCGGCCGCTTTGCAGGCGTGCTGTTCGACAACCTGCGCAATATCGTGTTCGAGCGCGTCGGCCAGGACGCCACGCGGCATCTGGCAGAGAACGTCTTTGCGCGCCTGCACAAGCTCTCGCTACGGTTCCACCTCGCCCGCCGCACCGGCGAGGTGACCAAGGTGATCGAGCGCGGGACCAAGAGCATCGACACGATGCTCTACTTCCTGCTGTTCAACATCGCGCCGACGGTGATCGAACTCACCGCAGTGATCGTGATCTTCTATCTGAATTTCGGCCTAGGCCTTGTCGGTGCCACGATCCTGGCCGTCATCGCTTATGTCTATGCCACGCGAACCATCACCGAGTGGCGCACGCACCTGCGCGAAAAGATGAACCGGCTCGACGGGCAGGCGCTCTCCCGCGCAGTCGATTCGCTGCTGAACTACGAGACCGTGAAATACTTCGGCGCCGAGGCGCGCGAGGAAGCGCGCTATGCCTCGGCCGCGCGCGCCTATGCCGATGCCGCGGTGAAGAGCGAGAACAGCCTCGGGCTGCTCAACATTGCACAAGCGCTGATCGTCAACCTGCTGATGGCAGGCGCGATGGCGTGGACGGTCTGGGGCTGGTCGCAAGGAAAGCTGACCGTGGGCGACCTCGTCTTCGTCAACACCTACCTCACCCAGCTTTTCCGCCCGCTCGACATGCTCGGCATGGTCTATCGCACGATCCGCCAAGGCCTGATCGACATGGCCGAGATGTTCCGCCTGATCGATACGCACATCGAAGTGGCCGACGCGCCGAACGCGCCTGCGCTGATCGTCAGCCGCCCCTCGGTCACGTTCGACAACGTGATCTTCGGCTATGACCGTGACCGCGAGATCCTGCACGGCCTCTCGTTCGAAGTGCCTGCGGGAAGCCGCGTGGCCATTGTCGGCCCGTCTGGAGCAGGCAAATCGACCATCGCCCGGCTGTTGTTCCGCTTCTACGATCCGTGGGAAGGGCGCATCCTGATCGATGGTCAGGACATCAGGGGCGTGACGCAGACGAGCTTGCGCGCCGCACTCGGCATCGTCCCGCAGGATTCTGTGCTGTTCAACGACACCATCGGCTACAACATCGCCTATGGCCGCGATGGTGCGAGCCAGGCCGAAGTCGATGCTGCGGCAAAAGGCGCGGCGATTGCGGACTTCATTGCTCGTCTGCCGCAGGGATATGACACCGAAGTGGGCGAGCGCGGCCTCAAGCTCTCCGGCGGCGAAAAGCAGCGTGTCGCCATCGCGCGCACCCTCGTGAAGAACCCGCCGATCGTGCTGTTCGATGAAGCGACCAGCGCCCTCGACACCCGCACCGAGCAGGACATCCTGACAACGATGCGCGCGGTCGCCAGCCACCGCACCACGATCTCGATCGCACACCGCCTGTCGACGATCGCGGATTCCGACACGATCCTCGTCCTCGATCAGGGACGGCTGGCAGAGCAAGGCAGCCACGCCGACCTGCTGCGCCGCAACGGGCTGTACGCGGAAATGTGGGCGCGGCAGGCGCAGGAAAGCGCGGAAGTCAGCGAAGCGGCAGAGTAACGCGCTGCATTGCTCTAGATTGCTTCGTCGATGCGCTCCTCGCAATGACGATCCCCTTTTTTTCGTCATTGCGAGCGCAGCGAAGCAATCCAGAGTCGGTCAGCCCGGCGGCGCAATTTCAGCGAAAAGGTCTCGCCAAAGCGGATTCACTGCTTCGATCAGCGCCAACTTGCGTTTGCGAGACCCACCTTTCAGTTACTTCTCGCGCGCAATCGCGTGCTCCATCGTCGCGTGAAGTTCGAACCGCACCAGAAGCTTGCAGTCATGTCGCGAGGTAAACCCCTCGCCCAAACCTTCCCTATGTTGCCAAGCGCGCTGGACCAGATTGCTCGTCACCCCGGCATAGAGCGTGCCGTTGCGCGCCGATGCCATGATGTAGACTGCTGGTTGGAAGTCCCGCTGCATCTCTCTGGATTGCTTCGTCGCTGCACTCCTCGCAATGACGAGTGTTTTCGGAATGGCAGGACTACTTCACCACATCCGCCTCATGCCAGACCACGGCCTGCGCCACCTTGATGCAGTCCATGCCGCCGTCATAGGTCATTGAGGGCGAGCCATAGAGCCGCCATCCCTGCGCCAGCGCCTCGGACACGCGCTCACAAAAGGCGCGATCATCCTTGCCGGTGAGCAGGCGGTAAACCGGGCGGTCTTCGGGAGTCTGATAGGTCATCGCCGCTCCTTACTGCTCGCCCGGAAAGCGCGCAAATTGAGGCAAGGCGTGCGCCTGCGCCATCCAGCCGATACGTTCCGCAGTCTGGATATGCACTTGCGCTGGCAACTGGTCCGGATCGTCGAAGGTCGCAGACTGCACGTCGACAATGCCGGGCAGATTCTCGTCATTGGTGAAGAACACTCCCGTCCCGCATTTCGGGCAGAAGTTGCGAATCGAAGCGCCAGAAGAATTGTGCGCCGTGACCTCGCCCTGCGTAAGCTCGAATTGTCCGGCCTTGAACATGGCCCACGATACCATGGGCGCGCCGGCACTCTTGCGGCAATCCGTGCAATGGCACAGGGCCACGTGCATCGGCGCGCCATTCACCTTGTAACGCACTGCGCCGCAGTGACATCCGCCTGCCAGTTCCATCACCCTACTCCTTTGAGTCGTGATGGAACATTGGCAGAACAGTCATTTGCTCACAATATATACTTCGAAAGGTCCGCATTCCCGGCAAGGTTGGCGAGCTTCTCGGCGACATAAACCTCGTCCACCGTTACCGTCTCGCCGGCACGGTCCTCGGCATCAAAGCTCACTTCCTCGAGCAGCTTTTCCATCACCGTCTGTAAACGCCGCGCGCCGATGTTCTCGACGCTTTCGTTCACTTGCGCTGCGGTCCGGGCAATCGCACGGACGGCTTCGGAGGTGAAGTCCAGCGTCACGTTCTCCGTAGCGATCAGGGCGCGGTACTGCTCGACAAGGTTGGCGCGCGTTTCCGAAAGGATGCGCACGAAGTCATCCTCGGTCAGCGCCTTCAGCTCGACCCTGATTGGCAGGCGGCCCTGCAGTTCGGGCAGCATGTCAGAAGGTTTGGCCACGTGGAATGCGCCCGAAGCGATGAACAGCACGTGGTCGGTCTTCATCGGCCCGTACTTGGTGGCCACGGTCGTACCCTCGATCAGCGGTAGCAGATCGCGTTGCACGCCTTCGCGGGAAACCGATCCGCCGCGCACGTCGGACACGGCGATCTTGTCGATCTCGTCTAGGAAGACGATGCCGTTGGTCTCCGCATTGCGGATTGCCTCGCGCGCCACGTCGTCCTGGTCCATGCGCTTTTCGGCTTCTTCGTCGACCAGCTTGTCCCAGGCATCGGCCACGCGCATCTTGCGGCGCTTGAGGTTCTGCTTGCCGAACGCCTTGCCCATCATGTCCGACAGGTTGATCATGCCGATGCCGCCGGGCATGCCGGGGATTTCCATCGGAGCCGAGGGCGTGTCCTCAACCTCGATCTCGACTTCGACCTCGTTCATCGAGCCATCGGCCAGGCGCTGCTTGAAGCTCTCGCGCGTCGCTTCGCTGGCGCCATCGCCGACCAGCGCCTTGAGCAGGCGGTCCATGGCGGCTTTGCTGGCAGCCTCGCGCACGGCATCGCGGCGGCGCTCCTTTTCAAGCCGGATCGCTTCTTCGACCAGATCGCGGGCAATCTGCTCCACATCGCGGCCGACATAGCCGACCTCGGTGAACTTGGTGGCTTCCACCTTCACGAAGGGCGCATCAGCAAGCTTGGCGAGGCGGCGGCTGATCTCGGTCTTGCCGCAGCCCGTCGGCCCGATCATCAGGATGTTCTTGGGGCTGACCTCGTCGCGCAGATCAGCGGAGAGGCGCTGGCGGCGCCAGCGGTTGCGCAGGGCGACCGCCACGGCCTTCTTGGCATCGGTCTGGCCGACAATGTGTTCGTCCAGCGCGCGGACGATGGCTTTGGGAGTAAGCGAATCGAGCATCAGATTTCCTCGACCGTCACGCGGTCGTTGGTGAAGACACAGACTTCCGCGGCCACCTGCATGGCGCGGCGGGCGATCTTTTCGGCGTCGTCTTCATAGTCGGTGAGCGCCTTGGCAGCGGCGAGTGCATAGTTTCCGCCCGATCCGATCGCGGCGATACCACCTTCGGGTTCGAGCACGTCGCCATTGCCTGTCAGGATCAGCATGGTCTCGGCATCGGCCACGATCATCAGCGCTTCGAGGTTGCGCAGGTACTTGTCCGTGCGCCAGTCCTTGGCAAGCTCGACGGCGGCACGCATCAGCTGGCCGCGATGCTGCTCCAGCTTGCGCTCCAGTCGTTCGAACAGGGTAAAGGCATCGGCAGTTGCACCCGCGAATCCGGCAATGACCTTGCCATCTCCGATCCGGCGGACCTTGCGGGCGTTCGGCTTCATCACCGTGTTGCCCATGGAAACCTGACCGTCACCGGCTATGACGGTGCGGCCGTTCTTCTTCACCCCGATGATGGTGGTGCCGTGCCACTGGATAAGGCCGTGGCTCGCCCTGCTGTCGTCCATCCCCGGGATATGAGGGGCGCGACGGCTATTTCAAGCGGCAGCCGATCAGCTGCCGTTCGGACCGGTGCCGCCCGTAGGCTGACCTGCGCCACCCGGAATCGCACCGACGGCGCCGATGTTGCCGAACAGATCCTGGAAGAACGACCGGTCGCGGCCCAGCGTTGGCGTCTTGTCGCTCTCGGGCGAGAGGCGGACGACCTTTGTCATGCCTTCGCGGTTCAGCGAGGCGACATTGCCCTTGGCGTCAAAGTCGACCACGAGAATGGCCTGATTGTCGGTGCGGGGACGGTTGAACGGGCGCTGCTTGGTGTTCTGCGCGACGTAATACCAGGTCTGCTTGCCATAAGGGCTGGTGAAGGTCGGCCGGCCGAGCGTGCGTTCGACCGAGAGCTTGTTGTCCACGCCCGGCTGGACGGTGGCGACCAGCGCTTCGTCGATGATGTAGCCGCGATGGTCCTTGATGCTGGCGCAGCCAGATGCCGCCACGCCCAGGGCGAGCACTGACGCACCCTGTACCAACAGCCGACTGTTCCGCATTCGCAAACTCCGCTCTTCAATCTTTTGCCGTCATGCCCGTTTGCATCGGGAATGCACAGACTATATCGCCAACACCAATTGCAGGACCCTTAGGGTCCAATCGGAATTACCGCAATGC
This sequence comes from Novosphingobium taihuense, assembly GCF_007830315.1. Taxonomy (GTDB): domain Bacteria; phylum Pseudomonadota; class Alphaproteobacteria; order Sphingomonadales; family Sphingomonadaceae; genus Novosphingobium; species Novosphingobium taihuense. The sequence goes on from NZ_VLKJ01000010.1 coordinate 9,843, forward strand.
CGCCCGGCACCACTGCCCGCAAGCAGCCTGCTGGACGGCCCAGATTTAATCGGCCCTGAACGGGTCGAGCCTCAAGGATTGCCGCGATGTCCATTCTTACCAAGCTGTTCGGTCGAAAGCAGGACGACCGTGCCGTGGCCCGCCCCCTGTGGCACCGCACGGTCGAGATCGCGCGCGAAAAGGAGTGGTATCGCGACTGTGGCGTTGCCGACACGGTGGCCGGTCGATTCGACATGATCACGCTGATCCTCTCGGTCGTGCTGATCCGGATGGAGCGTGAGGCCGAACTTATCGAGCCTTCCGTGAGGCTTACCGAACTGTTTGTCGAGGACATGGACGGCCAGTTGCGCGAAAGCGGTGTGGGTGACGTGATCGTCGGCAAGCGGGTGGGCGAACTGATGAGCGTGCTTGGCGGCCGCCTCGGCGCTTATCGCGAAGCGCTGGCCGCGCGGGACGAGGAGATGATGGCGCAGGCGATCACGCGCAACGTTACCTTGCACGAGGGCACCGAACCGCTGCTCATTACCCGCCGCGTGCGGGCCTTTGCCGCCGGGCTGGACCTCGTTCCCGCCCTCCGCGTTCTCGATGCGGAGATCGGGAAATGACCATGGAATCAGAGTTTTCTCGCATAATCGACCTGCGCCAGATCAACGACGAGCTCATCGTGCTAGAGCCCACCGAGGCCGAGCGCAGGCGTCTTGCAGGACGTTTCCAACTCTCGGAGGTGAATGCCATGCAGGCGACCATCTCTCTGAGGCGAGAGGGGGACAAAGTGGAGGCAAAGGGCCATCTGAACGCCTCGATCGTGCAGCTCTGCGCGATCTCGGGCGAGGACTTTCCGGTCACCATCAGCGAACCGATCGCGCTGCGTTTCATCCCCTTCACCGGCGAACACACCCCCGACGAGGAAATCGAGATCACCGCCGACGATTGCGACGAGATCGAATACGAAGGCACCACTTTCGATCTGGGCGAGGCGGTGGCGCAGAGCCTTGCGCTGGCCATCGATCCATTCGCCGAAGGGCCCAATGCCGACAAGGCGCGGGCCGAGCACAATCTGGCCGGTGATACCGGCTCTGGCGCGTTCGCTGCACTTGCCGCGCTGAAGAAGGGCTGAGGTCTTGGCTCCACCACCCGGGCGGGGGCGCGATCTCACAAGCGGGCCGATCCTCAAGACGCTGGTCCTGTTCTCTGCGCCGACGCTGGCTTCCAACATCCTGCAATCGCTCAACGGGTCGATAAATTCGATCTGGGTCGGGCGGATGCTCGGCGAAGGCGCACTGGCGGCGACGGCCAATGCGAACGTGGTGATGTTCCTCGTCTTTGCTGCTGCCTTCGGCTTCGGCATGGCGGCGACGGTGAAAATCGGGCAGGCCTTTGGCGCGCGCGACGTTCTGGCAGCGCGGCGGACGTTCGGCTCTGCGGTCGGCTTCTGCGTTTTGCTGTCGCTGGTCGTGGGCACCATGGGCTGGGTATTCGCGCCCGAACTGCTGACCGCGATGGCCGCGCCGGGCGAGACATATGTCTATGCGTTGACCTACCTGCGGGTGATCTTCGTTGCCATGCCTGCCTCGATGATAACGGTCATGTTGGGCATGGGCCTGCGCGGCGGGGGCGATGCTGCGACACCGCTCAAATTCATGATCCTCTCGTCAATTCTGGACGTGATCCTCAACCCGCTGCTGATCGGTGGCTTCGGCCCGATACCTCCCTTGGGCATCGCAGGCGCGGCGCTCGCGACTGCGATTGCCTCGTTCGTGTCGATGGCGGGGATCGTTGCCTACGTCTATGCCAAGGACCTCCCACTGCGCCTGAAGGGTGCAGAACTCGCGTGGCTCTGGCCCCGTCGCGATGAGCTTGGCTACATCCTGACCAAGGGCCTGCCGATGGGCGCACAGATGCTCGTGATCTCCGCGGCCGGAATTATCGTCATCGGCCTCGTCAACCGCGAGGGCCTGCTGGTCAGCGCAGCCTATGGCGCGGCGCTGCAGCTTTGGACCTATCTTCAGATGCCAGCGATGGCCATCTCGGCAGCGGTCAGCGCCATGGCCGCACAAGCCATCGGTGCGGGACTGGACCAGCGTCTGGGCAAGATTTCGCGCTCGGGTGTCCTTCTCAACCTGTCGGTCACCGGAGCGCTCTGCGCCTTGATCCTGCTGTTCGATCGGCCTGCGCTGGAGCTGTTCCTCGGCTCGGCCAGCCCGTCGGTCGACGAGGCGCGGCACATCCAGTTCCTGGCGAGCTGGAGCTACGTGCTGTTTGGCGTGACCATGGTTCTGTTCGGGACGATGCGCGCAGGCGGCGTGGTCTGGACGCCGCTGATCATCCTTGCGATCGCGATGTATCCGGTGCGGCTGGGCTTCTATTATGCGTTCTATCCGCGGCTTGGTGCCGACGCACTGTGGCTGGCCTTCCCGGTCAGTTCGGCTGTGGCCGTGGTGCTGGCTGTCTATGCCTATCGCCAGCCCGCGTGGCGCGATCGGGCCCGCGCGGTTCCCGACGAAGAGTGCGAAGAGGAAACACATGCGGACGCTGACTGCGCCGGTCGCATGTCTCCAAGCATGTAGAGCGTCAGATCAGCGGCTCTGCGCGCGCCAGCGCTGCACGGTGCGTTCGACTGCCAGTTCCTCGCCGCCGCTCTTGCTCCACAATTCGTAAAACGAGGGGTCGTTCGACGCCGGGCGCTTGATCGCCTCAAGTTCATCGAACGAAACGCGCATGGGGATCGACACGCCTTCGCCCGAGATGATGCATTCGCGATTGCGCAGCGCCGAGATCGTATCGACAAAGCCGCGCGCACCTTCGGGCATGGCGGCCTTGACGAAGGCCTGGTCGCGCTCGTTGTTGAGGCGCATCGCGATGATCGTGCCGCACTGCGACAGCACGCCTTCGGCAAGGTCGGACGGGCGCTGCGTGATCAGGCCGAGCGAGACGCCGTACTTGCGGCCCTCCTTGGCGATGCGCGAAAGGATGCGACCGACCGAGGAGCCATCAGAGTTCTTCTCGCTCGGCACATAGCGGTGCGCTTCCTCGCAGACCAGCAAGACCGGCCGCGTCTCCTCGTCGCGCGCCCAGATCGCATAGTCGAACACGAGGCGGCTGAGCACAGCGACGACGGTAGTGGTGATTTCGGAAGGAACGCCCGAAACGTCGATGATGGAGATCGGCTTGCCATTGGCGGGCATGCGGAAGATCTTCGAAATGAACTCCGCCATCGTATCGCCTACGAGCATGCCCGAAAACATGAACTGGTAACGCGGATCGCTGCGTATTTCCTCGATCTTGGTCTTGAGCCGCATGTAGGGGATCGAGTTGGTGCCCTTGTCGAGCCGGCCCATCTCGTTCTGCAGCACGTTGAGCAGATCGGAGAGCAGATAGGGAATCGGCGAATCGACGGTAATCTTGCCGATCTGTTCGGCGAGGCGATTGCGCTGGCGGGCAGCGAGCAGGCACTTGGCGAGAATATCCTGATCGACCTGCCGTTCGGCCCCTTGCGCGGTCACGAAGACTTCGCAGTGTTCCTCGAAGTTCATCAGCCAGTAGGGCATCTGCAGGTTTGACACGTCAAGCAACTGCCCGGTCACGCGGAAAGCGCTGGCATATTCGCCGTGCGGGTCGATCATCACGATGTGGCCGGCCGGCGCCATCTCGCAAATACGGTGCAGTATCAGCGCAGCGGCGGTGGACTTTCCGGTGCCGGTCGAACCGAGCAGGGCGAAGTGCTTGCCAAGCAGCGCATCGACATAGAGCCCCGCGCGGATGTCGCGGGTGGGAAACACGGTGCCAATGGACATGTTGGTGCGCCCGTCGCTGGCGTATATCTGGCGCAAGTCGTTGCTGGTTGCAGGATAGACCAGCGCTCCGGGTACAGGATAGCGCGTGACGCCGCGACGGAAACCGTAGATCTTGCCGGTCAGGCGCTCCTCTTCACCTTCACCGAGGAAATCGATCTGCGCGACAATGCCGCCATCAACGCTCGTATCCTGCCGCTGCGTGCGCACGCTGGCGAGGAGCCAGGAGTTGCCAACGCGGATCTTTATCTGGCTGCCGACCTTGCCCGAAAGCGAAACCGATGGATCGAGATCGCTGGAGCACTGCTCGAGTCGGCCAAGGTCGAGAGCAATGGCAGAGCTTGAGCCGGCGATTTCGCGGACTTGGCCGATCGGGTGCCGCGCGTTTTCCGACACTACGAAAGCGGTGCGAGGATCGACGCCATCTTCGCCGATCGCCGCGGCAGGGACGAAACTCTGCATACCCATGTCGGACATCACGCTGAAAACCTCTCGGCCGGAACTGGCGAATGGTTACCGATTAGTGCTTTCAGGTTAAAAACGACTGAACCCTCGGAATATTGCCCTTTCGTTCACACCAATGCGAAGAGGCGTCCGGCTATCCAGCCCATGGCGACCGAGACGATCACCGCGAACAGCCCATAGAGCCACCCGTTGCGATCGGCAGCCACGGCAACGAAGCGTTCGAAGCCTTCCTTCTTCACCTCGACCCGGGTGATCGCCGAGGCGACCACCTTGCCGCCGCGGATGGCGAAGGTTTCGGCCGTGTAGGTCCCGGTCTGCACGCTCGAGGGCAGGCTGATCCGTGCCTGATAGAGCACCTGCCCGCTGATCTTCACGCTGCCCTGGTCCTCACGGTAGAGCCCCTGTCGGCGCATGAGATCTACCAACCCTGCGGAAAAGCGCTGCTGTTCACGCGGCTCGATCACGCCGATGGGCGAGAGCTGCAGCCACTTGAGGCCAAGCTCATAGATCGCGGCGGTCTTGTCATCGACGATCTTGGCAATGGGTCGGGACGAGGCGACTGCGAAGTAGCTGGGAGCGGAGCGGAATTCGAGCGAATCGGCATTGATCCACATGCCGGCAATCTTCTGCTTTTCGCGCAGGACAATGGACTGCACCGGGCCTTCGAGCACGACGACGATGTCATAATCCTGCGCCGCGCGGCTGCCTTCGGGACTGAGGACCGCGCCGAACAGCAGCAGATCGGCCCCGGTGAACCCCTGCCGGACCTGAATTTCGTGCTGCGAGATTTCGGGCACAAGGATGGGATCGCGCGCGCCGGTGAGGAGCAGGCACGCCAGCAGGACCAGCAATCGCCATGGGCTGCGACTGGCGACGGTCATAGCGGCACCACCGTGTAGATCTCGTCAGGACGGTAGCCAAGGCCGAGGGCCATGCGCAGGGCAACGGCGAGTACGATCACCGCGAGGATCAAGCGCAATTGTTCCGGCTTGGCCTTCTGCGCGAAGAAGGTGCCGAGTTGGGCCCCGGTAACCGAGCCCACAAGCAGCAGTCCTGCCAGGACGATGTCCACCGCCCGCGTCGTGAGCGCGTGCATCATCGTGGTGACCATGGTGACGAACAGGATCTGGAACAGAGAGGTGCCGACGACCACGTTCACCCCCATGCCGAGGATGTAGAGCATGGCCGGCACAAGGATGAACCCGCCGCCGATACCCATGAGCATGGTGAGAATGCCGGTCGCCATGCCGAGCAGCAGTGGCGCGAGCGGCGAGATATAGAGGCCCGAGCGATAGAACCGCCAGCGCAGGGGCAGGCTTGCCACCAGCGGATGGTGGCGGCGCTTGCGGGCCGGCAGGGGGACGCCCGCCCGTTGCGCGCGAAGGGCAGTGATGCTCTCGTGCGCCATCAGCCCGCCGATCCCGCCGAGCATCAGGACGTAGAGGATGTTGATCACCGTATCGATCTGGCCGAGCGCCTGGAGCAGGCGGAACAGCAGCGAGCCGATCCCGGTGCCGATCACGCCGCCTGCCACCAGCACTGCGCCGATGTGGTAATCGATCCCGCCGCGCCGCGCCTGGGCGAAAGCGCCCGAGACGCTGGCACCGGTGACCTGGCTGGCGGCCGAGGCGGCAGCGACGGTGGGGGGCACGCCGTAGAAGATCAGCAGGGGCGTCGTCAGGAAGCCACCGCCAACGCCGAACATCCCCGAAAGCAGCCCGGTGAGGGCGCCAAGGCCGATGATGACCAGACCGTTGACCGACAGGTTCGCGATGGGGAGATAGACGTCCATTGCCGTGCTGACGCTAGGCCGCGCAGGCCATGCCAGCAACCCCGCACGGGCGCATGAGTTGCAAAAAGCTGTGCCTTCAGAAGGCGGACGTCACGGTTATGGCCGGGCCACTGTCGGGGCGGGCATTTCCGGCAAGGCGGAAACGCCAGTCGAGCGCGACGCGGCTCGGCCCGGCCAAGCGTCCGGGTTCGATGCGGAAAGACAGGCGCGGGCCTGCATCGAGGCGGACAGCGCCCTCCTGTCCGCCTGCCCAGACGCCCGCGCCGACCCTCAGATCGTTGTTGCGCGGCACCACGCCGCGCAAGGGCCGGTCGAGCAGGGCCTGCGCATCGAAGAACGGCGTTGCGCCCCGCCCTCCGGCATAGCCCGCCTGTCCATAGGCTTCGGCGCGAAAGCCGAGCGGCAGGCGTCGCCATGGCAGTTCGGTAATCACTGTCGCCACCGGACGCACCTGCATCGGCGAGGCCTTGGTGTCCTGCAGGCGTGCTTCGACGAGAACCCGCAACGGAAGCTTGCGCACCGGGCGCATGCCGAAGCCTAGAGCTACCTCGCGATCCTGCCCGGGAGCGTTGATGGCGAGCGAGGTGCGCAAGTAGGCGTAGGACGAGCCGACCTCGCCCTTGCCGAGACGGTAGCGCACGATCGCGCCTGCCTGGCTTGCGCCATAGGACGCAGCGCCGGGGGCCTGCGCCGCATCGCCGCTGCCTGCGCGCATGAGCACCCAGTTCTCGCCGCTCCAGCGCGGATCGTCTTTTGCCACGAGGGGCTCGTAGAATTCGTCGTCCGGCTTTGGCGTGGACGCAAGCTGGCGATACGGTGGGATCGCCGGTGCATGTGCGGGCTTCAGCATGTTGGCCTGCAACACGAACTGCTGCGGCCAAGGCATCGCTGGCATTGCCACATACGCGGAATTCTGCGCTTCAGAACGGAGACCGGGCGCGCGTGCTGCGGCCGATCGGCGGGCGGGGGTGAGATGCCTTCGGACGGTGGAGCCGGGTGTTGCAGATGGGGGCGCATCAGCCACTGCAAGCAAAGCGTTGGAAGTGCCTTCGGGCTCAGTCGGAGTTTCCCACATCGCGATCCGCCAGGCAGTCCATCCGACGAAAAGAAGGCCGAGCGCGAGCAGCGGCTGGCCGCGCCGGTTGGACGCGGGCGGTGCCATCAGGAAGGGGCCGGAAGCGGGCGTGGCTCTTCCAGAGGGAGAGCGAGGGGCAAGACTTGCGCAAGGTGCGCGCGGTGAACAGTATGGTCCCAGCGCAAGCGACCGCCCAGCAGGACCCGGACGTAAGCCATGAGCGCGCGGCGTGCGGCCATGATCGCGATGATGTTGCCCACCGGGAAGCGCAGGACGGCAAGCAGACCTTCGCGCAGGCCATATTCGCGCGCGGTGAACAGTGCACGCATCACCAGTCTCCACAAGAGGCTGGCGAAGTTGAACACGAGCAGACCCCGCAACAGCGGCCCGTCGGGGACTGGCTCGGCCAGTCCCACCTGTTGCGCCAGTATGAGCACCGGCCACAGCAGGAGCATGAGGTAGGCTGCGCAGATCACGACGGCGACCAGCGGTCCGCGCCGGTCTCGCAGCCGCATCCACAGGTCGCACAGGCGCAGGTTCCAGCCCAGCCTGTCCCACCCCTGAAAGGCGATGCCATGAACCCAGCGCGCCTTCTGGCGGACAGATTCAGCGATGCTGGCCGGGAAGAATTCGCGCGTGGCGACGAGCGTTCCGTCCTGCGCGCGCATCCGCAGGAAAGCCGATCGTCCACCGGTGGCGTTGACCAGCAATCCACACTCGTAGTCTTCGGTCAGGCATTCGGCGGCAAAGGGCTCATCACTGGCGCGGTGCGCAATGATCCGGTCGATCGCGCGGCGTGAAAACGCACAGCCGACGCCTGCCGAGGGCAGTGCCGCGCCGATGTGATGGCCCACCACCATGTCGCGGGCGTGTGCCTCGGCAAACTCGTCACAATAGTGTCCTGCCACCCAGCGCGAGGTGGATTGGGGTTCCGGACGGACGGGAAGCTGGACGAAATCGACGGTGTCGAGCGCTTGATCCATCGCGCTCAGCGCGGCGGGGTGGACCATGTCCTCGGCATCGTGCAGGATCAGAGCCCGCACCGGCTGGCGCGCACGGCGCTCGTCCTCGCAGATGGCCCGGTACAGACGATTGAGGCAGTCGGCCTTGGTCGTCGGTCCATCACGATCATGGACAACCACGCGCAGACGAGGGTCTGGCTCCGTTCCTGTCAGCGCCTCCAGCGTTGCCGTATCGTTGCGATAGCACCCGACATAAATGCGCAAGTCGCGCTGCGGCCAGCTGCGCAAGGCGTGCGTGACCATTGCGCCGATGACTTGCGATTCATTCCAAGCGGGCACGAGCACCGCAGAAACCCCACCCAGCTCGGCATCGCCGCATCCGGACATCCGCAACGTTCGCCCATGCCCGAGCAGGCGCAACCACAACCACGCCAGATCCACAAGCAGTTCATCAAGCGCGAACAGGGCAAACCAGATGGCGGCAAACAGGAGCAATTCATGCTCCACCACCGCCAGCCACTGCAGCGCTGGATAGGACGGCCATGACAACAAGCCCCTGCCCCCGTTTGACGCACTCCGCCCTCACGGGCACATAGGGAAGGTATGCCCGTTGGAGGGCCTTCAGGAACCAAGGGATGATTCGAAAATGGCAGGCTTGCCGGACTTTAGCCGCTTCTGGCACCGCCTGAGCCATAACGAGGCAGCGCCCGGGATCGTGTTGATGGTCTGCGCTGCGATTGCGCTGGTCATCGCAAATTCGCCGCTTGCGGATGGGTGGCACGACCTTTTCCATCATGCCTTGCCATGGACCCCGGTGGCCAAGCTCGACACGTTGCACCTGTGGATCAACGACGCACTGATGGCGGTGTTCTTCTTTGTCGTGGGACTCGAAATCAAGCGCGAGATCCTGGCAGGCGAACTGTCCGACCCTCGCCGCCGCCGCCTTCCAGTGCTGGCCGCAGTTGCCGGCATGGCCATCCCCGCCATCGTCTACCTCGTGGTCGCTGCAGGCGAGCCGGCCCTACACCGCGGCTGGGCCATTCCATCGGCGACCGACATCGCCTTTGCCCTTGGCGTGCTTGCGCTCGCCGGAAAGGGCCTGCCGCCCTCCCTGCGCCTGTTCCTGCTGACGGTGGCCATCGTCGACGACCTCGGCGCCGTGCTGGTGATCGCCTTCTTCTATACGAGCGGGCTCGACCTCACGTGGCTGGGCGTGGCCGCAGCGATCTTCGCCGCCCTGGTGATCGTCAACCGCCTGGGCATCAGAGCGCTTGCACCATACATCGTCGGAGCGATAGCGCTGTGGTACGCCGTGCTACACTCAGGCATCCATGCCACCATTGCAGGCGTTCTGGCGGCGCTGACCGTGCCGCTGGCGCTGAACCGCAAGCACGACAGTCCGCTGCTGCGGCTCGAGCACGCCCTCGTCGCGCCCAACGGCTTCGTGATCGTGCCCCTGTTCGGCCTTGCCAATGCCGGCGTGGCACTGGGCGCGAACGGAGGGGGATCGCACACGCTGCCGCTGGCCATCGGGCTGGGACTGGTGATCGGCAAGCAGGCCGGAATCCTTGGCAGCATCGTTCTGGCAGAACGCACCGGGCTTGCCCGCAGGCCCGAAGGCGCAAGCCTGCGCCAGCTCTGGGGCCTCGCGCTGCTCTGCGGCATCGGCTTTACCATGAGCCTGTTCATCGCAGGGCTCGCCTTCCCATATGCCCCCGCTCTGGTCGAGGAAGCCAAGATTGGCATTCTCGGCGGCTCGGTCGTTTCGGCGCTGGCCGGTCTTGTCCTGCTTCGAGGGAGCGCAAAAGCGAATTGATCGCCTCAGTCGATCAATATCGCCATGTCTTTGCGTGAAACCTTTCAGTGAGTCCGGCGTATAAGGGGCTCATCCAACCGGACACGAAAGGGGAATGTCATGCCCGGAGACAATGCAAAGAAGGCTTTGATCGACAGCATGAACGGCCTGCTGGCCGACTATTTCACGCTCTATCTCAAGACGAAGAACTATCACTGGCACGTGGCCGGGCCGCAGTTCCGCGACCTGCATCTGATGTTCGACGAACAGGCGGCCGAACTCTTCGCGCTGACCGACATTATTGCCGAACGCGTGCGCAAGAACGGTGGCGATACGCTGACCGGCATCGGCGCGATCGCAGGCAAGGCCTCGATCAAGGACGACGACCGTTCGAAGCTCGATGCCATGGAAATGGTCCGCAACCTGCGCGACGACAACGTGGCGCTGGTGAAGACCATCCGCGCGGTCAAGGAAGCTGCGACCGAGGCAGGCGACAACGCCACCGAAGGCATGGCCGACGACTGGACCGATCAGGCCGAACAGCGCGCCTGGTTCCTTACCCAGACGCTGGCCTGACGCTCAGAAGGTTCCGCTCGTCCCGATGCCGATGCCGCCGGGACGGGCGTCGAACCCGCCTGATTTGAGCGCATCGGCGGTTTCCTGCGGCAGGCCCGTGAGCGTAAGGTCCGCCTGCCAGCGCCCGTCGCCGCCAATCTTCAGCGTCATCCGTTCCATGCCGCGCGGGCCGCGCATCGGCACGAGGAGTGCGCCCTTTTCGCAGCGCGCCTGCCCGGAAAGCGTGATCGCATCGGGAAGCAGCGGCCCGAGCGAAGCCAGCGTGAGGCTGAGCGTGCCATTGGCCTCGCTGCACTGACCGCCATCCATCACGACCGTAAGATCGCCAAAGCCGAGCGACGTGACGGGAAGGCCGCCGAGTCCATCGGGGAGAAGCACCGAACCGTTGGCATTTGCGATCCGCGATGATCCGACGGTTGCCTCAAAACCTTCACGCGCAATGGCAAAGCGCGCCTGTCCGATCAGCAGCGAAAGTGGCTGCAGCCCTGCTTCGACCGTGCCGAGCGGGAGTGGCCCTGCCTTGAGATCGGCAATCCGTCCGTCCCATACGCTGCCTTCAGCGCTGCGCGCGGTCACGCTTTCGGGCATGGTAAGGCCGAGCACCAGTCGCAGCGGCAGTAGGGCTAGCAGCGCGAGGACGAAGAGCGCCGCCAGAACCAGCCTGTCCCGGCGATCGAGCGTCCTCCCGCGCACAAAGATCCACCGTCCGATCATGATCCGGCCTTGCGCAGCGTGGCGTTGACGGAAACCGTGCCATCGGGCGCGGGCGTGATCGTGACCTGCTCGACCGCGAGTCCCTTGGGTCCAAGACCGTCGAGCCATGCCAGCACCGCAGACGGTCGCGCCGTCGGGATGACCAGCACGGCCATGTCACTACCCCGCGACTGTGCTGACTGGACAACGAAGCCTGCATCCTGCGCGCTGGCATTGGCGATCTGGTCCACCGGACCTGCCAGCGCCGCGGCGCGCGCAGCAGGTGCGCGCTTCAAGGCATCGAGACCGGCAACGATCCGTCCGGCCCGCTCGGTCGCCTCGCGATGGCGCACGGCCGCATCGTCGAGCGCGGTGCCAAGCGGCACAATCAATCCGTAGATCAGCAGGACCAGCGCAGCGAGCGACCCCGCGACGCCGACCAGCATCCGTTCGCGCTGCGTCAGCCCGAGAAACCAGGAGGAGACCTGCTGCATCATGGTGCCCTCACCGTGATTGCGGCGACGGTCGCGCCAGTGGGATCGGGAGCCAGCGCGGGCGGCACGGTGACTTTCCAGCCACCGTTCTGCAGCGCGATCAGCACGGCGTTGACGTCTTCAGCCCGCGGCGCGGCGGCGGTGAAGCGCAATGTTCCGTCCGCGCCATAGCCGAGATCGCGCAGCTTTACGCCGGGCACGGGACGCATCGCCTCGAGCAGGGCTGCGGTGGGCGCGGCAAAGCTGGCGCCGCCTTCGCCGCGCTTGCCAAGTTCCGTGGCCAGCAGGCGCTCGGCCGTGTCCAGATCGGTCGCGGCGGGGAAGCGCTTCTGCGCGAGTTCCAGCGCGCGCGATTCAACAGCGGCGCTGTCGCCATTCCACTTCACGATCCACACCAGCATCAACAGCAGGGCGAGCAGCGCCGCAGTGGCTGCCATGCGGGCAAGGCCCACCCAGTCCGCCGTGCGGAACACCGAGACCCGGCGCGGCGCATAGATGCCCTGCCGCAGGTTGAGCGGCGGCGCGGCATGGACTGCGGCAAGGCGCAGGGCGAGCGCGTCTACATCGGGCGCAACCTGCTCCAGCCCCTCTGCCAGTATCGAGACCAACGCTTCTTCAGCGGCAAATGCGGCATCGGGACTGCGTGCCAGAAGCTGCCCGCCTGCCGATGCGAGAACGAGCGCTCCCTCGGTCCGCGGCAGGATCAGTGCAGCCGGAACCAGAGCCTGCGGATCCAGCCCTTCGCTTGCCAGGCTTGCAAGCCAGTGGTCCATCGCCGATGCGGCGACCCGGCATGAGAGCAGGCGTCCATTGTCGATGCCGACGGCGACGTGCGGCTGCGTGATCACACTGCCTTGTGCCAAGGCCAGTCGCTCGGCCGCAAGCGCCTGCGCAGGCGGCATGTCGGGCAGGGCCTTGTCAGTCACCGGCGCATCGGTCGAGGGGACCAAGGCGGTCACCGTCCCTACTTCGCCCCAAGGCGACTGCGCAGTACCGGGCTCGTGATAGTGTTCCGGCCCCAGACCGTGCACACCCACGCGCCACCAGCGCCAGGGCTCTCCGGGCGTGGCTGGCAGCGCGACGATCAGGTCGTCAGCAAGAGGCGGAGTTGAAGCCACTGCCTCTGAGTCACTTCTGTCCGGCGTATATGTCGGCGTTGAGGTCGCTACCGCCCGGCTGGCCATCGGCTCCCAGCGAGAAGATCTCGAACGGACGGCCATCGCGGCCCGGCACCTGATACTGGTAGGGATGCCCCCAGGGATCGTTGGGCACATCCTTCACATAGCCGCCCGAACGGTAGTTCTGCGGCATCGACAGGTTGGCAGGCGGAGACTTGAGCGCGGTAAGGCCCTCGCCCTGTCCGGGGTAGCTGGCCATGTCGAGGCGATACATTTCCATGCCCTGTTCGAGCGTGGCAATGTCGCTGCGCGCCTTTACGACCATGGCCTTGTCCTGGCTTGGCAGCACGTTGATCAGGACGACCGTGGCCAGCAGGCCGATGATGAAGATGACGACCATGAGTTCGACAAGGCTGAAGCCGTTGCGGCGGCGCTTGTCCTCGGGATTGGGGGTCTGGTGCGGGGCGTCTTCGGTCATGATCACAGTCCGGTCAGGTTCTGGAGCTGCAGGATCGGCAGCAGGATGGCGAGGATGATGAGCGCGACCATGGTGCCCATCACCACGATGATCGCGGGTTCGAGCAATGCCATGGCGGCAGCGGTGAAGGCTTCGAACTCGCGCTCGAGATAATCGGCTGCGCGTTCGAGCATGGTGCCAAGTTGGCCTGCCGCCTCGCCACTGGCGGCAAGATAGACGAGCAGCGGCGGGAATGTCCCGGCCTCGCGCAGCGCGGTGGAAAGCGAGCCGCCAGCGCGGACCTTCTCGGATATGCCCGCCAGCGATTGTGCCTGCACCGCGTTGGATACGGTCCGCGTGGCGAGACGCAGACCGTCGACCAGTGGCAACCGCGCCTCGATCATCGTGGCGAGCGTGCGGGCAAGGCTGGCGGCGTGGACGTCGCGGATCAGCTTGCCGATGAAAGGCAGGCGCAGCAGCGCGGCGTCGAAGCGCAGCTTGAAGGCGGGCTGGCGAAGCGCGCGGACGAAGCCGATCACCGCCAGCGCGATCAGCACGAGCAGCGCCCACCACCACGCGCTGAGGAACTGCGAGATGCCGATGACCACGCGCGTCAGCATCGGCAGCTGGCGGCTGGCATTGTCGAACTGCTCGACCACGCGGGGGACGACCGAGATCATCAGGCCGGTGACGACCGCAATCGCCACGAACGACAGGACGATGGGATAAGCGAGCGCGGCAATGATCTTGCCGCGCACCTGAGCCAGCTTCTCGAGCATGTCGGCCAGTCGGTCGGCAATGGCGGGGAGGCTGCCGGAGTTCTCGCCCGCGGCGATCATCGCGCGGTAGATCGGCGGGAAGCTTGGCTCCTCGCGGCGCATTGCCTCGGCCAGCGGCAGGCCTTCGACGATGCCGGCGTGGACGTTGGAGAGGATGGCCTGCGCCTTGGGCTTCTCGGTTTGCCGCGCAATCGTGCGCAGGGTTTCCTCAAGCGGGCTGACAACCATCAGCGAGGACAGCTGGCGGGTGAACAGCGCGAGTTGCTTGGCCGAAAGCTTGGTGGCGAAGAGCGCGATGCCGCTGGTGTTGGTCGCCGCGCGGCGGGCGGAGGCGGCAGCATCGGGTTGCACGCTGACGACGTACCATTCGCGTGCGACAAGCTTTTCGCGCGCAGCGGTTTCGTTCGCAGCCTCAATCGCGCCGCGCCGTTCGGCGCCCTTTGGGTCGATCGCGTGATAGGCAAAGCGCGCCATCAGCCGTCCCGCCGCATGATGCGCGCCGCTTCCTCAGGCGAGGTTGTGCCCTCCTTGACCATCCGCCGTACCGCCTTGGCGAGGGTGGGGGAGTCCGCGAAGGCATGGCGCGCGATGGCCGCTTCGTCGGCGTTGTCATGGATCATCTGGCGGATCGCATCGTCCACCCGCAGCGCCTCGAACACGCCGACGCGGCCCTGATAGCCGGTCTGGCCGCATTCGGCGCAGCCCTTGGCGGCATGGACCATGCGCCCGGCCTTCATGCCCAGCACTTCGGCCATGCCTGCATCGAGCACGCGTTCTTCGCGGCAATGAGGGCACAGGCGGCGGACCAGCCGCTGCGCGATGACGGCACGAAGTGTGGAGGCTAGCAGGAACGGCTCCACCCCCATGTCGCGCATGCGCGTGATCGCTCCCGCAGCGTCGTTGGTGTGGACGGTGGAGAGCACGAGGTGGCCGGTGAGCGAGGCCTGCACCGCGATGTCCGCCGTCTCGCGATCACGGATTTCGCCGACCATCACGACATCCGGGTCCTGGCGCAGGATCGCGCGCAGACCTGCGGCGAAGGTAAGGCCCACCTTGGAATTGACCTGCGTCTGGCCAACGCCATCCACAGCATACTCCACAGGGTCTTCCACAGTCAGGATGTTGCGTGCGCCATCATTCAGACCGCGCAGTGCGGCGTAGAGCGTGGTGGTCTTACCCGAGCCGGTCGGGCCGGTGACGAGCACGATGCCGTTCGGTTCGGCAATGGCCCTGCGCAATGTGTCCTCGGCCTTGGCATCGAGGCCAAGCCCGGCAAGGTCGATCCCGGCGTTCTCCTTGTCGAGCAGACGCATGACCACCCGCTCGCCCGCGCGATTTGGCAGAGTGGAGACGCGCACGTCGACCAGCTTGCCGCCGAGGCTCAAAGAGATGCGCCCGTCCTGCGGTACACGCCGCTCGGCAATGTCGAGCCGCGCCATGACCTTGATGCGGCTGACCAGCACCGGCGCGACATGCGGCGGCATCCGCAGCTTCTCGGTCAGCACGCCGTCAACCCGCATGCGCACGACCAGCGCGGTTTCATACGGTTCGATGTGAATATCGGAAACGCCCTGACGCAGGCTTTCGGCGATCAACCCGTTGATCAGGCGGATCGCAGGCGCATCGTCGGCGCTGTCGAGCAGGTCCTCGGCCGTAGGCAGGCCGAGCGCGAGCGGGTCGAGCCCGTCATTGGCAATGCCCATGTCGCCTGCCACGGCGGCGGCAGCGCCATCCATGGCATAGGCCTGCGCCAGCAACTTCTCGAACTCGCCAGCACTGACGCGGTTCACGGAAAGCTCACGGCCAAGAGCGCTGCGCAGGTCGAGCAGGGCCAACGCCCTTGCGCCCTCGCGCATCGCCACCACCGCGCGATCGGCATCGACGCTTTCGACCAGCAACCCGTTATCCCGCGCGAAGGCATAGGGCACCGGCGCGTGCGGCGCAGGCGTGACGACGGTGACCGCATCGACCAGCGGCTCGTCGATCCCGTCGATGTCCTGCACGCTCTCCATCGCTCAGTTCTGCGCGCTGCTCGGCGGCAGTTCCGACTGTTCGAGCGGACCGGGCGTTGCGCGTGGACGGATCAGCGTATCGCCGGGCGCGACGACTGCGACCTGCGCGGAGGGCGCTGCGGGTAAAGTCGCCCCCATATAGTCGACGATCAGTTCGTCGATGCTCGGCTCCTGCTTGGCATTGAAGTTGATCTGCGCATTGCGCACCACGCCATAGCGCCTCGCTGCCAGTGCCGCCCGATCAGCCGCATTGCGCAGGATCGTCGGCCGGATGAACACCATCAGGTTGGTCTTGACCCGGCTGCGAGCGCGCGACTTGAACACTTCGCCCAGCAGCGGGATGTCGCCGAGGAAAGGCACCTTCTGCAACGTGCGCTGCTCGTTGTCGTCGAGCAGACCGCCGAGCGCCACGATCTCGCGGTCGCCCACGGTTACCGTCGTCTTGATCTCGCGCTTGTTGACGATCAGTTCGTTCGAAGTGCGCGAGACCGTGCCCGCGATGGAGCTGACTTCCTGCCGGAGGTCGAGCCGCACCATGTTGCCCGCGTTGATCTGGGGCGTCACGTCTAGCTCGATGCCGACGTTCTGGCGCTGGATCGTGCGGAAGCGATCGTTGAAATTGCCCTGCGACAGCGCTTCGCCGGTCGAGACCGGGATTTCCTGCCCGAACAGGATGGAGGCTGGCACGTTGTTGTTGGTGGTGATGTGCGGGGTCGACAGGATGTTCGAATTCTTGTCGGTCTGCACCGCATTGATCAGCGCGCCGAGGTAGGTGTCCTTGGACAGTTCGGTGAGAAAGCCGGTGAACGATCCGCTGGCGCTTAGCACCTTGTTGGCGGCATTCTCGCGCAGCAGGTCTCCGGCGGTGCTGTTCGTGGTGGTGGTCACGGTGCTGCCGTTCACCACGGTCGTCGTCTGGTTCAGATTGTCGGCCAGCAACCCGCCCGCGATGTCGATGATGTTGGGCGAAGAGTTGGAGAAATTGGTGACGGCAAAGGGCTTGTCCTTGCCGCCAAACAGCAGCTGGACGCCCAGTTCCTTTGCCACGTTGTTCGAGATTTCGACGATGATCGCCTCGACCAGCACCTGCTCCTGCGGCACGTCGAGTTGGCGGATCACTTCGCTGATCCGGCGCTGATCATCGGCGGGCGCGGCGATGATGATCGCATTTGCTCCCGGATAGCGCGTGATCGTCGCCGTCCCGCGTCCGTTGGCAAGCTTGATCGGCCCGGTGCCGAGCCCGCCAGATGTTGCGCCAATCGGGCTCGTCTGAGCACCGCCGGTCGTCGCGGCCTGCCCGGTTGAGCCTTGCGCGCCCGCGGTCGAGGTCTGGCTGCTGCCGACGCCGCCCAGCGAAACCGGCGCGGCGCTGGCCGAAGCCACTTCGCCCCCGCCCTGCCCGCCGAGCAGGCGTTCCAGCACCGGCACCAGCGCCGCCGAGTCCGCATAATCGAGCCAGACGACCTTTATCTCGCCGCCGAGAGCCGCCTTCGCATCGAGTTGGCGCGCCATCGCCGCCATCTTGGCAAGCGTTGCCGGTTCGCCCCGCATCAGCACGGCATTGGCGCTGTCCACCGCCACGACTGTTGCCAGTGAGCGCGCTCCTTCGCCGCCCGGTGGCACCAACTGGCTCAGCGCGGTCGCGATTTCGCGCGCGCCAGCATGTTCGAGGATCACCGTCTGCGTCGCGGCATTGTCACGATCGATGTCCGCCAGCAGCGCGCGGATGCGGCGCATGTTATCGGCATAGTCGACAACGACGAGCGAATTGCCCGCCTTGTTGGCGGTGATCGCGCCTTCCTTGCTGATCAGCGGGCGCAGCGTTTCAACGGCCTGCGCCGCATCGATCGCGCGCAGGCGGATCACTTCGGTGACCATCTGGCTCTGCGCCGCGCCCCGGCTGCCGATGCGCGAAGGATTGGATGCAGCGCCGTCCGACGGCTGGATGCGGAATGCGCCGTTGCCGGTCGGCACCGCCACAAGTCCGTTGGCACGCAGGGTTGAAAGGAAGACCTCGAAGTATTCCGACCGGCTAAGCGCCCGATCGGACACGACGCTGATCTTGGCCTGCACGCGGCTGTCGACAATGAACGTCCGCCCGGTCACTTCCGCTGCATCGGCCACGAAGGCGCGAATATCCGCCTCGCGCACGTTGAGCGTGTACTGCGCCATGGCAGCCTGCGGCACGGCAAGGGCGAGCGCGGCGGCTCCGAGGAGCATCTGCGGGAAAAGGAGCTTGCGCAAGGTCATGGTGCCAATGTGATAGCAAGAGGAAGCTGGCGGTCACCGCGACTGACGGTGACCGCAATCGAAGTTCCGGCGCGGATCGCACCGGAGAGCATGGCCGCATCGCCGGGACCGGTCACCGGCTTGCCGTTGACCTCGGTGATCACGTCACCGGGCTGGAACCCTGCAGCACGGAAGGCAGAGCCATCGCCCGAGGACAGGACCTCGACGCCTACGACCTTCCCGCCTTCGGCACGCGGACCGAAGTTCACACCGCTCCGCAGCGCATTCACGCTGACGCCTCCGCCTGGCGCGCTTGGGGGCGGTGCCGCAACCGGATTGGCTGCCACCACGCCCTGTGCTGTCGGCGCGGGGCCGGACTGGTCGATATAGAGCAGCTCCTTGGCCCCGTTGCGCGAAAGCTCGACATGGTCGAACGCAACGGCGGCCAGCGTTACGCCTGGCTGGACTTCTGCACCAACGCGATAGACCTGCTGCAGTCCGTCACCACCGGCGATGATCGCGGTGCCGCTGCCTGCCGCCGTGGCACGTGTGGCAAACAGCGTGAGCGCGAGCGAGGTCACCGCGCCCGATTGTTCAGCGGCGGCAGGGCCGGGCACGGTGCGATTGAACGGATCGACGCTGGCAAACAGTGCGGCGCGGGCCGTGGGCGACAGGGTGCGCACGCCCTGCGCAGTCCATGAGCCAAGCGGCGAGACGGGGGTGACTATGGCCCAGAACAGGGCGGCACCAAGCAGCGCTATGATCACCGCCAGCGCCCACCATGCGATCTGATACAACGAAGGCAGCCCGGGACGAGCGCCCGCGATTGCCAGCTTCGTTGCTCCGAGTCTCACGCGCTCAATTCCCCTTCCGAGCCGCAGGCATAACCTTACGGAAGCGATTCACAAACGCCTCCCGTCACTTGATCCACCAAAAGGCCAAGCAGCCGATTGCTACGGTGGTATGACAATCGCTTGGCAATCTCGACGGTTACGAGAACGCGGGTATCTGGCGGGGTGACAGGCGCACTTGTCTGGGCCAAGGATCATGCGTGCTCCGACTGCTTCCCGGTCCTTTCCACCGCAGCCTGCTGCGCAGCGCCCACGCCCTCCGGCTTTGGTGGTGGCGGCGGACCGCACGATTCGTGCGAGGCTGCAATGTAATCGTTGCAAACCCGGCAGGCCACGTGCTTCTGGTTCGCCACAGCTATCACGCCAGGAACAAGTGGATGTTGCCCGGTGGCGGATTGGGTCGTCATGAGAGCCCGCTCGACACGGCCACCCGCGAACTGTTCGAGGAAACGGGGTGCAGGCTGGAGCGGGCCGAACACCTCGGCACGATCCTGCTGGATCGCTCGGGCTGGACCAATGCCATCGAGCTCGTCACAGGCACGACACGCGACACGCCGGTCGCCGATGGGCGCGAGATCGAGGAGGCGCGGTTCTTTCCTCCCGACACTCTGCCGGAATCGGCCACGCAGGCCGTCCGCGCCATGATCGCGCGCTGGCTGGACGCTCAGAATGGCAATTCGGCCTGAAGCACCGGCGGCACAGCACCCTCCTCGGGCTCTTCCGGCTCTTCCCCCTCTAGTGCGGAAAGCGTCAGGCCCATCAGCCGGATCGGCTTGGGCAGCGGCAACTGGGCATCGAGCAATTCACGGGCGAGGGCCTCGAACTCCTGCCTGTCGGCGATCGCGCGGGGCAAGGATCTGGCCCGTGTGCAGGGCGTGAAGTCATTGAACTTCATCTTTAGCGTGACCGTCCGCCCGCTCGCGCCGCTGCGCTCGATCCGCTCCCACACGATCTCGATGATCCGCTCAAGCGTCTCGCGCAGCGCGGAGCCCGAGGATATGTCGCGTTCGAAAGTCCGCTCGCCGCCCACCGACTTGCGCGGGCGGTCTGCCTTGACCTGTCGCAGGTCGATGCCCCGCGCCGCACGATAAAGGTAGTCAGCCGAACTGCCGAAGTGTTCGCGCAGAAAAGCGAGTTCCTTGGCGCGCAGGTCCGCTCCGGTTTCGATGCCCAGCCTGGCCATCTTTTCCGCGCCACGCGGGCCGATGCCATGGAAGCGCCGCACCGGAAGCGAGGCAACGAACTGCGCGCCCTCGCCCGGGCGGATCACGCACAGGCCATCGGGCTTGTTCTGATCGCTTGCGATCTTGGCGAGGAACTTGTTGTAGGAGACTCCGGCGCTTGCCGTCAGCCCGGTCTCGGCGCGGATGCGCTGGCGGATGAGCTCGGCGATGCGCGTTGCCGACCCGATGCCGCGCACGTCGTCTGTCACATCGAGGTAGGCCTCGTCGAGCGAGAGCGGCTCGACGTGCGGGGTGAAGTGCAGGAACACGGCGCGGATCTGCTGCGACACGGCCTTGTAAACATCGAAGCGCGGCCTGCGGAAGATCAGGTCCGGGCACAGTTGCGCCGCCCGCGCCGACGGCATGGCCGAACGGACACCGAACTTGCGCGCCTCATAGCTCGCCGCTGCGACCACGCCGCGCCCGGAAGACCCGCCCACCGCGACCGGCTTCCCGCGTATCGCGGGATCGTCGCGCTGCTCGACGCTGGCAAAGAAGGCATCCATGTCGACATGGATGATCTTGCGCAGGGCGAAAGCCTGTCTGTCTGGTTCGTCATGATCCCGCGCCGCGTCCATGGCGACAAGGCTACTCCGTTTCGCACCGCAACATAAAGGGTGGGATTTCAGGTCGATCTCGTTCAAAGACCATTCATGCCCTCCAACGAATCTGTTAGCCCACCAAAGCATCGCACAATGGGTGAGCGCGAGACCATCGCGATGATGGCGCTTGTCATGGCGCTGCAGGCGCTCGCAGTCGACGCCATGCTCCCAGCGCTTGGCGACATCGCGCGCGATCTCGATGTGGCAGATCCCAACCGCCGCCAGTTGGTGGTGGGCTCGTTCCTGCTGGCCTCGGGCTTTGCATCGCTCGTTCCGGGATCGCTGGCCGATCGTTATGGGCGGCGGCCGGTGCTGCTGGCCTGCGTCGCCATCTACGTGGTGTTTTCGCTCGCCTGCGCGTTGGTCACCTCGTTCGACGCGCTTCTAACGATGCGCGTGGCGCAGGCGATGGGCTGTGGCGGACTTGCCGTTCTGCCCGGCGCCATCATTCGCGACCGATTTTCGGGCGACCAGATGGCCAAGCAGATGTCGGTCATATCGGTCGTGTTCCTTGTCGTGCCGATGCTCGCGCCTAGCATCGGGCAGGTCGTGCTGCTCTTTGCCGGATGGCGGTGGATCTTCGTTTTCCTTGCGGTGATGGCGCTCGGGATGGGTGTCTGGGTGTTCATACGCCTGCCCGAGACGATGCGTCCCGAATACCGCCAACCGATCCGGCCGATGTCCATTGCCATCAACATGGCCGCTGCTGCCACGAACCGCTCGGCCATCGGCTACGTGCTCGGTGGTGCGCTGACCTTCGGCGCGATGATCGGCTACGTGAACTCATCGCAGCAACTGGTCGGCGAGCATTTCGGCGCGGGCACGATGTTCCCGGTCCTATTCGGTTTCTCTGCGCTTATGATGGCAGCGGCAAACTTCTCGAACTCGCGCATCGTAGAGCGCTTCGGGGCGCGCCGCGTTTCGCATGCGGCGGTCATCCTGTTCATCTTCGTCAGCGGATTGCAGACCTGGTTTTCCAGCGATCCGGACGAGACCCTGTGGCAATTCATGCCGCTGATGATTACCAACATGATCCTGATCGGCTTTATCGGAGCGAACTTCGGCTCGATCGCCCTGCAACCGTTCGAGCGCACGGCCGGCACCGCCAATTCGATGCATGCATTCCTGCGCTTGGTGATCGGCTCGGTGATCGGAATCGTCGTCGGGCAGGCCTATGACGGCACCGCCCATCCCCTGGCTCTGGCCTTGCTCATGAGCGGAATTCTCAGCCTGCTGCTCGTGCTGTTCAGCGAAAAGGGCAAACTCTTCCGCCGCCTGCATCCTCCGGGGACCCCGCGCCCCATCGTGCTGGAGCACTGAAACGGTCGGCAAATGTCAGGCCCGCAGGCTGACCACGTTGTCCGAAGGTGCCTTGCCGATCAGCGCCAGTGCTTCGGACGCTGTCTGCGGCCGGCCGAGGTGATAGCCTTGCATAAGCCGGATGCCGAGCCCGCGCGCAGTCGCCGCCTGCGATTCGTCCTCTACGCCTTCAATGGTGCAGTCGATGCCCAGTTGCCACGCCAGCGAGATGATCGTGCCTACTAGCGTCCGTGCCCCCGGATCGGTCGCTAGAGCGCGAGACAGTTCCTGGTCGATCTTGATCATGTCGAGCGGTAGACTGTGCACTTGGCTGAGGCTTGACCAGCCCGCCCCGAAATCATCTAGCGCTATGCGGAAGCCACGGGCACGGAACGCCTGAAGCCGTGCCTCGGCCCGTCGGGGATCTCCGAGCAGGGCCCGTTCGGTCACTTCGAGAATGATCGAATGCGGCGGCGCGCCAAAGTCCTGCACCAGCTGCGCCAAAGCGTCTGCCGTACCCCCACGCATCACGTCGCGCGAGCAGAGGTTGATCGAGAGCCAACGCCCATGCTCCCATGCCGGACACTCGCGCAAGGCGCGTTCCATGACCATGCGAGTCAGTTCGCCAGTCCGCCCGGTTGCTTCGGCAAGCGACATGAACTGTCCTGGCGGCAACCAGCGGTGCCCGTCCGGGCTCCACCGCGCAAAGGCCTCGAAGCCGACGACACCGCCACCCTCCGCGTCAACGATCGGCTGATAGACCAACCTCAGCCTGTCAGCGAGATTGCTGTCGTTGAACAGGCGGGTGACGGCGGCACGATCCTGCAACTCCGCCTCGTCATCCGGGCTGAACACCACCACGGCACCGTCTGAGAGTTCCTTGGCCTTGTAGAGCGCAGCATCGGCCCGTTCGAGGCAATCACGAACGCTCTGGCCATCCAGTCGATGTACCCCGATCGAGCCTGAAAGACGAAGCACTGCGCCGCCATGCAGTACCGGCGCGCGCAGGCGCTCCGACAGCGCCAAGGCCAGCTTGCGCACCGCGTCTTCCTCAAGCGAAGGATCGAGTACCGCCGCAAACTCGTCCCCGCCTAGGCGCCCGAAGCAGCGCACCCGCTCGAGTTCCTCGAGGCGGTTGGCCACGGCCGCAAGCACCGCATCGCCAGCGGCATGGCCATAGGTGTCGTTGATGTGCTTGAACCCGTCGAGATCGATCAGCGCCAGCCAGGCCGGCGGACGCGTCGGATCTGTCTCGGCAAGCTCCTCCTCCAGCCGGGCCAGGATCGCGCGACGGTTGAGGCCGCCGGTAAGCGGATCGACCGTAGCCTGCAGCAGATTCTCTTGTGCCAGCCTTGCCGCTTCGCGCTCTCGCCGGGCAAGCTGCTGGCGGGAGAGTTCGAGGCGAACGAAATCGCGATGGTGGCCGTTGGTAATCAGCAGCAGCAGCGTCGTAACCACGACCTGCACTGCCATGACCGGCACGGCATTGGGATGACCGCCGAACAGGATCTGGCCCGAGGTCGGGATCGTCGTGGCAATCGCGATACGCAGCGCGGTCAGTGGCGAATGGCCGAGCCCGAGAATGCCCGAGAACAGCGTCACCGCCATGATGTAGTGAATGAACGACTGACCTGCCTCGTTGCCGTAGACATATAGCGCCATGCACCACAACGACATCAGGAATCCGGCGACCGAGCCCAGCCAGCTCATGGCTTTCAGATCGTGTCGCAACACATCCACACTGCGCTGACTCACCGCCGACGGGCGCCAGTAATGTGCGCGCCACAGCGAAAAGCTGCCCAGTGCGACCGGCCCCACAGCGACCAGCCAGCCCGGCGCCATCGTGCGAAAACGCGCCGCCACCAGCAGCAGGTCGAACACCACCACCAGATAGAGAAGCGGCAGGCGATGCGAGAGGCTGTGTGCATAGGCGAGCGTAAAGTTGTCGCCCTCGCGCTGTTGCCAGCGTCCGCTCGAGGCACGCGTCAGCCGGGACAGACGGCCAACCAGCCATCCCCGAGCAACCTGCATGCGAGACCCCGTGAACATCGGAACAGGGATAATACGTGCCAGTTAACAGCCGGTTAGGGGGGGTCACGCAACGGGACGAAGCGAAGAAGGCGACAGCCGAAACGACTCTCCCCGATACCTTTCCCGTCAGTCGGAAAGCGCGGCGACCAGTGCCTTGACCTTCTTCTGGCGCCATTGCGGCAGCGGCGCGACGAGCCAATAGCCCCGCCGCGACGTCTCAGGCTCACCCTGCACCACCACGCGGCCCATGCCGATGGCATTGTCGACCAGTTGATACGGCACGTGCGCGCGGCCAAGGCCGGCGCTTGCCGCGCTGATCGCCGTGCCGGCATCACCAACCGAGAACCCCACGTCACCGCCGCCCGGAGCGGGATCGCCCGGCCAGCCGATCCACGGGCAATCGGGCGCCGCATCAGGTGCCGCAACGGTGACCATCAGAGGCTTGCCCAAAGCAATGCCTTCCAGATCGCCCGGTCCTTCGGCCCAGCGCACCGCGAGATCGAGGTTGGCTTCGGTGAAGTCGATATCGGCATCGCCGCCCACCAGCGAGAAGCGCATTTGCGGATTGCCCGCACGAAACGCCGCCAGCCTCGGCGAAAGCCATGCGGCGAAGAAGTCGCGCGGGCAGGCAATGGTGTAGACGTGGCTCGATTGCCCGGCCTGCATCGCCTGCACGCCTTCCTCGAAACGCAGAAATCCCTCGCGGATCGCATCGAGTCCGGCGATCGCCTCGTCGGTCAGTTCCAGGCCCTTGGAGGTGCGGCGGAACAGCACCACGCCCAGCAGATCCTCTAGCGCGCGAATCTGCTGGCCAACCGCAGCGGGCGTCACCGCCAGCTCGTCCGCCGCACGCGTGAACGAGAGGTGCCGGGCCGCTGCGTCAAGCACGCGCAGGCCATTGAGAGGAAGGTGCGTCCGCTTCATTGCGAAACGGCTTTAGTTGGCAGGAGCGGGTGCCGCCAGCGGAAAGAACGGAATCGCGACATCGAACAGCGAACCGTCAGCCCGCTGCATCGTATAGTGGCCCTCCATGCTGCCACTGTGCGTGCCCAACGGGCAACCCGAAACGTAATCGTGGCTCTGTTTCGGTTGCAGCACGGGCTGTTCGCCCACGACGCCATCACCGTCGACGAAATTGACCATGCCCCGGCCATCTGTGATCCGCCAGTGGCGCGAAAGCAATTGCACCGGCTGGTCGCCGTCATTCTCGATACGGATGTGATAGACCCAGAACCATTTGCCCGCCTCCACCCGGGACTGTTCGGGCAGAAAGTTGACGGCGACTCGCACCGTGACCCCATCGGTCATCGCGGCATGCTGGAAAAGCTGCTTCATGTCCCTCAAACTACCGCAGATCGACAGATGTTCCAATGAGCTTATGCATCTTTCCCGTGCTTGCCCTGCGGAATTTTCGGGCGCAGAGCCTCAAGGCCATGCTGATCCGCACCCCGGCCATTCTCTGTTCGGTCCTGCCCAATGGCGAGCATGGCGCTGTGGTGCGGCTGATGACGGCGGATCACGGGCTTGCCGCGGCCTACGTGGCGGGAGCGCGCGGGCGTGAGCTGCGTCCGGTGCTGATCCCCGGCAACCTGCTCGATGTCGAAGTGCGCGGACGTGCGTCCTCGCAATTGCCCTCGGCGCGGGTCGAGCTTGTCGCCAGCCGAGGGCCGTGGCTGTCCGAACCGCTGCCCAGCGCGGGGATCGGCTGGGCTTGCGCGCTGACCGCGTCGACTCTGCCCGAAGGCCATCCCTATCCATTGCTCCACGACTCGCTTGCCTCGCTGCTCGATGCGATCTGCCATGCGCCATCTGCGCGCGGCTGGGCGCGGGTGCTGGCGGGATACGAGGTGCTGCTCCTGCGCGAGGTCGGCTATGGCACCACCCCGGCCCCGCCGCCCGAGGAGCCTTGGCCCGATCTGCTCGCCCGGCTGGACCGCCAGGGCAAGGCCATTGCCAACCGCCTGCTTGCCGATCGGGCGCGCGATGTTATGGGGTCCCGCGCGATTCTGCTCGACCGGCTAAGGCGCATAAGCGGCGAGTAAGCGAACGGACGAAGGGGTATTTCATGAAGATTGCGGTTCTGCCCGGTGATGGCATCGGTCCCGAAGTGACGCGTGAAGCGGTCCGCGTGATCGAAGCGCTCGGCCTGCCCGACATCGAGATGAAGGAAGCCCCGGTCGGCGGCGCCGCCTACAAGGCCTATGGACACCCGCTTCCGGCCGAGACGCTTGAAATCGCCCGCCTTTCGGACGGCATCCTGTTCGGCGCTGTCGGCGATCCCGATTGCGATTCGCTCGAACGCCACCTGCGCCCGGAACAGGCGATCCTGGGACTTCGCAAGGAACTCACCCTTTTCGCCAACCTTCGTCCGGCCAAGGTCTTCGCAGGGCTCGAAGGCCACTCCGCACTGCGTCCCGAAGTGGCAGGCGCGATCGACATGGTGATCGTGCGCGAGCTGAACGGCGACGTCTACTTCGGTGAAAAGGGCTTCCGCACCGCCGCCAACGGCGACCGCGAAGGCTACGACGTGATGTCGTACAACGAAAGCGAAGTGCGCCGCATCGCCCACGTCGGTTTCCGTACCGCCATGGGCCGCAACAAGCGCCTGTGCTCCGTCGACAAGGCCAACGTGCTCGAAACCAGCCAGCTGTGGCGCGACGTGGTTATCGAGGTGGCCAAGGAATATCCCGAAGTCACGCTCGAACACATGTACGTCGACAACGCCGCGATGCAGCTCGTCCGTGCGCCCGGCAAGTTCGACGTGGTGCTGACCGGCAACCTGTTCGGCGACATTCTCTCTGACCAAGCCTCGATGTGCGTCGGCTCTATCGGCCTGCTCGCCTCGGCCTCGCTGGGCGAGCGCCAGACCGCGCACGGCACGTTCGGCCTCTATGAACCGATCCACGGTTCGGCCCCGGACATCGCCGGGCAAGGCCTTGCCAACCCGCTGGCGACGATCCTTTCGGCTGCCATGCTGCTGCGCCATTCGCTCGGCCTCGCAACGGCTGCAGACCGCGTGGAAGCCGCCGTCGCCAAGACTCTGGCCGATGGCGTCCTCGGGCGCGACCTTGGCGGCACCGCCGGGACGACGGAAATTGGTGACGCGGTGCTCGCAAGGCTCTAAGGGCCGCAACCGATGCTCCAGCTAGCTGTAATCCTGCCGACCTATCGCGAGCGTGCCAATATCGCGCCTATGGTCGCACGCCTTGATGCCGCGCTTCAGGGCGTTGCGTGGGAAGCCATCTTCGTCGACGACAACAGCCCCGATGGCACCGCTGACGAAGTGCGCCGCATCGCGCTCGATGATCCGCGCGTCCGCGTGATCGAGCGCATCGGCAGGCGAGGTCTGGCCTCTGCCGCGATCGAGGGCATGTGCGCGACCGCCGCGCCGATCGTCGCGGTGATGGACGCAGACCAGCAGCACGATCCTGAGCTTCTGCCCAAGATGCTGAGCGCGGTGGAAAGCGGCGAATACGACCTCGCCTATGCATCGCGCTTTGCCGAAGGCGCGAGCACCGAGGAATGGGGCCGCCCGGACCGGGTCAAGGCTTCGGGCCTTGCCAACCGTATCGCCAACAAGGTGACCGGCGTCGAGCTGTCGGACCCGATGAGCGGGTACTTCATGCTGCGCGCCGAAACCCTGCGCGCCGATGCGCACCGCCTGTCCGGCGTTGGCTTCAAGATCCTGCTCGATATCCTTGCGACGGTCGACCGCCCGCTCAAGGTCAAGGAATTCCCCCTCAACTTCGTCGCCCGCATCGAGGGCGAGAGCAAGCTGGACCAGACCGTAGTGTTCGAATTCCTCGTTGGTCTTTACGACAAGTGGCTCGGTCGCATCATCCCGACGCGCTTCGCGCTGTTCGGCACCGTGGGCGCACTCGGCGTCGCGGTCCAGTTGGGCGCGCTGTGGGTGCTGCTCAAGCTGATCGCGGGCGAGCGCTTCGTCTATGGCAACTGGTCGGAAAGCGCGACGTTCAACACCGCCAACACCCTGGCGGCGATCATCGCGATGACCTTCAACTTCGTGCTGAACAATGAACTGACCTATTCCGACAAGCGCCTGCGCGGCTTCGGCCCGCTGATGCGCGGGTGGGCACAGTTCGGCCTGACCTGCTCGCTTGGCCTGCTCACCAACATCGGCTCGGCCGCGGTGCTCAAGACCATCGGCTTCCACGCCGTGATCGCGGTGATCGTCGGCATCGTGCTCGGCTCGGTCTGGAACTTCGCGCTGTCCTCGCGCTTCGTCTGGGGCAAGTACTGATTTGCGCGCGGTCGCGGGAGTACCGGGACCGCAAGCACTCTTGCTTGGACTGACCGCAGCGGGCGCGCTGCTCAGCCTGATCGATACGCCCTATCCCGCACTCGCGCCGCTGCAGAACCTGCCGACGCTGGTGATTGTCGCCGCGCTGTGGCTCGCGCTGCGCCGCTGGCCGTTGCCCAACAGCGCGGTCCTTTGCATCGCCCTGTTCATGGCGCTGCACACAATCGGCGGGCGCTATATCTACTCCTATGTTCCTTACGAGCGCTGGCTCGCCGCGCTCGGTCTGCCCTCGGTCGATCACGCCTTTGGCCTGCCGCGCAATTCGTGGGACCGGCTTGTCCATTTCAGCTTCGGCGCGCTCTGGGCTTGGCCCATCGCCTGCTGGCTTTCGCGCCATCGCGGCGTGTCGCTGGGCCTTGCGACCTACATCGCGGTCGAGTTCGTCCTTGCCGGCAGCGCCATATACGAGATCTTCGAATGGCAACTGACGGTCGTCATGGCCGGGCCCGATGCCGAAGCTTACAACGGCCAGCAGGGCGATATCTGGGACCCGCAGAAGGACATGGCACTTGCAGGACTTGGCGCGGTTGCAGCCGCACTCTGGCTACGGCTGCGGTGTTACTTCCAGCTGTCGAGCCAGGTGTAGTCCCTATAGGAATCCTTGGCTGGAAGCTCTGCCGCCGAGAGGATCGGGTAAAATCCTATGAACAGCCCGAAGGCCAGCACCATCGTCACCTTGGCAGGCCAGCGCAAACCAAGGTCCCACCACTCACCCAGCACCAGCGCCAGAGCGGCGAGCAGGAAGCAGCTTGCCAGCATGTAGTGGTAGTAGAACTGCACCGGCTTGCCGTTGATCGCCCAGAAGCCGACCAGCAGGACATAGGCTGCGAAGACCAGCAGGTGCAGCCTCTTGCCCCTGAACCCGTCCCACGCGCAGAACAGCAGCGCTGGCAGGCCTGCCAGCATCGTGAACGGATTGCCCAGCATCAGCACGCCGCGCTGCGCGCCGTCGACGTTCTCGTAGAGGAACCAGATCGGGCGGATGTTGGCCATCCACTGCCACCAGCGGCTCATGTAGGTGTGCGGCTTTTTCACGCTGTCCTGCAACTGCAGCATGTATTGCTGCCAGTGCCACAGCTTACCCACCGAAAGCGGGTCCTTCTCGTAGTAGAATGCAGGCAGGAACGTGGCGAAATAGACCAGCAGCGGCAGCACGCCCAGCCAAATGGCCGCCTCGATCACCGACACGCCTGGCACCGGCCCGGCGTCCTTCGATGCCCACAGCAGCCCTGCGCGCCGACCTTGCAGCGCCTGCCAACGGTTCCACACAAACAGCAGCCCCGGCAGAGGCAGCAGCAGCACGCCGTTCCACTTCGCCCCGAGCGACAGCCCCATGAATAGGCCGGTCAAGAAGAGATGCCACCGCGCCCTCCCGACCTTGCCCGAAGGGTTGCGCCACGCCAGCGCCCATTGCCACACGGCCAGCGCCATGAACCCGCCCATCGCCATGTCGAGAATCGCGATGCGCGACATCATGAACCAGACGAAATCGGTGGCCAGCAATAGCCCGAACAGGATCGTTGCCGTGCGCGAAAGGCTCGCCCACCACAGGCTGCGCATCATTGCCCAGAGCCCGATCCCGCCCAGCACCGCCGAGGGGAAGCGCCAGCCGAACGGGGTATCGCCGATCAGCTCCATCGACCACGCAATCAGCTGCTTGGCGACGAGTGGGTGCTCCGGATTCAATCGCGCCGTAAGGTCGATCAGCCGCCGTGCTGCGGGCAGGTAGTGGATCTCGTCGAACATCGGCTTGGACGGAATGCCCAGCCGGTGGAGCACAACGAAGAAGAACGCCGCGGCAATGACCGCGCACCACATGGCCGGATCTTTGTCTCGCGCAGCGGCAGGATGCGGAACTGTCTGGAACGTGGGCGTCATGCCTCCTGACCGATAGGGCGCTCGCGCCCGCTTCGCAATCCCGCCGCTTGCGCGCACGCGCCTTGAAAACTAAGGCAGCCCCATGAAACGCACGACTGGCCAGGACCGTTCGATCACGCAAAAGTGGCGCCCCGCAACGCAAGCTGTGCGCGGCGGCACTTGGCGTTCCGAAATGGGCGAGACGTCCGAGGCGCTGTTCCTCACCTCCGGCTTCACTTACGACGATGCCGCCACCGTCGCCGCGCGCTTTGCCGGCGAGGCCGAAGGCATGACCTACTCGCGCCTGCAGAACCCTACGGTGCAGATGCTGGAAGAGCGCATCGCCCTGATGGAAGGGGCCGAGGCCTGCCGCACGCAGGCCACCGGCATGGCCGCGATGACCACCGCCCTGCTCTGCCAGCTTTCGGCCGGAGACCATATCGTCGCCGCCAAGGCCGCGTTCGGATCATGCCGCTGGCTGGTCGACAACCTCCTGCCGCGCTTCGGCATCACCGGCACCACGATCGACGCGTCCGACAACGCAGCATGGGAAGCCGCGATCAAGCCGAACACCAAGGTGTTCTTCTTCGAAAGCCCCGCCAACCCGACGATGGACGTGGTCGATCTTGAGTTCGTCTGCGGTCTTGCCAAGCGCCACGGCATTACCACGGTCGTCGATAATGCATTCGCCACCGCCGCGCTCCAGCGCCCGATGGACTTCGGCGCGGATGTCGTCGCCTATTCCGCCACCAAGATGATGGATGGACAGGGCCGCGTGATGGCGGGCGCCGTGTGCGGTTCGGCGGACTGGATCAACAACGTCCTACTCCCGTTCCAGCGCAACACCGGCCCCAACATCGCCGCGTTCAACGCCTGGGTCGTGCTCAAGGGCCTCGAGACGCTCGACCTGCGCATCCACCGCCAGAGCGAGAACGCGCTCAAGGTCGCAAGCTTCGTCGAGCGCCGCGTGCCGCGCCTGCTCTATCCCTATCTGCCCAGCCACCCGCAGTACGAGTTGGCGAAAAAGCAGATGAAGGCCGGCGGCACGATCTTCTCGTTCCATCTCGACGGTGGATTGAAGCAGGCCCACGCCCTGCTCGATGCGCTGCAACTGATCGACATCTCAAACAACATCGGCGATTCGCGCTCGCTGATGTGCCACCCGGCTTCGACCACGCACTACGGCGTCGGACCCGAAACGCGCGCCGACATGGGCGTTGGCGAGGGCATGCTGCGCCTCAATGTCGGTCTCGAGGACCCGGACGACCTGATCGAGGACCTCGACCAGGCCCTGCGCGCCGCCGGTCTCTGATGCCAACTGCCTGATAAAGCACCAATCCGGTTGCATCCTGTCCGCCTTTCCGTAAGAAGGCAGGCGGGTGGGGTCGCAACGGAGCAGGCAAATTGCTGGCCGAGGCGCATCTTTCTGCCATCATCCAATCGTCCGATGACGCGATCATCAGCAAGGACCTGCAAGGCACGGTCCTGAGCTGGAATCCGGCCGCCACGCAGATCTTCGGCTTCACCGAGGCCGAAATGGTCGGCCAGTCGATCCGCCGCCTGATCCCGCCCGGGCGGCAGGCAGAGGAGGATGAGATCCTCGCCCGCATCGCGCGCGGCGAGCGGGTCAAGAGCTTCGACACGATCCGGCAGCGCAAGGACGGCACCGAGATCGCCGTCTCGCTGACCGTCTCGCCGATCTATGACAAGACCGGCCGGATCGTCGGCGCCAGCAAGATCGCCCGCGACATCACCGCACGCGAAAATGGCCAGCAAGCCCTGCGCGACAGCGAAGCGCGCTTTCGCATGCTCGCCGACAACATCTCCCAACTGGCCTGGGTCGCCGACGAGAGCGGAGCTATCGGCTGGTACAACAAGCGCTGGTACGATTACACCGGGGTATCCGAAGGCGAGACCGACGGCTGGGGCTGGAACCGCGTCCACCATCCCGATCACCTTGGGCGCGTCACCGAACATTTCCGCGCCAGCATCGCGGCAGGCAACGAGTGGGAAGACACCTTCCCCTTGCTCGGTAAGGACGGCACCTATCGCTGGTTCCTCTCGCGCGCCAAGCCGATCCGCGACGATCTTGGTCACATCCTCTACTGGTTCGGCACCAATACCGACGTGACCGAAATGCTCGCCAAGGAGGAGCAGATCCGCGTCCTGCTGATGGAGGTGAACCACCGCTCCAAGAACCTGCTCTCGGTCGTTCAGGCTCTAGCCCGACGCTCTGGATGCACCGATGGCGAATTCCTGCGCCGCTTCGAAAGCCGCCTCTCCAGCCTCGCTGCCAACCAGGATCTGCTGGTCCGCCGAGGCTGGTCAACGATCATGATGGACGAACTCGCCGAAGCGCAACTCGCGATACTCGGCCGCGAAGCGCGGATCCAGGTCACGGAGCAGGGAAGTCCGGTGCCGCTAAGTCCGCGCACTGCGGAAATCCTCGGCATGGCATTGCACGAACTGGCAACGAATGCTCTCAAGTACGGAGCGCTGAGCCTGCCCACCGGGCGCGTGGACGTGTCATGGGAGGAGCGGGACGGCAACTTCATGCTCGAATGGCGCGAATCCGCAGGGCCGACCGTTGCTCAGCCTACACATCATGGTTTCGGGACCACGCTGATGCGACACATTCCCGCCCGCAGTCTCAATGCCGACGTCACGCTGGACTACGCACCGACCGGCCTGCGTTGGCGCCTCGCTTGCTCCACAGCAACCGCGCAGGCGCTCGAAAGCTGAGCGTCACGCCAGTGCGCGCCGTTCAGCACAAGATGCCGTCGTAGTGTCCTGCGCATCCTGCGCACCCTGCGCCGCGTCCTGCTTGTCCTTGGTGATCAGCCGGTTTTCGGCCCGCCCCATCGGCCAGTTCTTGCCGAGCAGGTGCAAGGGAATCGTCGGATTGAGTTGCGTAAACACGGATCGCTTCCTGCGGGCGCCAGAGGGCGCAGCACTTATGCGGGATCAATCCGTCAGCCCCGCCCGAGGTTACCGGGCCAAGGGATCACTCCGCCTTGGCAGCAGCCTCGAGCGCAGCAATCCGCGCCTTGAGCGCTTCGACTTCCTCACGCGCGGAAGCGGCCAGTTCCTTCACCGCATCAAACTCTTCGCGGCTGACGAAATCGAGCCCACCAAACACTTCCTTGGCCTTTTCGCGTGCGTTCTCGCTCGCTTCGCGGCCCATGCCGGCAATCGTCCCCGCCGCGCTGTTGAGCAGCTTGACGAAATCGGCGATCATCGGATTTTCACTCTGCATCGGGCTGGTCCTGACTGGCTTTGCTCAGGC
The DNA here is from genome assembly GCF_007830315.1 of Novosphingobium taihuense. Taxonomy (GTDB): domain Bacteria; phylum Pseudomonadota; class Alphaproteobacteria; order Sphingomonadales; family Sphingomonadaceae; genus Novosphingobium; species Novosphingobium taihuense. The sequence continues at coordinate 43,551 of NZ_VLKJ01000010.1, forward strand.
GCTATGTGGGCAGCAACGGCGCTGCCCGCAAGTGCCAATCGGTGCAAGGTCAGATCGCGACGCGCACCGTCTTGGCCGTACCGAAGGCGCCATCGGCATCGGGGTTGAGCCGACCGAATTCGAACGTGAGCACCGAGGCGAAGCAGACCCAGGCAAGGTAGGGCAGCAGCAAGGCCCCGGCCACAGGGCGGATTCGCCAGAACAGCACCACCGTCAGCATGATCGCCACGGCCATGGCGACCGTGATCCAGAAGGCGATGGTGATCTGGTGCAAAGCGAAGAACGTGGGCGACCACGCCAGATTGATCAGCAACTGGACCACGAACATGGCCGTTGCCAGCCCTCGCCCCCTCGCGCCGCGCGCGGACAGGATCATCGCCAGCGATATTCCCATCAGCACGTAAAGTACCGACCAGACGATTCCGAAGGCTGCGGGCGGCGGATAGATCGAAGGTTTGACCAGCGCGTCAAACCACGGATTGCCCGGACCGCTGCCCGCTGCCTGACCGGAGAGGAAACCCAGCGCAACGATCAGGGGCACTGTGAACAGCGACCAGCGCAGGAGGCTGGCGCGAAGCTGACCGGAAGAGGCAAGATAGTTCATGTCACCCGCTAGCAATGCGCGAAACGCGCGATTCGTGCGGGATATTGGCGAGGCGACGCCCGCTGCGCAATCGGAACTCCATCCCTTTGCAATCCCGACTGGAGACAATTGCGGAGGAAAACTCAGGTTCGCAGTGCAGAAACAAGGAATTCGACGTTGCCCTCAGGCCCGGTGATCGGGCTGCGCTCGACCCCCTGCACCTCCCAGCCCTCGCCTTCCAGCCAGTCGCGAACTTCCACGCAGACGCGCTCGTGCAGCGCAGGGTCACGCACCACGCCGCCCTTGCCGACCTCGGCCTTGCCCACCTCGAACTGCGGCTTGATCAGCGCAACCAGCCGCGTCGGTCGCGCCGCCAGTCCGAGCGGCACTTCCAGAACTTTGCGCAAGCTGATGAAGCTGGCGTCGCAGACCACCCATGTCGCAGGCCGGTCGATGTGCCCCGGCGTCAGGATCCTCGCGCTGGTCTGCTCGAGCACTGTCACGCGCGGGTCCTGTCGCAGCTTCCAGGCGAGCTGGTTGGTACCGGAATCCACCGCGAAGACATGTTCAGCCCCACCCTGCAGCAGAACGTCGGTAAAGCCGCCGGTCGAACTGCCGATGTCCATCGCGGTCACGCCCGCTGGATCGAGCCCGAAATGCTCGATCGCGTGGGCAAGCTTGATCCCGCCGCGCGAAACCCACGGGTGGTCGCGTCCGCGAACCTCAAGCGCGGCATCTGCGGCCAGCGCTTGTCCCGCCTTGGCGATCTTCGTTTCCCCTGAGAAAACCAGCCCCGCAAGGATAAGCGCCTGTGCCCGCGCCCGGCTTTCGACAAGGCCTCGCTCCACCAGCATCTGGTCGACGCGCAGTTTGGATGCGCTGGGCTGTTTCGGGGAGCGGGTTGAGGTCACGGCGCGTTCCTTCCATAACTGTCCCATGAAGATCAACCGCGCCAAGCTGTTCGGCCCCGCTTTTTCCTGTACGCTTGCGCTGCTGGCCTCGGCTTGCGCCGAACCAACGGTCGTGCCCAAGGCTCCGACTGCTCCCCCGCCGCGCCCCGCGCCGCCGCCTCCACCGCCGCCTGCGCCAGCACCGAGCGTGAAGGACTGGCGCGACGCGCCACAGACTCAGGGCAACTGGCGCTACGAGCCTGGCGTTGCAAGATTCGGCCCTGGCGATGCCACCTTGTTCGCCATGACCTGCAACCGCACGTCGGGAACGATCAGCCTGATCCGCACCGGAACTTCACCTGTCGGCCTGCCGATGACCATCGCCACCACCACAGAAACCCGTCCGCTCTCTGCTGAACCCGCGCCGCAAGGCCAGCCGCAACTGATCACCACGTTGGCGGCACGTGATCCGCTGCTCGACGCCATGGCCTTCAGCAGGGGACGTTTCTCGATCGAGGTCAACGGCTTGCCGACGCTTTACCTGCCCGCCTGGGCCGAGGTCGGTCGCGTGATCGAGGATTGCCGGAGGTAGCGCGCAACCGGTTTCGGGAGACACCATGCTGCAAACGCGAAGCGGATATACTGACGGCAAATTTTTTTCACGCAAGACTTGTTGTTTGGCCCCGAATGAATCACATTCGAATCAAGGACGGCGAGCCAACGCACTCCCGGCCGAGCAGGCCCAAAAGCCTGTGACTTTGGCTCAACAGCGCGAAAGGAGGTGATCCGATGTCTCATGGTTCAGCAGAGAGGTCGGTACAGTCCCGCGCGAGGCATTATCGCTGAGTTTCGATTAAGCGATAAAGGCTTCGTGGGCGGCACTTCCGGCCGCTGACCATGCGAAGGGCCGCTTCGGATTGACCGACGCGGCCCTTCACATTTATTACATTCCGCTTGCCTTTCGCGCAACAATAGTTCACGGCGCTGCATCTTCGATTCTAGCGCAAGGACTGCCGAGATGGCGACTACCGCCGACACCACCTTCACCAAGCACCCGCACCCTTCCCCGGTTGCTGCGGACGTGCGGGCGCAGGTGCTGGCCAACCCCGGCTTCGGCACCGCCTTCACCGATCACATGGTCGAGATCGACTTTGCCGAAGGGAAGGGCTGGCACGATGCCCGCGTCATTCCTTATGGCCCGATCGCGCTCGATCCCGCCGCTGCGGTTCTGCATTATGCGCAGGAGATCTTCGAAGGGCTGAAGGCCTACCGTCTGGCAGACGGCGGCATCGCCCTGTTCCGGCCCGAGGCCAACGCCCAGCGCTTCAACGCCTCGGCCTGCCGCCTTGCCATGCCTGAACTGCCCGAAGACGTCTTCGTCGAAGCCGTGCGCCAGCAGGTCCTCGCCGACAAGGACTGGTTCCCCACGGTCGAGGGCGGATCGATGTATCTGCGCCCGTTCATGTTCGCCAGCGAGGCCTTCCTCGGCGTGCGCCCGGCCAAGCAGTACAAGTTCATGGTCATCGCCAGCCCGGCCGGCAACTACTTCAAGTCTGGCGCACCGGCGGTTTCGATCTGGGTTTCGGACTACACCCGCGCCGCTCCGGGCGGCACCGGCGCTGCCAAGTGCGGCGGCAACTATGCTGCCAGCCTCGTCCCCACCGCCGAGGCCTTCTCGCGAGGGCATGACCAGGTGCTGTTCCTCGACGCGGCCGAGCGCAAGTGGGTGGAAGAACTGGGCGGCATGAACCTGTTCTTCGTGTTCGACGACGGTTCTATCCTCACCCCGGAGCTGACCGGCACGATCCTGCCCGGGATCACCCGCTCGAGCCTCCTGACGCTGGCCGCCGAAGAAGGCCTGACCGTTCGCGAAGGCCGCTACAGCCTCGACCAGTGGAAGGCTGACGCTGCTTCCGGCAAGCTGGTCGAGACGTTCGCCTGCGGTACGGCTGCGGTCGTCACACCGGTCGGCAAGGTTGCCAACCACGAAGGCGAATTCCTGATCGGGTCGGGCGGCCCCGGCCAGCTGACCCAGAAGCTGCGCGCCAAGCTCGTCGGTATCCAGCGCGGCGAAATCGCCGACACGCACGGTTGGGTGACGCGGATCGCCTGATCGCGTCCCATCCGGACAAGCAAAGGCCCGCCGCTCCTGGGGAACGTCGGGCCTTCTTGCATCGGAATCAGAAGTCGAACTGCGCCCGCATGCCGATGACGTCGGCGTTGTAGTTGCGATCCGCGCCGGCAGCGACAGCGGCATCCTTCAGCCAGAGATGGCCGTAGTCGACGATGAAGCGGACATAGTCGGTCGGCACCCACAACAGCGAGGCACCGACAAGCTGCTGGCGGCCACCGAGGACGCCATTGTCGTTGAGGTCGAGCCAGTCGTATCGCGCATTGACCTGCACCGCGCCGATGCCGCCCTTGTCCACGCCGTTCCTGGGCTTGATGCGGGTCCAGGTGCCCTCGCTCGCCTTGTAGGGCAGCGTATCGCCCTTGGTCAGGAACACACCTGCTTCGACATAGCCGCCATTGAAGGTGGGATCGGCGATGCCCGCTGGCCGATTGACCTTCATCCACTGCGATTCGGCGGTGAAGTGCACCGGACCGCCGGTCCAGCCCAGTTCCACGCCATAGTTCGTTTCGGACAGCGCGCTGATCGCCTTGGTATCGACGAAGCGGATGTCGGTAGTGTGTGTGAACGGCCGCGCGCGGTAACGCACCGTGGCGCTGCTGTCGTTGAGGTCATGGTAGTGCGCCGACCCGCCGATGTGCGCCTGTCCACCAAACAGCTTGGGCTGCAACGCAAAGCGGCTGTCGATCGAATAGCTGTTGTCGGTATCGGCATTGAGATCGGTCACGTTGTCGGTGAACACGCCCACCTGCGCCAGCACCATACCCTTCTGGTACTGCGCCGAGAGGCCGAGACGGCGCTCGAAACCGAATGCGGTATTGAACGATGCGCGCTCCATGAAGCTGGTGAACAGGTCGGACTCTGTGTCCTCCATCGATTCGAACGGCTTGTGCTGGCCGATCGTCAGCGTCAGGTTCTTGATGCCGGTGTAGTTGAGATAAACGTCGGTCGGATCGATGCTGCTGTTGGCAATGTCTGCCTCGATGCGATAGCCGAAGTTGCCGGGGATCGTCCCGTCAAAGCCGAAGTAGGCGCGGCGGAACTCGGTGGCGAGGCCAAGGCTCTTGCTGCCAATCGCTGACGGCGCGGAAACCGAGGCAGTGTCGATCTGCAGGCGGCCGCGCGGCTTGAAGCTCCACTTGCCGGCCTTGGGATTCTTCGGGTCCGCCGGCGATTCGATCTTCGGCCCGCCATCCCAGCTGATCGCGACTGGCGGCTTGCCGCTGACGGTCGGCGCAGGGATCGCGGCGACAGCAGTGGCCGTCGCGTCGGTCTTGGCCTTCGCCTCTGCAAGCTGGCCCTGCAAAGTCGCGATCTGCGCCTGCATGGCGTTCATCGCTTCCATCTGGCTCTGCATCTGCGCCTGCATCTGCTGGAGCTGTGCCTGCATCGCGGCAAGGTCTGCATTCGAGGTCGCGGCCTCGGCCGGAACAGCCCAGCCAGCGGCGCAGGCGAGGGCAGTGATCGAGACACGGGTTACGAACTTCATGGCGAATCCTTGATCCATCGGTTTGCGGCCAAATATGTCTGTTGTGTTACATTTTGTTGACGGTGATCTTGCCAATTTGTCGCAAACCCGCGTGAATCCCCTCGAGGTTGCCTTCCCGCCGCCGCCATGGCATCGCTTCTGGCACGAGTTAACCGCCTGGTTAGGCGGCTGATGGAGACTGTTCACATGACCATTTCGTTCGAAGGCCGCGTCGCGATCGTCACCGGTGCGGGCGGTGGCCTCGGCCGCGCCTATGCGCTCGAACTCGCCCGCCGCGGCGCGAAGGTCGTGGTCAACGATCTCGGCGGTTCGCGTGATGGCACCGGCCACTCGGACGCCGCGCTCAAGGTGGTCGAGGAAATCGAGGCCATGGGTGGCGAGGCGATGTCCAACGGCGGCTCGGTCACCGAATACGAGCAGATGGTCGAGATGGTCGCACGCGCCAAGGAACGCTGGGGCGGCGTCCACGTGCTGATCAACAACGCCGGCATCCTGCGCGACAAGAGCTTCACCAAGATGGACCCGGCCGATTTCGAGATGGTCGTGAAAGTCCACCTGATCGGCTCGGCCTTCGCCACCAAGGCCTGCTGGGACACGATGCGCGAACAGAACTACGGCCGCATCCTGATGACCGCCTCGTCCACCGGACTGTTCGGCAACTTCGGCCAGGCCAACTATGGCGCAGCCAAGCTCGGCGTCGCAGGCCTGACCAAGACGCTCTACCTCGAAGGCGCGAAGAACAACATCAAGGTCAACACGCTGGCCCCCGTCGCCGCCACGCGCATGACCGAGGACATCTTCCCCGAAGAGGCCTTCAAGCTGTTCAACCCCGAAAGCGTCGTCCCCGCCGCGCTGTTCCTCGTCTCCGAGGACTCCCCCACCAACGCCATCGTCGGCGCAGGCGCCGGCGGCTACCACTCGTCGTGGGTCACCATGAACAAGGGCGTGCTCCTGCCCCCCGCCGGCCAGACCGTCGAAGGCTTCGCCGCAAACTGGGACAAGATCAGCGACCGCACGGACGACTTCGTGCCGCGTTCCGGGCCCGAACAGGCGCAGGTGATCATCGGGCAACTGCAGGCGGCGATGAAGGGGTGAGGAGATCAGATACTCTCTGACCGAATGACCTTCAGCTCTTCATCAGGAACTCAGCGCGCGCTCTCACGCTGCGAGCGGGATCACCGAGAAATGCCTGGGCGATCAACTTTGCGTCAGTGAATTCGTCGCGATGCTTGATCAAACCCGACATCGCCACTGATCGTACCAACCCCGAACGATCCGTCAGAGCTTCAAGAATCATCTTAAGGGGCCCGCCATTCTCATCGGCAACCAGTGGCCGTGTCGAGAAAGTCGGGTCAAACCGTCCGATACCCATAGACTTGTCGACCCACCTCCATTTGCGACCGTCAGGCCACCTTGCCTCACGTCCAATCACAGTCTGATATGCCACTGCTCGAGTTGCAGGTTGCACCGCTTCTCTCGCAATCTTGAGGAGATGGATATCCAAACCACTATATCGAAGGCTTTCTCGAAGTATCTTAGCGTTTGAACCTGTCGGCAATTTAACCAGTAGCGCAGCTAATGACGACAAGGCATCGTGGCGTCCCAGCGCGCTATCAAGCAACGCCTGTTCCGTCCGCGTCCACCGTCCCCACTCCCCTCGCCGAAGCAGCAGGACGAGAGCCGCCTGCGCAATGATCTCAGGATCAGTGATGGGGAAACAGCGACCAATACACTCCGCAGCAGCGTGCCGTACTTCGGGTACCCAATCGTTGAGACGCCACGCAACCGCCACCATGACAAATGGGCTCGATATTGGGCCCAGAAACTTGTCAAGCGCAGCCTGCCTCAGATGGCCATTGCGATGAAATATAAATAGATTTTCAATTTGAGAGATCTTCTTGAGTTGATACGACGCATTAATCTCACGCAGAATCAGAGCACGCCACAATGGGACCGGCCTTTCAAATCGGTAAAGTTGAGCAGCTTCGATGATGCGGCTCTCTGCAATCGACAAAGCAGAAGGCTCGATAGCATCCAACATTGTCGGGACTGCAAAGAACGCTCGGCTGGCGTCACGTCTAGCAGCCAGATCCTTTCCGACATTCTCTAGCGCGATCTGCAATTCTGAACTGAGTTGGAACTGGCCATTTGAAGACATGATCAGCAACATATCGGTTCAGCGCCTAGAAGTCTTTGTCGCATTGGGGCGAACCGCTTCAGGCATCTGACCGCAAATCCACCACGATCCCACCCTCAGGCACCTCTCCGCCCGCCAGAACCCGCACGGCATCCGCCCTCGCACGCGACAGCACTTCCGGTGCCACGCCAGCATCATGCACCACCACATCCGCCTGCCCGAGCAGCCGCGCGGCGCGTAGCGTAAGGTCTTCAGGATCGTTCGACGTCAGCACGATCTCGAACCGCCCTGACTGTCCTTCGGCCCCAGACGCCAACCACGCCCCAACCTTCGCCTCGCTCCCCACGCGGAACAGGTCGAGCGCTCCGCCTTCGTCCAGTGCCGCGTCCAGTGCGCGGCGGCGGTCGGCTACCGAAGACCAGCGCTTGCGCATCCCCTCGCGCGCTTCTTCCAGCGCACGGGCCAGCGCACCGAGGCCTTGCGGCAGTAGCCGTTCCAGCCGCAGGCGCAGGATCTTGGCCAGGCCCGCCGAGGCCCCGCCGGTGCCCACCGCGATCAGCACCGGGTCGCGATCTAGGATCGAGGGCGTGGTGAAGTCGCACAGTTCGGGCCGGTCGACCACGTTGACCAGCAGGCCGGCACAGCGCAGCCGGATCGCATCGCCCTGCGCCATGTCGGGATTGTCGTGCGCGATGAAGGCGAGGCGCGCGCCGTCGTCGATCCCGGCGTTGATATCGCGGTAGATCACACCGCCCGCGCGCTCGATCAGGCGCTGCTTGGCTGCAGCGGCCTCCCCCTCGCCCAGCAGGATCACAGGCTGGCCCGCGATGCGGTGGAAGAGGGGCAGGGACTGCATCTTACTTGAGGAAGTCCGGCACGCGCTCTGCCGCGAGGATCGTGGCGGGATCGATGCGGTCAGCCACAATGGCCCACTTGTCGCCATCCACCATCACCTCGGGCACCAGGGGCCGCGAGTTGTAGGTGTTGGCCATCGTCGCGCCATAGGCCCCCGCCGTGCGGAACACGGCGAGATCGCCGCGCCCGACCTTGTCGATGGTGCGGGCCATGGCAAAGGTGTCCGAGCTTTCGCAGATCGGGCCGACGATATTGGCAGTGAAGGTCTCGCCCTTCGGCTCAACAGCGGCGAAATCGTGCCAGGCATCGTAGAGCGCAGGCCGCGCCAGATCGTTCATCGCGGCATCGACGACGACCCAGGGGTTGCTCGCCCCTTCCTTCACGCGGATGACCTCGGTCACAAGCACGCCGGTGTTGCCGGTAATCACGCGGCCCGGTTCGAACATCAGCGTCACGCCCCAGTTGCCTGTCACGCGCGCGACCATTGCGGCATATTCGGCAGGCTGCGGGAAGACTTCGCCCGCCTTGTAGGGCACGCCCACGCCGCCGCCCAAGTCCATGTGCGTGACCGAATGGCCCGCCGCGCGGATCTCTTCCATCAACCCGCCAACCTTGTTGAAGGCGGCTTCCAGCGGCTCGAGCTTGGAAAGCTGGCTGCCGATGTGCAGCGTGAGGCCCCGCATGTTGAGGCCGGGCGTGTTGGCCAGACGGCCATAGATCGCGGCTGCACGGTCGAACGGAACGCCGAACTTGTTCTCGGCCTTGCCGGTGGAGATCTTGCCGTGCGTGCCTGCGTCAACGTCGGGGTTCACGCGCAACGCGGCGGAAGCGACCTTGCCCATCGACGCTGCGATCTCGGCAAGCTCGATGCCTTCTTCCTCGCTCTCGAGGTTGAACTGGCCGATCCCGGCTTCGATGCCCCGGCGCATTTCAGCAGCAGTCTTGCCAACGCCCGAAAACACGATGCCATCGGGCAACATGCCCGCGGCCAGCGCGCGCTCCATCTCGCCGCCCGAGACAACATCGGCGCCATAGCCTTCGGCGGCCAGCACCTTGAGCACGGCAAGGTTGGGGTTGGACTTCACCGCAAAGGCGATCTTCACGTCTCGCAGGATGCCCAGCGCATCGCGGAACACGCGAGCGTGGCGGGTCAGCGTGGCGCGCGAATAGACATAGACAGGCGTGCCGACTTCCGCCGCAATCACCGGCAGGGGCACGTTCTCGGCGCAAAGCACGCCGTTGTTCAATTCGAAATGGTCCATCGGAGTAAACTCAGTCTTCGGGTGGCAGGTCGAAAGGATCGTCTTCGCGATCCTGCGAGCGGCGACGCGGCTCGACGTTGCGCGCAGGGGCTGCCTGCGCGGGGGGTTTGAGCAGGTCGTCCGCGCCCGGCTGGACCTCGCGGCCATAGGGGATCGGCGGCGGCGTCTGATCCGGCGCCAGCTTCAGCTCGGCCCGATTGCCACACCCCGCCAGAGCGAGTGCGCCAAATGTGCCGATCAGAAAAGTGCGCGAGAGCTTCAAGCCGATTCCTCCAGCCCCAGCGCCACGCGCGCCTGGGCCACGCGCTTCCTTACCTCGTCCGGCGCGGTTCCGCCATGGCTGCAACGCGCCGCCACGCTCGCTTCGACCGAAAGCGCCGCATAGACGCGGTCGTCGATGCGCTCGTCGATGGCCTTGAGGTCTTCGATCGAAAGCTGGTCGAGCGCGATGCCGCGCGATTCGGCAAGCTTCACCGCACTGCCGGTGATGTGATGTGCTTCGCGGAACGGGATATTAGCCTGCCGCACAAGCCAGTCGGCAAGGTCGGTCGCCGTGGCATAGCCGAGTTCGGCGGCGGCGCGCATCCGCTCGGTGCGGAACTTGGCCTCGGCCACCATCCCGGTCATCGCGGCGATGGACAGGGCGAGCAGCGATGCTGCTTCAAACACCGGCGGCTTGTCGTCCTGCATGTCCTTCGAATAGGCCAGCGGCAGGCCCTTCATCGTGATCATCAGCGCCGTCAGGCACCCGACGATCCGGCCCGAATGGCCGCGCACCAGTTCGGCGGCATCGGGGTTCTTCTTCTGCGGCATGATGCTGCTGCCGGTCGACAAGCTGTCGGGCAGCGTCACGAAGCCGAACGGCTGGCTCGCCCAGATGATGAACTCCTCGGCCAGCCGCGAAAGGTGCAGCGAACACTGCGCGGCGGCCATCAGGTAATCGAGCGCGAAATCGCGGTCCGAGACCGAATCGAGGCTGTTGTCGGTCGGCCCGTCGAAGCCCAGCGCCTCCGCCGTGCGGAAGCGGTCGATTGGGAAGCCCGTGCCGGCCAGCGCCGCGGCACCCAGCGGGCTGCGGTTCATGCGCACGCGGGCATCGGCAAAGCGCGAACGGTCGCGCCCGATCATCTCGTAATAGGCCATCAGGTGATGGCCCAGCGTCACCGGCTGCGCGGTCTGCAGGTGGGTGAAGCCGGGCATGATGCTGCCGGAATGCTCGCCCGCGCGGGAAACCAGCGCGACCTGCAGCTGCTTGAGGCCAAGCTCGGCCTGATCCATCGCATCGCGCACCCACAGGCGGAAGTCGGTTGCCACCTGATCATTGCGGCTGCGTGCGGTGTGGAGGCGCCCCGCCGCTGGGCCGATCAGTTCGGCAAGGCGGCTTTCGGTGGTCATGTGGATGTCTTCGAGGTCCCAGTTCTCAGGCACCCCGCTGGCTTCGTATTCGGCAGCAACCTGATCGAGGCCACCGGCAATCAGCGCCGCATCGTCGGGCGACACGATGCCTTGTGCACCGAGCATGTCCACATGGGCCTTTGACGCGGCGATGTCCTGCCGCCACAAGGCCTTGTCGAAGGGAATCGAGGCATTGATCTCGCGCATGATCGCCGAGGGACCGCCTGCGAAGCGCCCGCCCCACATCTGGTTGGAGCCCGAATTGTCGCCCATGTCCGTCCGTTCACTTAAAGTGCTGATGCTGGTCCCGGCCCTTGCCGTCGCGGGGTGCGATAGGCAAGCGCCGAGCGACTCGCAACCGCAGAGCAGCGCGGCACCTACGGAATCTGCCGCAAAGGGCGAATTCAACGGTACGCTCGACATCGCCAACCGCGGCAAGGACATGCCCGACTTCACCGTGACCGACCCGTCGGGCAAGTCGCTCAAGCTGCACGACCTGAAGGGCACGCCGGTCCTCGTCAACCTCTGGGCCACCTGGTGCGGACCCTGCGTCCTCGAGATGCCGATGCTCGACAAGCTGGCAGCGGACAACGCCGGTAAGCTGCGGGTACTGACAGTCTCGCAGGACATCGAAGGCGGGGCGAAGGTAGCGCCGTTCTATGCCGAGAAGAAATTCGCCAAGCTGGAACCCTGGCTCGACACCGAAAACAACCTCGGCTTCTTCTACGAGACGGGAATGCTGCCGACGACGGTGCTTTACGACGCACAAGGCAAGGAAGTCTGGCGGATGATCGGGGCGCACGACTGGTCCGGACCACGCACCGCTGCGATGCTCGCCGAGACCCTCGAGAAGTAGGGCGTTTGTTCAGGCGAGTTGGCCCTTTGCCCTGAAGAGTTAGGGGAGAGTTGCCCTAGAGTTCAGGAGAGTTGGAAACGGAAAGATTTGACATTCGCCCGCGCCTCACTAGAGCGGCCGGCGGGCCACGCGGTCCCAACGCCGCGCGTGCTCTCTGCAAGGAGAGACTACATGTCTGCTACGATTCCGGCTCGCAAGCCTGCGCGCCCCTACTTCTCGTCCGGTCCCTGCGCAAAGCCGCCCGGATACTCCCCCGAAAAGCTCGCCACCGAATCGCTCGGCCGCTCGCACCGCGCCAAGATCGGCAAGACGCGCCTGCAGTATTGCATCGACCTGATGCGCGAAGTGCTGCAGCTGCCCGATACGCACCGTATCGGCATCGTTCCGGGGTCTGATACCGGTGCCTTCGAAATGGCGATGTGGACGATGCTGGGCGCCCGCCCGGTCACCACGCTGGCCTGGGAATCGTTCGGTGAAGGTTGGGTCACCGATGCCGCCAAGCAGCTCAAGCTCGACCCCACGATCCTGCGCGCCGATTATGGCCAGATCCCCGATCTGAACGCGATCGACTGGTCGAATGACGTGCTGTTCACCTGGAACGGCACCACTTCGGGCGTCCGCGTTCCGAACGCCGATTTCATCCCTGCGGATCGCGAAGGCCTCAGCTTTGCTGACGCCACTTCGGCGGTCTTCGCCTACGACATCGACTGGTCGAAGATCGACGTTGCCACCTTCTCCTGGCAGAAGGTCCTTGGCGGCGAAGGCGGCCACGGCGTGCTGATCCTCGGCCCCCGCGCGGTCGAACGGCTTGAAACCTACACGCCTGCATGGCCGCTGCCCAAGGTGTTCCGCCTTGTTTCCAAGGGCAAGCTTGCCGAAGGCGTGTTCAAGGGCGAGACGATCAACACCCCCTCGATGCTCGCGGTCGAAGACGCGATCTTCGCGCTCGAATGGGCGAAGGATCTGGGTGGGCTGAAGGGCCTGCAGGCGCGCAGCGATGCCAATGCGGCAGCGCTGAACAAGATCGTTGAAGAGCGTTCGTGGCTCTCGCACCTCGCCGCTGACGAAGCGACCCGGTCGAAGACCTCGGTATGCCTCTCGGTCGAAGGCGCGGACGCGGACTTCATCAAGAAGTTCGCAGCCCTCCTCGAAAAGCAGGGCGCGGCCTACGACATCGCCGGTTACCGCGATGCTCCGGCTGGTCTGCGCATCTGGTGCGGAGCGACCGTCAACGCCGAGGACATCGCCGACCTCGGCCCGTGGCTCGACTGGGCCTACGAGACGACCAAGGCGGAACTCGCCGCGGCCTGATTTTCCGGGAGTTGCGCCCCCGCGAAGGCGGGGGCCTCCCTCGGCACGCAATTACCCCCGCGTAACAACATCAAGGTCCCCGCCTTCGCGGGGACGCACGGATTGGATCGAAACATGACCAAGCCCAAGGTTCTCATTTCCGACAAGATGGACCCCAACGCCGCCCGCATCTTCACCGAGATGGGCTGCGACGTCGACGTGATCACCGGCGAGACGCCGGAACAGCTGATCGCGCGCATCGGCGAATACGATGGCCTTGCCATCCGTTCCTCGACCAAGGTGACCAAGGCGATTCTCGATGCCGCCACCAACCTCAAGGTCATCGGCCGCGCCGGCATCGGCGTCGACAACGTCGACATCCCTTACGCCTCCTCGAAGGGCGTGGTGGTGATGAACACCCCGTTCGGCAACTCGATCACCACCGCCGAACACGCCATCGCGATGATCTTCGCGCTCGCTCGCCAGATCCCCGAAGCCAACGCACAGACCCAGGCGGGCCTGTGGCCGAAGAATGGCTTCATGGGCGTTGAAGTCACCGGCAAGACGCTCGGCCTGATCGGCGCGGGCAACATCGGCTCGATCGTTGCCAGCCGTGCGCTTGGCCTCAAGATGAAGGTCGTCGCCTTCGACCCGTTCCTGACGCCCGAGCGCGCCGTGGAAATGGGCGTGGAAAAGGCCGATCTCGACACGCTGCTGGCCAAGGCGGACTTCATCACGCTGCACACGCCGCTGACCGACCAGACCCGCAACATCCTCTCGGCCGAGAACATCGCCAAGTGCAAGAAGGGCGTGCGCATCGTAAACTGCGCGCGTGGCGGCCTGATCGATGAAGCAGCGCTCAAGGCTGCGCTGGATTCGGGCCAGGTGGCCGGCGCCGCGCTCGACGTGTTCGAGACCGAGCCTGCCAAGGAATCGCCGCTGTTCGGCACGCCGAACTTCATCTGCACCCCGCACCTCGGCGCGAGCACGACCGAAGCGCAGGTCAACGTCGCCCTTCAGGTGGCAGAGCAGATGGCCGACTTCCTCGTGACGGGTGGCGTCACCAACGCGCTCAACATGCCTTCACTTTCGGCCGAAGAAGCACCGAAGCTCAAGCCCTACATGGCGCTGGCCGAAAAGCTCGGCAAGCTGGTGGGCCAGCTGGCGCACGACAACCTGACCAAGATCGCCATCGAGGTTGAAGGTGCCGCCGCGCAGCTCAACCAGAAGCCGATCACCGCTGCCGTGCTCGCAGGCCTGATGAGCCAGTATTCGCAGAGCGTGAACATGGTCAACGCGCCGTTCCTGGCCAAGGAGCGCGGGCTTGACGTGCGCGAAGTGCGCCATGATCGCGAAGGTGAATATCGCACGCTGGTGCGCGTCACCGTCAGCACCAGCCAAGGCGAACGCTCGGTTGCAGGCACGCTGTTCGGCAACGGCCAGCCGCGCCTTGTCGAGATCTTCGGCATCGGCATCGAAGCCGACCTCGACGGCGACATGCTCTACATCGTCAACTCCGACGCGCCGGGCTTCATCGGCCGCATCGGCACGCTGCTCGGCCAGTCGGACATCAACATCGGCACCTTCCACCTCGGCCGTCGCGAAGCCGGTGGCGAGGCCGTGCTGCTGCTCTCGCTCGACAACCCGGTGCCGCAGGACGTGCTCAAGCAGGCCTGCGACATCCAGGGCGTCCGCGTGGTCAAGGCGCTGAACTTCGTCTGATCCGACGTTCGTGTGAAATCAAAGGGCGGGTGCAGCGATGCGCCCGCCTTTTTGGTTTTCCCACTCTTCGTCATTGCGAGCGAAGCGAAGCAATCCAGAACGGTTTGCTGTGACGCTCTGGATTGCTTCGTCGGCTTCGCCTCCTCGCAATGACGAGGGCCGGTTCCAAAGTGGGGAGGAAGGCGACAACCAGCGAGGCGCCACAGGGGTTCGACATTTCCCTGCCTAGCCGCTAAGCGCCGCAACCATGACCGACGTCGATTCCAGCTTGCTGCCCGAGGGGCTTGAGGACCGCCTGCCTGCAGAGGCGGCGACCACCACGCGCGTGATGCGCAGCATTCAGGACGTGATGCACGGCCACGGCTATGACCGCGTGCTGCCGCCGATGATCGAGTTCGAAAAGAGCCTCGCCGCGCGCATGGCGGGTATCCAGTCGCGGCGCATGTTCCGCTTCACCGATCCGTCGAGCCTGCGGATGATGGGCCTGCGTTCCGACCACACCCCGCAGATCGGCCGCATCGCGCAGACGCGGCTGGCCGAAGCGGCGCGCCCCCTTCGGCTGATGTATGCAGGGCAAGTGCTGACCATCAAGAGCGACGGGCTGAACCCGGCGCGCGAGAAGCTGCAGTGCGGTGCCGAACTCGTTGGCGCGGACAATCTGGCGGCGGCGACCGAGATCGTCTCCATCGCGGTCGAGGCCCTGCAGGCGGCAGGCGCGCGCGGAGTCAGCGTCGATTTCACCCTGCCTGATCTGGTCGATACGCTCGCCGCCAAGGCCTTTCCGCTGGAAGCGGGGCAGATCGAGGCGGTGCGGCGCGAACTCGACACCAAAGATGCGGGCGGCCTGCGCGATGTGGGCGGCGAGGCCTATGTGCCGCTGCTCTACGCCACTGGCGAGTTCGACAGCGCCATCGAGAAGCTTTGCGAGATCGATGCTGGCGGCGCGCTCGCCTCACGCATCGCGTCGCTCAGGCAGATCGCCGCCAGCCTCAACGGCGCGGCGCGGCTGACGCTGGACCCGAGCGAGCGCCACGGCTTCGAATACCAGACCTGGTTCGGCTTCACCCTCTACGCCGAAGGCGCGCGTGGGCCAGTGGGCCGCGGCGGCACCTATCGCATCGCGGGCAACGGCAAGGACGAGGCCGCCACCGGCTTCTCGCTCTACCCCGACGCGCTGATCGACCTGCTCTCGGCCAGCGAAACGCCGGAGGACCGCGTGTTCCTGCCGCTTGGGCACAATCGGGACGAAGCGGCGCGGCTGCGCTCGATCGGCTGGCGCACGGTTGCGGCGCTCAGCGATGCGGACAGTGCGCAGGGGTTGGGCTGCACGCATGTGTTGGGGAAGGGTGGGCCGGAGAAGGTTTGAAAAAAGACGAACGGCAGCTTTTGCTTCATTTACACTGAAGCTACTGGTCCGGATACGCTGCCGTTGCGGAAGCTTTCTGAACCTGCAAATATCATCAGATGATACAGCATCGCTGGGAATTTGCCCTCTGGGCTCTCGTGATCCTCTCAAGCTTGGCAGGCATCGGGCTACTTCGCGCAGAAGCGCCAAGCTGGATTATCGATCTGGCGGTATGTATCGCATTTGCCGCATGCCTTCCTGGGATGTTCTTTGCTCTCCGCCGACACTGGCGAGGACTTTGAGCAGCAGCTGACCACCCAATTTCTTCGTTCAAAGCAGGGACGTCGCAAACCCAAAAACCTGTCTTCCCAGACTTGATCCGGGACTTGGCTTTTCTTCTTCAGCGCTCGGCTGCGAGGGGAAGCCAAGCCCCGTGTCGAGCACGGAGCGACGACCCAATCCTCCCTGTTTTTGCGAAGGACAAACGGGGAGGTGGCATTCGCGGCAGCGAATGACGGAGGGGCTTCTTTTCCCCTCCACCACCCTTCGGGCGGTCCCCCTCCCCATTTGTGCTTCGCAAAAACGGGGAGGATTTCGACTACCCCCCAAACACCCCCTTCAACCAGGCGTCCATCACCGGTGTTGCGGGATAATCTGGTTCGCCCAGCTTGCGGTTGATTTCGGCGTGGCCTTGCAGGCCGGTGCCGGGGAAGCTGCCGTATTCGACGTTCACGCCTGCCTTCGTCAGCGCTGCGCCGAGTTCCTGCGCCTGTGCCACGCCGTCCTTGCGCTGGACGTGGAGGAGGAGGAAGCGCGGGGCGTTGGGCGCGGCGGCGTGGTAGGTGGGGGATAGCGCCTTCTGCCGCGCGGGGTCGGTGCCGAAGGCCTGTTTGTAGGTATCGGCCATCATGCGGCCGGCCTGCTCCATCTGCTGGGGCACGTCATAGGCCGCGCCGTCGTTGGGCATCACGCCGTCGATGTCGGCGAACGAAAGCCCCGCCTTGCGCAGGTATTGCTCGTCAGTGCCGACCAGCGCGACGAGGTGTGCGCCCGCGCTGTGGCCGGTGATGACGACCTTGCTGCGGTCGATGTTCAGCTTGTCCGCCCGCGCCAGCAGGTAGGCCAGCGCCTGCGCCACGTCGCTCGCCTGCTGTTCGACCGTCGCATTGGGCACGAGGCGGTAGTTGATCGAGGCGAAGGCATAGCCCTGGTCGCGCAAGTGGCCGGGCAGGGCATTGCCCATCGCGGTGTCCTTGCTCCCGCGCTTCCATCCGCCACCGTGGACATAGAGGACAAGCGGAACCTTGGGCTTGGGGGCGATGTCGATGGTGACAGGCGCCCAGAAGTCCATGACCTGCAGGGGATCGGTGCCGTAGGAGAACGTCTGTGCGCCGGGGGCTCGGTCGCGCTTGGCCGATCCTTCGGCGCGCTGTTCCATGCGCTTGGCAATGCGTTCGCGCAAACGCTCGCCGGGGCGGGCTTCCGCCAGTCCTGCTCCGAGAATGACCAGCGCCGCCGCGCCTGCGAGTCCTATCCGCTTCATGCCGTGACCTCACCGTTTCCCTGAGCGGGAAAACTGATGGGCCACGGCTTTATCTGCGATGAACCGTTGGGATTAGAAGCTCACCCTCGCGCTGATACGTATGTCGCGGCCAGCCAGCGGGGCGAAGTCCTTGAGGACGGAGGCGTGGCGGCGGGCGTCGACATCGAAGATGTTGTTGGCCGAAAGCGCGAACGAGAGCGGGCGCGCGTTGCCCCATGGGCGGAAGTTCACCTCGGCATTGACCATGGTGAAGCTGGCGGTCGGCGTTTCGAAATTGGCGAGGCGCGGCTGGCTGTCGCTCCATTCCACTTCGCCGCGCAGGTCCAGCTTCTCGCCCTTCAGCCCGAGGCCGCCGAGGAGGCGCAAGGGGGGGATGCGCGGTGCCGGGCCGACGCCCTCGATCTGCGCATGGACATAGTCGGCCACGCCATCGGCGACGAGATCGAAGTCTCCCACCTTGGCGAGATTGACTGTGCCCTGCAGTTCGAAGCCATAGTAGCGCGCCTTGGCCTGGCTGAACTGGAACACCGGCAAACCGTCTTCCACCTCACCTGTCAGGCCCTCGTAGATGAAGTCGTCGAACCAGTTGTGATAGACCGAGGCTTCGAGCGTGTAGCCGGGGCCGGACCCGCGCAGCACGCCTTCGAGGCCCCAGGCACGCTCGGTCCGGAAGTCCGGGTTGCCGACTTCGAAGGCCTGCGTGCCGGCATGCGGGCCATTGGCGAAAAGCTCCTCCGCCGAAGGTGCGCGCACGGTGCGGCTGAGGTTGACGCCGAAGCGCCAGCCATCGGCAAAGCCATAGGACGCGCCTGCCGAGCCGGAGACGGTATCGAAAGTGCGCTTGCCGTTGAAGAACTGCGGCTGATCTGGCAGCGGCTTGGCTTCGAGCACGGTATGTTCGTACCGCGCGCCGCCTTCCAGCTTCAGCGCGCCGAGGTCGATCTGCTGCAGGGTGAACAGCCCGAGCTGCTGGGTGGAGCTCTTGGGCAGGAAGGCTTCATCGCCGATCACGTTGAAATCGCGCGAGAAGTACTGGACGCCGCTGGCGCCCTTCCACGCGCCGCGATCAGCCTGCACCAGTTCGACGCGGCCTTCGAGGCCCTTGTTGTAGAAGGCGGTGCCGATGCCGCCATCGGGCTCAAGCTCGAAGTGGCGATAGGAGGCAAACCCGGCGCGGGCCTTGATCGACTTGAGGAAGCCTCCGCCGGTCTCGACCTCGGCGCGCAGGTCCACGCGATCCTGCGAGACGTCGAGGCGGGGGGCCTCCTGCTCCTCGCCGGGGCGGATCGCATAGCGGGTGGGGACTCCATAGAGGCTGTCGTAGTGGCTGTAGGAAATGCCGAGGTTGCCGGTATCGGTGATCAGCGCCGCGCCGACGCCTGCGGTCCAGGTCTCGGCAGCGGAGTTGGGCAGACGGCCCTTTAGGGCGGCGTTGGCGGCGAAGTCGATGCCCTCGTCGATCTGGTCATCGGTTTCCGTCCCGGCATTGGCAAGCGCCACCGCGCGGGCCGAGGGGGCCAGCACATAGTCGCCCACGCGCAGGTTTCCGGTCTTGAGATAGCTGCCGTCGGCATGGACGACGAACTGCTTGCCCACCGGCACGTCTACCGCCGCGCCGATCGAACGCTCGTTCGCCGCCGAGCCATAGGTCGCCATGGCATCGACGTGCGCGATCTCGTCGGGCACGACGCGCGGAATGCGCTTGTCGATCACGTTGACGACGCCGCCGATGGCCGAGGAGCCGAACAGCAGCGTGGCGGGGCCGCGCAGCACTTCGATGCGCTCTGCCAGCAGCGGGTCGATCACCACGGCATGGTCGGCGCTGGTGTTCGAGACGTCGAAGGCGCCGATGCCGTCGGTCAGGATGCGCACGCGCTCGCCCTGCAGGCCGCGCAGCACCGGGCGCGAGGCGTTGGGGCCGAAGGAGGTGGCCGAGACCCCGGGCGTGCGATCGAGCGTTTCGCCGATGGTCGGGCGGATCGACTGGGCGAGTTCCTGCCCCTGGAGGACCGAGACGCCGGAGATGATGTCCGCCCGGTCGCGGTTGAACGCGGCGGTCACGACGATCTGCGGCGGGGTCTGCGCGTGAGTGTCACCTTGATCATCGGCTGCTGGCGCGGGGGCCTGCTGGGCCAGGGCGGGAGCAGAGAGGAATGCGGCGCCGAGGAGAAGAGCGGTAAGACGCATGGATAGTCCTTGCTGGATTGCGACCTGCCACCGGCCTTGTTGGTCGTGCGGCACTCGCGGCTCCATACAACCGCCATTCGGATGTTACAACATAACATTACATGAATCTGCCACCCTTTTTCAGGTACGTGGCCGGGATCGCGAGGCAGGAGTCAGGCGGGTCGGACGAGCAGGCAGGTGCCGGAGGACGAGAAGTCCACGCACTGAGCATCGGCGGCGAGCGCACACTGGCCTACGTCAACACTTTCGCTCGCAACTGTGATCGGAGCGTCCACCGGAATCACGAAGCATGGACCATCGTAGGCAGCACGCACATCAGGCGCAGGCTGGCCAACAACGCAATCGGCGGTGAAGTACTTGCCCGATGCGAGCATCCCGGGCTTTGCCAGCACATCATGACGGCGCAGCGACGGGTCATGCGGCTCTCCCTTGGCCACTGCCACGCTCTTGTCGAGATGCAGTTCGCGCGGGCGACCATAGTCGTAAAGGCGGTAGGTAATGTCGCTGTTCTGCTGGATCTCGATCAGGCTGACGCCCGCGCCGATCGCGTGGACGGTGCCTGCCGGGATATAGAAGAAGTCTCCGCGCTTGACCGGATACCAGTCCATCAGGCCTTCGATGCTGCCGTCGAGGGCTGCTGCGCGCATCGTTTCTGCGTCGAGCGCTCGGCCGAAACCGATGCCCAGCTTGGCGTTAGGCTCCGCGTCGAGGATCAGCCAGCATTCCTCCTTGCCGCGATCATTCTCGCCAAGCTCCTTGGCCTGCTCGTCGCTGGGATGGACCTGAACCGAAAGCTTCTCAGACGTGAAGATGTACTTGATCAGGATCGAAGGAAGTTCCGGCGGCGGTTCGAACCAGATCTCGCCAATGCTCTTGCCCGAGAAGGATTGGAAAGGCGGGGGCAGATCGTTCTTCCCCCACGGTTTCTCGACCATCCGCCTCGGCAGCAATTTCACTGGTTGGCAGCTCCGGAAAGTTTGCCCACGGCCTGCGCACCTTCCGGCGTGCAGACAAGGACCTCATCGCCATCGACGACAATCACGAGGTTCGACGCGCCCACCACCGAAACGCGGGGGCCGTCACTCATGACCAGTACGTTGCTGCAATCCTTCAGTTCCGCCCTTCCGTGGACGGCATTGCCCGCTTCGTCACGGTCCTGCGCTTCGTGGAGCGCCTGCCAGTTGCCGATATCGGACCAAGCCATGGTCGCCGGGACCATCGCGGCCCGGTCGGTGTTTTCCATGACGGCATAGTCGACAGATTCGCTCGGCACCTTGGCGAAGGCGGCGCCATCGGGATGAAAGCGCATGCCGTCGGCAGTGCCCTTGTCCACGGCTTCGCGAACGGCAGCGAGGATCTGCGGACGATGACGGCCAAGCTCTTCGAGGAAGGTCCCGACCTGGAACGCGAAAATGCCGCCGTTCCAGGCGTATTCGCCGCTGGTGAGAAACTCCATCGCACGCGCCAGATCGGGCTTCTCGACAAAGCGTTCGACCTGTCTGCCACCAGAACCTTCGATCACAAGGCCCCGCTTGAGATAGCCGAAGCCGGTCTCCGGCGCGGTAGGGACGATACCGAACGAAACAAGCCAGCCGGCGCGCGCCAGAGTTGCAGCTTCATGCGCGGCGGCGCGAAAGGCATCGCAATCGCCGATATGATGGTCGCTTGGGCAGACGAGCATCACCGCGTCTTCGGGCAGGGTCAGCGCGGCAAGCGCAATTGCTGCAGCCGTGTTGCGGGCCTCTGGCTCGACGATGATGCGGCTGTGCGCAACATCGGGGAGCTGCTCCTCGACATGGCCGAGATGGGCAGCTCCGGTGACCACCACGGGATCGCCAAAGCCATCCGCAGGTGGGCAGCGCAGCACGGTGGCCCGGAACAGGGTATCTTCGCCGACCAGCGGCAGAAAGGGCTTGGGTCTGGATTTGCGGGAGCGGGGCCATAGGCGGGTTCCACTGCCACCGCACAATATCACAGGAACTGTCTGGTTCATCGAGAGCCTTCAAATGCCGTGCTGCACCGCAGCGCGAACCTTTACTAACGGGTCGAGTCCATCCTTGCCAGCAATTCCCGAACTGAGGTCGTCGCAAAGCCAACCGCGCTGTCGGAGATGCCGTAAGGCACAAGCAACTGGTCCTCCACCAGCAGAGCGCCGCAGGTATAGACGACGTTCGGGACATAGCCGAACCGATCGGCGTCGATCGCGGTGAGCAATGGCTTGCTCGAACGGGCAATGACCTTGGACGGATCGTCCCGGTCGAGCAGAGCGCATCCGAGTGCATACTTGCGCATCGCACCGACACCGTGGGTGAGCAGGAGCCAGCCCTCATCGGTCAGGATGGGACTGCCGCAATTGCCGATCTGAACGAACTCCCATGGAAACTCAGGCTCCATCAGCAGCACGCCGTCGTCGTCCCAGCGATCGAGGCTGTCCGAGCGCAGCAGGAACAGGTTCTTCCCGTCCTGCCGCCCCACCATGCAGTACTGCCCGCCAATCTTTTGCGGGAACAGCGCCATGCCCTTGTTGCGCCCTGCCCTGCCGAAGATGGGCTCAAGCACGATGGAGCGGAAATCGCGGGTGCGCAGCAATTCCGAACGGATCGCCGAGCCCGAATAGGCAGTATAGGTCCCGATCCATTCGTAGTCACCGCCGCCGTGATCGAACCGCACAAGGCGCAAATCCTCGAGGCCGCCGCGCTGCTGCTCTGTCACCGGGAAGATCACGCTGTTCGAAAGCGTGCTTTCCATGTGGCGGTGGAGCGTGACCGCACAGTCTTCGCCTTCGCACACGGTCAGGCTGTCATCGGGAAGCATGGCCGTGGCGAAGTGGCTTTGCGGCCAGAGATCGAACGCGCCATCCGGCAAGGCAATGCCTTCGCGAAACACGATGGAACTGATGTGGCCCTCGCCCACGGCGCGCAGGCTCATGACAAAACGCACAGCACCGCCACTCATTCCCGTTTGATCGGGATGGGGCACGATGCTGGGATTCATCAGCGCTGCAGCGGCATAAGTGTATTCGTGGCAGAAGTAGGCCCCGATCAACCGCTTGCGCCGTATCGACAGGGCTGAGCCATCAAGGTTCAGCATCGACTCGATCTGGCGATAGCGCTCTTCGAACAGCTGCTCGGTTTGCCAGTGACGCTCCTCGAAATCGTGAAGGACGCGCGCATACTCCTCGTCAGCCTCCTCTGACGTCAGCGAGACGACATCGGACACGAGCTTTCGCGCCCGGGCACCGGAGCCGCCCGGCCCCTGCCACCCAAGATGAAACGGACGAAGCACGACCCGCGAAGGATCGGCGTGAAGCCTCTGTTCAAGCACCCGCAAGCTGTTGCGCACCCTTGCTGTTGATTTTCAAGGCAATGGTATCTGAAGCATTCGGTTCCTGAGTGCCAGGCATTGTTCTTGGACGACGCGCGATTGCGGCCAGCGCATAGTGCGCCAACTGGAACGCGAGGATCGATTCCGCTCCGCAGTTGAGGTTGACGCCCTGCGGGGTCACGCCATCTCGGCAGCGCCCGGTGGAGATGTCGCCAAGGACCTCGCCGCGATCGTTTCCTCCGAGGAACCAGCGATAGGCGGTCTCGGCATGGCGCAACCATCCCTCGTCGCCTGTAACCGCAAATGCCGCCGCCGCAGCGTCGACCGCAGCCCAAGCTTCCAGCGGTTGCTGGTCGAACGGCAGGTTCTGGTAGGGCTTGCCAAATGTTTCGGAACCGACCGCGCGGAAATGGCCCTGCGCCGAAATCTGCTGGCGCGCGATGAAACGCAGCGAGGAAAGACCGCTTTCGATCCAGTCGTCGCGGTTCATCACACGCCCGGCACCGATCAGCGCCTGGGACAGGCGGGGGTTGTCGTAACCGAGAACCGCTTCGAACCAGGCCCAGTCGGGACGTCGCCCGGCATCAAGCAGGTTTGCCAGCAGTTCGCCGCCGTGACGCAGGCTTTCGCGCGCGCCCGAATGGCCAGGATTGATCCGCAAGGCCTCGATGCAGCCAAGCATGACGAATGCCACGGTGCGAGGTGACTCCATCGCCGCGACGGGGGCCAGCGCGATATCGAACCATTGCGTAGCCCAATGGCGCAGGCCTTCGTCAGGCGCATTGTTCATCGCGCCACCCAGGGCCCAGACTGTCCGGCCGTTGCTGTCACCCGAGCCGACGGGCTCGCACCACGTCCGGTCGAAGTTCATGAAGTTTCGGAAGGCACGCCGGTCCGGATTCCAGGCATGCTGGATGAACGAGGCATAGACCGTGGCCCAACGCTGCCGCTCAGCCAGTGGAACGGCATCGGCCACGCCCATCAACATAAGCGCGCGCACGTTGTCGTCTAGGCAGTAGCCATGGCGGCGGTCGGGCACGGTGCCGATCGCATGCTGGAAGATACCGGTGCTGTCGCTCATCGCGGTGACGCCGAAGAACCCGGGTGTCGCGAGCAGCGGCATGTTACGGACGGGGCGGACCACGACGCTCTCAACCAGCGACCGCGCTGCTGCAGCAAAGCGTGGCCAGATCGTCTCGCGTCCCTTGGTCCAAGCGCGCTGCTGCACGGCGCGCAGCTCTTCGGGATCGTCGAGCAGGCGGTTGACGGCAGCGGCGATGACGTCTGCCTGACGGGGTTCGACCAACACGCCGACGCCCTCTGCCAACAGCTCGCGGGCGTGGACATAAGGCGTGGAGACCACGGCCTTGCCGAGTGCCACCGCATAGCTCAGCGTGCCTGAGGTCGACTGCTGCATGTTCGGATAGGGCGTCAGGTAGATGTCGCAGGCCTCGATCTGGTCGAGCAGTTCATCGAGATCGAGAAAGCGGTTGTCCCACTGAACGTTGGCCCCGACGCCAAGGTTCTCGGCAAGTGCAGCGAGGCCCTCGCGATAGCTTTCACCCTCGGTTGCGACAAGATTGGGGTGGGTTGCGCCGACGATGCGATAGACCACGTCTGGATGGTTCTCGACGATGGCAGGCAGCGCCTCGATCACCGTTTCCAGCCCCTTGCCCGGCCCCAAAAGGCCGAAGGTCATCATCACGCGACGACCTTCGAGGCCCAGACGCGCCTTGCGGTCAGACGTATTGCGCAACGGGCGGTCAGGTGCCCCGTGCGGTATCACCACGATCCGCTCCGACGGCACATGATAGAGGTCTTGCAGCAGTCCCATCGAATGCTGGGACATCACCATGACACGCGAAGCCCGACGGAGGAGATGTTCGATGACCTCGCGCTGGCGGTCCGATGGTTTGGCGAGCACGGTGTGCAGGGTAACGATCAACGGCGCTGCCACCCGGTCCACCAGTTCGAGCACCATATCGCCAGCCTCGCCGCCGAAGATGCCATATTCGTGCTGCAGCCAGACGGCATCGACGCCGTCCTCATTCATGCGGCGCGCGGCTGCGCGGTAATCATCGACGCGATCGGCGCGGATCACGCTGCGGGCACGCTCGTAAGTCAGAGGTGAGCGGGGATCGTCGATGACGTGAAGATCGACCGATACTTCACTGTGATGCGCCGCCAGTTGCTCGTAGATGTCGGTGGTGAATGTCGCGATGCCGCACTTGCGCGGCGCAAATCCGCCGATGAGAGCAACCCTGCAGGCAGGCGCACCCTGTGAGCGGCGCAAGAAGGACAGGACGCCGGGAGCCGAAGTTTCACCGGGTCCGGACGCGAAGTCGATGGTGGTCATGGCGTGCTGGTCTTCCGAATAGCTGAAGCAACCGCGAAGGCGCGGAAACTTTACTCTCGATGAACCAACGCAGTGGGGGCGATACGGTTGCATTGCGATGCAACAAGAATCTGGTCCGAATTGCGCAGCTTGCCTCAAAAGCCTGCCATTTCATCACTATCGCCGATTTAAACCAGGTTTTGGCGTGAATGCAGCGCAGCAAAAGCGTATTCAGGGCGCAAACCAGCGCTGCTCCCAGCCATATGTCGAGGCGACAGGTCGACCATCCGAATCTGTTGCTGGACGGAAGCGGAAGCGCTCGCTGGCAAGGCGGCAGGTCACCGCGTCAGCCTCGGGCACGCCGCTGGCCCGCCAGACCCGGCAACCCGTCACCCGCCCCTCGGCGCTGACATCAAGCAGAATGACGACGCGCTTGCCGATGCGCTCCTGCTGGCTCTTTGCCGGATAATCGCGGGTGGAGCGGATATCGCCGGCAATCTTCTCGGCCCTGCGGGCCAGACCTCCGCCCGAGCCGTTGCCACTGGCCCCGCTCCCCGTACCCATCCCCTCGCCACCGCCGCCGGTGCCTTGCCCCTGCGCCGCAGCGCCCGAACGGACATCATTGCCGGTGGACGCGACTGGCGGCGCGGGCTCGGGACGCGATGGGAGCCGCGAGCGGGCGACGACGGGCTTGGCTTTTGCCTTTCGGCCTTCCTCTCCCGATGCGCCCGCGGGCTCCGGCGTGGTTGGCGTAGGGCTGGGCGAGGGTTTTTCGAGAGGTACGTCAAACGTGCGCGTAGTGAAGGGATCGGCCTCGGCTCCGGTCTTCGCAGGCACGCCGCCAAAACCATGGATAACACCCCACAGCACGAGCAGATGCAGGCAAAGCGCAAACGTTGCAGGCAACGCCCGGTCACGCCCGCTCTTGCGGCGGACGGCAAAGCTTCGCGAGTCCGGCGCAGCGATGTGTTCCATAGCCCCCGAAAACCTACGACCCCGGCGTTCGATCCCGGGTCGCTCGCTTGTTAGACGTTTTGTCCGGCAGCGGAAAGGCAAGGCTCAGGATTGGAGCAGACTGTCTTTACGGGCCAATGTAACCAGACCGAGGCCGTGGGCAGCAGCCTGTTCCACGGCAAGCGTGGAGGCGGCCGAAATCGTGACAAGCAGGGGCACGCCTGCGATCACGGCCTTCTGCACCAGCTCGAAACTGCACCGCGCGGTCAGAAGGACGAAATGCGCCGAAGCGTCGAGGCCAGCACGGGCCGCTGCGCCCAGCAACTTGTCGAGCGCGTTGTGGCGACCGACGTCCTCACGCACGAGCACGATCATGCCGTCGGGCGTGCAAAGCGCGGCGGCATGGGCTGCGCCGGTTGCCCGCCCCAGCACCTGATGCTCTCGCAGCGCAGACGTGGCGCGAAACATCGCATCCGGAGCAACCTCTAGCCGCGCGGTGACCGGCGAGAGAGGTCGCATGACCTGCTCCAGGCTTTCGATGCCGCACAACCCGCAACTGCCTTCGGCCAGGCGCAGGCGGGCGCGTTCGAGCAAGGGCGCTGCGCCTGAAGCGGCGAGTTGCACGCGCAGCATCCACCCACCGGCTTCGACCGGCGCGGCATGCGCAGAAAGGAATTCGGCAGGCGATGCGATCAGCTGTTCCGAAAGACAGAAGCCCAGCGCGTAGTCTTCAAGGTCTGTCGGTGTTGCCATCATCACCGCATAGCCGATGCCGTTGATCTCTACGGCAACGGGGGCTTCGTCGATGACCGGGCGCGTGATCGTGCGCGAGGGGCTGCGATCGGCGAAGTGCTCGCGAAAGCTGACCTCGCGCGCACCGTCAACCGGCATCGGAACCGTGGACCGCCGGATCAGTTGCGCGCGTCTGAGGCGGCGGGATGCGTCCGTCCGCCACCCGCGCCATGGCCTCTACCGCCACGGGATCAAGCCCGGCAGAGCCTTGCGCGATCAGCATGTCGATCATGCGCGGCGTCCAGAACGAAACGATGTGGTCCGCCACCGCCATCACTGGCTTGTCATCATGCACCAAATTGCGCGCGATCTGGTTGGCCATGTAGGCGAGCTTCTCGACCGTATGCCCGCTCATTCGGCTGGCTCCATCGCGCCTTCATGGCCGACGATACGGCGGGAGAGCGTGGCCTGCGCTTCGTAATCCTCCTGCCAATCGGTCGGGCCGTTGGACGGCGTGATCTGCACGGCCGTTACCTTGTATTCCGGGCAGTTGGTGGCCCAGTCCGAATAGTCGGTGGTGACGACATTGGCCTGCGTGGCAGGGTGGTGGAACGTGGTATAGACCACGCCCGGCGCCACACGATCGGTCACCAATGCGCGCAGCGTGGTTTCGCCCGAACGGCTGGCGAGCTTGACCCAATCGCCCGACTTCAGGCCACGGTTTTCGGCATCGGTGGGGTGGATTTCGAGCAGGTCCTCCTCATGCCACACGACATTCGCCGTGCGCCGGGTCTGCGCGCCAACGTTGTATTGCGACAGGATGCGCCCCGTCGTCAGCAACAGCGGGAAGCGCGGGCCGGTGCGCTCGTCGGTTGGCACATAGTCGGTCACCACGAACTTGCCCTTGCCGCGGACGAAACCTTCGATGTGCATGATCGGCGAGCCATCGGGCGCCTTGTCGTTCACCGGCCACTGCAGCGAACCTTCGGCATCCAGCCGCTTGTAGTTCACGCCCGTGAAGGTCGGCGTCAGCCGTGCGATCTCGTCCATGATCTCGGATGGATGGGTGTAGTTCCAGTCAAGCCCGATGGCGCGGGCCAGTTCCTGCGTGACCTGCCAGTCCTCGTATCCGTTGAGCGGTTCCATCACCTTGCGCACCGGCTGGATGCGGCGTTCGGCATTGGTGAAGGTGCCGTTCTTCTCAAGGAAGGTCGACCCCGGCAGGAAGACGTGGGCGTAGTTCGCGGTCTCGTTCAGGAAAAGGTCGTGGACGATCACGCATTCCATCGCGGCAAGGCCCGCCGCCACGTGCTTCGTGTCCGGGTCCGACTGGAGGATGTCCTCGCCCTGGATATAGATCGCCTTGAACTGCCCGTCGGTTGCGGCATCTAACATGTTGGGGATGCGCAGGCCCGGTTCGGGATCGATCTTCACGCCCCATTCCGCCTCGAACAGATCGCGTGTCGCCTTGTCCGAGACATGGCGATAGCCCGAAAGCTCGTGCGGGAATGAACCCATATCGCACGCGCCCTGCACGTTGTTCTGCCCGCGCAGCGGATTCACGCCGACACCGCGGCGGCCGATGTTGCCGGTCGCCATAGCAAGGTTGGCGATGGCCATGACGGTGGACGAGCCTTGTGAGTGCTCGGTAACGCCAAGGCCATAGTAGATCGCGCCGTTGCCACCCGTGGCATAGAGGCGTGCCGCGCCGCGAATGGCTTCGGGATCAACACCTATAACCGGCGCGAGGAACTCGGGGCTGTTGCGCTCTGCCGAGACGAATTCGGCCCAGTGCTGGTATTCGTCCCAGTCGCAGCGTTCACGGATGAACGCTTCGTTGGCGAGGCTTTCCGTCACGATCACGTGGGCAATCGCCGTGAGGATCGCCACATTGGTGCCAGGGCGCAGCGGCAGGTGGTAGTCCGCCGCGATATGGGGGCTGCGCACCAGATCGGTGCGGCGCGGATCGATCACGATCAGCCTGGCACCCTGACGCAGGCGGCGCTTCATGCGGCTGGCGAAGACCGGGTGCCCATCGGTCGGGTTCGCGCCGATCACGAGGATCACGTCGCTGTCCTCGACGCTGTCGAAGTCCTGCGTGCCCGCCGATGTGCCGAACGTGGTCTTGAGGCCATAGCCGGTGGGCGAATGGCAGACCCGCGCGCAAGTATCGACGTTGTTGGTGCCGAAGCCCGCGCGGATCAGCTTCTGGACGAGGAAGGTTTCCTCGTTGGTGCAGCGGCTGGAAGTGATGCCGCCCAAGGCGTTGCGGCCGTAAGTCTCACGGATGCGGTTGATCTGGCCCGCCGCATAGGTCAGCGCCTCTTCCCACGAAACCTCGCGCCATGGCTGGTCGATGGATTCGCGGATCATGGGCGAGAGTATGCGCTCCTGATGCTGGGCATAGCCCCAGGCGAAGCGGCCCTTGACGCAGGAATGCCCGCGATTGGCCTTGCCATCCTTCCACGGCACCATGCGCACCAGCTGTTCGCCACGCATTTCGGCGCGGAAGGTGCAGCCGACGCCGCAATAGGCGCATGTCGTCACAACAGCGCGCTCGGGCTTGCCGATTTCCTTGACCGCCTTTTCCTGCAAGGTCGCCGTCGGGCAGGCCTGCACGCAGGCACCGCAGGATACGCATTCGGACGACAGGAAGCTGTCCGAGGCAAGGCCCGCCGAAACCTTGCTGCCAAACCCGCGCCCGTCGATCGTCAGCGCCAGCGTGCCCTGCACTTCGTCGCAGGCGCGCACGCAGCGCGAACACACGATGCACTTCGATGGATCGAAATCGAAATAGGGGTTCGATATGTCGGGCATCGCGCCCAGATGGTTCTCGCCCTCATAGCCATAGCGCACATCGCGCAGGCCCACGGCGGCGGCCTGATCCTGAAGCTCGCAATCGTTGTTGGCGCT
The DNA here is from genome assembly GCF_007830315.1 of Novosphingobium taihuense. GTDB lineage: Bacteria > Pseudomonadota > Alphaproteobacteria > Sphingomonadales > Sphingomonadaceae > Novosphingobium > Novosphingobium taihuense. The sequence continues at coordinate 73,494 of NZ_VLKJ01000010.1, forward strand.
GCAGGTCAGGCAATCGAGCGGGTGATCCGAGATGTAAAGCTCCATCACACCCTTGCGCAGCTTCTGCAGGTGCGGTGTCTGGGTGTGGACCTTCATCCCTTCGGCAACCGGGGTGGTGCATGAAGCAGGCGTGCCACGCATCCCGTCGATCTCGACAAGGCACAGGCGGCACGATCCGAACTGCTTGAGGTTGTCGGTCGCGCAGAGCTTGGGGATCGAACCGCCGGTGAGCGCGGCGGCGCGCATGACAGTGGTGCCAACGGGCACGATAACTTCGCGCCCGTCGATGGAGCAGGTTACCTGCGTGTCCGACCGGACTTCCGGGGTGCCGAAATCAGCCTGGCGTTCATAACCCATGGGATTGCTCCTCGGCGGCCATCAGATCCGCCGGTGTATTGATATTAGCAGGATTTTCGGAAAGGCGCACCGCCCGCGCGCCGACCAGTTCGGCAAAAGCGCGCATCGAATGACGGGCATCGCTGGTCAGCAGCGCATCGAGCTTGGCCGAGACGCTGGCAGGCCACAGCCCGATCACTGGCTGGCTTTCGCAATAGGCGGGCGCTGGCTGAAGTTGCGCTACCAGATCATCTCCCAGCCCCAAGCTGTCGACCGAACAGGTCAGCACTTCATCGTAACCCGCATCGCGCGCATGGTGGAGCGCAGCGGCAATTCCACCGAGCGGTCCCATGTCAGCGCGCGGCCAGTCTGGCAGCGTAGGCGCAGGCGCTTCCTCTCGCCCCACCACGACCACCGCATCGCACTGCGCCGCCAGCGCGTCCACCGCCCGCGCCAGCAGCGTGCGTCCGCCCAGCTCGGCCAGCGCCTTGTCGCTGCCAAACCGCGTGGACCTGCCACCGGCAAGGACGGCTCCCAGGATCACTCCGCCGCTTCCTTCGCCGGAACTGCGCCAAAATCTTCGGGGAAATTGCGGAGTGCCGAGAGCACCGGATAGGGTGTGAAGCCGCCGAGTGCGCAGAGCGAGCCGAACTTCATCGTCTCGCACAGGTCTTCAAGCAGCACGATCTCGTCCGCCAGCGAACGCTCCACCTTGCGGGCGTTATGCATCTGCGGCAGCGCCTCGACCTTGTCGGGACCACGCCCAGACCGTGCCCGAATGCGGTCAATCAGTTCCACTCCACGCGTCGAGCCGATGCGGCAGGGCGTGCACTTGCCGCACGATTCCGCCGCACAGAATTCCATGGCGAAGCGCGCCTGGCGGCTCATGTCTGCCGTATCGTCGAACACGGTGATCCCGGCGTGGCCGATCAGGCCATCTGCGGCAGCAAAGGCTTCGTAATCGAACGGCAGGTGGAAATCGGACGGCGCGTGATAGGCGCCGAGCGGCCCGCCCACCTGCACTGCGCGCACCGGACGACCCGAAGCCGTGCCGCCACCCACAGTCATAACCAGCTCGCCGAGCGTCACGCCAAAGCCCACCTCGAACAGCCCGCCATGCTTCACATTGCCCGCGATCTGGATCGGCATCGTGCCCTTGGACCGGCCGAAGCCAACCGCCGCATAGGCTGCCGCGCCATTTGCCATGATCCACGGCACCGCCGCCAGCGTCAGCACGTTGTTGACCACGGTTGGCTTGCCGAACAGGCCTTCCAGCGCGGGGAGAGGCGGCTTGGCCCGCACTTCGCCGCGCTTGCCTTCAAGGCTGTTAAGCAACGAGGTTTCCTCGCCGCAGACATAGGCGCCCGCGCCCACGCGCACTTCCAGTTCGAACGGGGCGACAAGATCTGCGGACGCGCGCACCGCCGCCTGCATCTTGGCAATCGCGTGCGGGTATTCGCTGCGGATATAGACGTAGCCCTTGTGTGCACCGACGGCATGGGCGGCAATGGCCATACCCTCGACCAGCATGAAGGGATCGCCCTCCATGACCATGCGGTCGGCAAACGTCGCGCTGTCGCCCTCGTCGGCGTTGCAAACGATGTATTTGCGATCGGCCTGAGCCTTGGCCACGGTCGTCCACTTGATCCCAGCCGGGAAGCCTGCCCCACCACGCCCGCGCAGGCCGGATTCGGTCACTTGCGCAATCGTTGCCTCAGGCCCGATCTCGCGCGCCTTGGCCAGGCCCTGCCAGCCGCCATTTGCGGCATAGTCTTCGAGGCTGAGGGGCCGTGTCTTGCCAGCGCGCGCGAAGGTAAAGCGCTGCTGCTTGGCAATAAAGGGATGATCCTCGATGCGACCGATGGCTTTGCCAGACGTGCCGGCAAGCACTGCCGCAACATCGCCAGGCTCCAGCGGCCCGAACCCCAGTCCATCGATCTCGGCCAACGGCTCCAGCCATTGCATGCCCCAAGAGGACACGCGCTCGACCGTGCATCCCGCTGCCTCGAACGCCGCCGCGACCTCATCTGCGCCGCAAGCCAGCGCCAGCGCATCGTCGCTGATCCTAATGATCGTCACGCCCCCGGTCATGCCAATGCCTCCACCAGCGCGCCAAGCTTGGCCGCATCAAGCCGCGCGTGGACCTTGCTGCCAACCATCGCATTCGGCCCGACCGAGCACAGACCGAGGCAATAGACGGTCTCGACCTTCACCCGCGGATTTTCCGGCAGGCCCGCCGCCAGCGCTTCGACACCGCGCGCCTGGCAGGCCTCGGCGCGGCAAAGCTTCAGCACGGGACGCGCATCGGGCTCGGCATGAAAATCATGATAGAAGCTGACCACGCCATGCACTTCGGCCCGGCTGAGATTCAGCGCGAGCGCAATCGCGCGGATCGCCTCTTCCGATACGTGACCGAATTCGGCCTGCACGTCATGCAGGATCGGCAGGAGCGGCCCTTCGGCAGATGCGTGGGCGGCGATGATCTGTTGCAGTCGTTCCATTGCAGCAAATGCCTTGATCCGATGGGAGCGAAGGTCAAATCAAAAGTTCCGAAGCTTAATAGAAGAATTCTATCAAACTTCCGCCAGCCCCCGCGCCACTTCGAGCGCTGCGCCCGCCATCGGGCTAAGCGGTACGCGGTTGACGACGACAAGCCCGATCCGCCGCGTCTCTCCGGGATCGTCAAGCGGGCTGAACCTTGCCCAGTCGAGTCCTGCCAGCAAGGTAGCATAAGTGTCGGGAACGATAGTGCAGAAACCGCCTGACCGCACCAGTTCGAACAGCGTCACGTAGCTGTCCGCCACCGCGCGCGGCGTGATGGCGATGCCCGCCGCGGCCATCCGTCCGTCAAGGATGCGCCGGAACTGCATGCCCTGGTGCAGAAGGCACAGTGGCAGCTTCGCAGCGTCCTCCCAACTGGTCGGCGTGGCTGCATCAAAGCCGGAACCGGTGCGCGCAACGAAGAGGTAACGCTCGGCATGAAGGCCGACCGAGAGCACATTGCCCGGCGGCTCGTGGTCGAGATAGGTCAAACCGGCATCGCATTCGAAGGCATTCAGCGACCGCTCGATCTCGCGCGATGTTGCCGAGCGCACCGACAGCGTCACACCTGGATGACGCGACAGCAGGGCCTCGCCGAACAGGCCGACAAGGGGCAGCGCGGCCGGGATGGCGGCAAGCGAGAACTCACCGGTCAACGCCGCCGAACTCGCCGCGACCGAGCTCGTCATGCTGGCCACCGCTCCCAGGATTTGCTCCGCCCACGGCAGCATCGCCAAACCATGGCTGGTAAGCCCGAGAAACCTGCGATCACGCTCGACCAGCCGGTGCCCCACCTCCTGCTCCAGCGCCGAAAGCCCGGCAGAAAGCGTCGGCTGCGAAACGCCGCATTCTGCCGCCGCATTGGCGAAGTGGCGCAAGCGGGCGATGGCCACGAAGTATCGCAACTGGCGTAGATGCATGCTTTCACCGATGGCGTAATAGGGTGGGTCTATCAACTCGGCGTAAGAGCGCCTGTCAATCGAACACTCGTCAGCGCACGTCGCCCAGACCTCAGGCTGGGGAGCCCCGTCGCGCCGACAGCGTTGCGCTTGGTGAAATGCAAAATACCTGTTTGCAGCTTTGCTAATTCACTTGAGCATGTTGCACTGAAATGGGCTAAGGGCGCCCGAGATCAAGACTCCGAAGGGATTCCAGCCGTGCAAGACACTCTCACCCGCCAGCGCGAAACGACTGCTTCAGCCAGCGCCGTCCGCACCGACTGGACACGGGAAGAGATCGCGGCACTGTTCGATCTGCCGTTCACCGAACTGGTGTTCCGTGCAGCAGAAGTCCATCGTGCCCACCATCGCGCAGGCGAAGTGCAGCTATGCACGCTGCTTTCGATCAAGACCGGCGGCTGTCCCGAGGATTGCGGCTATTGCTCGCAGTCGGTCAAGGCCGATAGCGGGGTCGAGGCGACCAAGCTGATGGAAGTGCAGAAGGTGCTGCAGTCCGCCGCGCAGGCCAAGGACAACGGCTCCAAGCGCTTCTGCATGGGCGCTGCCTGGCGCAATCCCAAGGACCGCGACATGCCGGCGATCATTGCCATGATCAAGGGCGTGCGCGAGATGGGCATGGAAACCTGCATGACGCTGGGCATGCTCACGCCTTCGCAGGCCGAGCAATTGGCCGAAGCTGGCCTCGATTACTACAACCACAACATCGACACCTCGCCCGAACGCTACGAGGAAGTCATCACCACCCGCACTTTCGCGGATCGACTGCAGACGCTCGACAACGTGCGCAATGCCGGGATCAACGTCTGCTCGGGCGGCATCGTCGGGCTGGGCGAGACGCGCGCCGACCGCGTCGGCTTCGTCCATGCCCTCGCCACGCTTGAACAGCATCCGGAAAGCGTGCCGGTCAACGCGCTCGTGCCGATCAAGGGCACCGTGCTTGGCGACATGCTGGCCGACACCCCGCTCGCCAAGATCGACGATATCGAGTTCGTCCGCACCGTTGCGGTTGCGCGCATCACCATGCCGCTGTCGATGGTCCGCCTGTCCGCCGGTCGCGAATCTATGTCCGAAGCAACGCAGGCGCTGTGCTTCATGGCCGGGGCAAATTCGATCTTCACAGGTGACAAGCTGCTTACCGCCGCCAACGCGGGCGACGACGCAGACGCCGCGATGTTCGCCCGCCTGGGCCTCAAGCCCATGGAAGGCGAAGAGCCGATGCGGGCCCAGAGGTCCGAAAATCTCAAGGCCGTCGGAGGCTGCTCGGGAGGCTGCGCGGCCTGATGGCTGGGAGCACGACCCGCACCGGCTCGCTCTGGTCGGCGCATACCGCCGATCTTGCAGCGCTCGGCGAAAAGGCCCGCCTGCGCAGTCTTGCGCCTCGGCGTGGGATCGATTTCGCTTCGAACGACTATCTGGCGATGTCGTCCTCGCCCCGTCTGGCTGCGGCAGTGCAGGAAGCCATCGCGCGCGGGGTTCCGCTCGGCTCGGGCGGATCGCGCCTGCTACGCGGCAACGACCCCGAGCATGAATTGCTCGAGGAAGAAGCCGCACGCTTCTTCGGCACTGAATCAGCGCTGTTCTTCTCGGCGGGCTATGCCGCCAATGTTGCCCTGCTTTCCACCCTGCCGCAGCGCGGTGACCTGATCGTCTACGACGAACTCGTTCACGCATCGATGCACGAAGGCCTGCGCCTGACTCGCGCCACGGCGGTCAGTGCCGCGCACAACGATGCGCAGAGCTTCGACGATGCCGCGCGCGCATGGCGCGGCAAGGGCAACACCGGCCGCATCTGGCTCGCCTTCGAGACGCTCTATTCGATGGATGGCGACATGGCCCCGGTGGCCGAGATGGCCCGCGTTGCCGAGCGCCATGATGCGATCATGCTGATCGACGAGGCCCATGCCACCGGCGTGTTCGGCCCCGATGGACGCGGCCTTGCTGCCAGCCTCGACGGCCGTTCGGACACGATCGTCCTGCGCACCTGCGGAAAGGCGATGGGCTGCGAGGGCGCGCTCGTACTCGGTCCCAAGGTCGTGCGCGATTTCCTCGTCAACCGCGGCCGTCCCTTCATCTTCTCAACCGCGCCATCGCCGCTGGTATGCGCCGCCGTTCGCGAGGCGATCCGGATCATGGCAGACGAACCCCACCGCCGCGAATCCCTGCGCGCGCTTGTCGCCCACGCCGAGCGGGTGCTTGCACCGCATGGCGCGACGCCATCGGGGTCGCAGATCCTGCCGCTGATCCTGCACGAGGATGCCCGGACCATGGCCGTTGCTTCCGCGCTTCAGGCCAAGGGGTTTGACGTGCGCGGCATCCGGCCGCCCACTGTTCCGCAAGGCACCAGCCGCCTGCGCATCTCGCTCACCCTAAATGCCACAAGCGATGACGTCGATGCACTGGGCAGCGCACTTGCCGAGGCTCTGCGATGAGCGCCTTCGTCGTTACCGGCACGGATACCGGCATCGGCAAGACAATCTTTTCCGCCGCGCTCACCGGGGCGCTGCAAGCGCATTACTGGAAGCCGGTGCAGGCGGGGCTGGATGACGGTGCCGATCGCGATCACGTGGCGCGGCTGGCGGGCGTGCCGCCGGAACATGTGCTGCCCGAAGCCTATCGCCTGAACACGCCCTGTTCGCCGCATCGTGCGGCAGAGATCGATGGCGTGGTGATCGACCTTGCGCAGCTATCCTTGCCGGAAGTGCGTCCGCTGATGGTCGAAGGTGCGGGCGGTGCACTTGTACCTGTCACCCGCAATACGACTTACGCCGATGTCTTTGCATGGTGGAATGTGCCGGTGATCGTCGTCGCCCGCACGGCGCTGGGCACGATCAACCATTCGTTGTTGACGTTCGAAGCGCTGCGGGCGCGGGGGGTGTCCATCCACGGCGTAGCCTTCGTTGGCGACGCCAACGAGGACAGCGAAGCCACGATCTGCACGATGGGCGAGGTGAAGCGGCTGGGCCGACTGCCAATGCTCGAAAGGCTTGATGCCGAGACGCTGTCACGGGCATTCGCCGAGGCTTTCGACCTCGGCGACTTTACCTGACCTTCAATCCTCGAAGATTGCCACGGCACGGGTCCAGCCGGCCGAAGCGCCCTTGATCTTGTGGGGAAAACAGCTGACCATGAAGCCATCGGGCGGCAGCACTTCAAGGTTGTGCAGCTTTTCAAGGTGGCAATAGCCGATGTCGCGCCCGGCCTTGTGACCTTCCCAGATCAGCGATGTGTCGCCGGTTTCCTTGACCTTCTCGGCCGTGTGGACAAACGGCGCGTCCCAGCTCCAGGCGTCGGTCCCGGTCACGCGGATGCCGCGTGAGGTGAGGTACATCGTCGCCTCGTAGCCCATGCCGCAACCGATGCTGACATAGTTGGGATCGCCAACCGCCTTGCCGGCGGCGGTGTTGACCACAACGATCTCCAGCGGCTTCAGCTCATGCCCGATGCGCCTGAGTTCGTCCTCCACATCCTGCGCGGTGACGACATAGCCATCGGGAAAGTGGCGGAAGTCCAGCTTCACGCCCGGCTGGAAACACCACTCGAGGGGCACTTCATCGATCGTCATCGAAGGCACGGGTTTGCCGTCCTTGCCATCCATCGTCGGGTGGAAGTGCCATGGCGCGTCGAGATGCGTGCCGTTGTGCGTGGTCAGCGTGACGTTCTCGACCGCTGCGAAGCCCGCACCGTCCGGCGTCTCCTCGGGAGTTACACCGGGAAAGAAGAAGCCCAGCTCCGGCATGGTCTCGCCATGCTTCTGGTATTCGATCTTCGGGCGCAGGAACGGCGGATCGGTGATCACGTCGTTCTCGAGGTAGATCGAAAGATCGACAAAACGCCGAGTCATGCGGTCACTCCACCCAAGGTCTCGGCAAACCAGTCGGCAATCAGGTCGCGGCCATAGGACATGTTGTCCGCACCGACATGTTCGACGCCGCCTTCGCGCGCGGTGAAGATCACCTTCTCGCGGCGGGGCGAATTGACGAGCTGGTCATAAAGGTCGTCGGCGTAGGACACGCTGATCTGGCGATCGTGTGCCCCGTGAGTGACGAGGAACGGCACCTTGATGCGGTCCATGTGCCCGTTGAGGTTCATGTCGGTCGACTTGGCGAGAAATTCGTCCATGTCGTTTGCGCCGAACGCCCACATCACGTGCGCCCAATAGTGCGGAACCGGGTTTTCGCCCTCGCGCTTCATGCGCTTGTCCTGCACTTCGCGCCAGTTGTGGTTGGCACCCCACACCGCACCGCTGGCAAAGCGTGGCTCGTAGGCGACTGCACGCGGAGCGAAATGTCCGCCGAGCGAAATGCCGGTCATGCCGATGCGCTTGGGATCGACATCCGCCTGCTGCTCCAGCCAATCGACCGCCTTGCTGGCCCAGCTCTCCGAATGCGGATCGACAGGCAGATCCTGCAGTCGCAAGGTTTCGCCGGATCCCGGTTGATCCACGCACAGCGTCGAAACGCCACGGCGTGCCAGCGCTTCAGGCAGACGGCTCCAGTAGAGCAGTTCCTTGCAGCTATCGAGGCCGTTGCAATAGACCACCACCGGATGCGGACCCGGCCCTTCGGCACGGGTATAGAGCGCAGGCATTGTTCCCTGCTCGAGGGGAATTTCCACGCGCTCGCGGTTGATCTTGCCCAATTCGGTCGACCTGGCAAAGGCATCGAGCGCCTTGGCATAAGTCTCCTTGCGACCCGGCGCGCCATGGCCCTGCATGCGCTCTGCCACCAGCAGGTAGAGCGATGCGCGCTCCAGCTTGTTGGACGCAGAGAACGCACGCCCCTTGGCCTCGTCCTCGGCGGCAAGCTCGATCAGCTTGTCGCCATAGGCGGCCCACTGCTTCATGAACATCGGCGTGCCGGCATCACCGCCATTGGCCGCCGCCTCGATGATCGGCTGGCACATGTCGACGATTTCGCCGATCTGTCCGCCGCTCTCCATCGCGATCGAGACGGAGAGGTTCCAGATGTAGTTCGGAAACGGTTCGTACAATGCCATGGATCAGGCCTCGCCAGCGAGTTCGGGCGTCTTGAACAGACCCGGATTGACGTGAGGATGGGGCATGGTCTGCGGGCCGCCAACGCCGATGCCCCACTGGTCCATGACCATGGGCGCAGGCTTGTGCACCTTGAACTCGTGCATATCGAAATCAACTTCCTCGAGCTCAGAAGTGTACTCGGTGACGAAGCCCCCGGGCGTGACGAAATAGCTGAAGGTGTTGTTGCCCGCCGTGTGGCGACCGGGGCCCCAGCTGATGTCGATGCCCTTGATCTTGAGACGGTGCGCGCCGCGCATCATGTCGTCCACCGAAAGCATGTCATAGGCCACGTGGTTGAGGCAGGCAGGCCCCGGCAGGATAGCAATGCGGTGGTGCGCCGAATTGCATCGCAGGAAGCACATGAAGTCGCCCAGCCAGTCCGAAACCTTGAAGCCCAGCACGTCGCAGAAGAATTTCACCGCTTCCTGATGGTTGGGCGAGTGCAGCACGATGTGACTGATCTTGACCGGCACGCCTTCCCAGTGGGCCAGCTCGCGCTTGCTGCCCTTGGCAACGTCGCTCGACACTTCGAACAGGAGTCCGTCGGGCGAGAAGAAACGGAAGCCATATCCGCCACCGGGCGAGGTAAGATCAGCAGGTTCGCTGGCGATCTGGCACCCGGCGTCGGCGACCCTGGCGCGCAGGGAATCGACATCGGCGCGGCTGTCAGCGGCCAGTGCGATCACGTCGACACGGTTTTCATCGGCACGTCGCAGCTGGACGACATGGTGCTCGTCATGCCCCTGCGCCTTGAACCAGGCGTTGTTCTGGTCCTCGCCCACCGGCTCGAGGCCCCAGACTTCGGAGTAGTAGGTCTTTTCGGCGTCGAATTCCTTCACGCCATATCCGACATAACGGATCTCGGTAACGCGGCTCATCGGGATCTTCCTTGAAAAACGTGCAAATCAGATTGGCTGCGAGACGACTGCGAACATCTCTGCAGTGGCCTTGTGATTGTCGACCGCGGGCCCCACGCCCAACTGGCCATGGCAGATGGCAAGGCTGCTCTCGACGATATAGCGGCAGCGCTCGAAACGGCGGTCACGATAGGCCTTGAGCGCCGTTTCCACGTCGTCGTGGCGCTCCAGTTCCTCGGCGATGACGATGGCATCCTCGATCGCCATGCCCGCTCCCTGCCCCAGATGCGGCGTCGTGGCGTGCACGGCATCGCCGAGCAGCCCGACACGCCCCTTGCTCCAGTCACCCCGCACCAGCATGCCTTCCAGCGGACGGTAGACCACGCCCTCGTCATCGGTGATCTGCTCGCCCAGTTCACGGATCTGCGGACTGCAGTTCGCGAGCTTGGCGCGCATGGCCGCAGCAAGGCCCTGGGTCGGATAGCGCGGGTTGCCGGGCTCAGGCGTGGTCACGTACATGTACATCACATCCGCGCTCATCGGCACGAGGCCCACGCCCGTCGGCCCGTTGTAAACCTGCAGGGCATCAAGACCCTCGGGCCGCGGGAAGTTGTAGCGCCACACCGACTGCCCGGTGAAAACCGGCTTCTCGGCCTCTGGCAGGATCGCGGCGCGTGTTTGCGAGAACACACCGTCAGCACCGATCACCGCATCATAGATGCCCGACGAGCCATCAGAAAAGGTCACGGCCACCTGCTCGCCATCATCAACCATGTCTTCAGCGGTGATGCCCAGACGAATCTCGGTTCCGAGTTCCTTCGCGCTGTCGCCCAGCACCTTCTGGAGCGCACGACGGCTGATACCGACGTTGGCAGGACGACCTTCGACAAGTCTCGGACTGGGGACACGCGCAACCTTGGTGCCATCGGGCAGGAAGATCTCGACCGCGTCAAAACCGCATGCGGCATCCATGAATCTGTCCAGCACCCCAAGCTGGTCCATCGCGCGCAGCACGTTCGACTGCTGGATGATGCCCACGCCATAGACCGACCAGTTTGGATCACGCTCGATCGCGGTCACCGAGTGCCCCTTTCGCGCGAGTGCAATCGCTGCGGAAAGTCCACCGATCCCGGCCCCAATTATCAGGATGTTCAAATTTTTCATTGCCTTAAGCTAGCTCAACGACACCGGGTCGCCAGCCCCTCTCGTTTTCATGATTGCGGTCAGTGGTCGATTTAGATTGCGCCGAACAATACACCAAGCAAGTAATTTTTATGCCGATCCATGCTCAAAATCTATTAATCCACATCAAGTCCATTAGCTTGACTTGGCCAGACCGGAGAGGATACCGTTTGAGAATAACGGTTCTAGAATGTGGCATCGCGAAATGCCGCCGGGAGATTCGATGACCAGTCCTGCAGCGCGCCAACCGGGGATTCCCCAAGGCCTCACCATCGTCCTCACCGGCTTCCTGCCGATCGTCGCGATCGTCTCGATGTTCCCGGCGGTCCCCCGGATGATCGCGCATTTCGCGGCCGATCCTTCGGCCTCGACCAAGGTGCCAGCGATGGTATCGGCCCCCGGTCTTACCGTGGCGATCCTTGCGCTGTTCGCTGGCCTGATGGTCGACAAGTTCGGTCGTCGTCGCCTGCTGCTGTGGTCTACCGGCCTCTATGGCTTCGTCGGCATGGCCCCGATGTTCCTCGACAACCTCGATCAGATCTACGCCTCGCGCCTGCTCCTCGGCGTGACCGAAGCGGCGATCCTGACGACTGCGAACACCCTTATCGGCGACTACTGGGACGAGAAGGGTCGCAGCAAGTGGCTCTCTCTGCAGGGAATCATCGGGCCATTCTTCGGCAGCGCGGTGATTTTCACCTCCGGCTACCTCGCATCGATGAGCTGGAACTCGGTGTTCATGATTTATGGCATCGGCTTCCTCGCCTTCATCGCCATGCTCGGCTTCATCTACGAGCCGCAGAACGATGATACCGCACGCAAGATGCTCGGCATCGGTGCCGAAGCAAGCACGCCTTTCCCGTGGGCCGGAGTGCTGACCTTCGGCCTCGTCACCCTGTTCGGCGGCGCGCTGTACTATGTCTTCATCATCAACGGCGGGATCGTCTGGCAGGAACTGGGTGTTTCCGACCCTTCCGAGATCGGACGCCTGACCACCATCCCCAGCCTCTTCGTGATCGTCGGCGCGGTGATCTTCTGGCTCACCGGAAGGTTCGGACCCCGCATCCAGCTGACGGTATTTCTGACCCTGCTCGGCTCGGGATTGGCCGTGATCGGCTCGGCCAGCGACTGGAAGGGCATGGTCGCAGGCATGGCCCTGCAACAGACCGGCGCGGGCATGGCCGTGCCGACGCTGATCGCCTGGGCGCAGGGCTACCTGCCGTTCGAGCACCGCGGACGCGGCATGGGCGTGTGGACCTCGACCTTCTTCCTCGGCCAGTTCGTCTCGCCCCTTCTCGTCAGCCTGGCGCGCACCTCCAGCGGCTCGATGCAGGGCGCATTCCTCATTGCGGGCCTGCTCGGCATCGGGATCGCGCTCGCCACCTGGTTCATCGTCGCACCCAAACAGACGCAAACCGCAGTCTGATCCCGGCTTCAGGCCCTGACCGACTGTTCCTTGACCGGCTCCATCACCACGAAAGTGCTGGTGTTGGAGACATGCGGCAGGGTCGAGATCTTTTCGCCGAGCACGATGCGGAAGCGGCGGATGTCTGCAGTGCGGACCTTGAGCAGATAGTCGAAGTTGCCCGCGATCATGTGCGCTTCCTCGATCTCGGGAATGGCCATCACGCCACGGTTGAAATCGGCCAGCGCCTGCTCGCGCGTATCGGACAGCTTCACTTCGGTGAAGGCAACGTGATCGAGACCGAGCCGCGCCATGTTCACCACCGCGCGAAATCCCCGGATAACCCCGTCGTCGACCAGTCGCTTCAACCGGGTCTGGCACGGCGTCTTCGACAGCCCGACCTTCTCCGCCAGTTCCGTCACCGGCATGCGCCCGTCGCGCGAAAGGATGTCGATGATCCGGCGATCGAACTGGTCAAGTTGCCTGTCTTCCATGCGTTTCAGCTTACAACAGGTGACTATTTCGCGCAATTGAAGACGATTTTCTCTAATTTGACTTAGTGATAAGTCAGAACGCCCAAGCGCTGACTGATATCATGGGCCATGAGCACGCCCCTTCCCTTCGCCCAGTTCGCTCCCCGCCTTGCCGAGCACTCGGACCTGCGCCGCGCGATCACCGCAGCCACCCGCAGGCCCGAGCGCGAGTGCATCGCCGACCTTCTCCCGCTCGCCACGCTGCCCGCGCAAGCGCGCAGCTCCGCACAGGCCCTTGCGCGCAAGCTGGTAGAAACCCTTCGCGCGAAGCCCCGCGGCAATGGCGTTGATCAATTGGTGCAGGAATATGCCCTGTCCACGCAGGAAGGCGTCGCGCTGATGTGCCTGGCCGAAGCCCTGCTACGTATCCCGGACAACGACACCCGCGACGACCTGATCCGCGACAAGATTTCAGGCGGCGACTGGCTCGCACACCTCGGCAGCGACCGCTCGCTCTTCGTCAACGCCGCCACCTGGGGTCTCGTCGTCACCGGCAAGCTCACGTCAAGCGTGGACGACACAGGCCTTGGCAGCGCGCTCACCCGGCTGATCGCCCGCGCTGGCGAGCCGGTCATCCGGCGCGGCGTCGACCTTGCCATGCGCATGATGGGCGAGCAGTTCGTGACCGGCGAAACCATTGCCGAAGCCCTCAAGCGCGCCCGCCCGCTGGAGGAACGTGGCTTCCGTAACAGCTACGACATGCTCGGCGAAGCGGCGATGACCGCAAAGGACGCCGCCCGCTACTTCGCGGACTACGAGAACGCGATCCACGCCATCGGCAAGGCCGCCGCCGGGCGGGGCATCTATGACGGCCCCGGCATTTCGATAAAGCTCTCCGCGCTCCACCCCCGCTATTCCCGCGCCCAGCAGGCGCGCGTGGTCGCCGAGCTTCTGCCCCGCGTGAAATCACTGTCTGCGCTCGCGCTACGCTATGACATCGGTCTCAATATCGATGCCGAAGAAGCAGACCGGCTCGAACTTTCGCTCGACCTGCTCGAAGCGCTCGCAACCGATCCCGAACTGGCAGGCTGGAACGGCCTCGGCTTCGTCGTCCAGGCCTATGGCAAGCGCTGCCCCTTTGTGATCGACTGGATCGTCGACCTTGCCCGCCGCTCGGGCCGCCGGATCATGGTCCGGCTGGTCAAGGGCGCATACTGGGATGCCGAGATCAAGCGCGCTCAGGTCGAGGGGCAGGCGGGCTTCCCGGTCTATACCCGCAAGGTTCACACCGACATTGCCTACATCGCCTGCGCCCGACGCCTGCTGTCCGCGCGCGATGCGGTGTTCCCGCAATTCGCCACGCACAACGCCCAGACGCTGGCCACGATCCTTTCGATGGCGGGCGAGAACTTCCGCGTCGGTGACTACGAATTCCAGTGCCTCCACGGCATGGGGGAGCCGCTCTATGATGAGGTGGTCGGCCCGGACAAGCTCGACCGGCCCTGCCGCATCTATGCCCCGGTCGGCACGCACGAAACTCTGCTCGCCTACCTCGTCCGCCGCCTGCTGGAAAACGGCGCGAACTCATCCTTTGTCAACCGCATCGCCAACCCCGACGTGCCGGTGGAAGACATCATCGCCGATCCGGTCGCCGAAGTCTCCGCAGCCGATGATCCCGGCGCGCCCCACCCGCTGATCGCCCTCCCCTCGGCTCTCTACCCTGATCGCCGCAACAGCACGGGGTTGGACCTTGCCGACGAGGCGACGCTTGAAGCCATCAGCGAACGCTTCCGCGCCGTCTCGCGCCTCGTCCGCCACGCCGCACCAACGGCAGAGCTCCCCGCCGCAGGGCCGCGCCAGGTACGCAACCCCGCCGACCATCGCGATATCGTCGGCACCGTGCGCGAAGCCCTGCCCGAAGCGGTTGCCGATGCCCACCGCCTCGCAGCCGCCTCGCGCTGGGGCGCAAGCCCGCTCGCAGCCCGCGCCGTCGTGCTCGAACGCGCGGCCGACGCGATGCAGGCACTTATGCCCGAACTCATCGCACTGATCGTGCGCGAGGCTGGCAAGTCCGTCCCCAATGCCATTGCCGAAGTGCGCGAGGCAATCGACTTCCTGCGCTATTACGCAGGGCAAGGCGCATCGCTCGCCGGATCACGCCCGCTCGGAACTGCCATCTGCATCAGCCCCTGGAACTTCCCGCTGGCGATCTTCACAGGGCAAATCGCCGCCGCGCTGATGGCGGGCAATGCCGTCCTCGCCAAGCCGGCCGAAGAGACCCCGCTGATCGCATGGGAAGCCGTGCGCATCCTCCATGAGGCAGGCGTTCCCGACGATGCCCTGATCCTCGTCCCCGGCGATGGCGCCATCGGCGCTGCCCTGATCGAAGCCCCCGGCACCAGCGCCGTCCTGTTCACCGGTTCCACCGAAGTCGGCCGCCTGATCCAGCGCCAGCTCGCCACGCGCCTTTCGCCCGATGGCCGCCCGATCCCGCTGATTGCCGAGACCGGCGGCCAGAACGCGATGATCGTCGACAGTTCGGCCCTTGCCGAGCAAGTCGTCGCCGATGTCATCGCCTCGGCCTTCGACAGCGCGGGACAGCGCTGCTCGGCCCTGCGTGTGCTCTGCCTGCAGGAAGACATTGCCGACCACGTGCTCACCATGCTGCGCGGCGCACTCGCCGAACTCTCCGTAGGTCGCACCGACGCCCTCAGTGCCGACATCGGTCCGGTAATCACCGCCGAGGCTCGCGAGGGCATCGAAGCCCACATCGCGCGTCTCGCCAGCGCAGGCTGTCCGGTCCACCGCCTGCCGCTCGGCCCCGAAGCGGCCAACGGCACTTTTGTTGCGCCAACGATCATCGAACTGTCAGACCCGGCCCTGCTCACCCGCGAAGTGTTCGGCCCGGTCCTCCACGTCATCCGCTTCGCCCGCGCGGACATGGATGCACTCGTCGATCGCATCAACGCCTGGGGCTACGGCCTGACCTTCGGCCTTCATACCCGGCTCGACGAAACCGTCGCCCGGGTGACGACGCGCGCCCATGCAGGGAACATCTACGTCAACCGCAACGTCATCGGCGCGGTGGTGGGCGTACAGCCCTTCGGCGGTCACGGCCTGTCCGGCACCGGCCCCAAGGCAGGCGGCCCGCTATACTTGCGTCGCCTCGTCGCCACTGCCCCCGCAGCGCCCGCCATCGCACTTGGCGAGCGCGAACTGGCAGGCCCGGTGGGTGAACGCAATGTCCACGCCCTGCGCCCCGTCGGCAGGGTCCTCGTCGCCGCGCAGGACGCCACGCGCCTCGCCGCCCTATCGGTGCGCGTCGCCTCCCTTGGCGGAACTCCGGTCGTCGCAGAACCGGGCTGGCAAGCCCAAGGCCCCTTCGCTCGCGCACTGGTCGATGGCGATGCGCCCTTCACCATGGCTATCCAGCAGGCCGTCGCCGCGCTCGAAGGCGCGATCGTGCCGGTGCTCTGCCCCGCCGATGGCGATGCCATGCTCGTCGGCGAAGTGTCGCTCTCGATCAACACCACGGCGGCGGGCGGCAATGCGAGCCTGATGGCCATGGCCTGATAAGTCGTTCGTTTCACTTCGCGCGGTTGCCGACAATCCTCACGATTGTTAGCCTGCCAAACGGAAGAGGAGCGACATATGACGGATTTCCGGGGCAAGACCGCATTCATTACCGGCGGCGTGAACGGCATCGGGTTCGGCATTGCCCGCGCCTTTGCGCTCGCCGGGATGGACTTGATCCTGACCTACCGCAAGGATGCTGACCGCGAGGACGCCGCCCGCTGGCTGGCCGACAATGCCCTGCCCCCTGCCCGCTTCGTCCAGCTCGACGTAACCGACCGCGCCCGCTTTGCCGAGGTCGCAGCCGAGGTTGGCAAGGTCCACGTCCTCGTCAACAATGCCGGGGTCAGCGTGTTCGGCCCGACCGACGAGGCAAGCTATGCCGATTACGACTGGATCATGGGCGTCAACTTCGGCGGCGTGGTCAACGGCCTGGTCTCGTTCCTGCCAGGCATGAAGGCCCATGGCGAAGGCGGCCACGTGGTCAACGTCGCCTCGATGGCGGCCTACGTCTCCGGCCCGCAGGCAGGGATATACACCGCCAGCAAGTTCGCCGTGCGCGGCCTGACCGAAAGCTTGCGCTACAACCTCGCCCCGCATGGCATCGGCGTCTCGCTGATGTGCCCCGGCCTCACTCGCACCAACGCCTGGACCAGCGCTCTCAAGCGGCCTGAAGGTTACGCGGATTCCGGCTTCGCCCCGGCAGACGCGGCTGAACTCGAACAGTTCGGCACCGCCTTCGAACTCGGCATGGACCCACTCGAGGTCGGGCAAAAGACCCTGCAGGGCATGATCGAGAACCGCGGCCTGATCCTCACCCACGGCGAGTTCGCCGAGGACTTCGAGGAAATCTACCGCACCTCTCTCGACGCTCTGCCCAAGGAGGACATCCCCGAAGGCCGCCTCCACATCGAACGCCTGCGCCGCGCTGCCAACAAGGCCGCGGCGGAAGGCCAGCAGATCGCGCTTTCGGATCTCACCTGACCGCACAAGAAAAACGGGGCGCCAACCTTTCGGCCAGCGCCCCGCAAGGGGTCATGCGTCTCATCCAATCACCAAACGCGGCGTAAGCGCAGCCGGTTCCGTCGCCGGAGAAAAACGGATTTCCCCAAGCGCAAGGATTGCACTTCCCTCACATCGTGCGCCGCCGCCATGCCCGCCGATCCTGCTGTCCGCCCCACGAGCCATTCGCGCTTTCACGCTGGTGCCAAACGCAGGAACAAGTCATGTTGCAATGACCATGACCCTCGCGCTCTTTGTTGTACGGCGCAGAGGCATGGCTGGACTTAGCGAGAAGCGGGGAGTATTTTGGTGAATTCTGCACCTGCCCGGTAAATTCTGTCCCCGCAATTTCCCAGAATTGAGGGTGCAGTCATTGCATTCGTATCAATCATTTTGCAACTCATCCTTGCCACAGTCTCACTGAGTAACAATCGTGGTGTATACAACAGGGTGAGCGCGATGAACGAACGACCAAGCGGATTTGGCAGACGCATTGTGCCAGCTGCAGGTCTGGCACAGGGTGCAGCGCTCCCCCCAACCGGTGGCTTTGGCATGGCGCAGCCGCGCTATGGGCACGAACGCGAAGCCGGTCTTGCCGACGACATCGATTTCCAGATTCTCGGCAATGATCTTCAGTTTGTCGAGATCGAACTTGATCCGGGCGAAAGCGTGATTGCAGAGCCAGGGGCGATGGTCTGGAAGGATTTCGACATTGAGCCATCCACCGTGCTCGATACCGATAACCGTCCGGGGCAGGGATTCGGCAGCAAGCTGCTCAATGCGGGCAAACGCATGCTCTCTGGCGAAAGTCTGTTTCTGGCAATGTTCACCAACAATGGCGTGGGCATTTCGAAACGTGCAAAGATCGCCTTCTCTTCGCCCATGCCGGGCAATATCCTCCCCCTGCGCCTTTCAGACTATGGCGGTAAGGTTATCTGCCAGCGCGAAAGCTTTCTGGCGGCAGCGCGCGGTGTCTCGGTGGGCGTCACGCTTATTCCGGGGATGCGCGGCGGGGGGCTGGCAGGCATGATACGGGGCGGGATCACCGGCATGTTCGGCGGCGAAGGCTTCATGATGCAAAAGCTCGAAGGCGATGGCTGGGCCTTCGTCCATATGGGCGGCTCGGTTATTGAACGCCAGCTTGCCGCCGGAGAGCGTATCCACGTGGATACGGGCTGTGTTGCGGCCTATACCGAAAGCGTGGACTTCCGGGTGGTCATGGCTGGTGGCGGTGTTCGCAACCGCCTGCTGGGCGGCGAAGGCTTGTTCTATGCTGCGCTTACCGGACCGGGTACGGTGTGGATACAATCTGTACCTTTCGCCCGTCTGGCGCTGAACATCATGGGGGTTGCGCAAGGCGTGGGCTATGGCGGTGAAACCAGCCTCGGGGGATTGGCTGCGGCGGGTGCGGTCGGTGTTGTGGGGGCAGTCGGACTGGCGGGCGCTGCGGCAGGTTTTGCCGGCGGAGCGATGACCGGGCAAGCAGCAGGTGGCCTCGACGATGTTGGCATGGCGGCTGCAGACGTGCTTGATGCCGACAAAGGCATACTGGGCACATTGGGCGGCTGGCTATCAGGCGACTGATCGTCGCGCAGGTCGTGCGCAACACACCATTGTGTTGATACAAAGGAAGTCTGCCAGAGGGCCGACTTTGAAATCACGGTGCCAGAAATTACGAAATTACGGTGACAGGTACAAAAATCCCCAATTACTGACGTCCGCTCGCTCAGGTGTGGAGATATGGTCCTGGTGCGTCATGCCCAGCCACGTGCACATCGTGGCCGTGCCGTCCTATGAAGACGGCCTGCGCCGCACGTTCCGCTATGTCCACCGCCATACACCGGATAAATCAACGCCCGCCTGCGCGTGACCGGCCATCTCTGGCAGGGACGGATCAGTTCTGTCGCCATGGATGAGACGTATTTCGTCGCGGCACTGCGCTATATCGCCTTCAACCCTGTCCGCGCCCGCCTTGTGCCCCGATGCGAGGACTGGTCCTGGTCGAGCACCCATGCGCTGATTGCCGGTCGGGATGGCCATGTGGCCACGGGTGCCCGAAGGCAAGGATCACACTGTTCGGATGATGATGGTGCGGTCGAGAAGACTCGAACTTCCACGGGCTTTCGCCCACAACGACCTCAACGTTGCGCGTCTACCAATTCCGCCACGACCGCAAAATCAAACGGGGTGCCCGACCTGTGATCGGCGCCCCGTGGTGGGGTAGGAGCGCGCCCCTAGCAAAGGAGTCTGGCGGGCGCAACAAGCTTCGCGCAATTTTTCGCGCAAGCGCGCAAACCGGCAGGGATCAGTCGGGCTTCCAACCGATTTCCGCGAACTTGGCGGACTGCGGCACGTCGGTGACCGCCGCGTTGATCGTCACGCTTTCACCGGGGGCAAGTTCTTCCTGCGGCGGCGGAACGTCCCAGGTCTTCACCACCTTGTCGCCCGAATCGCGCAGCACGATCAAGATTTCCGGAAGTGCGCGGACTTCCTTGCCGGTGTTGGTCACCGTGCCGCTCACGCCGAAGTACTTGGTACCGTTTGGCAGCTGTCTGCGGTCCTGCTTTTCCGGCGGGAACGACAGTTCGAGATCCGGGCGTTCGGCGCCGAAGGCCTGTCCGGTTCCCGGCAGCCATTGCGGCAGGCCGAAGTAATACGCCGCACCCCCTAGCGCCGCCACGGTCAACGCAAAGGCCACCGCCGCGATCGTCCACAACTTGGCCGGATTGCGCCGCGGTCTGAAAGGCGGCTGGTGATCGAAGGGCGACTGGTCGTCCTCGACGGGAGCTGCCCCATACGTCCGCCGCGCAGGATGCGGCAGAGGCGGCGGTGTCGGCGGCTCGGCTTCGCGCGGAGCACTCGCTGCGCCGAACGGAAGATCGGGCTCGCTCGCTGCCGCAGGTGCTGGGGATGGCGCAGGCGCCGCAGCAGGTGCAGGCGGTGGTGGTGCAGCAACGACTGCAGCATCGCCCGCAGTCACAACCCCTTCCGCCACGGCAGTCCCCTCGAGGCGTTCGGGCAGCTCAGGGCCGTTCTGGAACCACGAATGGCGGCACCGCGCGCAACGCACGGTCCTGCCGTCCACGCCGATCGCGGTGTCGGGAACGACATAGCGCGTCGAGCAGGCTGGGCACGCAATGATCATTCAGCGGGTTAAGCATGGTCGGACAGCAAGAAACAATAGCAACACCCGAGACAAAACGCGTCCACGGCCTTTTTTCCACATGGATTGCCGCGTATAGCCCTTCAGGCGTAACGACGGCGCAGAACAAACGGGTACAGTCTCCACCTCATGAGCCAGCCAGACGACGCGGAGATTGTCCATTTCGACAACGTCGGCCTGCGCTATGGCACGGGCAAGGAAGTGCTGACCGACGTCAGCTTCACTTTGTATTCCGGGCGCTTCTATTTCCTCACCGGCGCATCGGGCGCAGGCAAGACGAGCATGCTCAAGCTGCTCTACCTCGCCCAGCGCCCCTCGCGCGGGCTGATCCGCATGTTCGGGACCGATGCGATCACCCTGCCCCGCGAACGCCTGCCCGGCTTCCGCCGCCGCCTCGGCGTGGTATTTCAGGACTTCCGTCTCGTTCCCCACCTCTCGGCGTTCGACAACGTCGCGCTGCCCTTGCGCGTGGCCGGCGTGCCAGAGCGTGACATCGTCAAGCCGGTCACCGACATGCTCGAATGGGTTGGCCTCGGCGATCGCAGTCACGCCCGTCCCGCCACGCTTTCGGGTGGCGAACAGCAGCGCGTCGCCATTGCCCGCGCGGTGATCGGCCGCCCTGACATGCTTGTGGCCGACGAGCCGACCGGCAACGTCGATCCTGAAATGGCAGTCAAGCTGCTGCGCCTGTTCGAGGCGCTGAACCGCCTCGGTACCACCGTCGTCGTCGCCACCCACGATGTTCACCTGATCCAGAAGGTGCCCGAATCGCTTATCATGCGGCTCGACAAGGGCCGCCTGTCCGATCCCACGGGCGCGCTGCGCTATCCGCCGCGTCGCATGGCCAGCCCGCCCCGTCCGGACGTGCTTGGCGCATGAGCATCCTGCCCGCCATCAACAATGCCTTGGGCGCAGACTGGCGCGAACGGACCAGCGCCGAAAGCCGCCTGCTGCCCCAGGGCAAGCTTTCCGGCCCGATGCCTTGGGTCATCGCGATCATGATCGGGTTGACCGTCGTCGCTACCGCCAGCGGCCTTGCCCTGCGCAACACCGCCCGCGCCGCCCGCGCCGATGTGGCAGGCGGCGTCACCGTCCAGATCGTCCACGGCGCCCCGCGTGAGCGGGACCGCCAGGCCAATGCCGCGCTCGCCGCGTTGAAGTCTGCCCCCGGCGTCGCCGAAGCACGCCTCGTCCCCCAGAAGGAGCTCGACGCTCTGGTAGAGCCGTGGCTAGGCACCACCGCCGGAGACGATGTCAACGCGCTCCCAGTTCCGGCCCTGATCGACGTGCGCCTGTCCGGCAGCGCCGACGCCAACCGCCTCGGCGCGCTGCGCCAAGCGTTGCGCGGGAAGGCGCCGGCGGCGCGGATCGATGCGCAGGCCAGTTGGCTCGCCCCGGTGTTCGAGGCGGTTCACGCCCTGCAGTGGCTCGCAGGCGGCCTGATCGCGCTGCTTGCCTTCGCCACCATCGCCACCGTGCTACTCGCCTCGCGCAATGCACTGGGCAACCACCGCGGCACGATCGAGATCGTCCACATGCTCGGCGGGACCGACGCGCAGATCGCGCGGATATTCCAGCGCTCGATGGCGGTTGATGCGGCGGCTGGCGGCATCGGCGGGCTGCTGCTCGGCGTCGTCGTCACCAGCCTGCTCGGACGGCAGTTCGCCGCGCTCGGCTCGGGCATGATGGCCGCAGGGGGCCTCGCATGGAGCGACTGGCTGGCGATCTGCTGCATTCCCGTGGGCGGTGTCCTGCTTGCGGTGCTGACCGCGCGCCTCACCGTCCTCAGCGCCTTGAGGCGCATGCTATGACCAGCCGTGGCATCTTTCGCCGGCTATTCTCGCTGCTCGTCATCGCATGGGCACTGGGCTTCATCTGGTTCGCGGTGTTCCTGCCCCGTCCGGTGGTGGAACCCGTGCGGACCGACGGCGTCGTTGCGCTCACCGGCGGCGGCGGCCGTATCCCCCATGCACTGAGCGTGATCGAGAAGGGCCGCGCGCGCCGCCTGCTCGTCTCGGGCGTGGATCGCGAGGTCCGCCCGCGTGAGTTCGCCGTGGAATACAAAGTGCCCGAACGGCTGATGACCTGCTGCGTCGTGCTCGGCTATGACGCGGTCGATACCCGCAGCAACGCGGTCGAGACGACGCGCTGGGTCAAGGAGTACAAGCTCCGCTCGGTCCGCCTGGTGACGACCGACTGGCACATGCGCCGCGCCGCCTTCGATCTTGCCGCAGAAGCGCCCAGCAGCCTGATCATCGTCGAGGACGCGGTGCCCTCAAAGCCCAGCTTCCGCATCCTGTTCATCGAATACAACAAGCTCGTCGCCCGGGTGGTTGCCTGGGGCGTGGCGAGTCTGATCGGCTGGTAATCTTGCGCAATCTGCTTTCCATTCCCCGCAGCCTCCTGTTCTACCCGACGTTCTACATCGGATCGGTGCCCTACGTGCTTGCCGCGCTAGTACTCATGCACCGGGCGCAGGGCCCGTTCCGTGCGGTCGTGCGCGGCTGGAGTGCATGGCATCGCACCTGCTGCCGCTGGCTCCTTGGCATCCGGGTGGAACTGCAGGACCCGGTGTTCAAGCCCGGCGTGCTCTATGCCGTGCGCCATGAATCCTTCTTCGAAGCGATAGACATGCCGCGCCTGTTCCGCGTGCCGGTCGTCTTCGCCAAGGCCGAACTGCTGCGCATTCCCGGCTGGGGCAAGGCCGGCGAAAGCTTCGGCCTGATCGGGGTCGAGCGCGAGGCCGGTGCAAAGGCCCTGCGCAAGATGCTCAGCGAAGCCCGTCGCCGTGTTGCCGAGGATCGCCCGCTGATCATCTTCCCCGAAGGCACCCGCGTCCCCCACGGCCAGCGCCGCGATCTGCAGGCGGGTTTTGCCGGGATCTACAAGCTGCTCGGCCTGCCGGTCATCCCCGTCGCGGTTGACAGCGGCCCGCTCTATCACCGCACGTGGAAGCTATCGGGCACCATCCGCTACCGCTTCGCCGAGGAAATTCCGCCGGGCCTCCCGCGCGAGGAGATCGAAGCCCGCGTCGAAGCCGCCATAAACGCGCTCAACGCATGACCCGTCCGGTCACAGGCACTTCCGTTCAGAGCGCGGACGAAAAGCGCTCGATGATGGAAGTGCTCGGCCCCGGTCTCGTCACCGGCGCGGCTGACGACGATCCCTCCGGCATCGGCACCTACAGCCAGGTCGGCGCGCAGTTTGGCTATTCGCTGGCCTGGTCGATGATCCTGGCCCTGCCGCTGCTCGTCTCGATCCAGGCGATCTGCGCGAGGATCGGCGCGACGACCGGGCGCGGCATCGCACACAACCTGCGCCGCCACTATCACCCCGCGCTCCTGCGCACGATGGTCCTGCTCCTGCTCGTCGCCAACGTGATCAATCTGGGTGCAGACCTCGGCGCGATGGGCGCGGTGCTTGCCCTGCTGATCCCCGGCCCGGAGCACCTGTTCGTGCTGCTGTTCGGCGTGGCGAGCGTGCTGGCCGAAGTGCTCGTCAGCTACGAGCGCTACGCCCGCATCCTCAAATGGACCACGCTCTCGCTGTTCTCCTATATTGCCGTCGTCCTTGTCGCCGATGTCGACTGGCGCGCGGCACTGCACGGCCTGACCGTGCCCACGTTCGCGCTCGACCGCGATCACACGATGGCTCTGGTTGCCATCTTCGGCACCACGATCAGTCCGTACCTGTTCTTCTGGCAGGCAGGCCAGGAAGTGGAGGAGCGCCACCGCCGCCACACCAAGCCGCTGTGCATCACCCCGCGCGAGGCAGGACCCGAATTGCGCCGCATTCGCAACGACACGCTCACCGGCATGGGCTTTTCCAACATCACAGCCCTGTCCATCGTCTTGGCGACAGCGGCCACGCTCCACGCAAATGGCATGACCGGCGTGCAGTCGGCCGAGCAGGCCGCATCGGCCCTGCGCCCCATCGCAGGCGAGTTCGCCTTCGCCCTCTTCGCGCTTGGCATCATCGGCACCGGCCTGCTTGCCGTGCCGGTCCTTGCAGGCTCTGCCGCCTATGCGGTCAGTGAAACCTTCCGCTGGACCGAGGGCCTCGACCGCCGCCCGCGCGAGGCCAAGGCCTTCTACGGCGCCATCGCACTGGCAACGCTCGGCGGCGTGGCGCTCAACTTCATCCACATCGATCCGATGCGCGCGCTCTACTGGTCAGCCGTGGTCAACGGGTTGCTCGCCCCGCCGCTGATGGTCGTGACGATGATGATCGCGCGCAACCCGCGTATCATGGGCCGCCTCGTCATCCCCCGCCGCCTCGCCATCGGCGGCTGGCTCTCCACCGCCGTGATGTGGGCCGTGGCGCTTCTATTCCTCTTCGGCTGACTTGGTGCCGTTGTGGTCCGACCGCCCAAAGTCGGGCCGAGCATCGTCCTGGCCCATCTCGATGATGCCGCGGCGGATTGCGCGGGTGCGGGTGAAGTGGTCGAACAGGACCTCGCCATCGCCCTTGCGGATCGCCTTCTGCAACTCCGTCAGGTCCTCGGTGAAGCGCTGCAGCATCTCCAGCACCGCTTCCTTGTTCGAAAGGAACACGTCGCGCCACATCGTCGGATCGGAAGCGGCGATGCGGGTGAAGTCGCGGAAGCCGCCCGCCGAATACTTGATCACCTCGCTCTGGGTCACCTGCTCGAGGTCCGATGCGGTGCCGACGATGGTATAGGCGATCAGGTGGGGCAGGTGGCTGGTCACGGCCAGCACCTTGTCATGGTGGTCCGCGTCCATCGTCTCGACCCGCGCGCCCAGCGCTTCCCAGAACGCCAGAAGCCGCGCGGTCAGAGCCGGGTCGGCATCGACGGGCGGCGTGATGATGCACCAGCGGTTGCGGAACAGCGTCGCAAAGCCTGCATCCGGCCCGCTGCGCTCGGTACCCGCCACGGGGTGCGCGGGAATGATGTGATGGCCCGGCAGCGCCTCGGCCAGCGCAGCAGCCACGGTCTCCTTGGACGAACCAACGTCGCTGACCAACGCACCCATCGAAAGCCCCGGCGCAATCGCCCGTGCCGCTGCGCCCATCGCCCCCACCGGCACGCAGAACACGACGAGATCCGAGCCCTCGGCTGCCTGCGCTGCCTCATCGGCAATCCGGTGCGCCAGCCCCAGCGCCCGCGCCTGCTCGCGCACAGCGGGATCGGCGTCGTAGCCAACCACAGTCACGCCCGGCAGGAACGCCTGCACCGCATGGCCGATCGACCCACCGAGCAGACCGAGGCCGACGATGGTAACTTGCGCGAACGGAGCCTCGCTCACTTCGTGCCCTCGCACATCGCGCGGATGGCTTCGGCAATCTCGTCCATCTGCTGCGTCGTGCCGATAGTGATGCGCAGGCCCTGCGGCAGGCCCTGCCCCGGCAGCCAGCGCGTGATGTAACCGTGGTCCATCAGGCCAAGGTACACCTGCTCTGCCGTGACCTTGCCCTCGAACAGGATCAGCACGAAATTCGCCTTGCTCGGCAGCGGTCGCACGCCATGGTTGCCCAGTGCCTCCAGCTTCCCGACGAACCGCGCCCGCTCGGCCGCATTGTGGCGGCGCGAGGCTTCGACGAAGGCCCGGTCCTTCACCGCCGCCAGCCCCGTCGCCTGCCCGCTCAGCGAAACGTTGAACGGCCCGCGAATGCGGTTGAGCATGTCGACAATCGCAGGGTGCCCCGTCCCCCAGCCGATGCGTTCCCCGGCAAGCCCGTAAATCTTCGAAAAGGTCCGCGTGACCAGCACGTTCTGTGCGGTTGCGGCCAGTTCCAGCGCACCATCGTCGTCCGCCGGATCGAGATACTCCGCATAGGCGCCATCGAGTACCAGCAGCACGTCGGGCCGCAGCCCCGCATGCAGTCGCAACACTTCCTCGCGCGGCAGCCAGCTACCGGTCGGGTTGTTGGGATTGGCAAGGAACACCACCCGCGTCTTCTCGGTCACGCAGGCCAGCAGCGCATCGACATCGGTGCCGTAATCGGCATCGGGTGCCACCACCGGCACCGCGCCGCACCGCCGCGCCGCGATGTCATAGACCGAAAAGCCGTAGCGCACGTAGAGCACCTCGTCCCCCGGCCCGGCATAGGCCTGCGCCGCAAGGTTGAGCAGCTCGTCCGAGCCCGTCCCCATCACGATCCGCGCAGCGTCGATCCCGTGCACTTCGCCAATCGCGGCACGCAGCTCTTGGCTGTCAGGGTCCGGATAGACCGCCGGATGGCCCGCAACCCCACGTGCCTCGAGCGCCGCCACACTGCACCCCAGCGGGTTCTCGTTGGCGGAAAGCTTGGTCAGCTTCTGCCCGTCCTTGCCGGTCGACTTTCCGGGGACATAGGCGTGAATGCCGAGGATCCAGTCCTTGGGTGTGGGAGCGTTTGCCATGCCCCGCGCCTTAGTGTTTGCGCGTCTTTCCGGCAAGCGAACCGCCGGATGCAAACAAAAAAAGGGCCGGAAGCGGGCTAGCGCTTCCGGCCTTAGTCTGTTCGCAGGAGGAACAAGGTTTGGCGGAGTGGGGGTTGAGAGGGAGAGTATCTGGAGCCCCCACCCCGCCAATTCGGTAAAAACTCAGTAGTTGTAGGCCCGCTCGCCGTGTTCGGAGATGTCGAGGCCTTCGCGCTCGGCTTCTTCGGTCGGACGCAGACCGAGGGTCTTGTCGATGATGAAGAAGAGGATCGCGGAGCCAAGTCCCGAGAAGACGAGGGTGAACAGGACGGCCTTGATCTGGGTGAAGACCTGCTTGCCCATGTCGTAGCTGGCAGCATCGAAGCCGGCCGGGAACACGGTGTAGTCGAACACGCCCTGGCCGCCGAGCGAAGGAGCCGCGACGATACCGGTGGCGATGGCGCCGACGATGCCGCCCACGCCGTGCACGCCGAACACGTCAAGCGTATCGTCGTACTTCAGCTTGTTCTTGATGGTGCTGACGAAGAGGTAGCAGATCGGCGAGACGACGAGGCCGAGGACGATCGAGGTCATCGGAGCGCCAAGGCCCGAAGCCGGAGTGATCGCAACCAGACCAGCGACGGCACCCGTTGCGGCGCCCAGCATCGAGGGCTTGCCGTGGTGAAGCTGCTCGACGATCGCCCAGGAGACGGCGGCAGCAGCGGTGGCGACGAAGGTGTTGATGAAGGCAACTGCGGTCACGCCGTTGGCTTCGAGGTTGGAGCCTGCGTTGAAGCCGAACCAGCCCACCCACAGCAGCGAGGCGCCGATCATGGTCATGGTCAGCGAGTGCGGCGGGGTAGCTTCCTTGCCGAAGCCGACGCGCTTGCCGATCATGAGGCAGCCGACGAGGCCTGCGATACCGGCGTTGATGTGCACGACGGTGCCGCCAGCGAAGTCGAGCGCGCCCCAGCCCCAGAGCAGACCGGCATCGGTCGGAGCATCGACCAGGAAGTCCGGGCCAGCCCAGTACCAGACCATGTGCGCCATCGGGAAGTAGATGCAGGTCAGCCACAGGACGGTGAACACCATCAGCGCGCTGAACTTCACGCGTTCCGCAAAGGCACCGACGATCAGGGCCGGCGTGATGCAGGCGAAGGTCATCTGGAAAATGACGAACGCGTATTCGGGAATGTAGACGTTGTTCGAGAACGTCGCCGCATAGGTCGTGGCATCCACGCCCATCAGGAAGATCTTCGAGAAGCCGCCAACGAAGGCGTTACCGCTGGTGAAGGCCATCGAATAGCCCCAGCTCACCCAGACCAGGGCAGCGACCGAAACGATCATGAAAACCTGCATCAGCACCGAGAGCATGTTCTTGGTGCGGACGAGGCCGCCATAGAAAAGGGCGAGAGCCGGAACGCTCATCATCAGGACGAGTGCCGACGAAATCAGCATCCAGGTCGTGTCGCCCTTGTTGACCATACCGGCCATCTGTTCGACGGTTGGGGCCTTGATCGGCCCATCCTGTGCAAGAGCGGCAGTGGCAGCGAAGAGCGAAGCGCCCGTTCCCGCCAAGCCACAGATCATCTTACGGATCATGTTGGTTCCCCTAAGGTCGGAAATGGAAGGCCCGCTCAAAGCGCGGTATCCCCGGTTTCGCCGGTGCGAATGCGGGTTGCCGAAGCGAGGTCGAGGACGAAGACCTTCCCGTCGCCGATGGCCTCGGTGCTGGCAGCCTGCTGGATCGTCTCGACGATCTGCGGCGCGAGATCGTCGCTCGCAGCGATTTCGATCTTCACCTTCGGCAGCATGTTGGTCGAATATTCGGCGCCACGGTAGATTTCGGTCTGGCCCTTTTGCCGACCAAAGCCCTTCACCTCCGACACCGTCATCCCAGCCACGCCCAGCCCCGAGAGCGCTTCACGCACTTCGTCGAGCTTGAACGGCTTGATGATGGCGATGATGAATTTCATTCATGCCCCCTTCTGTTGCCCACTCGCCGGGCGACCTGCCGGCAAAGGAGATTAAGCAAAGGGCGTGCCAAATCCGGAAATTTACGGATTCAGCGATTTACGGGAACGAAAATGGCCGCCTGACGGTTTAACGCGCTCGAATCTTGTGCAGCCATCAACCCTTGCCTATTTTTTAGGCAGGAATCCGTGCCTCGATTCAAGGCACACAGTGCCGTGCTGCAAGATCTCAGGGCAGGCGCAGGCTCGCCCAGACAGGCAGGTGGTCCGATCCCACAGCAGCCAGTGGACTGTGATGCACACCTGCTGCGTCAACCATCAGACCCTCGCTCACCACGATCCGGTCAAGCTGCGCCACCGGGCGCCGCGAGGGGAAACTGCGCCCCGGCGCCAACACGCGCAGCGGCGGCGCAAATGCCGAAAGCGCCCCGCCCGATGGCGACCATTCGTTGAGATCGCCCATGAACACGGCGTGGCCCGGATCGTCATGCCCGTCCACATGCCCGCAGACCGCTTCCACCTGCTGGCGACGGCGCAGGCCCGAAAGATCGAGATGCATCCCCACGACGCGTACCAGCACACCATTAACACGCAACGTCGCGCAGACCGCGCCGCGCGGCTCGATCGTCGGCAGCGGCACTGCACAGGCCCCCAGCACCTCGATGTCGCGCCGGACCAGCAGCGCATTGCCGTGCCAGCCCATGCTGGCCCCGGTCCGCGCCCGGTCGTAGTGCCCCGGCTCCACCACCCGCCACGGACTGTGATCGTCGAGCGTCGAACGCGGGATCACCGCCTCGCGCAGGCCGAAGCGGCGGTCGGCTTCCTGCAAGGCGATCACGTCCGCATCGATCTCGCGCAGGATCGTGAGGATGCGATCGGGATCGCGCCGCCGGTCAAGCCCGACGCCCTTGTGGATGTTGTAACTGGCGACCTTGAGTTTCAAGTCAGGCTCAAGCCCCGATGTAGCGGTCGGTCGGGGTGACCGGCAGGCCGTCGATGCTCTGCGTCCGGCTAGCCATCTTGGCCTCCCATGCCGCTGGATCGGACTGCGCATGATACTTGACCAGCGTCTGTCGCTCCTGCTCCACCGTCATGATCGGCACGCCCCAACCGCAGCTCGTCTGCACGCTGTCGACCGCGATGTCGAAGATCTGGCGGGTTCCGGGCAGCACGGTGAAATGCGCAGCCAGTTCCTCCCAAGCAGGATCGGCGGGCAGGACCGGCTTGCCATGGCCATAGAGCCGCAGGATCAGCGCGGGCTGCTGGAAGTTCGTCATCATGACCGTTATGCGCCCGTCGGCCACGAGGTGCGCGTGGGTCTCGTTCCCCGATCCGGCAAGGTCCAGATAGGCCACCCGGTTGGGTCCGAGCACGCGAAAGCAGTCATAGCCCTTGGGCGAGAGGTTGATGCGCCCCTCAGCAGCCGCCGTCGCCACGAAGAACACCGACTGCCGCCCGATCATGTCGATATGTTCGGGCAGGATGCAGTCGGTGAACTGTGCCATCAGAGGAAATCCTTGAGCGTCGCGATGAACTTGTCGAACTGGTCGTGATGCAGCCAGTGCCCGGCGTTCTCGAACTCGATCACTTCTGCATTGCGGAAGTGATCGGCCATACCGTTCCTGGTCGGATTGCCTGCCCACGAATCCGCACCATTCAGCAGTAGCGTCGGACAGGTGATCGCTTTCCAAAGCTCGTTGCGCTGCTCGGTCGAGATGTCATAGGGCCAGCCGTCAACATTGAGGTGGGGATCGAACTTCCAGCTGAACGTCCCATCCTCGTTCCGATTGATGCCATGCAAGGTCAAGTGCCGCGCCTGCGCATCGGTCAGGTAGGGGTTCTCGCCCTTCATGCGCGCGTAGGCGTCTTCAAGCGAAGCGTAACGACGCGGCAGGCGACCGGCCGCCTTGCGCTTTTCGCCGATGAACTCGCGGACGCGACGGGCAAACGGCACATCCTTGATCAGTGCCTCGTTCTCGGGCGTCGGGAACAGGCCTTCGATCGCCACGATCCGGCGCACGTTCTCTGGAAACAGACCGGCATAGCGCAGGCTGGTATTGGCACCCCACGAATGCGAGACGATCGTCACCGGCGCCAGGTCGAGCTGGTGGATCAGCTGAGCGACGTCATAGACGAGGTCCATCGTGCGGTAGTTGCCGTCCTGCGTCCACTGGCTATCGCCATGGCCGCGATGGTCCAGCGCGATGATGTGCCAGTCCTCGCGCAGCGCCTCGGCGGTCCAGTCCCACGAACGGCAATGGTCGCGCCCGCCATGCACGAGCAGAAGCGGCGGCTTGTCCGCGTTACCCCAGTCCACATAGTGGAGGCGCAGGCGCTGCGAGATGAAGGTGTTCGATGTGGGGCCGAGTAGCTGCATGGGCCGAGTAACTGCGCCGGATGGGCTGCGGTTTCAACCCCCGGCGAACCCTGCCGGTGCTACCTTTCCTTCGTTGCCGAGAAGGTCAGCTCCGGATTGCGCTCCTGCTGGTAGCCCACGTCCCACGAAGACCGCGCCATGAAAACCGGGTCGCCGTCGCGATCCTTGGCAAGATTCGAAACGTTGAAATCGGCAAAAGATTTCAGCGCCGCATCGCTCCCCTTGAGCCACCGCGCCGTATCGAACGGCGAAGGTTCGAGCACCGCCTCGACCTTGTATTCTGCCTCAAGCCGCGAAACCAGCACGTCGAGCTGCAACTGGCCAACGACGCCGACGATCCACTGCGAACCGATCTCCGGATAGAACACCTGGATCACGCCTTCTTCCGAAAGGTCGTCCAGCGCCTTGCGCAGCTGCTTGGTCTTGGTCGGGTCCTTCAGCACCACGCGGCGCAGGATTTCGGGCGCGAAGTTGGGCAGGCCGGTAAAGCGCAGGTCGTTCTTTTCCGAAAGCGTATCGCCCACGCGCAGCGTCCCGTGGTTCGGGATGCCGATGATGTCGCCCGCCTCTGCGGTGTCGGCAATCTCGCGGTCCTGCGCGAAGAACAGGATTGGCGAATGCACTGCAATCGGCTTGCCAAGGCCCGATGGCGTCAGCTTCATGCCGCGCTTGAACGTGCCCGAGACCATGCGCATGAAAGCGATGCGGTCACGGTGCTGCGGATCCATGTTGGCCTGCACCTTGAAGATGAAGCCGGTCACGTCGGGCCGCTCCGGGTCCACCGTGCCTTCGCTCGACTTCTGCGGGCGCGGTGGCGGGGCATAGCGGGCAATCGCGTCGATCAGCTCGGCCACGCCGAAGTTCTTCAGCGCCGATCCGAAATAGACCGGCGTCAGGTCGCCATGGCGATATGCCTCGATGTCGAACTCGGGATAGCCCGCGCGGGCCAGTTCGATTTCCTCGGCGATGTCTTCGGGAATGTCCGTTGCCGGTTCGCGCTTGCCGAGGAACTCGCGGCTGTCGCCCTCGGGCCGCGCGATGGTCTCGTCGGCGAAGTTCATCACGCCCTGGAAGATGCCGCCCATGCCGATGGGCCAGGACATCGGCACCACATCGAGCGCCAAGGCATCGGCCACTTCATCGAGCGTCTCGAACACCGAACGCCCTTCGCGGTCCACCTTGTTCACGAAGGTGATGATCGGGACCGAGCGCATGCGGCAGACCTCGAACAGCTTGCGCGTCTGCGGCTCGATGCCCTTGGCCGCGTCGATCACCATGATCGCCGAATCGACCGCGGTCAGCGTGCGGTAGGTGTCTTCGGAGAAGTCCTCGTGGCCCGGCGTGTCGAGCAGGTTGAAGACAACGCCGTCCTTCTGGAACGTCATCACCGACGACGTCACCGAAATCCCGCGCTGCTGCTCGATCTTCATCCAGTCCGACCGCGCGCGACGGGCAGCGCCGCGCGCCTTGACCTCGCCCGCAAGATGGATCGCCCCGCCCTGTAGCAGCAGCTTCTCGGTCAGCGTGGTCTTGCCCGCGTCAGGGTGCGAAATGATGGCGAATGTACGGCGATTGGACATGGGCTGCGCGGTTAGCGCCCACACGCACTTTCGTCCACCTGCTTGACACGATGGGGGCGGTTCCGCTTCGCTATCGCCATGGGTCAACCAATTCGCAACATCACTATCGTTGGCGGCGGCACTACCGGCTGGCTGGCGGCGCTTTTCCTGGTCACCCGGCTGCAGGGGGCTGTCCGGCGGGGTGAGCTCGATATTCATCTGATTGAATCCGAACGCATCCCGATCATCGGCGTCGGCGAATCGCTTTCACCTTCGATGGCCACCACGCTCGAACAGCTCGGCATCCCCGAAGACGACTTCATCCGCGATACGGACGCCACCTTCAAGGTCGCGGGCTATTTCGTCGGCTGGGACGCGGCCGACGACGGTCGACCGCTCAGCTGGGTCAATCCTTTCGTGGGTTTCATGACTGCAGGCTGGGAATTCGAGCGCTACGAGCTGACCGGGGGCGCATATGGCGATGGTCCGGACTACGCACGCGTCGTATCGCCCTGCCGCGAAGCTATCGAACTGCGCAAATCACCAAAGATGCGCGGTCAGAAGCCGTTCGAGCACGTCCTGCGCTATGCCTATCACACCAACGCCGCGGCCTTCGCACCCTTCCTGCGCAAACATGCTGAAGCGCGCGGAGTCCGACGTACTGGAGCCGACGTCATCGGCGCAACGCGCGACGAGCGGGGCCATATCAGCACCATTACCCTTGAGGGTGCGCGCGAGGTTCCAGTCGAGCTTGTCATCGACGCCAGCGGTTTCAGCAGTGTCCTGCACCATAAGGTAATGGGCGTGCCATTGGTGGACTACAGCCACATTCTGCTCAATGACCGAGCGGTCGTAACCCAGCTCGCCCACGCCAATCCCGATGAGCCGCTAGAGCCTGCCACCCGGGCCACTGCGCTACCGCACGGCTGGGCCTTCCGCGTTCCGCTCTACCATCGCACCGGCAACGGCTTCATCTATTCCAGCAAGCACTGCTCCGACGAAGCGGCGGCAAACGAGTTTGCCGGCTACCTTGGAAGCGGGGCCAGGGTTGATGACATGAGGGTGATCCCCATGCGGGTCGGTCGCACCCAGCACAGCTGGGAAGGCAACTGCATCGCGCTCGGCCTTGCTGCAGGCTTCGTCGAACCGCTTGAAGCATCGGCAATTTTTACCGTCGAGACATCGGTGAAGTGGCTCCTCCACTATTTCCCCGACAGCGACTGGGAACCTGCCTTGCGAGACCGGTACAACAGCCGCGTCACCGACCTTTACGACGAGGTGGCAGACTATATCGCGCTGCACTACCGCCTATCGCGCCGCGAAGACACGTCCTACTGGCGCGCGCAGCGGCACGAGATGAAGGTGTCTGACAGGCTTGAACAGAACCTGTCCATCTGGCGCCATACCCTGCCGGTGCGCGCGGATTTCGCCAGCACCAACTACTTCGACGAGAACACCTATATCGCCGCGCTGTTTGGCAAGGGCTTCTATCGCGGTCGTGAACTGCAACCGATGCGCGAAGTAGATGCCCGCAACTGGGCGGGGCTCAAGCAGAATATCACGTCTGCTCATGCCCGCGCGCTGGGCATGCTGCCGGATCACCGCGCCGTGCTGACGGAAATCCGCACTCGCGCCAGCGGCTAGGCGGGACGGACGGTAACGTCCATGCGGAAGGTGCGGGTAGCGCCGGGATCAAGCAGGACCACGCCGGGCTTTTCGCGGAAATCGCCGGTGAAGCCTTCAGGGTCGGCGTAACCCTGCCACGGCTCGATGCAGATGTAGCGCGCGCCGGGGACCTGCCAGACGCCCATCGACGTTGTGTCGGGGAAATGGAGGTCGAGGCAGGTGCCGCCATCGACACCATAAGTGAGCGATTTGCTCTCGAACACGTCCCAGATCAGCGCGTCATTCCGGAACAGCTCTTCGTTCAGCAATAACTCGCGTGAGTTGGCCGGACTCGGGCGAGAGTTAGGGGAGAGTTCGCCAGAGTTGGGGGTGAGTTGCCGTAGAGTTGGACTTTCGGCCTTTTCGAAGACAAGCTTATGATCTTGCTTGGGAAAACCGCCCGGAAGCGGCCAGGCGAAGGCCGGATGAAAGCCGAAGCTGAAGGGCAGCGGTTCATTGTTGGGATTTTGGATGCTGACTTCGGTGTGCAGCGTCATCGCCGCGATCCGGTAGGCAACCTCCAGCACGAAGCCGAACGGATAAACCGCTCGCGTCGCCGGGGAGTCTGTCAGACGGAAGCGTGCCTCGGCCGCCTCGACATGGACCGGCGCAAAGGCGCTTCGGCGCGCAAAGCCATGTTTCGGCATGGAAAACTCGCGCCCGTCCAGCCGTAGCGTATCGCCCGAAAGCGCGCCGACGATCGGGAACAGGAACGGCGCGTGACCCGACCAGAAGGCCGGGTCCGCATCCGTCATGTACTCAGCTCCCGTCGCATCGGTCAGCGACCAAAGCTCTGCGCCCAAAGGATTGATCCGGGCGGTCAGCCCCTCGCTGCCGATGGTGACGAGATCGTCGGTCATCCGCGCAGAACACCGCCAAGCTTGGCAGCAGCAGCCACCACCTTGTCAGAAATCGCCTTGAGCGTTGCCTCGTCGAACGACTTCTCGAGCGGCTGAAGCGTGACTTCGATGGCGAGGCTCTTCTGGCCTTCGGGCACGCCCTGCCCCCGGAAGTCGTCAAAAACCCGAGCCGAAACAATCGCCTGCTTGTCCGCACCCCTGACGGCACGGAGCAGATCGCCCGCCGGAACCGCAGCACCGACAAGGAACGCGAAGTCGCGGGTGACGGCCTGCAGCGCGGGCGGCGCGAAGTGCGCGCGGGCGAACTGGCCCGGCCCCTTGCGCGGCGGGATGCGGTCAAGGAACAGCTCGACCACGGCCACCGGACCATCGAGGTCGAAGGCCTTGGCAGTCGCCGGATGCAACATGCCGAAGCGTGCCAGCACCTGCTTGGGCCCGAGGCGGAGCGTGGCGGACTGGCCGGGGTGGAACTGGGCGCCAGCCTCACCCATGACCAACAGGTTATCGACCGGCGCGCCAGCTTCGGCGAGCAAAGCCAGCGCCTCGGCCTTGGCGTCAAAGGCGTCGAAGGGCTTGGCCTTTCCGGTCGCCCAGCCGCGCGAGACGGATTCGCCTGCAAGAACAACCGCAAGGCTCAGCTTCTCGTCGCTCGCGCCGCCCTCGCCACGCAGGTAGCGGCGACCGATCTCGAACACGCGCACCGATGTAGCCCCACGGTGGAGATTGCGCTGCGCCGCAGAGAGCAGGCCCGGCAGCAGCGATGGCCGCATGACCTTGAGATCTTCGGAAATCGGGTTGGCAAGGCTCCACAGCGCTTCGCCATCGGCAAAGTGCGCGGCCTCCTTCTCGGGCAGGAACGACCACGTCACCGCTTCGTGCAAACCCCGCGAAGCCGCGGCACGGCGCACACGGCGCTCAAGCGACTGCACCGCAGTTGCTGTCGGCTTGGCCACGCCATCTGCGCGCGGCAGCGGAGTAGAGGGCACGGCGTCGAGGCCATGAACGCGGATCACTTCCTCGACGATGTCGGGCGCGCCGTCCACGTCAGGGCGCCAGGTCGGCACGGTCACGGTCCAGTCGTCGGCCACGTCGAAGCCGAGCGCGGTCAGAATGCGCTTCTGTTCACCGTTGCCGACGTCGATGCCGCCGAGGCTTCCGGCCAGCGCCGGATCATAGGCGACAGTCTTGCGCGCCAGCGGCGGTTGCCCTGCGCGGATCACTTCGCTCGCCTCGCCCCCGCAGATCTCGAGGATCAGCTTGGTCAGCAGGTCCAGCCCGGTATCGAGGAACGCCGGATCGACGCCGCGCTCGAACCGCCCGCGCGCATCCGAGGTCAGCGAGAGCGCCTGGCCCGTGCGGGCAATCGAAGCGGGATCGAAGTAAGCAACTTCAAGCAGGACGTCGGTCGTCTCGTCCGAACAGCCCGAATGCTCGCCGCCCATGATCCCGGCGATGTCGTGCACGCCGGCATCATCGGCAATCACCGTCATCCACGGCTGCAGCGCATATTCCTTGCCGTTGAGCGCCAGACAGGTCTCGCCCTCACGCGCCTTGCGGGCAACCACGGCACCTGAAAGCTTGGCCATGTCATAGGCGTGGGCCGGGCGGCCATAGCCCAGCATCACGTAGTTGGTGATGTCTACCAGCGCCGAGATCGGGCGCTGGCCCGCGCTCTTGAGGTAGTCCTGCAGCCACTTGGGACTGGGGCCATTCTTCACAGCCCGGATGACGCGGCCGTAGAAGGCGGGACAACCTTCCGGATCGTCGGTGCGCACTTCGACCGGGCAGGGGAAGCTGCCAGCGACCGGCGCGGCGTCGATCGGCTTGAGCACGCCAAGGCCCGCTGCCGCCAGATCGCGGGCGATGCCGTGAACGCCCATGCAGTCTGGCCGGTTGGGCGTGATCGCCACGTCGAACACCGGATCGGAGCCGAGGTAATCGGCGAAAGTCGTGCCCAGCGGCGCATCATCGGGCAGTTCGATGATGCCGTCATGCTCTTCGCCAAGGCCAAGCTCGCGCGTCGAGCACATCATGCCGTTGGATTCGACGCCACGGATCGCCGATTTGCGCAGTTCCATGCCATTGGCCGGAACCACGGCGCCGGGAAGGCCGAGCACGCCGACCAGCCCCGCACGCGCATTGGGCGCGCCACAGACGACCTGAAGCGGCGAACCGTCCCCCAGATCGACCGAAAGCACCTGCAGCTTGTCTGCCTGTGGGTGCTTTTCCGCCGTCAACACGCGGGCGACGCGGAAGCTCTTGAGCGCGGCCGAGGCATCTTCGACGCCTTCGATCTCCAGGCCCAGCGAGGTCAGCTTTTCGGCGATGGTGCGGGCGTCGGCCTTGGTATCGAGGACCGACTTCAACCACGAGAGCGAGAACTTCACGAACGTACTCCAACACCGCCGGAAAGGGTCGGCACGTCCAGCGCGCCGAAGCCGTAGTGGCCAAGCCACCGCACATCGCCATCAAAGAAGGCGCGCAGGTCATCCATGCCGTACTTCAGCATGGCGAGGCGATCGACGCCGGTGCCGAAGGCAAAGCCCTGCCATTCATCGGGATCGAGACCGCCGAATTCGATGACCTTGCGGTTGACCATGCCGGAGCCCAGCACTTCCATCCAGCCGCCGTTCTCGGCATCGCCGCTGCCGCCGACGACGCGCTTGCCGTTGATAAGGGTGTAGCCGACGTCGACTTCCACCGATGGCTCGGTGAAGGGGAAGTAGCTGGGGCGCAGGCGCAGGACGATGTCGTCACGCTCGAAGAAGGCCTTGAGGAAGGTCTCCAGCGTCCACTTGAGGTGGCCGAGGTGGATGCCCTTGTCGATCACCAGACCTTCGATCTGGTGGAACATCGGCGTGTGCGTCGCGTCCGAGTCAGAGCGATAGACGCGGCCCGGCGCGATGATCCGCAAGGGCGCGCCCTGCGAAATCATCGAGCGGATCTGCACCGGCGAGGTATGCGTGCGCAGCAGCATGTCTCGGCCTTCTGCATCCTTGTCGGGGAAGTAGAAGGTATCGTGCATCGCGCGCGCCGGATGGGTTTCGGGCATGTTGAGCGCGGTGAAGTTGTGCCAGTCGTCCTCGATCTCGGGACCGCTGGCCACGGCAAAGCCCATGTCAGCGAAAATCTCGGCCAGCTCGTCCATCACTTGGCTGACCGGGTGAACCGAGCCCTTGGGCAGTTGTGGCGCAGGCAGTGAAAGGTCGACCGTCTCGGCGGCAAGGCGCGCTTCGAGCGCTGCGCTTTCCAGCGCGCCCTTGCGCTCTGTCAGCGCGAGAGTGACCGATTCACGCGCGGCGTGGATCTTGGGGCCTTCGCTCTGGCGCTGTTCCGGGGTCATCCCGCCCAGCGACTTGAGCAGGGCGCTGACCCAGCCCTGCTTGCCGAGCGCGGAGACGCGGATCGCCTCCACGGCATCCGGCGTGCTGGCTTCCGCAATGGCCGAGAGCGTTTCGGCCTGCTGTTGATCGAGGTTTTCCATGGGCGAAGCCGCTAGCCGCAAATGCGCCAGAAGCAAAGTGGGGACATCGCGCGCCGCGCGCTATCCTTGGGTCAGGGTGCTGGCGTGAAGGTCGGCATAGGCGCGTGCAGTGCCTGTACCGCGGCGCCGACAAACTCCTGCCTCGCCCGCATCACTTCCTGCAGGATCGGCTTGGGGCAATGGGCATACTCGCTGGGGCTCATCCCCATGAAGCGGTGGAAGTCGCGGACGAACTGCGCCTGGTCGTGATAATGGCTGTCGATCGCGCCGATCCACCTGAGCGTCGGATCCAGCATGTATTGGACGAGGCTGCGCATGAAGCGTTGGCGGCGCAGCAGCAGGCGCGGCGGAAAGCCAAAGTGCTTTCGGCACTGCCTTTCGAGCGTGTGGGAAGGGAGGTGCGCAGCCTCGGCCATCTCGCACACGGTGCCCACGTCAGGATTGATCAGCGCGGCGTGGCAAGCAGCGATGCGGGGATCATCGGGCTGCGGGTCGTGCGCCAGCGCCCGCTCGAAAAAGCGGGTGATGTGAGCAAGTTCGGTCTGCTCGTCACGGACAGGGCCGAACACGTCGCGTGCCAGCGCCCGGAATGGCGCGAGAAACGGCTCGCGGGCGACATCGTAGATGCGGTCGGCATGGAGGTTTGCCGGTTGCCGCA
Organism: Novosphingobium taihuense; assembly: GCF_007830315.1. Lineage (GTDB taxonomy): Bacteria > Pseudomonadota > Alphaproteobacteria > Sphingomonadales > Sphingomonadaceae > Novosphingobium > Novosphingobium taihuense. The sequence continues at coordinate 112,957 of NZ_VLKJ01000010.1, forward strand.
CGAAGCGTGCCCAGCCCAGTGGCAGGAGCCCGATGCCCCAGATGCGCGTGGTGCCGGTGGTGAATTCAAGCGCGATGCTGGTCGGGCCGGTGGCATTGGCCTGCACGCCCTTGAACGGTGGCTGGCCGGGCAGTTGCGAATCGGGAAAGTCACCCTGATAGACGCGGATGTTGGCCCATTCGGGATGGAGGTGGTCGGTCACGCGGCCGCCGCCTGCCACTTCGATTTCGGTCAGGTAAAAGGTCGTGAAATAGCGCTGCAACGGCTCTGGCGGCCGATGGAATCGAACCCGGACTGTGCAGTCCCCGGTCAAGCTGTGTGCGCCCCTGTTTTACTTTAGTTATGCGTTGTTCACCCGCACCCTGCCTCGCACTTGCGCGAATCGCAACGAAAAAGGGCGGCTCCCGAAGGAACCGCCCTTTTTGTCATGTTTGCCTTCTCGCGCCGGTCAGGCGGCGGGAAGCGCAGCCTTCGCCTGAGCGATGACGGCGGTGAAGATCGCACCTTCGTTCATCGCCAGATCGGCCATGGTCTTGCGGTCGAGTTCGATACCGGCAAGCTTGGTGCCGTGGATGAACTGCGAGTAGGTCAGGCCTTCGGCGCGGACAGCAGCGTTGATGCGCTGGATCCACAGGGCGCGGAAGGACCGCTTCTTAACCTTGCGGTCGCGATAGGCGTACTGGCCAGCCTTTTCGACGGCCTGACGGGCGACGCGGATGGTGTTCTTGCGACGGCCGCGATAGCCCTTCGCCTGATCCAGAATCCGCTTGTGCTTGGCTTTGGTGGTTACACCACGCTTGATACGGCTCATAGTTCAGCGCTCCTCAGTTCAGCCCGTAGGGCGCCCACTTCTTGATCACCTTTGCATCTGCATCGGAGATCACGTCAGTGCCGCGGTTCTGGCGGATGTACTTGGCGTTGTGGCTGATCAGGCGGTGGCGCTTGCCGGCAACGCCGTGCTTCACCTTGCCGGTGGCGGTGAGCTTGAAGCGCTTCTTCACGCCGCTCTTCGTCTTCATCTTGGGCATTTTCGTCTCCTGAGTTCGACGCGTCCGATCTGCCTTGGCAGCCCTTGTGGCCAGGCCGATCATCGAATCCGTGTCGGTTGAAGGTGGGGCCGTTAGCGGCAAGCGCCGCGAAAGGCAAGCAGTTAGCCCTTGCCGATGTCGGCCAGATCATAAGGCGTGCTCTGATACGTCTCGTTGATCCAGTTTCCGTAGAGCAGGTGGCCGTGGCCGCGCCAGGTGTTGGCGGGCATGGCCTGCGGATCATCGCCGGGGAAGTAGTGACGGGGAAGGTAGTTGCCCTCATCCCGGGCGTATTCGCCAGCGAGGGTCAATGTGTCGTATTCGAGGTGGTTGAACATGTGCAGCGTGCGCGTGGCGGGATCGTCGATCAGGCACAGCCCGGTCTCGGCGCTGTCGGCCAGCACGGTCAGGCCGCGGCCCTCTGGCAGGTCCTCGCGCCGCACTTCGCTCCAGCGGGAAACGGGCACGTCGAACACATCGGGAAGCCCGCGCATCCATGGGCTGGCCGGTGCGTGGTTGACGTGGCGGAACACGCCCGAGGCCTTGGTGGGCAAGCCGTGCTTCTCGACGCCATGGAAGTGGTGCAGTGCTGCCATCGCACCCCAGCAGATCGAAAGCGTGCGGTGAGCATTGGTCTGCGACCAATCGAAGATGCGGCGCAACTCGTCCCAGTAGCCGACCTCGTCGAACGGGATCGTCTCGACCGGCGCACCGGTGACGATCAGGCCGTCATACTTCTCGGCGCGAACTTCCTCCCACGGGCGGTAGAACGAGGAGATGTGGCCCGCAGAGGTGTTCTTGCTGACGTGGTCCGAAATGCGCACCAGTTCGAGTTCGACCTGCAGCGGCGTTGCGCCGAGCAGGCGGGCGATCTGGGTTTCGGTGGTGATCTTGTCGGGCATCAGGTTGAGCAGGGCGATCCGCATGGGGCGGATGTCCTGGCGCGCGGCCTCGGTCTCGCTCATCACGATGACGCCCTCGGCTTCGAGCGTCCTGCGGGCGGGGAGATTGTCGGCAATCCTGATCGGCACGGTCTTCGCGTCTTTCTTCAACCTGAGAGGGAAGACGCTGCAGCGGTGTCCGTGTCCGTTTGATTGCCGGATCGGCCACATCCCATCTCCATTGCTGGATCAGGTACCACCTTGCCCGGATCGGCAGGTTGGCGTTGGAGCGTCACCCCAACTCTCGATGTAGGACGACAGATAGTGCGAGGAGGAAAGCTTTGCAACGGCGCGAAGGTGCATGAGGCCACTTGCTATTGCGATCCACTCTCATTATTAATGCGAGTCATTGGCAGGAAGCTTCTGCCAAGGAGACGGGACGCAATGTTCATCTGCATCTGCAATGCCATCCGCGAAAAGGACATCCGCGCCACGGCCCGCTGCCACGCCGGCAATGCCGAGGAAATCTATGGTCGCATGGGCTTCAAACCGCAGTGCCGCCAGTGCCTCGACGATGCCGAAGACGTTATCGCCGACGAACGCTCCTGCGCGCTGGCCTGAAGCTTCACCCATCATTGCAAAGTGTTGCGCCTCCGGTGCGAGTCGTTCGCGCTTTGTTGGCACTTCTGCCCGGCGTAACATGGCGCCATCAATCGTAATGGAGCCAGCGCCATGAAGGGCGACGCCAAGGTCATCGAATTTCTCAACAAGGCCCTGCTCAACGAGCTGACCGCGATCAACCAGTACTGGCTGCACTACCGCCTGCTCGCCAACTGGGGCGTCAAGAAGCTCGCCGAGTACGAGCGCCACGAATCGATCGACGAGATGAAGCACGCCGACATGCTGGCGGACCGCATCCTGTTCCTCGATGGCCTGCCCAACTTCCAGGCGCTCGGCCGGTTGCGCGTCGGCGAATCGGTGGAGGAAATCCTCAAGGCCGACCTCGCACTGGAAATGGACGCGCTGCCCCTGCTGAAGGACGCCATCGCCCATTGCGAGAGCGTGCGCGATTTCGTCAGCCGCGACCTTTTCGCAAAAATCCTCGAGAGCGAGGAAGAGCATGTCGACGTGATCGAAAAGCAGTTCGACATGATCGAGCGGATGGGGCTGGCCAACTACATCCAGCTCAACAGCGAGGCGGCGGAAGCCTGATTGCTCAAGCGCTGCCGGTTTGCGCGACGAGGTGCGAGGGGTCGATCCCCTCGCCCTTCCAGGTCTGGAGCCAGCGACGGCCGGTGGGCGTGTTGAACAGGATTTCGCTCCGCCCCTTCGCAGCGTACCAGCCATGGCGGCGCATCTCGCCCTCCAACTGGCCTGCACCCCAGCCCGCATAGCCGAGCGCGACGAGATAGCGGCTTGGCCCGCGCCCCTCGGCAATCGCGCGCAGCACATCCATCGATGCGGACAGCTCGCACAGCGGATTGACCGTGACGCTGCCCTCGCCGCTCCAGTCGTTCGAATGGAGCACGAAGCCGCGCGCGGTTTCCACAGGGCCGCCGTTCAGCACCGGAACGTCGGGTGCGACGCCGGGGTCAATGCCGATGTCCTCGAGCAGCCCGTGCAGGGTGATGCCATCGCGCACGTGACCGATGCCTATGCCGAGCGCACCTTGCTCGTCGTGCACGCACATCGCTACCACGGCATGGTCAAAACGCTCGTCACCCATGCCCGGCATGGCGAGGAGCAGGCGTCCGGAAAGATACTCGGCTTCACTCATCCGTCACGAGATAGGGATGCCAGTGGCCGGTTGCCAGTGTCGCCCCCTCACGCAGCGGCCTTGACCTTGCGGTCCTCGGCCGCCTCGAGCAGCTTCTTTTCGACGGCATTCATGCGGCTTTCGCTGTCGATCTTCTCGCCCAGAACGTCGGTGATGTAGAAGGTGTCGACCGCGCGCTCGCCATAAGTGGCGATATGCGCCGAATGGACCACCAGCCGAGCCTCGAACAAGGCCCGCGCAAGCTGGCTGAGCAACGCCGGACGATCGCGCGCGCCCACTTCGATCACGGTGTAGCGGTTGGACGCCTTGTTGTCGAAGATCACGATGGGGCGCACGTCGAAGGCATCGGCGCGCGGACGGGCAAGCGGGCGCGCAGCAAGCTGCGGCACCATCTTGACGCGGTTGGCCAGGGCATCGGCAATCGCGTTCTTGAGCCGCGCGATCTGGCTCGCCTCGTTGAGCGGGCGGCCGAGCGGGTCCTGCACGAGGAAATTGTCGACCGCCGTGCCGTTGCGCGCGGTGTGGATGCGGGCGTCGATGATGTTGCCCCCGGCAAGGTGGATGCCGCCAGCGATGCGGTAGAACAGGCCGGGATGGTCCGCTGCCAGCACGGTCACCAGCGTTGCCCCGCGCGCCGGGTACCAGTGCGCTTCCACCGAAAGCGGCTCGCCCAGCGCGGTGTCCATCTGCTGCAGGTTGAGCGCGATGATGTCCTCGGGCTCTGCAATCCAGTAGGCATCGCCAAGCTGCTTGCCGACAGTGCCGATCAGTGCGTCGCGCTCCTTTAGGATCATCGCGACGGCCTTCTTCTTGGCCGCGATGCGCTCGGCACGGCCATGGGTCTTGTGACCCAGCCGCAGCATTTCCTCGGCCGAGACGAACAGATCACCCAGCAACTGCCGCTTCCACGAATTCCACACGCCCGGCCCCACCGCGCGAATGTCGACCACTGTCAGGATCAGCAGCAGGCGCAGGCGCTCCTGGCTCTGCACCGTGTTCGCGAAGTCAGCGATGGTCTTGTAGTCGGCAAGGTCGCGCTTGAAGGCGGTGGCGCTCATCAGCAGGTGCCAGCGCACAAGCCAGGCCACGGCCTCGGTTTCGGCGGCGGACAGGCCGAGACGCGGGCATAGCTTCATCGCAACTTCTGCGCCCAGTACGGAATGATCACCCTGCCGACCCTTGGCGATGTCGTGCAGCAGGGTGGCAACGTAAAGCACGCGGCGCGAGGCAACCTTGCTGACCACTTCGCTGGCTAGAGGATGATCTTCCCTGACCTCACCCTTCTCGATCCGGGCGAGCAGGCCGATGGCGCGGATGGTGTGCTCGTCCACCGTGTAGTGGTGGTACATGTCGAACTGCATCTGCGCGATGACGCGGCCGAAGTCAGGCACGAACCGGCCAAACACGCCCGCCTCGTTCATCCAGCGCAGCACGGTCTCGGGATCGTTGCGGCTGGTCAGGGTCTCCATGAACAGCGCATTGGCGCGCGGGTCGCGACGCATTGCGGCATCGATCAGGCTGGAATCGCGCCGGGCGATGCGCATGGTTTCGGGATGGATTTCCACCCCCTCTGCAGCCGCGCAGGAGAACAGCTCGAGCAGGCGGACGGGCTCTTCCTGAAACGTGGTGTCGGCAGGCGCGGCAAGCTTGCCAGCCTCGATCACGAACGGGCCGACCTTCTTGCGCCTGCGGCTGCGCAGCGCTGCAAGGAACCCGCGCTTCTCCTTGGCGAACTGGCCATCAAGCTGGGCAAGGAACACGCCCGTGAGCGAGCCCACCTGCTTTGCCTGCAGGAAGAAGTACTGCATGAACCGCTCGACCGCGCTTTTGCCGGGACGATCGGCGAAGTTCATTCGCATCGCCACCTCGCGCTGCAGGTCGAAAGTCAGCCGGTCTTCCGCGCGCCTGGTGATTGTGTGCAGGTGGCAGCGTACCGCCCAGAAGAAGTTCTCGGCCCGGCGGAACGCGCGATATTCCTCGGCGGTCAGCAGGCCCACGTCGACCAGTTCGGAAGCATCGCGCACCTTGTGGATGTACTTGCCGATCCAGTAGAGCGTGTGCAGGTCGCGCAGGCCGCCCTTGCCTTCCTTCACATTGGGTTCGACCACGTAGCGACTGTCGCCCAGTCGCTTGTGGCGCTGGTTGCGCTCCTCCAGCTTCTCGGCAACGAACTGCTTTTCGGTGCCGTTTACGACTTCGGCCCAGAACCGGGCAGAGGCGCTGTCGAACAGGTCACGGTCGCCCCAGACATAGCGCCCTTCCAGCAGAGCGGTGCGGATGGTCAGGTCGCTCTTGGCCATGCGCACGACTTCGTCGAGCGAGCGGCTGGAATGGCCGACCTTCAGCCCCAAGTCCCACAGGTAATAGAGCAGCGCCTCGATCACCTGCTCGCACCACGAAGTCGGCTTGATCGGGGTGACGAAGGCGATGTCGACATCCGAATGCGGCGCCATCTCACCGCGACCATAGCCGCCCACGGCGATCAGCGAGATACGCTCACCCATGGAGCGGTTGCTGGCGCGATAGATGCGGCCGACAACGTGATCATAGATGATCCGTACCAGCTGATCGACGAGGAAAGCCTGCGCCTGCGCGCATTCGGTTCCGGCAGAAGGCTTGGCCTCGAGCCGGCGCGCAATCTCGGCACGGCCATCCTCGAGCGCACCGCGCAGTAGTTCGACCACCACGGCGCGCGATTTCTCGCCCTTCTCGGCAAAGGCCGCAGCAATCGCGTCGGCCAGATGGCGGCGGTCGATAATGGCACGCTGGTTGGCGATCCGGGGGAGCATCATGCTCCCACCATTATCGCCTCAGGTCCTAGCGTCCAGTAACAAAGGCTATCAGGAACTCAGCCAGAGCTTGGTGTAGCTTTCGCGCAAGCTGCGCTTGTCGACCTTTTCGGTGCCAAGCCGCGGCAGGGCTTCGTGGACTTCCCAGAAGCGCACCGGGATCTTGAACGGCGCGATGTGCTGTTTCAGGAACTCGCGCAGTTCCTCCTCGGTCGCCGAGCAGTCTTCCTTGGCCAGATAGACCGCGGCGGGCACTTCGCCGAGCTTCTCGTCGGGCAGGCCGAACACGCTCGCCTCGGCGATGCAGGGATGGGCGTAGATCGCGCTTTCCACCTCGATGCACGAGATGTTCTCGCCGCCACGGATGATGATGTCCTTCTTGCGGTCGACGATGAACAGGTAACCCTCGGGGTCGAGATAGCCGAGATCGCCGGTGCGGAAATAGCCATCGGGGGTGATCGCCTCGCGCGTGGCTTTCTCGTTGTCCCAGTAGCCGAGGAAATTGCAGATCGAGCGGATCGACACTTCGCCGATCTGACCCTGCGGCACAGGCTTGCCGTCATCATCGAGGATGGCCAAGTCGACCAGCGGACGCGATGCAGTGCCGGTGCTTCCGGGCTTGGCGAGGTAGTTCTCGTTCAGATTGCCACACCCGACGCCGTTGGTCTCGGTCAGGCCATAGCCCAGCAGCGGATAGGCATGAGGCAGCGCCTTGCGGATGCGGTCGACATGCTCGACCGGACGCGGCGCACCGCCTGCCGCGAACGAGACGCAGGTAGACAGGTCATACCTGTCGCGATCGGGATGGGTCGCGATCTCGAAGCTCATCAGTGGCACGCCGACAAAGTAGGTGACCTTCTCGCGCTCGATCAGCTTCATCGCCTCGACAGCGTCCCACTTCGGCATCAGCACCAGCTTGCGCCCCAATGCGAAGGACTGGAGGAACACCGGAACCTCGCCCGTCACATGGAACAGCGGAACGTTGACCAGCGTGACCGGCTGCGACCCTTCCGCCGGCCCCTCACCACGCGCAGTCAGGATCGAGAGCATGGCAACCGACTGGACGACGTAGTTCATCGTCCCCTGCACCACGCCGCGATGATCCGAATAGGCGCCCTTGGCCGAGCCGGTCGAACCGGAGGTGAACAGGACCGTGGCAAGATCATCGCCGGTAAGCTCTGGCAGGATCGTCTCCATCCCGCCGCCGTTGGCCAGGAGTGTGGCAAGGCCTTCCTCATAAGGACAATCGTGGCCCATCAGCAGAATCTGTGCGCCATGGGCATGGCCTTGGAGCCGTGCGGCACGGCCTGCATCGGCGATCACGAAGCGGCACTTCACCAGATCGATGCCGTGGGCCAGTTCCTCGCCCTGCCACCAGCCGTTGAGCAGCGTGGCGCACCCCCCGGCCATCAGCACGCCCATGTAAGCGATGACCCAGTTGGCCGAATTGCGCGCGGCAATGCCGACGCGTTCGCCCTTCTGCAGCTTCAGCCCTTCGACCAGGCCGCCTGCGACATGGCGCGCAGCCTTGTAGACATCGGCAAAGCTCAGCCGCGTCTCGCCATCGACGATGAAGGTCTTCTCGCCCTGCGTGGCGCAGAAATAGGCGAAGTAGGCGGGCAGATGCGGGGGTGCGGCGGCGATCATCGGCAATTGCTGCCCGAACCGCTCTATCGGAACCGTGTGGAACATCGCCCCATCGGCAGTAAGCGCGCCAAAGGCGCCGTCCATGGCAAGGTCCAGCTCGGTCTTCATGATACCCTTTCGTCTCCTCACCCTGACGCCGTCTTGTTTCGCGCCTTTTTCGGGTTTGCCTGCAACCTTTTCCCTGTGCCAATACGTTAGCCTATTGGGCGCGTTTGACAGCACGAAAACGGGTCCGTTCACGAAGTTCTAGGGAGTTCGTTCCTTGCTGTCACTAGTGTCAACAACAACCGCGCTTGCCGTAGCGTCGGCCTCCGCAGCAGCTGGGCATGCGCCGATTCGCTGGGAGGATCTGGGTATAGGGCCGATCGCACTCGACCTCGGCTTCTTCGCGCTCAAGTGGTATTCGCTGGCCTATCTCGCCGGCATCGTGCTGGGTTACTGGCATCTGTCGAAAATGATCAGGCAGCCCGGATCGCCCATGGCCCAGCGCCATGCGGATGACCTGTTCTTCTATGCCACGCTTGGCATCATCCTCGGTGGGCGCCTTGGCTACGCGATCTTCTATGCCCCCGAACTGCTGACGAACCCCGCCAACCTTCTGAAGCTGTGGGAAGGCGGGATGAGCTTCCACGGCGGATTGATCGGTACGGTGCTCGCCATCGCCTGGGTCTCGTGGCGTGGACAGTTGAGCTTTGTCCGGGTGTGTGACTACATTTCGGTCTGCGTACCCTTCGGCCTGCTGTTCGGACGGCTGGCCAACTTCGCCAACGGAGAACTCTGGGGGCGTGAGGCCGGGCCGGACGTGCCCTGGGCGATGGTCTTCCCTGGCGGCGGGCTGGTCGCGCGCCATCCGAGCCAGCTCTACGAAGCCGGGCTCGAAGGGCTCGTGCTCATGGTGGTTCTGCTTTTTCTGTTCTGGAAGACCAAGGCGCGCTGGCGCACAGGCCTGCTCGTCGGCACCTTCACGCTCGGCTATGCGCTCTCACGCTTCACCGTCGAGTTCTTCCGCGAGCCCGACGCGCAGCTGCAGGACTTCGCGCTGCAGACCGGCCTGTCGATGGGCCAGTGGCTGACCATTCCGATGATGGCGGTGGGGCTGTTCTTCCTGCTGCGCGGACTCCTGCGCAAGCCGCTGGCTGCAGGCGGAGCCGTTCCGGCGTGAACCTTTCGCTGCTCGAAACTTTTACCCGGCTGATCGCCAACACCGGGCCGATCAGCATGGCCCACTACATGGCCGAATCCAACGCGCGCTACTATTCCAGCCGCGATCCCTTCGGCACGGCGGGCGACTTCATAACCGCACCCGAGATCAGCCAGATGTTCGGCGAACTGATCGGGCTGTGGCTCGCCGACATGTGGATCCGCGCGGGGCGACCGGAGCCGATCCACTACGTCGAACTCGGCCCCGGCCGCGGCACGCTTGCCCGCGATGCGCTGGGTGCGGCGCGGCGCTATGGCCTGAGCCCGCGCGTCCACTTCGTCGAGACCAGCACCGCGCTGAAGGCTCTGCAGCTTGAACTGCACCGCGACGCGATCTGGCATGCCGACCTTTCGACGCTACCCACCGACGGCCCGCTGCTGATCGTTGCCAACGAATTTCTCGACGCCCTGCCGGTGCGCCAGCTCGTGCGCATGGCCGAAGGCTGGCGCGAGCGCATGGTCGGCCTTGCCGACGGCCGCCTGATTCCGGTGGCGGGGAGTGCGCCAATGGAAGCGGCCGTTCCTGCAGACCGCCGCAATGCACCCGAAGGCACCATCGTCGAGACCTCGCCCGCTTGCGCTGCGGTGATGTACGAAGTTGCCGGGCGATTGGCGGCGCAGGAGGGGGCGGCGCTGTTCATAGACTATGGACATGCCTTGCCCCGCTTCGGCTCGTCGCTGCAGGCAGTGCGCGAGCATCGCAAGGTCGATGTCTTTGCCGCGCCCGGTGAAGCGGACCTGACCGCGCACGTCGATTTCTCGGCGCTCGCGCCCATCGCGCTGTCGCGCGGGGTGCGCTGGCTCGGCACGGTCGAGCAGGGCCGCTGGTTGCGCGCGCTCGGCATCGAGGCCCGCGCCGATGCACTGGCCGCCTATGCGCCCGACCACGCCGAGGCCATCCACGCCGCGCGCGAGCGGCTGACCGGCGAGGGCCAGATGGGCGTGCTGTTCAAGGTCATGGGATTCGCCGGGCCGCGCTGGCCCGACGGTGCCGGATTCGCATCACCGGCCTGATCGTCGCAATGCAACAACACACGCCTGAAAACGCCCGAAACACTTGGGGTACCACCGGGCAAAACAAGGGCTGATTCACGCACCAAAATGCCTGTTGGCAAAGCCGTGGCTTTGCGTCTATCAGGCGCGCCAAGTGGGGGCCGGGGCCGTGCATTTGCGCGTGCCCGGTTCCCGTGCGGTTCCGGTGTCCATGTGGTTAGCCCCATGGGCAATTTCCAGAGCCGCTCCAAAGGGGCAAGTTGGACCGTGCGCGATCCGCGTGCGCGGCGGCAGCAGGCAGGGAATTTCAATGGCTGAACAGGCAAGCATCGACACTTCGGCACCGGCCGAAGAAGGCGTGCGCCGGCGCGATTTCATCAATATCGCGGCGGTGAGTTTTGCGGGGGTTGGCGGCGCTGCCGTGCTGGTCCCGCTGGTGAGTCAGATGGCACCGTCGGCAGACGTTCTGGCGCAGAGCTCCACCGAAATCGACATCTCGGCAATCCAGCCGGGTCAGGCGATCAAGGCGGTGTTCCGCAAGCAGCCGGTCTTCATCCGCAACCTGACGCCGGAAGAAATCTCCGCTGCCGAAAAGGTTGACGTTGCCTCGCTGCGCGATCCGCAGTCGCTGGAAGAGCGCACCAAGGAAGGCAAGACCAACTGGCTCATCACGATGGGTGTCTGCACCCACCTCGGCTGCGTGCCTCTTGGCGCCGGCGAAGGCGAAGTGAAGGGCGAATTTGGCGGCTACTTCTGCCCGTGCCACGGTTCGTCCTATGACACCGCGGCGCGCATCCGCAAGGGCCCGGCACCGAAGAACCTCGAGGTGCCCGAGTACGCATTCACTTCCGACACTGTCGTGAAGATCGGCTGAGGACAGGAAACATGAGCTTTCCCTGGGCAAACGAATACAAGCCGGCCAACGGCCTGACGCAGTGGCTTGACGAAAAGCTGCCGCTGCCCCGCTTCGTCTACAACGCAGTCGGCGCCGGCTACCCGGTTCCGCGCAACCTGAACTACATGTGGAACTTCGGCGTTCTCGCCGGCTTCTGCCTCGTGCTTCAGATCGTGACCGGCGTCATCCTCGCGATGCACTACGCCGCCAACGCAGGCGTTGCCTTTGACAGCGTCGAGCACATCATGCGCGACGTGAACTGGGGCTGGATGCTGCGCTATGCGCACGCCAACGGCGCCTCGGCGTTCTTCGTCGTCGTCTATCTCCACATCTTCCGCGGCTTCTTCTACTCATCGTACAAGGCCCCGCGCGAGATGATCTGGCTGCTCGGCGTGGTCATCTTCCTGCTGATGATGGCAACTGCGTTCATGGGCTATGTGCTGCCCTGGGGCCAGATGTCGTTCTGGGGTGCCAAGGTCATCACCGGCCTGTTCGGCGCGATCCCGGTCGTCGGCGAACCGCTGCAGGTATGGCTGCTGGGCGGCTATGCGCCTGACAACGCCGCGCTGAACCGCTTCTTCTCGCTCCACTTCCTGCTGCCCTTCGTGATTGCCGGTGTCATCATCCTGCACATCTGGGCGCTGCACATCCCCGGCTCGTCGAACCCGACCGGCGTGGAAGTGAAGACGGAAAGCGACACCGTTCCGTTCCACCCGTACTACACGGCGAAGGACGGTTTCGGACTCGGCATCTTCCTGCTGATCTATTGCGCAGTGCTGTTCTTTGCGCCGAACATGCTGGGTCACCCGGACAACTACATCCCGGCGAACCCGCTTTCGACGCCTGCACACATCGTTCCGGAATGGTACTTCTGGCCGTTCTACGCGATCCTGCGCGCCTTCACGTCGGACTTCTTCTTCATCCCGGCAAAGCTGATGGGCGTCCTTGCGATGTTCTCGGCGATCCTGGTGTGGTTCTTCCTGCCCTGGCTGGATACCTCGCCGGTGCGTTCGGGCCACTACCGTCCGCTGTTCCGCAAGTTCTTCTGGCTCCTGCTGATCGACGTGGCCGTGCTCGGCTACTGCGGCGGCGCGCCTGCTGCGGAACCCTTCGTGATGATCTCGCAGATCGCCTCGATGTACTACTTCCTGCACTTCCTCGTCATCCTCCCGCTCGTTTCGTCGATCGAGAAGCCGGAACCGCTTCCGTTCTCGATCACCGAAGCCGTGCTCGGCAAGGATGAGAGCGCCGTGCTCAACGCCAACCCCGCTGCTGCCTGAGCCAGCCGAAGCGTTAGAGAAAGAGAACCCTATGGTCCGTCTTTTTGGCCCCCTGGTCGGCCTCTTCTTCGCGGTCGCGCTGCTCTGGTCGTTCGGCAACGGCGCCTACACCGCGATCAAGGAACCCGCTGCCGCAACGGCAGAGCACGAGTTCCATCTCCACCCCAAGGAAGTGAAGTTCGCTTCCGACGGTGCTTTCGGCAAGTTTGACAAGCAGCAGCTCCAGCGCGGCTTCCAGGTTTACAAGGAAGTCTGCTCGACCTGCCACTCGCTCAAGCATGTCGCGTTCCGTGACCTCGCTGCCCTCGGCTACTCGGAAGCTGAAGTGAAGGCGATCGCCAAGGAATGGGGCGCCAAGCAGCCGACCTTCGATCCGAAGAGCGGTGAGCGCGGCGAGCGTGACAACATCCCGTCGGACTACTTCCCTGTCGTGTACTACGCAGGTCAGGGCGTGCCGCCAGATCTTTCGCTGATCACCAAGGCCCGTCACGACGGTGGCGCCTACGTGCACTCGCTGCTGACCGGATATCAGGAACAGCCCGCCGAACTTCTCAAGAAGTTCCCGGATGCCAAGACGCCTGACGGCCTGTACTACAACCCGTACTTCGCGAACCTCAATCTCGCGATGCCGGCTCCGCTCTCGGGCGACGGACAGGTCACCTACGCGGACGGCACCAAGGCGACTGTCGACCAGATGGCGACTGACGTCTCGGCCTTCCTGATCTGGACGGCCGAACCCAAGATGGACAAGCGCAAGCAGACCGGTTGGGCAGTGCTCGGCTTCCTGCTGTTCGCCACGGTCCTCGCTTACCTCGCCAAGAAGAACGTCTGGGCTGACAAGCACTGAGTTTCAGGCACCGAGTTCTTCGCCAAGGCGGAACTAACAAAGGCCACCGGAAACGGTGGCCTTTTTCGTATCCGGCGATAGCATCGCGCAGCGATGACACCCGAAGAAATCAAAGCCCTCGTCCGCACCGTCCCGGACTTCCCTGCCCCCGGCATCCTGTTCCGCGACGTCACCACATTGATCTCGCACGGCAAAGGACTGAGTGCCTGCGTCGATCACCTTGCCGACAGGGCCCGTGCCGCAGGGGCCGAAGCGATTGCAGGGATGGAAGCACGCGGCTTCATTTTCGGTGCTGCCGTGGCGGCACGGATGGGCGTCGGCTTCATCCCGGTGCGCAAACCGGGCAAGCTCCCGGTCAACACCATCGGCATCGACTACGCGCTCGAATACGGCCGCGACCGGCTGGAGATCGACCCCACCGCGATCCCGCAAGGACAGCGCGTGGTCATCATCGACGACCTGATCGCCACCGGCGGCACCGCGCTCGCCGCCGCAGAACTTTTGCGGATGGCAAGCGCCAGCGTCACCCACGCCCTCTTCGTGATAGACCTCCCCGGCCTCCACGGCGCAGCCCGCCTGCGCGATGCAGGACTCACTGTCGAAGCCCTGATGGATTTTCCGGGGCATTGATTCGGTGGTGTTCGATCTTGACCATTTTTCATTGACGGGAGCAGTTCGGCTGCCGGGTCATGCCTGCGCCGTAATGACCAGCATTGAAGAGGCATTGAAACGCATACCGAACGACCATCCCGGTATTCGCCTGCGTGAAATTGCAGCGCTCCCTGAGCTGATCGGAGCGCAGAGCCAGATCGGGCAAACGGCACAGCGAGCCATCGGCCCCCAAGCCATGCCAGTCCGCGCGATTCTCTTCGACAAGTCATCGAATACAAACTGGTCCCTCGGTTGGCATCAGGACCGCACGATCTGCGTTGATCAAAGGATCGAGACGCCAGGATACGGGCCGTGGACGATCAAGCAGGGCATCCAGCACGTCTCCCCGCCCATCAAGCTGCTTGAAAGCATGGTGACGATGCGTATCCATCTGGACGATGTTCCCGCAAGCAATGCGCCACTCCTCATTGCGCCCGGCTCACACCGCATGGGTCGGATAGCTGAGTGCGACGTCGCCGAGACAGTAAAGCGATGTGGCACAGTCGCCTGCATCGCCGACGCAGGTGATGTCTGGCTGTACTCGACACCAATTCTGCATGCTTCCGAAGCCGCTGCCGTCCCGAGCCGCCGTCGGGTCCTGCAAATCGATTATGCTGCCGCCAAATTGCCGAACGGTCTCAACTGGGCAGGTGTCTGAAACGGAAAAAGGCGGCCCAACCGGACCGCCCTTCCCGACTTCAGCCTGCAAACTGCCTCACTCAACCAGCATCAGCGCATCGAGCGCAACCACGCCCTCGCCCTTGGGGTGCAGGATCACCGGATTGAGATCGATCTCGCGGATCGACGGCTCCGCGCGCAGCACCTGCCCGACCTTGACGATCAGCGCAGCGAGCGCTGGCACGTCGAGCGCTGGTGATCCGCGATAGCCGCTCAGCAGCGCCGCGCTCTTGAGCTTCATCAGTTCGGCCTCGACCGCCTCTTGCGTGAGATCGGCGGTCAGCAAGCGCACGTCCTGCAGGATTTCCGCCGTCACGCCGCCGAAGCCCGCCAGCACCACCGGTCCCCATTCGGGATCGTTCTTCGCGCCGACGATCATTTCCATGCCGCGCTTGCCCATGCCTTCGATCAGCACGCCATCGAGGCGGATCGACGCCGAATAAGCCGCAACATTGGCGTGGATGCGGTCCCAGGCCTCGCGCACCGCGGCATCGTCGGCAAGGTTGAGGATCACGCCGCCTGCATCGCTCTTGTGACCGAGCGCCGCGGCCTGTGCCTTCATCGCCACCGGATAGCCCACTGCCTGCGCCGCCGCGACCGCAGCATCGGCGCTCGCAGCGAAACCGCCTTTGGGGAACGACACGCCGATGGGGCCGAGCAGTTCCTTCGACTTGTATTCCGGGATCACGCCATGGACATCGGCGAGGCCCGCGAGCGGGGTTGCGGGCAGATCATTGACCGAAAGATCCTGCGCCGCCCAGTGCGTCAGGCGCGTCACCGCTCGCAGCGCCCGCTCGGTCGTCGGGAACCAGGGGATGCCTGCCGCACGCAATGCAGTTATGCGCTCGGCCGGAACTTCGGCCCCTTCATCGAGCCCAGCGAAGATCACCGGCTTGGTCAGTTTCTTGCCCTCGACGGCGGCAAGAATCGCGGGGAACTTGATCGCGCAGGTGATCGGCTCGGCCTGAATGATCCCCGCGAACACGGTGCCCACGCGATCATCGTCCAGCAACGCCTCGATGCAGCGCGTGTAGATAGCAGGTTCCGACAAACCTTGCGCGGTGATGTCCAGCGGGTTCGATACCGGCACGAAGGGCGGCAGCGCCGCGCGCAGCAGCGGCGAATCCTCGTCGTGCAGATCGGCCAGCGGCAGATCGAGCTCTTCCGCCAGATCGAGCGTCAGCGCCTTGAACGCGCCCGATTCGCCCAGCACCGCCGTCTTGCCCGAAGGCAGGACCGGACAGCGTGCGGCAATCTCGGCGATGTCGCCCAGCTCTTCCAGCGTCTCGGCAAAGATTACGCCGGCACGCGCCACCATTGCGCGCATCAGCTTATAATCGCCCGCCATCGCGCCGGTATGGGTCGCCGCAGACTCACGCGCCGCGCTCGACTTGCCGGGGTGGAGCAGCACCACCGGCTTGCCCGCCGCCTTGGCCCGCCGCGCCGCCGCCAGAAATGCTTGCGGCTTGCGGAACTGCTCGACAATCATCGCGATAGCATGGGTGTCGTTCTGGTCGACCAGCCAATCGACATAGTCCTCGACACCGCTTGCCGCCTCGTTGCCGGTCGAGACCGAGTAGGACACGCCGCAATCACGCGCGAGCAGCATGGTGCCCAGCACCGCAGCCATCGCGCCCGACTGCGAAACGATGCCGATGGCGCGCTTGCCTGCAGGCGGCACGGCATTGGTTTCTACGAAGGTCAGCGGAATGCGGTCTACGTAGTTGACGAGGCCGAGGCAGTTGGGCCCTTCGACGACCATGCCCGCCTCGCCCGCGATCCGGGCGATCTCGCGCTGTTCGGCAAGGCCTTCCTCGCCGCCTTCGGCAAAACCGGCCGAGAAGATCACCACGCCGCCGCACTTGCGCGCTGCCAGTGACTTGACCGCGCCCAGCACGCCCACGCGCGGGATTGCCAGCACCGCCACGTCTACGCCCTCGGGCAAGGCTTCGACCGAGGGGTAGCAGCGCTTGCCCATGATCTCTTCGCGCTTGGGATTCACGGGGTAGATTGCGCCGGCATAACCATTGCGATCGAGATTGGTCAGGATCGTCGCGCCCAGCGCGCCCGGCTTGTCCGAGGCCCCGATGATCGCAACGGACTTCGGGCGCAGGAAACGGTCAAGCGCAGCGTGGGACAGACTCGATTCAACGGCCATGGCATCCTCCGATTTCGCTATGCGCTATAACAATTATCGGAGCGAGGGCAAGAGTGGCGCTGTCAGGCTTTCACGACCCTTTGGTGCAGGACGCCGAACGGCGCTCGTCCTGCGGCATCGACGGCTTCCATGCGCACCGTATCGCCAAAGGCCATGAAGGCAGTCTTCGGCTCACCCTCATCCAACACCTCGATCCCGCGCCGCTCGGCAATGCAGGAGGAGCCGATCTCGCGGAAGTTTGCGTTAGAGACGGTGCCCGAACCGATCACCGTTCCCGCCACCAGATCACGCGTGCGCGCGGCATGGGCGACGAGTTCGTGGAAGCCGTAGCCCATCGCATGGCCATTCGCCGCGCCAAAGCGCTTGCCGTTCCAGTCGACCAGCAGGTCAAGACAGACGCGCCCGTCCTTCCACGCATCACCAAGCTCGTCGGGCGTCACTGCATAAGGCGCCATCGCACAGGCAGGCTTTGCCCCGACCCAGCCAAATCCGGTTTTCATTTCGGGTCCGGCGAGCGTGCGGAGTGACCAGTCGTTGATCTGCACGACAAGTCGGATGTGCCGCAGCGCCTCGGCCGCAGTGGTGCCCATCGGCACGGCGTCGACGATCACGCCGAACTCACCCTCGAAATCGATGCCGAGGTCCTCGGACGGAAACCGCGCATCGGTGCCGCTGGCCATGAAGGTGTCGGACATGCCCTGGTACATCAGCGGCACGTCGGTCTTGGGCTTGGTGATGCCGATAATCGCGTCCATCAGGTCGCCATGGCTCTGGAAGGCAGAGCCATCGAGCCACTGCCACGCGCGCGGCAGAGGGGCGAGCAGCGTCGCGCTAGCCAGCGCCTCAGGAAACTCCGCAATCGCTGCCAGCTGCGGCGTCAGTGCATCCCACTGCTCCATCAGCTCCTGAAGCGTGGCCACGGGAGCGGGCGCGTAATGATCACCCGCAGGCGATACCAGCACCAGCCGCCCGTCACGGGTTCCGTCATTCAATGTTGCGAGGCGCATGTCGTTCTCCCTTTGCGGCCGTGACCTAGCCTCGGCTCATGTCACGCGCAAAGGAATGGTTTTTATCGCCTGGCATACACACAATGAATGATGCTTCAGGCGAGCGGCTGCCAGTCGAACTGCAGTTCGCCCTCGCGATGGGCGAAGCGATTGAGATGGTCGGCCACCACCTGTTGCATCCGGGGCAGGTCGCCCTCGCCCTCGATCCGGCAGGTAACCTCCAGCACGGTGTCGGACGCGGCCAGTTCAACCGGCCCGGAGGGGAGCGCCACCTTCCCGGCGGTGGGATCGAACGAGACTTCGAACTTGTGCCCCCAGTGCTTGCACAGCTGCTGGAGATAACGGCTGGCACTGGCGGTAGGAACGACGGCACGGCTGGCAGGCATGGAAACTCGCTTTCAAGATCAACTTCGTTACGTCTAAGATATATCTTTCATTACGCCAGTCAAGCCTTTGGATGAAACTTCGCGACGATCCCCGGTTGACGAACCGGCGCCTGCCGTGGCAAGCGGCCGCCATCGCAGCCACGCAATTCAAAGCGCGCTGACCCTGAGCGGGTATAGCATAGTGGTAATGCACTAGCCTTCCAAGCTAGCTAGGCGGGTTCGATTCCCGCTACCCGCTCCAACTTCCCGTCCACTGACAGCCCCCACATCGCTGAAACTCACAGAAAACAGGTGTGTTTTCAGCGTAATCTCCTCGCTGGGAACCCCTCACGCCGGGCGTTGGTCAAGCTCTTCGGGGCCTAGCCAGCGACATAGCCTCGGACGTCATTAGGGCCTTAATGCATTCGAACGGGATTGAATCGAGGATGTCCCGATACCGACATCCGCAGTGGCGAGCTGCACGAAAATCCTCACAAGATCAGCAAGAAGCGCAAACCCCGCCTTACTTTTCTCTTTTGAGCTGTGCGAGGTCGACGCCGAGCTTCTTGATGCGGTAGTAGAATGTCTTGCGTGGCACGCCGAGCATGGAGATTGCCTGGCCGATCTCACCATTGGCATCGCGCACGGCCTTGATGATGGCATCGCGTTCAAATGCATCTACGCGTTCCGGGAGCGATTTTCCGTTGCTGATGGACGACTGTTCCGCCCTTTGATCCAGCAGACCGAGGACGAAGCGCTCGGCATAGTGTGCGAGTTCACGCACGTTTCCCGGCCAGGGATGAACAGAGAGAAATTCGCTGACAACGGGCGTGAGGTCTGGAATCTGCTTGCGCAATCGGGCGCTGACCTGTGCGACGTGGTGGGCGAAGAGAGTGCGAACATCATCGCGTCGATCCCGCAGAGGCGGCATCTGCAGCCTGACCGCGGCCACACGATAGAAAAGCGCGGGCGCGATCCTCTCTTCCGCGCGGTCCGCAGTTGTCCCGGCCGTGGCAACGATGCGGATGTCGAGAGGGATAGGATCGCGGCTGCCGCGAGCCCGCAGAACCCTTTCCTCGGCCAGTTGAACCAGCCTTGCCTGCAAGCTTGACGAGGCCAGATCGAGGTTGTCCAGCACGACCGTGCCGCGGTTGGCCGAGGCAAGGCTCGATGCCCCGACGGGCGCGAAGAGTTCGTCTTCGAGGTCTGCAGGCAGACTGGCGCAGTTCAGGGTCAGGAGCCGATGGCGCGACCGCTTGCCCGCACGGTGAAGCAGCCGGGCATAGAGCTCCTTGCCTGTTCCGGTCTCGCCTTCGATCAGGATGTCGAGATCGCTGTCCGCCAGTGCCGGGATCATGCTGCGCAGACGCGTGATGGCAGGCGAACTGCCTACCAGAAGCGAGGAGTACTCCGTCACCGCCTCGGCCTTTAGCCTGCGATTCTCCAGCGCCAGAGTTCTTGCACGCAAGGCGCGCTCCACGGCGGCGAGCAGTTCATCGGGCGAGAAGGGCTTTGTCAGGAAATCCCAAGCGCCGGATTTCAAGGTCTCGACTGCCATGGCGATATCGCCGTGGCCGGTGACAAGAATGACCGGAAGTTCAGGGTCGCGTTGCTGCAAGGTGCGGAACAGTTCGATCCCCGACATGCCGGGCATGCGTATGTCCGTGACGACGACGCCCTCCCAGCCGGCGTCCACCACGCCCAGCGCCGCATCTGCGCGTTCAAACGCCACGACATCGAAGTCTGCAAGGGACAGGAGCTGGGCCGTAGCCAATCGCAGGTCGTCGTCATCCTCGACAAGCGCCACCTTGCCGCGTGCACTCGCCATCGTCATGGGACTCGCACCATGCGCACCTCGAAGCATGCGCCGCCATCGCTTTCCACAAGCGACAGCGTGCCGCCCAGTTCCTCGATGATGTCCTTGGCGATCACCAGACCCAGGCCCAGCCCAGTGGTCCTGCTTGTCGAGAATGGCGTGAACAGGGTGTCGGCGATGGTTGCGTCGATGCCCGGACCATTGTCGCTCACGCGCAGACGCACGCAGTCGCCGTCAGCCAGGACTTCCAGCGTGATCCGCGGCTCCGCAACGGCGTCAAGAGCTTCTGCCGCGTTCTGCAGCAGGTTCACGAGTACCTGTTCAAGCCGGACCCGCTCGCCTTTTACACATACCTTCCGACGTCGTCCGCGAATCTGGACATCGATCGGAGCCAGTTGCTCTTTCAGGATCAGGCGCGCACCTTCGATCACTTCGTCGAGAGGCACTTCGCCGACGATCCCGGCGCCTTTCCGGGCAAAACCCCGCAGATGCGACGTTACCGAGCCGATCCGTTCAGCCAGCCTGCTGATCGCGGCGAGATTTTGCCGGACCCCGTCACCATCGCCGCGTTCGAGCATGATCGCGCTGTTTGCAGCATAGTTGCGGATCGCAGCTACAGGCTGGGCGGTTTCGTGTGCCACGCTGGCGGTGATCTGGCCGAGGGTTGCGAGGCGATTGGCTTGTCGCAACCCTTCGCGCAGTTGTGCCGCGCGTTGCTCGGCCGCCGTGCGTTCGGCCATCTCGTCGCGCAAGGCAGCGGTGCGTTCGGCAACGGCCGCTTCCAGCTGCTGCGTGCGGACGCGCCTTTGCCGGTTGCGTTCCACCAGCAATGCCACGGCACCAAACACGATCAGGGCAGCAAGCCCGGAGATGAACTGTGCGCTGCGCACTGCGCTGTCGACCGTGGGTTTGAGGGGGAGGGCAAGATTGACTCGCCAGCCACTTGCATCGGGCTTCGTGGTCGCCAGCAAATATGCCCGACCGTTCTCCAGCAGAATGCGGTTCATTCCAGATGTGACGAACGGCGGTCCGCCGATGGTCCTCACGCCGCTGGTCTGCTCTTCCTCGAGCCGCACCGACTTCGAGAGACTGCGGGTTGCTGCAAACCGCCATTCCGGACGGCTGGACACCAGGATGACGCCGTTCCGGTCAGTCACGAAGGTCACGCCTTCGGCGCGTGACCACTGCGTCTCGATGGTATCGAATTCCAGCTTCACGACGACGACGCCGTTGTTCACCGAGCGGTTCGCAAGATAGAGGCCGGGCTTGCGGCTGGTATTGCCCAAGGCAAACTGCTCGCCCGTGCCGCTCTTGAGCGCATCGCGGAAATAGGGCCTGAAGAGATAGGATTTGCCCACGAAGCTTTCGGGATGTCTCCAGTTGCTTGCGCCAAGTGTGATCGCGTCCGCGCCAATCACATAGATCACCGGTGCAGCGATTTCGTGTGCCAGTTGCTCAAGCTTGAGGTTCAGAGCCTGCCTGACCGACGGCGTCGGACTGTCGATCGCCGCGACGACGCCACGATCGTCCGAAAGCACGCGTGGCAACAGGCGGAACCTAGCAATCTCGCTCGACAGCAATGCCTGCCGCAGGCTGGCGTCGGACATTGCGCGCTGTTCGAACCGCGCAAGCGCAATCCGCTCGCTTATTGCGCCGCCAAGAAGGCCCACGCCCAGCGCGCCGAAGACAACCAACGCCAAGCTGATCTTTCCCGAGTGCCTTTCCATGACTCGATCCTACGCAATGTGCCGAAAATTGCACCTTCATTTCTAACTTGTGCAATAAATGACACACTGAGATGTCGGGCAGCCCGGATAAACGATTGAATCTAAATTATAAAAATTTCCCGCAATAAAGCTTTTAGCCGCGCAAGCTTTGCCACCAGTATCCGGGACGAAACAAGGATCTGCGCGGCGATGCAGATTCCCAGAGAGGAAAGCCCGGCACTTCCATGCAGCATGCAATCGACACGTCGCAAGGCACTGCTCCCCCGCCACGGTGGTTCGCGCGCCTTTACGTGCAGGTGCTGCTGGCCATTGCCGCTGGCATTACCGTCGGGTTCGTCTGGCCGGAAACCGGAGCCGCACTTCAGCCTCTGGGCGATGGCTTCGTCAAACTGGTCAAGATGATCATTGCTCCCGTGATCTTCCTGACCATCGTCACCGGGATCGGCGGCATGCGCCATGCGGGTGACATCGGACGGGTTGCCGGGAAGGCCTTTGCATACTTTCTGGCCGTGTCATCGCTGGCCCTGATCGTTGGCCTCATCGTGGCAAATGTCGTGCAGCCCGGTGCAGGCATGAATATCGATGTTGCCTCACTCGATGCCTCTGCGGTCCACGGCTATGCAGACAAGGCGCACGACGCCACAATTCCGGCCTTTCTTCTCTCCGTGATACCCACAACGTTCGTTTCTGCACTGACCGAGGGTTCGATCCTTCAGGTCCTGCTCGTGGCGATCCTGTTCGGCATAGCCCTCAGCCTCAGCGGCGAGAGCGGGACGGCGATCCATCGCATTGCCGAGCAGTTGAGCGAAGTCGTCTTCCAGCTGGTTGCAATCCTGATGCGTGCTGCCCCGGTCGGAGCCTTCGGCGCCATGGCCTTTACCGTGGGAAAGTACGGTGTTGGAGCGCTGCTTGGCCTCGGCAAGCTGGTCGGGACTTTCTATCTTACGTCCGCGCTGTTCGTCGTCATCGTACTTGGCCTGATCGCGCGGTTCAGTGGCTTCTCGATCTTCAGGCTCCTGCGATACCTGCGCGCGGAACTCCTGCTTGTGCTCGGCACCTCCTCTTCCGAGGCGGCACTTCCGAACCTGATGCAGAAGCTGGAGCAGGCTGGCTGCGCAAAGTCGGTCGTCGGAATCGTCGTGCCTACCGGCTATTCGTTCAATCTCGATGGCACCAATATCTACATGACCCTGGCTGCGCTGTTCATTGCGCAGGCAACCGGCGTCGATCTTTCGCTGGGCGATCAGATCGCGTTGCTGCTGGTGGCGATGATCAGTTCGAAGGGCGCTGCCGGTGTGACTGGCGCCGGGTTCATCACCCTTGCCGCTACGCTTTCGATAATCCCGACCGTTCCGGTTGCCGGCATGGCCCTGATCCTCGGCGTCGACCGCTTCATGAGCGAATGCCGCGCACTGACCAACTGCATCGGCAACGCTATCGCAGCAATCGTCGTGGCCAAGTGGGAAGGCGCGCTTGACCACCACCAGTTGCGCGCGGCGCTGAGCGGCAACGCGGATCAAGCTGGGCAACACGGCGGGCCCGTCTTCTCACCAGAAGAAGCGCCAGCAGACTGAAAATAGACACCAATCCAAAAAATGGGAGGGCTTACACATGGCAAAGAGAGGAAAGTTCACACCGGCGCTGATGGGAGTTTCGCTGATTGCGATGCTCGCCCCTGCAACGGCACAGGCTCAGGACACGCAGGCTGCAGCTGACCAGCAGGCGGCTGACGAGGGCTCAGCACCGCAAGGCGAGCCCGCCGCGATCACAGTGATCGGTTCGCGCGGCAAGGCCAGAACAGACGTCGAGCGGCCGGTCGCAGTCGACGTAGTCTCAGGTTCTGAATTGCGCAGCACGGGCCAGGTCGATCTCGGCCAGCAAGTGCAGTTCACCTCTCCCTCGTTCAACTCGACCAAGTTCGGCGTCAACGGTGCGACCAACTTTGCGGACCCTGCATCGTTGCGTGGCATGTCGCCGGATCAGGTGCTGCTGCTGGTCAATGGCAAACGACGCCATCAGTTTTCGGCACTCAACCTCAATGTCTCTCCCGGGCTCGGGACGGTTGTGTCCGACCTCAACTCGATCCCGAGCGGCGCGATCCAGCGGATCGAGGTGCTGCGTGACGGTGCCGCCGCGCAGTACGGCTCCGATGCGATTGCCGGCGTGATCAACCTGACGCTCAACAATGCGAGCGAAGGCGGCAACGTCAATGTGACCAGCGGCCTCAACAAGGAAGGCGACGGCTTCACGATCCGCACGATGCTCAACCAGGGGTTGAAGCTGGGCGGCGATGGCGGATTCATCAATTATACGCTGGAATACTTCAGCACCGAAGGCACCAATCGTTCCGATCCTTATGACGGCGTGCTCTACCCGGCGACACCGGCCAACTACACCGGCCCGACTGCAAACTTTCCCTATACCACGGCCAACCCGCGCGCCGATCGTGGCGTCTATCCGCAGGGGCCGTTCGTGGTCGGCAACTATGGCTCCAACCAGAACCGGACGTATCAGGGCTTCGTCAATTCCGAACTGCCGCTGTCGGACAACATCAAGGCCTATCTGTTCGGAGGATATTCGCGCAAGGACATCCGCGCGTTCGGCTTCTTCCGCGCCCCGGCCACTTTTGCCAACTCCAACCTTACCATCTATCCCGATGGCTACGTGCCGATCCTTCCGGGACGCTCGATCGACTGGTCGGTCAACGGTGGTCTGAAAGGCGAGCTTGCCGGTTGGGACCTCGATCTCAGCTACGGCTTCGGTCACAATCATCTCGACCAGTGGGCGCGTGACACTGTCAATGCCTCGCTCGGAGCTGCCAGCCCCACCAGCTTTTACATCGGCCGTTCCGAATTCAACCAGCAGGTTGTCGAATTCACCGGCTCAAAGGACCTCGGCGCAGTCCTCGGCATGGACTCGCTCAACGTTGCAATGGGGCTGCAATGGCGTCGCGACAACTTCAAGGTGCAGCGTGGCGACCTTGCCTCCTACGTTGTCGGGCCACTTGCGGTCTCGGGCAAGACTCCGGGCACCAACGGCCGTCCCGGCTATGCGCCGCAAGACGAGAACGATCTCAGCCGTCGCAACATTGGCGCCTTCGTCGACGTCGAGGCGGACATCACATCGCGCTTCCTCATCGCTGCAGCACTTCGCTATGAGGACTACAGCGACTTCGGAGGCAACCTTTCGGGCAAGTTCGCCGGTCGCTTCAAGCTGAATGACAACCTGGGTATCCGCGCATCGTACAATCGCGGATTCCGTGCGCCGTCGCTGGCCCAGATCGGCAACCGGGTAAACACCTCGACCGTGCAGAACGGATTGATCCTTCAGACACAGCAGATCTCGAGCGACAATCCCCGCCTTGCGCAACTTGGCATCCCCGATCCCAAGGCCGAGATTTCGGACAGCTTTGCGGCAGGAATCACCGGGGATTTCGCTCGACTGACTGTCACGGTCGACGCATTCCAGATCAACATCAAGGACCGCATCGCCATTACCGACGGCATCCTGACCGCCAATTACCCTTCGGTTGCCGCCCTCTTCCCCGGTGTGCGTGAAATCCGCTTCTTCACCAACCAGATTGACACCCGCACGCGCGGCATCGATGTCGTCGCGACCTATCGCATGCCGCTTGGTGGAGGGAACAAGCTGAGCGTGACGCTGGCAGGAACCCATTCGCAGACCAAAGTTCTGCGGCAGCGTGAAACACCGGCAGCTCTGATTGCAGGGGCTTCGGCAGCCAACCGGGCCGCTCCGCTCATCGGCCTTACGGCGATCGAGCTTATCGAAGTGGCTTTGCCACGGACCAAGGTCCTGTTTTCTTCGAACCTCGATGTCGGCAACTTCACCCTGGGTGCGCGTGCCAGCTACTTCGGATCGGTCAAGGCCTTCAGCACCGGACTCAACAAGGCGGATTCGAACGTCAAGTGCGATGCCAACAACCGTTGCGTCCAGACTTTTGGCGGCAAGACGCTGGTGGACCTGAACGTTACCTACAGGTTCTCCGAGAACTTCTCGCTGACTGCAGGCGGCAACAACATCTTCGATACCTACCCGGACAAGTGGAACGCCAAGCGTGACGGCTTCACCGGCGAGGCCGCGTCCTATTCCAACGGCCAGACGCCCTACACGCGCAACGCCGGGCAGTTCGGCTTCAACGGGGCGTACTACTATCTGTCTGCCAATCTGAACTTCTGATCCACCCTGACTGAGCCGGCGGCATTCACATATGGCCGCCGGCTCCTCTTTCCCGGTCTGGAGAGCTGTCGAGAGGAACGAGAGATTTTGACTGCAGCGTGCCATCGGGTCGCCCGAAGCCTTCTGGCCGATCCCCTGACCAACAAGGGGACGGCCTTTACCGACGAAGAACGCACGGCCAATGGCCTGCACGGATTGCTGCCGCCGCATATCGGCACGCTCGAGAGCCAGATCGCACGACGCAGGCTGGCGCTTGCCGGCATGAGCGACGACTTTCAGCGCTATGTTTTTCTTCGCGATCTGCAGGACACGAACGAGGTTCTGTTCCACGCGCTGGTCCAGAGCGATCTCGAAGGATTGCTGCCGATCATCTATACACCGACGGTAGGCGAGGGCTGCCAGCGCTTCAGCGAAGTCTGGCGCAAGCCGCGCGGCGTTTTCCTGTCTTGGCCGAACCGGGAGCGGATGGCCGACATTCTGGCCGACCCGCGCTTCGACCGCGTGAAGGTCATCGTGGTGAGCGATGGGGAGCGTATCCTTGGGCTTGGCGATCAGGGCGCTGGCGGGATGGGCATCCCGATTGGCAAGCTGGCACTCTACACAGCCTGCGCGGGCATAAATCCCGCGCAAGTCCTGCCGATCCTGCTTGATGTCGGCACCGACAACCAGGAGCGCCGGGAAGATCCGCTCTATGTCGGCTGGCGCGCGCCGCGCGTCAGGGGCGCCGATTACGACGCCTTTCTCGAAGACTTCGTCAGCACGATCGAGAGGCGCTTTCCCGGCGCACTGCTCCAGTGGGAAGACTTTTCCGGCAAGAATGCCTTTGATCTGCTGGCCCGCTACCGCCACCGTCTGCTCAGCTTCAACGACGACATCCAGGGCACCGCCGCAACAGCAGCAGGCACGCTGCTGGCCGCCGTCCGGCGCACGGGTATCCCGCTTGCACAGAACCGGTTCGTCATCTTCGGCTTCGGTGCTGCGGGCAGCGGCATCGCCGAATTGCTCGTCCGGATGCTGCGTGCAGAAGGTGATGACGAACAAACCGCCCGACGGCGTATATGGGCGATCGACCAACAGGGTCTGATTACCGATGCACTGTCGGATCTTCCACCTCAGCAGGCACCATTTGCCCGCCCGGCGGCCGAGACCGCGAACTGGACACGATCCAACACCGGCGCCTTTCCCGCTCTTTACGACACCATCGTCAACGTGCAGCCCACTGTCCTGATCGGTACTTCGGGTCAGAAGAATGCATTCGATGCGCCAACCATACATCGGCTCGCGCAAGACTGCGCAATGCCCGTGGTGTTTCCTCTGTCCAATCCCCGCAGCAGGGCGGAGGCAGAACCCGAAGACCTCATCGCCTGGACCGGGGGGCGCGGCATCATCGGCACGGGCAGTCCGTTCGCCGTGCCGGGCGTTGCGCAAGTGAACAATGTCTACGTCTTTCCCGGCGTCGGCCTTGGTGCACTGGCGAGCGGGGCACGGGAAGTGACGAACGCGATGTTCCTGGCAGCTGCACGCGGCCTTGGAGAGCTTGCGCCCAGCGATGGGCCTCTCCTCCCACCGGTCACGGCGCTGCGCGAAGTGGCAGTACGGATCGCGACGATTGTTGCGGAACAGGCCGTGCTGGATGGCGTGGCCACCCGTCCGCCTGCGGCTTTGACGGCCGAGAAGATAGCTGGAATGATGTGGCATCCATCGTACGCCTGACGTGCACTTGCACTTCAGGATGTTCGCCAGGCGCTGCCGACAGGAGAAATGGCTTTGGAAAGCGCGTGGCATTTGGCCCTCTTGGTTGTTGCAGGAGCCATCGCCGGCGCGGTGAACGCCATTGCCGGGGGTGGGCCGATCCTGACGCTGGCCGGCATGATGGCCTTGGGGATCGATCCCAGACTGGCCAACCTCACGTCCACCGTCGCACTCAGTCCCGGACAGGCAGCTGCCGGCTTCATGGCGTGGAAGACGCTGCGCGTGCGTTCATCGGTGGCGCACCATCTGGGCGGCAGCTTCGTTTTATCAATCGTGCTCGCCATCGCAGGCGGTGCAGTGGGTGCCCTGCTGCTTCTGTCGACCGATCCGGCCGGCTTCCGCAAGCTCGTCGTCTGGCTCGTGCTTCTGGCAACCGCAATCTATGCATGGGCCGGACGCGGAAAGGCCACTGCTGGGGCCGGATCGGTGCTTTCTCCCTGGCTGTATTGGCCGATCCTTGCGATCCTGGCAGTCTATGGTGGCTACTTCGGCGGAGGGAACAGCTTTCTCGTGCTGGCACTTCTCGCCTTCAGCGGATTGGCTGGCGTCGAGGGCGGGGCGGCGAAAAACATCATCGTTGCAGCGTTGAACGCAGGTGCGGTGGTCATCTTCGTCGCATCCGGCAGCACACAGTGGCTGCTTGCGCTGCCTCTGGCCGTGGGAGGCCTCATCGGCAGTGTTGGCGGAGCCCACCTGCTCGGCCGCCTCCGGGCAAGCCAGATTCGTCCGATCGTGATCGGCAGTGGGCTGTTCCTTGCCGCATGGCTGGCGATCAGGTGATCATACAGGTGCGGCCCGCCTCCTCGATCCGAACGACAGCCGCGTCTATGGTCTCCTCTGGACGGTGTCGAACGTCGCCAGACAGGACCCCGCCATGCCGGTCGGTGCCGACCACATTCCGCGCGACTGCCCCCAGTTCGTCCGATTGGAGCTTGGCATAAGCGGTTGTGACCGTTTGCGCTGGCGATTAGGTAGTGTCGAAATGGTTCGAGATGTGTACTTCGACTGATGAAATCTAAAAGTGATGCCAGCGAGCCGAAGCGGTCAGCCAAACCGACGATCGTCGATGTTGCAAGGCTTGCCGGTGTCTCTTTCAAAACCGTCTCGCGCGTGATCAATGACGAGAAGTACGTGGGTGACGATCTGCGCGTGAAAGTGCAGGCGGCGATCGAAACGCTGGGCTTCGTACCCAACATCGGTGCCAGGACAATTCGCGGCGGGCGGCACATGATCATCGCGCTGCTGTTCCCGGACCGCAAGTCACAATACCAGCTCGAAATTCAGGATGCAGCATTGTCGGCCTGCCGCGCGGCAGGATATCACATGATTGCCGAGCCGCTCTCTGCCGATGTTCTTTCAGACAGGGACCTGATTCGACGGCAGATGGCCGGAGTGAAGGTGGATGGCTACATCATCCTCCCGCCTTTGGGAGACAATGCAGACCTGCTTGCCGTACTGCAGGAATCCGGAAAGCCGTTCTCCAGGCTTGCCCCTGCCGAACACGCGGAGGTGGGCGCTGAGGTCGTGGTCGACGATAGTGCAGCGGTGCGATCAATGGTCGATCATCTATGGGCCTTGGGTCATCGCCGCATCGGTTTCGTGATCGGTACCGCCAGTCATTCCTCTGCCAGGACCCGCCTTACAGCTTTCGTCGATCACGTGACGCGCCTTTCTGGCACGGTGCCGCTCGATCTGATCCTGCAGGGTGACTTCACCGCAGAGACCGGAAGAGACGCCGCCGAGAAGCTGTTGAACCTGCCGGTGCCGCCCACAGCCATATTTGCTTCGAACGACGAGATGGCAACTGGCGTGATCAGCCACGCGCTCGGCAGGGGCATCAGGATTCCCGATGATCTTTCGGTGTGCGGTTTCGACGACAGTCCGATTGCGCGGCTGATCTGGCCTGCGCTTACCACAATACACCAGCCTTTGGCGGACATGGTGCAGATGGCGGTTCAGCAACTGATAAAGCCACGCTCGTCCCGGCGCGTCACGCTGCCGCTCACGCTCGTGCAGCGGCAGTCGACCGGGCCTGTACCTCAGAACGCTGCCTGAACACGAAAAAGGGACGCATTGCTGCGCCCCCTTCTCGATTACCGGAAGAGCTTCGGCTTAAAACTTGAAGCCTGCGCGAACGCCGTAGGTGCGTGGCTGCTCAAACTGGACATTCGCGAGGCGACCGCCCTGAGCTTGCGAAATCGTGAGTTCGTTCTCGATGTTCTTGACGAAACCCTGCACGTAGTAGCGCTTTTCCGGCGCGTTATACGTCAGGGTAATGTCGGTCTTCGTGAACGACGGCTGCCTGAACTGCGAAAGCGTGCCCAGGTTGGTGATGTAGTAGCTGGAATTGATCAGCGAGCGGACGCCAAACTCCACTTCTGCCTCATTGCCCAGCACGAATGTGTGGGTGTAGCCGAGGTTGGCCGTCCACTTGGGTGCATGGTCTAGATGCTTGCCCGCAAAGCTGAGCGGGTTTGCCGCAGTCGGGAAAGTGACGTCCGGGATGAAGGTTGCAAAGCGCGCATTGAGATAGTTCACGCCGACAGTGAATTGCCCCCCGGCATATGGCGATGCAATTGCTTCCAGTTCAACGCCATCGACCTTGGCCTTGGCCGCGTTGCTGGTCCGGTTGCCAGGTACCGGCGTCACGACGACCTGGCTGATCTGCAGGCCCGAGTAATCGTAGTGGAACACCGATCCATTCAGGCGCAGACCTTCGGCAAGCTTGAGCTTTGCGCCCACTTCATAGGCCGTGAGGTTTTCGGGATCGTAGTAAAGGGTCGACGGGGTAAGAATGCAGCCGGTGCCACCCACCGTGCCTGCAAGGCAGCCGTCGTTGAAACCGCCAGCCTTGTAGCCGGTAGAGACGCTGGCGAATACGAGGCCGAGCGGCGTATCGTAGTCGACACCGACTTTCCAAGTGGTCTTGCTCCAGTCAGCAGCGGCGATGTTGGTGTTGAGCGTGCAACGCAGCGTGCCGCATGGCGAGGCCGCCAGCGTCGGGTAGTCCGCCACAGTCAGGCCGTTGCGTGACTTCTCGTCCTTCGTGTAGCGGATGCCGCCGGTGACATGCAGTTCGGGCGTGACGTCGTACGTCACCGTGCCGAACACGCCCTTCGAAGTCGACTGCGTCGGGCCCTGAACGAAACCGAACCCGACTGCTCCGACGCGGCCGCCCGAAGATGCTTCCGGATTGCCCAGGATCAGCGAGAGGTTGCTGCGCTCGCGGAAGTAATAGAGACCGACCTGCCCATGCAACGGGCTGCCTTGGCCAAACGCAGCACGCAATTCGTGTGACTGCTGGTTGAACCGGCCGCGATAGACTGCCGGGTTGCTGGCAAAGCTGCCCACGATGTAGTTCCGCCGATCGTCGCGGTGGGTCTCGCGATAGGAGCCGAGGTAGGTCAGCTCAACCGGGCCGAAGTCGTAGGAGAATTCGCCCGTGATACCGCCGAAGCGATAATTGCGTTGGTCGGGGCCTGCCAGCGGGAACGGAAAGGTGAGGCGCTGCTCGTTGCTCAGGCCTTCGACATAAGGCTGGTCGACACCCTTGGGCGAGGTTCCGAACGCGTTGGCGAGCGGCAACACGTTGAGCATGCTGCCATTTGCATTCGAGTAGTCGCCGCGAACGACGAAACGGAAATCTTCGGCCAGCGTCCCGCCAAACGAGAGACGGGTTGAAAAGGTGTCGCGCGCAGGCAGGAGCGTTCCACCGCTGGTGTTCGCGAGACGGATGACATTGTCCATCCGGTCATAGTTCACAGCCCCGCGAATTCCGAGGGTTTCACCGACCGGCACATTGAGCATCGCGGTGACGCCACGCTGGCCATAGTTGCCGAAATAGGCATCGCCCGACGCTTCGAACTCGGCCTTCGGCTTCGCTGAAATGACGTTGATGACACCGGCGGTGGTGTTACGGCCATAGAGGGTGCCCTGCGGACCACGCAGAACTTCTACGCGTTCAAGATCATAGAAGCTGCCAAGGATGTCGGCAGAGCGCGCGATGTAGACGCCGTCGAGCAGGAACGCGGCCGATGGATCACCCTTTTCGGTTGTGTCCGTGGAAGTGACGCCACGGATCGCGACGCGCGCATTGTCACGGTCAGTGCTGATACGCACGTTGGGGACGGCCTGGCCGAGCGAACGCGCATCCACGATGCCGGCATCGCGCAACCCGTCCTGCGAGATCGCCGTCATGGCGATCGGCGTCTTGGACAGGCGCGATTCCGTACGGTTGGCCGTGACGATGATGTCACCGCTATCGGCGCTGCCCGAATCCTCCTGGGCCACCTGAGCAGCGGTTTCGGCCTGTTGCGCCAGCGCGGATGCGGACGGCAGTGCGAACAAGATGGCCGAACCGGCCAGCAAGGTGTGTCTCACGATTTTCCTCCCCCAGGGATTGATGTCTGGAAGCCTGCAAATGACACACCCGACAGGGCTCGTCAAGACAACATTGTCATACATCATTTGCACCTTTCTCGACAGATCGGAAACCCGCATCCACAAGGAGATCGAAACCGCTGAAACCCGCCATAACTTAACAGTTATAGGGAGATATTGCATCTACACCCACGCCTTTCGGCTGCCCACGCGAATGCTTCACGATCGACGACCTGCGCCAGAACGTCATTTCGATTTGACGATTCGATATCAGATATGGCAATGTTGTCACAACAGGGATGGCCCTTCCCATCCCCAACGGCGAATTGTGAATCCGAGAGGTCCAGAGGCAGCATGAGTTCAAGTCAGTCGTTCTGCGTTCCCGAAATGCCTGCCATCGAAGGGGCGGACGAGCGTGCTGCGCAATTGCTCGCCCGGATGACTCTCGAGGAAAAGCTGCGCATCGTTCACGGCCCCATGGGGCGTGTGCGCATGGGCATTCCGGCGCCTGAGCGGGCGCTCGGATCGGCCGGCTTCATTCCCGGCGTCGCGCGTCTGGGCATACCCGATCTGCAAGAGACGGATGCAAGCGTCGGCGTAACCAATCCTGACAATTGCCGTCCGGGCGATGGCGCCACGGCGCTCCCTTCTACGATCGCGCTGGCATCGACCTGGGATCGGACACTCGCACACGCTTGCGGGCGGATTCTTGGGAACGAGAGCCGTAACAAGGGCTTCAACGTGATGCTGGCTGGCGGTGTGAACATCGCACGCGAGCCGCGCAATGGACGAAACTTCGAGTACTTCGGCGAGGACCCGCTGCTGAGCGGCATTCTGGCGGGGGAAAGCATCCGCGGCATTCAGGACGAAAACGTCGTCTCGACCGTCAAGCACTTCGCCCTGAACAATCAGGAGACTGGCCGATTCAGTGCGGATGTTCGCATCAGCGAGGCCGCGGCTCGTGAGAGCGATCTTCTCGCTTTTGAAATCGCCATCGAAATCGGACAGCCCGGTTCGGTGATGTGCGCCTATAACCTGGTCAATGGCGAGTACTGCAGCGACAGCAGCTGGCTGCTAAACACCGTATTGAAAGGCGACTGGCGCTATCCTGGCTGGGTCATGTCGGATTGGGGTGCTGTGCGCAGCGTCGATTGCGCCATGGCCGGGCTCGACCAGCAGTCGGGAGATCAGCTGGACGCCGAGGTGTTCTTCGATCAGCCGCTCCGGGAAAAGGTGCAGCAGGATCCGAAGTGGGCCGCCAGGCTGGACGACATGGTCCACCGCATCTTGCGATCGCTGTTCGCAGTGGGTCTGATGGATCGCCCGGTCCAGGCCGGACCGATTGACTACGCCGCCCACGCCAACCTTTCGCGCCAGACCGCTGAAGACGGCATCGTCATGCTGCGGAATGAGAACAACGCGCTGCCATTGTCGTCCCCGCGGTCGATTGCGATCATTGGCGGGATGTCCGAATTCGGCGTTCTGGCCGGCGGTGGTTCGTCCTACGTGACGGCGATTGACGGACCGGGCATACAGATCCCCGCGATGGGGGTGTCTGCCGTGGGCGTTCCGCGCACGATGATCTACCACC
Organism: Novosphingobium taihuense; assembly: GCF_007830315.1. Classification (GTDB taxonomy): domain Bacteria; phylum Pseudomonadota; class Alphaproteobacteria; order Sphingomonadales; family Sphingomonadaceae; genus Novosphingobium; species Novosphingobium taihuense. The sequence continues at coordinate 146,616 of NZ_VLKJ01000010.1, forward strand.
CCTCATCACCTTATGCTGCCTTGAGAGCCGCGCTGCCCGATGCGGAATTTCAGATCAACGACGGCGCTTATCCTGCTGCTGCGGCCGAGATTGCAAGTCGCGCCGAAGTCGCGATCGTCTTTGCCACCCAATGGACAACGGAATCGGTCGATGTTCCGGACCTGTCATTGCCGAACGGTCAGGACGAACTCATCCGTGCGGTCGCGCGCGCAAATCCGCGCACAGTCGTCGTCCTCGAAACCGGCGGCCCGGTCCTGATGCCCTGGCTGGAAGATGTCCCGGCAGTGATCGAGGCCTGGTACTCCGGCAACCGGGGAGGCGAGGCGATTGCCAATGTCCTGACCGGCAAGGCAAGTCCGTCTGGACGGCTGCCGATAACCTTCCCGGCGTCGACCGAACAACTGCCTCGCCCGCAGCTCTTCGGTCTCGGCATGTCAGCTTTCGATGCGGCAAATGCACGGGAAGTGTTCCCCCTGCCCTACGAGGAAGGTTCCTGCGTGGGATATCGCTGGTTCGCACGCGAGGGCCATGTGCCGCTTTTTCCCTTCGGCTTCGGGCTGACCTACACGCGTTTCGCCTACTCCAACCTGCATGTGACCTGGATCGGTGAAAGCGCCGAGGCGACTTTCACCGTCACCAACATTGGCGACCTTGCCGGCACGGATGTCCCGCAACTCTATCTGACGCATATCGACGGGGTTGTGGACCAGCGACTGTGTGGATGGGAGAAGGTGCGCCTCGATCCTGGGGCGAGCCAAACCTTTACGACGACAATTGATCCCCGATTGCTGGCACGCTTCGACGAGATCGATCGTCGTTGGCACATACCTGCAGCGACGTTCCGCCTTGCAGTCGGCGCAAGTGCGATTGACTTGAGAACTTCGGCCGATCTGCTTGTTTCAGAAGCGAGGAGTTTCTGATGTCACATTCGACCGGCCGCATGTCACTCCCCCGGAAGCTCGGCTACGCGGTCGGCAATTTCGGTCTGAACATATACTGGCAGAGCCTCACGTACTTCCTGCTCTACTTCTACACTGATGTGGTCGGCCTGAGCGGCGCGACGGCGGGAGCCATCTACATGGTTGCGTCGATGTTCGACGCTGCGATCGATCCCGTTGCAGGCGTCCTGATGGATCGTACCCGCACCCGGTGGGGGCGCTATCGGCCATGGATTGCGATCGGAGCGGTACCGCTCGCCCTGTCGTTCATGCTTCTGTATCTTTCGCCCAGCCTGGAAGGGAGCCTGCTGGTAGTGGCAGTGACGGCCAGCCACCTCCTGTTCCGGATATGCTATACGACAGTCGCGGTGCCGTTCAATTCGCTCACGGCACGCATCACGCAGGATCAGGCCGAACGCACCCAGTTGACGGCCCTCAATGTTCTGTTCGCATCTGCAGCCGGTTCGGTGGTCGCATTGCTCACACAGCCATTGGTACAGTTGGCTGGTGGCGCGCAGAACAACGGATTCTTCTGGGCTGCTACGCTCGGTGGGGTCGTCGCCACGGCGATCTTTGCCTTCGTGGCCATGGTCACACGTGAGCCAGCCGAGCAGGAGGAGAGCGAGGGTTCGCTTTCGCTGACGGTCGGTGTTGATCGTGCAGCGCTTGGCACCGTTTTCAAGAACCGTGCATTTCTGCTGCTGGTATCGGGCCTTCTCTTCGCCACTTTCAATACGACCGTGCTCAGCAAGTCCATGATATACTACTTCAAGTATGTCGTTGGCGATGAGAGCGCGTCACGGGGTGCCCTTACGTTTGCCACAACCGCAGCATTTGTGCTTGTACCGATCTGGGCGACCTTGGGGCGTTTCTTTGGCAAGCGTGCGGTCTGGTTGTTGGCAGTAGCTGTCGGACTGGTGGGAGCGGCGTTCCTGGGTTTGGTCCAGCCGGTTGCATCCCTCACGACCACGGCAGCGTTCGCCATAATGCAAACCGGCACGGTCGGCATTGCCGTCGCATACTGGGCCCTGCTTCCAGATACGGTTGAATACGGCGAATGGGCTGGCGGGGTGCGGCTCGAATCGTTCCTCTTCGGGCTTTTCATGTTCGTGCAGAAAATGGGACTGGGTGCCGCCGCAGGGCTGTTCGGATTCTGCCTCTCGCAGTTGGGTTATGATCCCGGGTCGCCAAACGGGGGCGGCCTGGGACCGGCACTTCCGTCAATGATCGCAATCCTGTGCGGCTTGAGCCTGGCAAGCAGCGGGACGTGCGCCTTCTTCTCTCCGCTGCGCAAGGGGGTTCACGAAGACATCGTGGCCGAAGTGCGACGCCGGCGGGCAGCCTGAGCGGTACTGTTACTCCGCCGAGAGGTTGTCGGCCAGATCGCGCAGCATTTGCAACAGGATCGTCCTGTTCCTGGAGCCGATGATCCGATCGAGGCGCTTGTTGTGCGCATCCGCGTGGAATTCCAGTTCAGCGAGGTGACGCTGGCCGGCGGCGGTCAGCGCGATACGGAATGATCGTTGATCGGCCTCGTCACGTGTCTTCTCGATCAGGCCTGCCTTGCCCAGTTCCCGCAAGGATGCGGTAAGCGTTGACTTGTCGCGGCCAACTGCATGGCTCAGGTCACGCTGGTTAATGCCGGGATTGTCGTTGATCACGACCAGCAGGGCATACCATCCCGGCCAAATGCCAGCCTCCCCGACGCGTGCTGCAAATGCGGCGAACGATGCCTCTTGCGCACGCCGCAACTGATAGGCCAGGACCTCATCGAGATTGCGCGTCAAACGCTCTGATGGGCCTGAGCCAGCCATCTCTAGTGCAGTTTCGGCTGTCGGCGCGCGCTTGCGGGACATGTGCTCCAGACAGTCAAGTGGACGAAGGCTTGTGGGTATGGCTCAAGCTGCGCAGCTTGGCTATCCCAAGCGCGCCTCGACCAGCACGGAACGTCTTTCATTGCGCAGGATTGCAAACGCTCTTGCCATGACCTCGTCCAGATCGCTCTCGCGATCAACCATGATCGGCTCGGCATTTCCCGCCGCCTTGGCGATGCCACCGTAGTCAGGAGCAGGGGAGAAACTCAGATCGAGAGTTTCGGCCCTGCTGGCGTAGCCGTCCGGATGAACAGCAAGAGCCGAATGCCGCGGGGCATTCCAGCCATCGTTGTTGAGCACGATCTGCAGAAATGGCGCATCATAGCGCCGTGCGATCCAGTGCACCGACGACGGGACCGTAAACATGTAGGTGCCATCACCGCTGATGGCGACAACCGTTGCGTCCGGTGATGCCAGCTTGGCTCCGATCGCCGCGCCGCCATTGTATCCGAGCGATCCGCCACCGCTGGCGAACATGGTGCCGGGCTCGTTTGGCGCAATGTGATCGAAGACCGGTTGGTAGTTCGTAATGCCTTCGTTGATCACGATCGCATGATTGCCGAGATGTGTGCGCACGCTGGCCATCAGCCTAGCAGTCGTAAGAGCACCGGTTTCAGCCTCTTCAGACGCAAGCCGCGCCCGACGTTTGGCACTCAACCTTGCATAGTGCGCGCGACGCTCTCCGATCAGGCCCTGGTCGATCGCCAGATTGGACAGCGCTTCGGAGATCTCGGCCAGTGCCGTTTCAGCATCGGCACGATAAGCGCCATGCGGCTCGATGTACCACAGCGGCATCTGTTCCTTGAGTGGGTCGATATCGATGTGCAGGATTCTGGCATGGGCTGAAGGGCGGTTCTTTGCCGGGATCCATGGCACATCGCTGTCGATCACAAGCACGAGATCGGCCTCGGCAAGTGCCTCGTTTTGCCGTGGATCGTTCCAGTAGCTGCCAAGAAAGCAATCATGGCCATGCGGCACGTTTACATAGCTTGGCACTGACTCAACGACCCCGATGCCATAGCGATCGCAAAGGCTGGCCAGCTGACGGGCCGCAGCTGGATTTCGGCCGAGATAGGACGTGACGACGAGCGGGCGGCGAGCCTTGGCAATATCGCCTGCGATTGAGCGAGCGTTCCTGTCTCCCAGCGCAGGAGCCGAAACTGGCCCCCAGCGTGCAATATCAATATCCACCTGTTCGCAGGAGGCCTCAAGCACTTCGCGTGCTGCCATGAGATAGACCGGTCCTTTTGGATCGGTCCGGGCAAACTGCATGGCACGGTGCACGACCTGCTTTACATTCGCCCCCGTTCGGATTTCGTTGTCGTATCGCATGTATCCGCGCACCAGGCCGCGCTGATCATGCACATCCTGAATCCATTGGATAAACTCGTTGCGGCTGCCAAGCAGTTCGCCGTCCTGGGTGAATGGCGAAGAGCCTGCAAAGATGAGTACCGGGATACGAGCTTTTGCAGCGTTATGGACAGCACCTGCCAACGCCTGCGTGCCGCATTCGACATGGATGACCACCGCCTGAGGCCGCCCGGTTACCTGCGTGAAGCCGTGGGCAATCGTCAGCGCGACCATCTCGTTAGGGCACGTAATCACGCGCGGCACCGGTCGGCCCTCGGCGCGGGCCTTGGCAATTGCTTCCACCAAGCCCGGATGATCGCTCCCCAGATTGACGAACATGTACTCGATGCCTTGTTCGACCAGTGCATCGATGAAAGCTGTGGCAGTGGTATACATGATGAGATTGCGTCCTTTACGAGCGCGGGGAATCAGCGCCCGGCACGAAGAGCACTTGCGTGGTTGAGGCCGCGCAGCAGGCTTGCACATGCGTTGAGCAAAGGTGCGTCGACCCCGGACGACCGGGCTGCAGCCAGCAGGCCGCCCTGAATTGAATCGACCTCCATCGGCCGCCCGGCCTCCACATCCTGCAACATTGAAGGCTTGTGATCACAGTGATGAAGCATCGCGAATTCAACGTTGGCATGCACCGCCTTGCCGTCGGCCTGGATACCGACAGCCTTCGCGATCTTGATGCCCTCGGTCACGATCCCGATGGCCATGTCGCAGGAAGGTCCATGCGCGCCTATCTGTCCGACGGTAAGGCGCGTTAGTGCGGCTACGCCGTTAAGAGCGGCATTGAAGATTACCTTTTCCCAGACATGGCGCTGAACGTCGACATCGGCGGTAGCGGCAAGTCCCGCGTTGTTGAGAGCTGAGGTGACTGTGGCGATTGCCGGTCGCTCCGAGCCATCCAAGCTCCACAGCTTCACGCTTCCTTCACCGCCGACGTGGATCCGCCCGTGCCCAAGCAGATCGGCAGGCCAGTTCGTGATGCCGCAGAGCACTTTTTCAGGGCCGACGAGTTCAGCGATGCACTCACCGTTCCCGAGGCCGTTCTGCAATGTCAGAACGCTGGTCGTATCCCCGATCAGATTCAGATTCTGCTGAACCGCAACCTTGGTGAACATGGACTTGGTGAAGACAATCACCAGATCGGCAACCCCGCTGGCTGAGCCCGGCAATACCGCTCGTGCGGGGATGGCCACCCCATTCTCTGACACCCCTCCGTGATTGATGGCATCAACGCGAGCACTGTCGGCGTCGATGAATGTCACGTCGTGCCCGGCAGCCAGCAGTCTCGCGCCGAACAATGTGCCCATTGCACCCGTCCCGATCACAAACACGCGCATCGCATTCTCCTGTCCCGCAGCGCACGGCAGGTAACGATTCTCGTTCGCCGTCAGCGTCAGCTAGAGCATTTTTAGTTGGACATCAAACTATATTGACCTATGCAGGCATCAGCGAGCGAGAGAGGAGAGCAGACATGCAATTCGAACGCATCAACCCCATGACTGGTGCTGTCGCGTCAACCGCCGAGGCGATGCAGGCATCTGACATTCCGGCGATTGCAGCCAGGGCGGGAGCTGCCTTTCCTGCCTGGGCCGGGATGGGGCCGAACGCCCGCCGCGCCGTGCTGATGAAGGCGGCAAGCGCGCTTGAGGCGAAGGCCGATGCCTTTGTCGAGGCGATGATGGGTGAAATTGGAGCGACCAAGGGCTGGGCGCTGTTCAATCTCGGCCTTGCGGCATCGATGGTTCGAGAAGCCGCTGCGCTCACCACCCAGATTTCCGGCGAGGTCATTCCTTCCGACAAGCCGGGGTGCCTGGCCATGGCCCTGCGCGAACCGGTTGGCGTGATCCTTGGCATTGCGCCGTGGAATGCGCCGATCATCCTTGGCGTGCGTGCGATCGCCGTGCCGCTGGCCTGCGGCAATGCCGTGATCCTCAAGGCTTCCGAGCAATGCCCGCGCACCCATGCGCTGATCATCGAGGCTTTTGCCGAAGCGGGCTTCCCCGAAGGCGTGGTCAATGTCGTGACCAATGCGCCGAAGGATGCGGCTGAGGTTGTGGGCGCGCTGATCGATGCGGGCGAGGTAAGGCGGATCAATTTCACCGGCTCCACCGCTGTTGGCCGGATCATTGCCAAGCGCGCTGCCGAGCACCTCAAGCCCTGCCTGCTCGAACTGGGCGGCAAGGCGCCGCTGATCGTGCTGGATGATGCTGATCTGGATGAGGCGGTGAAGGCAGCAGCATTTGGCGCCTTCATGAACCAGGGCCAGATCTGCATGTCGACCGAGCGGATCATCGTCGTCGATGCCGTCGCCGACGCCTTCGCCGAGAAGTTCAAGGCCAAGGTCGCGACGCTGGCCGTGGGCGACCCTCGCGAGGGGACAACGCCGCTTGGTGCCGTCGTGGACGCCAAGACTGTGGCACACTGCCAGAGCCTGATCGACGATGCCGTGGCCAAGGGCGCAAAGGTTCTGACGGGCGGCGAAACCACGCACAACGTGCTGATGCCCGCCCACGTCGTCGATGGCGTGACGCAGGACATGAAGCTGTTCCGCGATGAAAGCTTCGGCCCGGTTGTCGGCGTGATCCGGGCCCGCGATGAGGCCCATGCGATCGAACTGGCCAACGAC
>NZ_VLKJ01000011.1 GCF_007830315.1 Novosphingobium taihuense
CCTGATTGACATCGACCCCGGGCTTCCTGACCACCACCAGCAGCGGCCGCTCGTCCCACTTGGGGTGATAGATGCCGATCGCCGCAGCCTCGGCCACCGCCGGATGGCCGATCGCTGCATTCTCCAGTTCAACCGAACTGATCCACTCCCCGCCAGACTTGATCACGTCCTTGGTCCGGTCGGTCAGCTGCAGCGTCCCGTCCGGGTGGATCAGGCCAACGTCACCGGTATCGAACCACTGTCCGGCCACAACCGCATCGGCCTCGGCCTTGAAGTAGCGCTTGACGATCCACGGCCCGCGCACCTGCAGGGCGCCGGACGTCTTGCCATCGCGTGGCAGCACCTTCTCGGGGTCGCCCAGATCGACGCAGCGGATTTCAACCCCGAACGGCGGACGGCCCTGCATCGCCTTGACGGTGACCTGTTCGTCGAACGAAAGCTCATCCCAGTTCCATGTCTCGGCGCCGGTCGTGCCGATGGGCGAAGTTTCGGTCATGCCCCAGGCATGGGCCACACGCCGCCCGGCGCGCATGAAGCGCTCGATCATCGCGCGCGGCATCGCCGATCCGCCGCAGACGATGGTCTGCAGGGTCGGGGGAATCTCGCCCCCATTATGGGCATCGACATGCTGCAGCAGCGCCAGCCAGACGGTCGGCACGCCGGCAGAGCACGTCACCTTCTCGCGGTTCATCAGATCGCACAGCACCGCGCCATCGTTCACCGCCGAATAGACGAACTTTGCCCCCGCCGCCGCGCCTGCCCATGGCAGACCCCAGCTTGCCGCGTGGAACATCGGCACGATCGGCAGCATGACCGAGCGGCAGTCCATTCCGAACACCGGCGGGCTGATCGCGCTCAGCGCATGGAGCATGGTCGAGCGGTGTTCGTAGAGCACGCCCTTGGGATTGCCGGTGGTGCCGCTGGTATAGCAGAGCATGCACGGATCGCGTTCGTCGCCATCATGCCATTCGGCCTGCCCGTCCTCGCTGCCGATCCACTCCTCGAAGTGCAAGGCAGGCTCGCTGCTGTCGAAGCAGATATAGTGCTCGACCGTCGGCCAGCGCGGCTTCATCCGCTCGACGATCGGCGCCCAGACCCTGTCGAACAGCATCACCCGGTCTTCGGCGTGGTTGACGATATACTCGAGCTGATCGTCAAACAGGCGCGGGTTCAAGGTGTGGAGAATGCCGCCGACGCCAACCGCGCCATACCACGAAACCAGATGTCGGTGATGGTTCATCGCCAGCGTGGCGATCCGGTCCCCGGGCTGCACGCCAAGCTTGCGCAGAGCCTGGGTCATGCGCAGCGCATCGTGGCGGATCCCGGCCCAGTTGGTCCGCGTCTCGCTGCCATCGGCCCAGTGGCTGACGATCTCGCGGCTGCCATGCTCGCGCGCGGCATGATCTATCAGATGTGTGACCCGCAGCTTCCAGTCCTGCATCGCGCCCAGTTGCTGCATCTCTCTCTCCATCCGGTTCTTATTCGACCAGCCGCAGATGCCTTTCCGGTCTTGCGGTCAGGGCCACATTGGCGAGTCCTTCTATCGGAATCAATCGCTCGATTAAGTCGCTGTCCAGTTTAAAATCATTGCCGAGCCGGACCAGTGGCTCCTTGGGCCCGCCAGTCCGAAGCCGCGCCAGCACTTCACCGGTCGCACCGGCCCCGCGCGGCAGCAGCATCGCCAGCTCCGAAATGGCCTCGGGCTTGCTGACCTCAAGCTTGAGCAGCATCCGCGATGAGCTTGTCACCGAAGCCAGCGGCCTTGCCCCGCGCACCGTCACGCGTGGCGGCTCGTCCGGATTGGGCCGATCCAGTTCAACGTTCAGCAGCACGCAAGTGCCTTCGCGCGCCCATTGCTGGAACGGTTCGACCAGGCTTTCCTCGAAGCACGATGCAGAGAACAGCCCCGAACTGTCCGAGAAGTCCGCCATGACGAAGTCCTTGCCCTTCTTCGTCTTGCGCTTCTGCACGTTCTCCACCAGCGCCGCCATGACCGCACCCGAACGCCCGCCCGGTTCCCCGCTGCTGGTCATCAGGCTGCCATAGGAGCGCGCACCATTGGCCGACGCGACCGCGCGATATTCCTCCACAGGATGCGCAGCGAAGTAGAACCCGAAGTTCTCACGCTCCGCCGCCATCTGGTCGGCCCGGCTCCAGGGCTTGGTCTCGGCAAGGCGCGTCGCTGGCGTGGCGTGATCGTCCCCGCCGAACAACCCGCCCTGCCCCGATGTGCGCGAGCGCGCGGCCTCGTCCGCCACCGCCATCAGCAGTTCGGCATTGGCGATCACTTGCGCGCGGTTGGGCTCAAGGCAATCGAGGGCCCCGCCCGCCGCCAGCGCTTCCAGCTGCCGCCGGTTCATCGAACCCGCCGGGATGCGCTTGAACAGGTCATCGAGCGACGAATATGGCCCGTTCGCCTCCCGCTCCTCGACGATCTGCTCCATCGCCTTCTCGCCCACGTTCCGCAGGCCCGCCAGTGCATAGCGCACGGCAAAGCCATCCTGCGTCCGCTCGACTGTGAATTCGGCCTCGGAATGGTTGATGTCCGGCCCTGCGAGCGCCACGCCATTGCGGCGCATGTCGTCGACGAAGACCGAAAGCTTTTCCGACTGGTGCATGTCAAAGCACATCGATGCCGCATAGAATTCATGCGGATAATGCGTCTTCAGCCACGCCGTCTGATAGGCCAGCAGCGCATAGGCCGCAGCGTGCGACTTGTTGAAGCCGTAACCTGCGAACTTGTCGATCAAGTCGAACAACTCGTTGGCCTTGGCCGCCGGAATATCGGACACGGTCTTGCAGCCATCGACAAAGCGCTGGCGCTGCGCGTCCATTTCCGCCTGCACCTTCTTGCCCATCGCGCGGCGTAGAAGGTCGGCGTCGCCCAGCGAATAGCCCGCCAGGATCTGCGCGGCCTGCATGACCTGTTCCTGATAGACGAAGATCCCGTAGGTCTCCGACAGGATGCCCGCGAGCTTCTCGTGCGGATACTCGATGCTTTCGAGGCCGTTCTTGCGCCGCCCGAACAGCGGGATGTTGTCCATCGGGCCGGGACGATAGAGCGAGACGAGGGCGATGATGTCGCCGAAGTTGGTCGGCTTCACCGCCGCCAGCGTGCGCCGCATGCCTTCGGATTCCAGCTGGAACACGCCGACAGTATCGCCCGATTGCAGCAGCTTGTAAGTCTGCTCGTCATCCCAGGCGAGCGCCGAAAGGTCGATGCTGATGCCGCGCTTGGCCATCAGGTCCACCGCCTTGCGCAGCACCGACAGCGTCTTGAGGCCGAGGAAGTCGAACTTGACCAGCCCCGCATCCTCGACATGCTTCATGTCGAACTGCGTGACCGGCATGTCCGAGCGCGGATCGCGATAGAGCGGCACAAGTTGCGCCAGCGGCCGGTCCCCGATCACCACGCCCGCCGCGTGGGTCGAACTGTTGCGCGGCAGCCCTTCAAGCTGCATCGCAAGGTCGATCAGGCGCTTGACCTCGGGATCGCGATCATATTCGCGTTTTAGTTCCAGAACGCCGTTCAATGCGCGCGGCAGCGGCCATGGGTCGGTCGGATGGTTGGGCACCATCTTGCACAGCCGGTCGGTCTGACCATAGCTCATCTGCAGGATGCGCCCGGTATCGCGCAGCACGGCTCGGGCCTTGAGCTTGCCGAAAGTGATGATCTGCGCCACGTGATCCAGCCCGTACTTGCGCTGGACATAGCGGATCACTTCGCCGCGCCGGGTTTCGCAGAAGTCGATATCGAAGTCCGGCATGGAGACGCGTTCCGGGTTGAGGAAGCGTTCGAACAGCAGGCCCAGCTTGATCGGATCGAGGTCGGTAATGGTCAGCGCCCAGGCGACCAGCGAGCCCGCGCCCGAACCGCGCCCCGGCCCCACCGGAATATCGTTTTCCTTGGCCCACTTGATGAAGTCGGCCACGATCAGGAAGTAGCCGCCAAAGCCCATGCGGTTGATGATCGCGATCTCGAACTCGAGCCGCTTGCGGTAGTCGAGCACTTCCTCCCACACGCCCGCCACATTGAGCTGCGGATAGTCGGCAGCGTCTGGCTCTGCATCGGGGCCAAGGCACAGCACGCGTTCCAGTTCGGCGTGGGAGGCTTCGGGATAGTACGGCTTCAAACGCAGGACGAGGCCCTTGCGGCTGTCCTCGGCGCACATCCGCGCCTCGCCTTCCTGGTCGCCGGCGAGGCTGGGCAGGATCGGCTTGCGCTTGGGCGGCATCACCGCACAGCGCTGCGCCACGACCAGCGTGTTGGCGAGCGCTTCGGGGAGGTCCTTGAACAGTTCCTCCATCACCGGCGCGGGCTTGATCCACCATTCCTTGCTCGAACGCGGACGGTCAGTGCTGTCGACATGGGTGGAACTGGCGATGCACAGCATCGCATCGTGCGCATCGTAGAACCCACGCTCGGCAAAGCAGGCGGGATTGGTCGCCACCAGCGGCAAATCGCGCGCATAGGCAAGGTCGATCAGCGCCTCTTCGGAGGCCTCTTCCACTGGCTCGTTCCGTCGTGCGATCTCGATATAGAGTCGCTCTGGAAACAGCTCCTGCAACCGGTCGAGGTAGCCCTCGGCGGCACTTTGCTGCTGCCCCGCAAGCAATCGCGCCAGCGCACCCTCGCCTGCTGCAGTCAGGCAGATCAGGCTGTCGGTATGGCCGACAAGATCCGCCAGCACGACATGCGCCTCGAATTCCAGCGGCCGATCAAGGTGCGCGCGGCTGACGAGATGGCACAGGTTGTCATAGCCGCGCGCATCCTGCGCATAGAGCGCCAGCCAGTCCACGGTGGGCGCTGCAGGTCCGAACCCTGTCGCCGCCCCTTCGCGATCCGGCCGCGCCACGGCGAGCATCGTGCCGATGACCGGCTGCACGCCCATATCCTTGCACGCCTTGGCATAGGCGACGCTGCCGTAAAGCCCGTTGCGATCGGTAATCGCCGCCGCCGGAAACCCCCGCTCCGCCGCTGTCTTGGCAATCGCCTTGGGATCGATCGCCCCATCGAGCATCGTGTAGGACGAGTAGATGCGGAGCGGAACGAAGGGGGCGTGGGGCATCCCTGCAAGGTAGGAAAAAGGCCGCGCTCTTGCGAGAGGCGCTGCCTGTTTTTCCCCCGAACCGAATGCTGCTTTCAGAGCAGCTTTTCGATATCCTTCGCGATGCTCTCGGGCTTGTCGGTGGGTGCATAGCGGCGCACCACCTTACCGTCGCGGTCGATCAGGAACTTGGTGAAGTTCCACTTGATCGCCTTGCTACCGAGAATGCCCGGCGCTTCCTTCTTGAGCCAGTCGTAGAGCGGGTCGGCGTTGTCGCCGTTGACCTCGATTTTGGCCATGAGAGGAAAGCTCAGGCCGAAGTTGACCTTGCAGAAGCTCTCGATCTCGTCTGCCGAGCCCGGTTCTTGTCCGCCGAACTGGTTGCAGGGAAAGGCCAGCACCTCGAAGCCCTTGTCGCCATAGTCCTTCCACAGCTTCTCAAGGCCATCGTACTGCGGGGTGAAGCCGCACTTGGAGGCGGTGTTGACCACCAGCAGGACCTTGCCCTTCTTGTCGGCAAGGTCGAGGGTCTCACCGTTGGGCCTGCGGACCTTGAAATCAGCGATGGTGGTCGGATCGCTCATTTGAGTCCCTCTCTCGCCGCTATTTCTAAGATTTCGCTCACGTTGAGGGACTTGCCTCCGGCCACATCGATGACCAGGCGGGCGCGCTTGGCAGCATCCATCGCCGCAACTTCCGCCACCAAATCGCGCAAGGGTGCCTTTTTCAGGACACTGAAGTTGTACTGCATTTCCGAGCCTGCATCATCACGTTCGTGCAGCGTGGCTTCGGCATTCCAATCGAGACCGGACATGTATTCTCCCCTTGTCGTGCAAATGGTTCGCACGACAAGGCAAGAGGATCAACGGCAAATCAGGCCGGAAAATCTATGCGGCGTGCAAGTGAAAGAATTTCCGCCGGGCTGTACTGCCGGTCGCCCGACTTCTCGATCACCAGCGTTGCGCGCTCGTCTTCCGGCATGCGCGCGACCATGCGCACCATGTCGGCAAATGTGCCCGCATGAAGCGAGTCGAAGCCGTGAAAGACGCCATCCGCCGCTTCCCGGCGCAGCACAACGGCATGGTCGTTCCAGAACGATGCGGCATCGGCCGCCTCGGCGCGGATCGTTGTATTCATGATACGATCTCCTTCTGCTCGTGAAAACGCACGCAGAAGACGATGTATCCCTACTGCAGAACACCTTCGTGCAGGCGCACCACGCGGTCCATGCGCAGGGCAAGGCGCTCGTTGTGGGTCGCGATCAGCGCCGCACTGCCTTCGCCGCGCACCAGCTTGAGGAATTCTTCCAGCACGCGGTCGGCGGTCGCCTCGTCAAGGTTGCCGGTCGGCTCGTCGGCCAGCACCATCTCGGGCCGGTTCGCCAGCGCACGCGCCACGGCAACGCGCTGCTGCTCACCGCCCGAAAGCTGGCTGGGCCGGTGGTCGAGCCGCTTGGCAAGGCCTAGCGCCGAAAGCAGTTCCTGCGCCCTCCCCTCGGCCTGCGCTCGATCCCTGCCCGCCACCAGCTGTGGCAGCACGACGTTCTCCATTGCGTTGAAATCGGGCAGGAGATGGTGGAACTGGTAGACGAAGCCGAGGTGATCGCGGCGCAGCGCCGTGCGATCGTCGCCCGAAAGCTTCGAGGCATCGGTGCCGGCAATCTCGATCAGCCCCGAAAAGCCCCCTTCGAGCAGCCCTATGGCCTGAAGCATGGTCGACTTGCCCGAGCCCGACGGCCCAAGCAGCGCCACGATCTCACCGGGACGAATCTCGAGATTGACGCCCCGCAGGACGTCGATTGTCACCCCGCCCTGGCTAAACGAGCGGCGCAGGTCGCGCAATCTGACGACAGGATCACTCATAACGCAGCACCTGAACCGGGTCCGTACTCGCGGCCTTAAGCGCCGGGTAGAGCGTGGCGAGGAAGGAGAATAGAAGAGCCATCAGGCTGATCGTGGTGATTTCCACCGGGTCAGACCGGCTCGGCAGTTCGGTGAGGAAGCGGATCGAAGGGTCCCACAGGTTCTGCCCCGTCAGCCACTGGATCGCATTGACGATAGGCTGCCGGAAAAACAGGAACACGAAGCCAAGCGCAAGGCCCGACAGCGTTCCCAGTGCGCCGATCACGAAGCCGATCGTCACGAAGATCTTGAGCAGGCTTTTGCGCGTAGCCCCCATCGTGCGCAGGATCGCGATGTCGCGCGTCTTGGCGCGCACCAGCATGATCAGCGACGACAGGATGTTGAACACCGCCACCAGCACGATGATCGAAAGCACGATGAACATTGCCACGCGCTCCACCGCCAGCGCCTCGAACAGGCTGGCGTTGATCGTCTTCCAGTCGGTAACGACCGCCGTGCCTTCGAGCTGCTTGGTGATCGGAGCCAGCGTCTCCGACACGGTATCGGCATTGGTGGTGGTCACTTCGATCATGCCGATGGCGTCGCCCGTCAGCAGCAGCGTCTGCGCATCGACGATCGGCATGACGACATAGGCGTTGTCGTAGTCATAGATGCCGACTTCGAAAATGGCCGAGACGGTATAGGCGATTTCGCGCGGGACAGTGCCGAACGGAGTCGCGCGCCCTTGCGGGTTGATGATCGTTATGCTGTCGCCCACCCGCGCACCAAGGTTCTGCGCAAGGCGCGATCCGATGGCGACATTGCCGGAACCCGGCCGCAGCGAGGCGATCACACCGTCGACGCGCTTGTCCTCAAGCCGCTTGATGTCACCCGCCGTGTTGCCACGCACGAGGATCGCCTCGACCCGGCCATTGAAGCTGGCCAGCAAAGGCTGCTCGATCAGTGGCGAGGCATGGGTGACGCCGGGCGTCGCCTCGACCTTCTTGAGAATGTCCTGCCAGTTGTCGAGCCGCCCACCATAAGCCTGGATGATCGCGTGGCCGTTAAGCCCCACGATCTTGTCGAGCAGTTCGGCACGAAAGCCGTTCATCACGCTCATCACGATGACGAGCGCGGCCACGCCCAGCATGACCGCGACAAGGCTGATGCCCGCGACAAGGGCGATGAACGCTTCCCCTCGCCCCGGCAGCATGTAGCGCTTGGCGATGGTCCATTCGAAAGGGGACAGGATCAAGCAGGAGTCCTTTGGCAGGATGACGGCTCAGAGACAGAACGTGCGCAATGCGCCTCGACCGGGGACGATGTAAGCCGGAGCGCGGCAAACGGCAATGCTTGCGCTAAAGCGCGATGCGCTAGCCGTAGGTGGGCAGCGAGCGTTCGAGTTCGGCGATGCGCGCTTCCATCGCGCGCTTCTCGATGATCCGGCGATGGCGCTCGCACGACAGGGGCAGCGCCGCCAGCACGGTTACGCCCACGTAGAGCTGGAAGAACTGGATGCGATCGCCAAAGGCGATGTCCATCCCGGCTATGGGGCCATGGCCCATAATCGTCATCGTGCCGCCGATCGCGATCAGCAACAGCGGCAGCAGCGTCGTGATCGCCGCCGGCGCGAGCGCCGAGGCAATCACCAGGAACACCAGCGGAAAAACCAGCAAGGCGCGCATGTCCAACGCGAACACCAGCATGGTCAACAGCATGAAAGAGCCGAACACCAGCGTCGCCAGTGGCCACTGTCGCGCAGCGGGTAGGAAGCTGCGGCCACGAGACAAACGGTGATAGACGAAATGGAACACCGGCAGGCAGGCGACCAGCCCGAGCGCATGACCGATGATCCAGCGCGTGAAGTTCTCGACTGGTGGCTGATCGAGGATCACCCACGCAACCAGCGCAGCAAACGCTCCGGTCAGCGAGGGCACCGTCAGGCCGATGCCGATGTAAAACGATCCCACCCATTCGAGTATGTCGTGCGGCCAGAACTCTCTGGTGATCCATCGCCACACGAGAGCGACAAGCATGGCCTCCACCATATTGATTATGGCAAAGGGCACGGCACAGGCCCAGCCGAGCCCGAACAGACCTGTGATTACCGTGCTGGCGATCCCGCACGGCAACAGCCAGTGCCACCAACGCCGGAAGGGTTCTTGGACCAGTCGCGCCGAAAGTAGCGCGCTTGCCAGCCACACCATGGCGACGCCGCCGGTAAAGCGTCCGAAATGCACCGCGCCATATGCCAACGCCATGTAGGCGATGGCTGTGGCGAGAGGGCCTGCCAGGATCTGTGCGGGGCGCATGCCCCTGGATATCGCGCATTGTGGTTAAGAATTCCCGTCGTCCCCATGCATGTCTTTGCTGGTTTGCCAAAAACCACGAAGGGAGCGGCCGACCGGAAAGGCCGTGTCGCGGCTGCCATTACGCACAGGGCGCGCGCAGGTTCCCCGCCTCGTGAGCCCGAGTGGTCCCAACTCGCGAACCTTGCCCTTGCCATTGGCGGCAAACGTCGCCATTTGGGCGCCAGCAATTGGCCGGCGCATATGCGCCCACGCGAGTCCACGGGACCCATGACCACAGATCACGAATTTCTCGACGCAACACCGTGGGATATCGGTGCCGATGACGACAAGCTGCGCGAGGAGTGCGGCATCTTTGGCGTACTTGGCGTTCGTGACGCGGCTGCGACAGTCGCGCTCGGCCTTCACGCCCTGCAGCATCGCGGGCAGGAAGCCGTTGGCATCACCAGCTTCGACGGGCAGGAGTTCTACTCGCGCAAGGGCATCGGCCACGTTGCGGCAAACTTCTCGACCGGCTCGGCCATTGCCGAACTGCCCGGCACCATGGCATCGGGCCATGTCCGCTATTCGACCACGGGTGGCGCTGGCCTGCGCAACGTGCAGCCGCTCTTCGCCGATCTTGCCTCGGGCGGCTTCTCGATCGCCCACAACGGCAACATCTCCAACGCGACTTTCCTGAAGCGCGACCTTGTCCGCAAGGGCGCAATCTTCCAGTCTACGTCCGACACCGAGGTGATCATCCACCTCGTCGCGACGAGCCGCTACCCGACCTTGCTCGACCGTTTCGTAGATGCCCTGCGTCTGGTCGAAGGCGCTTATTCGCTGATCTGCATGACGCCGCAGGGCATGATCGCCTGCCGCGATCCGCTCGGCATCCGCCCGCTGGTCATGGGCAAGCTCGGCGATGCTGTGGTCTTCGCCAGCGAGACCGTGGCGCTCGACGTGGTCGGCGCTGACTTCGTGCGCGAAGTCGATCCGGGCGAGTTGATCCAGGTCGACCTCGACGGCAATCTCAGCACGCACCGCCCGTTCGGCACGCCCGATGCGCGCCCCTGCATCTTCGAGCACGTCTACTTCAGCCGCCCGGATTCGATCATGGGCGGAAACTCGGTCTATCAGGTGCGCAAGGCCATCGGCGCGCAGCTTGCGATGGAAAGCCCGGCCGACGCCGATCTCGTCATCCCCGTGCCGGACAGCGGCGTTCCTGCGGCGCTCGGCTATGCCCAGCAGTCAGGCATTCCGTTCGAGCTTGGCATCATCCGCTCGCACTATGTCGGCCGCACCTTCATCCAGCCCTCGGACGGTGCCCGCAACGCCGACGTGAAGCGAAAGCACAACGCCAACCGCGCTCTGGTTGCCGGCAAGCGCATCGTGCTGATCGATGACTCTATCGTGCGGGGCACAACCAGCCTCAAGATCGTGCAGATGATGCGCGATGCGGGCGCTGCCGAAGTGCACATGCGCATTGCCAGCCCGCCGACGGAGCATTCCTGCTTCTACGGCGTCGACACGCCCGAACGCTCGAAGCTGCTCGCCGCGCGGATGGATGTTGCCGCCATGGCCGAGTTCATCCACGCCGACAGCCTCGCCTTCGTCTCGATCGATGGCCTGTATCGCGCGGTCGGCGAGGCCGAGCGCAACAAGGCTTGCCCGCAGTACTGCGATGCCTGCTTCTCGGGCGAATACCCGACGAAGCTGACCGACCTTGCCGAGCGCGACAATCCCGACCAGCTTTCGCTTCCGGTCGGAAAGGTCGCCTGAGGTGAGCCTGCAGGGGCAACTGGCGCTGGTGACGGGCGCAAGCCGTGGCATCGGTGCGGCCACGGCCAAGGCACTGGCTGCGCAGGGGGCTCATGTGATCCTCGTGGCGCGCAACGCCAAGGATCTTGAAAAGGTCGAAGAAGAGATTTTCGAGGCTGGCGGCAGCGCCACTATCGCCCCGGTCGATCTTGGCGAGCCCGAAGGTATCGCACGCCTTGCCACGGCCATCAGCGGGCGCTGGAGCGCGCTCGACGTGCTGGTCATCAATGCTGCAGTCCTGCCCACGCTGACCCCGGTCTGGCAGATTGACGCGGGCGAATTCAACAAGGCGCTTACGCTCAACGTGCTGGCCACGCAGGCGCTCCTCGCCGGGTTTGACGTCATGCTGCGAAAGAGCAAGGACGCCCGCGTGATCGGCGTGACCAGCAGCGTCGGTGCGACGCCGCGCGCCTATTGGGGGGCTTATGGCGCTTCGAAAGCCGCTTTCGACAACCTGCTGAACTCCTACGGGCAGGAAGTGCGCAACACCGCCTCGATCCGCGTTGCTGTCGTCGATCCCGGTGCTACCCGCACCAAGATGCGCGCCCGCGCCTATCCCGGCGAAAACCCCGAGAGCGTGAAGCCGCCCGAGGTAGTTGCTGACCGGATCGTTACGCTTCTTGGTGAACAGTTCGCCAGCCCGCACCGCATCCGCGTTAACCAGGACTGATAGGCCTGAGTTAACGAAATTCCGCGATTCTCTGCAATGGTTTGTCACGCTCCGTGATGGGCCCCATGCAGCAGAGGGTCGAGGTGTCCGGCATGACGACGGCGGACTGGAACACGAACATCTACGGGCAGGCCGCGCTCGAAGATCGCAGCGCACCGCGCCAGCGCGTCAACATCCCGGCGACCCTGCGGCCCTCGGGCGGCAAGGGCTTTCAGACCGTAGTGCTCGACCTGTCACTTGGCGGTTTCTGCGCCAATGCCCTCCAGCGGATGCACAGCGGCAACCGCTGCTGGCTCACGCTTCCCGGCATGGAAGCGCTGCAGGCCGAGGTCATCTGGTGGGATTCGGGCCGTGTCGGCTGTGCCTTTGCCAATTTGCTCAGCCCCATCGTCCACGACAACATCCTCGCCCGCTATCGCGGCGATGGCGTGTTTCGCAGGCCTTGAAGTTCAGAGTTTGACCAGCGTCACCTGGCTGACATTGATCCCGCCGCCGCGGAATCCGCCTTCGCAGTACATCAGGTAATAGCGCCACAGATCGACAAAGCGCTGGTCAAAGCCTGCAGGCAATCCGCCCTCGGCCACAGTTCGATCCAGCGCCTCGCGCCACAGTTTGAGCGTCCGCGCATAGTCGAGGCCAAAGTCCTCGCGGTCCTGCCAGCTCAGCCCGCGCTCGCCCGCCAACCTTGCAAACTCACGCTCGCTGATCAGCAACCCACCCGGAAAGACATAGGCCTGGATGAAATCCGCGCTGGCAGCATAGGCATCGAACAGGTCGTCGCGGATGGTGATGTATTGCAGCGCTGCCCGTCCGCCAGGCTTGAGGCAACGGGCAAGGCAATCGAAGTAAGATGGCCAGTATTCACGGCCAACCGCCTCGACCATCTCGACGCTGGCGATGGCATCGAATTGACCTGCGACGTCGCGGTAGTCCTGATGCCGATATTCGATGCCCGGAAGGCCAGAAGAGGCCAGTTCGCGCCGAGCCCATTCCAGCTGCTCATCCGACAGGCTGATCCCGGTCACCCGTGCGCCATAGGTCTGGGCGAGCCGGCGTGCGAGGAAGCCCCAGCCACAACCAATCTCCAGCACCTCGCTACCCGGCTTAAGACCAAGTCTCGCGCCGAGCCGGTCGACCTTGTTTGCCTGTGCCTGTGCGAGTGGCGCGTCGGCGGCGATGCCGTCCCATAGCGCACTCGAATAGCTCATCGTCTCGTCGAGCCACTGCCGATAGAAATCGTTTCCGAGATCGTAGTGCGCGGCAATGTTGCGGCGCGCCTGCGCCTTGGAATTCTTGCGCAGGAAGTTGAGGGCCTTGCCCGCCAGTCGCCACGGCCCCTTGGCCCGCCCGACATCCCCGAGCGTAGCCGCATTGCGCATGAACAGGTCGAAGATCGGGACCGGATCAGGGCTTTCCCATTCTCCTGCCGCCCAGGCTTCGTACCAGCCGATGGAGCCCGCTGTCGCCAACCGCATGATCGCGTTCCAGCTGCGCAGATGGATTCGCGCCACCGGCCCCTCGCCTCGTCCGCCCACGGTCCGCTGGCTGCCATCGGGCAGGATCGCGTGGATCGTACCGTGGACCAGACCACGGTCGATCCGCTCGACCACCGCATCGAACCGACCGGCAAAAATACGTGCGATCCAGCGTCCGGCGGCGGAGATGTTCCAGCCCCCGGCAACCAGATGCCTCCCCCTCGTTGGCGTCTGCGCGTTCATGGAGCGGATATGCGGTGGCAAAGCGATGCGCGCAAGGTCAGGCTTGCGCCTTCATGGCATCATGCGCGGCAAGCGCCCGCGCGCGCGCCTCGGCGTGCGGGACGATCTTGGGCACATAGCCCTGCGGCGGAAAGACGGGATCGTGGATGTCGGCGTCGGAAAGCTTGGCGAGTTCCGGCACCCATTTGCGGATGTAGCCCGCCGCATCGAACTTCGGAGATTGCGTCAGCGGCGCCATGATCCGTACGAACATGTTCGAATCGACGCCTGTCCCCGCCGTCCACTGCCAATTGACCGCGTTCGAGCCATAGTCGGCATCGACGAGCGTATCCCAGAACCACCGCTCACCCTCACGCCAGTCGATCAGCAGATGTTTCACCAGGAAGCTCGCCGCGATCATCCGCACACGGTTGTGCATCCAGCCGGTGTGCCACAGCTCGCGCATCCCGGCATCGACGATGGGGTAACCGGTGCGACCCTGCTGCCAAGCCTGCAGCCCCTCCGCATCATCACGCCACTGCAGACGGTCATAGGCCTCGCGCGCGTTCTTCGAACCGTAGTCGGGGAACTGCAAGGTCACGTTCTGCGCATAGTCGCGCCAGCCCAGCTCGCTCAGGAACACGTCCACCGAGCCGCCTGCAGCGGCCACACGCTGCCAGACGGTGGAGGGGGAGACCTCACCGAAGTGCAGGTGCGGCGAGAGACGCGAAGTGCCTTCGATGGAAGGCAGATTGCGGCACTGCTCGTAGCGCTCGGCGCGATCGGCAAAGTCCTCGAGCCTTTCAAGGGCGCCCTTTTCCCCGGGCGTCCACTCCTCGCGGAAACCCCCAGCCCAGTCGGGGGCGGTCGGGAGAAGCTTCCAGTCGTCAAGCTTGTCGCTCGCAGGCCAATGCTCCGGAGAGTCGAGCTTAGCCGGTGCCTCGGACGGGTGAGCGGGCGGCATCCGATCCTTCAGTGCGTGCCAGAAGGGCGTGAAAATCTTGTAGGGTGCGCCACTTCCGGACTTCACGGCTCCGGCCGGGGCGAGGTAATTCCCGTCGTGAAGGACAATCTGCATCGTCTTGGCGACGGCCTTTTCCGCATTGCGCCACCACGGCTCGTAATGGTGCAAGGCGTGGACTACCCGCGCCCCGGTTTCGCGACGAATCGCTGCCAGTTCCTCGTGAACCTTGCCACGCCGCAGGATCAGCCGCGAACCCAGCTTTCGAAGCGAGGCATCAAGGCTGGCAAGACTGTGGTACAGCCACCAGCGCGACGCGCCGCCCATCCGGCAGTGCTTGGGGGTTTCATCATCTAGCACATAGACGGGAATCACGGCCCCTGCTTGTGCGGCTGCCAGCAGCGCTGCCTGATCGGCCAGGCGCAAGTCGCGGCGGAACCAGACGATGGACGGTTCACCTGCGCTCACGGACGACACGCATACCCTTTCTTCACTTCGGCGAGGCGATAAGACATTGTGCAGGAACAAGCATTGCGCTCGTATCGTTCCTAGAAACCGATGATCGAAGCCGCCCCCGAAAGACACCTGCCCCAAAGGGCACGCAGCTGGCGCATCTCTCCGCGCCATGCCCTGATTGCCGCAGCGATCTGCTGGACGGGGTTCGTCGTCGTGACCGTGCTGGTGCTTGGCGGACGCAGCAGCGGCATCGACAATGCAGGTCTTATGTTCTGGCGGCGCGGCGCAGAGCTCGCTCCCGCAGGTCCGCAATGGCTGCTGGAGGCAGTGCGTGACCTCACTTCGCTCGGCGGAGTGCTTCTGCGCAACCTGATCATGGCAGGCGTTCTTGCAGCCCTGCTGTTCCTGCGCCTGCGCCGCGAAGCCGTGCTGCTGGCGGCAACCGCCATGGGTGGCTGGGTGGTCAATTCGCTGGTAAAGCTCGCGGTCGGACGACCACGTCCGCTGATCGTTCCGCATCTGACCGAAGCAGGCGGGCAAAGCTTCCCCAGCGGCCACAGCTTCAATTCGGCAGTCGTCTATATCGCCATCGCCCTTGCCTTTGCGGCGATGAGCCCGCGACGGGACGTGCGCTGGACGCTGGTGGCGACGGCAATCGTCCTGAGCATCGCCATAGCCATCAGCCGGGTCTGGCTCGGCGTTCATTTCCCGACAGACGTCGCGGCAGGCTGGCTCGGCGGAGCCGGCTGGGCCTTCCTCGCTTCGGCCCTTCTCCATCGTCCCGCCAAGGCCATGGCCGAGCAGGCAGGCGACATGCTCGATACCCTGACCCCGCGCGGCTAGCAGGTCTTGAGATCGACCACCGTGTTGAAGTTCCGTGCCATGGCTGGGCCGGTAAAGCGCGCATCGGCGAAGGTCACCTTGGCCGTGCAGCCGGAGCGTTCTATCTTCGCGACCGGCATCTGCGACCAAGCTAGAAACTTCACGGCCTCGGGCGTGGCCTGCGCGGCCTGCTGGACAAGAGGGTTGCGCATGTTGTCCCGCACGGACTGTTCCTTGGCGTCCAGGTGCGCCAAAGCGCGGAGCGGATTGTAATGCCCGAACCCGATGAGGCCGCGCTCCCGCCATACCATGTCTCGCTCCCAGAACCTCACCGGTGCAGGCGATGCAAAGATGCGGTCGGGCTGTGGATAAGGTTCGCTCATCACCAGCGCGTCGCGGGCGAGAGATGAGATGCCGATGTTGGCGGCGATGAACAGGACGCTTGCCCCCAGCGCAGCAACGGCCGGAGCCCCCCTGCCCCAGCGCCTCGACAGCCAGATGCCCAGACCCAGCATCGCAAGCAGCCAAGGCGAGACGATGAACAAGCCATCGGTGTGGTACCAAGCCTCGCGCATCGGCGAGAGCAACTGGACGGCATAGACGTTCTGCAGATCGAGCAGCGGATGGGTGATGGCGCCGAAGTAGCTCAAGAGCACCAGCCATCCGAAGCGCAGTGGCGGCGCGTCTGTCGCGATCGTCCCGCGCGACGTCTGCCAGCGATCCAGCAGCCACAGCAAACCAGCCAGCAACGGTGGCATCAGAAGCACGCCGCCGACCAGGCCATGCGTGAACCCGCGATGCATGGCGAGTGGTGCCCACGGAGCCCAGCCGAAGAACACATCGATGTCCGGCATGTTCGCCGCCAGCACCAGCGCGGCCACGCCTTTGCGCGTCCGGTGCTTCAGCCCCGTCTCCGCCAGCGCCCATCCGGCAAGGCTATGCGTCAGGTTGTCCAATGCGTGACCTCAAACAGAAAGGCCGCAAGGGCACGACCTGTGTCGCATCCTTGCGGCCTTCGAAGCCTTTGGGAAACCCGGCAATCAGACCGGATCGGCAGCTGTTCCGCTGACGGTCCAGGTCTGGCCCTTGCCAAGAAGCTTGGCGAGGTTGGCGTCCTTGCCCTTGCGGGCCTGTTCGTCCTGGCCGAGCAGCACTTCCTCATAGGACGGACGAGCATCGTCGTAGATCACGCCCAGCGCCATCGGGAACGGGCCGAACGGCATTTCCACCAGCATGTGCGCGAGCGCGCGGTTCTTGACGTTGTGGACGATCACGCCCGCCGCCTGCCAGTCCCCATCCAACACGTCGACGACCTTGAGGCTGAGCGTCTCCATGTCGAGCGCGATGCCCTTCACGCCGCCCGACTTTTCCGAACCGAACAGCATCGGCTCACCATCGGTCAGCCACAGCTGGTTCTGGTCGGCCACGCCCTTGGCGACGAAATCGTCGAAGCGGTCCTTGTTGTAGACGATGCAGTTCTGGAAGATTTCGACGAAGGCCGCGCCCTTGTGGGCATGGGCGGCCTTGAGCACGCCGGGCAGGTTCTTCGACACGTCATAGGCCCGCGCGATGAAGCGCGCGCCCGAACCCAGCGCGAAGGCGCAAGGGAGGGCGGGACGGTCGACCGAACCCAGCGGCGAAGTCGGCGAATTGGTGCCCTCGCGGCTGGTCGGCGAGAACTGGCCCTTGGTCAGGCCGTAGATCTCGTTGTTGAACAGCAGGATCTGCACGTTCACGTTGCGACGCAGGATGTGCATCGTGTGATTGCCGCCGATCGACATGCCATCGCCATCACCCGTCACCAGCCAGACGTCGAGGTCTGGGTTCGCCAGCTTGATGCCGGTGGCAAAGGCCGGCGCACGGCCGTGGATCGTGTGGAAGCCGTAGCTTTCCACGTAGTATGGGAAGCGGCTCGAGCAGCCGATGCCCGAAACGAACACGGTGTTCGAAGGATCGGCGCCGATCTCCGGCAGGGTGCGCTGCACCGCCTTGAGGATCGCGTAGTCGCCGCAACCCGGGCACCAGCGCACTTCCTGGTCGGTTTCCCAGTCCTTGAGCGTGGTCTGGACCGCGATCTTGGTCATCTCGTTCATTGTCGTAACCTTTATGCGAGCGCAGCTTCGATCGCGGCTTCGATTTCCGCGATGGTGAAGGGCTGGCCGCTGGTCTTGTTGAGCGGCTGGGCGTCGATCAGGAACTGGTCGCGCAGCACCGTCTTGAACTGGCCGGTGTTCATCTCGGGCACCAGCACCTTGTCGTAGGACTTGAGCAGGTCACCCAGGTTCGACGGCATCGGCCAGATGTGGCGGACGTGGACGTGGCTGACGTCGAGCCCCTTGCGGCGGGCGCGGCGCACGGCCTGATAGATCGGTCCGTAAGTGCTGCCCCAGCCGACGACCACGAGCTTGCCCGAGGCCTCGCCGTGGTTGACTTCCTGCAAGGGAATCGAGTTCGCAACGCCTTCGACCTTGGCCTTGCGGGCGTCGGTCATGATCTGGTGGCTGGCGGGCGAATAGTCGATGTTGCCGGTGCCGGGGTTCTTCTCGATGCCGCCGATGCGGTGCATCAGGCCAGCGGTGCCGGGCTTGATCCACGGACGCGCGCCCTTTTCATCGCGCGCGAAGGGCAGCAGTTCGCCGTTGGGGCCGTTCTTCTCTTCGAGGAACGTGACCGGGAAAGGCTTGAAGCTTTCGGGATCGGGCACCTTCCACGGCTCGGCCGCGTTGGCGATGTATCCGTCGGTCAGGAGCATGACCGGGGTCATGTATTCCACCGCGATACGGCAGGCCTCGATGGCGACCTCGAAGCAGTCCGAAGGGCTGCGCGAGGCGATAACCGGCATCGGCGCGTCACCATTGCGGCCATAGACTGCCTGATAGAGGTCCGACTGCTCGGTCTTGGTCGGAAGGCCCGTGGAGGGGCCGCCGCGCTGCGAGTTGACGATGACCAGCGGCAGCTCGGTCATGATCGCAAGGCCCATCGCCTCGCCCTTCAAGGCGATGCCAGGACCCGACGACGAGGTCACGCCCAGCTGGCCAGCATAGCTTGCGCCGATGGCCGAGGCGATTGCAGCGATCTCGTCTTCCGCCTGGAAGGTGGTGACGCCGTATTCCTTGAGCCGGGCAAGGTTGTGCAGGATCGCCGAGGCCGGCGTGATCGGATAGCCGCCAAAGAACATGTGCAGATCGGCAAGCTGCGCGCCCGCAACCAGACCAAGGCTGATCGCCTCTGCGCCGGTGACGGTGCGGTAAAGCCCTGCTTCGCTCTCGACCGGGGCGATGTGGTACTGCTTGAGCGGGCCCGACAATTCGGCAGTTTCGCCATAGGCGTGGCCTGCGTTCAATGCGGCGACGTTGGCTTCGGCCAGAACCGGGTTCTTGGCGAACTTGGCGTTCAACCAGTCAATCAGCGGCTGGCGGTCACGGTCGAACATCCACAGGGCAAGGCCCAGCGTCCACATGTTCTTGCAGCGCAGCGCTTCCTTGTTGCCAAGGCCGAAGGGCTTTACCGCCTCTAGCGTCAAAGCCGAGATGTCGAACGCCAGCAGTTGCCACTTCTCGAGGCTGCCATCCTCGAGCGGATTGACTTCGTACTTGGCCTTCTCGAGGTTGCGCTTGTTGAACTCGCCGGTGTCGGCAATGATCAGGCCACCGGCCTTCAATGCGCCGACGTTGGTCTTGAGCGCAGCCGGGTTCATCGCCACGAGCACGTCGGGCTGATCGCCCGCAGTATCGATCTCGGTCGAGCCGAAGTTGATCTGGAAGGCAGAGACGCCGAACAGCGTGCCTTGCGGCGCACGGATTTCAGCCGGGAAGTCCGGGAAAGTCGCAAGATCGTTGCCCGCAAGCGCGGTCGAAAGCGTAAACTGACCGCCGGTCAGCTGCATGCCGTCGCCCGAGTCACCGGCAAAGCGCACGACCACCGCTTCGGGAGCCTGCGTTTCCTTGCCGCCCGTCAGTGCGTCCGGTCCATCAACAAGTGTAGCCATATCGTCCTCTGCTGCGCCCGGGAGTTTCACCCAGTGCTGACACGCGCCTATGCCCCTCCCGTTCCGTTCGCAAAGAAGAAAAACTGCGCGTGACGAAAAATCCTCCTGCGCTCTTGATTCCTATCGCGCTTGCCAGTCAAGTTGCAAAAGCCAACTTACCGCGGTGTTTATAACGAATCCTGTCAACAGGGTGAGGAACAGTCATGACCGAGCAGAAGACCCATTACGTGCGCCCAGATGTCCAGGGCTTCCTGGCTTTCCTCAATGGCACCGATGCCCCGCCAATGAGCCAGCTCGGACTCGAGGCTGCGCGCGAGAGCTACCTCGCGATGGGCCAGCTGGCTGAGGCCGAGCCCCGCGAACTGGCCGTGATCCGGGACCTGACGTGCCCAGGACCTGCCGGTGACATTCGCTTGCGCCTATACGATCTGCGCGACACCCGCGAGCCCGGCCCCGCCGTGATGTTCTTCCACGGCGGAGGCTTCGTCATCGGCGATCTTGAAAGCCACCACAGTCTCTGCACCGAAATTGCCGCTGAACTCGACATGCCAGTTATCGCGGTCGACTATCGCCTTGCCCCCGAACACCCCTTTCCAGCCGCGCCTGATGATTGCGAGGCCGCCTCGCGCTGGGTTGCGGCGAATTCGGCTGTACTGGGCCGCGAGATAACCGGCCTGATCCCGATGGGTGACAGCGCGGGGGGCAACCTCGCCATCGTCGTCACGCAGGCGCTGGTCGAAGAGCCCGCCGCAGTGCCAGTGATCATGCAGGTGCCGATCTATCCTCTCTCTGACGACAAGCCCGACCACCAATCGTTCCTCGACTTCGCAGAAGGATATCTGCTGACAGCGGACACGATGCAGTGGTTCGCCAATGCCTATCAGGCGGTCACTGGCCACAAGCGCGCCTTTCCGATCTACGGCGAGCACTCGACCACGCCGCCAACGGTGCTAGTGACGGCAGGACTTGACCCGATTCGCGACAGCGGCCGGGTCTATGGTGCGGAACTGATCCGTGCCGGGGCCGAAGTCGTGTTCCTCGAGATGAAGGGCACGATCCATGGCTTCACCCAGGTGCGCAAGGCTATTCCGAGCGCGCAAGGCGACATGCAGTCCATCTTCAAGGCCGTAAGATTGCTGCTGGAAAGGTTGAAATGAGCGACGAATTTGCCGGGCTTCCCTACCGTCCCTGTGTCGGTGTCATGCTTGTGAACAGCGCCGGGCGCGTGTTCGTGGGCAAGCGGATCGACAACAAGGAGGTAAATGCGGACGCCTGGCAGATGCCGCAGGGCGGAATCGACGAAGGGGAAGAACTCCACCCCGCTGCCTTGCGCGAGCTTGCCGAGGAAACCGGCGTTTCACCCGATCTCGTGACCATTATCGCCGAAAGCCGCGAAGAACACTTCTATGACCTGCCCGATTTCCTGATGGGCAAGCTTTGGGGCGGCAAGTACCGCGGCCAGCGCCAGAAGTGGCTGCTGATGCGCTTTGCGGGCGAGGATACGGACATCAACCTCGAAGCCCACGAGCATGCCGAGTTCGAAGCGTGGAAGTGGGTCGAGCCCGAACTGCTGCCCGAACTGATCGTGCCGTTCAAGAAGCGGGTCTATCGCCAGGTGGTCGAGGAATTCCGCGATCTGATCTGAAGATCAGCGCCGCGCCCCCGCGAAAGCGGGGGTTTAGTCGGCTTGAACATCGACTTCCTGACAGCTCTGAGATCCCCTCCTGCGCGGGAAATCAGTTCGTCTCGACCTTTTCGGTCGGCATCACGGCCTGCGCCGAGACGACCTTGGGCGCGGGGCCGCGCGCGATGGCGGCGGAGAGTTCGGCGGTTTCGGCGCAAGTCTTGCCGCACAGGCCCTCGAGCCGGGCGAGATTGCGGCGGGCTTTTTCCAGCGCCCCCTTCTCGACCATCGCGCCGCCTTCGCCGGAAATGGCGACGACGTTGTTGGGTTCGCGCGAGAGAACCTCGCGGTAATAGTGGATCGCCTTGCCCTGCAGGCCATCACGGCGGGCGGCATCGGCCAGTGCCAGTAGCGTGGCATTGCTGGCCGGATCTATCGCAAGCGCAGCCTCGAAGCTGTCAGTGGCCGCCGAAACGTCACCCTTGGCCAGAGCCGCGCGGCCGTCCTTGAGCAGCATTTCGACGCGCGGATCAGACGATACCGGGTTCTTCGCCACACCCATGCTTCCGGTCACGCCGACAACCAGCGACAAGGCAAGAGCAAAGGGGGCGTAACGCATCAGCAACTCCTTGGGGTGTCTGCCTTGGCGCAGACCATTACTGAATGAACCATCGTCCATGACGCTTCAGTTAACACGGCGTACGAGCGTTGCGAAGAAAAACCCGTCCGTGCCATCCCCAAAGGGTGTAAGCCGGATGCCCTTGCCGCGCGGACATCCTGCGGGAAGCGGCGGCATGTCCACCTGCCAACCCGGGTTGACGGCAAGGAACGTATCGATCCGGTCGGGCCCCTCTGCATCGAGCAGCGAACACACCACATAGGTCAGGCGCCCACCGGGCCGCACCAGCGACGCGCCGATGCCCAGCACATTCGCCTGCATCGCGCAGTAGCGGTCTATGGCCTTCGTATCGAGCCGCCAGCGCGCTTCGGGATTGCGCCGCCATGTGCCGGTGCCGGAACAAGGCGCATCGATCATCACCGCGTCCGCCCTGCCCTGCCAGTCGGCGAGCATTTCAATCTCGCGCCCCGGATTGAGCAGGCGCGTCTGGACCAACACGCCCGCGCGCGCGGCACGCTCAGGCAAACGCGACAGGCGCGGGCGGTCGATATCGCAGGCGAGAAGCTCGCCCCGGTTTTCCATTGCCGCGCCGAGCGAAAGCGTCTTGCCTCCCGCTCCAGCGCAAAGATCGACCACGGCCTCGCCCGGCTGCACGCTCAGCGCCAGGCAGGCAATCTGGCTGCCCGCGTCCTGAACCTCGAACAGGCCTTCGGCAAACTCCGGCAAGCTTTCCACGGCCGTGCCTGATTGCAGCCGCAGCGCATGTGGGGCGATGGCGGGTTCCGCCTCCACCGGCAGACGGGCGCGAAGATCCTCGCACGAAATCTTGAGCGTATTGGCCCTGATATCGAGCGGTGCCCGGCCAAGCAGCGCCGCCCTTTCCTGATCATCAAGGCCCGAGGCCGCCAGACGCTCGACCAGCCAGCCCGGTGCGACGCCACCCGTGGCCATCGCCTCCCCCGCCTTGATCGGCGCTGGGCCATAGTTCGAACCGTCGAACAATGCGGTGAGCGCGGCATCGCCTTGCGCCACGCGGAGCATGGCAGCGCGCCCGGAAACCGGCACATCGCCGCATGCCCGGATGGCGCTCCACACCAGTTCGCGAATGGCGCGACGGTCCTTCGAGCCGACATAGCGCCGCGCCCGGAACCAGTCCGCTGCAATCCTGTCCGCCGACGCCCCCTGCCCCTTCGCCGCCGCGATCACCGCATCAAGCAGGTCGATCGCAGCCTGTACGCGCGCAGAAGGTGTCACCGGCCAGGCTCAGCCAGCCTTGTAATTTGGCGCCTCACGCGTGATCGTCACGTCGTGGACGTGGCTTTCGCGCAGGCCCGCATTGGTGATGCGCACGAACTGCGCGCGCTTGCGCAGATCCTCGATCGTCCTGCTGCCGGTATAGCCCATCGCGGCCTTCACGCCGCCGACAAGCTGGTGGACCACGTCCTTTGCCGGCCCCTTGTAGGGCACCTGACCTTCGATCCCTTCAGGCACCAGCTTCATCTGGTCCTTGATGTCCTGCTGGAAGTAACGATCGGCACTGCCGCGCGCCATTGCGCCGACCGAGCCCATGCCCCGGTAGGACTTGTAGGCGCGGCCCTGGTAGAGGAACGTCTCGCCCGGCGCTTCTTCCGTGCCTGCCAGCATCGAACCGATCATGACCGAGCTTGCCCCGGCAGCGAGCGCCTTGGCCGCATCGCCCGAAGTACGCAAACCGCCATCGGCGATGACAGGAACGCCGGACTTCTCCGCTTCCTCGGCGCACTCCATGACCGCGGTGAGCTGCGGAACGCCAACGCCCGCGACGATACGCGTGGTGCAGATCGAGCCGGGCCCGATGCCGATCTTCACGCCATCGGCGCCTGCGTCGATCAGCGAGCGGGTGGCTTCGGCAGTGGCAACGTTGCCCGCGATGACCTGGACGGAATTTGACAGCTTCTTGGCCGCTTCGACAGCGCGAGCGACATCGCGGTTATGGCCATGCGCAGTGTCAATAATGACAACGTCGCACTCCGCTTCGACCAGCGCTTGCGTGCGCAAAAGGCCCTTTTCGCCAACTGTGGTGGCGGCGGCGACGCGCAGACGGCCAGTGGCATCCTTCGTCGCGTTCGGGAAGGTCACGGCCTTTTCAATGTCCTTGACCGTGATCAGGCCGATGCACTTGAACGCATCGTCCACTACCAGCAGCTTCTCGATCCGGCGCTGGTGGAGCAGACGGCGCGCATCGTCACCGCTGGCGCCAAGCTTCACCGTCGCGAGGTTCTCGTGCGTCATCAGTTCGCGCACGGGCTGCTGCGGGTTATCGGCAAAGCGCACATCGCGATTGGTGAGGATGCCGACGAGCTTGCCCGAGGCTTCGACCACCGGAATGCCGCTGATCTTGTGCTGGCGCATCAGAGCCTGCGCCTCACCCAAAGGTGCGTCGGGCGCGATAGTGATCGGGTTGACCACCATGCCGCTTTCGAAGCGCTTGACCGCGCGGACCGCAGCGCACTGTTCCTCGATCGAGAGGTTGCGGTGAAGCACGCCAATGCCGCCAAGCTGGGCCATGACGATCGCCATGTCGGCCTCTGTCACGGTGTCCATCGCCGAGGACAGGATGGGGATGTTGAGCCCGATGCCGCGGGTCAGCCGCGTGCGCGTATCGGCCATCGAAGGCACGATGTCCGACTCGGCAGGACGCAGCAACACGTCGTCGAAGGTAAGGCCGAGAGGGATGTCCATGATGCGCGCCACTTCTGTGAGGTCCGGTAGATTCGTGGCGGCCCATGTAAACAGGAAGGTGCGGATGCGCTAGGGGGTATTCGGGCGCCTTGAAGGCGTGGTTCCCGACCTGCCCGGATAGCGCTTTGGATCGGCAAAGGCGCGAAGCAGTTCTACCTGCAGGTTAACGTCGTCGGCCATCCCGGCATAGTCGATCCCTGCCCCCGCCTGATCGCTTGGCCGGTGATAGGTGTCCTCCATGAAGCGCTCGATCCGGTCCATGTCACCATAGGAATTGCTCACCATGACCGTGGGCACATCGTGCTGCATCAGGATCCAGCTGTCCTGCCTTCGGATATAAGCGTTGGGACCATCGCCGGCCACGAGCTTGCGCTTCATGCGCTTGACGACATCGGCAATCAGCGGATCGAGCGGAGTCAGGCCCTTGCCAACCACGCCTATGGGACCGCCCGGCGGGACAAGCCCGGTGCTGTCGACATTGAACGCGGCGACGAAGCGATCAAGCGGGATCGGCGGGTTCTCGGCGAAGGCCATAGCCCCCAGCAGGCCCAGCTCTTCCCCAGTCGTCGCGAGAAAATAGACATCGCGCTCCATTGGGCGCCCGCGCGAGAGAATGCGCGCGGTCTCGGTCAACACGGCGAGGCCCGATGCGTTATCGATTGCGCCGTTGCAGATCACGTCCTCGGCAGGAGCGGCTCCGCATTCCCCGAAGTGATCCCAGTGCGCGATCATCAATACCGCGCCCGCCGCCGGATTGCGCCCCTCGAGCTTGCCGATAAGATTGTGCGTCTTGATCCGCGTCTCGCGGCTGGTCGCCTCGAACGTGCCGGTCAGCCCGAGTGGATAGGGGGCGAAGCCGGGCGCGGCTGCATCGTCGCGCAGCCGGGCAACGGTGGGACGCGCGGTTCCGGCGAGCAACAGGTCGGCGGTTGCCGGAGTGATGAATGCCTCGATCTCACTGCCGATCGTTTCACCCGACACGGCATAGCCGGCGCGGCGGCGGCGTGCGATGACGTCCTCGAGCCCGCGATGGTCGTCGAGCACCGTCAGCACGGCAAGAGCGCCTGCATCGAGCAGTTTGCCCGCGCGGTCACCGTTCTTGGCGGGGTCAGCGCCCTCAGGCAGGCTGTCGAGCATGACCACAACGCGCCCCGCAAGTTCTGCGCGCGGCAGTGCCGGAGTCGCCGCATGGCCGACGAACAGCATCGGCGCATCCTGCACCAGACTGCGTAGGCCCGAGGTCACTACAAAGACGCTGTCGGCAGGCAGGTTTACCCGCTTTCGCCCGCGCATGAAGCTGGCACGCGAAAGCACCGGTTCGCGCTCGACCAGTTCGACAGGGGCGAACCAGCCACTGCCGGGGATATTGGTGCCGGCCTGCATGCCGATGTCGAACCACTGCCGCGCGAGATAGCGCAGAGTCTTGGTCTCACCTTCGGTGCCGGGCTCGCGCCCATCGAAGTCATCGCTCGCCAGCGTTTCGACATGCACGCGCAGGGTCTGTTCGAGAGGCGTGGGCTTGCGAGGAGCGGGCCGCGCGGCGACGAGCATGAGCGCGCCGAGGAGCAAGGCCCCCGTCATCGCAGTCCGCAAGCCCCCAAAACGCTTCATCGCCGTCCCCAAACGCTTCGTCGCTCGCCCTTGCTCTCAAAAGCGCGAGCGCAGCGCAAGTTCCCAATTGACCGGGGCTGGATGAACAGAAGTTTACGCGGCGGCCTCGGAACCAGCCTTATTGCGCCACCCAGCCCCCATCGACGCTGTAGTTAGCACCGGTGATGTTGCGCGCCGCGTCCCTGCAAAGGAAGACAGCGAGGGCCGCCAACTCGTCAGGCTGGACGAACTGCTTGCTGGGCTGGCGCTCCAGCATGACGTCGTTGATCACCTGCTCGCGCGTCATGTTCCGCGCCTTCATCGTGTCGGGGATCTGGTTTTCAACCAGCGGCGTCCAGACGTAGCCGGGGCTGATGCAGTTGGCGGTAACGCCATCCGTTGCCAGTTCCAGAGCCAGCGTCTTGGTCAGCCCGGCAATGCCGTGCTTTGCCGAAACATAGGCGGCCTTGAACGGCGAAGCGGTGAGCGAGTGTGCCGAAGCCGTGAACAGGATTCGCCCCCAGCCCTTGGCCTTCATCCCCGGAATGCAAAGACGGCAAGCATCGAAGGCTGAGGTGAGATTAAGCGCGATGATCGCATCCCACTTCTCGACCGGAAAGTCTTCGACCGGAGCCACGTGCTGCATGCCGGCATTGTTGATCAGGATGTCGACTGCACCGAACTCTGCCATCGCTGTGGCGACCATGGCTTCGGTACCTTCGCGCTTGGTGAGGTCCCCTGCCGCAAAGATCGCCCGACCTCCGCTGGTCGCTGCCAGTTCCTCGCACAGCGCCTGGATCTGGTCTGGCTCACCAAACCCGTTCAGCACGATATCCGCGCCCTCAGCCGCCAATGCTCGCGCATAGGCAAGGCCGATGCCCGAGGTGGATCCGGTGATGAGCGCGCACTTGCCCTTCAGGAACATTCGATTACTCCGGGGTTTGTGGATGGATTGATCGCGCTGGCATCGCGGGCGGCTCGCCGCTTGTCCAGTCGCAAACGCAAAAAAGGGGATTGCCCATGCGGCTCGACGATTTCGACAGCTCCATCAATGTTCAGGATCAGCGTGGAGGCGGAGGGGGTTTTCCCTTTGGCGGCGGCGGCAAGGTTGGATGCGGTTCGATCGTCATTGCTCTGATCGCTGCCGTGGTGTTCGGGGTGGATCCGATGCAGATGCTTGGCTCCATGCAGCAGGGCCAGGTCTCGGCGCCCGTCGAACAGCAGGGCGGCGCATCGCTGGCTGAAAGCTGCACAGTCAACGAGTTCAGCAAGGAAAGCTGTAACGCGCTATCGTCGCTCAACAAAACCTGGGGCCCGCTGTTTAAGCAGGCCAACATCCCGTTTGAAGCGCCGACTCTGGTGTTCTATTCTCAGAATGGCCAGTCCGGCTGCGGCGCGGCGCAAAGCGCAATGGGGCCGTTCTATTGCCCGAGCGATAGCGGGATCTACATTGATACCGACTTCTATAGCGAGATGGACCGGCAGATGGGCGCAGGTGGTGACTTCGCCCGCGTTTACGTGATGGCCCACGAATACGGCCACCATATCCAGAGCCTGCTGGGCACATCGACCAAAGTCCGGCAGCTGCAGCAGCAAAGCCCGAGCCAGGCCAACCGCTATTCGGTGGCGCTGGAATTGCAGGCAGATTGCTATGCCGGTGTCTGGGCAGGCCGCAATCGTGACCGCATCGAGGCGGGCGACATCGAGGAAGGCATGCGCGCGGCGCACCAGATCGGTGACGATACGCTGATGAAGGCGGCGGGTCGGCGTCCGGTGGAAGATGCCTTTACCCATGGCAGCGCGGCACAGCGAATGCAGTGGCTGCGAAAGGGCCTTGAAACCGCCGACGAGGATCAGTGCGACACGTTTGCCGCGCTTTGAGTGATCGACGTTAACAATAATTCACGGAACCGAAAGGCTCTCTATGGCTTCCTTTGCTAAACAGGGGAAGCACATGAAGTTTACCAAGGCCCTTCGGTTCGCAACGATAATGCCTTGCACGCTCGTCGTCGCCGCTCCTCTATCTGCGCAGACCGCAGTATCGGAGGAGAAGGTGACGGCGGGTGATGTCGTTACCAAGCCACTCTCAGACTTCAACATCAAGAAGGATGAAGTTCCGGACGTTCTGGTGGCAGCCCGCAACAAGCCATATGATATGTCGGGGCTGAAGAAGTGCCCCGCGATCGCTGCTGAGGTGACAAAGCTCGATGCCGTTCTTGGCGACGATATCGATGTGGCACGCGATGACGGGAACTCCACGATCAAGATGGGCAACATTGCCAAATCTCTGGTCAGTTCACTAATCCCCTTCGGTGGCGTGATCCGCGAGATCAGCGGCGCAAACGCCCAGCAACGCAAATGGAACGAGGCGATTTATGCCGGTTCAGTGCGGCGCGCATATCTCAAGGGCATGGGCGAGCAACGCGGTTGCAAGTACCCTGCTCGCTCGGCAACGCCAAAGGACGTGTCGACGCTCTGGGCAGCTCGAGAAGCCGCCGAGGCGAATGCGAAGAGCGAAAGGAAGAAGGACGACGACAAGAAGGATTCGAAGGACAAGTCGGCTAAATCTGAACCCGCCCGTTTCGAGAGCAAGCCGGTCGTCCAACGGACGCAGTAAGGCCGCCCGTCAACCTTTGGCCTTGAGCTTCGCCATCTCGGCATCAAGCTCGTCCAGCACCTGTTTGCGGATTGAATCGGACAGGGATTTGTCACGGGCGATCTCGTCGCGCGCACGACGGATGCCATCCAGCGCTTCGGCCATGGCATGTTTCTCGATATCTGCCTCGCTGCCGCAAGTCCGGATGCGGACGCGTGTGACCTTTCCGTCCTTTTCCTCGGACGTATCGACATTGGCGAAGGCATTCTTGCCCTCGCAGTGCGGGCCATCCTCGGAGACGATGTCGGTCACGCCTTCGTTGTCGCCATCGATCACGATCACCCGCTGGATCCGCCGCTCCCCGTTGCCGGCGCCGGGATACACGGGCGAGATTGGCGGAACAGGCCGAATGCCCGCCTCTGCGCGAGCGATCTTTGCTTCGACGTCGGCATCGGACATCGGCTGGTCGCTCTTGAACACGAAGGTCTTACCGTCGCGGGTGACGGTGCGCACGTATTCCTGACCATCTTCCCCGCCATGCTTTTCGACGATGACGATCTGGTGCGCCATGCCCGGTTCGGGTGGCGCTGGAGGTGCAGGCGGTGACGGAGGTGCGGGCGGAGCTGGCATCTCCGCCATGCCTTGCGCCATGGCCCCTGCCGCCGTGACGACCAGCGCGGCCCCGGCGATCAGCGCCAGCTTCGAATGCTTCCAACCGTTCTTCATCGAACTGCCTCCCCAGGCTGCCCATTTTGAAGGGCCCCAAATGACTGATGCCGGAGTATCACACCCCGGCATCACATCATTTCAACTTCGACGAACCGCCGGTCCCAATGGACCAGCGTCAGGTCAGTACACGCGCTTCTTGGGCTTGATGTACTCGACGTCGTCGGTCAGCGTGTACTCGTGGACCGGGCGGTAATCGAGCTTGACCTCGCCGCCCTTGCCGCCCCAGCCGTTGAACCAGGCGGCGGTGTGCTTCATCCACTCGGCATCGTTGCGATCGGGGAAATCCTCATGCGCGTGGGCGCCGCGGCTTTCCTTGCGATTGTAGGCCGAATGCATCGTGACCGAAGCCTGGCTGATCAGGTTGTCGAGCTCCAGCGTTTCGACGAGGTCCGAGTTCCAGATCAGCGAACGGTCGGACACATGGATGTCCTCCATGCGCTTGTAGGTGTTGGCAAGCTTGACCTTGCCTTCGGCCATCAGCTCGTCGGTGCGGAACACCGCGGCGTGGGCCGACATCGTGCGCTGCATCTCGATGCGCACTTCCGCCGTGGGCGAGCCGCCCTTGGCATGGCGGAAATGGTCGAGGCGAGTCAGCGCGAGGTCGGCGCTGTCCTTGGGCAGCGAGTTGTGCGACGTGCCCGGCTTGATCAGTTCCTTGAGGCGCAGGCCAGTGGCGCGGCCGAACACGACAAGGTCGATCAGCGAGTTCGAGCCGAGGCGGTTGGCGCCGTGGACCGAAACGCAGGCAGCTTCACCCACCGCGAACAGGCCGGGGACGACCGTCTCGGGGTTGCCGTCAGCACCGATGGTGACGACTTCGCCGTGGTAGTTACAGGGGATGCCGCCCATGTTGTAGTGGACGGTCGGCACCACCGGCAAAGGCTGACGCGTAAGGTCGACACCAGCGAAGATCTTGCCGCTCTCGGTGATGCCCGGCAGACGCTCGGCCAGGACGCCTGCATCGATGTGATCGAGGTGCAGGTAGATGTGGTCCTTGTGCGGGCCGACGCCACGCCCTTCGCGGATCTCCATCGCCATCGAACGCGACACGACGTCTCGCGAGGCGAGGTCCTTGGCCGATGGGGCATAACGCTCCATGAAGCGCTCGCCCTCGGAGTTGGTGAGGTAACCGCCCTCGCCGCGCGCACCTTCGGTGATCAGCACGCCGGCACCGTAGATGCCGGTCGGGTGGAACTGGACGAATTCCATGTCCTGCAGCGGAAGGCCCGCACGCAGGACCATGCCGCCGCCGTCACCGGTGCAGGTGTGGGCCGAGGTTGCAGTGAAGTAAGAGCGACCGTAGCCACCGGTTGCAAGCACGACGGCGTGGCTGCGGAAGCGGTGGATCGATCCATCGTCCATGCACAGCGCGATGACGCCACGGCATTCACCGTTCTCCATGATAAGATCGATCGCGAAGTATTCGATGAAGAAGTCCGCATCGTACTTCAGCGACTGCTGGTACAGCGCGTGAAGCATGGCGTGGCCGGTACGGTCAGCCGCGGCGCAGGTGCGCTGGACCGGCGGGCCTTCGCCCATGTTCTGCATGTGGCCGCCGAACGGACGCTGATAGATCGTGCCTTCGGGGTTGCGGCTGAACGGCACGCCAGCGTGCTCAAGCTCGTAAACCGCAGCAGGCGCTTCGCGCACCATGTATTCGATGGCGTCCTGGTCACCCAGCCAGTCCGACCCCTTGACGGTGTCGTACATGTGCCAGGTCCAGTGATCCGGCGAATTGTTGCCGAGCGAGGCAGCGATGCCGCCCTGCGCCGCAACGGTGTGCGACCGGGTCGGGAAGACCTTGGTGATGCAGGCGGTGCGCAGGCCGGCCTGGGCCGAACCCATGGTGGCGCGCAGGCCCGAACCGCCGGCACCGACGACGACGGTGTCGTAGGTGTGGTCGATGATCTTGTAGGCAGGCTGAGTCGTCATGTCTTATGCGCCCCCGAGCGCAATGCGCAGAACCGAAAGAATGCCGAAGGCGGCAGCCGCGAAGGGCACGATGTTGACCAGCAGCCAGGCCGCGATCTTGCCACCTTCCTCGTGGACATAATCCTCGAGCATGACCTGGACGCCCATACGGGCATGGGTGAAGGTGTTGATCATGATCAGGATCAGCGCGATCGATGGCAGCGGCCGGGCGACCCAGCCACGCACGGTAGCGTAGGCATAGTCGGGCAGCAGTGCGAGGCTGACGATCAGAAACGGAATCAGGACGAGGTTACCCACGGCGGTAAGCCGTGCGGTGAGCCAGTGATGCGTGCCTTCGTGGCTGGAGCCCAGCCCGCGAACGCGACCGATGGAGGTGCCGTTACCCATGGGAGTAAGCCTTCCTTGCTTGCGGTTCGTGCCGGCGCTCAGCGCAGCAGCACGAAAGCCCAGAATGCGATGGTGAGAAGGACCGAGATGACGATCGTCAGACTCGACCAACGGGCGTTGGTTTCAAGTTCGTAACCCGCGCCGACATCAAGGATCAGGTGGCGGATACCCGATGCGGCGTGCTGGAAGAACGCCCAGGTCAAGCCGACGAGCACGACCTTGCCCAGAATCGCGGTCACGGTCTGAAGTCCGCCGCCGGTACCGAGCCAGACATAGTCCAGGAAGGTCTGATAGGCTTCCGCCCCGCTTGCCAGAGCACCGATCCACCACAGCAGCAGCCCGAGTCCTGCAAATGCAAGGCCATTGCCGGTGACGCGGTGCAGGATCGAAACCAGCATGGCCGGGCCCCAGCGCCAGATCTGGAGATGCGGAGAAATCGGCCGTGCCTTGCGCGCCTGCGCCATGAACATACCCCCTCGACTAGGTATAGGAACGCAAGGGTGCCCCTGCGATGAATGCCGAGTCCTATTAGTCGAAAAGACCCGGCGTGCAAGCGTATGCGGGATGTAAAAAAGGACAGCCCGAAACTGCTCCACCCTCGGCGGTTGCGCTGGGGTAAAGCGCTGCCTAGACGGAGGCCATGACCATATCCACCCTGATCGCTCTTGCCGCTGCCGCACAGCCGCTCCCGTCCTCTGGCGTCACGGGGCAGGAACTGCTGCAGTCGTGTGAAGGCAAGCAGTCCTTCACCGACCTTGCCCCGCCTGCCCATGTCTTTGGCAACGTATGGTATGTGGGCACCTGCGCGGTGACAGTCCTCCTTGTTACTTCGCCAGAAGGGCACGTGCTCATCGATGCAGGAATGGCGGAGACGGCTACCGATGTGGTGGCGAATATCCGCCGCCTCGGCTTCGACCCGCGCGACATAAAGTGGATCGTTTCGAGCCATGAGCATTTCGATCACATCGGTGGCCTTTCGGCGCTCGAAAAGCTGACAGGCGCGAAGTTCGCCGCGACAGCGGAGGCGGCCAAGGTCATTCGCAGCGGCAAGATCAGCCCGTCCGATCCGCAGGCGCAGGAAATCCATGGCAGCAAGCCTGCCCGCGTCGATCGTATCATCAGCACCGGCGACGTCGTCAGCGTGGGCCCGATCCGCCTCACCGCCTTTGCCACGCCCGGCCACACCGAAGGCTCGACAAGCTGGCACTGGACATCGTGCGAAGGTCAGCTTTGCCGCACCATCACATATGTGGACAGCGTGACCGCCCTGCCCCTCGGCACTTACCGTTTCACTGACCATCCCAAGCGGGTCGCCATGTTCCGCAACACCTTTGCGCAAGTGGAGGCGCTGGAATGCGGCATCCTGCTGACCCCGCACCCCGGAGCGAGCGCGATGTTCGAGCGCATGGGCGGGGCAGAGCCGCTCGAAGACTCAAAGGCTTGCAAGGCATTGGCCGGACGCGCGCGCGCGCAGCTCGACAAGGCCCTGACAAAGTGAGTGCGGCGAAATGAGCTGGAAAGTCACCGTATTCGCTCCGCGCGATGTTATTCAGGCAGCGCTGATCGCGCATGAGGATGCCTGGGACTGGGACCACGATATCGTCATCGCAGGTAGCGAGATCGCGGAGGACAAGCCCGACGACTGGCAGCTCGAGGCCTGGCTCGATCGCAAGCCGACCAAGGCCGACCAGAATGCCATTGCCGACCTGTTCGAAGGAACGCCCCCCAAGCTCGATATCGAGAAGCTGCCCGATACTGACTGGGTAACATTGAGCCAGCAGGGCGTCGAACCGATCCGCGAAGGCGTGTTCCACGTCCATACTCCTGAATATCCCCCCCTCGCCGAGCGTGGCGTGCGTGACTTCGTCATCCCTGCCAGCCAGGCCTTCGGCACTGGCCAGCACGCGACGACCGCAGGTTGCCTTGCCATGCTTACCCACATGAAGCAGCAGGGCGTGACTGTGCGAAACCTGGCCGACATCGGCACCGGAACCGGGCTGCTCGGCTTTGCGGGGCTCCACCTGTGGCCAACCGCCCGCGCGACTGCGAGCGACATAGATGCGGTGTGCGGCCCGGTGGTTGCAGAGAACGCAGCCAACAACGGGATCCGTCTCGGGGATGGTATAGGGCGCATGGCCATGGTGATCGCGGCCGGCATGGACCACCCGCTGCTCGAAGCCGCTGGCCCCTATGACCTGCTCATCGCCAACATCCTTGCGGGACCACTTGTTGAATTGGCTCCGGACTTTGCCCGCGCAGTCGTGCCGGGCGGGAGCGTGCTTCTGGCCGGACTGCTCGAGACGCAGGAAGCTACCGTGCGTGCGGCTTATCGCAAGGCTGGCCTGCGGCTCGCAGCGCGGATGGTGCGCGGCGATTGGTCCATCCTGTGGCTGAGACGCAGGGCCGGTGGCAGCGTGCGGGCAAGCAGGGTTGGCGCCCTGCCGGAATGGTCCAAGCGCTGGTAATACCCGAAGGGGCTTGTGCATCGCGTCCGCCCGCTTAATCATTCGATTAAGGTGGGAGATGCGAGATGGATTACGAGACCTTCACTGTCGAAAAGCGCGGCGCGGCAGATTGGTTGACGCTCAATCGGCCTGAGGTGCTGAACGCCATCTCACTGCAGATGGTGCACGAGCTTTCAGACTATTTCGGCAAGCTGTTCCATGATCGCGAGACGCACGTGGTTGTCCTGCGTGGTGCGGGAAAGGCGTTCTGCGCGGGGCTCGACATCAAGGAGCGTTCGGAGAACCGCGAGCAGATCCCTTTTGCCGGCGGGTTCGGCTTCCAGGGCTATCTCGCAGACGTCTATCTCAGGATGCGGCGATGCCCGCAGCCGATCATCAGCCTGGTTCACGGCGCAGCTTGCGGTGGCGGATTCTCGTTCGTGCTGGCCTCAGACATCCGCATTGCTGGTGAGAGTGCGAAGATGAACGCAGCTTTCATCAAGCTTGGGCTATCGGCCTGCGACATGGGCTGCAGCTATTTCCTGCCGCGTCTTGTCGGCACTTCGGTTGCAAGCGAACTGATGCTGACCGGGCGCTTCATCCATGCGCCGCGCGCATTGGCGACCGGGCTCGTCTCTGAGGTCGTACCAGACGAACAGCTCGAAGCTGTCGGCCAGACGTATGTCGACGACCTGCTGGCAGCCTCACCAATGGGGCTGAGGATGACCAAGGAGGGCCTTAACCTTGCCATCGATGCGCCCAGCCTTGAAGCGGCCATGGCGATCGAAAACCGTAACCAGCTGATGACTTCGGCAAGCCCGAACTTCCGGGAAGGCATGCAGGCATTCCTCGAGAAGCGAAAGCCCGACTACGTTCCCGAGTGAGAGGCCAGTGAATCTCGCAAGAGGCCAAGGGCCGCGGCCGTGAAGGCCTGCATGTTGGCAAGGCGATCGTCGCTTTCGGTAAGAATGCGGACCGAGGCTTCATGTCCACCCGGCCCGACTACGCCGATCGCGCTGGTCCCAGAGGCGACGCCGCGGGGATGCGAACTGCCGCCGGAAGCCCCTGTCTCGGCAATGCCCCAGTCGGCGCTGTAACGTTCGCGGATCAGACGGGCCTGTGCGA
The DNA here is from genome assembly GCF_007830315.1 of Novosphingobium taihuense. GTDB lineage: Bacteria > Pseudomonadota > Alphaproteobacteria > Sphingomonadales > Sphingomonadaceae > Novosphingobium > Novosphingobium taihuense. The sequence continues at coordinate 35,360 of NZ_VLKJ01000011.1, forward strand.
GTGCATAGTCTTCCTGCGCAGAGCTGTAGCCGCGCAACGAGCCCGGTGCATGACCCAGAACGATGCGCCGCCCTTTGAGGGTATAAATCACCCCGCCACCGAGATAGAACGCTGATGCCCCCGGCATGGCAAGTAGGCTCGCGGAGATCAGGCCTCCAGTCGATCCGTCGACGACCGCGATGGTCTGCTTGCGTGCCTTGAGCATTGCACCCGCTTCGGCGCCAATGGCAGCGAGATGTTCCAGCATCGGTGCAAATCCCCCGTCAGGTCCGCGAAAGCAGCATACCGATACCGAAAGCTGCAAACACGCCCCCGGTTACGCGGTTGAACAGGGTCTGCATGCTCGGCCGTGTCATAGCCCGCGCAATCGTCCGGCCGCCGAGCGCGTAGACGAAGAACCACGAAATCTCGATCACACCGAACGTAAAAACCATGATCGCGAACTGGGGCACTTCGGGCCGCGAGGAATCGATGAACTGCGGCAGGAAAGCTGCGGCAAAGAGCAGTGCCTTGGGGTTGGAAATACCCACGCCAAACGCAGTCCGGAAAATGCGGGCGGAAGAAAGTGCCGGCTCCTCGCCCGATTCAGCCAAATCGACCTTCGTTGCGCGCGTGGTCCACGCCTTGTAGCCCAGCCACAGCAGATAGCCTGCGCCCAGAATGCGAAGAACGGTGAAGGCACCGGGCAAGGCAGTGAGAACTGCCGTCAATCCCATTGCCGACGCCGTGAGCAGGCTGAGCACGGCAAGAAAGCAGCCCGCCATGGCAAACAACGTCCTGCGCAGGCCGAGTTCGACGCTACGGCTCATGATATGAAGCATGTTTGGACCGGGCGAGCCCGAAATGAAGAAAACCGTGACCGCAAACAACCACCAGGTATGGAATGCCATGGCCGTTTATCCCGCGGCCTTGACGATTTCGGCCCAGGCAGCCTCATCGATGACTTCGATGCCCAGCGCGGCAGCCTGCTTCAGTTTCGACCCGGCACCGGGACCGGCAACGACAAGGTCGGTCTTGGCCGAAACCGAACCGGCAGCGCGGGCACCGAGGGCTTCGGCCTGCGCCTTGGCCTCGTCGCGGCTCATGGTCTCGAGCTTGCCGGTAAACACAATGGTCTTTCCGGCAACTGCGCTGTCCTTCGTCTCAACCACGTAGGGCGGAGGAGAAACCTCGGAGAGCAGATCCTCCCATACCGCGATATTGTGCGGTTCGTGGAAGAAATCCCCCAGCGCTTCGACCACGACGGGGCCGACCCCTTCGATGGACAGCAGTTCAGCCGTGGCATCGCCACCTTCCCGCGCGGCGATGGCTGCATCCCCCAACGCGGGCAGCGTGACAAAGCGCTTCATCAGATCACGTGCTGTCACCGCACCGACATGGCGGATCCCGAGGCCGAACAGCAGGCGCGCCGCGTCAGGCTCACGCTTTGCCTCGATCGCTGCCAACAGGTTGTCCACAGACTTGTCCTTCCAGCCTTCGCGCCCGACAATGTCGCTACGGCGCTTGCGCAGGCGGAAGATGTCAGCCGGGCTTTCGAGCCAGCCGAGCTGGAAGAATTCGATGATCGTCTTTTCGCCCAGTCCTTCGATATCAAGTGCGGCGCGGCTGACGAAGTGCTTGAGGCGCTCGACACGCTGGGCGGGGCAGATCAGCCCGCCGGTGCAGCGAACATCGACCTCGCCTTCTTCCGCCACGGCTTCGGACTGGCATTCGGGGCAATGGTCGGGGAAGCGGTAGGGATCGCGCGGTTCGTCGCGCGTGAGGTTTTCAACCACTTGCGGGATGACATCGCCCGCACGCTGGAGAACGATGCGGTCACCGACGCGAAGACCGAGGCGGCCGATCTCGTCGCGGTTATGCAAAGTGACGTTGGTGACGGTAACGCCGCCGACAAGCACTGGCTTGAGGCGCCCGACCGGCGTCAGCTTGCCCGTGCGGCCGACCTGAATGTCTATCGCCTCGAGCGTGGTCTCGGCCTGTTCGGCTGGGAACTTGTGGGCGATGCCCCAGCGTGGCGCCTTCGCAACGAAGCCGAGACGCTCCTGCCAGTCAAGCCGGTCAACCTTGTAGACGACCCCGTCGATATCATAGGGGAGATCGGCGCGCTGCGCGCCGATGGAGCGATAGTGCGCGACCATTTCCGCAGCCGACGAGCAGCGCACCAGCAGTGGCGACACCGGTACGCCCCAGTCCGCGATCTTGCGCATCATCTCGAACTGGGTGGCTGCCGGAACTTCGCTCGCTGCGCCCCATCCATGGGCAAGAAAGCGCAAGGGACGGGCAGCAGTTACGCTGGCGTCCTTCTGGCGCAGCGATCCCGCGGCAGCATTGCGGGGATTGGCAAAAATCTTGTCGCCCGTTTCGGCTTGCCGGGTATTGAGTGCAAGGAAGTCTGCCTTCGACATGTAGACTTCGCCACGGATCTCGAAGACGGCGGGGATATCGAAGAGGCCCGCTCCCTTCAGCTCCTGCGGGATGTCGGCAATATGCGCGACATTCGCAGTCACATCCTCACCCACCTGCCCGTCACCGCGCGTGGCGGCGCGCACCAGCCTGCCGTTTTCGTAACGGAGGGAGCAAGACAGGCCGTCGATCTTGTCCTCGGCGGTCATCACCACTTCGGCGCCCTCGGGCAGGGCAAGAAAGCGGCGGACGCGAGCGACGAAGTCCTCGACCTCGTCATCGGTGAAAGCGTTGTCGAGGCTCATCATGCGAACCTCGTGCGCTACTTTGCGCAAAGGCGAGGACGCGACTTCATGGCCGACCTGTGCGCTCGGGCTGTCGGGCCGGATCAGGTGCGGAAATGCGGCTTCGAGCTCGGCATTGCGGCGGACAAGCGCATCGTACTCGGCGTCGCTGATCTCGGGCGCGTCCTCGGCATGATAGAGCCGGTTGTGCTTGGCGATCTGCCGCGCGAGACGCATCAGTTCGTTGGCCGCATCGGCCTCGGTAATCTCGATCATCATTCAGGTCCAAGCAGCGTGGCAACCATCGCGCGGCGGGCGCGGAAGCCGAGGCTTTCGTAAAGGCGTATGGCGGAGGCGTTGGTTGCGTAGCTGTGCAAGTACGGCACTTCTCCGCGTGCGGCCATGCCTGCCATGACCTTGCGGATCAGCCGTGCCGCAAGCCCTTGCCCGCGAAACTCGGGCCAGGTGCAGACGCCACTCACTTCCGCCAGATTGGCTGTGGGCCGCATGCGCTCCCCCGCCATCGCGGCGAGCCGACCGTTTATGCGGACCCCATGGAACTGGCCGTAGCGCCAGGTTTGCGCCGCCCAAGGCCCGGGTTCTGTCGCCAGAGCAAGATCGGCCATCTGTGCCGCATCAGCTTCGCCCAGAGGCACGATCTCAGGATCGTCGAAAGCGGCAATCGGCCCCTCAGCGATCATCTGGAGAAGCGGGGCTTCGCGCAGGACTTTCAGGCCCTGCGGCGCCGGAAATGCGTCAGTTTCGACCAGCCAGACCTCACCGCCAAGCATATGGTCGCGCAGGGTGTCTTCCGCCCCCGGCGAGACGGCTGCGAAGGGGCCAAATCTGGGGTCGAGACGGCGCACAGCGCCCTGCCCCACATCCAGCGACCGTTGCGGCCCGCCCAGCGAATGCCACACGGGACGGTCCAGAACTTCGATATCCGAAAGCGGCTTCATGACGGCGTCAACGCTTGCCTCCAGCCGCTTCCACTTCTGCGCGCGCGCCAAAGCCCGAAATGATCGGGCGAGCCTTGCGGATGGCTTCCTGCACCTGCGGAAGAGCCAGGCTTGCCTTGTGCGAGGCTTCGTCCTTCCACACCTCGGTGATCCAGATGCTGTTCTCGTCCGCCTTGTCGCGCCAGATCTGGTAGGCGAGATTGCCCGGCATGGCATTGCTGCCTTCAGCCAGATAGCCGATCAATTCCTCGCGTTTGCCCGGTGCCGCCATGATCTGGCCGATGAGCGCATAAGTGGTTGCAGGATCGATCTCTTCCATGGTCCATCCCTTGAGGGGTAGCAGTGCGACGGCGGCCGCTCCGCCAACGAAGGTACGGCGCGAATAGATCACGCTCGTTCCAGCAGCCGGTCAGCCTGCGCGCGAGCCTCGGCCGTGACTTCTGCGCCCGACAGCATTCGGGCGATCTCTTCCTTGCGGGCAGCAGCGTCGAGCAGGTTTACCGACGTGCGCGTCACGGTACCCTCGGAGGACTTGGCGATCATGTAATGCCGGTCTCCGCGCGCGGCGACTTGCGGGCTATGGGTTACCGCCAGCAACTGGCCACCGCTGGCAAGACGCGACAGGCGATCGCCGATGGCGCTTGCGACGGCACCGCCGACCCCGCGGTCGATCTCGTCAAAGATGATCGTTGCGGCCCCGCCCTCTTCTGCCAGCGCAACCTTGAGCGCGAGGATGAAGCGCGAGAGTTCGCCGCCCGAGGCAATCTTTCCCAGTGGAGCGAAGTCTGCGCCGGGGTTGGTGGAAATCAGGAATTCAACCGCATCGATACCGCCCGCGCCCCAGCGATCCTCAGGGAGGCGAAGCACAGCGGTGTGGAATTTCGCCGAATCGAGCTTCAACGGGGCGAGTTCGGCGGCGACGGCCTTGTCGAGGCGGCGGGCTGCTTCGGCGCGCTGTACAGACAGCGTCTCCGCCTTTGCCTGATAATCGAGCGCGGCTTCGCGTGCAGCGCGCTCCAGCCCTGAAATCTGCGCCTCGCCGCCTTCGATGGCATCAAGCGCACTGCGCATCTCGGCCATCTTGTGCGGAAGATCGTCAACCGTGCATGCATGCTTCCGGGCCACGGCGCGCAATTCGAAAAGGCGTGTCTCTATCCGGTCAAGCAGCGCCGGGTCGTGGGCCAGCGCCTCAGCTGCGCGGGCAAGCTTGTCTTCCGCCTCACCCGCTTCGATGACCGCCCGGTCAAGCGCCTCAAGCGCTTCGGCCAACATCGGATGCTCACCGGCGATACGATCGAGCCTGCGCGCAGCGCTTCGCAAGGTTGCAAGCGCAGAATCTGACCCTTCCCACAGGCGCTGCAGTTCGACGAGATCGCCTGAAAGCCGCTCTCCCTTCTGCATGTCCGCCCGCTGTCCGGCGAGGTCCTCCTCCTCACCCAACACCGGGGCAAGCGCATTGAGTTCGGCAAGATGAGCCAGAAGCAGGTCCTGCTCCTCGGCAGCGCGCGAAACTGCAGCGCGGGCGGTGGCGAGCGCATCTTCGGCCTTGCGCCACTTCACCCATGCGCCCTCGACGCCCGCAACGTCTGCCCCGGCGTAGCGATCGAGCAGGGCGCGGTGACCGCGTGCGTTCACGAGACCGCGATCGTCATGCTGGCCGTGCAGTTCGACAAGGCTTCGGGCAAGCTCACGCAGCAGCGCAACTCCGACTGGCTGATCATTGACGAAGGCCTTCGAGCCACCATCAGCGCGCACGCGGCGCTTGATGATCAGGGGCTCCCCCGGTTCCAAGTCGACCTCCGCCTCACCCAGCGCAGAGCGTATCGCAGCGGGCATGCGGTCAAACTCAAAAGTGGCGGTAACGCTGGCCTGATCCTCGCCCGCACGGACTAGGCCGCTGTCCGCGCGATCGCCGAGAATAAGACCGAGGGCATCGAGCAGGATCGACTTGCCCGCGCCGGTTTCGCCCGTCAGCACGCCCAGCCCCGTGGCGAAGGTGAGATCGAGCGCCTCGATGAGTACGACGTTACGGATCGACAGGCTGGTGAGCATCGCGCGATTCTCTAGCCGGTTGCGCTGCGCTCGTCCACGCAAGGCTGCGGCATTCGTTCACCACTTGTTTCATTGCGGTGACACAGTGCCACACGCCCGCAACGCGAATCCGGCAGGGCCATATCCGACATGGAGAAAGGTTCGCTCATGGCATCCCGTGCGAAGCTCGACGGCAAGTCGCCGTTCAAATCCGCCGCCGATCTGGTTTCCTCGGCCCCCGCCTGGCTCGACCTGCCCGAACCGCGCGGCTTCCGGCCAAAGCGCAAGTATCGCACGGTATGGATTTCGGACATCCACCTCGGCACGCGGGGCTGCAATGCCACGCTGTTGCTCGATTTCCTGACCGCTATCGAATGCGAGACGCTCTATCTTGTTGGCGATATCGTCGACGGATGGCGGCTGAGCAAGGGCTGGTACTGGCCCGACGCCCACAACGAAGTCATCCGCAGAATCCTCAAGATGGCACATCGTGGCACGCGGGTGATCCTGATCGCGGGCAATCACGACGAAATGTTGCGGCCCTATGCGGGCATGAGCTTTGGCGGGGTGGAACTGGCGCTGGAGATGATCCACGAGACGGCCGATGGACGCCGCCTGCTGGTGACGCATGGGGACGGGTTCGACGGCGTGGTGCTCTATGCCCGCTGGCTCGCCTTCCTCGGCGACAAGGCCTATTCGTTGCTGCTGCGGGCGAACGTGCTGTTCAATGCCGTCCGCCGACGGATGAAGATGCCATACTGGTCGCTCTCGGCCTATCTCAAGAAAAAGGTCAAGAACGCGGTCCAGTTCGTCTGCGACTTTGAGGAAGCCGTAGCGCACGCCGCTCGCGACATGGGCGTCGACGGCGTGGTCTGCGGCCATATTCACTGCGCCGAAATCCGTCAGATCGGCGACATCACCTATTACAACGACGGCGACTGGGTCGAAAGCTGCACGGCGCTCGCCGAGGATTTCGACGGCGCGATGTCGATCATCGACTGGGCTGAGGAGAGCCGCCGGACAGCAGCCCTGAAGGCGGTGCTCAAGCCCATCCCGCAACTCGAGGAGGAACCCGCATGAGGATCGCCATTTGCACCGACGCCTGGCACCCCCAGGTAAATGGCGTAGTCCGCACCTTGGCGGCGACAGTCGACCGGCTGATCGCATACGGTCACGAGGTCGAACTGGTGACACCGAGCCAGTTCCGTACGATGCCCATGCCCGGCTACGGCGAGATTCGCCTGGCCATGCTGCCACGTTTCGGCACGCGCCGCACGCTTTCCGATTTCGCGCCCGATGTGGTCCATATCGCCACCGAAGGCCCGATTGGCTGGAGCGCGCGCAGCTGGTGCAAGGCGAACGGCGTGCCGTTCACCAGCGCCTTCCATACCCGCTTTCCTGAATATGCCGCCGTGCGCACGGGCCTGAGCGTCAACCGTTTCTGGCCGGTCATGCGCCGGTTCCACGGGCCGAGCCGGGCGGTGCTGGTATCCACACCGAGCCTCGCCGACGAACTGGCACAGCAGGGCATTAAGCAAACGCGGCTGTGGACACGCGGCATTGATCGCGACCTGTTCGTGCCGGGGCGCGAGCCGCTGCCCGAGTTGGCCGACCTCCCTCGCCCGATCATGCTCAACGTGGGCCGTGCTGCGATCGAAAAGAACCTGGTGGCATTCCTCGAGGCGGATGTTCCGGGCACGAAAGTGGTCGTGGGCAGCGGGCCGGATCTGATGCGGCTGCAGGCCCGCTTTCCCGAAGCGGTGTTCCTTGGCGCGCGGCATGGGGAAGACCTGGCTCGCGCCTATTGCTCTGCAGACGTCTTTGTCTTCCCGAGCCGGACCGACACCTTCGGTCTGGTGATGATCGAGGCCATGGCTTGCGGCGTGCCCGTCGCGGCATTTCCGGTGCCGGGGCCATTGGACGTGGTCGGCTCGCAAGGACGTGGCCCAGCCAACGATCTGCCGATGCAGATAGGCGCGCTCGACGAAGACCTCTCGCTAGCCATCAACAAGGCGCTGCGGTGCGACCGGCTTGGCGCGGCAGTTCAAGGCGCGCGTTACAACTGGGACCGTGCAACCGAACAGTTTCTCGCCGCCGTAAGCCAAGCGATCCAACCCGTGCGTGAGATGGAACCTGCCTGAACTGAATTCTGATTATCTCATGATAACAAGGCATTGATGACAAAGCTGTGGCAAGGCCGCGCGCCTGCGTGTTAAGGGCGCGGACATGGAATGGTCTTACCCATGATTGGCATTGCAGCACTTTCCTTCGCCCTTGTCGCGACAACCGCTGAACCGGTTGCCAGCGATGCAGCTTTGCCAGCAGGCGTAGCCGAAATGATCGATGCCGCGCTCTCATCGGGTGATCAGGCGGAAGTCGAGGCGGTACTGCGCGCGGCGCGACGTGCCTACCCGGCAGCGGGTGAAGCCATCGATCATCGAGTCGCCGCTTGGAAGGCGACGCGGCTGGTTTCGACTCCCACGCCTGCTGCGGCAGTGCCCGTGAAGGCGACGACTTCAGCTTCGGAACCACCTGCGCTGGTCCGTGCGGTCAAATGGACTGGCGAAGGCGAAGCCGGGGCTTTTGCGAATACTGGAAACGCGCCAGGAATCGGGCTGGTCGGCGGATTCAAGTTGCTGGTCGAAGGCGAAAACTGGCGGGTCGGCACGACGGCCCGGGCCGATTATCAGGAAACAGACAGCGTAGTAACGCGCGAGCAGTACCGTTTCTCGGCCGAGCCCAACTACAAGTTCGACGATCGCGGCTATCTCTACGGGCTCGGCCAGTACGAGAAGGACCGCTTTCAGGGCTTTGCCTCGCGCTACAGCATCTCGGGCGGCCTCGGCTACAGTGTGCTGAAAGACGAAGGTGCAAAGCTGAGCGTCAAGGCAGGGCCGGCATGGCGAGTCACCAATGCCGTAGGTGGTGAGCGCGAATCGGTCGTCGCTGGCCTTGCCTCACTGGAAGCCAAGGTGAAGCTCGGGCCTGGCCTCGAATATAGTCAGGACGCCAGCGCCTACGTCGATGCGCAAGGCAGCACGTTCTACACCCTCGCCGCGCTCGATTCGCGCCTTATCGGCAAGCTCAAGGCGCGGCTATCGTACATGGTGCAGCACGAGACTGCACCGGAACTGGGTCGCTTGGGGACGGACACGACCAGCAGGTTGACGCTGGTCTACGGCTTCTGAACGGCCAGTTTCAGACGGCCTTCGTGCCCGGCGCGTACTTGTTCATCAGCTCGAATGAACGTTCGTACCACTTGCTGCCGGGGTAGTTGGTGCCGAGCACCGCAGCGGCCTTCTGCGCTTCTTCGGGCAGGCCGAGCGTCAGGTAGCTTTCAACGAGACGGTAGAGCGCTTCGGGCGCGTGGCTGGTGGTCTGGTACTTTTCCGCGACCGTGCGGAAACGAAGCGTGCCTGCAAGCCACTTGCCGCTGCGCTGGTACATGCGACCGATCTCCATCTCCTTACCAGCAAGGTGATCGTTGATCAGGTCGATCTTGAGGCGCGCGTCGGCGGCGTAGTCGGTGTTGGGATAGCGGCGGACCAGCTCGTTCATCGCGGTCAGCGCCTGCTGGGTGATCTTCTGGTCACGCGTGACGTCGGAGATCTGCTCGTAATAGCAAAGCGCCACGAGATAGTAGGCGTAAGGCGCGTCCTTGTTGCCCGGGTGGATCGACAGGAAACGCTGTGCCGACTGGACCGACTTGGAATAATCGCGCGCCGCATAGTAGCTGAACGCGCTCATCAGCTGTGCGCGGCGCGCCCAGGGCGAATAGGGGTGCTGGCGCTCGACTTCATCGAACAGGGCCGCAGCCTGTTTGGCATCGCCACGATCGAGGCGATCCTTGGCGGCGGTGTAGAGCGTATCGACGTCGCGCGCGACGTAGGCCACGTCCTTCTTCTTGTTTCCGCCGCCTGCACAACCGGCAGTGACGCCCATGGCGACGGTGGCTGCAGCAAGGACGGCGAAGCGCATGGAGCGGCGCATGTCGAGGACGTTCATGCCGACCCTATAGCCAGCCGGTTCCTGAACGCCAAGTGAAGTTACTGCGTTTTACGCGTCGGCGAAGGGCGCTTCGACCGCGATCGGATCGGCAAGTGTGATACGGTCGAGGATCGCGGCGGTTTCGTCGCGCAATTGCAGCATGAGCCCACGCAGGCGGCATTCCGCCTCGGGCAGGCAATTGTTGCAGTGTTCGTGGGCATTACGCGCGGCGCAAGGGACCAGGGCGAGGCTGCCGCGGGTCAGACGGATGATGTCGCCATAGCGGATATCGACCGGTGGAAGCGCGAGTTCGTAGCCACCATCCCTGCCCCGATGTGAAATGACGATGCCTTCACGCGCCATTTCCGAGAGGATGACCGTGAGGAATTTGCGCGGAATGTTCTGCGCCTCTGCGATGTCATCCAGACGCACCGGCCCCTGGCCGAAAGTGTCGGCAAGGTGTTGCAGCGCCCGGATCGAATATCGCGTCTTTTGCGAAAGCATGCGAAAGAAATGGCCACTCGCGCGCGAATGTCAACGTGCGCGGTAGAATTACCTGTTCAGGTCTTGCCGTATCCGCCACCGCCGGGGGATTCGATCACGAAGACGTCGCCGGGTTCCATATTTGCCGAAGCAGTTGCGGGCAGGACTTCGACCGTTCCGTCAGCCCGCTCAATCCGGTTGATGCCGCAGGCTCCGGCGCCGCCACCAGCAAGGCCGAACGGCGGCACAACGCGTCGGTTGGCAAGGATGCCGGCGTCCATCGCTTCGAGGAAGCGAACGCGGCGGATGGCACCGTCGCCGCCACGGTACGCGCCCTTGCCGCCCGAGCCTTGCCGAATGGCGAAGGCTTCGATCAGCACCGGGAAACGTGTTTCAAGCACTTCAGGATCGGTCAGGCGTGAATTAGTCATGTGGGTCTGGACGACGCTGGCACCATCGAAATCGGGTCCGGCCCCTGACCCGCCTGCGATCGTCTCGTAATACTGGTGGCGTTCGTTGCCGAAGGTGAAGTTGTTCATCGTCCCCTGCGCCGCAGCCATCGCGCCGAGCGCGCCGAACAGCGCATCGGTGACGACCTGACTGGTCTCGACATTGCCCGCGACAACAGCCGCAGGGGCGCGGGGGTGGAGCATCGAGGCTTCCGGCACGATCAGGCGGATCGGGCGCAGGCATCCTTCGTTCATTGGCACAGCATCGTCGATCAGGCAGCGAACGACGTAAAGCACGGCTGCGCGGACGACGGGGAGCGGGGCGTTGAAGTTGTCGGTGAGCTGCGGGCTGGAGCCGGTGAAGTCAATGGTTGCTTGCGCCTTGTCGCGATCAAAGGTGACGGCGACGGAAACCTTCGCGCCATTGTCCATGGCGTAGGTGAATGCACCGTCTGACAAGCGTCCGATCAGCGCACGCACAGCGCGTTCGGCGTGGTCCTGCACATGTGCCATGTAGGCATCGACGGTGGCGCGGCCCTGCTCCGCGGCGAGGCGCACGAGTTCAGCAGAGCCGCGGGTGCACGCGGCAAGCTGGGCCTTGAGATCAGCGATGTTGAGATCGATCGCGCGTGACGGGTGCGGTCCACTGGCCAGCAGAGAGCGCAGTTCGGCTTCGCACAGGCGGCCTTCGTCAACCAGCAGGACATTATCGAGCAGGACGCCTTCGTCGTCGAGCGTGCGGCTGTCGGGCGGCATCGAGCCGGGAGCGATGCCGCCGATGTCGGCGTGGTGGCCGCGCGCGGCGACGAACCATGCAGGTCCTTGGCGGTCGTCGGGCGTAAAGACGGGCATGACGACGGTAACATCGGGCAGATGCGTTCCGCCATCATAGGGCGCGTTGAGAACATAGGCATCCCCGCGGCGGATGCCGCGACCGTCGATGCTGCGCCGGGAAAGGATCGTGCGCACGCTCTCGCCCATCGAGCCGAGGTGGACCGGCATGTGCGGGGCATTGGCGATGAGGTTGCCAGCGCGGTCAAAAAGGGCGCAGGAGAAATCGAGCCGTTCGCGGATGTTGACCGAGCGGGCCGAGTGTTGGAGCGCAGCGCCCATTTCCTCGGCAACGGCCATGAACAGCCCGCCCATCACCTCGAGCCGAACGGGATCGAGAGCGGTGTGGTCTGCGACCTTGGCCGCGCGCGGCTGCGTGCGGGTGAGGATCAGGTTGCCGATCGCGTCAACACGCGCCTGCCACTCCGGCTCGACCACGATGGTGCTGACCGGATCGACGATCAGCGCGGGGCCGACGACCGTGCTTCCGGTGGCCAGATCCTCGCGCCTCCACAGTGGTGCGTCGTGAGGGCGGTCGGCGGTGTGGAGCACGACGGTTTCTATGGGTGCGCCGCTGGCCAGCGGCAGCGCGGCCACCGCAACTTGCGCGTGGGCACTGGGCAGGATTGCCTCGACGCGCAGGGAATCGATGACGACATCGTCGTCGACGGCGAAGCCGAAGCGGGATTGCCATTGCTTGGCGAAATCGGTCCGGATGGTGTCGAGCGGACCGATGGGGACCTCGAGAACGGATTCGCTGCGCTTGGGACGAATGTTGAGCGTGACTTCGGCATGGGATGCCTCGCCCAAAGTGGAAGTTGCTTCCTTGGCAAGACGGGCAGCAAGGACTTGCGCTTCGCCAAGTCCTGGGGCGTCAAGAAGTACGCCCAAGCTGGCCTCGCGAATGGCTCGTCGGTCGGCAAGGCCCATGCCATAGGCCGATAGCACCGAGGCGAGCGGGTGGCATTGGATGGTGTCGATCCCCAGCGCATCGGCGACAAGACAGGCATGCTGCCCCCCTGCCCCGCCGAAGCACGCCAGCGTGGCACGGGTGACATCGTGCCCTCGCCGGACAGACACGGCCTTGATTGCATTGGCCATGTTGGCGACCGCGATGGCGAGGAAGCCTTCGGCGACCTGTTCAGGCGCCATCGCCTGCCCAGTGGCGGCTGTGATTTCCTCGCACAGCGTGGCGAAGCGAGCAGCAACGGCATCACGGCTCAGCGGTTCTCTGCCTGAAGGGCCGAAGACGTGCGGGAAATGCGCCGGTTGCAGTTTGCCGAGCAGCACGTTGCAGTCGGTCAGAGCAAGCGGGCCGTCGCGACGATAGCTGGCGGGGCCCGGCACTGCTCCGGCAGACTCGGGGCCGACGATCAGCCGCGTGCCGTCAAACCGGCAGATCGAGCCGCCGCCTGCCGCGACGGTGTGGATGCGCATCATCGGCACGCGCAGTCGCACGCCCGCCACGCGCGCCTCGCTCTCGCGCTCGTACCGGCCCGAAAACCACGAGACGTCAGTCGAAGTGCCGCCCATGTCGAAACCGACGACGGCGTCGAAACCGGCTGCTCTGGCTGTCGCCGCCATGCCAACGATGCCCCCTGCCGGCCCCGACAGGACCGCGTCCTTGCCCCGGAACGAAGCCGCATCGGCAAGCCCGCCGCCCGACTGCATGAACAGGGCTGACACGTCAGGCCCGAGGCCTTCTGTCAGCCCCGCGATGTAGTGATCAAGGACCGGCGACAGATAAGCGTCCGCTACCGTGGTATCGCCGCGCGAGATAAGGCGGATGAGCGGGGCAACTTCGTGGCTGACCGAAATCTGCGAGAATCCGATTTCTCTCGCGATACTGGCCAGCGCGCGTTCATGGGCCGGGTAGTTCCAACCATGCATAAGCACGATGGCGATGGCGCGAAGACCACGATTGTATGCCGCTTGCAGGCCCGCACGGGCATGAGCTTCATCGAAGACCAACTCCACCGTGCCATCAGCCCTCACCCGCTCGACGATTTCGAGGACTTCGCAGGCGAGCGGTTTGGGCAGATCAATCCGGCGAGCAAAGATGTCGGGCCGCTCCTGCGTACCGATGCGCAGGGAATCGCCGAAGCCGCGCGTAATGGCCAGCAAGACAGGTTCGCCCTTGCGTTCGAGCAGGGCGTTGGTGGCAACGGTCGTGCCGAGACGCAGTTCAGCGCGAGGCAGCGGACCGGCAAATGTTCCGGTAAGCCGCCGCATCGCCTCCACTGCAGCATCGCCGTAGCGGCCCGGGTCTTCGGAGAGAAGCTTGGTGCGGTGAAGCTTTCCGGCAGGGTCGATCGCAACCACGTCGGTAAACGTGCCGCCCCGATCCACCCAGAATTTCCAGTCTCCACATGTCACGCCCGGCTCCTTAGCGGTGCCGGGCGTGTGGCGCCATGCCTGCGTTGCGACCCGTAAGGCTCTTTGGGCCGATGACGGGAAACATGTCTGAAATTTAGGTCAGCGCCATATGGCTTTTCGACACAATTCCGCGTCTCGGAGCTCATCTCATTTTCTGGAAATGGTCTGTCCTTCCAGCGTGACAGGACCGATCAAGCCTGACGGGCGGAGCGGTGCATTGGCGGAGTACGTCGGGATCGCGGTCCACGTGACCTTTGTCGCCCCAGCTTGCGCATCGCCGATCAGGCGGTTGACCCAGAGGTTGGCGACCTTCACCTCGATGGCATTGGCACCCTTCTTCACGAACTTCGAGACATTGACGCGATAGGGCTTGTGCCAGGCGTAACCGGCATGGCGACCATTGACGGAGACTTCGGCAATCTCGCCGACATCGCCGAGATTGATCCATAGCGGTTGGCCGGGCTTTGCTCCCATGGGCAAGGTAAATGTGGATGAGTACGTCGCGAGACCAGAGAAGTACTTCAGGCCCTGATCGGCCTGCTCCGTGAGCGATGCGAGCTTGGATAGCGTAAGTGACGGCGGTGCCCCCCGCCTGGGTTGCAGGGCGACCTTCCACGATCCCTCAAGCGTCGACAGCGGTACTGGTGCGAGCTTCTTGATTGCCAGCGCATCGGTTGCGGCTGCCTTGCGGAACACGACAAAGACCGAGCTTTCGGGATCAAGCGTGAGTGGGACGATCGTCTGGCCATTCTCGATGCGATAGGAGACGGCTTCCGTCAGGCCGGTATCGGCATGCCAGAGCTCGGGCTGCTTGCCGGTGACGCGGAAGCGGGCCTCGACGGTTTCGGGCGCGGCGTTACGGTTGTTGAGGAACCAGATGTCACCATCGCTCACCGCTCGGTGGACGAACAGGATCTCGGCATTCTCAGACTTGCCCGATAGCACGAGATCCGGCCCAACGCCTGCGCCTGCCAACGCTTCATCGATCGACGACGACGTGATGACCTGGCCCTTGCCCACCTTGGTCGTCGGTGCGCCACTCCAAAGTTTGCTGACGAGCGCCGCGTACTCAGCCGGATCGTCGCCCAATGCGGGCGAGGCGACCGGTGCCTTCCCGACGAGTGTGGCCCCGGCCTCGACCAGTCCAGCAAGACGGCGGAGCGTCGGCAAGGTCATCTTCTGCGAGGACCCGCCGAGCTGGATCGCCTTGTACCGCGCCCCGCCCTTGCTGACGACTTCCCCGCCCTGCACCTCGACCGCGTCGAAAAGCGCGTCGCGGTTTATGAAGTCCCATGCATGGACCTTCGGGGCATCATCAATCAGCTTCTTTCCGTAGAGCCCGGTGATAGGGCCCTCCTCGCCGTAGAAGTAAGCGACATCGGCCACGTTGCGGCCAGCCTGCAGCAGCAGCGAGGAACGCGCCATGTAATCGACCCAAGGCCTCGCCAGTTCCGCCCATGCCTCGTGCCGGTTGAAGAACTGGCCGAAGATCATGAGCGACATGCCCGGCACCTTGTCGTCGACCGGCTGGTGAACGGACGTGTGGACGACAGGCCGATTAATGCCGGTGGCGAACTCAAGGTCGATGATGCGGCGCAACTCGTTAGGCGCGTAAGCCCATGGGGCGAGCGCGGAAGTCATCGATTCTGCCGCTACAAGATTTTGACCGTAAATGTGCGCAACCGAGGCGGCGCCCTTCATGTCCGCAATGTAGCTGGGATTTGGGCCGGTCTTACGACCGAAAGTCCAAAGCGCGGCCATGGGTACGTCAGCGTGCGACCGCATCGACATGTCATCGCCAAGCGAAGGGCGGTTGTCCTCAAGCGCTTCACCATAGACTTTCAGGCCATTCTCGTGCGCGACCTTGGCGACCGTGCCGTAATGCTCGGACGCCATCAGGTCGGCAAGAGTCTGGCGATAATCGCGCAGGAAGCGATCCGACTGTTCGCGTGTACCGATGAGCACGCCTGCGAGGGCCGGAAGGTAGGGCGTCGGATCATAGCCGCGCAGACGCTTGAACTGATCGACCATCCTAGGTGTCCAGTTCGCTGCGCCTACTTCGATGGAATCGGTAAGGATCGCCCTCACCCCGCGCTTTCCAATCAGGTCTGGCCCGGCCGCGTCGCGGTACATGCCGATGTAATGCTCGAGATACCGACGCACCGCATCGCCATCAAACTTGTCGACTTCGAGGCCAGTCGCTTCGGGCGGCGCTGGATGGTTTGTGGTGCCGAGCAAGCTCGCGCCTAAGCGGATTATGCGCCAACGGCCTTTGGGTGGGGTCCAGTCGAGCGAGCCATCACTCTTGAGCATCGACGTAAGGTCGATGACCTTGGCTGGATCGATGCCGACCGTGCCGCTTTCTGGAACTGTGAGTGCATCATAGTCCTGCACGACCGCGAATCCGGCCTTGCTTTCGAACTGGTCAATCTGCGGTTCGGACGAGAGGCGAAACTGGCGGATGTCAAAGGGCGCACGGGCGGCAGCGGCCATCATCTCGACAAAGCCACCGGAAGGGGCAAGGCCGGGCACCGGATCGCCCATATTGGAGCCTTTGAACGGCAGAGGGGCCAGCACGAGGCGGAAATGTTTCGCGGTAGCCGGTGAAAAGCCGACCGTCGAAGGTGCGGCGGTGATCGGGAAATCGGCGATCTTGCGCCAGAGCTGCCCGTCATCGCTCGCCTCGAGACTGGCTGTGACAGTGGGGCCGGAAAAGATGCCCTTGGCGCCAGGAATTGCAATCGTTGCAGAGCGGATAGTTTGTGGCTTAGCGTAGGTCGCAATCAGTGTAGTCGGCGCTTCTGGCGACCCGCGCGGGACAGTCACACCGCTGAGGAGCGAACTGTCGGACAAGACCGCGCCTTCGAGCGTTTTGCCTGCAGACGAGTACTTCGGCACGGCTTCGATGGACCTCAGATCCGGTACTGCGAACACGGCGATGTCACTGTAGTGCTGCGGTGCCTTGAAACCATGCTCGCCCGTCAACGCTGCAAGCGGATCGGAGATCGGCATATCGAAAAACGGACCAGTTGCAGATGGCGGTGCAGACAGCTTGCCAGTGAAGCGCTTGCCCCCCTTCAGCCGCGTTTCACTCCAGACGACCTTCTTCAGCCCGTCCTCGGCCTTGACCCAAGGCCCGCCGGTTTCCGACCAACCCGGTGAGGCAGCGATGGCAAGTTCGAGGCCAAGGCGATCGGCTTCGGCAGCCGCGAAGCGGAAGGCGTCCTTCCACTCCGGCGTCATGTAAACGAGACGCTTCTCGACCACCTGCGGTGTATCTAGCCCGGCATCGAAATTCTGCAACCCGCCGATGCCTACGCGCTTCATCCAAGCAAGGTCCTTGGCGATTCCGTCCTTGGTGATGTTGCCATTCATCCAGTGCCACCACACACGCGGACGTGCTTCAGCGGGTGGATCCTGGAACTGCTGTTCGAGGGCGTCGGCAGGGGCAGTAGCCTGCGCAGGCGTCGCGCTTTGGGCGGAGGCTACCGGAGTGAGCAAAGTGGTCGTGGCTAGGATCGTGGCGACCGTCAGGCCCCTGCGAATGGTCATGCTGCTCTCTCCGATTTCTTTTATGATTTTCAGGTGTCAGACAATGCCGGCACCGAGGCCGACCGCCTTGCGCTCCTGCGCCTTGCGGCTGCGGTACTGGCTGAGACGGTAGGCCTCGAGCACGTCGATCGCCCCGCCTGCTTCCAGCCTTGCCTTGGCAAGGATCGGGGCGACATCGACGTTATAGGCGCGGCGCAGCGCCTGAAAGGCCATCATCGTGTCATTCGATGCCTGCGCTTCGTGAAGGGCTTCGCGGTTGACCAGTTGCGCTTTAGCAAAGCACTGGGTGATGGTTTCGGCCGACGACAGCATGGACTCGATCGGGTCGGTCACGTTGTGCGACTGGTCGATCATGTAGCTGGGATTGAAGCCATCCCGCGGGTTGAGCTCAGCTTCGACCAGTTCGTTGAACACGAGGAACAACTGGTGCGGGTTGATCGAGCCGCTGTCGAGATCGTCATCTCCGTACTTGCTGTCGTTGAAGTGGAAGCCGCCAAGCTTGCCGAAGCGGTGGAGGCGCGCCACGATCTGCTCGATGTTCACGTTGGGCGCATGGTGGCCGAGATCGACCAGGCACTTGGCCTTCGGTCCCAGTTCCTGAGCGGCGAGGATGGAAGAGCCCCAGTCGCTGATGACAGTCGAGTAGAAAGCCGGTTCGAACATCTTGTGTTCGAGCAGCATGCGCCAGTCATCTGGCAGCGCGGCGTAGATCTTCGAGGCGGCTTCCAGATAGCGGTCGAGGCTTCGGCCGAGATCCTGCTGGCCTGGAAAGTTGGTCCCATCGCCTACCCACACGGTAAGGTCGGTGGAGCCTAGCTGCACGCCGATTTCGATGCATTCGATGTTGTGATCGACAGCCTGTTGGCGTGTCGCGGAATCCTGCGCGGCGAGCGAGCCGTTTGCGTAAGTGTGGGCCTGCCCCTGCTGGTCCTGAAAGGTGTTGGAATTGACCGCATCGAAGCCGAGGCCGAGGCTCGCCGCCTCTTCGCGGAGGGCTTTGTAGTCGCTGACCTTGTCCCAAGGGAAGTGCGGGCTGACGCGCGGCGTCACGCGGCTAAGCTGCTGGACGACCGCGCAATCCTCCAGCTTCTCGTGGATATTGGTCGGCTCGCCCGCAATCGGGAACTTGGCAAAGCGCGTGCCGCCGCGCCCTGCCCCCCACGAAGGCACAGCGACCGAAAAGCCGGCTACGCGCTCCTTGATCGCATCAATGTCGATGCCGGCGCGCGAGAGCTTGCGCCCGAGTGCGGCATAGTCGTCTTCCAAAGCCTCGGCATGGGCAGAATTGCGCTCGGCGATCAGGTCGGCCGAAATAGGCAGCTCAGTCATGTCTTGTGCTCTCCCGGAGACTTAGCGCGTAAAAGCCTGCGCGTTGCCCGCGTCGACGTTGATCATGTTGCCCGTCGACTTTGCGCTCATGTCCGAAGCGAGAAAATAGACGGCTTCGGCAATATCTTCAGGCAGGACATCGCGCTTGAGCATCGAACGCTGGCGGTAGTGCTCTTCCAGTTCTTTCCCGCTGTCGATGCCGTGGGCTCCGGCGCGTTCCTTGCGCCAGTCGCCGTCCCAGATACGGCTGCCCTTGATCACCGCATCGGGATTGACGACGTTGACGCGGATACCGTGGGGGGCGCCTTCAAGGGCGAGGCAACGCGCAAGATGGTTCGCTGCGGCCTTGGCTGATGCATAGGCGCTGGCATTGGTGGCTGCGGCAACGCCGTTCTTCGAACCGATGAACACGACAGATGCACCGCCCTGAGCCTTCATCCGCTTGAGCAGCGGCCAGGCCGCGCGGCTGGTTAGGAAGTAGCCCTGCGCCAGCACGTCGTAGTTGCGATTCCACAACTCGATCGTGGTTTCCTCAAGCGGGGCGGAACTGGCGATACCGGCATTGGCAACGAGGATATCAAGGCCGCCGAACTCGCGCGCGGCGAGGTCGAAGGCGGCTTGGACCTGTGCTTCGTCGGTCACATCGCAGACGGCAGCACGGACGACATCCTTGCCGAACTGCCTTGCGAACCCGGAGCGGACCTCTTCAACCGCTGCAGCATCACGGTCGGCCAGAACGACGCATGCCCCATCCCGAAGCAGACGGGCGGCCGTGGCTGCGCCGATGCCCCCTGCGCCGCCGGTCACGAGCGCGATCTTGCCGACCAGCGGCTTGGGCGCAGGCATGCGCTGAAGCTTGGCTTCCTCGAGCAGCCAGTACTCGATGTCGAAAGCTTCCTGCTCATCAAGCGCAATGTATTCACCGATGGCTTCAGCCCCGCGCATCACGTTGATGGCGTTGCCATAGAACTCGCCCGCGAGGCGTGCGGTGGTCTTGTCAGTGGCGAACGTGATGCGACCAACGCCCGGCACCAGCACGACGACGGGGTTGGAATCACGCATCGCGGGAGAGTTGGCGCGCTTGCAGCGTCCGTAATACGCGGCATAGAGCTTGCGATAGTCCGCGATCTTCTCCTCGAGATAGGCATCGTCCTGCAGGCGTGTGGGATCGAGCGTCAGCGGGGCGATCTTGGTGCGCAGAAAGTGATCGGGGCATGAGGTGCCAAGCGCGGCAAGGCGCTCGAAGTCGACGCTGCCAACGAACTCCAATGCCTCGGCATCGTCGGAAAAATGACCGAGCTTCTGGCGCGCGCCTGTCATGAAACCGCGCAGCCGAGGCATGAGGTCAGCCGCAATGACGGTGCGATCTGGGTTGGCCGCAATAGCCTGACCAGCAAATGCTGGCTTGCCCGCCAGCTTCCTATTCAGATAGTTCGCGGCATCGGCGATCAATTTGACGGTGTGCTCGTAGCAGGCTTTGGCGCTATCGGCCCAGCAGATGATCCCGTGGCCTGCGAGCATAACGCCTTCCACCTGCGGATTGGCCTTCACGTAATCGCGCAGCATCACGCCCAGCGTGTACCCCGGGCGCTTCCACGGTAGCCAGCCAATCCTTCCGCCCCAAATTTCCTGAGTCGCCGCCTGACCACCCGACGAAGCTGCCAGCGCGATGATCGCATCGGGGTGGACGTGATCGACATGCGCGAACGGAAGGAGCGAATGAAGCGGGGTGTCGATCGATGCCGCGCGACCGTTCAGGTTGAACGTGCAGTGCGGCAGGAAGCCGACCATCTTGTCGTCGTCATCAGGACCCGAATAGTGCGCCTCAAGCCCCAGCAGCTTTGCCTGATAGAGCGTAGCAAAGCCATCGAGCTTCATCGAGCCGATGTCGCCGCCCGATCCCTTGACCCACAGGACCTCAACCTTCGCGCCGGTCAGCGGATCAAGTTCCTCAAGCTTTGCGGACGTGTTGCCGCCGCCAAAATTGGTGACGGTGAGATCGGAACCAAGCAGGTTCGAGCGGTACAGCAGCAGTTCTGCGGGCGAAAGCGAGGCCGCAATGACATCGTCCCACCGGCTGGAAGGAACGGCAAAAGGCAGTGCAGCGGCAATCGGGGTATGGGCGTTCATGGCATCCCTGCAGACAAATATGCGCGGTTTCGCGGCGGTTGCAGAGTTGATAGCATTGTGCGCACAAACGATCAATAATGATCATTTATGATTGCTTCATTTCTCCTATCACAGCAAAAGCCCCCGCAGCCTGTCGGATGCGGGGGCCAAATTACCTTAAAATCAAGGCTGGAGATTAGCGCGCCGATTGCTGCAGGAATGCAATCAAATCTGCACGGTCCTGAGGATTCGCCAGCGGTGGAAAAGCCATGCGATTGCCGGGAACATACTTCGATGGACCGGACAAGAACGCGTCGAGAGATCCCGCGTCCCAGACCACAGCCTTGTCTTTCAAGGCTTGTGAGTAATTGAAGTTCGGCATCGTGCCCGAAGTACGCCCGACCACCCCCTTAAGCGAAGGTCCCAATCGCGTGGCGCCGGTGTTCAGATCATGGCAGGCTGCGCAGCGCGCATAGACCGACTTGCCTCGCACAGGATCACCCGCCGCGCTTCCGGCGGACTGGGCCATTACGCCCCCCGCAGCAGCAAGCGCGAAGGCGGCAATCACGCCGGGAATGATCTGCTTCATCGAAGGGAATCCTTTGTACATCGCTGCGAGATAGCAAGGATGCGATGTCCCCCGCCTGAACGTCAATCCTTCGCCGGAGCCGAGAGATAGAGCTTCATGAGGATGCGGAAAAGTTCGGACTTTTCCCGCGCCGTCAGCGCAGTCGTCAACTGCTCTTCATGTTCGGCAATGGCCTGACGCGATTTGGTGAGAACCTCGCGCCCCTCGTCGGTCAGCCACAGCCCACCGGCGCGTCGATCAAGCTTCGACGGCTCGTTGATCAGAAAGCCGTTCTTGATCAGTTGGCGCACGAACTGGTGAACCGTGGGGCGTTCGATCTGGAAGAAGCGCGAAAGATCGGTCTGCTTCACGCCCGGGTTGGCATTCACCAGCCAGAGGATCGCAACCTGCTTGGGCGTGACACTCAGCGGATCGAGCCGCTTTTCGAGACGGCTCACGAACAGCGTGTTGACCGTGCCGATGTGCAGCCCGAGGACCGAGTCGAGGTCGTCGAGATCAAGCTCGGGGACGACTGACTGGCGGGTTATCTCTGCCGTGGCCACGGATGGTCCTTCCAACGCAAGAAAGCGCGCAGCTTTCGGCCAATTTCTCAATTCCGGATGGAAAGCGCGCGGCGAACGGACTTTCCATTAGTAAAGCATACAAAGAGTGCAACGCCTTTTGTAATGCGGGAAGCCGCTTCGCGCCGCATTTGCGAACTGCAACTCCGTGCGGTCAGCGTGCCGAGACAACGGGAAATGGGAGAAAACAATTGAATATCAGAACTTTAATCCTCGTGATTGCGCTGGTGGGCGTGGGTTCGCCACTTCGCGCAGACGAAGGTACGCACGCACCTCCACCAACACTCTCTTACGCCTTTTCAGTGCGTGCAACGCTGGCTCCCCCCGTCGAGCAAGGAGAAGTGGACCAGGGTCGCAAGCGCTTCATTGCCATAACCGGAGGCACGGTGAGCGGACCGAAGCTTGCGGGCGAAGTGCTTCCGGGCGGTGGCGACTGGCAGGTCATCCTTCCCGGGGGACTTACCAGCATCGAGGCCCGGTACTTCCTCAAGGTGGCCGATGGCACCGTCATCGAAGTGACAAATCCCGGTGTGCGGACGGCAGCGCCAGAGGTCATCGAGAAACTGGCAAAGGGCGAGAACGTCGATCCGTCAGCCTACTACTTCCGCACGACGCCGCGCTTCTCGGTCAAGGCCGGGCCCCATGAATGGCTTCGGCGGCAGGTTTTCGTGGCCCGCGGCATCCGCAAGCCCGACAGCGTCGTGATCGACTTCTACAGCGTGGAATAGGACCTCAGGCCTCGACCGGAGCGGTAGTCAGGCCCAAGGCCGGAATGCCCACCGAGCGCCTGCCACCGTAATCAGTTCGTACGACGATCAGGTTGCTCTTTTCGAGGTGTTCCAACAGGCGCCGGATACGGCCTGAGGAACGCGTGCCATAGATCTCGGCGAGGCGCTCGTCATCAGGGCACGGCGCGCCATCGACGGCGGCGCGGGCGAGCGTCAGGAACGGAGCAAGCAGATCGTCAGGCACGTCCTTGCCGATGCGCAGGAGGTCCTGCCATTCCGAAGCCTTGTCGTCCGCGATACCTGCCACGGCCATGGCAAAGCGACGCCGGAACGCTCCGAGGTCCATGCCGGGCAATATCCGCAGCATCCGGCATCGCACGGTGAAGTCCTGATAGAGCTGCGCTGCAGGCTGGAACGTACAATCAGTCTCGGCGGCCATTTCCGTCAGGATCGAGGCGATGCTTGCAGCCGTCTCCTCGGCTTCGAACAGGCTCGGTGCAACGGGGGGCTCGACCTGTTCAGAAGCGGGAACATAGCCCTCGATCTGCTCAAGAAGCTCGCCACTTTCGGGCACGACCAATTCTGGCTCGGGCGGCCGCGGAGGCGGTTCCATGGCGAGGGGCTCTGACAAGAGGATTGATTCCATCTCTGCCCCGCCCGCGTTCGGAAGCGGCATCAAGCCCTGAATGACATTGCGCGCACGGGTCTGGACATCGGCAATGCGCACGCCGACCGGGCGGCGCGCGATGGCAGGGCCAAGCCCAAGGAAGTGACCGCGTTCAAGATCGCGGATCGTCTCGGCTTGCCGTCGTTCCATGCCAAGCAGATCGGCGGCGCGGGCCATGTCGATGTCCAGAAACGTGCGGCCCATCAGGAAGTTCGAGGCTTCTGCAGCCACGTTCTTGGCGAGTTTTGCAAGGCGCTGCGTGGCAATGACACCGGCCAGGCCGCGCTTGCGGCCACGGCACATGAGGTTTGTCATGGCCGATAGGCTGAGACGGCGCACTTCGTCGGACACGTCTCCAGCAGCAGCGGGTGCGAACATCTGCGCTTCGTCAACCACCACGAGTGCAGGATACCATTCGTCGCGCGGCGCATCGAACAAGGTGTTGAGGAACACGGCGGCACACCGCATCTGGGCTTCGAGTTCCAACCCATCAAGCGTCAGGATCACCGATGCGCGGTGCTTGCGGATGCGGGCGGCGAGCTTGGCGATCTCCGCGCCATCATAGGCCGAACCATCAACCACGACATGGCCGAACGCATCAGCCAGCGTGACGAAATCGCCTTCGGGATCGATCACCACCTGCTGGACGATGCTGGCGCTTTCCTCGAGCAACCGGCGCAGCAAATGCGACTTGCCCGACCCACTGTTGCCCTGCACCAGCAGGCGGGTGGCAAGCAGTTCCTCGACGTCGATCCTGACGGGGGCGCCGGACCGGTCGGCGCCGATGACGATATTTGCGCTCACGCAGGAGGCTCTGGCGAAGCCCACGAGAGTCGGCAAGGCCGGGGCATGGCGATTTCCCCGGCCTTGATCGATATTCAGGGCAGAACGATGCCGTCGCCTCGCTTGTAGAGAGGTGCGACACTGTCGTCGGGGCGGCCGGGGTGTTGTTCTTCCACCGCCTTGGCAGACGACGGAAGTTCGAACGGCAGGTGTCCGCGCGCCTTTGCCTTGCCTGTGACGAGATCGACCAGCACAGCATCGCTGGCGCCGAACAACCCATAAAGTGCGCTAGCATTGTCCTTGAGCAGCGTGAGCACAGCGGGACGATCAAGATCGACTGCGACGATGGTGGGCACTTTGGCTGCTGCCATTGCCACGGTCTTCGTGGCCACGTCTTCAGCGCGAAAATCGAGGCGGCCCTCGTGCTGACGCGAGCCGAAGAAATGGTTGGGATGGAGAACCTCGAACGGCGTGGCGACACGGACCAGCGCGACGTCCGCCTCATCGAGATTGTCGACCACGGTCAACCCCCGTGCCCGAGCAACATCGGCAGAGACGCCAGAGAGCCAGACCTTCCGTCCTTGAGAGAGCGGCAAAAGGTTGCCCTTGTTCTCAAGCAACACCTGCGCCGCGCGCTGGGCCTTGTCCGCCTCGGCCTGGGTTGCCGGATCGCCGATCACTTTCGCGGCCTGCTCGACATC
Source organism: Novosphingobium taihuense (assembly GCF_007830315.1). Classification (GTDB taxonomy): domain Bacteria; phylum Pseudomonadota; class Alphaproteobacteria; order Sphingomonadales; family Sphingomonadaceae; genus Novosphingobium; species Novosphingobium taihuense. The sequence goes on from NZ_VLKJ01000011.1 coordinate 60,181, forward strand.
GACATAGGGGTTATCGAACAAGCCGAGCTTGAATTTGAGCGTGAGCACGCGGCGGGCTGCCTGATCGATGCGGGCGCGCGACAGCTTTCCGGCCTTGTATGCGGCAATCAGCGGGGCGGGATCGTCGACGCCGCCGAACTGGTCGATGCCAGCGTTTGCACCGAGAGCATAGCGATCGATTTCCGACAGGTTCTCGACGCCCCATGGCATCGCAATGTTATAACCTTGCGGCTTCTCGGCGGTTGGCCGCATGCACTGTTCGAGGCAGGTATTGGTGATCGCCCAATCGGAAATGACAATGCCTCCGAACTTCCGGGTCTTGCGCAAGAGACCTTCGATAAGCGGCTTGCTGAACCCTGCCCCAACCTGCGGCAGCGGCTTGCCACGGATGGTGACACCCTCGGCAATGACATAAGTGGGCATGACGCCGGCCGACTTTGCAGCGAGCGCCCCATCGAACGCGGCGACGTGCTGTGCGAAGCTCGCGTTGTCGAGCTTGGCGATACGGCCGTAGTAGTTGTGGCCATCGAAGCCTTCGGGTTCGGCTCCATAACCGACCCAGTGCTTGACAACCGTGGCGACGCCCGAGCGCACGAGGCCGTTCGGGCTACCCTGAAATCCGCGCACATAGGCTCCGGCAAGGCGGGAAACCATGGCCGCATCGGCTCCAAAGGTGGCCACGCCACGCGGCCAGCGCGGTTCGGTATAGAGGTCTGCCTGAGGACTGAGTGCCATGTGGATGCCAACTGCGCGATACTCGGCCGCAACCAGCTTACCGAAGCGCTCGACAAGTTTCTCGTCCCCGATTGCTGCCATGCCGAGCGTCTCGGGCCACTGCGAGAAACCCCCGCTGGCCGAACTGACGCCGACCGTGACCTGAAAGTGGTTGCGAGGGTCCGTGCTGATTGTGGCTGGGATGCCGAGGCGCGTGGCCTCAGCCATCTTCTGAATTGCGTTGTTCTCTTCGGCAAAGCCTTTGGCGTCAGGCGACAGCCGGGTGATGAAGCTGTTGACGCCGCGCGCCAGCAAAACCTGCGCGGCAGACTTGTCGTAAGCCTTGCCCACGCCGATGAGCGCCCCGCCTTCGGCTGCGAGCGTACCATGTAGCATCAGCGCGATCTTTTCCTCGACCGTCATTTGCCCGAGCAGATCGTCAACCCTCTTCGACGTGGCGAGTGTCGGGTCCTCATAAGGATCGAGCCGACCATTGTGATTCAGATCGCGATGGGGCGTGTCGGCAAGAGCAGGCCCGCTCAGTGCGGCATTGAACGTGACCGTTGCCAGAAAACTGGATGCGAAACGGAGTACGTGCCTGGAAATCGCCACTTATTCCCTCCCAAACATACTTGACAGCGCAAGACAGGGTGGACGCTAGGCGAGCGTGGTGCTGGATGCAACGATCAAAGCAGAAGCGGCGACGCAAACTTGTTGCGCCGCCGCCTGTGCGACCCGTCGGGCTTGAGACGAGCATTGCCCTCGGGATTTCAGCCTGAGATTTATCCCTGTCGGATCAAGTAGTCGAAGGCAGAAAGCGCAGCTTTGGAACCTTCGCCCATGGCTATGATGATCTGCTTGTAGGGCACCGTCGTGGCGTCGCCCGCAGCGAAGATCCCGGGAACGCTCGTCGCGCCGCGAGCATCGACCTCGATCTCACCGCGCGGGCTGAGATCGACGGCGCCCTTGATCCACTCGGTATTCGGGACGAGCCCGATCTGCACGAAGATGCCTTCGAGCTCGACCGTGTGAAGCTCCCCGGTCTCTCGGTCCTTGTATACCAGCCCTGTAACCTTCGCGCCATCCCCGAGCACTTCGGTGGTGAGCGCCGACGTGACGATCGTAACGTTGGGCATCGAGCGCAGCTTGGCCTGCAGCACGGCGTCGGCACGAAGCTGATTGTCGAACTCGATCAACGTGACGTGAGCGACGATCCCGGCAAGGTCGATTGCGGCCTCCACGCCCGAGTTGCCGCCACCAATCACGGCGGTGCGCTTGCCCTTGAACAGTGGGCCATCGCAGTGCGGGCAGTAAGCCACACCCTTGTTACGATACTCGTCCTCGCCCGGCACGCCCATCTGCCGCCAGCGCGCGCCGGTCGATAGGATCAGGGTCTTGGCCTTGAGGCTTGCGCCATTTTCCAGCGTGATCTCATGCAGGCCGTCCTCACCAGCTGGAACCAGCGCGGTTGCCTTCTGCAGGTTCATCACGTCGACTTCGTATTCCTTGACGTGGTTTTCCAGCTGTGCAGCCAGCTTGGGCCCTTCGGTGTGCTGGACCGAAATGAAATTCTCGATCCCCATTGTGTCGAGCACCTGGCCGCCAAAGCGCTCGGACAAGACACCGGTGCGAATGCCCTTGCGCGCGGCATAGATCGCAGCGGCAGCCCCTGCGGGCCCACCACCGACGACGAGCACGTCGAACGGCTCCTTTGCCGCGATTTTCTCTGCAGCGCGCGCCGAGGCGTTGGTGTCGAGCTTTGCGACAATCTGCGCGAGATCCATCCGGCCCGAGCCGAAGGGCTGGCCGTTGAGAAATACCGTTGGCACTGCCATGATCTGGCGACGCTCGACTTCGTCCTTGAACAGCGCGCCATCGATGGCGACATGCGTGACGTTGGGGTTCAGCGCGGCCATGATGTTGAGCGCCTGGACGACGTCGGGGCAGTTCTGGCAGGTCAGCGAGAAGAACGTCTCGAAGTGCAGCGGGCCTTCAAGGCCGCGCACCTGCTCAAGCAGATCCGCATCCTCCTTGGGCGGGTGCCCGCCGACATGGAGCAGTGCGAGGATCAGCGAGGTAAACTCGTGGCCCATCGGAAGCCCGGCGAAAACGGCCTGGGCCCTACCCTCGTCGGCACGGATGGCAAAGCTGGGCGCTCGCTCGTCGGTGCCGTCGAAGCGCACAGTTACCTTGTCTGACTGCGCAGCGATCTCTTCGACAAGACTGCGCATTTCGGCAGACTTGGGGCTGTCGTCGAGGGTTGCCACGAGCTCGATCGGACGGCGCAGGTTGCCTAGGTAGGCCTTGAGCTGGGCGGTGGTGGCGGCGTCGAGTACGGGCATGGTAACTTCCTTTGGACAGCAGGACCCGCGCGTCACCGATTGGTCGGCGCACGGGGGATCATTTCAGTTGCATGATCGGATACGTGGAACCGGCGGGCCGCCCATCAGCGGCACGGCCCATCCGGTGATTTTTGGCAGGACGTTCAACCCCACGCGGCGAACGTCCTGCCGAACTGGATCAGATCTTGCCGACGAGGTCGATCGACGGGGCCAGCGTGGCCGAGCCTTCTTCCCACTTGGCCGGGCAGACCTGGCCGGGGTTCTCGCGCCAGTACTTGGCGGCCTTGATCTTGCGCAGCAGTTCCGCAGCATTGCGGCCCACGCCCTCGGGGGTGATCTCGACCAGTTGGATGGTGCCGTCCGGATCGGTCACGAACGTGCCGCGATCGGCAAGGCCGACGCCTTCGCGCAGGATGTCGAAGTTGTTCGAGATCGTGTGGTTCTGGTCGCCCAGCATGTAGTAGTTGATCTTGCCGACAGCAGGCGAGGTCTCGTGCCAAGCCTTGTGGCTGAAATGGGTGTCGGTGGAAACCGAGTACACTTCAACCCCGAGGCCCTGCAGTTCGCCATAGATGTCGGCGAGGTCTTCGAGCTCGGTCGGGCAGACAAAGGTGAAGTCGGCCGGGTAGAAGAAGAACACGCCCCACTTGCCGAGCACGTCCGCATCACTCACGTCGACGAACTTGCCCTGATGGAACGCGGTTGCCTGGAACGGCTTCAGCTTGGTTCCGACGATCGACATAGACTTAAATCCTTCTCGTTGTGGATGGGTGAACCGTGGTGTGATTGGCGAGGTAATGCATGGGACGCCATTTTTCCAATGAGCAAATTTGCCCTGTTTGATTTACTGGCTCGATCAATAGCTCAAAATTGATGGTCCATTCGTAATGGAAGCGGCCTGACTGACCTAATGGGCAGCAATGACCGAATGCCGGAGAACAGCGGTTTTAAGCGCGTTCGGCGGCCTAGATGCAGATTTTGCACTATGCCTCGCAATTTCCTCACTTGAATTTCTCCCCGCCCTGAACCAAGTGGCAATTCGCAACGGAACGATTTCGTTCAATTCTTCCGAATGGACCCCTGATGGCTGCCACGACCGAATCCACCCCTGCCCCGACGACAGATGCAACCGACGGCCGTCGCAGGACGATTGGCCGGATCGCGGTGGGCGCTCTGGCCGCTGGCGCTCTCTACGGCGCGTGGGCGCTCTACGATTACGAGACAGTGGGCCGCTATATGCAGGACACCGAAGACGCTTATGTGAAAGCGGACGGCGTCACGATCAGTTCCAAGCTTGGCGGTTATGTGCGGCGCGTTTCCGTGACCGACAACCAGGCGGTCGAGCAGGGAACCCTGCTGGTCCAGATCGACCCAACCGATTACGACACGCGCCTCGCCCAAAGCAACGCGCAAGTCGATGTCGCGCGGGCCACCGAAGCGGCAGCGCTGGCTGCGATTCAGGAGGCGCAGTCCGCAACCGGGCAGGCCCGCGCCGCCCTGCAGGCATCACAGCGTGAGCTAGCGTATCTCAACGGTGAGGTGGCCCGCATGCGGCCGCTGGTGGCCAGCGGCGCAGAGCCGCGTCAGGCCTTCGACCAACTCGTTGCCAACCGCGACAAGGCGATGTCCGACGTATCTGCCAAGCAGGCAGCACTCGCCGCGGCCAATGACCGCATAGCAAGCGCACGTGCGCAGGCTGGCCAATCGACGGCCCAGATCAAGGCCGCGCAGGCCCAGCGCGAGGCTGCCAGCACCGACCTTGCGACGACCCGCATTATTGCGCCGATCGGCGGCAAGGTGGGCAATTCCACCGTCCGCCTCGGCCAGTTCGTCCAGCCCGGCCAGCGTCTGATGACAATCGTCCCAACGCAGGCGATCTATGTCGAAGCGAATTTCAAGGAAACGCAGATCGGCCTGATGCGTCCCGGCCAGCCTGTTACCGTGCACGTCGACGCCCTGCCCGATGTCGAATTCCACGGAACGGTCGAGAGCATCACTCCGGGTACCGGCGCGAACTTTTCGCTGATCCCTCCGCAAAACGCGACCGGCAACTTCACCAAGATCGTGCAGCGCGTGCCCGTTCGCATTCGCATCAACGCCGGTCCTGAATCGCGCAAGGTTCTGGTCCCCGGCCTTTCGCTGTCTGTCGAAGTCGACACGCGCTCGGCCAAGTCCGCAATCGATGCGATCCGCGACGAACAGGAACGGGCCCAGGCCAAGTGAGTGCGGCGGCGATCATGGATGAGGAATCGGCCAGCGCGCCCACACCGCCTTCTGACAAGGCCGATGTCGGCGCCTGGCTTGGCGTTGCTGCAGGCGCGATCGGCTCGCTCATGGCGACGCTGGACATTTCGATCGTCAACGCATCGCTGCCTACGATTCAGGGCGAGATCGGCGCGTCCTCGAGCGAGGGCACATGGATTGCCACCGCCTATCTCGTGGCAGAAATCATCATCATTCCGCTGACTGGCTGGCTGGAACGCGTGTTCGGCCTGCGCCGATTCCTGCTGATCGCGGCGATCCTGTTCACTGGCTTCTCGGTCATGTGCGGATTGTCGACATCGCTGACCATGATGATCTTTGGCCGCGTCGGACAAGGGTTCACGGCGGGCGCGATGATCCCCACTGCGCTGACCATCATTGCCACGCGCCTGCCCCCGAACCAGCAGCCCATCGGCACGGCTCTGTTCGGCTTGACCGTGATCATGGGGCCGGTGATGGGACCGCTCGTAGGGGGGTGGCTGACCGAGAACTTCAGCTGGCACTATGCCTTCTTCGTCAACGTGCCGATCAGTGCAATTCTCATAACGCTGCTCCTTGTCGGCCTGCCCAAGAGCAAGATGCAACTGGGTGAGCTGGTGAACGCCGATTGGCTCGGCGTCATCGGACTGGTTCTCGGGCTCGGCGGTATAACCGTGGTGCTAGAGGAAGGTCATCGCGAACAGTGGTTCGAATCTGTGCTGATCTGGCAGCTTTCGGCCATCACCCTTCTGGGCTTCGTACTTATCGCTGCCGGTCAGTTCACCGCAAAGCGGCCAGTGATCAAACTGGCGCTGCTGCGCAACCGGGCATTTGCAGCCGTGTTCACGCTCGCGCTGGTGCTTGGTGCGGTCATGTTCGGCACTGCCTACGTAATCCCGCAGTTCCTTGCTGCAGTTGCGGACTACAACGCAATGCAGGCAGGCAAGATCGTGTTCATCTCGGGCATTCCGGCGATGCTGATGATGCCGATGTTCCCGATCCTCGTCGCCCGCGTCGACCTGCGCCTGATCGTCGGAACCGGGATCATGCTGCTCGCACTGTCCTGCTACCTTGATGTGAACTTGACGGCGCAATCGCGCGGAGGCGACTTCGTGGTTACGCAACTTCTGCGCGGCCTTGGCACCGTGTTCTGCATGCTGTTCCTGAACCAGGCGGCAATCAGCTCAGTTCCTGTAACAGATGCCGGGGACGCTGCAGGCCTGTTCAATGCCGGGCGGAACCTTGGCGGTTCGATAGGGCTTGCCCTGCTGGCAACGCTTCAGGACGAGCGCTGGGAGTTCCATCGCTGGACCATCCATAGCGCGTTGGGAGCCAATGACCTCAACCTGCAGGATTGGGTTGGCCAGCAAGCGATGACTTATGGTGGCGGGCCGGAAGGTATGGCAATCGCGCTGCGCTCGCTTGACGGCATGGTCCTGCGGGACGCGCTCGTCATGGCTTTCAACGATGATTTCATGGCGTTGACCGTCGGCATCCTGCTGGTGGCACCACTTGTCTTTCTCTTGCGCCCGCTACCCAAGGGCTACCACGCAAAGGCCGCACACTGATGACTGGCACCTCTTCCATCCGTCGCACTGTCGGCATCACGGCTCTGGCTGCGCTCCTCGCCGGGTGCGCTACGGTCGGCCCGAATTACGACGGCGCGCCGCAAGCCGCCCCGCAGGCCGCATCGCGCGGAGCCTTCGTGCGCGCTGGCGATTCAACGCAGACGACGGCGCCGGCCGGACGGTGGTGGGAGAGCCTTGGCGATCCTGTGCTTAACAAACTGGTCGAGGCGGCTCTTTCAGACTCTCCGAGCATCGCCGTGGCAAATGCACGCGTGGCCCAATCGCGCGCATCTCTTGCCGCCAGCCGCACAGCCGTGCTCCCCACCGTCAACACCTCGTTTGCCGCGCCCTATATCAATGTACCGGGCAATCTCGTCGGCAATGGTGGTGGACGTGACGAGATCAATGCGTACAATCTGGGCTTCGACGCTTCTTGGGAGATCGACCTGTTCGGCGGCACCCGGCGCAAGGTCGAAGCGGCTAACGCGCGTGCCGAGGCTGCCGATGCTGCTGCGGCAGATGCCCGCGTCACACTTTCGGCAGAGATCACCCGCGCTTACGTGGGATTGCGGGCGCGACAAGCGATGCTTGGACTGCAGGACCGGCAGGTCGAGATCGATCGAGAACTGGTTTCGCTCGCAAAGCAGCGCTTTGCGGCAGGGACGATCCCGCAGCAACCGGTGAACGCTGCCGAAGCGCAGGCCTTCGCCAGCGAAGCCGACGCCGCGAAGTCGCGTGCCGAAATTGCCGTTCTCATCGACCAGATCGCAGTGCTGACCGGCAAGGAGCCGGGCGCGCTTGATACACTGCTCGGTACGCCTGTAGACGTCCCGCTGCCGCCTGCACAAGTTGCGGTGGGCGACCCGGCGCTGCTGTTGCGCAGTCGTCCCGACATTCGCATGGCAGAGCGACAATTGGCCGCAGCCAATGCCGATGTGGGAGTTCGCATCGCTGACAAGTTCCCCAAGATCTCCTTCTTGGGCTTGCTTGGACTTGGCGGGCAGAACCTTGGCGACGTACTCGATCCGGGCAATATCGTCGGCATCGCGCTTCCACAGATCAAGTGGAACCTGTTCGACGGTGGACGCGCTGATCGTCAGGTCGAGGTTGCAAAGGGCGCGTATGCCGAGGGTGAAGCCAACTATCGCCGCACTGTGCTCTCCGCGTTGCAGGACGCCGAAAGCGCACTCGCACGCTTTGGCGCTCAGCGAGTCGCGTTAGGGAAGGCCATCGATGCCGAAGGTCGGGCGCGCAAGAACGTTGACCTGCAGGCACAAAGGCTCGCAGCGGGGACCATCGGGCGGCCCGACAAGCTAGATTCCGAACGCCAGGCATTACAGCTTGCAATGGCGGCAGCATCGGCCAGAGCCGAGCTGACGACCCAGTTTATCGCGGTGGAAAAGGCACTTGGGCTTGGCTGGATGACTGACCAAAGTGCGTCTGGACAGGCTAAATGAAACGAAATCGCCCAATTTATAGTATATTGACTATCCATACAGCTAGGGCACTCTTCTCCCACAATACGCCGCAAAGGCGAGAAAGTGGGAAAGATGCGCTGGATTACCGATGCGGGCCTCCGCTTCTGGCAGGCCTATCGCGAAGGATTGGAGATGTCCTGCCCGGTTCACAACCGGATCGCCGAAGCGCTGGCAGAACGCCTGTGCGATCGGGATCGTCCGCATGACGGCGCCGCAATCGCCTCCGGAGCGCAGCAACCGAGCGTCCACTGATCTGCCACTGCAGGACATTGAAGGAGGCGATCAGCCATCCGCTGGCAAAGTTGTCGGTCGCCGAGGCCGCCCGTCAGTAGAAGAAGCGCAGCGTCTTCCGGCTCGAATTCTTGAAGCAGGCTGGGAAGTCCTGCGTGACCACGGCTTTGAAGCCTTCACTTTCGACCGCGTCGCGCGCCATGCCCACATCGGCAAGGCCACGATCTACACCCGCTTTGCAGGAAAGCGTGAGTTTCTCGAAGCCCTTCTTGCACAAAAGATGGTCGAGCGTCGGCTGAGGATCATGAAGTTGGGCGAAGGCCTGCCGTTGATCGAAGCTTTCTGCATTCGCGCGGCTGCCGTGATGCACGTGCTGCATTCACCTGAAGGGCTCATGATGGAGCGGCTGGTTGACTGGTGCGACCAGGAGTTCGGCAATGGTGAAATGAATTATCGCCAGGCAATGTACGTCGATGCCCTGACCAACATCACCGAAGAGTTGGAAGAGGTCTCGCGAGAACAGGATCTAACGATCGCCGACCCTGAACTCGCGGCCCGATTCTGGCTTGAAGGCCTGCTTGGCCATGCCCGACTGGAGACTTCGACACAGACCGTCGATGTGGAAGCCAACGAAAAGTGGGCGCGGGCCTACTCGGAGTTTTTCTTCGCAGGCCTTCGCCACAGCGGCGCAATCAGCGCGCCTTCTTCACCGCTTTCAGATTGAAGTCCACGCCGACCGCATCTCTCAACTGATCGGTTGCCGACCATTCAGCTTCACCGACGCCAAAGGCAAGACGCTGCAGCGTTGCATTGCCCGAAGCGGTTGCACGACTGCCGTCGATATTGAGGCTGAAACGAACGGTCAAAGGCTTGCGCTGTCCATGGAGCAAAAGCGTCCCCTTGGCCACGTAACGCCCCTCACCCGCAGCACGGATGCTGGACGATACGAACTGCGCCGTGGGATGGGTGCCGACTGCAAAAAAGCTGTCGCTGCGCAGCATGTCGTCGCGCTGGCTGTCGCCGCTCTCGACCGAGGCGAGGTCGATGGTCACACTGATCGATGAGCCCGGCAGATCCTCGGGATCGAACACGATGGTTGCATCCCACCGGGAGAACGATCCTTTGATCGCTTCCCCGTTGTACTCTGCCGTAAAGGCGAGCCGGCCGCCCTTCTCCAATTTCCAAGGCGTGGCTGTGGCCGAAGAAACAGCGGATTCTGAGACGACCGCAGTGGGTTCTTCAGGCGCTGTCGATTCCATCGGAGCTGCAATGTCTCCTTCAGACGACGCGGACGGAAGCGGGATCGGCGGCGTCACCAGATTTGCCGGAGCAAAAGAAAGCAACCGGCCACAGATGAGCGCTCCAATGCCCAGTGCAATCGCAACGAGCGCCGCAATGCCGATCACACCGTGCGATTTCATAGCGCCGGGCAGCATCCGCCCGATCACGTCCTCGCGCTTGAAATGATGGTAGAGCGCACCTGCAACATGAAGTCCGATCAGGATAATCCCGATCGTTCCCAACGCCCCGTGAAGAACCTCGGCAGGTTCATGGAATCCCTGCCCAACCGGAAGATCAGGCCAAGGAATCTTGCCGAAAAGCATCGTCTGCAGCCGAACCTTTGCGGTCGAGACGATGATCCAACCGGTGATCGGCCCGCCGATCATTACCGCGTAGAGCAATCCGTGCACAGCCGAAGCCAGCAGCATCTGCGCCCTTCCGTCCTTCACGGGCTCCGGCCGAGGCCTGAAAAGGCGCACAGCCAAACGCACAAGGCTCAGCAGCAGGATCGTAATGCCCACGGATTTATGGAACTGGTAACCTGCGAATTGCGCCGCCCCCTTGGGCAAGTCTTCAAGCGCCCAACCGAGCCCGATCTGAAACAGCAACAGCAAGGCGATGGCCCAATGCAGTGCGATGGCCGTTGCCGAGTAGCGCTCAGGACGCAGTGTCGTCATCTTCTTTTCTTCCCCCCGATCCGACGAGCGTCATAACAGCGCCGACGAAGACATGATATGCCCTCTCGCATCCGCGCGATGGATTGCTACATCTGCGTCATTGCTTCTTTCGGGAGACTTGCATGTCCAACAGTCCATGGGCCCACCACCGCAGCGCCAGCATTGCCGACGACATCGACTTCGAGATCAAGGGACAGGAGCTGCAATTCCTCGAAATCGAACTCGATCCCGGTGAAAGCGCGGTTGCCGAAGCAGGCGCTTTGGTGTGGAAGGACGGCACGGTCGGCATGACCACCGTGTTTGGCGATGGTTCGGGCGACGAGCAGGGCGGCTTCATGGGCAAGCTGCTGGGCGCGGGCAAGCGCCTCGTCACCGGCGAAAGCCTTTTCACCACGGTGTTCACGCACAACGGATCAGGCAAGGCACGCGTGGCATTCGCCTCCCCCACGCCGGGCGCAATCCTGCCGATCAAGCTTTCCGATGTCGGCGGAACGCTGATCTGCCAGAAGGACAGCTTCCTTGCGGCCGCACGCGGCGTATCAATCGGCATCGCGTTCCAGCGCCGGGTGATGACCGGCCTGTTCGGCGGCGAAGGCTTCATCATGCAGAAGCTCGATGGCGACGGCTGGGTCTTCGTCCAGATGGGCGGCACACTGGTCGAGAAGGAGCTGCGCCCGGGCGAGGAACTTCACGTCGATACCGGCTGCCTTGCCGCCTACACACCCGGCATCGATTTCGATCTCGTGACGGCAGGTGGCGTGAAATCCGTGCTGTTCGGTGGTGAAGGCCTGTTCTTCGCCCGGTTGCGTGGCCCGGGCAAGGTCTGGATCCAGTCCCTGCCCTTCTCGCGCCTTGCCGGGCGGATGCTCGCAGCGGCCGGGTCGCGCGGCGGCCAGAACCGGGGCGAAGGCTCAATCCTTGGCGGCCTCGGCGACTTTATCGGCGGGAATAATTGACCAAGAAAAAGGCCGGTGGATTACTCCACCGGCCTTGAAGTTACCGCATGCGCTGCGGGGTGGAGGCTCTCGTCAGAAGTTCTTGCGCAGGGTTAAGCCCCAGGTCCGCGGATCGCCGGGCAGGCCTGCGATCAGGCCAGTGTTGCCCGGTCCAACGAAGAGTTGGTCGATGTAATCGTGGTCGAATGCGTTGCGCACCCAGCCGTAGACATCGAAGCCGTCATCCGTGCGAAAACCGGCGCGGAAGTTCGACAGCGAATAGCCATCGACCCAAGTATAGATCGAAGGCGTCGGGTTTGACGAGAAGTTCGACCGGTAGCTGCCGTCATAACCAAAATAGACCTCTCCATTCTGCTTGAGGAAGGTCACCGGCGCATTGGCTTCCAACCCGAACGAGAATGACCACTTCGAAACGCCCGGCAGGCGCTGGCCCGAAATGTCGCAGTTCGCCACGCCGGAAAGCTCGGGCGGGCATGGCGCATCGACAAATTTGCGATACGTGGCATCGGTGTAGGCACCGTTCACGTAGGCATTGAACCGCTCGCTCGGACGGATCGAGAAGTCAGCCTCGATACCCTGTGAGCGTACCGCTCCGGCATTGGCCAGATAGCCACGCAGGACCCCGAACTGGCCATTGTTTACGTTGGCCTGGTAGTCCTCGATGTCTGTACGATATGCCGAGAGATTGAAGATTGCGCGGCGGTCCCAGAACTCGGTCTTCAGCCCGGCCTCGTAGTGCTGAACTGATTCAGGCTTGACCGTGGCAGCGGCGAGGATCGGATTGTTCGCTGCATCGGTGGGCACGCCGTTCTGGTTGATGCCACCGGATTTGAAGGTCTTGGCGTAAGTCGCATAGAACAGGATGCCGGGTGCGACCTTGTAGCTGGCCGTGAAGTCGTAGCTGAAGTTCCAGTCGCTGAACTTGGGTGAGATGGTCTGCGGCGTGAATATCCCAAGCTGCGCAGTCTTTGTGGGGCTCGTCGTTCCGTCGATCAGGATTTCGTTGCCTGCCGCCGTAAACACGCGCCTTTGGTAAAACCCGTCCTTCTTGTCATAGTTCACGCGCACACCCGGTTGCAGGGTCAATTCGGGCGTCACCTTCCAGCTTGCCTGACCGTATACCGCAACGCTGGTGTTCTTCAGATACTGCGTGTTGAGCGCCGTCAGGCCATCGAGCACATTCGAGTTGTAGAGGGCGTTGCTCGGCGCAAGGTTCCATTTGGTCGAAGCGCTGCCATGCTGTTCGGTGCCCTGCGTATCGATCCGCTGGTAGAAGCCGAATGCGCCCAGCACGAAGTCGAAGCGGTCCCCGCTGTAGTTATACCGCAGTTCCTGCGTATACTGATCCTGCTGCGAAGGGTTCTGCGACTTGGTCACGATCGGCAGGCCGGTAAAGTCACGGTCGTTCTGCGGCTTCCAGTCCCAGAAGCGCCATGCGGTGACCGAAGTCAGCGTGCCCGGCCCGATGTCCCACTTTGCCTTGAGCGAAACGCCGCCGATCTTGTTCCCCGCCTGCAGCGTGGCATCGAGATCGGTCAGGCGGTCATAGGGGTTGGTGCTGGGCACGGTATAGCCCTGCGCTGCGGCAAGCGCGGCAAACTGGCGGTCCAACGCGCGCTGCGTAGTACCCGTGCGAACGTAGACGGATCCGCAGCATGCGGCGTCCTGTTCGCTGTAGTCACCGGCAAGCGTGACGCTGAAAGTTTCGCTTGGCTGGAACAGCAGCTGGCCACGTAAGCCTAGGTTGTCCTGGCCCTGTATCCACTGCTTGGACGTCACATTGTAGATCGTACCGCGACGGTTGGTCGAGGACACGGCAAGGCGCGCTGCCAGCGTGTCGGTGATCGGACCGGAAACGGCGGCCTTGGCCTGCACAAAATTCAGGTTGCCGACGCTGACTTCAGCCTTGCCCTCGAAATCGAAAGTGGGCTGGTTGGTCGTGATGTTGATTGCCCCGGCGGTGGTGTTTTTCCCGTAAAGCGTGCCCTGCGGGCCGCGCAGGACTTCGATCTGCTTGACGTCGAGGAAGTCGAAGGTCGCCGACGCAACGCGGGCGTTGTAAACGTCGTCGATGTAGATGCCGACGCCCTGCTCGATCCCGTCGTTCGTCAGCCCGAATGGCGCGCCAAGCCCGCGGATGTTGACCGCTGTGTTCCGCGGATTGGACGAATAGAACTGCAATGTTGGGGTAAGCTGTTGCAGGCGGCCAACGTTGAACGCGCCTGTATTGTCGATATGCTCACCGCCCACGACCGAAATGGCCAGCGGTACGTCTTGTGCAGTCTCCTGACGGCGACGTGCGGTCACGACGATCTCGCCACTGTCATTTGCACCCGTACCGACAGATGTCGTCTGGGGATCTTCAGCAGCGGCAGCTGTGCCGGTGGCAGGTGCTTCGGCAGCGTAGACGCCATGCGAAGCCAATGCGAGCGACGCAACGCCGCCCGCGAGAAGGACGCGGAAATTCATCGTAGGACCTCATGTGTTCCCGAACGATGCTTCCGGCGGTCCGGTCAGCGGTTACGGTTGTTCTGTTCTTGAAACTGTGTGCGTGTAACGATCAGTTCGGCTTGAGCCGTCGCTTCTCGGTCACGTCGATCTGGACGACACGCCCTTCGTGGACAGTCAGCTGGATAGAGCCGTAGCGCAGGCCGGTCAGGGCTTCTCGCACGCTCGCAAGGCTTTCCTCGAGTTGGCGCTCTGCCTCGCCCGTGGTGGCGCCCCGCTTATCTGTGTGTTCGGTCATCGCCGGTTCGATCCTGTTGGCACGCCGGTACCCTGTCGATGATGATTCCATATTCGCAATACCCCTGCGCAGCTTCTGGCGAATCATTTCACCGTTGGACCAAGCCTATACTCAACCTATTCAATAGACATTAAACTTCGCCTGTTGCGTCTCCAAGCTCTCCTTTCAGCATCGAAACGAGAGCAACGGACACGGTGACAGCCACCCTTCGGATGGCCGCTGGATAAAGTCTATTTAAATGATAGACAATTAAGCTGCGTCGAACCGCGCTATTGTCCCGATGAGTTGTGCATAGCTTCTTGAAGGAGGGGAGAGGTCAGGGGTTAGTAACCACCAGCCTGAGTTTCGGAGCTTGGCGCACGATCTTACCCTCGCCACAAGACGCCGCAGCTATGCACTGCTTGAGGCAATCGACTGCCATCGCCACATGAAGCGCAGCCATCGCCTCGCCATGCAGGTCGAGATGAGCTAGCGCGTCCGACAGAGTCTCGAACACTTCTGCGAGTGGCTTTGTTGCAACCTGCATGGGCGACGCCTCATTCTGGGACCGGGCGACGTGCTCCAATCCGACATCCGTGGCCGTAGGTAACGCAGAATTTGCCTGTTCAAAGGGAAGATTACACCGCTTATGAGCAAGCTGGGGCGCAAGAACGTTGGCGCCGACGGGGCTTCTGCGGATAATTACTTACCAAACTGTATGTTAGATGAAGCGTAGGAGGCGTCTTCGGCGGTTTGGCAGAAGTGTGATCTGCATCACAAATCTTGTCCACAATGGACAGAAGGTGCAAATCGCCGCACAACGCCGCTTCTGAAGGCATCCATTACCTGAAGCAGCGCCAGCGATTCGCCGAGTTTCGAATTTTTTGCACAATGCACAGCGGCTCTCGGTCATGCCTTAAGACAGCCAATGAACCGACTTTCGGTTGACCTGCATTAACCTTCAGATCGAACCATTTACTCTTAAAAGGCCTTTCAGACGCAACGCTCCATCGCCTCGCGCGCGAGCCTTGCCAGCACCGGAAATGCCTCCGCTCGAACTTTCGCATTCGCCGATGCAGCGGTCCCACGCAGGTAGCGGCCCTTGATTCCGTGAAAGATGGCCGCGAGCCGGAAGAAGTTGAATGCCATGTAGAAGTCCCACGAGGGGATCGTGTCGCGCCCGGTGCGGCGGCAATAGGCCGCGACATATTCTGCCTCGCTCGGGATGTTCAAAGCTTCCAGGTCAGCCCCTACCAACCCCGCCACGATGTGCGGCGGCATGTGGTACATCATCGCGTGATAGGCAAAGTCCGCGAGTGGGTGCCCTAGTGTCGAAAGCTCCCAGTCAAGCACGGCAATCACGCGTGGCTCGGTCGGGTGGAAGATCATGTTGTCGCAACGGAAGTCGCCATGAACCACGCTGGTCTCGTCGCCGTCAGGAATAGCCGTGGGTAGCCATTCGACCAGAGCATCCATGTTCGGATCGCGCCCGGCCAGTTCGTCCTCGAGATATTGCTTCGACCAGCGCCCGACCTGCCGTGCGAAATAGTTGCCCGGCTTGCCATAGTCGCCGAGACCGACGGCTTCATGATCGATGGAATGCAACTGCGCGATCGTCGCATTCATGGCGTCGAAGTAGGCCGGGCGTTCAGCCGCAGGCACATCGGGGAACGTCGCTTCCCAGAAGATGCGGCCTTCCACCATTTCCATCACGTAGAACCAGCTGCCGATCACGCTATCGTCGGTGCACAGCCCATGGACATGCGCCACCGGGAAGCCGACCGATCCAAGCGCGGCCAGCACTTTCGCCTCACGCTCTACTGCATGGGCTCCCTTGAGCACTGGCCCCGGAGGCTTGCGACGCAGGACATAGGAGCGGCCGGGGGTGAGCAGCTTGTAGGTCGGGTTCGATTGCCCGCCCTTGAACTGCTCGACCGCCAACGGTCCCGCAAAACCATCGACGTTGGCTTCCATCCAGCGAGAGAGCGCAGCTTCGTCGAAGCTGTACCCTTCGCGGACGGGAGTCGTCCCGGCGTTGGCTTCCTGCGTCGCGGCCGACATTACTGTGCGCTCCCGGCTTGGGCATGACGCCAGTCGCGGCGGATCTTCTTGGCAAGGCTCCACTTGTGAACCTCTGTCGGGCCATCATAGATGCGGAAGGCGCGCACTTCGCGGAACATCTGCTCCACGATGGTATCGCCGGTCACGCCCGATCCACCCATGACCTGCACGCACTTGTCGGCCACGCGCATCAGCGCTTCGGACACCGCGACCTTGGCCATCGAGCTTTCGACCGTTCCGAGCGATCCGGTATCGAGCACGCCCGCGCACCAGTCGATCATCAGTTCGGCCTGCTTCAGATCGATCATGTTCTCGGCCAGCATGAAGCCTACGCCTTCGTGATCAATCAGCTGCTTGCCGAAGGCCATGCGGCGGTTGGCATAGTCGGACGCGATTTCCTGCGCGCGGATGCAGCCGCCCAGCCAGCGCATGCAGTGCGAAAGGCGTGCAGGGCTCAGGCGCACCTGCGCATACTTGAACCCCTCACCCGGCTCGCCGAGCATCTGGTCCGCTGACACGCGCAGATCCTTGATGTCGATCACCGCGTGGCCGCCCGGCATGGAACTGTCGATCGTATTTGGCACGCGCACAATCTGGATCGCCGGGTCCGGCAGGTCGACGAGGAACATGCACGCGCCGCCCTCCTCGTCCTTGGCCATGATGATGCCGACTTTCGCGCCCTTGGCCCCGGTGATGAAGGCCTTGCGCCCGTTGATCACCCAGTGGTTGCCATCGCGGCGGCAGGTGGTCTGCATCATCGAAGGGTCGGAGCCCGCACCGCCTCCGCTGGCGGGCTCGGTCATGAAAAACGCTGAGCGCGCCTCGCCCGAGACGAGTTGCTTGAGGAAGCGCTCCTTGAGTTCCGGGCTGCCGACCTTGCCGAGCAGGTACATGTTGCCCTCATCCGGCGCCTGCGTGTTGCACGCCAGCATCCCCAATGGAGACAGCCCCGAGCGGATCAGCACCACCGCCGTCTCACGCTGGTTGAGATGGCGGCCGTCAGACAGAATGTGCGGGGTGAGCACGCCAGCCTCGCGCGCCAGTCCGCGCAGTTCCTGCACCAGTTCATCCGTCGGCGCCCCGTGATCGTCGCGGCGCGGGTCGCTCTCATAAGGAACCACAACCTCGCGGACGAACCGCTCCACCCGATCCGCGATCTCCAATGCGGCGTCCATGCCGATGCCATTTGCCATTACGTATCTCCTGTATCGCGGGATCGTTTGGTAAGCTTGTCAGCGCGGCGCCATGCGGATCGCGCCATCCAGGCGGATCACTTCGGCGTTGAGCATCGGGTTGACGACGATGCTCTCGACCATGCGCGCATACTCCTCAGGCTTGCCAAGACGGCTGGGGAACGGAACCTGCGCCCCGAGCGAGTCCTGCGCTTCCTGCGGCAAAGACTGCAACAGCGGCGTCAGGAACAGGCCAGGCGCGATGGTGTTCACGCGGATGCCATAGCGTGCAAACTCGCGCGCAATCGGCAGCGCCATGCCGACGACGCCGCCCTTGGAAGCCGAATAGGCTGCTTGGCCGATCTGGCCTTCAAACGCCGCCACGCTGGCAGTGTTGATGATCACGCCTCGTTCTTCGCCCACCTGCTCCGCATCGAAAATTCGCGCGGCGAACTTGGACAGGACGTTGAACGTGCCGATCAGGTTGATCTGGATGATCTTGCTGAAGTCCTTGAGCGGGATCGCCTTGCCATCGCGACCGATGACCTTGGCCGGAGGGCCGATGCCGGCACAGTTGACCAGAATGCGGGCTTTTCCATTCATCGCCTCGGCTTCGAGGATGGCATTGTCGACCGCGTCCTCATCCGTCACGTCGACCTTGAAAAACGTGCCGCCGATGGCTGCGGCATGGGCCTGCCCCAGTTGCTCGTTCAGATCGAAAATCGCGACCTTCGCCCCAAGCTCGGCGAGTCGAGCTGCGGTGGCTCCGCCCAGACCGGAAGCGCCGCCCGTGACGATTGCTGCAAGACCGTTGATTTCCATGACCAATCCATCCTTCCGCCAACTGCCAATCCACCGTTCGGAAACCAGCAGGGACAATATCTACTCATCAGTAAGTATTGTCCAATTGGGTATGGTGTCAATCGCCAGTTTGCCCTACCCTGCGCAAACCAAAGCCCGGCCTTACCCGGCTTTCCAACTGGCATAACACGCAGGTATCCGTCCTTGGCTGAACGTTCGCCCTTCAAGACCGCTGCCGAACGCAGCGAAGAGCGCGAGGCAAAGCGCATGGCCGTGCTCAGGGCTGCCGTGCGGATGTTCAACGCGCGCGGCTACCACCAGACCTCGCTCGATGACGTTGCCGCCAGCCTCGGCATCTCTAAGCCTACGATCTACCACTACCTCGGCAACAAGGAGCAGGTGCTGGTAGAATGCCTGACGATCGGCATGAACCAGCTGCTCGCCGCTTCCGACGATGCACGCGAAGTCCACGGTCGCGGCATCGATCGCCTCCGCGCTTTCCTGCAGGGCTATGCCGAAGTGAACATGGAAGACTTCGGCCGCTGCAACATACTGACCGCGAACGAGGCGCTCTCACCCGATGCGCGCGAGACGATCCGCCTGCTCAAGCGCCGGATTGATGGCATTCTGCGCGAACTGGTGGAACAAGCGATAGCGGACGGCTCGGTCGCCCCTTGCGATCCGAAGCTCGCGGCGCTGACCCTTGCCAGCGCGCTCAATGGCCCTGCCCGCTGGCACCGTCCGGACGGTCCGCAATCGCCGAAGGCGATCGCCACGACGCTCGTCGATTTTCTGGTGGCGGGCCTCGCTCCCCGCTGATCACGGATTGCGGTAGAAGTCCTTGAACGAAGCAGGCGCTCCGCATTTCGCGATAGCGGTCGCCACATGCCGTCTGCGTTCTTTCACCAGGGAGGCAGAAGTAAGCGCGAAATGGCGCTCGTATCCAACTTCGTGCGCAGTAAACGGCTTCGTCCCCGGCAGCACGCTTTCTCCGCCCAGGCCAAACACCATGAAGTTGAGCATGTCCGCCAGCTGCTGGTTGTCGTTGATCCGGCTCTTGGCGATGTTGGGCAACCGTAGCAGATAGGCGCGCGTTGCGGGCGTGCACATCATGTAGCCCACCCGCCCACGCAATTCAGGAAGTCTGGCAGGCGCAGACAGCCCCTGCACGCCATGGCAACCGGCGCAGTGCTCGACATAGTCGGCCTTTGCCAGTTCCGGATCGCCGATCGCCGCAAGCCCAAGCGCCACGGTTTCGGCACGCGGATCACCCTTCGCCGCAAGCCCCGGCGCCACGATGGCGAGCACTGCTACCAGTCCTGCCAGAGCCAGCTTGCGCACCGCCGCCTCCGTCAGGCTGCGCCGATCATCATCGCGGTCGAGCAGTGATACTCCATGCTGCTCGTGCCGAAGCACCAGATGACGTTATTGTTGAGTTGCGGCAGATAGAGCTGCGTCTCGCGATCGGTATTGTCGCAACCGCACTGGCCGCAGGCAGGCTTTCCGCAGCAATCACGATAGGCGATCATGTAGGCCTTGCCGTCATCTGGGTTGATGCACGATCCCACCCACGAAACCGGCGAGGGCTCCGCTCCTGCCGGGCAGGTATGAATGCCACCGCCGCAGCAGGTGCACAGCGCGCCGTCGATGGCGCAGTAGCGCCAGTAGTTGCACTTGGTGTCGTCCTTGGTCTGCGCCGTTCGCGCAAACATGGTCTTCGCCTCGGGCGAACGATCCGGCTTTGCAGCTTCTGCGCGGCTCACCGGCAGCAGCGGGAAAACCGGCGCGGCCACCAGCGCGAGGCCAAGGCGCGACAGGATACCGCGGCGCGAGGTGCCACCGGCAAGGCGGCGCAACAGCTTTTCGCCCATCGCATCGGGATTGAAACGCTTCATCGAATGCCCCCTTTTAACGCTTTCCCGTCGCGACCGGTCAGGCCGCCTCGACCTTCTTCAGCTTGCCGATGTAGTCCTGCACCGTTGCAATGCCCATTTCGTGGGCGACCACGAGGCTCTCGAGATGCTCGCGGCTGTTCACCAGTCCCTTTGACAGGATCGTGCCCTCGGCATCGAGCAGCACCGCATAGGGCAGCTTGCCTACTTCAAAAGCCTGCCCCACTTCCGGCCCGTTGATGAAGCGGTAGCTCTCGAGCCCCTGCGCCGCGATCAGCCCGCGCTGGACCTGCACATCATCATCGCCAACGAAGGTCAGTTCCACGCGCTCGTCCTTGGCGAAGGAGCGCGCAGCCGGGATCAGCCCCTTGCACAGTGGACACGTTGCCGAGACGAACATCAGCAGGCGCAACGGCACAGTCTTTGAAGGACCACCGACAATTACGTCCTTTCCGTCAAGCGTATGCGCCGGAACCGCTGGAGCCTTGCCCCCAACCGCCGGACCACCGCTCGTCTGCAGCGCGCCTGCAGGGGCAACGCGCATGTGCAGCACGCCAACCTGGCGGGCCAGCGCCAGCAGCGCCACGACCAGTGCGAGAATGACCACCCAGGAAAGCACCTGGGCTACGATCAGTGCCGTCATCATCGCATATTCCTTTCGATGGCAAGCGGGCCCTTCGCCAAGGCCGCAAGGGCATTGACCAGCAGGGTCAGGAGATAGAGTGCCGAACCACTCGCAAGACCGATCCACCAGCCCGCAGAACCCGGTGAGGGAAGTTGTCCAAGTGTCGGCAGCAGGAGTGCCGCAAGTACCACGTTGCGCAGCACGAGCGTCCCGCTCAATGTCTGGCGCAAGTCGGAGCGACCGCACCCGCAGTCGATATGCGAACGGCCGCGCCGGATGTTAACCGCCATCGCCGCCGCGAACACCAGAAGCAGACCGGCAGCCGGGATTGCAGCAGGACCGATGCCGACAATCAGGCAGGCTCCGATCACCACTTCCGCGGGCGGAAGCAAGGTCGCTACCACGCCGACTAGCGCAGGCGGCAAAAGTCGATAGTTTGCCACCACGCCAGGAAACACCCGACGGCTGCGCAGCTTGGCCAGCCCGGCCGTCAAAAACAACGTGCCAATGCCGAACGCGGCAGCGTATCCGGCAATGCCCAGCGCCTGGCCAAGACTTGAGCCAAGGGTCGAAGCCATCTCGATGATCACATCGACTCCACGACCGTAATCAGGCCGCTGCCACCATTCTCGATCTTGTGCTTCACTTCGCCGGTCTTGGAGTCGATGATCACTGCATCCTTGCCACCGCCGTTAACCATGATCATCGCTGCATCATCTTGCGTGATCTGGATGTTGCTGGGCTCGTCTTCGACAGGGTAGCGCTTGACCACCTTCTTTGCTGCAAGATCGATGCCCCAGATTTCCTCGGCACCTTCCTTGTGGCTCCAGTATTCACCCTTGTGCATCAGCACCCAGAGCATGCCGGTGGGTCGGTGCAAGGCCATCGGCTGCATCCCGCCAGGATACCACGCGATGTCGAGCGGCTTCACGTCCGCCGCCTTCATTCCGCCCGCTTCCTGAATGGAAAACGGTGCCCCTACTTCCACCTTGGCCCCGACAGCTGCGGTGCGGACCACGCCGGTATAGCTGAGCATCACGACCTGCTTCTTCTTCCGATCGTAGACGGTGTTCGACCAGATCGGGTCCGCCGCGGCATCAAAGAAGGGTTCGGTGCGGGTAATGTCTTGCGTCGCCCCCTTGATCGCCACCGTGGCAATCGTCCCGTCGGCGCAGAGCGATGAGAAGCCCACGCCGGGATTGGGGATCATCCCCGCACAGCCCGGAAGCTCGATAGCGCGCACGAACTTGCGCTTGGTCAGATCGATGATGTTGACCGACGAGGCCGGATCGAAGTTGTAGTCATAGGCGGTCTTGCCGTCGTCGGTCAGCACGAAGTTGGTGGTAAACCCGCCGACAATCAAACGTCCCGGTGTCGGGATTTCGCCCAGAAGCTTCAGCGTCTTGCTGTCATAGACCGAAACAAGGTCCTGCCGAGTGCCCCGGTTTACCTTGGACCACATCGTCTCGGCCACGTAATAGAACTTGCCAGACGGGTCGATGCCAAGGTCCGAATCCCGGCTCGTGGCGACCATGCCGATCATCTTGCCGGTGCCGGCATCGAAGATGCTCGTCCCTGCAGACCCCCATCCGCCGCGCACGAAGAACCAGCTTGGCTTCGGCGCCTCCATGGTCATCACGCCGGGCTCTTCGGCCTCGGGCACGACGGCTTCGGCCAGTGCCACGGCGGCATTCATGGTGGCAAGCGATCCCGCTATCGCCGTTCCGATCAGAACCCGCGCCAACTTGCGTCCAAGCGTCATTCCGGCCCCCTTTGCCTAACCGACAGCAAGAGACTTGACGACTGTCCAGATTCGGTCAACGCCTTTTTTGCGCTTGCGAAGAGAACGGCTATTTCCGGTCGGTCAGACCTGCAATCTCTGCCGATGTTACGGTCTTTGCAAGCGCAACCAGCGCATGTGTCGCAATCGCGGTGAATGCACCCTTTCTTGAGGCCCAGGGTTTTTCGTAACCAAGAAACGGCGTCGCCCCCTCCATCGAGGCACTGATGTAGAGCGCAACGTCCCGCATCTCCTGCACGCTCAGCGCCGGGTTCAGCTCGCCTACGTATTCGGCGATGAAATCGTGGACGCGCTGGTAGAACAGCCGCACGCGATCGGCGACGAACTCGTTGTGGTTGGCCAACGCCCACAGCTCGGTGAACAGCCGCGTGGTCCGCTTGCCTGCGATGTCGTCAAGGCACATCACCACTATCAGCCGCAGCCGCTCCTCGGCATCGAGCCCCGGCTGGCGCACCGTGCGCTCGAGCAGCTTGTCGTAATTGCCGATGATGTCGTCCAGCAGCGTCTGGATCAGCAGTTCCTTCTTGGGAAAGTGATAGCTGACGTTGCCGACTTTCATCCCGCACTCGGCCGCGATGCGGCGGATGGTGAACGCACCCGCACCTTCGTCGATCAGGACGCGCAAGGCCGCCTTGAGGATCGCGTCGACGGTTTCAGTGCCGCGCGCGTAAGTGCCCGGACGCGGGGCGGACGGAAGGTCCGTGTCGAGTTTATCCGGGTGGGCAGCCATTGTCAGACGCGCATAACACCACGCAAGGCCAAGACCAAGGACGCACGTGAACAACGGGGCCAAGCTGAAATTTACCCAACAAGGCGCTTGACCGGCCCCTGATGGCTGTCCAGATTCAACTGCGCGCGACTTGGCAGTCCACGTCCGCGATCCCGGCATTCGGAAGACCCAAGGATTTGAGACGATGAGCATTTCCCTCACCGTGAACGGCCGCAAGCGCATCGTGGAAACCGATGCCGACAAGCCCCTGCTCTGGGTCCTGCGCGAGGATCTCGACATGCCCGGCACCAAGTTCGGCTGCGGCGCGGGACTGTGCGGCGCCTGCACCGTCCATCTCGACGGTGACGCCGTGCGCTCCTGCCAGACACCGATCGCCGATGCCGCCGGCAAGGCGATCACCACGATCGAAGGCGTCGGCCTCAATGACATCGGCAAGCGCGTGCAGGAGGCATGGGTCGCTCTCGACGTACCGCAGTGCGACTATTGCCAGGCTGGCCAGATCATGTCCGCCACCGCACTGCTCAAGCAGAACCCCAAGCCAACGCCCGAGGATATCGACGGCTGGATGAGCGGCAACATCTGCCGCTGTGCTACTTACATGCGCATCCGCGCCGCAATCCGCACCGCCGCAGGCCTTCCGGCCGAGGAGTCCGTGGCATGACCGACGCAATTTCGCTTTCGCGCCGCTCGTTCATCGCCACGTCGCTTGCAGGCGGCGCTGTCCTGACGCTCGACGCCTCGGTCGTCCTCGCAGCCACAACGACTACAGCTCCTTCCGATGTGCTTAACGCCTTCGTCCGCATCAACGCCGACAACTCCGTCACCATCGGTGCCAAGAACCCAGAAATCGGCCAGGGCGTGAAAGTCATGCTGCCGATGCTCATCGCTGAGGAAATGGACCTCGCATGGGAGCAGGTCCGCATCGAGCAGACCGATGCCGATGAAACGCGCTACGGCCCGCAAGTCGCCGGTGGCAGCACCGCCACCCCCCGGAACTGGCTGCCCATGCGCCAGGTCGGAGCCGCAGCCCGCGCCATGCTGGTTGCTGCAGCGGCAAAGAAGTGGTCTGTCGATCCGTCCAGCCTTTCCACAGCCAAGGGCGCCGTGATCCACGCCGCGTCGGGCAAGAGCGCGACCTACGCCTCGCTCGCCAAGGCTGCCGCCGCCGAAGCCGCACCCGATCTCGCCAAGGTTCCGCTCAAGGACGAGAAGACCTTCACGATCATCGGCAAGTCCAAGCCTGGCGTCGACGTGCCCAAGATCGTCACGGGTCAGCCACTGTTCGGTATCGACACCCGCCTGCCCGGCATGGTCCACGCAGCCGTCGTCAAGTGCCCAGCGCACGGTGGCACCGTTGCCTCGATCGATGACGCGGCGGTCAAGGCGATCCCTGGCGTTCTGGCCGTGACCGCCGTCAACAGCGGCTTCGTGCCTGAAGGCAAGTCCGATACCGTGGTGATCATCGCCGACAGCTGGTGGAAAGCCAGCAAGGCGCGCGAAAAGCTCGGCGTGAAGTGGGATGATGCTACCGTCACCGGCTTCACCACCGCAAAGTACGAAGCCGACGCCGCCAAGCTGGTCACCGCCGCCCCGCAGGCGAGCCTGCTCAAGACCGGTGATGCTGATGGCACGCTGGCCAAGGCCGCCAAAGTCATCAAGGCGGACTACGATTACCCCTTCCTCGCTCACGCCTCGCTCGAACCACAGAACTGCACCGCGCTGTTCAAGGATGGGAAGCTGGAAATCTGGGCTCCCAGCCAGGCTCCGGCCGGTGGCCGCGCTGAAACGGCCAAGCTTTGCGGCCTCTCGCCCGATGACCTGACCATCCACCTCACGCGCATGGGCGGTGGCTTCGGTCGTCGCCTCATGAACGACTACATGGTGATCGCAGGCCAGGCGGCAAAGGCTCTCCCCGGAAAGCCGGTAAAGGTCCTCTACGACCGCACCGACGACTTCCGCCACGATTTTTACCGCCCGGCTGGCTGGCACCGCTTCACCGCAGGCCTCGATGCCAGCGGCGCGCTGGTAGCCCTCAAGGACCACTTCGTCACCTTCGGCAAGGACGGCAAACCGATCCGCGCCGCGCAGATGGCGCCGACCGAGTTTCCCGCGCCGGTCGTGCCCAACGTCGATCTCGGCATCAGCTACATGGCGACCAACCTCGCCACCGGCTGGCTCCGCGCCCCCACCTCGAACGCAATGTCCTTCGTCTGGCAGTCATTCATGGACGAGGTTGCCGAGGCAGCCGGGCTTGATCTCCCCGAGTTCATGCGCCGCACCCTTGGCGCCCCGCGCGAAATTCCCGGCGAGCGGGTCGGCTTCCACACGGCCCGTGCCCGCGGCGTGATCGATGCCGTGTGCAAATCGGCAGGCTGGAAGGGGCGTGAAAAGGGACGAGGCTTCGGATTCTACTTCAGCCACCTTGGATACTTCGCTGAGATCGTTGACCTTTCAATGAAGAACGGCGCGGTCAGCATCGACAAGGTCTGGGTCGCCGGAGACATCGGAGCGCACGTGATCAACCCGATCAACGCGATGAACCAGGCGCAGGGCTGCGTGATCGACGGAATAGGTCAGGCTCTCATCGGCCAGAAGATCGTGCAGGAAGCGGGAGCCATCACCGCCGAGAACTTCGGCGATTTTGCCCTTATGCGCATCGATGCTGCTCCGCGCGCCATCGCAGTCGAGTTCGTGAAGACCGATTTCCCGCCAACCGGCCTTGGCGAACCCGCCCTGCCACCGGTCATTCCCGCGCTCGCAAACGCGATCTATTCGCTAACCGGCAAGCGGCATCGCCGACTGCCGCTGGAGATGGTATAGCCCGCGATCTATGGTCGCCACGACTCCGCTGGACATTCTCAACTTCCTCGCTGCCCGCGCGGAAGAAGGCATCGACTGCACACTGATCACGCTCGTTGCCGTGATCGGCGGATCGTCGCGTGGGGTCGGCGCGCAAATGGCGGTGGCGGCTGACGGACGGCGGATTGGCTCCTTTTCGGGCGGCTGCGTCGAGGATGCCGTCGCGCGAGAAGCCATTGACTCTCTGGACGAAGGCTGGGGCCATGTCGTGCGCTATGGCGTGGGCTCGCCCTATATCGACATCCGCCTGCCATGCGGCGGCGGGATCGATCTGCTGTTCACGCCTCGCCCCGATCCTGCAGCCATCAAGCAGGCTCTGCGGCTACTGGAAGACCGTCACCAGGCGGCCCTGCGCATCGAATGCGACAAGGTGGCTCTGGTCCGCAGCGCCGAGCAGGCCGCCTGGGATGGCAGGGCGCTCACCCATTGCTACCAACCTCCGCTAAAGGTCCACGCTTTCGGTCAGGGCGAGGATCTCACCGCTTTCTGCCGCCTGGCCAAAGCTTTCGGCACCAAAGTTCATGCGCTGTCTCCGGAATCCGAAACCTGCAGGGAGCTGGAAGCGGATGACATCGGGACGACCTTCCTCCACTCCCGGAACGTCTTGCCGCTGGCAGCGGTCGATCCGTGGTCAGCCATCGTCTTCCTCTTCCACGGGCGGGACTGGGAAGAAGGCCTTTTGCCGCAAACTCTGGCCTTGCCGGCGTTCTATCACGGTGCAATCGGCAGCCGCCGCACCCATGCCGCCCGTCTTGAAGCCCTGCGCGGTGCCGGTGTTTCCGAAGACCGCATCGCCAAGCTTCGCGGCCATATCGGGTTGATTCCGGCTACGCGCGATCCGGCAACACTGGCCATCTCCGTACTTGGCGAGATCATCGTCGAGTACAATGCACTGGCCAGCTGGACTTACTGGACCGGAACCCCACTGGAAACAGAAGCTGCTCAATGAGCCCTGCGAAGTGAGCGCTGAAAGCATCGCGCTCGTTCTTCTGGCGGCCGGACGCGGATCGCGTTTCGGCGGGGCCAAGCTGGCCGCGTTACTCGATGGCAAGCCGTTGGCCCAACATGCCGCCGAAAGCCTGGCCGCCCTGCCCGTTGCACGACGCATCGCGATCTGCTCACCAACCACGCCCGAGTTGCCGGGGTTCGAGCGCGTTCTGCTCACCCCACCCGACGCGCCGCTTTCCCGATCGATTGCGACCGGGATCGCCAGCGCAAGGCAGTCGCAAGCAGTGCTGTTCGCACTGGCCGACATGCCACTTGTGCCCACCGACCACTACGCCCGCCTGATCGCGATGTTCGATGGCAGCATGATCGGCACACGAGTCGGAGCACTGACAATGGTCCCTGCCATCTTCGGCGAAAGCCACTTCTCTGCACTGCAGTCGCTGCGAGGGGATCGTGGCGCAGGCGCTCTCCTGCGCGATGCACCGTCAGTGGACCTTGCCGAGGGGTTCGCTCTGGACATCGACACGCCAGAGGATCTGCAGAACGCCAGACAACTGCTTCAAGGCCGGTAACTGCGCTCCACATGGCCGGAGAGGTCTTCCGGGTAGAAGTACACAGGGCGCATCCTGCCAGAGGCATAGAGGTCTGCCTGGTCGTTGAAGTGCGGTGATGCCTCGCGCCCGCTTGCCCCGCCTGAGGACACCGCCATCGCTCTCACCTTCGGTCCGAACTCCACCACCGCGACAAAACTGTTGCCGCTCGTGCCATACCAGCGCCGCGT
This sequence comes from Novosphingobium taihuense, assembly GCF_007830315.1. Taxonomy (GTDB): domain Bacteria; phylum Pseudomonadota; class Alphaproteobacteria; order Sphingomonadales; family Sphingomonadaceae; genus Novosphingobium; species Novosphingobium taihuense. The sequence continues at coordinate 88,064 of NZ_VLKJ01000011.1, forward strand.
ACCCGGATACTGCTTGGCTCCAAACGATGCGAGCGAGCCCCAACGCGCCGAAGCGAAGGCGACCGGAAGGCTCGGCTTGTCGTCCGAGAAGGGCTGGATAATGGCGGCAGTCGTCCGCTGATAGCGATTGACCTCGCCCCAGGGCACCTGCCACCCGCCAAAATCCGCAGTCAGCCGCGCAACCGCCCGTGCCAACGCGTCGCGGCGCTGCGCCGCTGACGTCTGCCGCATTGCCTCGAACGCGTTACCATGCCGGGGTAGCGTCGCCTGAACGCTCGCGCTCAGCTCCTCGCCCCAATAGTTGGCAAGGCTCATCGCCTGTGAATCCACCGACCAGCGCCGGTCCCACCCCTTGAGTAGCGCCACTGGACCTGCCAGCGCATCGTCTGCCGCAACTTCGGGCAGACCGGGGATCAGGTCTTCGAACAACGGCATGTGCGGATCGTACGCCAGCGCACGCAGCGCCTCGAGATCAAGCGCCTTGGCCTTGCCCAGCAATTCCAGCGCATGATCTCCGCGCGGATTGGCGCCGACCTGATCGAAGGTCGCTGCCCACCGCGCTGGATCAAGCGTCCCCTCGCCCGCCGCGCGCCAAGGCGCATCGTTAGAATTGTACAGAAAGCCCGATGGCGGATTGAGCACATCGGGTCGTTCGCTCGCCCGATATACCCCGCGCCAATCCGCTGCCGGATTGCTGCCGTCCACCGGATCGCGATAGTCGAAGCGTGCATCGCGGCGCGGCGCGAACTGCGGCAGAAACAGCGAGATATTGCCCGCCCGATCGGCAAAGAGCGTGTTGTTCGAGGAATTGGCCTTGAGTTCGGCCGTCTTCAGAAACTCGGCCTGCGAGCGCGCCTTGGTCCGCAGCCACGACTGGCTGAGCGCCGCTACAGGGCGGTGCATCAATGAGAGGGTGATCCACTTGCTTTTGCTATCACTGCGCACCACCGGGCCATGCTCGCTGGCATAAGTGATGAAAGACTTCTTCCCTATGCTTCCATCCGGCCTGCGGTAACGCAGGATGACTGGCTTTTCGGCGAATGGCTTCAAGACATTTCCACGCTTATAGAACCACTTGCCAGACTTTCTTGATACCACCTCGACAAACTCGTCGACGTTGTCCGCACCGCTGGTCGTGTGCATCCAGCCAAGGTTTTCATTGAAGCCCTGATAGATGAAGAACTGCCCCCAGGTCGAAGCACCATAGGCATGGAGGCCTTCGTCGCTTCGTATCTCCAGCTCTGATCGGAAAAATAGCGAAGTGTGGGGGTTTATCAGCAGAAGTGCGTGCCCATTGTCAGAGAGCTTCGGCGCAATCGCAATACCGTTCGATCCACGCGGCTCGTTGTCGCGCACGGTTTCCATCGCCAGCGCCAGCGGGCTCGCCTCGCCCCCATAGAATGCGGCGAGAGGCTTGATCGGTGCCTTTTCGATATCGCCACCGATCGAGCCCTCGGTGAACGACAGCGCCATCCACGGCTCGAACCGCGAAAGGACCTTGGGCTTGTCATCCGGATGCGTGGCAATGTAGTGATTGAGCCCCGCGGCCCATGCATCCATCAGCCTGCGCAGCCACGCAGGCGAGCTTGCATAATCGCGCCTGAGCGCTTCGGGATCGATCCACAACCGCTGGCGCAGGTCCTGCCACAGGAAGTCTTCGCCCTCTGCCTCTGCCCGCCGCCCCAGTGCCGTCAGCAGGTTCGCCTCTACCCGCGGAAAGTCGTCCTCGGCCTGCGCATAGATCGCACCGAACACTGCGTCGGCGTCGGTCATCCCGCGGACATGGGCGATGCCCCAGTCGTCGCGGGTTATATCGACGTCATGCCGTCGGCCTTCCGCAGCCGATGCAGGCAGGCTGGTCAGCAGAAGCGCCGCAATGGCGCTGCGGGAAAGGGGCCGGATCTTCATCAGAAGAACATAGCGCCTTTCCCGCAGCTTGGCGAAGGAAGAGGGAGAGAGCGGCCCCTTCGCCAAACCGGTTCATGCAATCGTGCGCACCGCAAACGCTGCTGCTGCCGCGCGCGTCTCCACGCCCAGCTTCTCGAACACCTGCTCCAGATGCTTGTTCACGGTGCGCGGGCTGATCCCGAGGATCTCGCTGATCACGCGGTTGGGCTTGCCATAACTGATCCACAGCAACACCTCGGCCTCGCGCTGGGTCAGGCCATAGCGTTCGCGCAGGCGCTCCACCTCGGCACCCTCGCGGATCAGGTTGAGCCGGATCAGCAACTCGCGCCCCCCCGTCTCGTCGCCCCGCATCGGTCCGACCATGACCAGTTCGATGGTCTGACCCGCCGCATCGAAGCGCAGAGAGGCCTCGGGATTGTCCCGCTGGGCCAGCAATCGGGCGACCGGCGCCGCAAACTCCGCTGGCAGCCCTTCCCCTTCGCCCATCCCGCTCATCAGCCGTTCCACCTGGGGCGTAGACCAGAGCAGTTGTCCCGCCCGGTCCACCGCGAAGAGATGCCGCCCCGTGGCGTCGAGCGCCGAGCGCCCCGCCTGCGAGACCCGCGCCGATGACAGATGCACCCGCATCCGCGCCAGCAGTTCCTCTATGGCGATGGGCTTGCGCACATAGTCCACCCCGCCCGCGTCGAGTGCGCGCACCGCATGCTCGGTCTCGGTCAGGCCGGTCATGAAGATCACCGGAATGTCGGCCAGCCGCGGCTGTTTCTTGATCGCCCTTGTCGTATCGAACCCATCCAGCCCCGGCATGATCGCGTCGATCAGGATAAGGTCGGGCGCAACGTGCTCCAGCAATTCCAGCGCATTGCTGCCGTTGGTCGCGATCAGCACGGTCATGCCTGCGCGCTCGATGGTGTCGATCAGAAAGTGCAGCGATTCCGGATTGTCGTCGACGACCAGGACCGTGTCCCGCCCCGCCTGCCCGGTCAGCGCGTCACTGAACTTGGACGACGCCTCGTCGGAGGGCCTCGCGCAGGCCCTTGAAATCGAAGCATTCGAGACTGGTACGCAAGTGTGCGACGAAGCGGGCTGCATCGGGAACGGCATCCTCAAGTTCGGAAAGTCGGTTCTGGATCGCGCGGACGTTGCCGATCCGGGCAAGGCTTTCGATTTCGGGTACGAAGGGCAAAGCGGCGGCTGGCAGGTGCAGTTCGGCAACAGAGGCGGCTGGCACCTTGCGCGGGCTCCCGTCCTCGACGGTCCACGTCAGGTCCAGCTGCCACGACAGCGCATCAAGCAGGCTGTCGAGTTCGATCGGCTTCGTCAGGAACATGTCGTGCGGATCATGCCCGTCCCCCCCGCGGCGGAACTGGTGCGCGTCTGCCGAGACCATGACGATGCGCAACGCGCTGCCATGCGCCGCCCGCAGCAGACCGGCGGTCTCCCACCCGGTCTTGCCCGGCATGGAGATGTCCATGAACACGATGTCCGGCCGCGTCGCCGCCGCCAGCGCGATCGCGGTATCGCCATCGCGCGCACCCATCACGGTAAAGCCGAGCGGCCGCAGCAGATTCTCGATCACTGCCGCCTGTGCGGCGTCGTCGTCCACGACCAGCACCCTGCGCCGCGCGCCCTCATAGCCGCTGATCACGTCCGCCCGATGGCTCTGCACCGGCTGTGTTACCGGGCGCGAGAGCATAAGCCGCAGCGCGAACCGCGTGCCTTCGCCCAGCGTGCTGTCCACCGTCAGATCGCCGCCCATCACGTGGACCAGCGTCGAGGTAATCGCCAGCCCCAGCCCGATCCCCGGCTGCCCCGCCGCCGAAGTGCTGTTGCCGCGCTCGAACGCGCCGAAGATCCGGTCCATGTCCTCAGGCGCGATGCCTATGCCGGTGTCGATAACCTCAAAGGTCGCGATTTCGCCGCGCCAGCCGATACGGAACGTTACCGAGCCGGCGGGCGTGAACTTGATCGCGTTGGAGATCAGGTTGATCAGCACCTGCCGCAACCGCTTCTGGTCGCCGCGCACGAATTCGGGCAGCTGCTTGGGCGTTTCCAGCTGGAACTTCAGCCCCTTGGCCGACGCCTGCGGCCGGAACATGTTGGCGATCTGCTCGACAAAGGCGGGAAGCCGGATCGTGTCGCGCGACAGCCGCAGCACGCCCGCCTCGACCTGCGCGATATCCAGCAGCCCGTCGACCAGGTTGGACAAGTGCTCGCTCGACCGACAGATCACCCGCCCCGCATCCTCGGGCTTGAGATCGCTGCCCCGCTCGAGTAGCTGGGCATAGCCATAAATCGAATTGAGCGGCGAGCGGATCTCGTGGCTCACCGAAACGAGATACCGGCTCTTGGCCGCATTGGCCGCTTCGGCCACCTCTCGCGCCTTCTGCAAGGCGGCGTCGGTCGCCTCATGGGCGACGATTTCCTGTTCCAGTTCCCCAAGGTGCCGCCGCGTCTCGTCCTGCGCCGCGCGGCGACTTTCATGCGCCAGCACGATGAACCAGCTGCCCACGCCCGACATGAAGAAGAACACCAGAAACACCGCGAACAGGATCGACCAGACATGCGTCGCCAGCGCCGGATAGACCCGCGCATACTCGCGCCCGATCAGCCCCAGCACCAGCATGTTGGCCAGCGTGAACGCGCCAGCGACCCCGACGAAATGCCCGGTTGTGGTGTGCACATATCGCGCCAGACGCCGCGGCAGCATCCGCTCGGCCAGGTTGGTGAACTGCTCGGTCGCCCTGCTGCCTTCCTTGCAGACATCGTGACAGCGCGTCTCGAGCGTGCAGCAAACCGAACAGATCGGCCCCGAATAGACCGGGCAATGCGCGGTATCGCCACGCTCGAAGCGGTTCTCGCAGATCACGCACGTCTGCATCGCCGCCTCTTCAGGCGCGCGCTTGCGAGCGATATAGTACCGCCCTCTCGTGATCGCCGCGAGTGCCGGTGCTGCGGCAAACGCCACGAACAGTCCGATCACCGGAGCAAACGCTTGGGCCACCTCTCCCGCAAAGCCCAGCTGGCACAGGGCCGAGGCCACCAGCGACAGCAGCATGGCACCGGTGCCAACCGGGTTCACGTCATAGAGATAAGCCCTCTGGAACTCTGTGACCTGCGGCCTCAGGCCCAGCGGCCCCGACACCAGCAGATCCGCACTCAACGCCCCGATCCAGCCCGCAGCGAGGCTGGAGTAGAGCATCAGCACGATCTCCATCGACCGGAAGATCCCGAAGAACAGCAAGGTCGTCGCCAGCCCGACATTGAACGCCAGCCATACCGCACGAGCTGCATAGCCGTGGGTCAGACGCGAAAAGACGTTCGACCACGCGATGGCACCTGCATGGGCATTGGTCACGTTGACCTTGAGCTGGCAGACCATGACCAGCACCGCCGTCATCACCAGCCCGCCACGCACAGACCCGGCGACAGGTGCAAAAGCCTCGCCGAACATCGCACCCGGCGTCGCGGCAACGTCGGGCGCTATGCCCGATGACACGGCCCAGGCCGCGAGGACCGAGCCCAGCAGCAGCTTGGCCCCGCCGATCAGCAGCCAGCCAGGGCCTCCCAGCACCACCGCTGTCCACCAACGCCGCGCGCCGATGACCGCGCGCGGCGGCATGAAACGCAGGTATTCGACCTGCTCGCCGATCCGCGGCAGCAACGAAAGCAGCACCGACAGGGCAAGACCAAAGGACACCAATTGCGGCCTGGGGGCATAGATGCCGGTAAAGTCCGCCCAGGCGGTGATCACTTCACCGCCACGCCAGAAGACATAGGCCAGCGGCATCTGTTGCAGCACGATCCACAGCGGCTGCGACCAAATCTGGAAGCGCGAGATCGTGCGCATTCCCTGCAGCGCGATAGGCAGCACCACGATAGCGCACAGGATATAGGCAAACTCGATCCCGATCCCGGTGAGGTCCTGCACGGCCACCGCCATGATGCTCGCCTCGATGGCGAACAGCAGGAACGTGAACGAGGCATAGATCAGCGCGGTGATCGTCGAGCCAAGATAGCCGAAGCCCGCGCCACGCGTGATCAGGTCGATGTCCAGCCCTTTGCGCGCCGCCTGCACGGCAATCGGCAGGCTGGCAATGAACATCAGCAGGCACCCGGCAAGGATCGCCGAGACGCTGACGCTCATGCCGTAGAACAGCGTGATCGTCGCCCCGATCACCTCACACACCAGCGACGCGCTTGTCCCCAGAGCGGTCTGCAGGACCACGCGTGATGACCAGTGCCGCGCAGCCACGGCAGTCTGTCGGTGGGCATGATCGTCAAGTGTCAGTCCGGCAACCCACTGGTTGTAGGATCGGCGCTCAGGAACGATGGTGACAGCGCGCGGCATCGCCTCAGTTTGCCCCGTCTGGCGCGCGAACATGCCGCACCACGGCAGTTGCAAACGGCACCAGGCCCGGAAGCGCTAGGAATTCTGGCGACATAACAATGTCCGTCGGCGGCACCATGTCCATGGCCCGATAGTGGCGGTCCAGGACGCTCCCGAGGATGGGCCGATTTACGTACGCCCTTTGGTGCGAACGCTATCAGCCTACGTCAAATGACCCATAGGCTCCCTTCGGCAAGCGTTTAGCTTTGTAACCACTCTGGATGAAAGTGCCGGGCCAGAGGCGTGACGGGTCAAGAAGGCTCCAGACAAAGAGAGCCACCGGCGGGGATGACTGAAGCCACGAGACAAAAACAACACAGTGAGGGTTTCATGCAATTTTCCCTGAAGCGCGCAGCGCTCCTCTCGGCCAGCGCGCTCGCCGGTCTTGCCGCCCTTCCCGCCCTCGCGCAGGAAGCCCCCGAAGCCGACGCTGCTGCCGCCGAAGCCGGTGAAGCGCCCGGCACCGAGATCATCGTCACCGCCACGCGCCGCGCCGTCTCGCTGCAGAACGCGCCGATCAACATCTCCGCCGTCACTGCCGAGAACCTCAAGGATCAGCGCGTCGATGACGTGCGCTCGCTCGCAGCGTTCACGCCGGGCGTCACCATTCAGGATACCGGCCCGCGCTCGACCGGCTCGATCGTCATGCGCGGCCTTTCGGCCAGTGACTCCAGCACCTTTGGCGCCAATGGCGACAACACGCTGGCCACCTACCTCGGCGAAATCCCGCTCTATCAGGACTTCAAGTTCATCGACATGAACCGTGTCGAAGTCCAGTTGGGCCCGCAAGGCACGCTCTACGGCCTCGGCACGCTTGCCGGTGCAATCCGCTACATCCCGAACCGTCCCGATCCGGACCGCTGGGAAGGCACCTTCCATGCCCGCGTCTATGACGTTGCCCATGCCAAGGATCCTGGCTTCGTCGTCGATGGCGTGATCAATGTGCCGATCATCCCCGGCAAGGTCGCATTCCGCTCGGCCACGGGCTATTTCAACGATCCGGGCTTCATCGATTACAATTACCTGCTGAAGACTCCGGGCGTTTCCAACCCGCAGCCCAACCGCCCCGGCACCTTCTTCGGCTCGATCGGTACTCCGCAGCAGATCGCAGACAACTTTTACTCCTATGCCGACGCCAACTTCGAGCACACCTTCACCAGCCGCAACCAGCTAGGCCTATATCCGTTCGACGGCCTGAAGGTCACGCTGAGCTACGTTCGTCAGCAGACAGACACCAACGGTCGTCAAGCCAACGGCGGCGGCGTATTCGGAACAGGCAAGTACGAAGCGCCATGGCGCTATCTTGAACCGGCAAAGCGCACGTCTGACCTCTTCGCGGCCGAAATCGAAGCTGAGCTGGGGGACATTGCCCAGCTCGTCTCGGCCACTGCATTCACGCGCCAGAAATTCAAGAGCTCGGTTGACGTGACCGACCTGCTGCTTGACCTCGACTACGACTATGAGCTGTTCCCGGCATTTTCGGGCTATACCCGCTCGAACGGCGAGAACGAGCAGTTCAACCAGGAAATCCGCCTCGTCTCCACGCACGGCGGCCCCTTCAGCTGGGTTCTCGGCGGGTTCTATAACCGCCTCAAGACCAATTCGGACTATCGTGAGATCGTTCCGGGCTTCCCGGCATGGGCAGGTATCGATCGCCCGGACGAAGTCGAGTATGCATCCTACGTTCGCACTGACACCAAGGAAAAGGCGGTGTTCGGCGAACTGACTTTCCAGCCGTTCGATGCCCTGACGCTGACGGCCGGTGGTCGCTACTTCAAGTACGATGCCTACGTCATCGGTGGTCAGGCATTGCCGCTGTTCCAGACCTTCCCCAACATCAACTACCGATCACAGCCAGGCAACACGGGCAAGGACGGCACCGTCTGGAAGTTCAACGGCTCGTACAAGTTCTCGCCCGACCTCATGGTCTATGCGACCTACAGCAAGGGCTACCGCATCGGCGGCGTGAACCGCGTCGCGCCATGCCAGCTTCCGCTTGATCCCAAAAAGCAAAACCTCTGCGCCCTGCCCAACGAGCGTTCGTTCCAGCCTGACAGCACCAAGAACAAGGAAATCGGCATCCGCGCCAGCCTGTTCGGTGGCAAGCTGCGCACCACGCTGGCCGTCTTCCACATCGACTGGGATGGCATCCAGCTTGATGGCCAGACAGAGAACGGCGCGATCGGCATCACCGTCAACGGCGGCAAAGCAGTATCGAAGGGGGTCGAGTTCTCGTTCAACGCGCGGCCATTCGACGGCTTCAGCGTGCAGGGTAACTGGTCCTACACCGATGCGCACCTGACAGAGGCTGTCCCTGGCCTCCTCCAGATCAACAATCCGTTCGGTGAAAACAAGATCGATGGTCGCCCCGGCGATCGCCTTCCGGGCTCGACCAAAGTCTCGGGCTCATTGGGCTTCAACTACGAGTTCCCGGTGGGTGAAGACAAGATGACGCTGAGCTGGACTTCCAGCTTCACCGGCAACATCTTCACCCGCGTCGGCGCACGTGCCGGCGGCGAGATCCTGCCGTCCTACACCACGCACAGGGCATCGATCGCCTACAGCGTTGATGAAACGCTCGAATTCCGGGTCTATGCCGACAACATCTTCGACAAGTACGCCGTGGTCTCGGTCTCGAACGACCTGACCCGCCGCATCGTCAACGATGGCGTTGTTTCGCGCTATTACGCCAACTCGGTGCTCAGCCCGCGCAAGGTCGGCATCGAAATGACCAAGAACTTCTGACGTTTGCGCCGGCCTGCTCCACGCAGGCCGGCACCCGACTTCCTGCGAAGACTGGGCCGCCGATCGCAAGACCGGCGGCCCTCTTTTCATTTGTAGTCAGGAAAGATCAGTCGAGCGGAATGCCGTTGGCGGTGAAGAATTTCGTCACCTCGCCAAGGTGCTGCTCGTATTGCCGCCAGCGCCCGACAGAGCGGGCATTGATCGGCTCACGCACCTGCTGCGCGCTGGGCGTCGCCACCGCTGCGGCGTTTTCGTGGAAGGCAAGGCACGCCGGGTCCCATTCAAGGCCGCAACTGGCAAGCATGCGGCGCGTCTCGACTTCCTGGTCGGCGACCAGCCACTCGTAGGTAACCTCATGGATTCGCCCGGGAAACCGCTGTCGCCAGAACGCCATGAGGCGCTGGAACAGCAACACGTAGCGCGCCGTGTCCATCAGATCGTATGACCAGCGGTAGTACGGCGATCCGGTAGCGAAGAGGTGCTTGTAATTGCTCCACACGCTGTCCATCGCGCCGCGCCGCAGGCAGACGACGCTGGCGTGCGGAAACGCCTGAAGTATCCATCCTATATACAGGAAGTTCAGCGGAAACTTGTCGGTGAACCGCCCTTCCCGCGCTCCGGCGTTCTGCCGCGCCCGGGCAAGGTAGAGTTCTCCCAATTTCTGCGCCGAAACTCCGCCCAAGGCCTCCACCGTCGGCACATCGAGCACCAGTCGCGACGAGGACCCTGCCAGCTGCTTGACCGCCAACGGCATCGCCTGAAGTTCCCCCGCAGACGTGATCTGCGGATGCGACGACAGGATGCGGTCGACCAGAGTGGTGCCGGTGCGCGGCAGTCCCACGACGAAGATCGGGGCGTCCTCGATCCGGCTGTCGGAAAGGAGCGGAAGGTCGCGCGCGAAGGTTCGGCGGATTCCCTCGAATACTGCTTCGTCGCTCTCGAACCGGTAGCCGAAGTTGGCCCTGAGTTTCGCGCTGGCGAGCGAGAGTTGCCCGAATGCCTCCGAGAGTTGCCCCTTTGCCTCGGAGAGTTGGACAATTGCATAGCGCAGCCTGACTTCTTCGATCGGGTCAGTAACTTGTGCCAGAACCCCTTGAATTCGCTCAACTTCCCCAACCATCGGCTTGCGCCTCAGGCCTGCTAGGCCAAGGTGCGCGCGGCCATGGGCGGGTTCGATGGCAAGGATCGCCTCATAGGCTGCAGCTGCCTCGTCCACACGCCCGAAGAAGCCCAGGGTGCTCGCAAGATTGAACAGGAATTCAACACTTTGCGGCTCCCCGACCACCGCCTTTTCGAACAACGGCAAAGCCTCGTCATGCGCCCCCAACCGCGCAAAGACACACCCGATCGTATCCAGCACCAACGGGTCCCCACTACCCGCCAAAACAGCCTTCCGCGCGGCCTCCAACGCCTCCGCCTCACGCCGGGCAAGCAGCAGGATGCGGGCTTGCTGGGCGAGGTATTCGGCGTTTTGAGGAGCAGATCTTACAACTGCGCCAATGGCTTGCATCGCATCGCCAACGCGCCCGCTCTCGGCGAGGGCAACCGCCGCCACGAACCCTGCCTCGACATCCCGCGGATCGCGCGACAGCGCTTTGCCGGCCTCGGTGAGAGCATCGGAAATCCTGCCGGAAGCAAGAAGTTCGCGAAGGATGCTGCCGGTCGCCATGCACCAAGCCTAGCCGCGCAACTCCCGCCACGCGCTACGCAAATTGACGCAATCGGGAAGGTGCGGCCCGGAACGGGCCACCTGTCCGAACGTTCAGGTGCGGAACCATTCCGGGAGACCTGCGATGCCTGCAAAATCGGCCGCCCAGCACAAAGCCGGCGGTGCCGCGCGATCGGCCCCGCCCGCACTCGTGCCAAAGGATTGAGCGTTGGACCAAACCTTCACCGCGATTGCCAACAAGGTATCAGGGCTCGCCGGGCGGCCTGCGACATTCGTCATCGCGCTGGCCATCATCATCGGCTGGGGCCTGAGCGGCCCGCTGTTCAAGTGGAGCGATACCTGGCAGCTGGTGGTGAATACAGGCACCACGATCATCACCTTCCTGATGGTCTTCCTGATCCAGAACAGCCAGAACCGCGATGCCGCAGCGATGCAGGCCAAGCTCGACGAACTGATCCGCGCAGTGGACAAGGCGCGCGAAGGCTTCGTCGGAATCGAGCATCTCACCGACGACGAAATCTGCCGCCTGCGCGCCGCGCTCGAACGCGAAGTGGGTGCATTGACTGACAAGCAGGCTACAGCAGGCGAGACGGTGGAGCGCCTGCTCGACCGGACCTGATCTTACCGGAGGGCGCAAATGCAGCGGATCGAAACCGACAGCCTCGGCGAAGTGCGCGTTGACGCGCAGGCCTATTGGGGCGCGCAGACCCAGCGCAGCATCGAGAACTTTCCGTTCGGCGCGATGGAGCGGATGCCTGTCGGGATCATCCGCGCGCTGGGCGTCATCAAGCAGGCGGCAGCGCGGGTCAACCGCCGGCACGGGCTGGACGCCGGCTTGTCGGACGTGATCGATCAGGCAGCAGCTGAAGTTGCAGGTGGCAAGCTCGACGACCAGTTTCCGCTGGTGATCTGGCAGACCGGAAGCGGCACGCAGACGAACATGAACGCCAACGAGGTGATCGCCGGCCGCGCCAACGAAATGCTGACCGGCGAGCGCGGCGGCAAGAGCCCGGTGCATCCCAACGACCATGTGAACATGGGGCAATCCTCGAACGATACCTTTCCTACCGCGCTCCATGTTGCTGCGGTCGAAGCGCTGAACCGTGAGCTCATTCCCGCACTCGACAAGCTGTCGGGTGCGCTTTCCGGTTGTGCGATCGCGTGGAAGGGCGTGGTCAAGATCGGGCGCACGCACCTTCAGGATGCGACACCGCTAACTCTGGGACAGGAGTTCTCTGGCTACGCACAGCAGTTGCGCAATGTTTACGACCATTTGCGCCACGTGGAGCTGCACCTGCTGTGCCTGGCGCAAGGCGGCACGGCGGTCGGCACCGGGCTCAATGCACCGGAGGGCTTTGCCGAGGACATGGCCGCGCAGATTGCCGAGTTGACCGGCAGGCCGTTCTCCACCGCCCCCAACAAGTTCGAAGCGCTGGCATCGAACGATGCGCTGGTACAGCTTTCAGGCACGCTTTCGACGCTGGCCGTGGCGCTTACGAAAATCGCCAACGACATCCGCCTGATGGGCTCCGGGCCGCGATCGGGCCTTGGCGAGCTGGAGCTTCCGGCGAACGAGCCAGGCAGCTCGATCATGCCGGGCAAGGTCAACCCGACGCAGGCGGAAATGCTGACGATGGTGGCCGCGCAAGTGATCGGCAATCATCAGGCGGTGACCGTCGGCGGAATGCAGGGGCACCTCGAACTCAACGTGTTCAAGCCGATGATCGGCGCGGCGGTGCTGCGTTCGATGCACCTGTTGAGCGTGGGCATGGAAAGTTTTGCCAAGCGCTGCGTGGAGGGGATCGAACCAGACCGGAAGCGGATTGCCGAACTGGTCGAACGGTCACTGATGCTGGTGACGGCATTGGCACCCGAAATCGGGTACGACAACGCAGCGAAGATCGCCAAACATGCCCACGAGCACGACCTCAGTTTGCGGCAGGCGGCGCTGGCACTGGGACTGGTGGACGAGGAGACGTTCGACCGCTTGATCCGGCCGGGGGATATGGTCTGACGAGGAATTCGCTTAAACATCCGGCAGTGATTGTTCAGCCATGCCCCAGCCGCGCAGGAGCTTGCTTTCGCTGCGTTTCAGCAAAGCCTCTGCGCCGGCGATGGTGAAGGCATGAGCGCTTTCGAAATCGTCCAGTTCGCCCCAGTCTATCGGCGTGGCGACAGGGGCATTCTCGCGGGCACGCGCAGAATAGGGCATGACGGCGGTGCTGCCGCGCTGGTTTCGCAGCCAGTCGATGAAGATGCGGCCCTTGCGCTTGGCCTTGCTCATCGTGGCGACGTATCGTTCGGGGTCGGACAGGGCCAAAGCCTTGGCGAAGCGTTCGGCAAAGCTGGCGTGGGCTTCCCATGTGTGGTCGCGGCGGAGCGGCAGGACGACGTGAATGCCCTTGCCGCCCGAAAGCATGGCAAAGCTGACAAGGCCGAGGTCTGAGAGACGATCGCGGATGTCCTTTGCTGCGCGCTTCACATCGGAAAAATCGAGACCTTCATCGGGATCAAGGTCGAACACCATTCGGTCGGGCGCTTCGACATCGTCAGCCTTGGCGCACCAGCCGTGGAATTCGATCGTGCCCATCTGCACGCAGGCAAGAATGCCGGCTTCGCCGGAGACGTGGAGGTAGTCTTCTGAATTACCGTCCTTTTCCTTGATGGGTACATGGTGGACATGCTCGCCGAACGAGCCGCTGTCATGCTTCTGGAAGAAGCATTGCTTGGCCCTGCCCTGCGGACAGCGGACAAGACTGACCGGACGATTGGCCAGGAACGGCAACATCGCCGGAGCAATCTTGGCGTAGTAGTCGGCCAGATCGCCCTTTGTCTGCCCACGTTCGGGAAAGATCACGCGGCTGCGATTGCTGATCGTCACGGCTTGCCGGGGCGGTTCGATATGGACAGGGCGTTCGGGTTTCACGTCCTTGGCCTTCTTGTCCTCGCGCAAACCCACGAAGCTGGCATGACGCACTCTTCCTTCTCCGGTAAATTCCGCAAAAGCCACTTCGGCGACCAGTGTGGGCTCAAGCCACAAAGCGCCCCGTGCTTCGGTTTTTGGCACTTCAAGAGCGCGCTCTTCGCGACGGAGCGGTTCGAAGCGGGCGGCGAGATCGTCGAGCAAGTCGGCGTCGAAACCGGTTCCGACCTTGCCCTTGTAGACGAGGTGATCGCCTTCACCCTGTGCGAGGAGCAGCGAGGCGAATGGACGGTTCCGGGCGGTCGATTTCGTCATGCCGACAATCACGAATTCCTGGCGCAGGATGCATTTGACCTTGAGCCAGTTCTGCGTGCGCTTGGGGACGTAGGGCGCGTCGGCGCGCTTGGCGATGATACCCTCCTGCCCGGCGCTGCACATCGCCTGAAACAGCTTTTCGCCACCGCCAATGATGTGATCGGCGACGTGAATTGGCGGCGACGCAGCGGACAGCAAAGCAGCCAAACGCTGCTTGCGCTCGATATTGGGCAGGGACTTGAGGTCTTCACCCTCAATCTCGAGCACGTCGAAGGCATGGAACGAGAGCGCGTCGTCCTCACCCTGCTCGCCGTGGCCGCGCCTGAGCACGTTCTGCAGCCGCGAGAAGTCGGGATTGCCGTCGTCGTCTGCGGCCGTGATCTCGCCGTCTATCAGGCAGGACGGCAGATCAAGCGCGGCCAGATGCCGGACCAGAGGCGCAAACTTCTCGGACCAGTCGAGCCCACTGCGGGTGTAGACTCGCACCTCCCTGCCTTTGACAGCAATTAGCGCACGGTAGCCGTCGAACTTTATCTCATGGAGCCACTGGCTGCCTTCGGGCACGCCATCGACCAGCGTGGCGAGTTGAAGCGGCTGGAAGGCGGGCAGCGGCGCGTTGCGCGGCTTGCGCTTGGGCGGCGCCTTAGAGACCTTTGCATTGTGGCTGCTCGCCGCCTTCATTTCCGCGGCAAAGTCGCTTCCCTTCTTGCCCTTGAGCGAATGGCTGGCGCGCTTGTCGGCGGCAATCTCGGCCATGGTCCGTCCTGTAAGCACGCTGGTCAGCGCGCGCTCCACCAGCAAGTCACCTTCTGCGGCAAAGGCATCGTCGATCTTGCGCAGGAGCCAGTTGTCGCGCTTCTCGTTGCCGCGCTTCTTCAACCGGATGAGCAGCCATTCGCCATTCATCCGCTCTCCATCAAGGCGGAAATGGAGATGGCCCTTTTCGAGGTCCCTGGCGCTCTTGCCTTCGACTGGCGCCCAAGTGCCGCGATCCCAGAGCATGACCGTGCCGCCGCCATATTCGCCTTCCGGGATGGTTCCTTCGAACTCGGCGTAACTCAGCGGGTGGTCCTCGGTCTGGACGGCGAGGCGCTTGTCATTGGGGTCCGGACTGGGCCCACGAGTTACGGCCCAGCTCTTCATCACGCCATCGACTTCGATACGGAAGTCCCAGTGCAGCCGGGTCGCGTCGTGCTTCTGGACGATGAACAGGTTGCCGGTCTTGCTCGACTCCAGCTTGCCCGAAGGTTCGGTCGTGCGGGCAAAGTCACGCTTGGCGTTGTAGGTCTCAAGGGGATTGCGCTTGGTCATGAATCAGGCTCGCTTGCGGCGTGATGGAGCGGCCTTCTTGCGCGGCGGACTTTCGCCTTCATCCTTGCCGTTGCCAAGCGATTTCTTGAGCGCGGCCATGAGATCGATGACGTTGCCGCCCTTTGGCGCTTCATCGGCATCGGGATCTTCGACGATCCGCTTGCCCTTGGCCTTGACCTTCTTTTCGATCAGCGCGTGGAGGGCATCGACGTAGCGGTCGTGGAACTTGTCGGGGGCGAACTTCGCGGTCTTCTTCTTGATCAAGCTGGCGGCAAGATCGAGAAGTTCGGGATCGGCATCGCGTTCGGGAATGTCCTTGAACCAGCTCTGCGCGCGCTGAACCTCGTCGGCATAGCGCAGCACTTCCATGATCAGGCCGCGCCCGCAAGGTTTGAGCGAGACGAGCTGTTCCCGCCCGCGCACAGACAACTGCCCGAGGCCTAAAGTGCGTGTCTTGCGCAAGGCTTCACGCAGAACGATGTAGGCGTCTTCGGCCAGATCGTCTGCCGGCACGACAAAATATGGCTTCTCGTAATAGAGCACATCGATCTCGTCAGCGCCGACGAACTGGACGAGTTCGAGCGTCTTGCGGCTCTCGATGCGGACAGATTCGATTTCCTCGTCATCGAGCAGGACGTAGTTGCCGCGCGAGACTTCGTAGCCTTTGACGATCTCCTCGCGGTCCACCGGTCCGACACCGGCCGCGACCTTCTCATAGCGGATGCGCTTGCCGCTCGGTTCGTGGATCTGGTGGAAGCTGATCGCCGCGCCGCTGCGCGTGGCCGGATAGACCTCGACCGGGATCGAGACGAGGGCGAGGCGCAATTGTCCCTGCCAGAATGCGCGGGCGGCCATGGGCAGCTTCCTTCCGAAAGGACTGGCGCGCGCGGAAGGGCGCACCTGCTTCCCCTGCTCTATGCCTCATCACCAGCGAGGTTCCCGGCGCCGACAAAGGCGCGTTCACCATTTTCCAACTGCATAAGCATTCAAGCTAAGGGGTTGCACGGAGAAAAAAGCCGAAAAACCGTCCTTTCCTAAGTTGGAGGACGAAAGCGTTAACCAGAAGCAGGAACCTCGCCTTGGGAGGAGATGCGACATGATGCCCTTATGTTAATGGAGACAGCATCATGAACAGAGGCAGGAAGTCGATCCTTGCACTTGCCGCCGTTGCCGCACTTGGCGTCACTGGCGTGGTTGAGGCATCGCAGGGCGTGGCAACGATCACCATCAGCGGGCAAGTGCCACTCGTGTGCCGCGTGAGCGTGGACAACAGCGCCAGTGTTATGTTGAGCGCGAATGGCAACAAGAGCCTTCTGCGCGAATTCTGCAACAATGGCGCTGGATATCGCGTGGTTGCGAGCTATTCCAAGCAGCTGGCCGCTGGTCGGTTGGTGGTTGACGGTCGCTCGATCCCGCTCAATGCTTCGGGTGAAGTGCTGGTCAGTGACGTGGCGAGCGCCGCTTCGAGTGTGCGGACAATCGCGATCGAAGGCGATGGCAAGCTGACCGGTTCGATCCGTTTCCGCATCGAACCGCGCTAAGCTTCAGAGCGTTATGCTGCCACAGTCGGTCGGGGCTGCTGTCCCGGCCACAAGTGGCGAGATCGTGACGACAAGGTTCTCCGTATAGTTTGGAGAAATGTTCTTTGTCGAACCTCCGTCGATCAGGGTGCCCTGCACCGGCAGGCGATCTTCGACCGCATCGCCAACACCGGCGCGGGCGCAGGTCTGGGTGATGGCAGAGGTATTGCCAGGCGACCGCGTCTGACCGAGAAAGCGCACCGAATAGCGGATCTGCTGTGCGGTGTTGGTAGTGCTGGCTCCGTTGGGTGTCAGGACATAGGCTTGGCTGTCACCGGCAGAGAGTGAGACCTGGTACGGACCGGAGCTTTGCACACGCACATAGTTTGATGCCAGGGTCTTGACCGTGGGCGCCTGAGCATTGGTCACTTGCGCGAGTTCGCCGAAATCGAGCGCGGTGCCTACATAGCCCGCGCGCAAGGCGCTTACGATGTTGATCGGCATGCGCACGGCGTTGGCAAGAGTCCCGGTCTGCTGCGTGGGTGAACCGCCGCCGGTGGTGCTGCAGCCGAACCAGGCATCGAATGGAAGTTCGCTCGCCGCTGTGGCATTGAGGTTGCGCGGAAGCGTTACGGCGAAGTTGACCACGACCGTGTCGGAATCGCGGTTGTTTCCGGTGAAGTCGATCTTGAGGAACCGCGCACCCGCGCCCGGTGTAAGCGATGTAGGGGAAACGGCCGGGGTAGCTTCGTTGTAATCGTAGAAAATGTCGAGACCGATGCCCTCGACAGATCCTGCAACGACAGCGGACGTCGGGATCACGGTGGTCCCAACGGAATCGGCATCACGGCCCTTCAGGTAAAAATTCACGATGTCCGTCTTCTGACCGCCAGCGCCATTGACGCGACTGAGCGAGAGCGTGACGTTCGTGGTGAAGCCGGTCGTCTCGAATGGATCGTAGGTCACGGATGTGGCCGTGGCTGAGCCGGCGATGCCGCAGGTTGCAGCCTGGACAGCATCCGGTAACGAGAGCCCTGCCCCCGTCAAAAGCGCAAGCAGCCCCTTCAGCAGGACATTTCGCGTCATCCTCATTTGCCTTCCCTTGCCCTGATTGTGCCGAGCTGGATCACGCCATTTGCATCGGCAGGAACTTCGATCTCGAACGTCGAGCGCGCGGCATCGAGCATCTCGATCCGCCACTTGCCCGGAGCGAGTCCGGTTGCGCCAAAACGCCCCTGACGGTTTGTGAATACGGTCTGGGCGGCCCTCTCTGGATGGGCGACCTCGGTTGCCGTGCCGCTGACGAGCGAAACCGGTTGACCATCGACATCGATCATCACGCCCAGTGCGGTGACGTTGTAGTCCGAACCGACGGTGACGACGTAGCCGCTGCGATAGGATGGGAAGACGCGGAATGCGCCTTGGCCAATGTCTGTGCCGGGGGCGGCATCCTTGACATCCAGCGGCACGGTGCGTTCGGAATAGGACGGAAGACTGGGCATGGTAGCCGTGCGCAGAGTGCCGCTATTTGCCGCATTCCCGAAGCTTGATGCGTCGACGATGACATCCGCCTTGCCAAGGCTGCGGTGCGGTTTGACGATGGCGAAGCTGTCAAAGATCGGGCGCCCGACCGAAACGGCACCATCGGCAAGGGCAAGGGACGTACCCAGCCGTAAGGTACTGCGCTGGTTGAGGCTGTTGCCGAAACCACGCGTATAGGTGCCGAAGTGACTGAAGCCCAGTTCGGCGCGGTTGGCGAAGTAGTTCGCGTTGACCGAAACGCCCGCGCCATTATCCGACCGTTCCACATCGGCTGTGACGTTGTAGCTGCCTACGCCGCTGCCGCTGAGGGTCTGGTAGGAAGAGCGGAAGCGGTTATCGCGCGTGTCGTACTCCGAACGAACCGTGGAATAGCGGCCAAGGCGGACGATAAGGGAGACGAAGCCGCTGAAATCGCGACCCAAGGTGTCACGCTGATAACGCGCTTCGGCATTGAGCGTTGCGCGTTCAGTCAAGCGCCAGCCGCCGCTGAGGCGGTAATTATGCACGTCCGGCCGCCCACCCCTGCCCTTGGAAAAGCGCGCATCCAGCCCGGCGAACAAGCTCGTCGTAAACGCGTGGGTATACCCGCCGCCGAGCTCGAAGCGGTAGGGGTTCTCGGGCAGGAAGAACGCCACAGGAGCAAAGCGTTTGCTGCGGCGTTCGATGAAGACATTGAAGGTATCGCCGAGGCCACTGGGGCGTTGGATAAGGCGCTGGAAGGTTGCATTGAAGGCGTGACCAGACCCGATTCCATCGACATGGCTGAATGAAACGTTCGTGCCTATCGTGCCAAAGCGCGTGCCCACTACGGCTTCGAAACCTCCCATGCGACTGTTTGCGTCTGCCTGAAAGTTCGCACCGAGCGTGAAGGCATCAGAAATACCTCGACGATAATAGCCCGAGGCGATCCAATCATTGCTGTAACGCGGACCTCTGAGCCCGAGCGGCGCCTTGACCCCGGCATATAGGCCAAATTCGCTGAGGCCCTTGCCCAGCTGTGTCTGATCGACGAACAGGTTGAATTGGACAACTTCGGTGCGACCAGTGTCATCAAGAATATTGAGGCGAATGTCGTTTCCACCCTGCGTGAACGGGAAATCTCGCAAGTTGTAGTTGCCAGGCGCTAGCTGCAAGCGGCGAACTTGCTGGCCATTGACGACGACTTCCACTGTCGAAGCACGATCGAGCCGGAACGCACGATCGCCCCGCGGGCGAACGACCTGCTGGGGGTTCAGTACGCTGTAGGACCGAAATATCGAGATGCCGGCAATGTCTGGCGCAGACTGAAATCCTCTTGCCTGCGTTTCAAGGTCGCCTGCTGATATGCGAACGAGTCGCCGCGTATCATCGAAGACCAGCCTGCTGCCCAATCGCTGGAAATCGCCGCCGAACGCGCCCGGCTGCCAGATGGCATCGCTCTCCACCACGATCGAGCCAAGCCGCACGGCACCATCAAGCAGCATGATAGGAGAGCGTAGACCTTCGTCAAAGCCGTCTTCTACCAGATCCAGCGAACTGCGCACGTTGATATAGGCGCTGAAGTCAGCAGGCTTCAGCAACTCGCCGATGCGGGTCCGGTCCAGAGCCGAGACCGACACAGCGCGCGAGGCGCGGCGCTCCGTTGGAATATTGAAGCGCAACTCAAGCGTGCGCGGATCATACTCGACCCCGATGCCGACGGGCGCGAAGTCTCCCGGACCGACTTGAACCTTGCCGCCAAAGCTGGTCCGCAAGTTCTCCAGTACGTCGGGCGAGAGGAGTTCGGACAGGACCTGCACGATGCGGATAGACGGAAAGGTGAGGCGGTCGTCCGTGTCTATCTGCAGCGGAATATCACCGAGATAGCTGCCGCCGTCTTTCACGGGGACTGTCAGCACCACGGGCTTCCCAGTGGGATTAAGCTTCTGCGTGCTGAAAGCAGGAGCAGGAAGCTGATCCGACATAGTGGCCGCGCCCATCCCCGCGACGGCCGACGGCGAAATGCCTGCGCGATCTGTTGTGCCTCCTTGCGTCGGTGCTGCATCGGCCAAAGCAGCGGGCGAACGCCCGAACATCAAGACACTTGCGCCGATGGCAAAAACGCGACGAGCCCCCCCGTGCATTGCTTCAACCTTCCGGACTGATGCTTGCCTCGACCGTGCCGTCTGCCAGTGGCAGCTCGACCGGCACGGTGACCGTCCGCGTCTGGTTCGCGCCAACAAGGCCAAAGCCGATGGTCTGCTGGATCTCCGGACCGGACAGCGTACGGCGGAACTGCTCCTTTCCGGCGGTATCCTTCTCTATGATCCGCAGTTTGCTGGCGCTGAGGTAGCCGTGGACGGCAGACGGGTTTGCTACGCTCAGCACCGCCACCGGCTTGCCCGCAGCATCCTTGCCAACCTGCGCGCTCCTGATTTCCAGGCGCGGTTTGGCGCCAGCCGGTGCGACACTGGCGAGCACCTGAAAGTTATAGAGGATCTGGATGGCAGACTGGCCTTCCGGCAGTTTCACCGGCAGTTGCGCCACGGTGATGTAGTAATGCTTGCTTGAAGCCAGCGCTGGATCACCAACGTATTGGACGCGAAAGCTCTGGGTCTGGCCAGGTTCGATCATGGCTTGCGGGGGAAAAACCAGCAGGTCGCCGGGATCCTTTCCGGTCGGCGATACGCCATTCTCGGTCAGCTGCAGTTCCTGCACGCTCAATTCCACCGGAAGCGGATTGGCGAAAGTGTTTTCGACTGTCACGACCTGCGACATTTCCCGACCTGACGTCTTCATGTCGATCACGACTGGCTGGACAGTCATCGCTGTCGCGGCTTGCGAGACAAACATCGATGACAGCGCCACTGCGGCAAGGAAGGTGGAGAAGGATTTCACGAAAGTCTCCGTGCCCGCAGGCGATAGGTCAGTCAGTTGGCTGAAGCTGAATCACAATGGTGTCGTCGTATGAGCCGGCGACCAGCGGCGTGCCACCTTCCGGCGTGGCCACGCGCAGGGCGATGTCCCCCGTGGCACCGTTAGGGATTACCAGCGCAAGGCTGCCGGCATTGCTCGCACGTTCGACCTGTGCTCCTGCCCAGTTGACGCGAAGGGCATAGGGCAGAAGTTCTGCAAATCCCTGCCCGGGCGCACCCGCAGCACCGATGCGGCCAAGGCCGCCCTTAGCGGAGATCGCCGTGACTCTGTGTGATGCGTTGCACGTGGCCGGAATGGCGAGTTCGACAGTGGATGGACGGGGCAAGGCGGTGTCTGGGTCGACCAGGCGTGTGAGCACTACCCTGCCGCCACCATCACCAGTCGAGGAGAACGAGGCATTGGAGCTTGCCAAGGCACGTGGCGTGCGCACCACGCAGCCGAATGCCGCCGTAGCGTTCAGTTCAAGTTGGCGACTGCCCCGGTTCACTTCCTGAGATCTAACGGACACAGATCCGACGAAAGCGGCAGGCAGTGCCACGAAAAACAGAAGTCTCCGCATCAGCGTGGCTCCAGCGTGATGCGCAAGGTATCGCCATACACCCCTGCAAGTACGGGGGCATTCACACCGTTGTTCGAGGCACCTGCGAGTATGGCGAGGCGTAAGGTCACTGTGCCGGCGGTTGCCTGATCGACGTTGATCCTTTGCTCTCGGCTGCTGCGCACGCGCGCGTCAGTCTGAAGAACGCCCGTGGCAATCCCCCAGGTGATGCTGGCATCATAAGGCAAGGCAGTAGCAAAGCCCGGCGCATCGCTGACTTGCCTGCCGTCGGTTGGCCAGAGCCCGTTGTTCTGCGACTCAATGCGGATCCGGTGAGGATAGTTGCAGGCTGCTTCGAAGGAGACCGAGGCACTGGCCGGGCGTGCGGCAAGCGTCTGCTGGTCGAGCAGCTGGGTGACCTGCAATGTATCACCACTGAGACCATTGAAGTTGACGAGTTGGCCAGTCTGCAGTTCGCCGCCAGCGAGCGTGCAGACCTGTGGTGTTGAGCCGGTTACAGGCAAGCCGTGAACCGCCGATGTCTGCTGCGCAATCGCCGGATCGGTGCCAAATTGCAGCAGAGCGAGCGCCATCAAAGTTGCGGTTTGCCTGCGCATGGCTCAGCTCTCCGGTGTGAGCGTGACGGTCACGGTGCCGCGATAGGAGGTGTCCGCAACCAGTCGCAGAGCGGCTCCACCGGTCGTGGTGAAACTGCCAATCCCTACCGAAATCGGTCCGGAAAACGGTGTGTCACGCTGCTGCAAGGACGAAGGATTGGATGCAGCCGCAGTCGCAAACGTAGCGGGCGTAGCCGTCCATCCCGAAGCGGTCGCTGTAAAATCGACGCTGCGTGAAAAGCCAGCGGGCGCCGAAGAGGTGAATGTCTGCGCAGTAATCGGCGACGCCGAAACGGCGATCGAACTGCGTGCCGAACAGAAGCTGCCTGAGAGAACCTGCGCCGGCACCGTGAGATCAGTGCGCAGGAAGCCGGTGCTGGTATCGACAAGCACGCCAAGATCGAACACGCCACCCGCTTCCGAGACGGAACCGCCTATACAGATTGCCGGGACGTTGCCGACGACCGCGAAACTCTCGCTGTCAGTGGCAGACTGCCCCGCTGCCGGGGCCGACGCTGCAGCGGAGGCCAATGCCAGTGCAACGAGTGTTGCCGTTGAACGCGTGTAGGTCATGCTGAGTTACTCCGAGACCGGCACGGGGCCGAGCGTGACGGTGACGAGACCGGTGTAATTTCCCGCAACCAGCAGGGCGTTGCCGGGAGCCGTGAAGGAGGAGAGCGAGACATCGACGTCTCCAAGCTTCGGTTCGGGCTGAGTGGTGCCGCTACCGGACGCGTCCGGATTGGTACCGTCGAACGCGGCCGAAGTCGTTGCTTCAGCATCGCCGCTGCCCCATCCCGAGGCAGTTGCGGTGTAATTCACGGCTCGGGCAAAGCCGGCGGGCGGTGCGGCTCCGGAACCGTCGACAAGGGCCGACGCAGTAACGCCGAGGACTGATCCTGCGAAGTTGCAGAAGCTGCCGGGCAAGGTGACAGACTGGGCGCTGAGAGCCGCAATTCGGCCAACACTTGCGCCCGAGGTCTGCACCATCTGGCCAATATCGATCACGGCGCGCGAAGGTTCACCCAGGATGCACAAACGAGCAACCGAACCTGACACCGCCACTTGTCCTCTCGCCGTATCGGATGGCCCTTCCTGCGCGGCGGCAGGCACGGCAATTCCGAGCATGGGAAGAAGGATCAAGGGTGACCTGAGAAGATCGGCTTTCATCATCGTGCTCCTGAGTGAACGTCAGCGCGTGTCGGTCTATGATCAGACGGTAGGTGACAGGGTGACTTCGACCTTGCCCGAATAGGCACCTGCAACGAGCTTCTTGCTGCTGGCCGTCGAGGCACCGAGGGTGACCACGATATCACCCGAGAACATGTTCACGGTGGTAGCAGTGCTGGCGAGATCATCGGTGCTGCTATCAGTGAACGTCTGCGCATTGGCAGCGACCGATGCCGTGTAGTTGACGCGATCGGTGAACGCCGTTTCCGCGCCGCTGGTGACGGCCTGGTCGCCGGTGAGAGCGGTTGCCTTGACCGAAAGTGTGGCAGCGGAATTGTTGCACCAGCCGTTCAGCGTACGGGTCTGACCATCAACCTTGCTGGCATCGAGACCACCGTCGGCGTCGGCGAGTTCGCCCAGCGGGAGGTCAGCCGAGGCGGTGACGAACTTACACTTGGCAGCGACCGAGCCGCTGACATTGACGGTGCCGGTGACCGGTGCGGCAAGAGCGGGGGTGGCCACAGCGGCAAGCGCAGCGGCAGTGGTAAGGAAAGCAAGCTTACGCATTGGGTATCTCCAAGATTAGCGGTGCCGATCAGGCAGCAGGCTGGACGTTGACGGTGATGGTGGAGGCGTAGTTTCCGGCGACAAGCAAATTGCTGCTGCCGCCACGCGTGGTGAAACCGAAGGCCCGAACGGTGACGTTGTTGGCCGACGTGGCAAGACGGCCCACGGTTGCAGAATTCGAAGCCGCTGCACCGGTGGCAGTGTTGTAACTGACGGTAGCGTTGCCACCGGCAGCAAGGCCGACTTGCATTTCGGCCGTGTAATCAATCTCGCTCGCATAGCCTGTGGCAGGCGCAGTACCCCTTGTCCCATTTGCCAGCGTATCGGCGGCGATGGCCAGAGAGACAGACGCAGCGGTGCAGACGACGCGGGTGATGACCGGCGATCCACCTGATGCAGCGCTGGTGGTCCCTTCGAGTGAAGGAGCCAGCGTGCCATCCGCCTCATCAAGCGCGCCAAGGGAAATCGTGCCGCTGAAGCTCGATGTTGCTGCGCCGCCCGGTGCAACGACCGAACAACGACCCTGAACGCTTCCAGTGACGTTGACGGTACCGGTCGTCACCGTCTGGGCCTGTGCAGGGGCGGCAGCGAAGGCAAGCGCCGAGCCAGCAGCTAGTAAGGAGAGGACGCTCTTCATTCATTTGGCCTTTCGATGTCTTGGGGTGACGACTGGTCAGATGGCAGCGGAAACCGTGACGGTGAGCGTGTCGGAGTAGGCACCCTGCACAAGGACGCCGGGCCCCGAGTAAGCTGGCGCACTGACCTGAAGGTAGGCGCCGGTGAGGTTCTGCGAGCTGGGCGTGATGCGCAGGCCCTGATTTTGCGTGGCAGGCCCGATGAACGAACAGGGAGCACTTGCACCCGCGATAAGCGAAGAAGCTTCGCACTGCCCTGTTGCGCTGGTGCCGCCCGCCCCGACCAGGCCGAGCTGCACGGTGTATGGTGCCAAGCCGGTGTAACCAGGTTCACTTGGAAGCGCTGCAGTACGCAGTCCTCCGTTTGCCGAGGTGACGGCGACGCGTGCCGCTCCATTGCAATTCAGCACGAACGGAAACTGGTTCGACCAAGCAGCCTGATCGATCAATCCGGCATCAAAAGAACCCGAAGGCGCGTTGTTTACAGCGAAGCCGCAGCGCCCTCCGACAGACGCGGTAACGGGGAGGGTGAGCATGACAGGTGTGCCACCGACATAGGCAGTCGGCCCTGCAATGGTCGACTGGGCGATGGCGAAGGACGGCAGGAGCAGGCCCACCCCTATCGATCCAGTTTTGAGAAGCCGTAACAGCGGCATGCGATGCACCCCATTGCCCACCATCGTCTCCTAAGGACTTCGGCAGGCCTGAACGGCGCATTGTCGTGTCTCGATACTGCCTCAGCCCAGTGCAGGCGCTATTCAACACGCCCGGAACTGACCTATTGGACAACCGGGATGCTGAAGGACTTCAGCTTTTTTCATCGAAACATCGGCGAAGTGCCGCAATTGGTTAACTTGTCCGTAACCTTTTACGCAGCGCTTCAATGAGGCGTGACTCACGATTGATGCATTATGGATCAAATATGCCCCAGATGCGTCCTAATTGGAGGATTAATACTCAGGGTTAACAGCCCCTAGCGGCTTCAAGCGCCTAGAAACTCGTCGATGCCGTTAACCATTGAGGTTGGCTGTTTAGCTGGATTTAATGAGCCGGCGGCGCCAGTGTGTAGAGGCAAGCGGTTGGCAGACGAGGCAAATCGCGGCGCCTGTCCAGCCAAATATGGTTAATGCGTTGCTTGTCAGTGCTCGCGCAAAAATCCGGTTTAAGCGGGGATGATCTGACATCCTCGACGCCGATTCGTTCCCGAGTCGCGCGCCAGATCAGGCCTCGCTCACCAGCTCTGCTTCCATTATCCTGCGCATTTCGAACTTCTGCGCCTTGCCCGTTACGGTCATGGCGAAAGCTTCGACAATGCGGATGTGGCGCGGGATCTTGTAGTGGGCAATCCGGCCTTTGCAGTGGCTGAGAACGTCCTCGGCAGTCAATGCCTCCCCTGCCCGCGCGATGATCCAGGCGCAGACTTCCTCGCCGAACTTCTCATCCGAAACGCCGAACACCTGCGCGTCCTGGATGGCGGGATGCGTGAGGAGGAACTCCTCAATCTCGCGCGGATAGATGTTCTCGCCGCCGCGGATGATCATGTCCTTGATGCGGCCGGTAATGCGGACATACCCATTCGCATCCATTGTCGCGAGATCGCCTGAATGCATCCAGCCTTCAGCATCGATCGCTTCGGCGGTCTTCGCCGGATCGTCCCAGTATCCGAGCATGACGGCGTATCCGCGCGAGCAGTATTCGCCCTGCGCACCGATTGGCATGGTTTCCCCATCGGGTCCGACGATCTTCGCCTCGGCGTGAGGATGCACGCGGCCGACCGTTCCCACGCGCTCTTCGATGGGATCGTCAGTTGCGGTCTGCGTTGTCAGCGGACTGGTCTCGGTCATGCCGTAGCCGATGGTGACCTGCGTCATGTTGAGGCGATCCATGACCTGCCGCATTGTGCTGACGGGGCATGGCGAGCCGGCCATGATGCCGGTGCGCAAGGTGCTGACGTCATAGTCGTCGAGGTCCGGCTGGGCGAGGATGGTGATGAACATCGTCGGCACGCCATAGAGCGCGGTGCAGCCCTCTGCCTGTACGGCTTCCAGCGCCAGCCTGGGATCATAGGCCTCGCCCGGATAGACCATGGCAGCGCCGCTTGTCAGCGAAGCCAGATTCCCGAGCACCATGCCGAAACAATGGTAGAGCGGCACCGGGATGCAGATGCGGTCCTTGTGGCCAATCTTGATCGTGCGGGCGGTGAAGTGGCCGTTGTTGAGGATGTTGCGGTGGGTGAGCGTCGCCCCTTTTGGGAACCCGGTGGTACCGCTGGTGAACTGGATGTTGATCGCATCGTTCTGGTGGAGCGTTTCCGCGACTGCTTCAAGCCGCTCCATGTCGGGTTCTGCTCGCAAGGCATCCCATGGTTCGAAGCCTTCATGCAACTGTGAGCCGAGCACAACCATGCCGCGCAGCATTGGCAGCTTGTCCGCCCCCAATTCGCGCAGCATCACTACATAGTTGCTGGACTTGAAGCTCGCTGCGCTGACGAGGAACGTGCAGCCGACCTTGTTCAGCGCGTACTCCACCTCGCTGGTGCGATAGGCCGGATTGATCGTGACGAGGACCGCGCCGATTCGTGCCGTGGCAAACTGCAGCAAAGTCCATTCGGCGCAGTTGGGCGCCCAGATGCCGACCCTGTCGCCCTTGACCACACCACGATCGAGCAATCCGGTGGCGATGCGATCGACTTCGGCGTCAAGCTCCGCCCATGTCCAACGGATGCCCTGATGGCGGGAGACCAGTGCCAGATCTTCGCCCCATTGACGGGCAGCGTCGCGCAACGCCTGCCCGATGGTCTTTTCAAGAAGCGGCTCGTCATTCGCGCCCTTGGCATAGGAAAGCTGCGTCATCGCTTGATGTTCACCACCTGGGTCTGAGTGTATTCGGCAAGGCCTTCGACTGACTGTTCTACGCCGAGGCCGCTGGACTTGAAACCGGCCATCGGAATGTGCGGGCCAATGGCAATGTGCTGGTTGACCCACACCTGCCCGCTCTCGATCCGCGAGGCAATATCTGCCGCGCGCCCAACATCCTGCGACCAGACCGAGCCGCCGAGACCGTAGTCGCTGGCATTGGCGCGCGCGATTACGTCCTCGACGTCGTCGAACTTGATGATCGGGAGAATGGGCCCGAACTGCTCCTCATCCACGATCCTGTCGCCGTCGGTCACGTCACGCACGATAGTCGGGCGGATGAAGTAACCCGAACGCTCCATGACCTCGCCGCCTGCCACGATGGTGCCATCCTGGCGCGCGGCTTCGAGGAAGCCCTTGACCTTCTCGAACTGCGCTGCGTTCTGGATCGGACCGATCTGGGTGCCCTGCTGGAGACCGTCGTCGACGACCGCGGCCTCGGCAAGGCGCGCAAGTTCGCCGCACATGGCGTCGTAAATATCTGCGTGGACATAGGCGCGCTTGACTGCGAGGCAGACCTGACCGTTGTTGAAAAACGCGTTGCCGAAGATGGCCTGGGCGGTCTCGCGCACGTCAACGTCTTCGAGCACGATTGCCGGATCGTTGCCGCCAAGTTCGAGCGTGACGCGCTTTAGCGTATCAGCGCCGCTTGCAGCAATGCGCTTGCCGGTGGCGGTGGAGCCGGTGAAGCCGACTTTGGCGACATCAGGGTGCGCCGTGAGGTGCGGGCCGAGATCGTTGGCGTCGGTGATGATGTTGACCACGCCTGCCGGGAATACGTCGCGACAGATTTCGCCGAGGATCAGGGCGCAGACCGGCGTTGTCGGCGCAGGCTTCAGCACGATGGCGTTCCCGGCGAGCACGGCCGGGCCGATCTTCCAGCAGGCGACGAGCAGCGGGAAGTTCCACGCGATGATGCCCACCACGACACCTAGCGAACGGTGCTTTACGGCGATGTAGCCGGTGTCATCGTCCTGAATCACACGGTCTGGCAGTTCCAGCGTGGCGTAATGGCGAAGATAGGCGTCGGTCATGCCAAGTTCGCCCATGGCCTCGGCCAAGGGCTTGCCTTGTTCCATGGTCAGCGCGCGAGCAAGTTCGTCCGTGCGGGCGGCGATAGCATCGGCAAGCTCGATCAGCTTCGCCTGCCGTCCGGCCCAAGGAACGGCAGACCACCCCGGCACCGCAGCCTTTGCCCAGGCAATCGCGGCATCGGCTTGCGCGGCAGACGCGCGGGGTACCGTGCAGAACGGCTCCCCGCTGGCCGGGTTGATGACGTCCATCGTCATGTCGCCATCGACGAGATTGCCGCCAATCAGCAGCTTGTAATCAGCCATTGCCCTCTCCCGGCTGCTGTGGCGCAGCCTTGTTCAAGTTATGTCAGAACTTCGCACCAACCGTCACGCCATACATGCGCGGGTTGCCGATGTGGTTGTAGTCGAAGCCGAAGCCCGCGAGCAGATCGACGCGCGAGGTGAAGTAGAACTTGTCGGTCAGGTTCTTGCCCCAGATCGAGGCGTTGAACCTGCCGTCGGCGCTTTCCCAATCGATGTGACCGCCGACCAGCGCATAGGACGACTGGCGCAGGCGGGGCACGTTGAGCACTTCGAAGAACTGGCTCGACTGGTAGGCGATGTCCGGGTGGAGCGAGAGCTTGCCCATGTCGCCATCGAACACGGTTAGATCGACAGTGGCGTTGAAGGTGAAGGTCGGAGCGTTCGAGAGCCGGTTACCTGCGACATTCACGCCGCTGACGCTGCCGCGCTGGATCTTCGTAGCCAGCACGCCCATGCCGCTATGGATCGTAAGGCGGTCACTGGCGCGGATCGTCAGCTCGGCCTCGCCGCCATAAATGCGAGACTTCGGAATGTTGAGCAGGGTCTGTGCGGCCGACGTGGGATCGACATTGATGAACTGCTGGTTGCGGTAGTCGTAGTAGAAACCGGCAACGTTGAGCGTGATCTTGCGGTCAGCAAACTGCGTCTTGGCGCCAACCTCGTAAGACGTGACCTGCTCCGGCTTGGCAATCGACAGCTCCGATGGGTCGAAGAAGGCCTGGGCGTTGAAGCTCGGCGCGCGATAGCCGCGGCTTACGCTGGCATAGAGCAGATTTCCGTCTGCCAGCTTGTAATCGAAACCGATCTTGCCCGAGAGGTTGTCCTGCGAATAGCGCAGCGACGAAAGCGGGATCAGGTTGACGATCAACGAGTCATCCACGCCGAGCGCATCGGAACGGAAGCCACTCTGCACCCCGGTGTCGTGGGTGTAGCGCAAGCCGCCGCGCATGGTGACCGCATCGGACAGTTCGTACTTCACGTCCGAGTAGATCGCGTAGCTTTTCTTCAGCTGGTCGAAGCGATTGCGGAACAGGCAGGCGAAAGGCAGACCGACCGCGCAGTCGTTGGCGGTGATTCCGGGAACGCCATCGGAATCAATGTCCTTGCCGATTTCGAAAGCCGTCTCGTTGAACACTTTCTCGCGGTGGAAATAGCCGCCGAGAATGAAATCGAATGGCCCGCCGAAGTCGCTGGTCAGGCGCAGGTCCTGCGCGAACTGCGTGGCGCGATCGTTGTAGGGGATTTAAAGCAGTTGGCTCGCGGTGCCATCGGTGTCCTCGTAAAAGAACAGGCTACCCTTGTCCCAGGCGGTGATGCTGGTGACAGTGAGCGCGTCCGATACGTCAAACGTGCTGGTCAGCGCGACGGAATAAGTCCGGGCGCGGCGCTTGGTATCGATGTTGGATGCGATCTCGCGCTGGCCCAAACCCGGGCGATTGGCAGCTTCGGGCTGGGCGTAGATGCCGTAGTTCTGCGGGTTCTGGAAGCTGGTCGAGGCACGCAGGACGAAGCGGACGGTCTCGCTCGCCTCGACGTTGAGCGTTGCGCGGATCGCATATTCGTCAGTTGATGCAAGGTCGGGCTTACCGGGGACGACGTTCTTGAACCAGCCATCGGCCTTCGCATAAGTACCGGCGACGCGCAGGGCGGCCTTGTCACCCAAGGGTACGTTGACTGCAGCATTCAGGTCGACACGGTTGTAGTTGCCGTAGCCTGCGTTGAAGTAGCCGCTGGTCTCACCCAGCTTGGCGCTGTTCGCGATAATGTTGACCGCGCCGCCGGTCGTGTTCTTGCCGTAAAGCGTGCCTTGCGGCCCTCGCAGGACTTCGACGCGCTCAAGGTCGTACATCGCAACGCCGAGGAAGGCGAAGTTGCCCTTGTAGACTTCGTCATAATAGGTCGCGACGGGGCTTGCCTGGTTGAGGCTGTAGTCCGACATCGACACGCCACGCAGCGAGAAGATCGGCGTGTTGTCGCCCACGATCGAGGTCAGTTGCAGGTTGGCAACCTTGGTGACGAGGCTGTCGACGTTGACGATGCGCGATTTGGATAGCGTTTCACCGCCAATGGCCGAAACCGAGATCGGGATCGACTGCAGGCTTTCCGCGCGCTTCGTGGCGGTGACGACGATCTCGCCCTCCGGCACGGCATTCTCAGCCTGTGACTCCTGCGCCAGAGCGGGCGTTGCTGCGAAAATGGACGTTGCGGCTACCCCAGCCAGCGCGATCCCGCGAAAAAGACGTTCCCTCATTGTCTTGCCTCCCCTTCAGGGCGTGTTCTTACGGATTGTTTGGTCTTGTTCTTTCCTGCGCAAAACCTGCGACCAGTTGCGCTCTCATCGGAGCCCTCTCCAGCCGCAGGGGGTGGCGCCGTAGCTGGCCGATTTCCTTGGGCGTGTAGGGCCTGAAATCGGCTGGCATGTGCGCCGGGTCGAAAGTGTAGAGAGTCCAGTTCAGCAGATTAGTCAGCCGGACGTCGTCGAGGTCGACGGTCGAGACACCAGGCACACGGCCGAGGAATTCACGACCGCCGGGGACACCGAGGAACCGAGCGACGATGTGCTTCATCGGCGGATTGGAGTGGTCGTCGCCACTACCGTCGGGGCGATGGCACCCCTGGCACTTGAGCATGTAATCGATACGGGCCTGCTGCGGGTTGCTCACGCCGCGCATGACAGGTTCGCTCGCCCGGACCCCGAAGCCCGCCGCCATAGCAGCGAGAAGCACGGCCGATGCGAGCGCGAGCCGCTTCATTTGCCGCCAGCTCCTTCGTGGAGCTTGGCGACGTCAGCCGCAGAAAGTGCAGTGCCTGACGCCCGGTGCGCAGCGACCTCCTTGTCAGTGAATGGCTTAAAGGCAGGGCCAGTCCTGGCGATCTGGGTGCCGACATGATTCAGCACCGCCGCCGTGGACACATCGTCCAGAACCTGTGCTGGCATCACGCCGCGATAGGGTTTGCCTTCGACGGTCAATGGGCCGGAAAGACCGCGCAGGACGGCAAGGGCGACGTAACGCCGTCCGGCGGGCTTGGCTGCAAGAGCACGAAAGTCCGCGCCGAGTGGCGGATAGGCTCCCGGCACACCGGCACCGGTCTTGGTATGGCACGCAGCGCACCGCGCGAAGACCGCTGCGCCATCGGGAGCGGCAAAGGCAGGCAGCGCGAACGCCGCAACGGCCATTACCGGAACAAGGCCGAGCACAATCTTCATTTCGGCGCATCCAGCGCGACACCGACGATCACCGCTGTCGAGCAGTTGTAGATGCTGCTCTCGGTTCCAAGGCACCAGTTGTAGTCGTTGTTGGACTGTGGCCGCACCTGCGGACGGTCGCCTTCGTTACGGTTGCACAGGCACTGGCCGCAGGAAGAAGTGCCACAGCAATCGTTGTAACTGATCACATAGGCGCGGTTGTCGGCGGGATTGGTGCAAGTGCCGATCCAGGTGATCGGCGACATCTCGGTGCCCGGAGGACAGGTGCTGACCGAACCACCGCAGCACGAGCAGAGGAAGCCGTCGATTGCGCAATAGCGCCAGTAATCGCAAGCTGCCTGATCGCCGGGGTCTTGGGGATTACCCGAGGAGATCGGCGCGTGTCCGCCCCCTCCACCGTGCGGACTGCCGCTGGCCGCGCGGGCCACAGGGAGCACAGGAAACACTGCTGCGCCGGTAATTGTCGCACCCAGCCATGCCAGAGTGCTGCGGCGGGAAGTGCCGCGCGCTATGCCGCGGGTCAGGCGCTCCGTCCATTTGTCAAAACCAGCCACAGCTCAGGCTCCCTTACGACGAGCGAGAAAATCCTGGATCGAGGCAACGCCTCGTTCCTTGGCTTCGAACAGGCTTTCAAGATGTTCGCGGCTGTTGACGAGGCCGAGCGAAGCAACCTTCCCCTGTTCGTCCAACAGTACGGCATAGGGCAGCTTGGACACGCCGAACGCGCGGCCCAAGGCTTCCGACAGGACCATCGGCACCCGTTCCAGCGTATGGAGTTCACGCAAGCGCAGATATTCCGCCTTCGAACCGTCCCCCGCCACGATGACATCGAGCCAATCCGCCTCGGCGCTGGCTGCCGAGCGCACGACCGGCAGCAACGACTTGCAGACCGGGCAGTCCGGCGAGGCAAAGAACAGCAGTTGGCTGCGCCCATCCCGTTTGCCGCCAATCTCGACGGGCGCACCATCGATGGTGACCAGGGTCATCGGGCTGGCCACTTCGCCCACCTCGACCTTCTGGTGCAGAGTCAGAGCCCCTGCCGGAGCGATGCGTTCATGAAGAATGCCAACCTGTCGGGCGAGCGCCGCTATAAGCAGCCCCTCGACTATCACGGCGGTCCACAACAGGATCTGGGATGTCAGCATTACGACTTCCTCCAGCGAGGATTGGGAATAACAAGCAGCTCGGAGGCTGCGAGATAGAGCGCAAGAAGTCCGGCGGCTGCGAAGGGCGCATCGATGCCAAGCGGCACTGCCGGCAGGGTGGAAACAAGTGCGGCGATGGCAGCAAGCACAGCCGGGCGTGCGATCAAGGGCCAATCAACCGGCTTTTCGCGAGCGACGAGATCGCATCCACAATCGAGAGTCTCGCCTCGGTGACGCAGAAGGGCGAATGTGTAGGCCGACCACACCACCGTAGCGAGGAGCGAACCGACACTGCGCAGCTCCGGCACGACGAGGCATGCGGCTGCTATCGCCTCCAGCGTGCCTGCGAGGACCAACGGCACAATGCCTTGGGCACGCAGGCCGGTCAGACGACTGGCAACGCTGGCGAGCCGATCATGCGCGATCGCCTTGTGCGCGACCGAACCGGCCAGAAGCATCGCGAGGAAAAGTGATAGGGGGCCCATATCAGGGTGCGGTAATCAGGATCGGATTCGAACCACCGGCGGCACCGAGCGAGCGGAGAAAGGCGCCCGAAACCGGATCGTGCACATCCACCTCGCCATCGCCGCGTGCAACGATCAGGCGGGGCTGCGCTTCCTTGGTCAGCGAAATGGCGGTCGCTACACTGCGCAGCGAAATTCGTGCGGTGCGAGCCTTGGCAACGGGATCGACGACCCAGACTTCGGTCCCGCCATCCTTATGACTGCCTTCACGCCCGGCTGGGCTCATCAAGATGTATAGCTTGCCTGCGGCATCGGCAGCAATGACCTGCCAGCCCCCGGGGCGCCACTCAGGTGTAGCACCTTCGGCGTTCCCCACGTTGAAGCTTCCCGCCAGCGGCTTTCCGACCTCTCCCGAGAAGTCGAGTGCCTGGATCTGGCCACGATAGCTGACAAACCAGGCAGTCTTGCCGACCCACGCAGGGGTACTGAAAAGTGGCTGGTTATCGATGTCCTGGACCTTGTCGACGGACTTTGACGAAACCGCTTGCCCATCCGGCCCTAGCTTGACGCTGAACAGGGAGCCATCGGCACAGAAGCTCGAGAAACCACGTTCGCCGGTCGGGTAAATCTGGGCGCATCCCGGGAGATCGATCTCGGCAATGACTTTGCGTGCATCAAGATCCAGCACGCTAACCGATTGTGCAGGCGTAAAATTCGCGACAAGTGCCCATTTGTCTGCGTTGGTGAACTGGAACAATTGGGGGTATGTGACGGATTGCTGGCGTTTTCCGCCCGGCAACACGATTTCACCCTTGGGCTGGAGTGTAGCCATGTCCCAGATCGTAACTGCGTCGGTGCGTTCGCCACGCGTCAGGCGTGAATAGAAGGTTTCCGAGGTGAGGACCTCGCCTCGCGTGGGAGAGACGAGCATGTTGGCAAACTGCGCTGCGCGCACCATCCCCTTGACCGGGCGGTCTGCCGATGTCGTATCGACAAGCATGACCCGGCCATCGACGATCGCGTTGAAATGGAAATCATGGATCAGCACCCAGCTAGCCGGCCACTGCGCCGGCAACTTCGTTACGGCTGGAATGGATTCTTCGGGAAGCGCCTTCGGGAAAGGCGTCTTCGCGGCAGCGGGCGCGGCAATCGCGGCATCACCAAGGCACAATCCCGATGCCGACAGCGCCAGAGCCAGAGCAACAAACCTCATGCGAGCACTCCCCTCGCGACCCGAAGTACGTCTTCAGCCGCATGGACATAGTCTCAAATAGGCAACAAATCTGTCAAGTGACCTAATTTTGTCGAGTGACAGGTTTTCAGACTTTCGATAAAGCACGGATGGGATCAAGGACTTATTTCGATGAATCAGGTAGATGACACCCCAAAGTTCGTAACCGACATGATCATGCCGGAACGCGAAGGTGGCTATCTGAAGGGCCAGGAAACGCGTGAGCTGATCCTGCGCACAGCACTCACGATCCTCATCGAGGAAGGCTATCGCGCGATGTCGATGCGCCGAGTCGCGACTGCCTGTGGGATGAAGTTCGGCAACCTCACCTATCATTATCGCAGCCGCGAGGACCTCGTAAGAGAACTCATGGAAGCCGTCATAAGGAGCTACGAGGTCGAGTTCGTCGACATCGTTCACATGCCCGGTGTTCCGGCAGAAGAACGTCTACGCCGCATGTGCAACCTGATCCTCGACGACATCCGCTCGAAGAAGACGACTAACTTCTTTCCGGAACTTTGGGCGCTGTCGAACCATGATGCTTTCGTGTCCGAACGCATCCAGGAACTGTATGTGCGGGCACGTGCTCCGCTCATGGAAATCATTGCGGAAATGCGCCCGGATCTCGACGAGAAATACCGCGAGATCGTGGCCTTGTTCATATCGGGTTCGATGGAGGGCATGACCATCTTTGCCGGAAACGGAAAGCCGTTCGAGAAGCGCATGCCGCATATCGAACGTATCGCCGCGCACTCGTTCGTCACGCTGGTCAAGACAATCACGGAAGATGAGATCAGGGGGCTCGCGCGCTCCGAACCGGATACCCCCGCATCTGCTTGATCCGCCGAAGCGAAAAACTGGACCGCATAGATGATACGCCCGGCAGGCGGGCAAGGCATTCACGGTGGACCCGATCGTACTGGTCAAGGTCGCGCGCTGCCACCCGTAGCAGATAGTCCGCCGTGCCGGACATGAGGTGACATTCGAGGATCTCGTCGAAGTCGAGAACCGAACGTTCGAACTTGTCCATCGCCTCACGGCTTTGGCTAGTGAGAGTAATCTCGACAAATACTTCCACGGACAGCCCGAGTTTGCGCGGCTCCAGCCGCGCTCCATACGCCGCAATAATCCCGGCCTGCTCAAGCGCCTTGATGCGGCGATGGCAGGCGGAAGATGAAAGTGAGACCTTCTCTGCCAGTTCGGAAATGGACAGCGATGAGTCGCTCTGAAGCGCTTCAAGCAAGGCGATGTCGGCACGATCCATGAGAGAATTTCCCGAAATTTCGATTTAATTCGGTAATTATCACCAAAAATGCCTCACTCAAATACCAAATTAGGCAAGAACTGCCGGCACCGTCGGGATAACCTTGCGTCATCCAGTAGAACTCGATCCTCAGGAGCGTTCCATGCGTGTCGGCACCGTCAAGGAAATCAAGAACCACGAATACCGCGTCGGTCTGACGCCCGAGAGCGTTCGTGAACTCGTCGCCCATGGCCACGAAGTCTGGGTGGAAACGGGCGCAGGGAATGGCATCGGTGCGAGTGACGCCGATTACGAAGCCGCAGGAGCAACGATCAAGGCAGATGCGCGGGTCGTGTTTGATGGCTGCGAAATGATCGTGAAGGTCAAGGAACCGCAGGCCGTGGAACGCGCAATGCTGCGCAAGGGCCAGATTCTCTACACATACCTGCACCTCGCACCCGATCCAGAGCAGACTGCCGATCTCGTCAAATCCGGCGTAACCGCCATCGCCTATGAAACGGTGACCGGTGCAGGCAATGCCCTCCCCCTGCTCAAGCCGATGAGCCAGGTCGCCGGTCGCATGGCGATTCAGGCTGGCGCCACCGCGCTCGAGAAAGCGCATGGCGGACGCGGCGTCCTGCTCGGCGGCGTTCCCGGGGTTTTGCCGGGCAAGGTCGTGGTGATCGGCGGTGGCGTAGTCGGCTTCAATGCGGCGCAGATGGCCGTCGGCCTCGGTGCCGACGTGACGATCCTCGACCGCGATCCCGACGTGCTTGAAAAGCTGGACAACCACTTCGAGGGCCGCGCTCGTACCCTCTATTCGGGCAAGGCAGCGCTTGCCTCGCTTGTGGCGGAGGCCGATCTGGTGATCGGTGCGGTGCTGATCCCCGGAGCGGCGGCGCCAAAGCTGGTCACGCGGGACATGCTCTCAACGATGAAGCCGGGTTCGGTGCTGGTCGACGTGGCCATCGACCAAGGCGGTTGCTTTGAAACCTCAAAGGCAACGACCCATGCCGAGCCGACTTATGTCATCGATGGCGTGGTCCACTATTGCGTCGCCAACATGCCCGGCGCCGTTGCACGGACCAGCACCTATGCGCTGAACAACGTCACCCTGCCCCACGCCCTGCGCATCGCCGACAAGGGCTGGAAGGCCGCGTTGCGTGCGGATCCGCACCTTGCAGCCGGCCTCAATGTGCACGAAGGCAAGGTGACATACGAAGCAGTCGCCCGCGAACTAGGCTATGACTACGTGCCAGTGGCAGACGTCATCGCCTGATCAGATCGCGTTGATGTCCACGACCGTGGGGATCGTGTCGTTGAGCAGGATGATCTTCTTGCGCGCGATCCGCCACGCGTCTTCGACCCGGACCAGTCGATATTCGTAACGGCCGAAGAAGCAGTCCGCGCGGTTCATCCGCACATCGAAGCGATGACAAGTGAACGCGGCCGAAACTTCACCCTCGCCCGTGACCAGCACGTTCGTCACCTGATGGACAACGCGGGGTAGCGGGGCAGAAGCGGTCGATAGACCTGAGGTGAGGCGCATGACCCGGTCCTCGAGATTGCGTCGCCCCTTGTAGTATATCAACGATAGCTCGCGATCAGGATCCTGCGTCAGCGTGACTTCATCGCGCCACGCGGGCATCCAGAATTCGGTATCGGGCGTGAACAGTTCGAGCCATTCGGAGAAACGGTTGGCATCAATGAGCATGGCCTCGCGATAGAGAAGGTCTTCGGCTTCGCCGCGTGTCAGCGCGCCACTCATGCGGCGAACTCCCCGGCCATCCGGATGGCCCAAGCGCGATAGTAGCTGTGGTAGAGCGTCTCATCGCACAATTGCGAGTCCGCCAGCACGCTGCGTTCCGGGAACAGGTCGATGCGATCGGCAAAGCGGTTTCCGCCCTCGACGCTTGCTGTCATCCCGCGAGCATATCCTTGCAGCCATGGTTCAAGGGTTGCAGCAAATCCGATCTGGCAGTTCTCATAGGACACCGTATCGTCAGGCGTGGCCATGCCGGTCGGGTTGAAGAAGTCCTCGTACTGCCTGATTCGCTGACGGCGAGCGGCAGCACTTTCGCCCCTGGGGGCGATGCACCATGTTCGCATTTCTGTCAGACCGGGTGCCAAGGGCCGGATTACTCTCAATTGGCTCGACGCGTTCTCTGCCACCTGAAGGTTGGGGAAGATCGTGAGGTTGCGCATGTTGAACATCCAGTCTCGCCTGGCCTCGCCGTGCCGCTCGGCAAGTTCCTTTGCGCGCTCATAGAGCGGGATCGCCGGTGTCACGCCAAACACGCCCCAGTTCAGAACGTGCCCGTTTGCAAAACTGAAGCTCCCGCCGCCTACGCCCTGAGTGTCCTCCTTCCAGTAATCACTGTTTTCCCAAACGGATGCGACGACATCTTCGCTCAGTTCCTTCTGCCGCCGCTCCAGAACCCGGATGTAGGAGGGATGCGCCGAAGTGAAGTGATAGGCGTCAGAACAGTTCTCCAGCTGGAGTTTCCAGTTGGCCTCGTAGGTGAAGGTCACCTGCCCCGGAACAAGTTCCATGCCTTCGTCGCTCTGATCAGCCACGAGATCGAGCAGTTTGGCCGCCTCGCCGAGATAGTCGCCAAGTGTGGGAACATCGGCCGCAAGGCTGCCGAAAAGGAAGCCCCGGTAGTTTGCGAAGTGCGGCAGCACGGCAAGGCCATGATCGTCTTGGTCGAAGGCTTGCGAATAGCAGCCAGCGGACTTCCACTTAACCGCCTTGTTTCGCCCGGCGCTGTCGAAGCTCCAGCTGTGGTAAGGGCAGACATGCAGTCGCGCATTTCCTTGTCGCACCTGCGCCAGTCGCGCCCCCTTGTGCGGGCAGGAATTGACGAATGCCCGTAGCCCCCCCTCGCCATCGCGCTGAACCATGACCGGGACGCGCCCGGCAAAGGTGGTGAAGAAATCGTGCGGCTCTGGTGCCTGACTCTCAAGGCCAAGGAATATCCAGCCGCCTTCGAACAATTGGCGCACCTCGGCATCGAATACGCGCTGATCGGTAAAGATCGCACGACTGACGCGGAATACGCCCTCCCCGGGGCGATCATCGATAAGGTCCGAAAGGCGCAAGGTCATACGACTACAGCCTCCACCAGTGTTGGTCCTGAAGCGCTGAGCGTCCATGCCAGCGCTTCGTCAAGCGAGGCTGCGTCGGTTGCGCGCCGGGCGTTCACACCATGGCCCTCGGCCAGCTTGCAGAAATCGAGTTCAGGGAACTTGGTGCCGACTATCTCCTGCATGCCGAAGTGGCGACCAAAATGGTGAAGCGCCTCGTAGCGGTTATTCTTGATCACGAGGAAGCTGACCGACACCCCATGCTGGACCGCAGCGTGAAGGCCTTGGATTGCATACATTGCCGAGCCGTCGCCAAGCACCGCGATGACCTTGTCATGCGGCCTGGCCATGGCAAGGCCCACAGCAGCTGGAAGGCCATGACCGAGGCCCCCGCTTGCCGTCGTGTAGAACGTGTC
The DNA here is from genome assembly GCF_007830315.1 of Novosphingobium taihuense. GTDB lineage: Bacteria > Pseudomonadota > Alphaproteobacteria > Sphingomonadales > Sphingomonadaceae > Novosphingobium > Novosphingobium taihuense. The sequence goes on from NZ_VLKJ01000011.1 coordinate 127,855, forward strand.
CTTGCGCAGGATGGGCAAAAAATCGTGCATCGGCCCACGGCTTGATGGCGCCTCCTCAACGATAACGCTGTCCGACGCGCGAAGGGCTGCGAGACGCTGCAGGACGTAGGCATCCGTCATCGCCGTGCCATCGAGCAGAGGCGCTGGGTCGCGAGGTGCTGGTGCGGCACGAACCGGATTTCCGGCCTGGGTCAGCAACGCAGCAACTGCCGCCTTGCAACCGGCGACGATAGCCGTGCCCGCCGGTGCCCATGCGGCATGAACATGGTTGTCGCCGATCAGCCAGACTTCGCACGTCTCGGGGACATGCGGCCCCTGCCCTTCGACGTGATAAAGGCTCATCGGGCCACCGAGAGCCAGTACGAAGTCATATGGCGAAAGCGCGGCAACGATTGCCTCGCGCCCAGCCGTCAGAAAGCCAGCGAAAAGCGGATGATCCTCGGGGAAACTGCAGCGTGCCGACATTGGCGCAACCCAGACCGAAGCATTGTGCCGTTCCGCCAGTGCCACGACTTCGTCCCAGGCGTCATCACGCGCCACACCGGCACCGACGACAATGGCAGGCCGTTTCGCGGCTGCCAGAGCCTGGGCGCAGGAGGCAATGGCTTCACTATCAGCCTGACGGGCGGCGAACACCTTGCGCGTTATCAACGGCTCGCACTCGCGGTCCCAATCATCGATGGGGATCGACACGAACGTTGGTCCGCACGGTGGCTCCATCGCCACCAGCCATGCGCGATGGATCGCGGCGGGCACATCCTCGGCGCGCGCAGGTTCACATGACCACTTCACGAAGGGACGCGGAAATTCAGCAGCTCGCTCGGCAAACAGGAAAGGCTCGTAGGGCAAGATCGAGCGCGCCTGCTGTCCGGCCGTAACAACAAGCGGCGTCTGATTCTTGAATGCAGTGAACAGATTGCCCAATGCATGGCCCACGCCGGCAGAGCTGTGCAAATTGACGATAGCCGCCCGGCCAGTACCTTGCGCAAAGCCATCAGCCATGCCCAGCACAACGCTTTCCTGAAGGCCCATGACATAGCGGAAGTCTGCCGGAAAATCGCGGAACATCGGCAATTCCGTCGAGCCCGGATTGCCGAACACCGTAGTCATTCCGAGTTCCCGCAAGAGTTCGATCGTTACGGCGCGCACTGTTGGCATGACTCTCCCCGCTTTTCGATTGTGTCGGAGGGTGTACCTGACAGCCTTGCGAAACAATTGCATTCTGTGTGTAAAGTCATACGGTTTTTGCATGGATTTTGATGAGCGCCAGCTTCGCGCCATTGTCGCGATTGCAGAGACGGGCAGTCTTGGGCGCGCGGCGCGCGTCGTGAACATGACCCAACCTTCGCTCAGCCGTCAGATCCAGGCAATGGAACAGCGCCTCGGGCATCGGCTGTTCGAGCGCGGCGGCAAGGGCATGGCACTGACTGAGGCAGGACGGCTGATGCTTCCCCACGCTCGCCACCTGATCAGCGAGATGCAGAACACTCGTGATGAGCTTGCGGCTTTGGGCGGATTGCGTCGCGGCACCGTTCGTGTTGGCGCGGTGGCGGCAGTGCTGCGAACTCTTGTCGCCGAGACGGTCGGCCGTGTCCTCGCCGAGACACCGCTGCTTACAATCGACATGGTCGAGGCCGTCGACGGAGAATTGCTCGAAGCGCTACTTACCCGGCGCATCGACCTTGCCATTCCCTCCCGAGTGTTCTCGCACCGAGACGTGTGCACGGTCGGAACTTGCGATTACAGCGATACCTTTGCCGTGTTCTGTGCTGCTGACCATCCTTTGCCTCCTTCCGCAACGCTGCGCCAAACCCTCCACTATGGCTGGGTCATGCCAAGCCCTGCCTTCACGCCCCGGACGCTGTTCGAGGAGATCGTCGAACAATCGGGCATGCCGCCTCCGCGGATCGTAGCGGAGAGCAGTTCGGTGGAAGCGATGATCTCGGTTGCCGCCCGCAGCGAACTTCTGTGCTGGTTGCCTGAACCGCTTTTGAAGGCTCACACTGCCAATGGTTCGATGCGCAAGTTGGCCGTTCCGGAACTATCCATGAACCGACACTTCAGTCTGCACAAACGGCGCGCCGGAATTCTGCCCGAAGCGGCGCTCCAGTTCGTCCGACATTTTCCACTTTTGCGCGACACTTACGCTTGACGAGCCTCAACTGCGGTCGGGATTATCACACGCACATGCACGTACGTGAGGGATTTCCGCGATGGATAAAGTAGTTGTCGTCGGCGCAGGAGCGATGGGATGCCTCTTCGCGGCTCGCCTCGCATTGTCTGGGGCCCAGGTCACCATCGTGGACGTCGATCGCAAGCGGCTAAGCATCGTTGCCGCCGAAGGCATCCACTTGCACGATGAAACCGGCGAGCATGTCGTCAAGGTGAAGGCTTGCACAGCGGAGGATGCCGACCCCGCAGATCTCGTACTTTTATTCACCAAAGCGATGCACAGCCGCTCAGCCATCGCATCTGTCGCTCATCTGGCAAAAGGATCCTGCTGCGCTTTGACCCTGCAGAACGGGCTCTGCAATGCTGAAGCGATCGCCGAAGTGTTCTCTCCCGCCAACGTACTTGCGGGCGTTACCGATTGGCCGGCGGATTTTGCTCCGCCAAATGGCGTTGCCGCGCATGGCACGGGTCACGTTTGGCTGGGAGCCTTCGATCCAGCGGGCGAAACAACTGCACAGTCTGCGGTGGAGTTACTCAATGCTGCACACATGGGTGCGCAACATGATCCGCAGGTGCTGGCTGCAATCTGGGAAAAAGCCGCGTTCAATGCAGCGCTCAATGCGCTCTCCACGATTCTGAATCTGCCGGTTGGTGGGCTAGATACACCGGAGGGGCGGAGCATTGCCGGCGCCGTGATTGACGAGACCATCGCCGTGGCTGCCACCAAAGGCATAGCCATGGATCGCGTGAGACTGCTTGCAAAGACTGACTTTGCCCTTGCCAATCACAAGGCGCACAAACCCTCGATGCTGCAGGACCGTCAGGCAGGTCGACCGACCGAGATCGATGCCATCAACGGCGAGATCGTGAAGGCCGCGAAGGCCGCAGGAATTGCGGCTCCGGTGACTTCAACCTTGGCTGCGTTGGTAAGGATGGGCGAGCCCGGGCGGAACTGATCCGCACCGGGCTCCAATCGTTCAGAACTTTGCTCCCGCACGCAAACCAAATGTGCGCGGAGTGGTGGGCACAATGTACGGCCTCTGGCCACATGCGCCACACTGCTGGAAGCGTGACAACTGCCCGCGCTCGTCGAAAATGTTCGAAACGAACAATTCAATTGAATAGCTGTCCCAATCGGCTCCTATCGTGCTGTTGACCGTCCCGAAGGCTTTCAAATTGCCCAATTGTGAAGCCGGGTTGATCACGTTGCCGCTGTAGGTCTCGTAGATCGCCGTGCGGATATCGGACGTTGCCCTGCTCTGGTATGTCCCGTTAAGCTGGAAATGAGCCTTAGCACTGCCCATGGGGACAACATAACGCGCCGTTGCACTTGCTTTGAACTTTGGCGTGATCGGCAGGCGCGTGCCTTTAGGTGCCGAAACGAGATTAGGGTCCCCATCTGGCCCCACACCGTTACACTGGAAAGTTGGATCGTCGAAAAGGCACAAATTGTTGAGCGTCTTGGCATCGGTATAGGCGGCCGAGACGTTGAACGTCAGTGGACCGCGCCCAATAGACGCGTCCACATCAAAACCGCGAATGCGCGCATTGGGACCGTTGTGTATTTCGGTGAAGCTGTTCGCGCCGAGGAAAGCAAACTGGAAATCTTTCCAGTTCTGTTGATAGATCGCTCCGTTCAGGCGAATAAAACCACCAGCGAGCGTGGTCTTGAAGCCGATCTCATAGTTAGTCAGAAAATCTGCGGCATAGGGCTCCACGTCTGCACGGCGGTTGATGCCGCCAGGCCGGAAACCGCGAGACCACGTCGCGTAGACGAGCACGTCACTGTTTGGCTTCCAGGTAGCGTTCAACCGGTACGTGCCGCCAGATCCCGAAGCCTTGACCGGCTTTATCCCGTTCGTCGTGAAAAGACCGAGATTGGTACAGGGGCTTCCATTTACCGCAGGCGGCAGAAGCGTCGTGTCCGACTGGCCCGCCAATTGCGCGCTCCGCAAACGCAGTCCAGATTGGGTGAAGCACGCTGCCACGCCGGTGCGCGTCGAGCCCGCAGCGTTTGGTGGTGGGTTATCATCTGCGCCTTGAATGAAGGCTGGATTGCGGCCGAAGCCAAAGAAACCGATTAGCGTATTATCATAAATGAATGCCCGACCACCGGCAGTCAAAGTGACAGTCGGCGAAACATCCAAACTAAATTCGCCAAATGCCGCGTAATCCTGATCGACACGTTTTTGCTGCGTCAACCACAACGTTCCGGGCTGTCCATTGACTGAAAGGAGTGGCCCCAGGTTGTTGATCTTGTAATCCTGGTGGATCAGGTTCGACTGGTACTGATAGAAAAGTCCACCTACGAAGCGGAAGGGCTCCGTCGAAGGCGAAGCCACTCGAAATTCCTGACTGAACTTCTTGAAATGATCAGTACCGATCACGTTCTGCCGTGGGTCAATCGTATTCCCAAGCGAATCCTGATAATAGAAGTAGTTCGCCAGCCCTCCAACTGACTGGTACAGCGAGTCATAGGCTTCCGAATAGTCGGTGTAATCGCTCGACTGGTAAGTCTTTCGATCAAGATAGGCCCCAGCATAAGTAGCGTCCCAGCTACCCAACTTGCCTTCTATGGTCAGCGCGGCCTGCCAGAACTTGTCATTCCGGAATTCCGGGAAGAAGTGCTGGACTTGCAGATCGCCGACCGATGGATCGAAGCCATAGGAGCCGTGGCTCTTGGTTTCCTGGTACATGAATTGCGGCGTGACCGTCCAGTTGTCGTCAAGGTCAACTTTGAGCGCAGCGCGACCACCATAGATGTCGGTGTAATTGTAGTCCTTCTTGACGAAGGCAGCGTTGTTGACGCTGATCCCGTCTTTGACGCAGCCGTTGATGTTGTCCTCTTCATCGAACGTCGGCGTTCCGCAGAAGGTACGCGTGCCAGGAACGTTGTCGATGAAACCGGCATTGCGCTGATACCAGCCGACCACACGCAGCGCCGCGTTCGAAGAAAGTGGCGCGTTGATCATGCCTTCGAGCTTGTAGCCCTGTCCGCCCTTGTTGACGGTATTCACCTCGCCATCGACGCTGCCATAAAAACTGCTGGTATCGGGCTTGTTGGTGATGATGCGGATCGTGCCGGCTTCCGAAGATGCACCATAGAGCGTGCCCTGCGGGCCCGAGAGGCTTTCTATCCGGGCGATGTCATACACGTGGACGTCAAGGTTGCCGCCGATGGTCGTGACAGGCTGCTCGTCGAGATACACGCCCACCGATGGGAGCGAACCGGAGTGGTTGCCATCGCCGCCCGAGGCAACGCCTCGCATGTAAACGACATTGGTGCCGGGCGTGCCGCCGAGCGCCTGGAACGTCACCGACGGCAGCTGCTGCGCATAGTCGGTGAAGCTGGCAACGCCGAGCTGTTCAAGCTTCTGTGTGCCGAGGGCCTGGATCGAGATCGGCACGTTCTGGAGGTTTTCGCTGCGCTTCTGCGCCGTCACGATGATCACGTTGGGATCGGAGTCGGCGGCTTCCGACTGGGCTTCCTGCGCGATCGCCGGCATGCTGATCGCGGTGCCTGCTAGCAAAAGGAGCCGTGCAAATCGTCCATTGCGGTTGGTCTTGGAATTCCGGCGCATGGCAGAATGTACCCTCATGTTTCTGTTTTGCGCACCGATGCTGCTCCGCAGAAGAGCGGATCGTCAAGCCGTATGGCGCGGGAAACGATTGTTAAGTCAGGGGCGTGGCCAATTTACAACGATGTTGGTTCCCGGGTCGTCGGAGCTTCCGGATAACAATCCAATACATCGCCCAGCGCTGTCTTGAGCGGGCCAAGCCAAGGCTCGAACGGCATCCACGCTTCGGTGCCTTCGCGAAAGATCGGACGACGGACCTGCTCGGAACTCGCCGTGCGAACGGCCCGTTCGGTCTGGTGAAAGGCGAGGCAAGCTTCCTCGAACTGAAGCCCGCAATGCTGCAGCAAAGCGCGCACTTCGGCTTCCGTATTGTCGACCATCCGCTCATAGATCACGCGATGCACTAAGCCAGGCAAGACTTGGTCGTAATGTGCCATAGCCCGCACATAGTCGCGATAATAGCGCCCCATGTCGTCGAGCGAATAGCTGAACCCCTGCCCTCGCGCGAAATGCTGCTTGAAATTGGAAAAGCAGCAGGCGAGCGGATGCCTTCGCGCATCGACGATCTTCGCGTTTGGCAGGATCAGGTGGATGAAGGGAACGTGCAGCCAGTTGTTCGGCATCTTGTCGATGAACAACGGTCGCGATGTGTGGCGCTGTACCCGGGTGCGCAAAAGATAAGCCTCACCAAGCCTGCGCAATTCGCCCTCGGGCAGATCGACGAGCGCGACCGGATAGCCTTCAACATTGCGTGCCAGGAAACCGATGTCGGAAAGTTCGCTGGTGCCTTCAACCTGTGAATGGCTGGCAAGGATCTGTTCGACGAGAGTCGACCCGGCGCGCGGCATGCCGAGAACGAATATCGGATCGGGCGCCGCGCAACCTTGTCCTGAAAGTCCTGATAATAACGCGGGCGTGAATGTCGCGATCGCAGCGTCGACGCTTTCGGTCGTATCTTCGGCCTTGTATGGCATCCGGCGACGTCGCAGTTCGTTGCCTGCAGAATAATGTCGGAACGCGGCTTCCGCCTCGCCCCGGTCCTCGAACGCCTTGCCGAGCGAGAAATCGAGGTGCCAGCGATCGTCGGGAGTCAGGTCATCACGCGCCAATGCAGACTGCATCGCAGCGATATCGTCATCCGAGAACTTCACCGTCTTGAGATTGGCAAGGCTCCACCAGGCCTCGCCAAGGACCGGCAACAGCTCGATTGCCTTGCGATAGGCGGCAATGCCATCAGCCTGCCGCCCCACGGTCTTGAGCATGTGGCCATAACTCATCCACACACGCGGCTGGTTCGGCGCCTGCTGCAAGACCTGCTCGTATAGCGCCAGTGCCTCGTCAAACTCTCCGAGACGGCCATAAGCTGCGGCCTGCAAGTTGGCATGGCCGACATTGTCGGGATCGTCTGCCGTGACTTTCGCCAGCTCTTCCAATGCCTCAGGCGCGCGATTGGTGCGATAAAGCACCAGCGCGAGGTTGGCGCGCGCAGGGGTAAATTGCGGGGCCAGCTCAATCGCCCGGCGCAACAGATTCTCGGCATCAGTGTAACGCCCGATACGCCCTGCCAACTCCGCAAAAAGGCGGATCGCGCGGACATCGAAGGGATCGTCCTTTAGAAGCGAGCGAAGCAGGGGCTCTGCTGTCGGCAAGTCGTTCTCGTTCATCGCCACTGCCGCGCGGACAAGGCGCGGATCGTAAGCGGGTGCAGCAGGACTGCGGGGGGATGTGGTGACGTTTGCCATTATGCGCATCACAAACATGGTGACGGCCCGCGATCAAGCGTTACTCTTCGTAAGCGTCGTTTCCGGAGAACTGCAAATGCCCCCGCACAAACGTGGCCTCGGTTTCTGGATGACGCTCGCGCTGGTCGTCGGCAACATGATCGGCTCGGGGATTTACATCCTGCCAGCCACGCTGGCCCCGCTCGGGTACAACCAGTTGATTGGCTGGGCCGTGACACTGGGCGGAGCGCTATGTCTTGCTTTCAGCTTCGCCCGGATGGGCGCGCGCTTGCCGCTTGCGGGTGGGCCTTACGCGTATGCACAGTCAGCGTTCGGCCCGATCCTCGGGTTCGTGACGGCGTGGTCCTACTGGACCATGCTCTGGGCCGGGAACGGGGCCGTTGCCGTGGCAGTCGTCAGCAATCTGAGCCTGCTGTTCCCATGGATCGGCAATACGCCCGCCGTTCCTGCGCTGCTCTCGGTGGGCTGCGTCTGGCTGCTGACGCTGGTCAACATCCGCGGCGTTCGCGCTGCGGGCGATGTTTCGGTGGTGACCACAGCGCTCAAGCTAATGCCCCTCGCGGGCCTCATCGGCCTCGCGCTCTGGCTGCTGGCGACTGGCGTGCCTTCGGTTGAGCAACCTGTTGTTGCCCTCTCCGGCGGCGTGGTGGCAACAGCAGCAGGGCTCACCTTCTGGGGCTTCCTCGGTCTCGAATCCGCCACTGTTCCGGCAGACAAAGTAGAGAACGCCAGCAAGGTCGTACCGCGCGCAACGCTGATTGGTGTGGCGCTGACGGGGCTCGTCTACATGGGCATCTCGGGTGCTTTCGCACTCTACATGCCCATGGCGGAGGCCGCGGCGTCACCAGCCCCCGTCGCCGATTTCCTCGCCAAGTTCTTCGGATCCGGCATGGGCCAGATCGTTGCCGTTTTCGCCGCAATCAGCGCGTTCGGCACGCTCAACGGCTTCATCCTTCTTCAAGGCGAAGTGCCATGGGCCATGGCGCGTGGCGGCGTTTTTCCGCGCTGGTTCGCAGTCGAAGGCTCTCGCGGCACGCCGGTTCGCTCGCACGTGGTGTCGAGCGTACTGCTTAGCGTGGTGACCCTGTTGAACTACGGCCGCGGCATGGGCGATCTGTTCGCCTTCATCGCCTCGGTAAGCCTCGCCGCCGGCATGCTGTCATACTTCATAGCCATGCTCGCCGCCGTGCGCCTGCTTCCCGACGAGCGCCTGCTTGTGGGTGCAGCGCTCGTCGGAGCGGCGTTCATCGGGTGGGCGGCATGGGGCCTCGGCCTCGAAGCCCTGACTTATGGTGCTGGCTTTATCGCCCTAGGCCTGCCGGTGTACCTGCTGATCAAGCGCGATGCAGCAGCTTCCACAGCATCGAGCGATCACGGATGATCTCTGCAGCTGCATTGTGGCCCGGCGCACCGGTCACACCGCCACCCGGATGCGTGCCCGAACCGCACATGTAGAGCCCCTTGATCGGCGAGCGATAATCGCCGTGCCCAAGCACCGGACGCGCCGCCCATAGCTGGTCGAGACCCATCGTGCCGTGGAAGATATCCCCCCCGATCAGACCAAACTTGCGCTCGAGATCGAGCGGCGAATGGATCTGCCGCGCAATTACGCTGCCCTTGAAGTTGGGCGCGTGTTCGGTGACCGTATCGACGATCAGATCGGCCACCTTCTCGCGGTGCAAGTCCCAATCCACGTTTGGATCGAACTGTTGGCAGAACAGGCTGGCCACATGCTGTCCCGGAGGAGCGAGACTGTCGTCCACCGTGCTCGGAATCTTGATCTCTACGATCGGCTTCTTCGACCAGCCGTCTTGCTGGGCATCGATGAATGCCTGATCCATGTAGTCCATGCCCGGGGCGATGATGATCCCGGCGGTGTGATGCTCGGCCTTTTCCTTGCCCGGCAGCACGGTGAAGTCCGGCAGCTCTGTCAGCGCCACGTTCATGCGGAACGTGCCTGACCCGGTCTTGTAGCTCTTCATCCTGCGGTTGAAGTCCTCGTTGAGGTCCGCGGAATCGACCAGTTGGCGGTAGAGTAGCGCCGGTCCAACGTTGGCGGCGATGATCGGTGCGTAGAGCTCTTCCCCGCCCTCAAGCTTCACCCCGGCAGCCTTGCCGTTGTTGACCAGCACCTTTGAAACTGGCGCTTCGAGGCTTATCTCCACACCCACGTCTGCGCAGGCCTTGGCCATGGCCTGCGTGATTGCGCCCATGCCACCGACCGAATGACCCCAGGCGCCCAGCTTGCCGTTCACTTCGCCGAACACATGGTGCAGCAGAACATAGGCGCTGCCCGGTGTCGAAACGCCCGCGTAGTTGCCAACCACCGCGTCGAACGCGAAGGCGGATTTCACATGATCGTCCTCGAACCAGCCGTCGAGGAAATCGCGCGCAGACTTGGTGAAGATGTCCAGCAGATCGCGTTGCGTGGCGATGTCCAGCTTGGCAATCGGCCAGCCCTGCATCGCGGCAGACTTTAGCGCCGCCATGCCCCCACCGACGTTGGGTGGGGTCTGCAACGAGATATCGCGCAGCACGTTGGCGACTTTCTCCAACGCCGCATCATATTTGGGGTAAGCCTCGGCGTCCTTCTTCGAAAAGCGCGCGAACTCCGCCTCGGTTCGGCCCGGCCCGCCACCAAGCTTCAGATAGGTATCCGGAAACGGGAAGAAGTTGCTGATCGTCCGCTCGATCACGCGATACCCGTAATCGTGCAGCTTCATGTCCGCGATGACCTTGGGCCGCAGCAGGCTGACGGTGTAGCTTGCGGTCGAATTGCGAAAACCGGGATGGAACTCCTCGGTCACCGCTGCGCCGCCAACAATGTCGCGCCGCTCAAGTACGCGCACTTTCATCCCGGCCTTGGCAAGATAGAAGGCGCAGACGAGGCCATTGTGGCCGCCGCCGATGATCAGAGCGTCATAACGGTTGGACATGCGGTAACTCCCCGGAAATTCTTGTGATTAGTTCTTCGACCAACCGGCCGGCGGTGCTTTGTGCAGGCGAGCCTCGGGCGTGATCGCGCGGATCTTGCGGGCAAAGCTGCGCAGGCAGACCTCGCTCCTTCCGATCGGTCCGGCGCCGTATGTCTGCGAGGCCATGCCTTGCTGGATACGCTCGATCAACCAGGTGTCTTCCTTGTTGACCACCCGATTGATCCGCCAATTGGCATAGCGGACCAGCTTCATCTCGCGCCGATCGTCCGGTAGCGCAAAGCACATCTCGCGCAGCACCGTTGTCGTCGGCGTCAGCGGCAACCATTGCATGAAGTCGATCTGGTCGGCGTAGATATCGAACGCGATGTTGGGCCAGAGCTTGTAGTAGAGCCAGCGCCGCTGCGCTTCCTGCGATAGGTGCGGCACTTCCGGCAGGTGCGCCTGATAGAACCGCTCCCAGAAGTTCGCCGAAGGCTTTTCAACCAGATCGCCCTTCATCCGGTCAGCCCAGCCATGGTCTGAAATCTCGTAGGACTTGCCGAAGATGCGCGTCAGCCCATCATGCGCCACTGGAATGTGTAGATTATCCGAATAGTTGTCACCAACGTTCTTCCAATTAACCTGCCGCTCACGCAGGCGCACGTCGCCGATCCGACGCATGTCCTCGAAGCGATAGGGTCCCACCTCTTCTTCGAACGGGGCCATCATCTCGGCCACGCTCGGGAAGCCGCCATCAACCAACCGGACGAAGACGAAGCCCCGCCAGATTTCGACCGAGACAGGCGCGAGCCCGTTTTCCTCAAGCTTCAATGCCGGATAGTCCGACTTCATCGGCACGCCTGACAGCCGCCCATCCGGCTCGAATGTCCAGGCATGATACGGGCAGACCAGCTTTTTCGCACAACCAGAAGGCCCTTCGACCAGACGCATCGCGCGATGGCGACAGACGTTTGCGAAAGCCCGGATCACGCCGTCGTCACCCCGGATCGCGAGCACGCTTTCTCCCAAATAGTCGAGCGTGCGGTATTCACCCGGCTGCGCGATGTCGCTTTCGTGGCATACTATCTGCCACGAGGGTCGGATCACCCGCTCCATCTCTACGGCGAAGTATTCTGGATCAGTGTAGAGCCAGCCCGGCAGGCTCCAGTCGGCATCCGGATCAACTTCGTCCGATGAGATGTGCCGGAATGCCCCGGAGAGATCGCCCATATGCCCGAATCCAGATTTGCTTGTTGAACAGTCGTACAACAACAGGCAGAACATTCAAGCCATGAGCGCTGTCGCATCACCCCCCGCCTTTCGTCGTGCCGAACCAGACGCGCGCAAACTCAGCCTGATCGAAGCCTGCGCCCGGGTCCTCGCCCGGAGCGGAACAGCCGGTGCCAGCGTCCGCGCAATTGCGCAGGAGGCAGGCAATTCGCCCGGCCTCGTCAGCCACTATTTTGGCGGTGTGGATTCGCTGGTTGCCGCGACCTACGCTCACGTTGACGGACAAGTTGCCGCAGCGCTCGACGATGCGGTATTCGCCGCAGGCACTAATCCTCGCGATCGGCTCGAAGCGTTCGTGACCGCCAGTTTTGCGCCACCCATCGCCGATCCGGCGCTCCTCGCTACATGGATAGCATTCTGGAGCCTAGTCACCGCACGCAAGGACATCGCCAGCCAGCACGACGAGCAATACGCCGGTTACCGTGCCAGGCTCGAAGCCCTGCTGGACGATTGTGGCGTGCCGCAGCACAGCCAGCGACGCCACGCCATCGCAGTCACAGCCCTCGTCGACGGGCTCTGGCTCGAACTCTGCCTCTCCCCCGGATGCTTCACCGCCGAGGAAGCGCGGGATATCGCCCGCAACTTCCTCGCCACGATCATTTCGTGAGGTCGGTGATCAGGCTCAGATAGTAGGTGATGCCGGGCCGGATATTGGACAGCCGTGTACGCTCGTTCAGCCCGTGCGAGAAGTCTTCCGAGTCCTTTGAGAATGAAGGGCTCAGGCCGTAGCTCGATATGCCAAGCGCGCGGAACCACATCGAGTCCGATGCTCCTGAAGCCTGCGACGGAATGAGCGGCACGCCGGGATAGGCCTTGTTCATGGCTTTCGACACTGCGGCGACGACGTCTGGACGCACCGGCGAGGCTGGCGTGGCCACCGAACCAGCCGTCACGTCTGAAATCTTCACCGAAGGGTCGCCGATCACGCCAGCCAGTTCAGCCATGATGTCTTCCTTGGAATGGCCCGGGAAGATGCGGCAATTGATGTTGGCGAAGGCGCGCTGCGGCAGCGCGTTCTCGGCGTGGCCCCCGCCAAGCATGGTCGGCACGCAAGTCGTTCCGACCTTGCCCACCATTGAAGGGTCGGCGCGCAAGGTTGCCAAGGCTTTGTCGTCTGCAGGATTTGCCGCAAAGGCGCGCATGGCTGCAGCGATCTCGGGCCGGTCGGTAAAGGCTGCGGCTTTGTCGAAGTAACCTTTGGTGATCTCGTTCTGCTCGGCCTTGAACTTGTAAGCACCGACCTTCACCAGCGCCTGAGATAGCTGGATGATGGCGTTGTCCGGACGTGGAGCCGAGCTGTGCCCGCCGGGATTGGTCACCTCGAGCCGGTAATCCGCATAAGTCTTTTCCGCCCCCTGCCAGGTCCAGTAGAGCGGCTTGCCGGTCGCCTCATCGAGCGCGCCACCACCACCGTCGACATTGATCACCAGTTCGGCATTCTTCAGCTTCTCGGCGATGATCGCGCTGGTCTTCATCGTCGTTTCCTCGTCCCCGGAAAACTCGATGACGATCGTGCGCTTCGGCTTGTAGCCTTGCCGACGCAGTTCGATCAGCGTCGACAGCGCGAGCGCGCCGTCGAACTTCATGTCGCTGGCACCACGTCCGTAGAGGATGCCGTTCTCGACGACCGGCACGAAGGGATCGCGTTCCCAGTCTTCGCGCTTGGCTTCCACTACGTCCATGTGGCCCGAAATGACCAGCGGCTTCAGTGCCGGGTTGGCGCCCTTCCAGGTCGCAATGAGATAAGCGGTGTCGTCGACCGGCGTGATCTCAATGTCAGAAGCGCTCCAACCGCCCGCGACGAGCGCATCGGCGAACAATTTGGCGACGTCGATCGTCTTGTTGCCATCGCCGCGGACCGATCGGATGGAGATGGCTTTCTGCGCAAGATCGAGAACCTGAGCCTCGGCCTTGGGATATGCGGCTTCCTTGGCCGCAGCAGGCATCGAAAGCGCTACAGTAGCAGCAAGGGCAATTCTGAACTTCGTGGCCATTAGTGCGACTCCTTTGCCGCAAGGCTGGCCGCAAGCTGCTGTACAGGCAACATCTTTCACATGACGTTTCAAAACGCAAAGGCCCCGGGCGCCTGCGCGACCGGGGCCTTCTACAAATTCCGTCAGGCCTGAAAAATCAGGCTTTGACCTTGCTCGTATCGAAAGTGCCAAGACCCGGCTTGAAGCTCTTCTCGTCGAGGAACTGGCGCGTCGCTTCCTTGCGGGCCGCCGCACCACCAAAGCTGTGCAGCGCTTCCTGCGCGCGGATCTGGTATTCCAGGCCATTGTCATAGGTCATGTCGACCATGCGGCGCATCGTCCACTTGGTGGCGCGAAGGGCATGGGTGTCCTTCTTCTTGAGCGCCTCGCAGATTTCCAGCACGCGCTCCTTGAGCTTTTCGGCAGGAACCGCCTCGGTGATCAGCCCCTGCTCTTCAGCCTGCTTGCCAGTCAGGTTCTCGCCCATCATCGCGTGGTACATGGCCTTGCGGAACGGCATGAGTTCCTGCGCCACCTTCGAAGCGCCGCCACCCGGGAGAATGCCCCAGTTGATTTCGGAAAGGCCGAATTGGGCGTCCTCCGAAGCAATTGCAATGTCGCAACCGAACAGCGGGCCGTAGCCGCCGCCAAAGCACCAACCATTGATCATGGCAATGGTCGGCTTCTCGTACCAGCGGAGGCGTTCGAACCAGCCATAGCTTTCGCGCTGCGACTTGCGCACGGCACCGAGACCCAGTGCTTCGGTTTCGCGGAAATACTCCTTGAGATCCATGCCTGCCGTCCAGGCATCGCCCTCCCCGGTCAGCACCAGCACCTTCACGTCATCACGGAATTCCAGTTCCTCAAGCACCGCCTTCATCCGGCGATTGAGCTTGGGACTCATGCAATTGCGCTTCTCGGGGCGGTTGAACTTAACCCAAGCCATTCCGTCTTCTACGGTGAAAGCGACGGTATCTTCTTCCGCGCGCTCGATCTTCTGCTGTTCGGTCATGGTCGTTCCTCTAGGGTAATGGTGTTGGTTCAGATCGGGAAATGGCGTCAGATCGGGAAGTGCCCGGGCTGGGTTTCCATGGTGATCCAGCGCAGTTCGCTGAAGCTGTCGATGCCGGCCTTGCCGCCAAAGCGGCCGTAGCCCGATGCGCCGACGCCGCCGAAGGGCATCTGCGCCTCGTCGTGCACGGTCGGGCCGTTCACGTGGCAGATGCCCGATTTGATCTGGCGCGCCACGCGCAGGCCGCGCGCGGTATCACGCGTGAACACGGCAGCCGACAGCCCGTACTCGGTGTCGTTGGCCAGTTCGATCGCATGGGCCTCATCGCGGGCCCGGATCACGCCGACAACCGGGCCGAAACTCTCGTCGCGGAACAGCTTCATGTCCTGCGTCACGCCATCGACGACGTGGGCGGGCATCAGCACGTTGTGCGTGGTTTCGCCGCCCGTCAG
>NZ_VLKJ01000012.1 GCF_007830315.1 Novosphingobium taihuense
CTGTCGAGACTGGCGGAAAGCACGGTGGTAGCATCCGCCATGGCAGACCGCCGCGCAACAGATACAGGATCGCCTCGACAATTCGCCTGAGCGGCCATTTGCGCGGACGGCCCACATGCGACGGCGGTGGCAAAAACGGCTCAAGCAGCGCCCATTCGGCGTCGGTCAAATCACTTGGCAAAGCCAAGTCCGCGCGGGCATACTGCGCCCGAGTGGTGTCGGTCCACATCCTTGATCTCCGGTAGTCTTCGCAAAACCACCTGAATCAACGACTTGGGCTCGCGTCAAGCTAACCCACTGATACCACTCAACTTAGTTTCGGATCAGGCTCTCACGGTGAAATCACAAACCACTATAGAATCACCCCGGCTCCCGCTTGCCAATAAAGTAGCTCATCGGGTTGCTCCCCCGATAGCTGGCGTACTGCGGGTTCATCGCCTCATAGACCACCGCGTTTTCCAGCACGCGCTGGACGTAGTTGCGGGTTTCGGAAAGCGGGATCTTCTCGATCCATTCCACCCAGTCGATCCCCCCATTGCGCGGGTCGCCGTTGGCGCGCAGGAACTTGTTCACGTTGCCGGGGCCAGCGTTATAGGCAGCCACGGCCAGCGGCCACGATCCGCGATAATAATCCAGCATCCGCGCGAAATAGCCCGAGCCGAGCTGGATATTGTACCCCGCATCCTGCGTCAGCGCCGAGGCGTTGTACGACAGCCCCAGCTTGCCCGCCTGCTCGTTGGCCGTCCCCGGCATCAGCTGCATCAGGCCCCGCGCGCCGGCATGGCTGACTGCGTTCTGCGCGAACTGGCTTTCCTGACGGCTGATCGCGTGAATGCCGGTCCACTTGGCCTCATAGCCCGGCGGCACCGGGATCAGCGGGAAGGCGATGTGCTGAAAATCGAGGTAGCCGCGCGCCGCCGCTGCCTGCCCCACGATCACACCCAGATCGCGCCGACCCAGCTCACGCGCAAGGTTCGCCACCATCATGTGCTGCGCCTCGGTCTGCTGCTGCTCGGCCACTTCCTTGAAGAACCGGATTGTCGTCTTCCAGTCGCCATTGCGGGCGACCTCCCGCACGGCCAGTGTCAGCGGCTGGCTGTAGAACCGGCTGCGCTCGTCAGGCGAGGGCTGGACCGAAGAGTCGGTGGCAAATTGCGGCACCGGGCGGCCAAGCCGCTCCAGAGCGAGCAGTCCGTAGAACTGGTCGCCATACTGCGCCGCCATCTCGAAATAGCGCCTAGCTTCGGCCTGCTGACCGGCGCGCGCCGCCGCCTTGCCAGCCCAGTAGAAGCCCTTCGATCGCGTCCCCGGCGTCCGTGCGGCCGCACCATAACGCCAGAACAGCGGCGCTGCGCCGGCATAATCGCCGGTGTTGAAATAGCCTTGCGTGCCACCGAGCCACATCAGCGAGGTGTAATCGTCACGCAAGTCATAGGCGCGGGCGCTGATATCCTCGCCGGGAGCGAAGGCATCGTCGATCCCGGCGGCAATCCGCATGGCCGTGCGCGCGTCACCCGATGTTGCCGCACCCCGCGCATTGACCAGCAGTTCCTCGACCCACTTGGCCTGATCGAGCGGCTTCCGCGCCAACAAGGGGCGGTTGGCCAGCAGATCGCGCGCGGCAGCACCCTGTCCGCCTTTGCGCAACTGCCGCACGCGCTGGAAGATGAAGCCCGGATCGGCGTTGAACTGCTGCGCAGGCACGCCCGCCAGCAGCACATAGGGATCGCCACCCTGCATCGCTGCCAGCCGCGCGCCGTCTATCGCCTTGCGAGCTGGGCTGATCCAAACGATCTGCCGCGCCGCCTGATCCACCGCGCCTGCCCACAGCAGCGCGTCCATCCGTGCATCGTGATCGTCAAGCGTAAAGCTCGTGCCCCAAGCAGAGAACAGCGCGGTTTCCGCCGCATCCGTCATCGCCCCGCCGCGCCACGCGGTCCGTGCCGCTTCACGCGCTTCGGGGCGGCCAAGCTGCGTCAACGCCAGCGCATATTGCGCGCGGCCAAGATTGGTCAGCGGCGGCTTCTGGCTGAAATAGGCAACAAGCCGCGAAGGATCGGCAAAGTCCCGCTCCAGCGAAAGCTCGGCATAGCGGCGCAGCTTCTCCTCGTCCGGGAAGCCCGGATAGGACAGCACGAAGCTCGAATAATCGGAAAAGCCGAAGCGGTTGGAACTCGACAGAAGCTTCCACCGATCCACCGCCGCCATCATCGGCCCGCCTTGACCGGCGACCAGATTGGCCCGCGCCCGGTCCCAGTCGGAACCGTCCGCACCATCTGTGCCGCTTGCGTGCACCGCGCTCGACGCGGCAACTGTCTGCAGCAGTACCCCCGCAAGACCCCATCGCAACATCAAGGCTTTCACGTCCATGCCGGACATACTATGGAGCGGCTCCTTATCAGGCGCTGAACAGACCCCCGCAGGGTTCGGCTCGTCGTAAGCCGAACACGACTATGGGATAAATTGAGGGATATTGTCCATGTTTTCCGGCTCCATTCCGGCTCTTGTGACTCCTTTTCGCGATGGAGCGTTTGACGAGAAAGCTTTTCGCCGCCTGGTCGACTGGCAGATCGAGAACGGCTCGTCCGCGCTCGTCCCCTGCGGCACCACCGGCGAGGCATCGACCCTGTCCAACGCCGAGCACCACCGCGTGATCGAAGTCTGCGTCGAGCAGGCCGCCGGCCGCGTGCCGGTCATCGCAGGCTGCGGCAGCAACGACACGATGAACGCGCTGCTGCACATGAACTTCTCCAAGAAGTGCGGTGCTTCGGCCGCGCTCTGCGTCGCGCCGTACTACAACCGGCCGAGCCAGGCGGGCATCATCGCCCACTTCAGCTACCTAGCCGAGCACAACGACCTGCCGATCGTGCTCTACAACGTGCCCGGCCGCACCGTCACCGACATCCTGCCCGAGACAGTGTGCGAACTCGCCAAGCGCTATCCTGACAGGATCGTCGCGATCAAGGACGCCAGCGGTGACCTCAGCCGCGTGACCGACCACCGCATGGGCATCGGCAAGCACTTCTGCCAGCTTTCGGGCGACGATGAACTGGCGCTCCCCGCCAACGCAGCGGGCGCGGTCGGCTGCATTTCGGTGACGGCAAACGTCGCGCCGAAGCTCTGCGCCGAGTTCCAGGCAGCCTGCGCCGCCAACGATCTCGAAAAGGCGCGCGAGCTGAACGACAAGCTTTACCCGCTGCACTACGCGATGTTCTCGGATGCCTCGCCCGCGCCGCTGAAGTACGCGCTGAGCCGTGTGTTCGAGGGCATCAACGACGAGCTGCGCCTGCCGCTCGTGCCCGCCAGCCCCGAAGCCCGCGCCAAGGTCGATGCCGCGCTGGAGCATGCCGGGCTGATCTGAAAACAGGTCTGCCCCGACAAAGTGAGAAGTCCCACTTTCGCTTTGCCGGGGCAGCGCCTACATGAGCGGGACCATGGCACGTCCCGTACATCCTGAATTCGACAAGACCAAAGTCGTCGCCGAGAATCGCAAGGCGCGGTTCGAGTACTTCATCGAGGAGAAGTACGAGGCGGGCATCTGCTTGACCGGCACCGAGGTGAAATCGCTGCGCTTCGGTGAAGGCTCGATTGCCGAGAGTTACGCCGAGGTGAAGAACGGCGAGGTCTGGCTGGTCAATTCCAACGTGCCGGAATTCAGCCACGGCAACCGCTTCAACCACGTACCCAAGCGCCCGCGCAAGCTGCTGTTGAAAGAACGCCAGATCGCAAAGTTTACCGGCGCCGTTGAGCGCAAGGGCATGACGCTCGTGCCGCTGTCGATCTATTTCAACAGCCGTGGCCGCGCCAAGGTCGAACTCGCGCTGGCCAAGGGCAAGAACGTGGCCGACAAGCGTGCCACCATCAAGGACCGCGACTGGAAACGGGACAAGGCCCGGATCATGAAAGATCACGGGTAAGTCACCTCAGCGGTGATGCACTTCACCGACCGGCAAGGAAATCCGGTCTAGTTGCGATCTGATGTCCCGTGGCGGGGCGGACGGGAAACGGGTAGAACTAGCAGGCGATGTTCGACAGGATCGTCAACTGGGCGCGGGCAAACATGCCGACGCGTGAGCAGATGGAGCAGAACCGCTTCGCCCGTCCGCTCGCCGCGCGCCATGAACTTTGGCGTTTTACCCGCCGCTCGGTGCCGCGCGGCGTGGCGGCCGGCCTGTTCATCGGAATCTTCGCGCTGATCCCGGGCGTACAGATCGTCGGCGCGGCCTTGATGTGCGTGCCGTGCCGGGGCAACATCCCGCTCGCCGTGCTGATGACCTTCATCTCGATCCCGCCGACCACGCTGTTCGTGTTTCTCCCCGGCGCGATCGCGGTCGGTAACAGCTTCGGTTTTCACGCCGATTTCTCCACTGTCCACGCCTTGATGACCAAGGGTGCGGGGCTGGGCGAATGGCTGGCCTGGCTGGGCTCCGACGCCGCACCCTCGCTGATCATCGGGCTGTTCCTGATCTCCGTGATTGCAGCAGCCCTCGGTTATGTCATCTCCGCGCTCGGCTGGCGCTGGTGGACGGCACATAAGCGCAAGGTGCGCAAGGCGCGCGCCGCAGCACGCGATTTCCCTGACTGATGGTCGGTTCCGGCAGCGAGGCGGCGACCGCGACTGACGCGCCCGCGCCGCTGCGTGACTGGCTGATGCTTGGCGGGGCCGTGCTGGCGAGCGCAGGCGTGCTGTGGACGGTTTCGGGCCAGCCTTTGCTGGTCGCAGGTTTCGTCGGCGGCGTTGGCGTGATCGGAGCGGCGCTGCGGCTCGCCTTCCGGTCGCCGCAAGTCGCGGCGGAAGCCGAGTTCGCTGTTCCGGACTGGTCGGTCACCAATGCCGCGATCGAACGCAGCGATGTGGGCATCGCGATCACCGACCGCGCCGGACGGCTGGTCTGCGCCAATGCGTTGATGGGTGAGTGGTTCGGCCCTGCCGCCGCTCCGCCGCGCCTGCCGCTGGAGCGTGCCTCCACCGAACTGCTCGAAGCCGCCACCCGGGCCGCATGGCGCGATGGCACGGCATCGGCGGAAGGACTGGCATCCACGCAGGGCACGTGGCGCGCCGAACTGTCGCGGGCAGGGCGGGGCGAGGACTTTCTCGTCTGGCGGTTCCTGCCCGTCGTCACCCACGATCTCGTGGCCGACATGGCCGGACATATCGGTGGAAAGCTCGGGCGGGCCTTGTCGCGCGAGGGGCTGCAGTCGGCAGTCGTCGCGCCCGACGGTGCGATCGTTGCGGCCAACACCGCCTTCGCCCAGCGCGCTACCGGCTCGCCCACGCAGGACCTGACCGGCGCGGACTTCGTGTCCTACCTTGTCAGCGACGAGAGCGACCGCATCTTCTATGCCCGCGAGGGTCGCAAGGGCACGCCGGTCAAGCTGGTCCACCTGCCCGTGGCCGACCCCGACGGCATCGCCAACATCGACCCGGCGCGCACCGCCTCGCTGTTTCTGCTGATTGATAGCCAGGGCGGCGTTGGCGAGGTGAGCGCAGGGCTGCCCCAGATCGAGGCGCTGCTCGCGCGCCTGCCGCTCGGCCTTGCCATGACCGACCGCGACGGCCGCTTCCTCTTTGCCAACGCCGCGTTCTTGCGCGCCGCCGGGCACGAGGACAGGATTCCGCCGCCTTATCCATCCGACCTCGTGATCAAGGAGGACAAGGGCGCGCTGCTCGATGCGGTGCGCCGCTATGCGCAAGGGCAGGCGACGGCGGGCGACGTGGCCGTGCGGCTTCGCGCAGCGCCGGACGAGCCGGTCTCGCTCAGCCTCGCCGGCGTGCGCGGACTGGGCGAGGGGGCGGTGCTGCTCAGCCTCAAGGACTCGTCCGAGGAGACTCGGCTCAAGCGCGAGATTGCGCAGGCCACCAAGATGCAGGCGGTCGGCCAGCTCGCTGGCGGCGTCGCGCACGATTTCAACAATGTGCTGACCGCGATCATCGGCTATTGCGACCTCATGCTGATGCGCCACACGCCGGGCGACAGCGACTATGACGACATCCAGCAGGTCAAGGCGAACTCGAACCGTGCAGCTTCTCTGACGCGGCAGTTGCTTGCCTTCTCGCGCCAGCAGACCCTGCGCCCGCAAGTGCTGCAGCTGCCAGACGTTGTCGCCGAAGTATCCGCGCTGCTGAAGCGGCTGATCGGCGAGAAGATCACGCTTGAGGTCACGCACGACCGCGATCTCGGCTTCGTCCGGGCCGACCCGACCCAGCTCGAACAGGTCCTCCTTAACCTTGCCGTCAACGCGCGCGATGCGATCAACGACAAGCTGGCGGCGGTTGGGGCCAAGGGCGGCGGCGTGGTCAAGCTGATGACCCGGCGGATAACCGCAGCCGACGTGCGCGCAATGAAGAGCGAGATCCTGCCGGTGGGTGATTACACCGCGCTGGTGGTGGAGGACAACGGCCACGGCATCAAGCCCACGCAGATCGGCAAGATCTTCGAGCCGTTCTTCACCACGAAGGAAAAGGGCAAGGGCACCGGCCTCGGCCTGTCGACGGTCTATGGCATCGTCAAGCAATCGGGCGGGTTCATCTTTGCCGAGAGCGAGGTCGGCAAGTTCACCCGCTTCAGCATCTACCTGCCGGTCCACGTCCCCGACGCCGCCGAGCCCGCGCCGACAGTGCGGGCCACGGCTGAGCCCAAGCGCGAATGGTCGGGCGGTGGGCGCATCCTGTTGGTCGAGGACGAGGACACCGTCCGTGCGGTGGCCGAACGCGCGCTGGTGCGGCAGGGTTATGAGGTGACGACAGCGGCTGATGGAGAGGAGGGGCTTGAAGCGATCGGCAAGGGCAGCTTCGATCTCGTCGTGTCCGACGTGGTCATGCCGACGATGGATGGCCCGGCCATGGCTCGCGAAATCCGAAACCTGCGCCCCGAACTGCCATTCCTGTTCATGTCGGGCTATGCCGAGGAGCAGTTGCGGCGCGAGATCGACATTCCCAACATGCACTTCCTGGCTAAGCCGTTCTCGGTTCAGCAGATCTGCGACGCGGTAGAAATGGTGCTGCGCGGGCGGTAATTCGTTCACATATGTGAACAAGGGTTTACGGGGTTTACACTGTCCTGAGAGAAAACTTCGGGGTGGTTTTCGGGCGCTCTAACCGCAGGTTTCACATTCGGGTGAATGGCTGACCCAAGCCTGCGCGCCGGATGCACGAAGGGCGAAGGCTTGGTGCCCGGTAAAGCACGAGCGATTGACGGTTCAAGGAGCGTTGCGGAGCCTGCCTTGCAACCTGGGGTGTAGGACAGGTGATTTACAACCGGAATGGTGGAACCGGTTGAGCCGTCCCGGTGCGCGCGGATTCGGTGGCGGCTTCGACCACGGCCATCACCGCCAGCGCCTGCTCCGCAGTGACGGCGAGTGGCGCTCCATCAAGTGCCATCGCGATACCGGCGTAAAAGGCGGGATAGTCGCCCGGATGGACGGTGAGTGGATGGGTTTGCCCCTCGGCCTCGTAGCGGGTGAGGGGAGTATCCTCTTGGCCCCAATCCGGCGCGCCGGGGCGCAGGCCTTCGAGCAATTGCGCCTCCTGCGGATCGAGGCCGTGCTTGATCAGGCTGCCTTCACTCCCGTGGACGATGAAGCGGGGGGAGCCGCCAGCCACGAGCATTCCTGCGTGAAGGACACAGCGCATGTCGGGAAATTCGAGCACGACATGCGCCCAGTCGTCAGTCCGCGCCCCATCGCGCAAGGCGCCAAGGCTGGCGATCACGCGGGTTGGCTGGCCGAACAGGCAGAGCACCTGGTCGACCAGGTGCGGCCCGAGATCGGCCCAGACGCCGCTGCCGGGGCCGGGGTTCTCGCGCCAGCGATCGCGCACCACGGGTCGGAAGCGGTCGAAGTGGCTTTCGAAGTGGGCGACCTTGCCGATCACGCCTTGTTCGATCGCGTTGGCGATGGTGAGGAAATCGCCGTCCCAGCGGCGATTGTGGAAGACGCTGAGCAGGGTGCCCTTTTCTGCGGCGTGCGCGGCGATGAGGCGGGCATCTTGAAGGGTGAGGGCAAGGGGCTTGTCCACGACCACCGCCTTGTCTGCCGCGACTGCGGCGTGGGCGAGGGGAGCGTGGCTGTCGTTCGGCGTGGCGATGACGACGAGATCAATCGCCGGGTCGGCAAGCACGGTGGCGATATCGGCTTCGACGCGCATTTTGGGCAGGTCGGCATGGACTTTGGCCGGATCGCTGGAGACGACGGCGGTAAGGCGCAGGCCGGGTTCGGCCAGGATCAACGGGGCGTGGAAGGTCTTTCCGGCATAGCCATAGCCGATGAGGGCGACGTTGTGGGGCACGAGAGAATCCTTGAGCGTGGCTGTTCTGTCGTATGGCACCGCAATCGTTGATCACCCACCCCCAACCCCTCCCTCAAGGGAGGGGAGCGAGACTTGCGAGTAGCCGCAGCGGGGAGGGTTCCGGCGCCATCGAATTTGCGACCAACTTAACCTTCAGAATTTCAGTTGGAGTGCAAAGGCTTCACCTTCGATCAACCCCTCTGCCTTGCGCACGGAGGCCTTGATCGGAACCATCCAGCCGCGCTCCTTGCTGGGGAATGCCGAGGTGCGCCATTCGGTTTCGCCAACCTGCACCGTCACCTTGACCGATCCCCAGCCCGCGCGGCGGCCGGTTTCGAGGCGGTGCATCAGCGCCGTTGCGCTGAGCGCTTCGCCCACTTCGCCATCCACCGTGACGAAGAACCAGTCGCCCCCGTTGGCCCCGCCGGACCAGCGCCAGAGCGTTGTCGTCGTCGCATAAGCATCGTCGCTCATTCGCGTCGGCGCACCGGGACCTTGAGATTGCAGATGTCGATTCCGCCGGCAGGCTGGACGTAGAACGGCTCGCGATGGTTGGCGCTCGCATCGGCATAGCGGCGGAAGGAGGGGCTTTCGGTCGAGAGATATTCGTACGCAGGTAGGTCTGGCACTTCGGCAGCGGAGTGGACCGAAAGGATCGGCGTACGCGCGGCCGGATCGCTATAGACACCCATCGGCGCGGCCCCGCGTGGCAGGGACGAGAGGTACGAGATCCCTTCGATCACGCGCCCGATCACCGCAAGATTGCGGTCAAGCTGTCGGGGGGCATGGCCGATCACGGCATAGAGTTCGGCCCCGGTTCCGGTGTCAGGCGGTTCGTCGCGAGCCACGCCAATGCTGGCATAGCAGTGCACCGGCCATGCACTTGGTCCCTTGCGCGAGGCAGCGAGAGGCCAGCCACGATAGAAGAAGGTTTCGTCGGCGTAAGGATCGGTATCCTTGATCGCGGCACCTTTGTCGGTCAGCGCGTGCCACGCGCCATGTGTGCCTTCGATCGTGGCAAGCCAGGTGTCGAGCTCCTCATGGGTGGCGCTGCGTTCAGGCCCTTCGGGGCGCAGCACGTAGCGCTCCTGCGGCACGCGGGCGAGGCCCGCGGGCAGGGGCTTTGCCTTCAGCCTGTCCTCACCTTCGCCATCGCCCCACTGCGCCACCCAGTTGTCCTGCACGCGATAGACCGAAAGCCCGTCCCACCAGTGTGTGGCCGCAAGCGTGCGGACATTGCCGACCCAGCCTTGCGAGAAGGGATCGGGCAACAACTGGATCACCACGCGGCGCGCCTTGCCAGCAGCATCGGGCGCGAGGTCCATCACCAGCAGATCTTCGGCCGAGATGGGCGTCCAGTCGGACACGGGCGCTGCCGCGACGATCTCGCCGGGCGAAAGTGCCGGCGTTGCGGGAGCGGGCGAAGCCGCGGCGGCGGCGAGAAAGGCGAAGATCGACATTACTTGATCATTGCAGGAACCGACGCCTTGCGAAAGCCATGACATGCCGCTAGGGGGCCCCTTCCAGAGCAATGCGGAGCGGTGGCCGAGTGGTCGAAGGCGCTCGCCTGGAAAGTGAGTATACGTCAAAAGCGTATCGAGGGTTCGAATCCCTCCCGCTCCGCCACTGCCGCTCCACGCGGCGATTGACCGCCTCGCTTCGCTGTTCTTGAGGGACCGATCGTTCCTTAAGATTCAGGCAGTCTGGGCTGGCAGGCCGGGCGGCGATTCATGTTCAGAGAGTTATGGGGTGGCATAAAGTCTTTATCCGCACCACTTAGCTTCCATGGCATCCCAAACTCCCGAACCGATCGTCTCCATCGTTGGTCTCGACAAGATCTATCAAGGTGGCTTCCACGCGCTCAAGTCCGTCGATCTCGAGATCTTTCGTGGTGAGATTTTTGCGCTGCTCGGCCCAAATGGCGCGGGCAAGACGACACTGATCGGCATCGTTTGCGGGCTTGTCCGCGCAACGGGCGGTACGGTGATCGCTGATGGCCATGATATCGCGCGGGATTATCGCGCGGCGCGGGCCAAGATCGGGCTGGTTCCCCAAGAGCTTTCGACCGACATGTTCGAGACCGTTTGGCATACGGTCAATTTCAGCCGGGGCCTGTTTGGCAAGCCGCGCGATCATGCACTCGTCGAGCAAATCCTGCGCGACCTTTCGCTGTGGGACAAGCGTCACAGCAAGATTGCCGGGCTTTCCGGCGGCATGAAGCGGCGCGTCCTGATCGCCAAGGCGCTGTCGCATGAGCCGACGATCCTGTTTCTCGACGAGCCTACTGCCGGGGTCGATGTCGAGTTGCGCCGCGACATGTGGGACATGGTGCGCCGACTGCGCGAAAGGGGCGTCACCATTATCCTGACGACACATTATATCGAGGAAGCCGAAGAGATGGCCGATCGCATTGGCGTGATCGACGGAGGAAAGATTATCCTGATCGACGAGAAGCACGCGCTTATGGAACGGCTCGGCCGGACGCGCGTGACAGTTGGTCTTGCCGCGCCACTCGACACGTTGCCCCCCGAGTTGGCCGATGAAGGGCTGGCGCTGACGGAGGATGGTGCATCGCTGGTGCTTACCCTGACCGGCGAGGGCGATGGGGCAGCCGGAGCGGCGGACCTGATCAAACGGCTTTTCGCCGCAGGCATCGATTTCCGGTCGGTGGACACCGCGCGATCATCGCTCGAAGAGATATTTGTCGGTCTCGTGGAGAAGCAGGCATGAACTTCCATGCGGTGCGCGCGATCTACGCGTTCGAACTGGGGCGGACACTCCGGACATTGTTCCAGAGCCTTGCCGCGCCGGTGATATCCACGTCGCTCTACTTCATCGTGTTCGGATCGGCGATCGGATCACGGATGGAGACGATCGACAATGTCAGCTACGGGGCGTTCATCGTGCCTGGCCTGATCATGCTGGCGCTGCTCACCGAGAGCGTTTCGAACGCGTCTTTCGGTATCTATCTCCCGCGATTTACTGGCACGATCTATGAATTGCTCTCGGCACCGGTTTCCGCGTTCGAAGCGCTTATGGGCTATGTCGGTGCGGCAGCGACAAAGTCGGTGATACTCGGCCTGATCATTCTGGCGACGGCACGGCTGTTCGTGCCCATTGAGATTGTCCACCCGTTCTGGGCTGCTGCGTTCCTGATTCTCATTTCGATAAGTTTCAGCCTCTTCGGGTTCATCCTCGGACTATGGGCCGACGGTTTCGAGAAGCTTCAGGTCGTTCCGATCATGATCATCACGCCGCTGACGTTCCTGGGTGGTACATTCTACTCCATCAAGATGCTTCCGCCGACGTGGCAGACGGTGACCATGTTCAACCCGATCGTCTATCTGGTGAATGGCTTCCGCTGGTCGTTCTATGGGCAGTCGGACGTCGGTGTCGGCCTCAGTCTCTCGATGATCGTGGCGTTCATGGCGCTGTGGGTGGCGATCATCGCGTGGATCTTCAAGACGGGCTGGCGTCTGCGCACCTGAAGCGGGCGCCAGGTTGCGTTGATCAGCCGACCGAGATCAGATGATCGCCACTCTCCCTGCTGATTTCGATGCGGCGACCCGTGAAGGTCCTGGCAATGTCGATCGCCGTGAGCAGATGCTGGCTTGGCTTTACCGTGGTGAACGCGCCGCCTGAAGCAAGTACGAACGGCAGCACAAGCTGATCGGCAAGGTACGGGCCTGCGAACGCTGACGCGTCAGCATAGCCTTGGATGCGCGCTGCGGAAGTCTTCGCGAGACGTTCTGCCGTGACGCCAAGCTGGCCGAATGCGCTCACGATCTCGGTAATGTTGGCATAGCGCGCTTCGAGCAGAAGAATGATGCCGGGCCCTTGGTCCGCTGGAACCTGATGAAGGCGAAACGCGTCCTCCGGCCAATCGGCAAGATCGCGCCGCGTCCGAGCGAGCATTCGCTCTGCGATCTCGCCCGGAAGTGCCGAGAAGAGAGCCGTGGCGGAGACGCCAAGGGCCTGCCCCCGCGTGGTGCAATCCAGCGGTGCCAGCGGCGCTGGCGTTATATCCACTTCGATCCTGCCGCCACCGCGTGGGAAGAAGCCGTGACGGACCAGACGCGCAGAGACTTGCGGCCCCATCCGGTTGATGATCGGCAGGAACGTGCGCTCGATGAACTCGAACGGCGGCGCCAGCATGTTGTGCGTGCCGCCTTCGAGCACGAGGCGCGAAGGGCCGTTTGCCAGCGCAAGCGGCAACAGCACGGTCTGCAATACGAGGCCCGTCGAGCCCGCTGTTCCCACCGCAAAGTGATATTCGCCGGGGACGGTTCGGCCCGGACGAAACGTCAGCTCTGGACTGCCTACCGCCAGGCCTGTGCATTCTGACCCCGAGATCGCCGCGGCGGCCTCGACCGCCGTGACATGCTGACGCATCAGCCCCGGCTTCGACCGCTTGGCGCGGATGCTGGTGATGCGGAAAGGCTCGCCAGTAACAAGCGACAGCGCGCAGGAATTGCGCACCATCTGCCCTCCGCCTTCGCCTTCCGAACCGTCGATAGTGATCATTTTTCTGCCAATCAGTGGGACATCGAGTCTGGGTGAGGGGAATCACCCCTTCACGCAGACCACCTGCTTCAGTGTATGCACGATCTCGACGAGATCGGCCTGTGCGGCCATCACGTCTTCGATCGGCTTGTAGGCGCGGGGCGTCTCGTCGATCACGCCAGCGTCCTTGCGGCATTCCACGCCCGCGGTATCGGCGATATGCTCGTCGAGCGAGACCAGCTTCTTGGCCTGGGTGCGGCTCATCACGCGGCCCGCGCCATGGCTGCAGCTGTCGAAGCTTTCCGGGTTGCCCAGCCCGCGCACGATGAAGCTCTTTGCCCCCATCGAACCCGGGATGATCCCCAGCACGCCCTTGGCCGCGCGCACCGCCCCCTTGCGGGTGACAAGCACGTTCTCGCCGAAGTGGTGCTCACGCGTCACGTAGTTGTGATGGCAGTTCACCGCTTCCATCTCTGCCTCGAACGGCTTGGCGATCTTTGCCCGCAATGCGGCGATGACGTTGATCATCATCATGCGCCGGTTGAGCGCAGCAAAATCCTGCGCCCAGCCAACAGCTTCGACATAGTCGTCGAAGTGGTCGGTACCTTCCGGGAAGTAGGCGAGGTCCTGATCTGGCAGGTTGATATGCCACTTGCGCATGTCCTGCTTGGCAAGTTCGATGAAGAACGTGCCAATGGCATTGCCGACCCCGCGCGAACCGGAATGCAGCATGACCCAGACGCGCGCTTGCTGATCAAGGCACAACTCAATGAAGTGGTTGCCCGTGCCGAGCGTGCCGAGGTGCGTGAGGTTGTTTGTGTTCTTCAGTCGCGGGAACTTTGCGCATATCACATCGAAGCGGGCCACGAGCGTGGCCCAGGCTTCGACGATCGCGGGTGGGGGCGAGCCCCAAGAGCCGTGATCACGCTGCCCGCGCCCGACACTACGCCCATGCGGCACGGCCTGCTCGATCGCCGAGCGGATGCCATCAAGACTGTCGGGGAGGTCATGCGCCATCAGCGAAGTGCGGGCTGCCATCATGCCGCAGCCGATGTCCACTCCGACTGCAGCCGGAATGACGGCGCCTCTGGTCGGGATCACCGAGCCTACGGTTGCGCCAATGCCGACGTGAACGTCAGGCATGGCCGCGACATGCTTGAAGATGAACGGCATCTGTGCAGCCCGCATGAGTTGCGCTCGCGCCTCGTCCTCGACAGGCACACCGCGCGTCCACATCTTGATTGGCACGCCCCCGGGCACATGCTGGAATTCGAAAGTCGTATCGGCCACTCTGGACCTCCTGTGTTGTGTCATTGTGCCGGCGCTCTGGTGCATCTGAGCTACGCCATGTCTTGGTCCTTGAGGGCGATCGGCCCATTCCGACCGCCCTTCGGTTCCGCTTTGCCGGGCTGTTCGACCCACCCGACGCAAATGTAACTGCAGGCAGCGTGCCAGTTTTGATGACATCAACCTTAGGAATTCGTAATGCATTGATTTTGTGATATATATCTAGCGGATGTGGATATCCCGGTCGGATCTTCTCTCATCCTAAGCCAGAAAAATTGTATCCTGTGAGATAAGGTGATAGAAATCTGGCGAATGAAGCCAGTCACCGTCATCAGCTTTCTCGGATCGACGCTGGATGCTTCCAAGTTCGGCCCTTCGCGCTGGATGAAGTGGCGGCCGTCCGTGGGTCTGTGCATGCAAGAAGACCTGCGTGTGGACCGCTTCCTGATGATTCACGGCAGCGCTCACAGCCGTCTCGCCCAGTATGTGACAGAGGATATCGCGTCTGTCTCACCCGAGACCGAAGTCGAGCATCACCTGATCGACTTTGCCGACGCTTGGGATTTCGAGGAGGTTTACGGCAAGCTGCTCGACTTCGCGCGTGCTCAGCCGTTTGATCCCGATGCAGAGGACCTGCTTGTCCACATCACAACCGGAACTCACGTTGCGCAGATTTGCCTCTTTCTCCTGACGGAAGCGCACTACCTTCCTGGACGACTGCTGCAGACCCAGCCGAAGCGAGGTGCTCCGGATGCTGTGGGAACCTGGAGTGTCATCGACCTCGATCTGTCACGCTACGACAGTATCGCCACGCGCTTTGCGAGCGAGGCCGAGGCGAGCACGTCGTTCCTCAAATCAGGCATAGAAACGCGCAATCCCGCGTTCAACGCGATGATCGAGGAGATCGAGCAGGTCGCGAGCCGAACGCGCGCGCCGATCCTGTTGATGGGCCCGACCGGAGCAGGGAAGAGTCAGCTTGCCCGTCGCATCTTCGAACTGAAGAAGCTCAAGCGTCAGGTCAGCGGCCAGTTCGTCGAAGTCAATTGCGCAACCTTGCGTGGTGACAGCGCAATGTCTGCGCTCTTCGGCCACAAGAAGGGGGCATTCACGGGCGCCGCTGCCGATCGCCCGGGCCTCTTGCGCACAGCGGATGGCGGCCTGCTCTTCCTCGACGAGATCGGCGAGCTCGGGCTCGACGAGCAGGCGATGATCCTGCGCGCCATCGAGGACAAGCGCTTCCTGCCCGTTGGGGCTGACCGCGAGGCGGGAAGCGATTTCCAACTTATCGCCGGGACAAACCGTGACCTTGCCCGCTGCGTTGCAGAAGGCACCTTCCGCGAGGATCTCTACGCCCGGCTCAATCTTTGGACTTTTACGCTGCCCGGACTTTCCCAGCGCCGTGAGGACATTGCTCCGAACCTTGATTACGAGCTTGACCGGCATGCCGAGCGCGAGGGCGAACGCGTGACCTTCAACAAGGAAGCGCGCGACCGGTATCTATCGTTCGCGATGTCGGGCGAGGCACAATGGAAGGGCAACTTTCGCGACCTAGCGGCAAGTGTTACCCGAATGGCGACGTTTTCACTCAAGGGCCGGATCGACAGCCACGTGGTTGCCACCGAGATTGCTAGACTGCAGCGGCTTTGGGGCGGAAACGAGAGCGTGGCAGACGATCTCGACACCCTGCTGGATGATCAGCAACTTGCGGATCTCGATCCTTTTGATCGGGTCCAATTGGCGTATGTCGTGACAACCTGCCGAGGCAGCCGCTCGCTGTCCGAAGCGGGACGTGTGCTCTTCGCCGCGTCGCGTGCAAAACGCGCCAGCACCAACGATGCCGATCGACTGCGCAAGTATCTTGGCCGCTTTGGTCTATCCTGGGAGCGGTTGAATTAGGTTCGCAGCACGAGGGCCGTGTCCCGAAGGCAGGTGCGTAGGATCGGTGAACAGTACGCGGGCCGTGGCTCTTGCACGAGGCGGTTGCACGGGCTGTTCCCTACGGGAGCGATTCTTTCCATTCAGCAGGTCTAACCGCGGTTTGCCGGGCTAACCCGCTTCAGAACAGGCCATCGTCCTCGTCGTCATCGAAACCTTCAGTCGGACTTGGCGGCACGGTGACGATGGGGGTGTAGGCAGGTGCGATCGACCGGTTGTGCACCTCTCGCTCGTCAGCCATCGTGTATGTCCGGGCAAGCTGGTCAAGAATGCCCTGATTGATGTTGACGGTTGCGTGATCGGTGCCTGCTTCGCGAGCATGGTCATGACCCAGGGTCTCCCCGACCCGGAGCATGGATCGTTCGAGGGAACTCGCCTCCTCAAGCAGCGACATTGCCGAGGTGAGATTGGTGCGGAGTTCCTGCGCCTCTGTCTCGACCAAAGCCATCGCCACCTGGCCCTTCTGGTTGCAATCGCTGATCGTGGCCAGAAACGTTCCGAGCAGATCCCCCGATGCAGCAGCGTTGTCGACAGAGCGTTCCTGCAGGCGGTGGCAGGGCTCGGACAGTTGTCTTTGGGTCCCGAGGATGGTGTCGGCGATCGAATCGAGCCGATCGGAATAGGTCCTGATCTCGTTGGCAATGACCATGACGGGGCGCCCGACGCCTTGCGCAGTGCGGCAACTGAGGCCGATGTTGATCGCCATGTGCTGCACGTCGAGCCGCAGCATGGAAATCGATCTTGCCCGCTTGTTCACCTCGTCAACGGTCCTGAGGATGAAGTCCTGCGTCGCCATCCCTTCGCTGTTGGCGCGGTCAAGCTGGCGGAGCAAGACATGGGCTTCGCCGACGCTGGTCTCGATCCGGACAAGCATGTCGCGATCACCATCGCCCGACCCGCCATGGTTGAGTTCGCCGAGCTTGTCGCATTGTGCACGCAAGCGGACCAGCGAGCCGGAAAGCTCGGCGGTATCGCGCGAGTATTCGGTTGCAGCAGCCACCGAAAGCGCTGCGAGGACGGCGAGTGCCGGGCCAGCTTCGTGGCTCGGGAGAGCCGCGTCAGCCAAGGCCCGTTCGATGAGGTCGAGACCCTTGACGATGTGTTCGAACCGTTGGCGAACCCGGTCACCAATCTGGATTGCAGCAATGGCAGCGTGCAACTCCGTCTGGATCGCCATGGCAGTCGCGGAAATCACGCGCGCCATCTGGCCGAGGCTGGCCTGATGCGCCTGCAGGTTCCCCGCCTCGCGCATGAGGGTGTCAGGAACTTGAGGGAAGACCTTCGAGCATTCGAGATCGAGCAGACGATCGTTCTGGCTCATCTCGTGGAGGCTCTTGGTCAGCGCCACCAGCATGTGCTCAAGGCCTTCAAGTTCCCTGGATCCCTGGCCGAGCTTTGCACGCATCGCGTCGGCAAATTCCATGAACTGCGGGAGACCCGAAGCGGTGATCTTGACGTTCATGCCATAGATGTCGAGGACCTGCAGGCACCTCAGGACCTCGGCTGTGCTTGTCCGGACCTCGCGGGCGGCGTCATGCAGGATCGTGATCTCACCCGACCGCTGCTTGACGACCTCGCGCACGTTGAGCAGGGAACTAGCTGCCTTGCGCAGGCCGTCGATGGCATCGCTACCAACACCGCCATCGAAGATGCGCGCAACTTCCGTCAGGGCTGTGACGATCGAATCGATGCGACCGACAGCGTGGCACAGTTGCGTGCTCGCGCTGTTGAAGCACTCGTTCATCGGGTCGAGGATCGCCTGGATGTCGTCCTTCAGCGAGGCCGGGTCAGGTGCGTCTGGTGGCGTGGGCGCAACGAGTTTGAGTACGGCCATCGGTCAGCGCGCCGTTGCGCGGAGGACTTCACCCGCGATCGAACCCAGTGGGAGCACACGATCTGCCGCGCCCCGCGCAATCGCTTCCTTGGGCATTCCGAACACCACTGACGTAGCTTCATCCTGCGCAAAGGTGCGTGCGCCAGCTTCCTTCATCTCCAGCAATCCCCGGGCGCCATCGTCGCCCATGCCAGTCATGATCACGCCGACCGCATTCGACCCGGCGCAGCGAGCCGCAGAGCGGAACAGCACATCCACCGAGGGACGGTGGCGTGATACCAACGGCCCGTCGCGCACGGAGACGAGGTAGCGTGCGCCTTGCCTTTCGAGCAGCGTGTGCTTGCCGCCGGGTGCGATCAGCACATGGCCGCGCATGACGGTGTCGCCTTCCTCGGCTTCCTTTACGCTCACCTCGCAGATCGAGTTCAGGCGATTGGCAAAGGCGCGCGTGAAGCGCTCGGGCATGTGCTGGACGACGACGATGCCCGGGGAGTTGGCGGGCAGCGCCTCCAGCACCTCGCGCAGGGCTTCGGTTCCGCCGGTCGACGCGCCGATGCAGACGACCATCTCTGTCGTCCGGCTCATGGCCTTCCCACTGGGGGGCGGCAGGACCGCATCAGCAGTGAGTTTCTGTTCCGGACGGATACGCGGCGGGGCAGGGCGGCGCGCGGAAACGCGGGCCCGGGCGGCGCCCTTGACGACTTCGCGGATGGCATCGCGGGCCTCGGCAAGGTGATCGGCAACGCCGATGCGCGGCTTCAGGATCACGTCCACGGCGCCGGCCTCGAGCGCCTGCAGCAGGGTTTCCGAACCTTGCTCGGTGAGCGACGAGCACATCACCACGGGCACCGGACACTGGCTCATCAGCTTGCGCAAAAAGGTGATGCCGTCCATCCGCGGCATCTCGACATCCAGCGTGATCACGTCGGGAACTTGCGATTGGATGATCCGAGCCGCGGCGAAGGGGTCCGCCGCCGTGCCGATCACTTCGAGTTCCGGATCTTCCTCGAGGATTGCCTTCAGCGTCTGGCGCACGCTGGCGCTGTCATCGACGATCAGCACGCGGGTCCTGGACCTGCCACTGGGCATCATGATCTCCGGAACACTGTGCCGGCGACCTGGGTCAGGTCGTGGCGGAAGCCGGTGATCGATTCCGAATGGCCGAGGAACAGATAGCCGCCGGGCAGGAGCTTTTCGCAAAGACGCAGGACCACTTCCTCCTGCGTCTTCTTGTCGAAATAGATCAGGACGTTGCGGCAGAATATCAAATGGAAGGCATCATCGATGGGGTAGCTCTCGTCGATGAGGTTGAGCCTGCCGAACGCCACGCGACGCCGCAGTTCGGGTGCGATGCGGATTTCCTGGCGGCGCGGGTCCTTCGATTCCATCACGTAACGGCGGCGAAGGTGTGCCGGGACCGGATCGACCTGCTCTCGCGGATAGATGCCTTTGACTGCAGTCGAAAGTACATCGGTATCGATGTCCGTTGCGAGAACACGGTAGTCCATGCCCCGGCTTCGCGATGCGAAATCGTCCAGCAGCATGGCGAGGGTGTAGGGCTCTGCACCCGTTGAGCAGGCGGCGCTCCAGCAGCGGATCTGGCGACAGCTTTCTTCCGCGTAAAGCGGAAGGACCGTCCCGGTCAGGTAGTCGAAGTGCCCGGGTTCGCGGAAGAAGTCGGTCTTGTTCGTGGTGACCGCGTTGATCAGGTGTTCGAGCTCGTCCGCCCCGAATTGGCCGCTGAGCACCTGATCGCAGTAGTCGCTGATGCTTGACACATCGAGTACCCTGGCGCGCCGTCGCAGGCGCCCCTCGAGCATGGTCTGCTTGCTGGACTTGATGTTGATCCCGGTTTCAAGCTGGATAAGTTCGGCGAGCAACTTGAATTGTCGCGCCGAAATCCGGTCATCTTCAGATACAAGACCAAATGCATTGGGGCTTAGAGCGTTCAAGTCTGTACCTTTCTGATTGACCGGGGTCGGCTGAGGCGGAGTTCAGGCCGCCCGGCCGAAATCGTTGTCTTCCTTGTCGGCGCCGCCCGCCGTCAGATCGAGCGCGAAACCACTCAGCCTTTCCTTCTGGTGAGCGACAGAGTTCTGCTTGACCGGGCTTGCCTTGGGCCGTGCAGATGGCGTCGGCTTTGCACGGACCGTGCGCTGTTGCGGGCGCGGGGCTGCCTGCGTGAAGCCGCGCTCCTCCCCGAGCTGGAAGAAGGCGGTGGTGTGCTGCAGTTCCTCGGCGCGCGCAGCGAGGCCGTCCGATGTGGACGAGATCTGTTCCGAAGCGCTTGCGTTCTGTTGCGTGACCTTGTCGAGCTGCTGGATCGCTTCGTTGATCTGGGCGGCGCCGATGTCCTGTTCGCGGCAGGCTGCGCTGATCTCGGTCACGAGTTCGGCAGTCCTGCGGATATCGGGCACCAGGCGTCCCAGCATCTCTCCGGCCTCGCTGGCGGCCTTCACCGTCTCTGCCGAAACCGAGACGATCTCGGCGGCAGCGCTCTGGCTGCGTTCAGCCAGCTTGCGAACCTCGGATGCGACGACGGCGAAGCCCTTGCCGTGTTCGCCCGCACGAGCGGCTTCTACCGCAGCGTTGAGAGCAAGCAGATCGGTCTGGCGGGCGATTTCCTGGACGATGCTGATCTTCTCGGCGATCGTGCGCATTGCGGTTACAGCCTTGTCGACCGTGGCGCCCGACAGTTCGGCATCCTTCGACGACTGACGCGCGATCTTCTCGGTCTGTGCGGCGTTGTCGGCGTTCTGCTTTATGTTCGCAGCCATCTGTTCCATCGACGCCGAGGCTTCCTCGGCAGACGCTGCCTGTTCGGTCGCACCTTGCGAAAGCTGTTGCGAACTGCTGGCCATCTGCGAACTGCCATCAGCCACTTCGTTAGCGGCAATGCTGACGTTGCGGGCGAAGGTGCGCAGGTTTTCGACCAGTGTGTTGATCGAATCCCGCATCTTCTGGTGATCGCCGTGGCACTCAAGCTCCACGCGTTCGCCAAGATCGCCGACCGACAGCTTGCTGAGCACGCGGTTGCCTTCCTCGATCGGCAGAATCGTCGCATCGAGCATGCCGTTGATGCCACTGATCAGCGTGGCGAAGTCACCCACGAAGCGACGCTCGTTACCTCGTTCGCCAAGCCGACCTGCCGTTGCAGCCCCGATCAGCATCTGGATTTCCGACGTGATGGCGCGCAGGTTTTCGCGAAGGGTCTCGATGGTCTCGTTGATGAACACCTTCTTGCCGGGCAGGCGCTCCATCGGCGCGTTGAAGTCGCCCTCGCCAAATGCCTTGATGCAGGCCATGGCCTTCTTCTTAACGGCGATGTGACCGGCCACCATTTCATTGATGCCGCGGGCGACGACGCCGAAGTCTCCTTCGAATTTGCGATCATCAATCATTACGTCAATGTCGCCGCGATCGTGCTCGGCAGCCATATGACTCATGTCGCTGATCAGCCCGACGAGATTGCGGCGCAGCGTCTCTATAGTGTCATTGATGAAAGCCTTCTTGCCGGGCAACTGTTCCAGCGGCGCTTCAAAATTGCCCACGCTGAATTCGCGAACGACGCTCATCGCCATCTTCTTTACGGCGATGTGTGCATCCACCAGATGGTTGATGTCAGCCGCAATTGTCGCGATCTCGCCGCGGAAGTTCTCGGGAGGAATGATCACGTCGATGTCGCCACGCGCGTGTTCATCGATCACGCGGCGAAGACTTGTACCGAGGGCGCTGACCGGAGAAAGGGATTTGTCGAGCAGGCCGTTGATTGCGTCCATCATGCTGGCGGTGCTGGCGTTGCAGTCTGTCGGCTGCAGTCGCGCGCTCAGGTCGCCCTGGGCGATGGCATTCTCGACCCGTGCGATCTCCTGCTGCAAGTGGGCCGCCGAAACGGCCTTGAATGGGTTGATCATCATGTCCTGTTCCCGTCCTTCGTCGTGATCATCGTTTCGCGGTACCGCGTTCCGTTCAGTGCCGCGTCGATGCAGATGCTTATGCGCTGACCAATTGACCGTGATTGCCGACCCCGATGGCATCTTCGGTCGTGAATATGCGGGCTGCGTCGACAATGACGACGAAGCCAGATTCCCGGCGAACGACGCCGGTTATGTATTCGGAATTCCAGCGGATTCCGATGTCCGGGGCAGGTTCGATCTCTGCCTTCTCGAAGCTCGTAACGCTCAGCACCCGGTCTATCACCACGCCCAAAGTGAGAAGGCGGTCAGAGAGGGGCACGTCGAGGATGAGGATGCGTGTCGCGAGTGTCGGTTCAGCTGCCGGCAAACCCAGTCGCCTGCGCAAATCGACTGTCGGCACGCCTTGCCCGCGCAGGTCGGTCAGGCCGACGAAGTGCGGGGGGCCGTTGGGCAGGTGCGATGGCGCTGCATAATCGAGGATCTCGCGTACCAGCGTCACCGGGACGGCGAACACCTCGTTGCCAAGGCCGAACTCAACGACCTGAAGTTCGCTCGCGCCGCTCATGCTGCCCTGCCGAAGTCTGCATCGTCGGCATCGGCACCGCCGTCGGTCAGGTTGAGGGCAAAGCCGTCCAGACGTTCCCTTTGTTCGGCAATCGAGTTGCGTGCTGTACCTGATCTGGTTTGCACGGCTTTTGCCGACCGGGCTTTCGCAACGGGCTTGCGAGCCAAGGGTGCCGAACGCCTGATCGGTGCGCTTTGCCGGATTTCGCCGCCATGGCTGTCGCCGGTGCGGAAGAAGGCGATCGCGCTTTGAAGTTCCTCGGCCTGCGATGCCAGTTCTTCGGACGTGGACGAGATCTGATCGGACGCGCTGGCATTGATCTGCGTGACCTTGTCGAGCTGCTGGATCGCCTCGTTGATCTGCGATGCGCCAATATCCTGTTCGCGGCAGGCCGCGCTGATTTCGGTCACCAGTTCGGCAGTGCGGCGGATGTCTGGTACCAGTCGCGCCAGCATTTCCCCGGCGTCGGTTGCAACTTTCACGGTGTCTGAGGAAACCGAAACGATTTCCGCAGCAGCGCTCTGGCTGCGTTCGGCCAGCTTTCGCACTTCGGAGGCGACGACGGCGAAACCCTTGCCGTGTTCACCGGCGCGCGCGGCTTCGACCGCCGCGTTGAGGGCGAGCAGATCGGTCTGGCGGGCGATTTCCTGCACAATGCTGATCTTCTCCGCGATCGTGCGCATTGCGGTGACGGCCTTCTCGACAGCCTGACCCGAGATTTCCGCATCCTTGGAGGACTGGCGCGCGATCTTTTCGGTCTGCGCCGCGTTGTCTGCGTTCTGTTTTATGTTTGCGGCCATCTGCTCCATCGCAGCGGATGCTTCCTCGGCAGAGGCGGCCTGTTCGGTCGCGCCTTGCGATACCTGTTCCGAGCTCGCCGCAAGCTGGCGGCTGCCTGCCGAGACGTTGTCCACCGCCGAGGCCGTGCTTCCCACGACGCTGCGCAAGCCAGCGATCATAGTGACGAGCGCATTACCTAGCTGGTCTTCGTCGGAAAGCGCCCGATGCTCGATGGTCAGATCGCCTTCGGCAATGCGGTCGGCAACGTCTGCCACCTTCTGGAGACTGACGACAAGCGCGTTGATGGCGTCGCGCATCCGCTGGTGATCGCCGTGGCATTGAATATCGACAGTTTCCTGCAGATTGCCGATGCTGACGAGGCGCAGCACGCGGTTTCCTTCTTCGATCGGCAGGATGATGGCATCCAGCATCCCATTGATGCCTGAGACAAGCTTGGCAAAATCGCCCACGAAGCGCGACGCCACGCCACGTTCCGAAAGCTTGCCGTCTGTTGCAGCCAGAATCAGTCGCTGAATTTCTGCCGTGATCTCGACAAGGTTGGTGCGCAAGGTCTCGATGGTGTCGTTGATGAAGGCCTTCTTGCCGGGGAACTGCTCGAGCGGTGCATCGAAGTTGCCTTCGCCAAACGCCTTGACGCAGGCCATGGCCTTCTTTTTCACTGCGATGTGGCCAGCCACCATCTCGTTGATACCGCGAGCGACCACCTGAAAATCGCCCTGGAACTTCATATCATCGATCTGGACGTCGATGTCGCCGCGGTCGTGCTCGGCCGACATGTGGTTCATCTCGGCGATAAGGCCAGTCAGGTTTGCCCGGAGAGTTTCGATGGTATCGTTGATGAAGGCCTTCTTGCCGGGGAACTGCTCGAGTGGTGCATCGAAGTTGCCTTCGCCGAACGCTTTCACACAGGCCATGGCCTTCTTCTTGACCGCAATGTGGCCAGCGACCATGTCGTTGATTCCGCGCGCGACAACACCGAAATCGCCCGGGAACTTGGCATGGTTGATGACCACGTCGATGTCGCCGCGGTCGTGCTCGGCCGACATGTGGCTCATTTCGCCAAGCAAGCCGGTGAGATTGCCGCGCAGGGTTTCGATGGTGTCGTTGATGAAGGCCTTCTTCCCAGGCAGTTGCTCCATCGGAGCCGTGAAATTGCCGTGGCTGAACTGGCGGACGCACTCCATCGCCTGCTTCTTCACGTTGATATGGGCAGCGACGAGATCATTGACCTGCATGGCCATGACGCCGACCTTTCCAGGCAGGGTGCTGGCTTCGATGATCGCGTCGATGTCGCCGCGCGCGTGCTCGTCTGCCATTCTCGCGATCTGCGTCGAAAGCGCATCTACTGGCGATGCCGCGCGCTCAAGCAGGCGATTGAAGGCGGCAAGAACCGACCTTGTGGGACCGTTGCCAGTGCCTTCGTCCAACCGGATGGAAAAGTCGCCAGCAGCCAGAGCCTGTTCAACCCGGCTGACTTCGTCGAGAACCTGTTTTTCGGAAACTCTCGAAAAAACGCTGCTCATCATGCGGCCTCCGCGAGGGACGTGAAGATTGTGGGAAGATTGGGAATGACGATCACGGAGCCGGGCTGACGCACCAGTTCGCGCACGAATTCGCGGCGCCAGCGCATGCCCAGGACAGGCGGTTCGCTGCTGTCGGCGCGATCGAGGATGGTAACTTCGTGGACCTTGTCGGATCGGAGGCCGATCTGGAGCGGCTCGCCATCGATCTCGGTTTCGATCACGACGATGCGGTGATCCGGGTGGGCTTCCTCGGCGGGGTTGCGCGGCATGCCGAAGGCGACTCTCAAGTCGGCAATCGGAATGATCTTGCCGCGAAAGTTGACGACGCTTGCCACGAGATCGGGCGCACCCGGAACGGGCGTTTCGGGCAGGAGGTCAAGTATCTCGCGAATGCTCACAGCCTCCACCGCCAGCCTTTCATCGCCGACATCGAACGTCAGCACCTCAAGCTGGCCGTTGTCGTCCCAAGGCGTGGCACTGCCAGCCGCCAAGTTTTCATCCTGCTGCACGAAGACGCTCCTCATGGCTCTGGCCCAGTGCGACGAGCTGGACGACATCGAGAATGAGCGCGACCCCGCCATCGCCAAGGATGGTTGCGCCCGAAAAGCTCGGGATCGATCGGTGCAGGCTCGACATCGACTTGATCACGGTCTGGTGGCTGCCGATGATCTGGTCGACGACAAGGCCGACGCGCTCACCGCCGGTCGCGATCACCACGATCTTCTGGTACGGATCGGGGCGCGTGCCGGTCGCAAAGAGTTCGCGCAGCCGCAAGAACGGCACAAGCCTTTCGCGCAGCTGGATCATGCTTCGTCCGCGTGAACGGATGTCCTCCTCAAGGCTCAGTTCGAGGCATTCCTCAACCGCGGCCAGCGGGATCACGTACTTTCCATTGCCCACCCGCACGAGCAGCCCGTCGATGATTGCGAGCGTCAGCGGAATGCGCAGCGTGATAACCGATCCCTTTCCGGGCTCGCTGGTCATGTCGATGTTCCCGCGCAGGCCCTCGATGGTGCGCTTGACCACGTCCATGCCGACGCCTCGGCCGGACAGGTTCGTGATCTGCGAAGCGGTGGAGAATCCTGGCTGGAAGATTAGCTGCAGCAGTTCGCTGTCGCTGAGGACCTGACCGGGTTGAATCAGCCCGTTGGCCTCGGCCTTGGCGCGCACGCGTTCGCGGCTGATGCCCCGACCATCGTCCTCGATGGTGATAAGAACTTCGCCGCCAGCCTGCTGGGCCGAGAGGCGAAGGCGTCCGCTGGGGGATTTTCCGGCTGCGATGCGGTCTTCCTCGGTCTCCAGTCCGTGATCGCAGGAGTTGCGGATCAGGTGGACAATGGGGTCTGCGAGGCGTTCGGAGACGGTCTTGTCGATCTCGGTGCTTTCGCCATCGGTTTCCAATTCGATGGACTTTCCAGTCTCGCGTGCGAGATCGTGCACGAGACGGCGGAACCGGCCGAACAGCGATGCGATGGGCACCATGCGCAGCACCATCATCGTGTCACGCAGTTCGTTGGCGAGGCGTTCGACTTCTTCGGAGATGGAGCGCAGGGCGAGTTCGCCGGCAGGGCCCGAAACGCCATTGCTGGTGAGCTGGGCAAGGCGGCTCTGGACGATCACAAGTTCACCGACGCGATCCATAAGCAGGTCCAGGCGGTCGGCCGGAACGCGCACGCTTTCGCTGGCAGGGCGAGAAAGAGGGCTGCCCCTTGCCTCGGCAACGGGAACGACTTGAGAAGAATTCTTGATCGGCAGATCTTCGGAGGCCGGTAGTGCGTCGCCGCTGGTCCCCACGGCTTCGGCCTGATTGCCGATTGCCTCGATCGACAGTTCCATGTCGTCGATCACGAAGATGAAGACATCCTCGATTTCTTCGCGAGTTACAGATGCTGGCAGGTCGAGGGCCCATCCCAGATGGCACTGGGTGGGGTCAAGTTCGTCGAGCGGCGGCACGGCAGAGAGATCGACGGCAAGGTTCGTTCCGCCAAGATCGCGCAGTTCGTCGAGCAGGATCAGGGGGTTGGTCCCGTTGGTCAGCGCATCTGAAGGCAGCCGGAATGTTACATGCCAGGACTGATGCCCGAGACACGAAGCTGCAGGGCCAACGCGGCTCGCTTCTTCGCCGTCAGACAGTGTGGCAGCGCTTGCGTGAGCATTTCCGAGCAAGGCGTGAAGGCGGGCCAGAAGATCTTCGCCGACTGCACTTGCGCTTGATCCGTCACGGTCATCGACCAACGTGCGCATGTGATCCATCGCCGCCAGAGTGAGCGCGACAAGCTCGGCTGTGGCGGGAATCAGGCCCTTGCGAACACTGTCAAACGTTGTTTCGCAATGATGGGTGAACGCCGCGAGCGCATCGAACCCGAACATCGCCCCCGATCCCTTGAGCGTGTGCATCCCGCGAAACACCGTGTCGATCAGGGCACGGCTTTCGAGATCGTGACTGAGATCAAGCAGCGCCTGTTCGGTAGCGTCTAGCAGTTCGCCTGCTTCGACGCGGAAGGCTGCAATGGGATCTTGCCCGCTCACTGGCCCAACACCTTGCGGGTAACCTTGAGAAGCGATTCGGCGACGAAGGGCTTGACCAGCCAGCCGGTGGCTCCGGCGGCCTTGGCCTGCTGCTTCATTCCCTCATCCGACTCTGTCGTCAGGAAAATGATTGGCGTGCCGGCCTGAATGGGCAGCTTTCGGATCTCGCGGATCATCTCCAGCCCGTTCATGTTGGGCATGTTGAGGTCGGTGATAATCATGTCGAACTTCGTCGATGATGCGCGATCAAGCCCTTCCTTGCCGTCGGCTGCCTCGGATACGGCATGTCCCGCGCCCGAAAGCGCAAGGCGGATCGCCATGCGCACGCTCATCGAATCGTCGACGGTGAGGATATTGCTCATTGCCCGGTGGCTCCGGCTATGGAGGGACTGTTCCAGGGAAACCCATCGAGACCGTCAAATCCGGCGCGATCAATCAATGCTGCCATCGCGGGCTCCGCGGGCTGCAGCAGCGAGACAGATTTGCCATCGCGCTCGGCAAATTTGGCCGTGGCGGCAAGGACCTGGAGAAAGGTAAGGTCCACGTCAGTCAGCGATGAGCAATCGAGCGTGCTGGCGTCGTCGGTTGCCAGGTTTTCGAGGATTGCGGCACAGACTTGGCTGATGTTTCCAAGATTGGCCGTTGGACCGACCGACATCGCCATATCCCATCTCCGTCCTTACGTGGTGACGGGAACTGTTTTTTGCGCAAAGGTCATGCTTTTTGGTTCTTGGGCTAATAGATAGAATTACTATGGCTTACGGACCGGCGTTGGAGATGATTGTTCTGGACGCCGGGTAGCCGCAGCCAAGGCTTCCGGAATATTTGCCTTGAAACTCGCAATCTCACCGCGCACTAGGCAGCGCCATGCGCATAGCCATCGTCGATGAGAGTGCCAGTCGCGCGGCGGTGATCCGCGAGGGTCTGGCCATGCTCGAGGACTGCGAGATTTTCGTGGTCACCGAGCGGC
Source organism: Novosphingobium taihuense (assembly GCF_007830315.1). GTDB lineage: Bacteria > Pseudomonadota > Alphaproteobacteria > Sphingomonadales > Sphingomonadaceae > Novosphingobium > Novosphingobium taihuense. The sequence continues at coordinate 28,152 of NZ_VLKJ01000012.1, forward strand.
GCGGGCTGGTGGCGCGGATCGGAGAGATTGCGCCGGACATCGTGCTGATGGATCTCGGAAATCCCTCACGCGACGTGTTGGAAGAATATTTCGCGGTCAGCCGCGTGCTCGGCCGCCCGATCGCAATGTTCGTGGACGAGAGCGACGAGGAATCAATCGCGGCCTCGGTGGATGCCGGGGTTTCGTCTTATGTCGTCGATGGCCTTGCGCCACACCGCATCCGTCCGATCCTCGATCTCGCGGTGCGCAGGTTCAATGCTTTTGCTCGACTGGAGGCCGATCTGGCCGAGGCCAAGGGCAAGCTGGCCGAGCGCGAGGTGGTGGACAAGGCCAAGCGCATCCTGATGGACAGCCGGGGCTTTTCCGAACCGCAGGCCTATTCGGAACTGCGCAAGACCGCGATGAACCAGGGCAAGCGCATTGCCGACATTGCCGAGGCGGTCGTCACCGCGCACCAGTTGATGGGAGGGAAATGATGGCGTCCGAGGCCGTGTCCGGCGAACTGACCGTCGGCTTCCTGCCGCTGGTCGATGCCTGCCTGCCAATACTTGCGCGCGAACATGGCTTTGCCGAGGCCGAGGGCATCTCGCTGCGGCTGGTGCGCGACATGAGCTGGGCGACGGTGCTCGACCGGCTGCTCTATGGCCACAGCGACGCTGCGCACATGGTCGCCCCTCTGGCTATTGCCACAACGCTGGGGCGTGGGCGGCCAGCGCAGCCACTGTCGGTGCCGTTCGTGCTGGGGCTCAACGGCAATGCGGTGACAATGCGTCCCGATCTGGCGCGCGCGGTCAATCCTGCGGGTGGGCTGGGCGATCCTGCCGCGGTTGGAGCAGCGCTGAAGGCCCATCTCGCGCAGACGGGCAAGCCGCTGCGGTTCGGCGTGGTGCATCGCTATTCCAGCCACAACTATATGCTGCGCTACTGGTTGGCCGCGTGTGGCGTGCGCCCCGAAGTTGACGTGGAGATCACCACGATCGCCCCGCCATTTTGCGCCGATGCGCTGGAGTTTGGCGAGGTCGATGCGATCTGCGTGGGAGAGCCGTGGAACAGTGTGGCGGTGGAGCGCGGGGCGGGCGAGATCGTGCTGGCCACCGCGCAGATCTGGCGGCGGGGGGTGGAGAAGGTTCTCGCCCTGCGTGAACCGGTGATGGAAGAGCGGCGCGCCGATGTGGAAGCGCTGGTGCGCGCGCTGCGCAAGGCGGGCGAGCATTTCGTCGATCCTGTGAACCTCGATGCCAATGCCGCAATTCTGGCGCGGGCGGAATACCTGGACGGCAATGCGGGGCTGATCCGTAGGGCGATATCGGATCGGCTTCTGCTGGCACAAGGCGGTCAAGTGCTGCACTATCCCGATTTCATGTTCCAGCATCGCGAGGCGGCGAACTTCCCGTGGGTTAGTCAGGCCGAGTGGCTCTACAGCCAGATGGTGCGCTGGGATGGATTGAGATTCGATTCCGGCGATGCGCGCAAGGCGGCGCGAGTGTTCAGGCCCGACGTTTATCGCAGCGCACTATTGGGGACTGGAGAACCACTGCCCGGAGCCTCGTCCAAGGTCGAAGGAAGCCTTGGTGGTCCGACTTCGGTGAGCATGCAGCAGGGGGTGATCACATTGGAAAATAACAGATTCTTCGATCGTCGGCCGTTCGACCCGGCGCTGTTGCAAAGTTACATCGAAAGTCAGTCTCAGACATAAAATTCTGTTGCGGTGCAAAAAGCGCTTGCCCAAACACAGCCGAATCACATAGCTTGTGCTCAAGCCAAACGGTGCCGCCCAAGGATGGGCGGGCAACAGCACCGGGCGGACAAGCATTTTCATCGCGTGGCAACGTCGCCGCCCAGACCTCCCTTCAGGGATGCGTTCGGGCGGCTTTTTCGTGTTTGCCACGCCGCATTCGAGGGGTGGCACATATGAGCGGACGGAACGGGTTCAACCGGCGGGGAATGATCGCAGCGCTGCTGGCAGGCATCGCCGTGGCCAGCTGCGGCAAGGGCGGAGACTCGCCGGAAAAGCCGGCCGCTTCGGCCAACGGCGTCGAAAAGCCGGTGCTCAAGCTTGGCTTCATCAAGTTGACCGATATGGCGCCGCTCGCCATCGCGCAGGAGAAGGGCTTCTTCCGCGAAGAGGGGCTGACCGTTACGCTCGAGCCTCAGGCAAACTGGAAGGTGCTACTTGATGGTGTCGTCGGTGGGCAGCTTGATGGCGCGCACATGCTTGCAGGGCAGCCGATTGCAGCCGCTGCCGGCATCGGTGCGAAGGCGAAGCTGATCGCGCCGATCAGCCTCGATCTCAACGGCAATGCCATCACCGTATCGAACAAGGTCTGGGGCGAGATTGCGCCGGGCCTGCCCAAGGCTCCCGACGGCAAGGTACAGCATCCGATTTCCGCTGCGGTCCTGAAGGGCAAGAACCTGAAGTTCGGCATGGTCTTCCCGTTCAGCCCGCACAACTACGAGCTGCGCTATTGGCTGGCGGCAGGCGGCATCCAGCCGGGCTATTACCTGCCCGGTGACACGGCAGGCACCACCGGCGCGCAGATGCAGATTTCGGTGACGCCGCCTCCGCAGATGCCTTCGACGCTCGAAGCCGGGACCATTGATGGCTATTCCGTGGGCGAGCCCTGGAACCAGGCAGCGGTCAAGAAGAAGATCGGCGTGCCGGTCATCACTGACGAGGAAATCTTCAAGGGAAATCCCGAAAAAGTGTTCGGTCTGACCGAGGCGTTTGCGGCGAAGAATCCGAACACGGTCAAGGCCTTGCTGCGTGCAATCATCAAGGCGCAGCAGTGGCTCGACGCCGATGGCGGCAAGAACCGCGCCGAAGCAGTCAAGATCCTGTCGATGCCGCAATACGTGGGTGCCGATGCCGAGGTGATCGGGGCAAGCATGACCGGCAAGTTCACATTCGCGCCTGGCGACACGCGTGACGCACCGGACTTCAACGTGTTCTTCAACCAGTTCGCCGGGTATCCCTACTACTCCGACGCGATCTGGACGCTGACCCAGATGCGCCGCTGGGGCCAGATCCCCACCGACAAGCCCGACCAGTGGTACTTCGACACCGCCAAGGCTGTCTATCGACCGGACCTCTATCTCGCGGCGGCAAACGAACTGGCCGAAAAGGGTGTAATCCCCAAGGCCGCCATTCCCGAAACGGACGGTTACAAGGGCGAGCAATCGGGCTTCATTGATGGCCTGACGTTCAACGGGAAGCAGCCAAACGCCTACCTTGCCAAGTTCACGATCGGCTTGAAGGCTGGACAAACCGTGACCCCGGCAGGCGTCAAGTAAACCAGGAGCATTTACGATGAACGCGGTCGCATTGCGCAAGGACGAATTCGTCGGCACCGAAGCGGAAGTCATGGAGGGGGGCGCGGCCCTCCTCCCCGAAACAGCAGCGGAGACACCTGTGGAAAGTGCCACGAAACCGGAAAGGGCCCTGCCGTTCGGTCTCAAATTGCCCTCGGGCAGCGCCGCGTTCGAAGCGCTCTGGCCGCCGCTCGCCGGGATCGGCGGGTTCCTGGCGCTGTGGGCAGTGCTGGCGCCGCTGGTGCAGACATCGCTCGGCACGCTGCCGGGGCCGGGCGATGTGTGGGAAGCCTTCCTTGGACTGCTCGACGAGGCGGCGGCAGCGCGCATTGCGGCGGTTGAAGCGGTGGCGGCAGGCTATGCCTATACCGGCCCGCCGACCTTCATCGACCAGATCTTCACCAGCCTCGAAACGGTGGCGGCAGGGTTTGTGCTGGCGACGTTGTTCGCTGTCCCACTCGGCCTTGTTGCGGGCATGTCGAAGCGGGTGAACGCAGCGATCAATCCGCTGGTGCAGGTGATGCGCCCGGTCAGCCCGCTAGCGTGGCTGCCGATCGTGACGATGGTCGTTTCTGCCTCGGTCACCAGCGACGATCCGACGCTGGCCAAGAGCTTCATCATCTCGGCGGTGGTCGTGATGCTTTGCTCGCTCTGGCCAACGCTGATCAACACCGCCATCGGCACGGCGAGCATCGACAAGGATCTGATCGCGGTGGGCCGCGTGTTGCGGCTTGGCTGGTTCGCCAAGCTGACCCGCCTCGTCCTGCCATCGTCGCTCCCCTATATCTTCACCGGCATGCGCCTGTCGCTGGGCACCGGCTGGATGGTGCTGATCGCGGCGGAAATGCTCGCGCAAAACCCCGGCCTCGGTAAGTTCGTGTGGGACGAATTCCAGAACGGTTCGGAAAAGTCGCTGGCGCGGATCATGGTGGCCGTGGTGGTGATCGGCCTGATCGGCTTCGCTCTCGACCGCGTGATGATGGCCCTGCAGGCCTTCGTCAGCCGCAATCGCACCGTCTGAGAAAGGCACCGACCATGGCCACGATCCTTTCCCTGAAAGACGTCCGCAAGAGCTACACCGGCAAGGCTGGGGGCGTTAGCGAAGTTCTCGGCGGCATCGACCTTGATGTGGAGGAAGGCGAGTTCATCGCGATCCTCGGCTTCTCGGGCGCTGGCAAGACCACGCTGATCTCGGCCATTGCCGGGCTGGTGGAGCCGGATGCTGGCGAGATCCTGCTGCACGGCAAGGCGATTGACGGGCCAGACAAGGATCGCGGCCTCGTGTTCCAGTCCTACTCGCTGTTCCCCTGGCTGACGGTGGGGCAGAACGTGGCGCTGGCGGTGGATGCGGTGCACAAGGACCGCAGCAAGGCCGAGCGCGCAGCGCTGGTAAAGCAGAAGGTCGAGCTGGTCGGTCTCGGTCACGCCATGGACCGCAAGCCTGCGCAGCTTTCGGGCGGGATGCGGCAGCGAGTTTCAGTGGCTCGCGCGCTGGCGATGGAGCCGGAAATCCTGCTGCTTGACGAGCCGCTCTCGGCTCTCGACGCTCTCACTCGCGCCAAGCTGCAGGACGAGATCGACCGTATCCGCGAGGAAGAGAAACGCACGATCATCCTCGTCACCAACGACGTCGACGAAGCACTGCTGCTGGCAGACAGGGTGGCGGTGCTGACACCTGCGCCTGCCGCAAGGATCGGCCGCATCTTCCCGGTTACCCTGCCACGCCCGCGTGATCGCGAGGCGGTGAACGATAGCGTGGAATTCCAGAATCTGCGTACCGAGATCGTCAATTACCTTGGCGGTCTGGCGGGCGAGAAGGCGGCGCAGGGGAGCGATTTCGGGCATTTGCCGAATGTCACCCCGCTCGATCTCGCACCCCCGCCCAAGGCCTATCAGGACGCAGCGAAGAAAGGTGCGACGCGCCGCTACATGGAGTTCTGGAAACTCAACAAGATCTACCCGACGCCCAAGGGTCCGCTGACGGTGGTCGAGGACTTCAACTTGATGATGGACAAGGGCGAATTCATTTCGCTGATCGGCCATTCGGGTTGCGGCAAGTCCACCGTGCTGACGATGGCGGCGGGGCTGAACGAAATCAGCAAGGGCGGCATCATCCTCGACAATCGCGAGATTGACGTGGCCGGGCCAGACAAGGCTGTGGTGTTCCAGGCGCCCAGCCTCATGCCGTGGCTTACCGCGCGGCAGAACGTGGCGCTGGGGGTGGAGCGGGTCTATCCGCACGCGACGCGCTCCGAACGGCGCGAGATCATCGACTACTATCTTGATCGCGTCGGCCTTGCCGATGCGAAGGACAAGATGGCGGCGGAGATGTCGAACGGCATGCGCCAGCGTGTGGGCATCGCCCGCGCCTTTGCGCTGTCACCGCGCCTGCTGCTGCTGGACGAACCCTTCGGCATGCTCGACAGCCTCACGCGCTGGGACCTCCAGGACGTGTTGGTGGAAGTGTGGAACCGCACCAAGGTGACCGCAATAATGGTCACGCACGACGTGGACGAGGCGATCCTGCTGGCCGATCGCGTGGTAATGATGACCAACGGTCCCAACGCCACTATCGGCAAGGTGCTCAAGGTCGATCTGCCGCGCCCGCGTGACCGCAAGGCGCTGCTCAAGCACCCGGATTTCTATGCCTACCGTCAGGAAGTTTTGCGCTTCCTGGCCGAATACGACCACGGGCCAAAGGCCCACGCCGCCTGAAAGGTGGCTTGAATTGAGGGGATGCCTGAACGGCCTTCTTTGAGGGGTTCAGGAGGAAAACATGGAAAAGACTGCCATCACGGCGGCGCTGCTCGCGTCGTCGATCGCCTTCGCACAGCCGGCGTTCGCGGCGGGAAAGCCCGCTTTCGGCGATCCTGTGCCTGTGGGGGACGGGCTGACGCTCGACCCGATCATCGATGCGCGCATTCGCTATGAAGGTGTGGACCAGCCAACGGTCGATGCCGATGCGCTGACGGTGCGCCTGCGCACCGGCGTGGAACTGAAGCATGCGCCGTCGCACCTTTCGGTACTGGTCGAGGCGGAGGGTACACTTGGCCTGAACAACGAATACAATGCCTTCCCGTTCGCGCTTCCAGGCAGTGCGCAACGCCGTCCGCAATATGCGGTCGTGGCCGATGGCGAGAGCATCGACCTCAACCGCGCGCAGATCATGTACAAGGTGAAGAACTTCGCGCTGACCGTTGGGCGGCAGCGGATCAATCTCGATGACCAGCGCTTCGTCGGTTCGGTCGGCTGGCGGCAGAACGAGCAGACGTTCGACGCTGTGCGGGCCGAAGCGACTCTCGGCCCGGTCAGCCTTGATGCCACCTACGCGATCCAGCAGGATTCGATCTTCGGGTCCGAGGCCGGACCGCGCCGGTCGATGGACGGAGACTTTGCCTTCCTGCAAGCCGCAATCAAGGCGGGCCCGCTTGCGGTAAAGGGCTTTTCCTACATCATCGACTATGATGAAGCCTTCGCCTTCGCCAATTCTTCACAGACCTATGGCGGGCGTATTTCGGGGAGCTTCCCGCTTTCGAAGGCAGTAAAGCTCAACGTGCTGGCAAGCTACGCGCGGCAGATGGACATGGGCCGCAACCCGGTGAACTACGAGGCGGATTATGTGCTGGGAGAGGTGGGGCTGGGCTATCAGGGTTTCACCCTGACCGGCGGCTACGAGAAGTTGGGCGCAGACAAGTCAGCGGGCAAGGCATTCCAGACACCGCTTGCCACGCTGCACAAGTTCAACGGCTGGGCCGACCTGTTCCTCACGACGCCGGGCAACGGTCTTGAGGACTATTACGTCACCCTGGCCAAGGTCTTCCCCAAGGTGAAAGTCGTGCAGGGCCTCAACGCCAACGTCACTTATCACGAATTCCGCAGCGACGTGGGTAACGTGAAGTTCGGCACCGAATGGGATGCCAGCCTCGGCCTCAAGACGAAGAAGGTCGGCTGGCTGGTCAAGTATGCCAACTACAATGCCGACAAGTTCGGCGTCAATCGCCAGATCCTGTGGTTGCAAGCTGAAGTGGCGTTCTGATTGGATGTGCTGCACCGCAAAATAACCCTTGCAGTGCAGCCCCCGAATCGGTTAGCCATATATCCGAAGGCCAAAGCGCCGCCCAATGTCGGGCGGAAAATCGCAAGGCCGCCAAGATCAACATCGCGTGGCAACGTCGCCGCCCAGACCTCCCAATCGGGATGTGTTCGGGCGGCTTTTTCGTGTTTGCGCGTCTGACAAGGAAGACCCGAGTGAACGCCCCTGCAAGCCTGATGGAGAAGGATCGCACGACGCCCGTCAAGGAACGGCTCGTCGTGATCGGCAACGGCATGGCCGGATGCCGCGCGGTCGAAGAAGTGCTTGCCCGCGACCCCGCCCGGTTCGACGTGACGATATTCGGCGCGGAGCCGCGGGTGAACTACAACCGCATCATGCTTTCGCCGGTACTGGCCGGAGAGAAGGCGTTTGATGACATCGTCATCAACGGCGAGGACTGGTACGCCGACAATGGCATCACGCTGGTTTCGGGCGATCCGGTGGTGGCGATCGACCGCGCGACGCAAACCGTGGTCGCGAAGTCAGGTCGGGTCGAACCCTATGATCGCCTGCTGATCGCTACGGGGTCCGATCCGTTCATCATCCCGGTGCCGGGCAAGGACCTGGCGGGCGTGGTGACGTTCCGCGATCTCGATGACGTAGACAAGATGCTGGCTGCCGCCGAAACTGGAGGTTCAGCCGTAGTGATCGGCGGTGGCCTGCTCGGGCTGGAGGCAGCGCATGGCCTCTCGCTTCGCGGGATGAAGGTCACCGTCGTTCATCTCATGCCAACGCTGATGGAGCGCCAACTCGACGAGGCAGCGGGTTACCTGCTCAAGAGCGAACTTGAACGTCGCGGCCAGACCATCGTGACCGGGGGCGATACTGCGGAGATCATCGGCAAGGACGGCCACGTTGCAGGCGTCAAGCTGAAGGACGGGCGCGAGTTCGCGGCCGACATCGTGGTCATGGCCGTGGGCATCCGTCCGGCAACCGGGCTTGCCAAGGCGGCAGGGCTGGAGGTCGAACGCGGCATCGTGGTGGACGACCACATGGTGACGAGCGATCCGGCGATCATGGCGGTGGGCGAATGCGTGCAGCATCGCGGGGCCTGCTATGGCCTTGTCGCGCCGTTGTGGGAGATGTGCCGCGCGCTGGCTGATGCAGCCTGCGAGCAGCCTTCGGGCTATGAGGGCTCGGTCACATCGACCAAGCTCAAGGTTTCGGGGATAGACCTGTTCTCGGCCGGCGACTTTTCGGGCGGTGACGGCGCCGAAGACATCGTCATGCGCGATGCGGCGCGCGGCGTGTACAAGCGCGTCGTCGTCAAGGACAACAAGCTGGTCGGCGCGGTACTCTACGGCGATACTGCAGACGGCAACTGGTACTTCGACCTGCTAAAGAAGGGCGAGGATATCTCGGACATCCGCGAGGCGCTGATCTTCGGTCAGGCCTTTGCCAGTGGGGGCGCCCTGCTGGACCCTAATGCCGCCGTTGCAGCTCTCTCGAACGACGCAGAAATCTGCGGCTGCAACGGCGTTTCCAAGGGCAAGGTGATCGAGACGATCAACGCCGGCGCATGCAGCCTCGATGCCGTACGCAGCACCTGCAAGGCCTCGGCTTCGTGTGGATCCTGCACCGGTCTTGTCGAGAGCCTGCTGGCGCTGACCCTGGGCGGAGAAGTGCAGTCCGGCCCGAAGACGCTGTGCAAATGCACCAGCTTCAGCCACGATGATGTGCGCCGCCTGATCCTCGAAAAGAACCTGCGCGCCATTCCGCAAGTGATGCAGGAGTTGCATTGGACCACGCCTGATGGCTGCTCCTCGTGCCGCCCGGCGCTCAACTACTACCTGCTCTGCGCCTGGCCGGGCGAATACGAGGACGACCAGAAGAGCCGCTTCGTCAACGAACGGCTTCACGCGAATATCCAGAAGGACGGCACCTATTCGGTGGTACCGCGCATGTGGGGTGGCCTCACCAATCCGCGCGAGCTGCGCGCGATTGCCGACGTGGTGGAGAAGTACAACGCGCCGATGGTCAAGGTCACTGGCGGGCAGCGGTTGGACATCTTTGGCATCAAGAAGGAAGATCTGCCTGCGGTCTGGGCCGATCTCAATGCCGCGGGTATGGTTTCGGGCCACGCCTATGGCAAGTCACTGCGCACGGTGAAGACCTGCGTCGGCTCCGAATGGTGCCGCTTCGGTACGCAGGATTCGACGGGGCTCGGCGTGAAACTGGAGCGCATGACCTGGGGATCGTGGATGCCCCACAAGTTCAAGATCGCCGTCAGCGGCTGCCCGCGCAATTGCGCCGAAGCCACGATCAAGGACTTTGGCGTGGTCTGCGTCGACAGCGGTTATGAACTGCACGTTGGCGGCAATGGCGGCATCAAGGTCCGCGCCACCGACGTGCTGTGCAAGGTATCGACCGAGCAGGAGGCGATGGATGTCTGCGCGGCGTTCATCCAGCTCTACCGCGAGCAGGCGCATTATCTGGAGCGCACCGCGCCATGGATCGAGCGCGTGGGCCTAGATCATGTGAAGGCGGGACTGTTCGACGACCCTGATAGCGTGAATCGCCTCGCTGCGCGGTTCCGCTATTCGCAGACGTTCTGTCAGGACGATCCCTGGGCCGAGCGCGCAGCGGGCAAGCATGCCGAGCTGCACCAGCACCTTGCTGAGGTGCGTCCCCTTCAAGTGGAGATTGCATGATGATCGGCGATTGGCTCGACATCGGTTCGGTGGACCAGATCACCCCGGGCACTGCGCGCACGCTGCCGGTTGTCGGCGCGGACGAAATCGCGGTGTTCCGCACGCAGAAGAACGAATTCTATGCGCTGGTGAACAAGTGCCCGCACAAGCAGGGGCCATTGTCGCAAGGGATCGTGCACGACAATGTGGTGACCTGCCCGCTCCACAACTGGAACATCTCACTGAAGACTGGCGAAGCGCTGGGTGAGGACAAGGGCTGCGTTCCCACAGTGCCGATGAGGGTGGACGCGGGCCGCATGTATCTGCTGCGCTCCGCTGTGGTCGGAAGCCGCGCCGCTTGAGGGAAGTCCGCACCACTTGCGCCTATTGCGGCGTCGGCTGCGGCATCCGCGCCGAGGTGACGGGCGAGCGGTCTGTCACCATCAGGGGCGATGCCGAACATCCCGCCAACTTCGGCAAGCTCTGCTCCAAAGGCACGCATTTGGGCGAGACGGTGGGGCTCGACGGCCGTCTGCTCCACCCGATGATCGGAGAACGTCGCGCCGGGTGGGATGAGGCGATTGGCCTTGTTGCAGGCAAGATGCGCGACTGCATCGAGCAGCACGGGCCTGATAGCGTCGCGCTATATGTCTCGGGCCAATTGCTGACCGAGGACTACTACGCCGCCAACAAGCTGATGAAGGGCTTTGTCGGCAGCGCCAACATCGACACAAACTCCCGCCTCTGCATGGCCAGCGCCGTCGCCGCGCACAACCGGGCCTTCGGTGAAGACGTGGTGCCGGTCACATATCAGGATCTCGACGAGGCTGACCTGATCCTGCTGGTCGGATCGAACACCGCGTGGTGTCATCCGGTGATCTGGCAGCGGATAGAGGCCGCGCGCGAGGCTCGTGGAACGAAGATCGTCGTGATCGATCCGCGCCGTACCGAAACGGCTGAACAGGCAGACCTCCATGTGCCGGTAAAGCCGGATGGTGATGTCGGCCTGTTCAATGCGCTGTTGTCTGACATGGTCCGGCGTGGCCTTGCCGATCCGATCCCCGCCATGGGCGAACACGGCCTTTCGCCTGATGTCTTCGCCGCGCTCGCAGATCTCGTCGCAGCGCACCCGCGCATGGTCACGGTGTTCTCGATGGGCGCCAACCAGTCCGTCGCCGGGTCCGACAAGGGCAACGCGATCATCAACCTGCACCTTGCCATGGGCCGCATCAACGCACCCGGAATGGGGCCATTCTCCATGACCGGGCAGCCCAACGCCATGGGCGGGCGCGAGGTCGGCGGACTTGCCAACATGCTTGCGTGCCATCTTGGCTTTTCGGAAGCCGAAATCTCGGACGTTTCCGATTTCTGGCAGGCGCCGCGCATGTGCAGCGGCCCAGGCCTCAAGGCAGTGGACCTGTTCCGCGCGGTACATGATGGCCGCGTGAAGTTCCTGTGGGTCATGGCCACCAACCCTGCCGTCTCCATGCCCGATGCCGGTTTCGTGCGCGAGGCACTGGCACGCTGCGAGACGGTGGTCGTGTCCGACGTGATTGCCGATACCGATACTGCGAAGTTCGCCCAAGTTCGCTTGCCTGCGCTGGCATGGGGCGAAAAGGATGGGACGGTAACCAATTCCGAACGCCGCATAAGCCGCCAGCGCGCTTTGTTCGATGCTCCGGGCGAGGCGCGCTCGGATTGGGCGATCATTGGCGAGGTAGCCAAAGCACTGGGCTTTGCCGGGTTCGACTGGACGAGTGCGGCCGATGTGTTCCGCGAATATGCCGCGATGACGGCAGTTTCAGTGAAGCATGGCAAGGTGCTGGACCTTACCGACAGGGCCGGGCTTTCCGACGCAGACTACGACGCAATGGAGCCGTTCCTGTGGGGCGGGCGGCATCCGATGGCGGGACGCGCCATGGCGCTGGTGCCGGTCGAGCCGCGCACCCGTGCCGTCGATCCCGCCTTTCCGTTGCGGCTCAACACCGGGCGTTACCGCGATCAGTGGCATACGATGACCCGCACCGGTCTTTCGCCCACGCTGGCGCAGCATCGGCGCGAGCCTCTGCTCGAAGTGCATCCTGACGATGCGGCTTCGGCGAGGATTATCGATGGCACCTTGGCGCGAGTTGTGACGGCATCGGGCGCGTCGGCCTTCCGGGTGCTGGTGACCGAGGCGCAAGGGAGGGGCCAGGTCTTTGTGCCGATGCACTGGAGCGATGCAATGGCCAGCGGCGGGCGTGGCAACCTGCTGCCCGATCAGTCGGTCGATCCGGTCTCCGGCCAACCCGGCTTCAAGAACAATGCCTGCCGGATCGAGCCGGTGGCGAGCGACTGGCGTGCGTTCCTGCTTCGCAAGGATGTCATCGTGCCTGATGGTCTGGTGTGGTGGAGCCGCTCGGCGGTTGCGGGCGGCTGGCTTTACGAACTGGCGGGCGATGGCGCGGTGGATGCTGATGTGCTGTTGCCCGCTGGCGAGAGGATCGAGGCGGTCGACATGGCGCGGGGCATGCGGCGACTGGCCGTGATCGACGGCGCGGGCGCGCTGAGCGCGGCGCTTTTCGTCACGCGCACGGGGCAGTTGCCATCGCGCGACTGGATTGCGGGACAGTTGGGCACGAGCGGCGCAGCCTTGCCCGAACTTCTTGCCGCGCGCCCGAGCACGCCCGCGCCCGATCGCGGGCCGGTGGTATGCGTGTGCCATGGCATCGGCGCTAACCAGATCCTCGCCGCTGCCGAAGCGGGTGCGGGCAGCGTTGCCGAAGTGGGCAGGGCGTGCGGGGCGGGGACCAACTGCGGCTCGTGCCGCCCGGCAATCGCCCGGCTGCTGCGCGAGTGGAATGCTGACATGACGGAGGCGGCGCAATGAACGAATTTCCGGACGGCAAGGTATGGCTCGTCGGAGCAGGGCCTGGCGATCCCGAACTGCTGACGCGCAAGGCGGAACGGCTGATCGGCATGGCCAGCGTTGTTTTCCACGATGCACTGGTAGGGCCGGGCGTATTGGACCTTGCGGCACCAAGCGCGAGGCTCGTCCACGTCGGCAAGCGGTCGGGCAGACACTCGAAGGATCAGGGCACGATTGACCGGCTTATCGTCGAAGCGGCGCTGGCAGGGGAGCGCGTGGTACGGCTGAAGGGTGGCGACCCGGCGATCTTTGGCCGCGCGGCCGAGGAAATCGAAGCGTGTCGGGCTGCGGGCGTTGCGGTTTCGATCTGTCCCGGCGTGACCGCGGCGAGCGCTGCGGCTGCGAACCTGAGCACATCCCTTACTCTGCGCGGGTTGGCTCGCAAGCTGATTTTCGTGACCGCCCACGCCCGCGCTGGCGAAGCGCTCGATCTGGATTGGACGACACTCGCCGATCAGGACGCAACGCTGGTTTTCTACATGGGCAAGGCGGCGGCGACCGATGTCTCCCGCCAGTTGATCGCGGCAGGGCTGCCTAGATCCACGCCCGTCGCGTTGGTCGAATCTGCCAGCTTGCCGGAAGAGCGCCAGTTCCGCACACGGCTGGATCTCCTGCCGATTGCGGCACGTACCGCGCTGGGCCATGGCCCCGCACTCCTGCTGATCGGTGCGGCGCTGGCAGAGAGTGCGCCAAATGTCGATGAATCCATGGCGCCAGACCACCAGGTCTTTGCATGAGCTGACTCATGAGCGTCTATGGCACGCACGCCAGGTTTGGTTGGATCAGTCGTCAGAGAATTGGCCTGCTCTGGCAAAGTGCTGCGTACTGGATTGGGCCCATAGAAGGCACCTGCTGCCTTCAAGCCTGTAGTTCAAAGCTGGAACCGGTGCTTTGTGGCCGCAGACCTGCTAGGCGCTGCAGCATGAGCAACATCCACAAGCTTTCCGGGATCGTCGACGTCGACGGGTTTCAATATGAGTGGGAACTGCGGAACGAGCCGCAGTGGAGCGAGTTCGATGGCTGGCGAGGCATGACAGTTGCTTTGCTGCGGCAGCGCACCCAACGCGGAGCGCTGCTGGAATTCCCCCCGCCGAAGCGCTTGCTGAAAGGCATGCAACGAGGCCGTCTGCAGATCAGCGACGCGCTTGTAATCCGCGGCATTCAGGCAGCCTTAAATGCAGGCTGGGAGCCTGCATCCCGAGGAAAGCCGATGGTTTTCGTGGTAGATGCTGATGGCAATTAGCCTCAGGCTTACCCTGCCGGAAAAAGAGGACGTGAGAGTCTAGCTCAATCGCCCAACCAAACGCTCGTTATCTCGCCATTGTGCCCCTCCGGCGCGAGTGCAGCGCGCAGGACTTCCAGCAAAGGCGGCAAGGCCAGTGTAAACGCATAGGGCGGGTTGACGATGAAGAGACCTGCGCCGTTATAGATGCCAGGCTGGTCGCTATCGTACAGCCAATGCTCCACGCACAGCAGTTTCGGGATACCGAGCTTGCGCAGCTGATCCTTCCACCGCAGGTGCATGGCGCGGTCTTTCAGCGGATACCAGACCACCATCACGCCATGCGCCCATTTGCGATAGGCTGCGGCGAGGGTCGTAGTGATGCGAGCGCGCTCGTCCGTCTGCTCGTACGGAGGGTCGACCAGAACCACGCCGCGCGGCGTTCGGGGCGGCAGCATCGCCAGCCAAAACTCGTAGGCATCGCGTTCGTGCACGGCAGCGGATGTGCCGCGCATAGCTGCGCGCAGGCTACGGACGTCTTCGGGGTGTTTTTCGTTGAGGATCAGGAGATCCTGAGGACGCAAAAGCTGCGCCAGGATTTTCGGAGACCCGGGGTAGAGCCTCGGTTCAACCCCTTCATTCACGGCCTGTACGGCAGCGCGATAGTCGTCAAGCAAGGGGTTCTCGTCGACGAATGCTCGGAGCACGCCTTCGGTGGACTCTCCGGTGCGTTGGGCCTGATCGCCATAAAGGTCGTAGAGCCCGCAGCCGGCATGAGTATCGATCAGGGTCAGCGCGCTCTGCTTGTGCTGCAGTGCGCGCACAAGGGCGATCAGCAGACTGTGCTTCACGACATCCGCGCTGTTGCCCGCATGGAAGGAATGGCGATAGTTCATCGTGCTCCGAAACCCTGACGATCTGCATTCATGCATGAATTGCTGCTTGCAGAGACCGAGAGCGATTCGATTAAGCTAGCAGAGTCGGTGCTCGTACAAAGTCGGGCGAGAACCTTCAAAGCTCTTCTGCGCAGGGACCCGCGGCGGCCTTGGCGATCGCTACCTGACGCCGACAGCGCGACCAAAACATTGGGCGATCTGTTGGCAGCGGGGTACCTCATGCGGCGGGGGCGGGGCATTCGTCACATTGCGACAAAGGACCGGGAACCTGTTGGTAAGCTGAGCGTAGTGACGCCATTGCAATTAGCCCCGCAGTTGAGGGCCATCGTTGTGCGCACGCGGTTCGCGACAGATTTTGAGGGGGCAACAATCACTAAATCTGTTTGCAGTTCTGAGCATGTCTCCAGAAATGCTGCCGCTGAAAGGACGTGTTGATGCGTACGGTCGACGCAATTTCCGCGCGCTTCTGGACTGTTGTCGGGCTAGTCGCAGGCTTGGCATTCTTTGCCGTAAGCAGCTACGTTTCCTATTCGAACATTCAGGCCGTGCGCACCGCCGACGCGTCAGTTCGCGATACGCATATGATGTTGGTGGCGCTCAACCGCTTGATGTCTGCGGTTCAGGATGCCGAAACAGGACAGCGCGGTTACGTACTGACCGGCAAGGAAAGCTACCTGCAGCCTTACCGTCAGGCCTTGAGCGACGTGCGCGACCGTCTGGAAGTAGTGCAGCGACTGACCGCCAACGACCCGGTTCAATCCGATAGCCTGGCGGAATTGCGCCCACACGTCGATGCGAAGCTGGCCGAGCTTATGCGAACCATCGAGTTGCGCCGCACGCAGGGATTCGCTCCTGCTGCTGCCGCTGTTTCGACTGACGTGGGTCAGCAAGAGATGCAAGCGATCCGCCGCCAGATCGAAATGATGAACGCAGAGGAAGTCCGACAAAGGTCGCTACGGCTCGAGGAGATGGCCGTCGCATCGCGCGGGGCCGTGACCAGTAGCGCGATTGCTGGGCTGATCGGCGCAGCCCTGACTGTCGCCATCTTCCTGCTCGTTCAGCGCAATGCAGCCATCAAGGAACGTCAGGAATGGTTGCGGGCAGGGCAGTTGGGGCTGGCCGAGGTAATTCGCGGCGAGAAGACCGTGGAGCAAATCTCGCAGGACGCACTGACGTTTCTTTCCGGTTATCTCGACTACCAGGCCGCCGCGCTTTTCAAGGGAGAAGGAGGTCATTTCCGTCGGGTAGCGACGCTTGGCGTGCCGGCTGACGGGGCAATGCCTGTCGGATTTGCCATGGGAGACGGGTTGCTGGGCCGCGTGGCCAAGTTGGGCGAGCCCATGATTGTCGAAGACCTGCCCGACGAATATCTCACCATAGGCTCTGCCTTCGGACGCGCACGACCACGGCATCTGGTGATCGCGCCTACGACGGCGGACGGTCTGGTCAACGGGGTGATCGAGCTGGGCTTCTTCGATGAGGTTCCGGAACGTGCGCTCGAACTGCTCACCGAAGTGGCGGACAGCCTGGGCATAGCGCTGCGATCTGCGCGATTCCGCACGCGGTTGCAGGATGCGCTGGAGGAGACGCAGCGGCAGAAGGCCGAGCTTCAGGCGCAGAGCGAGGAACTGCGCGTTTCGAACGAGGAGCTTGAAGAGCAGGGCCGCGCGCTCAAGGAATCGCAGGTGCGGCTTGAGCAGCAGCAGGTCGAGCTCGAGCAGACCAATAGCGAACTGGAAGAGCAGGCCCAGACGCTTGAAGTGCAGCGTGGCAAGCTCGAGCAGTCAGCCGCGTCGCTGGAGCGCAAGGCTCAGGAACTGGCGCAGGCGAGCCAGTACAAGTCCGACTTCCTGGCCAACATGAGCCACGAACTGCGCACGCCGCTCAATTCCCTGCTGATCCTGTCCAAGCTTCTGGGCGACAATCCTGACGGCAACCTCTCGCCGGATCAGGTCAAGTTTGCGCGGACGATTGAATCGTCGGGCAACGACTTGCTGACTCTGATCAACGATATTCTGGACCTGTCGAAGATCGAGGCCGGGCACGTCAAGATTCAGGCTGAGCCTTCGACTATCCAGCGACTGGTAGGCGATTTACGGCAGATCTTCGCGCCGGTGGCCGACCAGCGCGGCGTTGAGCTGGAACTGGTGATCCGGCCAGGCGCGCCGGACCAGATCGAGACGGATCGCCTGCGCCTTGAACAGGTTCTGCGCAACCTGCTGTCAAACGCTTTCAAGTTCACCGAACGCGGCTCTGTGCGACTGGAGATTTCCTCTGCCTCCGAAGGTCGGGTGGCATTTGCTGTGACCGATACGGGGATCGGCATTTCCCCCGAACAGCAGGAAGCGATCTTCGGGGCCTTCCAGCAGGCCGACAGCGCCATCAGCCGCAAGTACGGCGGGACCGGGCTTGGTTTGTCCATCTCGCGCGAACTGGCGCGGTTGCTCGGAGGAAAGATCGATCTGGTCAGCACCTTGGGCAAGGGCAGCACCTTCACGCTTACGCTGCCTGAGGTTTACGATCCCGTCACAGTGGCGCCTGCCGCGCCTGCCGCCTCCGCCGCACCACCGGTTCCGGATGCTGAACCTCTACGGTTGGAGGCTCCCCGTCTTGCTCTGCGGCGAAACCCGGTGGCGATTTCGGACGACCGCGACAAGCTCGACAGGACCCGGCGCTTGCTGCTGGTGGTCGAGGATGATGCGCCTTTCGCCCAGATCATCTGCGACCTGTCGCATGAGATGGATTTCCAGTGCGTCGTCGCAAACAGCGCAGAAGAGGCGATCCATCTGGCGAACAAGCATCGCCCGAGCGCGATCGTGCTGGATCTGGGCCTGCCCGATCAGTCCGGGCTGACCGTTCTCGATCGGCTCAAGCACGATGACCAGACGCGGCACATCCCGATCCATGTCGTCTCGGCAAGCGACCATGTGCAGACCGCGATGGCGCTTGGCGCGGTGGGATACCACATCAAGCCGATCCGGCGTGAAGATCTGGCCGAGGTTCTGGGCGGTCTTCAGGCGCAGTTGACAACACGCATGCGGCGGGTGCTGATAGTCGAGGATGACCCGGTCCAGCGCAACGCCGTGAGCCGCCTGTTATTGACCGGCGATGTCGAGACGGTGGGTGTGGGGACCGCCGCGGAATGCCTTGAAAAGCTGGACCAGCAGACGTTCGACTGCATGGTGCTTGACCTGACCCTGCCGGACAGGTCTGGCATGGATCTTCTCGAGACACTGAGCCGGAACGAAGAGAAGAGCTTTCCGCCGGTCATCGTCTACACCGGGCACGACTTGTCGCCGGAAGAGGAACAGCGGCTGCGCAAGTTCTCTAGCTCGATCATCATCAAGGGTGCCAAGTCTCCCGAGCGCTTGTTGGACGAAGTGACCCTGTTTCTGCATCAGGTGGTGTCGGAACTGCCTGCCGAGCAGCAGCGCATGCTGCAAAAGGCCAGATTCCGCGATGCCGCGCTGGAAGGGCGGCGGATTCTGATCGTGGAGGACGACGTGCGAAACGTCTACTCGCTGAGCAGCGTGCTCGAGCCGCGTGGTGCGAAGATTGCGATAGCGCGCAATGGACGCGAAGCGATCGATGCACTCGACGCAAGTGACGGCGAACCTGACAGCGCGATCGACCTGGTGCTGATGGATGTGATGATGCCGGTCATGGACGGGCTTTCAGCAGCGCGGGAAATCCGTGGCGATCCGCGCTGGAAGGACCTGCCGATCGTGATGCTGACGGCCAAGGCAATGCCGGACGACCAGGAAAAGTGCCTCGCCGCAGGAGCGAACGACTACATGGCCAAGCCGATCGATGTGGACAAGCTGCTCAGCCTGGTCCGCGTCTGGATGCCGCGGTGATGGCATGATGGCAGACGATGATATCGAGGATATCGAGATCCAGCTGTTTCTCGAGGCGCTGCATAGGCGTTATCACTACGACTTCCGCAACTACGCACAGGCCTCGATCAAGCGACGGCTGACCCAGGCCCGCACCCAGCTTGGCTATGCCAGTCTGTCGGCTATGCAGGAAGGCGTGCTCCATGACGAAAGCGTGTTGCCGCGTCTGCTGAACTACCTGACCGTGCAGGTCAGCGAGATGTTCCGCGATCCATCCTATTTCCGCGCCTTGCGGGAAAAGGTCCTGCCCCACCTTGCGACATATCCATCGCTCAAGGTGTGGGTTGCGGGGTGCAGCCGGGGCGAGGAGCTCTATTCGCTGGCAATCCTGTTCCGCGAGGAGGGCCTTTACGACCGCACGCTTTTCTATGCGACCGACATCAATCCCGATGCTCTCGACGCCGCCGAACGCGCGGTCTATCCGCTCGACGTAATCAAGACCTATACCGCGAACCATCAGAAGTCGGGCGCGCGGACTTCGCTTTCCGACTACTACAGCGCAGCGCATGGCGGCGCGATCATCGACAAGAGCCTGCGCGAGAGGGTCGTCTTCTCGGACCACAGCCTGGTCACGGATTCGTCGTTCGGCGAAATGCAGCTCATTTCGTGCCGCAACGTGCTGATTTACTTCGATCGCGAATTGCAGGACCGGGTCGTGGGACTGTTCCGCGATTCCCTTGCGCGCAAGGGCTTCCTTGGCCTTGGGTCCAAGGAAAGCCTGCGCTTCACTCGCCACGCCGCTTCGTTTGCGCCCTTCGTGTCGGCGGAGAAGATTTACCAGAGGGCTGAGGAATGAACCACGACACGGTTAGGGCAGTGGCAATCGGCGCCTCGGCCGGAGCGGTTCAGGCGCTGCTGCATATCCTGCCATCGCTCCCGGCTGCGCTACCGGTGCCGGTCATGATCGTTGTCCATGTTCCGGCGGATCGGGACAACACCCTGGTGCCGCTGCTGGATACGCGCTGTCAGCTTGCCGTCAAGGAAGCCGAGGACAAGGAACCTGCCATGCCGGGTACGGTGTACTTCGCGCCATCCGATTACCATCTCCTCGTTGAAAAGGATGGATCGCTTGCGCTTTCGGGAGACGAGCCGGTCAATTACAGCAGACCGGCAATAGATGTTCTCCTTGAGAGCGCGGCCGAAGCCTTTGGCAGTGGACTTGTCGGCATCGTGCTCACCGGAGCCAACCACGATGGCGCTGCAGGCTTGCGCGCGGTGGCAGCCGGTGGCGGCATCGCCATCGTGCAGGATCCGGCAAGCGCAATGTCGGCGACCATGCCCGCAGCTGCGCTGGCGCTGTGCCCTGATGCCCGTGTCGAAACGCTCGACGGCATTACAGCCTTCCTTTCCGGTCTGGTGCACGCATGATCGGTGCAGAACAAGGTGATGCGCAAGAGCCGATCCACTGCCTCCTCGTGGATGATCTTCCGGAAAACCTGCTCGCGCTAGAAGCCCTGCTGCGACGCGACGGGCTTGTCTGTCACAAGGCGGCAAGTGGCGAGGAAGCGCTCGAATTGCTGCTGGTACAGGACATGGCGCTGGCCCTGCTCGATGTGCAGATGCCGGGAATGGACGGTTTCCAGCTGGCTGAGTTCATGCGTGGCAGCGAGCGCACCCGGCATATCCCGATCGTTTTCCTGACAGCAGGCAGCGCCGATCACCAGCGCCGCTTTCGCGGCTATGAAGCCGGTGCTGTCGACTTCATACAAAAGCCGATCGAGGCTGACATCCTGCGTTCAAAGGCATCGGTGTTCTTCGATCTCCATGCCCAGCGTCAGCGCATTATCCGTCAACGCGACAGGCTGGATGTTTTGACTTCCGCGCTGCAAACGGCCGACCAGCACAAGAATCGCTTTCTCGCAATCCTCGGCCACGAATTGCGCAATCCGGTCGCCGCGTTGAACGCTGGGCTAAATCTGCTGGCGAGGCGCGAGGACCACGGACCGAACCAGATTGTCCGTGATCAGATGCAGCGGAGCCTCAACCACCTGACGCGGCTGGTGGAAGACCTGCTGAACATCGCCCGCATCAATGAGGGCAAGATTTCGCTGACGTCAAAGCCGTTCGTGCTGCAGGACGCGCTGCGTTACGTCATGGAGGCATGTCAGGTGACGCTCGACGCGGACGGTCACACGCTGGTTGCCGAGATTGAGTCTGAGCCGATCTGGCTTGAGGGCGACGAGGTGCGGATTGCTCAGGCGGTCATCAACCTTGTTACCAACGCTGCCAAGTACACGCCCGAACCAGGTACCATCCGCTTGGTGGCAAGCCGGGCCGATAACGTCGCGCACATAGAGATCAGCGATACGGGCATCGGCATCCCGCCTGAGGCTCAGGAGCACATCTTCGAGCTCTTCGCGCAAATCGATGGGACATCGCGCGCCGCTCGCGATGGCCTCGGAATAGGTCTGGCTCTTGTGCGGCAGCTTGTCGAGCTTCACTCAGGCGAAGTGACCCTGGTCCGAAGCGCGCCGGGTGAGGGAAGCACTTTTCGCATTCAACTCCCAATTGCGCTCACTCCGCCGCATGAAACTTAACGTGTCCGCTGCCTGACAGTGATGACCGGATGCGACCTGCGTCATAAATGTGAACCTTGATCAGGCCATCAGCCTGAGCGCCTGCCGGACGATTTCAGGTGCGAGTTCGTCTGGCATCGGTTCAAGCGGGTGCGCACGGAGCATGGCACGGTTGGTTTGCAGTGCAAATCCGAAGATTGCACTCCAGATGGTTGCGATGCGCAGACTGCGTTCGTGCTCGGACAAGTGCTGGGTTGCGCGGGCGACTTCCCGCCTTAGCATCTGGAAGCCGACATCCTGCGCTTCGGCCAGTTCAGGCGCGATCTGCGGGCGGACCAGTTCGCTTTCGTACATTAGCGTGAACATGTTCGGATTGGCTGCGGCAAAGCGGATGAAATGCAGCAGATTGCTGAAGAGCACTCCCTGCGGTGACTGTGCCACGGCTTTCTCTGTCTCGGCAAACAGCAGTCGATATCCTTCAAGCGCCACCGCGATGAGGAGCGCACGCCGATCCGGGAAGTGGTGATAAGGTGCCCCCGGCGATACGCCCACGTCCTCCGCCAGCTTGCGAATGGACAAGCCTTCGTGACCTTCACGCACGACAAAGTCGCACGCTGCATCGAGCAATTCACTGCGCAGGTCATTCCGGTGAGATGGCTTGCCCCGACGCTCTCGTGTTACCGTTGTCACCCTCATTCTTTCAGCTTTGCTTGGTTTGCGCTGGATGCGCAAGGGCGTGCATCCGCCTATTGCAATCGTATTGAACGGCGATTAATAAAGCCCGAAATAAGCGGTGATTAATCATTCATCGTAATGCAGGAGAGGAAAGCGTGAGCAGCTTCAGATACGGCGTTTCGCTGTATAGCTACACTGACGACTTCGGCACCGTGATGACGCTTGCTGACGCGTTCGATCACGTGGCCGACACGGGGTCCACGGGAATTGAGATTCTCGGCGAAACCAGCGTGCCGCTTTATCCTGAACCGCCGTCAGCATGGATCGACGATTGGTTCGCAAAACTTGAGCGCTACAAGCTCGAGCCCACGAACTTTGCCTGCTGGGTCGATACCCGCATCCAGATTGATCGCAACATGAGCGTTGAGGAAGGTGCTGCGCAGATCGCGCAGGACCTGTGTCTTGCGCACAAGCTTGGCTTCAGGTTCATCCGCCCCAAATTCGGCGTAATTGATCATGACCTAACGCCTGACCCGATTTGGGAAGGCTCGGTCGAACGCAATCTCGATCTTGCGAACCAGCTTGATCTGGTGATCCTGCCTGAAATTCACTCACCCACGCCGATCCGTCATCCGGTTACCGACGCCTATGTGAAGTTCATCGAGCGCACCGGCACCAAGAACTTCGGCCTGATGATCGACACCGGCATCTTCCAGGATCGCCCGATCGACCACTGGGGAGGGGGCATCACCGACGAGATCAAGAAGGGAGCGATGAGCTTTCTGAACGGCATCAACACGCCGGTCGAGCATCTCGAGGACGTGATCCAGTACGTACCGTTCATCCAGGCCAAGTTTCACTGCATCGACGAGAACCTCCACGATCACCAGATCCCGTGGGAGCGGATCGTGCCGATGCTCAAGAAGCTGGGATACACCGGTTACCTGTCGAGCGAGTACGAGGGCAAGCGCGATCCTTGGGTTGCGATCGAACAGGTCCGCCGCCAGCACGCCCTGATCCGCAAGCTTGAAGAAGAATATGACGCCGCCAACACGGAGACGGCCAATGCTTGAGCGCAGCCATATCCAGAGCACCGGATTTCGCAACGTCGGGCCAGAGGGTGCCCGCACCGGGTTCGAAGTGCGCATTCGCCAGGCCAATTACCGCTCCTCGCGGCTTAGTCTGATCGAGGGCGTGGACATCATGGTCGATGGCGTTCTTTATCCCGCGGAGGACAATCTGTTCCGTCTGGGCGACAAGGGATACACACGCGACGAATTGAATGAGGCCACGCAAACTCGGCTCTACGTGGGAGACTACTTTACGGTGGTTGTTCCGAAAGAGGGTGGCCTCGAGCGCGGCGTGCATCTGGTCGGCAGTGCGATCCACTACCGGCACCCCTATTTTCCGCCCGAGTTCCAACCCGCCATCGTCCGTAGCGAACGCCACGCGACGATCATCCTGCCCTGATTGGAGTTTGGTCGCGCCCTTGTGCGATCCGGCGACGCAATCCTTGGCAGGATTGCACGCCAGAACAGGCTCGGGGCAATGGTCATAGGCGATCTGCGAGAGTTACAGCGGCGAAAGGAAGATCATCCTGCTCGGCTTGTGCCAGGAGCTTCAATCCCTGCAGGCGAGCCGCACCTTCGCGCTGGTGCGATACGGCGAGATTGGCCAGCATTTCTCTCAGAGCCTCTGGCGTGACCTTGGGGCATGCCGCGATTGCAAGGGCCAGAGCAACCGCGCCTGGGACTTCGGACGGCAATAATGCGGATGGAACAGCAAACGGGATTGGCAGGGCAGGGGAGTCGAACATGAACGTGCTGCGCCGCGTTGCTTCTGCATCCTGCGCCGGTCCTTGCTGATTGCGCGATGATCCGGGATCACCGTCAGCCAGGTAACGCATCCGTCGCATGATGAGCCAGTGCGGGGACATCGGAAAGTACTGCATCAGGCCCGTCGTTTCGACGCTATAGTCTGCCAGCACGGGCATCGACAGATCGATGCTCGTCTCCGGGAGGTGACTGCCAATCTCGATCTCGATACGCGCAGCGGATGAAATCCGCCCTCTCGAGCGCAGGTCCAACACGGCGTCACCTGCGATTGTAAGGCCACTCACGTCGACGGTTGTCCGACCGATGGACAGCAGTCCAAGATCCGCGTGGAGATGCAAGTCTTCTGGCGGCATGAACGTGACAAGATCCGCGTGCAGTTGTTCCGGAGCTATCACGCAGATCGGACGCGGAATGTGGTTCAGGACAGTATCGTCCGGCAACACGGTCCTGCGTTCACAGACCATGTAACCTGACCATTCCTTGACGACGGCATCGGCAAGCAGGTCCATGCCTTCTTTGCTGACGGAATCGGTGAAGAAAGGCTGCACCGGCCCGCCGCCGAAGCGATGGCGTTCTTCTATCAGCACGATGCGCCTCTGCCCGGCCAGCCTCTGATTGGCCAGGCCGACAAGTGCAGCTGCCAAGCCGCCACCTACTACGATGAGTGTTTCCACAAACGTCCTTTGATCGACAGCAGAATTTCAGCATTAACTTTAGTTAAGTTACTGTTAAACGGAAGGAATATCATGGAACGTATCAAAGGATTATAAAAAATATTTAAATGTCCACGAAGATACCGGATTTTTTTAATAATATTTCACGTTACGTTACAAGTGGGAATTTATTTATTTACATTCCCGTAAGTCTAAATACTTAGTCCAAGTTCGGGGAGAGGTGGAGTCTTGTTTAGCAAGCCTTGGATCATTGCGTGGGGAAGAGTGGGGCTCTCTTCCGTCCCATTGTGCATGGTCCCGGCCTTCGCCCACGCTGCGAGCGCCCAACTGACGCTTGGTGGAACTGTATCTTCGGCCTGCACGATTGGCGGAACCTCTTCGACGCTCAGTCTTGGCGACGTCACTGGTGGCAAATCAGGCTCGGTTGGCTCTGTCACCGTCACCTGCAATCTCGCCGATACGGGCCCAACGATTTCTCTGTCGAGCGGCAACAGCGGGCTCAAGCGCGACGGAGGTACCGACCTTATCGGTTACACCATCAGTTGGCCGATCGCCGGAACTTCATCATTCAACAGCGTGAGCGCCGGCACCGGAAGTGTCTCTGCGCAATTGGCCGCTGTAGCGCCGGGAACGGCGCGGTCCGCCAATCTTACACTCGCGGTCAGTGCCGGAGCGACCAATGGCAAGGTGGCCGGGACGTACCGCGACGTGATCACGATCAGCATTTCCCCGTGAAGGGGTCAACCGAATTCAGGCCGCGCCTGGATACCGCGTCGCCCGGGCAACCCGGTCGGCACAACGAACAGAGGGAATGGAAATGAAGAAGATTCTGTCGCTTTCGATCCTGGCGCTTGTGGCTGCGGCCGCTCCGGCCCAGGCGGCTACCGATCAGCAAGTCACCGTCAATGTCGATGCATCGCTGGCGCAGCGCTGCTTTTTCGGCACTGCAGTTTCGAACCTGACGCTGAGCAACACGGCCCCGAACACCACGGGCACCATCAACTACGAATGCAACTTCATCGGCTCGCCGACCGTGACTGTCGCCAGCACGAATGGCGGACTGAAGCCTGACGCAACCGCCGCATTCAACGGTGCGACGACGGTCGACTACAAGATCGCTTTTGGCAACGGCGTCACCTCCGCCACCAGCGGTACTAACGCCAGCACCCTCTCTACGGCTGCGAGCGTTGTCGGAACGAATGCCGTGACGGCTTCGAACACTCAGACGGCAGCGACGCTGGCTTTGAACCTTCCCAGCAACCTGCTCTACGCCGGTGCCTATGCCGACGTTCTGACCTTCACGATCGCTCCGTGATCGAGCATGACGAGGCAACGCGTGGTGTCGCAAGGCATGGCACGTTGCCTCGTCGCGTCCAGATGAAGCGCGCTTCCTTCAATCTCCTGCCACTGGCCTTGGTCCTGGCCATGCTCACGGTCGGGACCCATCCTGCGTCAGCGCAAGCGGTGCCGCAGGAGGGACAGACCGCGCTCGTCATCCAGATCCGCGCCGACGCGCCGCGCGATTGCCGCGTTACGTCCGCTCAGGTCTCGACTCTGGACCCGCTTTCCCGTGGGTGGCAGCGTCTTTCGCTACCCGACATTGCCTGTAATTACTCGGGGCGTCCTGCCGTTCGCTTCTGGAGTCAGAACAGCGGCACGCTCGTTCCCGAGGGTGCGGTGGCCTTGGCTCTTCCGGCTGGGCTCGCCTACGAACTGCGTGTTGGCGGTACGGTTGTCGGCCGCCCTGGCTCGGCAGGCGATCCGCTCGTCTCCGTTCTGCCGCAATCGAGCCCACTGCAGCCCCGCTCGACCGAAGTGGCCATCCGTTTTCTTGGCCCCACTCCACCCCCCGGCACCTTTGCCGACACAATATTTATGGAGGTTACCCCATGACGATCGCCCGCGCGCTCGCCAGGTGCTCGCAAAAGGTTCGCCCTTTGCTTCGTAGCAGCCTTGCGGCGGCCATCTGTCTTGGGCTCTTAATCCCGGTGGCGGCAGTGCAGGCCTATCAGGTTTCACCGATGATCTACGACCTCAAGCCTGCCGGTGCAGGAGCGGCCACGATCATCCGCGTGCGCAACGACGGTGAAAAACCTCTGACCATCGAGCTCGAGGTGGAGAAGCGCTCGTTCGATGAAAATGCCGTAGAAAGCCGCACGCCTGCGGACGACGATTTCGTCGTCTTCCCGCTGCAGGCGGTGGTGCAGCCTGGCAAGGTCCAGGCCGTGCGCGTGCAATACGTCGGGAAGGCCGATCTCAAGCAATCGGAGACCTACCTCGTCACGGTAAAGCAGGTGCCGGTTGCGTTGCCGGACCAGAAGGAATCCGGTGTTCAGATGGTCTTCAATTTTTCGACCATGGCCAGCATCGTGCCTGAAGGTGCCAAGCCCGAAGTCGAACTGGTTTCTTCGGTGCGCGACGCCAAGGGGCTTGAGCTGCGGCTGCGTAACAGCGGTTCCCGCTACGCCAATCTCGTTTCTTCAAAAGTGATGATCGGCGGCAAGCCGCTATCTGACGAAGCCTGGCGAGGGGCGCTGCGTACTGTCTGGCTTTTCCCTGGCAAGGACCGGGTCATTCGCATTGCGGATGTGCCAGCCAGCGGCGAGATCGCGTTCGAATACGCAGATCCGACCGCTTGATAGCACACTGAAAGCTGGTCTGGACATCTGGTGATCACCACGTCTCCCTCCAAGAAATGTGACCTTCGCGCGCTCTTGCTTCTGAGCGCGGCGTCGGCTGCGTTTTTCGGGGCGACAGCGGCGCACGCCCAGCCAGAGGATGCCCTTTCTGCGCAATCGCCCGCTTCTCGGCTCACCATCCCGCTCATCTACGAGGGGGTGTATCGTGGCGATGTTCCTGTTGCGATAGAGGGCGACCGCGTCGCGGTCTGGACCAGTCAGTTCATCAGCCTCTTGGGGCCGCAGATATCGCCGGAGATGCGTGATCTGCTGATAAGTTCGGCAACGTCACCGGTCTCGATCGACATTGCCGTGCTCAATCGGCTAGGCATTGACGTGCGCTTTGACAGCGAAACGCTGGAACTGCACGTCTCTGTTCCGCTCGATGCGCAAGGCCGGATGGCACTATCCGCCGACGCAGGCCAAGGCTGGGACGAGCGTGACTTCCTGCCCTCGGCCGGTTTCTCCGCCAGTGCTACGCTGTTGCTTTCGCAGCGGCATGTCTGGCAGTCGCCCTCAGAGCCCGATGGGTTCAAGCCGGTTCAGGCCAGCGCCGACCTAGCCGCCAACATCGGCGGCGCGTCGGGTGTGTTCCTGTTCAGCCAGCACACCTATGATGGCGCCACCCGCAAGCTCCGGCGCGGCAACAGCCAGCTGGTCTTCGATCTGGCTGACAAGGCCGTGCGAACCACCATCGGCGATGTCGCCCCGCAGCCGGTAGG
Organism: Novosphingobium taihuense; assembly: GCF_007830315.1. Classification (GTDB taxonomy): domain Bacteria; phylum Pseudomonadota; class Alphaproteobacteria; order Sphingomonadales; family Sphingomonadaceae; genus Novosphingobium; species Novosphingobium taihuense. Next base: position 56,206 of record NZ_VLKJ01000012.1, read on the forward strand.
GTTTCAGACGGCACCGCTGATCGGCGGCATCAGCGTTCAGCGTGCCTGGAACGAACTGCAGCCGCTGCGCAACATCCGTCCTTCGGGCCAGACCAGCTTCGTGCTCGATCGCCCTTCGACCATCGATGTCGTGGTCAATGGAGCGGTGGTCCGCTCGCTTCAGTTGCAGCCGGGCAAGTATGATCTCAACGACCTGCCGTTCCTGAATGGGCTCAACCAGGTCGAGCTTTACGTGCAAGACGAACAGGGCCGCCGACTGCTGACCTCGTTCTCGCAGTTCTACACCGCCCAATTGCTTGCCAAGGGCCTTCTCGACTTCAACTTCACCGCGGGGTTGCTGGAAAACCTGTCGGGCCTTGGCGCACGGTACCGGTCGTCATCACCCGGCGTTAGCGGCTGGGTGCGCTACGGGCTGAGCAATCAGTTGACGCTGGGCGGCAACTTCCAGGTCGGCAAGGACATGGCGATGGGCGGTGTCGAAGGCGTCTTCGCCACCGGCCTCGGCTCCTTCTCGGGTCTCGCCAGCTTCAGCCGGGCCAAGGGCCGCACCGGTCGGGCCTTCCTCCTTGGTTACGAAAGCCAGTTCGGCGATCTCGGCCCATTCCATCAAGTGCGCCTCAATGTCGACTGGCGCGCTACCAGCCGCGATTTTGCGCAATTGGACCAGCTCTTCACCAACCCCGTGAAGTCGCTCTTACAGGCCCGCGCAACGGCAAATCTGGCGGGCGGTTTCAGCGGTGGGATAAGCTACATTCGTTCCGTCGGCCGAGGCAACGAACCAGACCGCCGACAGGCCTCGGTGCAACTGCGCAAATCCTGGGGCCGCTTCGACCTTACCGGCAGCTATGATCGCATAGACACCAGCAACGCAAAGCGCGACGATCGTCTGCTCGTCACCGCGACGATGCGGCTCGGGCGCTCTCAGGACCTGCGAACCAGCTTCGACAGCCGCGGTAACACGGCCCGCGTGGAATACGCCCGCTTCGCACGCGATGAAATAGGAACCATTGGCATCCGTGCGGGGGTGGAGCGCACCGATGGCAGCGCCAACGCGACAGGCCAGGCCATCTTCAACGGCCATGACGTTCGTCTGGGCCTGGACCACCGCATCTTCCACTCCAGTGGTCTTGGCGGTGGCACCAGTCAGGAAACGCAGTATACCGTTGCCACGCAGATCGCGACCGCAGGTGGCAAAGTGGCCTTTGGGCGGCCGGTTGGCCCGCGCTTTGCCATCGTCTCTCCGCATCCGACGCTGCGTGGCTCCAAGCTCAGCGTAAGCGACGGTGCCTTGCGCGATCACCCGCAGGCGCAAGCCAAGGCGGGACGTCCCGCTCTTGTCGGTCTTGGCTCACCCTACGTGCCCAGCCGGATCAAGGTCGATGTGGACCGTCTGCCTGCCGGGTACGACATCGGTCCGGGCGAGTACCAGATGAAGCCTGCGCCGGTTTCAGGCTTTGCGGTGACCGTCGGCTCGGATGCGTCGCGTGTGGTGATGGGCGTAGCGCTGGACTCCAACGGCCAGCCTCTGGCGCAGCTAGGCGGAACGCTGGTCTCGCTAGACCGGCCGAACGACGCCCCCATCCTTGTGTTCACAAATCGCAATGGCCGCTTCGTCGCCACCGGGCTCGCTCCGGGCCGTTACGAACTGCGCTTTGGCGACAATGGCGCCTGGCGCATTCCGGTTGTCGTGCCGAAGGACGGCGAAAACACGATTGCGCTTGGACAGTTGCAACTTCGTCCAGGAAAGGCTTCGCGATGATGGCAAGTGTCCGGCGGCTGTCGGGGCTTCTTGCGGCAGCCTTCGTTGCGCTGCTCGTGTCTGTGCCGGCCCATGCCGCCTGCAACGGCGCATTGACGGCGGGAACGCCACCCAGCGTCAGCTATGATCCGTTTTCCGGAGAGGCAACCGTCACCGCAACGGTAACCACAAACCGGACCGGATCCTGCGCGCCGGGCCTCAACATTACCGGATCGGGAACATCACCCAACCGGGTCGTGACGTCGTCGGGATCGACCCTCGCCTACACGATCAACAATCCGGGCGGTTCGATCTATCAGAACAGTTCAACGGCTTTTCTTGGCATCACTTCTGCCAACAATCAGTCGGTCCAACAGACACTGACCTTCAAGATAGCCGCATCGCAGGTCGTCAACGCAGGCACTTATACCGATACCATCACGATCCGGTTCGTCGATAACGGGACGCTCATGTCGGCGCAGAGTGGACAGGTGACAACCCTGACCATGCTGGTGACCGTTACCGTGCCGAGCAAGAGCCAGGTCAATATTGCCGGTAGTTCCGGAACCTTCGGCACATTTGCGATCACCACGCTCGACTTTGGCGAACTGGCGCAGAACGCCGTGCGCAACGCGTTCGTGCAGGTGCGATCGACTGCAGCCGTCAGTATAACCGTTACCAGCGTGAACTCGGGCAGCCTGAAGCGTATCGGCACGACCTTCCAGTCGACGGTCGCTTATTCTCTCTCGCTGAATAGCACTGCGCTCAACCTGTCTACCGGCCCAAAGTCGATCAACGTCAACCCAGCCCGCACGATTGACGGCACGAACCTGCCGCTGGCCATCACTTTGACCGGGGCCACGACGGGTTTGCCCGCCGGAACCTATCAGGATGTGCTCACCGTCGACGTCGTGCCCTGATCACTAAGCAGTTTTCCGCAGCCTCTGACTAAGCTGTCGAGCAGGTCTTCCGCGTAGACAAGCCTTCGTCTTACGAAGGAGTGTGCGTCGTGCGCCTGATCCCGCTTCTGCTGCTAGGCGTGACATGCGCGCCGTCGGTTGCGTACGCTGATACTATCGCGATTGTCGTGAGGGTAGAGGTGCCGGTCGTCTGCAAGCTGGTTGCTGACGGCCGCTTCAACTGTAACCGCAAAGGGATGCCCCCTGCTTCCGAGCTTATCGTCAAGCCGGAACTGCAGGCAGGGCAGGGCGTCATCGTCAGGTCGATCGCTCCTTAGGCTGACATCGCATGATAACGTAGGCGCCTGCCGGGCGCAGGCCGAAAACTTCTTCATTTGTTGATCCGCGCCCTTGCCTGGGGAATAAAGCCCCGTGGGGAACGTTAGGTGCGGCTGTGTCTGGATCGGCACAGGCGAATGGAGGGGCGCACACATGAGAAATGCACTGGTCGCAAGCTCGATACTGGCGGCGGCGACAATGTCTGCGAATGTTGCCGCTGCGCAGGAAGCGCCGCCTGCGAACGCGGCGGAAGATCCGGGCGTGTGGCGTGCAAGCGTCGGCGTGAACTACTCTGAAGGCGACTATGGCGACACGCAATCGACCAAGGTCGTCTCTGCACCGGTTGCGCTCAAGTATCGCAAAGGCGGCTTCTCGATCCGTGTCTCGGTGCCGTGGGTCCACATCGACGGTCCGGGAAGCATTCTCGACACGCCGCAGGGGCGCGATGCCGGATTCGGCGATCTTGGCACCACGGGCGATGATGGCGGGAGCAGTGGCGGGAGTGACGACTCTTCAAGTTCAGGATCGGGAAGTTCAGGTTCGAACTCCGGTTCGGACAGTTCTGGCTCGGGTGGCTCAGGCTCCGGCGGTTCCGGATCTTCTGGCGGCGATGACGACAGTGGCAGCGGCGGAGTGATCGTGCCGCCGTCGCCCGGTACTGCGCTGTCCAACAGCCGTGGCGGACTGGGCGATGTCTCGGTGGCACTAGGCTACTCGCTCGAGCTTGGCCGGTCGACCTGGTTCGATCTCGGCACGCGGCTCAAGCTGCCAACGGCATCGCGGAGCAAACGGCTCGGCACAGGCAAGGCTGACGTGACCGTGAGCGGTGATCTGGTGCAGGACATTGGCCGGTTCAGCCTCTTTGCCGGAGCGCGCTACCGTTTCCTCGGCAAGCCGGCCGGATCGACCTTGCGCGATACATGGGGCGCGGGCGGCGGCGTGAGCTATCGTCTGCCCGGTGGCACGATAGTGGGCGCAGACTATGACTGGCAGGAATCGGCAACGCCTGGTCGCATTGCCAGCAGCGAGGCGACCGGCTGGGTCAACTTCGGCCTCACGCGCAAGCTGCGCCTGCAGGTGTTCGGTTCGACCGGATTCAACGCTCGCAGCACTGATTTTGCAGGCGGTCTCTCTTTGAGCTGGCGCCTGAACTGATGCGACCGAAAAGAATTTTGGCAGGGAAGGAATAAGCTCGAACAGCCGTCGTTGTCGCCCCGATTGGATGGAAAGGGGTGACCAACGATGCTGCAGGACCTGCGAACGCTCAAAAGCTTGCTGGGCACAGATGGCGAGCGATCCGCCGACATCTTGCGTAAGGGGCGATTGCTGCGCGAAGACCGGCGTGAGGCGGCCAAGCGGGCTTTCACCACGCGCCGGGTCGATCTGGAACTGGCGACGCGGTTACGCTCCGATCTGCGGCCGCGCGCCGGAGATCTCGTTCTCGCCCGCGTGATCCAGCTCGGCCAGCACCAGAAGCTTGAATCGCCGCACGGTCGCCGCGCCCAGCTTTATGAAGGCGACGAAATCATCGTCTCCTATGGCGAGCGCTACGCACCAGACCAGTTCGAGGCCATTGTGCCCGAGGACCTTTCAGCCTGCGATCTGGTTGCCGGAGGAGGCGTTGCGGGCACGGTAATCAGCCGCCACGCGAAGATTCGCGCCGCGACCCGCATCGAACCTGTCGGCCTGCTCGCCGATGACGCTGGCAAGGTGCTCAATCTCGCGCGGTTCGGGCTTCCACGTCTGACCGCCAAGGCGGCGCTGCCTCCGGTGGTGGCGGTTGTCGGGACCTCCATGAATGCCGGGAAGACCACTGCTGCAGCAGGACTGATCCACGGACTGTCGCGTGCAGGTCTTACGGTTGCCGCGACCAAGGTGACCGGTACCGGCTCCGGCGGTGATCTGTGGACCATGCTTGATGCAGGTGCCCGCTCGGTGCTCGATTTTACCGACCATGGCCACGCCTCTACTGCGGGGCTCGGTCACGACCGGATCGAAAGCGTGGCGCTGTCACTCATTGCGCACAGCGCGGCCGAAAAGCCGGACGTGGTCGTGGTGGAAGTGGCGGATGGACTTCTCCAGCGCGAGACCGGCGCCCTGCTGCGATCGCCACGCTTGCGAGATGTTCTCCATGGCGTGCTGTTTGCCGCAGGCGATGCCATGGGGGCTGTAGCTGGACACCAGTGGCTGCTCGACGCGGGGCACAGGGTGCTCGGTGTTTCCGGTCTGCTCAGCGCGTCGCCGCTGGCGCAGCGCGAGGCCGAAGCGGCGCTGGGGCGGCAGGTTCTTTCGCTCGCCGATCTGCGCGATGCGGTCACTGCGCCGAAGATCTGCTTTGCTGGCGGAGAGGTCTCGTGCGTCGCCTGACCGCGCGCATTCCCGCGATGCGAATGGCGCTGCCCGTTGCGGTTGCTGCGGCACAAGCAGGCGCGACGCTTGTCGGCGCGGCGCTCGTGCATCGCGCCGGGCAAGGGCCTGTCGAGCCTGGAACGATCAGTCTTGCGGTGGCAGCGCTTGTCTTGACGTTCGCGCTGGAAGTGTTGCGGCGGCGACTATGCGAGGCCATTGGCTGGCAGGAGGTTGCGCAAGTTCGCGCAAGACTGTTCCGACGAGTTCTGCGGGCTGATCGCGCCGACGTTGCCCGCCAGCGCCACGGCGCAATGCTGCAAGTCTTCGTCGGCGATCTTTCGGCCCGGCGGCAGTGGTGGAGCGATGGCCTGCCGCGCGCGGTGACCGCGCCGGTGCTGCTCTTTGCCCTGTTGGCTTGGGCGGCGTGGCAATCGCCCGCAATGGCAGGCTGGATCGGCGCGATGCTGGCAATGGGCATTGCCAGTGGAGCAGCACTGCTGCGCCCGCTCACCCGAACCGTTCGCGAAGTGCGGCGCGTGCGCGGACGCCTTTCTGCCTTTGCTTCAGACCGGATTGCCCATGCGGCATCCCAAGCCCCCGCTGCGAACGAGCGTGCCGAAATGCGGCGGCTCAAACGGCGCAGCGATGCGCTCAATCGTGCGGCCTTGCGCCGCGCCTGGTTCACCGGATCGCTTCGCGGGCTGCCCCACCTCGTGACCAGCCTGATCCTGCTGATCGTGCTGTTGAATGGTGGGCATGTTTCAGGGACCATTGTCGTGATCGGCACGGCAGGCCTCGCACTGTCGGACCTCGCCCGGGCGGCAGAACTGTGGATTCCGGCGCGCATTTCCGCTCGTCGTATCCACCGCCTGATGCGCCTGCCCAATGATCGCAGAGCAGCCACCCCAATCGCCGCGAGTGCCGTCCTGGTCGATTTCGCCACGGCTGCCCGAAGCGCCGAGCCTGAGAGCAGGGCCAAGAAACCATGACTGCGCTTCCCCTCACACCCCTGATGGCGATGCCAATGTCCTTACCGCAATTCCTCACAGTTCCCGGTGGCACCGGACGTACCTACTATGCCGTCGCCCCCGAGACCCTGCGACGGGACGCTGTGCCACTGGTCGTTGTCCACGGCATATCGCGCAATGCGGCAGAACTTGCCCTGCGCTTCGGCGAACTGGCTCAGTTAGCTGGCGTGCCCGTCATCGCGCCGCTTTTCGAGCGCCGCACATTTGGCATGTACCAGCAGGTACTGGACCCTGCCGGTGCAACGCCATGCGACGAGGCCCTGTCCGACATTCTGGCCGATGCGTCGAGCCGGTTCGGCTTCGACGCCTCACGGATTGATCTCTTCGGCTTTTCGGGCGGGGCCCAGTTCGCCCACCGCTATGCCATGCTGCACCCGCAGCGCGTGCGAACCTGCGTTGCTGCAGCTGCAGGGTGGTACACGATGCCGGATCGCCACACCCCATGGCCGCTCGGGCTCGCTGACGCGCCAATTGCGATCGAGCGATCGTCGCTGCGGCGGGTCCGTTTCGAGGTCATTGTCGGCGCGCTTGACCGTCAACAGGACAAGGCGCTGCGCCGCTCTTCAGAAATCGACGCGGTGCAGGGTGTCCACCGCTTGCAGCGTGCCCGTCGCTGGCACCGAGCCATGCGCAAGGCCGGTGTGCCCGGCAGCCTGACCGTCATCCCCGGCCTCAGCCACGCTTTCGGCGATGCCGTACACCTCGGCATCGTGCCGCTCGTCTTTCAACTGCTCGGCACGAGCCGGGCCATTCATGAGGAACCCGCAACATGAGGATTACCGCACGGGCGCTCGCGCCTGCCGTTGCCCTGCTGGCGCTGCCTGCCCATGCGCAGGAGGTGAAAGCCGACGAGAAGGGGCTGACGCTGGAAGCAGGGCCACTGGAACTCAACCTCGGCGGGCGGCTCCATCTTGATGCCAGCGTGTTCGACGAACCCGATGTGCCGCGCACCGGTACCACCAGCGGCGACGTGCGCCGCGCCCGCATCGAACTTTCAGGGCGGGTAGCCAATGTGCTGCGCTTTCGCGTCGATCGCGAGTTTGCAGGGGCCAAGGGCTGGCGCAACGTCTGGGCCTCGATCGAGCCGGTCAAGAACCTGGAGATCAAGGGTGGCAACATGATCGTGCCGTTCTCGCTCGAAGACCTGCAAAGCTCGAACGTCACTCCTTTTGCCGAACGGTCGATGGCATCGGCGCTCACCGGGGGTTTTGGTCTGGGCGGTGCGGTGTCGACCGGCGGCAAGCACTGGAGCGCGAGCCTCGGCTATTTTACCGATGCGCTGGCAAATGAAGAAGGCCGCACCACCGAACGCGGCAAGGGCGTGGTCGGACGAGTCACCATAGCGCCCATACGCACGCGCAACACCGTGCTGCACTTTGGCATCGGCGGTGAACAGCGCACCTTTTCGGCCACCGAGCGCGTGCGCTTTACCGCCGATCCGGGCTCGGTCTTTGCGCCCAATGTGATGTCGAGCGGCACGCTCGGCTCGCTCGATAAGCTGACGGCATGGAATGGCGAGGTGGCCGTCTCGTTCGGGCCGGTGCTGGTGCAGGGGCAGGCGATCGCACTGAAGCTGCATCGCACTCTGCTCGCCGATCGCAGCTTCAACGGCCAGACCGTCTCGGTCGGCTGGATCGTCACCGGCCAGCGCCATGACTACAGCGCTTCATCGGGCGTGTTCGGCGGGCCAGACCGGCGCAAGGGCGCAGGCGCGTTCGAGGTTGCCGCGCGCTACAGTCGCCTTGATCTCGTCGACGGCACGTTTGATCGCGGCATCGGCCGCGCGCTCAGCGCCAGCGCGATCTGGACGATCAACGCCAATCTGCGCGTACTGGCAACCTACACCGACAACAGGGTCCATTTCCCCAGTGGTGGACTGCCGGTGATCAACCGTGTCGGCGTGCTGAGAGCGCAGATCAGTTTCTGAAGCGGGCCCTTTCGGGTTGGCTTCCGCCAGGTCCTGACTTTGGGGCGGTCACTTGCTGGAGTGGCCGCCCCATTCTTTTGCGATAAGCGCCTGTTCGGCTGTGGCATCAAGCGGATCGGCAAGCTTGAGGCGAGCTTGTGCTGCATCCAGCGCAGCATCATCCGCGCCAGATGCCACGGCAAATTCTGCATTGTCGGCAGGCGCAGAGCCTTTGCCTTTGGCTTCGATGATCCACGCGCCCTTGTCATCGCGGCAGGCCATGGCGACGTCCTTGCCGTCACCGAATGCGCGGCACCAGCGCCCGTCTGCTGCCTGTGCGGTGAGCATCGGCGTGATCTTGCGCCCGTCGGGCAGGTCGGCTTGCGCCAGCGAAGGCGTGCGGTCCAGTGCCTGCGACAGCGGATCACGGGCGTCCCCGCCCGATCGGGGCGCGACCAGCAGCACGGCGACAAGGCTTGCCGCAAGCGCGCCGCCAAGCGGAAGGGCGTGGCGCTGCCACCAGGGGGAATTGTCGTTCGCGGCTATGGGCGCAGGCGGCTCGACCAGCCCCAGCCGCTCGAGCATGGCCGGATCGATCGGCGCTTCAGCCACCGGCGCAAAGGCGGCGGTCATCAGGCTGTCATTGCCTTGCCACTCCTGCGCAAGCGCGGCGAGATCGGGATCGGAGCCAAGCTCGGCTTCGAAAGCCGTCAGTTCCGCTCCGGTCAATTCGCCATCAAGCCATGCGGCCAGTCGTTCCTCGCGCGAGAGCGTCATCGTGCGGCATCCTTGTTGCTTTCGCGGGTTTCGCCAAGAGCTTCGGCAATACGGCCCCGTGCCCGGGCAAGGCGGCTCATCACTGTGCCGATGGGCAGGTCCAGCACCTCGGCCGTATCGCGATAGCTGCGCCCCTCGATCACCACGAGCACGAAGACAACGCGCTGATCGTCGGGCAAGGCCTGCAGGGCGCGCTGGGCCGCTGCCAGTTGCGAGCGGCCTTCGACCAGTTCGCGCCCGTCGCTACCGGCAAGGCTATGCAGCGCATCGACGTCCACAGCTGTTCCGCGCCGCTTTGCCGCGCGCGCGCCATCGATGTGCAGGTTCTGGGCAATCCGGAACATCCAGCTGTCCAGCCGGGTCCCGGGCTCGAACTGGCCGGAGCGCGACAGCGCCCGTTCAACCGTGGCCTGCATCAGATCGTCTCCATCGACGGAATTGCCCGCCATCGCCTGGCAGAATCGGCGCAGGCGCGGGAGCGCGGCGACGATTGCCGCCCGCATCCCTCCTGCACCAAGCCCTGCCTGTTCCATCCATGCCCCCATAACGACCAGCGTTGTCAGGTATTCCAAGTCGCCCCCACACGCGCTACAAAAAAGTGCCGGACGAAAAAGTGCCGACTGTGTGGAACGGGCGGAATAACGCAGGCTTGCAGACGTTGTCGGCGCGTATCAAGCGGGATTGCATCCATGACCATGCGCGCCATTCTTGCCGGAATTGCAATAAGCTCCCTGTCCGTTTCGGCGGTTCCTCATGATCGTGATCCGCCCGAACCTTCGCGCGCGCAGGAGCGGCTGGAACGCGAACAGGACCGCGCAGCCCAGCGCGCCGAGGAACGCGCCGCGCGGTTCGAGGCCGATCGTGCGCGGATCGAGGAACGAGCGGTGCGCGAACCGGCCAAGGCCGCCGAAGACCTTCAGAAGCTCGATGCGGATCGCGTGAAGGAGGAGGTCAAGGCCGCAGAGGACGCCGAGAAGGCCGAGGTTGACTACGAAAAGGACCTTGCTGATGATGCCGAGGATGCGCTCGAAGATGCTGCGAAGTTAGCCGAGAAGGCCGACTCCAGCGGCGAGAGCGAGTATGGCAGCAGTGTCGAGATGCGCGACCTTGCCGATGGCGAGCGCGCCGAGCATGACGAGCGCGGCTACCCCGTGCGGCGCGGAGAGGTTTTCGCACTCGACATGCCCGAACCCGCGCTGGCGCAGTTGCAACGCGCAGGGTTCAAGATCATCGAGCGGGTCCGGTTCGAAGCGCTCGATCGCGACATGCTGCGGCTCGCCGCGCCCGATGGCGTCAGCGCAACGGCGGCGCGCGACCAGTTGCGCGCCCTCGCTCCCGGCGCCACGGTCGATCTCGTCCACTATTACGGACTGGACCTGACCGCTGGTTCGAAGCCCCACAAGACCCGCGAGAAAGCGATGCCCTCGCGGTCGAACAACACATTTGCCGTCGGCGTGATCGACACCGCTATTGCGCCGCACAAGGCGCTGGCTGCGGCTAGGATCGTGGCGTGGAGCGATGGCGCTTCTGCGCAGGCTCCCGCCATGCACGGCACTGCAGTTGCTTCGCTCCTGGCCACGGCCGGACGGCCGACGATCTACAACGCCAACATCTTTCGTGGGCCAGCGGACCGGCCCTACACCTCGGCCGAAGTCATCGCCTCGGCGCTGGCCTGGACTCTGCGTCAGGACGTGCCGGTCATAAACATGAGCATTGCCGGTCCGCGCAATGCCATCCTCGACCGGCTGATCCGCGATGCCGTCGCCTCGGGCAGGGTCGTGGTCGCCGCGGCCGGAAACGGAGGCCCGACCGCTCCGCCGTCGTACCCCGCTGCCGTGCCGGGGGTGATTGCGGTGACTGCTGTCGACAAGGATCGCCGCGTCTATCGTCTCGCCCAGCGCGGGCGCCACATCGCGGTGGCGGCCTATGGTGTCGACGTGGTTGCTGCCGATGTCAGGAGCAATTTTGCCCGTTTCACAGGAACGTCGTTTGCCACACCCGTCATCTCGGCCTGGCTTGCCCGGTGCAGGGCAAACGGCACGACCACTGCCGCGTGCGGGCACCAGCTGAAGGACGCCGCGAAAGATCTGGGCGCCAAGGGGTTTGACGAAATCTACGGTTTTGGTCTCGTCGAGTGATCGCCCGACTTCAGGACCCGTCGGTAATCAGCGTGCCGCCGTCCACGACAAGATTGTGACCCGTGACAAAGGCGCCTGCCGGAGACGCAAGGAAAACGGCAGCGCCTGCGACTTCGGCAACGGTGCCGGGGCGGCGGAGCGGGGTCATCGCCATGCGGCGGGCCATGAAGGCGGCATCATCAAGCAGGGGCTGCGACAGTTCGGTGGCGATGAAGCCGGGAGAAATCGCGTTGACGCGCACGCCTTGCGGCCCCCATTCAACCGCGAGATTGCGGGCGAGCTGGGCAACGCCCGCCTTGGCCAGAGCATAGGTGTTGATCCGGCCATTGCCGCGCAGCGAGGAAAGGCTCGCCATCAGCACTGCCGCGCCGCCGCCTGAAGCTGCGATGTGGGGCAGGGCAAGGTTGCACAGGACGACCTGGCTGCGCAGGTTGATCGCCATGACGCGGGCGTAGTCGTCCATGTCGGCATCCGCAAAGGGGCCGGGCTTGCCGGTGATGCCAGCGTTGCAGACCAGAATGTCGATGCCGCCGAGCGTGTCGAGCGTGAAATCAACGAGAGATTTCTGCGCTATGTCGTCCGCCACATCACAAGCAAGGCCGGGCATCTTGAGTTCCGCCGCGACGCGCGCGGTGTCGACAACATCCTCGCTGGAAATCACCACGCGAGCGCCTTGCGCAATCAGCGCTTCGGCAACGGCGCGGCCGATGCCGCGGGTGGATCCGGTGACGATGGCTCTCTTGCCCGACAGGTCGAACATCAGCGCGGCTTGTCCTCGGGCAGTGGCTGTCCGTTGTGGGTGTATGCGGGCGCCTCAATCAGGACGAAGGCGATGCGGCAGACCTTGTCCGTTGTGTTGCGCCACAAGTGGTTAGTGCCGCGTTGGATGATGATCCCACCCTTGCCGATAGTGCGCTTGGCGCCGTCGTCCAGTTCCAGTTCGACCTCGCCTTCAAGGACAATGCCGTAGTCGATCGAGTTGGTGCGGTGCATCGGGCTTTCCTTGCCCGGCAGCATGTCGACGATGCGGATGACCGAACCGCCCTCCAGCGTGAGGCCGGCCTCGCGGTGGCGACCGTCGGTTTCGTCGTTGTTGTCGGCCGGGACCGTCGCCGTGGTCCAGATCAGCAGGAACGAGGCATCGCCCGATGGGATCATCTTCGTGGGAGTGATGTCTTCTGACTTGAATATGGCGCGCCCATTGGCGTCATGGCCTGTCACCACGCGCTGGATGGGGGGGAGGCCGGAATCCGAAAGGATTTGATCGGGCATTGGCGGGACTCCGGTTTTCAGAGGAAGCGGACAGGTTCGGCAAGCAGGTGCCGAGTCTCAGATGGTGCAATCACCGTATCTGCCAGTGCGGCGAGTGCTTCAACGCAGGCCGGGATGTCAGCGTTGGCATCAAGGCCAATCTCGTCGAATTGCTCGTAAGGGAAAACGCCATCGGCTATGCGGGCGCGGTTGGTGACTACGCCACGGACGCCTGGACGCGTGGCAAACCCGGCCAAAGTGCTCGCCCAGGCGGCGAGATCGAAATCGCCTATGTCGCGGAACACGAAAAGCTTGGCTTCAGCCTGATCTGCGCCCGGAGCGACTTCGCATTCTTCTGCGAAGAGGGCGACCGATCCGGCAAGCTCGCGGAAGTTGTCCTCATCGGGGCCGACGCGATTCTGATAGGCTTCGCTGGCCTTGGAAGCGACCATGTCTGCAATCGCAGCGAAGCGGATCACGGTGATAGCGTCGCGCTCGTCCAACGCAGGGGTGGCAGCGCAATCGAGGGTATAGTGATGGACGTAGCTTGCGAACTTGCCCGAAACTTGCGGTTCGGCCACGACCATCGGGCCGTGGATTGTCTCAAGATGACGGCGCAGCCCGGCTCGGTCGAGGCCCGCGCGGGTACGGGGCAGGATCACCAGCTTCACCGGGCCGGACAGGGGAGCTTCAACCACGGATCACCTTCTGTTCGATTGCACCGAACGGGGCACGCCCGCTTGGATCCACTGCTTCCATGCGTACCGTATCGCCGAACCGCATGAACGGCGTTTTTGCCTCGCCTAGGTCGAGCACTTCGATGCCGCGTCGCTCGGCAATGCACGATGATCCGATCTCGCGGAAGTTGGTATTGGAGACTGTGCCCGATCCAATCACCGTGCCGGCGACGAGGTCGCGGGTGCGGGCGGCGTGGGCGACGAGTTCGTGGAAGCCTTGGCCCATAGGTTCGCCATTGGCGGCACCGAAGCGTTGCCCGTTCCAGTCGACATTGAGGTTGAGGCAGACGCGCCCGTTGTGCCAGTTTTCGCCCAACTCCTCGGGCGTCACCGCAAACGGCGCCATGCCGCAGGGGGGCTTGGCCTGAATCCAGCCGAAGCCGGTCTTCATTTCGGGCCCTGCCAATGCGCGCAGTGACCAATCGTTGATCTGGACGATCAGGCGGATGTGCCCCATTGCTTCGGCGGCGCTCGTCCCCATCGGAACGGCATCGACGATCACGCCGAATTCGCCCTCGAAATCGATGTCTAGCGCCTCGTCGGGGAACTTCACTTGGTCTGTGGGACCGTAAAACTTGTCGGACGTACCCTGATACATCAGTGGCAGGTCAGTCTTGGGCTTGGTGATGCCGAGGACCGCGTCCATCAGGTCTCCATGGCTCTGGAAGGCCGAGCCATCAAGCCACTGCCACGCGCGGGGTAGGGGAGCCATGATCGCCGCAGGATCGAGCGGTTCGGGGAAGTCATCGATCGCTCGCAGGGCCAGTTCGACCTCGGTCCATGCCTCGAGCGCCTGCTGCAGCGTGGCGGCTGGCGCCGACATACAAGCCGCGCCATCGGGCGAGACGACGACGAGCCGACCGTCCTTCGATCCATCACGCAATGTGGCAAGACGCATATGGTTCTTTCCCCCGCAGCTCGTTGATCCTGCCGTTAGGCAGGGCGCTTGAACAGGACAAAGGCATTCGGTCGATAGGCTTGCATCGATACAATGCGATGGTCGCGACCCGGAGCGTGTTGCAATGGGCTGCTCCATTGCAAACAGCCTGACGCTGCAGGAGCGCAAGGACATCGAGCTCGCCCAGGCGAAGGTGCGGAAGTTCGCGCAGATCCAGCGCGCCAGCATCACCGAGGTTGAGGTCGAGACGATGCCGGGCGTGGTGCTGTTCATCGCCTCGGACGCTTCGGCGCTGATGACCGGAACAAGCCTCGTCATCGGCGGCGGCGGATGGACCGCGGAATAGGAGTATAAACGATGTTTGAACCGTTTCCCGGAAACTACGTCTGGAACCTCGGGCTCAACCTCGCGCTGATTGCGGGGGGCAACCATGGCGAGTTGGACGAAGTTTGTCGCCCGGTGCGCGAAGCCGCGAAGGCCGGTGCCGATGCTGGCTCCGCCCAGTTGTTCGATAGCTGGATCGCAGTGGCAGATCAGGTCACGCGCAACGCCGAGTGGGACGAGGTCGAGGGATTTCTGCTCTCGGCTGGTACGAAGTACCTGCGCGCTTCCGGCTATTACCTCGGCGCCGAGCGCCTTCAGAGCCGCGACTACGCACCCCGCTGGGCGGCCTATGACAAGGGGCTGCAACTCTATCACAAGGGTTGCGCCCTGCGCGGCCTGCATGTCGAGAAGGTGGAGATTCCCTACGAAGGATCGAGCTATCCGGCGATCTTCGTCCACGACGGGAGCGGAACGCCGCGTCCCACCCTTGTCTCGGTCAATGGGCTGGACTCGATGAAGGAGCAGGTTGCCATGGCAGGGCATGGGGCGGTCAATCTCGAGCGGGGCATGAACACCCTGTTCCTAGACCAGCCCGGCACTGGCGAGGCGATCCGCAAGCGCAATCTGCCAGCGATATTCGATGCCGAACGCTGGGGCAGCCCGGCGTTTGACTACCTGCTGACACGCAGCGACGTGATCCACTCGCAGATCGGCATCTTCGGGCTGTCGTTCGGCGGCTATCACGCGCCGCGCATTGCCGCGAATGACCCGCGCTACGCGTTGTGCGCGGTGATGGGAGCCAACCACGTCTGGGGCCAGCGCCAACGCGAGCGTGTGGCAAACGAAGGCGAGAACCCCGTGCCGCATTATTGGGACCATGTGATGTGGGTGTTCGGGATCGACAGCCAGCAGGCGTTCCTCGACTATGCCGACCAGATCACGCTCGATGGGCAGGTCGAGAAGATCCGCGTGCCGTTCCTGATCACCCATGGCGAAAACGATCGCCAGATTCCCGCCTACAACGCGCAGATGTCCTACGATCAGGCAGTCAACAGCCCGAAGCGCACCTTGCGCATCTTTACCAAGGCGGATTTCGAAGTGGAGCACTGCGGGGCAGACAACGGTACTGCCATGCGCGATTACATCGCCGACTGGTGCGCGCAGACCTTTGCCGAGATGGCCGGGAACAAGGGCTGAGGGTGTGGCCGAGTTCACTTTCCACCATGGTGGCGTGTCGGTTCCCTCGCATGACGATGCCATAGCTTGATAAGGTCAGGTGCTCGGCTTTGAAGTGGAAAAGCGCTTCTACATCGAAGCCGCCCGCAGCCACACGGCCATTGTGCGCGAAGGGTTCGGCGAGGACTGTTTCATCCGCTGTTGCGCGGGAAACTTGATAGATTTCGTGGAAGTGGCGCACGACTGCCGTCCGCCCTTGCCCCATCGCGTGCACGGGGGCTAGCAGAGGGCATGAGCTATCCCACTGCCATGGCAGATCCGCCCGTAACAGCGAAGCAGCGCGCGGCTCAGGAGCGCTGCGACGCAATGGTCCGTCATGCCCGGACCCAGATCATGGCAGTGGGCGTGGACCGCTTCAGCGTCAATGAAGTGCTGCGTCTTGCAGGTGGTTCGAAGGCGACACTGGCCAAGTACTTTGGGGATCGCAACGGCCTGATTGCCGCGGCCATCCGCGAGGAAGCGCTCTGCGCCATGGCAGGCCTGAATCTCGACGGCGATCAGGCTCGCGCCGAGCCGCTGGACAATGCGCTTGCGCGGGCGCTCTCGGGCGTGCTGCGCTTTTACCTGACGCCGGGGTCGTTAGCCCTCTATCGCGCGGTAATCAGCGCGGCGACTGGTTCAAACGGCGCAGCGGAGGCATTCTACCTCCACGGTCATCGCGTGATCGTCGCGGCGATCGCGGCACTGATGGAGTCGCGCAAGCCGCATGAGGTGCGGACCGATCTCGATAGTGCGGACGTCGCAGATCAATTGCTGCATGCCATCCGCGCCGGAGCTTATGAGCAGGCCCTGATCGGTCTTGATGCTACTGTCGACGATGCTGCCATAGCAGCGCGGATTACGGCCACGCTTTCGCTTGTCTTGCCGTCGATCGGAACGGCACGCAGCGCTTGATCCGGCATCGCATCTCAAATATGTACCGATGGTACACATAAGGAGGGGTGCATGATGAGCTTTCTGCGCAACGCGTGGTACATGGCGGGTTGGTCAGATGAAGTCGGGGCAACGGGCCTTGCGCGCAAGATCATCGACAAGCCGGTGTTCCTGTTCCGCAAGGCTGATGGAACCGTTGCGGCCTTGCTCGATCGCTGCCCGCACCGCTTTGCGCCTTTGTCCAGGGGCACGCGTGAAGGCGACACGGTGGTCTGCGGCTATCACGGCCTGTCGTTTTCGGCAGAGGGGAAGTGCATGCGCAATCCCTTCGGTGAGCGCGTGCCCGCAGGTTCCGACATCCCGGCATTCGTGGTGGCCGAACGCGACGGGATCGTCTGGCTGTGGGCCGGAGCGGCAGACGCGGCCGATGAGGCGCTGATTCCGGATTTCGGCTTCATCCCCGACACGCCGCACAGCCGCACCGTGCGCGGCTACACGCTGATGCAGGCAAATTACGAATACGGGACCGATAATCTGCTCGACCTCTCGCACATCGAGTTCGTCCACAAGGGCACGTTTGCCGGGCAAGGCGTGATCTTTGCGGGCGAGCACGCGGTGCAGGTGGAGGGAGAGACGCTGCACTCCAACTGGTGGATGCCCAACATCGCGCCGCCATCCGTGGCGCAGGGCGTGTTCCCGCCGGAAGCCAAGGTCGATCACTGGCTGGACATGCGCTGGAACGCGCCGGCTTCGATGCGGCTCAATGTCGGGGTTACGCCGCATGGTGCAGGACGTGAGGCCGGTTTCGAGGTGCCGCAGGCCCATATCCTGACTCCTGCCAGTGAGCACACGACGCACTACTTTTGGTCATCGACCCGCTTCAACGATCTCGAAAACCCCGAAGTCGATGCAATGCTGCTGGCGCTGTTCGGTGAAGCCTTCGACCTTGAGGACAAGCCAATGATCGAAGCGGCTTATGCCAACGTGCGCGACAATCTCGAGGCGGGCGGGGATTTCTGGAAGGAAAGGCCGCTGTCGCTTGGTATCGACCAGGGAGGCACCCGCGCGCGACGCTTGCTGGAACGGATGATATCGCGCGAGCAGCTGGCGGGGTAACCGCAGCCTGCCGCAAGCGCCTCAGATCGCGTGTTCGTCCTCTTGCGTCAGGTTCGCGAGGTCGCCGGTGATCGGCTGCTTCCCGGGCTTGGCGCGGCGGTAGGGTTCAAAGCTCTTGCGGTCATGGTCGAACGTCATGTCCCAGGGGATGTCGTCGCCCCGGAAGATCGCGGGCGCGTTGTGCGACCACAGCAGCGAGCCGAACTTGAAGTCCCACGCACGCGGCACCCAGTTGTCGTCCACGTAATCGGTGTCGGCGTGATACTCCGCCTCGCCGGCATGGCCGGGCATTTCGCAATAGAAGTAGATCGCCGACGAGATGCGGTGGCGGGAGATGCCACCACTGGTGTTCATCGTCGTGTTCTTCCAGCCCTTGTTGTCCATGATGTTCGCACCAAGCATCACTTCGTCGATGTCGTCGCAGCCGAAGGCGATATGCATGAACTTGAAGTGATCGGGTGCGATCGGCAGGTCGCAGTTTACCCAGAAGATCGAATGGTGCTCGAACGTGCCGCCCGCGCGGGCGAAGATGCCTGTGCCTTTGGAATGGTCGATGTAGCGGAAGCCGAGGTGGCGTTCGTAGAACTCGAAGCTGCCAACGTAGTCGGGGCTGAAGAACACCACATGGTTGATCGTCTTGGGAACGGCCTTCTTGCGCCAGATGCGGTGCTGGTTGAAGCGCGGCCAGCTTGACGGCGTGTTGACCGGGCTGGCCTCCGACACCACCGGGCGCTTGTTCCACACGCGCAGGGCGATGGGCTGCCCATCGGGGCAGACGCAGCGCACGGTGCCATCGGCATCGCGCAACACCTGCACCTCGGTCGCGAGGCTCGCAGCGATTGTCTCAAGGTTTTCGGCCGTATCGATGCCCCAGACGGTTTCCTTGATGCCGTCGCCAGCGAAGGGATCGGGCGCCGGCAGTCGGGCATCGCCGTTTACCAGGAGGATCACCCTGCTGCCCGACTGCAGGCGGAACACCGCTTCGTGCTCGCTCTCACTCTCCAGCGGCAGGCCGAAATCGGTCCAGAAGCGGACGTTTTCGGCCATGTCGCTCACTCCAAAGACGACGCTTTGGACGCCGAGCACGGCACTGGTCTGGGCAAGTGGCATGGGATCTCCCGGAATGTTCTCAGGAGACCGTCATGCCCAAGGCGAGCCCAGCGCGGAAACGCAAGTTTCCGGACCCTTGCTATCGACCGTACCGATGGATCGGTCCGGCTCTACGCTGCGGCTTCGGCAAGCGGGGCCGGGTCTGCGGGGTGGTAGTGCAACTGGTCGGGCCGGGCGTAGGTGACGTCCCAGTTGGGTTCGCCCTTCATGAAATCGGGCAGGTTGGTCATGTAAATCGCGGTGCCGAATGCGCCGTCCCAGATGCGCGGTCGCCAGCCATCGTCGACGCAGTCACAGTCCGCGCCATACTCGGCCTCACCGCCTGCCGGGCAAGGGACATACAGGAACGCTGCCGATGTCAGGCGATGCCGACCGAAGCCCCAGTTCCAGTCGCCGTAAGTGTAGCCTCGCCGGTCGAGATAGTTCTTCGCGACCATGAGTTCGTCGATGTCCTCGACTTCCCAGTTGGCGTGGTGGAACTTCAGCGTCCCGTCGAAACCCGGCATCGGCGCGTGGGCATCGGCGAGGAAGACGTTGTGGTGCTCGTAGCAGCCATCCGCACGCATGTAGACGCCGAAGCCCTTCTGCATGTCGGTGATGCGGAAGCCGAGCGCATCGCGATAGAAATCGACCGCCGCCTGCACGTCGGGGAAGGTCCAGACGCAGTGGTGGGTGCGCTTTGGCACGGCGCGATCGATCCACTTGCGCGGCTGGTTGAGCCGGGCGATGCGGCCGACAGTGTTCTGTGGTGTGGGGGCACCGAACACCGCGCGCGGCTGCCAGACCTGAAGTCCGATCGCCTGGCCGAACGGTGTGACGAAGTGGACAATGCCTTCCTCGTCGGTCGAAAGATCGACGCGCGGCGCAAGCCGCGCCTTCAGCCGGGCCATGCCGTCTTCGCTATCGACCGCCCAGATGCATTCGTGAACCCCGCGACGGGTCTGAACCGAACCGACAGGCAAGCGCGGATGGCCTGACTTGAGAAACAGCGATTGTGAACCGTCTGCCGCCTCGAACAGCGCTGAAGTCTGATCCTGCGCGACAAGCGAAAGGCCGAAGTCGGTGAAGAAGCGCACGCATGCCGGCAAGTCCTCCACCATCCAGGTCAGCCGTCTTATCCCGATAATTGCCATGCAAGGTCTCCCGTAACTGCGGGAAACGTTCTGCAATGGGTCACACCGGCACTTCTTGACATGGCGCAAATATCTACCATGAATTGTTTCAAGATAAATCCATTTACAAAATTGATGGCAAAACGTGTCACTTCGAAATACTGGTCGACGTTGTCGAGAATCCTGTCCTGCATCTGGATGATCAGGAAAGGGCCGTTTTCGGACTGGTTCATCATCAGCATCGGCAGCACCGTCATGCTCATGCCGAAGTGCAACTGATCGAACGGCTGCACGTATGGAATTCGATCACGCTGAAGACTGAATCAGACCAGTTCAAATCAGCGTTGCGGGTGGTTCATCCGGTACTCGACCTCGATCTCGTCACGTTCGACCGATGAGCCGTGCGTCAGCGGAACAACATTGGCTGAGGTTTCCGTGCCAGCAATGGCTGCTGCCTGAAGTCGCTCTACTACCCAGCGCAGGGCGCGGTCGTTGTTGTTGGCGATGTTCCACTGAACCGTCTCACGGATCGGCGGAATGTCGAACGGAATCTCGCGCAGGACCAGCGGCATGTTGCGCACCACGCGTTCAGCCATACGCCGGTGCAGGGTGGCGATGCGACGAGTGCCGACGATCAGGCCGGGCAGGGAAAGGAACGATGGCGCGACGACTTCGATCCGCCGCTGCTGCTTCTGGCGGCGCACGAACCAATCCTCGAAGGCCGGGACGCGCGCCTTGCCGAACCGGGCAGTAACATGGCCCAGGCTGAAATAGAGGTCGCGCGTCATGGGACCGGCCATCGCCGGATTGCTCCTGTCGCCGACAACGACATAATCGTCCTGAAACAGCAGCTGTGTCGGGTGATCCGACGATACGGCCAGATCGATGGTCAGCAGCAGGTCGACATAGCCGCGCTCCACCGCTTCGATCGGAGTGTCGTTCATGGGCTGGATCTCGAAACGCAGGCCCGGCGCGTCCCGTTCGAGATCGGCGAGGACTTCTGCCAGAAGGACTTCGGTGGAATAGTCCGACGCCATGATCCGGATCGTGCGTTCGGCCGTGGCCGGATCGAATGGCGGTGCGACGGAAACCGTCGTGCGGATTTGTTCAAGCACCGAGCGAACTGGTTCGATCAGTTCCTCGGCCCGCGCGGTAAGGATCATGTTGCGACCTTTGACGACGAGAAGCTCGTCGCCGAAATATTCGCGCAAGCGGCCCAAGGCGCTCGATGTCGCAGATTGCGAAAGGCAAAGCCGGTCGGCTGCGAGGCTGACGCTGCGCTCGGTCAGCAGCGCATCGAGCGCCACCAGCAGATTGAGGTCAAGCCTTCCGAACCGCATCGCCATCTCCGCCGCGCCTCAGATGGTAGCAAGCGCGTTGGAAACGAGCATAGCTGAATTGCCGTCATGCGCAAAACCGGCGCGGAATGCGGCAGGCGTTTCGAGCGGCGGCTGGCTGGCAAAGGCCGCTTCGAGTGCGGCATCAGGGGCATAGGTGACGAGGTCCGACGAGACGCCGCACTGACGGGCGATCTCGGCCGCAAGTTCACCCATCGAGACGCGCAGGGCAGGAAGCGTGACAGAGCGTGTAGGGGGCAGCAAGGCGCTGTCGAGATCGAGCGCATGGACAAAGTTTGCGGCACACTGGCGCACCGATTGCGCCCAGATCATGCCCGCCTCCGAGACCGGACAGGTGAAAGTCTCACCCGCCTTCAACGCATGGAACAGGTCGGACATGAAGGCCGATTTCATGCCCGATGGTCCCTTGGGCCGGGCAAGGATGCCCGGCAGGCGAATGGTCACGCCATCGATAAGCCCACGGTTGGAGAACATCGCCACCGCATCCTCCATCATCGCCTTGTGTCCGCCGTAGATCATTTTCGGGCTGAGCGGGGTGTCATCGTCAACCAGCGCGGGCAGAGGATCACCGAATACCGCGATGGAACTGGCATAGACTACGCGCAGGCCGGGATTGATTGCGCCTGTCTCAAGCAGCAGGTCGTACATCGCATCTACGTTGATCAGGCGCGAGGCGAGAGGGTCTGCCTCTGCCGCGCCACCCGGGACCGTGGCAAGGTGGACGAGTGCGTCGCACCCGTCCACCAGCGCCTCGCGGCGCACAGCGACATCACCAAGATCGCCCGCTATCGCGCGCGCCCCTCCCGGAATGCCGCTCGCCTGCGTATCAATGCCGATGACGTGATGGCCCGCTGCCAGCAGCTTCAGGACAAGTTCGCGCCCAACAAAGCCGCCCGCGCCAGTTACCACCACGTTCATCGTCACGTCTCACCTCAGAAGTTGCCCGACAGGCGCAGGCCGTAGGTGCGCGGTGCCGAGAAGTGACCAACCGCAACGCCGATCGGCGCGGCCTGCGGCGCAAGATTGCGACGCTTGTCCTCGATGTTGCGGACAAACCCGGTCAGCGCCCAGGTTCCGTCCGCATCGCGCAAGGTGAGCGAGGCATCGGTCGTCCAGTAAGCCGGGATACGCTCGAAATCGAGGTATTCAAAGGCTCCCCACTGCGCATCACGCCACGCGGTATCGACATTTGCCACGAGTTCGAGGCTGTCGCCCACCGCCACGACCTGCTCACCGCTGAGGTTCAGCGTCCACTTCGGGCTGAACAGCAGCGGGTTGCCCGAGCAGTTGAAGTCCTTGACCGGCGCACCGCCAGCCGTCGCACCAGTGAAAGTGAATGGGCAACCGAAGTTGTCGCGCGGTGCAGCAGTGAACAGGTGGAGGTCATCATACTTTGAATCGAGGTACTGGACCTTGGCCCCAAGGGTCGTGCCCGAGGTTGGCTTGACCACCAGATCCACGTCAAAGCCCTTGATCGAGGACTTGCCCGCATTCTCGTTCGAATTGATTAGCGTGCCCGAGGTGTCCACCGTGAAATACGTGATCTGCTGGTCACGATACTTCCAGATGAACCCTTCGAGGTTCAGCTGAACGTGGTTGTCGAAAAAGCGGTTCTTCGATCCGATGGTGTAGGAAGTGATGTATTCAGGCTTGTAGCTGGTCCTGCTCTCGGTCATCTGCAGACCGCCTGCGCGGTACCCGCTTTCAACCGTCGCATAGACGAGATTGTCCGGCGTGACGTCGTATTCGGCAGAGGCCTTCCACGTCACGCGCGAGTAGCCCCGGGTGTCCTTAACTGGCTTGTAGGTCTTGAGGATCGCCCCCACGCCGTTGAGGAGCGGAAACACCTGGACGTTGGGTTGATCGGTGCTCGTGGCGGAGATCCAGTTGTTGGCCTTGAGCCAGTTGATCGTGTCAACCGTGTTCAGGAAGTTCGGATAATGCGGCATCGCGCCAGGTGCGGCGCAGCCCCGGCCGAACGAAGCGGGCGGTGTGACCAGTGCCGGCGGCGGACCGCCGCAGAATGTGATGAAGTTGGTGATCAGACCGTCGATGGACTTCTTGTCATGTGTATAGCGCACCCCCCCGATCAGGCGAAGCTTGTCGGTCACATGCGCAGTCAGCTGGCCGAACCCCGCATAACTGTTGGTCTTGTGCGCATAGTTCAGGATCGGAAGCACGAACTCCTGGTTATACTCGTTGTTCGCCTTGATCTTCTCGTTGAAGTAGAATGCGCCCAGCACATAATCGACCATTCCTGCGCTGCCCGAGAGCCGTGCCTCGAAGCTGGCCTGCTTGACCTTTTCCTTGGTGTGGGCGGTGTTGAAAGCAGGACCGTAAAACAACGAGTCGTCGGTGCTCTCGCGATAGGCCGGGATCACGGTGAGCTTGCCGATGCCGGTCTGCCAGTTCAACTCGGCATTGACGCCAAAGTAGCTGCTGTCCTGCCGCTGGTCGGCATTCATGGGGTTCAGGAACGCGAAGGCCGGTGCAGCAAGGCTGCGCGAGCGGAAGGCATTGGACGCAGGTGAGTTGAAGCCTTCGCTGTCGCCAAGGCCCGACGGGACGAAAGTGTATCCACCAGGACCGGGGATGAAACCGCCGACATAGCTGCCCCCGACACCCTTGCCGCCGACATGCGTATAGTCGGCACCGATGCGCAACGACAGGTCCCGCGATGGCTCGATCAGGAACTGTGCGCGCAGCGACCCGCGACGCGCATCGTCGGTGCCATCGATGTTGTAGCCATCGCGCGTGGTATAGGCCGCGCCCAGGCGCAACGCGCTGTTCTCGCTCACGCCGAGGTTGACATGGGCATCCGTGTCCACTGCCTCGTAATTGCCATAGGACAAGTTGAAGCCCATCGAATTGCGGCCGACTTCCGGGCGAGCCGGAATGATGTTGACCGCGCCGCCAGTCGCGTTGCGGCCATAGAGGATGCCCTGCGGCCCCTTGAGCACTTCGACGCGCGCCAAATCGTAGAACGCCGCGCCAAATACGCCGCCGCCACGCCCCAGGACAACGCCGTCATAGCTTGGCGTAACTGCAGGGTCGTTGTAGCTGCTGTTGGTGACATTGCCGACGCCGCGAATGAAAATCGAGGCGATGTTGCCGCCGACCGACGGCAGCGACAGCGCCGGAACCGCCTTGGTGATGTCGGTTGCGTTGGTGATCCCGCGCGAAACCAGATCGTCGCCCGAAACCGCGTCGATGGCTATCGCGGCTTTTTGCAGCGATTCCTCCTTGCGCTGGGCGGTGACGATGATTTCGGTGATGCCGTCGGCCGCGCCCGCATCTGCCTGCGCTTCTTGCGCGGCGACCGGTGTGGCGATGGCCACGGCAATGAGTGCTGTGGAGCCTAGAAGTACAAGGCGCATTGGTTTCCTCCCCTTGGCGCATGCGTGTTGCTTTGTTGTTGGAGCCGTTAGACCGCCGGTCATGGAACATCCCGCCGTTTGTATGGATGGGTTCCTATCCACAGATCGGATTTGTGCGTGGTGCACCTTTCGCTAGGTCAGGGCGTCATGACACGGGAGAGCATCAGCAGCATTGCCACGGCGCTTGTCGTTGGCGGGGGCATCGGCGGCATGGCCACGGCAATCAGTCTGGCCGAGCGGGGGGTCGCAGTCGACCTGATCGACATTGACCCCGAATGGCGCGTCTATGGGGCGGGGATCACAATCACCGGCCCGACGCTGCGCGCCTACCGGCGGCTTGGCCTGCTCGATGCCATCAAGGCCGAGGGCGCGATCACCAGCAAGACCCGCCTGTTCCGCTTTGATGGCACGCACATGCTCGATCTGGATGAGCCTGTAATCGAGGAAGGATTGCCCGCTACGGGTGGCATAATGCGTCCGGTGCTGCATCGCATCATGCAGGCCCGCGTGCGCGAACTGGCGATTCCGGTGCGCCTCGGGCTCACCGTCAATGCGCTCGAAAACGCGGAGCAGGGCGTCGACGTGCGCTTTTCCGATGGCACCGAGCGGCGTTACGATCTGGTCGTCGGCGCCGACAGCGTATTCTCGCGGGTGCGCGATCTGGCCTTCCCCCACATGGGTCCCGCGCAGCCAACGGGGCAGGGGTGCTGGCGCATCTCGATCGCCAAGCCGCCCGGCCTCGATGCGGGCGAGTTCTTCCTCGGCCACGCCAACCCATGCGGCATAACCGCCTGCGCGCCGGATACGGTCTACATGTGGATGCTCACCCCGCACGAGGAGCGTGAGAGCCATATGGACGAGGAGGAACTCTTCGTCACGCTCAAGTCCCTGCTCGCCGATTTCGGCGGCAATGCCGGCTGGATCCGCGACAACATGACGCGCGAGGACTGGATCAACTACCGCCCGCTTGCCGCAGTGCTGCAGCCCGGGGACTGGTTCAACGGCCGTATCGTCCTGCTCGGTGACGCCGTCCACGCTACGACCCCGCATCTCGCCTCGGGCGCGGGCATGGCCGTGGAAAGCGGCATCGTGCTGGCCGAGGAACTGGCAGGCTCCGGCGACGTCAGGGCCGCGCTGCAGGCCTATCAGGAGCGCCGCTTCGACCGTTGCCGCGATGTCATCGAAACCAGCGTGGCGGTGGGCAAGTTGCAGCTCGAACATGGCGACCCGAAGGTCCACGCCCATATGCTTGAGGGCGCTCTGAGCCGGCTTAACCAGCCGTTCTGACAATATTGGTGCGCGGCGGCTAACAGGCCGTCGTGTCTACAACAATGTCGGCGCCTGCAAGGTGAAGGCCGACGACCTGGTCCCTTCTGCGCGAAACACGCGGGGGCATTCTTGGTCGATGCCGGCGGCTGCCCCTGTGACGGCTGCGATCTTGCCAACAAGCCGGTCAGGCATGGAACGCATCTCCCTTGGCGTGACCGGGCACCAGCCGGGACATCGGCAAGACGGCAAGACCCGCACCGCTCATGTGGCCGAGCATCTTGAAGCCCTTCATCAGCCTGTCCAGATGCATTGCGATGTACCCGAGCCTCGGCCACACCCGACCGCGTCCGTAGGGGGCTTTTCTGTACGTGGGCGTTAGACCTGCCGGGGCGTTTCCCGTGCAATCGACGCAAAAGTACACCGCTCATACGTCGTATTGGATTGGCTACGCGGCTGCCCGCGTATGCGTCCGTCAAGCCATGGTCACTGATATGTCGCTGATCTGTCCCTGAAATTGCACGATGCTGCAACAGCACGGGCCTAGCAGCCACCTCGCCACACCAATGTGGTCTATGAGGGAAATTCACCATGCGTATCGTCGCCGTGCTGCTTGCCAGCACTTCGCTCGTTGCTGCTCCGGCCTTCGCTGCCGAAACCGCCGCTCCGGCCCCTGAAGCCGCTGCGCCCGCTGATTCCGCCGACGCCGAGATCGTCGTGCTCGGATCGGGCCAGACCCGCCAGGTTCAGGAGCTTTCAACTGCAGACCTGACCATCCTCGCCTCGGGCACAAGCCCCTTGAAGGCCATCGAGAAGCTGCCCTCGGTCAACTTCCAGTCGGCCGACGCCTTCGGCAACTACGAATGGTCGACCCGCGTCACCATTCGCGGCTTCAACCAGAACCAGCTCGGCTTCACGCTCGACGGCATTCCGCTGGGCGACATGTCCTACGGCAACAGCAACGGCCTGCACATCAGCCGCGCAATCACCTCGGAAAACATCGGCGTGACCCGCGTTTCGCAGGGCTCGGGCTCGATCGCCACGCAGTCGACCAACAACCTCGGCGGCACGCTCGAGTTCTTCTCGATCGATCCCAAGGACGTGCTCGGCGCCGATGTCAGCGCCTCCTACGGTTCGGCCAACACCTATCGCGGTTTCGCGCGTGTGGCCCTTGGCACCGCAGACGGTCTGCGCGGCTTTGCCTCGGTCCAGTACCAGGACGGTGACAAGTGGAAGGGCGATGGCAAGCAGCGCACGTTCATGGCCAATGCCAAGGCCGTGCTGCCGCTGGGCGGTGCCGACCTCGACGGCTACATCAGCTATTCGGACCGCGCAGAGCAGGACTATCAGGACCTCAGCCTCGAACAGCTGAATCGCCTTGGCTATGACTGGGGCAACTTCGGCCCCGGCAACTACGCCGAAGCCATCCGCGTGGCCGACATTGCCGCCAACCGTGGCGACACCGGCACCACCCCGCTCAACCCGGCAGCCGGCACGACCTACCCGTCACCGATCACCACTGCGGACGATGCCTATTACGACGCCTCGGGCCTGCGCAAGGACACGCTTGCCGCGCTCGGCCTTACCGTGCCTTTCGCCGAAAAGGCCGTGTTCAAGATCAAGGGTTACTACCACGAGAACGACGGCCAGGGCACCTGGGGCAGCCCTTACGTCAACAGCCCGTCGGGCGTGCCGATGGCTCTGCGCACCACCGAATACGACATCAAGCGCAAGGGCGTCTTCGCCTCGATCAGCAACAGCTTCGGCGCGAACAACGTCACCGTTGGCGGCTGGTACGAGAAGAACGACTTCATCCAGTCGCGCAAGTTCTACGGCTATGAGAGCCGCACCAATCCGGGCCGCGATCACCTCGATTTCCAGACGAACCCGTTCTTCACCCAGTGGTCGATCGCGTTCGAGACCGACACGCTGCAGTACTATGTCACCGACGATATCGACCTCGGCGATCTCAAGGTGAACCTTGGCTGGAAGGGCTATTCGGTCGACACCAACGCCTTCTCGCTGGTCAACACCAACAGCCGCGCCACGGGTGATCTCAAGGTCGAGGACTGGTTCCAGCCGCACGTCGGCCTGAACTACAAGTTCGGCAACGGCCTCGAAGCCTTCGCCGGCTTCACCCAGGTCACGCGCGCCTTCCAGGCCTCGACCACCAGCGGTCCGTTCTCGGCCACCCAGGCGGGCTTCGATGCCATCAAGTCCACGATCAAGCCGGAAAGCTCGGACACCTACGAAGCGGGCCTGCGCTACAACAGCGGCATCATCAACGCTTCGCTCGCCGGTTACTACGTCGACTTCCGTGATCGCCTGCTGGTGATCCCGACCTCTGTCGGCATCGTCGGCGCGACCAACGCGCTGCAGAACGTCGGCTCGGTCCGTGCGCTCGGCATCGAAGCGGCGGTGGACCTCAAGCTCCCCGGCGGCTTCGGCGCCTTCGCTTCGTACAGCTACAACGATACGACCTACCGCGACGATGTCGTCATCACCACAGGTGGCGTCACCACGATCCGTGCTACCAAGGGCAAGACCGTGGTCGATACGCCTAAGCATCTGCTGCGCGGCGAACTGTCCTATGACAGCGATACCGTGTTCGGTCGCGTCGGGGTGAACTACATGTCG
Organism: Novosphingobium taihuense; assembly: GCF_007830315.1. GTDB lineage: Bacteria > Pseudomonadota > Alphaproteobacteria > Sphingomonadales > Sphingomonadaceae > Novosphingobium > Novosphingobium taihuense. Next base: position 84,675 of record NZ_VLKJ01000012.1, read on the forward strand.
AAGCGCTACTTCACCTACCTCAACGACAAGGAAGTCCCCGGCCGTGCGCTGGTCGATGCGACCATCGGCTACCGCCTGAACATCGGCCAGCGCCAGCCGGTCGAGCTGCAGCTCAACGCCGTGAACCTGTTCGACAAGCGCTATGTCGCCACGATCGGCTCGAACGGCTTCGGCTTCAGTGGTGACAACCAGACCCTGCTCGCGGCGGCCCCGCGCCAGGTCTTCGTCACGCTCAAGGCGGGCTTCTGATGATGCGCGGCCTTTCGACCGCAAAGGCCCTGATCGCGGGCGTCGTGCTGCTTGGCAGCACGGCGCCCGTCGTCGCAAAGGCCGAACCCGTGCTGCTGATCTCGATCGACGGCCTTCGCCCCGGCGACGTGCTCGAAGCCGAAAAGCGCGGCCTCAAGATCCCGAACCTGCGCCGCTTTCTGGCAGAGGGCACTTACGCCACCGGCGTCATGGGCAACCTGCCGACCGTAACCTATCCCAGCCACACCACGCTGATCACCGGCGTCGCGCCCGCACGCCACGGCATCGTTTCGAACACCACGTTCGATCCGAAGCAGATCAACTACGGCGGGTGGTACTGGTTTGCTGAAGATATCAAGGCACCGACGCTGTGGGATGCCGCCCACGCCGCCGGGCTCTCCACCGCCAACGTCCACTGGCCGGTCAGCGTCGGCGTCAAGTCGCTGACATACAACCTGCCGCAGATCTGGCGCTCTGGCCACGCCGACGACCGCAAGCTCGTCCGCGCCCTCTCGACCGATGGCCTCTACGACGCGCTCGAACACGATTGCGGCGCCTACGCTGATGGCATCGACGAAGGCATTGCGGGCGATGAGACCCGCGCGAAGTTCGCCGTCCGCCTGATAGAGACGAAGAAGCCCGATTTCGTCACCGTCTATCTCGCCGCACTCGATCACGAAGAGCACCTCTTTGGCCCCGGCAGCGCACAGGCCAACGCCGTGCTCGAACGCCTCGATGCCGCAGTCGGCCAGCTCGTCGCCGCCGAACTCGCCGCGCGCCCCGATGCCACCGTCGCCGTTGTCAGCGATCACGGCTTCGTCGGCACGGATACCGAGGTGAACCTGTTCCGTCCGTTCATAGATGCCGGGCTGATCAAGCTCGGACCCGATGGCAAGGTCGCCTCATGGGATGCCATGCCCTGGCCCTCGGGCGGCTCCATCGCCGTCGTCCTCGCCCGCCCGCAAGACCCGGCGCTGACCGGCATGGTCGCCGCTCTGCTCGACAAGCTCGCAGCCGATCCGAAGGCGATGATCGCCAGGGTCGCCACCCGCGCCGAGATCGAAAAGATGGGCGGCAACCCCGAGGCCAGCTTCTACGTCGACCTCAAGCCCGGCGCCCTTGCAGGCAACTTCGCCGCCGACGCGCCCCTCACCAAGCCCTCGCGCTACAAGGGCATGCACGGCTATTTCCCCGCCATGCCCGAAATGCGCTCCACGTTCCTGATCATGGGCAAGGGCGTGGCCAAGGCCCGCAACCTCGGCGAAATCGACATGCGCGCCATCGCCCCGACGCTGGCCGCACGGCTCGGTGTCGCCATGCCTGATGCACAGGTCGCCCCGGTGGCCGTGGCCAGCAAATGATCCGACCGGCACTGTCAGGCGGAGCTTCGCCTGACAGTGCTTGTGCTTGGGCTCAAGGCGAATGGAAAAATGCTGTCGGCGTCAAGGTCAGCAATCCGCCTTTTCGCTCCGAAACCGGACTTTCTGGATACGACGCCATTGCGGAGATTGGAAAGGGCGTTAGGCTCGCCCAATTATGCGCGCTAGCTTCGCTTTTCTCTTGTCAATGTCAGTGTTGACCGGCTGCTCCGAGACCACCAACAAGCCTATAATAGCTACCAAAGATGGACCAAGTCCTGAACTTGTATCCAAAATAGAGACGAGGCTTTCAAGCGATCCATGCCTCGCAACCATAAACACGATGCGGCGTGAATACCGATTTTCAACGAGAGACGGGCGGGTTACTCGCGGCTTGATTGATGTAAAGGTGCAGCCAGCTAGGCTGGATGGACTCCCGGTAGGGAGCTTTATTTTGGGGCCCCAAACATCATTTTCGTTGGATGACAGACCCCATTTCATAGCTTTCGCGACATATCGTATAACAGACGATATGCTGGATTTATGGGCTTGCGGTGAAAACACTGGTTCGGGCTTCCGACACAAACCCGTTTTTTGAACGTCCGCTTTCCACCCGATTGTGTTGAAAAACTGGGCGGTGAGATCGGGACTGGCGCAAGCTTAAGCGCAGCGCAATGTCTTCGCCCCGGCTTACGCGGGGGCTGGGATTGTCGGCATCGGGATCAGCTTGGCCATCTTGCGGAGGTTTTGTGCGGTCGCGGCGAGGAGGAACTCGTCTCTTGCGCCGTTTGGACCTCGCAGGCGCAGACGGTCCATCCTGAGGATGCGCTTGAGGTGCGCGAACAGCATTTCGACCTTCTTGCGCTGGCGGCGCGAGACGAGATAGGCGTCGGTCGTGGCGATATTGCGCGCCAGATCGCGGGCGCCCTCGTGGACGGAACGCAGGATTTTGCGCGCTGGTTGGGTCGGACAACAGCGTGGCTTGAGGGCGCAGGCGTTACAGTCGAGTTTGCTGGCGCGGTAGCGCATCATACCGTCCTCATCGACGAACGGGCGTTCCTCGCGGTAGGCTCTCTGCCTCTGGCGCAGCCGCTTCCCGGCAGGGCAGATGTAGCTGTCGTTCTCGTGGTCGAAGGTGAAGTCCGAACGCTCGAACGTTTCGTCGCGGCGAGTGGACTTGTCGAATACCGGGATGTGCGGCTCGATGCCCCGCTCCTCGACCAGCCAGGACAGGTTCTTTGCATCGCCATAACCAGTGTCACCTGCGAGCCGCTCTGGCCACAGGCCGAAGCGCTCATGCGTCCGATCGATCATACGCCGCTGGGCCGTGACCTCGGCCTGGCGTATTGCTGTGGTCGCCTCGACATCGACAATCACCGCGTGCTGGAGATCGATCAGGTAGTTGGTGGCATAGGCGAAGAAGGCGCGCTCGCGGCTCGCCGCTGTCCAGCGCGCGGTAGGATCGGCCACCGCCAACTGCTTGGGCGGCACCGGGGTTGCTCCGCCGAAGGCGGCATCATCGAGCACGGCCAGATACTCGCGAACGGCATGGCTGGTGACCGCGTCTGGCAAGGCGTCCGCGCTATCGACAGCATGCTGGCGGTTCACATCGGCGCGCACGAGACTACCATCGACCGCGAACCCTTCGCCGCCAACAAGGCCCTCGGCAATGCAGCGCGCCACGGTCGTCTCGAACAGCTGGCGCAGGACGTCACTGTCGCGGAAGCGACCATGACGATTCTTGGAGAAAGTCGAGTGGTCGGGGACATCGCCCTCAAGCCCGAGGCGGCAAAACCAGCGATAGGCCAAGTTTACATGAACCTCCTCGCATAGCCGCCGCTCCGAGCGGATGCCCATGCAATAGCCGATGATCAGCATTCGGATCATCAGTTCTGGATCAACCGAAGGTCGTCCGGTCGAGCTGTAGAATGGCCGAAGATGTTCGCGAATGCCCGACAGGTCTACGAACCGGTCTATCGAGCGGAGCAAATGTTCCGACGGCACATGCCGCTCCAGGTTGAAGCTGTAGAACAGCGCTTCCTGCGCCACCGTTCGCTCGCCCATCATCGGCCGTCTCCGCTTACTCGCCGAGACATAGAATCAATACTTTAGCGCCATTGCAAGGACGAGTTTTTCAACAGAATTCACCCCAAAGCAGCCATCACGCCCCCAGCAACCATTACCCAGAACCCGTCGTCCCGGACTTGATCCGGGACTTGGCTTTTCTTCTTCAGTGTTGGGCACGGGAGTTCGTTCGGAAATCCGCCCACGCTCCCTATTCGTCAATGCTGCGCTTGTAGGTCTCCGGCAGGAACACCAGGCCGATCACGCACGTGGCGGCGGCAACGATCACCGGGTACCAGAAGCCGTGGTAGATGTCCCCGTTGGCCGCGACCATGGCAAAGCCGATGGCAGGCAGCAGCCCGCCCAGCCAGCCATTGCCGATATGATAGGGCAGGCTCATTGAAGTATAGCGGATGCGGCTCGGGAATAGCTCGACCAGCATCGCCGCGATCGGGCCGTAAACCATGGTCACCAGCAGGACGAGGTAGAACAGGATCGCCACGACGAGCTGCTTGTTGATTTCGTCAGGCTCTGCCTTGGCGGGATAGCCAACGGTTTCCAGGTCCGACGTGACCTGCCTGGCAAAAGCGGCAATCGCAGCCTTCTTCTCCTCGCCCGAAACCTTCGCCGGATCGGGCGCGACGATGGTGGTTCCGCCGATCTGGATCGCGGCAATCGTGCCAGCAGGCGCGGCCAAGTTCTCATAGTTCACTGCCGCCTTGGCGAGCGCATTCTTGACGATGTCGCAGCTGGTCGCATCGAACTTGTTCGCGCCAACAGGGTCGAACTGCGATGAACATTCGGCAGGGTCGGCCATGACCTTCACCGGCGCATTGGCCTGCGCATGGGCGAGGTCCGGGTTGGCCGCCCCGGTCAGCGCATGGAACGCGGGGAAGATCGTCAGGGCCGCAAGCGCGCAACCGCTCAGAATGATCTTCTTGCGGCCGATCTTGTCCGAAAGCCAGCCGAAGAACAGGAAGAACGGCGTGGCGCAGGCCAGGGCGATGATGATCAGCGTGTTGGCGGTCAGGCCATCGACCTTGAGCATCTTTTCAAGGAAATACATCGCGTAGAGCTGGCCGGTGTACCAGACCACGGCTTGTCCGGCGATGGCGCCGAAGAACGCGATCAGCACGATCTTCAGGTTCTTCCATTCGCCAAACGCCTCGCCCAGCGGCCGTTTGGACGACGTACCCTCGTCCTTCATCTTCTGGAACACGGGCGATTCATGCAGCTTGAGCCGCAGCCACAGGCCGATGCCAAGGAACAGGCCCGAGAGCAGGTATGGCACGCGCCAGCCCCAGTCCTTGAACGCCTCTTCGCCAACGCCGGTAACGGGCGAGCGCACGAGGATCACGATCAGCAGCGCCATGGCGAGCCCCGCCGTCGCGGTGATCTGGATCCAGCTGGTATAGAGCCCGCGCTTACCTTCCGGTGCATGTTCGGCCACATACGTCGCCGCGCCACCATATTCGCCGCCCAGAGCCAGCCCCTGGAACATGCGCAGTACCACCAGCATTATCGGCGCGGCCACGCCGACGGTCTCATACGTGGGCAGACAGCCGACGAGGAAGGTCGAAAGACCCATGACGAGCAGCGTGACGATGAAGGTGTAGCGCCGGCCGACCATGTCGCCGATGCGCCCGAACACCAGCGCGCCAAACGGGCGCACGATGAAGCCTGCGGCAAAGACCAGCAGCGCCATGATGAACGAGGTCGTCGGGTTCAGCCCGGTCAGGAACTTCGCTGCGATGATCGCGGTGAGCAGCCCATAGAGGTAGAAGTCATACCATTCGAACACCGTGCCGAGCGACGATGCGGTAATGATCAGCTTCTCGCTGTGCGTGGCCCTGTGATGCTTCGGCAAGGCCGAGGGATCATCCGTAGCCGGACCCATGGACATACTCTCTCCCTGTTCTCGCGGGCTCTTCATGCCATGCGATCTGACGCACTGCATTCCGGCCCGAACCGATCGTGCCGGATCACGTCGCCGAGGTCGACAGTATTTCGCGCGCTTTTTGAGGGAGGCCCGACATGGCGCAATTTTCTGCCCGATTTTTGTTATCGCCATAAGGGAAGGGGCACGGCTCCCTGTGGAACCGTACCCCTTCGTCATTCAGTCATTGATCTGAAATCGTTCAGTTCTTGCGTGGTGCAGCCTTGCCCTGCTGCTGCGCCACCTGCTTGATCTGGCCTTCGCCCATCGCCGAGACGACCGCGTTGCCGCTACCGCTGAAGTTGGCGGCGGGCAGCAGGGCCTTCTCGCCGTCGACCTTGACCAGCAGCGAGCGCACCTGACCGCGACCATCGGCGATCACTTCGCGGATCTTGCCGATCTTTTCGCCATCGGGGCCGATCACGTTCATGCCCTTGCTCAGCGAGAATGCGCCATTGGCGGAAGAAGCAAGGCTTCCTGCCAGTGCAAGCGAGCCCGAGCCATAGGAAGCCGCCGCACTGCCAGCGCCGCTTGCCGTCCCACTGGCCATTCCGCTGGCCGAACCTGCAGCATTGCCTGCCATCGCACGGCCGCTGGAGGCCAGCGACCCGGCGGTCTCGGCTCCGCCGCGCACCGCGCCACGCGCCGTGCTGCCAACCTGTCCGGCGGTCGAACGGACCGCATCGGTGCCGATCAGTTGCGCATCGGCGCTGCCTGCAGCCGAACCCGAGCCGCTGGCCGAACCGCTGGTGCCGACCATCCGGCTCGGCGTCGAAAGCGTCTGACCGACGCTTCCGGTCAGCGAGCCATCGGCATTGCCATCGGCGTGGACCTTGCCGCTCTTGCGGTCGACCGACTTGTTGCCCGAGGCGCGGCCCGTACCCTTGACCGTTCCGCGCGTGGTGCTCTCCACGCTGCCCATCGGATCGCCTATGGTGCCACGGCCAATCGTGCCACCGTTCATGGTGCCACCGAGCGTCCCGCCGATCCCGCCGCCCAGCGCACCGCCCAGGCCGCCGCCAGCGCCGCCAAGGATCTGTGCCTGTGCGGCAGGGGCTGCCAGCAGAAGGATCGCGGTCGAAGTTGCCAGAAATGCACGCATCTCGATTTTCCTTTCCTCGAATTGTCCAAGGCGTCTCATCGACTGCCTCTCGAAAGGAAAACGGACCGCGTCAGAGGTTTAATGCATGGCCCTGCAAAATTTTTTCAGCGCGTCGGCCGACAGATGGTGCAGAGCAGGCCCCGGCCATAGGTGCCGTCCGCGCCTCGTGCGCCCAGATCGATCGCTTCGGCATCGAGCCGCGCCCGCACATTGCTGCCCATCGCAAGCGCAACCCGGGATGCCACCAGCGGCGTTGCAAACGATGTGCCCCGCACCTTCACCCGGCGTCCCGCAGCATTGGTCGCGAACAGGTCTGCGCCGGGTGCAGCGTAGTCGAGATGAAGTGCGCGCCCGGCCTCGATCAGGGCACGATTGCGCCCGTCCACGGCTGTCACCGCCAGCACGCCGGGGTAGGAGGCAGGGTAGGCGGGCGGCGCTGCCGGTCCATCGTTGCCCACCGCCGCCACGATCACCGCGCCCCGCCGCTGCGCCGAGGCCACGGCGCGGGCAACGACAGGATTGGCAGGTCCAACAAGGCTGATCGAGACGACCCGCACCTCCTTGCCCACCAGCCAGTCCAGCGCCCGCGCCACCGCCAGCGCATTCCCCGCCGCCGGATCGTCGCCATAGACATCGGCCACCACGATCCGCTGCACCCCGGCATGGCGCAGCAGCGAAGCCACCGCGCTGCCATGATCGCTGGCCCTGGGCGCACCCCGCGCAAAACCCTTCGTTTCCGCAACAGCGACCGCCGCCCCCGCACCCCCGTCGATAACGCCCACCGGCGTCGCAATCGGCGGCATCGCATTGCCACGCCCTTTCCCGCTTCCTGCGACTGCACCGCCGCTGGCAAAGCTCAGCGTATCTGCGGTAATCGTCGCGCCGGGCAGGCGGGCGCTAAGCAGCGCCTGCGCCTTGGCGAGATTCATGCCAGAGGGGCTGGCGAGGCGGACCACGGTGATCTCCAACGCGTCCAGCCGCTCATTTGAGAGGAGCGTGAATCCGGCGGCCTCGGCAAGTTCGACCGAACCGGGTGCAGGGTCGAGCAAAAGCAGTTCCCCCTTGCGCGCAAGGTCACCCGATGCGTCGCGTTCGATGCTCTGCCGGTTGCGCTGGAGGAGGCGGGTCAGGCGGTCGAGCCTGGCCTGCGAAAGTGTCCGTGCGATGCCCTCGACTTGGCCCAATGCCTCGGAGAGTTGGGGGAGAGTTGCCTCTATGCCTCCGAGAGTTGGATTTATCCTGCCACGCACATCGGGCAGGGCCAATTGCGCCACGGCGGGGCCGGTCACGGTGCACAGGAGCATGGCGGCGAGGGCGAAGCGTTTCATTTTCATGGGCTTTTTGTCATAACCTGTCTGTCTATGGGATTAAACGGACGACCCCGCCCGTTCTATCCATCAGAAAGGCAATGAAACTGGCTGATCCCTTCGCCGACGGCATCCTAGCCCTGCTACCACGCTTGCGGCGCTTCGCCGCGGGCCTGTCGCGCGGCGGGGCAGGGGAGGCCGACGATCTTTGCCAGACGACCATCGAACGGGCGCTGCGCAACCGCGACAAGTGGCAGGCGGGCACCCGGCTCGACAGCTGGATGTACCGGATGATGCGCAACATATGGATAGACGAAGTCCGCGCCCGCAGCAGGCGGGGCGAGACTTTCGTCGATGAAGAGGCAGGGCTCGGCATCGGCGCTTCGGGCGGGCAGGACGAAAGCGCGGCGCTTGGCGATGTGGACCGCGCGCTGGCGCAATTGCCCGACGAGCAGCGCGAGGCAGTGGTGTTGGTGATGATCGAGGGCTGGTCTTACAAGGAAGCAGCGGAGATCGTCGGCTGTCCGGTCGGCACGCTCAATTCGCGGCTGGTGCGCGGGCGCGATGCACTGCTGGCGCGACTGGGAGAAGCGGCGTGACGAGACCTACCCCCGAACAGATCGCCGCTTTTGCCGACGGCCAGCTTGAAGGTGCAGAGCATGCAGATGTTGCCGCTGCCATAGCAGCCGACGACGCCCTGACCGCGCAGGTTGCGGCGCACCAGGCCTTGCGCGCACGGCTCTCCAGCCACTTTGCGCCCGTGACAAGCGAAGCAGTGCCTGATCGCCTCGTCGCCTTGCTCTCCGCTCCGCAGACCGATGTGGTGGACCTTGCGCAAGTGCGCGCACGGCGCAGGGGATTGCCGCGTTGGACATGGATCGCAGGCCCCGCGCTCGCCGCCTCGCTGGTTCTCGCCGTAACGCTAGGGCGCGGTGGAGGCACAGGGGCGGACTATGCCCCTGACCAGATTGCTGCAGCGCTCGACAGCCAGCTTGTCGGCGAGCAGCCCGGAGACGCGCCGGTGCGAGTGCTGTTGAGCTTCCGTGATGCTGCTGGTGCCTATTGTCGTGCCTATTCGGCAAGCGCGACTTCCGGAATAGCGTGCCGCGACGGCGAGGGGTGGAAGTTGCAAGGTGCGGCGTCTCCGGGCGCAGGCCGAGCGAATGGAGAATACCGGCAGGCGGGCAGCGAAGCCGAGATCATGGCACAGGCGCAAGCGCTTGCCGCCGGACCCGCGCTTGATGCGGAAGCGGAGAAGGCCGCGCGCGCCAGAGGCTGGCGCGGCCCTTCCGACTAAGGGTTCTTTTCGTTGACGGCGCGCAGGATCGCATCCCACGCCAGCAGCTTGAAGTTCTGCGCAGATGGCGCGTTGTCACCGTCCTGCGCAACGAACAGGCCACCGCGCCAGTCCGGGCCGAAATCGCCGGTTATCAGTTCGATCCCGTCGGTATCGCTTGTCGCGCCAAAGCGGCCAGCAGCGATGCGGAAGCGGCCGCGCGGGGCGGCGGTGGCAAGATCGAACAGGGCATAGGCGTTATCGCCCTGGCTTGAAGCGACGAGCATCCCGCCGTCCCGGCCTTCGGGCGCAAGGGCCAGGCCTTCGACATCGTCGACGAGGCCTGCTTCCTTGCCCACCATGGCAAAGGCGAGCGGCTTGAGCATCGCCGCGCGCAAGTCCACCTGCCAGATGCCAACGTCTTCTTCGGCTACATAGAGCTGTCCGGTCCGGTCATCGACCACGCAACCTTCCGACTGCGTGGCGAATTTCACCGAGCGCAGATGGCGAGCGGTGATCCGGCCAGCCTCTTCGGCCAGCACGCTTTCAGCCACGGTGCCGTCCTTTAGCACGACATAGGCGCGGGCGAGTTCGCCCAGAGCCAGTCCCTTGCCCATGCAGAAACCATAGGCTTCCGCCGGGGCATGGGCTGCGCCAAGGAACGGCAGCGCGCCTAGTGAGGAGAGCTTCCCCGTTGCGCCATCAAGCCTGAACAGCGCGATCTTCGGTTCGGCAAGGTCGCTTCGGTCGCTCGCTGCAACGAGCACGTAACCGGGGCGCGCTTCGCGCAAGTCCACGTTGTTGAGCGCGCCTGCGGCAACAAAATCGCGCACTTTGCCATCAAGGCCATAGACATAGAGCCCGGCCTTCTTGTCGGTGCCGAGGATCAGGCTCGCCGCTGGATTGGCGGTGTTGCGCCAGATTGCCGGATCGTCGGCCGCATCGGCATTGGCCGACCCCACCGGCGTGGTTTCACCCGTCGCGGCGACGTCCACTGCCGGATAGACCGGGCGCGGAATTTCCCGCATCCCGGCGCAGGCCCCAAGGGCGAGCGCCGGAATCAGGGTCAGGGCGTTTAGCGCCATGCGCATCAGAAGTTGATCCGCACGCCAGCGGCATAACGACGCCCGAAGCGCTCGTATTCGATGGTATAGATATCTGTGGCGGGCGTCGGCGTGCCGGTTGCGGTCAGCAGATTGCCCGGCTCCGAGTAACGACGACCCGGATTGTTGAGCAGGTTCGAGGCATCGAAGTAGACCTCGAAGTTCTTGGTGACAGCATAGCGTGCCGAGAAATCGAGCTCGTCGTCCGCCGCCCAGTAGGTGTCGCCAGCATCGGTAAGGTCGTCGGCATAACCGTCGAGCCAGGTGCTGCGACGCTGGTACTGCAGGCGCAGCGAAAGGCCGTACTTCTCGTAATAGGCGCCGAGGTTGTAGACCCAGTCTGAAGTGCCGGGCAGGCGGACCTTGCGGGCGGGGACCGACACCGTGCCATCAGTCTTGAAGACAGTCGGTTTGGTCACTTCGCTGTCGTTGTAGGTCAGGTTGGCACTTACCCCGAAGCCGCCCATCCACTCGGGCAGGCCGATCTGTTCTGTCCAGGGTTCGAGCTGCAGCTGTGCGGCTACCTCGAAACCGAAGATGCGCCCGTTGCCGCCATTGGCAATGCCGGTGAAGGTATAGCCCGAACGGTCGATACCGCCGCTGTTCAGCGCGTCCGAACCGAAGGAGCGGCGCTGCGAATAGAGAACGTCTTCGACCTTCTTGTAGAACAGGCCGGCCATCAGGTAGCCCTGCGGACGCACGTACCATTCGAAATATGCATCGACGCCATAGGCGCGTTCGGGTTTCACGCCGGGATTGCCGCCCGAAATCTGCTCGTTAGCGTCGTTGACGGTCACGTTCGGGCGGATCTGGTCATAATCCGCACGCGCCGCGCCGCTGTTGAACGAGAGCCTGAACTTCTTGTCCTCGGCCAAGTCATAATTGAGGTGAAGGCTCGGGAAAGCGAGGGTCTGGCTCGCCTCGGCGGTAACAATGCCCTTGGTTCCGGCAATGTCAGCTTCGGCGATGCCGCGGTTCTTCACGTGTTCGACGCGCACGCCGCCGACGACCGAGCCCCAGTCATAGCGCAGTGTGCCCATGGCAAAGCCTGCAAAGACCTGTTCGCGCACGTCGTAGATGTTGCCGGTGACGGGCGAGAAGGCAAAGTTCTCGCGCGCGGCGTCGGCGTATTGGCGCATCTTCTCGGTGTCGAAGTAGCGGAAGGTGTAGCCCATCGGCAGCGCGCCGAGGAAGGCCTTGTCGAGCGAGAAGTCGGCGTAATTGGTGGACAGGCCGATGGTGTTGAACTGCGCTGCGGTTGTCAGTTCAAGCTGGTTTTCGTCGACAACCTTGGTGCGCTGATCAAACTGGAAGCCCAGCTTGAAGGTGGCGTCACTGCCGAGGAAGCTGGTATCCTTCGAGACGATCAGGCGACCGGTGTAGGCCTTGGTTGTGTCCACCGCATCGAGCAGGCGCAGCGAGGCGAGCGGCTTTGTGAAGGTGTCGATTGCGGTGACGGCGTTGCCTGCCGTGTAGCGGGTCGGGCTGGAAAGCTGCACGGTGGTGAACAGCAACGGCGTGTTGCGGTTCGGGTTGGTGAAGTCGTAAGCCACGGTCGGGCGCAGACTGCGGGTCGAAGGGCTGTTCCAGCGCGCTTCGCCGACAACCGAGCGGTCATCCTTGGATTCGGTGTAATTGCCCAGCCAGTTCACCTTCCAGCCTTCGCCGAAATCGTGCGTGCCTTCGAGGGTGTTGGTGAAGATCGACTGGCGGAACGCGCGCAGGGTGGAACGCTGGTTGATGTCGATGCCGTAGACCGTGCCCTTGAGCGGGGTGTTGCCGATGCAGACGTCGGCATAGCCGGTGGTGGTCGGCGTGGTGTTGACGGTCGTTGGGCAGGCGTCAGTGCTGTTCGACAGGTCGCTCTGCTTGTCGTCCATGTCGAAGATGTAGTTGTCGCGGGCTTCGTCGTCGGTGAAGATCGTATAGACCGAGCGCAGCGAGATCGTGTTGTCGCTATCGGGCTTCCAGTCGAGGCGACCCGAGACCGACCAGTTGCGGCGGCGCAGGCGATAGAGCTTGTTCTCGGTCTCACGCGCCCAGAAGCGGGTGCCGTTGCCGGGGCGCTGGTCTTGGCCGACGCGCTCCCAGTCGATCTCGAAGTTGTCGGTCACCATGTTGCGTTCGAAGAAGCTGCCCGAAACCAGCACGCCAATCTCGCCGTCGCCGGCCTTGAAGCGATCGGAAACGACCAGCGAACCTTCGTATTCGCGGCGGTCGCCGAGTTCGGCATAGCCGATCCCGGCCTTGCCCTGCACGTGCAAGCCATCGAAATTGAAGGCCGAGCGGGTGATAACGTTGACGTTGCCCGAGACGGTCTCGCCCGGCATGTCTGGCGTGACGGCCTTGGACACGACGACCTGCTTGGCAATGGCCGAGGGGATCGAGTCAAACCGCGCGTCGCGGCCTTCGGGGCTGACGACGTTGATCCCGTCGAAGCTCAGCGTCGTCCAGTAGTTCGGCGCACCGCGCAAGCTGATATAGCGCGCCTGGCCCTGGTCGCGCTCGATCGCTACGCCGGGAAGGCGGCTGGTGGCCTGCGCGATGTTCTGGTCGGGCAGGCGGCCCACGCCGTCCGACGAAAGCACGGTGACCAGCGAATCCGACATCTTCTGGATCTGCAGTGCGGCGGCTTCGGATTCGGCAATTGGACGCTCGCCGGTGACGACGATGACATCGCCGGGTGCTTCCTCGGCAGGCGCTTCCTGCGACCATGCTGGCGTTGCAAAAGCGAATGCGGCGGTGCCGAGCAGCGAAAGGCGTGCACGGGCAATGCGGCTGGTGCGCGAGTAAGTCATTGTCTGGTAAACCCCCTGAGGACTCTTCGTTGAGCCCGCGCCTAGGGGAGAAGGTTGACGCTCCGGCGTCAGTTCGGAGACAGTTTGGTTAAAGGTGTTGCAGTGGTGTGACGTGATTGTGTGGGTGCTGCGATCCTGGGTGGTTCAGCCCGGAAGCATTCCCGTCTGCCGGAGCGCCTCGCCCAAGGCCACGGCGGCGGAGGTGGCGAGGTTCATGGAGCGAACCTGCGGTCGCATTGGGATGCGCACGCGGGCGTGGCATGCCTCGGCGACCTCCACTGGGACGCCAGCGCTTTCCTTGCCGAACAGCAGGATATCTTCGGGGGCGAAGGCGAAGTCGTAGATCGATGCACTGCTCTTGGTGGTGAACAGGACGAGCCGGGCAGGGCCCACAGCTTCGCGGAAGGCATCGAACCCGGCATGGCGGCGCACGGTCACATGGTCGATATAGTCCATCGCGGTGCGGCGCACGCGGCGGTCGTCCCAGGCAAAGCCCATCGGCTCGATCAGTTCGACTTGCGCGCCCAAACAGGCGCCAAGCCGCATCACGGCGCCGACGTTTCCGGCGATTTCGGGTTCATAGAGGGCAATCCGCATGGCGCCTGATAGCCACCGCCGGTCAGGCACTGCAAGAGCGGAGGCGTTTGGCGGTTGCGGCACGGCACAGCCCCGCTAATCTGCCTGCTCATTCCAGCGAGGCCAGCCATGTTCGATTTCCTTCGCAAGCAGTTCGTCGACGTTATCGAATGGCTCGAGCGGCCGGGTGAACTGGCCTGGCGCGTGCCCTTTGCCGATCGCGAGATCCAGCACGGCGCGCAGCTGACGGTGCGCGAGGGACAGATCGCCGCTTTCGTCAACGAGGGCCGCGTGGCGGACTATTTCGGCCCTGGCCTGCACACGCTGGAAACGGCGAACCTGCCTCTGCTGTCCAACCTGATGAACTGGGACAAGGCGTTCAAATCGCCGTTCAAGTCCGACGTCGTGTTCCTCTCCCTGAAGGAACAGCATGGGTTGAAGTGGGGCACCGCGCAGCCGGTCACCGTGCGCGATGCAGAGTTCGGCGCGCTGCGCTTGCGCGCGTTCGGCTCCTATTCCTTCCGCGTGAACGAGGTTGCCCCGTTCGTCTCGCGCGTGCTTGGCACGCTGGAAGGCGTTGCCGTCCCCACACTGGAGCCGCAACTGCGCGCCGCGATCCAGACCGCGATGGCAACCGCACTTGGCGGCAGCGGCATTGCCTTCCTCGACCTTGCCGCCAACCAGCAGGCGCTGTCGGATCGGATCAAGGCGGAAGTCGACAAGGCCTTCGCGCAGTGGGGCCTTTCATGCTTGTCGTTCTACGTCGAAAGCGTCTCGCTGCCCGACGAAGTTCAGGCTCACCTCGACAAGGCGAGCTCCATGCGGGTGCTCGGGGACCTGGGCAACTATACCCGTTTCCAGGCCGCCGAAGCGATCGAGGATGCGGCGAACCAGGATGGCGGCGGCGTGGCCGGGATTGGCGCTGGCGTGGCTGCAGCGACTGCGCTTGGCGGTGCCATGGCACAGGGGCTTGGCCGGGCAGCGGCTCCCGCTGCGCCTGAAGAAGACCCGCTGGCAACGATCGAAAAACTCCACAGGCTCGTCACGCTTGGCGCATTGAGCCAGCAGGAGTTCGATGCGAAGAAAGCCGAGCTGCTTTCGCGCATTCGCTGATTGCCGCAACCGGGGGAACTGCAAGCGGTGCTGAACTGTCCGTCGTGCGGAGCGCAAGTGCCGGTGCGCGGGCCGTCCTTGCCCTATGGCACGTGCCCTTATTGCCAGACGCTGATCCTGCGCGAAGGCCTTCGCGTGGAGGACGTGGGTAAGGTCGCGGTGCTGCCTTTCGACGTGTCCCCGATCCAGCTTGGCACCACCTTGGTTGCGGACGGACGCGGGATGCAGGTCGTGGGTCGGGTTCGCTGGGCGTGGGCCGGCGGGTCATGGAACGAATGGCTCGCCATTGCCGAGACCGGTGCGCAATTCTGGCTGGCGGAGGCGGCAGGCATGTTCATGCTGACCGCCGAGTGGCCGCAACTGCTCGAAGATCCCAAGGTCAGATCGTTTGCGCAAGGTGAGGCGATCACGCGCGGCGATGTGATTGAGGTTGAAGGCCGCCAGCTTTTTGCCAGCGATATCAAGAAGGTCGAATGCCTTGGTAGCGAAGGCGACTTGCCGATTTCCACGCTGGTAGGCACCCGCATGACCAGTGTCGATTTCCGTTCCGCCAGTGGCGAAGTTCTCTCGCTTCAGCGTGACAAGACCAGCACGACCGCGTGGTTCGGCGATAGCTGGGATCTGACGAGCCTGAAACCCGGCAACTTGCGCCAGCTTGAGGGCTGGACGATCCCCGGAGAGCCGCGGTGAGTGGCGGAAAGGCCATAACCTGTCCGGCCTGTGGCGGCAAAATCGAAGTGCGCGCCGCCGGGTTCACGGTCAACCTCGCCTGCCAGAACTGCGGCTCGTTGCTCGATGTCTCGCTCCCCGAGGTCGTGCTGATCCGGCGCTACAAGAACGCGAAGGACCGATTTGCGCTTGAAATCGGCAAGCGCGGGACGGTTTTCGGGCAGGAGTGGGAAGTGGTCGGCGCGCTTCGTCGCAAGGACCAGATCACGATCTGGCAGGAGTTCCTGCTGTTCAACCCCTACCTTGGCTATCGCTGGCTACTGGTGGCCGATGGCGAATGGCAGTTCGGCACACCTCTGGCGGATCGTCCGCAAGGCGACCGGAACCGCGTGTTCTGGCGAGGCGAAAACTTCAGCCGACTTGGCCGCGACCAGCCCACATCGACGACGGCAGTGGCAGGCGAGTTCTACTGGCGGGTGAAAGCGGGCGATACCGCCAATGCCACACTATTCCAGTCGGGCGAGACGATCCTTTCGCGCGAGGTTTCGGACGGCGAGGAGAACTGGACGCAGCTTGTCCCGGTTGATGAAACCGAGATCGAGAACGCCTTCGGCCTCAACCGCCGTAGCCTGCCCCGGCGCAAGGCGGCGCAGGGCCTGATGCAGTTCAAGGCCGCACCGGGCATGGAGCAGGACGATCTTGGCCGCATGTTCCTGCTGGCCATGGCCATCTCGCTCTTCGCCGCTATCGCCATGGCGCTGCTGGCAGGGCCGAGCACGAAAACCAGCTCCATGATCCAGGTGCCGGTCGGCGGGCAGATCGCACCGGTGAAGATCGGCACGATCACCGTGCGCAGGCCGTGGCAGTTCGTCACAATTGATGCCGATGCAAATCGGTTCGAAAACCGCTGGGTCGATCTCGAGTACAACCTCGTCGACCGTTCGAGCGAGCAGTCCATCGACGCGTTCGGGCTTGTCGAGCACTACGCGGGGACCAGTTCCGACGGGGCGTGGACTGAAGGAAGCCATCATGGCGATACCATGTTCGGCCATGTGCCGCGCGGCACTTACGATGTCTATGTCAGCGGATCGGCACACGGATGGCCGGTCGATCCTGCAGTTACGGACGCCTGGGGCTCGACCGAGACGATCAATCTGACGATCGAGGCCAGCACCGGCGCGATGTCGTGGGGCATGTGGTGGACGCTGGTCTTCGCGCTCTTCGCGTGGCCCGTCTCGATCCTGTGGTGGAGATTCCGCGACAAATGACCAGACGTCTGATCCTGTTCGCGATCCTGTGCCTGGCTCTGCTCGCCAGCGCCCTCTACGCTGCGTTCAATGCCTATTCGTTCTACAGCGACGACGAGGACCGCCCTTCCGCATCCGGCCACGTCGGCCCCACCCACAAGTGATCCTGCGATCCTGAAAGGAGCCTGCCATGCTCTCTGCCACCACCATCATCGCCACGATGCTCTATGCCGCGCTCGGCATCGTCATCTTCATCGTCAGCTTCGTGCTGGTGGACCGGCTGACCCCCGGCGAGCTGTGGCGCGAGATCATCGAGCGCAAGAACATGGCCGTCGCCCTGCTGGCAGGCGCGGTTGCCATCGGCATCTCGAACATCATCGCCGCCGCCGTGCATGGATGACATGCCCGAAGCCGCGACGGCAGGCGGGGGCGATGCCGCTCCCGCCTCGCTCGCGGTCATCCTGCTCGCCTCGGTCCTCGTCGTTGCCACCTGCGGGCTGATCTACGAACTGCTCGCCGGAACGCTCGCCAGCTACCTCTTGGGCGACAGCGTCACCCAGTTCTCCACGGTCATCGGCACTTACCTTTTCGCGATGGGCGTGGGCAGCTGGCTCTCGCGCCATGTCCGTTCAGGCGAGATGGCGGTGTTCGTGCGGGTGGAAATCCTGATTGCCGCACTGGGCGGATGGTCGGCAGCAGGGCTGTTTCTGCTGTTCCCGCTCGTCGGCGATTTCCGCGTCGTGCTCTATGCGCTGGTCATGGCGATCGGCGTGCTGGTGGGGCTGGAGATCCCGCTGCTCATCCGCATTCTGCGCCACCGCTTCGCCTTCCGCGAGCTGGTCTCGAACGTGCTGACCTATGACTACGTCGGCGCGCTGATCGCCTCGTTGCTGTTCCCGCTGGTCTTGGTGCCGCAGCTTGGCATGATCCGCACCGGCTTCGTCTTTGGCCTCGCAAATGTCGGCGTTGCCATCGCGCTGCTGGTCGCGCTGCGCAGGCAGGAGCGGATCGGGCGCGACATGACAGCGGCCCTGATCGTTACCACGTCTCTGCTCGCAGGGCTCTTCTTTGCGGACCGGCTTCAGCGCATGAGCGAGGTCGCGTTCTACAACGAGCCGGTCGTTTACGCCCGCTCCACCCCCTACCAGCGCATCGTGATTACTCGCCGCGATGGCGATTTGCGCCTCTACCTCAACGGCAACCTCCAGTTCTCCACGCGCGACGAGTACCGCTATCACGAAGCGCTGGTCTGGCCGGTGCTCGGGCGCGTCGCGCAGCCCCGGCAGGTCCTGATCCTCGGCGGCGGCGATGGCCTTGCCGCGCGCGAGGTGCTGCGCGATGCCCGCGTTGGCCATGTCACGCTGGTGGATCTCGATCCCGAAATGGCCCGCCTGTTCCGCGATACCCCGCAACTTGCGCAACTGAACAGCCAGGCGCTCGCCTCTCCGCGCCTGACCATGGTCAACGCCGATGCCTTTCGCTGGGTGCGCGCAGAGCAGCGCCGCTTCGATGCGATCATCGTCGATTTCCCCGATCCCACCGAGTTCTCGCTCGGCAAGCTCTACACCGAAAGCTTCTACCGCGAAGTCGCCCGTCTGCTGGCTCCGCAAGGCGTGATGACCGTGCAGAGCACCTCGCCGCTGATCGCCCCGCGCTCCTACTGGACCGTAGCCAGCACGCTCGAAGCCGCTGGCCTCACCGCTCGCGGCTATCATGCCTATGTGCCGAGCTTCGGCGAATGGGGCTTCACCATGGCCGCGCACCAGCCCCTCGGCGATGTCGTGCGCCTGCCACCCCACCTGCGCTTCCTCGATGCCGCTGCTGAACGCGCGATGTTCGATTTCCCGCCCGACATGGCGCGGCGGCCCACGCCAGTGAACCGGCTCGACAATCAGGCCCTCGTGCGCAGCTTTGCCGAGGAATGGGGCCGCTATGAAGGTTGAGCCGACCCGTCGGCAAGTCATGGGTGCGGCGCTGGCGGGATCGGGCGCGGCACTACTGCCCGGTTGCACCGGCACCAGCTTCCCCGGCGAACTCGGCGGTGCAGACTGGCAGCGCGGCCACTTGATCCGTGAAGGCAGGTTCCCGGCAGCCACCGGCCCGGTCGAGGATGTCGGTGTGCTGATCGCGGGCGGTGGGATCGCCGGGCTTTCCACCGGCTGGCGTCTGGCCGAGGCGGGCTTTGCCGACTTTGCCCTGTGCGAGCTGGAAGACTCCCCCGGTGGCAATGCCCGGTCGGGGCGCAATGCGGTCAGCGCTTATCCTCTGGGCGCGCATTACCTGCCGGTCCCGAACCGCGAGGCCCGTGCGCTGCGCCACATGCTCAGGCAATTCGGCATGATCATGGGTGAGGAGCAGGGCGCACCGGTGTACGATCCGCTGCAACTCTGCGCCGACCTCGAGGAACGTCTACTCTGGCGCGGCAAGTGGCAGGAAGGCCTCTACCCGGCATCTGCCCTGACGCCCGAAGACCACACCCAGCGCAGTCGCTTCGATGCCGCCATGGCCAAGTTCCGCAGTGCCACCGGCAGCGACGGTAAACCCGCCTTCGCCGTGCCAATGGCCCTATCCAGCGAAGACCCGCAATACCGCGCGCTGGACAAGCAGTCCTTCGCCAACTGGCTCGATGCACAAGGCTACAGTTCGCAACCTTTGCGCGCGTACCTGCGCTACAGCGTCCGAGACGACTACGGCACCGAGCCAGAGCGCGTCTCGGCGTGGGCAGGCATCCACTATTTCGCCGGACGGCGCGGCTGGGCGGCGCGCGGCGATGGTGATCGCGAACTGACCTGGCCCGAAGGCAATGGCCGCCTCGCCGCGCTGCTCGCCAATCGCCTGTCCGGCCACGTCCGCCTCGCGCAATCGGTCGTCCGCGTGGTTCGAGAGGGGGGCAAGGTGCTCGCGGACGTGTTCGATCACCGCCAACAACAGACCCGCCGCATCCGCGCCCGCGCCGCCGTACTCGCCATGCCGCACTTTGTCGCTGCACGCGTAGCGCCCGATTTTGCAGCCAAGGATGGCTTCGCTTATGCGCCATGGGTGGTCGCCAATGTCACTGTCAGCCGTCCACCGGCAGGGAAGGGCACGCCGCTCGCATGGGACAACGTCTCGGCTGCCAGCGAGAGTCTGGGCTACGTCGTCGCTACCCATCAGACATCCTCGGCAGGCAGCGGTCCCACCGTGCTCACGTGGTATCTCCCGCTGAGCCGCGAAACGCCCGCCGAGGCGCGCAAGATCCTGATGACGCGCACGCTCGCGACGTGGCAGGAGATCATTTCGGACGATTTGCTGGCCATGAATCCCGACCTCGCCGGAGCCATCGAGCGCATCGACGTCTGGCGCTGGGGCCATGCTATGGCCAGCCCTGTCCCGGGATTCCTTGATGATCCTGCCCGCGACGCCGCCGCGCGAGGCAAGCCGCCGGTGTGGTTCGCCCACTCGGACATCTCCGGCCTTTCGCTGTTCGAGGAAGCACACTATCGCGGCGTCCTTGCGGCCGAGGGTGTGCTCGCCCACCTCGCGCATCCGTTCGAAAGTCTCGTCTGACATGGCACACCCGCCCGGCACCAGCGTGCACCTGATCGCCGATCTCGCGCAGTGCCGAGGGCTGGACGATGCCGCACTGATCGAACAGGCCTTGCGCGAAGCGGCAGAGGCGGCAAACGCCCGCATCGTCGGCCTGCACATGCATCACTTCGGCGAAGGCATGGGCCTGACCGCCGTCGCCATGCTCGCCGAATCCCACATCTCGATCCACACTTGGCCCGAAACCGGCGTCGCTGCGGTCGACCTGTTCGTCTGTGGTATCTCGGCTGATGCCGAAAGTGGCCTTGCACGGATCGTGGATCTGCTCGGCGGTGAAGTTATGCGCAAGCAGGCCGTCCAGCGCCTCTGACGCAAAAAGGCCCCGGAGGGAGATCTCCGGGGCCTTCGCGAAAGGCTTGGCGCCTTTGTTCGCTAATTAGAAGTTGTAGTTCGCACGAATGCCGAAATAGCGGCGCGAGTTGCGCGAAAGCACCTGGTTCACAGCCGTTGCAGGTCCGCCGACGAGGCCGCCGACGTTGGATGCGAAGTGCTTGTCGAACAGGTTGTTCACGAACAGCGTCACGCGATACTGATCGTCACGCTGGCGCACACCGATGCTGCCGTTGAGCACGCCATAGGCCTTCTGGAAGTAGAGCGGGTTCTGGAACAGGTCGAAGTTGACCCGGCTCTGGTAGCGATAGTCGAGCGTGACGAAGGCATCGAACGGCATCGAGTCCATGAAGATGTCGTACATCGCCGAGGCGTTGAACATGAACTTCGGCGCGTTCGGCAGGCGCTTTCCTGCAAGATTCTGCGCACGCGCCGTTCCAGGCCCGCTGCCGTCGATGTCGAAGCAGACCGGTGCGGTCGTCTCGATGGTGTTGCAGTTGGCGAGCGGATATTCGGTGATGATCGCGTCGAGGAAAGTGCCAGCAAGATCGAACGACAGCGCCCGGGTGGGCTTGGTCTGCAGTTCGACTTCAACGCCGCGCGTGCGCAGCTTGCCAACATTGTTGAGCTGGAACTGGATCGACTGGTCAGGCAGAACGACAGCCGATTGTGACTGGAAGTTCTTGTAGTCTGTCCAGAAGCCGGTGACGTTGAACTGGACGCGGTTGTCGAGGAAGCGGCTCTTCAGGCCGATTTCATAGGTGTGCGACGTTTCCGCCTTTACCGGGTTGGCCGCACGGAAAGGCGTGAAGCCCGACGAAACGTCGTAGCCCTGGCCCTTGTAGCCGGTTGCGAACGAGGCATAGACCATGACCCGCTCGGCCACATCCTGCCGCAGGGCGATCTTGCCGGTGACGGCGTTGTCCGAAGCATTGCCCGTGCAGACATTCAGGCAGATCGCGTTGTTGGCAGGCTGCGTGGCAGGGATGTTCAGACGCTGGAACGAAACGTCGATCTTCTCGTGGTTGTAGCGGATGCCCGCATCGAGGTGCGTCGTTTCGGCAAGGTCATAAGTGCCTTGCGCGAAGGCAGCGTATGTTTCCGTCCCGGCGTTTGACACCCACTTCGAGAGCAGCGGGCCCGAAGGGCCGCGATCGAACGAGCGATCGGTCTCGCCGTTCGAGTAGAATGCACCCAGAATGTACTGGAACGGGCCGGGCGCAGTCGACACAAGCCGCAGTTCCTGCGTGACATTCTTGGTGTCGTATGGGCTGCTCTGGACGAGGCCCGTCGGCGATCCGAACACTGGCAGATTGATCTGCTCGACGTCGTCCTGCGTATCCAGGCCCCACTTCTGGTAGCTGGTGATCGAGATCAGGTCGACACTGCCAAGGTCAATGCTGATCCGGCCGCTGACGCTGGTCGACTTGCCCTTGGCGATCCCGTCATAGTTCTGGTTCAGCAGATAGTTGTCCGGTCCAGCATTGATGCCGGCAAGGTTGGTGGCGAGCGAGGCACCAAACACGGTTGCGCCCGGCTGGAAGCTGCGCACGGTACGCGGCATAGAGTTGCCGTCGGTCTCGGAATGCTCTGCCGAGATCGAGATCTTCACGTTGTCCGACACATCGGCGACGAGCTTGCCGCGAATGCCCCAGCTCTCGTCTGCACCGAGGTAGTTGCCGGTTGCAAGGTTCTTCACATACCCGCGGAAATCGCTGTAGAAGCCGTTGATGCGGAAGCCGACGTTCTCGCCAAGCGGGCCGGAAATGCCCGCTTCCACGCGATATTCCTCGTCCGTCGTCGCCGAAGCGGCAATCCGCCCCGAAAAGGTGTCGGTGGGAGCGCGCGTGACGATGTTGACCACACCGGCTGAAGCGTTCTTGCCGAACAGCGTACCCTGAGGTCCGCGCAGCACTTCGATCCGCTCGATGTCGGTCAGGGTGGTGAACGCCTGGCCCTGGTTCAGGATGGGAACATCGTCGACGACGACCGAAACTGCAGGTTCGACGCCAATGCTGAAGACCGACGTGCCGATGCCGCGCAGGTTGATGCTGTTGCCGGTGCGCTGCGTGCCCTGCGTAATGGTCAGGCCAGGTGCGGTCTGCGCAAGATTCTCGAACTGGGTGATGCCTTTGTTGGCGATGGCCTCAGCCGATAGCGCGGTTACCGACACGGGTACCTGCTGCAGGTTCTGTTCACGCTTCTGCGCGGTGACCACGATCTCTTCAAGACCACCTTCGGGTGCTTCTTGCGCCTGTGCCGTGGTGGCGATGGCGAGCAGCGAGATGCTGGCTCCCAGATATGCTTTGTGGAACACTTGAATCCTCCCTTTTGCCACAAGTTGGACTGGCCAATCTCATGAAATCATCGACCGCGCAACCATTAACCGCACTAATGCCATGATTTGAAATCATCTATTTTGTGCATGGTAATCATAAATCTGGGGAATTGCCTGCCCTGGCTGGCGATCGACGCTGCCTGCTAAGTGCATCTCATTGTTGTCTAGATCATTGATCTGGCGAGATAAAGTGCGCCTTTCCCATAGTGGGCACCTTGTGAGCCTTAGGGGCTTGTGCAAAAGTAATTGTGGTAAGGCCAAATGGTGGCTACGACTTGCCCGCGAGATGGAAAGTCGTAGCCGGAATGGTCTCTTCATTGCGCTAGCGGGGGATAGAGGCTGGTTCGGGGAAAAGTCGGCCGTGCGCCGGAGCAGGTAAGGAGAGGCGCGATGGCAACGGGAAATTCGGCAGCGAAGCTGGCGGCCATTGCGCTGTGTTCGGTTGCGCTGATGATTGCACAGGCCAGTTTCGCGCGTGATACCAATGATGGTGGTTCAGCCCGGACCGTGCACACGGCAGGGGGGCTTGTCCGGGGGATCGTGCAGCAGGGCGGCGTTGAGGCCTATCTCGGCATTCCTTATGCCAAGCCGCCAGTGCGTGAATTGCGCTGGCGTGCGCCTCAGGAAGCCAATTCATGGCGCGGAGTGCTCAACGCCGATCGATTTTCCCCGCTTTGCGTGCAGCCGATGCGGAGCAGCATGGCGAACCAATATTCCGGCCCTGAGGCGATATCAGAAGACTGCCTCTATCTGAATGTCTGGACGCGGCCCGGACTGCGCAAGGCACCGGTGATCGTTTATATCCACGGTGGGGCGTTCTATGTCGGTTCCGGCAGCGTCGGCATTTACGGCGGAGAAGCCTTGGCGAATGAGGGGGCGGTGTTCGTCAACCTCAACTATCGCGTTGGCCCACTCGGCTTTCTTGCCACTCCTGAACTGCGCGCTGAATCGCCGGATGGTGCCTCGGGCAATTACGGCCTGCTGGACCAGATTGCTGCGCTGCGTTGGGTTAAGGCAAACATAGCGCGCTTTGGCGGTGATCCTGAGAATGTGACCATCGCGGGGCAATCGGCCGGGTCGATGTCTGTGCTGGCGCTGCAGGCAAGCCCACTTGCCAAGGGCTTGTTCGACAAGGCCGTGGGCATGAGCGGTGCCAATCTTGCCGGACCGATCGGGTTGCCTTCGCGCGCTGAGGCAGAAGAAGCCGGAACGAAGTTGATGGCCACGTGGAAGGCGAAAGATCTTGCCGAGTTGCGGGCGATGCCGGCTGACCGGCTGGTTGTTCCCCGCGTGCCCGGCGGGCCGAGCACGGGTCCGTCTGTCGACGGTCACGTTCTGCCAAACCCTATACCGGCGATTTTCGCGGCACGTCGGCAAAGCGACGTGCCGCTGCTACTCGGCTTCACCCGTGATGAGTCGCTTGGCGGGATGGGGCCCGTGACATCACTGGTCGATTTTCGGGACAAGGCCCGGAAGCGGTTTGGCACGCAGGCAGAGCGCTTCCTGTCGCTCTATCCCGCCACGAATGATGTCCAGGCGCAGGAGCAGGCGCGCATGGCGGATCGCGACGAAACCATGGTGACCGCGATGTTCGAATGGGCAAGGCTGCAGTCGATCAATGGTTCGTCTCCTGCCTTTTCCTACCAGTTTTCAAGACCGCACCATTATGCGCCGGGCGTCAGGTTTGCCGATCTCGATCCGACTACGGCGGGCGCCTATCATACATCGGAGGTGCCGTTCTGGTTGGGTACGATCGATGCGTTCGACACTTATCGCACCACCCGCGCATGGACGCCGCAGGATCGCGCAATGAGCCGATCGATGATGCAGACGTTGCTGGCGTTTGCCCGCACCGGCAAGCCTGAAACAAGAGACGTGGCGTGGCCCCGCTTTTCAGCAGACCGGCCTCGACTTGTTGAGTTCGCCGAGACCGTTTCGCAGCAGGATTGGCCCGATCCGCGCAAGCTTGCCTTCTTCAAGGCATTCCATGCCGGTGATGCGCGATAGAATTTGATCAACCAGAAGAATTACGCGGAGAGAGCGGATGCGATCATTTACAGCACCTCGCGCCAGAGCACGCCTTGCAACCTCTGTCGCCTGCCTGATCATGGCAGGCGTGGCACCGGCCGTGGCGCACGATGCGCGTGAGGTGACGGTACTTGATGCTGGCTGGCGATTCACGGCCGAGGATGTGGAGAATGCCGTCGCCCCGGATTTTGCCGATGCGCAGTGGGCGCAGGTTTCGGTGCCGCATAGCTGGAACCGGGTGGGTTATTACAAGCACGACCTTGGCGGCACGAACACGGCTGCCACAGTCGACAAGCGCCTTGGCGTTGGCTGGTATCGCCTGCATTTCGCGACGCCGGAAGGAGCCAAGGGCAAGCGGCACTGGCTGGAGTTCGATGCGGCGAGCCGTGTGGCCAAGGTCTGGCTTAACGGCACTTACCTTGGCGAGCATCGGGGCGGATTCTCCCGCTTCAGGCTCGATGCAACCGCGGCGATGAAGCCTGATGGCGACAACGTGCTGGTCGTCCGCGTTGACAACACCCAGCCCAAGGCAGGTAGTTCCACGGCAGACGTGCTGCCGCTCTCGGGCGACTTCTTCGTGCATGGCGGTCTCTACCGGCCGGTCCGCTTGGTCACGACGGCACCCCTGCACATCGATCTGGCCGATGCCGGCGGGACCGGCATTCGCGCGACGACGGTTAAGGCCGAAAAGGACCAGGCGCAGGTCGATCTGGTGGTGCGCGTGGCCAACGATGCTGCGAAGGCCGCCAAGGCCAGCGTGAAGGTCAGTCTGGTCGACCGGGAGGGACGCGAAGCGGCCTCTGCGCTCGTGCCTTCAATGCTTGCGCCTGGCAAGACCGCCGAAGTTGCCGCGAAGCTGACCGTAGCCAGTCCGCACCTTTGGCAGGGCACGGCCGATCCCTATCTTTACGATCTGGTCACGCAGGTGATCCAGGGGGACGGCACCGTTTCTGACGAGGTTCGCCAGCCTTATGGCCTGCGCACGATGGCGTTCGATCCCGATCGTGGGTTCCTTCTCAACGGTCTGCCGTATCGGCTGCGTGGTGTCGGGTATCATCAGGACCGTGACGGGAAGGGCTGGGCGATTTCGCGTGCAGACGTGGCCGAGGACATCGCGACCTTGCGCGACATGGGCGCGAACACGATCCGCCTGACCCATTACCAGCACGGACAGGACGTCCACGATCTGGCTGACCGCGCCGGAATTGTGGTGTGGGACGAGATCCCGCTGGTCTCGGTGTGGACGCTGGGCGGAAGCAAGGTTGCCGATCCGGCGCTGGTCGCCAATGCGAAGGCGCAGCTGACAGAACTGGTGCGCCAGAACCAGAACCACGCCGCGTCGGCCATCTGGAGCATTGCCAACGAGGTCGACTTCGGCAATTCGATCCCGTCGTTCATGTTCGGCGGTGCGGACGGGCGCGAGGTCGATCCGATGCCGCTGCTGAACGAGCTGCAGAAGACGGCAAAGGCGCTCGACCCCTCGCGGCCTACTGCGCTTGCCACCTGCTGCGAGGCGAGGGCTTTCGGCAGCGAAGTCTCGATCCCGACCACTGCAGTTGCGGCCGACCTTGGCGGCGCGAACCGCTATTTCGGATGGTACTTCGGCAAGCCGGGTGATCTGGGTCCGCATCTGGATGGGTTGCGCGCAAAGCGTCCGCAACAACCTTTGGCCGTTACCGAGTATGGTGCGGGTGGCGCGTTGACCATGCACACCGACAACGTACTGGGCGGCCCTGTGGACTCGCGCGGCGCGGCGCAGCCCGAGGAATACGAGAGTCACATCCATGAAACTGCGCTGGCGCAGCTCGACGCGCGGCCCTGGCTCTATGCCACGTGGCTGTGGAACTCGTTCGACTTTGCCACGACCGTGCGAACTGAGGGCGACGCTCAGGACATCAACACCAAGGGCCTGATCGCCTACGACCACAAGACCCGCAAGGACGCCTTCTGGTTCTACAAGGCGAACTGGAATGCGGCGCCGATGGTACACATCACATCGAAGCGCTACACCCAGCGCGCCTATCCGGTGACGGACGTGAAGGTCTACAGCAACACGGCCAGCACCGAGCTGCTGCTTAATGGCCGGTCGCTCGGCGTGAAAAGCGATTGCCCACAGAAGGCCTGCGTCTGGACCGGCGTAAGGCTGGATGAGGGAAGCAACGCTCTTGTCGCACGTGGCGTTCATGCCGGTGGAACGATCGAGGACAGCGCCAACTGGATGCTCGCGGCAGAGACAGCAAAGCACTTCCTGATAGATGCCGGTGCGCTGATGGCCGCCAAGAGTGAGGGCCGTATTCTCGGTTCGGACAATTGGTTCGAGGGCGGAAACGCCGCATCGCTCGACAAGCCGGCAGACTATGGCAAGCCTGCCGTGCCCACCGCCATTACGGGCACTAACGATCGCGGCGCGCTGGCAACCTATCGCACAGGGACCTTTTCCTATCGCGTGCCGGTAGCAGACGGGCGCTACAAGGTGACGCTGTGGTTCGCCACCCATGCCATGCAGAAGCCGGGCACATTCGACGTGAAGAGCGGGAAGAAGGCGCTGCTGCGCAAATTCCAGCCTGCCATTCCGGCGAGCGGTGCGGTCGCCGAGGCCAAGGTGATCACGATCAAGGCCAAGGGCGGCCTTTCGCTCGATTTCGTCAGCGGCACCAGCGATGCGCGGGTCTCGATGATCGAGATCGAGAAGCTGCGCTGACCCTTCAGGCAACGGACAGAAAAATGCTCAGGAAACTTCCGCTGCGCTGGTGGATCATCGCGCTGATCACACTCGGCACGATTCTCAACTACCTTGCACGCTCGACACTGTCGGTGGCCGCGCCCACGCTCAAGACCGAGTTTGCGATGACGACCGAGCAATACAGCTGGGTCGTGCTGGCGTTCCAGGCGAGCTACACGGTGATGCAGACCGTTGCGGGCGCGGTGCTCGATGCGCTGGGCACGCGGCTGGGATTCTTCCTGTTTGCCGTGGGCTGGGCGCTGAGCAACATGGCCCATGCCTTTGCCACTGGCTGGATGAGCCTTGCTTTCTTCCGCTCGCTGCTGGGCGCAAGCGAGGCAGCGGCAATCCCGGCGGGCACGAAGACGGTGGCGCAGTGGTTTCCTGCGAAGGAGCGCCCGCTTGCCACCAGTATGTTCCAGATGGGCACGAGCGTGGGCAACATGATCGCCCCGCCGCTGGTCGCGTTCTGCATCCTTGCATGGAACTGGCAGGCGGCGTTTCTGGTGACAGGTGCCTTGAGCCTTGTCTGGGCCGGAATGTGGTGGGTCGGCTATCGCGATCCAGCCGTGCACCCGCGCCTGTCACAGGCGGAGCGCGATGCGATCGCGGCAATGAACCAGCCCGATGCAACCAAACCTGCCACCAAGGGCCAGGTGCTGCGCAGCCGCTCTTTCTGGGCGATTGCAGTGCCGCGCTTTCTGGCCGAACCTGCCTGGCAGACCTTCAACTTCTTCATCCCGCTCTATCTCGTGGCTGTGTGGAAGCTGGACCTCAAATCCATCGCGCTGTGGGCGTGGCTGCCGTTCCTTGCGGCGGACTTCGGCAGCCTTGCCGCAGGGCTCCTGCCACCGTGGCTGATGAAGCGCGGCTCCTCGATGCTGTCATCGCGCAAGATCACGATGACGCTGGGCGCGCTGTGCATGGTGGGGCCGGCCTGCATCGGCCTTGCCACTTCGCCGGAGATGGCGATTGCGTTGTTCTGCATCGGCGGCTTTGCCCACCAGCTTCTAAACGGCGCGCTGATCACGCTCTGCGCCGACGTGTTCGACAGCCGCACCGTGGGCACGGCTAGCGGCATGGCTGGGACCTCGGCGTGGATCGGCGGCATGCTGTTCACGCTGCTGATCGGGCAGAGCGCCGACGTGTTCGGCTACAACCCTCTGTTCGTGGCGCTGGCGGGGCTGGACCTGCTGGCTGCGGTGGTGCTGTGGAGCCTGTTGCGGGCGAGAACCTAGGCGGCCAAGGCTGACGGGATGACTGCTGTTGCGGATCGCTGACAGGGCACTGAACGGCGGGAAATGGGTGGTTTCGCGACTGTCGGCTTTCAGTTCGCGAACCGAGTATGCGAACATTCGACCTACGGCGAGGTTTGTGCCGACGGCAGACCGACCGATAGGAGATGGACCACGGTCGAAGTTTACATAAACTGCCAGACCGCGCCTAATAATTCGCAAGCTGAAGAGGGTGAGCGACCTTCACTAAGGGCAAAGCCGACGCACATTCGTGCAATGGGCTGCCAATTTCAGAGTCGCGAAACGAGCACATTTCGCGCGTCACGAATTGCGCTTCTGGTTTTAAATTGGATAGCATCGTTCCATAATTTACAAGCTGTTAAAGGTCCGCTGATAACCCCAGCCACGATGAGACCCAGCCTCGAAGCCCTTTTGGAAGCAGCAAGCGTTCGCCCAGGAATGAGCGAAGAGGAGTTACCTGCGAGTGTAGTCACCGTGAGAAGAGCGTACGAAGGGAAGGTCGAAAAATACAATTACGACGGATGTTGGTCTGCATGGGTAAGTGCCGATGGTCGGATCAAAACAGTAAATTTCCCCGGCTCTTTTCCGTCCGAGGTTCTTATCGGCCCGCTCCGCATCGGAATGAGCCGAGCCGAACTTGCAGCCTGCCATCCATCTATGCAGAGCAAGGAGTCCTTCCCAGACGGCTCTGAGGTGATCGAGTTTGAGGAGGGCAAGAGCATACGAGGCCGCGCTCTGCTAAAAGACAACAAACTGTTGGTCCTCGAGCTCGCGCTCCCGCGTGCCAGAAATACGTGGTTCCAAAACTCGATCGTGAAGAGCCTCCAACGAAGGTATTCCCCACCCAAAATCAGCAAAGATCCAGATGTTAGACTGCAGCAATGGTTGCGGGAAGCGGAGAACCTCGGCCTGGAACCGAAAGTCGCTCGCCGCTACGTGAAATGGCTGAGATCCGGAACACCAGATTTGTGGCATCAGGCTGCGCGTAACTGGAATTGGGACTATGGCGTAGCGCCGCTCGCCTGGATCGTTGCTCAGCCGCAATGTGATTTGGCCACGGCAGTACTCGTTCATTATGATGCAGAGCCTGGATTTTATCGGCCCTTTGAAGACAATCGTGACCAAGTACCGGCGTGGGCGCGCGAGACGTTTGACTTGATCCACGCAATTCGCGGCCGCGTTGCCGCTGGATTTTACGTTAGGCGCGAAATCGCACTGGACAGCCGGAGGGCGTATGATGACGCCGCAGACCGGGTCTCGCCGGACCTCGCGTTCGAGGATAATCTACCTGGTCGCGATATTGCGGGCGGCGCCTTCAACGACGGATTTCCAGAGGCCCTGACTTTCTAGGCTCTCTCAGGAGCGCGCGCTGTCCCCGTTTGTCCAACGATCGCCATGCGTTTCGCTCTTCCAGGTCTGCTATTCAGCCTATCGCATGGCAATCTAGGGGTAGAATACCATCCTCTCGAGAAAGCGAAAATGGGGCGCGTTGCCGACGCCACCCGGTTACTCACGAATGACCGCTTTTTGACGGTAGCTTGATCTCGCCGCTACGACCACTTCGGGGTCGAGTCCTGACAGGCAGCTCTTAGAGAAAAACGGCGGATAGCTGACGTTCCCACCGCGAGGACATTCGCCCGCGTGCCCTAGAAATCCCGCGCCGGGATTGCGCCCCTGCGCATGATGGTCCAACCCGCAAGCGCATGGCCCGCGATGGCAGCCTTCGCTGGTGCTTCGCCACGCAGGCGCGCGCCAAGGTAGCCCGCGTTGAACGCGTCGCCAGCGCCGCTGGTGTCGACGGGCTTGAGGACTTCGGCAGGGGCGAGGATCGTGCCATCGGGCAGGCGGCAACCTTCCGGTCCGAGCTTGGCGATGGTTTCTCCGCAGCCAAGCCCCTGCCAATGTGCAGCAACCGCATTCGCGTCTGTCTCGCCGGAGAGCATGGTCTCGTCCTCGAGCGTGGGCAGGCCGATGCTGGCAACGGCGATGGCGGCATCGCGCGCGGCTTGGGCGGTTTGGCGGTCAGGCCAGAGGCGCGGGCGGTAATTGCCGTCGAAGGCGACGAGGCCGCCATTGGCGCGGACCTTGCGGGCAAGGGCGAGCAGGGCCTCGCGCCCGCTATCGGGCAGGATCGCCAACGAGATCAGCGAGAACGCGAGCAGGTCTGCCGTTTCGGCATGGGCCAGCGCGGCTTCTATACCATCGCAATCGAATAGCGCGCGGGCGGCGCTTTCGCCGCGCCAGTAGGTGAAGCTGCGCTCGCCCGCATCGTCGCAGGTGATCGCGTAGAGGCCGGGATTGCGTGTCGGGTGCGGCAGGACGAGGCTGGTGTCCAGCCCTTCTGCGGCCCATTGCGCCTTGATGTCGGCACTGAACGGATCTGTGCCGAGTGCGGTGAGATAGGCCGTATCCACCCCGCTGCGGGCGAGGTGGATTGCGGTGTTCAGCGTATCGCCGCCCCAGGCCATGCGCCACAGCGCACCGTCCTGCGACAGTTCGAGCATAGCCTCGCCGACAAGGACTGCGCGCATCAGCGGCAGGCCGGGTTAGCGGCGCCGGGCATGGCGTAAAAGGCGATGGATTGGCCGGGCAGGGTGACCTTGCCGCCGACCTCCACGCCATCGAGACCGGTCAGCCTGTTGTCTGCCGAGAGGGCCGGGGCCTTGCCGTTGACCAGCACGGTGCGCGTATCGAGCGGTTGGCCGGTCATGGTCCAGCCGGTGCCCTTGCCGCCGAGGTTGAGACTCTGCGCAGCCTCGCCGGTATTCAACGCCAACACCCCGACCCCGCCGCGCTTGCCGGGCAGGCACTGGGCATAGAGCCGCAAGGCAGGCGAGGGCGAGGCGGGGGAGGCGAGCACGGTGCTGCCCATCGTGCGCTTCCACAGTACGGCGGCCCAGTAGTTGGGGCGCGGCGTCAGGGTGTCACGATCGATCAGGGCATAGTCGCTGGCCGCAAGCGTGTTGTGCATGACGACCTGAACGCCCTGTTGCGCCAGCGCGGCGTTCTGGTTGAGGTAACGGAACGTGTCGAGAAAAGTGGAAGCCCAAGGGGAACCGCCGCAAGCGGCCTGCGCTGTCTCGGTATTCCACACCGGCTTGCCCGGCTCGAACCGGTCGCGCAGCGCGGCGTAATAGCGGTAATCGCGCACAGTCATGTCGAGCCATCTGGCGGTAAGCGCGTCCGCCTTCTGTGCGGTGCCGATGCCCAGACCGGCGCAGCGCTGCGATACGCTGCCATAGAAGTGGTAGGACACCGCATCGACGCTGTTCGGATTGGCCTTCATCATGTCTTCGGTGCTGACATGGGAGCCGAACTCGCCGGGGACCGGCACGTCGGTCAGCAGGCCCGCCTCGCCGACACCGCCAACGCCGAGGATCTTCATCCCGGGTACGGACTTGCGCGCCCAATCACGGAAAAGGCGGAACTCTGCACCGTAATTTGCCGCTGTGTAGGGTTTGGGCATTTGCGGTGCGGCGCTGGGCATGTTGGCTTCATTGAAGAATTCGGCGGCGTAAAGCGAACCGCCGGCTTCGCGGGTGAGGTCGACCAGGCGCTGCGCCTGCGAGGGCGTCCAAACGCCGTTGGCATCGCGCGTGCCGTTGCTGACGGCAAAGCTGGTGACGATGGGGGCGTCGACGGTCTTGGAGAACGCGACGACATTCTTCCACTGGTCGCGGGTCAGCACCTGCACGAAGCCTTTAGGCGGCGCGACAAGGTGTTCGCCCTCGGCCTCGAGGTAAGTGTTGTTGGCCCAGGTGCCGCTGACGCGCACGAGGCTGGGGCCGAGGGCCTTGGCCAGTGCGACCAGCTTCGGATCGGTCAGGTCGATCGGCGGGCGCTGGCGGTAGCGCTCGTCGGCGGGGCCGCCGTAGGGCGCCCAGAAGCGGCCGCCGGTCACTTCAACCATCTCGATATTGTAGGACTGGTATCGTTCGTCGACCGTGCCGACCTTCACCAGCCTGGTAAGCTGGAGTGAGGGAGCAGGAGCAGCGGCTGCCCCAGTCAAGGCGACCAGTGCGGTTGCCGCAAGAAATGCCTTTTTCATCGTATCCTCACCTGTTCTGTTCTTGCTTTACCAGTTCCACATGGTGCCATCTTCTAGTCTTGCGACGGGGAGGTAGGCTGGTTTGTAGGGGTATTTGGCGGCGAGATTTTCGTCGATATCGACGCCGTGGCCTGGTGTATCGCCGACGAAGAGTTCGCCCTTTTCGAAGTGGTAGTCGTGGGGGAAGACGGCGTCGGTTTCGGGGGTATGGCGCATGTATTCCTGGATGCCGAAGTTGGGGACCCAGGTATCGAAGTGGAGCGCGCAGCCCATGGTGACGGGGGAGAGGTCGGTCGCGCCGTGGCAGCCGGTGCGGATCTGGTAGAGGCTGGCAAGATCGGCGATGCGGCGCAGATGCGTCAGGCCGCCCGCACCGACGACGGTTGCGCGGATGTAATCGATCAGCTGGTTCTGGATGAGGTCCTTGGCATCCCAGATGGTGTTGAAGATCTCGCCCACCGCCAGCGGGGTGACGGTGTGCTGGCGGACCAGCCTGAACGCTTCCTGGTTTTCGGCAGGCGTGCAGTCCTCCAGCCAGAACAGCTGGTAGGGTTCGAGCATCTTGCCAAGGTTGGCCGCTTCCTGCGGGGTGTAGCGATGGTGGCCATCATGGAGCAGGTGATGGTCGAAGCCGTAGGTC
This sequence comes from Novosphingobium taihuense, assembly GCF_007830315.1. Taxonomy (GTDB): domain Bacteria; phylum Pseudomonadota; class Alphaproteobacteria; order Sphingomonadales; family Sphingomonadaceae; genus Novosphingobium; species Novosphingobium taihuense. Next base: position 118,420 of record NZ_VLKJ01000012.1, read on the forward strand.
TTGCGCAGCTCCTCGAACATCTTGGGCACATAGTTCAGCGCCTTGCGCGTGTCCCAGCCCGTCACCGAGGGCAGCGAAGCATCGGCCGGTTCGTAGTAGAGCTTGCCCCGGCCCACGCCATAGGCATCCTTGATGCCGGGCACGCCGGTCTGGGCGCGGATCGCCTTGTAGCCCATGTCGATGTAATGGCCGACCGCCTCGACCGTCTCGGCGATATCAGACCCGTTGGCATGGCCATAGACCATGATCCCGTCACGGCTGCGCCCGCCGAGCAACTGGTAGACCGGCATGCCGGCCATCTTGCCCTTGATGTCCCACAGCGCCATGTCGACCGCGGCGATCGCGCGCATCGTCACCGGGCCACGCCGCCAGTAGGCCCCGCGATAGAGATACTGCCAGATGTCCTCGATGCGGCGCGGGTCCATGCCGATGAGGCAGGGGATGACGTGTTCCTCGAGATAGGCGACGACCGAAAGCTCGCGCCCGTTGAGGGTGCCATCGCCGATGCCGTAGACGCCCTGGTCGGTCTCGATCTTGAGGGTCACGAAGTTGCGGCCCGGGCAGGTGACGATGACGCGGGCGGCGGTGATTTTCATGGGGATGCACTCGCTAAGGACAGGCGGATTGTGGTAATACCGATTGACGGACCAGTTTCGGTCTGTCAAGTTCCCTGAATTGGTATTACCAGAAAGTTTGTATGGCAACTGGCAAGTCCCACGACCGGCTCT
>NZ_VLKJ01000013.1 GCF_007830315.1 Novosphingobium taihuense
CCCAAGGACAGACAGGACAACCCAGGGCTGATAGCACGGCGCCGAACCCTGAGCGACGCTGCGGATGCGGAACCCGCCATGATTGTGCGACAGTGTCAGCACAAACGACAGGTTCTTTTCACGCAGCCGCTTGCCAGAAGCCAAGGCAGCCCGCGAGCCGCTGCCAAGGCTTCGTCCTGTCACACATGTCCGCCCTCAGGCTGAGCCGATCAGGGGTCCGGAACCGCCCCCCGGCCACTCGCAGCCGGTCCCGCGCCCTTCCCGCGCGTGCCACAACGGCACCGCACCGGTCGCGCGATCTGTGCTTTCCCACCGGCGTTACCGTCCGCATTCGCCAGCGGATGAGCCACTGCATAACCATTGGCGTCCCCGCGAAGGCGGGGACCTCAGTGGTGTTCCGGAACATCAGCGCAAACCGCCCGAGACCCCCGCCTTCGCGGGGGAGCAGGCATGCGCTCAAACGCTCGCGAACCAGATCACATGCTTGGCGCCCTTGCCATTGGTCCGCGCGCGCACTTCCACCTCGTCCACATCGAAGCCCGCCGCCTTCAGCCGCTGGGTGAAGTTCGGGTCGCGCGCGGCTGACCAGATCGCCAGAACGCCGCCGGGGCGCAGCGCGTCCATCGCGGTGCGCAGCCCGCGCATCGTGTAGAGCCGGTTGTTCTTGGTCCGCACCAGCCCGTCCGGCCCGTTGTCGACATCGAGCAGGATCGCGTCATAGCCCGTGCCGCCCACCGAGAGCGCATTGGCCGAGATCACGTCGGCAACGTCGGTCATCACCAGCCGCACGCGCGGATCATCGAGGCAACCCGCTTCCAGTTCCTTCATCGGCCCGCGCGCCCACTGGATGATCTCGGGCACCAGTTCGGCCACGGTCACGTGCGCATCTGACGGCAGCTTCTCCAGCGCGGCGCGCAGGGTGAAGCCCATGCCATAGCCGCCGATCAGCATCGCCGGACGCTGCGCCTTCGCTATCCGCGCCCAGCTTTGCGTGGCCAGCGCGATTTCCGAGCCGTTCTGCCGCGTGCTCATCAGTTCGTTGTGCCCGAGCACGATCATGAAATCGCGGTCGTGCCTGTAGAGCTTCAGCTCTTCGCCATCGGGCACCTGCGCGGTGCCGAGAAGTTCGCGTGCAATCATGCCTCGCCCTAGAGCGCGGGAACCGCAGGGACAAGGCGCACGTTGTCAGACCCGACGGTTCCGGAGAATGACAATGCACAAGTTGATGCTAATGGCCGGTGTCGCCGCTCTCGCGGCAAGTGCCCCGGCCCTCGCCCAGGGCAATGGGAACGGCAACGGCGGCGGAAACCAGGGTGGCGGTCCGGCGAAGGCCGAGAAGATGGACCGCGGCGGCCAGAAGGGCCCTGACAAGGCCAAAGGCCCCGAAAAGCGCGCGGAAATGGGCCCCGACAAGCAGCGCGGCAATCCGGGCAAAGGTCCTGACCGCGCAGACCGCCCGCAAGACATTGAGAAAGCCGAGCGGCAGGTCTTCCGTAATAACGATCGCCGCGATGCCGTCCGCCGAGACGACAGCCCCGCCAACCGCGACGTCGTGCGCGTCGCCAGCCGCCAGTGGCAAGACGGCCGTTATCGCTATGACGACAGCCGCTATCTGATCCCCGTCTCCGCCAACTGCCCGCCGGGCCTTGCCAAGAAGAACAATGGCTGCCTGCCGCCGGGCCAGGCGAAGAAGCTGGCCGTCTCGCGCAGCTGGGGTGATTGGTATCCGGTCCGATACCTCGGCAACGATTATGACTGGCGCTACGGCAACGGCTATATCTACCGCGTCGGCAACGGAGGGCTCGTGTCGGGTCTCGTGCCGCTGCTTGGCGGAGCTTTGTTCGGCGGGCAGGTCTGGCCCACCCAGTACACCGACTACGCCGTGCCGACCTATTACGACCGCTATTACGGCTTCGACGATGGTTACGACTATCGCTACGCCCAGAACGCGATCTTCGAGGTAAATCCGCAGTCGAACCTGATCGAGGGCATTGCCGCGCTGCTGACCGGCGATACTTGGGCGGTCGGCCAGCCGATGCCCGCAGGCTACGACTTCTACAACGTGCCCCCCACCTGGCGCGACCGCTATGCCGACACGCCTGACAGCATGTACCGCTACAGCGATGGCTACGTCTACGAAGTCGACCCAACCACGCAGCTGGTCCGCGCCGTGATCGAACTGATCGCCTGATTTCCACCCAGAATTCAAAGGGTATCTCGATGGTACGCCATACCTTTTTGGGGACCGCGATGGTCGCCACGCTCATGCTCGCGGGCTGCGGCAAGAACGACGCATCGCCTGACGCGAAAGGCAGCGCCACTGTTGCCGAGGCATCGTCCAAGGACCTGTTCGATGCGCTCGATGACAGCAGCGATCTTTCGGAGTCCGCCAAGCTGGTCAAGGCGGCAGGCCTTGAAAAGACCTTCGAGGGCGTCGGCAGCTACACGCTGTTCGCGCCCACCAACGCGGCTATCGAGGCGCTGCCAGAGGCCGACCGCAAGGCGCTGGAAAGCAATGAGGGCAAGGTGCAACTCCTCGCGCTTGTTAGCCAGCACCTCTCGCCCGGATACGTCGCCAAGTCCGACATGGATCAGGGGCTCGAGCGCGCCAAGGGCACCGTCCGGCTCGCCAGCCTCGGCGGCCAGCCGCTGACGCTTACGCGCGAGGGTGACGCCATCCGTCTCGGCAGCGGCGAGGATGCGCCAAAGCTCGTCGGGGAACCGATCGTGGCGCGCAACGGCGTGATCTATCCGATCGACCGCGTCCTGCCCGCCCCGCAATGAGGCACTTGGCGGATTGTTCTGCCATGAAAGAATCGGACAAGAATTGCAGCAGGGCGGTGCAACTGCGCGGGCAAATCGCGGTTGCACCCCTTAACTGATCAGTTAATCTCTCGGGCAAAGGCGGCATGAGTCCGCTTATGAACGAGAGGACGAGGCCGGTGCACTTCCACCCCAAGTACCACGCCACCCGCAACCCTGACCGCCCCGCCGTGATCATGGGCGGCAGCGGCGAGGTCATCACCTATGCTCAGCTAGAGGCGCGGTCGAACCAGTTTGCACAGCTGCTGCGCGCGCGCGGATTGCAGATCGGCGACACCATTGCCCTGTGCCTCGAGAACCGGGCCGATTTCTTCGCACTCGCCTGGGGCGCACAGCGGGCTGGCCTGGTCTACGTCGCCATCTCAAGCCGCCTCGCCGCGCCCGAAATCGCATATATCGCGCACGACAGCGGCAGCCGGCTGCTGATCGGCTCCGCCTATACCGCGACCGTGCTCGACGAGGTGGCAAGGCTCGCGCCCGAAGTCCCGCAGTTGCGCTACGACACCGAGGGTCCGCTTTCCCTTGACGCAGCGCTCGATGCCCAACCGGCCACGCCCATCGCAGACGAGCGTGCAGGCTGCGACATGCTCTATTCGTCCGGCACCACCGGCAAACCCAAAGGCGTTCGCGTCCCCCTTCCCGAAGATCCCGAGATCGGCGGGGTCAATGCGCTGATCGGCATCGCCGCCCAAGCCTTCGGCATCACCGGCGATGCCATCTACCTGTCGCCCGCGCCGCTCTATCATGCCGCCCCCTTGCGCTGGTCGATGACCATCCACCGCATGGGCGGCACCGTCGTCGCGATGGAAAAGTTCGATCCCGAACACGCGCTCGAACTGATCGAGAAGTACAAGGTAACCGACAGCCAGTGGGTGCCGACCCACTTCGTCCGCATGCTCAAGCTGCCAGACGAGGTTCGCACGAAGTACGACACCTCAACGCTCAAATGCGCGATCCACGCTGCCGCGCCCTGCCCGGTCCCGGTCAAGCAGGCGATGATCGCATGGTGGGGCCCGGTAATCCGCGAATACTACGCCGGGACCGAAGGCAACGGCTTCACCTTCGTTTCCAGCGAGGACTGGCTGCAGCGCCCCGGCTCGGTCGGGCGCGCGATCCTTGGCACGATCCGCATCTGCAACGAGGACGGAGACGAAGTACCGCCGCGCACCGAAGGCCAGGTCTTCTTCGAGGGCGGCAACCCGTTCACTTACCACAACGACCCCGACAAGACGCGCGACGCCACCAACAAGCACGGCTGGACCAGCCTTGGCGATGTCGGCTGGGTCGACGAGGACGGCTACCTGTTCCTGACCGACCGCAAGAGCTTCATGATCATTTCGGGCGGTGTGAACATCTATCCGCAGGAGATCGAGAACCTGCTCGTCACCCACCCAAAGGTGGCGGACGTCGCCGTGATCGGCGCGCCCGATCCAGACATGGGCGAAAAGGTCGTGGCGGTCGTCCAGCCGCGAGACATGGCCGAGGCGGGCCCCGCGCTTGCGGCGGAACTTGCCGAGTGGCTGGGGCCCCAGCTCTCGCGCGTGAAGATGCCACGCCAGATCGATTTCCGCGCCGAACTGCCGCGCGAACCCACCGGCAAGCTGTTCAAGCGCCTCCTGCGCGATGAGTACAAGCAGGCTTACGAAGCCGCACAAACCGCCAACGCCTGACCCATAAGGACCGGAACCCATGGCCAGCCTCCCCCTCGTCCCGCCCGAAGTCGGACGCGCGGTGATCGACCCCAAGTCCTATGGCGCGTGGGACCCTCTCCTCGACCAGTTCGACGCGCTCCGCTCGACTGCACCGGTCGCGCGCGTCGTCGCGCCGCAGGACGAGCACGAGCCGTTCTGGCTGGTCTCGGGCTTTGACGAGGTGATGAAGGTCAGCAAGGACAACGTGACATTTCTGAACAACCCGAAGTCGGCAGTCTTCACCCTGCGCATCGGCGACGTACTGGCCCGCTCGATCACCGGCGGCAGTCCGCATCTGGTGGATTCGCTCGTCGCGATGGATGCGCCCAAGCACCCCAGGCTGCGCCGTCTGACGCAGGACTGGTTCATGCCCAAGAACCTGTCGAAACTGGATGGCGAGATCCGCAAGATCGCCAATGAGTCGATCGACCGGATGCTGGCCGCAGGGTCGGAAGGCGATTTCATACCGCTCGTCGCCGCGCCCTATCCGCTCCACGTCGTCATGCAGATCCTCGGCGTGCCGCCGGAGGACGAGCCGAAGATGCTGTTCCTGACCCAGCAGATGTTCGGCGGGCAGGACGAGGATCTCAACAAGTCCGGCCTCAAGGACCTGCCTCCCGAACAGATCTCGCAGATCGTCGCGGGTGCCGTGGCGGAGTTCGAGCGCTACTTTGCAGGGCTCGCCGCCGAGCGCCGCCGCAATCCCGGCGACGATGTGGCAACGGTCATCGCCAATGCCGTGATCGACGGCGAACCGATGAGCGACCGCGACACCGCCGGGTATTACATCATCGTCGCCAGCGCGGGCCACGACACCACTTCGGCCTCATCCGCCGGTGCCGCCCTCGCCCTTGCCCGCGACCCCGACCTGTTCGCCCGCGCCAAGGCCGACCGCAGCCTGCTGCCCGGCATCGTCGAGGAAGCGATCCGCTGGACCACGCCGGTGCAGCACTTCATGCGCACCGCCGCGCGCGATGTGGAACTTGGTGGCCAGCAAATTGCCGAAGGCGACTGGCTGATGCTCAATTACGTGGCGGCAAACCATGATCCGGCGCAGTTCCCCGAGCCGCGAAAGTTCGATCCCACGCGCCCGGCCAACCGCCACGCGGCCTTCGGCGCAGGCTCGCACCAGTGCCTCGGCCTGCACCTCGCTCGCCTCGAGATGCGCGTGCTGCTCGACGTGCTGCTCGATCGCGTCGACAGCCTTGAGCTTGCCGGAGAGCCTCGCCGCGTGAATTCCACCTTCGTCGGCGGATTCAAGGCCCTGCCGCTGCGGTGGAAGGCCACGTAAGCGCTCCACCTTTGGGCCATGCCTGACCGGTCAGTGCCAGTCTGACCGTTGGGCCTTACTGCGCCTCGTCTTCGCGTGCGTTGAGCTTGGCCCACAGGCCTTCGGTCCCGGCCTCGGTCGCCTTGTTCACGTATTGCGAGGCGACCAGCCAGCCCTTGAACGGGCGCAGCGTGGCAAGGCACCCGATGCCGAGGATCGGCACCGACGTCAGCACATGGACCCACCACGGCGGCGCATAGGCAACCTCGAGCCAGACCGCGAAGAAGGTCAGCGGGAAGGCAGTGATGCACAGCGCGAAGAACGCCGGACCATCATCGGCGTTGGCAAACCGGTAATCGAGCCCGCACGTGGGGCAGGTCTTCTGCAGCTTGAGCCAGCCCGCAAACATCGGCCCCTTGCCGCACTTCGGGCACAAGCCCTTCAAGCCGCAACGAAAGATCCAGTCGAACTTGGGGTTCTGGGTAAAGAAGGCCATAGAGTGGCTCTAAACCTTGGGGACTGGAACGCAAGGGCACGACAAGCGTATGATCGTTCGGTGACATCCCCCCTGACCCTTTTCCGCGCCCGTTTCCTCGACGTGCTCGCCTCGATCTACCTCTACAACGAGCATCGCGGATACACGTCGCTTGATCGCGTGATCGAGGCGGTGCGTGTGCGGTGTCCCGATGATCCGGGGTTCATCGCCGCGATCGAGAAGCACCGCGGGGACGAGCGCAAGCATTACGTGATGTTCAAGCGCTGGTTCGAATTGCGTGGGGTCATGCCGCTCGCGGTTGACAGCACCTGCGGGCACATCGACCGGTTCATCTTCAAGGTCTTCGGCTGCTCCATCGACGAGCTTGATACGCAGGGCGTGATCGCCAGCCCCGATGCCTTCGAGAAGTTGTGCCGCGTGATCATGCTCACCGAACAGCGCGGGATGCGGCAGGTCGAGATCCTGCTGGAGAACAGCCACGTCCGCTCGGACAAGGCGATGAAGCGGATATTCGAGGTCGTCGAAAAGGACGAGCCCGACCACTGGATGCCCTATGAGGCCTGGCTCGACCGGCAGGGCCGCACCAAGGCGAAATGGCGCGAACGCTGGGCCGATTACTGGATTCACAAGTCGCTGATGCTGGTGAAGCTGCCCAGCCTGTTCCTGCGCCGCTCGACGCCGCGGATGGCCGCTTGGCCCGATGCGGGCGAGCGTTAGACAGCCAGCGCTTCGCGCGTTACTCTCCCGTTCGGGAGAATTTGATGGTCGGGGCAATCGAGGACCGCAGGCCCAGCCTGCTATCGCGGATCGTGCGCAAGGCGCTGGTCACGTTCTATCGCATGCGCGGTTGGAAGGCGCATGGCACGCCGCCTGCGGACGGCCGCTGCGTGATCATTGCCGCGCCGCACACCTCCAACTGGGACTTCCTCTACTTCATCGGGTTGACCGAGGACCTGGGCCTCAAGCCGCACTTCATGGCCAAGGACAGCCTGTTCCGCTGGCCACTGGGCGGCTTCATGCGCGACATGGGCGGGGTTTCGATCAACCGTTCGGCGCGCCGCAACGTGGTCGATGCGATGGTCGAGGAGTTCGCCCGGCGTGACCGCTTCATGCTGACCATCGCGCCCGAAGGCACGCGGAGTGCAGTCGGCCAGTGGCGCAGCGGGTTCTATCACATCGCGCTCAAGGCCAAGGTGCCGATGGTCGTGGGCATGATGGACTATGGCACGAAGACCGGCGGCCTCGGCCCGGCCATCTGGCCATCTGGCGATTACGAGGCCGACATGCGCAAGATCTTCGAAGTCTACCGCAAGGTCACGCCGAAGCATCCCGGCCGGGGCCTGACCGAAATGCCGGAGATTTCCGATGCCTGATACGCTGCTCCTCGCCCTGCTGATCAACGTCGCGATCCTAGCGGTCGGCATGGGGGTGCTGTGGCGCGTGGCAGTGAAGATCGGCGACGTCAGCTTCATCGACGCGGTGTGGGGCGGCGGCATGGGCGTGCTGGCGCTGGCCTCGTGGCTGCATGTGAGCGGCGGTCCCGGCGAGCGGGCGAGCCTGATCGCAGGCATGGCGACAATCTGGGCGGCGCGGCTGGCGTGGCACCTCTACACCCGCTGGCGCGGCCATGGCGAAGACCCGCGCTATGCCAGGATGCTGGGCAAGGCCAAGGCGAAGGGCGAGTTTGCGTCGGCCGCGCTCAAGTTCGTCTTCGCCCCGCAGGCGCTGCTGCTGTTCATCACCTGCCTGCCTGCGCAACTCGGCATCCTCGCCAGCGGAAGACCTGCGCCACTGGGAGCGCTGGCCTTGGCCGGAGCCGCGCTGTGGCTGGTCGGCATCGTGTTCGAGGCGGTGGGCGATGCGCAGCTGAACGCCTTCCGCGCCGATCCCGCCAACAAGGGCCGCGTGCTCCAGACCGGCCTGTGGCGCTACACCCGCCACCCCAACTACTTCGGCGACGCCTGCGTCTGGTGGGGCATCTGGCTCGCCGCCGCCGACGCCGGCCTGTGGGTCGCGCTGGCGAGCGTGATCGGGCCGGTGTTCCTGACCTTCACGCTGACGAAGTGGTCGGGCAAGCCGCTGCTGGAAAAGGGCATGGAAGAGCGACGGCCGGGGTATAGGGAATACGTCGAGCGGACTTCGGGGTTTGTGCCTTGGTGGCCGAAGCGGGGGTGAAATGAGCAAACCACGATGGCTGAGCAAGCTTCTCGAACGCAGACTGTTCTGGGTGGCGACCGGCGCGTTTGCATCAGCCATCGCAATGCTCTCTGCGCAAGCGATCGACAGGCTCTATCTCAACGAACCGGAAGAGTTAGTAATACGAGGAGCAAACCTGAGCGAGAAACTGAAAACCGAACTGATCGAAACAGTTGGAACGTGTTTGGGACGTTTTGATCTGGATACTGGCCCGCATGACTACAGCGTGCATATTCCAACGAATCGCCTCGGGAAAAAGGACTACGAGTGTCTCCTGAGAAAGGGCACGGGGATTGGGGAATTCGTTAAGGTGGAGGAGGCCTACCAGGTCGTTCCAGGTACCATCTGGGTAGGTTCGGGCTGGACCATCGAGAGACCGCTCCCGTCACCCTGAACTTGTTTCAGGGTCCATCTCTTACCACGAGTGGCTGCTGGATCAGCGACATGGATCCTAAAACAGGTTCAGGATGACGACCTTAAAGTGGTTGGGAAGTTTACCCCTTAACCACCCCCGCCCGCACCTCCTGCGGCACCGTGCGCACCGGCACGGCCTTGATCCAGCTTTCCAGCGCGTCGATGTCGGTCGGGCCGGTCACCGTGTCGGGCTTGCCCACGAAGCCCGAAAAGCCATCGCCGCCGAGGCCGAGGAACCCGTTCACCGTCACGCGGTAGGTCTTCGCCATGTCCAGCGGCTTGCCTTCGAGCGTTATCGAGACGATGCGGTCACCCGCAGGCCGCGCCGGGTCGTAGCGGAACTCGAAGCCCGCTGACGGCGCCAGCGCCTGCTTCGGGCCGGTATCGTCCAGCCCCTCTTCCAGCACCGCCTTGATCTGCGCGCCGGTCATGCTTTCCGTGACCACGTTGTTGCCGAAAGGCTGGCACAGGTAGATGTCGCCGAAGGTCAGCGTGCCGTCCGCCGCCGGGACCAGCGGGGCGCGGATGCCGAAGGGGTTCATGAAGGCGATCTGCGCCCCCTTGTCGCGCGTCGCGCCCAGTTGCGCATCGGCGATGAGGTTGCCCAAGGGGCCGCCCGCGCCGCCTTCCGCGCCTTCGTTCTTGGGCGCAGGCCGGTCAATCTTGCCGATCGGGCGCTGGGTATATTCCTTCGAGGCCTCGACATATTTCGCCACGTATTGCGCGATGTCGGCCCTCGGCTGGAATTGCGGGAACAGCGGCGTATTGCCCAGCGGCCCACGCGTGGAGGTGTAGGGCACCGACTGCACGATCACGTTTTCGGCCCGCTTCGAAACCACGCGCCCCGCCACCGGATCGATCTGCAGCGTGATGTCGGTGACGAGTTCACCATAGACGCCCGCGCTGGTCAGCAGGAAGGGCTTGGCCGGGTTGATCTGCGCGTAATCGCAGACATAGGCCCAGTGCGTGTGGCCGGAGACGACCACGTCGACCCGCGTATCCAGCCGGTCGAGTATCGGGCGGATGTCTCCGGCAAAGTTCTCGCACCCTTGCGGGTTCGGATCGCCCTTGGTCCGCCCGCCTTCGTGGATCAGCACGACGATGGCGTCCGCGCCCTGCGCCTTGAGCAGCGGCACGGCAGCGTTGATCGTGTCCGCCTCGTCCGCGAAAGTCAGGCCCTCGATGCCGGTCGGGTTGACCAGATTGGGCGTGCCTTTCAGCGTCAGCCCGATCACGCCAATGGTGACGGCGGACTTGCCGCTGCCAAACGTCTTGAGCCCGGTTGCCGGAAACAGCGTCGAGCCATCGGCCCGCTTCGTGCTGGCGGCGAGGTACTTGAAGGTTGCGCCGGTGAACTTCTCAAGCGCGCAGGGTTCCTTGGCGGTGAACTTCTCGCACCCGCCGTTCTGCTTGCGCAGGAGTTCCTGCTGGCCATTATCGAATTCGTGGTTGCCCACCGCGTTGAAGTCTACGCCGATGCGGTTCATCACGCCGATGGCCGGCTCATCCAGATAGAGCGAGGAGGCGAGTTGCGAGGCGGAGATCATGTCTCCGGCCGAGACCGTCATCGAAAGCGGATGCCTGGCCCGGATTGAATCGATGGCCGAGGCAAGCCACGCCGCGCCGCCCGCCGGGACCGGCACGATGCCGCCCTTGCCATCGGCCACGTTCACCGCCTGGCGCGGCGGTTCAAGGCTGCCGTGGAAATCGTTGATGCCGATGATCCCGACTTCGACCGGCCCGGCGCTATCGGAGACCGCCATCGGCGTGGCGCAGGCACCCAAGAGCCCTGACAGGGCGAGCGGCAAGAACAGGCGAGCGCGAAGCAGCATCGTAAGAGCGACCTTATCGTAACGGGTGCAACCGGTTAAGGCTCGCCTAGCCCATCGGTGTTGCGCTTTGAAGGCCGTATCTGCGTGTCGCGACTTCGCATGAGGCTGGCACGCTTATCCTGCAGCCCCATTGTCTGGTGACCCGCGCCTCCCTACAATGCACCCAAGGCCCAGACTCAGGACGCGCGACCGCCATGGCACAGACCGGAACCGACCAAGACGCGACCCGCAGCCGGCTCGTCGAAATGGCGCAAGGCATGATCGAGGAGCGTGGCGCGGTCGGGCTTAGCCTTTCCGAACTCGCCGCCCGCGCCGGAATCTCGCAGGGCCACCTCTCGCGCTATTTCGATAGCCGCGAAGAGCTGATGGAGGCGATTGCCGACCACTGGTTCAAGCCGATGGCCGACATCATGGAAGACGTGCTGGCAAGCGACCTGCCGCCGCGCCGGAAGATGTACGAATTCTTCGCCCGCCGCTTTGTGGTGATGAGGAAGAAGTGGGAAGCCGACCCGGTCAAGCTGCAGACCTATATCGAAGTCGGCAACGAGAACTTCGAACAGGTGCGCAGCTATATCGATCTTGCAGACCACTATCTTGGCGAGATTATCGGCGAGGCCATGAGCGACGGTCATTTCACCGGGCTCGATGTTGACGAGACGATCAGCCTGATCAACCAGATGTGCGCCCCTTACTGCGCACTCAACACCATGACCATGTTCATGGAGCGCCTGAACGAGGACAAGCTGGCGCGGATCATCGACGCCGTGTTCGATGGCCTGTCCGCGCAGGACCGCGGCGCGCGCGCGGTCACCGGGCTGCGCGCGGCCTGACGATCAGGCGCACCAGTCGCTGCGCCGCCCCTTCCAGTGCTCGGCGAGGCCCTCGGCCTCCAGGATTGCGCCAAGGCTCCGGCCTTTTCGCGTGACCACACGCAGCGCGCGACCATAGCGATCGGTCTCGCGCCCGTTCGCTTCCAGCGCGAAGGGTCCGGCGTTCAGCAGTTCGACCAGACGCCGCGTGGCGCGCTTGCCGAGCTCCGCTTCGGCGGCACAGCCGGGCTGCGAGGTTTCGGGCGTGTTGATATCGGCAATGCGGATCTTGGTGCCCTCGAGCCAGAAGGTGTCGCCATCGACGACGCAGGTCACGCGGGGACCGGGTGCGCAGACGTCGAAGCGCGCGCGGGCAGTGTCCGGCAAGGGGGATGAGGCGAACGATCCGTCCGGGATGGCGAGAGGAGCCGCGAAGCCAAGCGTCGCGGCAAGCAGGCAAGTCCATTTTTTCATTGGCAGAATCTGCAGAAGACGAGCGACAGCCGCGCCTCCGTAGGAGCACGTTCAGTGTTGAGCCTCAGGAGGAGGACTCAGGGTAACCACTGGCTAACCAGATGCTGCCAGAATGGTTCCATGTTCGGCCCGCGCATCACAACTGTCTTTGCCAGTCGCTGGCGCGCCCTGTGGTGGGCTGCGTCCATGCTTGTCCTGGCATGGTCGCTCGTTCCCTCGGCAGACGAGGATGGCGGCGCCAAGACCACGAAGGCCAAGCCGGCCCACGCCGACCCCTGGGCCAAGGATGCTCCAGCGCAGGGTGTGGGGGCTACTTCCCCGTAAACAGGAAGCCGACCGCCGCCATGATGCAGGCGAAGGCGGCAAGGTGCCGCCAGTGCAACGGCTCCTTCAGCACGACGACCATGAATACGCCGAACACGACCAGCGCGATGGCCTCCTGCGCGATCTTGAGCTGGCCCGCGCTCCAGCCATTCAGCGTCCCGATGCGGTTGGCCGGCACCGCGAGGCAGTATTCGAACAGCGCGATGCCCCAGCTGATGGCAATGACCAGCATGAGCGGACGCGCCTCGACCGCCTGCGCCCCGCCCCGCACGTGCCAGTACCACGCCGTGGTCATGAACAGGTTGGAGAGCACGAGGAGCAAGACGGTGGTCATGGGCGCGTATGTCCGAAGGAAAAGGGGGCGGGACGGGGTCCTTGGCTGAATCTTAACGCCTTCGCCGTAAAAAACCCGCGTCTTGTCGAGGGACCGCATCGCATGGCTGAGACCAAATCAACCTATCGTTTCGCTGCCATGCTGCTCGTTGGCAGCGTGCTTGCTGTTGCAGCGCTGGTGGTTACCGGACTCGAGAAAGCGAAGGCTCCCTCGGACCAAGCCAGCATCGCCGCAACTGTTGCCAAAGCCGATGACGAAGATTTCAGGAAATGGGCCGACGAAGGCGATGTCGCCGACGGCAAGGGGCGGCTGATCGGCGAGATAGAGCACAACGGCAAGATGGTCGAACTGCGCGAGCTGCCGAGAAATGTCGATCCCGACGGCCCGCAGCCCGACGACGCCGAACCGCCAGCCGATTCCGGCCCGGGCGATCCGGCAATCAGGGCGGAGCAATAGTCCGCGAGAGGACTCAGTCGTCCTCTCGGCCGTCCTCGCCGTACATGCCTTCCTCGTCATCGTCGCTGCGCTCGCCGCGATAGGCGCTCATGTCGATCCGGCCTGAACTGACCATCTGCTTCATGTGATCGACGAGGTCGGGCATGTCGTCCTCCTCGTCGCCAGATCCGCGAACCTTGTCGCCGAGGTCCTGCTCGCCCAGCACGCTGGTGGCGCGCGACAGGGCCTCGTCGGCCACGGTCTGCGCCTGGGTATCACCGTCTTCCTGTTCGGTGTTGACGGTCTCGGGCGGGGAATCGTCGGCTACGGGAAGCGGCTTGCGGGTGTCGGTCACGGAAAGTCTCCTTCGAGGGAGACTACGCCCTGACCGACCGCCCGTTCCGGATCAGCGGGTAGGAACCGGCACGTCGCCCGAATAGTCGTAGAAGCCCCGGCCCGTCTTGCGGCCGAGCCAGCCCGCTTCGACATACTTCTGCAGCAGCGGTGCGGGGCGGTACTTCGGGTCGCCGGTCGAGGCGAGGTAGATCTTCATGATCTCGAGCAGGGTATCGAGCCCGATGAAGTCCGCCAGTTCCAGCGGCCCCATCGGATGGTTGAGCCCGAGCTTCACGCCCTTGTCGATATCGACGATCGAGCCCGTGCCGCTACCGAGCACGAACGCCGCCTCGTTGATGAAGGGCACGAAGATGCGGTTGACGATGAAGCCCGGCTCGTCCTGCGAGAGCACGATTTCCTTGCCGATGTCACCGACGAAACCGCGCACCGCCTCGATCGTGGAAACCGACGTGGCTAGGCCGGGGATGACTTCGACCAGCTTCATCAGCGGGACTGGATTGAAGAAGTGGATGCCGATGAAGCGTTCCGGATCGGGCGAGGACACGGCCATGCGAGTGATCGGAATCGACGAGGTGTTCGACGCCATGATCGCGTGGGAGGCAAGGTGCTTGCCCGCAGACTCAAAGATCCTGTGCTTGATGTCCTCGCGCTCGGTCGCCGCTTCGATCACCAGATCGGCTTCGGCAAGCGCGGCGTGATCGGAGAAGCTGTGCAGGTTCGCCACGGTCGAGGCTGCGAGCGCGGCATCGACCTTGCCCTTTTCGACGAGCTTGGCGAGGCCCTTGGCGATCTTGTCGCGCGCCTTGTCAGCCAGTTCGATCGAGACGTCGCCGAGCAGGACCTTCATGCCCGCCTGCGCCGATACCTGCGCAATGCCCGAGCCCATCTGCCCCGCGCCGATCACTGCAACCGTCCTGATCATCTGGAAGTCCCCGCCTGTGAATGAGATGCGAGGCGACTAGCGAGGCGCGGCACCCAAGTCCACCTGATGCTAGCGTGAGGCGTGTTCAGGGTTAGCGCGAAGCGCCGGGCACCCAGAGCGGATCGTTGCCGGCATTGGTGGCGCGAGCGAGCACGAACAAATAGTCCGAAAGGCGGTTCAGATAGGCCAGCACCTGCGGATTGACCATTTCCGCGTTGTCCAGCTCGACCGCACAACGCTCGGCCCGGCGTACCGTCGCGCGGGCGATATGGATGCGCGCGGCGGCTTCGGACCCGCCGGGCAGGATGAAGCTGGTCAGCGGAGGCAGCGATTCGTTCAGCGAATCGATGGCCGCTTCGAGCCATTCGACCTGGCTTGCCACCACGCGCAGGACCATTTCCGACGGGGTGAAGTCCTCACCTGGCGTGGCGAGGTCCGCACCGAGATCGAACAGGTCGTTCTGGATGCGCTGCAGGTTGCGCGCGGTCGTATCGGAGGCGACAACGGCAGCGAGCCCGATCATGCTGTTGGCTTCGTCCACCTCGCCGATTGCCTGCATCCGGGCATCGTGCTTGGCGCGGCGCGAACCATCGACGAGGCCGGTGGTGCCATCGTCGCCCGTGCGCGTGTAGATCTTGTTGAGCTTGACCATGATCGGAGCGCCTCGCGGCTCAGCGCGAAAAGGCGAGCAGGATCGCGACCGTCAGCACGGCAAGGCCCTGGAACTTGATGCGGTTGAACATCATCTTGTTCTGCAGAAGCTGGTTCGCGGTTGCGCCCTGCGCGGGATCGCGGTTCAGGTCTTCCTTGGTGCTGTTCAGGAACGCGATGATTCCGCGCACGAGCGACACGACCGTCATAACGGTGAAGACGATGATCAGCGTGATCAGGACATAGTTCATGGGCACTGATCTATGGCGTCGGACAAGGAAATACCAGTGTCAAATAGGGTAGCGCGCACCTCCGCCGCGACCGCGCGTCCGTCCTCTCCGGCGCGGCGGCGATCGGCCAGCGCAGGCGCGTCGCGGCGCTTGGCCAGCTTGCGCCCGTCGCTCTCGACCAGCACGGGATGATGGTGCCAGACCGGCACCGGCAACCCGAGCAGATGCTGGAGCAGGCGATGGATGTGGGTGGCGCGGAACAGGTCGACGCCGCGAGTCACGTGGGTCACGCCATCAGCGGCATCGTCGAGCGTGGCGGCAAGGTGGTAGCTGGCGGGCGCATCCTTGCGCCACAGCACCACGTCGCCGAACAGTTCGGGCTGCGCGATCTGCACGCCGTGGCGCTCGTCGGTCCATTCGAGCGGGCCTGCCAGCAGCGTCGCCTGCTCCATGTCGAGCCGCCACGCCACTTCCGGACCCGGTGTGGGGCCACGGCGCAGGCAGGTGCCGGGATAGAGCGGACCGTCAGGGCCATGGGCCACGGCAGCGGCGGCGACTTCGGCGCGGGTGCAGGTGCAGGGGTAGAGAATGCCCATCGCGCGCAACTCGTTGGCAGCGGTGCGATAGCTTGCGATGCGCGAAGACTGCGGGGCAACTTCGCGGTACTCCAGCCGCAGCCAGTCAAGGTCATCGCGGAACTCTGCGGCCAGTTCGGGGCGCGAGCGGGCTCCGTCGATGTCCTCGATCCGCAACAGGAACTCGCCCCGATCGCGAATCGCCCGGTCATGCGCGACGATTGCGGAAAACGCATGCCCCAGATGGAGCGGTCCGTTGGGACTGGGGGCAAAGCGGGTGACGGTCATCGTTCAATGACCTAGCGCGTGGCCGCGCCGGTTGGAAAGCCCGTCAGAAAGGGATGCTGCCCATAAACAAAACGGCTGCCCCGCAGGGGCAGCCGTTTTTGTGGTATGTCGTGCATTCCTGGTCCTTGGCCCGGCCAAAAGCCGGCCTGCCAACCCGCTATCAGGCGAGAGTGGCGGTCCACATCAGGCTGCTGAGACCAGCTGCCATGATGATGGGAAGCGCGATCGCGGTAAGCTTGCGCATGGTGTACCTCCTGTTGTGGTTCACCTTGCAGGTCATCCTCCCAGTTCGTGTTCATCCGGCAGGGTGGGCTGGAAGCATCGGAACTGGGGGTGCAAATACGCCGATATGCGTATGCTGCAAGTGCGAACGGGGCGTTTGCAGTTGCATGTAACGCAACTGTCACATTTCGCCGCACATCTGGACAGAAAAGCCTGCTGCCACTATCGGCCAGCCATGAGCATCCAGCCTTCAGAATCGATCCTGATCGTCGACTTCGGCAGCCAGGTAACGCAGCTAATCGCCCGCCGCGTGCGCGAAGCCGGGGTCTATTCCGAGATCGCGCCGTTCACCCAGGCCGAAGCCGCGTTCCACCGGATGAAGCCCAAGGGCATCATCCTCTCCGGATCGCCCGCGAGCGTGCCCGCAGACGGCAGCCCCCGCGCCCCGCAAGTGCTGTTCGACAGCGGGCTGCCGATCCTTGGGATCTGCTACGGCCAGCAGGTGATGAGCCACCAGCTTGGCGGCAAGGTGGAGCCCGGCGATTCGGGCGAGTTCGGCCGGGCCTTCCTGACCGTTACCGAACCTTGCGTGCTGTTCGATGGCCTGTGGAAAGAGGGCGAGCGCCATCAGGTGTGGATGAGCCATGGTGACAAGGTCACGCAGTTCGCACCCGGCTTCCGGATCGTCGCGGTTTCCGATGGCGCGCCGTTTGCCGTCATCGCGAACGACGAGAAGAAGTACTACGGCACCCAGTTCCACCCAGAAGTGGTCCACACGCCCGATGGCGGCAAGCTGATCGCCAACTTCGTGCGCCACGTCTGCGGCTGCAGCGGTGACTGGAGCATGGCCGAGTTCCGCCGCACCAAGATTGCCGAGATCCGCGAGCAGGTGGGCAGCAGCCGCGTGATCTGCGGCCTTTCGGGCGGCGTCGATTCGGCGGTGGCCGCAGTGCTGATCCACGAAGCCATCGGTGACCAGCTGACCTGCGTCTTCGTCGACCATGGCCTGATGCGCATGGGCGAGGCCGAGCAGGTCGTCTCGCTCTTCCGCAACCACTACAATATCCCGCTGGTCCACAAGGACGTCTCGGCGCTGTTCCTCGGCGGGCTTGCCGGGGTCACCGATCCCGAAGCCAAGCGCAAGTTCATCGGCAAGACCTTCATCGACGTGTTCGAGGCCGAGGCCAAGCAGGTTGGCGGCGCGGACTTCCTAGCGCAGGGCACGCTCTACCCCGACGTGATCGAATCGGTCAGCTTCACCGGCGGGCCTTCGGTCACGATCAAGAGCCACCACAACGTCGGCGGTCTCCCTGAGCGCATGAACATGAAGCTGGTCGAACCGCTGCGCGAGCTGTTCAAGGACGAAGTGCGCGCGCTGGGCCGTGAACTGGGCCTGCCCGACATCTTCGTCGGCCGCCACCCCTTCCCCGGACCCGGCCTTGCCATCCGCATCCCCGGCGAAGTCACACGCGAACGCTGCGACGTGCTGCGCAAGGCCGATGCGATCTACCTCGAGGAAATCCGCAACGCCGGGCTCTACGATGCGATCTGGCAGGCCTTTGCCGTGCTGCTCCCGGTCAAGACCGTGGGCGTGATGGGCGACGGGCGCACGTACGACAACGTCTGCGCCCTGCGCGCCGTCACCAGCACCGATGGCATGACCGCCGACATCTATCCGTTCGATGCCGGCTTTCTCAGCCGCGTGGCGACGCGCATCGTCAACGAGGTCAAGGGCATCAACCGCGTGGTCTATGACTACACCAGCAAGCCCCCGGGCACGATCGAATGGGAGTAAGCATCCGCGCAGCCACCGCGGCCGACCGTGAAGCGACGGTCGGCCTCTGGGAAGCTGCCGGACTGACGCGCCCGTGGAACGATCCGCGCGCCGATTTCGACCTCGCGCTCGCAACGCTGACCTCGACGGTGCTGCTGGCGGACGATGACGATGCGCTGATAGGCAGCGTGATGGTCGGCCTCGACGGGCATCGCGGCTGGGTCTATTACCTCGCCACCGCACCCGACCGCCGCGGGCAAGGCGTCGGCCGCACGCTGATGAGTGCCGCCGAGGACTGGCTCAAGACGCTCGGCAGCCCCAAGATCCAGCTGATGGTGCGCGGCGACAACGCCATGGCGCGCGGGTTCTATGCCGCGCTGGGATATGAATTGCAGGAAGTGGTGACCTTGGGCAAGCGGTTACAGGCAACTTGACCAAGCCCCTTGGCCAAGGCATCCTTGCGCCATGACCATCCATGTCAACATCGGCGAAGCCAAGACCCGCCTGTCCGAACTCCTTGCTGCTGCGGCGCGGGGCGAAGAGGTGGTCTTGAACAAGGCCGGCGTCCCTTTTGCGACACTGGTACCGACGCCTGAAGCGCTGGCCATCGCCCGCGAAGCCCGTGTGGCAAAGAGGCAGGCCGCGTTCGGTTGCCTTGCCGAGAAGTACAAGGACCAGCCCCGCACAGCGTTCGACATACCGCCTGCGATGACCGACGCGGACTACGAGGAACGGGCCGGGCGCAAGTTCGGCTGATCAGCAATGACGCACTGTGCCATGAAGCTGCTTATCGACACGCACATCCTCGTGTGGATCGTGCTTGACGATCCAAGGCTGAGCGCAGCCCAACGCGCAGTGCTGTCGGATCCTGACAACGACATCATCCTCAGCGCAGCCAATGCCTACGAACTCGCGCATCTTCAGCAACTCAGGCGCATTCCGCTTGAGGAGCCGATCGACAAGCTTCAGGAACTGGTCGGTTTTGAGCTGGAGGATCTCCCCGCACTTGTCTGGTCGAAAGTCGTCGATCTGCCCGACATCCACCGCGATCCGCTTGACCGACTGTTGGTGGCCCATGCGTTGGTAACGGGAATGACGCTCGTCTCGGCAGATGAATGCATTCGCCGCTACCCGGTGACGGTCGTCTAAAGTTCTAGATCGCCACGAACTTCCCCGCCGCGCGGTCCTTGCGGACTTTCAGCCCGTCGAACACCTGCCCGCTCATCGCGATCCACACGCCGGGGGCGGCGACCTGCGCGGTGGCGAAGGCCATGCCGAGGTTAAACGGGGCGTCGGTCTCGGCAAAGCGGGCGGGGGACAGCGCGCCGGTCAGCACGATGGTCTTGCCCGCAATTGCGCTGAGTACCTTGGCAGTTTCGGTCATCGTATCGGTGCCGTGGGTGATCACGACATGCCTTTCCGGTGCTTCGCGCACGGCAGCGGCGATCAGGTCACGGTCGGCGTCCGTGAGTTCGAGGCTGTCCTTGCGCATCAGTTCCATGACGCGGAACGGCAGGGCGACGCGGGCCTGCTCGATCAGAGCAGGGATGCCGCTCTCGACGATCTGGTACTCGCTGAGCGCGTCGAAATAGGCCTTGTCGATGGTGCCGCCAGTGGTCAGCACGAGGATCGGTTCTTGCTTCATGGCCAGAGCCTTAGCTGACTGAACCCACTGCGGCCAGAGGCAGGACCTAGTGACCGGGAGGTGGCGGCGGCGGGGGAGCGGAGCCGGTAGTCTGGCTTGGCAGCGACTGTCCGCCCGGAAGCGTTCCACCGCCCGGAGCACCGCCGCTGAAGGCCCAGCCCTGCTGCGGCGCTGGCGGGCCCATCAGCCCGCGCGGGTTGGGTCGCGGCGAAGGATCGGATGACGGTCCGGCCGATTCGCGCGGTGCTGGTGGCACGGTTGCGGCCAACTGCGGTTCAGGCGCGGAAGTTGGGGCTGCGAGAGGTGCGGGTTCGGACGGAGAAGTGAGCACCGATGCCGCCTTGGCAGGCGCCTGGGAATGCGCTGCAGGAGCCGATGCCAACCGGGTCTCGGGCGCGGCAGCAGGCGCGGCCTGGATCGGTGCGGGCGCGTTCTCGCGCTGGGCCATCATCGGTGCGGGAGCCGACGTCGGCCCGACCTGCTGGCCGGATTGGCCGATCAGCACCACGGCGGCAATTGTGGCAGCGATGGCGGCAAAGCCTCCCGCCAGAAGACCACGGCGAGCCTTCACCGGCTGTTGGTCTGCGACGGCTTCAGCGCGAGCCGTATGGAACGGAATGACCTTAGCCGAGACGCGCGGCGCTTCCTCGTGCGACTCCACCGATCCATCTGCGGGAAGCTGCGGAAGCGCAGTCGCCTGCGCCACGATCCGCGCCGTCAGGCCCGGCGGCAAAGCCGGACGGGGCGCACGGG
Organism: Novosphingobium taihuense; assembly: GCF_007830315.1. GTDB lineage: Bacteria > Pseudomonadota > Alphaproteobacteria > Sphingomonadales > Sphingomonadaceae > Novosphingobium > Novosphingobium taihuense. The sequence continues at coordinate 20,516 of NZ_VLKJ01000013.1, forward strand.
CCAATGCCGCATCAAGTGCCGCTTCGGCCTGCGCGGGTGAGGCAGGAACCTTGCGCGCCATCAGCCCTGCGCCTCGAGATCGGCGCACGAGACATCGCGCGCCTCTAGCAACGTACGCATCTGTCGGCGCGCCCTGAACAACAGCGATTCCATGGCCTTGATATTGAGATCAAGCACCTGTGCTGCAAGGGCGTTCGAAAATCCTTCGTAATAACAGAGCACTAAAGCAGCGCGATAGCGTTCGGGCAGGTCCGCCAACGCAGCCGCCACGGCTTCGGAGGCCTGATCGGCCTCGATTCGCCGGTCCGCAAGAGGAGCCTCGTCTGCGGTATCGGGCACGGTTTCGACCGTGACCACGCGGAAGCGACGCTTGCGATCGAAGCACAGGTTCATCGTCACGCGGTGCAGCCAGCCGACGAGGCCTGCTCCGCTCGGGCTCCAGCGCGGCGCGTTCTGCCACAGCCGCGCAAAGCAGTCCTGCACGACGTCCTCGGCCTCTGCCGTGTCGGACAGCATGCGCATCGCCACCCGATAGAGCGCGGGCGAATGGCGATCGACAAGCATGGTGAAGGCCTCGACCGACCCGTGCGCAACCTCGCGCATCAGCGCCGCATCGTCGAGCGCCTCGCGATGGATCGGGTCTGTTGCCGCGACCAGGCTGTCATCAGCCTGGACCGCTTCCGGACGCACGTCGCCGTAGAACGTCACGATTACCTGCCGTTTTCGCACCATTGCCTCTGCGCACGGGCTGCGCAGGGAACAGCCCTGACTGCCGGTTCCCGGGTGAACGCCAGATTTACGGCCCCAGGGAGAAAGATCTTTCATCAGTTTTTCACGCGAGACGCGAAGGGTTGCGCCGAGATCCCCGTTAGGTGCTGCGGAGGCAACCGGCTGTCATGGCCACGAGTCCTCCGACCTGTCGATCGGACAGCGGGGCTCCCCCCCGTCGTCCGCTCACTGGGCCCGCGTCGACCGCACCCCGGCGCGGGCCTCCTTTACCGAATTCATGAGGGGTTTATGGACCGTCTTCGCAGCACCACCATTCTGTCGACGCTGACCGGAGCGTCCATCGCTCTGGCCATGCTGGCCCCTGAGGCCGCGCTTGCCGACACCACCGTCAGCACCAGCACGACCACGCCGCTCAAGACCTCGACCGCAGGGAACGTGACCGTCGCCAGTGGCGGCACGATCACGCTGGCCACAGGTGGCACCGCCGTCACTGTCGATTCCAACAACACCGCCACGGTCGCTTCGGGCGGCACGATCACCAACACCGGCGGCAAGGACAACGACGCTGGCATCGTGATCCAGGCGGGGTCCAACAGCACCGTCACCAACGGCGGCACCATCACCGTGACCGAGAGCTTCAACGGCCCGGATACCGACAACAACGGGGTGACCGACGGTCCGATCGCTTCGGCCAGCAACCGCTACGGCATTCTCGTAGGCGCTGGTGCGACCACGACCGCGACGATCAAGAACACCGGCACGATCAATGTGGAAGGACTCAATTCGGGCGGCATGGTCGCCAAGTCCAACCTTACCGGCAGCGTCTCGAACACCGGCACGATCAAGGTCATCGGCGACAACAGTGTCGGCATCGGCACCAAGGGCGTTTCAGGCAACGTGACGGTGGAAGGCACCGTCGCGGTTGTCGGTGCCGGAGCGCAGGGACTCGTGGTTGGCGGCGACGTCGGCGGCGCGGTCCGCATCCAGGGCGCGATCTCGCAAAGTTCGAGCTACACCAACGATGCAGGCAATTCGAAGACACTCTCGCGCACCGACCTGCGCACCGGCAAGGCCGCGGTGGAGATCGGCGGAAGCGTTGCGGGCGGCATCCTGCTCGATGCAGCCCCCTACGACCTCGACAGCACCAAGACCGACGAGGACAACGACGGCGTCGCCGACGCCTCGGAAGTGACTGGTTCGATCACCTCGGTCGGCAACAGCCCTGCGCTGCTCGTGGGTGCGGCGAACGACATCGTGATCGGCAAGGTCAAGGGGCGCGACGGAGAGTTCTCGCTGGCGCTGGACGGCAACGTCTCGGCCAGTTCGGTCTACAGCAACACAGATGCCTATGCCGTCGTGATAGGTGGCAAGGGCGGCGCGGTGTCGATGGCCAACGGCATCGGCGTTTCTGGCACGATCACCGCAACCAGCGTCGACCAGAAGGCCGTCGGCATCCTGATCAATGAGGGCTCGACCGTGCCCAGCCTGTCGAACAGCGGGACGATCAAGGCGGTCCTGTCCTCGCCCGGCGAAGGCGCGGCCTACGCCATCCAGGACAAGTCCGGCACGCTGACCACGCTCAACAACACCGGGTTCATCGCGGTGACCGGTTCGAGCGGCGACGACCTGCGGGCGATCGATCTGACTGCCAACACCAGTGGCGTGACGATCAAGCAGTACCTCAACGCCATCGACAAGAAGGCGCAGGACGCGGAGAAGGCTGCGAGCGGGTATAATCCCGCCAATCCGACGATCTACACCTCGATCACCGGCAATATCCACACCGGCAGCGGCAACGACGTGCTCGATGTCGCCTCGGGGCGGATCATCGGCAACAGCTTCCTGGGCGCGGGCAACGATTCGGTCCTGCTTTCGGGTGACAGCGGCTACATCGGCAACATCGACTTCGGCAGCGGCACCGCGACCATGGCGATGAGCGACAGCGCTTTCTTCGTCGGCAAGCTTGATCTGGCCGGGAACGCAGGCACGCTTACGCTCGGCGGTACGTCGATCTTCGCAGGCACGCTTGCCAATGCCGGCCAATTGGACGTCACGGTCAATGGTGGCAAGTTCGGCGCAAGCAGCGCGACGACGCTCTCGTTCGACAGCCTGACGGTCAACTCGGGCGGCGCGCTCAACGTCTATATCGACGGCACCACCGGAACTGCCTCGAAGATCAGCGTCAATACCGCGACATTCGCCAGCGGATCGAAGGTCACGGCAACGATCTCCTCGCTCGACAAGGCGGTGGGCAACTACACGATCCTGACTGCCGGAACACTGACCGGATCGCCGGTGTTCGATTCCACCAACACCAAGCTGCCGGTGCTGTTCAACGGCGCAATCAGCCGGGTGGGCGAAACGCTGGTGCTGGCCGTCACCCGCAAGACCGCTGCGCAACTCGGACTCGGCGCACCGCTTACCGCCGCCTATGACGCGATCTACGCGCAAGGCACCGAGTTCAGCAATCTTGGCGCGAGCTTCCTTCAGGTCGAAGACGCCGCGGCGCTCCAAGGCCAGTTCGAGCAGCTCCTGCCCGACTATGCCGGCGGCGTGTTCGATTTCGTCACCCGCTCGGGCCGCATCGGCTCGCGCCACCTGATGGACGACAGCTCGATCTTCGACATCAGCGAAGTGGGCGGCTGGCTGGAACCGATCTACTTCCGCGGCACCAAGGACGCGACCGGCACCGCAGCGTTCAAGGTCAAGGGCTGGGGCCTTTCGGCAGGGCTCGAACGCGACATCGGCGCTGGCTATGCGGGCCTGTCGTTCCTCTACACCAAGGGCGACATCACGACGTCGAACACCCAGAAGACCGATGCCAGCAACTACGAACTCGGCCTGTTCTGGCGGCTGGCGTCAGGTCCGCTCTATGCCTATGCCAAGGCATCGGTCGGACGCGTCTCGCTCGATTCCACGCGCCTGTTCACGGGCGAAGTCAATGGTGCAGCGCTGTCCTACAGCGCCAATGGCCGCTGGAAGGGCTGGACAGTGGGCGGCCAGGGCGGCGTGTCCTACAAGGCCAACCTCGGAGGCAATCTCTCGCTCAAGCCGATGGCCAAGTTCGACTATTATCGCCTGAGCGAAAAGGGCTTTACCGAAAGCGGCGACGAGGAAATCGCGCTGACCGTGGCAAAGCGCACCTCGGACCTGCTCACCGGCACCGGCAGCCTCACCGCTTCGTGGAGCGCGGGCGAAGTCAACCGCGACGAGCGCCCGCTGACACTGGAAGTCGAAGGTGGCTACCGCGCGCGTCTGGCCGGAACGCTGGGCGACACGGTTGCCAATTTTGCGGACGGCGACCAGTTCCGGCTGGTGGCCGACCGCATGAAGTCCGGCTGGACCGGCGAGGCGCGCGTGCTGCTGGGCGGGATGGACTACACCTGGCAGGTTGCCGGGGGTGCGGAACAGATCCAGGGCGGCGTCGACTATTCGATCCGCGCCTCGCTCAGCGTCGCGTTCTGATCGGAATCTGTCGGGCGACGGTCTGACCGTCGCCCGACTGTCCGTCAAACCAGTGCGTTGGCCTTGGCGATGGCGCCGAGCACTGCTGCGCTCGGCTTTGCCGTGCGTTCGAAAGTTACCGGGTCATAGCTGGCAAGGCCGAACTTGGGCTTGTAGCCGAAAACCCACTCGAAGTTGTCGATCAGCGACCAATGGCAATAGCCTATCACCGGCACGCCATCATCGATGGCCTGCTTGAGGCCCGCCAATGCGGGTGGGATAAAGGCTGCGCGCACAGCATCGTCATCGGTGCCGACACCGTGCTCGGAAACCAGCACCGGCCGCCCGGTCATCGCATGGGCATAGCGCACGGCCCCGCCAAGCGACGCAGGCCAGACCTCGCCTCCCGACCAGTTCCGAACGCTGCCTTCAGGCGCGGGAAGCCTGCCCTTGTCGCCCCACAGTGCACGCTCGTAGTTTTGCACGCCGATGAAATCGTCAGCTTTCGCCAGCTCGAGCCAAGGCCCGTAAAGCTCCTCGCGCATGCGGTCGCGGATCGAGTTCCTGCCGACGGCCTGATCGTCCATCATTGCCAGAGAAACGCCCACCGGAAGGTCACCGCGCACCGCCTTGATCGCCGCGCGTCCTGCCTTGTGCGCGGCGAGCTGGCCCAGCTGCAGAGCGGGCAGATCGTCATAAGCTGCCACGTTGCCGCATACCATCTTGGCAACGCCAAGGCGCTTGGCGGCCGTGTCCAGCGTCAGCTTCTCGATGTCCCAGACCGCCTTCGGCAACGCCTGTCTTAGCAGAATCATGAGGTTCGGCTCGTTCAGGGTGATCGCGCTGTGCATCTGCGCGCCCATCGCCTGCGTGACACGGGTACAATAGCGGGCAAACAGCTCCGCGCTTTCGGGGTTGATCCAGCCGCCCTGCGCGCTGAACCACAATGGTGCGCTGAAGTGGTTGTAGGTGACGACCGGAGCCAGCCCGCGCGCGCGACATCCTTCGATTACCCGCCGGTAGTGCCCGAGCATCGCTTCGCTGAACTGGCCCTTGACCGGTTCGATCCGCGCCCATTCGACGCCGAAGCGATACGTGTTGAGCCCGATAGATTTGGCCAGATCGAGATCGCGCTCCCACAGCAGCAAACTGTTGGCAGCATCGCCCGAAGGCTCCCGGAATACGGTCGGCTGCTGGTGTTCAAGATACCACAGATCCGACGCGGTGTTGTTGCCTTCGATCTGGTGCGGCGCCGTCGATGCGCCCCACAGGAAGCCTTGCGGGAAGGAGGGACTGGCGACGTTGCGCTGCCGCTTGCTGGCGGCGGACAGTGGCGCGGCGGCGGCAAGGGCTGCGCCTCCGGCAAGAACGGTGCGACGGTCGAACATCATTTCTCCTCAAAGCTTTGCACCAGCACCTATGCCAGCTGCACCGCAAGGTAAAATACCCGATTATCGCCCAGCCATCGCTGCAGGCTATAACTCGGCCATAACCTCGAGCATCGCCCGGCCAAGCGGCGGCAGCCTGCGGTCGGCAAGGTGGCGTACGCCTACGCTGCGCTCGAACGTCGCCTCGGCAATGGCGATGGCGCGCAGCACGCCGATGCTCAGCTCTGCGGCAGCGACAGTGCGCGGCAGCACGGTCACGCGATCGCTGTGCCGGACGATCGCCTTGGTGGTGAGCAGCGAATCGCAGCGGATCACGTTCTGCGGCACCGGCACGCCCGCGGCGAGGAACAGCGCATCGACCTGCCGCCGGAACGCGCCTTGCGCCTCGGGCAGGACCCACGGCAGATCGGCCACGTCGCGCAGCGAGAGGGCATCGTTCAGCGCATCGTGCCGCCGCCCGACGATGAGCGCGAACGAATCCCGCGATGCCGTCACTTCAACAAGGTCCGACGGGCACTCCTCGATTTCGGTGGTCACGAAAGCAAGGTCGATTGCGCCAGTGCGCAGCAGGTCGGCCAGTTGCGGGTCCGGCCGCTCGATCACACTCAGCGCGAAAGGCCCCACGCGCTCCTCAAGCTGCGCCACCGCCTGCGGCAGAAGGCTGACCAGCGCGCCCGGCGTGCCGCCGATCCGTAGCGGCCCTGCCACATTGCGCGCAGCGTGATCGACCTCGACCGCTGCCGTCTCAAGCAGACGGACCATCGCCTCGGCCCGGTCGCGCAGCGCCTCGCCCTCGCGCGTCAGCACGATGCCGCTGCGTGCGCGGGCGAAGAGCGTGACGCCAAGCCTTTGCTCGAGGAGCGCAATCGTGTTCGAGACCGAAGGCTGCGACAGGTTCATCGCCCGCGCCGCGCCACTGATCGATCCCGTCTCGCACACCCGCCAGAACGTGGCGACGGCGCGCGGGTCGATGCGGAGTCGGGAGGGCTGGTCACTCATCCCGATACCTTACCGCGCAAGCATAGCGCCTGTCTATGCAACGGCGCGCGACAGGCCTTGTCACCCCCCTAACAGCCATTGTCATCGGACATCCCTGCGCCCGCGCGATAGCTGAAACGCCATCATCCAGTCGCGAGGGGTACGATGGCGACCAAGCATCATTTCCTGCAGGCCACCGCCTGCACCATGGCCGTGGCGGCAGCGCTGCCCGCGCCAGCGTTCGGCCAGACAGCGAACGCCAGCGAAGCTGAAACCCGCTACGCCGCTCTCGCTGCGCAGGAACGCGCCAAGGCCGGCGACCCGGCGTTCGACTACGCCCTCGGCCTCGCTGCCTCCGATGCGGGGCACTATGGCGAGGCGATCGTCGCCCTCCAGCGCGTGCTTGCCCGCCAGCCCGACAACGCCCCGGCCCGCGCCGAACTCGCCCGTGCGTATGCGCTTGCCGGAGACATCGACACCGCCCGCGCCCAGTTCGCCACCGTGGTCGACGATCCGACGATCCCCGATCCGGTGCGTCAGCGCTTCACCGGCTTCGTCCGCCAGTTCGACAAGCAGATCAAGGGCGGCGGCTCGGATGTCTCAGGCTTTGCCGAGGCCGCATTCGGGCATGACAGCAACATCAACTCGGCCACTCAGCTGACCTCGATCACCATCCCCCTCTTCGCAGCGCTTGGCCCCGGCACGCTGGGCAATGGTGCGCGCGCGCAGAAGGACGAGTTCTACGACCTGTCTGGCGGCGTCAGCGCGGTCAGCGCGGTCTCGCGGCAGGACCGCGTGTTCGGCTCGCTGCTCGGCAACTTCCGCGACAATCTCGATTCTGCTGCCTTCGATCAGGCCAGCCTTACCGGCACCGCAGGCTTTGCCCACACGTTCGCCAACCGCGATGTCGCCTCGCTTTCGGGGCAGGTGCAAAAGTACTGGCTCGGCCACAAGGGCTTCCGCACCGCCTATGGCGCGATCGGCCAGTACACCCACATGCTGGCCGGGGGCAAAGCCCTCTCCGCCTCCGTCCAGTATACCCGCTTCGATTATGACCGCGATCCGTTGCGCGATGCAGACCGCTTCGCCGTCGGCCTCGGCCTTGCTGCGCGGCAGTTCTCGGTGAACCTGATCGGCGGTCACGAGGAAACCCGCAAACAGGCGGGCGACGCCGAATCCAACACCTTTGCCGGAGCCAGCGCGGGCGCGGAAGTGCAGATCGCGCCCAAGGTGGCGGTCGTTGGCGGCATTGCCTTCGACTTGCGCCGCTATGACCGCGCCGACCTGCTGTTCATGCGCAAGCGCCATGACGAGCGCGTGGACGTGACCGCTGCGGTCAAGATCGCGGTGCTGCCGCGCCTGTTCCTCCAGCCCAAGGCGACATGGTCGCGCAACTGGTCGAACATCGCCCTTTACGATCACGAACGCTGGACCGTGCAGGCCGGCGCGCGCTTCGAATTCTGATCCGGGAGACAAGTCCCATGAAAGCTTCAGCCCTCACCGCCCTCCTGATCGGCGCTTCCTCTCTGGCCGTGGCCACCCATGCCAAGGCGCAGGAAGTGGTCTTTGCCGACAATGCCGACCTTGCCGCCGCCGCCCTGCGCGGTGAGCGCGTGACCCAAGGCTCCGGCGTCACCCAGATCCGCCTGTCGAGCGGCGCGATGCTCTCCTTCGTCGAAGGCGCGGAATTCCAGCTGCGCCCCGATGGCACGGTCGACCTGTTCAAGGGCAACGTCACCGTCACCGGCGCTGGCATGAGCGAAACCGTGGTGCGCCTCGGCGGGCAGGGCTCCGGCAAGATCAGCGGCGCGGGATCTTCGGGCAGCTTCTCGGTCGATACCGATGCCAGCGGCAAGACCAAGGCGACAGGCCGCGTCCTCACCGGCCTTGCCTCCATCGCCAACGGGCGCGAGGAAAAGCGCTTTGCCGCAGGGCAGGCCTGGGAAGTCGCCAATGGCCACCCGCGCCTTGCAACGTCCGCCCCGGTCGCGCCTGCCCCGCGCATGACGCCGCAGCGGCAGGCCCAACTGGCCACGCAGACGCCCGCCCCTGCTCCCGCCCCGACGCCAGAACCGCAAGTTGCCGCGATCAGCGAAGGCGGCCCTGCCGCTGCGGCGGAGAACGGCGTGCCGGTCGTGCTGGGTGAAGCGCTTGCCGCTGCCGGGGCTTCGGGCGACATCGTCTCCTCGGGCCAGCGCGTCGAGGCGGCCGTCGCCAATCCTTCGCTCGAAACTTTCCCGTCGGATGATCTGGCGAACCTCGTCGCATATGCCGCGCGGCTGCAGACGCTCTACGGCGGCCAGCCGTTCAACCAGGCCCAGGCCGACGTGATCCGCGCCTACCTGAACTATCTCGCCAGCGGCCAGTCGCAGGCGCAGTTCCTCACCGTCTATGCCGGACTGATGGTGCAGTTCCTCGATCTCGTCCGCTCCGGCGCGGCACCATCGTCGTTCAGCGGGACGTCGCTGGCTGACATAAACGCCTTCATCTCCTACCGCTCGCGCACCGATGGCTTTGCCGCGCTGTCGAGCCAGAACCGCGTGCTGGTCGACGCCTATATCGCCTTCGTGCTAGGCGGCGGCAGTGCAGACCAGTTCGTCGCGCGCTATACCACGCTGACCCAAGCCTACTTCACTTTCATCCGTGGCGGCGGCGATCCGCTGGCCTTTGAAGGCGCAACGCAAGCCACGCTCAGCGCATACATCACCTTCCTCAACGATTCCGGGTTGCTGGTGCGCCTTGCCGAGAGCGACCGCGCGTTTCTGCAGGCCTATCTCGCCAATGGCGGCACGGCCTTCATCCAGCAGTACCGCACCGCGCTGACCACTTACTTCGCCTATCTGCAGAGCGGACAGTTGCCGAGCCAGTACGAAGGCGCCGATCCCGCCGCGCTGCGCCAGTACCTCGAAACGCTGCAGGCGACCGGGCTGTTCGAACAGGTGCTGGGCGCACAGGCGACGTTCTATGCGCAGTATCTCGCCTACCTGAAGCAGGGCGGCACCATCGACGGCTGGCAGGGCCTGCCCGCCAATGTCTTTGCAGGTTATGCGCAGGCGCTCGCGAGCTATCAGGCCTACCTTGCCGCAGGCGGGGTGCCCTCGGCCTATACCGCGCTCGATCCCGCGGTGCTGCGCCAGTATCTCGATGCGCTGGCGGCGGCAGGTGCGCTTGACCGGTTCCTTGGCAACACCGCCACGTTCTATGCGCAATACCTCGCCTACCTTGCAGACGGCGGCACGATTGACGGGTGGCAGGGCCTGCCATTCAACGTCTTCACCGGCTACGCCACCGCACTGCAGGCCTATTACGATTTCCTGCAGAACGGAGGCCTGCCCTCGGCCTATACCGCGCTCACGCAGGACGAGATCCGGCAGTATCTGGCAGCCCTTTCGGCGGTCGGCGCGAACGAGGCATTCCTCGGCCAGCTTGCCAGCTTCTACACGGCGTTCTTCACGTATCTTGCCAATGGCGGAAACCCGGATCTCTACACCGGCCTGCCGACCCCGCCGAACTATCAGGCCTTTGCCGATGCGGTCGCCGCCTATGTCGCCTATCTTCAGGCGGGCGGCGTGCCGAGCGCTTACACGGGCGCTGATCTTGCCCTGCTGCAGCAGTACATCAAGGCACTGATCGACAGCGGCAAGCTTTCGACGCTGCTGGCAGGACAGGCCGAGTTCCTCACCGCCTATTATGCGTTCCTTGTGGGCGGCGGCACGGCGGACGGCTATTCGGCGCTGCCGGTCTATGCGACCTACGTTACCGCGCTCGAGGCCTACTACGCTTTCCTGGCGAGCGGCGGAAAGCCTTCGGACTATACCCTGCTCACGCAGGCGCAGATCCTCGCCTACCTCAAGGCGCTGACCGATGCGGGCGTGCTTGCCGCGCTGTTCGACGGGACGACCCTGAGCTTCATCCAGAGCTACTACGTCTATCTGGCAGGCGGCGGCAATCCGGACCTGTTCTCGGGGCTTCCGGGCAGTGGCGGCGGCACGGGCGGTGGCGGAACGGGCGGCACGCGCCTGACGACCTACACCGGCGGCTTCCCCTCGAACGCATCGGGATCGAAGGCCATCGCCGGCCACGCCGGGAACATCCAGCCAGCCAACTCGACGCCCACCGTGAACGCAAGCGGTGAACTGGAAACGGCGGGCGACATTGCCACGCTGGGGGCCAAGGTCACCGACGTTGCAGGCGATGCCAGTGCCATCGTCGGGCGCTACTACGATGGCAATGCCCGCTTCAAGAACAGCCAGTTCGGCTTTGGCGTGAACAACGGCCTGCCCTATGTCGTGCTCGCCCCCAAGGGCGGGACCCTGCCGGTCTCGGGCACGGTCGATTACAAGGTGCTCGCGGCAACGCGTCCGGTCTATTCCGACGGCCGCACCGCGCCGGGCACCTTCGATGCAGCGCTGACCCTGAGCTTCACCAGCAACAGCCGCGTCCTGTTCTTCCGCACGCTGGGCACCATCGTGATGCCTGAAAGCGGAGGCGACGTTACCTACACCTTCAGCACGCCCAATTATGCAAACGGGCAGCTGCAGGAGGTCATCTACGACAGCCTCGGCAACTACTTCTTCGGCACCGGCATGACAGGGCAGGGCGAAGGTTGCGTCGGCACCGGCTGCAACATCAGCCTCTACGGCGATTTCGCGGGGCAAGAGCAGGTCAACCGCCTCGGCCTGATGTACCAGACCTATGGCGGCAGCTTCAGCGCAGGCCGCATCCAGGGTGCGGTAATCTTCGGCAAGGACGGCACACTTCCGGGCGGTAGCACGGGCGGCGGAACGGGTGGAGGCGTCCTCACCGGCTACAGTGGTGGCTTCAACGGCACCTCCCCCCGGATCAACTTCATCACCACCCTGCGCCTGCCGGACGGTCGCCTGATCACCGGCAGCGAGCTGGGCTTCAGTGCCACAGCCTATACGCTCGATGCCAACGGCGGGCTGCAAAGCTACACCCGCCCGGCCAACATCACGCGCACGCCCGGCACGATGACGGTCAGCGATGTTGCTGGTGATGCTGATATAGTGCTCGGGCGCTGGTCCAATGGCACCAATACCGGAGCAAATCCGTTCACTCTCAACGCCAACCAGGGGCTGCATTATTTCGCCGCGCGGGCCTTGCCGACAAACTTCACGGCGCCGACGACGGGCATCGTCAGCTATGCTCTCTATGCCGCGACCAAGCCAACATGGATCGACGGATCGAGCGCGCCGGGCACGTTTACCGGCAGCTTCAAGGTCAATTTCGGGCGCACCCTGCCGATAGTGGCGATGGAAGCGCGTATCGTCATGCCCGGCGGCAGTCTTAATGGTGCCGATTACGTCTATAACATCGCCACCACGGGCGGCCTTGCCGACATCTCGCAGTCGACAACGCAGTTCCAGCTCTATTCTAACGGGACCTTCGGCTTCGTCGCGCCCGGGGACGACGGATCGAGCCGCTGCACGAATTTCTGCACCGTGGCCGTCAACGGCAGCTTTGCCGGATCGGCAGACAAGGCGGCAATCACCTACGCCGCGCTGACGCCGGGCGGCGACAGCAAGTACATCATCGGCTCTGCTGCCTTCAAGGCCAGCGGCACCGTCGCCTCGTCCGGCTCGCCCACGATCAGCTTCGCGCCAACTGCGGTTCTGCAAAACGGCGGCACTAACGCGTCCTCGTCCGCCGAAGTCACGGTCTCGCCGGACGGCACGATCAGCCGGGTCAAGCTGACGCCGAACTCCAACATCCTCTACGGCACCTCCTCGGTGCTCAAGGAACACGGCCGCATCGATGATGCAGTGGCCTGGACTCGCTGGGACGATACCGCGAACAATGCCTCGACCAATCCTCAGGTTCATATCGTCACCGGAACCGCAGCAGCCAACCTCCCGGTAAGCGGGACGGTAAACTACGCCGTCGTCGGATCGACCGCGCCGACCAACTTCAACGGGGCGGACGGCAACTCGGGTACGGCATCGGGCACGCTCGCCGTCCAGTTCGGCACGCAGGCCAAGGTCGGCTTCAACCTCAACGTCGCCACCGGCAACCGGGGCTGGACGGTGGCAACGCCGGGCGGATCGGCAGACCCTGGCAACGGCGGCCTCGTTGTCGGCGGCGACATGCGCTTCGGTTCGGGCTCGGTTGGCATCGCGGCGGCAAACGCCAACAGCTGCATCGGTTCTTGCACCGCAAGCGTGGTGGGCGCGCTCTATGGCAACGCTGCCAGCCACGTCGGGCTTGGCTATCAGATCAGCGATTTTGCCCCGACTGGCGCGTTCACCGTCAACGGCGTGCTTGTCTTCGGCAAGGTTGCTCCTTGATCGGCAAGCGCCACTGAAAGTAACGGCATTTGTCACGAGAGTGACGGGACAGTTGTGTGGGAGTTAGGGGGGAGTTGGGCGAGAGTCCCCGAGAGTTGGAAAGGGGCCGCACGGGAGTGTGGTCCGGCTTCTAGGGGATGACCGATGCTTCGCAAGACCTTCGCTTTCGCTGTACTTTCAATGACTTCAAGTGCCGCACTGGCGGCTGACAAGGAACCGCCCGTCACGCTCAACAAGTGCGAGACGAGCTACGGCACCGTCGCGCTCGTGGATGGCGACACGCAAGGCTGGACCAAGTACGGCCTCTCCTCCCCACGCGAGCTGATCGCCGCGATGGCCCGCGAATCCGGCTGCTTCGCGCTCCACGATCCCGCCAGCGGCAAGCCCGCCACGTTCCTGATGAACGTCATCGCAGGTGACAAGGAAGAGGTGGACCAAGCCATTGAAAAGGCGAAGGGAGTCGCCATGGAGGGCCTCGTCCGCTCGGGGGCGGCCAGCAGCATGTTGCGCGGAATCCCCGGCGGCGGCTCGATGCTCGGGATGTTCGGCGGCTTTGGCGGCAAGAAAAAGGTGGTGGCTGCCGGCATCCGCCTGATCAGCCCCGCCAACGGCCAGACCGTTGCCTCGGGCGCGGGAGAGGTCAAGAAGACCACGATTTCGTTCGGCAACGGCGGCGGCACGATCGGCGCAGTGGCCAGCGGCGCGACCGGTGCGGCCTATGCCGGGAGCAAGGACGGACAGATGCTGATCGAGGCATTCGTCAAGGCTTTCAACGGCTTGTCGGCCCAAGGACCGTCGCTGGCTTCGCTGGTCCCGGCGGCAGCCGCCGCTCCTGCACCGGCCCCGGCTATGTCGGCCGCAACGACGGCAGTCGACACCAAGATGCTCGCCAAGGCCGACCTCAAGTCCGCAACGCTGCGCACCGTGCGCGCCGGAACCGCTCTCACCCCCACCGGCCAGCGGCAGGGTCTGTTCGTCGAGGTCCAGGACAGCTTCGGCACCAAGGGCTGGGTCTCGGTAGAGGACATGCGCTGACATACGCACAAAACGAAGTGTTGCATGGCTACCGTCCGGCGTGAAAAGATCGCGTCGGACGGTTTGCCCGCAACCGGGGGCAAGCCGAGGGTGCAGACATGATGGGCAATCTCAACATCCTCTATGTCGAGGACGATCCGCGCGCCGCGCAGGCGGTGCAGGACCTCGTGCTCGCCGATGGTGACCGGCTGGCCTGGGAGCAGACCGGAACCGGCGGCTTGCAGCGCGCCGGAGCCGAACAGTTCGACGTGATCATCCTCGACCGCATGCTCCCTGACATCGACGGCCTGACCATCGTTTCGCGCCTGCGCGCCGCAGGCGTGGGCACGCCGGTGCTGATGCTTTCGGCGCTGGGGCGCAGCGAAAACCGCATTGAGGGGCTGGAAGCAGGCGTCGACGATTACCTCGCCAAGCCCTATGAACCGCAGGAACTGGTGGCTCGTCTGCGGGCACTGCACCGCCGGGCGGCGGGCGCGGTCCATGGGGCGGTAATCATCTACGGCGCGTTCGAATGCCACGTGAAAGCCCGCACAGCGTTCCGTTCGGGCAAGCACATCGCGCTCAGCCCCAAGGAATTCGCCCTGTTCCGCTATTTCATGGAGAATGCGGGCGAGACCGTGACCCGCGAGATGCTGCTGCGCGACGTGTGGAACATGAACTTCGATCCGCAGACCAACGTCGTCGACGTCAATATCGGCCGCCTGCGCCGCAAGCTTGAGGACGGTTTTGCCGCGCCTGCGCTCGAGACGATCTGGGGCGCGGGATACCGCCTGACGAGAGGCGAATGAAGCCTGCGCGCGTCCGTGCACGGTCGATCTTCGGCCAGCTGACGACGGCCTCGATCCTCATCGCGGTCATCGCGGTGGGCGTGCTGTTTGCGGTTACCACGATCACCGTCCAGCGCCAGACGCGCAGCTCGCTTTCCGCCACAGTCTCGACCGATCTGGCCGGCCTGATCGATATCTATGCGACCGCAGGCCGCGAGGAACTGCTGCGCCGCGTGGCAGACCGGCAGGATGTCGTCAGCCTTGAAGGGCGGCGATCGCACTACATGATTGCCGATGGCGCCGGGCGCTTGCTGGCAGGTGACGTGAAGCACTGGCCCGAACTCAACGCCGCGCGCTCGGAAGAGGGGTTCGTTACGCTCGGCGATGGCACCCAGGTCTATGCGCAAGGAGCCAAGCTTGCCCCGAACCTGCAACTGCTGGTTGCCCGCGAGTATGACCGCGACAGGTCTGCGCTCGCCGTGCTTTCAGCCGCATTCCTTGCCGTGGGCGCGGCCATCGTCGGTGCGGTGGCCTTCGTTGCATGGATCACGGCGCGGCATCTTGCGCGGCGGATGGATGCGGTGAATGCGGCGCTCGGCGCGGCGGCGGACGGGCGCGCCGCGAGCTTCCCTGCCCGCCAGCGCGGCGGCGACGAGATCGACGAAGTGGCAGGCCATGGCGCAAGGCTGCTGGCGCGGCAGGCGCAATTGCTGAAGGCCTACAAGCAGGTGTCCGAACACGTCGCGCACGAGGTGCGCACTCCGCTGATGCACCTCGACAACCGGCTCGGCACCGCGATGCAGGCGCGGCCCGAGGGGGCAGGCGGCCCCATTGGCCAGTCGCGCGAGGATATCCGCACGATCCTCTCGATGCTCGATTCGCTGCTCGACATCGCTTCTGCCGAGAGCCGCCGGGGCGATCTGGCGGGGTTGGCAGAGATCGACATGAGCGCCCTCGTCACAAGTCTCGCCGATCTCTACGAAGGAAGTGCGGAAGACGCCGGGCTGACCTTCGAAACGTCGATTGCCAAGAACGTGACCATGCTGGGCGAGCGGATGCAGATCACCCGGCTGCTGTCCAACCTGCTCGACAATGCGATCAAGTACGTGCCCGAGGGCGGGCGCGTGCGCCTGATCCTGCGAGCCGGGCCGCAGGTCACCGTCGAGGACGACGGGCCCGGAATTCTCCGCGACCAGCGCGACCGCATTTTCGAACGGTTCGCGCGCGCAACTGCCCCCGGCGACCGGCCCGGCCACGGCCTCGGCCTTGCCCTTTCCCGCGCCATTGCCGAACGCCACGGCCTTGTCCTGAGGCTGGGCGATGCCCCGCGCGGCGCACAATTCATCCTGGAGCCTGCCCCATGAAAGTCCTTACAGCCCTGAGCCTTGCCTGCGTGCTCGCGCTTGGCGGTTGCGCTGCCGATGGACAACAGGCGGCGCGCGGAACGCCAGCCCCCTTGCTCCTGACGAGCACCGCCGAACCGGCCGAGGCCGTGGCGGGCCTGCTGGCCGATGCCGATTCTGCACAGGGCGATCCCAAGCGGCTGGGCATGATCCTCGCCGCGCTCGACGCCTTCGGTGCGCGGCCCATGGCGGGCGAGGCAGACCCGGTTGTCGCATGGCGTAGCAGGGCCGAAATGCCCAAGGCACCACCCTATCGCGGCCGCGTGCTGGGGCCTGCCTATAAGGCGGGCATGCTCAATCCCGGCGCAACGGTGCGCCTGCCGCAACTGTTCGACGGCGGCAGATCAGCGCGCGTGGCGGTGGCGACGCCGGGACAGGCGGGACTCGATTTCACCGTACTCGACGGCGAGGCCAAGCCGGTCTGCCCGCCCGCAAAAGCCCGCACCCGCGAATGCATGTGGACGCCCCTGTTCAGCGGACGCTTCGAGATCGTGCTGACCAACCCCTCGAGCAACGCTGCGGGCTATTACCTCGTCATCGACTGAGGTTCGACTGGCGGGGGAAGTGTGGAGGCCCGAGCCGGAATCGAACCGGCGTAAACGGATTTGCAATCCGGTGCGTAACCACTCCGCCATCGGGCCTCGATCGCAGGAGCTGCGTGGTTCGGCGCGGTTAGCCGGAACGGGGGCTGGCCGCAAGGGGTTCTTGCGCGCAAGCGATCAAGCCGGGGCGAAGGTCAGGCGGCGGGCCTTGCTGTCGACCGCGGCAAGGCGCAGATCGACGCGAGATCCGGGGGCGGCGCCGGGAATGCGGGCGCGCGAGACGATGGGCAGGCCGAGCAGCTGAACGCGCGCCGAATCACCGTCAGCGTCGGTCACGCAGGCCTTGAAGGTCTCGCCCTCGCGGCCGTGGAGCATGACGGTCTCGGCAAGGTCGATCACCGCGCGCTCGATCTGGCCAGAGAGGGCTTCGGCCTTGGCCATGACGCCGGGGAGGCGGCGGAAGGCGTCTTCGACTTGTGGATCGACGGGCTGGCCATTGGCGACGGCCAGCGTCGCGCGGATGACGTAGCGATCGGCGAGGCGACGCAGGGGTGCCGTGGCGTGGGCGTACGTCGCGGCAATCGCCTCGTGCCATGGAGTGACGCCCGGGATCCAGGGCGCGTAACCCGCGCCGGTTCCGGCACGGCGGACGGCAAGCATGAAGGCGGCATGGGCGGGGTTGCGCTGGTCGAGCGTGCGTTCGAGCGCCTTGAGGTCAACGCCTTCGGGCCATGCAAGACCAAGCCCTGCCGCCGTGCTGCGCAGCCGCGCCATGGCTTTGGCGCTCGGCCCCGCCATGACGCGGAACAAGCCGGTGCCCGCCTGCTGGAGCGCGGCGGCAATGGCAAGGTTGGCCGCAAGCGAGAGCGCAGCGTTGCGCCGTTCCGAGGCGAGCAGCGGGCGGAATGACAGAGCGTAGCGCCCGTCGCCCAGCGCCTCGACCTCCTGCTCGGGCGGATCGACGCGGGCGGCACCGCGCGCAGCTTCGGCGGCGTTCACGCGTTCGGCAAAGCGGGCGAAGGCAGGCGGCAGATCGGCGGCGGTGACGCTGTCGTAGGCCAGCTTGGCGCGGCTGCGTATCAGGGCACGGCGGGCGGCATCAAGCCGGGCTTCGCCATCGGGGCCGAGGCGGACCGTGAAAACGACCGCCGGGCGCGGGCCTTGCGGCAGGAGGCTGGCCGCGCCTTCGGCAAGCGCGGGTGGATAGAGCCCAGCCTTGCCATCGGGGAGGTAGAGCGTCTCGCCGCGCTTCCAGGCCTCGACATCGAGCGGATCGCCATCGGCCACGAACCACGCGACATCGGCAATCGCATAGTGGAGCAGGAGGTCGTTGCCTGCTTCCTCGATATGGAAGGCCTGATCGAGATCTGTGGAACTGGCCGGGTCGAGCGTGACGAAAGGCTCGTCGGTGCGGTCTTCGTGTGCCGGTCCCGGCAAATTTCGCGCGGCGAGGTCGGCGGCGGCGAGGACTTCGCGGGGGAAATCCTCGGGCACCTGATACTGCTGGCGGATCGCGGCGAGTCCTGATGCGAGAGCACCGTGGGGATCGTGAATGGCCTTCATCTCGGAAAGCCTAGCAGGCCTTTACGGATCGACAAATTCGCCTGCGCGCTTTTCCATGCCTGCGCGCACCGCTTCGATCTGGTTCTTCGAATACATCAGTTCGTGCTGGGCATGCGATTCGGCCATGAGCACTTCGTCGACGGTCATGTCGGGCGTGCGGTTGGAGAGCAGCTTGGCCCCGCGCACGGCGGTGGGGCTTTTCGAGGCGATTTCCTGCGCGAGCTTCATCGCATCGGCCAGCGGATCGGGGCTGACGTGGGTGGCAAAGCCGAAGCTGACGGCCTCCTCGCCGCTGAATTCGCGGTGGGTATAGGTCAGTTCACGCAACACATCGTCACGCACGTTGCCGCGCCACAGGGCGTAACCCGCCATGTCGGGGACCAAGCCCCACTTCACTTCCATCACCGCGAGACGGGCGTCGGGGGCGATGAACCGGATGTCAGCGCCGCTCGCCACCTGCAGCCCGCCACCGAAGCAGACGCCGTGGACCGCTGCCACAACCGGCATCGGCAGTTTGCGCCAGACCATAGCCGCCTGCTGCGGGCGATTGGCATTGCCGTGGGTGCGGGCAGTCAGGCCATCGCCTTCACCCTCATTGCCCCACCGGGACGTGTTGCCCATGCTGGCAAGGTCGAGCCCAGCGCAAAACGAGCGCCCTGCGCCGGACAGCACCACGGCGCGCACGCCGCGTTCGCCGTGGAGGTGGTGGCCTGCCGCGATGATCGCTTCGAACATCGCATCGTCCAAGGCGTTCATCTTGTCAGCCCGGTCGAGCAGGACGTGGGCGACGTGGTCCTCGATGGTGACGGTGACGCGGTCATGGAAGTTCATTGCGGGGCATCCGTTATCTGGTTCTTCAGGCCGAGGTTGCCCCAGCACCGTCGCCCGGTCCAGTCTCCTCATTTGACGGATGGCCGTGAACGGCAACGGCCCTCCCCGCGCTGGCGGAAAGGGCCGTCGTATCCTTGCGTCAGTGAGGCCTCAGGCGGCCGAGGCGTTAACGCCCATCGATTGCAGGTAGCGCTTGATGTTGCGCGCAGCCTGGCGGAGGCGCTGTTCGTTCTCGACCATGGCGATACGCACGTAGCCCTCGCCGTCCTCGCCATAGCCAACGCCAGCGGCAACCGCGACTTCGGCATGGGTGAGCAACTGCTTGGAAAACTCGAGGCTGCCAAGGTGCTTGAGCGCAGGCGGAAGCGGTGCCCAGGCGAACATCGACGCCTTGGGGCTGGGGATCTCCCACCCGGCGCGGCCAAAGGCTTCTACCATGACATCGCGGCGCTTCTGATAGAGTTCGCGGTTCTTCTGCACGATGTCCTGCGGGCCGTTGAGCGCGGCGCAGGCTGCGGCCTGGATCGGGGTGAAGGCACCATAATCGAGGTAGGACTTCACGCGCTTCAGCGCCGCGATCAGCCGCGGGTTGCCGACCGCGAAGCCGACGCGCCAGCCGGCCATCGAGAAGGTCTTGGACATCGAGGTGAATTCCACCGCCACGTCCTTCGCGCCCGGAACCTCCAGGATCGAGCGGGTCGGGTTGCCGTCGAAATAGAGTTCGGAATAGGCGAGGTCCGAAAGGATCCAGACCTTGTTCTCCTTTGCCCAGGCAACAAGGCGCTCGTAGAAGGCGAGGTCGACGGTCTCGGCCGTCGGGTTCGACGGATAGTTGACGATCAGGATCGATGGGCGCGGCACCGAGTACTTCATCGCGCGGTCGAGCGAATCCCAGTAGCGATCGTCCGGCGTGGTCGGCACCGAGCGGATCGTGGCCCCTGCAATGATGAAGCCGAAGGTGTGGATCGGGTAGCTCGGGTTCGGGGCGAGCACGACATCGCCGGGCGCGGTGATCGCGGTGGCGAGGCTGGCGAGGCCTTCCTTGGACCCCATCGTCATCACCACTTCGGTCTCGGGATCGAGTTCCACATTGAAGCGGCGGCCGTAGTAGTTCGCCTGGGCCTTGCGCACGCCGGGAATGCCGGACGAGGCCGAATAGCCATGCGCATCGGGCTTGCGTGCCACTTCGCACAGCTTCTCGATCACGTGATCGGGCGGGGGAAGATCGGGGTTGCCCATGCCGAGGTCGATGATGTCCCTACCGGCGGCGCGCGCGGCGGCCCGCATGCCGTTGACTTCGGCAATGACGTAGGGCGGCAGGCGCTTCATGCGGTAGAATTCTTCGTCCACGGTTGAATACTCATCGAAAGGCGCGGCAGGAGCGCCGCAACGCAAGCCCTTACGCCAATTGCCGGATTGTGGAAACCTTGCTCTCGATGGACGGCGAAGAGCGATCGACGGGGCTAACAAGCTGTCACACGGCGTGTATAGATCGCTTTAACAAGGCCATGACGTAACGGCAGGGAACGGTGATGACGGACAAGACGGTGAGTGATTCGCCCATGGGCTCGCCTGCGGATTCAATCGTGTTCGAGGACCTGTTCCGCCAGCAGGGCGAGGCCATGCGGGCCATGTTCGCGCCCCTGGTGCCAGGCGCGGAAGCGGTCTCGACCGACCCGTCCGACCTGCAGCACTGGGCGATGTCGGCGGCCAAGCTGCAGAAGATGTGGCTCGACTTCAGCGCCGAACAGGCAGGCCAGATCGAGCCGATGCTGAATCGGCTGGGCGACATCGGCAAGTGGACGCAGACGTTCATGGCCATGGCCGGCCAGTTGCCGATCACCCAGGCCGAGACTCAGGCGAAGCTTTGGAACGAGAGCATGGCGCTGTGGGGCTCGGTCATGGGACAGTTCGTCTCGGCGGGAACCGCCACCGGCGCAACCCCTGCCCTTCCGCGCCAGGATCGCCGCTTCAGGGACAAGCGCTGGCACGAACAGCCCGCTTTCGCCCTGATCCACCAGACCTATCTGTTCCTCTCGGAAAAGCTGCAGCAGATGGCGAACGACGCGCAGGGGTTGAGCCCCGAGCGCAAGGAGCAGCTGCGCTTTGCCACCAAGGTGGTGACCGACGCACTTTCCCCCGCAAACTTCCCGCTGACCAACCCGGTGGTGATCGAGCGGACGATGGAGACGCGCGGCGAGAACCTCGTCAAGGGCGTGGAGCACCTGCTGGACGATTTGCGCAAGGGCCAGCTCACCCACACCGATCCCAACGCGTTCGAGCTTGGCCGCAACATCGCGGTGACGCCGGGCAAGGTGGTGCACGAAACGCCTCTATACCAGTTGATCCAGTACACGCCGACTACGGACAAGGTATTCGAGACGCCGCTGCTGATCTTCCCGCCGTGGATCAACCGCTTCTACATTCTCGACCTCAATCCGCAGAAGAGCTTCATCCGCTGGGCCGTAGGCCAGGGTCTGACAGTCTTCGTGGTATCGTGGAAATCGGCCGATGCCTCGATGGCGGAGATTGTCTGGGACGATTACGTCCGCGCCCAGATCGACGCGATTGACGAGGTGCGCGCGCGGCTGAAGGTACCTGCCGTGCATACCATCGGCTATTGCGTGGCCGGAACCACGCTTGCGGCAACGCTGGCGGTGCTCGCGCGGCGATGTGACAGCGACAAGGTGGCGAGCGCGACGTTCTTCACCGCGCAAGTCGATTTCGACGACGCTGGCGAGCTCAAGAACTTCATCGACGACGGCCAGCTCAAGATGCTGGAGAGCCTTTCGACCGACGGTTACCTCGACGGGCGCTACATGGCTGCGACGTTCAATGCGCTTCGCGGGACGGACCTGATCTGGAATTACGTGGTCAACAACTACCTGCTGGGCGAGGACTATCCGGCCTTCGACCTGCTGCACTGGAACGGCGACACCACCAATCTGCCGAGCAAATGGCACAAGGCCTACCTGTGCGATCTCTATCGCGACAACCGGCTGGTAATCCCCGATGCGATGGTGGTCGACAACACGCCCGTTGATCTGCGCCGCATTGCAACACCGTGCTACATTCAGGCCGGTCGCGAGGACCATATTGCGCCGCCGAACAGCGTGTGGAAGTTGACCCGCCACCTCTCCGGCCCGTGGAAATTCCTGCTGGCAGGCTCAGGCCATATTGCTGGCGTGGTCAATCCGCCCGACTCGGGCAAGTACCAGTATTGGCTCAACCCCGATGATCCTTCGACGCTCGAGGAGTTCGTGGCCGGAGCCCGCGAAACCAAGGGAAGCTGGTGGCCCGACTGGATCGAGTGGATCCGCGAGCAGGCTCCGGCGGAGGTTCCAGCCAAGGGCAAGCGCGTGCCTGGTGCCCGCGGCGACAGGGTGATCGAGGACGCTCCGGGCCGCTACGTCCGCAGCCGCTGACCTACTGGAGTTGATTGCTCCATTACGGATTTTGTGCACCGCACAAAATTCTTGACATTCGGCGTCGAAAACCTATTTTGTGCACTGCAGCAAGAGTGGAGTTGATCCTTGGATCGCTCCGCCCGCGCAAGCAGGAGTCACGAAGATGGTCGAAGAAACGAAAGACAGCCTGGTCGAATCTGCCCCCGTGGTGGACGCGCCCGCAGCGCTGCCCGACGTGACTGAAGCCACGCCGGAAACTGCCCCGGAAACCGCCGTTGCGGACACGGTAGAAGCGTCGGTCGTCGAACAGCCCAAGGCTGCTAGCCCGCGCAAGCCGCGTACCCCGAAGGTCAAGGCTCGCAAGGCCAAGGCCGTCGAGGTTGCAACGACCGAAGCAGAAGCGCCCGCAGAAACACCTGCTGCCGAACCGGTGGCAGAAGCGGTCGACGTTCCGGCCGCCAAAGCCGTCACGCCCAAGGCGCGCAAGCCCAGGGTCGTGAAGGTCAAGCCCGTGAAACAGGCCGCCAAGCCTGCAATCAAGGCCCGTCCGGCCAAGCCGCCCGTGGCGGTTGCACCGGCGGCCGCGGTGAAGCCCGCAGCCAAGCGTCCTTTCACCGCCACTCCCAGCGTGAAGAAAACGAGCGCCAGCCAGTTCAAGGCTCCGGCGCCAAGAAAGGAACTGTTCGCAATGGCTACCACCACCACCGAAATCACCGAAAAGATGACCGCCGCTTTCAAGGAAGCCCAGGAAAAGGCCAAGGCCGCGCTCGAAAAGAGCCAGGCTGCGTTTGGCGATGCCGGCGCATTTGCCAAGGGCAACGTCGAAGCCGTCGTCGAATCGTCGAAGATCTTCGCCAGCGGCCTTCAGGAAATGACCAAGGGCTACGTCGAAGAAACCAAGTCGGCGTTCGAAGCAATGACCGCCGACGTCAAGGACCTGACCACGGTCAAGTCGCCGACCGAATTCTTCGAAAAGCAGTCGGCCCTGCTCCGCAAGAACTTCGACGCTGCGGTTGCCGCAAGCTCGAAGAACAGCGAAGCCATGCTGAAGCTTGCAAACGAAGCGTTCCAGCCGATCTCGACCCGCGTCAGCCTCGCGGTCGAAAAGATCAAGCACGCTGCCTGATGGCGTGCGGCGGCGCACCTTGCGCTGCCTGAAGACACAAGGGGTCGGACGAATACTCGTCCGACCCCTTTGTCGTATCAGAGCAACTTTTTGCCCGCATGTAGCGACCACCCCCTTCGTGCCCCTTGTGGATGGGGCTCGCCAATGCGATATTCCCGCCATCATGAGCATCATTCGCCCTGACCGAACGGATCTGTCCGCCGCGCCGCTTCGCGCCGGTGACGATGATTCGCACAGGTCCGGCGGCGATGACCAGGTCGGCATCGCCACCAAGACCCGCGCCAAGCCCAAGAAGCCGAGCCAGTTCAAGGTCCTGATGCTGAACGACGATTACACCCCGATGGAATTCGTGGTGATGGTGCTCAAACGCTTCTTCCACATGGATCTCGAGCAGGCGACCCGCGTCATGCTTCACGTCCACCAGCGCGGCGTCGGTGTCTGCGGAATTTTTCCCTACGAGATCGCCGAGACCAAGGTGAACCAGGTGATGGATTTCGCCCGGCAGAACCAGCACCCGTTGCAATGCACGCTGGAAAAAGCCTGACGCCTTCCGGCAAAGAGCTCTGAAACGCAAAAAGCCGGGTCTCTGCCCGGCTTTCACGTCTCTTCATGAAATTCTGGAAACTGCCAGTGGCCCTGGATCAGTGGGATGTCGCGGCGCGCTGCTCGACGCCCTGCCGTGCAAGTGCACGCAGCAGGGCGGCCATCCATGCCATAGGCAGGCTTGCCGCGTCACGCGAATGGGCGCCGCTGCCGCCTTCGAGAATGACCTGCGCGATGAAGGAGCCGTCTTTCAATCGGCCACCGGTGAAGATAGCATCGTGCGGAATCATGGCGATTGCCGCGCTTTCGAACGCGCCCGTATCCACCAGATGCACAATCCATCCGATTGCTGCACTCTTGAGCTCTTCTTCCCGCTCGTTTCCGAAATCGGCAAATTGTCGCAGGACGCGATCAAAACCTCGCCTTTGTTCATGTGGGCCGAGTTGCTCGCACCATTTCGCAAGATCGCCGAGCGCTTCTGGATTGCCGTCGTTACCGCCAAAGCCACTCCACCAGGCTTCTCCGGTTTGCTGATGCGACATTCACTATTCTCCAGATACGGTACGACCTTTCGGGCACTATATCTTTGAGGTTGGCATTTCCATATCTTTAGTTAGTATTGCTTCCTTCCCGCCGCTTTTCCCTTCCCCACGGCCGAGCTTGACGCTAGTCCCTGCGAACGCTCATCGGCGGTTCACTCGCTGTCGGCCAGTCCGGCCGGACGAGCTTAGAACTCCGGTAAGCAAGTTGATCGCACGACCAGCCTCATCGTTAGATCCTTCGGACGACCCAAAGATCGCATAGCACCTCCCACGTGAAACTTCTCACCGCCACCGACCGCTATATCGCCCGGCTCGTCTTCGTGCCGATGCTTTCGGTGTTCGTGCTCGCCGCATCGCTGCTCGTGCTCGACAAGATGCTCAAGCTGTTCGATTTCGTGGCCACGGAGGGCGGACCGGTCAGCGTCGTCTTCAAGATGCTGGCAAACCTGTTGCCCGAGTATGCCAGCCTCGCAATTCCGCTGGGGCTGATGCTCGGCATCCTTTTCGCCTTCCGCAAGCTGGCGATGAGCTCCGAACTGGACGTGATGCGCGCCGTGGGCCTGTCCTACACCCGGCTGCTGCGCGTGCCCTACATGTTCGCCATCGGCCTTGCCGCACTGAACCTGCTGATCGTCAGCTATCTCCAGCCGCTGTCACGCTACTATTACGAGCAATTGCAGTTCGAGCTGCGTTCGGGCGCGCTGGGGGCCTCGATCAAGGTCGGCGAGTTCAACTCGTTGCAGGATCGCACCGCGCTGCGCGTGGATTCGAGCCGTGACGAGGGACGCGACCTGCGCGGCATCTTCGCCCGGCTGCAGACCTCCAACGGCCAGGTCATGGTCATCTCCGCACGCGAGGGCCGCTTCTTCGCCAACAAGGAGAGCCCGGACACGGTGATCCTGCGGCTCACCGATGGGCAGATCGTGCAGGACGGGCCGGGCATCGCCTCGCCCCGCGTGCTGACCTTTGCCAGCCATGACCTGCCGATCGACCTGCCGAAGATCGAGCAGTTCCGCCAGCGCGGCGATGCCGATCGCGAATACTTCCTGCCCGAACTGCTGCAGATCGGCTGGAATGATCGCTACTCCGCAGAGATCCGCAACCAGTCTCGGGCGAGCCTCAACTACCGGTTGGTCGAAGTGGTGATGATGTTCCTGCTGCCGCTGCTCGCGGTGGCCCTGGCCGTGCCGCCCAAGCGCTCGACATCCGCGCTTGGCGTGTTCCTGTCGATCGTGATGGTGGTCGCCTATCACAAGGTCAACCAGTATGGGCAGGACGTGGCAAGCCTCGGGCGGATCGATCCGGTTGTGGCCCTGTGGGGCCCATTCGTGGTGTTCTCTGCGCTGATCGTGTGGATGTACTGGCGCATCGCCTATGTCCCCGGTGGGCAGCCGATCGGCGCTCTCGAAACCGGCTTCGCCAAGATTTCGCGCTCGCTGCGCAAGCTGTTCGAGCGCAAGCGCCTGCCGGACGAGGCGCCGGTCGCAGAGGAAGATGCCGCCCATGCAGCTTGAATTCTTCCCCTCGCCCACGCTCGCCCGCTACATCGGCAAGATGTTCGCGGTGCGCATCGTGGCGGTGCTGCTGATGCTGGTGCTGGTGCTGCAGATGCTCGACCTGCTGAGCGAAAGCGGCAAGGTGCTTGCAGCGCCGGGCAACGGGCAAGGCCAGCTGCTGACGTATGTTTCCCTGCGCATGCCGCAGCTGATCAGCCGGTTCCTCCCCTATTCCGTGCTGCTGGCGACGATCATCACGCTGATGACACTGAACCAGAACAGTGAGGTCATTGCGATGAAGGCCGCAGGGCTTTCGGCGCATCAGGTGCTGGCGCCGCTGTTCCTCGTGGCAGCCGTGACTTCAGCGGTGACGTTCACCTTCAACGAGCGGATCGTGACGCGCTCGACTGCCACCCTCAAGGCATGGCAGAACGTGGACTACGGGCCGATTCCGGAGGAATCCGCAATCAAGTCCAACGTCTGGTTGCAGGACGGTCCGAACATCCTGTTCGCCCGCTCGGTCGCTGGCGAGGGCAAGGCGATGCGGATGGAAGGAGTCAGTTGGTATCGCCGTGACCCGACCGGCATGGTCACCGAGATCGTCACCTCGCCCTCTGCCGCCTATGTGAACCCTGGCTGGAGGTTCAGCGCGCCGGTCGTGTTCGACGTGCAGAGCGCCCGCAAGACGCCGCTGGGCCGCGACGAGATCTTCGCAAAGTCGGTCGAGCCGGTGCAGGTGACGATCAGCCGCGTCGATGCCGACGCGGAATCGTTGACGCAGTTGACCGGCTCGCTTTCCGCGATCCGCGAGGCGGGTTTCCGCACCACCGAGCTCGACGGCAAGTGGTGGCACAAGCTTTCGGGGCCGCTTTCGGCACTGCTCATGCCGCTGCTCGGCGCCGTGGCGGCGTTCGGTCTTGCCCGCTCCGGCCACCTGTTCGTGCGCGCGGTGATCGGCATGGCGCTGGGCTTTGCCTACTTCGTGTTCGACAATGCCGCGCTGGCAATGGGCAACTTCGGCGCTTATCCTCCGCTGCTGGCGGCCTGGGCCCCGTTCGTCCTGTTCCTGCTGATCGGCGAGACAGTGCTCATCCGCACAGAGGAATGACGCATAAAATTAGTTATTGCTAATTTGCGTCGTTGCTAATATATGGAAGCCATGACGCTTCCAACCATCACACCCGCCAAGGCCCAGACACTGCTCGACGAGGGTGCCCGGCTCATCGATATCCGTGACGCTGACGAACATCGCCGGCAGAGCATTCCTGGCGCGGCGAACATGCCGCTCGCTTCGCTGGAGCCGGTTTCCGGCCATCCCGCAGTGATCTGGCATTGCCGCTCCGGCATGCGCACTGCGGCCAACGCAGCGCAGCTTGCCGCGATGTCGGGCTGCCCCGGCTACATTCTGGAAGGCGGCATCGATGGCTGGCGCGCGGCGGGAATGCCGGTTGCCACCGATGCCAAGGCGCCGCTTGAGATCATGCGGCAGGTGCAGATCGTGGCGGGCCTGCTGATCCTTGCAGGCGTGATCCTGTCGCTGACCGTGGCGCAGGGCTTCGTCCTGCTCTCGGGCTTTGTCGGCGCAGGATTGCTGATGGCCGGCGCGACCGGATGGTGCGGCATGGCCCGGCTGCTCGGCGCGATGCCGTGGAACCGCCGCGCCGCCTGACCGGCGCGGCTAACTTCGTTCAGCGCGGCAACATCGTGCTGCGCGCGAGCCTCCCGACGAGCGGGAGCAGTCCGCTATAGTTGCCCTTCTGGTAAGTCGAATCGACGCCGAGATGGCGCACAATGCGGCGGTGTGCCTCGGCCAGCGAGTGATAGGGCATCGAGGGCAGGAGATGGTGCAGCGCGTGGTAACGCAGGCCCACCGGAGCCCATAGCGGCGCGAGCAACGCGGGCGGCGGGACGTTGACCGAATCGAGGTACTGCCCGGTCACGGTCATCGCCTCACCCTCGTTCTCCCACAGATGCGCGACAAGCGTGCGGATCTGGTTCAGCAGCGCCGTCAGCGAGATCACCGCGATGCCGATCAGCAGCGGGCGCCATGAGTGCGTCGCGCTCCACCACATCACGAACAGCGCCCAGGCCGAAGCGCCTAGTTCCTGCCAGAACACCATCCGCGCAAATTCGCCTTCGGGTGGGCGACGGCGAAATTCGGGGTTGATCGAAAGCGCCGAGGCGCGCTCCCACACCAGTCGGCGCAGCGGTGGAATCACCGCACCCAGTGGCACCAATACCGCCGAGCGAATGAGCAGGCCGATGGGCAGGAGCAGCGCGACCAACGCGAAGAGCGGCAGCGACCACGGCTTCATCAGCGCCAGCGGCAGGTACTCGGGGTCCTCTGCCGTGCCATAGCGCGTGCGCGCGTGGTGCAGGGTGTGCACGCCTTCGTACATCAGCGAGGGCGTCAGCATCGGAATGCCGACCAGCAGGTTCCAGCCGAAGCGGAAGCCGGGCAGGGCATTCTTGTGGATGTGGGTCAGCTCATGGATGAACAGGAGCGCGCGGTAGAGCGCCAGCGCCGAGACTACGCCAGAAAGCGCCGCCAGCACCGGGTTGCCGATCAGGATGGCACCCGCCAGTGCCGCATAGCCGAGCCCAGCCGAAAGCAGCATGTCCGGCCAGTAGACCTCAGGTCGCGCGGTCGCGATGTCGCGCGTCAGTTCGACGGCGGAGCGCAGCATTTCCTTGTCATCAGGCGTGCCGGCAAGGCCGCGCGGAAGCGCGGGAGTGGCGGCCGGAGCGGAAGAACCAACGGCTGCGGGGGTATCAAGCGTATCGGTCGCAATCATGCCACAAATTCCAGTAAGACCCGTATCTCGCCGGCTAGGTCCGGCTTTTGCACCATGCTTTTTGCCATCGGGCGACCCCACCTGCGCCCCGTGGCTTGACAATGCGCCGGTCGGGACCGCAGTCCACCCGGCGAAAACCCGCTTACCCGCAAACAAAGGCAAGATCGTGGCTCAAGGCGAAGTAATCATCACTCCCGTTTCCGGCAAGGCTGACCGCAAGGCCTTCGTCGATATCGCCTATCGCCTGAATGCCGCCGATCCGAACTGGGTTCCGCCGCTGCGCATGGAAGCCGAAGAGCTGATCACGCCGGGCAAGAACCCGTTCTTCGAACACGCCGACGTCCAGCTGTTCCTCGCACGCCGGGGGAGCGCGATCGTGGGCCGTATCTCTGCACATATCGACCGGCTGGCCATTGCGATGGACCCGTCGCAGGGCATGGGCCCCGGCACGGGCAACTGGGGCCTGCTCGAAGCCGAGGACGAAGCGGTGGCGCGGTCGTTGATCGCGCGCGCCGAGACATGGTTGCGCGAAAAGGGCATGACCCGCGTGCTCGCCCCGCTGTCGATGTCGATCTGGGAAGAGCCCGGCCAGCTGAACAGTGGCTTCGATCATCCGCCCACGGTGATGATGGGCCACCAGCCCAAGCGCTATGACGATTACATCAAGGCGCTGGGTTACCAGACTGCCAAGACGCTCAACACTTATGAGCTCGACATCACCCGGGACTTCCCGCCGCTTATCCAGCGCATCGTCCAGTCAGGCGAGAAGAACGCCAAGATTCGCATTCGCAACGTCGACAAGTCGAAGTTCGATTCCGAAGCGGCGCTGATCCTCGACATCCTCAACGATGCCTGGTCCGATAACTGGGGCTTCGTTCCCTTCACCGACACCGAGATCAAGTACGCCGGCAAGAAGTTCAAGCCGATCGTGCGCGAGGACCTGATCATGATCGCCGAGTACGAGGGCGAGCCGGTGGCCTTCATGATGACGCTGCCCGACCTCAACGAGGCGATAAAACCGATGGGCGGCAGCCTGTTCCCGTTCAACTGGGCCAAGCTGCTGCTGTGGCTGCGCAAGCCGCGCGTGCGCACGATGCGCGTGCCGCTGATGGGCGTGCGCAAGCGCCTGCAGGCTTCTCGCCTTGCCAGCCAGCTCGCCTTCATGATGATCGAGGCGATCCGCCAGAACTCGATCCGCGAATATGGGGCGACGCGAGGCGAGATCGGCTGGATCCTCGAAGATAACCAGGGCATGAACGCCATCGCCGAGGCCATCGACAGCCACGTCAACAAGACCTACGTGATCTACGACAAGCCGCTATGATCCGGCTTGGCTGAACGCCTTGATCGCAGGCGGTCGGAACTCGCCGCCCGGTCGCAGCGTTCAGATGAACGACCGTTCATGGTCATTCTCGGGAACAGGTCCAAGGTGACAACCACGCGACAAGACCGCAGCAACGCAAGACAACGCAAGCCCTTGCGCTCTTTGGGCCATGCCCTCGTCGTCGAGGATGACGGGCTGATTGCGATGGATATCGCAGAAGCGTTGGCCGAAGCCGGGGCGGAACCCGTCGTCACATGTGTCAGCGTTGCAGAAGCAATGTTGGAACTCGAACGGGCCGCCCCCGCCCTGCTCGTGCTGGACGTGCACCTGGCCGATCGAGACGATGGCTGGGCCCTTGCGGAACTGGCCATTCAGTTGGCCCAGAGCCCGCCGCTGATTCTTTTCACCACGGCAACGCCGTCTTCGATCCCGCCCTCAGCGTCGACCCTGGGCCACGTCCTACCCAAGCCCTTCCGGACCGAAGCGCTGATCAGCCTGATCGAGCAGCAGCGGCCTCTCGGCCTGATCGGCCGCATCCGCCACGCGCTCTCCGGGCAATAACCGGTAACATCCCCCAGAAACCCCGGCCGCACACTTGGCACGACCGGGGCGATCTTACCGAAAAAAAGGTCCCCGACGTTTCCATCGGGGACCTTTCGGGATCGTATCACCAGCCGCTTGGACGGGAGGGGGGGTCTCGGCGGTGACAACATATAAACGAGCGTCCCCGAGGCCGGTTCCCTCACTGCGCAAATTTTTTAATCCAATAAAATCAACGCTTAAATGTAGGGTCGCGAAGAAAAAACACTGCCATCGATCTTGGCGAAGGCACGCGCGGCAGCAATGTCGGGGATCCGGATCGAGGTCAGGGTCCAGTCCACCAGCCCAATACGGCGCAGCGCCTGCAAGGTCCGATTGGTATGGACCAGCGACAGGCCAAGCATCTCGGCGATCTGACCCTGCGTGACCGTGAGGGTCAGCACGCCGTCAGGCGCTATGCCGGTATCGATCCCGCGCTGGACAAGAAACACGGCCAGCGCTGCCATCCGTTCGCGGGCATTGCGTTGGCCGAGCGAGACGAGATGCTCTTCGAGCGCCGCCTCCTCGTGCGCGGCCAGCCATGTCAGGTCGAACGACAGGCGCGGTTGCTGCGCGACGAGATCGAAGAACCGCTCGCGCACGAAGGTGCACAAGGTGACATTGGTCATCGCTTCCACCGCGTGCCCCATCTCGGCGTCGAGCGCCGCCTGAAGCCCGATGAAATCTCCGGGGAACATGAAGTTGATGATCTGCCGACGCCCGTCTTCGAGAAGGCGGGAGCGCATCAGCACGCCGGAAAGCACGGTGTAAAGAAAGCGCGGGCGCGTGGCTTGGGCATAGACCTGCTCGCCCCTGGCAAAACGCATATCGCCATGACGGAAGGCGGCGATCCAGTCGCGCACGTCGGGCGGAGGCTGGCGCAGCCCTTCGCAATCGGCAAGAGGGCACGCACGGCAAGGCTGGCCACCGTTCACCACCAGCCTCCCGCCAGCTGCCTGATCCTGCCGTTGCTCCAGCATGCTGTGCACAAGTGCCGTCCCCATCTGCGGACTGCTGTCATTGTCGTCCCTGCCCATTCCGTCTCCTTGTTCCCAACACCACGCCTGTTGGTGCTGCTATGTCAAATGACAGGGTTGGTTCCCGAAATGTGCCCTAAGCCCCCCGCCATGAATGAAGAAACGGGAACGAGCAACAATGATGCCTGCGGCCAGCCGGTCGTGCTGGTGGTGGAGGACAGCGTTCTTGTAGCGATGGCCATCGAGGATGCGCTGAACGAGCGCGGACTGCAGGTTATCGTTGCAGCAACGCTTGCCGCGGCAGAACAGATGGTCGAACGCAGTGCACCCGATCTCGCCCTGCTTGACCTTCAGCTTCCCGATGGCCTGTCGCTCGATCTAGCCTGCCGGTTGCGCGATGCGGGATGCACCGTGGCGATCACATCAGGCCTTGATTCCGGGGCGGTGCCCGATAGCCATCGCTTCGCCGTGCAGTTCCGCAAACCGACCTCGCCGGACCTTCTTGCCGATTGGGCCGTTGCATCCCTGCAGGGCGACTTGTTAGAACGGACGCCGCGGAAAACGACAACGATTCCCTCTTGTTCCCGATCGGGAACCGGATGACGATGTCACGCGTTGGAACGCACGATACTGTCCGGGAAGGGGTACGAATGTCTCTGGGTGCCAAGGTTGCCAATCAACTTCCTTATCTTCGCCGTTATGCCCGTGCGCTGACGGGAAGTCAGAATGCGGGTGACTCCTTCGTGCGCGCGACGCTCGAGGCAGCGCTCGCCGATGAAGATCTTCGCGCGACGATCGGCGAAGGCCGTCCGCAGCTCTATCATGCGTTCAATCGTGTGTGGTCGACAGCGTTTGTCGACACCGCAGATCGCTCGTCATCGGGGCTCGGCCATCATGAGGCGGCAGCGCAGGAGCGCCTCGCCGCAATGACGCCGGCCAATCGCCAGGCGCTGTTGCTGACAACGCTAGAAGACTTCAGCATCGAGGAAGCCGCCTACATCATGGGTCGCGACCCTTCGGATGTCGAACTGCTGGTGCAGGACGCAGTTGCCGAAATCGATCGCGAATCGGCGACGTCGGTGCTGATCATCGAAGACGAGCCGCTGATCTCGATGCAGCTCGAAGATCTCGTCCGCTCGCTCGGCCATGACGTCTGCGGCATGGCCGCCACGCGCACGCAGGCTCTCGAGATCGTTCAGCGCGAGCAGCCGGGCCTTGTCCTTGCCGACATCCAGCTTGCCGATGGCAGCTCGGGTCTCGATGCGGTGGACGATATCCTGCGGATCGGGTCGGTGCCGGTCATCTTCATCACCGCCTATCCGGAACGTCTGCTCACCGGCGACCGCCCTGAGCCGACCTATCTGATCACCAAGCCGTTTCAGGAGCAGACCGTGCGGACGGCGATCAGCCAGGCGCTGTTCTTCGGCTCCAGCCGACCGCTCTGAACGGGTCGGACCGCGAGGTCTGACAATCCGATTGGCTTATGCAAAGGCGCGGCGTCAGCTGCGCCTTTCGCGTATGGAGAAGTCGCCGCGGCGGCGCACCGGGATCAGCAGGGTGCAGCGCACGCCCTCGGGCTCGAAGCTGAGATCGACCGGGTTGCGCAGCTCGTGCGCGACGATCTTCTCAATCAGTTCGGTGCCAAAGCCGCGCTTGCGCCGCGTGGCCGGGTCGATGACCGGGCCTCCGCGCTCAATCCATTCGATCCGCGCGAGGTTCTCGCCCGCCATTTCCCATCGAACGGAGACGCTTCCGCCCTCCACGCTCAGCGCACCGTACTTGGCGGCATTGGTTGCCAGTTCGTGGATCGCGAGCCCAAGCGACAGCGCGTCATTCGGAGCAAGCTCCACTTCCGGGCCGTCGATGTCGAGATGGCGATGCGTATCCTGCGCGTAAGGTGCAAGCTCCGCCTTGACCACCAGCATGACCGGCGTGGTGCCCCAGTCCGACTGGGTCAGCAGGTCATGCGTGGCAGACAGGGCGCGGATGCGGTTCTCGAGACTGTCGGCGAACTCGGCAAGGCTCGTCGCGCGACGGCGCGTCAGCGAGACGATCGACAGCACGTTCGCCAGAGTGTTCTTCACCCGGTGATTGAGCTCGCGGGTCAGAGAATTGCGAATCGAGGACTGCTGCTCGAACCAGGCCAGCGCAATCCGGTCTTCCACGGCCTGCTGGGTCAGAAGCCGGGCAAGCACCAGCAGCAGCGTCGCCACGAGCAGGCCGAACAGCAGCGACATGACCGACATAATCGAAAGCATCGGCGTTGCCTGTGCTTCGATTTCCAGAACGAACCGGTGTCCGGCAATGTCTATCGCCCGTCGCACGCGCTGGCCCGACCCGTTCTCGGTTGCGATCTCCGCCATCAGTCGCCGACCGCCCGCATCCTCGTCGAACAGACGCACGCCGGCCCCGCCGAGATGGCTCACATCGATCGAGGATTCCAGAAAGCTCTGCGCGTTGAACGGCGAATAGACGTATCCGCGCAAGGTGCGGCTGCTGGCGGCCGATTCAATCGCGAAGACCGGCATGTAGACAAGAAAGCCCGAAGCATCGGTCGATTGCCCCTCCTGCTGCAACACCACCCGGCCCGTGGCCGTCGGCTGCCCGGTGCGCTCTGCCGATTTCATGGCGGCACGGCGGACCGGCTCGGAGAACATGTCAAAGCCGATGGCGCGGCGATTGCGGACCGTGTCCGGTTCGATGAACATGACGGGGATGACGAAAGGCCGGTCGGCAGACGGCACCGGGCGAACGGCGAAATCGGGACTGCCACCTTGCCGCAAGATCGCCTCGACGGTGGGAATGTCTTCGCGCCGCACCTTCATGGCCCAGCCGATGCCGTCCGAGCCGACATAGCGGCCATCGAGATGAAGCTGGCGGATGAAGGTTCGGAAAAGCGGCGCCTCGACCATCTGCTGCGTGGCAAACAGCGCTGCGCTTGACCTCAGATAGGCGGCATTGGCGTTGGATCGACGCTCGAGACCTGAGGCGACGGCCTGGGCAGTCTGTGCGGTAAGCGCGGCTTGCCTGCGATCCTCGGCGGTCTCGATTGCAAAGACGCTGAGCTGCGTCACCGCCATTGTCAGCCCGAAGATGCTGACCGGCACCCCGCGGGGGAAACGCTCGTACCAGCGCGGAACGAGCTTCTTCTGGGCAAGAAGCTTCTCCATCGCGTACCGGTATTCCTTTCCCTCGCAGCCAAACCTGGAACGATCACGCTCCCACCGTTGCATCCGACGTCTTGCAAAATGCTCCGCACAAACGAAACAGCGATTGCTGGACGACTTCTCGGGAACCGACAGCGGACAATATCGTTCCTGATCGAAACCACGCGCCGATTGCATTTTTCGCATTGTTTGAGAAGCCTGTTAACGTAGGCTCTTAACCATGGCGGGAACGGTGCCGTATCAGGTACGCATCTGCCGCGCCCTTGCGGTCGTTTTTGGATTTTTCCCTGGAGGGGGAGGCGTTGTCAGAGCGAATGTCGAAAGAAAAGCCGATGAATCCCGGTCAACAGCGGCGGAAGGGCGGCAAGCCCCGTCCGCCGGAATGGGCAGACGGGCTCAAGCGCCTTTATGATTCCGTGCTCGATGAGCCTCTCCCGGACACTTTCGCGCAATTGCTCGACAAGCTGGACGATCCGTCCAATGGCTGATCCCGAGCCCACGGCGGCACATGAGCCCGAGGACAAGTCGCCTCGCCCGGCAGCCGATCCCGCAACGTTCAAGCGCGAGCTGACCGGCGTCATTCCGCATCTGCGCGCTTTTGCACGCGGCCTGTGCGGCAGGCCCGATCTTGCCGATGATCTCGTTCAGGAAACCCTGCTCAAGGCTTGGGCCGCGCAGGAGCGGTTCGAGCCGGGCACGTCGATGCGCGCCTGGACGTTCGTGATCCTTCGTAATGCCTACCTCACCGACATGCGCAGAAACCGCTTCCGCGCAGACTACGATGAAACCGTAGCCGAACGCATCCTCGTGGCCCCTGCCGCGCAGGAAGGACCGATGCACCTGTCGGACATGCACCGCGCCCTGCTTACGCTTCCGCCGGAGCGTCGCGAGGCCCTCCTGCTGGTGGGCGCCGGCGGCTTCAGCTATGAGGAAGCCGCGCAGATCTGTGGTTGCGCAGTCGGCACGATCAAGAGCCGCGTCGGGCGCGCCCGCGCAGCCCTCTCGCAGATGATCGAAAGTGGCCAGATCCCTCGCCGCAGCACCAAGGATGCGGTCGCACACTCGGCAATCATGAGCGAACTTGAAGACACGGTGCACGCAGGCGGCCAGCACTGAAACAGGCAAGCGATCTCTTCCAAAGGATCGCCCTTGCCACAGTTTCGCACAAAACATCGTGCGCCTGACGCCCGCCCCTTGATTGGCGCGTGACATGGGTGAATGGAGAACAGCAACTCCAGTCAGGCGTGCGCTGTTGAATAACCAGTCGATACCCGATCTGCCAAGCCTGCCAGCCGATCCGCCTGAATCGGCAGATCAGCGCGCGCGGCTGCAGTCGACGATCGTGCTTCTGCTCGGCCTCGGCCTGTTCCTGTCGCTGCCCTTCGTCCTGTCGATCGGTTCGGTCGTGTTCCTGCCCCCCGTCACCGCGATGATATTTACCATCGTGCTGTCGCCTCTGGCTGACCGGCTGACCCGCCTCGGCCTGCCGAACATGCTCGCTTCGTTGATTGCGATTCTTGCGCTGATAGCGGTGGTGCTGCTGGCGCTGATGCTGATCCTGCAACCGGCGTTCGTGATGGTGGATCAGGTTCCTGCACTGGCGCGGCAAGTGGCGCGACGCTTTGCCGAGTTGCGCGGCAATCTTTCGTGGATTGCCGACGTCAACCGTCAACTCGCCCGGATCACCGGACACTCGGCGCGTGAAGTCGTCGTGGCGAGCCCCTCGGTGATCGAACAGGTCGCCTTCGCAACACCCAGCGTGATCCTCGAAACGCTGCTGACCCTGCTGATGACATTCTTCATGATCGAATCGCGCATCCGCATGAAGCGCCGCATCCTGCTCGATCGTCACTCGTTCAACGCCTCGGTCAAGCTCGCCCGCGTCCTGCGTGACGTGCAGGAGCGTGTCGCGAGCTACATCCTGACGGTTGCGCAAGTGAACTTCGGCGTCGGCGTGCTGGTCTCGCTCGGTGCGTGGGCCTTCGGGATGAGCGCCCCTGTGATGTGGGGCGGCCTTGCCTTCGTCCTGAATTTCCTGCCCTACCTTGGCCCATTGGTGATGATGGGCCTGCTTGGACTCGTCGGGCTCGGCACGGCTTCGAGCGTCCTGATCGGCCTGATCCCGATGCTCGCCTATCTCGGGCTCCATGCCGTCGAATCGAACGTGGTTACCCCTTCGATCCTTGGCGCGCGCTTCACGGTCAATCCCGTCGCGATCCTGCTGTCTATCAGCTATTTCTCGTGGATCTGGGGCGTACTGGGCGCGCTGCTGTCAGTGCCGATCCTGCTGACCATCTCTGCCCTGCTCGATCACATCGGCCGGCCCAATCTCGTCGGCTTCCTGTTCGGCGAAGCGCTGTTCGAACCGGCCCGCCTGTCCGGCATGGACGAAGACGGAATCGAAGACGGGCCGGTGCAAGAGGCAGTTCAGCCCGGATAGGTCCAGCTGCCATCACGACCGAGGTTCTCGGCGGCAAAGCTCCAGTTCAGGTGCTTTTCGATCACCGCCTTGAGATATTCGGGGCGCAGGTTCTTGTGGTCGAGGTAGTAGGCGTGTTCCCACAGGTCGATCACCAGCAAGGGCTTTACATCACCCGTGGCGAAGGTCGCAGCGTCGTGCGTCTGCTCGACCGCCAGCTTGCCACCGCGTTCGACCAGCCACACCCAGCCCGAGGCAAAGTGCGCCGCGCCCTGTGAAGCCAGTTCCTCACGCAGACGGTCCAGCGAACCGAACGCGCTGTCGATGGCATCGGCCAGCTCGCCCGTCGGCTCCGCTGAATCAGGAGTCAGGCTGTTCCAGTAGAACGCGTGGTTCCAGCTCTGCGCGGCATTGTTGAAAAGGCCCTTGTCGCCCTTGGCCTGCGCCGCTTCGATGATCTGTTCAAGGCTTGCATCGGCAAGTTCGCCGCCTTCGATGGCCGCATTGGTCTTGTCGACATAGGCCTTGTGGTGCTTGCCGTGATGGGTCTGCAGCGTCGTCGCCGAAATGCTGGGCTCAAGCGCAGTGTCGGCATAAGGCAGCGGGGGAAGGGTAATAGCCATGGGTATCAACGTCCTCGGTAAAGATCTGCGTCGCAGACCAACGCCAAGGGGACGGAATGGTTGCCCGGTTTCCCGTTGAATTTTATGTCGTTGCAGTTGCAGTCAGCGCGGCCCCTCGCCATGCGCTCGGTCCACGGCGGCAGTAACCGCCACGTCCATCGTGACATTGCCGAGCGTGCGCATCAGGTCGGGCAGGACCTCGACTGCCACCAGGATCGCCAGCGGCTCCACTGGAAGCCCCATCGCTATGGAGATCGGGCCGATCGAGGTCACGAAGCTGATTGCGCCGGGCAGGCTCACCGCGCCAAGCGTGGTCAGCGTAGCCACCACAAACCCGGCGAGCAGCATCGAGGGCGTGACCGGAATGCCGAACCAGTGCGCCACATAGATCGCGACGGCGAAATTCATCGCAGGCCCAGTGGCCCGGAACAGCGCGACAGCCAGCGGCATGACGAGATCGGAAGTCTGGTCACGCACGCCAAGGCGGCGGCATACGGCGAGCATCGCGGGCAGTGTCGCCAGCGACGACTGGGTCGACAGGGCCAGCGCCTGCGCCGGAAGGACTGCCCGCGCAAACTCGCCCAGCCCCTTGCGCGCGCCGAACACGGCAACGCCATAGGCAGCAAGAAATATCACCGTCCCCGCCGATGTCACCACAAGCACATAATGGGCGAGCGCGCCGATCGCCGAAGTGCCGCTCTGCGCGGCGACTGCAAGGCTGAGGCAGAACACCCCGATCGGCGCTGCCAGCAGGACCCAGCCGATCACCACCAGCATCGCGTTGGCCACGGCCTCGAAAAAGGTGGCAAGCGAGCGCCGTTGCCCATCGGCGAGGCGCGTGGCGGCAAGGGCGAAGACCGCGGTGAACAGGATCACCGGCAGAATCTGGTCGGCCGCTGCCGATTGCAGCACGTTGGTCGGCACCAGCGATTGCAGAAACGCGCCGAAGCCGGGGACGGTCGCCTTGTCGTGAATCTGCGCAACGCTCGATCGCAGCGCTTCGGCTGCGGCGCGCGGCATCGGAAATATCGAGAGAATTCCCGGCACGAGCAGCGCGGTCATCGCGCTGCCGGTGGCCAGGATCGAGAAGAAGAACAGCAGCGCCCGCCGCGCCAGCGCGCCTGCCCGCGCGGCAGCAACGGTCTGCGCAATGCCCGTGAACAGCAGCGAGACCACCAGCGGCACGATCGTCGCGCGCAGGGCATTGAGCCAGAGCGTGCCGATCGGCTGCGCCACCAGCAGCACCGGATCGAGCAGCGCAGGCTGGAAAAACGCCAGTGCAAGGCCCAAGCCAAGCCCGCCGACGAGCGCGGCAAAGATCCAGCCGGCACGGATCGTCGGGATCGGTGGCTGCGAGATGGACGAATTTTCAGAAGGCGGTAAGGTCATCTTGAGAAGACTTTAGCTAGGTTGCACCGCATGGCAACGTAGCGCGCGCCTGTTCGGGCGCACGATAAAGAGGGAATAGCCGTTTCATGGCACGCAAGTTCTTCGGCACCGATGGCATCCGGGGCCGGACCAACGCCGGAGTGATGACCGCCGCCACCGCGATGAAGGTGGGCCAGGCGGCCGGAACCTACTTCCAGCGCGGTGACCACCGCCACCGCGTGGTGATCGGCAAGGACACCCGCCTTTCTGGCTACATGATGGAAAGCGCGATGGTCGCGGGCTTCACCTCGGTGGGCATGGACGTGGTCCTGCTCGGCCCGATGCCGACGCCTGCCGTCGCCATGCTCACCCGCTCGATGCGGGCCGACCTCGGCGTGATGATCTCGGCCAGCCACAACCCCTTCGAGGACAACGGCATCAAGCTGTTCGGCCCCGACGGCTTCAAGCTCTCGGACGACGCCGAACTCGCCATCGAGGCCATGCTGGCGCAGGACCTGCCGCTGGCTGATGCCACGCAGGTCGGTCGCGCCCGGCGGATCGAAGACGCGCGCGGTCGCTACATCCACGCGGTCAAGACCAGCCTGCCCGACAACGTGCGCCTCGATGGCCTGCGCATCGTGATCGACTGCGCCAACGGCGCGGCCTACCACGTCACCCCTTCGGCCCTGTGGGAACTGGGTGCCGAAGTCATCGCCATCGGCGTCGAACCCAACGGCAAGAACATCAACGCGGGCGTCGGCTCGACCCACCTTGACGCGATCAAGGCCAAGGTGCGCGAGACGCGTGCCGACATCGGCATCGCGCTCGACGGCGACGCGGACCGTCTGATCGTGGTCGACGAGAAGAGCCAGACCGTGGACGGCGACCAGATCATGGCCCTGATCGGCACCCAGCTTGCCGCGCGTGGCGAACTGCGCGGCGGCGGGGTGGTTGCCACGGTCATGTCCAACCTCGGGCTGGAGCGCTGCCTCAATGGTCAGGGCCTGACGCTCGAACGCACCTCGGTGGGTGATCGCTACGTACTCGAACGCATGCGCAGCGGCGGGTTCAACGTCGGCGGGGAACAGTCCGGCCACATGATCCTGACCGACCATGCCACGACGGGCGATGGAACGGTGGCGGCGCTGCAGGTCCTTTCCGCGCTTGTCGCGGGCGGAAAACCGGCAAGCGAACTGCTCCACCAGTTCGATCCCGTGCCACAACTGCTCAAGAACGTGCGTTTTGCGGGCGGCAAGCCGCTCGACGACAAGACCGTCAAGGAAGCCATCGCCGATGCCGAGTCGCGGCTTGCGGGCAAGGGCCGCCTCGTGATTCGCCCTTCGGGCACCGAACCGGTCATTCGCGTCATGGCCGAGGGCGACGATGCTGGCGAAGTCGAAGCCGTCGTCGACCAGATCTGCAATGCCGTGAGGAAGGCCGCCTGATGCTGGAAATGCGCCCCGACTGCGAACGCTGCGGCACCGATCTTCCCGCCGAAGCGCCCGGCGCGTTCATCTGCTCGTTCGAATGCACCTTCTGCGCCGAATGCGCCGAAGGCCTGGATGATCGTTGCCCCAACTGCGGGGGCGAGCTGATGGACCGACCGACGCGGGCCAAGGCGCTCCACGCCAAGCATCCGCCATCGAGCGAGCGCAAGTTCAAGGGATGAATGCCCCGCCGCGAATCCTCTCGATCGCCGGTTCGGACTCCGGCGGCGGCGCCGGCATCCAGGCCGATATCAAGACGATCACCATGCTGGGCGGCTATGCGATGACCGCGATCTGCGCGCTGACCGCGCAAGATACCACCGGCGTCCATGCCGTTGTCCCGGTCGATCCGGGCATGGTCGCAGCACAGATCGACGCCTGCGTGAACGACCTTGGCGTTGATGCGGTAAAGATCGGGATGCTTGGCTCACCGGCGATCGCCGCCGTGGTGGCGGACCGGCTCGAAGGCTTGCCCGTGCCCATCGTGTTCGATCCGGTGATGATCTCCACCAGCGGAGCGGCACTGGCCGATACAGCGACGATTGGCGCTTTCGAACGCCTGATGCGGATCGCCACGCTGACCACACCCAACGTGCCCGAACTCGAAGCGCTGGGCGGCGACGCTGCAATGCGGACACGCGGCATCGCCTACATTGCCAAGGGTGGCGACGCGCAGGGCCCCGACGTGGTCGATCGCTTGGTCGTTCCGGGGCAGCCGGAGCGCGTCTGGACCGCGCCGCGCATCGAAACACGGCACACCCACGGCACCGGCTGCACGATGTCGA
Organism: Novosphingobium taihuense; assembly: GCF_007830315.1. Classification (GTDB taxonomy): domain Bacteria; phylum Pseudomonadota; class Alphaproteobacteria; order Sphingomonadales; family Sphingomonadaceae; genus Novosphingobium; species Novosphingobium taihuense. The sequence continues at coordinate 62,139 of NZ_VLKJ01000013.1, forward strand.
GCGCCATCGCCACGTTCCTGGCCAGCGGCGCGACGCTGGAAGAAGCCGTCGAAGATGCGCGCGAGTTCGTTCGCGCCGCCCTTCTTGCTGCACCGGGGTTCGGCAAGGGCCACGGCCCGCTCGGCCATCAGGCGGTGCGCTGACCCCATTGCTCGCGGGTCAGCGCGAAATAGACGCTGTCGCACCACGTATCACCCACCAGCCAGGTCCGCGCCTGCCGGTGCGTCTCGGCAAAGCCCAGCCGCTCCAGCAGCTTCATCGACGCAGTGTTGCGCGGATCGACGTCAGCCTGAATGCGCGGCAGGCGATGCACGGCAAAACCGCGCTCGACCACAGCGCCCACGGCCTCGCGCGCATAGCCCTGCCCCCAGACCGCCGGATCGAACATGTATCCAAGGTCGGGAAAACGGTAGAATCCGGCCTTGCCGATCACCTGGCCGTCCGCTTCGACGATGAAATCCTCGCCCTCGCATGGCTGGATCGCCGCCATGTTGGCCAGCCATTCAGCCGTCTCCCCCTCGCTTTCGTGTGGCGGGGTCGACCAGTAGGCCATGGCGCGCGGCTCACGCATGATCGCGTGCATTGCCCCAAGATCCTCCTCGGGGCGCACGGGACGCAAGGTCAGCCGCGCTGTCCGGATCATCTTGTCGGGCACTCGGCCATCAGCAATCGAGATCGTAGAACTTGACGATGTGCGCCCACGCCTCGTCCGCCGTCTCGACCGGCGTGAACAGATCGAGATCCTCGAAGTTGATCACGCCCTCCTCGGCCAGCGCCTTGAAGTTGATCACGCGGTTCCAGTAGTCGCCACCGAACAGCAGGATCGGGATCGGCTTCATCTTGCCGGTCTGAATCAGTGTCAGCAGCTCGAAGAACTCGTCGAAGGTGCCGAACCCGCCGGGGAACACCGCCACTGCGCGGGCGCGCAGCAGGAAGTGCATCTTCCTCAGCGCAAAGTAGTGGAACTGGAAGGACAGGTGGGGCGTGACATGCGCGTTTGGCGCCTGCTCGTGAGGCAGGACGATGTTAAGCCCGATCGATTCGGCACCTGCCTCCTCCGCGCCGCGATTGGCCGCCTCCATGATCGAGGGACCACCGCCCGAGCAGATCACGAACTGACGCTTGCCGTCCTCAACCAGCCCGCAACTGCTGGCAATCCGGGCAAGCTTGCGCGCTTCATCATAGTACTTCGCCTTGGCAACAAGGCTCTCGATCACCGCCTTGCGCTCGGGCGTGGTACCTGCCGCCAGCGCGGCCTCGGCCATCTCGGGCGAGGGGATGCGGGCCGAGCCATAGACAACCAGCGTCGAGCCGATCTGCGCTTCGTCGAGCAACATCTCGGGCTTCATCAGCTCCAGCTGGAACCGCACCGGCCGCAATTCCTCGCGCAGGAGGAAGTCGGTATCGCGGAAAGCCAGCCGATAGGCGGGGTCCTGCTGCTGGGGAGTGGTCCGGGGGTGGTTCTCGACGAAGCCGGCTTCCTGCTCGGCCTTGTAGAACTTGCGCTTGGTCAGCTCGTGCTGCTTTTCTTCTTCAGTCATGCCCCCTTACGTCGGGCCGCACCGCGAAAAGCGCAAGAGGCTTGCGCCCCCTATGCCACCGTGGTCCCGAACAGGCGCCCGATCCCCGCCGTCATCGCCATGGCCAGCGCACCCCAGAACACCACGCGCAGCACGGGCCTGAGCATGGCCGATCCCCCGGCCTGTGCGCCGATGGCCCCAAGCAGTGCCAGAAACAGGATCGAGCCGACCGCCTCACCCGGCACGATCAGCGCCATCGGCAGGACCGCCGCCAGCAGCAGCGGCAAGGCAGCGCCAACCGTGAATGTCCCTGCCGAGGTGAGCCCCGCAACCACAGGACGGGCCGTGGTGATCTCGGTAATGTGGAGTTCGTCACGCGCATGCGCGCCGATGGCATCGTGCGCCATCATCTGCCCGGCCGCCTTGCGCGCGGTCTCCTCGTCGAGGCCCCGCTCCATGTAGATCCGCGCCAGTTCATCGTATTCGGCCTCGGGTCCGGCGTCCAGTTCCGCGCGCTCGCGGGCAAGGTCTGCCTGTTCGGTATCGGACTGCGAGCTGACCGAGACATACTCGCCCGCCGCCATCGACATCGCGCCTGCCACCAGCCCCGCCACGCCCGCGACAAGGATTGCCGCCCGGTCCGCGCCCGACGCCGCAACGCCAAGGATCAGGCTCGCCGTCGAGACGATGCCGTCGTTCGCGCCGAGCACGGCGGCACGCAGCCAGCCGATCCGGGCGACGAGATGCGATTCGCGATGCGGTCTCATGCTTCTGTCTCCGAACATTGCGTGGCGTGGAGGGCGGGATCAATCAGGTCTTCGAGAAAAGCGCCGAGCAAGGCCGACTGCGACCCCACCCCCGCCTTGGCATAGACCCGTGCGAGCTGTGCGCGGACGGTGCCACTGGCAGCACCACGCAGGGCCGCAATCTCGGCCACGTCGCACCCCTTGAGCGCGAAGAGCGCAACGTCGGCTTCAGCCGGGGTAAGCTTCCATTCGCCAAAGCGCAGCCGCACCAGTTCTGCGGCCACGCCGCGCGCCATGGCCACCGCCGCCTCGTCCTGCCTGGCCGACAGGACCAGCGCCCGGATCTGAAATGCCCCGATCACCACGCCTGCCAGCAGCGCCACGACCGCCGCGCTTTCGGCGGCAAGATGTGCGCCGAAGCCTTCGGCCAGCAAGTCTCCGGCAAGGTCGAGTATGAAGAACAGCGCCGCCACGGCCTGCATGGCCACCACCATGGTCAGCGCGGCGGCCTTGCGTTGCAGGGAGAGGTGGCGGCGTTGCATGGCGAGACGCTAGCGCTGACCCGGCAGCATCGCCAGAACTACCTCGCGCCCGCTCCGCCGCGTCTCGAACACCACGCCAGCAACATGGAGCGCGATCAGCAGGTAGAGCAGGTTGACCGCAACCTCGTGGATCTCGCCCAGCGCGCCTTCTTCCTCGCCGCCTTCATCGCCCTCGTCGGCGTCTTCGCCCCGCTCGATCTCGGTGGATGCAGATACGGCGGTATCGGAACGCTCGTTGCGCGCCTGTCCCGGCAATCCGGCCATGGCAATTCCGCTGGCGATCACAGCGCCAAGGCACGACCAGATCGCATATACCATCAGCGCACCAAGCGGGTTATGCGACCGGTGCTCGACATGTCGGCCCGACCGGATATCGCGCAAGTGGGCCAGTGCACGGCCAATGCTGGGCGGAAAGGCGGTGAAGCGCGCCTCGGCGGGGCCGATCAGCCCCCACAGCAGGCGCAGCACGAGGATGGCGGCGAGCGCGTAGCCGATCCACACATGCGTGCCAGAGCCTTCCTCGGTGAACAGCGCATTGGCAATGACTGCGATCACCACAGACCAGTGGGTCAGCTTGACGACAGGATCCCACCGCCGTGCAGGACGATGTGCAGGGGTTGGGGCAGAAGCGATTTCGGTCACGGGCGTCTCCTTGGACATCACGCCCCGGAAATGCCGCCCGGCTCATCCCCGCACCATTGCCACACCGCTTACGCAGCAGCGCATAAGCCACTGCTTATGCGGCCAGCGGTTCACGAGCGGCACGGCCATACGCAAGGCGGCCACAGGAGCTGACGTGACCCCCAGCTTTCCTCCAGCTGGGATTAGAGCCGGGCGGTTGTTTTGTGCATCAGCGCGGTTGAAGCAATGGGCTGCGTAGCGGAGCCCGTAGGGCGTAGCGAAGCAGGCCATTGCTTATCCAGTTTGGCGGCGAACGCCGCCGGGGTTGCATAGCCAAGGGACGAGTGCGGTCTCTCCCGGTTGTAATCCTCGACCCAGGCAGCGATCTCGACCCGGGCATGGGCGAGGCTCATGAATAAGGTCTCGTTCAGCAGCTCGTCGCGCATACGGCCGTTAAAGCT
>NZ_VLKJ01000014.1 GCF_007830315.1 Novosphingobium taihuense
GGTTCAGAGCTTGCCGGTGAGTTCCGGGACGAGCGTGAACAGGTCGCCGACGAGGCCGATGTCTGCCACCTGGAAGATCGGGGCGTCCTCGTCCTTGTTGATGGCGATGATGGTCTTGGAGTCCTTCATGCCGGCAAGGTGCTGGATCGCGCCCGAGATGCCGACCGCGATGTAGACTTCCGGAGCGACGATCTTGCCGGTCTGGCCGACCTGGTAGTCGTTGGGCACGTAGCCTGCGTCGACTGCTGCGCGCGATGCGCCGATGCCTGCGTTCAGCTTGTCGGCCAGCGGGGTGATCACTGCCTCGAAGGTGGCAGCGTCCTTCAGCGCGCGGCCGCCCGAGACGATGATCTTGGCCGAGGTGAGTTCCGGGCGCTCGGACTTGGCGATCTCGGCGCTGACGAAAGTGCTGAGGCCGCTGTCTGCGGTAGCGGAGACAGCTTCGACGCTGGCTGATCCGCCGGTGGCAGCGGCCTTGGCAAAGGCAGTGCCGCGCACGGTGATCACCAGTTTGGCATCCGAGCTTTCGACCGTGGCGATGGCGTTGCCAGCGTAGATCGGACGGGTGAAGGTCTTGGGCCCTTCGACCGAGAGGATGTCCGAGACCTGCATCACGTCGAGCAGCGCGGCAACGCGCGGGGCGACGTTCTTGCCGGTGGTGGTAGCGGGCGCGACGAAGGCGTCGTAATCGGCCATCAGGCCTGCGACGAGCGGCGCGACGTTTTCAGCGAGCGCGTTGGCGAGCGCTGCGTCATCGGCCTTGAGCACCTTGGCGACGCCTGCGATCTGCGCGGCGGCACTTGCAGCGGCATCGCAGTTGGCGCCTGCGACCAGCGCGGTCACTTCGCCCAGTTGCGATGCGGCAGTGACGGCAGCGAGGGTGGCGTCCTTGACCGACGCGTTGTCGTGTTCGACGAGAACGAGAACATTGGCCATGTCAGGCTACTCCCATTTCCTTGAGCTTGGCGACCAGCGTGTCGACATCGGGCACCTTGATGCCGGCCGAGCGCACCGGCGGTTCGCTGACCTTGAGCGTCTTGAGGCGCGGTGCGATGTCCACGCCGTAGTCGGCGGGCGTCTTGTTGGCCAGCGGCTTGGACTTGGCCTTCATGATGTTGGGCAGCGAGGCATAGCGCGGCTCGTTGAGGCGCAGGTCGGTGGTGACCACCGCAGGCAGCGCCAGCTTCACGGTCTGCAGGCCGCCGTCGATCTCGCGCTTGACGACGACCGCGTCGCCCTCGACCGAGACTTCGTTGGCGAAGGTGCCCTGCGGGCGGCCGAGCAGCGCGGCGACCATCTGGCCGACCTGGTTGCTGTCATCGTCGATCGCCTGCTTGCCGGTGATGATCAGAGCGGGCTGCTCCTCGTCGGCAATCCCCTTGATGATCTTGGCCACAGCCAGCGGCTCGACCTCGGTGCCATCGTCAACCTGCACCAGCACCGCCCGGTCAGCACCCATCGCCAGCGCCGTGCGCAGAGTTTCCTGCGATTTCGCAACGCCCACCGACACCGCCACGATCTCGGTCACCACGCCCTTTTCCTTCAGGCGAATGGCTTCCTCGACCGCGATCTCGTCAAACGGGTTCATGCTCATCTTCACGTTCGCAAGATCAACACCACTCCCGTCCGCCTTCACCCGAGGCTTCACGTTGTAGTCAATCACCCGCTTCACGCAGACCAGGGCTTTCATTGCCAAGCGTCCTTTCATCCTAACGCAATGAGCGCGGCATAATTCGCGCTTACGTAAACGTCAACCGAGATTGCAATGTCCGAAGTCCGGACGAACTGTTCAGGCGACTCATCATCCCGCCTGCGCAGAATGCAGAAAGGGGCGCCGGTTGCCCAGCGCCCCTTGGTCTGCATCGCTTATGCGCTTTAGACGCCGATCAAGCGACGGCGCGGACCTCGGCAACGATCTTCTTGGCGGCATCGCCAAGGTCGTTGGCAGGCACGATCGGCAGGCCCGAATTGGCGAGGATGTCCTTGCCGAGCTGCACGTTGGTGCCTTCGAGGCGGACGACCAGCGGAACCGATAGGTTCACTTCCTTCGCAGCGGCAACGATGCCCTCGGCGATGATGTCGCACTTCATGATGCCGCCGAAGATGTTGACGAGAATGCCCTTCACCGCCGGATCGCGCAGGATGATCTTGAACGCGGCAGTGACCTTCTCGGTGGTGGCACCGCCGCCCACGTCGAGGAAGTTGGCCGGAAATTCGCCGTTCAGCTTGATGATGTCCATCGTCGCCATGGCAAGCCCGGCGCCGTTGACCATGCAGCCGATGTTGCCATCGAGCTTGATGTAGGCAAGGTCGTACTTCGAGGCTTCGATTTCCGCCGGATCTTCCTCGGTCTCGTCGCGCAGGGCGACGACATCGGGGTGACGGTAGAGCGAGTTCGAATCGAAGCTCATCTTGGTGTCGAGCACCAGAAGATTGCCGTCCTTGGTCTCGACCAGCGGGTTGATCTCGAGCATGTCGCAATCGAGCGCGACGAACGCGTTGTAGAGCTGCTCGGCGATCTTGCCGGCCTGCTTGTTGAGGTCACCGGTCAGTTGCAGCGCATAGCCCACGGCGCGGCCGTGGTGCGGCATGAAGCCTTCGGCCGGGTCGATGGTGATCGTGGCGATCTTTTCCGGCGTCGAGTGGGCGACTTCCTCGATGTCCATGCCGCCTTCGGTCGACACGATCATCGCGACGCGGCTGGTGGCGCGATCGACGACCATCGACAGGTAGTATTCCTTGGCGATATCGACGCCGTCGGTCACATAAAGACGGTTGACCTGCTTGCCGGCTTCACCGGTCTGCACGGTGACGAGGGTGTTGCCGAGCATTTCCTTGGCGAAAGCTTCGACTTCCTCGATGCTCTTGGCGAGGCGCACGCCGCCCTTGGCATCGGCGGGGAGTTCCTTGAACTTGCCCTTGCCACGGCCACCGGCGTGAATCTGCGCCTTCACGACATAGAGCGGTCCGGGCAGCTGCTTGGCAGCGGCGACGGCCTCTTCCACGGTAAGCGCGGCAATGCCGGCAGGAATGCCGACGCCAAACTTCGCGAGCAGTTCCTTGGCCTGATATTCATGGACGTTCATGCGTGATCCCCGACTTGAATGGCACCCGGCTTGCACCGGAAAACCGACAGGCGCGCCACTATTGGCGCAAAGGTATGCGCCGCGGTTGGCGCTTTGAGTCGGAATGCCTTAAGCACAGCCGAGGGAGCTTGAAAAGGGGCGTAAATGCGAGGTTCCAACCTATCTGTGATAACAACTCGCAATTGCAAGGTATCGCCGGAGTTCCCATGTTCAAGGGCGCAGAATGATCGACTATGACCGCCTCCACCAGATCGTCCGCGCAGCCGGAGAGATGGCGCTCGGACTCTGGCCGGGGCACGGCCATGCCCCACAAGTGTGGGAGAAGACTCCAGGCAGTCCAGTCTGCGATGCCGACCTCGCTGTCGATGCCTTCCTCAAGCGCGAACTGGGCGCTCTCCTCCCCTCCGCAGGATGGCTTTCCGAAGAGACAGTCGATCATCCCGAGCGGTTGGAGCGAGGACTGTGCTGGCTGGTCGATCCGGTTGATGGCACGCGCGATTTCGTGCGCGGGCGGCCCGGCTGGTCTGTGTCGGTAGCGCTGGTGAGCGAAGGACGTCCGCTGATCGGGATGCTCAGTGCGCCTGCGCGCGGGGAGTACTGGTCGGCGGTGGCGGGACAGGGAGCCACGCGCAACGGGCTGTCGCTGAGCGCCAGCACGCGAACGGTGCTGGCCGGGTCCCGCGTTCCGGCTGACAGCCTGCCCAAGGCAGATGCCGATCTGGTCACGGTGGACAAGCCCAATTCCATTGCGCTGCGCATCGCCATGGTCGGCGCGAACGAGGCCGACCTGCTGGCGACGCTGCGCTGGGGCTTCGAATGGGACATTGCCGCCGCCACCTTGATCGCTCGCGAGGCAGGCGCGGTGGTGTCCGACGCTTTCGGCAAGCCGCTCGATTATAACAAGCGCGACCCGCGGGCTTTCGGACTGCTGGTAACCGCGCCTGCGATCCACGCTGCTGCGGTAGAGCGGCTGGCGGATCGCGCGGCGAAACTGGTTTAGGCGAAATCCTCGGTGTCGATCGTCGGCAGGATGGCACCGGCGTAACGGTGGCCTGAGACGGTCTGCTGGTTGATCAGGGCATCGACTTCGTCTGCAACCGCAGCCGGGATTTGCCAGTCCCAGCGGGCGATGTTTTCTTCAAGATGTGCGATCTTGCCGGTGCCGGGGATGGCGACGACATGCTCGCCGCGCGACAGCACCCAGGCGAGCGAGAGTTGCGCTGGCGTCACGCCCTCGCGTGTGGCGATGGCGTTGAAGGCATCGACCAACGCGAGGTTCTTCTGCCAGTTCTCTCCGGTGAAGCGCGGCATGGCCTTGCGGATGTCGCCATCGGGCAGGCCTTGCGGATCGCGCAGACCATTGGCGAGCACGCCGCGCGCAACTGGCGAGAAAGCGACGAAAGTCGTGCCCAATTCGCGACAGGCCTCGAGCACGGCGATTTCCGCCTGGCGCGTCCACGGCGAATATTCGGTCTGCATCGCGGCAATGGGATGGACCGCAGCGGCGCGGCGCAAGGTGTCAGCCGACATCTCGGACAAGCCGATACCGCCGATCTTGCCCTCCTTCACGAGATCCGCCATCGCGCCGACCGAGTCTTCGATCGGAACGTTCTTGTCACGCCGATGCATGTAGTAGAGATCGATGTGATCGGTCTGCAGCAGCTTCAGCGACACTTCGAGTTCGCTTCGGATCGTGTCGGGATGGCAATCGACCCCGCGCTTTTCCCCGCTGGCGAAGATGCCCATCTTCGAGGCGAGGAACACCTTGTCTCGGCGGCCCTTCAGCGCAGTACCGACCTGCGTCTCGTTATGACCAAGACCATAGAGGCGGGCAGTATCGAAGTGGTCATAGCCGATGTCGACTGCGTGCTGGAGCAGGCGAATGCCATCCTCCTCGCTCGGCCGGCCCGCGTAGGCCCAGCTCAGCGACATGCAGCCAAGCCCGATCGGGTTGGTTTCGCGTCCGTTGATCTTGCGGCGCTGAATCGACATGCGAACTTGACTCCTTCGGCCGCGCCGATGCCAGCCTCGCCTGATGGCGGTCAACATCCAAACGCATGAGCCAAAACAAAAGCGGCGCCACCCCGAAGGGTAGCGCCGCTGATGCTTGCTGTTGTTTGAGCCTTACTGGCCCGAACGTGCGCGGTTCACGTCGTCCTGGCTGATCGGGACGATCTTGATCTCGACGCGACGGTTGGCCTGACGGCCCTGTTCGGTGTCGTTCGAAGCGATCGGCTGCGATTCACCAAAGCCCTGGCTGCGGATACGGGCATAGCCGACGCCACGCGACGTCAGATAATCCGCCACCGCGCGAGCGCGACGCTCGGACAGAGCCTGGTTGTACGAATCGGAGCCGGTCGAGTCGGTGTGGCCGTACACGTCGATCAGCGAGTTCGGGTACTGAACGAGCGACTGCGCGACGCGATCGAGGGTAGCACCAAAGGCAGGCTTCACCGTCGAACTGTCGACATCGAAGGTCACGCCGTTGGGCAGGTTGACCAGAATGGCGTTGCCGCCATCGGTTTCGGTAACGTCAACGCCGGTACCCGCTGTCTGCTCGCGCAGTTCGCGGATCTGCTTGTCCTTCTGATAGCCGATCACGCCACCGGCAACGCCGCCAAGGCCAGCGCCGACGATACGGCCGGTCTTGCCGCCAATCAGGCCGCCGAGAAGCGCGCCGCCGAGAGCGCCACCGATACCGCCGATAGCTGTGCGCGAAACCTTCTTCTCACCCGTGTTGGGATCGGTGACGCACGCAGACAGGCTGACCAGCGAAACCGCACACAGGCCCGACATCATGACACGACGAATCTTCATTATAAGTCCCCTTGCATCGGCATCCCGCAAAACACTCTATGCAACAGATTGCCGCTTTGACAGTTTAGATAAGCCCGTTTCGACTGAACGGTTCCCGAACGGGAACCCGGCGGTTGGTGTGCAACGGGCGCAATACGGCGGACTTCGCCTTTGCGCAGAAATCTGTTAGGGCCCCGCGAGTGACATCTTTTCCCTGGTCTGACGTCTTTGTAATCCTGGGCCTCGTAGTGCTCAACGGCTTGTTTTCCATGTCGGAACTGGCAATCGTCTCGGCACGCCCGGCGCGATTGAAGGTTGCTGCGGAGGAAGGCAGCAAGGGCGCCAAGGTCGCCCTGGCGCTGGCTGCCGACCCCGGCAAGTTTCTTTCGACGGTGCAGATCGGCATCACGCTGGTGGGCATCATCGCCGGTGCCTATTCGGGATCGAGCCTTGGCGGGCCGATGGCCGACCGACTCGCCGCTTGGGGCTTCCCGGCGCAGTATGCCGACGACGTCGGTTTCATCCTCGTCATCGCGATCACCACATACCTGAGCCTCGTGGTCGGCGAACTGGTGCCCAAGCAGCTGGCGCTGCGGGCGGCGGAACCGATCGCCAAGATTGCCGCGCCGTTCATGGCGCTGATGTCGAAGATCACCGCACCGTTCGTGTGGCTGCTCGACAATTCCTCGAGCGCGATCATCCGCCTGCTCGGCCTGAAACAGGGCAACGATCAGGAGGTGACCGCCGAGGAACTGCACATGATCTTCGCCGAGGCCACGCGATCAGGCGTGATCGAAGAGGAAGAGCGTGCGCTGATGACCGGCATCATGCGCCTTGCCGAACGTCCGGTGCGCGAGGTGATGACGCCGCGTACCGAACTCCACTGGATCGAGCGCAAGGCGAGCGAGGCGGAATTGCGCACGGCGATCGAGGATTCGCCGCATTCGCTGCTGCTGCTGGCCGACGGGTCGGTCGACAAGATCGTCGGCGTGGTGAAGGTGCGCGACGTGCTTTCCACTCTGCTGCGCGGGCGCAAGGTGCAGCTTGGACGGTTGATGAAGAAGCCTGCCATCGTGCCCGACCAGCTCGACACGATGGATGCACTGGCGATGATCCAGCAGGCCGAAGTCGCCATCGCGCTGGTGCATGACGAATATGGCCATCTCGAAGGGATCGTCACGCCTGCCGATCTATTGGCGGCCATCGCGGGCAATTTCGTAGGCCATTCCGACGCCGGCGATGAGCCAATGGTGGTCGAGCGCGAGGACGGCTCGCTGCTGATCTCGGGCGCGCTGCCTGCCGATGCCCTTGCCGACCGGCTGGGCCTCGATCTGCCCGACGACCGCGAGTTTGCCACGACGGCGGGGTTCTGCCTTTCGGTGCTAAAGCGCCTGCCCGGAGAAGGCGAACACTTCCACGATCAGGGCTGGCGCTTCGAAGTGGTCGACATGGACGGCCGCAAGATCGACAAGCTGCTCGTCAGCCGAACCAAGGCCATGCCTGCGGTGGCGCCTGAGGGGGATGGGTAGAGCGCGACGCTTTCCCACCACTTCCCGTCACCCCGGCGAAGGCCGGGGCCATGGCCTTTCGTTTGTAACTGACCGTGGCGTTTGCCCGCTGCGTAATGGGGCCCGGCCTTCACCGGGATGACGTGATCGTTCGGCGTGGGCCTACCAGAAAGGGGCGCCCTTGCGGACGCCCCTTCCCTGTTTTCAGCGATGGCCGACGATCAGCGCGGCAGTTCGCTCACGCCCATCAGCGCCTGATCGACGGCGCGGGCGCACTGGCGACCTTCGCGGATCGCCCAGACGACAAGGCTCTGGCCGCGACGCATGTCGCCGCAGGCAAAGACGTTGTCGACGCTGGTCTTGTAGTCGACCACGTTGCCCTTCACGTTGCCGCGCGGATCGAGCTCGACGCCGGCCTGTTCGAGCAGGCCCTGCTTGCGCGGACCGACGAAGCCCATGGCGAGAAGGATCAGGTCAGCCTTGAGCACGAATTCGCTGCCCTCGACTTCCTGCATCTGGCCGTTCACCCACTCGACGCGGACGCATTCAAGGCCCGCGACGTCGTTCTCGCCGACAACGCGCTTGGTCAGCACCGCGAACTCGCGCTCGCAGCCTTCCTCGTGGCTCGACGAAGTGCGCAGCTTGAGCGGCCAGTTTGGCCAGCTGAGCGCCTTGTCTTCCTTCTCGGGCGGCTTGGGCATGATTTCGAGCTGGGTAACCGAAGCGGCACCCTGACGGTTCGAGGTACCGACGCAGTCCGAGCCAGTGTCACCACCACCGATCACGACGACGTGCTTGCCGGTGGCCGTGAGCGAGCCGCGCGGGGCGGCACGCAGTTCATCGTCGCCCGCGTTGCGCTTGTTCTGCTGGGTCAGGAATTCCATCGCCATGCGCACGCTGGGAAGCTCTGCACCCGGGATGTTGAGGCCGCGCGGATCTTCCGCACCGCCTGCCAGCACCACGGCGTCGAAGTTCTCCTGGAGCGACGCGAACGAGACGGTCACGCCCACTTCCACGCTGGTGCGGAACTGGACGCCTTCGGCCTCCATCTGCATCGCGCGGCGGTTGATGTGGGTCTTTTCCATCTTGAAGTCAGGAATGCCGTAACGCAGCAGTCCGCCGATGCGATCGTTCTTCTCGAACACCGTCACCGAGTGACCGGCGCGGGCCAGCTGCTGGGCAGCGGCCATGCCTGCGGGACCCGAGCCGACGACGGCAACCGACTTGCCGGTCTTCTTCACGGGAACCTGCGGCTCGATCCAGCCTTCCTTCCACCCGCGATCGACGATGGCGCATTCGATCGACTTGATGGTGACCGGCTGGTCCACGATGTTCAGCGTGCAGGCCGCCTCGCACGGGGCGGGGCAGATCCGGCCGGTGAACTCGGGGAAGTTGTTGGTCGAGTGGAGATTGGTCAGCGCATCGCGCCAGTCGTTCTCATAGACCAGGTGGTTCCAGTCGGGGATCTGGTTGTTCACCGGACAGCCGTTGTGGCAGTACGGAATGCCGCAGTTCATGCACCGCGCCGCCTGCCCCTTGAGGCCGGCGTCATCGTGCGGGATCACGAACTCGCGATAGTGCTTCAGACGCTCCGCAGGCGCATCGTACGTGCGATCCTTGCGGTCGATTTCGAGAAAGCCGGTTGCCTTGCCCATTGTAATCTAACCCTTACTCAGCCGCGACCGAGGCGGCTTCGAGGCGCTCGGCCTCCATCTGACGGAGCGCCCGCGCATAGTCGCGCGGCATGACCTTGACGAACTTCGCGAGGGCCTCGGCCCAGTTGTCGAGGATCTCGCGGGCGCGCTTGCTGCCGGTGTAGAGGTGGTGACGTTCCACCAGCACGCGCAGGCGTTCAGCGTCGTGACGCAGCATGTCGCCCATGCCGTAGTCGTTGACATCGACGCCACGCTGCTGCGGACGGCCAGTGCCCCCAAGGTCATTGGCATCTTCGTCACGCTCTGCCGAAATCGGCAGGACATCGACCATCGCGCCGTTGACGAGCTGGGCGAAGTTGCCGTCGACGTCATAGACGTAGGCAACGCCGCCCGACATGCCCGCCGCGAAGTTGCGTCCGGTGCGGCCGAGCACGACGACGACACCGCCGGTCATGTATTCGCAGCCGTGGTCACCGGTGCCTTCGACAACCGCAATAGCGCCCGAGTTGCGCACCGCGAAGCGTTCACCGCCGACGCCATTGAAGTAGGCCTCGCCCGCGATTGCACCGTAGAGCACGGTGTTGCCGACAATGATGTTCTCGGTCGGGTCACGATCGACATGGCCAGGCTGGCGAACGATCACGCGGCCGCCCGACAGGCCCTTGCCGACATAGTCGTTGGCATCGCCGACGAGATCGAGCGTCACGCCGTGCGCAAGGAAAGCACCGAACGATTGGCCGGCCACGCCCTTGAAGGAGACGTGGATGGTGTTGTCGGGCAGACCCTTGTGCCCGTACTTCCTGGCTACTTCGCCCGAGAGCATCGCGCCGACCGTGCGGTTGACGTTGATGACCTTGCGTTCGAGGCGGACCGGCTCGCCGTTCTCCAGTGCCGGAGCGCTGGCGGCGATAAGGTCGTTGTCGAGGGCAGCTTCGAGGCCGTGATCTTGGCGTTCGCTCCAGTTCAGGGTCGTGCCTGGAACCGGATCGACCTGGTGCAGCAGCTTCGACAGGTCGACGCCCTGCGCCTTCCAGTGGGTGATCGCCTTCTTGGTATCGAGACGGTCCACGCGGCCGACCATCTCGGAAACCGTGCGGAAGCCCATCTCGGCCATGATCGCGCGGAGTTCTTCTGCGACGAAGAAGAAGTAGTTGATCACGTGTTCCGGCTGGCCGGTGAAGCGCGCGCGCAGGACCGGGTCCTGCGTGGCAACGCCGACCGGGCAGGTGTTCAGGTGGCACTTGCGCATCATGATGCAGCCAGCCGCGATCAGCGGCGCGGTGGCAAAGCCGAATTCGTCAGCGCCGAGCAGGGCCGCGATGGCAACGTCACGGCCCGTGCGCAGGCCACCGTCGGCCTGCACGCAGATGCGGCTGCGCAGGTTGTTGAGCAGCAGGGTCTGCTGGGTTTCGGCTAGGCCGATTTCCCACGGAGAACCGGCGTGCGTCAACGAGGTCAGCGGCGATGCACCGGTGCCGCCTTCGTAGCCCGAGATCGTCACGTGATCGGCGCGCGCCTTCGACACGCCCGCAGCCACGGTGCCGACGCCCACTTCGGACACCAGCTTGACCGAGATGCGCGCGCCGGTGTTCACGTTCTTTAGATCGTGAATGAGCTGCGCGAGGTCTTCGATCGAGTAGATGTCGTGGTGCGGCGGCGGCGAGATCAGGCCGACGCCTGGCGTCGAGTGGCGGGTCTTGCCGATGGTCTTGTCGACCTTGTCACCGGGCAGCTGACCGCCTTCGCCGGGCTTTGCGCCCTGCGCCATCTTGATCTGCACGTCGTCAGCATTGACGAGGTATTCCGCGGTCACGCCAAAGCGACCCGAGGCAACCTGCTTGATCGCCGAACGCATGGAATCGCCATTGGCCAGCGGCTTGAAGCGCGCCGGGTCCTCACCGCCTTCGCCGGTGTTGGACTTGCCGCCGATACGGTTCATCGCCAGCGCCAGCGTGGTGTGCGCTTCCCACGAGATCGAGCCATAGCTCATCGCGCCAGTGGCGAAACGCTTGACGATATCAGCAGCCGGTTCGACCTCGGAGATGTCAATCGGCTGGTCGGCCAGCTTCAGGTCCATCTGCCCGCGGATGGTGAGCATCCGTTCGGACTGGTCGTTGATCGACTGGGCGAATTCCTTGTACTTCTCCGGCATGTTGCCGCGAACGGCGTGCTGCAGGTTGGCAATGTTGGAAGCCGTCCAGGCGTGTTCCTCGCCGCGCAGGCGCAGCTGGTACATGCCGCCCACGTCGAGCATCTTCTTGTAGATCGGGTTGTCGCCATAGGCCGTAGCGTGACGGCGCACGGTTTCCTCGGCGATTTCCTTGAGGCCGACGCCTTCGATCGTGGTCGCGGTGCCGGTGAAATAGGCATTCACGAACTCGGTCGACAGGCCGACAGCGTCAAAGATCTGGGCGCCGCAATAGGACTGGTAGGTCGAAATGCCCATCTTGGACATGACTTTCAGGATGCCCTTGCCGATGGCCTTGATGTAGTTCTTCTTTACGTCCTTGGCTTCGAGCGGCAGCTCCTTCGCAACGCGGATCTGCTCCAGCGTCTCGAATGCAAGGTACGGGTTGATCGCTTCCGCGCCATAGCCCGCCAGCACGCAGAAGTGATGCACTTCGCGCGCTTCGCCGGTTTCGACGACAAGCCCGGTCTGCATGCGCAGGCCCTGGCGGACGAGGTGGTGGTGCACGGCTGCCGTTGCCAGCAGGGCCGGCATCGGAATGCGGTTCTCGTTCTGCGCGCGGTCAGACAGGATCAGGATGTTCTTGTCGGCCAGCACCGCTTCGGTGGCCGCCCAGCACATTTCCTTGATCGCCATTTCAAGGCCATCGGCCCCGGCAGCAGCGTCCCAGGTGGTGTCGATCGTGGCGGTACGGAATGCACCGTCGAGCGCGGCCTCGACCGAGCGGATCTTGGCGATGTCCTCGTTCGTAAGGATCGGCTGATCGACTTCGAGGCGCTTGTGGCTGCCGGCATCACGGCCAAGCAGGTTCGGGCGCGGGCCGATCATCGACACCAGCGACATGACCAGTTCCTCGCGGATCGGGTCGATCGGCGGGTTGGTGACCTGAGCGAAGTTCTGCTTGAAGTAATCGTAGAGCAGGCGCGAGCGCTGCGACAGCACCGCAATCGGCGTGTCGGTGCCCATCGAACCGATCGGATCATCACCTGCCACGGCCATCGGCTCGAGGAACTTGGTGACGTCTTCCTGCGTGTAGCCGAAGGCCTGCTGGCGATCGAGCAGCGAGGTGGTCTCCACCGGCAGCGCGGCAAGTTCGGGCTCGATCACGTCGAGCTCCTTGAGCTTGTACTGCGCCTGCTCGAGCCACTCTTCGTAAGGCTCGGCATTGGCCAGTTCGGCCTTGATTTCCTCGTCCTCGATGATCTTGCCCTGATCCATGTCGATCAGGAGCATCTTGCCCGGCTGGAGGCGCCACTTGCGGACGATGTCCTCCTCGCGGAAGGGCAGCACGCCGCTTTCCGAGGCCATGCAGATCAGGTCGTCACGCGTGATCGAGAAGCGTGCAGGGCGAAGGCCATTGCGGTCCAGCGTGGCGCCGATCTGGCGACCATCGGTGAAGGCAACGGCAGCCGGGCCGTCCCACGGCTCCATCAGCGCAGCGTGGTATTCATAGAACGCACGGCGCGCAGGGCTCATCAGCGGGTTGCCGGCCCAGGCTTCGGGCACGAGCATCATCACCGCGTGGGCAAGGCTGTAGCCACCGGCCAGCAGCAGTTCGAGCGCGTTGTCGAGGCTGGCGGTGTCGGACTGGCCGTGCGGGATCAGCGGCCACATCTTGTCGAGATCCGGGCCGAGCAGCTCGGACTCCATGGTGCGGCGGCGCGCGTTCATCCAGTTCACGTTGCCGCGAACGGTGTTGATTTCACCGTTGTGGGCGATGAAGCGGAACGGATGCGCCAGCTTCCAGCTGGGGAAGGTGTTGGTGCTGAAACGCTGGTGCACGAGACCCAGCGCCGAAACGCAGTCCGGATCGCGCAGATCATCGTAGAACGAGCCGACCTGCGTCGCCAGCAGGAGGCCCTTGTAGACGATCGTGCGGGTCGAGAAGCTCGGCATGTAAAGCTGCGTAACGCCCGGCAGGTTGTGCTTCTCGGCCATGGCGGCGAGCGGGTTCTGCGTCTGCTTGCGAATGGCGAGCAGCTTGCGCTCGAACGCATCCTGATCGGGCGTGTTCGCACCGCGCTTGATGAAGCACTGGCGGATCACCGGCATCGATTCGACGACGGCCTTGCCGAGACCTTCCTGCGTGGTTGGCACATCGCGCCAGCCGATCAGTTCCTGGCCTTCCTTGGCGATGAACTTCTCGAAGAACTCGGTCACGAACAGGCGCGAAGCTTCGTCCTGCGGCAGGAAGCACATGGCCACGGCATAGTCGCCCGGCTGCGGCAGGTCCTTGCCTTCGGAAGCGGCCCACTTGCGGAAAAGCTGGTCAGGCAGCTGGATCAGGATGCCCGCGCCGTCACCCAGCAGCGGATCGGCACCGACGGCACCGCGATGGTCGAGATTGTGCAGAATCTCCAGCGCCTGATCCACAATCGCATGGCTTTTCTGGCCTTTGATGTGGGCAATAAAGCCCACGCCACAGGCATCATGCTCATTACGCGGATCGTACAGGCCCTGAAGCGGCGGAAATCCCATCTCGATGATCGTCCTACATCCAAAAAAGGCAACGGCGCGCGAATCACCCTCGCGGAAAAGCGACGAAAATTGCGCGAAGTGCCCCCATGACTGCAGGAAAGTTATTTTGCAACTGCGCAGGGACATCAACTGGGCGGTTAATGCCGGAAATACGGTTGCGATACGGCAGAAAGGACGGTTTTCCGGGCGCTTGCAGGGCAAAAAAGCCGTCAGAGCCCCCCAAATGCTCAGCCTTGAGCGGTCATCCGCTGGAGCGTTGCCAAGGCCGCGCGCAAGGCGCGGTCCGCTTCCTCCGGATCGGCTGTTACCGGCGGCGCTGTGACTGCATCAGCTCCGGCCAGTTGCTCTGTTGGCGAGGATGGCGCAGCGCGTCCCGGCGCGGCGAGCGGCGATCCGGGCACGGCAAGGATCGAGGGTCGCTCGAACGGTCGGGTTGCGCCGAGCAGCGGCGAATCCTGCCCCGGGAACACCACCACCGGTTCGATCTCGCCTTCGCTTTCCGGCAGTTCGGCAAGGCCAAGACCGTCGTCTATGCGCAGGGTTTCGTGTCGGTGCGTCGCTGGCCCCATGTCGAGCAATGAGGGATAGCGGTCCTCGGCGACTTCCGGTTCGGCGGGTGAAGTATCTTCAACGGCAGTCGCGCTCGCCTGGTTCACGCGAAGGAAGCGATCAAGGCCGGGGACGTCGGAATCCTCGTCCTCCAGATCGGCCTGGGCCGGGTCCATCGGGGAAACTTGCGACAAGCCCGCAGGGCGGAGACGGACGACGCGCTCGGTCTGCGGCTCTTCCGGCGTCTGCACGGCAATCGCTGGTTCGAGTGGTTCGACCGAAGCGGGCGACACGGCAGGAGCGCTTTCGCGGACGGGCTGGGCAAAGCTCGACTCTTCGAGCACGGAGACATCCATGCGCGGTGCCGTGCGGCGCGAAATGGCAAGCGCGAGCCGCTCGACCATCTGAACCAGGCCGAGGCTTTCCAGCGGAGCACGTTCGAGCGGGGTGATATCGGCAACAGGGGCCTGGAGCAGCGGCGCGGCTGCAGCAGGCGCCGTCCTCGTCACGAACGGGGCAGAGTGCTGCACGGGCTCGGGTTGCGGTGCGGCGAATTCGGGCTCTGTCGTGGTGAAAGCAGGCGCAACCTCGGGGGCGGGTTCCACGGCCTCGACTTGCGCTTGCGCATTCTGGAACAGAAGTTCGAGCGCGAGCGGGTCGTCGGTCATGCCGTGCGGCGCAGTCTCTTCGTCGACAGAGAACTCCTCGCGCTCCCACGGCAGGTGGCCGGGTAACGGTGCCAGTTCGCTCGGCACGTGCAACTGGCCTTCGTCGGCAAGCGACAGGCTGCGGCGGCGCAGCGGTGCGGGTTCGGCAAACGGCGCATCGAGCGAGGGATCGTCGAGGTCTTCGGCAGGGTTGAGCATGCGGCGCGGCGCTTCGGCCTCCACGCTGGAATCGCGCCGAGAGAAGCCTGTGGCGGCACGCTTGCGCGGAGCGGCAGTGGCCTGCTTCGGCCCTAACTTGCGTCCGATGAGGAAACCGATTCCCCCTCCTGCCAGAAGCATGGCCACAGCCATCATGACCCTCGCGGTAAAGCCGAGCGGCGGCGTGGCTGCAGGGATCAGGGCCGGGATGCCCAGGGCCACGACCGGGCCTTCGAGCACGGCCGGCGCAATGGCAAAGCTGCCAAGCCCGAAGAAGGTCGCAAACCAGAGCGCGGTCACGACTGGAAAAAGCGGATGCGCGGTGATGGGCTTTGGCTTGCGCTTGGTCGCGGTCACTTGGCGGTCGTCCCTGTTCTCGTCCCAGATCGTGTCTTGCCGGCAGGGCGACCGTCAGGCCGCAACCGATGGCAAGTCGAGACTCGGTAACAGGGCTTGGTAAACAGCAAGATAACGCCTCACGTTGAGAGCCCAGTCGTGATGCTCGCGCACGAAGCTGCGGGCGACCTCGCGCCGGGCAGGCCATTCGGCGCGCGAGCCCAGCAGTCCGGCCATGGCGGCGGCAAGGCCTGCCGGGTCGTCGGCAGGGAACAGCGTGCCGGTCTGGCCATGGGCAATCAGTTCGCGGTGGCCGCCGACATCCGATGCGCCGACCAGCTTGCCCTGCGCCATCGCTTCCAACGGTTTGAGCGGCGTGACCAGTTCGGTCAGGCGCATGCCCTTGCGCGGATAGCAGACCACGTCGACGAGCGAGTAATAGCGGTCCACCTCATGGTGCGGCACGCGGCCGACGAAGCGGATGGCATCGGCAACGGGCGATGATTCGGCCTGCGTCCGCAGTGCCGCTTCGGCAGGTCCACCGCCGACGAGCAGCAGCCGCGCATCGGGCACTGCCGCGACAATGGCGGGCATGGCCGCAATCATGTCATCAAGGCCTTCGTAGGGGTAGAAGCTGCCGAGGAAGCCGATCACCGGCCCCTCGCCCAGTCCCAGTTCCGCAGCCAGCGCATGATCGCGCGGCAGCGGATCGCCGAACATCTCAAAGTCCACGCCATTGGGCATGATCGATATCTTTTCGGGCGCAAAGCCGCGCGCGATCAGGTCTGCGCGCAGGCCCTCGCAGATCGTGACGACACGGTCGGCTCCACTGACGACGTCATTTTCGAGCACCCGGGTCAGCCAATACTTGGCCGAGCCCTCGCGCCCGGTACCGTTGCCGACCGCCGCGTCCTCCCAGAACGCGCGAATCTCGTAGACCACCGGAATGCCGAGCCTGCGCCCGGCTTTCACCGCAGCAAGACCGCAGAGCGCAGGCGAGTGGGCGTGGAGCACGTCGGGCCGCCATTCGCTGGCCAAAGCCACGATCCGGTCGGCCAGAGCCGAAACTTCTGACCATTCGCGCACCAGCGGCAGTCCGCCTGCCTCGCCGGGTGTGCGATAGAAGGTCAGGCCATCAACCACTTCGGGATCGCTCGGCGATTGCGCTGCATGGCGCTGCCCGGTCACCCCGCGCACGTCCAGCCCCATCGCCTCCTGCGCCTTAAGGATCGCGCGGGTGCGGAAGGTGTAGCCGCTGTGGAGCGGCAGCGAGTGGTCTAGGACATGGAGCACGCGGGTCATGACGCCCACACCTGCCACGGAAGGCTTAACGCCGCGTCAACCTCGATCGGGTAGCGGTGGCCGGGCATGATCGACAAGTTCACGATATTCCTGCCGCATATGCTGATGGCCATTGCCATCTGGCGACTGCTGCATCGTGACGATCTTGACGACGATCCCTCGCTGCCCAGCCGCAAGGTGTCGTTCCGCAAGCCGAACAAGCCTGCGCCGGGAAGCACCGATGCTTGACCTTTTCCTGCTGTCCTGCGTGCTCGCGTTCATCGGTGCGGGCTTCCGCAAGCCGTTCATCTTCGTGCTGGCCTACAGCTACATCGATATTGTCGCGCCGCAGAAGGTAAGCTGGGGCATTCTCAGCCATATCCCGGTATCGCTGATCGCGTTCCTCTGTGCGTTCATTTCCTGGTTCGTGGCCGAGGACAAGAACGGCAGCCGCGTCTCGCTGCGCCAGTTCCTGTTGTTGGCCCTGCTCGTCTATTGCGGCCTCACCACCCAGACCGCCGACTTCCCGGTCGAGGCAGCGGAAAAGTGGGCGTGGGTATGGAAGGCGCTGCTCTGGGCGCTGTTCCTGCCGCTGACCCTGCGCACGCGCCTGCGCATCGAGGCGATTACCCTGATCCTCGTCCTGTCGATCGGCGTGATCGTGATCGGCGGCGGGATCAAGACGGCAGCGGGCGGCGGCGGGTATGGCGAGCTGCGCCTGCTGGTGGACGACAACACCGGGCTCTACGAAGGCTCGATCATCTCGGCCGTGGCCATTGCGGTGATCCCGCTGGCGCTGTGGCTGACGCGCTTCGGCACGATCTTTCCGCCCGACTGGCGCGTGAAGATCTTCGCATGGGCGCTGTGCTTTGCCTGCGCGCTCATGCCGATCGGAACGGGCGCCCGCACCGGCCTTGTCTGCGTGGTGGTGCTCGCCGCGATGATCCTGCGCACGGCCAAGCGGCGCATGCTGATCATCTCGGTCATGGCCGCTGGTGCGCTGATCGCGGTCCCGCTCCTGCCCAAGGAGTTCACCGACCGGATGGGCACGATCCGCAATCACCAGTCCGACCAGTCCGCTGGCACCCGCATCGCGGTGTGGAAGTGGACCATCGACTTTGCCAAGCGCCACCCCTTCGGCGGCGGCTTCGAGGCCTATCGCCAGAACAAGCTGACCTACGATACGGTCAAGGCCGATTACGCCGGCGACAACAACGCCGCGCTCGAATACCAACCGATCGTCGAGGAAGGTCGCGCCTATCATTCGAGCTATTTCGAGATGCTCGGCGAACAGGGCTACCCCGGCCTTGCCCTGTGGCTGGCGCTCCATTTGCTCGGCGTGTGGCAGATGGAAGTGCTCAGGCGACGCTACCGCAAGGAGACCTCACCCGAGTTCCGCTGGGTCTCGCCCCTGGCCGAGGCGCTGCAGCAGGCGCAGATCATCTACCTTGTCGGCTCGACCTTCGTCGGCATCGCGTTCCAGCCGTTCTGCTACATGCTGGTCGGCCTGCAATGCGGGCTCTGGGCCTATATCAAACGCGTGCGCACCGCGACGCATGAGCCTTTCCGCAAGCCGAAGAACACCTCAAAGCCCCTTCCCTCTGCCGCTTAACCAATCGCTTAAAACCCCTTGCTCCCTACCCCGCTTGCCGCCATTGTGCTGCGATAAGAGAATTGCAGGAGAGCACTGGCGATGACGAGGTTTGTCCCCGCGCACGAGGTTCAGGCCATGGTCGGCCAGGTCGTCGGCACGTCGAAGTGGGTCGAGATCACGCAGGAGCGGGTGAACAAGTTCGCCGAGGCAACCGGCGATTTCCAGTTCATCCATGTCGATCCCGAAAAGGCGAAGCTCACCCCGTTCGGCGGCCCGATCGCGCACGGATTCCTGACCCTGTCACTGATCCCGCTGCTGACGATGGAAAGCGATTGCCCGCGGCCCGAGCACATCAAGATGGGCGTCAACTACGGCGGCAACCGCACCCGCTTCCTCGCCCCGGTGCGCGTGGGCAAGCGCGTGCGCGGCGTGTTCAAGCTGCTCGAGATGGAAGAGAAGCGCCCGGGCCAGTGGCAGCAGACAATGGAGATCACCGTCGAGATCGAAGGCGAACCCAAGCCTGCGCTGCAGTGTGAGTGGATCACCCAGTTCTTCGTGTAAGCCCAACTTCCAAGGGGCCTCCACCCGCCTGAGCGGGGGAGGCTTCGCGGCGATCAGGCCACGACGCTGAGCTTGCGTCCCTTGGCCTTCTTTTCGAACTTGGCGATCCACTGCTCCACCGCCGGGGCGATGGACGAGCGCCAGCGCGAGCCGTTGAAGATGCCGTAGTGGCCAACTTCGGGGGCGAGCAGGTACTGCTTCATATCGTCGGGCAGGTTCGGCGTGACCTTGAGCGCAGCCTTGGTCTGGCCGATGCCCGAGATGTCGTCACGCTCGCCCTCGATGCACAGGATCGCGGTGTCGGTGATCGCGCCGAGATCGACGGCCTGGCCGCGATGGACCAGTTCGCCCTTGGGCAGGGCATGGCGCTGGAACACGACATCGACGGTCTGCAGGTAGAACTCGGCGGGCAGATCGCAGACCGCGCGGTATTCGTCGTAGAACGCCTTGGTCGCATCGGCGCTTTCATCTGCACCCGCGTTCATATGCTGGAACAGCTTGTAGTGGCTCATCATGTGACTGCCGAGGTTCATCGACATGAAGCTGGCGAGTTGCACGAAGCCCGGATAGACGCGCCGCCCTTCGCCCGGATAGTTGGCGGGCACGGTGGTGATCACGTTGTGCTTGAACCATACGTAAGGCTTGGTGATCGCATGGTCGTTGACCGCAGTCGGGCTTTCGCGCGTGTCGATCGGGCCGCCCATCATCGTCAGCGTCACCGGGCGGCAAGGATGATTTTTTGCGCCCATGATCGCGGTGGCGGCGAACGCCGGGACGGACGGCTGGCACACCGCCATCATGTGGGCGCCCTCGCCAATGTATTCGAGGAAGCCGGTCAGGTAGTCGATGTAGTCATCGAGATCGAACACGCCCTCGGCCAGCGGCACGTACTTCGCATCGGCCCAGTCGGTGATGTAGACGACGCAGCGTTCGAGCATGCGTTCGACCGTGCCGCGCAGCAGCGTGGCGTAGTGCCCGCTCATCGGCGCGACGATCAGCAGGCGCGGCGCGTTCTTGGGCAGGCCCTCGTGCGTGAACATCTTGAGGTCGCCGAACGGCCGGGTAATGACCGTGGTCTCCTTGACCGCGTGCGCCGTGCCGTCGACATGGATGACCTTGATGCCGAAAGCGGGCTTGCCGCGCGGCGCCGCCGCATGTGCGAACACGTCGAGCGCGTTCGCGATGGTCTGGGAAGGGCCGACTCCGGCCCAGGGATTGCGGGCATCGGTGAGCGCGTCGGCTACCATCGATGCCCACGCACTGCTCGCATTCATCAGCGAGCGCTGGATTTCATACGCTTTGTACAACACTGCGAACACCTTTTTGGTTTGTTGCCCGGAAAGGACCGGGAGTCGTTATGCGCAGATTGCCGCGATTCGACTGTTTGTGCAACGCAACAAATAGCCAGTCATATTGCAGGTTCCCTAACCGCCCCCTTTCGGGAAGACCCGCCATCGGCTAGGCACCCGCCATGGACGAGGAAACCCGGAACCCGCCGACCGCTGCCGAAGCCGCTCCCAAGGCCAAGACCCTTGGGCCGCTGCGCATGATCTGGCGCGAGGCGATGAAGTATCCGGGGCGGGTAGCGGCAGCCTCGGCAGCCCTGCTGGTGACATCTGCGGCTACACTGGCGATCCCTTCTGGCTTCCGTCTGATCATCGACAAGGGCTTCTCTGCCGGGGCCGACGTGGAGGCGCTGGGCCGCTGGTTCCAGTATCTCCTGCTGATCGTGCTGGTGCTGGCCATCGGCACTGCCTGCCGCTTCTACTTCGTTTCGTGGCTGGGCGAGCGCGTGGTTGCCGACATCCGCCTGCGCGTGCAGGCGAACCTGCTGCGCCTGCCTCCGTCATTCTTCGAGACCAACAGCCCCAAGGAAATCTCCTCGCGGATGACCTCGGATACCGCGATCATCGAGCAGGTCGTGGGCACGACGGTGTCGGTGGCCCTGCGCAACACGATCACGGCCATCGGCGGTTTGGGCTACCTGTTTTTCCTGGCGCCCAAGCTTACCGCGATCCTGATGATCGGGATTCCGCTGGTCGTCGGGCCCATCGTGTTCTTCGGTCGCCGGGTGCGCAATGTCTCGCGCTCCAGCCAGGACCGGGTTGCCGGGATCGGCGTGATCGTTTCCGAAGTGCTGGGCGCGATGAAGATCGTGCAAGCTTTCGGACAGGAAAAGCGTGAGCTCGACCGCTTCGGCGAGAAGGTCGAAGCCACGTTCCAGACCGCACTGCGCCGCATCTCCCTGCGCGCAGTGATGACCGCCATCGTCATCCTGCTGATCTTCGGCGGCATTACCATGCTGGTGTGGGAAGGCGCGATCGGCGTGGCAGAGGGGACGATCAGCGGCGGCACGATTTTCGCGATCGTCATCACCGCAGGCCTCGTCGCCGGTGCGGCGGGCGCCCTGTCTGAAGTCTATGGCGATCTTCTGCGCGGCGCCGGTGCAGCCGGGCGCCTTGCCGAGCTGCTGCGCGAGGAGCCCGAGATCGCAGCTCCTGCCCGGCCCACGGCCCTGCCCGTCCCGCCGCGCGGCCAGATCGCGTTCCAGAACGTGACCTTCCGCTACCCCTCGCGGCCCGAAGTTCTCGCGCTCGATGATTTCTCGTTGACGGTGGAGCCGGGCGAGACCGTCGCCATCGTCGGGCCTTCAGGCGCGGGCAAGTCGACGCTGTTCCTGCTTGCCCAGCGCTTTTACGATCCGCACGGCGGGGCCATCCGCATCGATGGCGTGCCGCTGACCAGCGCAGACCCGGCAGACATCCGCGCCCGCACCGCGCTCGTGCCGCAGGACGCCACGCTGTTTGCCGCCTCGGCGCGGGACAACCTGCGCTATGGCCACTGGGAGGCGAGCGACGAGCAGATCTGGGAAGCTGCACGCACCGCCAATGCCGAACAGTTCCTGCGCGATCTGCCACAGGGCCTCGACACCTTCCTGGGCGAGGACGGCGCGCGCCTTTCGGGCGGCCAGCGCCAGCGCATCGCCATTGCCCGTGCCGTGCTGCGCAATTCGCCGATCCTCCTGCTCGACGAGGCGACCTCCGCGCTCGATGCCGAGAGCGAGCGGCTGGTGCAGGAAGCGCTCGACCGGCTTATGAAGGACCGCACCACGCTGGTCATCGCCCACCGCCTCGCCACGATCCGGGCGGCGGACCGGATCATCGTGATGGATGCCGGGCGCATCGTAGAACAGGGCACCCACACCACGCTCAGCGCGGCGGACGGCCTCTATGCCCGCCTTGCCCGCCTGCAGTTCGAGGGCCTTGCCGCCTAACACCTTGACTTGATGCTGCGCTGCGGCAAGTGCTTGGGACATCATGGACACGATCGTCACCGCCATCCTGCTCGGCATCGTCGAGGGCCTCACCGAGTTCCTGCCGGTCTCCTCGACCGGTCACCTCATCCTCGCCACCGAGTTGCTCGGCTTCGATGCGCACCAGTGGGCGATGTTCAATGTGGTGATCCAGCTCGGCGCGATCCTTGCGGTCGTGGTGCAGTACTGGCGGACGTTCTGGGCGGTTGGCATGGGCCTGCTGAGGCTCAACCCGATGTCCTTGCGCTTTCTGCGCAATCTGCTGGCGGCCTTCATTCCCTCGGCCGTGCTCGGCCTCGCGCTGAAGGATTACATCGACGTGCTGCTCGGCAGCCCCTCGGTGGTGTGCTGGGCCCTGATTGCAGGCGGCATCGCCATCCTCGTGATCGAGAAGCGCGCGAAGACGGGTGAACTTACCGGCATCGGCGAATTGCCATTGCGCCAGGCACTCGGCGTTGGTTTCGCGCAGTGCCTTGCCATGGTCCCCGGAGTCAGCCGTTCGGGCGCGACGATCATGGGCGCGCTGGCCATGGGCATCGAGCGTCGTACCGCGGCAGAATTCAGCTTCTTCCTCGCCATCCCGACCATGCTTGGCGCCACCACGCTCGAACTGCTCGACAATCGCGAGGCGGTGATGAGCGGCACGATGGGCGTTGGCTGGACCGAAATCGCGATCGGCTTTGCCGTCTCGTTCGTCGTCGCGCTCGCCGTGATCCGCATGTTCGTGGCCTTTGTCAGCCGGTCGGGCTTCAAGCCCTTTGCGTGGTATCGCATCGTCGCCGGTGCAGTCGCGCTTGTATGGCTCGGCCTGCGCTAGGTCTCCGCCCGGGAATTACGCCCGAATAAAAATTCCCTGAAATTCGCCCCACCGCTTTTGCGGAACCAAGTTCGTCGTCGGGATTTTAACCGACAACTGAACTTTAAAGGGGTGACTACAATGGGCCTTATCATTCTTCTCGTCGTCGGCGGCATTCTCGGCTGGCTGGCCAGCATCGTCATGCGCACCGATGGTCAGCAGGGCATCTTCCTGAACATCGTCGTCGGCATCGTCGGCGCACTGCTTGGCGGCTTCCTGCTTGCACCGCTGATCGGCGGCGGCAGCATCACCCAGGGCATCTCGGCCGGTTCGCTGATCGTGTCGTTCCTCGGCGCGCTGATCCTGCTTGCCATCGTTAACCTGGTTCGTCGCGGCTCGGTGCGCTGAGCCTGAACAACATACTTTCCAAAACGAAGGCGGTTCGCAAGGGCCGCCTTCACCACACCTGAAGGGGAATAACATGAAGGCAATTTTCAAGGGCGCGATGATGGCATCGGTTCTGGCCATGGGCCTCGGCCTTTCCGCGTGCGACAGCGCGAAGGAAAACGCCGCCGAAGATCAGGCTGACGCAGTCCGCCAGTCGTCGGAAGCTGCTGCCGACTCGATGGAAAACAAGGCTGATGCCATGGGCGGCGCTTCGGAAGACGCCATGGAAGCCAAGGCCGAGGCCGTCCGCAAGACCGGCGAAGCCAAGGCTGACGCCATGGAAGATCAGGCTGACAAGATGGACAAGACCCCGGGCTGATCCCGCTCTTCTCCGCCTTAACGGCCGAAGGAAGCCCGGCGCACCCTGGAAGGCGCCGGGCTTTTTTTGTGCGTTCTAAACCGGCGCAGCGCCTGACCCGCGCCCACCGCGCAGGTGGTATTCCAGCGTCCCCCGCTGCAGCACGTCATCGACGTCGATCACGGCTGTGTTGGCATAAGTGAACCCCGGCCCCAACCCGCGATAGAGCCGGTCGAAATCGCGCTCCACCGTCTGGTGGTAGAGGTCCTCGAAGCTTTCGATCACGAAGTAGGTCGGCTGCAGGTCGTCGATCACGTAATCGGTGCGCATCACCCGGTCGACGTTGAGCATGATCCGATTGGGCGATTGGCCCTCGAGCGCGAAGACAGCCTCGCGCGGGCCTGACAGGATACCCGCACCATAGACTCTGGGCGCGCCATCCTCGATCACCAGCCCGAATTCCACCGTGTACCAGTAGAGCGCGCCAAGGGACTTGAGGCGGTTGTGGCGCATCGCCTTCCACCCGGCGCGGCCATATTCCTGCATGTAGTCGGCATATGTCGGGTCGGTCAGCATCGGCACGTGGCCGAACACGTCGTGGAAGACGTCGGGCTCCTGGATGTAATCAAACGTCTCACGCGTGCGGATGAAGTTGCCAGCTGGGAAGCGCCGGTTGGCAAGATGCCAGAAGAACACGTGGTCCGGAATGAGCATCGGCACCGGCACCACGCTCCAGCCCGTCAGTGCGCCCAGGCCGTCCGAGAGCCGCGCAAAGTCGGGCACGCCCCCTCGCCCGAGGTCAAGCCGCTCCAGCCCCTTCAGGAAGGCGCTGCAGGCACGCCCCGGCAGCACGTCCATTTGCCGGGCGTAGAGTTTGTCCCAGATGGCGTGCTCTTCGGCGGTGTAGGTCCGCTGCACGGGTTCCAGCCAGTCTTCCCCGACCCTTGCAGGCCGCTGCAAGGGCGCGGTGAATATCCCGTCCGGCAGATCCGGCAGGCGGGTGAAGTTGAACGGCAGAGTTTCGGAAGCGGTCATCGGGCCCTTCTTGAAGGTTTCTTATGCAACCAATACCATGCCAGCCCCCTTCCGGCAAATGAGGCAACGTCTCTCTCCTCGCTTGACTTTGCCCCGATTCTCCCCCAACGGCCCGACCCTGTAACGGCGGCGTGGAAACGCGCCGCTGCATTTGTTTCAGATTCGCGCGAAAGTTCAGGATAGAGCCATGGCAAAGCCCACCACCGTCAAGATCCGTCTGGTCTCGACCGCTGACACAGGCTTCTTCTACGTGACCAAGAAGAATCCCCGCAACACCACCGAGAAGATGACCTTCCGCAAGTATGACCCGGTCGTGCGCAAGCACGTCGAGTTCAAGGAAGCGAAGATCAAGTAAGAGCGCGCCAGCGCTTTTCCCGTGAAGCCCGTCCCGCCATTCATGGAACCGGGACGGTTCACGGTGAGTTCAACGCCAACACCTCAAGGAACGGCGATGAACCAGATCAAATCTACACTTCGCACGATGGGCCGTCCTTTGGCGGCCTTTTCGCTTGCCCTCGCCGCGGCCACGCCCGCGATGCTGGTCGCGCCAACGGTTGCGCAGGCACAGGCCTCCGACGTTGACCGCGCCGTCGCCGCCCTGCGCGGCGTGACGACCCTGCGTGCCAACTTCGTCCAGACCGACCGTTCGGGCCAGACCGTCTCGGGCGTGCTGACGATGAAGCGCCCTGGCAAGATCCGCTTCCAGTATCAGAAGGGCGTGCCGCTGCTGATCGTCGGCGATGGCAGGGCGCTGACCATGATCGACTACGAAGTGCGCCAGGTGCAGCGCTGGCCGATCAAGAACAGCCCGCTCGGCGCGCTGCTCGATCCCAACAAGGACGTCGCACGCTTTGCCAAGCAGCTGCCCACCGGCGATGCGGGCGTGATCAGCCTGCAGGTGCGCGATCCCAAGCATCCCGAATATGGCACGATCACCATGATCTTCGTGCGCAATGCAGGCGCGCCGGGCGGGCTGCAGTTGGATTCGTGGGTCGCCCTCGATTCGCAGAACAAGCGCACCACCGTGCGCCTCTCGGGCCACCAGTACGGTATTGCCGTGAACGACAGCACCTTCCGCTGGACCGATCCGCGCCGCCCCGTAACGCGCTAGGCGCTGAAAACACCTCTGAACCTGCCAACAAGTACCTGCTCCCCCGCGAAGGCGGGGGCCTCAGGCGGCAGGGCGCATGGCACTCGCACGACCGTTCCATAAAACGCACGAGGTCCTCGCCTTTGCGGGGACACACGGCGAACTTTGACAGGTGGATCACCACCCATCGCCCCAGACGCTCGCCTCACCCATCAACCGTTCGCCCCTTGCGACAAGCCGCGACAAACCTGCACGCACCGTTCATCGGGGGGCAAGCGAAGCGGGCCTAGAACGGTTTTCGACGAGGCGGTCGAGGCGGGTTTCCCCCCTGTTGCCCGGTCTCCTGGAGACCTCCTCGCCAAGCGTGACGAACGCGAATGGAACCCTCGGACCAATGCCCCCGGTCCGAGGGTTTTTTTGGGTCGGATTTGCGACTGTCACGACCCTTTTCGTTGTTTCTTCTTTACTGGCGCGATCAATCCTTGCTTCACCATTGAAGCAAGGATTTCGTCCGAAACCCATTTGAGTTCTGGTTCGCCAGTCCACGCAAAGACCCCTTTCGCACCCTTTGGCAGCGGCGGAGGACCACCGATCATCCCGGCACACATGGGAGGATCAAATCCCCAACTTGGCTGAATCTTGATGCGACTGCCCACGCGCAAATGCCCCTTGTAAGTCCGGAGTATGCGAAACCTTCCCGGCTGGCCATAATAGGCTTCACTCAGAAGCTCGCCGTAGACGATTGTGTCTGACATACGGAAGATGAGCGCCGCTGTCTGGTCCACCGTCAGCGGTGGAGGCGCGACATATCCCGGAGGAGGCGGAAGACAGGCGACGGCCGGAGCCGACGCGAAAGCGAGTAAACACACGGCGACGATACGGTACATCGATTTTGCCTCCCGCAAAGCAGAGTGTACGAACCGATTGATCTGGAAAAGTGCAATCAGACCTGGGACTGCGATAGCTTAGAGGACGTCACCCTGAACTTGTTTCAGGGTCCATCTCTCCCCAGCCACGTCCGCTTGAGGCTGAGAAATGGATGCTGAGCCGCAGGCCAGCGCAGCTAAACAAGTTCAGCATGACGGGCAGAAATAAGTTTGGACGGATGTGACGCTCAAGGAAGGCTCAGGAAGCCCTTCAGAGCGAGCCTTTGCCGACGCAATTCGCCGCGATCAATCGCCTTCTTGAAAAGTTCGTTGCGCCTTCTTTGCAGAAACTGCGATCGGTTTTTCATCAGTTTTGGCGTGCAGCCCCAAGACGGGCGCTTTCCTGCAAGCAGCTGACGCCTCATCATGCGCACGGTACTGACGTGTCTTCGCGCATGAAATGCCGAATATGGACCAGCGCGTTTGCGCCTCAAGGAAAACCGGGTCTGATAACGAAGTTGGTACTCGTAGTACCGAAGGTCATACTCGGGTCGCATTCGCTAAGGTATAGGACTAATCCAATTACCGCGCGATGAAGACCCCACATCCCATCTAGCAATCGCCCCCCCGCAACCCTAAAGCAGCGCCATGATCTCGGTTGCCACATGGAACATCAATTCGGTCCGCTTGCGCGCCGATCAGGTTGAACGCTTTTTGGCTCAGGAGGCGCCCGATGTGTTGTGCCTGCAGGAGATCAAGACGCCGGAAAACCTGTTCCCGCACGAGGTGTTCGAGAAGCTCGGCTATACCCATCGCGCGGTCCATGGGCAGAAGGGCTATCATGGCGTCGCCACAGTCAGCCGCATTCCGTTCCGCGATTTCAGCAAGCATGACTGGCAGGACAACGGCGAGGCGCGGCACATCGGCGTCGAGCTGCTCGGCCCCGGCAACGGCTTGATCATCGAGAACGTCTATATCCCGGCAGGCGGCGACGTGGCCGACCGCGAGGTGAACCCCAAGTTCGGCCAGAAGCTCGACTTCCTCGAGCGCATGACCCGCTGGGCCGAGAAGATCGAGCGGCCGACGCTGATTACCGGCGACTTCAACATCGCGCCGCTGGAGTGCGACGTCTACAATCACAAGGCGCTGCTCAAGGTCGTCAGCCACACCCCCATCGAGGTCGAGACGCTGCAGCGCTTTGCAGATGCGCATGGCTGGGTCGACCTTGGCCGAAAGCATATCCCCGCGCCGGAGCGCAACTATTCGTGGTGGTCCTACCGCTCCTACTGGCGCGCCAAGGATCAGGGCCGCCGGCTTGACCATATGTGGGCCTCGCCCGAAGCCGCCGCGCAGACCCGGTCGCACCGCTTCGTCGAAGAAACGCGCAAGTGGGAGCAGCCTTCGGACCACATCCCGCTGATCACCGAGCTGGATTTGTGAGCGAATCCCGTAATGTTGCAAAAGCGCTCGACGCGCTGCGCCACGGTTGGGCAATTCGCGTGACCGGCGCGGACGGCGCTCTCGATCTGCTGCCCGCCGAAACCGCGTTTGCCCAGCCCGGCATCTATGCCGCGCGCCTGCTCATTTCCGCCGCCCGCGCTGCCACGCTGAAGCTTGCCAACCAGCGCGATGCCGCCGTGCCCGAAGCGCCGGTAATGATCCACGGCGCAGAGCCGTTCAGCCTCAATTCCGCGCGCAATCTGGCCGATCCGGCGCAGGACCTCGGCAGCCCCTTGCGCGGACCATTCAAGGCCGATCCGATCGAGGCGCAAGATGCTGCCGTTGCAGCTATGGACATGGCGCGGCTGGCGGGCATCCTTCCGGCGTTCCTGATATCGACCGGCGTGGAAATCGCTGCCGAGGTTTCGACCGAGGACCTTGCGGCGTTCAAGGACCCGCTCAACCTCACGATACAGGCCCGCGCCCGCCTGCCCGTGCACGCCTGCGAACATGCCGAAATCGTGGCATTCCGCTCGCGCGATGACCTGCGCGAGCACGTCGCGCTTATCATCGGCACGCAGACCAGTGAGCGCGAGCCGGTGGTGCGGCTGCACAGCGAATGCCTGACCGGCGACATCCTCGGCAGCCTCAAGTGCGATTGCGGCCCGCAGCTCGACGCAGCGCTTGCCCGCATGGCAGAGGAAGCCAATGCGGGCGGATGGGGCGTGCTGCTCTATCTGCGGCAGGAAGGGCGCGGCATCGGTCTGATCAACAAGCTGCGCGCCTATGAACTGCAGGATCAGGGCTTCGACACCGTAGACGCCAACGAGCGCCTCGGCCTGCCAAGCGAGGCGCGCGACTTCCCCGTAGCCGCGCGTATGCTCGACCTGCTCGGCGTGCGCTCGCTTCGCCTGCTGACCAACAATCCGCAGAAAGTGGCCACATTGCAGGCGCTGGGCGTGGAGGTGACGGAGCGCGTGGCACACCAGCTCCCCGCCAACCCCCACAACCAGCGCTATCTCGACACCAAGCGCGACCGGACCGGCCACCTGCTGCGATAAGCGCATTTCCGGTCAGGCGAGGCCACGAACCATGGGGCAATGACCAGGCACCATGAGCAACCAGCACCTCACCCGTTACCTCGCCCGCATGCGCCGCGTGCTCGATCATATCGACGCCGCGGGGCACGAGGTCCTTGATGTGGAGGCGCTTGCTGCCGTTGCCGCGTTTTCGCCGTTCCATTTCCAGCGCCAATTCTCGACGCTGCTGGGCATGAGCGTTGGCGAATACCAGCGACAGGCGCGCTTGCGGCGAGCCGCGATGCGGCTTGCACATCGTCCGCAAGACAGCGTGACCGCGATCGCGCTCGATGCGGGCTACGGCAGCAACGAGGCATTTGCCCGTGCTTTTCGCAGCCTTCTTGGCCGGTCGCCAAGCGCATTCAGGGCCAGCCCGGACTGGCGGGCGCTGGACATGCTCGTGGACCGTCTCAACAGTCTCAGGAGCCAACACATGCCAGAGCACTTCCAGCCGTCCGACGTCGATATCGTGGATTTTCCGCAAACGCGATTGCTGACGCTAGAACATCGCGGCGCACCGGCGTTGATCGGCGCGACGATCCAGAGATTCATCGCATTCCGGCGCGCGCATCGCCTGCCGCCGGATGCCTGTGCCACGTTCAATCTGTTTCCCGTCGATCCGATCGCCACGCCAGCCGAAGATTTCCGGATGATGCTGGGGGTGGCCACGCCGCGACAGATCGAAGCTGAAGGGTTCGAGGCCTGGACGATCCCGGCGATGCGCGTGGCGAGGATCGTCCAGACCGGAAACCCGGACAATCTCGGACCCGGCTTCGATTTTCTGTATGGGCAATGGCTTCCGGCGAGCGGCGAGGAAATGCGCGATCATCCGCCGTTCGTGCGGCGCGTCAGCATCTACCCTGACGTGCCGCTGCACGAAGCGGTGACGGAACTCTACCTGCCGCTCGCCTGATTGCTCAGGCCGCGCGCCAGACGATCAGCAGCACCGCTGCGGCGACAATCACCGCAAAAGCAAGGGCATAGCCCATGTCCTTGACCGTGAACTTGTCGACATGTTCCGAGCGGAAGCGGCGATAGCCGCGCTCGGCGGCGGGGTTGCTGGCGACGAGCGCGACATCGAGGGCACTGGCTTCCGAACGGAACCAGTTGACGAGAAGTTGCCGCTCCTCGGGCGTGACATCGGGGTAGGCGGCGAGGAGCGCCTCGACGTGGGCACGGCGGGCGTCGATTGCCGAGGCAATCGTGGACGTGTTTGACATTTCTGTATTCCTGACATGCGTTTGAACGGCGCCGGGTGGCGCGGACTTCGGGTCAGGAATTCGGGGGTGCTCTTGGTGCGGGTAGCAGCGCGAGCGGCTGCGGCGCGGGTGGCGCGGTTTGCGGGGGCCAGATGTGGTCCGCCCCGGTGAGTTCGAGCGGTGCGGGTTCGGCGAGCGCGATGACCGGTGGCGGCGGGGCCATCGGCACGACAGCGCGTTGAATTTGCACGCGATTTGCGGGAGCGACCGCCATCTCCGCCGTCGCCGCGCTGAACGCAGAGCCGTGCCGCACGGTCACCGGTGACTCGAACGGGGCAACTGCGTGGGTCAGGACAGTCAGGGCGAGGAGGATCGCCCAAAGCCGTCCACCCAGCTTCAGGAGCGGTGCACGCAACATTCCAACTCTAGATAGACTCTCGGAGGCAGAGGGGCAACTCTACCCCAACTCGGCACAACTCTAGCGGGACTCGAAGCGGCTGAGGCCAGACCCGAGAGCGTTCGCGCCGAGCGCCAGCTTGTCACCCGACCAATCCGCGACGAAGGCCGACGAGCGGCTAACCCCCGGCGCAAACCGCGCATCGTTTCCAACAATGGCAAGGCCAGTCGAGGGGTGTGTCTTGCCCTCGGCCGCGATGGCGATGAAGGCACTGTAGTTTTCTTTGTCCAACCCTTGGACAAACACGTTGTCGGCGATCCTGCCGGTGGCGCCGGCGGGCAGGTCGATCATGTAGTTCGTTGTCTTTCCAGCCGTATCGTCAAAGCTGGACTGTGTGACCTCGACCCTGCCGGCGCGGCTTTTCACATAATGCCCGCCGCGCCCGGCTTCGAAGCGGCTGCGGCGGATGGTGACGCTGCCATAATCGCCGAAGTAGACTGAATGGGCGCAGGACAGGCCGCGATCACATCGCCCGAGACGCGAAAAGGTCGACTTTTCAATAAGCACGGCGCCGGTCGGATCGTCGGCAGAGAGAATGCCCTGCTCGCTGTCGCGGAACCATGACTGGCGCACGGTGAGGTTGCCGTGCTCGAGCCGGATGCCAGAGCCGTTGGCATCCGGCACGCGGATGTTCTGGAAGATCAGGCCTTCGACCGTGGTCGAGCGTCCGCGTGCGACGATAGCGGCCTTGCCCTCGCAGGCCGCGCCGTCGAACGTCGTCTTCCCCGGCACTTGCGCGACGAAGCCGACATCGCCCGCCTGCTGGACTGCGCAGTCGCGATAGACGCCGGGTTCGATGCGGATCGTGCCCGTTCCTTCGCCGATGGCGTTCACCGCCTGCTGCAGCGCCTGGTAGCTGCGCCCGGTCTCGACCACGGTGTAGGGCGAACGCTGGCCCTGGGCGAGAAGCGCCGTGACGGGAATCGTGGCTACCACCGCAATCCCGAGCAGGAAAACGGCAAGGCGCTGGCCACGGTGGCGGCGCTCTCTGGAGGCGAACGGGTTCATCATGCGCATATCGGTTCCCCGGCGTTTTCAGATCCCGGGGTAGCGCGGAATGATTGACAGGCCCTTGCGTTCCCGTCCGAACGGTTGCCCTGTGCGAACTTACAGGGTCAGTCCTTGCTGCCCCAGCGCCACTTCCAGCCGCCCCGCGTGCGCTTTGCCGAGATCGAGAAGACGACCGCGGTGGCCACGATGAACAGCGCGAAGCCCAGCGTGCGCAAGGGTCCGTCGCCGCTGTCGTCGAGCCACTTGATCAGCGGCAGAAGCGCGACGTAGCCGCCGATGAGCGCCCAGCCCTGCCAGCGGATCGGGAGGCCGGAACCGAGACCGAAGCGCTTGGGCGCGAACCATGCACCGTCGTCGACCGGCGTCTCGGGCTTTGGAGGCCGGGTGGTGTAGCGGGCATCAACCATCGCTGTTCTCCGTTTCAGTCTTCGGCGGCCGTCCGCGCTTCACCGGCTCGGCGGCGGCGAGCTTCACGCCACGCCGTGCCAGCGCCTCGCGCAACAGCACTTCGATCTGGGCGTTGGCAGAGCGCAAGTCGGCCGAGGCCGTGCGCTCGATCGCGGCGAAGAGCGCCGGATCGATGCGCAGCGGGAAGGCTTTCTTGGGGCTCGGCGCCATGGCGTGGGCTTACTGGTAGAGCGTACCGGCGTTGACCACCGGCTGGGCATCACGCTCGCCGCACAGGACGACCATCAGGTTCGAAACCATGGCGGCGCGGCGCTCGTCGTCGAGCTCGACGACGTTCTTTTCCGAAAGCTGGTTCAGCGCCATCTCGACCATCGACACCGCGCCCTCTACCAGCTTCTTGCGCGCGGAGATCACCGCCTCTGCCTGCTGGCGACGCAGCATGGCACCGGCAATCTCGGGCGCATAGGCAAGGTGCGTGAGGCCGCATTCATCGACGGTGATGCCGGCGAGGACCAGCCGCGCGTTGAGTTCCGTGCGCAACTCGTCGTTGATCTGATCATGGTGGCCGCGCAGGGTCACCTCGTGATGCTCGATGTCGTCATACGGGTAGCGCGAGCCGATCGAGCGCACGGCGCTTTCGATCTGGACGAAGACGAAGGCCTTGTAGTCATCGACATCGAACAGCGCCTGCGCGGTATCGGCGACGCGCCAGACCACGTTGCAGGCGATCTCGATCGGGTTGCCGCGCAGGTCGTTGACCTTGAGCTTTTCCGACACGACGTTGTTGGCGCGGACCGAAATCTTGGTCTTGGTCATCCACGGCCAGACCCAGCGCAGCCCATGGTTCCGATCCGTGCCCCGATAGGAGCCGAACAGGTTGATTGCGGCTGCCTGGTTGGGCTGGATCATGTAGAAACCCGAGGCGATGAACACGATGGCGACGGGCAGCGCGGCGATTGTGGCGATGAACCCCGGCACTTCGTCCTCGGACGGACTGCCGCTGGCAAAGCCGATCACGCGCATGGCGGTGAGGCCGACCATAACAATCATGAGAATCAGCATGAAATAGCCGCTCGTAGACCATGCGCCGGTTTCGGTGCTGGCGGAGTGCGTTTTCGACTCGGACATCGTCCATTCCCCCTTAAATCTGATATCACTTTAATATCAAATCTGGTTGCAGCTGCAAGTGGATTTCGAGGGGGCTTGCAATCCGGACCGAATCACTCCACATTATCGGAGCGGACCGGGCCCCTCTGGCGCGGCGTTCTGGCCAATAATGGCAGTTCGCTTCGTGATGTCGGACCGCATCGGGTGATGCCGATGCTTTGGGTCCGGGTCTTTTCCCCCTCCTTCCAGGCCCTGGGCCAGAGCACGGCATCCCCGATCGATCGCAACAGCTTTCGAAGGGTTACAACGATGTCCGACCGTTACTTCCGTCTCATGGAGCGCCACCAGAAGCTGGACGAGGCGCTGCGGATCGCGCGCGATCTCCTTGATGTCCTGCGGCTGCGCAGCCTCAAGTGCGCCGTGAAGGCGCGGCTTGCCGCGCTTTTCCTGCGCCGCCCGGAAGCCTTTCTGGCAACAGTCTGAAATAGAGGAACGCCCGTCGTGTCCCGCGCATTGCTGCAAGCAATTACGGGGCGCGGCGGGACTGGAGCTTGATCGATGGAATTCCTCTTCGCAGACTGGCTGGGCACGCCCGCGTGGTTCTGGCTTGCCTTCCTTGGCCTCGTCGTCGTGCTGACCGCATTCGACCTTGGCGTCCTCCACAAGGAGGACAAGGCCATGGGCATCGGTGAATCGCTGAAGCTGACCGCGTTCTACATCACCATCGCGCTGCTGTTCGGCGCGTGGGTCTGGGCCGAGAAAGGCGCGGACCTGGGGATGAAGTACTATACCGGCTTCTTCATCGAAAAGGCGCTGTCGATCGACAACGTCTTCGTCATCAGCCTGATCTTCACCTTCTTCGCCATTCCGGCCAAGTACCAGTACCGCGCCCTGCTGTGGGGCATTGTCGCAGTGATCTTCCTGCGCGGCGGGATGATCGCAGGCGGCGCGGCGCTGGTCGAGCGCGCCTACTGGGTGCTCTATATCTTCGCTGCGTTCCTCGTGTTCACCGGCGTGAAGATGTTTTTCGCCAGCGACCATGATCCCGACATCGGCAACAACCCCGCCGTGCGCTGGATCAGCCGCCACATGCGCGTGACCAAGGAACTGCACGACCAACACTTCTTCGTGAAGGTGCCGGACGAGAAGACCGGCAAGCTGGTCAACGCGGCAACCCCGCTGTTCCTCGCCCTGGTGGTGATCAACCTTGCCGACCTCGTGTTCGCGGTGGATTCGGTGCCCGCGATCTTCGCGATCACGACAGATACTTTCGTGGTCTATACCTCGAACATCATGGCGATCCTGGGCCTGCGCGCGCTCTACTTCGCGCTGGCGGCGATGATCGACCGGTTTGCCTACCTCAAGTACGCGCTGGCCGCGGTGCTGGTGTTCATCGGCTCGAAGATCTTCGTCTCCGACTTCCTGCTGGGCGGCGACAAGTTCCCGCCGGTGCTGAGCCTTGGCGTGACCTTTGCGCTGATTGCGGGAGGCGTAGCGTTCTCGCTGTGGAAGACGCGGGGGCAGCCCTTGCACGATCCTGCAGAAGCCATCGCGCCCGGGACCGTGAACTGAGCACGCCCCCTCCCTTGACGGGAGGGGGTTTTGCTATCCGATTACCACTGCCGCAGAACCTCGAGGAACCGGTCCCCGTAGGCATCGAGCTTGCGGGTGCCGACGCCGCCGATCTGGCCGAGTTCGGTGAGGCTGGCGGGCCGTGATGCTGCCATTTCGCGCAGGACGGAATCGTGGAAGATGACGTAAGGTGGCACGCCTGCCTCGCGCGCAAGATCGCGGCGCAGTGCGCGCAGCGCGTCGAACACCGGATCGCCGACGGGGTTGAGCGCGCCCCCCGCCCCGCCCTTGCGGCGGCCGGAGCGACCTTCCTTTTTCGGCACGAGCACCAGCGGCACGTCCGCCTCGCCCTTCAGGATTGCACGGGCATCGCCGCCAAGGGCAAGGCCGCCATGCTCGGTGGCGACCAGCGCGCCTCTTGCCTGCAAGGCGCGGGCGAGCGGGCGCAGGAGCGGAGCTTCGTCGGCGGTGACGATGCCGAAGACCGAGAGTTGATCGTGCGCGCGCTGGGTCACGCGCTCGTCGGCGACGCCGGTCAGCACTTTCTCGACATAGCCGAAGCCGAATGACTGGCCGGTGCGATAGACCGCCGAAAGCAGCTTGCGCGCGACTTCTGTGGCATCAGTGACGCGCGGGGCTTCAAGGCAGTTGTCGCAGTTGCCGCAGGACGGAGGCGGGTTCTCGCCGAAATGGCGCAGCAACAGGGCGCGGCGGCAGTGCGGGGTTTCGACCAGCGATGCGAGCGCATCGATGCGGGTGCGCTCTCCGGCGCGGCGGTGTTCCTCCACTTCGGCAAGCCGCTGGCGCGCGCGCACGAAGTCTTCGGCACCCCAGAGCATGACCGCGACTGAAGGATCGCCATCGCGCCCGGCGCGACCGGTTTCCTGATAATAGCTCTCGATCGATTTCGGGCAGGCGGCATGGGCGACGAAGCGCACGTCGGGCTTGTCGATGCCCATGCCGAAGGCGACGGTGGCGACCATGACCATGTCTTCGGAAGCGACGAAGGCCGACTGGTTGGCCGCGCGCACCTGCGGATCGAGTCCGGCGTGATAGGGCAGGCAGGGACGGCCGCTGGCCTGCAACTGCTCGGCAAGCTTCTCCACCTGTGCGCGGGTGGGGGCGTAGACGATGCCGGGGCCGGGGTTTTCCGCAATCACCGTCATCAGCTGGCGCAAGGGATTGTCGCGCGGGACGATGGCGTAACGGATGTTGGGCCGGTCAAATCCGGCAACGATCAGGCCCTCTTCCGGGATGCCGAGCTGGGCGAGGATGTCAGCGCGGGTGTGGCGGTCTGCCGTGGCGGTCAGCGCGAGGCGCGGGACATCCGGAAAGGCGTCCATCAGCGGGCGCAGCAGGCGGTAGTCGGGGCGGAAATCGTGGCCCCATTCGGAGACGCAATGCGCCTCGTCGATGGCGAACATGGCGACACGGCCACGCGTCAGCATCTCGAGGAAGTGCGGTTGGCTCGCGCGTTCGGGGGCAACGTAGAGCAGGTCGAGATCGCCCGACAGGAAGCGGTCGATGGTCTGACCCCGGTCCATGTCGACGCTGGTCAGCGTGGCGGCGCGGATGCCGTTGGCCGTGGCGCTGCGCAGCTGGTCGTGCATCAGCGCGATCAGGGGCGAGACGACGATGCATGTGCCCGGCAGCATCACGGCTGGCAACTGATAGGTCAGCGACTTGCCCGCACCGGTCGGCATCACGGCGAGGGTGGAGCGACCTTCGAGAACGCGCTCGACCACGTCCTGCTGCACGCCGCGAAAGGCGTTGAAGCCGAACACGGCGTGGAGACGGTCGAGGATTTCGGATTCCGGAAATGCGGTCTGGGTAAGGCTCACCTCGCCGCTATGGCAGATCGCGCCGTTGCGGAGAACTCTGCTGTGGCTGTGGGCGGGCGATTTCTGCCATATGCGATGCGATTTCGTATGGAAGGCGGGTCATGATGCGCGGACTTGTGGTGCTTTGCGTTGCCGTTTTGCTGGGGCTTCTGCCCGGCAGGGCCTTTGCGCAAAGCTTCGATTGCGCAAAGGCCCAAACGGTCGTCGACAAGGCGATCTGCGCTGATGCCGCGGTGGCGCGGGAAGACGCGGACATGGCGCGGCTCTATGCTGCCGCCGGGACCAGCGCTTGGGGCAAGGGGCGCAGCAACCAGGTGGCGGCCCAGCGCGAATGGATTGCCGACCGGAATACCTGCGGCCATCTCGACGGGAAGGATGCCACACCGCTCGGCGGGTGCCTGCTCTTGGCCTATCAGCAGCGTAACCGCGATCTGGCGGTGGCACTGCTGTTTACCGACCGCGCGCTGGCTCTGCAGGTGCTGCGGCGGGTCGATCCCGAGGGCGCTGGCCTGTACGAGGCGATCGCGCTCTATGTGGACCGGGGGCGAGGCTGGGACCGAGCGGTGACCGGACTGATCACACCATACTGGAAACGGCTGCAGAGCGGCGAGAGCGCCTCCTATGGCCGCGACATCGTGGCCTATACGATGCGCGGGCCGCAGGACGTGATCCGCTCGGACGAAGACTTCGGCGCATTTGCCTATATTGTTTCGGCATACTTCGGCGGTGTTGGCGGCACGGTGGGAGCGCCCTTCCCCTGCGGCGCGCTGGTCCGTCGCCCCGGCCTGCTTTCAGCGGTCATGCCAAGATTCGGCAGTACGCTCGACAGCTTCGCCTTCTATACGGACTGCGGCAGTACGCAGCCGCCACAGCCGAGGTTCGATGCCTTTCTGGATAGTCTGACGCAGGTCGATCCGGATTGCGAGGAAGGCACGATCC
This sequence comes from Novosphingobium taihuense, assembly GCF_007830315.1. Lineage (GTDB taxonomy): Bacteria > Pseudomonadota > Alphaproteobacteria > Sphingomonadales > Sphingomonadaceae > Novosphingobium > Novosphingobium taihuense. The sequence goes on from NZ_VLKJ01000014.1 coordinate 37,797, forward strand.
GCTTTGCCATGTACAAATCCGCCGCGCTCGATCCGACATCGGCAGGCCTCGGGCTTCCCTTGCCGCAGGGCCAGTTCAAAGGCCGCCCGCAGAGCATCAAGCCAACGCTTGTGTCAGCCGCCATTGCGGAACTGGCGGACCAGTACTGGCGCTATGCCGGGCTGAACAGGGCCGAGGCGGACAAGCGCGCGCGCGGTTGGATCGCGCGCCTTTTGCGGGCGAAGCAGACCTGCGGGGAGTAGGTCAGCCGACGATCACATGCAGTCGGCTGATGCGGCTGGTGACGATTTTCCAGCCGTCGGTCTCCTTGCGGTAGGTTTCGTGGTAGTGGCCCATGCCGTGGAGGAAGGGGTTGCCTTCGGCGTCCCAGATCTGGTCCTCCATCGCGATCACGCCACGTGCCTCGGTTTCGGATAGCAGTTCGATCTCGTGGCAGTGGCCGTGGTGGACGGTGCGCAAGGCATCCACGGCAGCTTCGACGAAAGCCGCGATCTGGTCGCCGCCAGCGTACATCCAGTTCTCCGCATCCTCTGCCGGTTCGATGGAGAGCGAGCAGGTGGCGTCGAACACGGCGTCGTCGGCAAAGACCTTGCGCAGGCCGGCGTAGTCCTTGGTGTCCATACAGCGGAAATAACGCGCTTTGAGCTGCTTGATCTCCTCGATGGCGATCAGGCGGGTCATGGGGTCGATTGCGGACATGCGGGGCCTCTCCAGTTCTTTCGCCGGAAGAGAGAGGACTTCGCCTGGCCGCGCCACTCTTATTTTTGCGAGACTTCAGCCTTGGTCAGCTCAGCCAACCATTGCGGCTGCTGGCCAGTGCGCGCCCAGTCTATGCCCCAGATAAATATGAATGCCAGTGCGGCGAAGGCCAGCATGGCCGTAAAAAGCCAGTAGCCGGGGCCATAGGCGGTGACGCGCTGGGGGTCGGCGCGGTCGTACCAGATGCGGAACACGCCCGTTGGCTTCCATGACCGCTGGACCTGTCGGCCGACCATGGCGTGGATGCGCTGGCCATCGGGCGTTTCGAACACCACCTCGTCCTCGATCCAGCGAGAGCCCTCGCCATCGCGGATATCGAAGCCGCGCAGTGTGCCGATCGACATATCCGGGTGGAAGAAATCGTCCAGGCGTTCGAGATCGCTGTACCCGCCGCGCCAGACATGGGCGACTGCTACCTGCCAGCCGCTCAGCAGCGTGGCGCAGCGATAGAGGCACCAGCACAGGCCAAGCACCAGCCCGGCCACGCCCGCCATGATCAGGTCGACGGCTTCCATGCCGCCGGGTTTACCGTGCTGGCGTTAATGGACCGTTGGCTTGACCAGCGCCTTGAGCTTCGGAGTGACCATCGGCACGGTCAGCATCGTGCTCATCACCGCCATGAGCAGAAGCGCGGTAAAGGTCTCGTTGGTGACGATGCCCTTGTCGAGCAGGACGTTGACGAAGATGATCATGATCAGCGCCTTGGTCTGGAGCAGCCAGCCGACGATCGAAGCCTCTCCCTTTGCCCAGCCGAGCAGGCGTCCGGCGATGCGCACGCCTGCAAGCTTGCCGGCAACCGAAGCGACAAGGAACAGGAACGCCGCACCGAACACGGCAAGGCCGCCGACGTCCCACTTGGTGCGCAGGCCCGTCGAGAGAAAGAACACGGGCATTACGGCAAGCAGGAGGAACTGGCGGAACCCGTCGAGCCGTTCGCGCGTGAACCAGTGGGCATCGAGCACGGCTCCGGCAAGGAATGCGCCGACCATGTAGTGCAGGCCGCACCAGTCCGCCGCGAAGCCGACCATGGCGAGCCAGATCAGCGAGACGTACCAGCGGTCGTTCTCCGAAAGGCGACGGAACAGTGCCCGTACGGCCCACGAGGCCAAGGCGAACCCGATAAGGAAGATGCCCTGCCGCCCGACACGCTCCCAATCGACGAGGATCAGGGCAAGCACGCCCCAGATCGCGATGTCATCGAGACTGGCGTAGCGCAGGATGCGCTGGCCCAATGGTTCGCGGAAAATGCCGAGCTTTTCCATCAGCAGCACGAGGATCGGCAGGGCGGTGACCGCGCAGGCCATTCCGATGCCGAGGACGACCTGCGGGTAGCTGCCCTTGGGGCCGATCCAGCCGGGCGTCTGCAGCAGAAGTGCTGCGGCCGCAGCGCCGAACAGAAGCGGTGTGATTAAGGCCCCTGCCGCGGTAATCGCGGTTTCGCGGCGATTGGCCCATGCATCGGTCAGGTCAAGCTCAAGACCGGCGGCAAAGACGAACATCATCACCGCCCACCACGCGATGCCGTTCAACGAGCCGATGACCTGCGGGTTGAACACGAAGGCGTAGTATTCGGGGAAAGCCGCGCCGAGCACGCCGGGGCCCAGCAATATGCCACCGATGATCTGCACGACGACCAGCGGGGCCCAGTAATCGGTGCGGAGCAGCCGCCAGGCCAGATAGGGCACGGCGAGGATGATCGTCAGCGCGATCAGGAAAATCTCGGTCGTGCCCATGGCGGGCGCTGGCGGCGTCATTGGAAAATCCCCCGAAGTGCCGACGTCTATGCAAGTGCGCGACGGCTTGTCCAATCGATCCGAAAGGCCATAGCCGCAACCATGTCCGGGGCCAATCCGCCCGCCCTGCACAAGGTGCTGATGCGCAGTGAGAAATACGAATCCATGCGCCTTTCCGGGCCAAGGAATGAGTTACCGCTTAACCATCCCGATGCTCCGGCAAGGTGCGCGGCGCGCGGTTAAGCGCGAATTCGGGCGCGGCTGACAGCTTGTTCCTCATGGCGGGAGGGTCCGCCGGGACAGGAGATCTGCGATGGGCTTCGAGATGCGAGACAGCTTCGTCCGCCGCGAGGAATGCAAGGCGGCGTGGGAAAGCGAGGTGGAATTTGCCGAGATGGCGCGGGTGCTGAAAGCTCTGGCGGTGGAGCTTGGTCAGGACACCGACGCCGCGCTTGGCGAGCTGGCCGCGCATGGCCTTGGCGCAGCACTCGGCGTGCTGGCGGGGCAAGCGGAGGTATCGGGCGTGGAGGCCGATTATCTCAGGCGGCGTGCGCTGTCGCGGGTGGAGGCGAGCCGGTTGCAGTAGAATGACTGCTTCACGCTGCGCCCCCGCGAAAGCGGGGGCCTCCATCGGTTTATGGAAGGTTCTGTAACAACACCGAGGTCCCCGCCTGCGCGGGGACGCAGGTCTTGTTTCAATCCAGATTTGGCCGCAGCCAGCGCTCCATTATCGGAAGGTCAAATCCGCGCCGTCCGGCGTAGTCCTCTAGCTGGTCGCGTCCGATGGTGGCGACGCCGAAGTACTGGCTTTCGGGGTGGGCGAAATAGAAGCCCGAGACGGCCGAGGTGGGCAACATTGCCTGCGATTCGGTCAGCGTGATGCCAGCCGTGTTGGTGGCGTCGAGCAGATCGAACAGGATCGGCTTGAGGGTGTGGTCCGGGCAGGCCGGATAGCCCGGCGCTGGCCGGATGCCGCGATATTGTTCGCGGATCAGCGCCTCGTTGGTCAGCTGCTCACCCGGAGCATAAGCCCAGAGCGTGGTGCGGACGTACTGGTGCAGGCGCTCGGCAAAGGCTTCGGCGAAGCGGTCGGCCAAGGCCTTCAGCAGGATGTCCGAGTAGTCATCGTGATCTGCCTTGAAGCGTGCCAGATGCTCGTCGATGCCGTGGATGCCAACCGCGAAGCCGCCGATCCAGTCGCCCGCCGGATCGATGAAATCCGCCAGGCAGAAGTTCGCGCGGCCACGGCTCTTGATGAACTGCTGGCGCAGGAACGGCAGGCGCACCGAAAGCTCGTCGTCGTTCGGGTGCAGGATCACGTCGTCACCGTGCCGTGCGCAGGGCCAGAACTGGGCGACACCCTTGGCCGTCAGCCACTTCTCGGCGATGATCCTGTCGAGCATTGCGCGGGCATCGGCATACAGATTGCGGGCGCTTTCTCCGATGACCGCATCATCCAGAATGCCGGGCCACGTCCCCGCCAGCTCCCATGAACGGAAGAACGGCGTCCAGTCGAAGCATTCGACCAGATCGGCGAGATCCCAGTCCTCGAACACGTGGCGACCGGGCTGCTCTGGCGGCGGGGCCTTTTCCGAGAAGTCGGGCGCGAAGGCATTGAGGCGCGCGTCTTCAAGGCTGAGCAGCTTGGACGCGCCCTTGCCTGCACGGGCATCGCGCACGTGCTGGTAATCGGCAGCAGTCGCCTTGATGAAGCCTTGCGCCTGCGTGTCGGACAAGAGTTGCGAAGCGACGCCGACCGCGCGGCTGGCGTCTAGCACGTGGACGACCGGGCCGTCATAGGCCGGATCGATGCGCAGCGCGGTGTGGACCTTGCTGGTCGTCGCCCCACCGATCAGCAGCGGAATGATCATGCCCGCACGCTGCATTTCCTCGGCCACGGTGACCATCTCGTCGAGCGAGGGGGTGATCAGGCCGGACAGGCCGATCATATCGACCTGTTCCTTCTGCGCCACGTCGAGGATCGTCGCCCATGGCACCATCACGCCAAGGTCGAGCACTTCATAGCCATTGCACTGGAGGACGACGCCTACGATGTTCTTGCCGATGTCGTGAACGTCACCCTTGACGGTGGCCATGATGATCCGGCCCTTCGCCTTGGCGCCTTCTTCCTTCTCCGCTTCGATGAAGGGGATGAGGTGGGCGACGGCCTTCTTCATCACGCGGGCGGATTTCACCACCTGCGGGAGGAACATCTTGCCCGAGCCGAACAGGTCGCCGACCGTGTTCATGCCTTCCATCAGCGGGCCTTCGATCACTTCGATCGGCCTGCCGCCGCGCGCGGCGATGGCGGCACGGGCTTCCTCGGTATCATCGACGACATAGGCGTCGATGCCCTTGACGAGGGCATGTTCAAGGCGGCGCACAACGTCCCAGCCGCGCCATTCCTCGGCGGCCTTCTCGGCGACGGTGTCCTTGCCCTTGTAGCTCTCGGCCAACTCGATCAGGCGCTCGGTCGCGGTCTTGCCGTCATCGGCGGCAGGCTTGCGGTTGAGGACGACGTCCTCGCAGGCCTCGCGCAGCACGGGATCGATCTGGTCATAGATGTCGAGCTGACCGGCGTTGACGATCGCCATGTCCATGCCCGCCGGAATCGCGTGGTAGAGGAACACCGAATGCATCGCGCGACGCACGATCTCGTTGCCACGGAAGCTGAATGACAGGTTGGACAGGCCGCCCGAAATGTGGACGTGCGGGCAGCGCGCCTTGATCTCGCGCGTGGCTTCGATGAAGTCGAGCCCGTAGTTGTCATGCTCCTCGATGCCGGTGGCGACGGCAAAGACGTTGGGATCGAAGATGATGTCTTCGGGCGGGAAGCCGATGCCGGTGAGCAGCTTGTAGGCGCGCTCGCAGATTTCGACCTTTCGCTCCTTGGTGTCGGCCTGGCCCTTTTCGTCAAAGGCCATGACGACGACGGCGGCGCCATAGTCCATGCACAGGCGGGCGTGGTGCAGGAAGGCTTCTTCACCCTCCTTCATCGAGATCGAGTTGACGATGGGCTTGCCCGAAACGCATTTCAGGCCGGCCTCGATCACGTCCCACTTGGAACTGTCGATCATCACCGGCACGCGGGCAATGTCCGGCTCGGCGGCGATCAGCTTGAGGAACGTGGTCATCGCCTCAAGCGCGTCGAGCAGGCCCTCGTCCATGTTGACGTCGATCACCTGCGCGCCGTTCTCGACCTGCTGGCGCGCGACTTCGACCGCCTTGGCGTAATCGCCCGCAAGGATCAGCTTCTTGAACGCGGCAGAGCCGGTGACGTTGGTGCGTTCGCCGACGTTGACGAAACGCGATCCGGTGGGGGTACTGGTCATGAAAATCAGGCAGCCATGATGAAAGGTTCGAGCCCGGCGAGGCGGGTAGCGGTTTCGGGGACGGCCATCCTGCGAGGGGGCAGCGCCTTCACCGCCTGCGCCATCGCCGCGATATGTGCAGGCGTGGAGCCGCAGCAGCCGCCGAGCACGTTTACCTGCCCGTGGTCGGCCCATTCCTTGACGAGGCCCGCGGTGGTCTGTGGCATCTCGTCATATTCGCCCAGTTCGTTGGGCAGGCCTGCGTTGGGATAGACCATGATCAGCGTGTCGGCGATTTCCGACAGCGCCTTAACGTGCGGGCGCAGCTGAGTGGCGCCGAACGAGCAGTTCAGGCCGACAGTCAGCGGCTTGGCATGGCGGATCGCGTACCAGAACGCTTCGACCGTGTGGCCCGAGAGATTGCGTCCCGAAAGGTCGGTCAGCGTCATCGACATCATGATCGGGATTTCGCGGCCGAGTTCCTTTTCGACCTTGCGGACCGACATGACGCCCGCCTTGGCGTTGAGCGTGTCGAACACGGTCTCGATCAGGATGAAGTCCGCACCACCTTCGACAAGGGCGTGGACCTGCTCGGCATAGACATCGACGAGATGGTCCCAGTCGATTTCGCGAAAGCCGGGATCGTTGACGTCCGGGCTGAGTGAGAGGGTCTTGTTGGTTGGGCCGATGGCACCGGCAACGAAGCGGGGGCGGCCATCCTTGGCGGTGAATTCATCCGCCACGCGGCGAGCCAGCTTTGCCGATTCCACGTTGATTTCACGCACGAGGTGTTCGGCGGCGTAGTCGGCCTGGCTGATGCGGTTGGCGCTGAAGGTGTTGGTTTCGGCGATGTCGGCACCGGCCTCGAAATAGGCGCGATGTATCGATTCCGGGACTTCGGGCTTGGTCAGCGCGAGGATGTCGTTGTTGCCCTTCTGGTCCTTGGCAAGGCCCAGCGTTCCGGCATAGTCGGATTCGGACAGCTTGAAGTTCTGGATCTCGGTGCCGAACGCGCCATCGGTGATGAGGATGCGCTGCGCAGCCTGTTCAAGGAAGGCGGTGCGAGCTGTGGATGGGGCGAGTGTCACGCGGCTTTCTCCAGCGCCGGGGCCTTGGGGCGAAGGCCAAGCAGGTGGCAGATCGCGTAGGACAGTTCGGCGCGGTTGAGGGTGTAGAAGTGGAAATCGCGCACGCCACCGGCATAGAGGCGGCGGCAGAACTCGGCGGCGATGGTCGCGGCGACAAGCTGGCGCGACGCGGGATGCGTGTCGAGCCCTTCGAACAGTCCGTCCATCCACGCGGGGATCGCGGCACCGCAGGCGGCGGCGAACTTGCGCGTCTGGGCAACGTTCGAGACGGGCAGGATGCCGGGGAGGACCGGGGCGTCGATGCCAGCAGCCGCCAGCTTGTCGCGGAAACGGAAGAAGGTTTCGGGTTCGAAGAAGAACTGGCTGATGGCGCGGGTGGCGCCGGCATCGAGCTTGCGCTTGAGGTTGTCGACATCGGCTTGGCTGCTCGGCGAATCCGGGTGGGATTCAGGATAGGCCGCGACCGAGATTTCGAACGGGGCGATCTCTTTGAGTCCCGCAACCAGCTCGGCGGCATTGGCATAGCCATCGGGATGCGGGGTGAAGGGCACGCCCGGTGCGCCCATGTCACCACGCAGCGCGACGATGTGGCGCGCGCCCGCTTCCCAGTAGCTTTCGGCCACCTCGCGAATTTCGGCCTTGGTGGCGTCGACGCAGGTGAGGTGTGCGGCAGCGGGAAGCTTCGCCTCCCTGATGATCCGCGCGACAGTGCCGTGGGTGCGATCGCGGGTGGAGCCACCTGCACCATATGTGACTGACACGAACTTCGGCTGCAGTGGCCCCAGCGTTTCGACCACGTCCCACAATTGCGCCATCAGGGCGTCGGTCTTGGGAGGGAAGAATTCGAACGACACGTTGATGTCACCCGGCAGCCCGGCGAAAAGCGGGGTGTCGAGCGCGGTGCGCGCTTCGCGAAGTTGATCGTAGCTGGTATTCATTGGGCTTTCCGGCTTTGCCGTGGTTCAAGTTGCGCCACGCTGTCTTCCCGGCGCACGCCGGTCCACAGCTTGACGACGAGTTCATGGCCCGCAAGCGCACGGGTTTCGTGGGGCACGAAACCGGCATCGCGCAGCATTGCCTCGATCTGGGCATCCGAGAAGCCGAGGCGGGCGTGGGCGTGGGTCTGGCGCAGGTCTTCGCGATCGTGCGCGGCGAAATCGACGATGGCGATGCGACCGCCGGGTGCGGTGACGCGGGCAGCACCTGCCAGCACGGCTTCGGGCGCCTGAGCGTAGTGCAGCACCTGATGGAACAGCACGGTATCGAACGAGCGCGCGGCAAACGGGATCTGCGCGAAATCGCCCTGCACCAGCTCGACGCTGTCGGCGCGCAAGTGCTGGAGCCGGGCGCGGGCAATGCGCAGCATGTCGGGGCTCTTGTCGAAGGCGACGACGCGTGCGGCATGGGGGGCGAGAAGTTCTGCAATGCGGCCGGTGCCGGTGCCGACGTCGAGCATGCGGCCGAGCCCGGCGTCACCCGCAAGGCCAAGCAGCATCTCGGTCAGCGCAGCTTCCACCGGCCCATCCTCGATATGGAGCGAGCGCAATTCGTCCCACTCTTCGGCGTGGCGGGAGAACCAATCTAGCGCGTGCGATTCGCGCGAGGAGCGGATGGCATCCAGATGCTGGCGGTCTTCGGCACAGCGGCGGCCGAAGGCGGTGTCTTCCTGTTCGGCGATGGCCAGCAGGCGGGCGATCGCTGCGGCCAGAGGATTGTCCGATCCTTCCGAAACCGAACTGCGCAGGAACACCCACGCGCCTTCCTTGCGGCGTTCAGCAAGGCCGGAATCGCACAGGATCTTGATATGACGCGATACGCGCGGCTGGCTCTGCCCCAGCACTTGCGCGACTTCGCCCACCGCCAGCTCCATGCTGGCGAGGAGGCGCAGGATGCGCAGGCGCGTCGGATCGTCTAGCGCGCGAATGGCGTCATGTATGGCCATGCGGAAAGGCATATAAAGAAACCTTTATGCGTGTCAACGGATATAAGGAATTCGTTATATCAATTGTTACGGTTCGTCGAAAACCTGCCAAGGATGCATTTGCCTTAGCTTGTGCCCACCGATAGAACATCCCCGCGATGCTCCACGCGCCGCCCCGCCAAGGGCGACATCGGCTGGCACGGCGGAGCGATGACCAGCCCAAGAGAGGGAATTCGATGAAGAAGTACGCAAGCCTCGCGATCGTCGCCGCTGCAGCGCTGGCCCTGTCGGCCTGCGGCAAGTCCGACGATGCTTCGGAAGCGGCCGCAGAAGACACCGTCGAAATGCCGGCGGACGAGCTTCCGGCGATGGAACCTTCGGCTGCAGCCGCACCGATGGCGCCTGAAGCCGACGCCTCTTCGGCAGCCGATGCCGAGGCGAATGCCGTGCGTGACGCAGCCAACAACGCCGCGGCTGTAGCCGCTGCAGCCCAGGCTGCCGATGCCGAAGGCGGTGACCAGCCGTCGGCGCCGCCTGCCCAGTAACGACCTGACAGGTTGACGGCCGGTTGCGGAAATTCGCGCCGGCCGCCGCCTGCCCATCCGGATTTAGCCCCGATGCCCTCGCCCCGCCCCTTCCGCATTATCGCCATGGCAGCGCTGCTTGGCATGATGGCTGCCTGCGGATCGAGCGAGGAGGAAAAGCCGGGCGGCGTCACGCAGGACGAGGCCAAGGCACTCGATGCTGCGGCAGACATGCTCGACAAGCGCGAACTGCCTGCACTCCCCGAAGCTACCGTTCCCGCTCAGGAAGCGCCAGCGCCCTCGGCGTCCTGATCGCGCAGCTGCGCAACCAGCCAAAGCCTGACCGCACCTGCCAGCCCCGGCGGCGTCTGGCTGACGATTCGCTCGGCATCAATCCTTGCCACGAGCGCATTGACTGGCACTCCTTCGGCCAGCGCCGCATCGCGCAGCATATCCCAGAACAGCGGCTCGAGACTGATCGAGGTCTTGTGCCCTGCGATCTCTACCGAACGCTTGACCGGAGGGTGATAGGGCGTGGGCATCTGCCGGGGATACGAATTATTGGGGGTGGCTCGCAAGCTGCATCGCTTCTACTCCCGCCAGATGATTTCCGGCTACGCGGCACTGACCGAGAAGGAAAAGGAGACGTTGCGCCTTCTGCTGGGCGGGCACGACGCCAAGTCCATTGCGCGGCACCTTGGCCTGTCGGTACACACCATCCACGAACGTCTGCGCGACGCGCGGCGCAAGCTGGGCACGGCCAGCAGCCGCGAGGCAGCGCGACTTATCCAGCAAATCGAAGCGCAAGACCCCGAATTGTTGGGGGACAAGCCTTTCGGGGATGCCGCTACGCTTCATGCGGTCCATCAGGTCGGGCAGCCAGACCGGATCGGTACAACCTCGCGCCGCCGCAGCTGGATCATTGGAGGCCTTGCCATGACCATAAGCCTTGCCATGCTCGCCCTTGCGGCACTTTCTGGCACAAACCAGACACCTGCTGCATCGACGGACCGCACTGCGGCCGTCGTCCCGACCATGGCCAGCGAGCAGGCAGCAGTCGAGGCCGCCCGATCCTTTCTCATCTTGCTCGATCGCGATGACTGGCCCGCCAGCTGGCAAGCCACCCACAAGTCGTTTCAGTTGCTCAACACCGTAGAGTGGTGGGCAACGGCTTCCGAAGGCGTTCGTGAAAGGGTGGGCAAGCCGATCAGGCGCGAACTGGGCAAAGCCGACTTCACCCCGGCGCCACCGAACGGATATTGGACCGTCACGTTCAAGGCCCGCTACAGCAAGGCGGGAGACGTGACCGAAACTGTCCAGCTTGCGTCGCAGGACGGCGGCTGGAAAGTGGCAAGCATTGCGGTGGAATGATCCGATGCCGTGGCTCCGTTCCAGTTGCGGAACGGAGCCACGGCACAAATTCAATACATGTGCTGGCCGCCGTTGAGCGACATGGTCGAGCCGGTGACGAAGCCGCCTTCATCAGCGGTGAGGAAAGCCACCCCGCGAGCGATCTCTTCGGCGTGACCAAGGCGGCCGACGGGGATCTTGGCGACGATCTTTTCCAAAACCGCAGGCGGAACTGCAGCAACCATGTCGGTGTCGATATAGCCGGGCGCAATGGCGTTGACGGTGACGCCGTACTTGGCGCCTTCCTGCGCCAGCGCCTTGGTGAAGCCGTGAATGCCCGATTTGGCGGCGGCATAGTTGACCTGACCGTACTGACCGGCCTGACCGTTGATCGAGCCGATGTTGACGATGCGACCCCAGCCGCGCTCGCGCATGCCGGGGAAGGTGGCCTTGGCCATGTTGAAGCAACCGCCGAGGTTGATTCGCATCACTTCGTTCCAGTCGTCGAAGCTCATCTTGTGCAACACGCCGTCGCGGGTGATGCCCGCGTTGTTCACGACGATGTCGATCTCGCCCACCTCGGCGGCGATGCGCGCGCAGCCATCGATCGTGGCCTGATGATCGCCAACGTCGAAGCGGTAGGCGGGAATGCCGGTTTCGGCGGTGAAGGCGCGGGCCTTTTCTTCATTGCCGGCATAATTGGCGACGACCGTGCGGCCCTGCGCCTTGAGTGCCATGCAGATTGCCTGGCCGATACCGCGCGTACCGCCGGTAACCACTGCAACTCGCGACATGCTTAAACCTCCCTGTGTTCCCTCTCGGGACTACGGTAGGTTCATGACGGAGATGCGACAAGCTGCCGAATACGTAAATCCGGCGAAAGTATGATACTGCATGCTGCAGAAATGCTGCAGCAATGAAGCCAACTTTTTGCGAAATCAGAAGCGGAACTGGGTTCCGACGTAGACGGCCTGGTTGTCCTGCTTGCCATCGGTCAGCGGACGGAGGCGGTCACGCTCGGGCGAGTAACGTACGCCGGCAGTGACATTGAGGTTGCGGGTCAGGCGATAGCTGCCGCCGAGATCAAGCTGGTAATCGCCCTGACCTTCGAGGGTGCGCGGCGCACGACCTGCATTATCACGGCCCTCAGCTTCGATGCGCGGCGCGAAGCGGCTGGGCGTGGAAGCCGGAGTGGTTGCCTTGAACTTGGCAAGATCGGGCATGTCGATCCGCTGGAGATCGCGCAGGCCTGCCGAACCTGCGGAGGGGACAGCAGCTGCAAAGCTGGAGTAACCGCGGGCAAGGCCGAGGTTGAACGCCATCGGCGCGATGCGGACCGGCGAAGCACCCGACTGACCGGCATCGCCCATGGCGCTGCGAACAGCGAAGGCTTGCGTATTGAGTGCATCGACGCGAACCGCCACGGTGACCGAGCGCGTCGGCCGGGTTTCGGTTCCGGCGGGCGTGAAGCGGAACAGCTTGCCGTTCTTGAGCGCGCGCACCGTGATCTGTGCGGCCAGGCGCTCATCAACCGAAGCGGGCGTGAACGAGCCGATACCACCGCGTGCGGCAAGGCTTACCGGGCCCATGCCGAACCCGCTGGAAAATGCAGACGTTACTGTTGGCGAAAGGGCGAGGCCGAGCACGACCGCGACGCCGACTGTCAACGGCGCACGCAGGCGACGACGCAATGCGCCTTTTCCTGCAGATGTCTTGCCGTTGCCAATCATGGTACTTCCGCTTCTACCCCAACCCGGGCCGTTTGACGCCCTATCTTATAAGCTGATCGATTGTGGCTGAATGAACGAAAAGTAAGCAAAGCTTACGATGCGACTCCGGCCAGTCCCCCGATCAGTGCTTTCAATACGGCTGACGGGCAGAAGTTTCCAGCCCTGCACCACATCCTTGTCGGTGGAAGTTACGTATCCCGCGCGAGTGTGACAGAATCTCCACAGGTAATCGTTCTGGCGCAAAAAACAGGTAGCGCAGTGATAACTGACATTCAGCCCGCGTTCACCGGCTTCGCGTCCATTTGCGGCCAGCGTTCATCACGCTTGCCGCATGGCGCGCGGCGGTGATAGAGGCCTTTTTGACAACGTGCGCTTACGGGCGTGCAAACCTGCGGCAAAGGACGGACCGGCAACGCCCGGACAGTGCCATCCGCAAGCAAGGACTGTTTCGTAGTGATCAAGACCGCCAAGACCGCACGCAATACCCGCCAGCTCATCGTGCGCGGCATCATGATCGGGACCTTGGCCGTCCTTGCCACCGGCTGCGGCAAGAAGGAGCGTCCCAAGGCAGACCTCGCCGCCAGCCAGGTTACCACGATCGGCGTCAATGCCTATTTGTGGCGCGCCACGCTCGACGCGCTGTCGTTCATGCCGCTGCTGCAGACCGACAGCAATGGCGGCGTGATCGTGACCGACTGGTACGCCAACCCCAAGAATCCGGGCGAGCGCGTGAAGGTCACCGTCTCGATCGTTGACCAGGACCTGCGCGCCGACGCCCTGCGCGTTGCCGCTAGCCGCCAGGTCTCGCAGAACGGCCAATGGGTCGATGCTCCGGTTCAGGCCGCCACGGTACAGAAGCTGGAAGACATCATCCTGACCAAGGCCCGCGACCTGCGCAGGGCTGCAATCGCAGGCTAAGTCCCGCAAAGGCGAATCTTGCACGAGTCGGCTGCGCTCCCTAGAGGAGCGCGCATGACCGAGAACACTGCTCCCGAACGCTTCGACCCTTCCATCGCCGACACCCGCTGGCAGCAGGTGTGGGACGAGCAGCAGTCGTTCCGGGCGGACGATTCGAGCGCCAAGCCGCGCAGCTACGTCCTTGAGATGTTCCCCTATCCCTCAGGGCGCATCCACATCGGCCACGTGCGCAACTACACCATGGGCGACGTCCTGGCGCGCTACAAGCGCATGCGCGGGTTCGAAGTGCTTCACCCGATGGGCTGGGACGCCTTCGGCATGCCGGCGGAAAACGCCGCAATGGAAAAGGGCGTCCACCCCGGCGGCTGGACCCGCGACAACATCGCCAACATGAAGGCGCAGCTCAAGCGCCTCGGGTTCGCGCTCGACTGGAGCCGCGAGATTGCGACCTGCGAGCCGGAGTACTACGGCCAGGAGCAGTCGCTGTTCCTCGACCTCTATGCTGCAGGCCTCGTCTATCGCAAGGAATCGACGGTCAACTGGGACCCGGTGGACCACACCGTGCTGGCCAACGAACAGGTGATCGACGGGCGTGGCTGGCGTTCCGGTGCGCTGGTCGAGAAGCGCAAGCTGAACCAGTGGTTCCTCAAGATCACCGACTTTGCCGAAGAGTTGCTCGAAGGCCTCTCCACGCTCGACAAGTGGCCCGAGAAGGTCCGCGTGATGCAGGAGAACTGGATCGGCAAGAGCCAGGGCCTGCAATTTGCCTTCACGCTGTCCACCGGCGAAAAGCTGGAAGTCTACACCACCCGGCCCGACACGATCTTCGGCGCGAGCTTCGTGGCCGTCGCAGCCGATCACCCGGTGGCGCAGGGCGTCGCGGCGACTTCGGTTGAGGCGCAGGACTTCATCGCCCTTTGCAAGAAGGGCGGCACCACAGCGGCCGAGCTGGAAACAGCGGAGAAGCTGGGTTTCGACACCGGCATCACGGCAAAGCACCCGTTCACCGGGGCCGACCTGCCCGTCTACATCGCCAACTTCGTGCTGATGGAATATGGCACGGGCGCGATCATGGCCGTGCCGGGGCATGACCAGCGCGACTTCGACTTCGCCACCAAGTATGGCCTGCCGATCCTGCGCGTGGTCGCCGCCGATCCGGTCGATGCGGACAAGCCCTTTGCGGGCGAGGCCGAGGCCGGAGACGGCGTGCTGGTGAACAGCGATTTCCTCAACGGCATGGCTGTGGCCGATGCCAAGGCGGCAGTCATCGGCCGCGCGCAAGGTGAAGGCTGGGGCGAAGGCAAGACCGTCTGGCGCCTGCGCGACTGGGGCGTTTCGCGCCAGCGCTATTGGGGCACGCCGATCCCGTTCGTGCACTGCGAAGTCTGCGGCGTGGTGCCTGTGCCGAAGAAGCAGCTGCCGGTGAAGCTGCCCGAGGACGTGACCTTCGATGTCCCCGGCAACCCGCTCGACCGGCACCCGACGTGGAAGCATGTCGATTGCCCGCAGTGTGGCCACCCCGCGCGGCGCGAGACCGACACGCTCGACACCTTCGTCGACAGCTCGTGGTACTTCCTGCGCTTTGCCAGCCAGCCCGATGACCGCCCGTTCGATCCCGAAGCGATCAAGCGCTGGCTGCCGGTGGAGCAGTACATCGGCGGAATCGAGCACGCGATCCTGCACCTGCTCTACGCACGCTTCTGGACCCGTGCGCTCGCCCGCATCGGCAAGGTCGAGGTCAAGGAACCGTTCGGCAGCCTGTTCACGCAAGGCATGGTCACGCACGAGACCTACGAGCGGAAGAATCCGGAGAACGGCCAGCCGATCTTCTTCAGCCCTTCAGACGTCGAGCGCACAGGCGAGGGCGCCACGCTCAAGGCCGATGGCGCGCCGGTCGAGATCGGCCGTGTGATCAAGATGTCCAAGTCCAAGAAGAACGTGGTGGACCCGGACGAGATCGTCGCGAAGTACGGCGCCGATGCGATCCGCTGGTTCATGCTGTCGGACTCTCCGCCCGAGCGCGACCTGCCGTGGTCAGAAGCCGGGATCGAAGGCTGCGCTCGCTTCGTGCAGCGGCTGTGGCGCCTGTTTGGACAGTACGATGCTGCTGCTACCGGCGAGGACAAGGCGCTGGATCGCAAGGCGCACCAGACTGTCGATCTCGTAGCCTCGGACATCGAAGCGCTGGGCTTCAACAAGGCCGTGGCACGGATCTACGAACTGACCGGCGCGATCGAGAAGGCCGCGCCCTCGGCCAGCCGCTCTGCAGCGATCCAGAAGGTTCTGCTGCTAGTCGGCCCGATGATGCCGCACCTCGCCGAAGAAGCCTACGCACGCTTCGGCAGCGGGCTGGTTGCCGATGCCGCATGGCCGGAAATCGATCCGGCGCTTCTGGTCGATGACGAAGTGACCGTCGCGGTGCAGGTCAAGGGCAAGCTGCGCGATACGCTGACCGTGGCCAAGGGAACGCCCAAGGAAGAGCTTGAACGCCTTGCCCTCGCTTCCGAGAAAGTGCAGCGTGCACTTGAAGGGGCGGAAGTGAAGAAGGTGATCGTCGTGCCCGACCGTCTGGTGAATCTTGTCGCATAAGCGCCTGCTGCTCCTCGCTGCACCTCTTGCGTTGCTGGCTCCACTTGGGTTGGCAGGTTGTGGGCTGCAGCCGATGTATGCCGGCGGTGGGAGCGGCGAACTGGCGCGCTCGCTCTCGCAGGTCAGCATTTCGCCGATCGAGGGGCAGTCGGGTTGGCTGGTGCGCAATGCGCTGACCGACAGGCTGGGCGCAGGGAAAACCGGCGATGCTGCGCGCTACAGGCTCGATGTCCGGCTGGATGACCGGGTCGAAGGCCTCGGCCAGCTTTCCAACGATGCGATCACGCGCGAACGCCGCACGCTGCGCGCCCGTTACCAGCTGGTCGATACGCAGAACGGGTCGGTGCTGCTCGATGCGACCGCAGGGTCCGACGCCGGGTTCGACGTGGTCAACAGCGAGTATGCGGTGATCGCGGCCGAGCAGACCGCGCTCGAGAACCTGTCGCAGGAAGTGGCCGACCAGATCGTCACGCGCGTGTCGGTACGCTTGCGCCAGAAGCCATGAGCATATCGCGGTGACGGCTGCATGAAGGTCACCCAGAAGAACTTCGCTGCCAGCACCGCCCGCGCGGTAAAGGACTGCCGCGTCTTCTACTTCTGCGGCCCTGACGAATCAGGCGCGAGCGATGCAGCGACCAAGATCGCCGCGATGTTTGGCGATGCCGAGAAGATCGACCTGAGCGGCGCTGAACTGCGGCGCGATCCGGTGCGTCTTGCCGACGAGGCGCGCTCGGTCTCGCTCTTTGGCGACAAGCGGGTGATCCACGTCCGCGCCACTGGTGACGATGCCCACGATGCGGTCGAGACATTGCTGCAGAGCCCGGTCGATGGCTGGCCAGTGATCATCGTCGCGACGTCTGCCACCGACAAGTCGCGCATTGCAAAGCTGCTCGAAAACCGCGCCGATGCACTGGTCGGGATGTTTCATCCGCCCGACCTCAAGGCCGTGGCAGGCGCGGTGCGGATGATGGCCGACGGCATGGGTCTGCGCATGACCGACGAGCTGGCCGAGCGGATCGCACGCTCGACGGCGCTCGACACGCGGATGGCGCGAAGCGAGATCGAGAAGCTGGTGCTCTACCTCGACGCCAGCCCGCAGGCACCGCGCCCGGTATCTGCCGCCGACCTCGATGAAATCTGCGCAGTCAGCGAGGACGACGGGATGATGCCGCTGGTCAATGCGGTCCTCAGCGGCGATTCGCGACGCATTCCTTCCGAGCTATCCCGCATGCGCGAACAGGGCATCAACCCGGTCGGCCTCGTGCTCGCACTGGAGCGGCGGGCGGGCCAGCTGGTGCAACTGGCCGGGCGGCTGGGCGAGCGTGGCGACGTCAACGCCTTCATGCAGCAGGAAAGCGATGCCCGCCGAGTGTTCTTCCGCGACCGTGCTGATCTGACGCAGCAGTTGAAGCGCTGGCGCGGTGCGAGACTCGTGCGACTGTGCGAGCGCCTGGTCCTGCTGCACCGGACACTGATTGCCGACAACCGGAACGGCGAACTGGCGCTTGCCCAAGGCCTCGCGGAGATCGCACGCGCCGCGGCAAGATGAGGCGTCATCTCGAGACGGGCTGGCCGAGCCACCGCACCATGTCGGCTTCGCGCCGCGCCGCATTCAGCGTCACCTCGTTGGTAGACACGGCGAGGAAACGACGGCCTTTCTGCACCAGCCAGACCGGATAGCACAGCCAGCGGCGCAACTGGTCCGGACGGCAGCCGCCAATCTTGGCAAGCTGGTGGGGATCGGGCTTCAACGCACGGATCAGGGCTGCGCGCCAGCCGGTCTCTCCGGTGTTCTGCACATCGAGGCGGCGCATCAGCTTGTTCTGTTCTGACTGCTCGCGATCCTGCAGCATGGCAGATCTGGCCGCCGCGAGGTTGGCCGCACCAACGTAAGCCAAGTCAACGAACCGTTCCGGCATCCATCGCCCGCCAAGCTGCCAGGCGACCGTCGCCACAAGCCTGAGCGCGCGCGCGAGCCCCATGCGTTCTGCCTCGGCTTCGAGCCAATCCCAGTCCAGATTCCTCCTGCACGCGAGGAAATGCAGGTCGGCAAGGACCAGCGGACCGTTTTCGAATGCATGATGCAGCGTGGCGTGTTCGAGCAGGTGCAGGAAGTTGGCGCGCGGCGAAGGCACCGGCACACCGATGCCCATGATCGGAAGGGCGACGGGCTCGGCACGGATCAGTTCCACCAGCATCGGCTCCTGCGCCCAGTTGCGGGCGTTGACGCGGTGATGGATTTCGATGGTCAGGTCGAAATCGATGTCCTGGATCTCGGGCAACTGGTGTCCGAATTCCAGGCCATAGCTGCCAGCCCATGTCGCGATGCGGTAATGCGCATTGCCGACCAGAAGCGCCTGCGCCTGCGCGGCCTCATCGGCTGAAAGCAGCAGATCGACATCGCGCAAGGGGCGCAGCGCCGGATCGGGATAGATTCCATGCGCAAGGCCGAAACCCTTCAGCAGGATCGGATGAAATCCGCCCTCGGCCAACACGCCGATCAGGCGCTTGACCGCGGCCATCTGCTTGAGAGCGTAGAGCGAGTGCCATTGCCGGGCCGATTCGAGCTTCGCCGCCGCTTCAGACGGCAGCAGCTTGCGCGCGTCTGCGATGCCCACGGCACGAAGGACAAGCGCGCAAAGGCGTTTGTCCTCGGCCATCTGCGCAAGACTGTTCCAGCCATCGGCATCGACCTGACGGATCAGAGCGCCATGATCCGCATCGGGCGCCGCACAGATGCGCAGCAGGAGTTCCTCGTGCACCGCCAGATCGGAATGGTTGTCAGGAACCTGCATGCTCTCCCAGATCAACGATTTGATCGGCAAGTTCAAGGAGCGCCGTGCGATGGCCGAGGATGAGGATCGTGCAGGCGCCGCGCAGATCCCGCACCGTCTGCATGACGGCGTTCTCGTTGCTGCCATCGAGAGCCGCAGTGACTTCGTCGAGAATCAGCAATTCCGGTTTTCTGAGAAGCGCCCGGGCCAGGGCAAGGCGTTGCCTTTCGCCTCCGGAGAACTGACGCCCCGCCTCGCCCACACGGGTGTCGAGACCTGCGGGAAGATCGAAAACGAACTGGGCGGAGGCCCGCTCGAGCGCGTTCGTCATCGCTGCGCGAATCGCGTTGCTGTCGCCTTCAGCCTGCCCCCAGGCGAGGTTCTGCGCGATCGTGCCGTCGAACAGGTAGGGCACCTGCTCGACATAGGCGACGCGGCGGCGCCAGCGGATGCGCGCCGCCCCTTCGAGCGGCTCGCCATCGATAAGGATCTGCCCCGTATCGGGTGAGATCAGGCCGCCGAGCATGTCGGCAAGGCTGCTCTTGCCCACGCCCGATGGGCCGCAGATCGCAACGACGCTGCCGGCCGCAATCGCCAGATCGAAATCGCGGAAGACCGGCTTCTCACGCCCCTCGTAGGCAAGGCCCACGCCCTTGAGGTCAAGCGACTGTTTCAGATGCAGGGGCTCGCCGCCGTCATCGACCGGTTCGCGATGGACCGAGGCTTCGCTGACAAGATCGAGCAAACCGGAAAGCGCCGGCGCGTTGAAGCTCCAGCGACGCAGGCTGCCCTGCAGGCCGGTCACGACAGGGACAATACGGACCATGATCGCCAGCACGGGAACGAGGATTCCGATCGGCAGATGCAAGACGACGAACGCAAGATAGATCAACCCGCCCAGCATCGCCGCGGCGACTGTCTGGAACACGACGTGAGCCTGCGCGACCGAGCGATGGTATCGCATCTGCGCGTCTTCGACACTGCGCGCCGTCTCGCCGAACTGCTGCGCCAGCGCCGGTTCGGCGCCGCTGATCCGCGCTGCCCGAAAGTGGAAGAGGCCGCTCGAGACCTGTTCGTGCAGCGCCTCGTAGACTTCGGCCAGATATTCGCCGTCGCTGTTCCTGCGAGAGCGCATCACGATCAGCACAAGGGCCACGATTGCTGCAGCCAGGACGGCCAGCGATGTCAGTTGCCACGATATCGCAAAAGCCGCCGCGAGCAGCATGACGAGCGTGATCACGCCCGTCGCCACCGAAAGCATGCTTTCGCCAAGGCCACCGACGCGATCGGCTTCTCCGACAAGCTTTGCTGCGTGCGCGGAAGTGCTCTGGGCGCTCAACCAGCGCCACTCGGCCGAGAGGACGGCCCCCTGCGCTTCGATGCGGATGGACCTCGTCAAGGCGTTACCCAGCCGCGCCTGCTGATCGAGCACGAGGTAGACGATCAGCGAACGCAAGCCGACCAGCACCGTCACTGCAGCCAGAAGCAGCCCCACCGGCAGGCCCGCCAGCGGGGTGAGCCACATGGCCATCGAGGACGGTGCCTGTTCCCCTGCGACGATCGCGGTGATCGGGACGAGCAGGAGGAGGCCGACGCCCTCGGTGAGACTGGAGGCCAGCATCAGGCTGCCGAGAAGGGCAAGCCTCCTGCCGCCGACCATGCCCATGACGGCACCGATCGTGGCGAGAGGCGGCCACCCTGATCGCCTTACGTCAGGCATTGCGGCCTTCGGCGAAGCGGATGAAGCGCGCCGTCGAAAGGCCACGCGTCACGGCAGAAACGATGCGCGCCGAATCGCGCCGCTCGGGACGATCCTCACCATCCCAGTCGCTGAGGTCGGCGATCAATCGCGGAAAATCGAAAACTGCGGCAATGCGTTCGTCGCGAGCCAGCGATTCCAGTTCGCGGAGGATATGCTCGCGGTCCCGCTGCAGTCTTTGCTCGACTATCCCTTGCGCAACCAGACCATGCTGTGCCTCGCAGCCTTCGCCGTCGT
The DNA here is from genome assembly GCF_007830315.1 of Novosphingobium taihuense. Lineage (GTDB taxonomy): Bacteria > Pseudomonadota > Alphaproteobacteria > Sphingomonadales > Sphingomonadaceae > Novosphingobium > Novosphingobium taihuense. The sequence goes on from NZ_VLKJ01000014.1 coordinate 58,490, forward strand.
CCTTCTCGCCACCGCACGCCGGGCCGATGCCGAGGAACCGGCACCCTCTGGCAAGGTCAACAGCCGGGAGCAGAGGCCGTGAAGCGGATAGTATGGACAGCTTTTCTGGCAGTCGTCGCCGTCTTCGCTTGCGGCGCGCAGCTTGACCGCGCAGCGCGTCGGCAGCCTGCGCTCGTCTCGGTCGTGCCAGCACCCTTCCGCAACTTCGCGCAGGAAAGCGTGACGTTGGCAACAGTGCGCTCGGCCGAGCCATCGGTCGCTCTTGCCGAAGCCCGCCTGCTTGTCTCGCGCAGCCCGGCTCCTGCTGAGCATCTGACGCTCCTGGCCATTGCCGAGGAGCGGAGCGGTGACCGTGCAGACAGCGCCCGCCTCATCCAGCGGGCAGCGCAACGCGGCTGGCGTGACCCGATTGCGCAGCAGGCCATGTTCGACATTGCCCTTGGCGCTGGCGACCAGGTCGAGGCATCGCGTCGGCTGGCCGCGCTTTGGGCGCTTCAGGAAGAGCAGGCTCCGCTCAAGGACATGGGTCAGCGGCTGATGGCCCGGCCTGAAGGGCGCAAGGCACTGGCCGATGCGCTGGTGGCCGGTGGAAACTGGACAATTCCGTTTCTGCGCAGCGTCGCAGCCGAACCGACCGCCGATGCATTGGAAACGGTCGAGCTTGCCCTGCGCAACGGAGCAATGTTCGATTGCAAGGTCGCCCCGCAACTCAAGGCGATCTACAAGGCAAAGGCCGCCAAAAAAGACGGTGCCCTGTTCGACAGGTGCACTCGCAAACGGGCCTGACGCGCTTCAGTTCTTCGCGTTGCGAACGTTGAAGGTTCCGGTCACGCGGCCGCCCTTGCCGCCTGCCGCGCCGCCGCCACTGCGCCCGTCCACGCTCGACAGGCCCGAATCGAGATCAATCACCAGCCGCCCTCCGTTGAGCGTATCGCCATTGCGGCGCAGGGCCACGTTGCCGGTCATGGTGATCACGTTGCGATTGAAGTCATAGACCGCGACATCACCCCTGGCGCTTTCACCGCCACGATTGACCTGGACGCCGCCCGTGGCGTCGATCCGCTCGATCTGGATGTCGCCCGTATTGCTATAGGCCACGGTGGTCCGCGCCGCCTGCATGCGCAGGTCCGACTGATTGATGTCGACATTGCCCGAAAGCACCACGCGCTTGGCCTTGTCCTGCACCTCGATACGGTCGGCAGCGTAGTTCACCGGTGCCTTGCTGTCGTGCCCGGCGATGCCCTGCGCCGAAAGGTGCTGCGCCCCGGCGATAAGCGCGGCTGAACCGGCAAAGCCGATCGCCCCCCATCGCAGAGGGCGGGCTGAGCGGATGATATCGAGCGTGGTGCGGTTCATGGTCATGGCATCTGCATCCTGCCCGGCACCATGCGGAGGCGGGCGTTTCCATCAAGCGTTACGGTCCGCTCCGACAGGTCGGCACTTATCCGGTCGGCAGAGAATGTTCCAGCCGGAATGCGTCCTTCGACAGGGCCCCGGCTTTTCAGCATCTTGCCGCCGAGGTCGATGTCGACGTTGGTCGCCGTCATCCGGTAGCCGTCGGAGGTCTGAAAATTGATCGGCCCGACGATGTCGACGATCTCCTTGCCGAAATCGTAGTCGCCCTTGCCTGCCGTGAGCAATGCCGGGCCATCATCGAGCATGATCCGTGCGGTCAACTGGTCGAGCTGGATCAGCGGACGGGTCTTGCTGTGCTGCACGGCAGAGCCCGCCGTGATCGAGAAATTGCGCCCGTCATCGTCCTGCCCGCGATACATCGCGCTCGAAACCTGCATCCGCTCGTTCAGCACGGCGACCTTGCGCCGGTCGAGCAGGAAGCTGATCTCACCGCGTGGGGAAATCGGCGCGATGATCATCACCGCCAGCAATCCGCCCACCAAAGCGGGCAGTGCACGCGCGAGGAAATGCACCAGCCGGTCGTGAAAGCCACCGGGCGCGGCAAAGCCACGACGCCGGGTACGGATCATGTCGGCCTGGACGGTCATCGCGTTCGCTTGCCTGTCTCCGCCTTACTCGTGGCTGAAGATGTCGCGCTCGGCCCAACCGGCAAGATCGAGCCTTGCCCGCATCGGCAGGAAATCAAAGCAGGCCTGCGCTATCGCGGTGCGGCCTTCGCGTTCCAGCCGCTCGACCAGAATTGTGTGCATCGCGTGGAGGTGGCGCACATCGGATGCGGCATATTCCTGTTGCGCATCGCTGAGGACCGGACCGCCCCAATCACTCGACTGCTGCTGCTTGGAGATTTCCTTGCCGAGCAGCTCGCGCACGAGATCCTTGAGGCCGTGGCGGTCGGTATAGGTGCGAACCAGCTTCGAGGCGATCTTGGTGCAGAACACGGGTGCGGCGACTACACCGAGATAGTGTTCGATCGCAGCGAGATCAAAACGGGCGAAGTGGTACAGCTTGATCCGCGCAGGATCGGCGAGGACCGCCTTCAGGTTCGGCGCGGCAAAGCTGCTGCCGGGCGAGAAGCGAACGAGGTGTTCGTCCCCCCGGCCATCGGAAATCTGGACCACGCAGAGCCGATCACGCGGCGTGATCAAGCCCATGGTCTCGGTATCGACAGCAACGGGACCCGGCGCGAGCACGCCCTCGGGAAGGTCTTCTTCGTGGAAATAAACGGCCATCCCTGTCGCTTAGGCGGTTGGACAATCGCTCGCAAGCTTTCAGTCCCTCGGCGCGTCTCGCCGAATGCATCCACCGGGTATCCATAGCTGGAGTTGTCCGCGCAAAAGCAATGCCTTCGCCCCATGCTCCCAAATGGGAGAACACCCGTGCTTGCGAATCGCGCAAAGGGACGCAACGCAATTACGGAGCGAAAGCCGTGGCATTGGACAAGCAGACCCTGACGCATCTCGAGCGACTTGAGTCCGAGGCGATTCACATCATGCGCGAGGTGGTGGCCGAGGCGACCAATCCGGTGATGCTCTATTCCGTGGGCAAGGACAGCGCGGTGATGCTGCACCTTGCGCGCAAGGCCTTCTATCCCTCGCCGCCGCCGTTCCCGCTGCTGCACGTCGATACGACGTGGAAGTTCCAGGACATGTACGCGCTGCGCGACAAGATGGCGACCGAGAGCGGCATGGATCTGCTCATCTATCAGAACCCGGAAGCTGCCGAGAAGAACATCAACCCGTTCGACCACGGCTCGCTCCACACAGACATGTGGAAGACCGAGGGGCTCAAGCAGGCATTGGACAAGTACGGCTTCGATGCGGCCTTTGGCGGTGCGCGGCGTGACGAGGAGAAGAGCCGCGCCAAGGAGCGCATCTTCTCGTTCCGCACCGCTTCGCACGGCTGGGACCCGAAGAACCAGCGCCCGGAGCTGTGGAACCTCTACAACGCCCGCAAGAACAAGGGCGAGTCCATCCGCGTCTTCCCGATCAGCAACTGGACCGAGCTCGACATCTGGCAGTACATCCACCT
>NZ_VLKJ01000015.1 GCF_007830315.1 Novosphingobium taihuense
GGGCGTGGCGCTGGAAGATCTCGGCGTGCGCAACAAGGGCGTGGACCCGCGCGCGGCGTGGCGGCTGTTTGCCGAGCGCTACTGGCTGTTCCGCGGCACGCCTTCGCGCATGTGGCTGGACTGGGTCTTCGCCGAGGCCTTCGGCATGGGCGTGCAGCTGAGTGCCGAGACGGCCGACCTCTACTACGACACCATCACCGATATGCTCGCCACGGACGCGTTCCGCCCGCGCGCGCTGTTCGATCGCTACAACATCGAGGTCATCGCCACGACCGAGAGCCCGCTCGACACATTGGAGCACCACGCCGCGATCCGCGCCGAAAACGCGCGCGCCGACGGGTGGCAGGGCAAGGTCATCACCGCCTATCGCCCCGATCCGGTGATCGATCCCGAGTTTGAGGGTTTTCAAGCCAACCTCGACCTGTTCTCCCACCTGACCGGCGAGGATTGCCGCACCTGGACCGGCTATCTTGCCGCGCACCGTCAGCGCCGCGCGTTCTTCGCGTCGATGGGCGCGACGAGCACCGACCATGGCCATCCGACGGCCGCGACTGCCAACCTATCCGCCAGCGAGGCCGCCGCGCTGTTCGATCGCGTCGCCTCTGGGAACTTCCATTCTTCCGACGCCGAACTGTTCCGCGCGCAGATGCTGACCGAGATGGCGGGCATGAGCCTCGAGGACGGCCTCGTCATGCAGATCCACCCCGGCTCCTTCCGCAACCACAACGCCGCGCTGTTTGATCGCTTCGGCCGCGACAAGGGCGCCGACATCCCGATGCGGACCGATTTTGTCCACTCGCTCAAGCCGCTGCTCGACAGGTTCGGCAACGAGCGCGATCTTTCGATCATCCTCTTCACGCTGGACGAGAGCGCCTATGCCCGCGAACTCGCGCCCCTGGCCGGGCATTACCCGTGCCTAAAGCTCGGTCCGGCATGGTGGTTCCACGACAGCCCCGAGGGCATGAAGCGCTTCCGCCACATGACCACCGAGACGGCGGGCTTCTACAACACCGTCGGTTTCAACGACGATACCCGCGCCTTCCTCTCGATCCCGGCCCGACACGACGTTGCCCGGCGCATCGACTGCGGCTTTCTGGCAGAGCTGGTCGCCGAGCACCGCATCGAGGACTGGGAAGCGGCGGAGCTGGCACAGGACCTGTCGTACAACCTGGCGAAGAAGGCCTATAACCTGTGAAGCGCCTGTCGCCCGGCACGCTGGCGGCCTTGCCCGCCGAGGTTGCCCGCCCGCTCTACCATCGCGAAGCGCAGAAGGTCGGCATCGTCCACTTCGGCATCGGCGCGTTCCACCGCGCGCATCAGGCCTGGTACACAGATGCGGCCCTGAATCTGGATAACGGGAATGAGGGTGATGCTGATTGGGCCATCACCGGCATCTCGCTCCGCTCGGCAGGCGTGGCGCGGCAGATGAACCCGCAAGGCGGGCTCTACACCGTTGCCGAACAGAGCGCCGAGGGCGCGAGGCTGCGGATCGTCGGATCGGTGCGCAACGTGCTGGTGGCAAGCGAGGAGCCTGACGCGGTAATTGCCGCGGTCGCCGCGCCTTCAACGCAGATCGTCAGCCTGACGGTGACCGAGAAGGGCTATTGCCGCAGCGCTGACGGCACTCTCAACTTCGACCTCGCGCACTCCCTGAGCTTCTACTACTTCGTCACGCAAGGTCTGCTGGCGAGGGCCAAGGCCGGGCTTGGCGGCGTGACGCTGCTGTCCTGCGACAACCTTGCCGACAATGGCGCGAAGCTTGAGAGCCTGATGCTGCAGTACCTCGCGCGGCACGAGCCTGATCTTGTGCCATGGTTCAAGGCAAACTGCACCTGTCCCTCGACGATGATCGACCGCATCGTGCCTGCCACGACGGACGAAGACAGGGCAATGGTGGCAAAGGCGCTGGGCGGTCTGAACGACGATGCCTGCGTGGTGACCGAGCCGTTCAGCCAGTGGGTGATCGAGGATCGCTTTGCGGGCCCGCGCCCGCGCTGGGAAGCGGTTGGCGCGCAGCTGGTATCCGAAGTCGGCCCCTACGAGACCGCCAAGCTCAGGATGCTCAACGGCGCTCATTCGCTGCTCGCCTATTGCGGGCTCAAGGCAGGCTACGAATACGTCCACGAGGCTATCGCCGACCCGGCCCTGCGGCAACTCGCCACAAGCCTGATGCGCGAGGAAGCCGCCCCCACGATCACGCCCGCTCCCGGACAAGACCTTGCCGCCTACGCCGAAGCGCTGATCGCCCGCTTCGCCAACCCCTGCCTCAACCACCGTCTGATCCAGATCGCCATGGACGGATCGCAGAAGATCCCCCAGCGCTGGCTCGAAACCCTCGCCGCAACCGCCGCCCAAGGCAGGACCTGCCCTGCTATCCTCCAAGGCATCAGCGCGTGGATACACCACTTGTCTGGTGCCAACGGACCGGTCGACGATCCCATGGCCGACAAACTCACCCCCATCGTCGCGCGCGCTGATACCCCCGCGCAGGCAGCAACCGAAATCTTCAGCGCAAACGGACCATTGGCAGGATACTGGACACCGCAAACGCGGGATTTTGAGGCAATCCTGCCTTAGCCCAGCGCAGAACGCGGGATGCTGATGCGGCAGAACACGCCTTCGGGGAGGAACCGGTAGTCCAGCTTCCCCCCGATGCCGTGGGTGACCGAGCGTTCGATCAGGCGCGTGCCAAAGCCGCGCGACTTGGGGGCGGTCACAGAGGGACCTCCGGATTCCCGCCATTGCATGACCAAGGCCTCTTCCTCCAGCGCGGTCGCACGGCACAGCACCTCGACACTGCCGTTGGCCGACAGCGCACCATACTTTGCCGAATTCGTGGCGAGTTCATGCAGGACCATGGCCATCGCTTGGGCAGTGCTGGACTTGAGCACGAGATCGTTGACAACAGGGTCGAGGTCGACGGCGATGCCATAAGGCGTCAGCTCGTCGGCGATGAGAGCCTGAAGCTTCACGCCATCCCAGCGGTTTTCCGAAAGGTGGCTGTGCGCGCGGCTGATTGCAGCGATGCGGCCGATCAGCGCCTCCTTGAATTCGGCGACCGAGCCTTGCGCCTTCATCATCTGGACGATCGACTGTACCACGGCGAGCAGATTCTTGGCGCGGTGGTCGACCTCGCGAGTCAGCAGGTCTTCCCTTTCGCGCGCCTGCTTGAGGTCGGTAATCTCCACGCAGAAGATGCCGACGCCACGGCGCTGACCATCCGGGCCATGGACCGGATAGAACACTTCGGACCATGTCCGCTTTACGCCTGGCCGGGCTGGTGTCTCGCCCGAAATCTCGACCCCGCGCATCACTTCGCCGCCTTCGAGCACGGTGCGCAGCAGCGGTTCGGCCGATGCCCTGAGATCGGGCAGTAAATCCCATACGTTGCGGCCGATGTGGTCTTCGGGGGTAAAGCCGTTCATTTCGGCAAGTGCCGAATTGATGCGGGCAAAGCGCAAGTCGGCGTCGAGCAGGCCGAGGCCGACCGGGGCCTCGTCGTAGATCGCCTGGAGTTCGTCGATCACGCCGAGCAGGTGGGCGCGCTGTTCGGCCTGCCATTCGCCATCCCGTTCGAGATGCTGCTTTGCTGCGATGAGGTCCATCGCGCTGGTGCAGAGCGCGTGGACCACTTCGAGCACGATTACAGTCGACGGTACGAAGACCAGCAGAGCGATTCCAGCGCCATCTCTCAGTTCAACGCCGCCTGATGGCCTCACAAACATGTACCATGCCAGGACCCAAGCCAGCACAGTTGCGGAGTATCCGGCGATGCGGCCGCCGAGGAAGGTTGCGATCACGATGGCCGGATAATAGGCCAGCAGTGGCGCGGGGGCAGGGTCACCCATCATCAGGCGCACGCCCAACGCCGTGCCGACGAGCAACAACGCAGTGGCTATGCCCGGAATGGGGCGTCCCAGCAGGGCATGACATAGCGAAAACGGCCAATGGCCGAACAGTTGCGTCTCGCGCTGTCGGCGGTCCGACGCCATGCCCCTGATTCCCTTGGCCTTCTCCGCCAACCGGACGGCTCAAGTGGCTATCTTGCCCGACTTTGCCGCTTGCGCAATCCCGCTTCGTCGCATTCAGGGTTTCGGCAGCGCCTTCAGCCCGGAAACCGGCCACCAGGATAAAGTGTGAACGTCATGCGCAGAGGTCCACATGCCCTTCGGCGTATAGCGCAGCGCGCCACTTCCGGCAGGCTTGCCGCCGCGCTGGGCTACGGTCATCGTTCTGGGATCGATCGCGGCCCAAACCTGATCGTCGGTGGTGCGCAGCCAGACCTTGCCGTCGCCGGTATCGATATCGCCCCACTTGAGGTTCGCGCCGACCTTGACCCGGCCGACCACTTGGCCAGTAATCGGATCGGCGCGGACGAGGGTGCCATCGCCCTGTTCCTGCACCCACACGCCGCCTTCGCCTGCGGCGAGAAAGCCGGGCATCGTTCCGAGCGAGGCGCGGGTGACGACGGTGTTGGTCCTGGGGTCGATCTTCTGCAGCGTCTGCTTGGTGGCGCTGACCGCCCAGACGGCGTCATAGCCGAAGGTCACGTACCAGGTATCGGGATCGACGGGGATCGAGGCGACCACGGTGTTGGTTTCAGGATCGACGCGCGCGACGGCGCCCTCGGGCTTGCTCGCCAGCCAGATTGAGCCTGCGCCATTGGCCACGATCAGTTCGCCCTGCTTCTGGTTGGCGATGCCGGTGGGAATGGAAGCGACGATCTTCGCGGTTTCCAGATCGATCCGGACCAGCGAGCCATCGGCGCAATTGGCGACCCAGAGCGAGCCGAACGCCACGGTCATTGCACCGCAGGGCCTTGCTATGGCGACTTCGGCGAGCTTGCCGTTGCGTGACCACTTCTCCACCTTGCCGCGATTGGTGGCCCAGACCGCATCGCCATCGACGGCGAGGAAATCGGCAAAGCCGGGTACGGTCTGCGCCTGTTCGACCTGCGAGTGAGCGAAGGTCGGGGCCAGAGCGGCGGCGGCGAGGAGCAGTGTGCGGAGCATGGGAGAAATCCTTCCGGCCAATCAGCTACGCGAGGCGATGTAGGCGCGCCATCCGCCAAGGTGCGTAATGTCCTCCGCTCCGGCCAGCGCACGCGGTTCGGCGACGAAACCCTTGACGCTGCTGCCGTCCGCCAGTGTGACCGTGCCGATGGCAAGCGGCGCCGGCACTTCGACGGTGAAGCTGCCGAACTCGGCGAGGCCAAGTTCATAGACCTCGAGCTTGATCGCCGCACCGCCTTCGTCAAACACCAGCGCGGGCTTGGGCGGCACGCTGTTTGCGATGGCGTAGAGCTTGTAGGAGGGCGCGGTCTCGAAGGCACCGACGAATTTGGCGTCTCGCGAGGTCAGTTGCCAGTGCAGCGGCATGCCTTCGAGGTGGGCTCCGACAACGGCGAGTTTCACGGTCTGCATCTTGCCCTCCAGATCGAGCGGGGGTGGGGGAGTGAGGTTGGCAGCGCCCAGCCACTGATCGGCGGCATCGAGCAGGGCGCGGTCGGTTGCTGCGGGGCCAATCAGCGTGATGCCGAAGCCCGAGCCATTGTGGCGCACGCCTGCCGGGACCGCGACGGCGGCCATGTCCAGCAGATTCACGAAGTTGGTATAAAAGCCCAGGTTGCTGTTGAGGGCTACAGGGGCCACCGCCAGTTCGGCCACACGATAGGTCGTGCCGGTCGTGGGGAAGGCGAGCATGTCCACGCATTCCCACAGCTGGTCGGCATGGCGCTTCAACTCGGCCATGCGGTAGATGCCGTTCCACAGTTCTACCGCAGTCTTGTCCCACCCGGCTTCGACGACGATGCGTACCGTTGGGTCGATCGCTTCGGGATTGTCTTTCAGCAGTTCGGCGATGGCAGCGGTGCGTTCGGCCACCCACGGGCCGCCGTAGAGCAACTGGGCTGCTTCGAGCAGCGGGGCGATGTCGATTTCCACGATATCAGCCTGTTCGGCCAGCGTGGCCAGAGCACGGTCGTACAAGAATTCGGACTCGCTATCGCCGAAAAATGCACGCTGGTCGCGGCGGGGGACACCGATGCGCTTGGGGCTGAGTGGCGTTTCAAAAAGCTGGCGCGACCACGGATCGCCTGCGTCGAACCCGGCGACCGCATGATCGACCAGCCTTGCGTCGATGGTGTCGGACGCGAAGACGGTGATGCAGTCGATCGAGCGGCAGGCGGGGACGAGGCCCTTGGTGCTCCAGCGACCCTTGGTGGGCTTGAAGCCGATCAGGTGGTTGAACGCAGCGGGCACGCGGCCCGAACCTGCCGTGTCAGTGCCCAGCGCGATGGGCACAAGCCCTGCGGCAACGGCAATGGCCGAACCGGAGCTTGAACCGCCACTGACGTAGTCGCGGTTGTAGGCGTTGCGCGGGATGCCAAAGGGGCTGCGCGTGCCGACGAGGCCGGTGGCGAACTGATCGAGGTTGGTCTTGCCCACGCAAATCGCACCTGCGGCCTTCAGGCGGGCAATGACGGTTGCGTCTTTTTGTGGGGCATAGGCAAAGGCGGGGCAGGCAGCGGTGGTTTCAAGGCCAGCGACGTCGATGTTGTCCTTGGCCGCGAAGGGGACGCCGGCCAGCGGCAGGACTTCGCCTGTCGCCACGCGGGCATCGATGGCACTGGCTTGGGCCAACAGACTTTCTGCCGAGGCCCGGCTGATCCAGACTTGCGGCTGGATTTCATCGTATGCAGCGATGCGGGCGAGGGTTTCCTCGATCACGCTGACTGCGGTTACTGCGCCCGAGTTGACTCCGGCGGCGAGGGCGGCTGCGCTGCGGCGGTCGAGCAGAGTCATGCGCTCCTCCGCAGGGCCAGCATCGGGGTTCCGGGCTGGAGCGATTGACGCTCCTTTATGTAGAGCGCGGCGATGGTTCCGGCCCCCGGACTCTCGACCGGACATTCCATCTTCATCGCCTCGATCACCGCAATGGTCTCGCCCGCCTGTACGGTGTCGCCGGGCTGGACGAGCAGTTTCCAAACGCTGCCGCCGAATGGGGCTTCGATCAGGTCGGCACCTTCCGGAACGTCAACCGCATCTTCAGCCGGGGCTTCGCTTTCGGTCAGCGCGTTGACCCGGTCGAACTCGCCACGGCGCTCCCACTCGGCGCGCTCGGCGTCGAAAGCGGCCTTGCGGTTCGCCTCGAAGCTCTCAATGGCCTCGGCATTGTCGGCCAGAAACCTGCGATAGTCGGACAGGCGGAATTCGGAGGGTTCGATCCGAAGTGCGCGCTTGCCGCTGGGGAAATCGCGGCGCCATTCGGCCAGTTCCTCTGCGCTGACCGGATAGAAGCGGATCTGGTCGAAGAAACGCAGCAGCCACGGCTTGCCCTCGATGAAGTCTGCCGTCTGTCGATGCGTGTTCCACACCTGCACGGTGCGGCCGAACAGTTGGTAGCCGCCGGGGCCTTCCATGCCGTAGATGCACATGTAGGCGCCGCCGATACCGACGACGTTCGGCGGGGTCCAGGTGCGCGCCGGGTTGTACTTGGTGGTGACAAGGCGGTGGCGCGGGTCGACCGGGGTGGCAACCGGTGCGCCGAGGTAGACATCGCCGAGACCCATTACGAGGTAGCTCGCTTCGAAGATCAGGTTCTCAACCGCAGCAACGTCGGGCAAGCCGTTGATGCGGCGGATGAATTCGATGTTGTCCGGGCACCACGGCGCATCGTCGCGCACGGCGCTCATGTATTTCTCGATCGTCTCGATCGTGGCCGGATCGCGCCAGCTCAAGGGCAGGTGGACAATGCGCGAGGGGATCGCGAAGTCCTCGAGATCGCCAAGACGCTCCTCCGCCGCGATCAGGGCGGCGAGGGCAGCGGCCTGCGTCAACTGCCGCCCGTCGTAATGTAACTGGAGCGAGCGGATTCCGGGAACGATGTCGATCACGCCGGGCAGCGCCATGCGCTCGAGTTCGGTCATCAGTGCGTGGACGCGGATACGCAGTTCAAGGTCGAGGACGATGGGGCCGTACTCGACGAGGATGTTGCGATCGCCCTGTTGCCGATAGACCGTGCGCGGACGTCCGGTTGCTGCAGGTACTTCGCCGAGGATCGGGGTCTGCGTCGCAGTGTCGCAAGTACGGCTGGAGCCGGGCTTCTTGCCCGTTTCGAGGTAATGCTGCTGCGCTTCGTCAGCTGCAACAGCTTCGGCCATGGTCACCGGCACGAAGCGCACGCGGTCTCCGGGAACGAGCTGGCCAATCTTCCACAGGTCCGCCGCGATCACCACGAAGGGGCAGACGAAGCCGCCGAGTGAGGGCCCGTCAGGGCCGAGGATGATCGGCATGTCGCCGGTAAAGTCCACCGCTCCTATGGCATAGGCGTTGTCGTGGATGTTGGACGGGTGCAGCCCCGCTTCTCCGCCATCACGCCGCGCCCACTCGGGCTTGGGGCCGACAAGGCGCACCCCGGTGCGGTTGGAGTTGTAGTGCACCTGCCACTCGGCGGTGACCACCATGTCGATATCGTCTTCGGTAAAGAAGTCCGGCGCGCCGTGTGGGCCATAGAGCACGCGCACGCACCAGTCGGTCGGGAGCGACGGCAGCGGGGGCGGGGCGAGGGGGGCGTCGGTCGGTTCATTGGCGAGATGCAGGACATCTCCGGCAACGAGACGGCGAGCGGCGTGGCCGCCGAACTGGCCCAGCTCGAAGGTGCTGCGACTGCCAAGGTAGGGGGCGATGTCGAGGCCTCCGGCGACGAGCAGGTAACCCCTCATACCGCCTCCGGCTGCCCTGCCGATGCTGAGCGTTTGCCCTGCCTTTGCCTCGAAGAGTTGGCCTGGAGTTAGCGGTTTGCCTTCGAGAGTTGCCCCGAAGTCCGCGCCGGTGAGGCACAGGGTTGCGTCGGCCGAAAACAGCAAGGTGGGGCCGGTGACGGTCATCTCCAGACCCGCAGTGCCTTCGGGATTGCCGAGCAGGCGGTTGCCGAGGCGGAAGGATTGGTCGTCCATCGGTCCTGATGGCGGCACGCCCACGGCCCAGAGGTGCTGGCGGCCCGGCCAGTCCTGAACGGTTGTGGCGGTGCCGCCGCTGATCACGCGGATCGATTGCGGTGCAAAGACAACGTCTTCGAGCGCAACAGTTGAGACTTCACCTGAATTGAAGGCAGGCGCGGCGACGACGCTGCGCAACCAGCGCAGGTTGGTCTCGATTCCATCGACGCGGGACTTGGCCAGCGCCTCCTGCATTGCAGTGACGGCCTCGGCGCGGGTGGGCGCGTGAACGATCAGCTTGGCAAGCATGGGATCGTACCACGCGCTGACCTCGGTGCCGGCCATGACCCAGGTTTCGGCTCGGATGTCTGATGGGAATTCGACACAGGTCAGTGTGCCCGAGGTCGGGCGGTAATCGAGCGCCGGGTCCTCGGCATAGAGGCGGATCTGGACCGAGTGGCCGCTCGGCGTGGTGGGGGCACTGGCGAGAAAGCTGTAATCCCCGGCCGCCCCACGGATCATCCACTCGACAAGATCGACGCCCATGACCATTTCGGTTACGCCGTGTTCGACCTGCAGCCGGGTGTTCATTTCGAGGAAAAAGAACTCCTTGCGCTCGGAATCGTAGAGGAATTCTACGGTGCCTGCCGAGCGGTAGCGCGCCGCTTCGCCCAGGCGGATCGCGGCGGTGTAAAGGGCCTTGCGCACGGATTCGGGCAGAAGCGGGGCCGGGGCTTCTTCGACGACCTTCTGGTTGCGGCGCTGCAACGAACAGTCGCGCTCACCCAAGGCGACGACTCGGCCTTGGCCATCACCGAAGATCTGCACTTCGACATGGCGGGCGCGGCGGACGAAGCGCTCGAGGAATACGCCCGCATCGCCGAAATTGCTCTGGCCCAAGCGGGCGACCGCGGCGAAGCCTTCGCGAATGTCGTCAGCGGTCTCACACACGCGCATGCCGATGCCGCCACCGCCTGCGGTCGCCTTGAGCATTATCGGAAAGCCGATTGTCTCGGCGGCGGCGAGGGCTTCGTCCTCGCTGGTCAGCAGGTTGCTGCCGGGGGCGAGGGGCACGCCGTGGGCTGCTGCAAGTTCGCGCGCGCTGTGCTTGAGGCCGAAAGTGCGGATGTTGTCAGGCGTTGGGCCGATGAAGATGATGCCCGCTTCGGCGCAGGCGGCGGCGAATTCGGTGTTTTCGGATAGGAAGCCGTATCCCGGGTGGATTGCGCCCGCGCCGGTGCGCTTTGCCGCATCGATGATCGCGGCGATGTTGAGGTAGCTTTCCGAAGACCGCGCGCCACCGATACACACGGTCTCGTCAGCCTGCGCGACATGGAGCGAAGCTTCATCGGCCTCGGAATAGACCGCGACCGAGCGCAGGCCCATCTTGCGCAAGGTGCGGATTATCCGGGTGGCAATTGCGCCGCGATTGGCAATCAGAACGGTGTCGAAGGCAGGAAGGACGGTCATGCGCTCACGATCATGCGGACGGGGGTGGGGTTGAACGCGTTGCAGGGGTTGTTGATCTGCGGGCAGTTCGAGACGACGACGATCACGTCCATGTCTGCGCGCAGGTCGACGGTGAGTCCGGGAGCGGAAATGCCGTCGACGATGCCCAGCGCGCCGTCAGCCTCTACCGGCACGTTCATGAAGAAGTTGATGTTCGAGACGATGTCGCGCTTGCCACGGCCTTCCCAAAGGTTGGCTTCGAGGAAGTTCTCGACGCAGGCGTGCTGCGACTTGGTGTGATGTCCGTAACGCAGGGTATTGGATTCGCAGGAACATGCGCCGCCGATGGTGTCATGATAATCGACCGCGCTGCCGGTGATGGTCATCAGCGAGCGGCCTTCGTTCGACAGCAGGCGGGTGCCTTCGCGCAGGAACAGGTTGCCCTGCGCTGCCACGGTATCCTGAGCGCTGTAGCGTTCGGAATCGTCGGCAGCGCTGTAGATCAGAAAATCGACCGCCTGATTACCTTCGAGATCGACGATACGCAGCGTTTCGCCCTTCTTCACGTGATGCAGCCATGGCGCGCGGGCGGGGACGATTTCGTCGTGGACGATGCTGCCGGAAAGGCCGGAGAGGTGGGGATCGGTCATGAGGCCTGTCCTTTTCAGCGGCGGTAGAAGTCTTCGACGTTGAGGAAGGCGCGCTGGCCCTCCGGCGTCGCGTTGCGGATCGGGTCGGCCTCGGTGGTCAAGGGCCCGCGCCATGCGGTGAGGCGCAGTGGTGTGACGGAGTATTCCGGCCTTGGATCAAGGATATGTGGGACGTTTGCGACAACCACGATCACGTCCATTTCGGCGCGCAGCACCACGCTGCGGCCGGGGGCATAGGGGCCGACAAGCGGGGTGATGGTGCCGTCGTCCTCGATGCGGGTGCCCTTGAACAGGGTGACGCAGGGGTGGACATCACGGCGGCCGAGGCCGTGCTTGGCCGCGCCCAGCAGAAAGCGGTCGCGCCCGTTGGGATAGGCCCCGCTGTTGCGGCCCTCACCGTACTTGGCGGCGTTGGTTGCGGCGTTGGAGGTGCCGCAGAAGCAGTCGTGGGTGCCGGCATCATCGGCCTCGATGCTCATCAGCACGCGGCCCATGTCGGACAGCAGGAGTTTGCCGGTGCCGAGGTAGGCGTTCCACTGGACCTTGACCGTATCGGCAAAGTTCAACCGCTCGGTCGGCATTTCGGCGTTGAAGAGGTTGAGCGAAGCGCAGGCGTCGCCCTTGACGTCGATCAGGCGCAGGCGGGTGCCTCGGGCAATGCGGCGCGTCGCATAGCCGCCGGAGGCGACCGTTTCTTCCCAGAGCAGGTCATCGGCGTTCACGCCTTCGGGAAGGTCGCTCGCCACAGGCGGGAGGATCGGCATCGCTTCCACAACCGTTCCAGCCATCGAGCGGGCATGGTCGCGGGCGGCGTTGGGGTTTGCTAATGTAGAGGTGGGGGCGTCGGTCATGCGGCCGCTCCTTTCTTCGATCCGGGGCCTGCCTCTGACAGAGGCGGCAGCAAGGCGGTGGTGGTGACAAGCTGGAGTTGCTGGACGCCGCGCACGCGGCGCAGCGCATCGGCAAGACCCTTGAGCCGGGCGGCGGGGCCCTGCACCAGCAGGACTTCCAGCGACTGGTCATCCTTGAGGAAGACGTGCTGGGTGGAGATCACTTCGGTCTGGAAATCGGCCTGCGTGCCCGCCAGCTGCTGGCGGACGCGGCCCCGGTCTCCGCGATAGACGAGCGTGATGGTGCCCGCGAGCATCTCTTCGGGCCGAGTCAGCGCCTCATGCGCGGCGAGGGCGTGGCGGATCAGTTCGGCGATCAGCTGCGAGCGCGATGGGAGCTGGCGCTCCTCGACCATCATGTCGAGTTTGCGGAACAGGTCCGCGGGCAGGCTCATGCTGAGGCGGGCAAGGCTGGCGGGTTCGGTGCTCATGGTCGCCACCCTCACGCCGCTTCGGTTTCTGGTTCGGGGGCGGGCTCGTCCTTGCGCAGCTCCAGATCGTAGACCGCCGTTGCGCCATAGCGGTGCGGAGCGTGAGGATCGTGGCGGCGCTTGTCGAGCGCGAGCACGCGGGTGCCGAGCGAGAAGGCCTCCTTGATATCGTGCGTGACCATGATGATGGTCAGGCCGAAGTCCTGCCACAGCTTGCGTATCAGCACGTGCATGTCGGCGCGGATGCCGGGATCGAGCGCTCCGAAGGGCTCGTCTAGCAGGAGAATGCGCGGGCGCATGATCAGGGCCTGCGCGATGGCAAGACGCTGCTGCATGCCGCCCGACATCTGCGATGGGTAAAGGTAAAGGCTGTCCCCCAGGCCCACCGACTGGAGCATCGCGATGGCCTCGGCCTCGGCGGCCTTCCTGGCGCTGCCAAACAGGCGGGCCAGCAGCGGCGCCTTGGTGCATTCGAGGCCGAACATGGTGTTCTGCAGCACGGTCAGGTGCGGGAATACGGAGTAGCGCTGGAACACAACGCCGCGATCCGGGCCGCATTCACGCGCCAGCGGCTCTCCATTGAGCGTGATCGAGCCTTGCGAGGGCACTTCCTGCCCGAGCACGACTCGCAGGAACGTGCTCTTGCCCGCGCCCGAGGGGCCAACGACCGAGACGAACGAGCCTTGGGCAACGTCGAGATCGACCTTCTCGAGGACGATGCGGTCACCATACTCGACCCAGACGTTTCGAAGGGAAAGGAGCGCGCTCAATGCTTCTCTCCGTGTGCCCAGGGGAACGCCTTGCGGCTGAGGGTGTTGAGGCCCCAATCCATGGCGATGGCGAGTAGCGCGATCCATGCGACGTAGGGAATGATCACGTCCATCGCGAGGTACCGGCGGACGAGGAAGATGCGGTAGCCAAGGCCGACATCGGAGGCGATGGCTTCGGCTGAAATCAGGAACACCCATGCCGGGCCAAGCGCGAGGCGCAAGGCTAGGATAAGGCGGGGCATGGCCTGGGGCAGGGCGACGCGGATGAGGATTTGCCAGCTTCCCGCGCCCAAGGTCTGCGCTTTGGCCAGCATCTCGCGTGGTAAAGTCCCCACATGGCCAGCGACATCGCGGATCATAACCGGGGCGATGCCGATGACGATCAGTGCGACCTTGGCGGTCTCTCCCAGACCCAAAGCTACGAAGAGGATCGGCAGGAGTGCGATCGGCGGGATCACCGCAATGCCGGTGACGAGCGGGCCGAACGTGGCACGGACAGGGGGCAGGGCGCCGAGGACGAGGCCGACCAGCAGTGCCATCAGAGTGGCGATGCTCAGCCCGAGACCTAGCCGTTGCAGGCTGGCGAGGGTATCGGCCCAGAACACCACCGTGCCGGAGAGTACATCCGTCTTGGTCATCTGCGACCAGAGGGCGGTGGCCATGCCGGAGGGAAGCGGAAGGATCTTGTCGACCGGGTTCACCGCATGGCGTGCATAGGCGGCGAAGAGGTAGACGATCACCAGCAGCAGGATCGGCACGGCACCCAGCGCGAGGCGCTGCTTGCGATCCGGTTCGCGGTTTACCCAGCGCATGAGAAACTATCCCGAAATATCGAGGAGATCAGAGCTTTCCGTCGGCGGCGAGCTTCATGAAGCTGTCGTCGAAGCGCAGGGTGACATGAGCAGGATCGCCGAGCGTCTTGTCACCGGGGAATGCCATGCCGACAGCATCGGCAGAGGAGGCCCCGGGAAAGAGGCCCTTCGAGAAGCTGAAATCGCGCACGCGGGTCATCGTCTCGATAAGCTTGGGGTCCTGCGTGGCGGCGACAGCGTCCTTGGCCTGCGCATAGAGGAAGGTTGTCTTGATCTGGGTTTCGAAGACGTCAGGCGTGGTGCCGGCGAGCTTGGCCATCGCGGCGCGGGCTTGCTTGCCCTGCTCGTCTTGCGCGGTCATCACTTTCATCGTGTCGTACCAGATGCCCGCCAGCGCCTTGCCAAGATCGGGGTTGGCCTTGAGCGTGGCAGTATCGACGACCAGCAGGTCGAGGATCTCGCCGGGGATGTTGGCCGAGGTGAAGACCGATGAGACACCGGGTTGCGCGCCCATCACTGAAAGCTGCGGGTTCCAGGCGACAGCGGCGGTGGCCTCGGGCGAGGCGAAGGCGGCGACAATGTCGGCGTCCGAGGTGTTGATCGTCTTCACGTCGGTCAACGACATGCCGTTGTTTCCGAGTGCGCGGGCGAGCAGGTAGTGCGAGACCGAGAGTTCGGAGAGATAGACCTGGCGGCCCTTGATCGCGGCAAGGCTGTTGGCACCTTTAAGCAGGATGCCATCGTTGCCGTTGGAATAGTCGCCGATGATTATCGCGCTGGTATCCTTGCCGCCGGCGGCGGGGATGGTGAGAGCGTCCATGTTGGCGACGGTCACGCCATCGAACTTGCCTGCCGTGTACTGGTTCACCGATTCGACGTAATCGTTGACCTGCACGACGTTGATCTTGATGTGGTACTTGTCGGCCCACTTTTTCACGATGCCGGCCTGCTGCGCATAGGGCCACGGCATCCACCCTGCGTAGATCGACCAGCCGATGCTGAATTCGGTGCGCTTCTCGGCGACTTTCTCACCACCCGAGCACGACGCGAGAGCCAGTGTTGCCGCGATCAGTGCGGATTTCCCGACCTTGCCGAGATGGGCACCGAAGCGCGCCGTGAAAGCATGAAGCACCAGCCATTCCCCTTCGTGGAGTGAGCGTTGTCGCTGCCCTGGGACCGGTGGTCGGTGGTATTACGAACAGCTGCGTTGGTAATACCTGCCCGCCTCAATCTGCGGATACGTCGATTGACGTAGCGGTCGTCGTGGCTGCTTCGTGCCAAGTGCGTTACAACAATCAGGCTATGGGGCTTTAGCGAGCATCGTCATGAACGTCAGGAAGTTCGCAGTCGATATGCTGCCGCCGGTCACGCTGGCGATTGTCGTTTCCTTCTGGGGACTTGCGCCAAAGGCGTGGGTCGAAAGCACTTGGACCGCGATCATCATGACCGCGCTGGTCACGACATGGGTGCTGGGACTCGAACTGGTGTTCGAACGCCACGAAGGCTGGAGAATGAACCGGCGCGAGTTCTTCACTGACCTGTTCTACATGGTGCTGAACGCCACGCTGATCTCGAAGGTTTCGCAGATGGTTGGCGAGGCTCCGCTGATGGCCTTCAAGAAGGCTGCCGGGATTGCGACGCCGTGGGCGGGCGAGATGCCGTTCCTGGCGCAAGTGGCGCTGGTTCTGTTCGTCTACGAGTTCGGGCAGTACTGGATGCACCGCCTGATGCACAATTCGACGCCGTTCTGGCTGACCCACGCGCCGCACCACCACATCACCCAGCTTAATGCGATGAAAGGCGCGGTGGGCAATCCGATCGAACTGGTGCTGATCAGCCTGAGCATCGTGGTGATGTTCGACGTGTCGCAAGCCGCGATCATGGGGGCGTTCGGGGCGACGGGCGTGATCTCGACCTTTGCCCATGCCAACGTGCGGTCAGACCCGCCGAAGTTCTATTCGTACTTCTTCACCACGATCCGCCACCACAGTCTGCACCATTCGGTCCCCTATGAGGACACGCGCTGCAACTATGGCAACTCGCTGATCCTGTGCGACCGTATCTTCGGAACCTACAAGGATGGCGAAGCTTCCGAAGTGGGGCAGGATGACCGCAGGCGGCTGTCGATTTACGAACAGTGGGTTTTCCCGTTCATGCCGATGGTCAGGGCATGGCGAGACCGCCGTCGCGAAGGTATGGTTGAAGGTTGAGGCGCTGCCTTGTTGCGACCTTGCGGTTTCGCTGAAGGCAAGTTCGGATAGGCCGGGCCGCGTCCCGATCATTGGGGCTGGTTGATACGGATTCGACCGGGGCTTTGAGCCCACAGCGCAAACCATGCAAAAAATGCGGCTTACCCGGTTGACCGCACCGGCAGCCGAAGCTAGGAGCGCGGCCTGCCAAGCGGACTTTCGGTCTGCAGCTTGGGGCGGAGTAGCTCAGCTGGTTAGAGCAGCGGAATCATAATCCGCGTGTCGGGGGTTCGAGTCCCTCCTCCGCTACCAAAGACATTCGCTGGAAGCTTCTTTCGTCTTCCACATCTTTCCAGAAGATCAGCAAAAGCAGAGGTTTGCGCCACTGGCCAGTCTCTATACCCAACAATCCTGACTGCTTCTCAGCAAGCGAGTTCGGCTTGCTGGGGTGCTTGCGCAGCTCGCACTGTGGTTCCACTTTTCCATTTCGCAGGTCGTCGCGGACCGTATGGGAGACCAACCCGTGCGTCAGCGGGTCTCCCGGATCAGCATCCCTTCTGTGAGATGCCAACGGCAGTTCGCACTGAATAGTGTCATGGCGATCGCTCGCTGGTCTCGTCAGTATCCGAACAGGATTGCGCTCATCTTCAGACGCGCGATCCGCGAGGACTGGGCGATTTGCAGTTGATCGTGAGTGCGATGAGACGATGCCCTTCAGTTGCCACTGATCAGAGTGCCTCATAGACATCGTAGGGCGCCCGACCAAGAGCAGACCAATGGCAGGCGACAGATGATTTTGGGAGTTGGCTTATGGACATGCGCTTTGATGGCAGGGTGGTGATAGTCACTGGCGCGGGGCGTAGTCTGGGGCGGGAGCATGCGCTGCTGTTCGGAAGGCGTGGCGCGAAGGTCGTCGTCAATGATCTGGGTGCTGCGATCGACGGATCCGACCCTTCTGATAGTCCCGCAGCCGAGGTGGTCGAAGCCATCCGCGCCGAAGGGGGCATTGCCGAGGCAGACTACAACGACGTTTCTACCGAGGCAGGGGTCCAGGCGCTTGTCGGCCATGCGGTTTCGGCGTTCGGTGGTGTTGATATCCTCGTAAGCAACGCGGGAACAATCGCTTACGATTGTACGCCTGACAAACTGCACCAGGAACTGTTCGACAAGCAGCTCAGCCTCATGGTGTCGGGCGTGGGATTGCTGGTCGGTGCAGCATGGCCTCACTTGCTCAAGTCTGATGCCGGGCGTATTGTCCTTACCTCGTCGGCGGGCGGGGTTTTTGGGATACCGGGCAGTTCCACGTATGGCGCTGCCAAGGGCGGCGTGATTGGTCTTCTGCGGTGTCTTGCCATCGACGGGGAACCCCACGGCATCAAGATCAACGCGATCTGTCCGCTGGCCATGTCACGGTTGTTCTCCGGGTTCTCGGATAATGAGGCATTCAACAACTGGTACGCCAACACCGCTCGTCCAGAGTATGTTGCGCCATTGGTCGCCTATCTTTCGCATCCGGATTGCGAACCCACAGGGCGCGTGTTCAGCTCGGGGATGGGTCATGTCAGCGAAATCTTCACGGGTCTTACGCAGGGCTGGAAGCAGCCTGGCCACAGCATCGAAGACATCCGCGACAATTTCTCCGCGATCACCGACCGCAACAATTTCTCCGTGCCAGCGACAGCACTGGAATCGACGGCGCTGATGTTCGCCGATGCGCCGTTGGCCTGACGCACCATGATCAAGGTGGATCGGCGACCGGACGGCATTGCAGTTGTCGCCATCGACAACCCGCCGGTCAACGCGCTGACTACGCCTGTATTCATCGCGCTGCAGACTCTTGCAGAGTCGTTTGCCGCCCATCCGCCGGCAGCTGTCGTGCTGACCGGATCATCCGATGTGTTCGCCTGGGGCGGGGAGTTCTCGGAGATCCGACGGCTGCGGTTCACTGGCCGGACCGACATCGCGCCCAGAGAGATCGAGGCGGTGGTCGAGGAAACGTCGGCAGACGCCTATGTCTCTCAGCTGGGTGACAAGTATCACGCAGTGTTCGAAGCCGTTGCCGCGATTCCGCGGATGGTGGTCTGCGCGATTGAAGGCGTAGCCTTCGGCGGTGGACTCGAGCTTACGCTGTGTGCTGACTATCGCATCGCTTCGCGCGGAGCACTTTTTGCGTCACCGGAAGTTACGTTAGGGATGTCGACAATCGGCGGTGGGCCGTATCGTCTGCCGCGCCTCGTGGGAAATGCGCAGGCGAAGCGCATCATGTTGAGCGGAATTGAGATCGACGCGGAGGAGGCACTGCGAATTGGCCTCATCGAGGAGGTCGTTGAGCCTGGTACCGCGCTGGACCGTGCAATCGAGTTCGCCAAGCCTTTCGCCGATGCCGCTTGCCGTTCGCAGGGCCTGCTCAAGCGGGTGATCGATGTGGGCATGGACCTGCCAAAAGCAGAAGCGCTGCGCTTCGAACATGAAATGTGGCGGGAATCCTTCCGTAGCGAGGAAGCGCGCGAAGGGCTCAGAAAGTTCTTCTCACAGGGGAACGTCACAGAAGCGCTGGCCCATGAGAAGATCAAGAATGGCGAAACCTGTGGCGCGGCGGGGAACAGGTAAGTGGCAATCTTCCCACTCCTGAGATCCAACCGGGAAGCCGCCAGTCGGCCACACTTTGATGATGCTTCCCGCACACCGTCTGACTTCGGTACCGACATCTTCTTTCCGTGCGAGAACCCGGGATGAAGGCTCGTCGCTGGCTAGAAGCCGGCAGTTCTATGCGGCCGTCCGCATAGAACTGCGCTTTGCCAATCGAACCAGACCTACGGTCCAGTTCCGGTGGCCACCGAAAAAGTGCTCTTGAAGGTCGCGATCAGCCGGGTGTCGCTGCGAATGCCGCAGGAACTGGCCAAACCATCGGTCTCAGGCGCTGAGGCGGTAGCCGAAACCTCGCACGTTCTCCACAACCGGGGGCCCCAATGCATGGAGCTTGCGACGCAGGCGGCTGAGGTAGACCTCGACGATGTTGGTCAAGGGATCGTCCTCGATGCCCCACACGGCGCGCAGGATCTCCGTGCGCGAGATGACCGTCCCCGGCGATTCCATAAGAAGGCGCAGAACGCCCATTTCCTTGACCGTGAGTTGCACGGGTACGCCGCTGCGCATCAGTGTCATCGTTCGGGGATCGAAATGCAGGTCCCCCACGGTTAGGGAGCCATCGGCCTGAACCGCGCTTGCTTGCGGGCGGCTCATCCGGCGTTTTACGGCGTCCATTCGCGCTAGCAGTTCCTCAAACGCGAAGGGCTTGGGCAGATAATCATCGGCGCCACCTTTCAAACCCCGAATCCGATCGGCGACTTCTTCACGCGCCGTGACCATGATGACCGGTGTCGACACGCTAGACGCACGGATCTCGGCGCAGACATCAAACCCCGACATGTCGGGCAAATTCACGTCTAGCAGGATGAAGTCGAATGCCATCCCCTTGGCAAGCTCCAGCCCGGTTGCGCCATCAGTGGCCAAGGTGACCTTGCAACCTTCTTGCGTGAGACCGCGATGCAGCGTGGCCGCCAGTTCGACTTCGTCTTCGATGAGCAGTATTTTCATGTGTTTTTTCCGTCAGCCATCGCAGTGGCCGGCATGAGAGGAAGTCGGATCGTGACGATCGTCCCGACGTTGATCTTGCTCGTAAGGCTGATGGTACCGCCCATGGCCTCGGTGATGGATCGGGCGATGGACAGACCCAGGCCTTGACCACTACCGGTCTGCTTGCTCCCGCGGCGGAACCGCTGGAACAGGAACGGGATATCCTCGCTCGGTATCCCGTCGCCATGATCGGTGATGATGATCAGGGCTTGCCCATCCTCGGCTTCAACCGAGACGTCGACCTTCGGCGGTGCGGTAGAATAGCACACCGCGTTGTCGACGACGATGCGCATCACCTGCTTCAGGCGCATTTCATCGCCTTCGACGATCAGCGATGGGGGTGCCTTGACCAGTAGGATGCTGCCGCCATCGGACTCGATCACACGGTGGAAATCGTCAATTGACTGGCGCACGGCTGCAACTGCGTCGACCGGCTCGATGCTTGTCTGCAACATGGGCTCTTCGGCACGGGCGAGATGCAGCATGTCGTCGATCATTTCGCCCATCAGCTCGGACAGGCGCACGACACGGTCGAGACCGGCCCGGAGGTCCTCGTTCTGGGCGTCGCCATCGCGGAGGGTGATTTCCGCCTCCGACCGCATTATCGAAAGCGGCGTGCGCAGTTCGTGGCTGGCATCTGCCAGGAATTGCTGGCGCAGGCGGTTGGCGCGTTCGAGCGAGCGGTTGGTTGCTGCAAGCTCTGCGGTGCGTCGGGCGACAGCACGTTCCAGTCCCTCGTTCGTCTGACGCAAACTGGCCGTCGCTTCAGCGACGCGTGCAGCCATGGTGTTGAAACTCTCGGCGATCGTGCGGAACTCGGTGGTCCCCACGACCGGCAAAGGCTGATGATAGTCTCCAGCGGCCAGCGCCTGCGTTCCGCGCCAGAGATTGCCGAGAGGTCGAATGATCTGGCGTTGCCCCCAGAACACCGCGAGCATGCCGCAGATCGCCACGACTGACATCGTCATGGTCAGTGTGTCGATAACGCCCTGAATGGCCTCGACCGAGCTGCGGCGATACTCCTTCGCTTCGCGCTCTTCGACCTTGATTGCCTCGAATACGAGGTCTTCCCACAGGGTCTCAGGCTTGTTCCCGCTCAGCGATCGCTCAAGGCTTGCGCCGATCTTGTGCAGCACCTCTCGCTGTTGGACTTCCTCCTCGATGGCCTGTGCCCGCATCTTGCGGCGTAAAGGCGTCTCGCCGAGGATCTTGATCTCCGCGTTGATGTACCTTTCCGCGTTGACGACATGCGAACGCACGCCGTCGATGTACAGTTGGCGGTCCTTCGCAAACTCTTCCGGATTGACGTACCGTTCTTGCTGCAAAGTGTAGCCCAGCACGGCAAGGCGCTGGAAGGAACTGAGCGACTGGGACGATGCCTCGGAACGGTCGTGCTCCGCGCGCACGACTTTGACAGCATGGCTGGCAATGATTCCCGGCACCGCGATCGAAAAGACCACGATTGCCAGAGCCACCCAGAACTTGAGGCGAAGCGCGTTCATTTTCGCTGGGATCCGACCGCACCAGATGCACCGGTCCGCAATCGACAGATTGCCAGACTGGCTGCAGACGTTGCCCCGCCCTCCATCTGCTCATGCATATAACCGATGTCCCCTGCCTGCGCTGCTCACGTTCTATCAGAACGCTCATGCAAGCCCTGTCGTGCGGCTCACATTGTCTTGCAAGCGCTTATCGATCAACGAATCGGTCGATTAAAATTCCATGAATGGCGGAGTATCGTGGTGATCTGCTCAATCCCCGGCAGTCCTTGCCGGGCCCGAGACTGCAGGGATGACAAGGCGTAATGGGCGTGCCAAGGCAACGGCATGCGTACCACACACGATGAGGTGAGCGTTCGGCTGTACCATCTGGCCGATGGCCCCGACGGCGGATCGGCGGAGACGCTGTTCTATGGCCCCCTGTACCGGGCCTTGCAGATTGCCGCCGAACAGCCTGAACCTGTGCAGGATGGCCTTTTCATCGCGACGGACAACGATGTCGTGGCGTATCTTGATCTGATAGAGCCGTAACTGGGGCTTTCAGATCGCCTCGCCAGCGGCGCGGCCACTCGCCCAGGCCCACTGGAAATTGTAGCCACCGAGCCATCCCGTGACGTCCACCGCCTCACCGATAGCGTGGAGACCGGGGACCTTGCCTGCTTCCATAGTCTTTTGGGACAAGACCCGCGTGGAGATGCCCCCGGCGGTCACCTCGGCCTTGGCGTAGCCTTCGGTGCCGTTCGGGTGGAACGGCCAGCGCGCCAGCTTTTCTTGCGCATTGCGCAGCGCGCCATCACGCAGCGTGGAAAGTTCACCGTCGAGTCCGAGCCTTTCGACCAGCGTTTCCGCCAGCCTCTCGGGCAGGCGGCGGGCGATTGCGGTGCGAAACGCTGATCGCGGACGCGCTTGCTTCTCCTCGATCAGCCAGTCGGTTCCGGCATCGGGCAGGAAATTCACCTCGATCGGCGTGCGATGTTGCCAGTAAGACGAGATTTGCAACATGGCCGGGCCGGAAAGTCCCTTGTGCGTAAACAGTGCAGCCTCGCGGAAGGCTGTCTTGCCCCAGCGCGCGATAACGTCGGCCGAAACTCCGGAGAGTGAGCGAAACAGCGCTTCATCCTCACCCAAGGTGAAGGGAACGAGGGCAGGGCGGGTCTGGACAACGGACAGGCCGAACTTGCGCGCGATGTCCAAGGCGAAGCCCGTGGCGCCCATCTTGGGAATGGACAGGCCTCCCGTGGCCAGGACGAGCGAAGGAGCTTGGTGCTCGCGCCCGTCGATCATTACGCGGTACCGCCCGTCGGCATGCTCGACTCCACTGACCGGATCGCCGAATGCGAAGCTCACGCCGCCGTCCCGGCACTCGGCCATCAGCATCTCGACGATCTGGCGCGCAGAGCCGTCGCAGAACAGCTGCCCCAGCGTCTTTTCATGCCACGCGATACTGTGGCGGTTCACCAGTTCGAGGAAATCGGCAGGCGTGTATCGCGCCAGCGCCGACCGCGCAAAGTGCGGGTTTTCCGAGATATAGCGATCTGCTGCCGTGTGGATGTTGGTAAAGTTGCAGCGTCCGCCGCCCGAGATCAGGATCTTCTTTCCCGGCTCGCCGGCATGGTCGACCAGCAGGACCCGGCGTCCCCGCTGCCCGGCAGTCAAAGCGGCCATCAGCCCGGCTGCGCCTGCGCCGAGGATGATGGCGTCGTAGCTCGTCGCGCTCACTTCAGCACTTCGGCGGCGAGTGCTTCGGCCACCTTGATTCCGTCAACGGCCGCGGAAAGGATGCCGCCGGCATAGCCCGCGCCTTCGCCCGCCGGGTACAAGCCGCGCGTGTTGAGGCTCTGGCAATCCCTGCCGCGTGTGATCCGCACCGGTGAGGATGTGCGGGTCTCGACGCCGGTCATCACCACGTCTGGGTGATCGTATCCCGGCACCATGCGACCGAACACCGGCAGCGCTTCGCGGATGGATTCGATCACATAGTCGGGCAGGCATTTCTTCAGCTCGGTGAGGTGGACGCCCGGCTTGTAGCTGGGGACCACGTCGCCGAATTCGCTCGATGGCTGGTCCGCAAGGAAGTCGCCGAGCTTCTGCCCCGGCGCCATGTAGTTGCGTCCGCCAGCCTCGAAGGCCAGGCTTTCCCAGTGACGCTGGAACGCCATGCCCGCCATCGGCCCGCCCGGATAATCGCGGTTCGGGTCGATATCGACGACAAGGCCCGAGTTTGCGTTGAACTCTGCACGTGAATACTGGCTCATGCCGTTTGTAACGACGCGGCCTTCCTCGCTTGTCGCGGCAACCACGCGCCCGCCCGGGCACATGCAGAAGGAATAGACCGTGCGGCCGTTGCTGCACTTGTGCGAGATCGAATAGGCGGCAGGGCCAAGGATCTTGTTGCCAGCGCTCGGCCCGTAGCGTGCCGTGTCGATCCAGCTCTGCGGATGCTCGATGCGCACGCCAATGGCAAAGGGCTTGGCTTCAATGTGAACGCCCCGGTCAAACAGAACCTGAAACGTGTCGCGCGCGGAATGGCCGACCGCCATGATCACGTGCCGCGCGGGCAGGAACGAACCGTCCGACAAATGCAGCCCGGCAATCCGACGCTCGCCATCCGCGGCGGTCTCGATCTCGAAATCCTCGACGCGGGTCTGGAAGCGGTACTCGCCGCCAAGGCTCTCGATCGTCTCGCGCATGGACATGACCATGGTGACAAGGCGGAACGTGCCGATGTGGGGGTGGGCTTCGGTCAGGATGTCGTCAGGCGCTCCGGCTTTCACGAACTCTACCAGCACCTTGCGTCCGAGGTGGCGGGGGTCCTTGATGCGGCTATAGAGTTTGCCATCGGAAAAAGTTCCGGCTCCGCCTTCGCCGAACTGCACGTTCGATTCCGGCTCCAGCACCGAGCGCCGCCACAGACCCCAGGTATCCTTGGTCCGTTCGCGAACCGCCTTGCCGCGTTCAATGATGATCGGCTTGAGGCCCATTTGCGCGAGGATCAGCGCCGCCAGCAGACCGCAGGGGCCGGCGCCGATTACGACAGGGCGTTCGCCGTCCCAACCTTCGGGTGCCATGACCGGAAACTTGTAGGATGTATCGGGCGTGGGCTTCACGTTCTGGTCGTCGGCAAAGCGCGCCAGAACTTCAGCCTCGTTCGCCAACACGCAATCGACCACGTAGGTCAGCAGGATAGCGTGCTTCTTGCGCGCGTCGTTGCCGCGACGGAAAATCTGGAAGCGTTCGAGATCAGAAGGCTCGATGCCCAGGCGTGCGCAAATCGCCGCCGGAAGGTCTTCGGCGGCGTGATCGAGAGGCAGTTTCAGTTCATTGATACGAAGCATGGCGCCGCCCTAGCGAAATCGCGCGGGCGGCGCCACTTGTGCGTTATGCCGTGAATGGCCCTGCAAACGCGATCTCACTCACCGGCTTGCGGTCACTTACGACTTCGCGCTCGCGCAGCATGTCGGGAAGTTGCGACTTGTCGCCCTGCTTGCCGATCACGAAGGCCATTTCCACTCGGTAACCTTCGGGCAAGTTCAGCACTTCGGCGGCCTTGGCGAAATCCACGCCGGTCATGCCGTGGGTATGATAGCCAAGGTGCAGAGCCTGCAAGGCAGCATTTGCCCAAGCCGCACCGGTATCGAAGCTGTGGCTGTGGTTCGGGTTATCGCCGCGGTCGCTACGCATGAACTCGTCCGAGATGGCATAGACCAGCACGCCTGCGTCCTTGGCCCAGCTCTGGTTGAACTCCACCAGCGCCGAAAGGAACTTGTCGAAGTTGGCATCGCCCTTGTGCGCATAGGCAAAGCGCCACGGCTGGTAGTTGTATGCGCTGGCAGCAAGGCCAGCCGCTTCGAAGATCACCTCGAGATCAGACTGGGGAACGGCCGATCCATCGAATGCGCGCGGGCTCCAGCGGTCGACGATGATCGGCAGGACGCGGGGGGAGGCGGTACGGGTCATGGGATACTCCTTGGAGAGATGTCGGAGAGATAATGGGGCGGGGCCGAAGCACAACTGCCCAAGGCAACTGCACTCCGGCCCGCGGGGGGTATCAGCGGCGGTCGAAGCCGAAGCGGCCCGATCCGAATGCGGCAACCTGCAGAAGGCCACCAGCCAGCGCCACGTTCTTGAAGAAGTGGATGAACTGGTTCTGGTCGGCGAGGTTTGCGTGGAAGCCAACCGCTGCGGCAAGGCTGAACAGCGCGATGGCCGATGCGACGATCCGGGTGCGGAACCCTGCGATCAGGAGCAGGCCGCCGACGAGTTCGACGATCACCGCAATGCCATATGCGACGCTCGGGGCGGGCAGGCCTGCACTGCTGATGTAGGCGATTGTGCCGGCGGGATCAGCGAGCTTTGAAACCCCGCTCAGCACGAAGATTGCGGCAAGCAGCACCCGGCCGGTCACTGCCAGCAGATCTGAAGTTGTCGAGGAGGCGCGAGGCGCATCAAGGGATACGGTGGTCATGGGATCGGTCCTTTGCAGAAGTCTGGATTGGGAAATGTGCGGGAAAAGTTCGGTCACGGTCAGGCCGCGTCAACGAGCACGAGCTCGGCGTCCTCGAGTGCGGTGATGACGATCTCGGTTACACCGGTGATCGCCACACCATCGCGGGCATTTGCTTCGACATCGCCGATGCGGATCTTGCCCTTGGCGGGGACGAGATAGGCATGGCGGTCCTCGGTCAATTCGTAGCGAACCGTTTCACCTGCCTTGACCGTTGCACCAAGAACGCGGGCATTTGCATTGATGGTCAGCACGTCGCTGTCATCTGCGATACCCGAAGCGAGCGGTACGAACTTGCCCTCACGGCTGTCCTTGGGGAAGGGGCGAGCACCCCAGCTCGGCGCGTGACCGCGACGATCGGGGATGATCCAGATCTGGAACAGCCGGGTTTCCTGCGACTCCAGATTGAATTCCGAATGCGCGATGCCGGTTCCGGCCGACATCACCTGCACATCGCCAGCTTCGGTGCGGCCTTCGTTGCCCAGGTTGTCGCGATGGGTGATCGCGCCCTGCGTGACATAGGTGATGATCTCCATGTCGCTGTGCGGGTGGGTCGGGAAGCCGCTTTTGGGAGCGATGCGATCGTCGTTCCAAACGCGCAGAGCACCCCAGTGGACGCGCGCAGGATCATGGTATCCGCCGAACGAGAAGTGGTGGTGGGCATCGAGCCAGCCGTGATTGGCGGCACCGAGCGTGTCGAACGGGCGCAGTTCGATGTGAGCTTTGGTAGCGGTGGTGGTAGCGGTCTGGGTCATGGCGATTTCTCCAAACGGGCGGTGTCTGGTCCGTCCTGTTGAGGTGGAGATAGGCCTTGCAGTTCGTTCGGAATATCCCGATAAATTCAATCAGGACATTCGAAATACTTGAAAGGCCCGTCGATGGACGTCGGACAGCCAACCCTCGACCAGCTTCGCCTGTTCCTCGCCGTGGTCGACGAAGGCAGCTTCAACGCCGCTGCGCGCAAACTGGGCCGGGCAATTTCTGTGGTAAGCTACGGGATCGTCACGCTTGAAACCCAGCTAGGCGTGACATTGTTCGATCGGGAAGGGTCGAAGAAGCCTGTCTTGACACCTGCCGGCAAAGCGATGCTGGCACAGGCGCGCGCCGTTGCCGACAATGTCGATGCGCTGATCGCGGGCGTGCGCAACTTCAACCAAGGCCTCGAGGCTGAATTAGGGCTTGCCATTGACGTAATGTTCCCGACGCACCTCGTTGCCGAAGTGCTTCGCGAGTTCCAGTTGCTCTACCCCACGGTTCTACTGCGCCTCTATGTCGAAGCACTGGGTACAATCGCCGCGATGGTAGTCGATGGGCGGGCGGAATTGGGCATTGCCGGGCCGGAACTGGTCGCGATCCCCGATCTCGAACGAGAGGCAATTGGTGAAGTGGAACTGATCCCGGTCGCCGCCCCGGATCATCCACTCGCGCGGATGGACGTAATCCCGCCCGGAGAGGCGCGCAAGCACCGGCAGCTTGTGCTGACCGATCGTTCGCAATTGACGCAGGGACGCGACTTTTCAGTCTTTGCCGCGAGCACATGGCGTCTGGGAGACCTCGGTGCGCGCCATGCCCTGATGCGTGAAGGTATCGGCTGGGGCAACATGCCGCGCCACCTGATCGCGACGGACCTCGCCACCGGGCGGCTAAAGCGCCTTATCTTGCCCGAGGCGCCTGGTATGGCCTATCGCTTCCATGCAGTGTGGCGGCGCGATTGCCCGATCGGTCCGGCGCGTACTTGGGTGCTTGACGCCTTGCGCGAGCGGCTCACGCGTTGCCCGGATGCGAAAACGCCCCGTCAGGCTGACTGACGGGGCGATGCTGCAAGTCTCTTGAAAGTTTCAGGTCCCGGCGCTCTTGCGCTTGAACGCTGCGTTGTCATTCGCTTTTATCTTGGCGATTTCAAGCCCCGGGCTGGCGGGAAAGCCGTTCTTCGGCCCCGGTGCAGGATTACCCTTGCTGGGGGTGCTAGTTGCAGCCGGCGGAGGACTGGCACGCGTTCCCGCATTGGCAGTAGCTGGCAGAATTACGCACGCAGAAAGCCCTGCGGCAAAAAGCCACTTCATCCCGTCAATCATTTTGAAAACCCCCGAAGGTTGTCCCTAGAAAGTCAGCATCAATCGGTCCCGAGTGGTGCTGCCCTCAATGACAATTGGGGACACTCGGGTTTACCGAAATGAAATGTTCTTAATTAAATCGATATTTATCATGAAAATTTATTCCAAAATGACTTTACCAAACCGCAGATTTTGGCCGTTTTCTAAGCAAGGCGGACCGCAGGCAATGGCAAACCACTTCATTTCGCTGATTAACAAGCTCGTGTTTGAAAGTGACGATCCCGGCATCAGGCCGTGACTTACTTGTCCGCAAATCAACAACTTCGCTCTTGGCATGCATCGTGTCGCCGATAAACACGGGGGCAGGCATAACCAGCTTGTCGTATCCCAGATTGGCGACCAGCGTGCCAAGGGTCGTGTCCCCGACCGACAGGCCAACCATTAGTGCGAAAGTGAAAGTACCGTTGACCAGGATCTGGCCGAACTCGCTAGCCTTGGCCGATTCGGCATCGATGTGCAGCGGTTGCGGGTTGTGGGTCATGACGGAGAACAACAAATTGTCGGTCTCGGTGACGGTACGGCGGATCTCGTGTTCGATCGTGTCGCCCACTTGCCATTCGTCGAAGAACTTGCCCGCCATCAGCCTTCTGCCTTCTCGATCTGCGCCAGCACCGCCTCGACCTGAACCTGTGCACCAGCCACGGCGTTCAGTTCTGCCACCACGCCATCAAATGGTGCGGTCAGCGCATGCTCCATCTTCATTGCTTCGAGGACCATCAGCTTCTGGCCCTTGGTTACGGACTGCCCGGCGGAGACATCTACCGAAATGACCTTGCCGGGCATCGGCGAAAGGATCGCACCGTCCGTTGCCGATCCACCGGCACCCCCTTCGGCACGGGCCAACCTGACAAGGAATCTCTCGCCGCCCTCGTCGATGCCCGTAACATCTTCGCCGGGCCAGTAGTCGATTGCCGGTTCCTGCGGCAGGTCCACAGCAAAAGTTCGCCCGAACTGGTCCGAAAGGCGCATCGTCCGCCGCGCCGGAGCATTCATGCGCAAGCCGCTCTGGCTGCTCCAAGGCGTCAGGCCGGGCGTTCCTGCAAGTCGCATTGCGGCAAGGCCCAGCGCTTCGGTCGAAGGTTCAGGCCTTGTCGTCAGCGTTTCCAGGTCGCGTTCGATCAGGCCGGTATCCACCACTCCCGCCTCAAACGCCGCATGGCCGAGCAATCGCCACAGGAACCCACTGTTCGTGATCAGGGGGCCTACCACGCCTTCCTCAAGCGTCTCGCGCAAGCCCGCAATCGCTTCTGAACGCGTATCGCGATGGACGATGACCTTGGCAATCATCGGATCGTAGAACGGCGTGATCTCTGCCCCCGCTTCAACGCCGGTATCGATCCGGGCGCGGTAATGCGGGAAGGTGAAATCTTCGACGCGTCCTATGCTCGGGAGAAAGCCCCTGGTCGCATCCTCTGCATAGAGCCGCGCTTCCATCGCCCAGCCGTTGATGCTCAGCTCGTCCTGCCGCTTGGGGAGCGGCTCACCGCTTGCCACCCGCAACTGCCATTCCACCAGATCGACCCCGGTGATTTCCTCGGTTACCGGATGCTCGACCTGCAGGCGCGTGTTCATCTCCATGAACCAGATGCGATCTGCGCGCAGGCCTTCCGACCCGTCTGCGATGAATTCGATGGTGCCCGCGCCTTCGTAATCGACCGCCTTGGCCGCGCGCACCGCGGCGGCACAAACCGCCTCGCGCGTGGCTGCGTCCATGCCAGGGGCAGGGGCCTCCTCGATCACCTTCTGATGCCGCCGCTGCAACGAGCAATCACGCTCGAACAGATGCACGACGTCGCCGTGGCTGTCGCCAAACACCTGCACCTCGATGTGCCGGGGCGAGAGGATGTACTTCTCGATCAGCACCCGATCATCGCCGAACGAGGACGCCGCCTCACGACGGCATGACGCCAGGCTTTCCGCAAAGTCGGCAGAGCTTTCCACCCGCCGCATCCCTTTGCCGCCACCGCCAGCCACAGCCTTGATCAGCACCGGATAGCCAATCGCATCGGCCTCGGCCTGCAAGCGCTCAGGCGACTGATCCTCGCCCAGGTAGCCTGGCGTCACCGGCACACCCGCCGCAATCATCCGCGCCTTGGCCGCATCCTTCAGCCCCATCGCGGTGATCGAGGCAGGTTTCGGGCCTACCCAGACAAGCCCTGCATCCAGCACTGCCTGCGCAAATTCGGCATTCTCCGACAGAAAACCGTATCCGGGATGGATCGCTTCGGCGCCAGTTGCCTTGGCGGCGGCGATGATCCTCTCACCGACAAGGTAGCTCTCGCGAGCCGCGGCAGGCCCGATGTGTACCGCTTCATCGGCCGAGCGCACATGCAGCGCCTTTGCGTCGGCATCTGAATAGACCGCTATGGTCCGGATACCCAGGCGGCGGGCGGTGCGGATTATCCGGCAGGCGATCTCGCCGCGATTGGCGATGAGGAGGGACTGGATCATTGTGCTCTCCTTCATCACATCCGGAACACCCCGAACCGGGGTGCCTCCGCTATCGGCGCCTCGAGACAAACCTCCAGCGCCAGACCCAGCACATCCCTCGTCTGCACCGGATCGATCACGCCGTCGTCCCACAGCCTTGCGGTGGCGTAGTATGGATTGCCCTCGTCCTCGTATTTCTGGCGGATCGGGGCCTTGAAAGCTTCCGCCTCTTCCGGCGTCCACTTCTCGGCATCGCGGTGAACCGTCGCCAGTACACTTGCCGCCTGCTCGCCACCCATTACGGAAATGCGCGCATTGGGCCAGGTGAACAGGAAACGCGGCTGATAGGCCCGCCCGCACATGCCATAGTTGCCCGCGCCGAAGCTGCCGCCGATCAGCACGGTAATCTTCGGCACCTGCGCCGTCGCCACTGCCGTCACCAGCTTGGCGCCATGCTTGGCGATGCCCTCGGCCTCGTACTTGCCGCCCACCATGAAGCCCGAAATGTTCTGCAGGAACAGCAGCGGAATCTTGCGCTGGCAGGCCAGTTCGATGAAATGCGCACCCTTCTGCGCGCTTTCGGAGAACAGCACGCCGTTGTTGGCAAGGATCGCCACGGGAAGCCCGTGGATATGGGCAAATCCGCAGACCAGCGTGGTGCCATAGAGCGCCTTGAATTCGTGGAACTCGCTGCCGTCTACAATCCGGGCAATCACTTCATGGACATCGTAGGGTGCGCGGACATCTTCTGGAATGATGGAATAGAGTTCTTCCGGGTCGTATTTGGGAGGCACCGCTTCACGCCGCGAAGCACCTGCATCGCTTGCAGGGCCGATATGCGAGACGATGTCACGCACGATGGTCAGCGCATGCTCGTCATTGTCGGCCAGATGATCGACAACGCCCGATTTGCGCGCGTGAAGATCGCCACCGCCCAATGCCTCTGCGCTGATTTCCTCGCCAGTCGCTGCCTTCACCAGCGGCGGACCGGCAAGGAAGATCGTGCCCTGTTCACGCACAATGACGGATTCATCCGACATCGCCGGAACGTAGGCTCCGCCCGCCGTGCACGATCCCATCACGCTGGCGATCTGCGGAATTCCCCGCGCACTCATGTTCGCCTGGTTGTAGAAGAACCGCCCGAAGTGATCTCGGTCGGGAAACACTTCGGCCTGATTGGGCAGGTTCGCCCCGCCGCTGTCGACAAGGTAGATGCAAGGCAGCCGGTTCTCCTGCGCTATCTCCTGCGCGCGCAGATGCTTCTTCACCGTCATCGGGAAGTAGGTGCCGCCCTTGACCGTGGCATCGTTGGCAAAGACCATGCACTGACGGCCAGAGACGCGGCCCACGCCGGTGATAATGCCTGCGCCCGGCACTTCGTCGCCATACATGCCGCCCGCCGCAAGCTGGCCGATTTCGAGAAAGGGAGAGCCCGGATCGAGCAGCCGCTCCACCCGGTCACGCGGGAGCAGCTTGCCCCGCGAGACATGCCGTTCCCGGCTGCGCGCGTCACCGCCAAGCGCAGCTTTGGCCACCCGCTCGCGCAGTTCCTGCGCCAATGCACGGTTGTGTGCTGCGCGCACCTGCGCCTGTTCGGAACTGAGATCGATGTTGCTTGATAGGACCGGGGCGGACATCAGCGCGCTCCGATCAGTTCGCGGCCGATCAGCATCCTGCGAATCTCGTTGGTCCCGGCGCCGATGTCCAGCAACTTGGCATCGCGCAGATAACGTTCCACTGGCCAGTCCTTGGTGTAGCCCGCGCCGCCCAGCGCCTGCACGGCCTCGCCGGAAACGCGGAACGCATTCTCGCTCGCCAGCAGGATCGCGCCTGCCGCATCGAAGCGTGTGGTTTGGCCTGCATCGCAAGCCTTGGCCACGGCATAGACGTATGCTCGCGCCGACTGGATCGCGACGTACATGTCCGCCACCTTGGCCTGCATCAGTTGGAACGTGCCGATGGGCTGGCCGAACTGCTTGCGCTCGCGAACATAGGGGATGACGGTATCGAGGCAGGCCTGCATGATGCCGATCTGCATGCCCGCCAGCACGACGCGCTCGTAATCCAGCCCGCTCATCAGCACGCCCACGCCGCCGTGAAGCGGGCCCATCACGTTCTCTTCCGGCACGAAGCAGTCGTCGAAAACCAGTTCGCAGGTGGGCGAGCCGCGCAGGCCCATCTTGTCGATCTTCTGGCCGATCGAGAAGCCGGGCATGTCCTTCTCGATCAGGAAAGCGGTGATGCCGCGGCTTCCCGCCTCGGGTGATGTCTTGGCATAGACCACCAGCGTATCGGCATAAGTGCCATTGGTGATCCAGAACTTGGTGCCGTTCAGCCGGAACCCGCCTGCTACCGGCTCTGCGCGCAACTTCATCGAGACCACGTCCGACCCTGCGCCGGCTTCCGACATGGCAAGACTGCCGACGTGCTCGCCCGAGATCAACTTGGGCAGGTACTTCGCCTTCTGCTCGTCGTTGCCCCAGCGGCGGATCTGGTTGACGCAAAGATTTGAGTGCGCGCCATAGGATAGGCCGACGGAGCCCGAAGCGCGGCTGACTTCCTCGACCGCTATGACGTGATCGAGATAACCGAGACCAAGCCCGCCGAACTCTTCCTCAACGGTGATGCCATGGAGACCAAGCGCGCCCATCGGCTCCCACAACTCGCGCGGGAAACGGTCGTTGCGATCGATTTCGGCGGCAAGTGGAGCGATCTGCTCATCGGCAAAGCGACCCGCAGCCTCGCGGATCATCAGGGCGCTTTCGGTCAGGCCGAAGTCGAAATCGGGCGTGGCGCGCATCTCGGGCATCCTCTTCAAACTTTATCACCGCGAAGGATACCATCACCGAACCATTGCTCAAAATTGATTTATCCTGAGCTTTGCGATAGATTTTACCTATGATGAAGCGCGCGCACCTCCGCCAGTTCCTTGCCCTTGTCGAAACCGGCAATTTCACCCGCGCGGCGGAGCGCCTTGGTGTTGCGCAGCCGACCCTGTCCTCTGCCATTGCCGAACTCGAACGCCTCGCCGGAACGCGCCTGTTCATGCGCGACAAGCGGCAGGTCCGCCTGACCGAAGCAGGCGCGCGGCTCGTTACCCACGCCCGCGCCATAGAGCGTGAATTTCGTGCCGCCGAAGCCGTCTTTGCCGATGCGCCGGTTCCGCTCAGTCCGTTGCGTCTTGGCATGTTGCCCTCGGTGGCCACCCACATGATCTCGGGCATGGTTCGCGGCTTTACCGGTCCGCAACCGTTGATGCTGTCCGAAGGCACCGATGCGGAACTGCGCCGAAAGCTGGGGGAAGGACAAGTCGATGTGATTATCACCATCTTGCGCCCCGAAGACACCGACCGGCCGTCGCTGGCTCTTATGGAGGAAGGCTACCGTCTGCTCATGCCCGAAGGCCACGCGCTTGCCGGAGCCGCGCTGCTCGATGCCCGCGATGTGGCTGCCGAGACGATGATCGCTCGCCGCTCCTGCGAGATCCTGGGCGAGACCAGTCGCTGGTTCACCCAGCGCGGTGTGCGTCCACCGTTCTTCCTGCGCTCTTCCAACGACGACCGCTGCATCGAGATGGTCAGGGCAGGGATGGGCGTGACAACTGCCCCGCAATCGCTGGTGCGCGAGGGTGTGGTGGCCGTGCCGTTAGCAGAGTATGACTTCCGCCGCACCCTCGGCCTCGTCGCCGCGCGGGAGCGTCCCGATCTTGTCGATGAGGGAAGTGCTCTAGTCGAAGCGGCGCGTGCCGCATTAAACTGATCGTCACTTCACCGCGTAGAGCAGGCGCCCTTCGCCGAGGCGTTCGAGCACGCCATCGATATCGCTGTTCGAGAATGCAAAGCAGCCCTGGCTGCGCCCGATGCGTCCCTGCGTAGCAGCCATGTCCTCGCTGACATAGCTCGCCGCATGGATCACGATCCCGCGCTCCAGCGCGGCGCTGTTAGCGTCTTCCAGGCCGATCAAGCGGCGCGAACGACCATGCTTGCCGTAATACGTCACGCCCGTCAGGAAGGCGCCAGGGCTCGAAGCGTTGGAGCCATAGGCATTCGAAAACCGCTGCACCCACCCGCTGTTCGCCGGATCAGATCCGCTGCCGTGCGAGACGAGGTGCGAGGAAACAACCTTGCCCGCTTCGATGTCGACAAGATGGAAGCGCGATTCCCGCGAAGCCTTGCCAAAATCGACCAGCCCTACGAGGTCGCGATGGCGGATATGCGCCCCGTGCGCATCCAGCGCCGCAATTGCGCGCTGCACCAGCACCGGCGGCGTCGGCTTTGCGAAAGGCGAGACTTCCAGTTCTTTGGGAGGCGTGACCGCCAGCGCAGGTTGACCGGAAACGGCCAAGCTACCCAGCGTTGCAACCATGGCGCCCAAAAATTGGCGCCGATCAGGAACCATTATGCGAGACCCCGGTTATCGTCCATTGGGCCTCAAATTGTATGCCCTGCATCATACCTGCAAGTGGCGCAGGGCTCCCTTGCGACGAGCCGTGCATGAC
Organism: Novosphingobium taihuense; assembly: GCF_007830315.1. Lineage (GTDB taxonomy): Bacteria > Pseudomonadota > Alphaproteobacteria > Sphingomonadales > Sphingomonadaceae > Novosphingobium > Novosphingobium taihuense. Next base: position 34,811 of record NZ_VLKJ01000015.1, read on the forward strand.
CCGCCACCTGCTGAGCCCTGCGCTCCCTCATTCGCCTTTGGCGAGCCTCAGCACCTTCGGGCTGCGGAAGTTTGACGACGAAACCCAGTCCAGCGTCTCGTCGACGCGACTGAACTCGGGCACCACCTTCAGCAGTTCCTCAAAGGCTATCTGCGTTGCCAGTCGGCCGATCGCTGAGCCCAAGCACGCGTGGACGCCCCCGCCGAAGCCCAGATGCCGCTTCGCCCTGCGGGTGATGTCATAGACGTCCGGGTTCTCGAACATCCGCTCGTCGCGATTGGCCGAGCCATAGGCGAGGATCACCGCATCGCCCGCCTTCATCAGTTGCCCATGCAGTTCCACGTCCCGCGTCAGCGTGCGCTTGAAGCGCTGTGCCGAAGTGTTGAACCGCAGCGATTCCTCGATGGCATCGGGGATGAGCGAAGGATCGGCCACCACCGCACGCCGCGCCTCGGGATGATCGGCAAGGTTCAGCCCGAACATTGCCATGAACCCCGAAAGGCTCTCGATGCCCGCCATGATCAGCGTCGTGACCGTCAGCTGTACTTCCTTGTCGAGCAGCTTCTCGCCATCGATTTCGGCAGTGATGAAGTTTGAAAGCAGGTCGTCTCCCGGATTGGCCTTGCGCGACTGAACGAGCTTCTCGGCGTAATCCGCCATCCAGTGGAACGCTGCGAGGTGTTCGGGGCTCTTCTGCCGCGTCACCGGATCGGTCTGGACCATCAGCACCGCATTGTGGCGCACCAGATCAGCGTTCTCTTCCGGCAGGGCAAACAGATAGAACAGCAGGTCCACCGTCAGCTTCGAGGTGTAGTCCCCAACCAGATCGAACACGGGATTGTCCGCAATCTCGGCCAGATGCGCCCGCGCAGCAGCCCGGGCCGGTTCGACGATGTGTTCAAGCGCCCGCTTCGTCACCGCCGACTGGATCAGCGCCCGCAACCGATCGTGCCGCGGCGGATCGCTTGACCCGAGCGTCGATCCCGCACGGCCCGGAAACTCGTCGACTAGATTGCCCTTGGCCGAGGAGTATGTGCGCCAGTCCTGCAAGGCGCCAAGCACATCGGAATAGCGCGACAGCACCCATTTTCCCGCCTCTTCCGACCAGAAGCACGGGTATTCATCACGCAGGGTCTTGTAAGCGGGGAAGGGGTCGGCATCGATGGCCGGGGAATAGGGATCGAAGCGGAACGCTGAACGCTCGAGCACGGTTGCCATGGCAAGTCTCCTCTCTTGCCGTCGATGATGCCCGGTCGCATTGCGGGAGACGACGCAACCTGCGCGCAAAATCTTGCACTTTTCGTGCAACCTGCAACACTGTCGGACATGCAGGCAAAGGGCTTCAGTCGCTACACGCTTTACGGGGAAAAGGGTATTTCCTTGCCTCCGGAGTTCGTTCACCTTGAACGTATCCGTGATCGAGCCACCCTGCACGAATGGACAATCGAGCCGCACGCTCACCCGCAGATGCTGCAGTTCCTGCTGCTCCAGTCCGGTGGCGTCACGCTCCATGGCGAGGCGGCTTCGCAGCGGCTCGATGCACCTGCGCAGGTAATCGTGCCGCCTTCATGCGTCCACGCCTTCCGCTTCGACGCTGGGGCCGAAGGCTGGGTGCTCTCGCTCGCCTCCTACCTTGCCAATGACCCGAGGCTTGTCGGTCTTCTGCAAGGCCTGCAGCAGATCGGCGGTTCCGCCGTTGCCGCATCCTTGAGTGCACAGTCGCAGACCATCGAACGCCTCGGCTGGCTGCTCGCGGATCTGTCGAGCCTCCTTGGGCAGGGCGATGCCGTCGGCCCTGCCGTGCTGGCGCAAGTCGCGCTGATCCTCGCCATCGCGGCGCAAGCTGCCTCGCACGATCACGACACCCGCAACGGGAGCGGGCACGAACCGCTTGTCGCCCGCTATCGCAGCCTGACCGAACAATACTTTCGCGATCACCTGCCGATCGGCCAATACGCTGCAATGCTCGGCACCACGGCCTCCACGCTCACCCGCGCCACCCGCCTGCTTACGGGCAAGCCACCGGCCGAAATCCTGCACGACCGCCTGATTCTCGAGGCCCGCCGCAACCTCGCATTTTCGGGCGCAAGCGTAGCCCAGATTGCCTATTCACTGGGCTTTGCCGACCCTGCCTATTTCGCCCGCTTCTTCAAGGCGCGCACCGGCCAGACGGCAGGCGCTTTCCGCAAGGAGCGGGCGTGGACTTCGCCGCCAACGGCCTGACGCAAGCTGCCTGCAATCTGGCGCAGGGCCCTTGTCTATCAAAACAGTTGAGTTATCTCTGAAGTTGTCGGGACGTAAACCGAGTCGACCGGCTTTCCGCTTCAGGAGACAGCACCATGACTCAACAACGCTCGTTTTCAGCGGCGCAGGACCCGCTGATCCTCACCGTTCCGGGCCTTGGCAACAGCGGCCCCGGTCACTGGCAAACGCAGTGGGAGCAGGATCTGCCCGATTGCCGCCGCATCGACCTTGGCCTGTGGGACGATCCGCATCGCAACACCTGGGTCAACAAGATCAATCTCGCGGTCCATCGGTCCGATCGCCCCGTCGTCCTTGTCGCGCACAGCCTCGGCTGCCTTGCCGTCGCATGGTGGGCAGAATTCGAAAAGCCTGCTGATGGCAGGGTACTGGGAGCATTGCTTGTCGCTCCCCCTGATGTCGAGGTACGCCCGATCGACCGCCGCCTGACCCGCTTCGCGCCTTTCCCGAACGGCGAACTGCCGTTCCCATCGATCCTCGTCGCGAGCCGCGACGATCCTTACATGGGCATCGGGCAGGCACGCCATCTGGCACGCACATGGGGCTGCGGCTTTGCCGATGCTGGTGAGGCAGGGCACATCAACGCCGAATCCGGACTTGGCGAATGGACCTTCGGCCGTCTGCTGCTCAACCAGTTGCTGCCCAAGCCGGTCGCTCTCGAAAGCAGCCAGCGCGCGCCGCTAGGCTCCTTCCACCCCGACCGCGCCTTGCGTCGCCTCGGTGCCTGAGCGGGTGACCGGACCGGCTTCGGGCGCGGTCCGGTCGACCCGGAAACCATAGGCTTCGCATTCCCAGGAAAAGCCGGGCGTCCTTGACCACTCCCAATCACCGGGATGCATCATGGGCCCGTCGAGCCTGCGCCATTCGCCAGTCTCGGGGAACTGCGTGAGCAGTGAAGTCCTTTCGGCACGCCACGCCGCCAGCGCAAAGACGTCAGCCTCCAGCGCCCGGTCGCGGCCGTTCCAATCGATCCATGTGATAGCGTTGTTTTGTGCATAGGCATTGTTGTTGCCCCGCTGGCTGCGCCCAAACTCGTCGCCCGCGGTCAGCATGATCGTGCCTGTCGATACGAACAGCGTGCCCAGCAGCGCGCGGGCATAGGCGGCGCGACGTGCAAGGACTTGCGCGTCGTCGGTCGGGCCTTCCACGCCGCTGTTCCAGCTGAAGTTCTCGCCATGTCCGTCACGATTGTCTTCGCCGTTGGCATGGTTGTGGCGCTGTTCGTAGGCGAGCGTGTCCGCAAGCGTGAAGCCATCATGCGCGGCAAGGAAGTTGACCGAGCGGCAGGTCTTGCCGAACAGGTCGGCCGAGCCTGCGATCCGCGTCGCCAGCACATCGACGCCAGCCTCGCCCTTCCAGAACCGGCGGACATCGTCGCGGAACCTGTCGTTCCATTCCAGCCAATTGCCTGGGAAATTTCCCAACTGATAGCCGCCCGGGCCGATGTCCCAAGGCTCGGCAATCATCACACGGTCGGCCAGCAGGGGATCGGCAGAAATCTCGGCAAAGATCGGCGCGTCAGCGGCAAAGCCGGGGCTGCGCGCAAGGATCGGCGCAAGATCGAAGCGGAACCCGTCCACGCCGCAGTGCCTGACGAAGTGGCGCAAGGTCTCAAGCGCCAGCTCGCGCACCGCAGGATTGCCGAAATCCAGCGTGTTGCCACAGCCGGTATCGTTGATCAGCGATCCATCGGGGGCCTTGGCATAGGCCGCATCGTCCAGCCCGCGCAGCGAGACAACCGGGCCAAGAACGTCGGACTCTCCGCTGTGATTCAGCACCACGTCAAGGATCACGCCGATACCATGCGCGCGCAGCACCGCTACCGTATCGCGAAGTTCCGCCACGCCGCCGGGGCAAAGACGCGGATCGAGCGCCATCATGGCAACCGGGTTGTAGCCCCATGCATTCGTCAGGCCGAGTGGGGGCAGGTGCCGCTCGTCGATCCACGCGACGATGGGCATGAGTTCTACCGCCGAGACATGCAGCCGCTTGAGGTGGTCGACGATTGCGGGATGAGCGAGGGCTGCAACCGTCCCTCGCAGCGCTTCGGGCACTTCGGGGTGCATCATGGTAAAACCGCGAACGTTGAGTTCGTAAATCAGTCCACCATGTCTGAACAGCGGCGGTTCGGGAGTTACGTCAGCGGGCGCGGTGACCACGGCCTTGGGCACGATCGCAGCAGTATCCACGCCGTATGCCGACAGGCTCACATCGAACACGAAAGGCCGGTCGAGTTCCATCGCATAGGGATCGACCAGCAACTTCGCCGGATCGAACCACAGCCCGGCAGCGGGATTCCACTCGCCCTCGGCACGGTAGCCATAGCGTGTGCCGCGCAAGTCGCGGGCAATCTCGACGGTCCAATTCTCGCCCTTCCGCGCCATCGCCACGCGCTGCTCGGCATCGTCTCCGAACAGGCAGAGCGTCAGGGCTTGAGCATTGGGGGAGCGGACGGTGAAGCGGGTTCGCCCGTCGCTGATCTCAACCCCTGGCTTCACGTAACCACATCTGGCGCAGTGCGTCCCGTATGGCGGGTAATGCCCGCTATGGCGTCCGCCGCTGCAATGAGGTCGGCCAGCATGTCCGGCGTTTCGCGATCGAGATCGCCGCCGACCGGCTCATAGCGTTCGAGATAGACGCGCAAGGTCGCGCCTTCGGTGCCCGTGCCGGACAGGCGGAACACCACGCGCGATCCGCCCACGAACAGCACGCGCACGCCCTGGTTGCTGCTGGTCGAGCCGTCGACCGGATCGAGGTAGGAGAAGTTGTCAGCCTCGGCAATTTCCAGCGTTCCGAACGACTTGCCGGGCAGAGTTGCCAGCGAAGCCTTGAGTTCGTCCATCAGTGCATCGGCATTGTCCGTCGGCAGGGCCTCGTAGTCGTGGCGGGCATAATAGTTGCGCCCCAACTTCGCCCAGTGCTCGCGCGCCAGCTGATCCACGCTGATCTTGCGCACGGCGAGAATGTTCAGCCAGAGCAGAACGGCCCATAGCCCGTCCTTCTCGCGCACGTGGTCACTGCCGGTCCCGGCGCTTTCCTCGCCGCAGATCGTTGCCATGCCTGCGTCGAGCAGGTTGCCGAAGAACTTCCACCCTGTGGGCGTCTCGAAGCACGGCAGGCCCAGCGCCTCGGCCACGCGGTCGGCTGCAGCGCTCGTCGGCATCGAACGGGCAATGCCCTTGAGGCCGCTGGCATAGCCGGGTGCGAGTTGGGCGTTGGCAGCAAGCATGGCGAGGCTGTCTGACGGCGTGACGAAGCGATGCCTGCCCACGATCAGGTTGCGGTCGCCATCGCCGTCGGAAGCCGCGCCGAAATCGGGGGCGTTCTCGCCGAACATGGTCTCGAACAGTTCGTGCGCGTGGACCATGTTGGGATCGGGGTGGTGCCCGCCGAAGTCTTCCAGCGGCACGCCATTGCGCACGGTGCCCGTGGGGAAGCCGAGGCGGTTTTCCAGTATTTCCGACGCGTAGGGGCCGGTGACGGCACTCATCGCGTCAAACGACATAGTGAAACCGGCCGCAACATTGGCTCGTATGGCGTTGAAATCGAACAGCGATTCCATAAGCTCGGCATAATCGGCCACGGAATCGATCACTTCGACCGTAAGCCCCGCGACTTTCGTCGACCCAACCGTGTCGAGGTCCACATCTGCGGCATCCACCGTCAGCCAGCGGTCAATCGTCTGCGTCCGCGCATAGATCGCCTCGGTCACGCCCTCGGGCGCGGGGCCGCCGTTGGCGATGTTGTACTTGATGCCGAAGTCCTCGTCAGGGCCGCCGGGGTTGTGGCTGGCCGAGAGGATCAACCCGCCCGAAGCGCCATACTTGCGGATCACGTTGGACGCGGCAGGGGTCGAAAGGATGCCGCCCTTGCCGACCAGCACCTTGCCGTAGCCATTGGCGGCAGCGATGCGGATCGCTTGCTGGATCACTTCGCGGTTGTGGTAGCGGCCGTCTCCGCCGAGCACCAGGGTGCTACCAGGATCGCGCTCTACGACGTCGAACACTGCCTGAATGAAGTTCTCCGCATAGTTGGGCTGCTGGAAAACCTTCACTTTCTTGCGCAGGCCGGATGTACCGGGCTTCTGCCCCGCATAAGGTGTCGACGCAACAGTACGGGTCATTGGTCCTCCGCGATCAGGCTGGCATAGAGGCCCGCATAGGTCTTACCCGAGCGGCTCCACGAAAAGTCGGTCTTCATTCCGGCGCGCTGCATGGCACGCCAGACATCCTTTTGACCATAGAGCGTTACAGTCCGGCTGATCGCGTCGGCAAGGCTCGCGTAATTCACGCCATCGAACTGCACGCCAGTCGCCACGCCGCCCATGACCGCCGCCAGATTGGCGTCGATCACGGTGTCGGCAAGGCCTCCGGTGCGCGAAACCACGGGCACGCAGCCATAGGCGAGGCCATAGAGCTGGGTCAGGCCGCAAGGCTCGAAACGCGAGGGCACGAGGATCGCATCCCCGCCGCCTTGCATCCTGTGGGAAAGGCCCTCGTCATAACCCGTGCGCACGCCCACTTTGCCGGGGTGCCGCATGGCCGCGGCGTGGAATGCGTTCTCCATGGCCTTGTCGCCCGAGCCGAGGAGCGCGAGGCGGCCGCCGAGGCCGACGAGGTGATCGATGCACTCCAGAAGAACGTCGATGCCCTTCTGCCAGGTGAGACGGGTGATGGCGATGAAGAGAGGACCATCGTCCTCATCGAGTGCGAATTCTGCCTCCAGTGCGCGCTTGTTTGCTACCCGCTTGCCCAGGGAGAGTTGCCCGTTTGCCTTCGAGAGTTGGCCGTATGCCTCGGAGAGTTGGAGATCGGTTGCCGGGTTCCATTGGGCGGTGTCGATGCCGTTGACGATACCCTTTACGCGGTCCCCGCGACTGACGATAAGTCCTTCCAGGCCCATGCCAAATTCGGGCGTACGTATCTCGCGCGCGTAAGTCGGGCTGACAGTGGTGATCATGCTCGCTGCCTCGAGGCCCGCTTTGAGGAAGCCCACGCCGCCATGATACTCCACCCCGTCCATCGCCCACGCTTCGGGCGGGAGGCCGAGGGCCGGGAACAGGTCTGCGCCGAAGTGGCCCTGGAATGCCATGTTGTGGATGGTCATGACCGATGGAATGCGCTTGCCCCCGGCGGGCGGCGCGAAACGCAGGTAGGCCAACGCCATCGCCGCCTGCCAGTCGTGCGCGTGCAGGACGTTGAAACTGCGCGCTTTTACCGCGCCACCGGCAAGGTCGGCGGCTGCTCTGCCGAAGGCGGCAAACCGACGCCAGTTGTCCGCCCAGTCGCGGCCCGAGCTGTCAACGTAAGGCCCGCCATCGCGCTGGAAATAGGCAGGAGCGTCAACCACCAGCAAGGGGTGCCCGTCGATCTTGCCGCCGACCAACCGCGCCTTCTCGCCGAGCAGGCTGTCCCACGCGTGCAAGGCGCGGGGGCGGGAAAGCGCTTTCATGACAGCGGGATAGCCGGGGAGGATGGTCGTCATTTCCACCCCGTGCGGTGCCACCGCCGAGGGCAGCGCGCCCGCCACATCGGCAAGGCCGCCGGTCTTGATCAGCGGCACGGCCTCGGAGGCGACGGAGAGGACTTTCACGCTCATGCCAACTGGTCGATCATCCGCTTGGTGATGAGGCAGACGCCGCTGTCAGTACGGCGGAAGCGCTGGGCGTCAAGGATCGGGTCTTCGCCAACGACAAGCCCTTCGGGGATGCGCACGCCGGAATCGAGGATTACCCGGCTAAGCCGCGCGCCTCGGCCGATGTTGCAGTAGGGCAGGATCACGGCTTCCTCGCAGGAGGAGAACGAACCCATCTTTACGCCGGTAAACAACAGGCTGCGCTTGGCGACAGCGCCAGAGACGATGCAGTCCTGGCTGATCAGCGAGGATATCGCCATGCCGCGCCGGCCTTCCTCGTCGTGCACGAACTTGGCGGGGGCGGCGATGATCTGGTCGGTCCAGATCGGCCAGTCGCGATCGTACATGTTGAGCTTGGGGACGACGTCGGTGAGGTCGAGGTTAGCCTCGAAGTAGGCATCCAGCGTGCCGACATCGCGCCAATATTCCTCGATTTCCTCCGCCGCGCGGATGCACGAATTGGTGAAACGGTGGGCGACTGCCTTTCCGTTCTTTACGATCTTGGGGATGATATCGTTGCCGAAGTCGCGCGACGAATTGGGATCGTCGGCATCTTCCTGCAGCATCTGGAACAGGAATTTCGTCTCGAAGACGTAGATGCCCATCGAGGCCAGTGCCATCTCCTCGTTGCCGGGAATGCCGGGAGGATCGGCGGGCTTTTCAATGAAATCGGTGATGGTGTCGGTCTTGTCGACGGCCATGACGCCAAAGCCGGTCGCTTCCATGCGCGGCACGACGAGGCAGCCGATCGTCACGTCAGCGCCGCTTTCGACGTGCTGGCGGAGCATCAGCTCGTAATCCATCTTGTAGATGTGATCGCCCGCCAGGATGACCATGTACTTGGGCGCATAGGAGGCGATGATGTCGATGTTCTGGAACACGGCATCGGCGGTGCCTTCGTACCAGTGATCTTCAGAGACTCGCTGCGAGGCGGGGAGGATGTCGAAGCTTTCGTTGCGTTCGGGGCGCATGAAGTTCCACGCGCGCTGCATGTGGCGGATCAACGAGTGCGCCTTGTACTGCGTGGCGACGCCGATGCGGCGAATGCCCGAGTTGATCGCGTTGGACAGGGCAAAGTCGATAATGCGGGATTTGCCGCCGAAATAGACCGCGGGTTTCGCACGATTGTCGGTCAGTTCCTTCAACCGGCTGCCACGGCCCCCTGCAAGGACATAGGCCATCGCATCGCGGGCCAGCGGCTGAGAGTAAGTTTCGCGCATCCCCGTTTCTCCGTCCTCTTTTAACCTTCGAATTCCAGCATGAGGGTAGCCAGCGGCGGAAGCACGACGAATGCCGCGCCGCCTTCTGCCGTGACCTGCCCGAGATTGCCGATGCCGCTGCCACCATAGTCCTGCGCATCGCTGTTGAGCACTTCGCGCCATGCACCATCGTGGGGCAGGGGCAGGCGGTAGCTGTCATGGACCTGCGGCGTCATGTTGCAGATCACCGCAACCGGCTTTGCCCCCGGTGCCTTGCGCACCCAGGCGAAAACAGAGGCCTGGGCATCATCGACCACCAGCCACTCGAACCATTCGCCTTCGCAATCGCGGGCGTGGAGGGCGGGGCGGGTGGTGTAGACGCGGTTGAGATCGCGCACCCAGCGGCGGACACCTTCGTGTGCGGGGGCCTTAAGCAGATCCCAGTCGAGCGAGCGCGCTTCGCTCCATTCGCGGCGCTGGGCGAACTCCTGCCCCATGAACAGCAGCTTCTTGCCGGGATAGCCCCACATCATGCCGTAATAGGCGCGAAGGTTGGCGAACTTCTGCCAATCGTCGCCGCTCATCTTGGTGAGGAGCGAGCCCTTGCCGTGGACCACTTCGTCATGGCTCAGCGGCAGGACGAAGTTTTCGCTGAAGGCGTACGTCAGGCCGAACGTGATTTCGTTGTGGTGGTAGCGGCGGTGGATCGGATCACGCGCCATGTACTGGAGCGTGTCGTGCATGAAGCCCATGTTCCACTTGAAGCCGAAGCCGAGGTGCTCACGCGGGGCTTCTGCGAAGGCGGGCTTGCTGACACCGGGCCATGAGGTTGATTCCTCGGCGATGGTGAGGAAGCCCGGATGGCTGGCATAAACCGCGCGGTTCATTGCCTTGAGGAACTCGACCGCTTCCCAATTCTCGCGCCCGCCTTCCTCGTTGGGAATCCATTCGCCCGCCTTGCGCGAGTAATCGCGGTAGAGCATCGAGGCGACGGCATCCACGCGCAGGCCATCGACATGGTAGCGCTCGGCCCAGAACAGGGCGTTGTTGACGAGGAAGCTGACCACTTCGCGGCGGCCGAAGTTGTAGATCAGCGTGTTCCAATCGGGGTGGAAGCCGAGGCGCGGATCTTCGTGTTCGTAGAGCGCGGTGCCGTCGAAGCGGACGAGGCCGTGTTCGTCGGTGGGGAAGTGGGCGGGCACCCAGTCGATCAGGACCGAGACGCCTGCGCGGTGCGCACCATCGACGAAACGGGCAAAGCCCTCGGGCGGGCCGAAGCGGGCCGACGGGGCATAGAGGCCGGTGGTCTGATAACCCCACGAAGGGTCGTAAGGGTGTTCGGAGACGGGCAGGAACTCGATATGGGTGAAGCCCATCTCGGTTACATAGGGGATCAGGCGATCGGCCAGCTCGTCCCACGTGTAGAAGCCCTCATCGTGCGGCTTCTGCCATGAGCCCGGATGGACTTCGTAGATCGACATGGGCTGGCGGCGCGCATCGATGCTGGCCCAGTGGGCGCGGTGATCGGCATCGCCCCAGTCCATCTTGACCGGATGGGCGGTGATCGAGGCCGTGCTCGGGCGGAACTCGGCTGCTTGCGCATAGGGATCGGCCTTGAGTGGCAGGACGGTCCCATCCGCGTCGACGACCCGATACTTGTATGTGCGGTGTTCGCCGATGTCGGGGATGAATACTTCCCAGACGCCGATATCGACGCGACGACGCATGGGATGGCGGCGTGCGTCCCAATCGTTGAAATCGCCGACGACGCTGACAAGCCGCGCGTTGGGTGCCCAGACGGCGAAGTGCACGCCGCTTGCGCCTTCATGCTCGATGAGATGGGCGCCCATCTTGTCGAACAGGCGCAAGTGCGTGCCTTCGGCAATCAGGAAGTCATCCAGAGGACCAAGGACGGGGCCGAACGAATAGGGGTCGGTAACGAGCCATTCGTGGGCACCCGCCTTGCAGGCATAGCGCACCGGCTGGCGCGGGCCGGTGACCTTGCCTTCGAACAGCCCGCGTCCGTCAACGCGCTTCAGCTTGCCCAGTTTCTTGCCCGAGAGCGACCATGCCACGGCCTCTTCCGCGCCGGGCAGGACAGCGCGACCGAAAGCCCCGTCCGGCCCCTCATGGATGCCGAGAACCGAGAAAGGATCGGCGTGCGTCCCGTCCAGAAGGGCTTCGATGGCGCTCGCCGGTGGTTTCATTGCGGTCGTCAGACCCCCCAGATGTCGCGGGCATATTCGCCGATCGTGCGATCGGACGAGAACCAGCCTACGTTGGCTATGTTACGGATAGCCGAAGCGCGCCATGCCGCCTGCTGTTCCCAGCGGCGATCGATGTTGCGCTGGGCGGCGTGGTAGCTGTCGAAATCTGCGGCGACCATGAACCAGTCGTGATCGTAGATGCCGCCCATCAGGCCCTTGTAGCGGTCCGGATCATCGGGCGAGAACACGCCGGTGGCGATGGCGGCGAGGGCCTGCTGCAATTCGCGCGAACTTTCGATCACTGCGCGGGGGTTGTACCCGTTCGCGCGCTTGTCCTCGACTTCATCGGCGGTGAGGCCGAAGATTTCGATGTTGGGATCGCCGACGTGGTCCTTGATCTCGATGTTGGCACCATCGAGTGTGCCGATGGTCAGCGCGCCGTTAAGGGCGAACTTCATGTTGCCGGTGCCCGAGGCTTCCATGCCGGCAGTGGAGATCTGTTCGGACAGGTCTGCGGCCGGAATGATCTTCTCGGCAAGGCTGACGTTGTAGTTCGGCACAAACACGACCTTGAGCAGCCCGCCGACCGAAGGATCGGAATTGACCCGGCGGGCGATGTCGTTGGCCAGTTTGATGATCAGCTTTGCGTTGTGATAGCTCGACGCGGCCTTGCCGCCGAAGATCTTCACGCGTGGCACCCAATCGCGTTCCGGGTGGCTGCGGATCTGGTCGTAAAGCGCTACGGTTTCGACCAGATTGAGCAGCTGGCGCTTGTATTCGTGGATGCGCTTTATCTGCACGTCGAACAGGGCGTCAGGATCGAGGCGGACGCCGGTCAATTCCTTGATGTGCTTGGCCAGCGCGATCTTGTTCGAGCGCTTGACCTCGGCAATGCGCTCACCGAGCGCGGCGTCATCGGCCAGCGCGTTGAGGTCTGCCAGTTTGGCGGCATCGTCAAGGAATGCGGTGCCGATCGCGTCCTTGAGCACCGAAGTCAGGCCGGGATTGCACTGCTGAAGCCAGCGACGGGGCGTGACGCCATTGGTCTTGTTGTTGATGCGGGTGGGGTAGAGCTTGTGCAGATCGGAGAAGACGGTGGTCTTCATCAGATCGGTGTGCAGCGCAGCCACGCCGTTGACGCTGTGTGCCCCGGTGAAGGCGAGATTGGCCATGCGCACGCGGCGTTCGCCCCCTTCGTCGATCAGGCTGATCGCGGCGATGGCGGCATCGTCCATTCCGGCCTTGCGGGCTTCACGCAGAACGCGGCTGTTGATCGCATAGACGATCTGCATGTGGCGGGGCAGCAGACGTTCGAACAAGGGGAGCGGCCAGGATTCCAGCGCTTCGGGCAAGAGGGTGTGGTTGGTGTAACCGACAGTGGCTTTGGTCACTTCCCACGCCTCATTGAACTCAAGGCCGTGGACGTCGACCATGAGGCGCATCAGTTCGGCAACGGCCACCGCGGGATGCGTGTCGTTGAGCTGGATCGCAGCCTTGTCGGGCAGGGTGCGGATGTCGCCGTGGAATTGGACGTGACGGCGCACGATGTCCTGGATCGACGCGGAGGTGAAGAAGTACTCCTGCCGCAGGCGCAGTTCCTGTCCGGCGGGGGTGGAGTCCGCGGGGTAGAGCACGCGCACGAGGCTGTCGGCACGGACCTGTTCGGCCATCGCTCCCATGTGGTCGCCGGCGTTGAAGGCATCGAGACGCAGCGGATCGAAGGCGTGTGCGGTCCACAGGCGCAGGGTGTTGACGCGCTTGCCGCGCCAGCCGACGACCGGGGTATCGACCGCGCTTGCCTCGACCTTTTCAGCCGGGCGCCATTCCACGCCGTCGCCGGTTTCGACCACTTCGCCGCCGAAGCCGATGATGTAGGCGCTTTCGCGGCGATCAAACTCCCAGGGGTTGCCGTGGCTGAGCCAGGTCTCGGGCAGTTCGACCTGCCAGCCATCGTCGATCCGCTGGCGGAACATGCCGTTCACGTAGCGGATGCCATAGCCGTAGGCAGGGATGCCGAGGCTGGCGAGGCTTTCCATAAAGCAAGCGGCGAGGCGTCCAAGACCGCCATTGCCCAGCGCAGCATCAGGTTCGAGGTTCTCCAGCGCGGCGAGGTCGAACCCGTGTTCGCGCAAGGCCTTTTCCATGTCGCGCGTGAGGCCCATGTTCGACAGGGCATCGCGCAGGAGGCGGCCGATCAGGAATTCGAGGCTGAGGTAATAGACCCGCTTGCCGCCCTTCTCGTAAGTCTCACGCGTTGATTCCATCCACTGGTCGATGATCGCATCGCGCAGGGTGAGGACAGTGGCCGTGTACCAGTCGTGCGGCTTTGCCGCGCGCTCGTCCTTGCCGACGCGGTGGCGCAGCACGTCGATGATCTTCGCGTCGATCTCGCTGGCGGTTGAAGTTTTCTCGAGGTTCATCGCACAAGTCCCACCCTGCTTGGTGCCGGACGCAGGCCGACATTCGTGCCCGCTGACCGGCGCCTGTTGCACCGACCTTTCATGGTGGCGTGCCTAACCTTTCCGCGCTGCTGCGCTCGAAGCGGGCAAAACCTTGCATCGTACTCCCGGACCGGAAGGTAGGCGACGCTTGGGGAAATGGGCAAGCGGGGATTGCGAGCGGGCTGGGATGTGACCAGACGGAACGCACCAGTCTTGGCAATCTGCATCGGCCCCCCAATCGCTTGTGGGAGGCACTTACGTGTTTCACCGCTGTTTGTCGGTCAGAATACGTCTGCGCATCAGAGCATTCGGCGCAAGACATTGTCCTTGATGATGAAATGGTGATGCAGGGCCGCCGCGACGTGCAGCACAACGAGGCCGGCCATGAGGAAGCCAAGCACTTCGTGGCCTTCATGCGCTGCATCGGCAAGGGCCGAGCCCTTGGCCACGGCAAGCTTGGGCCAATCGAACAGTCCGTAGATCGAGAGCGGGTATTTGCCGGCTGACGAGAAGATCCAGCCGGTGATCGGTACGATCAGCATGAGCGCATAGAGCCCGACATGGGTGATCCGAGCAATCTTGCGTTTCAGGCTGCCCATCGTGCTCGGCCAGTCGGGCATGGTCCAGGTGAAGCGCCAGCCGAGGCGCCCAAGCGAAAGCAGGAGAATCAGGATGCCGGTCGCCTTGTGGGCGGGGAATGGCTGCCAGATGTCTTCGATCGCATCGCCCGCGATCCCGGTGACGAGGTTGAAGATGACCATGGCGGCAATCACGGCATGGAGTGTTCGGGCCACCGCGTTGTAGCGCACCAGTTGATCGTTTGCCGCGAGTGTTGCCATTTTGAATCCCCGATTTCTGCTCTTGCGAGGACTTTAGGGCTGCGGACCGGATTCGTCACGCAAGTAGAGTGGTTTGCGCATCCAACGCCACGATAGCGTTTAAAATTATGACAGTCGTCAAGGAATGACATGCGGCATTTGACGTATGTCCTCTCGTGCAGTGCAAAAAATATGGTGTCGGCAGAAACCATAGTTCGTGAGGGTACATGACCACGCCGCGTCTCACTCAAGTCGAGCCTGCTGTCGTCCACAAAATGGCTTCGGTGCTGAAGAGCCAGAAGCCCGAAGTGATCCAGAATCACTTCGGAATAGGCCTCAACACATGGGTCAAGCTGCGTGAAGGAAAGGCGATCCGCCACTCGGTGGCAGAACGCCTGATGCAGCGTCTGCAGCGCGACCAGCTTATTTGAACGCTCACATTCCTGCCGGGCACCTCGCCGTCAGGGCTTGAGTTTGTTTGCGTTGCAGTGCACAAACCGTAAGTGCCCCATACGACAACACGGGCATGCGGGGTCGTTGCAATGGTCACTTTCCGTGAGGGCGGAAACAGACTGATCGAGAAAGCAAGCGTCTTGCTGCGCTTGCGCACCCAGCGTCCGCCCGCTGATTTTGACGATCTTCGAGCAAGACTGGCCGCTGCCGAGGCAGCCAACAGCGCCAAGAGTCGCTTCCTTGCCAACGTCAGCCATGAGATACGCTCGCCGCTCAATGCCATCTACGGCTACGCCCAACTGGTTGAGCGTGGGGCAGGCGTCGACCCACAGGACGCGGCACGTGTGATCCGCCGGAGTGCGGAACACCTTACCAACCTCGTTGAAGGGCTGCTCGATATCGCATCGGTCGAGCAGGGCGTTGTGAGGATCGATAATGGCGTGATCCGTCTTGGCGCGCTGGTGGAGCAGGTGGCCGAAATGTTCGCGCCGCTCGCCACGCAGAAAGGCCTCGCGTTCTCGTGCGAATTGCCGGATCGGCTGCCCGAGTTCGTGCGGATGGATGAGCGCCGCGTGCGGCAGGCACTGATCAATCTCGTCTCCAACGCGGTGAAGTTCACTCAGGCGGGCGCGATACGGCTTGTGCTCAAGTGGTCCGGCCAGATCGCGACTTTTGAAGTACACGACACCGGGCCGGGGATCGCGCCTGAACGGCAGGAGCGGATATTTGCACCCTACGAGCGCGCCGATGTCGATGGCGACGCCGAGCGCGTAGGGGCGGGACTTGGCCTGGCAATCACCAGCGCAGTTGTGCGCATGCTTGGCGGTGAACTCACGCTTGAAAGCCGGGTAGGCGAGGGGAGCCGCTTCAGCATCCGTCTGATGGCTCCGCCGGTGTCGGGGATGGTCGATCGTGCGAAAGATCGAGTGCGGCCGGTGGGCTACCGTGGCCCGCGTCGATCAATCCTGCTGATCGATGACGACCTTGATCATCTGAGCGTCTTGCGGACGACGTTGGCCGAAGTGGGCTTCGAGGTATCGCAAGCGAGCGATGGCCAGACCGCTATCGCACTGGCCGAGAGAGGACGCTTCGATGCAGTGATTTGCGACGTGAGCATGCCGGGCATGAGCGGGTGGGAGGTGGCCGGGCACTTGCGGGCCTTACATGGTCGTTCGCTTGCGATCCTGATGCTCTCGGCCAATGCCTTCGACCGACACGGTCAATCGGGGCGCGAGGCTGACCATGACGCCTTCCTGCTAAAACCGGTGGAACTCGGGGCACTGATCGATTCGCTCGGGCGGCACCTCAGCCTGGATTGGATCACGTCGGACAGTGGCAATTTCCGTCAGAGCAACGTTCTTTCAAGCTGCAGCGATGGCATTGCCGCTGCTGCGCGCGAGCATGCCGAAAGGCTGAAATCACTGGTGCGGATCGGCCATGTGCGTGCGCTGGAAGGCGAGATCAGAAGTCTCGAGCAGGCCGATCCTGCGGCAGCCCCCTTGGCTGCCAGACTTTACGACTGCCTCGACCGTTTCGATCTTGCCGCGATGGGGCGGATGCTTGAGGAGTTGCCCGATGAGTGGCGTTAGCGCACGGCGCGATACCGTTCTCGTCGTGGACGATGAGCCTGATTCCCTCCGATTCCTCACCGACACGCTGGAGGGAGCCGGTATCACCGTGCTCGTGGCGATTTCAGGAACGGCAGCACTCGACCTGCTCGAGCATATAACGCCCGATCTTATCCTGATGGACGCGGTCATGCCGGGGATCGATGGTTTCGAGACGACCGCGCGGATCAAGGCGCGGCCTGAACTGGTGCACGTGCCGGTGATGTTCATGACCGGGCTGACCGAGAGCGAGCATGTGATCGAGGGGTTCGAGGTCGGTGGGGTCGACTACCTGCGCAAGCCGGTGAACGTGCATGAATTGCTCGCTCGTGTCCGCGTTCATCTGGGCCATGCGCGCGCCATGCAGGCGGGCGCTGCGGGACTTGATGCAACCGGGCGGCTCATGATGGCGACTGATACGCAGGGTTCGCTGCTGTGGTGCACGCCGCTGGCAGAGCAGGCAATCAGTCGTGTCAGTCCTGGCTGGAACAAGGAGCAGGGCCCGCTTCCCGATGTCCTGCGCGGGCCGCTCGCACGGTTGATCGGGCGCAATGCCACAGGAGCGACGGCGCGGATCGAGCAGGAAGAGGGCGCGCTCGAACTGGTCGTCATCGCGCAATACCGCGAGAGCGAATTGCTCATCCGGCTCAACGAGCTCAATCCGAAAGCAGACGTGGGCAAGCTTCAGCAGCGGCTCGCTTTGACGGACCGCGAGGCTGAGGTGCTGCTGTGGATCAGCTACGGCAAGTCAAACGGGATGATCTCCGAGGTCCTGGCGATCAGCCCGCGCACCGTGCAGAAGCACCTGGAGCGGATCTACGAAAAGCTCGGTGTCGAAACGCGCGCGGCCGCTGCAGCTGTGGCGATAAAGGTTCTGGGTACCTGACGCGACAACGCCGGCCGGGAGGGGCATGCCTCCACGTCCGGCGCTGGGCTAGCATCCCGTCGATCTACGCGCGCATCCAGGGAACGGTGCGCCGGAGACCTGCGGGAAGCCGGAATGCGTGCTCAGCGGCGGGCCATGGTGCCGGTACGTGCGGCCTGAGCCAGTTCCTGGACCATCGGTTCGACGCTCGCGATGGCAGCGCGGCGGCAACGATAATCAGGCATGGGCGTGGTTATCATGCGGTCCGAGGGATCGCAGGCTTCGGCTGCGGCGTCGGCAATGCGGTTGCGAAAGCGACGCATGTCAGTCGGCCGTGTCAGGTCAAGGCCATCGGCCGAAACCGAGATGTTCACGGTCTGGGGAGCGGGAGCGGCAAAAGCAATCTGCGGTGCAGACAGCAAGCCGACCGCCGCGGTGGCGGCGAGAAGGATCTTCATGGGGTATTCTCCTGCGTACTGTCTTTTTTATGAGAAGGCCGTTTGCCAACCTCCCCTTTTTGATGGATCGCCGGGTTTGCCCCGTTGGCTCGATCCATGCTTAAAATAGACCTCGTACGGGCTTTGAACAAGCAGATTTGGCGGGGAAGGCGTTGGTTTTCTGGGGTTTTTGCTTGTGCCCCGCAGCAATCTGCACACCTTTGAAACCAGCTCTTAGCGGCAGTGGAATTGGGCACCCCGCGATCGACTTAGGACAGGTGTTCAATTTTCTGGCTGTTGTCAGCGAGTTGCAGCAGGGCGGTAAAGGGTGTGGGCGAGAAAGTGCTTCGAGGTCACGCTTGCCCAGATTGCTTCGGTGCACTGCAGCATCCCGGCGCAACTTTTTTGCAGTGATCGGTCAATAAGGGGCAGCTTGGTGCGACCGGTCAAATCGTTCAGTGTCATTTTGGGAGAACACCATGAACAAGATGCTGGCCCTTCAGGTGCACGAACTCGCCGATGATCTCAGCGGCACAAAGCTTGCGGAACTACCCATTCCGCAGATTGCTGCAGGAGAGGTTCTTGTCAGGATCGAGGCTGCGGCACTCGGCTTTCCGGACCTGTTGATGACGCGTGGCGGTTACCAGGCCAAGCCGCCGCTACCCTTCGTGCCCGGCATGGAATCGGCAGGCGTCGTTGTCGAAGCGGCCGAAGGAAGCCGTTGGCGCGCAGGAGATCGTGTGATCACCGGCGGGCTGACGGGGGGCGTGGCGCAATATGGCGTCTTTGCGAATAATGCTTTGATGTCGCTGCCGGGCTTGCTGTCAATGGCGCAAGGGGCCTCCTTGCGGGCTGCCTATCTGACAGCCTGGGTTGCGCTTGTGCGTCGTGGCCAGGCTCTGGCAGGTGATTGGCTGCTCGTGCATGGAGCGGCCGGAGGCGTCGGTCTCGCCGCAGTGGATCTTGGCATTGCGCTGGGCTTGAGGGTCATCGCGGTTGCCTCTTCGGAGACAAAGCGAGAGGCGATAGCCCGTCTTTACAGTCCAGCACACGTAATCGACGGGGCTGCCGGCTTTCGCGAACAGGTGCTCGCGCTTACCGATGGCCATGGCGCCGATCTGGTGTTCGACCCTGTGGGTGGCGACGTATTCGACGAGTCGACCAGATGTATCGCTTTCGACGGACGACTGCTGGTGATCGGATTTGCGGGTGGACGCATTCCCCAGGTCGGAGCCAACATACCCCTGATAAAGGGATTTTCCGTAGTCGGTGTTCGCGCAGGCGAATATGGGCGGCGCTTCCCGGAGCGGGGCGCCGAAAATCTCGAGAGCGTCCATAAACTGGCGTCGGACGGCTCGATCGTGCCGCACGTTGATGCCTGCTATTCCATGCAGGACTGGGAAAAGGCCTATCGCGCCATGGAATCCCGCAGTGTCATCGGGCGAAGCGTGATTCTGCCGCACGGCTGATCGCGCACTGGCGGCCAGTATTCTCAGCCAAAAAATGGGCCGCACCGTTGCCGGGCGGCCCTGAAAAGTTTGGGAGAGGATGCCTGAAAGGCCCAACCGAAATGGGCTTAGCTCCCCTGTTGTGCAAGTGCGAAACATACGTACACAGTTGCAATAAATGCAATCGAGTTAATTGATGAGGCATGCTGACGTTCTCGTCTGGCAATGCCTTTTAGGCTGTAACGCTATACATTTCATGAAGTTAGGTTCGCTGCAGCGATGCGTGATGGTCCATCTTCAAGCATGCGTTTCCTGCACAAAAGGTCAGGTAACACGTGGCGTCATTTCGCCGGTTGCGGCGCAAATTCAAAATTGCTATAAATCATAACAGATAGGGAGAGCAGACATGCAATTCGAACGCATCAACCCCATGACCGGTGCTGTCGCGTCAACCGCCGAGGCGATGCAGGCATCTGACATTCCGGCGATTGCAGCCAGGGCAGGGGCTGCCTTTCCGGCCTGGGCCGGGATGGGGCCGAACGCCCGCCGCGCCGTGCTGATGAAGGCGGCAAGCGCGCTTGAGGCGAAGGCCGATGCCTTTGTCGAGGCGATGATGGGCGAGATCGGAGCGACCAAGGGCTGGGCGCTGTTCAACCTCGGCCTTGCGGCATCGATGGTTCGAGAAGCCGCTGCGCTCACAACCCAGATTTCCGGCGAGGTCATTCCTTCCGACAAGCCGGGGTGCCTGGCCATGGCCCTGCGCGAACCGGTTGGCGTGATCCTTGGCATTGCGCCGTGGAATGCGCCGATCATTCTCGGCGTGCGTGCGATCGCCGTGCCGCTGGCCTGCGGCAATGCCGTGATCCTCAAGGCTTCCGAACAATGCCCGCGCACCCATGCGCTGATCATCGAGGCCTTTGCCGAAGCGGGCTTCCCCGAAGGCGTGGTCAATGTCGTGACCAATGCGCCGAAGGATGCGGCTGAGGTTGTGGGCGCGCTGATCGATGCGGGCGAGGTAAGGCGGATCAATTTCACCGGCTCCACCGCTGTTGGCCGGATCATTGCCAAGCGCGCTGCCGAGCACCTCAAGCCCTGCCTGCTCGAACTGGGCGGCAAGGCGCCGCTGATCGTGCTGGATGATGCTGATCTGGATGAGGCGGTGAAGGCAGCAGCATTTGGCGCCTTCATGAACCAGGGTCAGATCTGCATGTCGACCGAGCGGATCATCGTCGTCGATGCCGTCGCCGACGCCTTCGCCGAGAAGTTCAAGGCCAAGGTCGCGACGCTGGCCGTGGGCGACCCTCGCGAGGGGACAACGCCGCTTGGTGCCGTCGTGGACGCCAAGACTGTGGCACACTGCCAGAGCCTGATCGACGATGCCGTGGCCAAGGGCGCAAAGGTTCTGACGGGCGGCGAAACCACGCACAACGTGCTGATGCCCGCCCACGTCGTCGATGGCGTGACGCAGGACATGAAGCTGTTCCGCGACGAGAGTTTCGGCCCGGTTGTCGGCGTGATCCGGGCCCGCGATGAGGCCCATGCGATCGAACTGGCCAACGACACCGAGTACGGGCTGTCGGCT
>NZ_VLKJ01000016.1 GCF_007830315.1 Novosphingobium taihuense
AGCTCTTCCAGTGCGGTTGCCACATTGGCATAAAGGTCCTTGCGGGCCTCGATCCCCTGCTTCATCCCCGCTTCGCGCCACTGCTCCAGCGCGCAATCGGAAGCCGCTGCGCCCTCTGCGCCAAAGCGGGTGGCGTGGAACAGCAGCCAGAACGCTACGAAATCGGAATAGGGCGCCTCTTCGGCGAACATCCGGCCCAGATCGGCCTCGATCCACGCAGGGCGGGTCAGGCTGGCATTGTCACGCAGCAGCCGCACCCGGTCTCCGGCAAAGACCATGCCCCAATAAAACGTCGGATTGGCGTTCAGCCAGTCCTGCAGCAGCGCCGCCGGGCTGCGCCGTGCGCGGCCGCCTTCTCCATCGCCGAATTCGGGCATGGAACGGGCAAAGCCGTCCGCCCCTGGCACCGGCGCGGCGCAAACCACCGGCACGCGCCCGCCCTTGGCCTCCAGCGCCAAGCGATAGCGGCGATTGCCCTGATAGTGCTCCACCGGCCCGTGCAGATCATGAAAGCCAAGGCACTGTTCCAGCAGTTCGCGCGCAAACAGCGCGGTGCGCGTCACGGTCTTGGCCTCGGCCTTGTCATAATCGCGCCAGATTGCCTGCCCGATGCGGAAGTATCGGGCAATCTCGTCACCCAGGCTCGTGCCCTTGGGACAGGCATAGGATTCGGCGGTCTTGGGCGTACGATCCGCGCCGATGATCTTCTGCACCTGTTCGGGCGCGATCAAGCCGCCTTCGATGGTCAGCGCAACAAGGCCCAGTTCGGCAACGCGGGATTTGCGGGCCATCAGTTCGCCTCCGGCACAAGCACATAGATGCCGATCACGTCGGCAGGCAGCACGGCTTCCACTTCGGTCGTCACCCCTTCCCCGCGCGTGGCGGCGCGCACCCGGTCATGATCCTCGCGCAGGGCGGCGGCACGCTCCTGCGCATGGGCGGCAATCGCGGCCTGATATTGCGGCAGGCGGGAAAGCGCCTGCTCCACCTGCCGGGGGATGATATGTTCGGCCAGATCGCCGGTTGCCTGTGGCTCCAGCAGGGCCAGTGCCTCTGGGCCATGCGCGAACGCATCGGGGCCAAAGGCAATCGCGGTTGCCTCTTCGGCCAGCAGCGTGCGCCGTCCGCTGGTTTTCAGCTTGAAGCGCAGGCGCAGCAGCAGCACCGTCGTCAGGGTCTGCACCGCCCGCGTGCGCCAGGCTCCGGCGCGGCCCAGCGTGGCCTTGCCTTCCACCCCACCGGGATCGAGCGCGCCTTCGGCCATGGTCTCGGCCAGTGTCGCCACCAGCGGGTGGGTGCGGCCCACGTGGGCCACGTCGGGCGCGGGATGATCGGCAAAGCTGATCGTGCGGGTGCCGGTCAGTCCGCGCGCTTTCAGCTTCTCGGCCAGTTGCAGCGGCAGATCTTCATAGCGCACGCGCCAGTTCCGGCCCTTCTCGCCCATCGGCGTTTCCACGCGCGCCAGGGCGCGGCGGGTGAAGCGCTCCACTTCGGTTTGTGCGCCCAGCAGGTCGCGCATCCGCTGCCATTCGGGCAGGACTTCCTCGGGCTTCAGCGCGCCTTGGGCATATCGCGTCTGGCTCTTGCGGGCGGTCTCCTCGGCGTCCTTCCACCGAATTTCAAGCTGCTGGTCCGCGTCGCCGAAATCGAACTGGATCTGTCGGCGCGATCGGTTGGGATCGAGCAACATGGCCTGCATCAACGCGCTGGAAACGCTGGCGGAATCCTCGGGGATCGGCACGACCACGCCGGTCTCCTTCTCGATCCGGCGCATCTTTTCGGTAATCACCTTGATCACCGCGCCATCGATGATCGAATTGGCGCCGAACATCATGATCGAAAACACCTGCTCTGCCTGCTGGCCAAAGCGGTCGACGCGTCCGTCGCGCTGCTGGTGGCGGGTGGGGTTCCAGTTGAGGTCGTAGTGGACCACCGCGCTGAACAGCGATTGCAGATTGATGCCTTCGGAAAGGCAATCGGTCGCCACCAGGATGCGGTCGGGGAAGTCGGCCAGTGCTTCCACGCGCTCGCGCCGTTCCTCGGGCGTCAGGCGGCCGGTGACGACTTCCACGGTCTGCTTCTTGAACTGCGCGCGCAGGGCCTCGCCCAGCGCCTCGGCGGTGGTGATGAAGCGGCAGAAGATGACCGGCCGCGCGCCCTTCTCGATGAGGACCTTCACCTGCCGCACCAGCTCGCGCAGCTTGGGGTCTTCGCCAAAGCGTGCGGCAAGGTTTTCGGCGCGGGTGATCAGCGTCTTCAGCTCGGCGGCTTCCTCGCTGTCAGGTGCGGTGGCGGGTTCCACGTCGTTGTCGGCCAGCTGGCCTTCGTCGGCATCGAACAGCACCGGCTCTAGCGCGGCCTCCTCTGCCATGCCACCCAACCGGTTGCGCAGGGCCGATACCGCAGCTGCCGGGCTTGATCCGACGCAGCGCATCAGCGCCAGCGTGCCCCAGAACGCCAGCCTGCGCGCGCGCTCGCCATCGGCCCGCGTGGCCACGCCGAGGCAGTATTCCAGCACGTCCTCCTGGAAAGCCTGGAAGTCGCCGGTCAGGGTATAGGGCGCGTCGGC
This sequence comes from Novosphingobium taihuense, assembly GCF_007830315.1. Classification (GTDB taxonomy): domain Bacteria; phylum Pseudomonadota; class Alphaproteobacteria; order Sphingomonadales; family Sphingomonadaceae; genus Novosphingobium; species Novosphingobium taihuense. The sequence goes on from NZ_VLKJ01000016.1 coordinate 2,570, forward strand.
TTTCATCGCCTTGGCAAAAGCGCGGGCCTCGCCCCACTTGTCGGCAATGTCGGGGCGTCGGCGTTGCACGAAATGCTGGGCAAGGCGGCGGCGATAGCGCTCCACCGCGTTCGGGTCGGGGGAATCCGGGCCGCCCGCAAGGTCGGGGTGCAGCAGGCTCAGCAGCCGCGCATAGGCGTCTTGGTTGCCGCTGTGGGGCGTGGCGGTAAGCAGCAGCATATGCCGCCCCGCGTCCTCGGCCAGCCTTTCCAACAGGGAAAACCGCTGTTGGATTCCTCGTTCACTACCCCCCACACACGCATGTGCTTCATCAACTATCACCATCGCCGGACAAGCCTGCGCAAAACTCTCCCGCCGGCTATCCGCCTTGATGTAGTCGAGACTGACTACTGTGAAGGGGTGCACGCCAAAGATCGTATCCCCCAGCGCAATGCCCTGCTCCAAGGCTCGCGCCCGCGCAGATGTGACCGCGACAGCGTCAATATCGAACTTCTCAGCGAGCTCGGCAACCCACTGATCTACAAGGTGGGGAGGGCATAGCACAGTGAAGCTGTCGACTTCGCCGCGATCAAGCATCTCACGCAGGATCATGCCAGCTTCGATCGTCTTGCCAATGCCAACGTCGTCCGCGATCAGCAGCCGCTTCACGTCCAGTCGCATCGCCATGAGCATCGGGACCAACTGATAGGCACGAGGCTCTACGCCCAGGTGCGCAGCACTTCGGAACGGGCCAGCACCACGTCGTAGCGAAAGACGCAGAGCATCCGCCAAGAGCCGTGCAGCATCCTGGCTGTCGAGTTGCTGCGGTGTCGGCAAGCTGAACGTGGCTGGGCGCACCTTTTCACGTTCAAGCTTCGGCGCGAGCAGGACCGCATCTTCTTCAGATCCGGAAAGCGGTCGCACCCGCAGGAGGGTATCGGTTGGCTTTGCGAGAACTATCCATTCGCGCCCGCGAGCTTGCACGAGATCGCCGATCTGCACCTGCGAGACCTGTAGGACACTTGCTTCAGAATTCATTGTGTCACTCCAAGGGCCAACGCGAGTTCGGCAGGTATTTCGGCGCCGGGCGATTCCGGCAATTCAATGAGAATTCGGCCGATCGAATTGCATCTTGTAACAAGTGCCGAAGGTGCCTCCCCCTGCACTGCCATTGCCATCAACTGCGGCCAGCACAGAGGATAAACGACGCCGTCGATTGTCTCTGACACCGGAAGCGGCGCATTCCAATTGAGGAGGGCCTTCCGCCACGCACTCGCCAACGGCTCTTCAGCATTGCATTGCGTTGTCGCAGGCCTGTCCTTTTCTGCGCGAGTAAGTTGATCAAGGACCGTGAGAACCTTCGTATCTCGTCGGTTGATCAATTCGTGGTCAGGCTGGTTGTAGTAGGAAAGCAGACAGCGGTAGCAACCATCCACGCACGGCTCTTCACTATCGACAAGATCCACACCGTCGCGTTTATAGTGCATGAGTTCGAGAGCAACTTCGGCTAGGCGCCGCCAACGCCCCGCGTCTTCCATCAGACGTTTCAGAACACCCGCTCCGCCTTCTGACGCCTCGTAAAAAAGGATTGCCTGGCGATTGTCACGGGTCGGCAGTGGCTCGCCCAGCAACTCACCTGTTTCAAGAACGTGCTCAGTTTCAATCGCGCGGATCAAGGCGTGTTGGACTGTCGCCAACTGTTCATTATCGAGTTTAAGCGCTTGGTCAAACGTCAGCAAGAGAGCGTTCTTCGTGTCCTCAACCATTGGCACGATCGTCTGACGCCGTGCGCTTTTGGGATCGGTGGTATCCTCCTCATCATCTGCATTTTTGAGCCAGCGGCCGGAGATTGTGTCGATCTCGAAGCCGACATCCTCCTTCTTTGCACGCCGCCTTAGCCCAAGGTTGACGCGAGACAGGCGGGTCTGGGGCCCGTAACGTGCGACCGCAAGCGGGCTATCGTCTGCCTTGAGGAGCAGTTGCTCCTGCTTGTCTGGATTCCATTGGAAGACCGTTCGCAACTCGAAGCCACGCCGCTGGCGATCTTCGTCGTTTGCGGTGATGCGCGCACCGGGGACGGCATCTACGTTCTCGACGCGATAAAGCTTGGCAAGCACGCCTTCCTCGGTCAGCGGAGCGTTGCAGACCATGCACCGTTCCTGCGTTTCAGCTTCATGCGCGGCACCGCAGCTCTGGCAGCACCGCAGCTTGCGCGTGACCAGTGAGTTGTCGGCATTTCGTGTACCCGCAGGGAGTTTTGCACGATTACAGCGATAGGCTTTGCCTTCATGATAGACGAGGCTGTTGGGGCCAAACTCAGCGAGCGCCAGGAAGCGGGGCCTTTGAAGGACGGTTGATCCCTTTTCGCTGTCAACGAATGCATAGAGGGGGAGGCGCGGGAAGTTGTACCCAGGGAGGAAACCTTCCGTCGCAAGGTAGCGATAGGCGTAAAAGTCCGAACTCGCAGACGACGTGCCTTGTTGCAGGAGTTCGACCTGTTTGTCGGCAGCGACATAACGCTGACGCGCTTCTTTGCGCTCCTGCGCTGAAAGTCCTGGCTGATCGCCAAGCTTTGCGGCAGCATTCCTCTCCTCATTCGCCGATTTAAAGAGAGTACGCCACCGGTTGAACGCAGAGTCGAAGGCGGCATCTGCGCCTGCCCAGCGGGCAGACACGAACTCCGCCGGATCACCGATCGCTTCAGAGCCCGTTTGCGGAATTGCCGACGCGATAACCCGGGTAGCACGATCGCGTGCTTCTTGGTCTGCGGTCGCCACGCGAAGAGATGTTGCCAACTGTTCACTGATGGGTAGCGCAGGATTTGCCATGTCCAGATTTTCCGGGATGGACTTGCCCAGCTTTTGTCCCATCGCCGAAAGCCATTCTGCATGGACATGAGTCTCGAGAAGATCAGGATTGAGCAAATCGATTGCAGGGGGCCTTACGATGCCCGCAACGAGATCCGTGCGGCGCGCAAAATAGTACTGATCATGCGGGCTCTGGGCCGCGCAATACGTTACAACTAGGGCGGCTTGACCGCTGCGACCCGCACGACCGGCGCGCTGTGCATAGTTGGCGGGGGTGGGAGGTGCGTTGCGAAGGTACACTACATTCAGCTGCGAGATATCGACGCCGAGCTCCATCGTGGGGGAGCAGTAAAGCAAGGGCAGAAAGTCGCGCTTCTCACCCTTCACCTTGCCGCCCGAAGCTTGCGAAATCTCGGCCATGCGATCAATGTCATGCTCGCCATACCGGAACCTGCACTCGCGCATTTCGCGCACCAGGGCATCGACCTGTGCGGTGTGCTCGCGACCCTCGAAAGCCATTGGCAGGGCCCCACCGACACCCAGTCTGGCCGCAACGTCGGCGTAAAGATCGCGGAAGAATTCGTTGTCCTGCGAAGCCTTTGGTTTGCCCGACCCTAGCTTCAATAGGATTGCCGAAGGCGCCAGCCTCCACCCCGTCATTCTCCCGGCGGATATTTGCCGAACCATCTGATGCCGTTGCGCCGCCAGGAGCATCGCCTCAATGAGCAATTCGCGATCGCCAAGCGGAACGTGGCCCAACGGCTTTGACAACGCCTTCGCGAGATTTCCTCTGGCGGAAGCCCTTACGATGCGGTCGTACTTGCCGCCCTCGTTGCCGACGACCAGCGCGGTCTGGAAGGACAAACTGTTCTCTTCCTCGGACGCTATGGACCATGGGTCTTTCAAAACTTGCCGCGATTGCTCCGCTGCTTCGCGAACTTCCGTTTCGTCAAGAGCGTCGACCTGGATGGCGAGACCATGGCGCATGTGCTCGAACAGATTTCTGAACATGTCGACACGCTGCGCAGCAGTCGCTTGAGACAGCAGGGCAAACCCGCGCTTCTGGTTATCATCAATCCGGTCGTAACCCTCACCAGCACAAGCCTTTGCATCATGCGCAAGCATTTCCAGCCCGGGATATTCAACCCGTAATAGATCGAGCTGATCAAGGTTTGGATTGGTAAAGCGCCATCCACGTCGCAGATCGTTCCAAAGCCGGTGAGCTAAAACTCGGTTGATGGCCTTTTTCGCTTTCTCGAGGGCCTGGAAACCAATGGGATCGGGATCCAGCATCCAATGCTTGCGCCGGTCGAGGTTCTCCGGGTCAAAGCCGAGCGCCTTGCGCAGAGCATTTCCGAACTGCTCGTATTCGAGCCCGTCTTCGCCCGCTTTGGTCACGGCACGCAGCATTGCGCCTCGCAGAAGCGTCACGAAAATAAAATCGTTGAAATGGCCCGCCTGTAACGCCGCATCTTGGCGATTGTCGGTAAAACCGAGCAATTTGCGCCGGTAGGAATGTTCGGGAACCTGCGCGCGTTCCATCCAATCGAGAGCCGTGGCAGTAATCAGCGTCGTTGCCGAACTTCGACCTTCGGCAGAGAGACCCGCAAGCTTGTTTATGTCGCGCGCGCCCGGCGCAGGCTGATCTTTGCAATGTGGACAGAAACGATAGCGGCCCGGGAAGAACCAGCAGCGCAAACCATCCTCGTTGCGCGTTCCGTCGGGGCCAAGGATCATCATCCGCCCCTCATGCTTGCCGCGATGGCTTGCGCGCAATCTGGGAGAACCGCTCGGAGACTGCTCGATCCAATCGTCAGGGTAATCCTCAAGATCCCCGGCGAAGTCCAAACTGCCGTCGGCGTCAGGTACTAGGAACCCATGCTCCTGCCCGTCCTCATCGGTCGTAGCGCGCGGTGTCACATCGATAGATCGGGCGATGACAATTCCGGCGGGATCTATGGTTACGCTGTGAACTTCCTGTCCGCATTCGCGACAGAAGAACACCGGATAAAGCCTCGCCTCTGGCTCCTCGCGCGAGAACTTCTCGGCCGCCAAGGTTGTCCGTCGTTTTTCTGAACCATGAAGTGTGGAGTGGGCGTGGCCCGCTCCAGAAAGAAATCGGTGTAATTTGAAAGCCATAAAGGCTCGGTCTTGTGCATCCTTTGCGTTGCTCATCGCAGTGAGACGATCCGCAAGGACCGTGCGGCAGCGCACTTCATCCACGTTCGTCAGGTTGGAGAGAGTCTGCGCAGCCGCAGTCAAAGTGATCGGAGTGCGTCGCTTCAGAACTTCTCCACCTTCCAGGCCGATGTTCATTTCAATCCAGCATGCCAGCGGATCGGCACGAAATGCATCAGGCGTAGTGGGCAATGGCCCCGGGTTCGCAAGTGCTGAGGCAAGCGCCGCCTCTGTCGGAACGCCTTCCGTGCAGCGCTCCAGACTTTCCGTGATGACGTCTTCTTTCGCAACGATACTTCCGAAGAGGAGCGTCCCAACCTTGGCCACAGCCTCCCTACCAGCGTCTTCATCTCCAGATGCCATGGTTGCCGAGGTTCCAACGCAAAGCATGCTGGCCGAGCCAACCCGCTCACGTACTCGCCTAACCAGCATTGCCACGTCGGCGCCCTGCCGGCCACGGTAGGTGTGGAGCTCATCAAGCACCAGAAACTCTAGGCCTTGCATGTTCGCAACGACCTTGCGGTCAAGTTCGTCCTGCCTTGTCATGAGCAGTTCGAGCATCATGAAGTTTGTCAGCAGAATATCTGGTGGATCACTTGCAACTTGCTGCCTTTCGGCTTCACTTTCCTGCCCCGTGTATCGCGCGAACGTGGGCCTGAGTGACTTGTCCAAACCACAGCCACCGATAAACTTTTCGAGCTCCTCACGTTGTGAATTTGCCAGGGCGTTCATCGGATAGATTACAATCGCACGTGTCCGGCGCGGTTCGTTCGCACGCCGTGCTTTGAGAATGCGATCGATGATGGGCACGAAGAAGCAGAGCGACTTGCCCGAACCCGTGCCAGTGGTGACAACGTAATTCCGCCCAGCCAGCGCCTTCGCGAGAGCCTGCTCTTGATGCCGGTGCAATCCGATCGGAGATCGTGGCGAACCCAAAGCAAATATCTTTGGCAGATCCGGGTCAACCTCTCCGGAAACTGCTAGAGCTGGGAGACTCTGACCTTTCAGGAAAGCGGGATTGATGCCGATGAGCGGCTCAGGCCAAAACTGCTTGCTGTCGTAAATCTCGTTGACCTGCGCCGAAATATCCGGCGCTCTGATCGTCGTGAAAGACCGAGCAAACTTCTCGTAGCGGCCAATGAGGTCGGCATCAATTTCGAAAACGTTCACTCTAAATCCTTACGCCGTTGTCGACTAATTTGGTCGCATCCCGCAGGAACGAAATTGGCTCGGTAGAGAAGTCTAAAAGCCATTACCCAGCGCGGTTGCGCTATCGCAGTATCGCTTTGAGGGCATCTGCAGCCGCTGTCGGTGCGAGAGAACACACGATCAGCATTAGTCAGGGCTTTACGGTCTTTGTGCGCTTTCTGGTCTCTCGCTGAGATCGCACGATCCTTTCGAAGCATGCCCGGATTTGGTCCGGGTCATGCAGATTTTCCATGCGGCGCAAGCGGAAATGGACGTGCGCCATATCCTGGTAGTAGGCCGTGAACATGGGATTGATCGTTGCGCCGGCAGCCGCGCCTAGCAGTGGGGTTGCCTGCGCAAGTACCTTCTCTGTCACCACCACACCGAAGCGCGGCAGGACGACCTTGAGGACCGTTTCGAGCGTCTTGCTCGTCGCGAGTGCCATGCGAACGCCATATAGGCCGGTTTCAACGTCGTCATCCTCTGTCAAAGGGCCGCCGAATCCGAAAACCGCGAGGCATTGCACCCTGACATCCTCGCTCTGAATGTCCTCGCCGTACTCAGATGCAATTTGCTGGATCGACCTCATGATCAATGTCGTCGTTGCGGCAAGTTCAGCTGCAGTCGTTGCCAAGCCTCCCGCCCCGCCCACAGCCCCGGAGAGGCCGGTCGCAATCTTATGCCAGCGCTCTCCCTTGAAGTAGGTCATTGCCCGGTTAAAGTAACTATCGGAGGCCTCGTCTGCCTGCGTTGCAGCCGCAGCGAGATAGGCACCGCGAAGTGCAAGGTCAGACGCGTCGCTTACCAGGTTCTGCAGCGCAGCAGGAATCTCATCAATCACACCTTCGATCTTGCTACCAAGGAGGTTTGAAAGCTTCACCACCATGCCGCCAGCGCTCAAGTAAGTAGATGCAATCGCGGCAAGTTCTGCGATCTCTTCGGCATTGAAGCCGCTGCAGGCGTTTCCAAAGTCAGTCATCTGTGCCCCCATGAGTCGGTCAATCTTTTAACCTCTGTGACGACAAATGCGGTCGTCATGTCGAAGCCCACGCGAGCATCACGCGCTCGCGCATGACCTTGCGTAGTTCCTCGGGTGCCTCGATGCGGACGTCGCCGCCCCATGTGAACAGGTGCTCGGCAACCTCACGCAGGCCGCCGGCGCGGAAGCGGACGAGGAGTTCGTTGCCGTCGTCCTCGAAAGTCTGTGATGGATGGAAGCGCCACGCCTTGGCACGCAAAACGGCGCTGGGCAGCACGCGAAGGACGATCTCGTAATCGTCTTCCCGCCAGATTCCGAAGCTTTGCGCCAGCCAGGCATCGAGGTCCCAGTCATCAGGCACGGGATGTGGTTCGTTGCCCAACTTGAGGTTGCTCATACGATCGAGGCGATAATGGACGGGATCGCGCTCGCGCGAAGGCATCTTGCCGATGAGGTAGGTCACCGGTCCATGGATCAGACCATAGGGGACCACTCGGCGCCACTTGGGTTCAGAAGCGCCTTCGGGGGTGTAGTCAAACTCGACAGCGACGCCGACCATGATCGCCTGCTGGATCAGCGACATTGCCGCATCGCACGAGCCTACCGCAGGGCCAGCGGTAACGCGGCTGCGCTGCAGCCTGGCAAGTGCATCAAGATCGGGTTCGAGGCGCGATTTCTCACGCTGGTCGAGCCAACCCTTGATCTTCGAGAGGAGGCTGGTGAGCAGAACCGCCTGAGAGCCCCCTTCCCTGCTCCGCGCCTCGCATTCCGCCTGTAGTGCTGCGATTTCCTCGGCAGTCGGGCGCGCATACACTCGGCGAAGACTATCCCGAATACGGAAGCGCTTGGACCGGCCATCGACCACGTCTTCGAGGTCGAAATGAAGCATGATCACGTTGCGCAATCGCTCGACCGTGCGGCGATTGACTTCGAGACGATCGGCCATTTCGTCCAGCGTGAGGCCTTCAGCAGACTCGCACAGCAAATGGACGAGCTTGATCGCCCGGTCGAGCTTCGCCATCCGCGCAGTCATCGATTACCCCCACTCATCGTCCCTGCTTATCGAACGAGAAGTTCTGAAAATCCAAAGATAATCAGGATCTTCCACCGAAATGGTGATTTTCTACTGCCCCGATGCCAAGTTCCGGCAGCACGATATCTCGAATACTGCTGGCTATTCCCTGAAGGTTGGCAACGTCGATCTGGCCCAGGCTTAGACGCTCTCTGCCATTGGCCAAGCCGTATTGCCCACGGATGGAGCTGGGTTGGCCGGGGATGGAGGGATAGAGGAGCATCAGGCGATCGCAGCGATAGAGTCTCGCGTAGGCCATCATCTGGTAGACGTCCGACTGAGATACGCCCTGTTTACGGTCGAGTGGGTCTCCAAGGCGCTTCCACTTGGTGTCGATCACGGCAAGCACTTGTCCTTGCCGCCTGAGGAGGAGATCGGGCTTGGTCAGGAACAGGTTGCCCTGACAAATCTGCTCCTCGCTCCATTCGCCAAGGCAATGCCGCAGACCGCCTTGCGCAACGAGCTCGATATCGGAACCGGCCATGACCTGCTTGAGCTTGGCCGCGACGTATGCCTCGAACAGATCATTCATGGGAAACAGTATGCCGACGCCTTCGCGCGCGGCCTGGCTGTGCTGCGTGCTTTGCCAATTCCTGCCGAGAAGCAGTTGCGCGAGGTCGAACAAGCTGCGCCAGCGCTGGTTGGTGCGGTCGATGCGGACCTCGGACCACGGCAGCCGGCGCTGCGGGACATCGGGAATGGCCGCGAGATAGTGGCGAAGTTCGCCCAGCATGCGCTTGGTTTCGAAGCCTTTGGCATACACGCCGAGCATGACCACGCAGGCCTTCATGATCCGCATGAGCGGCGTATCGCTCTCGAGGCTGTCAAAGCGGCAGGCAAGGCGATCCGGGCGCAGGGCGTGGACGGTGAACTGCCGCACGACGTCGAGACTGCCGCGCAGTGTTTGAAGATCGTCTTCCTGCGCACTGTAACGGCGGGGAAGGCCGCGGCGCAGTTCGGTGAGCAGCCGTTCCGCGAAATGGCGGATCAGGATGTCGAGGAGTGTCTCGTTCTGCAGGCTCAGATTGGCGGAGGGGCCGGCTGCAAGGTCGAGTCCCATTGCCACGTCGAGCATGTGAAGCAGTCGCCTGCGCACGGTAGGAGCCGCCTCATCGGGATCCGCCGGGTCCACCTTGGGCAGAATCTCGATGCTCGCCCCGCCAGCCGCCAGGACGCCTACGACCTGCCGTGCCGAGAGGTGGCGTCGGTTATCGACCAGGATGCCGCTACCATCTCCGCCGCCGCACGGATGCGCTCTGGCCGCAGCGAGAAGGGCTTCGGACTGCGCGAGCGTGAAGCCCCCCTCCCCCACGGCCACGCGGCCCCATTCATGGCAGGTCCGATGCGTCATTGCTCTTCTGCAGTTACCATGACCTCCAGCACCTCTGCCTCGGCTTGCTGCACTCTCACATTGCCCAGCAGAATGTCGTAGGCGTCAGGAAGGAATGCCTTGCGCACCTGCCAACTTCGTTTCGCTTCGGCAAAATCGAGCCCGGGCGGTGGAGCCAGTTTGCGCTCCTCGATGAAGCCCTTCCCCACGACTGCAGCAATCCGGCTCCAGTCCTCGAAGAAGTATTCCTGAAGCAGAGGGATGACCTTGTCGCGCATGGCAGCGTCGATAGCGGCGCGGGTCTTGCATCTGATGAAGAAGGCGTGACCGATGCGGTGATCACGGTCGATCAAGTACTCGATCCGGTCATTGATGGCGCGCAGGACCGCTGCCATGGGGACGCCATCGACGTTCTCGCCCAAAAGCTCGGGCTGTGGAGCGATTTCCTCGAACCGGAAGCGGCGGCGTAGGGCTGTGTCGAGCAAGGCGATCGAGCGATCGGCCGTGTTCATCGTACCGATGATGTGCAGGTTCGGCGGCACCGAGAATGCCTCGCGGCTATAGGGCAAGGCCAACGTAAGTTGCTCGTCCATGCCTTGGCGTTTGTCGGGTTCGATGAGCGTGATGAGCTCGCCGAAGACCTTTGAGACGTTTGCCCGGTTGACCTCGTCGATTACCAGTACGTGCTCCTCGGCGCTCTTGCTGGCTGCCTCGGCCATGATGCGAAAGATGCCGGGCACAGCTTCCAGCGTGAATCCGCCGCCCGGCAGGGCCTTGGGGCGCATGCCCTCGACGAAGTCCTCGTACGAGAAGTTCTGGTGGAAAGTGACGAAGCCAATCTGGCCGCTTTCACGCAGTCCGGCATAGATCTCGCGCAGTTCCTCGCGTCGCGCAGGATTGCAAATGAGCGGATCATTCTGCGTGAGCCCCAGGCAAAGGCGAACAGCTGCCCCCATGGTGGCGTAGGTCTTTCCAGTGCCGGGCGGACCATAGAGCACAAGATTGACCGGGTCGTAGGAGACGGGATCGCGCACGACTTCAGGCGCGGCTACGGCCAGATCCTTCCAATTACTGATGTTGGCCATGAACCACGGGATGTCCTGTTCCCGTCCATGGAAGGCAAATTCGATCAGGCGCCTGCCCATTTCCTTGGAAGGGTACACCTCCCAGATTGTGGGCTGATATGTGTAGTGGTACCATTCGCGCGGTTCCTGCGCCGGGTCCCACTTGACGGTAACTCGCTCGCCGTCGCCCGGGTTGCCGGTGATAGTGCCTGTGGCCTTGATCGACATGCATGAGACGATCCGCTCCTGGTTGTCGAACGGCAGGTCCTTCTTGCGGACGTAGGCCGCCTTGATGGCGATCCGTTCGCCCGGAGCCATCCGGAGCACCTGCTCCCGGTGCTTGTCCGAAGGCGTGTGGATCTCCCATACGCCTTGAGCCAGAAAGCGATCGAGCTGGTCCTCCTTGCCCCCAAACGCCGCCCCGACGAACCAGTAAGGTCCCTCGCCCAGCGGTTCCTGAACCTCGTCCCTATCCAGGCTCTTGGCCTCGATGCGCTTCTGGCAGGTCTCCCAGATGAAGCCTTGGACATCCCAGTAGTCGCGAGGCTCCCACCCCCATTCGCGCAGACGGTCCATCAGGGCATCGGCCAATCCCATGACCCCAGCCAGATCGTCCGTCGCGAGAGGTTGTGATGGGAAAGCCCACTTACCAGTCAGCATCATGGAAGCATTGTCGGTCGGACGAGAACGAATAGGGAACATTCCAGCCGGATCGACCAGCGCACGAACGATGGTCGGCACATTGCGGCTTTCCGCGTACGGATTGCCTTCCAGTGCCGCTGACTGGAACGCTGGCCAAAGCAGGTCGACCCAGGCGATGACGGCAGCCATCGCGTCTTCGGAGCGTGCCAGTTCACCGGTTGCCCGTTCTATAAGTCCGGGCTCGGCTTCCCTCACAGTCTCGACAAGCTTGGCTGTTCGCCAGTCAATGAGATTGCTGGGCAAGCCGCTTTTGCCGATGGCAAGGTCCAGGAGTGCAGCGCCAAGGCCTGCGTCGTCGCCCTCGGGGGACTCCGCTATGAGTATTGCGGCACGCTCTATCAGCGCGTTCTTGTAACCGCCCTCCCCAGCCTGGAATGTCTTGGTTTCCGCAAAGGTCGAAAAGTCCGGATGCTTTTCGAGGAACAGCTTGCGCAGGTCAGCGAGCACGTTGTTCCTGATTCGAATTGCAGGTTTGGCCGGCCACCACCTTTCGATGAACCAGTCAAAGTCCTGCGGTACGTCCTCAAGGAGAAAGTCGCGCAGCTGGGCGGCCGAGGGGCTGGTCAGAGGCGGGCGCCAGACTGCTTTGCCATAAGTGTAGAAATACCAGGTCCTGGGGGTGGGCAGGACATGCCAGTCGACATCCACGCCGATGCCGTCGTCACGCTGGCGCGTGACCGTACCGATGGCCCGGAAACGCATGGCAGATACGAGTTTGCCTTTCGAATCGAAAGGCACATCGCGACGGTTCGGAAGATAGTCGCGCATGGCGATGATATCGCCCGGCCGCATCTCGCGGACCAGTTGGTTCAGCGCAGTATCGCTGTCATAAAGAAGGGTCCATTCGCCCCGCTCGATAAACCCGTCGAAGCCGTCGGCCTGGCCGTAGAGATTGGTAACGACGTAAAGCGGGGTTTCCGACTCATCGTCATCTGCTCCTTGCAGCTCAGCCAGAGCAGGCCCGTAATTTGGATCCCTGCCTTCGAGGAAATAACCATACTGCCGCAGTGCGGCGATCATCTGGCGGAGCTGACCTGCTGGATCAACGGCCTGTGGCACGACTGATCTCACCACGTCCGGATCGGCGTCCGGACGCTTCAGCTCGGCCAACTTCTCCAGAAGCGCGTTCCACTGGCCATCGGCATAGACTGCCTCAAGCGTATTTTGCGTGAAGCCCAGTCCAGCCAACCCTCTCTCCGCGCGCGTTGACCGGCGGTAGCGATTGTCCTTCGCCTTCTTCTCAAGGGGCTTGCCCTTCCACAAACGTTGGTCGAGCCAAGCCTTGAATTCTGCGTCTAACATTTCGTCTCCGCCATACGTGCTACCCGGCGGCTTACGCACAGCTGCGACAATTATGGTCGCATGAGGATTGATACTGCAGCTCAGAGCAATTGAGCAGAGACCATCAAGTAAGCTTCAGGCGGGGAAATGATCGCAGAGCGCTCTGGGTTGGACAATATTGTTGATCACACTTTTGCCCATATTGCTCAAAGGCTTTGCTTTGGACTTTTCGCCTCAAGCGCCGCCTTCCAACCGTAACTGTCGATCACAGCGTACGCTGTACCAATACGTTTAGGTGCACCTTTGCGTCGATTGAGAAGCTTGTGCGCGAAGGTAGTAGCGTCCCCGGATGATGAGAAGGACACTGCCCTTCCCTGCCCGCGACTACCGATGCGGCCCCATGAAACATCGACGATGGTCTCGCCGAAAAGATCTCTGGATATGCTGATCGAGTATCGTCGGGCGACATTGCGTTCCGGGCAGGTTGCCTCAAGGTAGATGAATGCTTCAGTGCTGCTCTGGACCATGGTGGGAGATTGAGGTCATCCCGCTCGCCCCGTCCAACAAGTATTCCGAATCAGTTCTCTCAGACTGATTCAGCTATGCGATATCTCCGCCCCCAAGAGGTCAGGATTGAGCTTTTGGCTGCCAAGGCTTGGCGCCCAACCTACTCTGGCCAGTAAGCAGTAAGCACATCTTTGAAGGCGGCCAAAACCTCCGCACGATTGCCCTTCCCATCCGGAATGAGCGTTATACTGACGCCCTCGCCTCTCTTCGGCTTGTGAACCGTCATTATCGGCTTGCCTGCCTTGTCCATGATCGTCTCATGCTGTCCGCCTCCCCTTGCGCCTATCCTGACCTTCTGGGGGCCCTTGTAGGCGATAGCGAGTTGCTTGATTACTTCGGCAGGTGACAGCGCTCCCCCTGCCTTCACATCTTTTGCGAGTTCGGCTGCTCGCCGCTCAACCTGCTCATACTTCACCGGTGGCTTCATCAGCGGCTTGAGCTGGGTCACATGCTTGATGCGGAGATCATGAGGACTCTGGAATGCCTGCACAAGTTCAAAGGGTAAGCGCGCAAGGTCAAGGTACCGGCTTAGCCAGCTTGGAGTGACATTGAGGCGCTCGGCCATGTCCTTCTGCTTGCCGCCGTAATATTGCTCGAGAGCGCGCAGATAATCCCGTGCCCGCTCGAAATCGGTAAGATCCTCCCGAGCACGGTTTTCGAGGTCGGAAATCCGGAACGCTTCTTCATCGGTGATTTCCCGTGCTTCGATGAAAAAACCAATTTCTGGATAGTTATGCTGTCGTAGCCACGATACTGACCAGTGCCGCCTTGCTCCGCAGATAACCTCAAAGTCATAGTCTGGATCGCCCGTGAGTCGCCGCACGATCGCCGGGACCTCTTGTTTACCCTGTGCCTTGATGCTTTCGATCAGGTCTTGGCAGCGCGTATAATCAAGGGCTCCGTAATCGCGGTTATGGTGCACCCACATCTTGCACTTGGCAGGATCGACCCTTTGCTGGGTTTTCACCGACTTTACGCCGGTTGACAGCTCAGCCAGAGTGTTCCCTCGCGAAACAAGTGTCTCAGTCGGCCGGTGAGAGGCAGGCGCCGCATCCTTCTGGAGTGCCGCGATATTAGCTGCCAAGCCCGCTGCAAAACCCTGATTTCTCTTTGCCATTCAATCACATCCCAACAAAATTGCACCGGTGCAATTTTATGCCAAACCACTGCGCCGCAGCGCTTCAGCATGGCTAGGCCAAGTCTTCCGGATCTCGGTTTCGATTTCCGAATTCACTCCCTCCAGATAGGTGAGGCAGCGATCGCGAACACCTTTGCTGGTGATGGGTCCGCTCAACTCATAGACAGTCATGAGACGCGCCGTGGCGTTATCGATCTCCGCCGAATCCTTGAGCGGCGTGCGAATGAGATCATGACCATAGAGGCTGCGGAACAGGTCCATCATCTCGCGCTGCATTGACTTGTTGTCGTCAACCTTGGACGCCAGGAAACGCATGAATGCCAAGTCGGGGGCATACCCGTGCTCGGCAAGTGTAAGCATCGTTTCCTCAAGCATGACGAGGAAAGCAGTCGTCGATGCAAAGTCCATCACGGTCGGGGGCAGGGGGACCACCAAGGCATTTGCCGCGCGAAGAACCGATAGCGAAATCGCCCCGAGGGCAGGGGGCGGATCGATCACCACGACATCGTAGTTGTCGGCGATGGAAGCTATTCCGACGGCCAGTCGGTTTAACAAAGCGCCTTCGCCGGTGGCCATGCGCGCCGCCAGTTCGTACTCCGCGTTGAAGAGCCTCAGGTTCGCCGGCACCAAGTCCAGTCCGTCAAAATGGGTCTTCTTAACCGCGTAGGAAAGGCTCGACATGTCGTCATAGCGGAGGAAAGGGTAAAGGGTCTCTTCCTCGGTCAGATCAAGGTCGGGCACATAGCCGAAAAGGGTGGTGGCAGATGCCTGGCTGTCGCAATCGATGAGGCAGACCCTGTAGCCCTTTATGGCAAGGTACTGGGCGAGATGGACGGACACGGTAGACTTGCCGACACCGCCTTTGAAGTTCTGGACAGCAACGACGGAAATCGGGTCATCGGCCTTGCGACTGGGCCGCGTGCCGAAGACATCACGCATCTCATTCAATTGGCGCAGTGTGTAACCGACTCGGCGGTTGGTGGCAGTCCTGTCCGGTGCGGAGAGACGTCCATCCTTCTCGGCGTCTCGAATTGCCGCAGGCGTTCGACCGACCAATTCTGCAGCGCGGCCTATTGTGAAGATCGGTTCGCGCCGCTCATCGGCTCGCGAATTCCTGACTTCATTACGAAGTTGCTCGAGAACCGTCGCGGATTGCGCCGCAAGCCGGGAGATATTTGCCCGGCTGCCGCTGATATCCATGGTATTCGAAGCCATACACGCCTCACTTTCGATTTTGGAGCGATAGGGCTCCTATTTTCGAAAGTCAAAGCGAAGCGCTATGGTCGGCCTCGGGTGGAGGCGAAAGCCTGGCAGAAGCCCTCGAACGATTTGACGAGACGCTCGCCTTTCAGCTTGGCCAGTCGCTGGCCCATCTGGTCTCTGTAGGCCTGTGCAATGACGTTGCGGTCCCATCCGCCCCCGTGCGCGACTGCGATGCGTCCGAAGAACTCCTCATCAGCGCCAAAGCTGAGACTGCCGGAGGGAAACGACTGGGGCAGGGCGGGGGAGGGAGCTTCCATCTTCTCCACTGCGCCGTCCCTGCGAGCCTTCCTGCCTACCGAATGACGAGACAGCTCGTCGATGGTGGCAATCTGCTCTGGCGGCTGCTTGGCCTTGAACTCGAAGTCCACACCAATGACCTTGCGGCCCTGCTTGCGTTCAGTCCAATCAACCGTGAAGTGGGCCAACTGATCGATTTCGCTTTTGGCCTTTTCGAGCACCTTGCGACGTAGCTGGGCGAAGTCGGTATAGACGTCCGGATCGATCCCGAGACCAGCGCGAAGTTCTGTCAGGTCAGTCTTCCAGACCGGCTGCCGCCGATGAAGGCGAAGTGAACCAAATTCGTACAGTCTGAGCGCATAGTTCGAACGGAAGCCAAGCACGGCCTGGCGGTTCATCACGGCGTAGGATTCGGATTCCTTGATCAGCTTGCGCGCCCAGGGCGTAAATTCCCACTCGATCCAGCCTTCGTCGACGGTGCCGTCTTCGTCGACTTCCTCGCTCGAAAGTTGAATCAAGGGAAAGCGCGTGACTGCCTTCTTCCCTCGCCAGGAACGATCGTCGTGGGAGAACAAGGTTCGATGAAGCTCCTCGAGCATTTCACCGATACGCTCGTTCCCTTTGTGACCGCGCCTGATGTCGGCCTTGCGCATGCGGTGACGCCGATCCTCCCAAGCGTCTGCCCCGGCTGCAAGGATCATCAGTGCCAGCAAGCGCGAGGCCGTAAGACTGAGTGAATGCCCTTTGACGAAGCGAACTTCGACCAGATCCCCAGGTTTTACGAACTCGTCTGTCTTCCTGGATGCAACAGCCCGCGCCACTTTCATGGCGCGTCCGGTCGCCTGCTCCTCGCGAGCAGCTTCTGCGATATCCTCCAAGAATGTCTGGGCAGGTTGATTCATGCTTGCTCATGATCTTATCCTGACCTGCAAAGTCAAGCGGGGTCAGTAATGCTCCCCCAAGGAGTCAGGATAGCGATTTGGAGCGACTCGCGATGAATCCAGCGTTTCACCTATTTGCGCTGCCGTAGAGATGGAACGGTTCAAATGCGCTATCATCTGACAGGAAATGCGGCGATTGTCCCTGGGATCGCTCATCGGTAAGGCTTCCCCCAATAGGTCAGGATAGCCCCCGTAAGGTCAGGTTGGCTCCCCCACCAGGTCAGAGTTCGCCCCCATCCGGTCAGCGCAATGCCCCCGCATGGTCAGGATAAGGTCCGCAATATCGTTTTGATTCAACGAGTTCGTTCGCGCTGAATCAGAATCTTCTGAATCAGGAATCACCCCGCGCAAGCGCGGGCGCCTTTTTATGATGTCTTTGATGAAGAGGGATACAATCTCGAGGCCGTACTTGCTTAGGGTCTTCGAGTAATACGACCGTCTGTGTCGTGCCGGCAATGCAGACCTCACACTGCACCCTTCTCCTCCACTTCGAGAAACCTGCCAATGACCAACACCGCCCGTCGACACGGACTTTCAAAGTCTCGCATCACCTCCTTCGAACAATGCCCGCGAAAGCTCTGGCTTACCGTTCACAGGCCGGACCTTGCTGAACTGGATGCCGGTGCGCAGGCGCGGTTCACGACAGGGCATCAGGTTGGTGAAGCAGCCTGCAGACTTTATCCCCACGGCGTGATGATTGAAGCCGAGCCCAACTTGGCGGCTGCAGTTACAGCCACAAGCGAGTTGCTCAACAACGGCTTTCGCGGTCCGATTTTCGAAGCGACCTTCCAACATGATGGCGTCCTCATCAGGGCAGATCTTCTGTTGCCGCACGGTCGGAAAGGCTGGCGTATGGCAGAGGTGAAGAGCTCGACCCGAGTGAAGGGCTACCACATCGGAGATATAGCCACACAAGTCTGGGTTGTTGAGGCCAACGGGCTCAATCTGACAAGTGCTGCAATTGCGCATATCGACAACAGCTTTGTCTTGACCAACCCAGGGGATTACGAGGGCCTTTTCACCCATTCTGAGATGCTGCCGTCGGCGCGTTCGATCGCGCAGGGGAGGCCGGAAGTAGTTAAAGCCGCTCGGGCAGTGTTGGCCGGTCCTGAACCCGTGCGAGAACCAGGAGACCACTGCAGCAGCCCGTTTGATTGTGAATTCGTAGCACATTGCAGTCGGCATTTACCGCCCCCTCCGCAATGGCCAGTCACGGTTCTTCCCAACGGCGGTGGCAAGGCTTGGCTCGCGAAAGGAATTGATAATTTGCTCGATCTCAAGGCCGGTGACCTCAGGCCACTGCAGGCGCGAATTGTCGATGCGACGCGCAACGACCGCGCATTCCACGATGCTGTTGGCGCTCGCAAGGCTATGGCAGATTGGCCAAGACCTCATGCGTTCCTGGATTTTGAGACTATCGCTCCGGCCTTGCCGCTATGGATCGGAACAAGACCCTATCAGCAGATCCCTTTCCAGTTTTCTCTACACATTGAGGAGAGGGAAGGGGGCCCCATCGCCCACAGCGAGTTTCTAAAGGCTGATGGTAGAGATCCTCGTCAGGCTTGTGCAGAAGCTCTGGTGGCCAGCTTGCCGGGAACGGGCGCGATAATTGCCTATAATGCGAGCTTCGAGCGTTCTGTCCTCAAGGACCTGGCGGCAGCGGTGCCTACGCATGCAGAGGCGCT
Organism: Novosphingobium taihuense; assembly: GCF_007830315.1. Taxonomy (GTDB): domain Bacteria; phylum Pseudomonadota; class Alphaproteobacteria; order Sphingomonadales; family Sphingomonadaceae; genus Novosphingobium; species Novosphingobium taihuense. The sequence continues at coordinate 20,981 of NZ_VLKJ01000016.1, forward strand.
CCTCGACATGGCTAAGCGGACCGTGGATCTTCTTCCGATAGCAAGGGCGCACTGGTATCATCGCGACCAGCGCGGGAGCTGGTCAATCAAAGCCGTGCTTCCAACAATTGCGCATGGCCTTGGTTACTCGGAACTTGAGGTGAAGGATGGCGGGGAAGCCCAGGAGGCATTCCTTGAAGCCATCAGGGCAGACTGTGCCGCAGAAAGGCGATGGGCATTGGCAGAAGGACTGAGGGCCTACTGTGAGCGAGACACCTGGGCGATGGTCGTTCTCAAGCAGAAGCTTGAAGGAGCGACCTGAATCAACGCAGGGCGGAGCGAGTAAGCGACATCTGCTCTTTTGAGCGTCACGCTTTTGGCGACGTAAGGCTCCCTCAGTGAAAGCGGGGGTCAGTTCCAGCCACTCCGCCGCCTTTGCCTAAACATTTGACACAGCCGAATTCTGCGTTCCGCGCATGTAACGCGACCCAAAGTCATCGCGGAGCTTCGTTGACAAACTTTGCCAAAATTCGCTACTCCTAGCCTTGGAGGTTGCCATGGCGACGATGAACATCTCACTGCCCGATCCGATGAAGCAATGGGTGGAAGCGCAAGCTGACACTGGTCGGTATAGCAATGCCAGCGACTATGTGCGCGATCTCATCCGTCGTGACCAGGAACGCGCTGACAAAGTCGCGGCGATGCAGCGCCTTGTTGATGAGGCCCGCGCCAGCGATTTGAGCGACGAGACGATGGCGGATATCCGGAAGCGAGCGATCAGACAGGCTGGCTTGCAAGCCTGACCGTGCCTCGCTTTCGTTTAACGCGCGCCGCAGCCGACGATCTGACAGCCATCTTTCTCGAAGGCATCGAGCAGTTCGGACTGCCTCAGGCCGATACCTATCACGAAGGGCTGAGCGCGATTTTCGCGTTTCTCGCGAACTATCCCCATGCTGCGCGCTTACGGGAGGAAATCTCGCCGCCTGTCCGCGTACATCCGTACAAGGCCCATCTGGTGATTTACGATGTGGGAGTTGAGGACGAAGTCATCGTTTTGCGTGTCCGGCATAGCAGGGAAGATTGGATGTCCTCAAATTACGATGGTTAGCCGCAGAGAGCTTAGCGCTGGCGGCTAATCCGCAGAGATATTCAACCCACTTGGCATTCTTCCTGCTGATTAACTAGGTCGTTCCGTTGCGGACGCTGATATGTTTGCTCGCGCCTTAAACTCGGACATTCGCGCTTAAGTTTGGGGTTATCGATTCCTGCGGTTGGTTCATCATGATTTTTGGAAAGGTGAAGGACTTGGTCTGGGACAAAGCGGCCGTTTACCACGTGGTCGACAAATGGCGGTGACGTGATGTCGTGGACGATCTCCGCAGCGCAAGAGCTTTTGGCATTGATGACCTCGGTCGGGTGCATCCATGTGTTCGGCCTGTTCGCGCAGCACCGCATGGCTGCTGGCCCTGATGAAGTCCGCAGGTCGGCTCCCTAATCACGTCATCGCGCTCGAAGCGCTGTGACCCCCTGACTTTCACCAACCCCCGGTCTGACCGGTTCGTCATCACTACTAAGCTGCTCCAGTGATGCGCCGATGCGCAGGCCTCCATGCCGACCAAGTAAGGCGACAATTTCGCGAAGAACCGAATAACCTCGGTCCTGCGCAGCTTACGCCGGATCAGCACTGCGCCATCGGCGGCAATAGCATGAACCTGAAACACATTCTTCGCCAGATCCAATCCGACGGTGACAACCTCCTGCTCCATGGAACAACTCCTAGACGTGGACCTACAACGACCACATCATTGCACAGCTACGCTGGTGCGGAGGTCGTCCACGACATCACGTCAGACGAGCTATCTCGGAAGGCAAAAATCACCAATGCCCTACGCTTCGACCGTCGTGCCACGATCGGCGGCGCGCAGTGTCTGATGAAGCGGTCTGAATTCACAGACGCACCTGCAGTTGTCATTCTGTGGAAGCCCGGAACATCTGCGCGATAAGGTCAGCCGGGCGGAAGCGCTGCATGATTTGTAGCCAGCCAAGCATCACAAAGGCAGCGCTCTCGTCTCCGTCTTCGAGGCAAAAGTAGGGATCGTTTCCGACGATCGCTCGGAAGCAATCGTTGCCTGTCAGCCAGAGAAAGGCTCTAGAACGATCGCCACACAAATCGATCAACACTTCGAGGATCTGGATGAGGGTCAGCAGCCGGTCCATGTCTGCATCCGTATAAAACCCGTCCGGTATTACACCAACCAATCCCGGTAGAATGTTGCCGCCGCCAAACTCCTCGATGACAACATCTTGGAAGTCGTTGAGTAGGTTTAGCCTCTCAGTCGTAAGCTCGGGATTAATCCACACTTTCATGATGGCCTCCCAGTCGTGGCAGATGGCGGAGCTGGTTCAGGAAACGGGGTGAGATTGGCCGCGATACGAGGGCTCCCCGTTAATTTCAGTGGATCGAAACGTAAGGGCATTAACGGCGCTCCTTTCCTAGCAGAGGCGCCGGTCTCGCCGGGTGTTAACCAAATCCAGTCACTTGGCATACGAAAATCGGCAGAGCCGGCTGGCAATACGCTCATACCACCCTGCCAAAAAACTGACTGAGTTATCGCTGGAGAGATCTCCACGCCTCTGCGCCGGGCCTGACCGACGCCCCATTGAAGCTTCCACAGCAATGGTAATATGGCAAGGCGAAGCGGTTTAGCTATCCCCATCCTTGATGGCTGAAGGCTGGACCGAAATGACCGGGGTTGCGGACGATCCGGTTAGGCAGCTTCAGGGCCGCGAAAACAGGATAGCGGCCATTCGAATGCGGCGGTGCCACAGGCAGCAGTCGACCAGAATTAGCCGTTGGCTGACGCGGTCCAAACGGCAGCTTTGGTGCCGAAACCCGCCATCAGCTCGGCGCGAAGCCGTCCGGGAGCAATGCTCCCTATAGCGATCCTTCGCGGTCGAGTGCTGCGGCGCCTTAAGCAGTCGTTCGTTCATCTCGTCCGAATGGCGCGCCCACTCAGAACGTGGGTTGCAAAGTCGTCCGTTCTAAGGATAGCGGAGATAAACGGCAGCAACGGGGCAGCATGGTGATCGAGACTTTGGAAGACTATCTAGTGGGCGATTACCACCAGGACGTGGACGATATAAGCCAGCTTGAGGAGACGCTTGAGCGGACGGCCAACATCTTCATCCTCGCGCAGCATCAGAAGGGCGCCTGGCCCTATTTGTATCGTCAGTCCGAAGGCAACACGGCAGACGACAGAGTCTCGCACGGGACCCAGGCGATGATCGCGGTCGCCCTTGCCCGCATCGGCAGCCGCGGGCGTCTTGCGAGTGGTCGCCCGGCGCGGCTGAAACTTGCTGCTAAAGATGACATACGCGCAAGCCTTAAGCTCGGAATCAGCAGGCTCGTTGGGGACCTCAGCGGTAAACTGAAGTCGCGGTCATTTGGCGTGAACGACCCCGTCACACTAAGCCATTTCGCAGACCTTCTCGACGCGATGGCCAAGGTCGATGATCCGTCGTTCTCGGAGATTGACCATAAGATCAACGAAGCCATCCAGGAACTTTGGGCAGTCGCGACCTTCGATCCCCGGAGCGCCGTGGTCGAAAAGGAGGACGAAAAGGCTCTCCTCCGCGCCCTGCCGAGCGTTCGGCCGCTTTACGATGGCGAGGATCCCGCGTCGGATCCGGGAAGGAAGCCCGACAGACTCATGAACGCTTTCGTCCCGCTGCGGATCGCTCGTTCGGTTATCGCGCTTTCCAAGCTGCAGAATAAAGAGCGACCAGAGAATTTTGACAGTCATTATCGCCGTTTCTTTGAGTCTTCACTGCACGAGCAGCTATCATACAGCGACATTCCAGATAGTCGTTTCGACCCTGCTGAGCTGATCTTCTGCCTTGAAGGTCTGATCCTGATCGCTCCCAATGCGGTCGATGATCGTCTCTTCGACCGTGTGCTGGATGTGCTTGAGGCGAAGCAGGATGAGAGTGCCCATTGGCGACCAAGCCGCCCGATTTATGCCACGCACCAGGGCATGACGATGCTTCCGGTCAGCGTCGAGGGTGCCGTGTCGCTGATGCGTTCAATCGCCATCAAGGACTGCGGCAAGGACTTTCAGCCGCTTAGCGTTCGGACCATCCCGATGGCCCGCCGCTTCTGGAAATGGTTGCAGGCCCGGGCCGTTCGCTTCGACGCGACATTCTCCAACGTCGCCGTGGGAGAGCAGGCCGTTCGGGAAGCGGCGGGGATAAAGAGCAAGTTCAAGGGTGAAAGCCGGCAAGTCGCCGGCTGGCATTCCGAGCACGTCAATGATCCCGAACTGGTGCACCTGTGGGACACGAGTCAGGTTGCGGAATTCATGCTCGCCTATCGCGAGCTCCTCCATCGCGCCATTGCGGGCCGGACGCTACAGCTGTCCGGCCTGAAGATAAATCGCCCCGCTCGGGAACGACTTGGTGATGCCGTCCAGAAGTGGGAAGAGATCGTTAGCGCTTTCGAGCCCCGGATTGGTGCCGATGATGAGAAGCAGGTTTATCGGAAGATCGGTACCTCATTCTTGCAGCCCTGGGCTGCTGACGAAGAAGAGAAAGCCTCTTCGATGTTGTTGTACGGCCCCCCCGGGACCGGGAAGAGCACCGTTGGTGAGAATCTGGCAGACGCGCTGGGAATGCGCATGATCACCGTCACGGTTAGCGACTTTCTCGGACGCGGTGGGGCGTATGTGGAGGCTCGGGCCAAGGCGATTTTCCAGACGCTTGAAGCGCAGTTCGATACCATCATTCTTTTCGATGAAATCGATACGTTCCTTCTGGATCGCGACAGCGCGCGGTACGACAAGCAGGATACGCTCTTTCAATTCCTCACGCCGGGGATGCTCACTAAAATCAACGACCTGCATAAGCTCGGGCGGTCGATCTTCATCATCGCGACCAACTACGCAAACCGTATCGATCCGGCTATCCAGCGGAAGGGGCGGATCGATCAGCACTATTTGCTTGCCTTGCCGGATCGGGAGCGCCGCAAGGCGATTCTAAAGACGGAAATGGGTTTGAAGGATGATGCTGCCTTGCCCGAAGAGCTTTTGCGGCAGACGGTGTTCTACGGTTATTCCGACATCAAAGCTGCCGTCCACGATGCGGGCGGCAAGAGCGCCACGACAGATGACGTCGCTAGTGAGGTGGCGAAGCCGGAGCGGTCCCCCTCAACTGTTGGCTCTTATCTGAAGCGCGTCGGCAAGGAGAGCGACGATACCTTCGACTGGACTGATTTCCCCGACGACGAGTTCGCGGGTCTGGTGGAGCTGTGGGAGGAGGTGGATGGGAAGGATACTTTGCAGGCGATGGTGAAGAAATACGAGAGCCATACTCCCATCACTAAATGCGAAAGCTTTCTGGTTGATCTGCGTAGGCGGATGGAGCAGCCGGGTGACTGACCCCGTGTCCCAACCCCTCGCCGCGCTTCGTCAAGTCTGGCACGCCGCCTTCGGCTCCAAGCGTGTTGCCTATCTATCGGGGCCAATTACCACTGGCCGTCGCTTCATCGACTGGTGGCGCCGCGACGGTCATGCGTTATCGCCTGGTTCGGAAGAATTTAACGCCGCCCTCCAAGCGGAGGTCATCGGACCGAATGAAGAGCAGCTCAAGCGAAGCGCCGAGCTGCTCCGCTCTCGCCATTCCGAGCCGGTAGTTGAGCCAGCCAGCCTCTTCGTCAGTCACTGGTCGCAGCAAGATTACCTGGAGCTGTGGGAACATTTCATCACCGATCACGCTAGCCGCATCCTGCTGATGGATGGCTGGGAGTTCAGCGCCGGTTGTGCCACTGAATTCTGCCGCGCCCATCTCGATGGGGTGCCAACGGCGCGGATTGATGGGACACCTCTTGTGGCCCGTGATGGCATCGCCGCGATCCGGCGGGCGCTGGCTGAGGTCGAAGCGCTCGACGCGGTACCCACCTATCTTGCTGAGATCCTGCGCGCGACGGCGCAGCGCCTCGAAGATACGCTGCCGACGATAGTCTTCGTTCCCGGCGGAGGCATGCCGCGCAAGGACGCCTCGCTCGACCGACTGGCCGAGTTGATCAACGTCGCGCAATTCGTCAGCTACGAACCAGCGGGCGGTAAGCCGAAACAGGCGTTCTCGCGCGTACTCGGCGAAGTGCCAAATCGCGACTTTTCCAGTGTCAGGGAAGCAGCCGAGGCGCTGCTGGCCCGCAGTGCCGACCGTTCAGTGAATGTGCGAAGCTTCACCCCCGAGAGTCCGCTAAGCCGCGAATTTATTTACGGGCTGAAGACAACCGATGCCGTCGTGTCGGCGGTGGCGCGATTGACCGCTGAGGGGCTCAACACGATCATCAACGAGACCGTGGACATCCATGATGGTGGTGTCTCGGGGGTGATCCTTGGCAATCTGATAGAGTTCGCGCCCGACGACACCCCGCGCGCTGTAGAGAAGCCTGGAACCGCGTCCCTGCCGCTTGGGTGGGGATCGCGACTGCTGGCCACCGTCTACGGGTTCGAGCCCGATCTGGCGGTTCCCGAGAACACCCGTCTCGAATTCAGTATCCATCCGAAGCCACGCGGCTGGCGCCACACGCATACGCTCGGCTGGGAGATCGCGGAGCATGAAGGGCTAGGGCTGCCTCCGACAATCCAATGGCCCAACCAGTTCAGCCGCATGATCGGCGACAAGGTCTTCGGTCTCTTAGTCGCCGACCATATTGGTCTGCCTGTTCCTCGGACCACCGTAATCAATCGTCGCGTCGCGCCCTTCGTTTTCGGGCAGCCTACCGGATCGGCGGAAATCTGGCTTCGCACCGCGCCTATTGAACAAATGCCCGGGAAGTTCACCACGACCCGCGGGTGGAGCGACCCCTTTCGTATCATGGCATCAGAGGATCCCGAGCAAGAGGCAATCGCGTCGATGATCGGACAGGCAAGTGTGATTCCGCTGCATTCGGGAGCGTCAATCGTTCTTCGAACGGGTGAGATCGCGACCGAGGGTGTGGCGGGGCCCGGCGACGCATTCATGCAGGGAACAGCCAAGGCCGAGCGCTTGCCTTCAAATGTTCTGGATGATGTACACCGTCTACATGCGGCGGCGGCTGCCGAGCTCGGCCCGGTCCGGCTGGAGTGGGTTCATGATGGTGAGCGCGCCTGGGTAGTCCAGATGCATCGCGGCGCGACTGTCAGCGCGGCGGGAGTGCTTGTGCCAGGAACCGCAAGGCACTGGACGAGATTTGAAGTCGCGCAGGGACTCGAGATGTTGCGGAAACTACTCGCGACGCTCGAACCGGGTGAAGGCGTCGAGCTCGTTGGCGAGGTTGGTCTCACCAGCCATATCGCGGACGTGATGAGGAAGGCCAATATTCCGGCGCGAATGTGCCCGCCCGAGGCCACAAACACATGACCTGGAAGAATGACCAGCGGCGCGGCGCTCGGACCATCGCGTCTCTTTTCATTGATCATCTGACGCCGGAATTCAGTCGATAGCTTCAATTGGTCGATTTGGTTCGTCCGCCAACGATGCCTACGGAAGTGTTTTACTGATGGATCAGCAAATAGGATTGTGGCTTTTCATCGTCGCAAGCGCGTTGATCGAACGGCAGCTAACTCGAGATTGCCGGCGAACATTTGCCAGTCCATTCCCGGCCCAGTTGCAGTCAAAGTGCCCGGCCGATCGGCGCTAGCTGAGAGTCGGGTATTGACAATTAACCGTCGCTAAACCCCTCACGCGGGAATGACTGCAAAGTCTCAAGCCAAGTCTTTCCGCCATTGCTAGCGGGAGCTGGACGAAGGGCAGAGATCGATCACGACAAAACTGAGCGCGAATGTCCGGGTTCAAGGCGTGAGGCGCTTGCATTCTTCTTGCACCGGAAACCGAGAGTGAGATTATGGTAGCAAGATGACCCGCCTCCTCAACCCTCTTGGTCAATTGATTGGAGGCCCCGGCCATCAACCGCGGGTTGTGGTAGCGCGCGGTGAGGATGGCGCAGAACGCTGGATCGATGAGGTCGAGCGGGGACTAGCGTGCAATTGCACTTGTTGGGAGTGCAACAGCCGCCTTGTTGCTCGCCAGGGATCGGTGCGAGAGTGGTCCTTTGCTCACCAAGCAGACTCGGATTGCGCGGGTGGGGTCGAAACTCAGGCACACCGTTATGCCAAGGCAGTGATAAACGAGGCCGGCGGGCTGTACGTCGCCAGCGTAAGACCTGACGCTTGGGGGGCGTTGCACCCGCGATTCATGCAGCTCGCGCCCGTGCGAACGGAAGAACGGATAGCAGGATTCAGGGCCGATCTTGTGGGCTCCCTGAAAGGGCATGAATTGATTATCGAGGTGAAGGTTACGCATGGTTGTCCAGCCAACAAAATTCGAGCCTATCGTGATCTGAATATGTCAGTATTGGAAATCGATCTTGCGCCTTTCAGGTACGCGACGGCGGACGATCTTCGGGAAGCTGTGCTCAAGCGTGCTACGAGATATTGGCTCTGCTTAAGCGGCGGCAGGGATGTACCGCGACAGCCAGCGCCAACTAAACCGGGTGGCATCGATCAGCAGAGAAAGCTCAGCGGCTTCGCACGACCAAAGAACATATCTCAGCGAGAGTGGGCAGAAATGTCGACCTTAGAAAAAGTCACCGCCGTTGATCCTGACGGACGCCTGACCATTAAAAGTCGGGGCTACAGGAGCTAAATGAACGACCGTTTTTGCTGCGTGCTTCAAATCGCCCGGACGTCCGCTATGTTGGCGGCATATGCCAGTCAGCAGGCCAACGTTGCAGCGGTCGGTCCCGACCAACGCACGAACATGACGTAATCGCGGGGGTGACGGCCTGAGGCCATAGCCACGAGATTCCTGGAAGGTTGGTTGCCCCCCCGAGAGGGCGAAGAACTGGCTCACGATTTTGGGCCGGGCCTAAGCATCAGATGGAGGACGACCGTGGATCAGCATATCGGGCTCGACGTTTCTCAAAAAAGACACTTCGATATCGGTTCGTGAGAACGGTAAACGCGTTCGGCGCGGCAAGTGTGTTTCAGACCCAGAGTTGCCTGCTGACCTGATCCGCAAGCGCGCTCCTCGCGTAAAGCGTGCAGTTTTCGAGACCGGGCCACTGGCCGTTTGGTTTTATCACGCTCTGACCGCATAAGGTTTGCCGGCGATCTGCATAGATTTACGCCATGCCAAGGCCGCGTTCGACATGGCTACGAACAAGACAGAGGCCAATGATGCCGACGGTTTGGCGCACTTGGCGATGCTGTCGGCATGATCCTGCGGCATTACCAACCTCCTCGACGTTAATTGAAGATTTGGCCGGAATATCCTTAGGGTACTCCGGCCAGATGTGAGATCGTTGAAGAAATAGTCAATAATCACCAAGTTTAATATTGTTTATTTTGTGGGAGAGTGACTAACCATAAGCACTTCCCAAGTCCTTGTCCAAAAAGCGTGAAACAAGTTCCTGTTTGTCCGCGGTGCAGAACTGGGCGTAATGAAGGAGTACAGTCTCTACACTATCTTGGATGGCGTTTGCCGCCATAAGCGGGTCACCGGTGACCTTAAGGATGTGTGTGGCAGTTATCGACCTAATTGCGTGAGCGCCGAAGCTCATAAGCCCCTTTATACCGGTGCGCGATGCTTCATGGTAGACAAGATACTGCCAACTATGCTCGCGCATTTCGTGAGAAATGGCGTCTAGACCAAGCTTCCCCCCACCTTCAGTAACAAAAAATACAGGGGGTAAGGCAACACCTCCACACAATGTCGGGCGACTGATAAAGGCGTACTCGTCCAATATCGGCGTGTCTTCTTTTGGAAATTTGAAGAAGTATGAAGGCGATGGATTGCCGCGAGCCTTATTCTCTCTGAAATAACGCCCAGATGAGTTCTTGAATTCTTTGGCAGGAATCTCAATTACCCAATGCCCTTCGACCTTGCGAATTTTTCCATTACCAGCAGGGTCGTAAGTAAGTTCACGAACATTCTTGAGCCTGAGAGCCGTGCGGACCAAGATCAAACTGCCAACAAAACGACGTATGGCCATTGCACGAGTAAGTGCTGTGACCAACCGAGCGGACGGCAATGCATTGTAGAGCTGCCGCAGAAGGTCGATCAGCGCGTCCATAGGGCGAGCTGAATGCAGAATTGGCAGGATCTCGGCGAAGGGGTTACGGCTGAAAACCCAGCTATCCTCGGTTTCGTGCATAACTGACCAGACATACTCGTTGGTCTCCTTGAGTGCACTTGCCCATCCGTCGGAGCGGAGCCAGCTGATGTCTGTAGCGGAGACCAAGCCAGCAATTGGCGCTAGGCGAGCGGTCAACTTCGCTTGGTAATGCAGATACCCGGCGGCTTTACGCTTCGCCTTATTGCCGTGCTGTTCGCCAGCCTCTTCTGCAGTCAAATTGGCAAATAGACCAATAATCGTGCGGGTGCCGGTGTGCATGCCATCAGGCGACCGTTCGCGTAACCACTGGAAGTAGTGCTGTACGATGGCTGGCACCCCGACCATGGCTAAGCACAGGTGGCCAGGCTTTAGGGCGAGCCCGCCTTCTTCGAGAGGTAGAACGAGCACGCTGAAAAATTCGAGCATCACATTGAGATTACGGTCAACTGTGCCTGCGCGCCAAGTAGTGACACGCGGATGAGGAGCTACGATTGCGGTCTTGTATCGAACCAGTTGGTCCCATTCGGCTTGCAGATCGGCAGGGAGCGCAGGCAGTCGCCACTTTTTGCGACTGCGAAGCTTTTCGCGGTACTCGGAGGTCCTAGTGTATTCGTCAAAATAACAGTCGCCGATACGTTCACGTTCGGACTCTGGGAGATGCAAAAAGTGTGCAGGCAGTAGCGGCCGAACGAGCCCCCAAAGCTTAACATTGCCACGAAGTGCTGTCGGACGCTTTGAGACTGGAATATGGTAGTTAGGCTCAAAGTCGCGGTTAAAGCCTACTCTGGAGATGAGTGTGTTTGAGGCCGCGCCAAGGGCGGCCTCAATCGCTCGGATGACCATTTCGTCTGCGCTCGCGGGAGCAGTCAGCCCCTTTAGCCAGTTTTGCACCTCGGGCTGCATATCCTTAATCTTGGCGGCGCGGCAAAGATCGCGCACAGATTTGTAGCCACTACGCTTGAAAAGAATTGCAAAGGCACCGGCGAACGTTTCCGGCAAGCCGCCATCAGCAATCTGCGAGAACTTGAAAACTCGCTGCCATTCACGCATAGCCGCAAGAAACTGCTGCTTCGTATTTTTGTTATGGATATTGGCAGCACATTGGCTCACGACGTCGTTGAGCATCGTGCTCATGGTATCGTCAATTGGCATTGACAAAGTTGCGCCGACAGCCTTCATGACGGTGTTCAAAGCCCAAACAAAACGGCCAAGATTTGCAGGCGCGACACAACCGTGCAAAAGTTGGAAGTGCTGCTTCCCGGCAGACATCAAGTCACCGAAGGTCTTAAAGCTGGGCAGAAGCGGCTTCACACGAGCGGGACCAACACCCACCGCAAGCCCCGCTGCGTCAATTACTGCGCAAAGCTCGTGTTCCGCGCCGAGGCCTTTAAACGGCACGTCAGCGGAAAGGAAAATGGATCGGTATGCGGGCAGGTTTATATTCCGATTGGAGGCCGGGAGCGGAGCCAGGTTGTCCATGTGATGGAGCTTCAAGTGAGCCAAGAGCTTAGACTTCTTGTCAGTGTCGTGCCCCGCCGCAGAGTCTGCTTGTGATGGCGCTGTGGCGTCGACCGAGCCGGCCATGGGCGCGATACTCATGCGCGCTTTCACATAGTCCTTTGCGCTCATTAAGCCAATCTCGTCAGCGATTGCTGTGACTGCGGCCCTGCTTGGCCCCGTACTAACCAGGCGAGAAGGACAGATGCCAATCTCCTGAGCAATCAAACTACCGTAGATCTGGCCTTTACAGCGCGTACTCTCCGGTACCCGAAGATCGTTATCAATCAGGAACTGGCGATAACGAGCCACGGCTGCTTGTGATGGGCACTCGACGTACGCGCCAACAATCATGTCGTCCGCCAAGCCGCCGGCATCCTTGAAATCTCGTAGGTTCATGACGCCGAATTCATGAACGAGGTTCTCGATAGCGACGAAGGCAGCTGCCGGACGGCCGCCGCGAGGATAGAAGGTGGAAGGCAGACACGACAGCAACTTCGCAACAGTATGGATATCCGCTGCTGAGTTAGATCCCGCGAGTGCCGGCATCCGCAAGTTGGGCTTCTTTTCGAGAAGCTTCGTCCTCAACTGCGCAATCCTGTCGAGAATCGGGACAAAAACTTTACCGTCGTTCTTGGGCTTTCGCATTTCGCACACTCCATAGCGCTCACGAATGTAATTGTCGCTGTGCGCCGCACGATAAGCAACGGCCAATTTTGTGGCTTGAGCGTCACTTTCCAGTTTCAACCGGTTGGGAACGCGGTTCCAGCCATGGTGAGAGGAAAGGCCGATTGGATGGAAATCTGCGGCAATTGCTCCGATTTCCAGTGCATTTTTGCGCGCCCATGGCGTTAGACTAACAACTGACCATGCGCACAAAAAAGTTTTTGAAGCCGTTGTGGAAATGAAGAGTTTTAGGCAATTGGCATAGCTCTTGGCTGAGTCACGTGCGATTCAAAATGTGCCCATGTGCCTCGCAAAAGGAGTTTCGACGAACGTGGGTCCCGACGAGGCACTGCAACTCATTCGCTATTCAGACGTGTTTCCCCATCAAATTCCGGAAGTCGTGATGGGGGAGGGCTATTGCGATGTGCTAGCAATCTGCGGTCAGCCATTGACGCTAATACGCACGCTACAAAAGCTACAGAATAAGAGCCTCGGCTCTTGTGACATGGCAACCCTTTATCGTTATTCGAGGGTGGTAAATCAGCTTGCTAAGATGGCGCTGGCTGAATGCTCGGCAGGATCAATCGAAACCAAAACAGCCGCACAGAGTCTCGTCGTAGCAACTGATATTTTGATGGCGCATTGCGAGGGAGAAGAGCAGAGGATAGCGTCGAAGGATGCAGTGTAGAGAAGGGCTTTTGATGGATAGCGAGGTCATCGATGATCGCGGTGATCAGCGGGATATGGTCAGAAGCTTGATAAAAGCAGAGATGGCAAAGCGAGGCTGGTCACAGTCCGATTTGGCTCGCGAGACTGGGCTGCCCCGCTACACAATCAGCCGGATATTAAGAGGTGAGACAGCAGTTTCGCCTGCGGTTGGGCATAAAATTGGCTTGGCGCTCAAGTTAGAGGGAGCCGATTTGTCTATTGCTTTTCGGCGACCGACCGCCGCTCCAATACGCGTGGGTTATTGGTCCAACCAGTTATCGGACGGATCAACGGACGTGCGGTTTTCAGGAAACCTCCCTCGTGGTGTCAGCCTGGCTGTTGAAGCACTTATCAATCTTAAGAGGCCAATATCGATTGAAAAGCTGGCAAGGATCATCCAGGCGATTGCGGCAGACTGACGCTTTCCCCTGACACGTCGCGATGGGGCCTCCGTGTGACCCTTTCAGCTTACTTTAAGGCTTGGTCTGAGCCCGTAGATTTCCTCCAGGTTTGAGTAGCGTCCGGCCCTTCAAGGAGTCGGATGAATATGAAGCGGAGCAGGTTCAGCGAGGAGCACGGGTTCGTGACGACTTGATCAATGCCGGTGCCATCGATGCCATGCCATTCGAGAGGGGCTTGCTCACGCACGGCTCAGGGCCGCATCTAGCTTGGCAGAAAAGAGCTCAATTTGCCGATCCATAGTTCCATTGCGCATGTCTGCAAGCGCCCCCGCAGTGATCGTAAAGGCAGCTAGAAGGGGACCGACGAGCGGACTTAACACGATCCCCAGTAGGGGAATGGACCCAACAAGGGCGGTAACAGTCATTCCCACCAAGACCCCTAAGGTTGTGTTGGTAAAGCGTTTGGTCAGGTCAAAAACGAAAGCGACGATCGAACGGCCAACATAGCACAATCGCGCGGCCACTTCGGTCGTCGTTTCAAGCAGTTCACCCATTAAAATTTTGGCGTCAGCGGAAAGCGCGAGTTGATCAAGCTTCCGCACAATCTGCCGCCGATCAAAAGAATTTGGCCATTCTATGAATACTGGAACCGTATCGCTCATTCTCACGCTTCCTATTCAAGACGTTACCAATTTAATGAAAAACCAACTGTTCGTAACGGTTAAAAAGATGAACTTACGAACGTAGCTTGCAACCGAGGAAAAGATAAAGCGCTTCGAATGAGCATCCATCATGATTGCCGCTCACGCTGGGGCTCCTACGTCCTCAGAACTTCCAGTTCTCTCTTTCACATCCTCCATTTCATCTGCACAAAACGTTGTCCAGCCACGTTTCTCGGATGCGACCGTATCTGTCGCAGTAGCGTTGCATAGGGCTCGGACGGAAGGAAGCGATCTTGGGTATTGTGCTCGGACTGGTCATTGCCGTGATTATCGTGATCGCCGTACTGGGCGTGATTGCAATGATCGCGGCCGCTGTACTTTGGCTGCTTGCGGCCGTGCTCGTGGCTGGTCTTGCTGCAGCGGCGTCATTCGCGATCGCGATAGTCATCCAGCATCTGGGGGAAGCGTGGGGCTATTCCCACGCCGACCTTGCGGGCGCGATCTGTGGGGTTGCCTTCTTTGTCTCGGCAATGGCTTACGCAGCCCGTCGCTATCTCCCCTCGGATACCCGATCGGTGGATACTGAACCTCGACCTCGCAAGGCAAGAGTCACTGAGTTGCGTGAGCCTGACGAGGCAGGAAGCGACGAGGATTTCGCGCCGGAAACCGACAGAAATGTGAGAGCGGCATGGCAAACGATTGAGGAACTTGCTCCCGGCCAACGGGCGCGGGTAAAGGTGGCCAGGCGGAAATGCGCCCAGGTGCTGGCGCTAGGAGAAGGGGACACGATCGACCCGTCCTTGATCGAGCTCTCGACGATGCTGAAGCGCAACCTCCCGCAACTGGCCAACACCGTCGCCAAGCTTTGCGCCACGGCCTCTCGTTCAAAGCGTAACGAGGCGATACGCGGTCTGGTTGAGGATGTCGAAAGACTTGCGCAAAGCGCGGATCGCGAACTAGCGCGGCATCATGAGGCACTCGCCGACGAACTGGTCGCTCTTCGCGCGCACATTGCGACCAGAACAAGTGCCTGAAAGTCTTTTGTTCTTGAAGTTCTGCGGTTAGCCTCAGGCGATGGACAAGCGCGCTGCCCCGATCGATCTCTTGCTTCCCAAGGCGCTGAAAGAGAAGCAGCGGCGGCTTCGTGACGCGTTTCCTACGCCGCTCACCCTGCGGGTCCACCGAGCACTTTCTTGGCTGATGCGTGCCGGGGAAGAGAAGGATGATCTCGATGTCCGCTTCCTCCTGTCGTGGATTGGCTTCAACGCCGCTTATGCTGGCGACGTATCGCTGGCGCTGGGGCAGGAGAGCCAGCGCGAGCGCGACGTGTTCATGCGCTTCTTCGTCACTCTTGTAGGATTTGACGGACAGCACCGGCTTTACAACATGGTTTGGCAGAGATTTGCGCAGGAAATCCGTGTCCTGCTTGGCAATCGCCATGTTTTTGCGCCCTTCTGGCTGCACCACAACGGTATTGCCGGCTTTGCCGATTGGCGCGACCGGATGGACCGGGAAGACATTGCGATCCGATCGGCTCTAGCCAGGCATGATACGGCAACCCTGCTCTCGATCGTCTTCGGCAGGCTTTATGTCCTGCGCAATCAGCTGATCCACGGCGGTGCGACCTGGAACAGCTCGGTCAACCGCGCGCAAGTGCGTGACGGCGCCGCAATCCTCTCCTGCCTGCTTCCCCTCTTCATCGACTTGATGATGGACAATCCCGATCATGAGTGGCCCATGCCGCATTACCCGGTGGTCGAGGGATGAGCGGTAGCGACTGGACCGACCACGAGATCGACCTCATCGTCGCGGACTACTTTGCGATGCTCGCGCTGGACATCGCCGAGCGACCATACGTGAAAGCTGATCACAATCGGGCGCTGCAGGCATTGATCGGCCGGAGCAAGGGTTCGATCGAGTTTAAGCATCAGAACATCAGCGCGGTTCTGCTGGGTTTCGGACAGCCTTGGATTCCTGGCTACAAGCCTGCAATGAATTTCCAGGCTGCGCTTGTGGATGGCGTGCGGCGATGGCTCGATAGTCATCCCGACTGGCTTGCACCCCGGGAGTGGTGGAGGCCATCGGTTGTTGCCGAGGTTGGGGAAGGGCAGGGACAAGCAGTCTTGCGGAGCGACTTGCCGACGCTGTGGATCGGACCTCCGCCCACGCAGCGCAATGAACCACCTCCGGTTGATCCAAGAGTGCTCGAGACTTTCGGCCGGAAGTGGGATGTGGCGGCACGCGACGCCAGAAACCGTGCGCTTGGGAAAGCAGGTGAGGCACTTGTCCTGCACCATGAGCGTACGAGTCTCACGCACGCCGGCCGTGAAGACTTGGCAGACAAGGTACGGTGGACGTCTGAACAGGACGGCGATGGGTACGGGTATGATATCTTAAGCTTTGAGCCTGATGGACGAGAAAGGCTCTTAGAGGTCAAGACCACCAATGGCTGGGAGCGCACGCCTTTTCACATCTCGGCCAATGAGATTGCGATAGCAGAGGCACGGGCAAATGATTGGCACTTGGTGAGGCTCTGGAACTTCGCGCGCGAACCCAAGGCATTCGCTCTGCGTCCGCCATTGTCGGCACACGCAGAGCTCACGCCGACAAGCTTTCTTGCCAGTCTAAATTTTTTACCTGCCTGACGCAGCTGACCTCTTGTTGCGCCGACGAGAAGCTCTGTGACCCGGTCAGTCCTTTCCCATGCAATTCGTTTGAGTAAGTCATTCAGACTGGTGTTGTGGGCAGACTGGAAGGGCGGCTTACGGATCGCGTAAACGGCCGTCCAAACGAGGGGGCAGCAACGGTGGATGCCGATCAAACCCGGTTATTGATTTCAACTCCGACCGCCGTCTGGTCGAGACCCAATCTGCCGCTCAGCCCGATCAGACCGAACCCTGCTCCTGCTTCAGGCGAACAGATGCAGCAGCTCTACCGCTCCTGCCCCTAACAGGCCGGCGAAAGGCACTAAAAGTGCTAAAGTGCGCGTCTGCCTGCGACGTGCAGACTCTTCCTGTTCCATTTGCGAAAGCTGCCGGATAGCGGCCGTCTCCATCGCGAGGCGTACATCCTCGCGCCACGCCTGCTGTTCGCCTGCCAAAACGACCACGCGGTCGAGCACTGCAGCAAACTGGCCCTGCAGTACCTCGAATTGCTTTGCGGCCTGGTTTCGGTCAACGGCCACGTCATCAGCAGCTTGGGCGGAAAGCTGATCGAGTGCTGTCTCGATCCCATTTAGCTTGCTGCGCAAGCGCTTTGCCTCGGTCGTGGTAACATCCTGAACCTCGGCGACTTGGGCGGCAAAGCGTTTGCGCTGCCGATCAAAGCAACTCGCCACCTCTTCGAAATGTACCGCCAGCTCATCCTTTACCGGCTTCGAAATCAGCCCCTCCAGAAGATCGGAAAGATCAGCTACTTCTGCTTCCATATCAGTCTGGGTCATGCCGCACCTGTGCAGTATTTGCGGTAGATGTTTCTTGTCAGGCGCATCTGGCACAACCGCGCAAGGGCGAGCGCCGGCTGCCCGACACGCACCGCATCGCGCACCATGCTGGACACTCGTTTCGACTCGCGTACATGCGCGTTAGTCATGTGGCTTTCAAAATCAGCGACGCGCTTGAGGTCATGCCTGATAGGCCGCATCCTACTCAGGTGCAGTTCCCATGACTGCTTCCGCTCTTCGCGAATATGCGCCTGCTGTGCTCTTAACTTTGCAATATCGATATTGCATTGGTCACGCTGCTGGGCGGCAATCCTGCGCCGTACCCTGGGTGTATCCCGTGCATCCTGCAGCCGCTCGCGTAGTTGTTTCGACAGATGATCCTGCATTGCCTTCCTTTGTGCAGCGGCAGCGTCCGCCAGCGCAGTACTGTCAGATTCGAACTGGTTCGTGATCCAAGTCCAGTACGCATCCATGCGATACGCGTTCAGCAGCTTGCGGATATCTGCAACTTGGGCACAATGCGGCGGAAGCAACGGTTTGTTTTGAAGGCTCGTCTTCTCGTTGAACCATTCGGTGAGGCGGTCGCAAACGTCGAATAGCTTCGCCTGATCGGTCACCAGCCATTCCTGCAGGGCGTTGACCGTCGGCTTGATTGGTTCGCAACCGTGCAGCAACTGCTGCTGCTGGACACCAGGCGATGGCGAGATTGTATGTGACGCGACACTTGCATCACCCAGCAAACTGCGGACCTGGTCCACAACTAGGGCTTCGATAGCATCCAACCTGCTTAGCCTCTTATCATAGCGCAGGTACCATTTGTGCCATCTGGCCTTGCGGGCCTCCACCGCTGTGATGGCATCTTGGCATTTGCTGGCTGCCATACGCGATGCGCGCCGATTGTGCCGCCATTGGTGCCACAGATCTTCCTGCCGCCAATAAACCTGTTCGCGCACTTCCTTGCTGATCCGTAGCCGCCGTTCACCTTCACATGATCGACGGATGTCTGCCGTCAGCGCCTGCCGCGCAGACGCCTGCACCCGTGTGGACCAGCGGTGATGGTCGCCACCGTTCAGTGCCATACCAGCCCAGCTGTCGCCGAGCTCTAGCGGATAGATCCGGTCGGGCAGATCAGCAGGCATCTTTAGCTCGAAATGGGCAATTTCCCGGTTGAAGAAGCCCCGGAGTGCGTCGAGATCGCATGTGCGACCTGCCTCAATCTCGCTCTTGCGCCAGCGGCGAACTGAGTCTTGTGAATAGGCGTAAGTAATTACTAGACGGTAGCGGATAGGCGATCGGACCCAGCCCTTGAGTTGCTCCAGTTCTTGTCCAAGCTTTTCCGGTTCAAAAACGCCTAGCCGATTGGCGGTGCTTACCAGCAAAATTAGGCTAGCGGTGGGGAGGTGATGTTGCGCGATCCGTTCGACCAATGCGCGCTCCTGCGGGTTAGCCGCCGCTATGCCGGGCAGGTCGAGAATGGCCACTCGAACCGATGGGTCGCTCTCAGCGAAATAGCAGGCGGGAATGTACAGCGAGATTGGATCAGTACTCTGCCAACTGCCGTCCTCCACCTGCCTTCGGATGTTGGCAAGTTCTGCTCGCATCTCATCAGCGCTTTGGCCCGGCCCATCCGGTCTGTGGCATCGCCAGTGATCGTCCAGAGACCGGGCATAGCGCATCGGCGTTGCCGTCGACGATTCTCCATGCTGCCGTCCGCCACGGAGAACGTTTTGGACCGCATCGAAGGCAAGACCATCCGCAATTCCCAGAAGGCTTAGAAGCAGCGTCGTCTTTCCAACCTGCGTCGGGCCGAATAACAGAACGACGGTCTCCGGACTGCGCTGCAGCGTCTCGTGGTCCTCGGAAAGTGAGGCAACCCATTCGTCATTCGCTTGGATCGCCCAGTCCAGGGTCTCCCCATGCAGCCGGTTCCATACGGGCACAGTCATGCGGGGCGGCCGCGCATCTCATCCAAGAAACTGGTTTGCGCGTTTCTCAGATCATCAATTGCAAGCGTCGCCCGAAAGCGATGGCCAAGACTTTCGTCCAATCGAAGAACGACCTCCATTTGATCGCTGACGCGTCGCTTTATCCAGCACATCACTTCGTCAAAATATGCCAAGTGCTGAGTTCTCTGTTCACGAAAGGCGCTTCTTATCGCCTCCGATACGTGCGCTCGCCCTTTAGTTTGCTGCTTTTCCAAGGCTGAGATGACGCCATAGGTGAGCACGGCCGCGCCAAGCGCCATACTTACAGAACCCGCCGCGACCGTTGCGGAGGAACCCGCGGCGGAGCTAGACCCCTGCAAGACGGTCAAGATGGCATTGACGAAGGCTGGAATGGTATCAATCTCCCCATCTACCGCCACGTCGATCGCCAGCACGCCGGCTGCAGCTTTCAACAGGGGCTTGGTCAGTCCGTGCATCTCGACCGTGGTGTCCGTGATATCCTGCAGTATCTGGCGCAAGTCCGTGGTGGGGACTTCGCCTGGTGCGGTGGAGGCTGCAACCGCGCTCTGCATGAGCGACATGTAGCTGGTGGCGATTGCGGGTAGCAGGCGAACAGCCTGCTTCAGTTCCTTCGCATCCTGCCCGCATAGCGGGGGGCTCTCGTGATCGCGACGGTGCGACAGGATGCGTTGCAGTGCCTTGAGGGACCTCTGGGGACCCGTCGGTGCTGCCTGCTGGCGGACGACTGTGGGCTCCCCTGCCGTGCCTTTATCTTCAGCAGTTGTTGCACTCAGGCTTTCGGACGGCTCTGGAAGATCGAGCTGTTGCCGAGATAGATCCGCCAACACCGTGGCATGCGTTGCGGCGAAAGCTGCGCCGCCCCCGCTTTGATCGACAGCTGATTGCAGACGGGCGTACATTCGGTCCTCCGCTCCGCCGAATTTCAGGGCAACGAAGTCTCTCGCATCGCGCAAGCGGGCGTCCCAACCACTTTCGGTTTCGTCGAAGTCCCTTCTGGCGATCGCCAGAGCCTGCCGCTCCACACTGTTGAGCTTCTGTTCCAGATTGCGCTTGTAGTCGCCCCGAGTTATCTCAATAGAGTTTTCAAGCGCCTCCATGATCTCGAGCCTCATTTCCTCGTTCTCAGGTTGAGCGTCTCGGCTGCTGCGGACAGCCTGTCGAGCCTCACTCACCACCGTGCCGATCTGAAGGCTCAGTTCTTCCAGATCCTCCAGCTGCCGCTGACGCGCCCCCAAACCAGCGCCGCCTTGCCTGTTCAGGGCGTCTAGGATGGAAGTTCGGATTGACTCCTGATAGTCCTGATCACCGATGCCGGTGCAGATGACCCCGCTAAGCGGGACCTGAAAGCGTTCTGCAGCGGTCGCGCGCAATTGCTCCTGCCGGTCAACTGGCAGCGTCTCAGTGCCGGTGATTGCAATAACAGGCTGCACCCCAGAAAGCTGGTTCTTCTGGAGGTCTGTCCTGATTGCGTCTTGCTCTTGAGCTAACAGTCCGCCATTCGTGACTAAGATGCAGGCGCTGGAGGCAACTAAAGCAAGTCGCATAAATTCCTGCCAAGGCCGGTTACTTGCGGTGATTTTCTCGTAACCAGGAAGCAGCAAGAAACCGTGATTCTTCTGCCCTCCAAAGTACCGTGTTGGTACGCGTAAAACCGGAAGTTCCAGTACGTCCCCTGTCCAGCTCCGTACCGCCTGTTGGAATCTCTCTGCGCAGACCGGCTCACCGCGCGGCTCTCCTGGATCGGTCTCATCGTTCCAGCGGTAGATGCAGCCATGCACCTCACCTTTGCTCGGATCCTCCAGCACCAGAACCGGCAGGTACTCACCTCGACCAGCATTATCACCGAGCCAGGTCGTATCCAGATCATAGAGCAGCCGCATCAGTCGGGTCTTGCCGGCGCCTTGGTCGCCGGCCACTGCGATCACCATATGATCATATAAAAGACTGGTTATCTGGCAATCGCGCAGTGCCCGACGAAGATCATCTCTGAAGCTGCTGCGTGCATCTTCTTCGAGATAGGTAGTCGCAGCATCGACTGTCTTAAGGCGACGTACCAAAGTGGCCAAGTAGGCTTCAGGCGACCCAGTTTGCACTAACATACCCCCACATCCGTTTATCCGATTTAGAAGCTCATCGCGCCCGGAGGTAGTCTTTCCCGACTGTCCAGTGTTTCTGCAGAACGGGCATTTCCAAGAAATTCGCGGTAAGATTGGTAGCATCGATGCCCTAAGTGAGGCAGATTTTCCAGAACCTGTTCCCAAAATGTCAACTGAAACGCTCTGCCCGACACGGAGAAGCGGGACTGTTGTGGGTATTTGGAGTAGCTGGGCACGGATCCAGAACTGATCGTCCCAGCGGCTTGGAACGAGACGCGATCTGGGCCGGGTCCGACAGCTAACTGACGGCGGCAGCTTTCAGAGCCCGTTTGACTCGAAGCCGCCTGTCAACCGGCCCACTTGCAGTCGCGGGCTTTGACGTCAGGTAAAATCGCTGAGCGTCAGTTACTAGCTATAGATTCGCCGTCAGTTCCAACGTGTCGGAATGAAGGGATGGCCCAGAAGCGGCGTTCCGCTTCGGTAGTTGCCAACCAACTCCGGCTTTTCCGGTGCGGACGTTGCAAAAATCTGTGCCGACGGCACCAGTACTACGACCGCCGGATAGCTGCCGGTAGTCTACGCCAACAATCCGGACGCTCAGGTGGCACTAGCTGCAATTGTGAGCTGGCTTTCATCCAAAGTCCTTCTCGCAGCAAAAGCTCACAGTTCTGCCGCTGCCAGGGAAGCAGCAATAGCACCGATCGACTGGAACAGTACGTGTGGATCGTCGCGAGAAGGCAGGAAGCCTTTTCTTTGCCAGAAGGCCGCTGCCTCGTCGTCGATGGCATTGACGATCACTGCACGACCGCCAACGAGGCGGGAAGCCTCCAGGCACCGCCTCAGTGCGTGACGCAGCAACCCCGATCCGAAGCCCTGTCCCACCCATGCCAAATCGCACGTAAGTTGACCGAGCAGCAGGCAAGGGATGGGATCGGGTGGCTGCCCCGTCCGGATGGAGCGCGGCAGAATGCCGGGCACCACTGAACTCGGAGCCAAGCCATAGCAGCCGATCACCCGCATCGCCTCATGCACGACCAACACCGCGGTGAACCCCCGCTCCTGATCTGCGAGGGCCCGCGTCTTGATCCAGTGATTGAGCGCAGGCTTGCCGCAGTCGAAGTCATCGACTTTGTGTGCTGCGGTCAACAGTTCCGGCTTCGACAGGCTCAATTGTCAGTGCGATCTTCCGAGGGCGTGTCCCAAGGCGCCGGTCGCCTGAGCACATCGACGAGCGCCGGAGCCGCCTCGGTAGGCTGTCGCAGCAGCGCGATGAATTCGGCAAAGCCTTCGCCACTCATCCGCACGAGCCTCTGGTCCATCAGGACATCTTCGGCGGCCCGCACGGCAGCCTCTCGCATGAAATCGGTGCGCGAGCGCCCGCGCGCGCTTGCCGCACGATCAATCAGGGCAATGTCGGCATCGGGGAGACGCATCGATACCAGGTGATTCTTTCGTTCACGGGTCTTGGCCATATGCTATCTCCACAAAGATCCACGCACGTGCAATGCGGTAGGGCAGATCCGTGAGCAATGCGGATTACCTCAACCTAAATCCGCGCCGTAGCGTGGAGAGACGCTGTGGAGCGTATTAGCGATAATAACCGCTATCACTAGTACGCTTGCGATTGCGGGCAACCAGGGGCATGGTGCCAGCCATGGATCGCGAGTTCGAACTTCTCTCTGCCGAGCAGTCATCCGAGCATAGAATCGCCGTCATCGACGAAGCGATGCTCGATGTCGCGCGCCGGGCCATGAGCGAAAACTCGTGGCGCGCCCTTCGAGCTGATCTCAAGGTCTTCGCTGAGTGGACAGCGGCACAAAACTTGGCCTCTCTGCCAGCGCAGCCGGCAACAGTTGCCGCCTTCTTGCGCGCTCAGGCCGAGCTCGGAAGAAAGGCTGCAACGTTGTCGCGCTATGCAAGTTCGATCGCGCGGGCGCATTCGATGGCCAGTGTACCGGATCCAACCAAAGCGGAACTGGTCCGTCTCGAGCTTAAGGCTCAGCGCCGCGCACTCGGCGTCAGGCAGCGTCAGGCCAAAGGACTACGCTTTCGCGGCGAGGTCGCTGACCCACTTGTAGCCGTGGGACCAGTCGGGGTTTGCGTCGAAGCCATGTTGGCCGCCGCCCCGCAAACGGTCCAGGGTTTGCGCGACCGCGCCCTGCTCTCGCTTGCGTTCGATACCGGGCTGCGCCGCAGCGAGATCGTCGCCGTGCGCTGGGCGCACATCGAACGCGGGACCGCAGGCGCCGGGCGTCTGTTCGTCCCGCGCAGCAAGTCCGACCAGGAGGGCGCTGGTGCTTATGCCTATCTCTCTGCACGAACGATGGCAGACTTGCGCGAATGGCAAGGCGTATCCGGAGAAGAAGGACCGGTGTTTCGGCGGTTGCACCGTACAAGGGATAAAGCTGGTGCGGATGTCTGGACAGTTGGTACGGGACTAACCGCCCAGTCCGTGACACTTATATATAGGGCACTGCTGGATAAGGCGCTCGCCGCGGATTTGCTGGGTAACATTGCTGAGGCTGATTTTGAGCATTGGCGGCAGAGTCTCACGGCTCACTCGACCCGCGTGGGGCTAACGCAGGATCTATTTGCAGCAGGACAGGATCTGGCCGGTATCATGCAGGCTTTGCGTTGGAAAAGTCCACAACAGCCAGCCCGCTATTCGCAGGCCTTAAGCGTCGAAGCGAACGCAGCGGCCAAAGTTGTCGCGAAATTATAGCCGTTCTGGGCAGACGGATTTCGGAACTCTACCACCTACAAAACTTTGCGGCTTTGCAGCAGGCTTTGCCCCTCTAACGAGTTAGTCAGGCAAGGGCTATTTTGCCGTCCAGTCGTGGCCACTCGGGTTAAAGGGCCTCTCAGTTGATGCCAGAGGCAGCAGCACCTTTCGCAGGTTTATCGGGTCGTAAGCTAGCCCGTCGGCAAGAAGTAAACGCGACGAAGGGCACTTACCATCGTAATCAAGTGCTTTGTCGAGTTGGGGACGGTCAAAGCGCAGGTTGAAGGCGTTCTGCCAACGCGATAACATTGCAAGAATCGCAGGGTTATCTATCCCTCCACCGGCGAGGATAATCTGGTAGCCCAGCTTCTTGTCTTCCGTCTCAGCAAAGCCAGCGCGATTATGCTCAAGGGTGCGCCGATAAACCAGATGGTCCTCATAGCGTGCTGCTCCGCTACAAGTGTCCCATGTCGCGCCGCTTTTTACGTACGCTGCGCATGAGTCGGCTCCAAGTAGCTGAACCTCTGCGGCATATAGACCAATCGGCCAATTGCTCTGCGCTTCGAGCCGAAAGGTCGCGATATCAAGAGTAGCAGATCCACAATCGATCACCATGTGGGAGCCGATGTGACGCCTAGGACTCCGGCAGTACCCCGCAATAACGCCGGAGAGCTCGGCATGGAGGTCATGCTCAAGAACTTGTTCACCGGGGTGAGCAATCGCGGCGCGGACGTCTGCAAGAGTCAAGCGGTCCGCCCGCGGTAGCAGAGATATCGCCGCAGTGATCGCAAGATCAAAGATTTTCAGACCAGGCGCGTCAGCAAGCGCTGCAACCGGCACCGCGACGTTCACCAGACTAATCTTATCGCCCTTGCGACTACCAACAGTGCCAATCACATAAGCCAAATGCAAAGCGAGAAACGCGACAGCGGCCTCCAACTTCGTCACTTGTGGTGCGCAAGCGAGGCGATTGCCTTGATTTGCAATCAATGCCGCTTTGAAGCCGTCAATCTTAATTCGACCCTCTGACGGTAGCAGATGGAAAGCGAGATTCTCAGGATCGAGAAAAACAACCGACGGCCAAGTGTGTGGCACGCCTCCCCCACACCATTCATCCGGAACCGGCACAGCACGCGCTGGGCTCCGCGGTTTGTTAGGCCAACGGATTACCGCCTTGGTTGAACTTGTGCCGAAGTCATACCCGATATAGCCGTCCGCTTCAGGGTCGACCAGGTCAACTAGGTTTGCGGCACAGAACTCAATAGCTCTTCGTACTGACAATTCGGTTTCGCAACCTACCTGATCTGGCGCGCGGTGATCCGCCAGAAATTTTTCGAGCGCATGCCCCATGCCCTGAATCTTCGCGAATGCAGATTCACCGAAGTCCATTCGTGATGCGGATTCACCTGCGCTTGGCTTTGCAGAGTTTCCCTCGCGACCAATTTCGCTATACACGGATTTGACAAGTTCGGGGGGCAGTTTGAGCTTTGTCTGCGCCTTACTTTTCTTAGCTTTCCCGCGCTTCAGCTTCTTTTGTACTTTCGTGAGTTCGGCCTCCACACGCGAAGATGGCTTCGCAGCCGCTGCTTGCTCAAAATCCTCGATTTGTACGACACGGCTAGCAGTCTGAGCGGGCGAAGCATTCCGGTCTGGCTGACTAGGAGCAAACAGCTGCTTAAGGATTTCAAATCCGCCCCGATTCTTCATGATCGTCTCCTTAAGCCAGTTCGACTACCAACATCCCAACAATGATGTTGTTATGCGAAAAGCGCGCCCGAGCTGACCGAAGAAGACTTTTGCGCTCTTCAAGGCGGGCAATGAGTTTATCTAACTTCCCCTGCTCAGGACTTACCATCTTTATTTTTTTCGGATCGCCACTCATTTTCCATTCGTAAAGCTTAGCTTCCGTCTCTCTTCGGCGCTTCTCCGCCTGTCTTTCAATGCGAGCAAGAGACGTATCGGCACGATCTTCATGACGTGCCTCTTCTTCTTCGAGGAAGTTATCGAAGGCTGGCTCCATCACATTCTCGATCAGTCGCCGCATTCCATTCTGGATGGTAACAAGCGAAGCTTGTGGGTCGAAATGAGTCCCCTGCCGTAATGCCACTTGTACCAGCCGCTCCGCATCTACTGCCGCGAGCGATCGACCCGTCAATGCTTGAGCGCCATAAAACAGACGATCAATTCGTACAGCGCCTTCGACAGACCACCTCGCAGCCGATGCGATGTAAGTTCCACTCGCGATGTCGGGCAGCAACACCGCTGGTACGTGAACGCTTATGACTGGTTCAGCGGAAGCTCCGGCGGCCACCTCGTCGCGGATCGATGCCGCGAGGCGTACAAGCGGATGTACGCTGGAGATGATCTCGGTCCGCTTCGGCAGGCCGGAGCGCTTTTCGAAAGCAGCTAGAGTGGCCTTTTCTCTATTGAGAACCGTTCGCGCACGGCCGAGCTTTGCCGTCACCCTCTTCAATGCCAACTGGGCAGACTCGCTTAGCACAACTTCAAAGACGCCCTCTATGCCCGGTGCATCTGACACGCGGCTTCCAGGATATCGGCCGGCAATTGCCTCGTGGACATAGTCGGCGAGCTCTGCTCCGTCGATGCGTCGCTCTGGACGCCTGTTCGCCTCAATTTGCGCAAGGATCATGTCTCCATGCGCAATAAGACCGGGTGCGTCTTCCTCGAGTTTCTCGATTTGCTTCTGTCGCGTTATTAGTGCCATCGCACTGCGTTCGATTTCGACTTCCTTCTCATCTTCGGAAAGCTGCGGGTCCAGCAGACGCTTCTCCAGATCGGGAATCTCCTTTCCGAGTACCGCCTCAAACGCACCAAGAGTTTCCTGGATGGTCAAAAGGCGCCGATAAAGCCGGTCGTAGATCCGCTCTTCGATAGTATCTTTTGATACGAGCGAGAGAATGTTGATCCGCTCGGCAGCTTGGCCAATACGATCGATACGCCCGATCCGCTGCTCTACTTTCATCGGGTTCCACGGCAGATCATAATTGATCAGGGACCGGCAGAACTGCATGTCCAAACCTTCACCCCCGACCTCAGAGGTCAGGAGAACGCAGGCTCCAGTTCGCTCTGCAAAGCGAGCGACTATTGCACTTCGATCATCTTTGATGCCACCGTGCATCACTTCAATGTCGAAGCCGTCGGAACGCAAACGGCGGCTTAGGTAATCAAGTGTTGTCCGAAAGCTTGAGAAGACGATCAGCTTGTCGTCTCCTTTGGCGCGATGCTGTTCGATAGCATGTCGCAAAGTTGCATATTTGGTATCATCCAGCTCCAGCGCTCGGCCGTTCCCTAGTGAACGACACAACTCTGCCAGCTTGCTGGACAACGGACCCCCGCGTGCACGCTTGCGTGTGTCGTCGTCTCCTTCGTCATCCTCTGAGTAGCCCTCTGGTATCTTTGACCAGTGCGCGAAAGCTGCTGCCAACGACGATGCAATGAGGCGCTGCGGTGTCGCCAGCAGGAACCTTTCGGAGGCGTCTAGTTCAAACGCATGCTGTCGGACGACGTCGGACACTGCGTCATAAAACTCTCTTTCACGCTCGGTCATCTCCCAACGTAAATCATCGACCTCGCGCTTCACCTGAAGGTCGTTCACATCCCGTCGGCGCGTGCGATTGACGATGGTGCCGAGCAGGGACATTTCCTCAAGCATTGCCGCCACACGCACGCGCAAGTCATGCCCATCCTTAAGGCCCGGCTGCCGGAGTTCTCGCTGCAGATTGTCCAACTGCCGTTCGATCTTCAGCATATCGCCACGCGGTATCGCTTTCAGGGACTCGACTAGCTCTGCAAACGGCGTCTTTTGGTTCAACACCATGTCTCGCGCTTGGACCAGCGGCCGGTTTTCTTCGTTAAGAATCGAAAAGGCGTATTCACTGTCGAAGGTATCGGGATCGAGCAGGGCGAGTAGATTGCGCAAATCCTCACTGTGGAGGTTGATCGGCGTCGCGCTTAACAGCAATTTGAAGTCGGCCACCCCCATGGCTGCCCGGGCGAAGGTGTGAGCAAGGGTGTCGCGGTTGCGCAGGTGGTGCGCCTCGTCAAAGATGACGCAGTCAAACAAGGCGCGTGGATTGCTCTCGCTATCGCTCAAGTGACGGCACAGCGCCGCGCGAGCCGATTTGTCATCGTCCTCCCATTCTTTAGGCGGCCGCACTGCCGAAAGCGATACGATAAGCGCAAAACCGTCTCCGCCTTCGGCATCGTCTCGCAGCGCTTCCATTAAACCGCGCGCATCGACGATCCGCGCATCCACTGAGAACTTTTGGCGAAGTTCCAGGCGCCATTTCTCGGTGAGGGATTTGGGGCAAACTACCAACAGACGTGACGCGTCGAAGCGCGCAACCAATTCGGTCCAAACAAGCCCGGCTTCGATCGTTTTGCCTAAACCCACTTCATCAGCAATTAGCAGGCCTTGGGACGGCGAAGCGAGCAACTTGACGACCGGTTTGAATTGATAGGCGTGAAAGTCTGTGTCGGTTGCATCAATGCTGTAGATCATGTCCCGCAACCGCCCCGTGAGGCGATGATGCAGAATTGAGCGGCGCAATCTGTCAGGATCGGTAAACCGGCCTCGCGCCAATTCCTCAAGCGGGTCAACACGCCCCGCATTCGCTTCTAATTTGCTCTCTGCGAAAAGCTGAGTGCCGGTACCATCGGCAAGCATCACTTCCCAGTACAGCCGGTTGCGCGAAACTGAGGTATTGCCGGTGATCATTCCCCCTCGGGAAGGATCTTCTTTCAGCCTTACGAAGTCACCGGTCTTGAACACGCGCTATCCAACCCTTCACGAAATCCATAACTGAATGACCCGTCAGTTCCGGGCGCACATCACGCGAAGCCGAAATGCTGGCGATGCCAAGCCAAATTTCTGCGATGGTCCATTGTCAGTGGCAAAGGGCGAGCTTGATAGAGGCCAAGGAGCTCTGCCACATCGGTGGCCAGACCGGGCTTCGCAATCGCGACCCCCTCGTCCGAGAAGCTGATCAGTCCTGCATCGAAGGCCGCATCCCAGTGGGCCGCCAGCAATAACCCGTTATGCACGTCGAGACGCTCTGCGTCGCTCTTGCATTGAGCCCAGGGCACAATGTGGCTGGCACGCAAAAGCGCCGGCTCCCGGACATCCGTGATCGGGCAGCGACCGTTCCAATAATCGAGGAGCGCCTTGCGGAAATACCCCTGCCCCACACGCTGCTTTACGATCCGCTCGATCTCGGTATCGCCAAGCCCAGCCACTTCGTCCTCAAACTGCGCGAGTGGAAAAGTTGGCAAGCTGCGCGCCAGGTGGAAAGCTCGAGATAGCGCTGTCCGCATCGCTGTCCGCTGCGCAAAGGCAAAGCACGCGCGAAACCGGCCGGGCGGCGGCTCAACGACTGCTGAGGCAAACTCACCACGCATCTGGAACGCCACACCGGCGTGTTCGACCGCTAGGAACCACGGCGCACCATCGGCTCCCGTCCCGGCAGAGAGCCCCACCTCGCCAGGAACGCCCTCGTCGGAGCGGAAATAGAGCCACCCATCCGCAACCCCGGTCTCCTTGCGGTACCCGTGATTGAAAGCTGCCTCCTGCAACTCTGATCGGGCGACCATACCGGGAGTGCGTGAGCGCAAAGGGACGTCGGACGCCATGCTCAAAACACCATTTGCTGCTCTTGCATGTGGATTACCATGTGAAAGTCCCAATCACCTTGACGGCGTTTTTTGCCAACTGGCGGGCCTCTTTTAGGTTGAAGACACCGGCATCATTTGCCTGGATGGAGACACGGATCGCATCATGTTTGAACCTCCACTCACTCAATTGCGGAGGCAACGCATTCTGATGTCGCTTGGCGACACTGCGCTTCCCGGCACGGACGTCAAAGGCGATATCAAACGTAGAAAGTTCCTTTGGCCCATCGCCCAAAACCACCCAAAGACAAGCTTTCCTGGAATGAGCAAAGCTGAAGTGTCTCTCGAAGTATTCTTCATTCCAGCGTATTTCAGGGCTTAGGGACAATGTTTCGTCAGCTGGGTCCGAAGCAATCGGCTTAAGCTCGTCAAAGTTCTGACCCCATACCTCATGCCAGAGCCGTGCCAAGTCCTTCGCCAATTCGATCTGGGTTTGTCTCGCGGCCAATAATGCATCGTAGAAGGTGTCGACCTTTCGCCATTCATCGTCGGCGCTTGGGGCAAAGACGAACTTATTTTCGACTAGGAGGTCCACGGCTGACCTTACTTCCGGCTTGCCGAAATACTCGCGCACGCTTTCGCTGAAATGGAACATCTCTGGTTGCTGCTGCTCAGCCATAAGCCGTTTCCCATATCGTGCGGCGGAACTGCCGGAATTCTGCATCGTCGACAGAAGCCATCTCGCGCTCAAATTCGAGCATCAACTTCCACCAGGTTGTCGCGCCCCAATGTTTGCAGTCTGATATCTCCGGCGCGCCGCGGCCCACGAGCAGGAGCGGCGATTCCTCCAGCGTCCATTTCCGCGTCCCCTCTAGATAGCAGGAATACTTCTTGAGCTGGCCCGCCGTCAGCGAGTGATCGAACTTCGCTTCCAGTGCGACGCCCGTAGAACCGCCGTCTTCCAGTTCGAAGTGGACCAGTACGTCAATTCTTCCCCTCGCCACGCGCTTCGTGCCGCGCTTGGCACGCTCGGTGGAAGTCCGCTCTTCCGGCACGATCTCGACATCGGCGATATCGGCCTCTGTCAGCTCGCGGAACGAGCCGTTGGCGCAGCGGCAGGCGGCACGGTAGAATGCCAGCGCCCGAGCCCGGGTCAGATCCGTGGTGCCTGCGTCGAGATAGTACGCCAGCCCCTTGGTTATCTGCGGCTCGTGGAACTTGGCCCAAGCGTGCGGTGCCTCGCCGAAACAGTGACCCTCCAGATTGAGGCAAAACAGCTGCTGGATCGCGACTGAACTGTAGACGGGCGCTTTGTAGCTTCTGTTCAGAGCCTTGTTGAGGACTACGGCTGTCGGATCCCCGATCTCAGAATGAAAACGCCGCAGCAGGCCGCTGTCGTACTTCGGCAAATTGCCTGCCGGAAGAGCGCGCCAGTCGCTCACCGCCAGCCCTCCGTTCTGGGCCGCATCCCTTGCGCCGTCAGTTCGTCGTAGGCGGCGAGGACGAGGCGGCGGGTGCGGTATTCGCCGTGGCGGGCGATTTCGTTTTTCTGGAGGACGCGGAAGGTTTCGCTGGGGTAGTCTTCGCCCATCACGTCCTTGGGATCGAGGACGTAGCGCAGCTCGTCGCGGGTGAGGCCGTAGGCGAGGGCATACCAGGCGTCGAGCTCGGCGCGCAGGTGTGCGCGGCGGTCTTCGTCCCATGCGAAGGGGGGGCCTTCGTAGCCGAGGTCGCGGGCGAAGGGGGCCATGGAGTGGCTGGTGTAGGTGAGCTCCAGCACGCGCGGGACGATGAAGGCGAGCGCGGCTTCGTCGTAGGCGCTGGGCGGGAGGATGGGGAGTTGCTTTAGGATTGTAAATGTGAGGTGTGTTCCACCAACTTTTTGCCTCGACACATAATCAAGGACGATTGCATTTAAATTCGCAAGTAAGGCAAATCCGGGCATCTTGCTGTCGAACCCTAGGATCGGAAGGTTCCTTGACGCTGGCAGAAGAGGAATTGCTACAGGAATAGTCGTCCTCTCAGCGGAGGAATTTGTTATGTCTCGGTAGCCAATGAGCCATTCACGGTCATATGGGTATTTTTTGATCAGACCAGAGAAGAAATCCTGAGAAACCCAATATCTTGTTTCAATTTCATCCGTCGGCGATCTGTAGGATGAAAACTCCTCTGTTTCACCATCATTTCGAGATTGAGCAAACCGATGGTTGTATGAGTTTATATATTTGCTTTCATAAACTGGCAGCAAGACCTCATTGCCGCGATGTCCGCGACTACCATTAAATTCGAAGCCTTCCGCGACTGCTTGATCTTTAGTTCGCAGCTCCTCAGAATGATCTCCAAAGTCGACGAGGCGCAGATAGAATGCCCCCCAAGGGTTTGACTGACCATCAATCCGGTCAACACAAAGGGGCGAGACGCTTCGATAAATTTTTGCAGTCAGTTTTGCGTCAGATTTGCTGCGAAAAATCGGGGCAGTGCCTGTCGAGGGATTTATTGCCCGAATGTCGTCTGCTGAAAGTCGAAATCTACGATTTTCATCTGAGATCATCGATGTGTCTAGGATCGAGAAGGCAAACTCGGGGTCGTTGCCTCCTTCACCCAACGTCATAAGACAGAAGGAATTGCGGTCATCAGTGGCCGTGAATACCAATCTGATCTCGTAGAAGCTGTATAGCGATACCAGCCTGCCGGTTGATATTAGTTCGTTGAAGAACCATTGATTATTCGCGTCGGTGCAAATGCCCGTCGGGACGATCGTTCCTGATCTCCCAGCCCTTGAGACCAGGTTCAAGACGAGCTCTGAGAACAAAGCGTAGGTGTTTACGTCCCCTCGACCTGTATGCGTGAAACGCCCGCCTAGATTACCAGGAACACGAGCAAACTCGCTGATGGCTTCCGATGTTCGCTTTGCTGAGACAAACGAAGCAAAGAGGGCCTGATCCGAACTACCTTCTGGAGCGTCGGCGAGGGCCTTGATAAGCTTGTCTCGGGCTGCCTTGTTCGGCGCGGTCGCGATTTCAATCGAACCAGATGAAAAGAACTCCTGCTCCTGTAGCTTGATCCGCTCCCACGGCGGATTGCCGAGCACCACGTCGAACCCGCCCTTGCCCACCATCACATCGGGAAACTCAAGCGGCCAGTGCAGCACGCTCGCCGCGCCCGCCACTTCACGCGCGGCGCCCTCCAGCGGGCCATAGACATTGCCGCCCGCCAGCTTCTGTCGCACGTCGCCGGTGGTCGGCACCATCGCGCGCTGGTAGTTCAATGGCACCTCGGTCTTGGGCATCAGGAAGGCGGCCATGTAGAGATCGCAGGCGACTTCGGTGCCGTAGCGCGCGGGATCGGCCTTCCACGCCTCGAACGCCTGCCGCTTCTTCTCGACCTGGCCGACGGTATCCTCGGGCATGGATTTGATCCGGCCAAGCCCCGCCGCGATGGGCTTGGCGGGCAGGGACCCGCCGCCGCCCGCGAAGTCGAAACTGCCCTGCCCCTTCTTCGCGTCACGGTTCAGCTTGAGGTAGAACTTCGCCGCGTCCTTGTTGTCGCCGGTGAGCGGCTTGTAGGCCTCGTCCGGGATGCCCTCTTCGAGCACGGCGAGGTCGAACACGCCGAGCAGCGCGTCGCCGCAGCGGATGTTGGCATCGAGGAAGCCCAGAGGCTGGCCGGGCGAGACGGACTCGATCCACAGAGCGACCTTGGCGAGTTCGACCGCCATCGGGTTGCGATCGACCCCGTGGATGCAGCGGGAGACGACATCGCGTAGGGCGGCCTGGGTTTCCTCCTTGCCCGCATCCTCGTTGCGCAGGCGCGCGACACGGTCGGCCATGCGACGGGCGGCGCCGAGCAGGAAGTGGCCGGATCCGCAGGCAGGGTCGATGACCTTGAGGTCGAGGATGGCGGCGACCTTCTCCTCGGGCGTGGCGCCGGAGGCCTCGGCGCGTTCGAGCACCGGATTGAGGGCGCTGTCGAGCAGGCATTCGACGAGGCTGTCGGGGGTGTAGTAGGAGCCGGAGGTCTTGCGGTCGTTGCCCTTGGCGCCGCTGCCCAGCTGGAAATCGCCGCTGGCGGTGAGGCTGGGGCGGATTTCGAGGAGGCCTTCGTAGACGGAGCCCAGTTCCTCGGTCTTGAGATCGCGCCAGTTGATGCGGTGAAGCACGCCGTCCTTCTTGATATAACCAAGTTTGAACAGCGCCTCCAAGAAGCGGCGGTTGGGGATGCGCGCCGCATTCAGGTGTGGCGTCGATCCGCTGGCAAACAATCCGCCAAGCGCCGGCAGGCCCAGCATGTCCTCACCGTGCTCCAGCGCCGCCAGCGTTACCTTCATCGCTTCCCAGGCATCGTGGTGCGCATCGCGCGCCACGCGTCGGCGGCTGCGTTCGCGCCAGAAACCGAAGCTGTATCCTGCGGAATAAAGTCCGCGTGCGTCCTGCCCGGTGCGGCGCGGGTGCAGCAGATCGCGGTCCTCGGCCACGGCCAGGAAGATCAGGCGATAGACCGTGCGCAGCATTTCCTCGAAAAGGGCCTGCCTTGCCTCCGTGCTACTCTGCAGTTTCTCGCGGAGGTCCGGATTGGCTGCCACCAGCCCCTGCCCCAGCTCTTCCAGTGCGGTTGCCACATTGGCATAAAGGTCCTTGCGGGCCTCGATCCCCTGCTTCATCCCCGCTTCGCGCCACTGCTCCAGCGCGCA
>NZ_VLKJ01000017.1 GCF_007830315.1 Novosphingobium taihuense
ATGAAAGCCCTGGTCTGCGTGAAGCGGGTGATTGACTACAACGTGAAGCCTCGGGTGAAGGCGGACGGGAGTGGTGTTGATCTTGCGAACGTGAAGATGAGCATGAACCCGTTTGACGAGATCGCGGTCGAGGAAGCCATTCGCCTGAAGGAAAAGGGCGTGGTGACCGAGATCGTGGCGGTGTCGGTGGGCGTTGCGAAATCGCAGGAAACTCTGCGCACGGCGCTGGCGATGGGTGCTGACCGGGCGGTGCTGGTGCAGGTTGACGATGGCACCGAGGTCGAGCCGCTGGCTGTGGCCAAGATCATCAAGGGGATTGCCGACGAGGAGCAGCCCGCTCTGATCATCACCGGCAAGCAGGCGATCGACGATGACAGCAACCAGGTCGGCCAGATGGTCGCCGCGCTGCTCGGCCGCCCGCAGGGCACCTTCGCCAACGAAGTCTCGGTCGAGGGCGACGCGGTCGTCGTCAAGCGCGAGATCGACGGCGGCCTGCAGACCGTGAAGCTGGCGCTGCCTGCGGTGGTCACCACCGACCTGCGCCTCAACGAGCCGCGCTATGCCTCGCTGCCCAACATCATGAAGGCCAAGTCCAAGCCGCTGGCCAACAAGACGCCCGCCGACTACGGCGTGGACATCGCACCGCGCCTCAAGACGCTCAAGGTCAGCGAACCGCCGGTGCGCTCGGCCGGCATCAAGGTGCCCGATGTCGACACGCTGGTCGCCAAGCTCAAGGAAATGGGAGTAGCCTGACATGGCCAATGTTCTCGTTCTCGTCGAACACGACAACGCGTCGGTCAAGGACGCCACCCTCGCTGCCGTCACTGCCGCATCGCAACTGGGCGAAGTGACCGCGCTGGTCGCAGGCGCCAACTGCGATGCCGCTGCAAGTGCCGCCGCGCAGATCGCAGGCGTCGCCAAGGTGCTCAAGGCCGATGACGCAGCGCTCGCCAACGCGCTCGCTGAAAACGTCGCGCCGCTCGTCGCAGGCCTGATGGCCGATTACGACGCCTTCGTCGCGCCCGCTACCACCACCGGCAAGAACGTCGCCCCGCGCGTTGCCGCGCTGCTCGACGTGATGCAGGTCTCGGACATCCTCTCGGTCGAAGGGCCCAAGACCTTCACCCGTCCGATCTACGCTGGCAACGCCATCGCCACGGTCGAAAGCTCGGATGCCAAACTGGTGATCACCGTGCGCGGCACTGCCTTTGCCAAGGCCGCTGCCACCGGCGGATCAGCCAGCGTCGAAGCTGTCTCCGCTACCGCAGACAGCGGCCTCAGCACTTTCGTCAGCGCCGAGATCGCCAAGTCCGAGCGCCCGGAACTCACCTCGGCCAAGATCATCGTCTCGGGCGGCCGCGCGCTGAAGGACGCTGCCACCTTCGAGGCAGTGATCACCCCGCTGGCCGACAAGCTGAACGCAGGCATCGGCGCATCGCGCGCAGCAGTCGACGCAGGCTACGTGCCCAACGACTACCAGGTCGGCCAGACCGGCAAGATCGTCGCTCCGGAAGTCTACATCGCGGTCGGCATCTCGGGCGCGATCCAGCACCTTGCCGGCATGAAGGACTCCAAGACCATCA
The DNA here is from genome assembly GCF_007830315.1 of Novosphingobium taihuense. Taxonomy (GTDB): domain Bacteria; phylum Pseudomonadota; class Alphaproteobacteria; order Sphingomonadales; family Sphingomonadaceae; genus Novosphingobium; species Novosphingobium taihuense. The sequence goes on from NZ_VLKJ01000017.1 coordinate 1,584, forward strand.
TCGCCATCAACAAGGACGAGGACGCCCCGATCTTCCAGGTGGCAGACATCGGCCTCGTCGGCGACCTGTTCACGCTCGTCCCGGAACTCACCGGCAAGCTCTGAACCGGACCCAAAGTACAACGCCATGTTGGAGTGTTTCCCCGGGGAAACACTCCATATGGGTTAAAGGCCCTGCTCGCGAGAGCGGGGCTTTCTGTTTCTGCCGTTCGTCCCTAAGCTACTGTACATGTACAAGACTTTCCGAACGTTGAGCGCTCTTCCCGCCATCTTCGCGACGGCAGCGATCGCGCAGCACCTGCTCGCCTCCACGTCCGATGTGCTGTCGTCTCGCACTCCATGGATCGTGCACTATGCCGATGACAGCTGCCGCCTGGGCCGGGAGTTCGGTGCCGACGGCGACAAGATCATGGTCATGCTTGATCAGTTCGCGCCGGGCGACGTCTACCACATCACCCTGGCAGGGAAGGGGACGGAGCGGCTGGGAAAGACCGGCAGCGATGCCGACGTGGGCTTCGGTCCGGAACTGACTCTGCAGACGAAGGTGGGTCTGATGCGAGGCACGAATACGGCTGGCGAGCCGGTAGTGGTGCTCGGGCCGCTCGACTTGCTCAACCGCGAGACAGAAGAGGCCCATCCGCTTGCGACTGCAGCCGAAGTTGCGAAAATTCGCGAGTTGCGGATCAAGAGAAGGTCGGAGGACCTGACCTTCAGGCTGGGAGCGATGACTTCGGCACTGGCTGGAATGAGGACCTGCACTGCGGATCTCGTCAAGCTGTGGGGGCTCGATCCGGGCCAGCAGCAAAATCTCGCCAGCCTTCCTGCTCCTCTGACGTCTCCGAGCAAGTGGCTGAAGTCGTCCGATTATCCGAAGAAGGCGCTACGCAAGAACGAGCAGGCCCTGGTCAGCTTCAGGCTGATGATTGACGCAAGCGGGGCGCCGACGCTCTGCCGGATTCAGGTTGCCACCCAATCGCCCGAGTTCAAGGAACTCACGTGCGAACTGTTGATGAAGCGCGCCCGCTTCGAGCCTGCGAGGGACCAGTCCGGCACAGCAGTGCCCAGCTATCACGTCAACACGGTGAGGTGGATCGTTGCCGATTGAGTTGCATGCCATGCAACTGCAAATCCGTCCTTCGCACTTGCAGAATCGGGCCCGGAACCGCACATAGGACAGGCCTTTCAGGCATCCTCTCCCAAACTTTCCAAGGCTGGTCTTCGGACCAGCCTTTCTTTTTGCGCAATTGACTCGTGGGAAGGTAGGGGCTGCCGATCAGGCGCGGCGGTAGTCAGCGGTGATCTCGCCACATTCGGCCAGCTCGGCCTCGTGGCCTTCCTCGCGCCATGCTTCGTCCAGCGCTTCGGCTTCCCACTGCTGAATCGCCGGATGGGCCAGCATATGGTCTACCCATGCCTGTCCCTTGCCGACGGCGAGCCCATAGGTGCGAATGCGGAAAGCGACGGGGGCGAAGAAGGCGTCGAGCGCGGTGAAGGCGGGGCCCGCCAGCCACGGGCCGCCAAAGCGCGTCAGCCCTTCCTCGAAAATCTCCCGCACACGGGCCACGTCACGCACCAGAGCGGGCCGCATGGGGCGGGGCTTGACCCGCACGCCGACGTTCATCGTGCAATCATTGCGAAGCGCGGAGAAGCCGCCGTGCATCTCGGTGACGGCGCACGTTGCGAAGGCGCGCGCCGCTTCATCGACAGGCCAGACGCCTTCGTGTCGCTCGGCAAGGTAGAGCGCGATGCCCAGCGAATCCCAAACCGTGCGCGTGCCATCGAGCAGTACCGGCACCTGCCCGGTGGGCGAGAAGGCGCGGAATTCGTCGTAGTTGGAGGGCTTGGTGAAAGGCTCGACCCGATCAGCGAAGGCAATGCCGAGGGCCTTCATCAGAACCCACGGGCGCAAGGACCAGCTCGAGTAGTTCCGGTTTGCCGTGATCAGGACATAGCTCACCGGAATCTCCTCATTCGCTTATTCAGTATAGTGCGCCGTCGTCCGTGCGCGGACTTCTTCTGCGGAAACGCCCGGTGCGCATTCGATCAGCCTGAAGGGCGAGTTGTGGTCCGGACGCTGGAAAACCGCAAGGTCGGTGACGATCATGTCGACCACGCCCTTGCCGGTCAGCGGCAGGGTGCAGGCAGGGATGAACTTAGGATCGCCGTTCTTGGCGCAGTGTTCCATCACCACGATGATCTTCTTGACGCCTGCGACGAGGTCCATCGCGCCGCCCATGCCCTTGATCATCTTGCCGGGAATCATCCAGTTGGCGATGTCGCCGTTCTCGGCCACTTCCATCGCGCCCAGCACGGTCAGGTCGATCTTGCCGCCACGGATCATGGCGAATGACTGCGCGCTGTCGAAGTAGGCCGAGTGCGGCAGTTCGCTGATGGTCTGCTTGCCCGCGTTGATCAGGTCAGCGTCCTCCTCACCCGCATAGGGGAAGGGGCCGATGCCGAGCATGCCGTTTTCAGACTGGAGCGTCACGGTCATGCCTTGAGGCACGTGGTTGGCGACCAGCGTCGGGATTCCGATGCCGAGGTTCACGTAATAGCCGTCCTGCAGTTCGCGCGCAGCGCGTGCTGCCATTTCGTCGCGGCTCCAGCCGGTCTTCAGCCCGTCATGCGTGGTCATGGTCTGCTCTTTCGTATCGGATCACTTGATGGGGGGCGGCGCAAGGAACCAGCCTGCGCCGATGAACTGTTCGAGCGCGATCGCGACGGGACCGTCGGGGTTGCGCAGGTAATCGAAGACCTCGTCGAAATCAGCCTTGCGATCGCCCGCGATGGCCAGGACGCACCAGTCCTCGTCGGCGCGATCGAGAATCTCCTGCTTGCGCGTTTCGTGCGGGCCAAGCAGCATGACACGGTCGATGCCGAGCGGATCGAGCCCGGTTGCCTTGAGGAGCGTGCCGAGGCGCTTGGCATTGCTTTCCGGCAGCATGGCCACCCAAACCACCGCTGTCCCGGTGCCGCGAATCTGCCGCAGGTGCGCGGCAAGGCCTGGCGCGGGCGAGGGAGGATCGTCGAGGTCGAAAGCCTTGTCGCCCGGATCGAGATCGATCAGCACCGCCCCGCGCTGGTCCTTGCAGGCGCGCATCTTCGGAACCTGAATCAGGCTGCGCTGGTCGAGCAGGGCGGAGGTGCGCGCCTTGCTGGTCCTGCCCGTCTCCGCCTGCGTCAGAACGTAACTGGCCATGGCCGCGTAAGGATCATCTGCGGATGCTTCCGGCGCGGCAGGATTGCCTGCGGCTTGGGTGATGGCAGGTTCTGCGGGCGCGACCGGCTCAGCCGCCGGGGGTGCCGGAGCCAGCAGCGGTGGAGTTGCCGAAATGCCCTGGCCCACCGTCACTTCCGGGGTTGTCGCAGGCTTTGCCGCAGAGGGCTTCTTCTTGCCCTTGGCCGCCTTGGTGCCGAGCGCACCGGTTGCCGCAAGCGGCGCGATGGCCGCAGCAACGCAGCTTGAAAGCTGCGTTGCTGCCAGCGCCGCCAGCAGGGGCAGCGCGCGCCGGATCACGCGGCTTCCCGCTCGCGCACGGTGCGGAATTCGATCTTCTTGTCGTAGGGCGCGCCGACGATCATGCGCTGCACGTAGACGCCGGGCAGGTGGATGCTGTCAGGATCGAGCGAACCTGCTGGCACGATTTCCTCGACTTCGACGACGCAGACCTTGCCGCAGGTTGCGGCGGGCACGTTGAAGTTGCGCGCGGTCTTGCGGAATACGACGTTGCCGGTTTCGTCCGCCTTCCACGCCTTGACCAGCGCGAGGTCTGCGAAAATGCCGCGTTCGAGGACGTATTCCTGCCCGTCAAATATCTTCGTTTCCTTGCCCTCGGCCACGAGCGTGCCGACGCCAGTCTTGGTGTAGAAGCCGGGGATGCCCGCGCCACCAGCGCGCATGCGTTCGGCGAGCGTGCCTTGGGGGCAGAATTCGACCTCAAGCTCACCGGAAAGGTACTGGCGTTCGAATTCCTTGTTCTCGCCCACATAGGACGAGATCATCTTGCTGACCTGCCGCGTACGCAGCAGCTTGCCGATGCCTTCGTTGTCGATCCCGGCGTTGTTGGAAGCAAAGGTCAGGTCCTTCACGCCCGAATCGCGCACTGCATCGAGCAGGCGTTCAGGAATGCCGCAGAGGCCGAAACCACCGCAGGCAATCAGCAGGCCATCGCGCAGCAGGCCATCGAGCGCAGCGGTGGCATCCGGATAGAGCTTCTTCGACATTCAGGACTCTCCCTTTTCGCTGACGCGCTTAGCACAGGCGACAAATTGAAAAGAGCGATTGTTTTTTATCGCAATCGATAACAGTCTCTGATCAATGAAGCGCATTGCTCTCTATCACCTCGAAACCTTGCTGTGGATCGCCCGGCTGGGAACGTTCCGTGCGGCGGCCGAGCGGCTCAACACCACTCAGCCCGCAATCTCGGCCCGCGTGCGCGAGATCGAGGACCAGCTTGGCATTGCCGTGTTCCGCAGGGAAGGGCGTAACATGGTGCTCACCGCAAGGGGAAGGCGGCTTGTGCAGGAATGCGAGCCGCTGTGGGCCGGATTCGAAAAGGCACTGCTGACGGCCTCGGGCTTCGAAGGTGCGACCGGCGTGGTGCGCATCGGCAGTGGCGAGATTGCTGCGGCGTCGTGCCTGCCGGGTTTCGTCCATGCGGTGGAGCGGGAACTGCCGGGGGTTACGCTCGAGCTTGAGCTGGACCTGACTGCGCGCATGTTCCAGCAGTTGCTCGGCGGGACGATCGATCTGGCGTTTCTGGCGGGGCCGGTGGCGAGCCCCGGCATCCGGACGGCCCCGATCGGCGCGGTGGGGCTGGTCTGGGTGGCGAGTGCGGCGACCGTTCGGGCGGGAGGCTTTGACCAATCGCTGCCGGTCTGGTCGATCCCCGATCACTCGCCGCTGCATGGCGTGACGGTGGGTTCGCTCTCGGCGCACGGGATCGTTCCGCGCTCGCTTGGCACCTGCAACAACGTGCGTACCCTGATAGACATCGTGAGTGGCGGGGGCGGGGCTGCGGTGCTGCCCGAGCCGATGGTGCGGCAGATGCTGGAGAGCGGTGCCCTGGCCGAAGTGCTGCCTCGACCAGACCGGACGATCCAGTTTGAAGCGGCGATCCGCCGGACGGAGAGCGATCCGCTGGTGCTCGAACTGTTCCGGCGCGCAGGGGAGTTGCGGATCGAGTCCTAGAACGTGAGGCCTAGCACTGTGCCAAGGTCTGCCAGCGCCTGTTCGCCGCTCGTCACCTTGATCGCCTTCATGCCGAGGGCGGCTGCGGGTTTGCAGTTGATGCCGAGGTCGTCGAGATAGACGCATTGATCGGGCGCGAGGCCCAGCGCTTCGCACATCATCAGGTAGATACGCGGATCAGGCTTGCGCACGCCGGCCTTGCTGCTCTCGATCACGTGTTCGAAGCGGGCGAAGATCTGCTCCAGTTCGTCATGGGCATCGGCGCTGCGGGCCATTCCGGCGCCGTGGCCTGCTGGGACGTTGTTGGTGATGCAGCCGAGGCGATAGCCATCGGACTTGAGCCGGTCGAGCGCGGAGACCATGGCCGGTCGGACGGCGCCTGCCAGGACGGCGAGGACCGAGGCGCCCTCGAGATCATGGCCGAGGGCTTTCGCTTCGGCGCGGAACATCGTGTCGAAGGTGGCGCTGTCGATCTCGGCGCGCTCGAACAGGGCCCAGGCGTTGCTGTCGCCATTGCGGGCGTTGACCGAGCGGATGAAATCCTTCGGCAGGCAGCGCTCCGACTCGAGCCGGTTGAAGGCCTCGAACGGTGAGGACGTGATCACGCCGCCGAAATCGAAAATCACCGCTGCGTAGGCCATCGAAACTCCCGTGCTTGTGCCGCCCGAGCCTTAACCGCCTGATGAAATCGGGCAAGCCTGCGATTTTGGCCAATCGATTTGACGCAGGTCATGGCGGGGCGAGCGATCCGGCAGCACGATCGGCATATTGAAAAGACAGGAGGATCCCGATGCGCTCCATTCTTTGCCCGGTCGAAAAGTCCGAATCGCTTGATGATCGTGTCGAAAGCGCGCTGGCGCTGGCACGAGCGATGAGAGGCCATGTGACCTTTCAGGTTGCCACGCCATTTGCGCAGATGGCGGCATGGGAGCCGTTCGGCGGCGCGGCGCTTTCTGCCGCCGCAATCAACGAGGCACGCGAGCGGGACGAGCAGTTCGCGGCTGAACTCGACGCGCGGTTGGCGCCACAGGACGTGCCGTTCGATGTCGAGATCGACGACAATGGGCGCGTCGAGGCTGCGGCCGCAGCGGCGCGCTTTGCCGATGTGCTGGTGGCGAGCCTTGACGATCCCACGCTTGAGGAACTGGTGCTCGGCGTGCGCAGCCCGGTGCTGGCCGTGCCGCGCGGGATCAAGGCACCCGCATTTGACCAGCCGGTGCTGATCGCATGGGACGGCGGGCACGAATCGGCCAACGCCCTGCGCGCTGCCCTGCCGCTGCTGGCCATGGCCCCTGCGGTGCATATCCTGACGGTGCGTGAGAAGAGCGACACCTTCCCGGCAACCGACGCAGCCTGCTACCTTTCGCGCCATGGCATCCATGCCGAAGTGCATGAGCAGGAGCGCAACGGCTCGATCGCCTTCACCATCGAGGAGTGTGCGCGCCAGCTTGGGGTGGGGCTGATCGTGATGGGCCTGTTCGGCCATAGCCGGCTGCGCGAACTGCTGATGGGCGGCGTATCGCGCGAAATGCTCGACCGGTCGCAGATACCGTTGCTGCTGGCGCATTGACACTTGGCGCGACGGATGGCGCGGCAGAGGGTATGGACATGTCCATGCCCCTATCCCGATCCTTCCGCTTCCTGCCCTCTCTGACCCTTGCGATGGCGCTGCTGGCCAGTTGTGCCAAGCCTTCGCCGGTGGAGCCGACTGACGCAGCTTCGCAGAGCGCTGCGGCCACGGAAGCGCCTGAGCCGACTGCGACGGTTGCCGACGCGGGCGCGGCGGCATCCGCGGTGGCTGTCCCCGCCTCCTTCAGGGCCATCGGCACGGAACCGTTCTGGTCAGCAAAGGTCGAGGGCAAGATGCTGACCTGGTCGACGCCAGAGCAGCCGGACGGGATATCGCTGCCCGTCAGCCGTGTCGACAAAGACGGCGCGGCGATCCTCGATGGGCTGCTTGAAGGGCGGCCCCTTACACTGGAGGTCCGTTCCGGTGCCTGTTCGGACGGCATGTCGGATACCGAATATCCGCTTTCCGTAACCCGGCGGATCGGGACGGACGTGCAGCAGGGGTGCGCGCGCTGACTGTGTACAGAATCGGCTTGTGCGACGCACCATCCTGATTCGCAACCTAGCGCTGCAAACCATTGGCAACGAAACGGACACGTCTTGTTGCGATTGAAACAATCAATAAAGTAAGAAGTTTCATTGCCTTAAAGCGCAAGTTGCAAAAAATACAACCGCATCAGATCATTTCGCAATTGCACAATTCCTGGGTGCAATGCATACAGATCCTGCCTTTCAGGCATCCTCTCCCAAAACTTTCCGACCCGGCGGGTAACTGCCGGGTCTTTTTTTGTCTGTCGAACTCGCAGAGTGCACCACGCCCTTGGCTGACTGGCGCGGGAGAGCGGCGTGCAGGCGTGCATCAAGGCTTGTCGCAACCATCGCGGCGGTTCCGCGTTTGAAATCCCGCGCGGCGGTTCCCACATCGGAAATCGTCTATCATCCAAGGGGATTTCACCAACCATGGCAGATGCGGCAACCGAAGCCCGGACCGAGGGGCGCAATGTGCGCCTGCAGGTGGCGGGCGCGCGTCAGGAAGAAAGCGGCCACGGCATTGCCCGCATCAGCAGGCACGTGATGTCGCAGCTCGGTGTGACCGAGGGCGACGTGATCGAGATCGTCGGCAAGCGCTCTACCGCAGCGCGCGTGATCCAGCCCTATCCCGAGGACGAAGGGCTCGAACTGATCCGGCTCGACGGGTTGCAGCGCGCCAATGCCGATGTCGGTTCGGGCGAGCATGTCGAGGTGCGCAAGATCGATTCCCGCCCCGCCCAGCGCGTGGTCTTTGCGCCTGCCCAGAAGGATTTGCGCCTTCAGGGACCGGCGGCTGCCCTGAAGCGCAACTTTGCCGGGCGTCCGCTGGTCACCGGCGATCTGGTGGCGACGGCCGGGCAGCAGCAGGTCAGCCGGTCCGACATGCCGCCACAGCTGCGCCAGATGCTCAATGCTCCGGCGTTCGCGCTGACGCAGATCCGCCTGACCGTGGTGGCCACTACACCCAAGGGCGTGGTGCATATCGACGAGAACACCGAAGTCGAACTGCGGCCCGAGTACGAGGAGCCGCGATCGAGCCGCGCCGACGTCAACTATGACGACGTGGGCGGCATGGGCGATACCATTCGCCAGTTGCGCGAGATGGTAGAACTGCCGCTGCGATACCCCGAGCTGTTCACCCGACTGGGCGTCGATCCGCCCAAGGGCGTGCTGCTTCACGGTCCGCCGGGGACCGGCAAGACACGCCTTGCGCGCGCCGTTGCGAACGAGAGTGACGCCTCGTTCTTCACCATCAACGGCCCCGAGATCATGGGATCGGCTTATGGCGAGAGCGAGAAGCGGCTGCGCGAGGTTTTCGAGGAGGCGACCCAGAACGCTCCGTCGATCGTCTTCATCGACGAGATCGATTCGATCGCGCCCAAGCGCAGCGAAGTGCATGGCGAGGCGGAAAAGCGGCTGGTAGCCCAGCTGCTGACGCTGATGGACGGACTGCACAGCCGGTCCAACCTCGTCGTCATTGCCGCGACCAACCGGCCCGATGCCATCGACGAGGCGCTGCGCCGTCCGGGCCGGTTCGACCGCGAGATCGTGGTGGGCGTGCCGGACGAGTCTGGCCGTCGTGAAATCATCGGCATCCACACTCGCGGCATGCCGCTTGCCGAGGACGTCGACCTGCAGGAACTGGCGCGCACGACGCATGGCTTTGTTGGTGCCGACCTTGCGGCATTGGCACGCGAGGCGGCGATCGAGGCGGTGCGCCGGATCATGCCGCAGCTCGATTTCGAGCAGCAGACGATCCCGCAGGACGTGCTCGACAATCTGCGCGTGGAGCGTGACGACTTCCTGCAGGCGCTCAAGCGCGTGCAGCCTTCGGCGATGCGTGAAGTCATGGTTCAGGCGCCGACGATCGGTTGGGCCGACATTGGCGGGCTCGACGATGCGCAGGACAAGCTGCGCGAAGGCGTTGAACTGCCGCTGAAGAACCCCGAGGCCTTCCACCGCCTCGGCATCCGTCCGGCCAAGGGATTCCTGCTCTATGGCCCGCCGGGCACAGGCAAGACCCTGCTGGCCAAGGCCGTGGCGAAGGAGGCGGAGGCCAACTTCATCGCGATCAAGTCGTCGGACCTGTTGAGCAAATGGTATGGCGAGAGCGAGCAGCAGATTGCACGGCTGTTCGCCCGCGCGCGGCAAGTGGCGCCCTGCGTGGTGTTTATCGACGAGATCGACAGTCTGGTTCCTGCGCGCGGCAGCGGGCAGGGCGAGCCGAACGTCACGGCGCGGGTGGTGAACACCATCCTTGCCGAGATGGACGGGCTGGAAGAACTGCAGTCTGTGGTGCTGATCGGCGCGACCAACCGGCCCAACCTTGTCGATCCGGCGCTGCTGCGTCCCGGTCGCTTCGACGAGCTGATCTATGTCGGCACGCCGAGCATGGAAGGCCGCCAGCACATCCTGGGCATCCACACCCGCAACATGCCGCTGGCAGGCGATGTGGATCTGGCGCGGATTGCGAGGGAGACCGAGCGCTTTACCGGCGCCGATCTGGAAGACGTGGTGCGTCGTGCAGGCCTCAACGCCATTCGGCGCGCGGGCGGCAATGTCGATCAGGTCAACGCCGAGGACTTTGCCAAGGCGCTGGAAGCATCGCGCGCCACGGTGACTGAGCAGATGGAAGAAGAGTACGGGCGGATGAAAGGCGAGCTAAAGAAGCGCGCCATGAATCCGGGACCGCTAGGCTTCATTACGCCGGGCATGGTCACGCCCTTGCGGGAATCGAAGCACGGGTAATGCTGGAATTGGCGGGGAGGCAGTTGGTCGTTTTCAGGCCTCTCCGCCCTCCAGCGTGAAGTCCATCTCAACGACGATCCCGCTCGCCTCGAAGCGGCGCGCGATCGTGCCGCCGAGCTGTCGTTCGGAGGAGCGGATCAGCGCGGAGCCGAAGCCCTCGCGGCCCGGTTCGGCCTGCGCGGACGATCCGGTCGTCCCGATCTCTTCCCAGATGACCTTGGCGCGTGTTCCTTCGCGCTCCCAGCGAATACGCAACAAGCCGCCCGGTGCCGACCACGCGCCGTATTTAACCGCGTTGGTCGCCAGTTCGTGCAGGACCAGTCCGAGCGGGACTGCGTGGCGGCCCGGCAGAGTCAGTTCGCCACCTTCGAGTTCGCAGCGTTCGGTCGAGGAACGATAGGGCGCGATCACCTTGCCGATCAGTTCGGCAAAATCGACTGTCTGATCCTTGCCCGCGCCTTGGGTAACCTCGTGCGCCGTCACCAGCGCGTGGATGCGTTTGGCGATGCGGTCGACCGCGGGCGCGGCTGCGGTATCACCGCGCGCGCTCATCTTCACGATGGCGAGGATCACCGCGAAGAGGTTCTTCACGCGGTGGTTGAGCTCCTTGGCGAGAAGGTCAGCCCGGTCCCGCGCTTCGGAAATCGCGGCAGCGCCTTCTGCCAGGGCTTCGGCCTCGGCCTTGCGAATCGCCTGCCACAGCCCGAGCGCGAGTGCGCAGACGATCACCACGAACAGGGCGGCCAGCGAGGGCAGTATGCGCGCTTCGGATGACGCTGCCCGTTCCACCGCCTCATCCAGCCGCGCCCGCTCGATCGTCTCGAGCCTGGCCACGGCCTTGCGCAATCCGTCCATGGCCAACTGGCCTTCGTCCGACAGCAGCCGCGCATGGGCATCGGGAATGCGGCGCTCTTCGACGAGAGCGACGACGCCTGCCATCTCGGCCCACTTGGCATCACCCAGTCGCGCGATATCGCCAAGCAACTCTGCCTGATCTTGGGGCAGGGCATCGCCCATCTGCCGCCGCAATTTGGCGAGTTCGGCCACGTAGCGGATCTGGCCATCGCGGAACGGCGCAAGATATCGGGTGTCGCTGGTGATGAAATAGCCGCGCTGGCCGGTCTCGCCGCTGATTGTTGCGCGCACGATCTCGTCGAGCGAGGCGAGGATCGCGCTGGTCCGCGCGGCCTGTGCGCGTTGCGTGCGCTCAGCCTCGACAGTGGCGATGATCAGCGCGAATGTGCCGAGCAGTGCCAGTGCCACGACGGCGAACAGTGCCAGCGTGGGGACGCGCGGGGCCCTCTGCCACCAGTGCAAGCGTGCTTGAGGTGCCCGGGATTCGGTTTCCCTTTTCATCGCGCGTGCCTAACCGCATAGTGAGGACGGGGCAACGTATTGAAGCTATTGTCGCTTTGCCTGCAGGGTTGACGCAATTGTCCCCTTCGCCTATCGGCCACCCCCTGATTCCGGCGCTTTGCTTTCCAAGGCGAACGCCCGTCCACAGATTCGATATAGAAGAGAAAAGCCATGAAGCGCACTTTCCAGCCCAGCAACCTCGTGCGTGCCCGCCGTCACGGCTTCCGCGCCCGCACCGCCACTGTCGGCGGTCGCAAGGTTCTTGCCGCCCGCCGCGCGCGCGGTCGCAAGAAGCTGTCGGCCTAAGCCTTCCAGCATAGATCCGGTTCCGGCGAAGGCGGGGATGACCCGAATCGCCACCATCCGGAAACGGGCAGACTTCGTTGCTGCCAACCGCGGAATCCGGGTCGCAAGGCCCGGATTCGTGCTGTTGGTGAACCGCGACGTCGTTTCGGCTGAGGAAGCCGACCTGCGCTTTGGCGTTACCGTCACCAAGAAGATCGGCAACGCGGTCGTCCGCAACCGGATGAAGCGCCGCTTCCGCGCCCTGCTGCGCGAGGCCCTGCCGACGGGCGGCATCCCCGGCGCAGACCATGTGATGATCGGCCGCGAAGGCGGGGTGGAGCGCGATTTCGCCCTGCTGCGCGACGAGCTGGCCGTTGCACTTTCACGCGCTGCCGAGGGCAAGGGCGATCCGCCAAGGAAGCGCGGTGGCGCTCGCGCGAACCACGGCAGGGGCAAGTGAAGCGGCTGATGATCCTTATCGCGCGGGGCTGGCAGCTTGGCCCCTCACGCGTACTTCCGCCCTCGTGCCGCTACAGCCCTTCGTGCTCGCAATATGCGATCGAAGCGCTGGAAAAGCACGGCGCGATTAAGGGTGGCTGGCTTGCGGCGAAGCGGCTATTGCGCTGCCATCCGTGGGGTGGGCACGGTTATGATCCCGTTCCCTGAACCAATCGACTTCAAGACCGCCCGGTGTGGGCACAGACTTACAGGACGCTAACACGGTGCAGAATCAGCGCAATGTCATCATGGCAGTGGTCCTTACCGGCCTGCTGCTGATCGGCTGGGAAGCGGCCATGCGCTGGTTCTATCCCGAGCCTGCGGTCAAGCCGCAGGTTGCAGCGACAGCTCCTGCCAGCACAGCCACGCCAAAGCCGACCCGCGAAGGCGGTCTGCAGAATGCGGCTGACGTCGCACTGGAAAAGAAGGACCTGGCGCAGGAGCTTGCCGCCGGTCACCGCGTGCCGATCGATGCGCCGGGCCTCAAGGGTTCGATCAACCTCAAGGGTGCGCTGCTCGATGACGTGTCGCTCGTCCGTCACCGCGAAGCCGTGGACAAGAATAGTGCGCCGGTCCGCCTGTTCTCGCCCGCCGGAACGCCTGCGCAGCATTTTGCCCAGATCGGCTGGGTCGGCGAAGGCATTGCCGCGCCCGATGCCAACACGATGTGGACTGCCGATGGCGCCAAGCTGACGCCGCAGACTCCGGTCACGCTGCGCTGGACCAACCCCACCGGCCAGACCTTTGCGATCCGCTATGCGATCGACACCGACTACATGATCACCGCAACGCAGAGCGTGGCGAACACCGGTGCAACCCCGGTGGTGGTCAAGCCTTTCGCGCTGGTCAACCGCACCGAAAAGACCGCCAGCCTCGATACCTGGCAGCTGCATTCGGGGCCGATTGCCGCGCTTGATGGCTCGGTGACCTTCGACAACAACTATTCGACCGTCACCGAGGCTCCGGGTCAGGCCATCGCGCTGAAAGGTGCGGCCAACTGGATCGGCTTTACCGACATCTACTGGCTCTCGGCGCTGATTCCCGATGGCAAGGTCAAGACCGAAGCGGCGTTCCGTTCGCTCGGCAACGGCGTGTTCCGTGCCGACCTGATCTATCCGAGCGTGTCGATTGCACCGGGCAGGGCGCAGGAACAGTCCGTGCGCCTGTTTGCCGGCGGCAAGGAAAACGCGGTTCTCGAGAAGTACGAGAAGGCGGGCGTCACCAACTTCAGCCTGTCGATCGACTGGGGCTGGTTCCGCTGGTTCGAGAAGCCGATCTTCTGGCTGCTCGATTCGCTGTTCAAGCTGGTCAAGAACTTCGGCGTGGCGATCATCCTGCTGACGCTGATCGTGCGCGGCGTGATGTTCCCGATTGCCCAGCGCCAGTTCGCCTCCATGGCCGCCATGCGCGCGCTGCAGCCCAAGATGAAGGCGCTGCAGGAGCGCTACAAGGACGACAAGCAGACGCAGCAGCAGAAGATCATGGAGCTGTACAAGACGGAGAAGGTCAATCCTCTCGCCGGCTGTCTGCCCATGTTCCTGCAGATTCCGGTGTTCTTTGCGCTCTACAAGGTGCTGACGCTGACCATCGAAATGCGTCATCAGCCCTTCGCGCTGTGGATCAAGGACCTGTCCGCGCCCGATCCGCTGCATGTGCTGAACCTGTTCGGCCTGCTGCCGTTCACGCCGCCAAGCTTCCTTGCCATCGGCATTCTGGCGATCCTGCTTGGCATCACCATGTGGCTGCAGTTCAAGCTGCAACCGGCGGCAATGGACCCGGCGCAGCAGCAGGTCTTCGCGATCATGCCGTGGATGATGATGTTCGTTATGGCGCCGTTCGCGGCTGGCCTGCTGATCTACTGGATCACCTCGAACCTGCTCACCATCGCGCAGCAGAAGTATCTCTATAGCAAGCATCCGCAATTGAAGGCCCAGGCCGACAAGGACCAGCTCGACGTCGACCGTGTGGTCACGCGCGAGCAGAAGTCGGCTGCCAACCGGAAGCCGAAAACGCGGTGACACCTGAAGAACAAGCTGCCCACGCCGAACTGGTCGAACAGGCGCGCCTCCTTTTTGCGGGGCGCGTCGAGTTCATCAAGTCGGCCCCTGCGCTGAAGTTCCTGCCCGATCCCGACGTGCCCGAGATTGCCTTTGCGGGCCGCTCGAACGTCGGCAAGTCGTCGCTGCTCAACGCGCTGACGGGGCGGAAGTCGATTGCGCGCACGTCGGTGACGCCGGGGCGCACGCAGGAGCTGAACTACTTCGAAGTGGGCGAGCCTACCCGCCTGCGCCTAGTCGACATGCCCGGCTACGGCTTTGCCAAGGCTCCGCCCAAGGTGGTCGAAAACTGGCGGCGGCTGGTACGCGATTTCCTGCGCGGCCGCGTCGTGCTCAAGCGCACCCTGCTGCTGATCGACAGCCGCCACGGGGTGAAGCCGGTCGACGAGGACATGATGCAGATGCTCGATGAAGCGGGCGTCGGCTATCGCGTGGTCCTGACCAAGGCGGACAAGATCAAGGCGAGCGAGCTTGAGGCGGTGACCGCTGCCACCATCGCCGCCGCGCGCAAGCGGACCGCTGCCTACCCCGAGATCATCGTCACCTCGTCGGAAAAGAAGATGGGGATCGAGGATCTGCGCGCGGCGGTGCTGCAGGATTCGCTGGTTTAAGCACACAGCTTCGTCCCGCTTGCCGTCACCCCGGCGCAGGCCGGGGCCCGATCGCTCGCGTTTTGCTCTGCCGTTGCGTTTGCAGGCCATCGTCATGGGTCCCGGCCTTCGCCGGGATGACGTGGAGTTGAGGAGTGCAGGACCACTGCAAGTCTGTTCATGGTCGACACGGCAAACCTGAACGTATAGTCGCAGCCCTCACGGCAACGGGGCGAGTGCGATGAAGCTGATCATCGGTAACAAGAACTATTCCAGCTGGTCCTTGCGCGGCTGGTTGGCCGCAAAGCAATCGGGCCTGCATTTCGAGGAGATTACCGTCCCGCTCTATGGCGAGGAATGGGATCACCTGCGCCGCACCGACGATCTGGCGCCGTCCTCGGGCAAGGTGCCGATCCTGTGGGATGGCGATGGCCCCGATGCTCCGGTGGTGTGGGACAGCCTTGCGATCATAGACTACCTTGCCGACAAGGTCGGGCGTGACCGCTTCTGGCCCAAGGACGATACCGCGCGCGCCATGGCCCGCTCGATGGTGGCTGAGATGCATTCGAGCTATCTGCCACTGCGCCGCAGCCTGCCGATGAACATCCGCAAGCGTGTGGAAGGCGTGGAGATCAGCGCCGAGGTCCGTGCCGACATCGTGCGCATCCTCTCGCTCTGGGCCGAGGCGCGGGCGCGGTTCGGCAAGGGCGGGCCGTTCCTGTTCGGCACGTTCTGCGCCGCCGACATCATCTATGCGCCGGTCGTCTCGCGCTTCATGACCTATGGGGTGCCTGTGCCCGGCTTTGCCATGACCTACATGGAAGCGGTCTGGACCCACGACTGGATGCAGGCCTGGATCGAGGCTGCCGAGAACGAGGACTGGACCATCGAACAGTTCGAGGAGCCCGCCCGCGCATGACACTTGATCCCGTTGTCCTTGCCGAACGGCTGATCGATTGCGAGAGCGTCACGCCTGCCACCGGCGCGGTGTTCGATTGCTTCGAGGCCATGCTGAAGCCGCTGGGTTTCGAGATCCACCGCTTCATTGCGGGCGAAGCGCCTGACGGTCCGGTGGAGAACATGTTCGCGATCCGTCGGGGTCCTGAAGGCTCGCGTCATTTTGCCTTTGCAGGGCACCTTGATGTCGTGCCGCCGGGCGAGGGCTGGACGACGGGTCCGTTCAAGGCCGAGCGTCGGGGCGAACTGCTCTATGGGCGCGGTGCAGTGGACATGAAGGGCTCGATTGCCTCAATGGTCGCGGCGGCGGCAGAGGTGCCTGCGGAAGCAGGGACGCTGAGCTTCATCATCACCGGCGACGAGGAAGGCCCCGCGCGCTACGGCACAGTGCCGCTGATCGAGCTGATCCGCGAGATGAAGGCCGAGCCGGACCTGTGCCTCGTGGGCGAGCCGACCTCGGTCAACCGGCTGGGCGACATGGTGAAGATCGGCCGTCGCGGCTCGGTCAATATGTGGATCAACTGCAAGGGTGCGCAGGGGCACGTGGCCTACCCGCACCTTGCCGACAACCCGATCCCGCGGCTGATCGCGCTGCTGGCCGATCTGGATGCGCTGGTGCTGGATGACGGAACCGAGTGGTTCCAGCCGTCCAACCTCGAGATCACCGACCTCGATGTGGGCAACAAGGCAACCAACGTGATTCCCGCCGAGGCGCGGGCGCGCATTTCGATCCGCTTCAATGACCGGCATACCGGGGCAGGGTTGGTCGCGATGGTCGAGGACGTTGCGCGCCGCCACAAGGGCGAGGTCCGTGCGGTGATTTCGGGCGAGAGCTTCATCACCCTGCCCGGTGATTATTCGACGCTGATCGCCGAGGCGGTGAAGGCCGAGACCGGTCTTGATCCGGAGCTATCGACCAGCGGCGGAACGTCGGACGCAAGGTTCCTGCGCGCGGTGTGTCCGGTGGTGGAATTCGGCCTGTGCAACGCCACGATGCACAAGAAGGACGAGGCGGTGGCGCTGGAAGACTTGTCTGTCCTCCAGCGCATCTACCAGCGCATAACCCTCGCCGCGCTGAAAACCTAAGCCTTCACCTTGTTCGCAAAGCTCTTGCGCAGCTTCATCAGCTTGGGCGGGATCACGGCGAGGCAATAGGGGTTCCGCTGGCCTTCGCCTTCCCAGTATTCCTGATGGTAGTCCTCCGCCGGATACCAGGTGGCCATCGGCTCGATCGTGGTGACGATGGGCTTCGGCCAATCGGGCTGGGCGCGTTCGATTGCAGCTTCCATCGCGGCCTTCTGCTCTTCGTCCGCCGGGAACATGGCCGAGCGGTACTGCGTGCCGATGTCGTTGCCCTGCCGGTTGAGTTGCGTCGGATCGTGGGTGGCGAGGAAGATGTCGAGGATCTGGTCGAGGCTGATCGTTTCGGGATTGAACGACACGCGGATAGCTTCCGCATGGCCGGTCGTGCCCGAACAGACCTGCTTGTAAGTCGGATTGTCGACCGTGCCGCCGATGTAACCGCTCTCGACATTGCTCACGCCGATGACGTCGCGGAACACTGCTTCGGTGCACCAGAAGCATCCACCTGCGAGGATGGCCGTTGCTTGTTCGCTCATGCGCTATATTCTCCTGAATTGCGCCAGAGATAGGCATCCCTCCCCCGCTTGTCATCGGCCCCAAGGAGAATCCCCAAATGCGCCCCTCAATGCGTCGAATGAGCCTTGCCCTGCTTGCCGCGGTTGCCGGATGCAGCCTTGCCACCCCGGTACTGGCAGAGACTGCGAAGACTGCTTCGGCCACCGTCGATCCCGCTCTTGCCGCAGCCGTTGCCGATCCGCTGCGTGACAAGGATCGCGCCCGCGACGTCTATCGCAAGCCGGCCGAAACGCTCAGCTTCTTCCAGGTCTCGCCAACGATGAAGGTTGGTGAGTATGCTCCGGGAGGCGGCTGGTATTCGCGCCTGCTCGGGCTTTACCTTGGACCCAAGGGGAAGCTGGTCGGCCTCTATTTCGACCCGACATCCAGCGCATTCGGCGACAAGATGAAGGCCGGCATCCGAGAGGGGGCGACCAAGTATCCTGCGGAAGTGGCCGAATGGTCGGGCCAGCCAGCCGAAAAATTCTCTGCCTTCACACTCGACGTGCTGCCTGAAGGCGAAAAGGGCACCTTCGACCGCATCCTTGTCATGCGCATGATGCACAACCTCCTGCGCTGGAACCTCGCCGCGCACGAGATCAAGCAGATGCGTGAACTTTTGAAGCCCGATGGCATGATCGGCATCGAGCAGCATCGCGCAAAGCCCGACGCGCCCTATTCCTTCACGGATGGATCGAAGGGTTATCTGCGAGAGGCAGACGTGATCAAGTTCATGGAAGTGAACGGCTTCACTTATGTCGGCAAGAGTGAGGCAAATGCCAACCCGAAGGACCCCGCGAACTGGCCGGATGGCGTGTGGACCCTGCCGCCGCAGCTTGGCGGAAATCCTGACGCTGCCACCAAGGCAAAGCTGCAGGCCATCGGTGAGAGCGACCGCATGACGCTATTGTTCCGCAAGCGGCCATGATGTGACCGGGCGCGGCGACGGTTGAATTGCAGGGGCAGGGCGCTTAGGTCCGGGCCATGAGCACCATTTCCGTCGCCGCCCTGCAACTCGCCCTTCCCGGTGGCGAGGCCGAGAATATCGCTGCCACCGCCGCGCTGGTCGAAGAGGCCGCGCGCGGTGGTGTGCAGATCGTGCTTCCGCCCGAACTGTTCGCCGGTCCCTATTTCTGCAAGGTCGAGGACGAGGCGCTGTTCGCGATGGCCTATCCGCTGGATGCGGACCCGTCGGTGCGCGAGATGCGGAAGCTCGCTAAGGCCCACCGCATCGCCATCCCGACCAGCTTCTTCGAGCGCGACGGGCATCACTATTACAACACGCTGGCGATGATCGGCCCCGATGGCGAGGTCATGGGCATCTATCGCAAGAGCCATATCCCCGACGGCCCCGGCTACGAGGAGAAGTACTACTTCCGCCCCGGTAACACGGGTTTCAAGGTGTGGGACGTATTCGGCACGCGCATCGGCGTGGGGGTATGCTGGGACCAGTGGTATCCCGAATGCGCGCGCGCCATGGCGCTGATGGGGGCTGAACTGCTGTTCTATCCCACGGCCATCGGCAGCGAACCCTATGACGCCGATCTCGACACGAGCCGGATGTGGCGCCGCGCGATGATCGGGCATGCGGTATCGAACTGCATGCCGGTGATCGCGGCGAACCGGATCGGTATGGAAGATGGCCAGCGCTTCTACGGCCACAGCTTCATCTCTGACGAATGGGGCGATTACCTTGCCGAGTTTGGCGCGGGCGAGACAGGTGTGCTTCACGCAAAGATCGATCTGCAGCGCGCCGCTACGCACCGCGCGGGCATGGGTTTCTTCCGCGACCGTCGCCCGCAGCTTTACGGCCGTCTGGCAGAAGACATCTGAGCGAGCATCGCTACCTGATCGCACTGGGTTCGAACCAGCGCGACCCGCGCCATGGTGGGCCAAGAGCGATTCTGGGCGCGGCAATTGCCGAACTGGTGAGACTTGGGCTGGAGGTTGAGGCCGTTGCGCCGGTTATTCGCAGCCGTCCGGTGGGGCCATCGCAGCGCGAGTATGCGAATGGCGCGGCGGTGATCTCCACCTCGCTTGAACCTCTGGAACTGCTCGATCTGCTGCAGGATGTAGAATGCTGGTTCGGCCGCAGGCGGCAGGGCCAGCGCTGGCGATCGCGTACGCTCGATCTTGATATAGTGCTGTGGTCGGGCGGTTGCTGGGCCGACGCTGTGCTGACCGTGCCGCACCGGGAGTTTCGCAAGCGTGGCTTTGTGCTTGGCCCCGCCGCACGCATTGCCCCGCATTGGCGCGACCCGCTTTCAGGCCTGACGCTGCGCCAACTGGCGAACCGCCTGAACCGTTCTTCCGCCAAGGCTTGACCACCCGCCTCGCGCCCCCTAGGTGACGCGCCACGCCTTGCGCCCCGTGCGCGGTTCCGGGCGGGCCCATAGCTCAGTCGGTAGAGCAACTGACTTTTAATCAGTAGGTCGCTGGTTCGAACCCAGCTGGGCTCACCATTCAAAATCAGATCCGTCATCATTCGCCGTGCCCTCGGAGATCCGTGGCAGAGGGCGCCTGCTGCTTGACCGGCTACAATATTTCGATATTTGTCGAAACATGGTAGATTCGATCGAGTCCAGCCGTGCGGTTGGCGCGCTGGGGGCCTTGGCGCAGGAGCATCGCCTGGCCGTGTTTCGCCTGCTTGTGCAGGCTGGACCTGAGGGCCTTGCTGCCGGTGAGGTTTCGGCGCGGCTGGGCGTGCCACCTTCGTCGCTCAGCTTCCATCTTGCGCAACTGGCGCAGGCTGGGCTCGTCAGCCAGGAGCGTCGGAGCCGTTCGATCATCTACCGCGCCGACTTGGCCGCGATGAATGCGCTGATCGGCTATCTGACAGAGAATTGCTGCGGCGGAATCGATTGTGGCGTTGAGGGGGTGGCCTGCGACGCCGCTTCCGAACCCGCACTGGGCGCTGCCTGACGCATCACGACATCGTTCAAGGGGGGAACGACATGAACATTCTTATCCTGTGCACCGGCAACTCTGCCCGTTCGATCCTGGGTGAGGCGATTCTCAACCACCTCGGGGAAGGGCGCATCACGGCCTATAGCGCAGGCAGCAAGCCCAAGGGCGTGCCGCATCCCGGCGCGCTGCGCCTGCTGGCGCGGCGCGGGATCGATACGGCGGGCTTCCGTTCCAAAAGCTGGAACGAGTTCACTACGCCCGATGCTCCACGCATCGACATCGCGATAACGGTGTGCGGTAACGCGGCCGGGGAGACCTGTCCGGTGTTCATCGGCGCACCGATCAAGGCCCATTGGGGGCTGCCTGATCCCGCTGACGTGGGAGGCTCCGAGGCCGATGTCGATGCCGCCTTCGAGGCGACCTGGACGGCGCTTGAAGCGCGCGTGCGGGCTCTTCTGGCCTTGCCATTCGAGACGATGGACAAGGCGCGACTGGTTGACGCGTTGGCGCAGATCGGCGGGATGGAAGGCGCGGCATGACGCGACCGATCCTTGCCGAAGCCGTCGGCAGCTTTCTGCTCTTTGCCACGGTGATCGGCTCTGGCGTGATGGGTGAAAGTCTGGCGCAGGGCAACGTCGCGGTGGCGCTGCTGGGCAACACCATCGCCACGGGGGCGATGCTCTATGTGCTCATCACCATGCTTGGCCCGATTTCGGGCGCGCATTTCAACCCGGCAGTGACGCTGGTCTTCCGCATCCTCGGCGCTCTCGACACGCGTCAGGCCATCGGTCACGTGGTCGCCCAGATTGCAGGCGGCGTGGCCGGAGTGTGGACCGCGCATGCGATGTTCGGGCTGGACGTGATCGAGCTTTCGACCAAGGCGCGCACGGGGCCGGGGCAGTGGATCGGCGAGGTCGTGGCCACGTTCGGACTGCTCCTGACCATCCTTGGCACCTTGCGCCACCGGCCGCATGCGGTTCCGGCGGCGGTCGCGCTCTACATCACCGCGGCCTACTGGTTCACCTCCTCGACAAGCTTCGCCAACCCGGCGATCACGCTGGCACGCAGCCTGTCCGACACCTTTGCCGGAATAGCGCCTGCCGATGTCCCTGCCTTTGTCGCGTGCCAGCTGGCGGGCGCACTGCTCGCGCTCGGCGTTGCGCGACTGCTTTTCCCGCAAGCCGATCTCACCAAGGACGCGACTGCCGATGTCTGAAGTCCCTCCGGTCGCGCACGCCCGGTTGCGCACACTTTCTGCGCCTGACGAACTCCCCGCGCTAAAGCCCGCCTATCTTGATCCCGATCCGGCGCGGGGGCTTGGGCCTCTGGATCATCCGCCGCGCATCCTGCTGCTCTACGGATCGCTGCGCGAACGCTCCTACTCGCGGCTGGTCGTTGAGGAGGCGGCGCGGCTGCTGCAGCATTTCGGATGCGAGACGCGCATCTTCGATCCGTCCGACCTGCCATTGCCCGACCAGATCGCGGGCGATGACCATCCGGCGGTGCATGAATTGCGCGAACATTCGCTCTGGTCGGAAGGTCAGGTCTGGTGCAGCCCGGAGCGCCATGGTCAGATCACCGGCATCATGAAGACGCAGATCGATCACCTCCCGCTTGCCTACAAGGGCCTGCGCCCGACGCAGGGACGCACGCTGGCGGTGATGCAGGTCAGCGCCGGATCGCAGTCTTTCAACTCGGTCAACACCCTGCGCGTGCTGGGCCGCTGGATGCGCATGTTCACCATCCCCAACCAGTCGAGCGTCGCGAAGGCCTACGAGGAGTTCGACGAGGCGGGCCGTATGAAGCCATCGAGCTACTACGACCGGATCGTGGACGTGGTGGAGGAACTGGTGCGCTTCACCGTGCTGTTGCGCCCCCACGCCGATCGGCTGGTGGATCGCTATTCCGAGCGGGTGGAGCAGGATCGTCCGATCGCGGCAGAGATCCTGCGTTCGATCTAGGTTCGCTCGCTGGCATGGGCGTACGAAGAGCGTACGGCCTGTTCGACCTACATCAAGACCACACCAGCGCGGCGGCAAGCCCTGCCGCTGCGCAGATCGCCAGCACGGTCAGAATGCCCTTGCGCATGCGGAAGATGAGGAATGCCGCCAGCGCGGCAATGGCGGCCAAGCGCCAGTCGAAGCTTTGCAGCACTGGCAGGGACAACGAGGCGGGGCCGAACGCCACGTCGCGCGTTTCACGGAACAGCACGTGGATGGCGAACCACAAAGTGAGGTTGGCGATCACGCCGACGACTGCCGCGGTTATCGCGGCCAGCCCACCCTTGAGCTTGCGCGCATTGCCAAGCCGCTCGATCCATGGCGCGAAGGCGAATATCCAGATGAAGCAGGGGACGAAAGTCACCCAGGTGGTCAGCGCCGCCGCGAGCAGGCCCCCGACCATCGGCGAGAACGGTTCGGGCGCGCGGAAGCCGGCAAGATAACCGACGAACTGGGTGACCATGATCAGCGGCCCCGGCGTCGTCTCGGCAAGGCCGAGGCCGTCGGCCATCTCTCCGGCGCGCAGCCAGCCGTAAGTGTCGACCGCCTGCTGCGCCATGTAGGACAGGACCGCATAGGCACCGCCGAACGTGACGACAGCGAGCTTGGAAAAGAACAGGCCGACCTTCCAGAGGACGTGGTCCGATCCGAGCAGGGCAAGCACGGCGATCATCGGCGCGGCCCACAGCACGGCGCCGGTTGCGATCGTGCGTATTGTCATCGCCCATGGCCGCTTTGAAGCGGGCGCGGGCCCATCGGCGTTGCTGAGGCCGAGCAGTTCAGGTCGTGCGGCAGCAGTTGCAAAGCCGATCACGCCTGCACCGAGCACGACCAGCGGGAAAGGTAACGAGAAGACAGCGAGTGCAATGAAAGCGCCGACCGCGAGCGCCTTCTGCAGCGGCGTCTTGAGCGCGCGTCCTGCAATGCGGATCAGTGCCTGCACTACGATGGCCAGCACCGCCGCCTTGATTCCGGTGAACAGCGCGGCGAACCAGTGCAGGTCAGCCGCGAGCGCATAGAGCATGGACAGCGCAAGGATCACCAGTGCGCCGGGGATGACGAACAGCAGCCCCATGGCAAAGCCGCCCCGCATGCCGTGGAGCTTCCAGCCGATCCAGGTGGCCAGTTGCTGGGCCTCGGGACCGGGAAGGAAATGGCAGAAGTTGAGCGCCTGGAGGAACTGCTCCTCGCTGATCCAGCCACGCTCCTCGACGATTTCGCGATGCATAAGCGCGATCTGCCCGGCCGGGCCGCCGAAGCTAAGGCAGCCTATGCGCAGCGAGACGCGGACAAGCTCATCGAAGGAGGGCGTGACGGGAGAGGAAACCGGAACGCTTGAGGCATTGTGCATGCAATCGACCCATGACCTGTAGCCCGCAAAAGCGGGTGCGACAGGCAACGCTTGGGCACCGGCACGACCGCCACCTGACCGGGAGGTTGCTTTGCCCCGGTGGAGCCATCGATAGCACCGTGAACAGGGAATTCAACGCCCCGGCTTGGGTTTGATCTGGCATTTCGGAGGAGCAAATGGTGCCCCTAAGGTTCAAGGATGAGCACTCAAACGAATGGAAGACGTTACGACCGCAGCCTAATCTTCGCCAAGGCCACCTGGTCGGTAAAAGCGGATATTGTTGGACTGGCTCGGTTCAAACCCACGTCGTCCAGTAGGCAAGGCTTCCCAGCGAGATGGCAACGCCTAGCGGGAACTTGGCGAAATCGTTCTTGTCACCGGCCGTTACAGTCTTGCCCAGGCTGCGCCGAACAATGAACCAGAGCACCACTGCGAACAGGCCGGAGACGGCAGTCAGGACGAGCAGCTTGACACCACCTGTTAGCGGAATGCCCGCAGCCACTGCTGCATAATACTTCGCATCTCCACCACCGACCATTGCTGCCCGGAACAGCAGCATACCCACCACCAGCGCAATCACGGCATGCAACAGGCCCGAACCCACCTGCTCAAACGATCCGCTGAAGGCATAGAGATGCCCCAATCCGATCAGCATGGTCACCAAGGTCAGCCAGTTCGGCAGACGACGGAAGCGGACGTCGAAATAGGCTGCAAGCAACAGGATGCCGATGAGCAGCCCGAGCAAAACCGAAGTTGTTGTCAGCATCATTTTTCGGCGACGCGCTTTCTGCGCGGACTGGTCTTGTCGAGGTCAATCCGGACAAAACTCTTTGCACCCGGGCTCTGTGCTTCGAGCGGCGGGATGACGATCTTTACCTCGAGAGGAGAGAGGCGGACGATCCTGCCATCCTCCTTGGCGGTGGGGACAGCGTAGTCAGCCGGCTTGGCAGCTTCGGCCATCGCTGCCTGCAACTGGCTGGAGCGCAGGCGCGCCATCTGCGTCGATTGATACAGCATGGCGAGATTGGCCCGATAGCTTTCATTGTCCGGATCCGCTTCGGCCGCCATCTGGAAGTATCGCGCAGCAAGATCGGCACGCCCAATTCTTGCGTATGCCACGCCGAGCCCGTTCAACGCAGGTGCCGGCCGTTCTCCCGTGGCAAGCGCCTGTTCGAACGATTTTGCCGCAAGGCCGGGGTTGCTCGCGTCAAGCTGCGAGCGGCCGATCTGCGTCAGCGAATCGGTATTTGCCAACGCGGTCTGGACCTTGGCGGCGCGGGGACCGTGCATCAGGCCGAGCTTTTTCATTACGCCGCAGCCAGTCAATGCAAGCGCGAGCGGGGCCAGTGCCACCAAGCGGATGTGCGTGTGTTCCATGGTCATTTTCCAGCTAGAGCAGGCAACAATTGGGTGGCCACCCTGATGGCGGCAGGCAGCATGAGCACGCCCAGCATGGTCGGCAGCATGCAAACAATCAGTGGCACGGAAATAAGCACGGGCAGCTTGTGCGCTTTTTCCTCGGCACGCATCCGGCGCTTTTCGCGCATCTCGGCCGCGAAAATCCGCAGCGTCGTGCCGATGCTCGACCCGAGCCGCTCGGACTGGATCAGCATGGTGCAGAACGAACTGATCTCGTCAACGCCAGCCAGATTGGCCAAGCGGCGTAGTGCCTCTTCACGGCTTGCGCCTGCCCTCAGGTGAAGCGTTGTCCGAACCAGCAGACGGCTGACTTCCGGTTCGGCGTCGACCATTTCGCGGCTTATGCGATCAAGCGCCGCTTCAAGGCCAAGGCCAGCTTCGACGCACACCAGCAGGAGATCGAGGCAGTTTGGAAAGCCGTTCGTGATCGCTGTCTTCCGCGAGGAAGTCCGAACCCTGATGAAGTACGTTGGCCCCAGCAACGCAAGAGCCGCGCTGATCACGCCGACAAAGTAGAGATTGACGAGATCGAACTCCAACCCCGCAATCGCAAGGAAAAGCAGGCCCAGTGCCGGTACTGCAAAAACCATGATCAGGCGTATCAGCACATAGGCACGAGGGGCGATCGGGGATTCGAAACCCGCTGCAATCATCTTGGCCCGCAAGGCGTCAGGATTGCTGTCGGACAGGCTCAAGCCACTGTTCTCGACTGCCTCGACCAGCCGCGCCCATACTGCGCCTGCGCCGCTGGCCTTGTCCGCTGTCAGAGTGGGCCGGACCGATCCGACAGCCTTCACCCGGGTGCGGACCGTAGCGGAGGTCTGCGCGAACAGCACAGCCCGGTAGGAGCCCCAGGCGCACAGTCCGAAGAAAATGGCCAGGATGCCAAGGCGGATGAAGGTGTCGCTCATCCTCTCATACCTTCAGGTCGACCATTCGCCGGATCCAGAAGATGCCGATGAAATAGAATATGATGAGGCCGGTATAGCCCTGGATGAACATGGGATCGTCTGCGACCTCGAGATAGAATTCGGGATTTACCGCAAACAGGAAGACGAAGGTGATGATCGGCAGGACCGAGAGCATCATCGCGCTGATCCTGCCCTCGGCACTCAACGAACGGACCATGAGAAACAACGAACTGCGATCGCGGATCACCTTGGACAGGTTGCTGAGTATCTCGGCGAGGTTGCCCCCGGTCTCGCTTTGGACGGAGAGACTGACCGCAAACATCTTCACGTCGGGCAAGTCCCATCGCCATGCCATGTTGGCGAGCGAGTCACCGAGATCCGAACCATAGGCTACCTCGTCTGCCACTAGCGCGAATTCTCTGCGCAGCGGATCGTCCATTTCTTCTGTAAGCAGTTCGAGCGCAGAGGTCATGGGGTGTCCCGCCTGAAGGGCACGGGTGAAGATTTCCAGAGCGAGCGGAAACTGTTCTTCCAGCTTCTTGCGCTTGTTCATCGCGCGACGATTGAAGAACACCATGGGCAGGCCGAAGCCGACCGCGCCGCCGAAGCTCAGAATAAGAAGCAGTGCACCAACCGAAAGACCGGCTGGTGAATTTGTGGCATAGGCAGTACCGGCCAGCGTCAACACCACGGTTACCCCAACCATGACATAGATGACGGTTTGAGTGGCCACGCCGAGATCGGCGCGACTGATGCTCCAGTATAGGCGGGAATAGAGCGAGCGGGTGCGAAGATTGCGTGCGCTTCGATCGCCCCGCAACAGTGAGAGTTCAGCCGCCTTGGCATCGTGCGCGCGCAGATTTTCGAGTTGACGGGATACCTGCTTGCGCCTCTCGCGACTGGACAGCAGGGCGTTCAGGGCAAGTTGGCCGAGGAACACCACGCACGCGAAAATCGCGAGAAAGCCCAGGATTTTGAGGATAAGAGCGCTCATCGGCCATATCCCATCGGTGGCTTGAACAACTCGGGATCAAGGTAGATGCCCATGGACTTGAGGACGCCCGCAAAATGGGGACGGACGCCGGTCGCTTCGAACTGTCCCAATACCCGCCCGTCACTGTCGCGGCCCGATTGACGGAAGCGGAAGATTTCCTGCATGGAAATCACCTCCCCCTCCATGCCGGTAACCTCGCTGATCGAGAGCGTCTTTCTGCGACCGTCGGGCAGGCGTCCAACCTGAATTACGACGTTGATCGCGGAAACGATCTGCGAGCGGATCGTGCGCATCGACATTTCCAGTCCTGCCATGCCGACCATCTGCTCGATACGCGCGAGCGCATCACGCGCGGTATTTGCGTGGACTGTGGTCATCGATCCGTCGTGCCCGGTGTTCATCGCTTGGAGCATGTCGAAAGCTTCGCCCGAGCGGCATTCGCCGAGGACGATGCGATCCGGGCGCATGCGCAAGGCGTTGCGGACGAGATCGCGCTGGTTGACTTCGCCACGGCCTTCGATGTTGGCCGGCCGTGTCTCGAGCCGGGCAACATGCTCCTGCTGCAATTGCAGTTCGGCCGAATCCTCGATCGTGACGATGCGCTCGTGCCCGTTGATGTAGCTCGACAAGGCGTTGAGCATCGTCGTCTTGCCCGAACCGGTCCCACCCGAGATTATGATGTTGAGGCGGCCTTGCACCACGGCCTGCAGAAGCATGGCCATTTCCTCGGTCAGGCTTTCGAATTCGACCATGCGTTCCATGCTGATCGGTGTCTTCGAAAACTTGCGGATCGAGAGCAACGAACCGTCGATTGCCAGCGGAGCGATGATCGCGTTCACACGCGAACCATCAGCGAGGCGCGCGTCGACGAACGGCGAAGCTTCGTCAACGCGCCGACCAACGGCGCTGACGATCTTCTGGATGATGCGCAGGAGGTGCTTCTCGTCCTTGAAACGCGTCGGAGCCCGCTCGAGCACGCCGCGCCTTTCGACGAAAACCGTCTCCGAACCGTTCACGAGGATATCGGAAATCGTCTCGTCCTTGAGGAGCGGTTCGAGCGGGCCCAAGCCGACGAGCTCGTCGAGGATCTCGTCTACGAGATCGGCCTTTTCATAGCGGTTGAGGGCAAGCGACCGCTCGGCGATGATTTCGTCGATTACCGGGCCAAGTTCGCGGGCCAGTTCCTCACGCGAAAAGCGATCGATCAATGCAAGATTGACGCGCTCGAGCAACTCGCGGTGAATATCGACCTTGATGTTGAGCCGATTGTCCGTTTCAGACCGCTCTGGTTCGCGGGTTGTGCCCTTGCCCCCTTCACCGGTCCGGATTACCGGCTCGAACGATTGCTCCGGGATGGCATAGCGCTTATTCTGATCTTCAGCGCTCTTGGCTCGTGGCTTTCGGATATCCCACATCAGCGCGTGCCCCCACTCTGCAACAGGTCGATGACCGAAGTGGCCAGCCCGGCAACGGATGTCCCGAACGCGCTCTTGCGCACCAGTTCGTGGATCAGCACACCCTGATCCTGCGCGCGCGCGAGGTCGGCATTGTCACGAGGGAGTTTGGCGAGGATATTCCGGTCAAGCGTGCGTTCGATGTCACTGACATCGATCGGCTTGAAGAGCTTTCGCTCCATCTTGTTGACGACCACATGGACCTTGCTGCGCGGGACGCCGATGGCGTCGAACAGTTCACTGGTCCGCTTTACCTGGCGCAGGCTCGGCAGGGTCGGTTCGGTGACCAGCAGAAGAAGGTTGGCGGAGTACGCCACCGAAGCCGACCAGTTTGACCAGTTCGCCGGGAAATCGAGAACGACCATTTCATATGTTGTTCTCAGCTGCTCGATCACGCGGAGGATTGCTTCGTGCGAGACCGAATCCGAAGATGGTATCTTGTCCGGCACGGCCAGCACGGCAAACCCATTGCGTCCCTCTGGAGCGAGAGCCTTCAGCAGTTCCTCGTCGAGCCTGTCTTCCGCCTCGATAAGATCGGTAAATGAGCCGCTCCGGTCCGCGCCGAGGTACGCTCCGACACTGCCGAACTGCAGATCAAGGTCACCCAGGATGACGCGCCGACCTTCAGGTGTCGAGCGGGCCAGAGCACTGGCAAGGTGGGTGGCAACGCTTGTGGCACCACAGCCACCCGACGATCCCACCACCCCGATCAGGGGCGCGAGCCGCAGCGCCGTCGCCGGCTGCGCCTTGCGCGCCACAGCGTCGAGGCAGGCTTGGGTGAGTTCAGGCACGGTGAGCGGTAGGCTCAGGACATCGGTCACCCCTTCGCGCACCAACGTCCGCACCAGCGACATCTCTGGCGAGGAAATGGCTGCAATCACGGGATATGGCGGATTGGAGCGGACGAGGTTTACCAGCCGGTTGACCGACCGCCTGCTTGATGGATCCACTTCCAGAACAACCACCGCAAGGCCGCCCAGCTTCTCAAACGGAATGGTCTCGTCATTGCCCACTGACCGTATCATGAGAATGACCCGGGTCGCCGCGTCTGCCTGCTCCAGCAGATCGCCTGCCTGGCGCTCGCTGACGAACACGCCGACCGGCGGCGTGTCAAAAGCAGAAGGTCCAGGATGGGGTTGGTCCGAATAATCCATGCGGTCTCGCTGGTGTCCTAGTTCGAGGTCGTGCCGGCGCCGTCTTCCATCGGCAGGGTGAATGCAAAATCGGGAAGGTCGATGGCAGCGTTCAACAATACGCCGATCATGGGCTGGTACTGCATGTTGGTCAGCCGCACGGTGACAAGCGGGACGACTTCAATGCCGTCCGGGTCGCCGGCAAAGCCCAGCCCCGAACCTACGTATTCGATCTGGACATTGCTGTCCTGGATCGAGGAATCAAACACGCGCATCCGGTTGGCGACATTTGTCAGTGCTGTGGAACTGGCCGCATTCGAAGTCAGGCAGTTCGCGCTGCAGCTGCATCCGGAGGTGGTACAGACGGTCTTCCCGAGTGCTTCGGCAGGTATCGTCGACCCTTGCGTCAGCGTCACCGTGGTGCCGCCGACTGTTACCACGCGACCGATGTAGCTTTCCGTCAGCAACCCCGTCGCGACAGGATCCGTGACCACCGCCATGCGCGCGCCCATTTGCGTGGCCTTTTCGAGCTTGTTGATCTTCCACGCAAAGCCGCCGACATCGATCGCGCCGAAGACGAACATAATGAACAATGGCACCACGAGTGCAAACTCGGCCGTGGTTGCCGCCCGCTCGTCCCTGAAAAAGGTCCGCAGCCACGTCATACGCCGATCCCTACGGCTTGCTGGCGCGCGAAAAGGGTCAGATCGCTGTCAAAGCCCCCCATCGACTTCAGCAGGCTGGGGTAATTCGGTTTGCCGATGACCGTGATGAGCGGGGCCACCCCCGTCTCGGAATAGATGCCGGTGGTCTGTGCGACACACTGGTACTTGATCTCGACTTCTCCTGCTCCCGAAGCCGCACTCCACGACCACAGGCGTGCATTGCTGCCAGCGGTGACCGAGCCATAGACCGCAACGTTGGCGATGCCCGACCAGGCCGCATTCGCAGTGGACAGGTTCTGTTCAGCAGCCACGGCCGAGCAATTCCAGGTCGATAGCGGCAGCCTGCTGGCATAGCGCGCGGCATCGCGCACGCCTTTGAGCACCTGATGCTCGGAATAAAGAAAATGCCCGCTCTCGATCGCCATGCACAGCACGAAGATCGCGATGGGCGCGATCAGTACGGTTTCCATGGCCGCTGCACCGCGATTGTCGGCTGCGAGGCTGCGCAAGAGGCGGGTCAGCCGTCGCATCATTTGATCAGATACGGCTTGTCGCGCCGGACGAACTGCGGCGCGGTCGAACCGGCGGCGGCCTGCGAGGTCTTCTTGATGAACTCAACGTAGACTTCGCCTTCCTGGGTGAAATCGACCTGAGTGCCGGACGCATCCAGCCCCGTTCGCCTGAGCGAGGGTTCTACAAGGAAAAGGTCAACAAAGGTTATCGGCGAGACGGTTGCGCTTGTCGTGCTGGAAAGCCCGGCGCAGTTGACCACGGCTGCGGAGAGAATCCGGCGATCGGGGCGCGAAGCGCTGGGTGCGAGGCCCGTCTTGCACACCGGCCCCGAATAGCGGGCGAAATAGTCGGTCTTCGTGCTCTTACCAGGACCCGGATAACTTTCCGATCCCTTGACGCCGACGGAGCTCAACTTGCCGGTGTCACGCTCCCACTTGTAAACTTCATAGCGCGTCGGCGCTGCCTTCCCATTCACGTTGTTGGCATAGGCCGTGCCGAAGTTCGAGCGCCAATAGGCCTGGATATCCCAGGTGCCGTTGCCGATCCTGCCAAACGACGTGACACCGCCCGGGTAGGCATGAACCAGATCGCGTGGCAGCCCCATGGCGGACGGCGTGACAGTGCTGGCCAGCGCGGTTGCCGAGGTTGGGCGATAGGCGTTCTTCGGGAACTGCCAGCCCTGACCCGCGCCACCGGTGCCGTTGTTGGGCGCCCAGCAGCTTTGTGCCGAGAGCGGCGCAACTTCGGGCGAACTGCTGGCGTTGTTCAGAACCTGCACCAGTTCCTTGCGGACATTGTCCGAGGGCGAGCACAAGCCCTGATCATAACACTTGATCGGGTCGGACTTGTCGTAAATGTCGAAGCGGGTGTTGAGGGCGGTGACGACCGGCGGAATGTCGGTGTTCTCGGGCGACTGGCTCGACGTCTTCGGGGAATCGATCGAGATGCAGTCCCCGGGAATGGCGTTGAAGCCCATCAGCGCGGCCAGCTTCTGCTTCAGTGCACTGAGGCCTGCGAAATTCGCGCCGCTGAAATCTAGGAAGGCGAGGCTGCCCGGCCCGCCCTGCACGTTGCTGATGTTCAATGCGAGTCCCTGCCCGGGCGTCAGGTTCCAGACGTTGGGATCGGGCGATGGATTGCACATCAGCACTGGCGGCACGCCGCAGATGCTGGAACTCAGCCCGGCAACCGCCGATGCGGTGATGTCTGGCGAGGTGAACAGACCAACCAGCGGCGTCAGCGTGTAGCGCGCCCTGCGGGTGCTGAGATTTACGCGAACGAAGCGCGCCGCGGCGTCGCTTGTGGCTTCGGGCGTGCCCGCTTCTGCGGCTGTGCGCGATGCGTAGAACGTGGTGTTGGCGACGATGAGCTTGCGCGCATCGGCAGCGTCACTGGCGAAGATGGTGCGGTTTTCAACCAGATTTCCGGCGGCCGTGGTGGCAAGGTTGCGCGCATCGGCCTGACCGTTCAACTGCGTTACCGCTGCGAGCGCTGCCTGGTCTGCGGCGTTCTGGAGTTCGGTGTCGAGACTGGCCAGCTGGGCATAGTCATATCCGAAGCCTGCCATCGCCAGGACCGAAAACAGCGCGATGACATACATCGGCGCGATTGCGCCTTCAGTGTCGGCAACGAATCCGGATAGAGGCCGAGGCACGTTCCGGCACCCCCCTCAGTTTCCGCCGCCGGAATTGCCGCCGCCGCCACCGCCGTTGCCACCGCCCTGGCTGAGGTCTGAAGTCTTCACCCTTTCAGGCTTCTTCACCTTGTCGGTGCGGTAACGTTCGATTGCGGCTGCAGCCAGTACGCCGCTCGTAGTCGGATCGGCGTATTCATAGACCGGTGCCGGATCGATGATCTGGGCGCGCAGCGTGCGATTGGTGGCTTCGCCCAGCGCCATTTCGCCGCCATCGGTGACACAGCCACCGACCATCAGCACTGCTCCGAGGAGGCCGACGCGCAATGCCTCAATACGCATAGGAAGGCTCCTTCTTGGCAGGATCGGACGGGGTTTGCGCCGGAGCTTCGGCAGGCTTGGCGCTGCCAAGCCCCGGCGCTGCCGGCAGTTCGCGCTTGCGACCCGAAGTGCCCAGCAATGTCGATTCAAGACCGGACGGATCGGCAATCGCATCGGTCGGAAGGTGCACCTGATCCTCGGTCAGCGGCGATACGAGATGCGGCGTCACCACGATCAGCAGTTCGGTTTCGCCCTTCTTGAAGGCGTTGGACCGGAACAGGCTGCCAAGGATCGGGATCGACCCCAGCAGCGGCACCTGATTGACCGTGGTCTGGAAGTCCTTCGAGATCAGGCCGGCAATCGCGAAGCTTTCCCCATCGCGCAGTTCGAGCGTGGTGCTGGCGCGGCGGGTGCGCAGGCCGGGGATCGAGATGTTGCCGACGGTGTAGGACGCCGAAGGATCGATCGCGCTCACTTCCGGTTCGACCAGAAGGTTGATCGTCTTGTCGCCGAGCACTGTCGGGGTAAAGGCAAGGCCGACGCCGAAGGGCTTGAATTCAACGGTGATCGCCGCGCCATTGCCGCCAGCAGTGGCGCCTGCAGCGCCGCCCTGAATGACCGGGACCGGGAATTCGCCACCCGCCAGGAACGAGGCCTTCTGGCCTGAAAGCGCCAGCAGCGTGGGCTGCGCCAGGGTCTTGGACAGGCCCTTGGTTTCCAGAGCGTTCAGCACCGCATCGATGCTGAGGCTGCCGAGGCTGAAGCGGTTGCGGAAGATGCCGAAGGCGCCCGTGATCGAGCTGAGCTGGAGGATACCGCCGCTGGGCACGGTCGAGGTGACGGTGGTGCCGCCAACTGTCGTTGTAACGGTGCTCGGCTCACCCGGAACGAGCGATGCGCCCTTGCCCGTTGCCGAACTGAACGTGTTGCCGCTGGTGAAGCCTGACACGCCGATATCGAAGCCGGAAGAGCGGTTCACTTCGGCAAAGCGCACTTCGAGCATGACCTGCTGGCTCGATCCGAGGCCGATCAGGTTCACCACCTTGTCACCGGCATAGGTCCTGGCCAGTTGCACGGCGCGGTCAATCGCGCCGGGATCGTTGACGAGGCCGGTGAGCACGATGGCATCGTTGGAAACGCCCGCCTTGATGTCCTCGCCCGGCACCAGCATGCGCAACTGGCCGGAAAGCGCATCGACATCCGGCCCCACGGCCACGTCCATGATCGAAAGCACGCGCCCGGCGCCATCGATCAGCGTCAGGCTGGTGGTGCCGACCTTCTTGCCAAGGACATAGACCGAGCGTTCGTTGATCGGCAGGACATCGGCAATGTCATCGTTGCCGATCAGCGCCTTGGCGATCATGCGATCGACATTGACGACCTGGCTCTTGTTCAGCGGAACCGTCAGCGTTCCGGCGTGGCGCGATACCGGCGGATAGGGCGGCGGGATCGGCTGCCCCTGTGCCACGGGAGCCAGACCTGCCAGCAGCAAGGCCGCAAGAGCGCTTGCGCCAGCGCGAAGGCGGTGCGCCTCAGAACGCATCGTTGACCTCATAATCCGTGGGCTTTGCCTTGCGATAGACTGTCATGACCGGGCCCTGCGGACGGGGCGCCGGAGCCACTGCCGGAGCGGCGGGGCGCGGTGCGGCCGTGCGCTGGGGCGCAGATGCGGCAACGATCGGCCGCACGCCGATGCCGTTGGGCGAAATGTCACGCGGGGTGACGGTGGCGGGCTGGCCTTCAGGCGGCGCGCCGATGCGGCGCAGGGCAAGGCTGAGCGGCCCGAGTTCACGGGCGAGCGCAAGCTTCTGCGCGCCCAGCTGATCCACTTCGAGCGTGGCCGACCGGGCAACGGCGGGATCGGTCTTGCCGGGATCGGCCACCTGATCGATCGCCAGCACGCGTACGGCCTGCATGACCACGTCGGTCATCTTGTCATCGGAGCGGGCGTTTTCGCCGGGGATCTGCCGGGTCAACATCACGTCGACCATGTCACCGGGGCGGACGAAGCCTGCGACGCCGGAGATATCGTTGATCTGCACGGCCACGGCAAACTTGCCGGGCTGGAGATTGACGGAAAGGGTGGCGCGGCCATCGGCGCCGGAAACACGAGAGGCGAGCAGTGGCTCGCCCGGAACGATCGCTTGAAGAGCGACGCGGTTCTTCAACTGGTCAAGGCTCTTGAACGTGCCCTTGGGTAGGGAGATTTCCGGCCAGCCGACGATGCGGGTGTTGAGGCCGGTGATTTCGCCGCCGTAGGGAATGGGCTGTGTTGCAACCACGATGTTGGTCAGCCGCCCGGCGCGCGCCTCGGCCTCACTCCGGCTCTCGACGCCCGAAAGCACGATGTTGAGGAGATAGACGCCGACAAGCCCTATAACTACGGCTACGCCGACTGCGATTGCCCCGTTGCGATTCACTCTACCCCCCCGGGATGATTACGCAGGCCACACAAAAAGTGCGGCCTGCGTGAAGTCATTGCTCAGCGGATGCTGATCAGCAGGTGGTAGCACCGTCAGCAGGTGCTGCGCAGCTGACGATCTTGTCGCCCGAAGTGCTCATACCGCTCTTCAGCTTGCCACCGAATGCAAATGCGCCGCCAGCAACCAACGCACCCATCACGCCGGTGAGGATCACGTATTCAGCAGCCGAAGCGCCCGATTCATCGCGAAGGAAGTTTGCAAAGAACTTGGTCATGGTATTTCCCCTAATGCCAAGGTGCGCCGCAATTGCGCCCCACCGTCAAGACTGGAAAGGCTCCGGCATCTATTTCCGGTTGGCCCTTTGCTCGCACCGCTTGATTTCAGTCCATTTCGGATCGATCCGGATCCGCATTACGTTCTGAAACGTTGCTGCTGCGATGAAGAAAAATTCAGTTAATCAGCGATCAGAGTCAATGTGATTCTTAATAGATGGTTAACCGTTCATAATCAGATATTTAGCGGGCTGCTGGCGGATTTCGTGGTTAAAATTCGTCCGAAAATCAGACACTTTTCGTTGTCATGTGTGTTAACCTTGCATTCGCCACTCCCGGATAGAGTGAAAGCATGACCGAAAAACCGAATCAGCAAAGCAACAGTGAAGAGCTTCTGCAGCAGCCAGGCGAACTTGGCCGCATGGTACTTTCGGCAAAAAACTTCCTTAAGTTAGTGGTCGAGCGCTTTACGGTAGCTCCCTCTCTTGTGACGAAGATCACAGCCTGGGCATGCCAGCGGGAGACTGCTATCATTGCGGCATGGGTGCTGCTGGTTGGCGGCGTTGCCGCGATAAAGGCAGCAAATCCGATCAACCCTCCGCGCGATGCCGCCGAAAGCATCGCCCTGCTGCTGCCTTTTCTCGTCGTGGCGGCAGCACCGGTGCTTGGCTATCGTTTGGGCACTTCGCTGTTCGCGTCGCGCCAACAGCCCGCGCTGCGCCTTGCCATCTATGGAAACTGGCGCCCCGCCACGCCCGCCGAACTGGGCAAGGGTGAACAGGGCTGGCGCAGCTTCGCCTGGTTCTCTCTCGTCAGCGGTATTTTGCTCAACGTGCCGTTCCGAGCCTTCGAATACTTGACGTCGATACCTGCCGTAACTTCGAATGACCCGATGTGGGCGCACATCCTGCAGCGCGCCTTCACGATCGATTGTGCGCTGGCCTGCTTTGCCTATGCGATGTGCTTTGCCGCCGCTGTCCAGCGATCGCCGCTATTCGCACGCGCGCTCGTCGCGGCGTGGCTGATCGACGTAGCCCTCCAGGCTATGATCGCCGTGCAAGTCGGCCAAGCTCCGGGGATCCCGGCCTATCTGATCGAACCGATGAACGCGCTGCTGGCGATGAACGTCAAGAAGGTCGCGATCAGCATCTCGATCTGGCTGCCTTACCTGCTGATCTCGGACAATCTCAATCTGCTGCTCCGCAAGCGAGTAAGACTGACGGCGTGACGCGCTCCGGACTGGCGCTGATTTCATCGTAACCGCCTTTGGTCCTAGGCCAGGTTCAGGGGCCACCGGACCTTGTCGAGCGTGAGCTGTTCATCTATCCGGTGACCGACGATGTCTCGGACGATGCTTCGTACCAAGAGTTCGGCAGCGAGGTTGCGCTGGCGACGCCAAAGGAACCTGGCGGCAAGGGCCAGGGCAACAATCCTGAACAGCTGTTCGCCGCCGGATATGCCGCCTGCTTTCTCAGTGCGATGAAGCTCGTCGGCACGCAAGGCACGCACGCGGACAAAGGCTTTGGCTTGGCCGTGACCCTCGCCATCGCGCTCCCCGGGCTGGACACCGTCGAAGCTGAAGCCCTCGTTGCCGAAGCCGACACGGTATGCCCTTATTCCCATGCTGTGCGTGGGAATATCGAGGTCCGCCTTGAGGTGACGACCGAGGCGTGATGCGATGGTGAGCCACGGCCCGGTCAGCCGCACGACTGACCGGGCCGTCGCAATTCATGCAGCTCTGGCCCGCGCCAGCTCACGAGCGAGCTCGACAAAAACCCTGAAGGCTGCCGGCGGATTGCGGCGGCTGGGATAATAAAGGCAAATCGGGGAAAGCGGCGGCGTCCACTCCTCGAGCAGCCGCACCAACCTTCCGGCCGCGATATCTTCGCGCACATCGGATTCCATGAAGAAACCGATCCCGACCGAAGCGAGCACCGCGATCCGTGCCAGACTGGCCTCGTCGAGCGTGAGCGGGCCATCGACATCCACCTGCAACGGTTGACCATCAGCTTCGAACTGCCAGCGGAAAAGAGCGCCATTGGGCAGCCGCGTACGGATGCAGTCGTGCCCGGCGAGGTCTGCGGGAACACGCGGCTGGCCGCGCTCTGCAAGATAGGCGGGTGAGGCGACCACGGCATGATGACGCGCCGGTCCGAGCGGAATGGCAATCATGTCGCTGGGGACAAGGTTCTGGCTGCGGATCCCGAAATCGAAACCATGGGCGACAATGTCCACGAGATTGCCCTCGGTCACCAGATCAATGCGGACCTGTGGGAAACGCTTCAGGCATTCGAGCACCAAGGGGCCGAGCACCTCGCGCCCGGCGGTGGCAAAGGTGTTGATGCGCAAGGTACCAGCGGGGGTATCCTGCTGCGAGCGAACTGTGTCGAGCGCCTGATGGATGTCCGCTAGCGCGGGCGATACCTGTTCGATGAAGCGGCGCCCCGCATCCGTCAGCGCAACACTGCGCGTGGTGCGGTTGAACAGGCGCACGCCCAACTGGCTTTCCAGCTTGGCGATCATGTTGCTGAGCGCACTCGTCGACAAACCGAGATCGAGCGCGGCAGCGCGGAACGAGCCCCTTCGCCCAATAGCCAGGACCGCGTCGAAATCGCCGAGACTGTAGCTTCGCATTGTCCTGTAATCCGAAATAGCTCATCTCATTTTATCTCGCTTATGTGGACGATGTCAAAGCTCTATCAAGGTGTCGGGCACCAACTGACCCAACCGGAGAATGACCATGAGCATCGATCTGCCTGATCCGATCGCCCGCTATTTCGCAGCTGACAAGCGTGGGAGTGCCGCATCACTGGCCACTTGCTTCTCCCCCGATGCAATCGTGATTGACGAGGGCAACACCTATGTCGGACTCGATGCGATCCGGCAGTGGATGACGAATGCCTCCACCCAATACACCTACACCGTCGAGCCGTTCGCTCTCGCGCATCACGATGACCGGATTGTCGTCACGAGCCGCCTGGTGGGCAATTTTCCCGGCAGTCCTGTGGATCTGCGCTATCGGTTCGCCATCGAGGGCGACCGAATCGCCGGACTGGAGATCGTCGCATGAGCCCGTTCCTGACGCTGGACGGCAAGCGCGCCCTCGTCACCTCCGGAACCCGGGGGGCAGGGGCCGCCACGGTTGCGCTGTTCGAGGAATTGGGCGCACGTGTGCTCACCACGGCGCGCAGCAAGCCCGCCGACATGCCGGACTCGCAGTTCATTGCCGCCGACTTGACGACAACCGCAGGATGCGCCGCGGTGGCTGAAACGGTACTGGAGCGGCTCGGCGGGGTCGACATCATCGTCCACATGCTGGGCGGCTCCTCCTCCCCGGCGGGTGGCTATCAAGCGCTCGGCGAGGCGCAGTGGCGAAGTGAGCTTGATCTCAATCTGATGCCCGCGGTTAGGCTCGATCGCGCGCTGGTACCTGCCATGACGGAGCGTGGCTACGGCGTGGTCATCCACGTTACATCCATCCAGAGCAAATTGCCGCTGCCCGATGCGACTACCGCCTATGCGGCGGCTAAGGCGGCCTTATCCACATACAGCAAGAGCCTGTCCAAGGAAGTCGCGCCCCAAGGCGTGCGCGTGATGCGGGTGTCGCCCGGCTGGATTGAAACCGAATCCTCGGTCGATCTGGCCCGCCGTCTGGCCGCCGAGCACGGCGTCACCGTGGAGCAAGGCAGGCAGATGATCATGCAATCGCTCGGCGGCGTGCCGATAGGCCGTCCATCGAAACCCGAAGAGATCGCCAGCCTGATTGCCTTCCTCGCCTCAGATCGCGCCGGCACGATCACCGGCACCGAGTATGTGATCGATGGCGGGACCGTGCCGACTGCCTGATTGATGTTCGACTGCATGACGCGATCACGGCAGTCGCTCGCTGCGACCCACGAGGTTCCGGCGAAAATGCTGCCGAGTGGCCAGCCGGTCGAATATTGCGTCAGGTTAGGCCTTCAAATCGGCAAGCGTGTCGCCTGAATTCTTCAGGTCTGCATGATGAGCCAAGGCGTAATGGCGAAAGCCCATCTCGCGGATGATGGAACCTGATCTGGACCTAAAGTCTCAAAGATTCTGCCTTGGTGCTGGAGCTTGTTCCTCGACAACGTGTTCAGATGTCATGCCTGCTGCGGCCAACCGCAGGCAATGATCTGCATTTCTTGCCCAAAGAGGACTTTGGCATGCCATCACGAATGACACCGACCGACGAGGCCGCTGCAATCGACGTGCCGGAACCGGCAGGCGGTTGGGGCTCCCTGAAGGGCATTGCATCAATCGAGCTTTCACAGGCAGCCGGTCCGGGAGTGCTCGAAACACTTGCCCACCTCAACAAGCCCGATGGCACGGCCTGTACCTCTTGCGCATGGATCAAGCCGCCAACCCCGGCAGCGCTGGAGTTCTGCGAGAACGGCGCGAAGGCGACGCTGTGGGACCTGACCAGTGCGCGAGCCACTCCGGAATTCTTCGAGGATCACACGGTCAGCGATCTGTGGTCATGGTCCGCGCATGATCTGGAAAAGCAGGGGCGGCTGACGGAACCGCTTCGCTATGAACCGGCTACGGATCGCTATGTGCGCGCAACCTGGGACGAAGCTTTTGCCGCGATTGGCAGCAAGCTGAAGCAGACTTCGCCCGAGGCAATGACGTTCTATGCCAGTGGCAAGGCTGCGCTGGAGCCAAGTTACCTCTACGCCATATTTGCGCGAATGCTTGGGCACAACAATCTGCCCGACAGTTCCAACATGTGCCACGAGACCACATCGGTGGGCCTGAAGAAGGTGATCGGATCGCCGGTCGGCACGTGCCAGATCGAGGATTTCGACCAGTGCGATGCGATCTTCTATCTCGGCCAGAACCCCGGCACCAATTCTCCGCGCATCCTGCACCCCCTCCAGCAGGCGGTGAAGCGCGGCTGCCGGATCGTGACGTTCAATCCGCTCAAGGAAGCGGGTCTGGTGGAGTTCATCAATCCGCAGAGCCCGGTCGAGATGCTTACGGGCAAGGCGACACGTCTCAGCCATCTCTATCTTCAGGTGCGGCCCGGAGGCGATATCGCGGCGCTGATGGGCGTGTGCAAGCATGTGCTGGCGCGGGCCGATCGTGAGCCGGGCCTGCTGGACGAAAAATTCCTTGCCGAACACACACAGGGTTACTCGGCCTTCCGCGAAAAGGTGGGCGCGACCGACTGGCCTGCTCTTGAGGCAGCAAGCGGTGTCACGCGGGCCGAAATGGAGGCTGCGGGCGATGTCTATGCCGAGGCCAAGGCCGTCATCGGTATCTATGGCATGGGACTGACGCAACAGGTCCACGGCAGCGAGGCGATCGGGCTGCTGGTCAACCTGCTGCTGCTGCGCGGCAACATCGGCCGCCCCGGCGCGGGATGTTCGCCGATCCGAGGCCACTCCAACGTTCAGGGACAGCGCACCGTCGGCATAACCGAAAAGGTGGCTCTGGCCCCAGTCGAGAAATACCGCGAGGTGCTTGGGCTGGAAACTCCGGAGCAGGATGGGCACAACACCCACGCATTCCTCGAGGCACTGCTGGCGGGGCGCAACCGGGTTTATCTCGGGCTTGGTGGTAATCTTGCCATGGCGGTGCCCGATCACGGGCCGGTGCATGAGGCCTGGCGACAGATGGACCTGACAGTCCATGTCGCCACACGGCTCAACCACACGCATCTGCTGCCCGGCCGGGAAAGTTGGATACTGCCTTGCCTCGTGCGGTCGGAAGAGGACGTGCAGGCAAGCGGCAACCAATTCGTCAGCATCGAGGACAGCTTCAGCCACATCTACAGCTCGAAAGGCAAGCGCACGCCCGCAAGCGAACACCAGATGAGCGAAACCGCGATCATCTGCGAGCTGGCCAAGGCCAGCCTGCCGTTCCACCCGCGCTGGTTGTGGGACGAATGGCGCGCGGACTATGCCCGCATCCGCGATCTGATTGCACAAACGTACCCCGATCAGTTCTTCGACATGGAAGCGCGGATGCACGAACCGGGCGGCTTCTACCGTGGCAACGATGCGCGCAAGCGGATCTGGCACACCAATAGCGGCAAGGCCGAGTTCACCGATCCGACTGCTCTTAACGCGGGACCCGAAGGCGATGCCTTGCGGCTGATTACGCTGCGGTCAAACGATCAGTTCAACACCACGATCTATGGCCACTCGGATCGCTTGCGCGGGCTGGAAGGTGAGCGGACGGTGGTGCTCGTATCCAAGGCCGAGATGGCCCGGCAGGGACTGAGCGAGGGGCAGCGCGTCACTCTCGTCACAGCGATGGAGGAGGAGCGCCGCAGGGCCGTGAGCGGCCTCAAGGTTGTCGCCTATGACCTACCCGACGGATGCGTGGCGGGCTATTTCCCTGAACTCAATCCGCTGGTGCCGCTTTCGCTGCGGGACAGTCTGTCCGATACTCCTGCCAGCAAGGCCATTCCGGTCAGGTTCGAAACCTGACCGGAATGCGGTTTACTCTGCAGCCTGCGCTGCGCCGGTGAAGGGGCAGCCGTTCACCCGCACGCGGAAGTCCGAGGAATGCTTGTAGGCGCGGCGGCGGGCACGGTTGATCCCGCCGAGCGGCCGGTGCTCCACCAGTGCGTTCCACGGTGAGAAATGAAGGGTCTCGTCGATGCGTTGAACCTTCTCCTCGCTCCAGCTGTCCTGCGGTTCAACGCGCAAGGTGGCGACTTGCACGAAGGGCGCGTCCTCTTCCTTCCATTCGACGCTCGCATCCTCGATCGGCTGCTCGTTGATGGAGCGCGCAAGCTGCACCTCGAAGGCCCATTCGGCCGTCAGGTTGGCGGCATCTTCACGGATCGTCTCACGCAGGCCGTTAGGGCGACCCGAGGTATCGATGATCGTATCGGTCAAAGCGGTAAGGGCTGGCGACAGCGGGCGCAGGCGAAACTTTGCCACGTGTTCGCCATAGCGGAAGGGCACGGTGCTGAAGTACGTCTCGCCCAAGGGGTGGACCTGAGGCGATCCTCCCATGCCTGCCAAGGCCTTGGATTCAAGGCCGACCTTGCCCAGCGCGGAGTTGATGAAGCCGAGCACCGTGGAAAGCGCCACCTTTGCGCCCTCGGCACGATCGGTCGTCGCGGCAAGGAGCTTGAGCTTGCCGGCGAACTTGTCGGGCGTGGGCACGGCAAAGACCGGGACGTTGACCATCAGGAAGTCCTGCCCGTCCCCTTCTGCGCCCGGCACGCGTTCGCCTTCTACACGCTCGACCTTCAGCGCAAGCCCACGCGGCAGGACGACATTGTCGTCAAGAATGTCGCCGGGATTGGTCGAAATGCGCAGCGCAGCGGGATAGGTGCCTGGCCTTGCGAAGAGTCCTTGTGCCAGTTCCGGCGGCAGGTTTTCATGAACCGTGAAGGTCCCTTCAAACAGGCCATGGGCCTTAGCATGGACCGCACGAACAGCCCGGCCATAGTCCTCTGCCGTGGTCTCGAGAATATGATCGAACGACATTTCGAGGCTGGCATCGGTTTCAGCCTCGTCGGGCTGGAGGTGTTCGAGGTCCGGGTGGTAGCGAAGCGGGGGGGCAATCATGGGGGGCCTTTCAGGCTGGCGAAACAAAGGGGTCGGGCAGGTGGGGGATGATCTTGTCGAGCGTCAGCGGGAAGCTGCGAACGCGCACGCCGCAGGCGTTGTAGACCGCGTTCGCGATCGC
This sequence comes from Novosphingobium taihuense, assembly GCF_007830315.1. Classification (GTDB taxonomy): domain Bacteria; phylum Pseudomonadota; class Alphaproteobacteria; order Sphingomonadales; family Sphingomonadaceae; genus Novosphingobium; species Novosphingobium taihuense. The sequence goes on from NZ_VLKJ01000017.1 coordinate 44,670, forward strand.
ACCGGCTGCGCCGCAAATGCCCAGTTCGCCAACGCCCTTGGCCTGAAGCGGGCTGGCGGCGGCATCGCGCTCTTCCAGAAGGATCACGTCGAGCGCAGGCACATCGGCATGCACGGGCACGTGGTATTCAGCCAGATCGTGGTTGACGAGGTGACCATCGCGCATGTCGAATGCCAGTTCCTCCGTCAGCGCGCTGCCAATACCCCAGACCATGCCACCAAGGCATTGTGAACGCGCGGTCTTGGCATTGAGAACGCGGCCAAAGCCGAACGCACCCGTCATCCGCCGCACGCGCACCTCGCCGGTGAAAGCATGGACGCCGACCTCGGCGAAGAACGCGCCGTAGCTGGCTTGGGAGAAGTCCTTGAAGGTCTTGCCCGGCTTGATCGAGCCGATCTCTGCCATGTCTTCGCCATCCAGAAGATCGATGAGCGAGCACTGCTTTTCGCCATGGCTTGCCATCCCATCGGTGATCTCCAGCGCATCCCCTTCGCAGCCCAGCTTTTTACCGAGCTTTTTGCGGATTGCCTCGCAGGCGCGCATCACGGCAGAGCCGGTGGAAATAGCGCCAAAGCTGCCGCCAGAACCGGCGCCCGCTGGAAGGCTGGTATCGCCCAGGACGACCCGCACCTTGCTGATCGGCAGGCCTAGCATTTCGCCCGCAATCTGGCCGAGGATTGCATATGTGCCGGTGCCGATGTCGGTCTGGTCGGTCTCGACCAGCGCAGTCCCATCGGCATTCAGCGTTACACGGGCCTCTGCCGGGATCATCACGTTGACGCGAGCGGCGCTGGCCACCCCCATGCCGATCCACCAATCACCTTCGCGGGTCTGGCAGGGCGAAGGCTTGCGCCTGTCCCAACCTAACTGCGCGGCGCCTTGCTCCAGCGCTTCGACAAGCATGCGCGAGGAATAGGGGGTTCCCTCTACCGGAACCTTTGCAGGGAGATTGCGCTTGCGCAGTTCTACCGGATCCAGGCCGGCCTTTTCGGCCAACTCGTCCATGGCGGCTTCCAGCACCTGCATGCCGACCGCCTCGCCCGGGGCGCGGACGGAGCCTGCGGTCATCCGGCAGATGCGTGCGACCTCCACCTTCAGAAGGCGGTTTTCGCCACCGTAGAGGAATTCGGTCGCCTGCGTGACCGGCTCGGCAAAATCCTCGTCCGGCAGGTTTGAGACAAGCGCTTCGTGGCCCAGCCCGATCAGCTTGCCCGCAGCATCGGCGGCAAGACGCACGCGCTGGCGCGTTTCCGACCGACGCATCACGGTCTGGAACACCTGCTGACGCGTCATCACCACCCGCACCGGACGGCCCAGTTCCTTCGCGGCAATGGCCGCCGCCACCGCTTCATGCGTGATGCCCAGCTTGGAACCGAAGCCGCCGCCCACGTAGGGCGCGATGATCCTCACCTTTTTCGGCGAGATCGAGAGGCAATCGGCGATCTCCTTCACGTTGAACGCCAGCATCTGGTAGCTGCCACGCAGGATCAAACGATCGTCCTGCCATTCGGCGATGGTCGCATGCGGCTCCATCGCAGCGCTGGCATGGCCCGGTGTGTCGTAATCGACGTCGATGGCGAAGGCGGCATCGCGCATCGCCTGCTCCAGATCCCCGCCTTTCACCGGCTTGCTGTCCGATGGTGTTTCCACCTCTGCGTCAGCGCTTTCCGGATCGAACGGCACCGGGTTTCCGGCGCCTTCGTATTCAATTTTCAGCGCGAGCGCCGCTTCGCGGGCCTGCTCGAAGGTTTCGGCCACCACGAGCGCGACGGGCTGGGCAAAGTAATCGACCGTTTGCACATCCTGAGCCGGAGCCTTGCCAGAAGTACCCTGTGTCGAGCGGCGGACCATGGCCTCATCGGCGAGAACGGCCAGAACTCCGGGCATCGCCACAACATCGTCGCGATGGATGGTGCTGACCGTCCCTTGCGGAATGTCCGCCAGCACCAGTACGCCTTCGACACATCCGTCGAGCTTGTACTCGGCCGAATAGGTGGCCGTGCCGGTGACCTTGAGCGGCCCTTCCGGGCGATCGAGCGGCTTGCCGATGATGCCCTGCTTCATGGTGTCGAGCAGATTGCGCTCGTCGGGCGTGTTGTACATGTCGGCCAAGGTCATGCGCATGGTTCAGGCCTTTCCCGCTTGCGTGGCTTCGTTCAATGTGGCGGCCAGCGCGCGGGCGGCGAGCGGGATCTTGAAATCATTCGCGCCCAAGCCCTTCGCATCCTTGAGCAGAACGTTGGCGGCCTTTGCGAACAGGGCCGCGCTTGGCTCTTCGCCAATCAGCACCTGTTCTACCGCCGGGTCGCGCCAAGGCACCGTACCGAGGCTACCAAAGGCAAGCGCGCAGCGTGCGATACGCCCTTGATCCATCGTCACATCGACGGCGACAGAGACGAGCGCGAAGGCATAGGAAGCGCGGTCGCGCACCTTGCGGTAAAGCTGGATGCCTCCTGTCGGTGCGGGAAGCCGCACTGCCGTGATGAGTTCGCCCGCCTCGAGCACGTTGTCACGCGAGGGATCGTCCCCCGGCATGCGATGAAACGCCGCTATCGGGATCTCGCGCGGACCGGATGGCCCTTCGGTCAAGACTACGGCATCAAGGGCAAGCATCGCCACGGCCATGTCGCCCGGATAGGTGGCTATGCAGGAATCGCTCGTGCCTAGAACGGCGTGAATGCGGTTGAAGCCGCTTCGCGCGGCGCAGCCTGCACCGGGATCACGCTTGTTGCAGGCTTGCGTCGTGTCATAGAAGTAGCCGCAGCGAGTGCGCTGGCACAGGTTGCCGCCGGTCGTGGCCCGATTGCGCAGCTGCGGGCTGGCGCCTGCGAGGATCGCCTTTGCCAGCAAGGGCCAGTGTTCCCTGACCCGCATATCGGCGGCACAATCGGCGTTGGTAACGAGTGCGCCGATCCGCAAGCCTTCACCGTCAAGCGCCATCTCGCCAAGTTCGGTGCGGCGGATCGAGATGACCCGGTCGGGCGCGGCAATCTGCAACTTCATCAGATCGACCAGATTCGTGCCACCGGCGATGACCGTTCCGCCGTGCTGCAGCGCATGGATCGCGCCCTGCGCCGAAGTGGCGTGGTCGAGAGCAAAGGCCTTCATGCCTGTGCTCCCTGAAGGCTTGCGTCCGATGCGATGACATCTTCAAGCGCGGCAATGATGTTGGAGTAGGCTCCGCATCGACACAGGTTGCCGCTCATCCGCTCGCGCAGTTCCTCAGGCGTCGGCAAGGGTCGTTCGGTCAGGTCCTGGGTCTGCGCGCTCGCCCATCCTTCGGCCAGTTCCTGCATCATCGCCTTGGCGGAACAGATCTGCCCGGGCGTGCAATATCCGCACTGGAAACCGTCGTGTGTAACGAAAGCCTTTTGCAGGGCCGAGAGGTTGTCGGCGGAGCCGATCGATTCAATCGTCTCGATCGTGTCGCTCTCGTGCAGCTGCGCCAGCGAGAGGCAGGAGTTTATCCGCCTTCCCTCGACCAGCACCGTACAGGCGCCGCACTGACCGTGATCGCAACCCTTCTTGGTTCCGGTCAGCGCGAGATCCTCTCGCAGCCAATCGAGCAGCGTGCGCCGTGGATCTGACGGAAGAGGCTTTGGAACACCGTTCACGATGGCCACGGCAATGCTTGAACCCATCTCTGCTGAACACCTTGTCGCTTGAGCTGCGAGTGGGGAACGCACAGATTGGCGCAACGATCCAACTACCGTGTGCTGAATCGCCCCAAGATTTCTGGATGCCTTTGCTCTTGAATTCGAGGATGGAAGGCGATCATGGGGAAGTCCATTTTCAGCGACGAGTTCAAGCTGAGGCGGTGGCCCAGACCATTGAGCGGGAATATCTATTAGCGGAGGTTTAGCTTCGCTGGCCTGCGGCTCGCAGCGGCTCTGCATCAGCCTGCATTCTCTGTATGCCTAGAAGCGGCTACTGTCGGGGGGTCACACTTACCACGCGAGTTGCGTCGGTAGGTCAGATCGACTGCGACCGCTCCTATCCGGCAAGCGGAAGCACCTCGCCAGTGGCAAGGATGACGGACGGCCTGTCGATCAATTCGATCAGGTGCTCCGGCGACGAGTAATCGGCACCTTCCGACAAGGACGAATCGCGTATCGCCTGGCTAACGCATCGCGCCATCGCCGCGCATTCCACCAGGCCCTGCACGAACGGCCGGTTGCGCAGCAGGAATGGAAGCGCGCAGAGATGGATATGGCGGAGCGATGGGTCTTGGTCGCTGACGGTGAGATCTGCGGCCGGGTTCAGGCCGTTGCCCCAGTCCTGGCTCTCTTCGAGAGCGCTGGCGCAAAGTTGCAAGCGCAAGGTGGGGAAGGGGAAGCGCGTCAAAGCCGCGGCTTGCGGCCCGCGCGCATCGATCAGTTCGTCGAAACGCTCGGACCGGGCCGGTGACCGGACGAGCCACGCATTCCTTATCGGCCGGATCTCGTATTCGTTGCCAAGTGCGATGACATCGAGCACCCCAGCGTCATGCAGCGCAAGCACGCGCTCGATCGAAAGGTGAGGGACGGCTGCGTAATTGTCCGTGAAGACGCGCTTCAGCCCGCGATGCAGGCGCGCCAGGTCTTGCGGGGGCAGCGAACCAATCACGCTGGCGAAAATCTCGTGCGCCTTCAGGATGACGATCCGCCATGAAGGGGTGTCATGGCTCTCGCTCCAATCTCTCACGGCGGCGAGATTGTTTCGGGCATAGGCCCAGGCGTCGCTGGATCGGCGGCGCGCGAAGTAGCGCTCGGCAAAGTCGTCCGCAGTTGCATGCCCAAGGCCGATTTCGGCAGACCAATCCGGTGCTTCCCGGATCAGGACCGCCACGAACTGCGCGAACAGCCGGTCGAGATCCCCTTCCGCCCCCGTAAGACAGGCGGACGCGGATTCCGGCGTGAAGCCTTCCAGGTCGGGAAGCGGGTGCGGAAACCAGAAGTCTGCCTCAGGCAATATCCCGTTCCGGCTCATCAGCATGGCGCTCCACGGATTTGCGGGGATGTAGCGCAGCGCGCCAGCTCCTCGTTCGAAACTGCCCCGCGCCATGGCGATGGCAACGACGGCATCGATGCCGGACAGTGACGAGCCCAGCACGCCAAAGCGTTCCGACGTGCCATCACTTGCCGCAAGCGATGCCGATTTGCCGGTGCTGCGTTCTGCACGGTTGTCTTCGGTTCCGATCGCACCGTATCCTGAAGCGACGATCACCCGATCGAACTCATCCACCACGATAACGCCATCGGACCCCCGCCATTCCACTCGGCAGGAATTGGGCATGGCGATCATGTCGACCACCTCGGCACACCTATGAACGATGACGGTGGTTGACCCGTCGGCGCTGAGCTGAAGAAACTGGTCGGCGAGCCAGGCGCCGAGGACGGCGCGCGGGAAGAAGGCCCGATCGTCCCCCGCCCGGTCGGCTATTCCCCACTGTTCAAGCCTTTGCCGCGGCTGGCGCGACGCCCATGCATTTACCGTTTCGAGAAGCGGCGGAATTTCGAACCCGGCGATGTTGGAGAGGGCATGCATGTCATTGAGTTCGGGCGAGTAGGCCAGTCCGGGGCCTGTGAGTCCGCTCGACTCGAATACCGTCACCTCTTCCGCGATCCCTTCGGTAATCAAGGAATGAAGGCAATATGTTCCAGTTGCGCCGGCGCCAATGATGGCAATGCGTTCAGCGGGTCTATTCATGTCAAGCACGGGAAGGAGGTGTCCAATCGTCGGAATCGCCGCGTTGATCGCTGCTCCATCCGAGTAATGTGGAACGCCGCGTTTCATTGCAGGTTCCATCGTAGTGTCCGCGCCGCCTGTGGGAGCGATCCTGAAGGGAGCGCCTTGAAGCCTTACCTCGTCGGAATTGCCGGCAGGCACTCGTTGCCCCCAATCATGCCCCAGTTGCCCCTGGCTATGACTGGATTTCCTTGGACGTTACAGCACCGGAAACGACTTGTGAAAGGCAGACTTCTGCGCATTTTTCAAGACGTCCGGGGGCATTCTTGGATGCAGGAATGGTGCCCCTCAGAGTCTAAAGATAGGCACTCAGATCATTTGGAGATCTGTGCTCCCTTACAAGTTTGCGGCAAGTAGGAGCTAACGGAATAGCCTTAACTCCGAAGCCTCTGGCAGCAATCTGCGCATACCCCTGCTTGGTGTCATCACGCAAAGCCGGTAATCTGTTTGATGATGTCTCGCCGCTGTTCCCATGGCGTGACATCGATCTGGGCAGCCACGGCTTCGTCCTCGGGCGTGACAAACCAGTGGACCTGGCGGTCATGCACCGCTTTCCAGACGGTCTGGGCAACCTGTTCAGGGGCGACGTTCACTCCAAGGATGTCGACCGACTTCGCCCTTTCCTGCGCTGCAAGGACCATGGGAGTGGCAACATAGGCGACCATCACGTCGCAGACCCAGATCCCGGCTGGCTCCAGTTCGATATTGAGCGCCTCGGTAAGTGCGCGAACGGCGGTCTTGCTTGCGGAATAAACCGCTTCTTCTGGAATGCCGTGGATTGCAGCGACCGAAGACATGCTGATAACGCGCGGGTCTGTCCGGTTGCGGAGGTGCGGCAGAGCCAAGTGGATGCCGTTGATTACTCCATTCACGTTGACATCGACAATTCGGTGCATTGCCTCAAGCGAGCATTCGGCGAACTCGCACATTGCGAGAATACCGGCGCAATTGAACATGACATCGAGGCCACCGTGCCTGGCGAACGTCTCCAGCGCGACCGACAGCGCCTCTGGATCGCACACGTCCGCCAGATGAACCGACGCTGTGTTGCCCAACCTTGTGGCAACGTCCGCAAGGCGGCCAGCGTCAATGTCGCACAACCCGACTCGCCAGCCGGCTTCTGCAAACAGTGATGCCGTTGCTTTGCCAATCCCCGAGGCGGCTCCAGTAATAAAGATCGATTGCCCGCTCATGCGTCGCACTCCTCTCAAGCCACCTTGTCCCAGGCGTAATCGCGGAACTGATCGCGCAGGTCCTTTTTGCTGATCTTGCCGGTGCCGGTGTGCGGGATCGCATCAACGAACGCCACCGCATCGGGCACCCACCACTTTGCCACTTGCATGCCAAGGAAACCGCGGATTTCCTCCTGATTGACATCGGCCCCGGGCTTCCTGACCACCACCAGCAGCGGCCGCTCGTCCCACTTGGGGTGATAGATGCCGATCGCCGCGGCTTCGGCCACCGCCGGATGGCCGATCGCTGCATTCTCCAGTTCAACCGAACTGATCCACTCCCCGCCAGACTTGATCACGTCCTTGGTCCGGTCGGTCAGCTGCAGCGTCCCGTCCGGGTGGATCAGGCCAACGTCACCGGTATCGAACCACTGTCCGGCCACAACCGCATCGGCCTCGGCCTTGAAGTAGCGCTTGACGATCCACGGCCCGCGCACCTGCAGGGCGCCGGACGTCTTGCCATCGCGTGGCAGCACCTTCTCGGGG
>NZ_VLKJ01000018.1 GCF_007830315.1 Novosphingobium taihuense
GCTAGGCGGCGTGGACAAATTCGTTTCACGGTTGCGGCCACGCCAGCTATGATATCGCGATGAGTGATAAGCGGTCCGAAAGCGTGTATGTCACCGGCCAACGGCATATGCTTTGGACGATCGTCGCAATGTTTGCGATCATTTGGGGCATTCCGCTGGCGCTCAGCGCCTTTGGCTTGTCGTCTCAGACGATATTCGCGGTGATTGTTCCGCTCGGGCTTGCGTGGGTGTTGATAGGAGGTATCCGCTCATTCATGATTGCATGCCCGTCCTGTGGTAAATCCTTGTTTGTGAGAGGTTTTATCAGTGTGCCATGGCCAGCGAAGCGATGCAGCCGGTGCGGGGCTGATCTTACGACGACGGCCCGCTAATGCCGGTTTTTCATTGACGCGATGAGTGTGGATTGATTCAAGGCTGCCTTTTGGAGGCAGGCTTGAGCAGGGGCGATCTCACTGAAGCAGAATGGCGCGTTCTGAAGGGTTTGTTGCCTATCGAGCCTGAGAACCGTGGTCGAGGCAGGCCGCCCGAACAGAGCCGCTCGATCATCAACGGTATCCTGTGGCGTCTCCGCTGCGGCGCTCCATGGCGCGACGTGCCGCCCAAATACGGTAGCTGGAATACCATCTATCGGAGGTTCCGTCGTTGGAGTGAAGCCGGGGTCTGGGAGACCGTCGCCGTGACGCTGGCGGAGATCATGGCGGACAGCGGCCACTACAGCATCGACAGCACCACGGTTCGCGCCCACGTCTCGGCAGCGGGCGGAAAAGGGGGACTCATCGACGAGCTCTTGGCCGCTCGCGGGGCGGGTTCACCAGTAAGCTTCACTGCCTGGCTGATGCCCTCGGGCGACCGCTCGCATTCCATCTGACGGTCGGCGAGGCGGCCGATTGCAAAGCTTATGATCACCTGATCGACCTACCAGAGCGAACACCTGACGCTTTGCTCGCCGACAAGGGCTACGACGCTGACGCAATCCGTGCCGACCTTGCCGAACGGAATATCGAGGCCGTCATTCCTGGCAGGTCAAACCGCCGTGTGAAAATCGACCACAATCGGGCGCTATACAAGCAGCGCAATCGCATCGAGCGCATGTTCGGGCAGCTTAAAATCAACCGCGCCATCGCCACCCGATACGATCAACTGGCCAACAGCTTCCTCGGGATGGTCCATCTCGCCACCGCCAGATACTGGCTCAAATTTGTCCACGCCGCCTAACGGATCTTGGACATGGTTGCGCCGCCCGCACCTTGCCCTCGCATTGAGGCTGGTTGGCCGATCGATACAGCAGACTATCCGAGCATTCACTTGTAACTTATCGTCCGGCTTGCGCCGCGTGGCAGGGCACCAGTCCTATAAGCGATAATCTCAGCAGCTTCTGATCACTGATCGAGCTGACGATGTTCCTGAACCGATCTTCGCCAGATTCGAGTGGTCGGTCCGGGGGGGGGCACTTAAGCCCCCCCCCTTGAACCTCACTTTTTTGCTGGCTGCCAGAAGCCAACCTGCGCCGTCGTGAAATCGAGAGCATCACTGATCGGCATCAGGTCTGTCCCCGGACGCTTGGCAAATTCGGCCAGCATTCCCTCGAAATCGTCCGTCTCGATCTCATAGATTGCCATGTACTTATGCGGCCCCTCGCCGGCGCAGACAAAGCGCTCAGCCGAAATGAACCCTGGAATGGCACAGACATCCGGAAGATGCTGCTGGTCATACCAGGTGTTGAAGTCATCATCGCGCCCCTCGGCAGCGTTGCTGAAAGCGACCAGTTTGTAGCGTGCCATTGTCTTCTCCAATTGGTATGCCTCGCCATCAGGCGAGGATGCGCTCGAGTTCATTCGAACCTGTTGCGTGATGCGCTGCCAGGTAGCCGAAGGTGAACGAGGCACCGATGCTGGCTCCCGCAGCAGGATAGCAGCGACCGAACACCGACGCGGTTGAATTTCCAGTCGCGTAGAGGCCCGGAATGACGGAGCCATCTTCCTTCACCACACGCGCGTATTCGTCGGTCACCACACCACCTGCAGTGCCAACGTCGCCGGGATAGATTGCCACGGCATAGAACGGCCCTTGCTCAATCTTGCCAAGGTTGGGGTTGGGCTTGACCGTCGGGTCCCCATGGACGTTGTCAAACTTGCGGCAACCACGACCAAAGTCCTCGTCGACACCTGTTTCACAAAAGCGGTTGAACCTTTCGGCTTCTGCCTTGAGCCCACTTGCATCGATGCCACATAAGGCTGCGATCTGGTCCAGCGTATCGGCCTTCTTCATGTAGCCGCTGTCCAGCCACGATTGCGGCGTCTTGCCCGGTGGGAAAGTACCCCACGGGTAGCGCTCACGGTGGCGCTTGTCGAAAATGACCCAACAAGGAACTGCCTTGCCGCCGGTCTCCCGGTTACGTTGATAGATGCGCTCTCCGATTTCCATGTAAGCACCGGATTCATCAGCCACGCGGCGACCATTCTGATCGACCAGAATGGAATGCGGCAAGCTGAGATCAAGGTGGTGCATGAAGGGCAGGACGCGCCCGTCCTTCCACACAGCGCCTTCAGGCCACTCACCGTTGGTGTTGCGCGATGTGACGACCCACCATGCTGTGTCGAGGCAGTCAGTAGCTGCGCCTATATCCATCATGGCCTGGATCATCTCGCCGGTGTCACCCGGATTGGCGCTGGTCCATTCATTGGTGATCGGCCCATCGGTGACCTTCTGACGGAATTCCTTGTTGCGCGAATACCCGCCCACGTTGATCAGCACACCTTGACGCGCACGGACCTCAACGTCTTTGCCGTCCCGCTCGATGACTACGCCGGTGACCCGGCCGTCTTCCACGATCAACCGCTTACCCGGGCTGTTCCGCTGAATGATGATGCCCTCTCGGAGGGCGATCTGCAGCAACTGCCCCTGAATCGCCGATCCGTTTGTGACGGTGCGACGGCCCGTCAGCTTGTCCCGCAATGTCAGAAAAGCAAAACGAAGCGCCTTCATCTTGCCCGCCCAGGTCCGCTTCATCAGAAAGAGCGTCGGAAACTCCTCAGTCGGCATCGGCATGGCTGCCATCGGCGGATACATCGCCAAAAGCTCCTCCCATTCACCGAGTTCATGAATGTTGAATGGCTCCGGCATGATCGAACGTCCCAGCGGCTCGCCGCCAGGCAAATTGTCGTAATAATCAGGCCAATCATCGTTCGGACGCCGCACCTTCAGCCCATGCCCGCGGAGATAGTCGAGCATTTTCGGAGCGGCTTTGAGGAAGCTATCGCGCCGCTGCGGCGTGACCGCCGGGCCCTTGTAATTGACGCAGTGGTTGAAATATTCCCTCGCACGCTCGAAGCTGTCAGGGATGCCTGCCTCCTTGAGGAGACTGCTGTTCGGGATCCACCACACACCCCCGGAGAAGCTGGTCGAACCGCCGAACACATTTTCCTTTTCAAGGATGACGGCGGTCTTGCCTTGCTGCTTGGCAACGAGCGCCGCAGCGACCGAGCCACCGCCCGACCCCACGATTACCAGATCGTATTCCTTGTCCAGCGGCGGGTTGGTAACAGGCATGAAGTCTCACTCTCCAGATTTCTGCCCGATACAATGCCGGACAGAGTTTTTCAGGCTAAGCAGGCATATCGTGAGCGCAATGGCCTGCCGACCTAACGCAAGCATGATCGTCCTTGCGATAGATGGGCAGACCATCCGGTCAGAGCAGAATCAGGGCCAGACGAGGTCCAGTTTCAGAATTCCATTGACCTGTCCGGTGGCAAGAACCGGCTTGCTTCCAGGCTTGATTCTGAAGTCGGGAATCCGACTAAGCCATTCGCGCAGGAAGATGCGCAATTCACGCCGCGCGAGAATTGCGCCTGGGCAGGCGTGAGGACCATTGCCAAACGCAGCATGGATTCCTCCCTGACGCGCGAAATCTACGGTCGCCGGATCCGGATTCAGCCGATCATCCATGCCCACCAGCAGGTTTGGCGGCAACAGTCGATCGCCAGCCTTGAACGTGATCCCCTTGTAATCAAAATCATGCGTCACGAGCCGAGCGGTATTGGCCATCCCGTGCCGACGGATCAGCTCTTCGATCGCCGACTTCAGGAAGACCTCATCGTCGAGATTGGCGATGATCTGCTGACGATGCTCGTCGTGCGTGGCGAGAAACCTTGCGAAGAACGATAGCATTCCCGCCACGGTGTCGAGCCCGCCGAACAGGATCAGAGCCGCGTACGATGTCGCTTCCTCAACCGAAATGCGCTCACCGCGGATCTGGGTATTGACCACCAGTGAGAGCAGGTCGTCGCCCGGGTTCTCGCGCCGCTCTTCTATCCATTTATAGAGATAGCCACCCATGTCCTGCATTGCCTTGACCCGCGTCTGCGAGTCACTGCCGCGTACCGAAGCCTCGGCAATCGGCAGTAGGAAATCCTTGTCCTCAATGGGCAAGTTCACCATCCGCAGAAAAACCGTGATCGGCAGGACCTTCGCAAATTCTTCGACGAATTCGCATTCGCCGCGCGGCATGAGTGCCTCGATTGTTTGCACGCAAACGTCATGAACCCCCTGCTCCAGCTTGGCCACCGCACCTGGCTGCAAGGCCTGCACGAGCGGACGGCGAAAATGGGCATGCATGGGTGGGTCCAGTTCAAGTGGAATCTGGGGCGGCGTGCCTTCTGGCATGGGCGGCAAAGTGACGTGACGGTAGGAGAACCGCTGGTGGTCCTTCTGCATCACCAAGATATCCTCCGCACGGGTTGCCACCCAATGCCCGCCATTGTGAGGCGTCCAGAAGATATCCGGGAAGGATTTCTGGAATGCGGCGTAGGCCGATTGGATATCTTCGTCAGAGCCGGGAATATTATAGAAATCAAAGTCGACAACCAAGTCGCTAGGTACATGATTGGGCCGTTCGGCCAAAGGCGTTGCAAGTCCAGTCGACATTTTAAACCAACTCCCGATCTGTTGTGTCTCAGTCTATGCGTTTTGATCAAACTTCACATGGATGTGGGCAGGTACGCGCATCATGATGCCCCGGATTTCAGGCGCCGGCTTGTCCGGGTCCAGCCGAAGGTTGTGCAGGTTGTCCAACACCGCATGCAGTGCACGCGTCATTTCCACGCGCGCCAGATGCTGGCCCACGCAGATGTGCGGTCCTCGCGAAAACGAGTAGTGGGCGCGCCTGTCGCGCAGGATATTGAATGTGTCAGGATCCGGATATATCTCAGGATCACGGTTGGCAGCACCAGCCACCACGTCAACATACGCTCCTGCAGGGATCGCTACACCACCGATGGTGGTATCACACACAGCGGTGCGAAGCTGGGATATGACAGGGCCGTCCCAACGCAGCGCTTCTTCTATGGCATTTGGTATGAGGCTGCGATCATTGCGAATGGCCTCAAGCTGATCCGGGTTTTGCAGCAGCGCGGTCAAAAGCACGCTGGTTCCGCGATAGGTTGTATCGCCTGCCGCATTCATCAGCTGGCGCAGGAATGATACCAGCACCAGTTCTGGCAAATGCTCTCCATCCACTTCCGTAGCTGCCAACAGGCTGACCAGATCTTCGCCGGGTGCCTCTCGTCGGGCGTCAATCAATGCCCGGAAGTACTCGCCCAGCTTCACCCCGGCTTCCTGCGCCTGGGCCATGTGGACGTAATCCGTCTGCCCAATCGCCAGACGCTGGAACGTGTTTACATCGGTTTGGGGCAGATCGAGCTGGTGGTAGATTACCTCGAACGGATACCGCTGGGTGAATTCCTCGACAAGATCGGCCTCTCCACGGGGCAGAAACTTTGCCATAAGGCCATTGACGACAGGATCGACGATGGTTCCGCCCCAAGTCTTCACATACTGCGGGAGGAAGATCTTCTGGAAGATCTTGCGCCAGCGCCCATGCTCTGGATTGTCCATGGTGCTGATACTGCCCATGCCAAACGTGGAGCCGAGCGTCGGGCGGTAACCTGCGTTGGAAAAGCGGCTCGTGTCTGTCAGAGCTTCCTCAGCCTCCTTGCTACCAAGGATCGTGAACGTGCGGACAGGGCCGTAGAAGCAAGGCAAACCCACGTTCTCGCGATAGGAACCCGGCAGGACTGTGCCGCGGTCACGCAACGCGTGGATTCGCGGATAGGGATCAAGATCGTCGCCGAAGTTGACCTCGTCCGACAGGAACGGATCATAGCTGGGATCGTCGAATTCCTGGATCTTGAACGCGCTTGCCATGACTCGGATCACCCTCTTTATGTAGTATCTGCTGCATAAATGCTGCTGAGGAGATCGTCAATCAACAGGGCTAGGCGGGGTCGAGCGCCCTTTTGACTAGATGCTCAAGCATGTTGACAATGGCTTCTCCGGTAGGCGCCCCATCGGGGAACAACCAATCGCGCAGCAATACAGACGATGCCAGCATTCCGAATGCCAGCCGAAGCCCTACCCCGATATCAAACGGCGGAGTCTCGCCACGCGATCTGTATTTCTGCAATTGTTCCTCAGTGCCCAAGCGGAAGAATGAAAGCAGTCCGTCGAAAGACGGGACGGTGCCATCTTCACTACTGCCCGCTTTCGACGACAGGAGCGCAGCAAAGAGCGCCTGATTTTGCTCGATCAACTTATAGACTGACGTAAAAATATGGTGCTCATGCGCCTCTAGGTCGGCGGTCGTCGGGCGCTGGGTGATGAAATCCTGCATCAACCGGTTGAAAGGTTGCGCGACCACCTCGTCAAACAACGTGGCCTTGCTCCCATAGTACCGAAACAGCAAGGTCTCTGACACATCAGCCAGTCGGGCGATCTCCCGCGTGGTCGTCCCATGATAGCCACGCGAGGCGAACAATTCGCGCGCTGCATCGCATATGCGTTGTGTGACATCCTCCCGCGTCCGCCTGCGGCGACGCGGTGCGTCGGTAGGTTGCGCTTCGACGGCGACCAGAGCGGGTAAGGCTGTTATCGGTTCCTCCCTTCGAGAATCAATTCTGCTGCACGCCAAGCCGATGCCATGATCGGCCCGTTGGTGTTAGCTGATACCATAGTCGGCATGATTGATCCGTCCACCACACGCAGCCCGGACACTCCGCGTACTCGCAGCTTTTCATCGAGCACCGCATCGTCAAAGGCACCCATACGGCAGGTGCCGCAAGCGTGGTAGCCCGCCTGTCCTGCCGTCCGATAAGCGTGGATGATCTCCTCATCAGTCTGCAGCGAACGGCTTGGCTCCCGCTCTTCCGAGACCATCGCAGCAATCGCCGGCTGTTCCATCCATTTGCGGATGAAACGGTGCATGGCGATCGTTACTGCACAGTCATAGGGATCAGAAAGATATCCGGCCCGAATGCGGCCCGGTGCATTCGGGTCTGCAGAAGTAATATGGATCGATCCCTCGCTGCGAGAGCGGAGCGGATAGCCGAACAAGGTCACGCTATGCGCTGTATCCACCACCAGTTGACCGCTTGCGTCAGGCGTAGCGACCACCGGAGAGAAAAGAATTTCGATGTCTGGTGTGGTTGATTCCGGCAGCACTTTGGCAAAGGCCCCTACCGTGCCATAGGCCACTGCCATCGGTCCGGTTCGCGTGAGGAACCAGCGCAAGGCATTGCCGATCACTCTCAATCCGCGCAATTGCCGGTTATGGCTGAACGGCACGGTAACGCCGTAATGCATTCCGAAAAGCCGGTGTTCAAGCATGTGCTCGCCCACCCCGGGGCTATCGACAACCACCGGAATGCCCAAGCCCGCGAGATGTTCAGCGCTTCCCACGCCCGATCGCTGCAGAATCTGCGGAGACATCAGCGCACCCGCCGAAATGATAACCTCTCCGGCAGCATGGATAGTTTCTGCTGCTCGTCCCGGAGCGGGCGAAGTGACCACGCCTGCTGCCCGCTTTCCTTCAAACAGCACCCGGTCTATGGCGACGCCAGTCTTCACAGTCAGGTTCGGCCGCTTCTGTGCCGATTTCAGGAACGTCTGAGCAGTACTCTGACGGCGCCCGTTGCGGATCGTACGCGTGGCATACCCGACACCACCCTGCTTTGGGCGATTTAGATCATCGACGCGCGGCACGCCCATCTGCTCGCCAGCCTTGATGAACGCTTCAGTCAGCGGCGTGCGTTCGCGCTCCACCGAGATGCCCAACGGCCCTGAGTCTCCCCGAACTCCATCGGCCCCCAGTTCATGTTTCTCCATCGCGCGGAAGGCCGCGCCAATTTGGTCCCATCCCCAGCCCTTAGCCCCCAGTGCCTCCCAACCGTCGTAGTCCTCCGGCTGCCCACGGAAATACATCATGCCGTTAATCGACGAAGATCCACCCAACATTTTCCCACGCAACCAGGTTTCGGATGGAATGTCATCGTGGGCCTCTGTCTGAAAATACCAGACGTGGGCGGGATCGCTATAGAGCTTGGCCACGCCGCGCGGCATGTGGATGAACGGGTTCTTGTCTACCGGACCTGCCTCCAGCAGCAGAACCGAATTGGCGGGATTTGCACTCAGGCGCTCGGCAAGGACGCAGCCGGCCGAACCCGCACCGACAATGATATAGTCCCATTCAGTCATATCTGGCTCAGCCCTCCCCGGCAGCTTTTGACGGTTGTCTCGAAGTTACCTGTGCCGCGCCTCGCCAACCCTAAAAAAGCAACCACTGCGCAGGTTTACTCAACAGAGCGTTCACCGCACGATCGCACGCAACGCTTCTTCGGTCTCGTTCCAGATAGCACCCATGTCGTCATGTTTACGGGCTTTGGCCCTGTAGCCGGACAGTTCGGAGAACTCGCTTACGATATCTGACACACCATAGATCTGCCCTGCGACCCCGCAGAGAAGAAGCGTTGGCAAGACAACACAATCAGCCTTGCTGATTGCACCCCCGGCGACAAAGCCTGCATTATCAACGAAGTGCTGCGCCAGCACCAACCCATTGCGCAAGCTGGCCATTTCCGCTTCCACGATATGCGTGTTGCGACTTGCCGGATCCATTTGCGCGAACAACCGTGACAAAGAAGGTACGACATAGAGTTCAACCATACGGACCGCATTACGGATCTGTACGCGAACCGAAGGGTCTGACGGCATCAGCGACGGCTCCGGGAACGCCTCATCCAGATAATCGATGATCGTTTCGGACTCGGCAATCGTGAGGCCATCGTCAGTCACGAGAACCGGAATTTTCCCGATCGGGCTGATTGCCAGATACTCCGGGGTACGAGTGCCGCCACCAGGCGGCGGCACCAGATCAAAGGATATTCCTTTAAGCCGCAGCGCAAGACGCACGCGTGCTGCATAAGGAGAAAGCGTCACGGCATAGAGCTTCATCAGGCGTTCTCCGGGAATATGTAGGGAAGAGTTCCACTCAGCGCGACAGGCACGAAGCCGTCCCCGTAAGGCCAATCGAGGAACCCGGCCGCTGCCATCGTCCCGCCATCGACATGCATGGTTATTCCAGACACGAACGCGGCAAGGTCCGATGCCAGGAACAACACCGCATTGGCGAGTGCCGCAATTGGCGGCGGGCTGCCTATTGGAATGTACATCGCCATGCCCTTGCCCATGGTTTCAGGCGACAGGTTGGCAAAGCTGGCCGCTATTTCGGGCGGCATTGCACTGTTGTTGCCATTGCTGGGGGTTGTATCGGGCGCAATGCAGTTCAGGCGAATGCCCTCCTTGCCAAGTTCCACCGCCATCGAACGGGTGAAATTCGTCGTCGCCGCCTTTGCTCCGGCATAGACCGAGAACGATGCTGCGCCACGATGGGCTTCGATCGTGGTGAAGTTGATGATACTGCCACCTCGACCGCCTGCGCGGATGAGCTGGACGGCGCGCTGAACAGACTGCACGACATAGCCGTAGTTGCGCTGGATATCGCGCGCGATGGCATCGCGGTCCATCTCCATGAAGCTGGTGCGAAACGTTCCGCCAACAACATTCACGACGATGTCCAGATTGCCGAACCCCTGTGTCACTTCATCGTAGAAGCTGTCCAATGCTGCAGGATCGGTGGCGTCGACCAGAGCGGATAGAACCTCGCGTCCGTGGCCTTTGGCCTCGGCAACAGTTACAGCCATTTGATCCTGATCGATGTCGCAGATCGCAACATCCACCCCCGCTTCAGCCAGTGCAAGCGTGATCCCCGCCCCGATTCCACCGCCGCCGCCGATCACTGCCGCCTTGCGCCCGAAAAGACCCGCACGTTGATCAAGAAAGCCCTGCGCTTCGCTCATAACCATTTCCCAATTCGCTTGTTCGTCAGTTCGCCTCGTGCAGACGGATCGCTCGCCGGGCCTCGATGTCTACATTGGTCTCACGTTGACCGAGAGGAACAGATCTGGGATCCATAACGATCGCGCCTGCGATGGCCCTACAATCCAGTCCTTCACACTACGGGATGAGGCCACATCCGCCTCCTTGCGCATCCATTGAAAGCTTAATTGGAGGAGGCGATCAACCGCAGCACGCTACAGAGGCCGTCTGGCGAACCTGGCTGTCCAAGCCATTCTTCATGAAACAGGCAGCTGCAGCTTGAAGGGCCGATCCAGCATGCAGATCGGCCCCTTCTCTATCCAGCGATACTGCCAATCAGACCCTGCGCTGGCCCAGAACGTACTGTTCCAAAGTGCGGTGGAAATTGATGATTTCCTCCTCCTGCACCGGGTTCGGGCGTGCGTGGGAGAACGCACTGCTCTTCATCCCCTTCTGAACCATGTACATGTTGGCCACGTCCTGATCGACAATCAGCCCAAAGCTCTTGCCGGTGATATCCTTGTGCACTTCGGTTTCGACCTTCGGCTCCTTGCCGGGGCCGTAGCGCTTCAATGACCAGATGTTGAAGATGCACTTCGAAGGATCGTCGCCATCGGGACGTGCACGGTACCACACTGCACCGTCGAAATAGGGCAAGGTCACACAATTGGGGAATACGTGCCAGTCGGTTCCTGCCTTGTACATCGCCTCGGGCGTCAGGTTTGGGGGGTAGCCGCACCCATCTTCCTCCGCTGCCTTGCGCCCCAGTTCAACGGCCATGCCGAATGCGGTGAGCGGATCGGCGTCTGCAGGCAGTTCCGTCATGATGCGCTTGGCGGCTTCATAATCACGATCGGTGAAGATCGCCGCGAAGTCTTCCTCCATCATGCGGAAGAATTCGACCACGCCAGGGCGGACGTCTGCTGGTGTGTCGCGCTTCAGGCGCGGTGAAGGCGTTCCCAGCATCGCGGTGGCACCCCAGTATCCGAAATGCGAATGCTTGCCGTGGGAAAAGCTGGTCGTGTAGTCTTCGCCTTGGGTCGGAAGGAGCTGGGTGTGCGTTGCGGCAACATGATACCCCTCCATGAAGGCTTCCATGGCAACCTTCCAGTTGCACGGGATATGGAGTTCCAGCGCCCAGCGAAGACGCATGTTCTCATACTCGAATGCATCGAGATATTCGGGGATCGGATCCAGGTATTCCTCGAGCGTTTCGGATGCGGGATCCATGTTGATCCACACGAAGCCGCCCCAGCGCCCTGTCTTGACGCGGTGGAGATCAATCTGCTCGCAATCCAGCGTGCCGTTCCAGTCTTCCTTGTCCTGAATTACCACGTTCTTGCCTTCGAGGTCGAAGGTCCAGTTGTGGTACTGGCAGCGGAAGTTCACGGCATGGCCGCAACCTTCCATGATCTGGCGTCCACGATGCGGGCAGACGTTGTGAAAGGCGCTGAAGGTCTCGCCATTGCGGTCACGCACCACGATGATGCTCTCATCGGCAACGTCGAACACGATGTAGTCACCGGCATTGGGAATCTGTTCTTCACGGCAGGCCACTTGCCACACCTTGGGCCACAGATGCTCCTTCTCCTTCTGGACAAATTCGCTCGACAAGTAGTTGTCGCGCGAAACCCGGATAACGTCGCGAACCCGCGGCTTTTCTGAAACCGTCGCCATTCTGGAATCTCCATCTCCACTTTGTGTAGTGATTACACCACAAGGTCCGGGCCTGCAACAGAATCAGCTGATCAAGAAGCCGCCATCGACTGCGATGATTTGCCCGGTGATGTAACGCGAAGCATCGCTGGACAGGAACAGACAGGCACGAGCTATGTCTTCAGGTTTGCCGGCTGCACCAGTCAGCGGAATACGCCCTGCTTGCGTGAAAGGCCCTCGCAAAGGATAGCCGTCTGATTCGGCCGCGGCATGCGTAGTGGCAACTCCGCCGGGCAGCACACTGTTCACACGGATGTTATGCTCTGCATATTCCAGTGCAATTGACACCGTCAGATTGTTCACGCCGGCTTTGCCAACGCCATAATGGACGTTGTCGAAAATGCAGGCGCGCATCGAATTGACCGAAGAAATATTTACGATTGAACCGCCCCGACCGCCCACTTTCATTCGCCCGACGGCATGCTGGACGCACTGGAACGGGCCTCGCAAATTGATCGCGAGCATCTTGTCGAGAAATCCGGAATCGACGTCTTCAAACTTGCGGAAAGGATACACAGCCGCACAGTTGATCAGGACATCGATCGGACCGACCAAGTCAACCTGCTCGAACAAGTTGGCGATGGAATCCGGGTCACCCTGATCATAGGTGACAATATGAGCTCCGGGTAGTTCATCGGGTAGGCTGGCCAGCTTTGCCGCGTTGATATCTGCACCGATCACGGTGGCACCGGCGAGGTGAAACAGCTTGGCAATTTCGCGGCCGATGCCGTCTGCAGCGCCGGTTACCAAGGCGACCTTGCCATTCAGGCCAAATATTGACGCAAGATCTTCCATTAGCTTTTCCTATCCTGTCGCCAAGGGTGCCAGCGCAGCGCGCTGTTCGGGGGTCAGCGACACAGGCCGACGACTGTGCCGATCAACATAAACGTGCACAAAGTGGCCCGTGCTTGCCGGATGTTCCTCACCGGGGCGGAACAGCCCGACTTCGTAGCGCACACTCTTGTCGCCCAACCTGGCCACACGCAGTCGTGCATCCACGATTTCAGGAAACTCGATCGACTGGTGGAAATCGCACGCGCTTGCCACGCACAGCCCGATTGAAGGTGATGTTCCCATCGCGATCACGCCCGTTTCCACGATGTAAACCGTTACCACCTGATCCATCATCGCATAGTAGATCGCGTTGTTGACGTGGCCGTAGGCATCACAATCCATCCACCGCACCGGGATGGACAGGCCATAGCGATAATCTGATCGGGTTTCGGTCTTGGCGTCGCTCATTTACGCTTCCAAAATTGTTACCCAGCCTCAGTCCCAAGCGGCCGGAAAATGACGGACGATCCAGAAGTTGATGGCATCGTAATACTGAACGGGAGCAATCAATCGCAGCTTGGGCAGGCGGCTTATGAAGATGCGAAGAGCGATCCCGGCCTCCATGCGTGCCGTCCATGCGCCAGGGCAGAAGTGCGCGCCGGTTCCGAAAGCGATGTGGCGTTCGCCCTTGCGGTCCAAACGGAAGGTATCAGGATCCTTGAAGTACTTGGGATCGCGATTGGCGCTCAACACCGAAAACAGCACTCTTGCGCCTTCCGGGATCGTTTCGCCCGACATCTGCACCGGGCAAGGCGCGCCCCGGAACATGCCCATGGCTGGCGGTTGAAGGCGTAGCGACTCTTCGATCGCCACATCCACCAGGTCCGGGTCAGCCTTGACCTGCTCCCACAACTCAGGCTGCTCCAGCAGACTGGCCAGAGTGTTCAGCATCAGCGCGCCGGTAGTATCCACGCCACCGACAAAGAAGCCCCGGATCGTTCGGCGCAATTCATCGTTCGTAAGATAGCGCCCGCGATATGGCGATGTCATGAGCACGGATATCAGGCTATCATCAAGCACTGCACCAACGTGTTCGGGCTTTGCTTCGGTGATCCCGGCATCGCGCAGCTTCTGTCGCTTCAGCTCGAACTGCTCATCGAAGAAGGCATACATCTCTGCGATGATGCGCTGCTGCTCTTCGGGGTCACGGATCATCGCATCAAGGAATGAGTCCGTCCAGCGGCGGTACATCTCTACCGGCTCTTCCGGAAAGCCGATGGCCCGCGCGGCCACTTTGGCCGGAACAGGCTTTCCGAACAGGTGCTGCAAATCACCCGTGCCGAGAGCTTCAAAGCTGTCGATCACCTCGTTTGCAATGCGTGTGCAATCGGCTGCCCAGCGCTTCACCCCGGCAGGTGACATGTAGGCATTATAGAGACGCTTGAATGCGTTGAAGTCCGGTGGGTCTTGATTGAGCGCAATGCCCCGCTCCATCGGAGCGAGTTGGCTTCCCCATTCCTTTGAAAAGTGCGCGCTGTTTTCCAGCACTTCCTTCACATTCTCGTAGCCAGCGACATAGAAATAATCGCCCCCGGCAGCTGCGGCGACGCCAAAGTCGCGCAAGCGATTATGGAATGCCGGCCGGTCAGCCAGCGCCTCGGCACTGTTCGGATTTACCGTGTGCATAGCCTCTCCTGCCCGGGAAACGCGACCGGGACACAGTTCTCAGATAGACGGCCTGTGTACTGAGGGTGCAATGCTTCCCCTGAAAGCATCGCGCCTCCGATAAGAGCAAATCGTTTCGCAGAGCATTCAGTCGATCCTGATCACCACCTTGCCAATCCGTGATGCGGTTTCGAAATACCGGAACGCCTCAGCCGCTTGCTCAAACCCGAACACCCGATCGATGACCGGAACGATCTTCGCCTGTGCGATCGCGCGGTTCAATTGCTCGAACTGCTCGCGGCTGCCAACGCGTGTCGGATTGAGATGCTGCCCTCGCCACATGAACAACCCAGGCATCCCACCAGTGCTACGGTCAAGCGCACCGATCAGGCTGATCCGCCCGCACTCACGGGTGGCCTTGATTGTCTCGATCCATCCGGTTGAACCGCCCACATCAAGCGCAACGTCGACCCCGCGCCCTCCCGTCGCATCGAGCACCGCAGCACTCCAGTCGGGTCTTGAACTGTCAACCACGCAATCAGCGCCAAGCTCCCACAGCCGCTGCTGCTTGGCTGGTGATGTCGTTGTGGCGATCACGCGTGCGCCTGCAGCCTTGGCCAATTGCAGCGCGAAGATGGCAACCCCGCCGGTTCCCATCACAAGCACATCGTCGCCCGCCAGCAGGTGCATCTGCCCTTGGAGCGCCGCCCATGCCGTTACTCCCGCGCAAGGCAGGGTGGCGGCTTCCTCGAACGAAAGGTGATTGGGGACGACGACAACTTCGCTCTGGTCCACCTTTGTGTACTGCGCCAGCAACCCATCGTTCAGATGGCAACTCCGGCCCAGAACATTGAAATCATCCGGAATACGACCCGCAATCCAGGTTGGATGAAATGTCAGGGCAACCCGATCGCCAGGTTTCACGCGTGTCACGCTTTCTCCAACGCTGACAACTTCGCCAGCCCCGTCGCACATCGGGATGTGGTTTGGTGCCATCCCGGTGCCGACCTGCAACTGACCCTGCAAGCCCATCAGATCGCGAAAATTGATCGACGTCGCGCGCAGGCGAACGATCACCTGGCCAGCTACGGGAGGCGTTGGATCGGGCTCGTCGCACAGCGTCAGGCCGTCTGGTCCGGTGAAGGCAGGCACGCGGTAGAGTTTCATGGGACGTCTCCTAAGACTGGGGCTCGGTCAATCGCATCGTTCTGAGCGTTCGTACTGGCGGTAAGGCGCACGACGAAAACCGAACTCCTGCTTTCGTGCAGGTGCGGTTTATCCAGGTGAGAGACGGAGCCAATCATGCCACGCGGCTTACGATGGCCTTCGCCCCTTTCAGACACGATTTCATCCCCGGACGCGCATGACAACCCGTGCAAGTTCGCATCACGAATGCGCAAATAACAGGATGATCTCGCGCGCGTCGCCTTCCATCGTAGGTGCGATCAGCTTTACGAGAGCGATCAGCCGGAGCCGGGGTTTATTGGCAGGATGAGTCCTGGGTCACGGCTTTCCGGCAGCCAGCGGACCGACCCCATCGGCCGCTCGAGAAACCGGCGGATACGATCACTGCGCTGATCTGTCGTATGTGCCAACGCCCGATCAAGTATAGCCTGTTCGCCAGCGGTCATGCGTTCACGCTGGCGCAGATAATCATGCCATGTCGGACAGGAAAACCTCTCAAGCCAGCGTTGTTCATCCGCAATATCTCGCGCGAGCGACCACATGTAAGCGCCGTTGCGCTGCCGGAAATGCCGCACCTCCAGCATCGCAGCGTAGAACTGGCGCGCTCGATCCGGATGGACGCTATACTCCACTTCCACAACGATCGGCCCGCTGCGCCCGGTCAGGCCAAGTCTGACCTCAGGCGTGGCCAACGGCTTATCACGACCGGTGAGATCGTTTGCCTCCTGATCCAGCGGCCAGATCCGGCTGGCAACAACACAGCCCAACATGGCAAGACCCGAGCACGCAATGGCGTTTGCGGTTCCCACGCTCTGACCTACATGGCCCCACAACCAAGCACCACCGGCAAGGCCGCCAGCGATCGAAGCCTGAAATGCAGCCAGCGCCCGCCCCGCAACCCAGCGCGGTGCCTGAGTCTGAATCACGATATTGAACTGCGTGAGCGGCTGCATCCACATCACACCGGCCACGAACAACACAGGCATCGCGAACCAGATCGACCGTCCCTGCGACAAAAGGATCATTGCCACACCCAGTATTGCCGTGCTGCTGCCGATATGCAACTCACCCGACAGCTTGCGTCGCAGGGTTGGCATGACCAAGGCGCCAACAACTGCACCAATGCCGAACACTCCGAGCAGCAAGCCGTAGGTAGCGGCGCTGCCGCCAAGTAATTCGCGCGCAACCAACGGCATGAGTGAAGAAATCGATCCTCCCGCAATGCCAGTCAACGCCGATCGGATAATCACGGATCGGGTGGTCGGCGAATACATCACATAGCGCACGCCGGAAATGATCGCCCACCCGATACGCTCGGGCGGCAGACGCGGTGTTTCCCGCTCTCTGCGCCATAGGAAAATGGCCAGTAAAATGGGAAGATAGCACAATGCCGTGACGCCGAAGGCCGCGACTGATCCGGCTGCAGCAACGATCAGTCCACCAATGGCGGGGCCGAAACTGCGTGCAATGTTGTAGCTGACCGAATTGAGCGCAACGGCAGGACCGATATCTTCATTGGGCACCTGTTCGCTGACAGAAGCCTGCCATGCCGGACCAAACATGGCATTGGCTGTTCCAGTCAGGAAACACAGCATCAGCAGAAGGGTTGGAGTCAGCCACTCCGCGACTGCCGCGCCGGTCAGCAGTAAGGAACTGCAGAATGCAAAGCCAAGCATGATCATGCTGACCTTGCGCCGGTCATAGGTATCTGAAATGGCCCCCGCAGCCATTGAAAACAACATGTAGGGTAGCATCAGCGCGGTCTGGATCAGTGCTA
This sequence comes from Novosphingobium taihuense, assembly GCF_007830315.1. GTDB lineage: Bacteria > Pseudomonadota > Alphaproteobacteria > Sphingomonadales > Sphingomonadaceae > Novosphingobium > Novosphingobium taihuense. The sequence continues at coordinate 17,324 of NZ_VLKJ01000018.1, forward strand.
CCAGATCGGTCCGGCCGCTCAGTTCGGTCATCGCCCAGCCAGCGCCGACGCCGTTGATAAGGAGGCCAAAATTGGACAGAAGACTGGCTGTCCATATCCGTCGGAACACTGTGTGACGCAGGGGCGCGAATGATGATCCGCTCTTCATTCGCCAATGCCTGTCATAAGCCTTGCCCTCATCACCTCAAACGCCAGAGTAAAGCGGCGCATAAGGTCTTTGCCTGCCCGTCGCAATCAGGGCTGGCCAATAACTCCGCTCAGCAACAGGCTTCGGGACGCTTCGGACCCATTCATCAGTCGGTTGATCCGCCGAACGACTTTCCAGCAGCCCCCGTCTTCCCGCGAAAGCTCCCATCGATTTGAGGCAACACGGGCAACGCGCCAGCCATCGCCTGTGCAAACATAGACCCGCGAATAATTGGTGGCGACTGCCACATCCCCAGCCAGAGTGATCAGCGGCAGGCTCATCACATGGGCGCAGCCAGGCTCAACAAATCCAAGGTGCATTGGATCGTCAACAATCGCACCGACTTCGACCGCACTTTCGAACACGTGATGTTCAGTCTCGTACGTACCGTCAGCAGACCACAGGGCCTCAAGCCCTTCGCGGCTCAGCCCGTCCACAGCGGGGCCATAGCTGGCAACCAGCTGATAGATGGCGTGCCAATCCTCCATCTCGCGCAGCCGGTGCTCAAGCGCCGTCAGTCGCTCATTCGTCGGATCTACAGGCCCTGTTCCAATCACATTGTGCTGTCCTGATAGCGAGTCATGGGTGTCTCACCGCTGTCCTGCAGCTTGCGTAGAGCACCTACCCTCTTGTCAAGCCACCAGCCTGCTTCCTGCGGCCAGTCGTCGTAGCTTTCTCCCAGCAGAACATTGCGGGCATGATGTGTCCAGTTGGGATCAGCCAGCAATTCCCGGCCAATGGCCACGATATCAGCGTCGCCCGAACGCAGGATCGCTTCTGCCTGATGAGGATCGACGATCAGCCCGACAGTGGCGACCAATCCATCATCGAGACCATCACGCATGGCGCGAGAATATGGCGCGTGGAACGCGTATCCGCGACGCACCCTGACATCGGACGTGCGGTCAGAGATTGCACCGCCGGAAGAACAGTCAATCACATCGACGCCCAATGCGAGCAATTCCCGGCAGAAGATCAAGCTGTCCTCAACGGTCCAGCCACCTTCGATCCCGTCAAGAACAGAGAGGCGATAGAACAATGCGCAGTCAGCAGGGATCGCAGCGCGAATGGCGCTGACTACTTCCAGCGGAAAGCGCATGCGGTTCTCCAGGCTGCCGCCATAGCGATCTGTGCGATGGTTGGAGATTGGAGACAGGAAAGCGTGCAGCAGGTAACCGTGCGCACCGTGCAGGTCGATGATCCGAAATCCGGCATCCGCCGCCCGTCTGGCTGCAGATGCCCAAAGCCCGACATTCCTGATGATGTCGGCTCCTGTCATCTCGAGCGGAACCTGCCAACCTGGTCCGGGCGATATCGCGCTCGGTCCTATTGTTTCCCATGGTGCTTCGCCACGCGCCATATCTGCCTGAGTCAGCGGCCCCATGCCGTCCCATGGGGCCTGCATCGATGCCTTGCGCCCGGCGTGCACAAGCTGAATGCCAGGGATCGAACCCTGACTGGATATGAAGCTTGCCACCCGCGCCAACGGTTCGATCTGCTCGTCCGACCAGAGGCCAAGATCGGTGTGGCTCATCCGCCCGATGGGCTCGATCGCTGTCGCCTCGGCAATCACCATGCCCGCGCCACCCATGGCAAACCGGCCAAGCTGAACGAGATGAAGGTCATTGGCCTTGCCGCTGTCATCGCTCGCATACTGCTGCATTGGCGAGACCATGACCCGGTTGGGGGCCGTGAAGCCTCGGATGGTCAGCGGCGCGAACAGGAGGCAAGCCACGTCAGCATTGTTCACGTCGGATACTCCTCATGTTCCGACCCATCCCTTTCATGCTTTTGCGGAAGAGCTTCAACCTACGTGCCTGGCAACGTCTGGGCGGAACGCCGCGTTCTATCTCAATCGTGACGCATTTTGCCGTGTCAAAGAACGGCGCATGCTCGCAGATGGGCAATCTTCTCGGCGTTATAGCCCAGCACTTCGCGCAGCACTGCATCGTTGTCCTGCCCCAGCGTCGGTGGTGCTGTCGCCTCGCCGATCGGGGTGGCGGACATACGGATGGGGTTACGCAAGATCGGCAGTTCACCTGCAACCTGATGGTGCGTGTGGGCAAGCATCTCGCGGTACTGAATCTGCGGATTGTCGAACACCATCGATACGTCATTCACCGGACTCGCCGGGACGTCGGCCTCTTCAAGGTCTTCCAGCCACTCGGCCGCCGAACGCTTGAGGAACAAGGCGTCGAGTTTGGCCAGAAGCGTATCTCGATTGGTGATGCGCTTCTGCACCGCGTCGAAGCGTGGGTCCGATGCCAGTTCTGGCTCACCCAGCACGCGCATGAGCGCACCGAACTGCTTGTTCGTGCTCGCCACGATAAAGATTTCGCGGTCGCTGCATTTGAAGGTTTGCGATGGAATACCGCCAAACCCACCATTGCCGCGCCGTTCCGGGACATTGCCCGAAATCAGGTAATTCTGCACATAGTGCGAAAGCGAGGCCAGGCCGCAATCGAGCAGGGCCATGTCGATGAACTGCCCTTCCCCGGTGTTGTCACGGTGGCGCAGCGCGGCAAGGATTGCGCTGGATGCATAAAGTCCGGTCAGGATGTCGACCATTGACACGCCTACCTTCATCGGTCCGCCGCCCGGAACGCCATCGGGCAAGCCAGACACGCTCATCATTCCACACATGGCTTGAAAAACACCATCGTAACCCGGTCGTGCCGAGAACGGCCCGTCCTGCCCGAAGCCCGTGACGGAGCAATAAATCAGTCCGGGATTGATGGCTTTGAGACTTTCGTAATCAAGGCCGTACTTGGCAAGAACCCCGGTGCGGAAGTTTTCGATGAACACGTCAGACTTGGCCGCAAGTTCGCGCAGCAGCGCCGCGCCTTCGGGCTTGGAATGGTCTACCGTAATGCCGCGCTTGTTCCGATTGCAGCTGAGATAGAAGCCAGCATCGGCTGTTGGATTGCCCTTGGCATCATTGACGAAAGGGGGGCCATAGGATCGGCTGTCATCGCCAGAGCCCGGGCGCTCGACCTTGATGACCTCAGCGCCAAGATCACCCAGCAATTGGGTGCAGTAGGGCGCAGCCAGAATACGGCTGAGGTCAAGGACCCTGATGCCCTTCAAGGCTTCTGATGGCATAACTCCCCCGCTCCCTGCATGACTTGGATTCTCACACACCAACTTTGCCGGGGCAGGACAACCTTGGTGACTGGCACATCGTAACAGCGATATGTCCCCTCCCAATACTGCCGACGCTCGCCTTCTCTGGCCTGTATTGCCAAAGGAACTTGCAACGGCCCAAACGGGCAACGTGAGATTACAGCGAGTGGAGTCTGGCATGAGCGCAGTTGCGTACGAGGTTGATGGCGAAGTTGCGGTACTCACGGTCAACTATCCGCCGGTCAACGCGCTGAGCGCTGCCGTTCGAACCGGGCTTGGAGAAGGGATAGAACGCGCTCTTGCGGACGATGCGGTGAAGGCATTGGTCATTCTTGGCGGCGGCAAGACCTTCATCGCCGGCGCAGACATTACCGAATTCGGCACGGACAAAAGCCAGGTCAAGCCAGCCCTGAAAGACCTGCAGAAAATGCTGGAAACCTCCCCGAAGCTCACCATTGCTGCAATTCACGGCACCGCTCTGGGCGGCGGACTTGAACTTGCCCTTACCTGCCATGCCCGCGTCGCGGTTGCTTCGGCCAAGGTTGGCCTTCCCGAAGTGAACCTTGGCATTCTTCCCGGTGCTGGCGGCACGCAGCGCCTGCCCCGCCTTACCGGCGTCGATGTGGCCATCGATCTGATCACGTCCGGCAAGCACATCCCTGCGGCAAAGGCGCGTGAACTCGGCGTTGTCGATGCAATCGTCGACGACGTGCGCAGCGGAGCCGTGGCCTTTGCGCGTGAATCGCTGGCCTCGGGCAAGTCGTTCGTTGCGGTGATCGACCGGAACGAGAAGATCAACGGTATCGAGCCTTCGGTTTTTGCCGAAGCCCGCAAGACCGTGGGCAAGAAGGCGCGCGGGAAGATCGCACCGATGGTGATCATCGACTGCATCGAAGCCGCCTGCACCCTTCCGGCTGCGGAGGGCCTCGCCTTTGAGGCTGAAAAGTTCCAGGAGCTTTACGCCAGCGATCAGCGCGGTGCCTTGATGCACTATTTCTTTGCCGAACGGCAGGCACGCAAGATTCCGGGTATTTCGGCCGATGTGCAGCCCAGGAAGATTGCTTCGTGCGCGATCATCGGTGCAGGCACCATGGGCGGCGGCATTGCCATGTGCTTTGCCAATGCAGGCATCCCGGTAACCTTGCTTGATCTCAATCAGGAAGCCCTCGATCGCGGAATCGGCGTGGTCCGCAAGAACTATGGCATCTCGGTCTCGCGCGGCTCGATGAGCCAGGACAAGATGGACAAGGCTTTGTCCCTGATCACGCCCACCACAAGCTATGACGATCTGGCCCAGTGCGACATCGTGATCGAAGCTGCACTGGAACGGATGGACGTGAAGAAGGAAATCTTCGCCCGTCTCGACAAGCTGATGAAGCCCGGTGCTATCCTTGCCACCAACACAAGCTACCTTTCGATCGACGAAATTGCGAGCGCCACAAGCCGCCCGGGCGATGTGGTTGGCTGCCACTTCTTCTCGCCCGCAAATGTGATGAAGCTTCTTGAAAACGTCCGCAGCGCCGTGACATCGCCAGAGACAATTGTCACTGTCATGGAAATGGGCAAGGCGATCGGCAAGGTGCCAGTTCTGGCTGGAAGCACCGAAGGCTTCATCGGCAATCGGATGCTGCAATACTACACGGGCGAAGCGGAATTTCTGCTGGAACAGGGCGCAACACCTGAACAGATCGATCGCGTGGCAACCAAGTTCGGCATGGCCATGGGGCCGATGTCGATGCGCGATCTGGCTGGCATGGACATGGCAGTCGTCTCGCGCAAGGGCCGCGCTGCCAGCATCCCGGCGGGTGAGCGCGTTTCGCCCATCGTCGAACGCCTTGTCGAAGCAGGCCGATTTGGCCAGAAGACCAACAAGGGCTTCTACCGTTATGAAGGGCGCGAGAAGCTATCTGATCCCGAAACGATGGAAATCATCGAAGGCGTGTCGAAGGAATTCGGCATCACCCGTCGTGAATTCACCGACGAGGAAGTCGAGGCCCGCCTGTTCGCTCCGCTCGTGAACGAGGGCGCCAAGGAGATCGAGGACGGGACCGCAATCCGCGCCAGCGATATCGATGTGGCATGGGTCAATGGATATGGCTTCCCCGTCCACCGCGGCGGCCCGATGTATTGGGGCGAGAAGTACGGTCTCGACAAGATCTACCAGATGGCGCTCGACGCCGAAAAGCGTAACGGTCCGCGCTGGGGCCCCGGCAAGCTGCTCGAACGCCTGGCCAAGGAAGGCAAGGGCTGGAAAGACGCATGACCGCAGACGGTGTGGTGAAGGAAATGGCACAGGATCAGGGTGAAGTCGCTTCGCCCCCTCGCCGCTCCTGCCACCACACCGTTGGCGACGGCATCTTCGGCCATCACATGCGGCGATAGGGTACGATCAACTTGTCAGGGCTTGAGGATGATTTTGCCCCTGAGCCCGCCTTGATCGACAGCTGACTGACCTTCGGCTGCGGCTTCAAGCGGCAGCACACGGTCTATGGGAACGGGTAGGTCGCCAGAAGCCACCGCTGCCAGGATTTGGGCCAGCTGTTGTCCGTCGGGATTGACTGAGTGGAATTCAGGCGCTGCAGGAAGGTCATCGGCCGGAATGGGAATATCGGACGCGGTAACGATGCGCCCACCGGGCTTCAGATGATGCATGAGCGCGACCACGTCAGTGCCACCGATAGTATCCGCAATCACGTCGAACGCCTCGCCAGTCCAGTCTTCGCCGACAATGGCAATTTCTGCGGCACCCGCGTCACGTGCTTCCCCCGCCCTGTCGGCTCGCACGGCGGCGATGACATGCCCTGCACGTCCGCGCGCCACAAACATTGCAGCTCGGCCAACATTGCCCAACGCGCCGGTAATCAGGACCCGCTGTCCAGCCTGTAAATCAAGCCCGGTTTCAATGATCTGCACGCCGGTCAGATTTGCACATGGCACGGCAGCAGCCGTCTCAAAGCTCATGTTATCCGGGATCGGAGCGACGTTGGCTGCTGCAACGGCAACGTATTCGGCATAGCCGCCTTTGGTGACCGGGTTGAGCATGGCAGCAACGCGCATGCCTCTGGTGAACCCCTCACCCGCTTCCACCGTACCGGCGATATCGTAGCCGAGAATATGAGGCATGGTGAGAGGTATGAACGACTGGTACCTGCCAGACCGCCACTTGCCATCTGCCGGGTTAACGGCGGCGGCGTTTACTTTGATCAGCACTTCCCCCGACGCCAACGCCGGGATCGGCACCTCGGCTGCTTCGAGAACGTCCGTGCCGCCATAACTGTTGATTACCATGGCGCGCATTTGCACTGACCTGCTTCCTGTCAAAGGCCCGGTCCGTTCGCAGCTAATCGAAATGCGGAGCGGCAGTGGTGAAGCCGCCCAATTCGGCCAGCCTGGTGATCTGGCTTTCCGTATCGCCCAACAGCATGCCGATGGCCGTAAGACGACGGAAGTAGTGACTGATGACGTGCTCTTCACTCACGCCGATGCCGCCGTGCAGTTGCACCGAATTCTGCGCAACAAACCGGCCCGCTTTGCCGATAACGGCCTTCACCGCCGCATAGCCGGTGGCACGTACGTGATCGTCATGCTCATCACACAGCAAGGCGGCATACATCGCAGCAGACCTCGCCTGTTCAACCTCCACCAGCATTTCCGCCGCGCGATGTTGCAGGGATTGGTTCACTGCGATTGGCTTGCCGAACTGTTCGCGCGTCTTGAGATATTCAACCGTCAGATCAAGCGCGGCCTGCATCGCGCCAACAGCTTCTGCCGCAAGCCACGCGATGCCAGCTTCCAATGCGCGCGTGCAACCGCCGTTGCCGGAAAGCCGGTTCTTCTCCGGCAACTTCACGCCGATCAGCGTCAGGTCAGCAGCGCCGCCGCCGCCATGCACGCGATATCCGCGCCGCTGCAGCCCGGCTGCATCGGCAGGCAAAACAAACAGGTCATCGCCTGCCGGAATGACGAGCTGACCCGCCGTATCGCCGCCAAGCACGACCTTGGCTGCACCGTCCAGTATCCACGTTTCACCGGTACGTTCGGCAGTCACTGCGGCTTCAGTCGCCAATGCGCAGATCGTTTCGCCAGACATGATCGGCGGCAGCCACTCAGCCACCTGATCGGGCGTTCCCGCATGGCTGATCGCGGTGCCTGCCAGCACTACCGACGGTAGATAGGGCTCAATCACCAAGGCGCGGCCAAAAGCTTCGCCTACGATCATGGTTTCCACCCCGCCAAGGCCCAGACCACCCTGCTCTTCCGAGAACGGCAGCATGGTCAGACCCAGATCGGCAAACGCACTCCACATTTCTGCAGACCAGCCTGCGGGCTGGCTCATGTAGCCGCGGCGCTGATCAAGATCGTAACGTTCCGCCACAAGACGGTCGACGCTCTCTTTCAGCATTCGCTGGTCGTCGGAAAGTTCCAGATCCATTGTGTCTTAAAGTCCCAGCTGGGTCTTGGCGAGAATGCCCTTCTGGACCTCGCTTGATCCGCCATAGATCGATGCAGCGCGCAGGATGCCGTAATTGGGCATGATCGTGCCCAGCCATTCTGCATCGTCATCGCCAAGCGGCGCATCATCGTGTCGCACTTCCAGCGCCGACGTACCTGCCGCCGCCAGCAACAGCTCCGAGGCGGCCTGCCTCAGTTCCACGCCCTTCAGCTTCAGAATGGAAGAGCGCGGATCGGCAGCGCTGGACCGGCGCTGCCCATCCAGAATGCGCAACTGCGTGATTTCCAGAATCTTGAGTTCAGCTTCCAGTGCGGCAGCCTTGGCCAGCACTGATCGGTTACCCCCGGCAAGCCGCTTGATCCGTCGGATCAGATGCTTGGTCATGCCGATGCGGGCAATTCCGGTACGCTCGTTCGAGAGCAGGAACTTGGTAACGTCCCAGCCCTTGTTTTCCTCGCCAATCAGGCAATCGACCGGCACACGCACCTCGTCGAGGAACACCTCGTTGACCTCATGCCGTTCATCCAGAGTGATGATCGGGCGGATGGTTACGCCGGGCAGTCGCAAATCGATAAGCAGGAACGAAATGCCCATCTGCTTCTTTGGCGCCTGAGGATCGGAACGGACCAGAGTGAACATCCAGTCTGCATGATGCGCCATGCCTTGCCAGATCTTGTGCCCGCTGACCACGTAATGGTCACCATCGCGCCGCGCGCTTGTGCGCAATGATGCAAGGTCCGATCCTGCACCAGGCTCGGAAAATCCCTGTGCCCACCATATATCCAGATTCGCCGTCGCGGCCAGAAACCGTTCCTGTTGCGCGGCTGTGCCATATTCGATCAGGACGGGCCCGATCATCGATACGTTGAAGGAGACCGGCTCAGGGGCTGGGGCCTGATGCAGCTCGTCCAGAAAGATGTAACGCTGGACCGGAGTAAAGCCCGGCCCGCCGTGGGACTGCGGCCACGAAGGTGTCGCCCAATTCCGGGTGTTCAGCTTGCGCTGCCACGCGACGATCTCTTCCCTGTCAGGGATGCGCCCCTCAACCATCTTGCGATGGGTTACGGGATCGAGATTTTCGCGGATGAAAGCGCGAACATCCAGACGAAACGCTTCTTCCTCGGCAGTAAACCGCAGGTCCATGACGGATGCCGTTCCTTACTTTCCGATGAAGACCGGCTTGCGCTTTTCAGCGAAAGCGCGAATGCCTTCCTTGTAGTCTTCCGACGCGTAGCAGATCTGGAAGAGTTCCTCGCAACGGTCCGTATCGCGCTTGCTCTCGTCCTGTGCGTAAGTCCAAAGCGTGTACTTCACGTCTTCTGCCGTCAGTGGTGCACCGACCGAGATCGTCTTGACGACCTTGTCGATCCACGGCTGGAATTCGTCATTCGGCAGCACGCGGCCGACCAGGCCCTTCACATAGGCCTCCTGCGCATCGAAGCGCAGGCCGCCCAGCAGCATGTCCTTGGCCGCGCCATATCCGATGATGTCCACCATCCGGCGAAGCGAGGAATAGCGGTAACCGATGCCGATGTTCATCGCGGGCTGTCCGAAGCTCGACTGGGCCGAGCAATAGCGCAGATCGCACACCAGCGCGACCGATACGCCACCACCGATGCAATAGCCGTCGATCGCAGCCACAGTGACCTTCTTCGACTTGTAGATCGCCTGCAGGGCATCTTCGCCGGTCTTGGCGTAATGCTCCTGCGCGTCCTTGTCGCCGCGTTCCTGTTCGTACTTGCCGACATCTGCCCCGGCCACGAAAGCCTTGCCGCCTGCGCCGGAGAAAACGATCACACGAACTTCGTCGTCGTTCTCGAACTGCGCCATTGCGTCGCTCATTCCCTGCCACATCTCGAGGCAGATGGCGTTCATCTTCTCCGGCTTGTTGAAGACAACATGGCCTATCGCGCCATCCTTGCGCGTGACGATATACTGGGTCACTTGAAACCTTTCTTGAGGGAATTACCGGACAGCTGCCAGTCAGTGCACCGCAGCGATGGCGGGGCGTTCGACCTCACGCATTTCGGGCTGTGAACGTCCGGAAAGTCCACTGGCGATTGCGCCGCGCAGGGTCTGGACGAACTGATCGCAATGGGCGTGAATTGTGTCGCTCTTGCCCGAGATGCCGACGACGAGCTGCTCCTCGCCCAGACGCTGGGGCAGGAGGACGGCCACGGCAGCCATGCCATTGCCCAGTTCGCCCACAACATAACCCTGCTTGCTGGCGCGGTTAAGCTGCACTTCAAGATCGCTGTAGCGCACGTGCAGCGCCGCTTCGCTTTCTGCGTTGAGGCGGTGAACCAGCTTGCGCACGTTCTCGCGGTACATGATCGACAGCAGGGCAATGCCGAACGGCGAATGCAAGGCGTGGTGCTGCGTGCCCGAAGCAAGCGCAGCCGGCAATTCGTCGCCCACGACATGGACATGCTTGATATCCAGGCCAATCATCGAGGCGAGCACGACTGCCTGACCGGTCTCATCTTTCAACGCGTCCATCATCGGAAGCAGACGGCCGTGGCGGAACAGTTGCGGCTGCACCCATGCGCCGAGCAGAGCAACTCGCGCGGTGGGTCGGAAGGTGCGGGCAGCGCGGTCACGATAGAGATAGCCACGCCGAACCAGCGAACCGAGCAGTTCGGATGTGCTGGATTGCGGGACACACAGGGTCCTGGCGACATCCATTACCGTCACTTCCTGACGGTCGGCCGAGAACATTTCAAAGATCTCGAGCACCCGGTCGGCAGACTTGATCTTCTTTTCGCGCATCACCGTAGCCATGAGCTGATCTCCCAATTGGCGTTCAACCTGTCAGCGGTTGTTATGCCATGTCATGATGTAATGATATGATGCCAGCGGAACGTCTTGGCAAGCGAAACCTTCGCTCCTGCGATCAAGATTTCGAACGCTCGCAAAGTGGCACCAACTGGTTAGAACACCCGGAAATCTGGTCACTTCAGCTAGGAAATCTGATCAATGTCATCCTTCGTGCAGGTGGAACGTCGCGGTCGTATTGCCGTCATCACGCTCAATCGACCTGATTCGCTGAACGCCATTGGCACCCACCAGGATTGCCGTGATCTGGTCGAGGCGATCGAGTCGCTCACCGATGACCGCTCTGTTTCCGTGGGCGTGGTGACAGGTGCCGGGCGTGCCTTCTCCGCCGGCGGCAACCTCAAGGCCATGAAGGAGCGCAATGGCATCGGACCGCTCGACCAGCCCGACTCCACTCGCCACAATTACCGCCGGGGTGTTCAGCGCATCACTACCGCGTTCATGGACTGCGAAGTCCCGCTTATCGCAGCAATGAACGGCCATGCGGTGGGCCTGGGTTGCGATCTCGCCTGCCTGTGCGATATGCGCATTGCCGCTGAAAGTGCCAAATTCTCGGCCAGCTTCATCAAGGTCGGAATCGTTCCCGGAGATGGCGGGGCGTGGTCGCTTCAGCGCGTCGTCGGCTATGCTCGCGCCGCGGAGATGTTCTTTACCGGCGATCGCTACAGCGCGCAGGAAGCGTTGGGGTTCGGCCTGCTCAACCGTGTTGTGCCCGATGATCAGCTTATGCCCGAAGCGCTTGCGTTGGCAGAACGCATCGCCAACAATCCAGCGCGCGCGCTGCGCCTGACCAAGCGCCTGCTGCGTGAGGCGCAGACCCAGCGGATGTCCGAAATTCTGGAACTTTCAGCAGCCTATCAGGCGCTCGCCCACGAAACGGGCGATCACGCAGAAGCTCTCGATGCATTCCTGGAAAAGCGTGATCCCGTGTTCAAGGGCAATTGAACCGGTAGCCTGCGGGTCGGCATCTCAGCCGGCCCGCGTCATGCATCAGACGCTGTAGAGGTTGGCCTTGAGTTCCACTTCATAGCGGTAGCGCCCGGGATGATAGTGCTGACGCGCCACTTCGACCAGTTCCCCGGCTGTCGTGTAGTACTTGCGCTGCGCGCCAAGCACCGGCGTGCCTTCAGGCAAATCCAGGTACTTGACCGTCGTGCCATGCGCCTGTGCCGCCTCAATGATCTGGGTTGCGCGCCCCACCCGCACGCCCAGCTTGCGCTCGACAATGCGGACGATCGGTTCACTGCCGACGATGTCATCGACCGTCAGCTTGCCGGACATGGCAGGCGTGAAGAAGAACTCGGAGTGGGCAGTCGGCCCTTCCTTGGTGCGGCTTATCAGTTCCAGCCGCAACAGCTTGCCGCCCGGTTCAAGGCCAAATTCGGCAAGAATTTCATCCGGTGCCACGCGTTCCTCTAACGAAACAAGCAGAGGCTCCAGTCCGTATGCCGTCATCAGAAAGGCATCGAGCGAGCCGCTCAACTGCACGGAGTGGAACGCTGACGAACGTTCTGCGACAAACGACCCCACGCCCCGCCTGCGCTGGATAAGGCCTTGTCCATCCAACGATTCAAGCGCACGGCGCACAGTGATCCGGCTCACGCCATAAGCATGGCCCATCTGCTCTTCAGTGGGCAACATCTGGCCCGGCGCGAACTCGCCCGAACCGATCCGCCCCTTCAGATCCTGCTCCAACTGATGGTACAGAGGGATGGGACCGACAGCTAACTTCATTGCTGACCACTGCGACATATCATTGCCTTATACCGATACTTGCCCCTGGCGAAGAGCAACGCCGAGCCCATCATCCGTGCGATCCAGGCGACTTTGGCACCAGTAAGCACTTCTATTGCCCATGCGCATCAAAGAACGTGATGACATCTGCCGCAAAAGCCTGTGGCTCTTCCATGGCGGCAAAGTGTCCACCTGCCGCCATCTTGCTCCAACGCCTTACATTGTAAGCCATTTCGGCAAGGCGGCGACTTGGCATAGGATAGAATTCTCCAGGAAAATGCGCTAGTCCTGTTGGTACCGTCACTGGCCCCGGATGGCGCTTTTCCTTGCTGCTGCCATAATACATCCACAGCGAAGACATGACATTATCCGTCACCAGGTAGGTCATCAGATTGGTGATCAGGTGATCCTTGCTGAAACGGCTCTCGATCTTTCCGCCCGTATCCCCCCAACGCCAGAACTTCTCCACCACCCAGGCCGCCCAGCCGACAGGATTATCATGCAGGGCCAGGCCGATTGTCTGTGGTTTGGTCGCCTGTTCGTGTTGATAGCCACTTTCGGCCTGCATTAGCTTGCCAACAGCCTGCCAGTACTCTGCCAACTCGGGGACATCGCTCGAGCCGGGGGGCGGTCCCATGAAGAAGTTCACGTGGATCGCAGCCACCGCGTCGGCATGGGCAGCCCCTAGTTGTTGCGTCACCGCGCTTCCCCAATCCCCGCCCTGCGCCAGAAATCGCGGATAGCCAAGGATGTCGACCATCAACCTGCGCCACAGCGCTGCCACTGCTGCCGGACCGATGGGCTTTTCCGGCCGCCCGGACCAGCCATATCCCGGCAACGAAGGTATCACCAGCGTATAGCCCGCCGCGTGAAGCAGCGGAATGACGGCCTGGAACTCTACGACAGAACCCGGCCAGCCGTGCGTCATGATGATCGGCAATGGCCGCGAACCATCGCCGGGAATATGGTAGAAGTGGATGTCGATCCCGTCGACTTGCGCCATGTATTGCGGCCAGCGATTGAGCTCTGCCTCATGCACACGCCAATCGTAATGGTCGCGCCAGTGGTCCACCAGATCGGCGAGATAGCCGCGATCCATGCCGTATTCCCAGGCGCCACCCTCAGCCGGCGCATAGCCGATGCGGCTGTCAGCAACGCGCGCGGCGATACGATCAATCACGGATTGTGGGACATCGATACGAAACGGTCGGGCTGCCATGCAGGACTCGTTAATGCTTGAGAGAAGTTGAATTTGGAAGCTGCCCTTCAATCTGCTGCAGGTTCATATCCAATGCGACACCTGCAGACGCTCTATCGCAGTTACGATGTTCCATGCTCATCGGTGCAAAACACAAGGGTGACTTGTTAGACCCGCTCCATTCTTCGAGCCGTGCTCCATCCATGCAGAACCACAACGCATGTCAGGTGCTCTTGCTGCAACAATCGTCGAGGGTGTGAAAGATGTCTGAAATCAATGCTCCACAGCGGGGTGACTTTCAGTGGCTCGGGATGTCGGGTTCATTCGAACCTTCGGTGGAGGGTGCTTCCGATCCGCGCGGCTATTTCGGCCTGGTGCCCGAAGCGACCTACCCATGGGGCACATTCCGTGATGAAGAGGGCAAGGTCTATATCTTCATGCGCCGCTTCCCGTTTGACGGCCTGACAGAACCCCCGCGCGAAGCAGGAACTCGCAGCACCATCGGCCGCCGGGCAGTCCTCTTCGTGCAGAACGATGCAGGTGAACTACACGTCGATCACCGTTCGATCCGCACGGGGTACAACACCGACACGATCATCGAGGTCGATGGTGAGAAAATCGTCTGGCACGCTGACGAAGTTGATGAAAAGCGCCGTGGCTTCCATGCCGTCTATCGGCCAGATCGCCTTGAATACCGGGAAGACGGGCTGATTGACATTGCCGGACCTTCGCTGAAGCCGGGACTGCAGTGGTATCTTCCCGGTCGGGATAACGGCCTGTTCTACACATCGCAGACTTTCGCATGTGAAGGCACGATTCTGGGCAAGAAAGTTACAGGCTTCCTGTTCATCGAACAGGCTTACATGAAGCCTGACGGCGTGCTCTACATGGTAAACGACGTGCTGGTTGGCGCAGAAACGCACCTTACCTGGTACAGCTTTGCCACTGAATACGAAGGTGGCGAGTTTGAATTTGGCCACTTCATCGTCGGCCACGACCGGCTTGGCATCGGCGTCGTCTCGAACCAGAACGGGCTTGTCGTTCAGTCCTCGACAGTTTCGGCAAAGGTCAGCCGCGCGACTGACGGCTGGTCGGAACGGGTCGATCTCGACGTCGATGGGCAAGCGTGGGAGATTATCCAGCCAGTGGATCTGCGCATTCTCCCCACGGCCCACACCCCGAACCGCCAGCAGGAAGGGATGGTGCGCCGGGTTGGTGAAACACGAAAGGCCGTGCGCTGGATGGCATGGGGCGAAACGGCCCACGGCGAAGAACGCAATCTGCGTTACGCACCGGGATACCGCCCGATCGCTTCGCACGGCTGAAGCGATCCTGCCAATTCCCCATCCGCATCAAGTACCAAGGAGCAAAAATCCTGATGCCCGGTTTCCCTGATCTTACCGGTCGCACCGTTCTGGTGACTGGCGCTTCATCCGGCCTTGGTGCGGAGTTTGCGCGGTCTGCAGCAGCGGCAGGTGCGTCAGTGGCCCTGGCTGCGCGCAGGCTGGACCGCCTTGTCTCACTTCAGGCAGTGATCGAGGCGGCAGGCGGCAAGGCGATTGCCGTCGAAATGGATGTCGAGGACGAAGCATCCGTCATTCGCGGTTTCGATGAAGCGCAGGCAGCGATCGGCCCGATCATGTCGGTCATTGCCAATGCGGGCATGAATGCGCCCAGTTCGGCACTCGGGTTGCCGATTGACGGTTTCGACAAGGTTGTAAGTATCAATCTGCGCGGAGCTTTCCTCACCGCGCGCGAAGCCGCCAAGCGGATGATCGCCGCCGGTTCACCGCAAAGCGGCGCAGGCCGCATCGTGCTGGTCGGGTCGGTCGGGTCGCACCGCGTGCTGGACAAGCTTGTCGCCTACAATACCACCAAGGCCGGTGTCCTGATGATGGGCAAGGCGCTTGCCAAGGAATGGGCGCTCAAGGGTATCAACGTCAACACCGTCTGCCCCGGCTGGATCAAGACCGAACTGAACACGGAATGGCTTGAAACCCCGGCAGGTCAGGCACTGATCGAAAGCTTCCCGCGCAAGCGCGTGATGGAACCCTCTGATCTTGCCGACATGGTCCTGTTCCTCCTCTCCGACGCCTCGCGAACTGTAACAGGCGGCGGCTTCGAACTGGACGATGGGCAATCGCTCTGATCGAACCGGTCCCCAACTGGGGATGGCCGGACGATGCGAGGCATCTAGCATCGTAGAACCAATGAAGTCGGGAGAGTTCCATGCGCGCAGCCGTATTCAAGGAAGCTGGCAAGCCCTGGGTGGTGGAACAACGCCCTGATCCAACGCCGGGCGAAGGTGAGGCGGTGATCAAGGTGGGCCGTTGCGGAATCTGCGGCACGGACCTCAACATGACATCTGGCAAGGGATATGATTTCCCCTGCGACACGATCCTTGGCCATGAGTTTTCCGGTGAAGTGGTCGCCATCGGAAAAGGCGTCTCCACTCTGAAGATCGGCGATCGCGTGACTGCCCTGCCCGCCGCTGGTTGCGGGACGTGCGAAGTCTGCCGGGCCGGACAAGTGGTGATGTGCCCCAACATGTCGCCCTATTCTGGCGGCTATGCCGAATACCTGCGGATTGCCGAACGCGTCGCGGTCAAGCTTCCAGATGCGCTAAGCCTGAATGATGGAGCATTGGTTGAACCACTGGCGGTTGGCCTGCATGGTGTGCGTCTCGCCAACGTGCCGCTTGGGTCGAAGGTTCTTGTGCTGGGCGCAGGCGCGGTCGGCCTTGCCGCCACGTTCTGGTCAAAGCGCCTTGGCGCGGGACGTGTTGTCGCCGCATCGCGTTCGGAACGCCGCCGCGACATAGCCTTGGCATTGGGCGCGGACGATTTTGTCCAGACTGGCGAGGGAGAAATGGAGCGGGTTGTCGCCGCACTTGGTGGCATGCCTGACTATGTCTTCGAAGCAGCGGGCGCGGTCGGCATGCTGCAGCAGTCGATCAATCTGGTGAAGCCGAATGGCCACGTCATCTCACTTGGTTTCTGCATGGCACCTGATCCGGTGGTCCCCGGCATCAGCACTTTCAAGCAGGTCAAGCTGACGTTCTCGATGGCGTGGACCGTGCCGGAATTCCAGTACGCCGTCGATACCATGGACGCAGGCCACGTCGAGCCGCGCCAGATGATAACGAGCAACATCGGCCTTGATGCCCTGCCGGACATGATTGAAAAGCTGCGCGGATCACATGACGAGACAAAGGTCCACGTCGACCCGTTTGCATGATCCTGCCTGAGCCGCTGACTTCCTGGGAAGTCTGGCCAACACGATGTCGGCTGCTCAGTATCCCCATCGCGCCAGCGACGCTTTGGCCCGCGCAGCAACATCTGCGCTGCGCTGCGCGGGGTTAACCCGCCGTGCACCGGGCAATCGCGCCACAACGTCGGCCAAGGCAATCTTTTCGACCACAGGAGCATCTGCAACCGTGCCGTCATACCAGCGCATCTGGACCAGACCTGTCGGAGTACCAATCGGATCAAGCCAGTTGGCGATGCCCGGATCTTCAAGGCTGAGAACCATGGATATCCGCCCGTCCGGATCCCGCTCGGCCTGAAAGCCGTTGAGCCCGCTTTGATGGTAGCTGAAATCCAGCGTCATCCACCACCAGTCTACCAGCTGGAACGACCAGTACCGTGCCTGCGGCTCATCCAGCGTGATCACCAGCGCCTCGCCAGGTTCGATATCCCACACCATGCCGCCGTAGCCAGCACGGCCTGACGCACCATGATCGGTCGCCCCCGATCCGCGGACCAGCCCGAATGCATTGTTCTGACCGCCCGCCAGTTTGCGGTTCATGTTGGCATAGCCCATCGCGCGCGCCACCGTTCGTTCCAGCAGATGGCCCGAGCGAAGCAGCCGTTCATGCGTTACCGATGTTGGCAAAACCATCGCATCGCCTGCGGGATCAAGGCATTCGATGTGAATGTCGATGCCGCGTTCTCCTGCCCAATCCCACCAGGTATCGCGCAGCTGCGCGTAGATGACTGGCTCGGTCGGATCGAGCGGCAGCCAATCGCCCGCGTAACCTGCCGGGCGCTGCGCTGATGCAATGAAGCTGAAACTGCCGTCCGGTCCTGTCTGCAGCGTATCGAAATCGAGATTGCCGAGGCCGCGCATGTCCTCCCGCTCGAAATAGCCGTTGAACAACTGCAGATCGGAAAACCGGGTCGTGCCACGGCGACCATGGATCCGATAGGTCCGTCGTCCGTCAATGAAGGCCCAGGCGTAGACCATGTCGGATGACGGCCCACCCCACGGTGCTTCGTAAGGGCTCCAGATCGTCTGACGATAGAATGCGGGATAATCGGGCCGATGAAGCGCGTGGAAATGATGGCACCCGGCCTGCATCGCAACCAGTGCATACTCGGCCTGGTCACGAACGCGGGCGTGAACGGCTTCGGGCCGGGCGAGCATCCGGGACCGGGCCTTCTGCACCAGCGCGTTGTATTCTGCCCAGACAGCGGCCCCGGCGTCGATCTGGCCAGCGGCGCTCATGCGGCAAACTTCGGGTCTGGGGTCAGGCCAAACCGTTCGTAATATCCATCCAGACGCGCACGAAGACGCGGGATGTCGATGCCGAAATCTTCCGGGCCGTAGTTCACGGGCACACGATCCTTCTTCGCATTGTCCGCAGCATAGGCCGCCATGGCCGCGCGCGCTTCTGGTGTAACCGCCACCCCTGCCTCTGCCAGCACACGCTCTGCCACGGGCAGCGGGTTGCCCATCAGGTCGGCAAAGGGAACGCTTATGAAGTGCGGATCATTCATCGGACGGTCACGGACATAGGCTTCGACAAGCCGCCCGATCATGCCTTCTGCCGCCTCACCGGTTGCCAGAGGATCTGGTCGATCTGTGCGCAGGCGCTGGCCGTAGCAGCACAGATTGGCAAGGCTGGCAGCCGCGGTCAGCGGGTCGCGCAGCGTTTCGACGATCACCGCGTCGGGGAAGGCTGCGCGCAGTGGTCCAAGCTGCTCCATATGCTGCGGCGCTTTCAGAAGCCACCGTCGCCCACCGCCACGCATCCACTGCAGCGTCTGCAACACCTGCCGGAAGTGGCGATATCCGGCGGTATGATCGGCCGCAGCATACCACTTTCCGAAGGACGGCAGGATATAGACCCATTCATAGACCGTTGAGGCAAATCCGGGTCCAAGGAGGTAAATCTCCTCCTCCGGCTCTTCCGCCGCCACCTGATGCAACGCAAGAAGGCCTGGCGCAAATCGCCTGAGTCCATCGACATTGCGTTCTGCCTGCTCAATCAGCGGCCCGTCCTCGGGAGGACGGATTGCGGGATCATGCTGCGGAAGGGGTGAAAGGTTCTCCCAGAACGGCACTGCACGCAAGGCCGGATGCTGGGCCAGCAACTGTTGCAGGAACGTGGTGCCCGAACGGGGCAGGCCAACGACCACAATCGGTGCTTCGATCTTCTCATCAAGAATCTCGGGGTGCCGGTTCCACAGATCCTGAAAGCGCAACCGCTGAACCAGATGGTCGAGAATCTGGCCGTATAGGTTGCGTCGACCCACCGGGCTGAGGTCAAGTTCCTCATCGGCAGATCCACAAAGCTGATCCAGCGCTTCTCGGAAACTCGCATCACCAAAGTCCGAAAGACCCGTGGCTTCCTTGGCCGCTGTGATCAGATGTTCGGAATCGAATGGCCAGCGAGTTGCTGCAACATCGCGCAGTTTGTCATTCGATGCGGCGAGGCCAGCGGGAAGTTCGGGGAATGCCAGCGACCGGCCGACATCGGTCAATGTCGCCGCATCAATGATACGGTTCTTCAGCATCAGAACAACTCCGCAGGCCAACCTTTGCGGTACACCTATCGAGGATGTTCCGCCCATGCCAACCCATCGTGCCGATCAAGCGCAGGCGCGATATGGCCATTCCCGTTTCCCCGGGGAAACATGCAATTCAGCCACCTCTGACGGCCAATGCAGATATCGGCATAACGATCATCGCGGCGCAAGGGACGATGCGTGTCCGCACAATCTCGACAAGAGTTGTCCGTAGCGACAAGGGTCAGAGTACAGATCGCGTACGACAGGAACCGACAGATGACAGATTCCATCGCCGAGGTGAAACCCGACGAGCAGTTCACGGCATTTCTGGGCGAGGGACGCTTCATGATCCAGCGTGGCGTGGACACGGGAACATATGTCTTCTTTCCCCGCGCAGTGGCGCCGGTGACGGGTGAGAATCTCGAATGGGTCGAGGCGTCAGGTCTTGGCACAGTCTACTCCACAACCGTCGTGCGCAAGCGCCCGCCCGAGCCAAGCCTTAACGTTGCTCTGATCGATCTGGCTGAAGGCCCTCGGATGATGAGCCGCGTAGAAGGGATCGACCCGGCCGACGTGCGCATCGGCATGGCTGTGCGTGCCCGTATCATCGAGGCCGAGGATGGCCCGCTGATTGTGTTCGTGCCCGCAAGCAATCTTGACGGAAAGGATCCGGCATGACCTCCGCCCTGTTCCCTCGCGGCAAGACCGCCATCGTTGGCGTCGGCACCTTCGGCACCGGCAGGGCGCCGGGTTATGAGCCGCACGATATTGCAGCCATCGCTGCACGCAATGCCTTGCTGGAGGCCGGACTGACCTTTGCCGATGTGGATGGCCTGTTCTATACGAACAGCGCAGACACCTTCGGTGGCGGCACCAGCTTTGCCCAATACCTCGGCATCCAGCCCAAGGTCATCGACAACAGTCGCCCCGGCGGCAACGTGTTCGAAACCTGGCTGGAACGGGCAGCGTGGCTGCTGGATGCAGGGCTGATCAACTGTGCGTTGATCGCGTTCGGATCAAATCAGGCCTCGGCTTCAGGCAAGCTCTCCCGCACCTCGCAGCCATGGCCGTATGAAGCGCGCTATCAGCCGATAAATCCGGTCAGTTCCTACGCCCTTGCAACCGCGCGCCATATGCATGAATTCGGCACCACGAAGGACCAGTTGGGCGAAGTGGCCGTGGCTGCCCGGCAATGGGCCATGCTCAATCCCGAAGCGTTCAAGCGCGATCCGATGACGCTGGACGATTATCGTGCTTCGCGCCTTGTATCAGATCCTCTCTCGGTTCTGGACTGCTGCCTTGTTACAGATGGTGGTGCCGCTATCGTGATGACGCGGGCAGACCGCGCGGCTGACCTCAAGGCGAAGCCGATCAAGGTACTGTCTGCTGCCAGCGGCACGACTCACCACAACATCTCGACCATGCCTGACCTTACCCGCACCGCGCTGGCCGAATGCAGCGCCCGCGCTTATGCCGCAGCGGGCGTCGGACCGCAGGATATTGATGTGGTGGAACTGTATGATGCCTTCACCATCAACACGATCCTGTTCCTCGAAGACCTCGGCTTCTGCCCCAAGGGCGAAGGTGGCCGCTTTGTGGAAGGCGGCGCAATCGCGCCCGGTGGACGGCTGCCGGTGAACACGAATGGCGGCGGGCTCTCCTGCACCCATCCCGGCATGTATGGACTTTTCACGATCATCGAAGCCGTGCGGCAGCTTCGCGGCGAGTGCGGCAGTCGGCAGGTAGCCGATGCCCGCACAGCCATTGCCCAAGGTAACGGTGGCGTACTTTCGGCACAGGCGCTTGCAATTCTGGCGAACGATTGAAAGCCCGATGGGCCGCCGCAACAAAGACCTGTTCGGCAAGACTTCGAAGACCGGCTCAGTTTCCACCTGAGCCGGTCTTCAAGTTTGCCAGAGCGTCAGAGCGCTTCCGGCGTAGCGAGCAAATCGTTGAGCCGGCGCAGGAAACGTGCTGCATCTGCGCCATTGATAACCCGGTGATCGTAGCTCAGCGAGAGCGGCATCATCGATCTGGGTTCAAAGGCAGAACCGTTCCAGACGGCCTTGGTCTGGGTTCGGGTTATGCCGAGGATGGCAACTTCAGGCTGGTTGATGATAGGCGTGAACGCCGTACCGCCGATGCCACCCAGCGAGGTAATGGTCATGCAGCCACCTTCCATGGCAGCCATTGGCAGACCTTTGCTACGCGCCTGCTCGCTCAACTCCCTGAGTTCAGCAGAAAGGGCAACGAGGCTCTTGGCTGCGACATCGCGCAGGACTGGCACCATCAGGCCAAGGGGCCCGTCAACGGCAATCCCGACATTCATATAGCGCTTGGCGATAACGCTCTTGCCATCTTCACTGAGCGATGCGTTGAACTGGGGAAACTCCTGAAGCAGTATTGCAAGCGCTTTGGCCACGTAGATGACAGGCGTCACTTTCGCCTCGGCGGCCAAGGCCTTTCGATGCTGGTCTACAGCGGAGACATCGACCTCATCGTGGTGCGTGACATGCGGGATCTGCGTCCAGCTTTGCGAAAGCCGACGGGCCACGACTTGCTGAAACTTCGAGAGTGGCTGCGCCTCGACTTCGCCGAACTGCGCTAGGTAAGACGTCAGTGAGCCATCGGACATTTCTGCAAAATCCCAGTTAATTGCGGCAGAGATCTGACCCCATCAGGCCTGAATCAGCGTGACCTTGGCCACCTCATCCAGCACCATCTGCGCGTGTTCCTTCCGGCAGATGAGCAGATCGGGCATGTAGGTATCGGCCTGGTTATAGACGAGCGGGCTGCCGTCGATGCGGCTGCAGTGCAGGCCGTGCGCCAATGCAACGGCAACCGGCGCGCACGAATCCCATTCGAACTGGCCTCCGGAATGCAGGTAGAGATCGGCATCGCCGAGGATGACCGCCATGGCCTTGGCGCCTGCGCTACCCATCGGGACCAGTTCCGCACCGATAGCTTCGGCCACGGCCACCGCTTCGTGCGCGGGGCGGGTGCGGCTGACGACCATGCGCAGGGTTGCCGGTGCATGTGGCACCTCGCGCGGCTGGTCGGTGCGCAGGACGAGGCCTGCGCCGTCATTCGCTCCGGGCAAGGCAACTGCGCCTATGCTCGCCACGCCATCTATGGCGAGTCCAACGTGCACCGCCCAGTCCGCCCGTGCCTCACCGTACTCGCGCGTGCCGTCGACCGGGTCGACGATCCACGTGCGGGCGAACTGCAGGCGGTCGAGGTTGTCCTTCTCCTCTTCCGACAGCAATCCGTCCTCGGGCCGCTGTTCGCGCAGGGCATGGACAAGGAACTGGTTGGCCGTGGCATCTCCAGCCTTGCCCAGTTTCTTGAGGCTGAGCATTCCGCTCTCCCGAACAGTCAGAAGGAGCTTTCCGGCCACTTCTGCCAGATGGGCGGCGAGTTCTGCGTCATTCATGCGTTTGTCCTCTCCCGCCGTCATCAGATCGTTGGCGCCCAACCGAGAAGGGCGTTGACGATGCGTTCGGCGGCATTTTCGGGTGATTCCGTGGTGGTGTCTACGCGGAAGTCCGGGTTTTCGGGGGCTTCGTAGGGGCTGTCGATCCCGGTGAAGTTCTTGAGCTGGCCCGAACGCGCCTTCTTGTAGAGGCCCTTCACGTCGCGTGCTTCGGCCACTTCCAGCGGCGTGTCGACGAAGATCTCGACGAACTCGCCTTCGGCCATGAGCGAGCGCACCATCTCGCGCTCGGCGCGGAAGGGGCTGATGAAGGCGGTCAGCACGATCAGGCCGGCGTCGGTCATCAGGCGCGCCACTTCGCCGACGCGGCGGATGTTCTCGATGCGGTCGGCCTCGGTGAAGCCCAGGTCCTTGTTGAGACCATGGCGCACGTTGTCGCCATCAAGCAGGAAGGTGTGCTTGCCCACGGCGTGCAGGCGCTTCTCGACCATGTTGGCGATGGTCGACTTGCCCGAGCCGGAGAGGCCGGTGAACCACAGCACCTTGGGCTTCTGCTGCTTGAGCG
>NZ_VLKJ01000019.1 GCF_007830315.1 Novosphingobium taihuense
ATTCCGTTGCTTCGTCTGACAACGAATAGAGCGCCTGCAGCACCAGGATTTTGAACATCAGGACCGGGTCGAACGGTGGTCGGCCGCCCTTGCCACGGACGCTACGGCGCAGAGCGGCAATCAAGGGACCACGGAATACCTCAAAGTCGATCACCCCAGCCAAACGCTCAAGCGGATCACCCGCTGCGCTCAAGGCCTCGTACCGGTCCGAAAGATCAAAGAAACCGGGCTGTCCCGCCATCATCGCCTCCGCTCATCCACAAAGGCAGTGAATCACTCAGTGGCCCTCAACGCCAGAGGTTTTTCGAGGCATCCACTTTGCTTTCTAAGCTCATTGAAGAGAAGGCGAAAGTTCGTATCGGTGGCCCAGTCGAGGCTACTCGTTTCGGCTTCGTCCTTCAACGAAAGCGCCAAAGTACAATTTGAGTCGAGTTCTTTGCTTGATCGTCGGCGAATGACAGGGAAGAACTCGGCTAGCAAGATTTAGCTGGTGAGCGTGAATGCCCGTGGAGTTCGTGCCAGGACGTGAGGCGGCCGAGGATTACAGGCGGCAACGCCAGCAGGCGGAGTATGGCCGGGACGATTCTGGTGCGACGGTGAGGGCGGGTTTCGAGAGCTACCTAGAAACCGGTCGCGGACGAGTTGCCGAGATTACGCGCCTTTACACCTTGGACGATGCTGACGCTGAGGCGCTGGCGGACCGCATGCTCAACGAGGTCACCACTGACAAGCTCTCTCCTCTGGACGAACCGTTCGGTCACCGCATCATCAGCAACCTTGCGGAACGGGTAAGGAAGATCTGCGAGAAGGGCAGCATTCCCATCCGCGAGGGCGTGGTGATCGGCGTCTCGCCGATTGATGGGCTACATGCCTATCAGAGCGAGGTCCCGGCCACCGATGCGAGCATCATCGACTTCTCGATGCAGTTTGTCATGTTCTGCAACCAGTTCGCCATCTTGCTATCGAGGACGTTGCCGCACGAGGTTTCCGATCAAGGCGCCAACGTAAACTGCGATCCGGATGTGATCGCCCGGGTGCTCGACGAGGACCGCGAGCTGCTGCTGAACTGGCGTCTCTTCGCGACGAGCTTCGTCATCCGCGGTCATGCCATGGATCTGCCGCGGCTGCCGGTGGATGGCGAGCGGATTTCGACACGCGTTCAGATCCTCTTCGCGATGGAGATGTTCGCGGTCGCGCACGAATATGGCCACCATGTCCTCATGCATGGCGTGACCGACAGTTCGGCCTCGAAGGGCGATGGCCTCCAGATGGAGCACGATGCCGACGGCTTCGCCCGCATGGTGTCAATGGCGTTCGGCACCGATCCAGAATCGTACAACGGGTTCGCCACCTCAGGTGCGGGGGCCGTGCTAATGCTTGGCGCGATCGATCTCGTGCGGCGGGCTAGCCACGTCCTCTCGACAGGCAACACAGAGTTTCCGCCGCGGACCACCCATCCGGATCTGGAAGCGCGAATATCGCACATCGCCACGTTCGACAGTTACGCGCCGGAAGAGATGTGGGCGCAGTTTGGCGCGATGCGGACTGATCTCTACGGCGTTGTGGAGGCCATCTGGGCCGCATTGCTACCGGTATTTCTCGGACTGCATCGCGACACCGAGGTCAGGCCACCTGAACCCAAGCAAGGTGCAGCAGACTGGATGTCGCTGATGTAGCCGGGAAAATGTTGCTAACCCTCACAGCAGGAGGCTCTGCGTGGTCGATCCGCCGACGCTCAACTTTCGCGACAGGTGGGGGGCGCCGTATCGGCGATCACCTAGAACCTCGACAGAAAGGGCATTTCGCGTCGTGGGCCAGGCCATCATCAGCATACGAGAGGTTACGGAATGCCATGCTCGACATTACTGACCGCACAGGCGCGGTGTCCGCAAAACAGCTAATTTGGATTAGGCGTACAAAGGCGAGGATAGCCGCAGCCAAAGATACGAATGACACTGAGAACTCGCTAGGAGCGGTCGTTGCGAGCGAGCGCAGCACCCGGTCGCCAAGCGAGCCGCAGACTGGCGCATCGCGGACATAAGCGAGCACCGCATCGGCTTCGGCTGCATTGATCCCAAGCGTGTTCAGAAGGGCCCGAGCCGCTGGTTCGTCCAGGCCACGAATTTTCTGCTCAAAGACGCGGCGGCGTGCCCCATCCTCTTCGCGCGGATTGTGGCAGGCTAGGCATGGGCCGTCAGCGTGCTCGCCATAGGTCATCGCCTTGGCAGTGAGCTGGTCCGTGCTTCCGCCAATAATGCGCCCCGGCGCCAGCCCTTGTAGGTCCCAGCGCGACGTGTTCTTGTCGACCGCGGAAACGATCAGGTCGAACTGGTCGTTCGCTTGTTTGGTATGAAGCTCGGCAGGCATTTCGGCCAGCGGCCCGCGCTGATGGAATTGCTGGAGCGTGCCTTGGAATTCTACGCCGGCAAGCCCGGTCAGGCCCCGATAGCGAGTGACTGCGTCGATCTTGGGGTGGGTGACGTCGTCCTTTCCGGCGATCGCGCAGCGGTTGAGGTTCGTGCGGTCATGGACATCGTCGTCAATCGTGACGATGAAGCTCGGGATTTCGCTTGTCCCAAGCAACGCAACGAGCGCCTGACCAACGGCGCCGCCGCCAACCAGATAGAAGGGTGGCAGCACACAGCCCTCAAGCGAGGGGCCGTCGCGGAGCGTGGGGAGGGAGCCGGTGGCACCGTCCCAAAGGGCATAGCCCTCATCGCGCGCGAAACGGCCGCGCTCGAGCCCGCGCGAGCGTTTGAATACTTCCGCTGCAGCGAGGCAGGCGGCAAACCAAGGGCCGATCGGGTTGGGGGCATCGCTTCCAATGACGAGGTCGGGCTGCCTTGCGCCAATCCAGGCGATCCAGCCCGCCCCTGTCACGTAGAGATCGACCATCTCGGGCGGTGCGGCTGGATCCAGGCTGATCGTGTAGGCATCATCATGCCCGAGGGTGCGTGTCACGCGCACGGCGTCGCCAACGGCCCAATGCACGAAATCGCGCAGACGGTCGAAAGCGAGTCCCGGCACCGCGCCGCTCGGCAGAACGATCGTGAGCGGGAGCTCCGCTGTGTCGAGCACGATCTCGCGCACCGAGCCCACCATACGGCAGAGGAGATTGACGAGGCTGGCAAGCAGTTGCTGATCGGATCGATGCGTAAGCGGACCGGCGACGACTCGCACAACGATGCCGCTGCCATCGCCCAGGCCAGTGACCGCGCGCATATGGCGATCCATGATATCCGCCGCGTCCGTCACCGCAGGTCTCCGACGCTGACTTGACCGCTGGTCAGCTCCACACGCCGCACCGCGATGTCGGGCGCGAGCAGATGCCAATAGTCTCGCTGCCACTCATGAACGCCAATTCCGAGCGGCCATGCAGAGGTAACGCGGCCATAATGGGGGAAGACCAGCGACAGCACCCGCCGGCTGCTCACCATCGCATCGTCATAGCGCGAATGCTCAACCATATGTCCCGGATGGCTGTGGATCTGGGCGAGCGGGCGCAAGTCGTCGGGGATTGTAGCAGCCATTCGGCTGCGCGCGGCTTCATCGACATGATAGTTGAACCTGGTTGAGTGCTGCGCCGGCGCACGTACCGCCGTGACCGTGCCGTTGAGGCCGTCGCGCCTGCCATACCAGAAGACGCACGATTCGAGTGGGCCGGCGACGGTGAGGAGCTGAAAGGTTGCATGAAGGGCGTCGCGGGGCACAAGCAGCTTCATGCTGCCAGGCACATAGGGCGAGGTCGGCGGCGCGCGCCATTCCTCGAATTCATCAAGCTGCATCGGCCGGGTGCCTCCCCTTATAGTGCTCGGATGCCATGCCGCGGCCGATCGCCGCGAGCGTCACCAGGAACGTGTCGCGGGCCTGCCAAAGAATTTTGTCGTCACCGCCATGGAGAACGTCATAATATTCGAAGGTCGCCGAGCAGCAGATCAGCTGAATGGGCAGAGAGATAGCCTGCGACCTATAAGCCGGATGCACCTGTACCTCAGGATGGGTCAACTGGGGCAGGTGTCCGGTGTCCTTGCCGACGACATAGGTGAACGTCTCTGGATTGACGAATTGTGCGCGAGGGGGCCAATCGCGGCCGGTCACGAAGTCGAGCCGCAGCAGATAGTCCTCGCGCGCATCGGCATGCATGCCGCTGATCGGCACCAGCAGCGTGCGGTTGCCGACGACGCGCCAGCCAAGCGCCTGGGGGCTCTCGGCTTCGTGATAGGCAAGGGCTCGCGGCAGGTCCTCGTCGAAGACGAGGCGACCTGCCGCGAGGTCGAGCGTAGGCTGGAGGTTATGCGAAGCCATCGCCTAGGCCCCGCCGGTGCGCGCCGCGATCTCGAAGTCGCGCTTGCACAGGTCGCGGTGGCGCGCCTGCTTGAGCGTCAGCGCCAGATGCTCCATCAGGCTCACCGGGTTGCCGCCCTCGACCGGTGCCTGGAGCACGTCGCGCTCATCGCGCTCAATCTCCAGTTCGTCATAGGCCTGATCCCAAATCGCCTGAAGCGTCATGTCCTCATCGACGCTGAACTTCGCTTTTTCATGTTCGGCGAGGTGGCGGAAGCGCACCTTCACATCGTCGTCATCCTCATCGCCGTCATGACCCTTGGCCTTTTCGAGGTCACGCTCAGCCTCGAGCACTTCGGTATCGGCCTTGGCGTCAAGCGCATCGGCTTCGGCGCGCAGTGCACGCGCCTTCGCGCGTTCGCGCTCGGCTTCGTCCAGATGTTCGAGCGCCGCTTCGATCAGTGGATCGTCGTCCTTACCCTTGTCCATTCAGTTTCTCCGATTCAAGGTTCCCAAATGTGGGCCACCTGAACTCGTGTGACATGGCGCGGCCCGATTCGCAATAGCTGGTTTCCAAATGTGGAACCATTATGCTTGCGCTTCGAGATCGGCTATGCGATTCCGCATAATGAAGCTCATGGGGACAGTAAGGCTGCAGCATCTGGCGCAACGCGGCACGGCGGAGCTCGCCGGCGCGGTCGCCGCGCTATCCGCGGAACTTCGAACCATTGTCTGGAATGGGCCGAAGGCGTTTCTACAATCCTATCCTTCGGCCAAGGTCGATGGGCAGCGCATCGAAATCGCGCTCGACGAGACGCATTGCGTAAGGCTGCTCGTTAATTATGAAATGGGACACATGTTGGTGGAGAGTGCCGGGCCACGCGTGACGCGCGCAAAAGAGGGGAAGCGCAAGTGACGATCAAGCCAATCCGGAACGAGCAGGACTATTCTGCCGCGCTCGAGCAGGCAGCCGATCTCATCGTCCGCGAGGATGCGCGCTCGCGCGACGACCTCGATGTGCTGCAAGCGGTGATCGAACGCTGGGAAACCGCACAATGCGCGATCCCTGCGCCAACGCCGATGCATGCGATCCGCTTTCGCATGGAGCAGCTGGGCCTCACCGCGCGCGATCTCAAGCCCTATCTTGGAAGCAAATCGCGGATTTCGGAGATCTTGAGCGGTCAACGCCAGCTAACCGTCGATCAAATCCGGGCACTCAACCGTCATCTCCGCATCCCAGCTGAGTCGCTGATCGGCGAGACTAAGCACGAGCCGCCGCGAAAGCCGTCCACTGCATCGATCGCGGCGATCGAGAAGCTCAAGACACTGGGTGTCATGAAGACGCGCGAAGGCATTGACGCCTTTCTCGCCCGAGCGCGCAAGGCCGCCCCTGCAATGGCGATGCTACGCAAATCACGCACCGATCGCACCAATGCCAAGACCGATCTCGGCGCACTGGAAGCCTGGTGTGCCGCTGTTCTGCTCATCGCCGAGCAAAAGACCTTACCCAAATCCGCCAAGCGCGATCGAAGCCCGGAAGCGGCGCGGCGCCTCGCGCAATTAAGTGGCAAGCGCAACAGCCTGGCGCGGGTCGAGGCGGAGCTTGCCAAGCTCGGCATCATTCTGGTGATCCTGGACCATCTGCCCGGCACCTTTCTGGACGGTGCCGCGATGTGCCGGGGCGACGGGACGCCGATAATCGCGCTCACGCTTCGGCATGATCGGCTCGACAATTTCTGGTTCACGCTGCTGCATGAATTTGCACATGTAAGCTGCCACCTTGTTGAAGGCACTACGATCATCGTCGACGACCTCGAGGTCAGCAGCAGCGAAGGGATTGAAGCCGAGGCGGATGCCTTTGCCCGCGAAGCACTGATTCCGATCAAGACATGGCAAACCGCATCCGGCGATCTTGGCACGGAGGAGCTGATGGCGGTCGCCGCAAAGGCGGGAGTTCATCCAGCAATTGTGGCCGGCCGCTGGCGCTATGAAAATCAGGATTATCGGCGCTTCTCCAAGCTAGTGGGACGCGGGGAAGTACGCTGCCATTTTGTATCAACCGTCGCTTGATCCGAGTGTCGCTGGACGTTGTAATGCTGGTATTTCAAGCCGCTTAAGCATTCTCGTCACGTTACCCGCTTACTATAGCGGGCTCGCGTTCCGCCCACTTGCTTCTAATCCGTAAGGCGCACTCTGTGTTGTCCGCTTTCGACAATTCTGATCCCGAACGCGGCTAGTCTGCAACCGGCCCAGTAGCTGACATGATGTTCGGCTGAATGAACGGCAGATCCATTTACGATGCGACAGGACCTGAAACGACCGGGCTTGAGGAACTAACGACGTAACTGATGGACACCCAGCAATTGCGCATTCAGCGCGCCTCCATCGAAAATCATCTCATCTAAGGCCGCAATGACCTGACTCTCAGCGACGATCTGGCCGTTTTGATCGTCCTCTATGACGCGTTGTGAAATCCGCCGCATCAGTTCTTTGATGAAGGCGGCGCTGACACCTTCCGTGTGCTCTATGATTTTGTCTTGTACGACTCCACCGAGGCTTAAGGCGCCACGGTAGAGCTGGGCGAGCTTCAAGCGTCCTGCATCATCGGGGAGAGGAAATTCAATGGCCTGATCGATACGACCCGGGCGACCTGCAAGCGCTGCCTCGAGATGTTCGGGCCTGTTGGTGGTCAAAATGAACAAGATGTCAGCGTCCTGCCGGAGCCCGTCCATCTCGTTCAGGAGCGTATTCAGCAGCGCCTCCTCCCCTGATCCGCGCATGTCCTCACGATCGCGCGCGATGAGGTCTGCATCCTCAATTACCAGAATGGACGGTTGCAACAGCCGCGCCAGTGCGAAGTATTCATGCAGAAGGCCAACTTGGTCAGCGGTCACCAGCAATGTCGTATGGCCCGGAAGGCTACTGGCGAGATACTGGATCGTATGGGTCTTTCCTGTCCCGGGGGGGCCATAGAACAGTAGCCCTTTCTTGGTCGGTTGACCGAGCGCCCTCATTCGCTCGCGAATTTTGGCGAAATCCAGAACATTGCGGTCAAGCAACGAAAGCGTCTTTGTTGGCAGGATAATGCTGTCCCGAGCGACGACCGGCAATCGGTGGATTGTGATACCTCCTGCCAGCCCTTGCCACTGGTGCTGAGCCTCAAGCGACAGAACCTTTCCGCGATAAGATTCCGCCCGCTCGATGACTTTCTCGATCTCTCGAAAATAGAAAGCCACGGTATCACTTCCTGCCGCACCGCCCGGCACGGCAATTTCAATTCTCACACGTTGCTCTGAACCGGCGCCTTCCTCCTGAGAGACGAAAAGGGCATGTTTGATGCCGTAGTTCTCAAGCAGCCAAAGCACGGTGCCGACGCATCGACGGGGCATATCCTCGCCGATGTCCACTTCCGTGTATTGCACAGGCACAATTGCCTGTGCCGACCGATCCGTTTCCCACAATTCGGCAAACTCCACCGACTGGTAACGATATCCCGATTTGATTCCGAACTGCCGGATCGTCACTGACGGCAAGATTTGATCGAACGCCAACTGTAGATCCGCGCGTGTTCGCATGGGAAAGCTGCGTACGGACGTTTCGATGTCCGTCAGATTTGTCGTACCGAAATGCCAGGTCAGGGCTTCGTAAGCATGTTTAAACTGCGCGACAGCGACAGACCCCGACAGGTGTTCTGTCGCCATCAAGATACAGGCATCACACAAGGCATGCCCAGCATTTCGATACATGGTGCGGGCATGGGACTCTGGCTTGCCACAGATTGTGCAGGTATCCTGACCGACAATTTCATGACCATCGCGAACCGAGCGTGAGATCGCCAGCTTGTGACCCCCGCTTGCAATCCTTGATTGCGCCGCCTCAACCAATACATCTGCAACCGCTTCTGGCCATAGGCCGCAATCCGCCTCGCCATAGTAGTGTGCCGTTGTGGCGATTAGCTTGGAATCTACCGGGGAGCGGGCAAAGACGTTTTCCAGCAGTTCAACCACAAACTCATACGGCGTACTCTGGTCGTTCAGGATTTTGAGCTGAACTAAATGGACGACCCCGTTGGACATTGTAATACCTCATCGACGGGCCCGCGGCCGGTTCCTTCATGGTGATAGCCTCAGGGTATTTCGCAAAAGTTGCGAGAGGCAATTATCTGAGAGCATTGCCTTTTAGGAGCCGGATGGCAAAGCCCGAGATTCAATGTGTCCGAATGCGGCAACAGAATGTTCTTTTAAATCAATTGCCATTATCAACGACCGCATGATCACGCGCCTTGCTGTTGCCGGTTATCGCTCCCTTCGCGATGTTGTTATCGAACTGGGTCAATTAACGCTGATTACCGGCGGCAATGGCAGCGGTAAATCGAGCCTATACCGCTCGCTTCGCCTGCTGTCCGAGGCAGCTCAGGGCAGACTGATCGCGACCTTGGCCAACGAGGGTGGATTGTCGTCCACGATGTGGGCTGGGCCGGAAAAGTTCAGCAGCGAAATGTTGAGCGGTCGTGAAAGGGTGACCGGCACAGTGCGATCTAGTCCGGTCAGTTTGCGCCTGGGCTTTTCGGGCGATGATTTTGGCTACGCTATCGACCTCGGTCGACCAGAGCCGATGCATCCTTTCCCACATGACCCGGAAATCAAGGTTGAGGCCATGTGGAACGGCGAACTTCTCGGACGCGCAAATCTATTCGCGGAGCGGCGCGGGCCCGCCGTCAGCCTGCGGTCTTCACAATCCGGCGAATGGCGCCATGCCTTCACCAACTTGCTGGCGTTTGACAGCATGGTCACTCACTGCGCCGATCCCATAGATGGTCTGGAACTGTTGTTGATGCGCGAGCGAATGCGCAACTGGCGCTTTTACGACAACTTGCGCACCGATGCCGATGCCCCCGCGCGACGCCCTCATGTCATGACTTACACACCCGTGCTTGGAAGCGATGGTGCGGATCTGGCCCCGGCCATTGCAACCGTTCTGGCCATCGGGGATGGAGATGCATTCGCTGATGCAATTAGTGATGCCTTCCCCGGCTCGCGGATCGAGATTGAAGGGGATGAATATGGCATTGCAGTTATGCACCAGCCAGGTTTGCTACGCCCGTTTGAAGCAAAGGAGTTGTCGGACGGGACCTTGCGATATCTACTGCTTGTCACTGCATTGCTCTCGCCGCGTCCGCCAGAAATCATGATCCTTAACGAGCCTGAGGCTAGTCTACATCCGTCCCTGCTCGACCCGTTGTCGCGTCTTCTTATCGCGGCGTCGAAGCGCAGCCAGATCGTGCTGGTCTCGCACAGCGATCGATTGATTGCCGGTTTGCGCAAAGCGAATGGTCTGCAAGATGTTGTCCTTTCAAAACGCATGGGGGAAACGCAAACTGAAGATCAGGAAGCACCACGCTGGGTCTGGCCAAAGCGGTGATCTTGGCACCGTCAACAAGACCTCTGCGCTTTGCCGGCCTGTGACCGACGTATCGCGAAGATAATAGATCCTCGCACTAAGACCAACCCTTACGGGTTTGCTGGCGGATACGATCTGTGAACGTCAGGTCCACGGATGCCCGCTTTACGAAAGCAAGCTGTGCCCCACGAATCCTGCCTGAAAGCCGACCTGCGGCTTTAGCTTTTTGCCCGCCAGAACCTGCCTTTCAGCAACCGCCCCCGTTGCGGACGGCAGGAAATCGTGCAAGTCCGCAGTCATGTACGTCGAAATCTTCCTGAATGAGGAGCTAATCGGCAGCAGTTTCCTTGATGCTTCCGACCCTCCAATGGGGGTGGCACGCGGCAATTTCGATCCATCGCCAAACTATCAGCCATCCGCGCACGCTTTCGAGATAGATGGCGGCTACAATGAAAACGGAGCTGACTTACCCTTCGTGGTCAAAGCTGGGGGAGTGTTTGTGGAGTGTGCTGGGGCCGGCATCCAAGATTACAGTGCTTCCCTCGGTGAGCGGCACGTTGAAGTGCTTGGAATACCTTACCCTGAATACGAGGTCAGGTTCGGCGCCTACGAATCCTATAAGGCTTACTGGGGACGGTCCTAGCGTCGGCTCCCCAGCCAGCTGCGGTCATGAAGGGCGGCGAGGCCCCTTCCCGAAACCAGCACGGCCGCTTCAGCCTCGTTCTTGCCAAGACATGCCATTCAACAACCGGCCCATTAGCGGACGACCCTTTCTCCCCGTAGAACGGCGATAGCTGAACGAGGGACCGACAGAGTGATCGACGGAAAAGAGTTGTGCGAAGATCGTTATCTCGCGCGGAGGGACGCGGGTGCGTCGCGACGTCAGTTGGGACGATGAGGAACACCTTAAGTCAAATTTTGGTATCGTCATTCACTGTTGGCTCGATGACTAAATCTGCATGTTCAATTGCTCTATCGCATTCAGTGGCGATGCGCTAATGTTGTCAAATACTGACACAACTGGTCCCCGCAAATGGAAGCGTCGTGCCCGCGCCAAAAATTTCCTGATTTTCAGACAACCCATGGAAAGACGACGAACTTGCAAGCCAGATGCCGTGTCGGCCCAAAGAACTTTGGGCTCCCGCCATTCGTGCATCCTTATGTGGTATCCGACAAATGAAGCACTGGAGCCTCGTCACAATACCATTTTTGCTTGCGGCTTCACCTTCCTTAGGGTCGCCAAGCGGTCATCCGACCAGTCCAATTATCGGCGGTTCGCTTGACTGTTCGATGGAGCATTTTCCCAACGCCTTCAATTTCGCGACTTGGGGGTCGAGCACGAAAGGATGCTATCTTGAAGAGCTTCATGCCTTGGAGCGATATCAAGTCATCGCGGCAGATCCGGATGACCAATTCGAAATCAGCTCGAGAATAGCGGAACTGCGTGGCATGATGGGCGATGAATTGGCCGCATATCGCAAGACAGATGACGTGAGTGCTTCCTCGGCGGAAAGCGAGCGCCTTCTCGGAGACCCGACCGTTGACCAATTTGATGCCCTCACCAAGATCACGGAGTTGGCGGCTAAAACCCGGGTAGTCGTCATAAACGAAGCGCACTTCGCGCCTCATCATAGAATGTTTTCGAGGCTGCTGGTCCGACGCTTATCAGCGGCTGGCTTTAGCTTTCTAGGAGCCGAGGCGTTCAATGCAGAGCCTGAGCAGTTCGCGCGAAGTTTCAGGGGAGGCGCTCCCACTCATCAAACTGGCTATTATGTCCGTGATCCGGTCTTCGGGAACCTTGTTCGCGAGGCATTGATGATGGGCTACAAACTCGTGCCGTATGAGTTAACCCACGTCGAGATGGACAGCGCGGCCAAGACGAACAATTTCCAGCAGGCGCGAGAGCGCGGTCAGGCCGAGCGATTATACAAGCGGGCTTTGAAGGATAAGCCCCGCGCCAAGCTCATTGTTTTGGTTGGATTTGATCATGTAAAGGAGCGTTTGGCCCCAAATGGGTCTGAAAGTTCAAAGCGGATGGCGTCATATTTGCGGGAGTTGGTGGGCGAAGACATCCTCACGGTGGATCAGGTCGCAGGGGACCTAACAGGTCGGTTTCATGTTCGTGGTCAGGATTGCTCTGGCGTTTCGCAGTTCCATGGAAAACCTGTAGTCCTTACTCGTAATGAAGAGCCTCTGTCGCTTGGTCGTTATAGTGGTCTAGTCGATGTTTCGGTCGTCCATAGATGCACTGGCATTGATCACGATCGGCCAACTTGGCTTCAAGAAGCGCGTCGAGTTCGTCCGCTTCTGAATGCATGTGCGAATACGCCTAGGGATAGGCGAGTTCTTGCGCAGGCGTTCTTGCAAACTGATCCTCCTGATGCCGTCCCCGTGGATCAAGTTCTGCGTTCATCAGGTGGTTCAAATCCAACTCTGATCGTTCCAGAGCAGGCCAAGGTGCGAGTTGAATGCCGGGTCGAGTGACCATGCCAAATATGACGGTTTCGCAAAACCGGTTCGTCTGTTTCCCACCCCGATCCGACCGCAATTGTGGATCCAGCGTCTGCCAGAAAGCCGACCTGCGGCTTTAGCTTTTTGCCAGCCAGAAACTGCCTTTCAGCAACCGGCCCAAGAGCCGACAATTCAAACTGGCAAAGCAGGCGCTCGGCAATGCGCCCTAATTTCAGTCATTGCGGCTCAAGCGCAGAGCACTTCAAAGCGGACTAAGTCAGCAATCGGTTAGATGGCCGAGTGAGATAGAACAGCCGTTCCGCTAAACTGCCTTCAGCATCTGAAATGATCTCAGAGCTCTGCCATGACGCCATCGTCCACGCCTGGCGATAAACGGTGCCCTGACCAGAGGCGGTGCAGTCGGCTGCCGAGTATATCGCCCGGTCCCTCGGCGAATTGCGGGTGGCCGAAGTGCGTCATGACCGCATGCTGAAGTCCGAGCGCTTTGCGATCCTGGGCAACCACTGGTGCAAGGAATAGCCGGATTGCCGCTTGTTTCAGCCAGCCGGGCGCCAGTCCCTTCCTCGTGGAAAAGCGCGCGAAGGGCGTGAAACTTCCGTCCGTTGCGGGCGTGAAGATCGCCGTGACACACAGCGTCAACCCGGCGCGCCCTTGCCAGCGCGCCTGCACGATGGTGGGCGGATAGTAGCGTGAAATACTGCGCTGGCGATCGCGTTCGAGAAATCGCGACATGATGCCCAGATCGGGCGCATCCTGCTCGATTGCCATTTCAATACTGTCGCCATGGCTGCTGACGACCAGCTTTACCGGAAGGCGGCGATCGCGTCGTCGGATGAAACCGTGATGCAGATGGCCGGTGTGGAACGGGTCCATCACGTTTTCGATCGCATCGAAGGCACGCCCTTGCCACGTGCCATGCTGCCACCAGAAATGATCGAGATCCGGATTGCCGACATCGGGAGGCAGATCAGGCTCATCTGGCGCCGAACCGTTCAAGGTCACGAAAACGGCGCCATGCCGTTCGATCACGCGCAGCGCCTGCGCAGCAAGCTTCGACTGCGGAAGGGCCGCAGCCGGACAGCCCGGCACTTCAACGCAGGTTCCATCCATAGCGAACCGCCAGCCATGGTAGGGACAGGTCAAGGCTCCGTTCTCGACCCGCCCCCTCGAAAGCGGATAATTGCGGTGCGGGCACCGGTCTATCAAGGCGCCTAACCCGGAAGCGCTGCGGAACAATGCAATCGGCGTGTTGCACAGCATCACCTTACGGACGGCACCGGGGCGGATGTCACTGGCAAGGGCGACCATGTGCCAGGCATCGGTCACTGCATCAGGGAAGGCCATCAGTCGTGATCCTCACCATTCCATTCGATGTCGCACGTTGTGGCGGCATTGGTCGAAATTCCCTTGGCCAGCCCCTTGAGCGAAAACACTGCCGCATCGACCAGCGCGCCCAAGGCCGGAGCGCGGTCTCCCGGCTGCGAAATGACGTCTCGACCCTGTGAAATCGTGGCGCGCCATTCGCTGAGCCTTCCTGTTCGAAGGGCTTGCGGCAATCCGAGAGCCCACATTGCCGGTCCCAGAAATGCTTGCCGAGGCTCGGTGATGGCGGCGCATTGCGCTTGGCCGGATATTGCGCCGACAATTGCGCCCTGCGCGATCAGGAGATGGACGCCGCTCGTTGCCCGAGGATTGCATTCGAGCAACCATGGCTGTCCGGAACAGTCGAAAATGACGTCGCAGGCAAACTGACCATGGATGTGGCCATTGTTGGCGATCTTGGCGGCGATGCGGCGCAAGTGTTCGGCGCGGCAGTCGTCAAGCTGCTTGAAGGCATAGGATGCTCCACCAGCCAGCCGCCAGCGCGAATTGTATGCCGTGAAGCCGGTCAAAACACCGTTGCGGGCGATGGCATGAAAGCAGGCCTCTTCGCCCTCGATCCGCTGCTGCGCCATCCAGTCGCCTGCGGTTATCAGACCGGATGCCTCCAGCTTAGTGGGTGTGGGGCCTACCAGTGTGCGGTCGCCAAAGCGGCTGAAGCGCGGTTTGAAGACCCAGTCCTGGCTTGTGGGCAGGAACGATGCCAGCGTTTCAGCGCTGTTGATCGCATGGCTCTCCGGTGCGTTCAGGCCCCATTCCCGGCAGGCGGTGGCAAAGGCGAACTTGTCGTGAAGCAGCCGCAACGTAGCCATGTCTGGGACAAAGAGCCTGCTGCCCAGCGCACGGAGCAATGCTGGTGCGGCAAGATGGAATACCTCCTCGCAGGTCGGCACGACCAGTTCGATGCCGTGGCGCTCGACCAATCCGGCAATCACTGCGCGAAACCCGCGCGCGTCGCTTCGCGGCGGAGGATATTGGTGATGGCGGACATGAAGCCGAGACCAGCGCGCCATGCGCACCTTGACGCTGTCAGCCAGGTGGACGTCCCACCCGGCGGCATGGAACGCACGTGCAAGGTCTAAGGCAGCAGCGGCCCTCGCACCGGTGATGAGCACTGCCCTAGCCATCGCGCCAGACCACCTTGTTTCGTTTCGGCCCGCTCCATTCGAGCAAGTCGT
Source organism: Novosphingobium taihuense (assembly GCF_007830315.1). Lineage (GTDB taxonomy): Bacteria > Pseudomonadota > Alphaproteobacteria > Sphingomonadales > Sphingomonadaceae > Novosphingobium > Novosphingobium taihuense. The sequence continues at coordinate 14,715 of NZ_VLKJ01000019.1, forward strand.
GGCGTAAAAGCGGCTCCAAGCCTGTGAGCTGCTGAAGCATCGCGCCAGCCTGCACAGCAAGCTCCGCAGGGCACTTTGGGCCGACCGCTAGCGTTATTCCCCGCGCGTCTGCCGAGGCTTGCCAGCGAAGTTCTGGCAGCAGCACCTGCTCGACCGCTGCGACTACCTGCGGCGGGGTGATGCAGTGCGTTGCAAGGCGCCAGATGTCCTGAACGCGCCCCTCAATCGGCCGGATTACGCGTCCGGCAAATCCGCAGGAGCAACCCCGTTCGCCCAACTCGATATAGTCGTCGCCTGCCACGCGGACGATGGGCTGGCTTCGGCGCCTCAGGTCGGTGATGATCGGGCGGAAGCCATGCGTTCCAGTAACGGGCTGGAGTTCTATCTCGAGCGAATGATCGTTCAGGTGCAAGCGGCCTTCGGCACAGTCGGCGCCTAGAAAGCCTTCGGTCGCCTGCCAGATTGATCTTGGACTGATCCCGAAATGGGCGGTTATCAAATCGCGCTCGGTCGCACTCATCGGCTCGCTGCCGAAGAACAGGTGGCGCAAGCTGGGCAAAGCAATTCCCATTGTCGCAAGCGCGATCAGGCGCGATGGCGGGGCGATCAGGATCGTGGGAGCGTAACCCGACAGGGCCTCGGCCGTTTCGGCAATCGGAACCTCGATCGGGAAATGGTGAAAGCGCAGCCGTCCGCGGGCCGCATCGCTATACAGCGCATTGCTCGCTCGCAGATGCAGCGCCAGTCGCTGCGAGCGCAGAAGTGCGAAGAAGGTCAGCAAGCGCGCAAGGCTCTGGCCGATATAGTCGGCGCGTTCGGCTCCGGTCGCCACGAAGAGCCCGCGTGTCGCTTCGCTGCTGCCGGTAGACCAGCCTGCACTGATGTCTGCTGGCTGGTGCCCCCTCTCGGAAGCATCGGCCATCTGGCGGAGGTCTTTGTCGCTCAAGCCAAGGCTGTTCCATGCGCCGTAATCACGGCGAATGGCATTCACTGGGGTTACCGGAAACGCCTCGATCGGCCTTCGCGCAAAGGGCGCTAGTGCCGGGGTCCGGGCAAGCGCAGGCTGGAGCTTGGCCCACTGCTTCAGGCGGTGCCGTGCCAGCCCTTCTTTCGTGAGTGACATAGCGCGGCGGGTACGCAGCCACGAGGCCACGATTCGTTCAAGCTGCATCGCCATCGCCGCGAAAAGCTCTTGCGCTGCTGGCGCAATGCGATGGCAGGATCGCCAGCTCAGGGTTGGAACGCGCTGCGCTGCACAGCAGGTCAAGCGTCTCGCGATAGCACGGGGTGTCGCCCAAAAGCGCGGTCGTAAGACGTGGCGGGGGCAGTCGTTCGGCAATCGAGCGGCCAGACCATACGGCATCGGCCGCGAGCAGCACGGGGCGCCCTTCCTGCGTCTCGAGAGCAAGACCCCAATGGCCTGCGCAATGCCCCGGCAGTTCTACCGCCAGCAGGCTGCCGTCGCCGAGAATGTCATGGCCTTGGCCAAACGGCGCGAAGGCGGTTGGCAGAGCAATTGGGCGGGCATCTTCGAAGAACCGCGCGTTGGTGTCTATGTCATGCGGCACGAGTTCGGCCAGCAGCCCGTTCCTGACACGAGCGATCCGGCCTTTGGTGCGAAGTGCGTCGAGTCCCGCCTTCGCGCAGTGGACTGGCAGGTGCGCAAGATGCTGCAGGCCTGCGACATGATCGCCATGGAAGTGGGAAACGATCGTTCCCGCAATCGCTGCTTCGTCAATCTGGTGATGCTTCAGCCAAACCTGCCAGCGCTCGGCCTCGCCAATGGAGACGGGCGTCGTCCAGCGATAGAAACGTTCGGGGAATGGCTTCGTGGCCTTGATGAAAGCGGGGTCGTAACCCGTGTCGAACAGGAACAGGCCCCGCGTGGGATGCTTGATCACCCCGACAAGCGCTGGAAATTCCACTGCACACAGACTGCCACCGGCGATCGTCATGCCCTCGGGATGGCGACACGATCCGCGCTCGAGCCAGCGAAAGCCGACGCGTTTCATGCCGAGCCCCCCGCCCGTGCAAGCTTGGAAGCCTCGTCCAGCAGGCTATCCACCGCATCGTACCGGGGCTGGTATCCAAGCAGGCGCTGTGCCGGTTCGTGATTGAAAGTCTGCGACCAGCCGAGCGTCGCAAGCGTGTAGCGCGTGAGGACAGGCTCCTTGCGGGAACCTGTCGCGCGGGCGATGCCTTCAAGAGTAGCTGCCAGCAATCGCGCCAATCCGATCGGCACTGCTACAAGCTTGGGGCGGGTCCCGAGACTTTCAGCAAGGCGCATCGCCAGATCGCGCACGGCGACGGGCCTGCCGCCCGAGATGTTGATGGCATGTCCGCAAAGCGCAGGTGCGCGTTCCTCTGCCTCGCAAATCGCCCAAGCTGCGTCTCGCAGATCGGTTAGTTCGACCAGCGCCACCCCCCCGCCTGGCAAAGGCATCCGCGCACGCTGCGCAAGTTCGGCAAGGCGTGGCAGCACGACCCGGTCACCTGCTCCCACCAGTGCGCGCGGGCGGATGGCGCAGCAGGCCATGGCATCACCGCGCGGTGCCAACACCAGGCGCTCGGCAGCAAGCTTGGTTTGCGCATAGAAATTGAGCGGCCGCTCCGGGATATCGCTCTCGCCGATGGACAGGCGATCGCGGTGACAGGCGAAGATCGAGGGCGATGAAACGAAGACAAAGCGCTGCACGCCCGATGCGGCGGCCACGTCCAGCAGCTTGCGGGTCATGGTGACGTTTGCCGCCACGAAGTCCCGGCGCCTTCCCCAACTGGCAGAAAGCGCGGCTGCGTGAATCACACCGTCACATCCCTCGATCAGCGATGCGAGTGGCGCGCTTTGGTCGGAAAGGTCCAAGGGCGCGAACTCTGCCCCCATTCCTGCCAGGGCTTCGCCTGCGTCACGCGAACGCCCCGTCGCGACGACGCTGTGCCCCCGCACGAGGGCTTCACGCACAAGCGCATGCCCCAGCCCGCCCGTGGCCCCGGTGACGAGAATGCGCCGCCCGCTCAAAGCCGCAGCACCATCGCTGTTGCACTGATCCCGGCGGCGGTGCCCAGCAAAAGCACGGCATCGCCTTGCCGCGCGGCTCCGGTTTCCAGCGCATGGGCAAGCACGGTGGGGATCGATGCGGCGATCTGGTTTCCAGTGGTGGCAAAAAGATCGAGCACGCGTTCGCTGTTCGGCGCAAACAGCCTTTTCACATGGGCCACGCCCGGCGCGCTTGCCTGATGGCAGACGATGCAGGCGATGTCCTCATGCGAAAGGCCCGCTTCTACCAAGGCACGCGCAATGACTCCCGGCAGAGCCTTTGCGGCCGCCTTGAAGATGCCGAAAGCATCCATCTCGAAGTGCGATCCGGCTACCAGCGCTTCGTATCCTTCACCAACCCGCAGCCGTGTGCCACCGGCGCGCAACTGTGCCAATCGGTGATGCGCGCCTTGTGTCACGCTGGCAACCGAGAGAAGGCCGCGCCCGGGATCGTCGCAGGCTTCGATAGCCAGCGCCGCAGCACCGTCGCCAAAGATCGATCGCGTCTTGGGCTCTGCAGGGTCGAGCCCGGCCGAGGCGATGTCGCTGGCAAAGACCAGCGCGCGCCGCCAGCGCCCAGTGGCGATGCCCATCCCCGCCACGTCGAGCGCGGCCACGAACGAAAGGCATGTCTGGTTGACGTCGAAGCAGGGTGCGCCCGATCGGCCAAGGCCGAGCCGATCCTGCACGATGGCAGATGTCGACGGAATGGGCTGTTCCATCACCCCGCACCCGCCGATGATCGCATCGGGCGGGCCATCCCAAGCCGCACGGTCAAGCGCCTCGCGAGCGGCTGCAGCAGCCATCATCGACGTCGTCTCGTCCGGACCTGCAACATGGCGCGCAGCGATGCCGAATTCGCGTTGGGTCCAGCCGGGGCGATGGCCGTGTCGAAGATCCAGATCCCCCGAAGTTACGATCTCGCGTGGGCGATAACTACCCCATCCGGCTATGACAAAGCGGCTGATCATCGTCGTGCATCCCCCACATCAGGACTATGCGACAAAAACTGAACGATGTCTAATTTATAATAGACACCGTTCAGTTATTCCGTTTCAGGCCTCGTCAGCTACTTCCAGTTCACTTTCCTCTTCAGGACCCTTCACCGCAGACTGCAATGCAAGCTCGCTCATCGTCACATAGTCGAGCTTTCCCGTGCCAAGCACGGGCAGTGCCTCGACCACGCGGATGTCGCGCGGGACCATCAGTTCGGTTACGCCGTTGGCCTTGGCCCAGGATTGCAGCGCCCTGTGCTCTGCGCCGGGCGCAGTGGTGAACAGCACGAGTTGCTCGCCCTTCTTCGGATCGGGCCGGGTGACGATGGCATGGTCGAAGCCGGGCCAGCACTTTGCGGCATAGCCTTCGACTGCCGGGAGCGAGACCATTTCGCCGCCGATCTTGGCAAAGCGTTTGGCGCGGCCGCGGATGGTGATGAAGCCTGCATCGTCGATGGTGACGATATCGCCAGTATCGTGCCAGCCTTCGTGTGGCGGCTGAAGCTTGCCGGGATCGGTGGCGAGGAAGTATCCCGCCATGACGTTCGGCCCGCGAATGTAAAGGCGGCCGCCTTCGGCAATCCCGGGGACGTTTTCGAGGCGGGTTTCGATCGCGGGCAGGGCGCGGCCCACGCTACCGGCCATGAAGTGCATCGGCGTGTTGACCGCGATGACCGGCGCGGCTTCGGTTGCCCCATAGCCTTCGAAGATGCGCAAACCGAACTTCTCTGCGTACGTCTTGCGGGTTTCGTCACGGACTTTCTCGGCACCAGCAAAGATGTAGCGCAGCGAGTAGAAGTCATATCCATGGGCCATGCGGGCATAGCCTGACAGGAAGGTGTCGGTGCCGAACATGATCGTGGCGTTGGCGTCATAGGCGAGCGCAGGCACGATGCGGTAATGCAGCGGACTGGGGTAGAGCACCACGCGGATGCCACTGAGGAGTGGGAGCAACGTACCGCCTGTCAGGCCGAAGGAGTGGAACACCGGCAGTGCGTTCAGCACGATGTCCGACGCGTTGAAATCGATCCGTGAAGCCAGCTGTGCGCAATTCGACAGCAGGTTGCGATGGGTGAGGACAACGCCCTTGGGCACGCCTTCCGATCCGCTGGTGAAGAGGATCACGGCGGGCGCATTTGGCGAAATGCCAAGCTTGCGGTGGCGACGTTCTGCACCGGCTGCGCCCAGCAGCGCGCGCAGCTTTTCGAAGCCGCCGATGGTGGCGCCGATGTCCTCGAGCCAGACGACGCGCAGGCCATCGGCTTCTAAGGCGGCAATGACGTCGTGCAGCTTGGCCTGATCGACGAACGCGCGTGCGGTGACGACAGTGCGGATCGCGGCGGTGAGGCAGGCCGAGCGCATGTTGGCAACGCCCACGGTGAAGTTGAGCATGGCAGGCACGCGGCCGATGGATTGCAGCGCAAAGAATGCGGCGACCACACCGTTCACGTTGGGCAGGAGCAAGCCGACAGCTTCGCCTTGCACCGTGCCTTGGGCCAGGCGCTTGCCCAGAACGGTGGTTCCGGCAAAGAGCTTGTCGTAGCTGAGCGGTTCGCGCTTCACGTCTTCCACCACCAGCGCCTTGCCGCCGTGGATCTCGCGGGCTTCGGCAAGGGCGCTGAACAGGGTGCGGCCGGTGTCCGAGGTAGCGAACATCATCGCGCTCATCTCGTCATACAGACGCCGACCGGCAATCGCGCGGCGCTGGCGGGCGGTCATTTCGCCATTGATCGCAAAGCGGCGCGGGGGCAGGACGGTGAGTGTCACCTTGGGGAACCAGCGCAGGCGGACCTTGCCCTGCATCCGTGAAAAGCGCGTGTATTGTGGGCCATCGAGGCGCACCGGAATGATCGGCGCGTCGGCCTTGTCGGCCACCATGCCCGGACCGTCGAACACTTTCATCAAGGCGCCGGTGCGCGTGATGCGGCCTTCGGGGAAAATGACGAGGGTACGGCCTTCCTTGACCGCCTTGACCATAGCCTTGGCGGCCATCGGGTTGGTTGGATCGACCGGAAAGGCGCGGAACAGCTTGAGGAACGGCTTGATCCATATCGAGCGCGCGATCTGGGTATTGACCGCGAACGTGGGCTTGCCGGGGAGGAAAGCGCCCAGCAGCACACCATCGAGGAAGCTGACGTGGTTGACGACGACGACTGCCCGCTCGCCCGGCTTCGGCATGTGTTCCATGCCGGACACGTCCACGCGGTAGAGCACGCGCAAGGTCAGGCGGATCACGTCCTTGAACAGGGTTTCGGGCAGGAGCCAGACCGAGGCGAGGGCGACGAACAGCGTGGCGAAGCCGAGCGCCCCGATCAGGCCCGGCACGTCCACGCCCGCCGCCAGCAGGCCAGTGATGGCGAGCACTGCAACGACAGTAAGGCCAGCGTTGATCACGTTGTTGGCCGCGATGATCTGCGACCGCTTGTCTTCGGGGCTGGCGACCTGAAGGATCGCATAGAGAGGCACGATGAACATACCGCCCGAAACTGCGATCACCGCAAGGTCGATCAGGATGTGCCAGGCGCCGGGCGTCGAAAGGAACTGCGCGGTAGATGCGCCTGCGGTGCGGACTTCAAAGCCGCTGGTGGCAATCCACAGGTCGATCAAGCCGAACGCAAGGATAAGCGCCGAGAGCGGAACCCAGCGCGCCGAAACCTCACCTTTGAGCAGACGATTCACGATCAGCGAGCCGATGGCGATGGCGACCGAAAACACCACGAGGAACAGCGTGGCCACTTCCTGTTTGGCCGCCAGCGTGCCCGAGACGAGCGGAGCGAATTCGCTGACCAGCACGGCCCCTGCGGCAAAGAACCAGCTGATGCCGATGATCGAGAGCCACACGCCGCGCCCGGTGCGAGCGGTGGCAAGGATCTCCTTCGTGCCGCGCCACAGGTTCCAGTCGATGTGATGCAATGTTCCGCTGGGCGGCGCAGGAGGCACCGCAAGGCTGGCGAGAAAGCCGACGACGGCAAGGCCCATTGCGGCGATCCCTGCTTCCCATGGCGGGATCACGCCTGCGAGCAGTTGTCCGCCGAGGATGGCGAGGAAAGTGCCTCCTTCGATCAGGCCGGTCCCGCCCATGACTTCGCCCGATTTCAGATGCTGGGGCAGGATCGAATACTTGACCGGGCCGAACAGCGTGGAGTGCAGACCCATCAGGAACAAGCTGGTGAGCAGCGCTGGGATCGACAGGAACCAGAACCCCGCCAGCGCGATTCCCATGATCCCCACTTCGGCGCCCTTGATCCAGCGAATCAGCCGCGCCTTGTCGATCGCGTCGGCCAATTGCCCAGCGAGTGCCGAGAATAGGAAGTAGGGCAGGATGAACAGTCCGGTAGCGACTGCTGCCAGTACCTTTGCGTTATCCGGATCGGTTGCGAAGATACCGAAGTTTGCGAGGAACAACATCGCGAACTTCAACAAGTTATCGTTGAATGCACCGAGGAACTGGACTGTGAAGATCGGTCCAAAGCGACGTTTTGTCAGCAGGCTGAGATCGGGAGTCGACATGTTCACCTTTCGCGTGTTCGACACGGCCATACCGGAACATGGGTTCCGGCGAGGTTAAGAGCCGGACTTACCCTTGGACCCCTTCCTCGAATCGCAGGGATAACGCAAAAATATACACTGTTCAATTGATTTATTGGACAGTGTTCAGTATCACGCCTACAGTCTGCCTCCTATGGGACGCAGATCGGATCACAGCCGCGACGAATTGAGGGAAATCGCTGTCGCCGCCGGGCATCGCCACATGGAGGAGGTCGGGTTTGCGCACTTCTCTGCGCGCGAGGTGGCCAAGCGCATCGGCTATTCGATCGGGACGATCTACAATGTGTTCGGCAGCTACGACGCGCTGATTCTGGCGATCAACGGGCGCACCCTCGCGCTGTGGCGCGATCATCTAGTGCGCCGACTTGCCGACGTGCAGCAGGACAGGTTGCGTCAGGCGATCGCCGCCTACTTCGAATTTGCAACAACGCACCGGCACGCGTGGGCCGCTATCTACGATTTCCGCCTGCCAGAAGACACCGTCCCGCCCGAAAGGTATCAGGCCGAAGTGCGCGCGATCTTCGATATCGTCGTGGCCGAGGTGCGCGAAGCCTTGCCCCCTGCCCGGCAAGACGAAGCCGAACCGCTGACCCGGTCGCTTCTCGCAACCGTCCATGGGCACTGTGTTTTTGCTATGAACGGCACATTCGCCATTCTCGGTGAGAAATCCCCAGCCGATGCAGCCTGGCAGCGGGTGCAGGAGGCAGTGGGGATCTTGACCTGATCATCACCTATGACCGCAGACGATACAGCTCAGCCGGTCGGAACGGCGTGTCGCTTTCGCGCTGACCGGTGGCCTCGATCCAGCCGGTGTCGAGCATCCTGCGACGGAAGGCGGGCTTGTTGAAGGTGGTGCCGGTGATAGCTTCGTGCACGGTTTGCAGGTCACGCAGCGTGAACAGGTCCGGCAGCAACGCAAAGGCGACAGGCGCGTAGGCCAGCTTGCCTCGGAGCCGTTCGTGCGCGGCGGCGATGATGGCGGAGTGATCGAAGGCCAGTGACTCTCTGGGGTCGGTAACCGGGAGAAGCGCTAGATCTGAACGCGATGCCACGGCCCCTTCCAACACTGCATGCGGGAGCAGAGCGAAGTAGGCGACGCTGACCGTGCGCATCCGCAAATCGCGCTGCGGATCGCCGAAGGTGTAGAGCTGCTCAAGCCAGGCGCTGTCCTGGGCGGCAAGTCCTGCCTTGTCCGCCAGCACACGCCGCGCTGCGCGATCCAGCGTTTCGTCAAGACTGACGAACCCGCCCGGCAGTGCGAGCCGATCGGCAAAAGGCTCCTCAGCCCGGCGCTGGAGCAGGACTGACAGAGTGCCATCGCCAATGGTCATCAGTACGAGGTCGACGGTGACGGCGAAGGGTGGGTAGCTCATACAACCATGCTTATATCTTGACTAAATATAAGTCTAGCGCATATAAGGTTGGTGTGAGTCGGGGAGGCCGCCTCGCTTTGATGATCTGGGGGAGCCTCGGATATGAGCAAGTTTGATTTCGGCGTCTTTATTGGACGCTTTCAGCCACTGCACATCGGCCACGAACACGTCATCGCGCGCACGCTCGAACAGGTCGAGCGGCTGATCGTGCTGGTGGGATCGGCCAATGTCGCCCGCGATCCGCGCAATCCTTTCACGTATGACGAGCGTGAGGCCATGCTGCGCTCCGCTTTCCGGCATGAAGTGGCGCAAGGCCGCCTGATCATCGCGCCGATCGACGATCACGTTTATTCCGACACCGCGTGGGTCGCGCAGGTCCAGCGCACGGTGCGTGCTTTGGTGCTGGAGCATGGCAACGGTCACGGCTTCCAGAACCACGGCCTGCGTGATTTCCGCGTGGCGCTAACAGGTTATGGCAAAGATGCCTCGTCCTTTTACCTCAAGCTCTTCCCAGAATGGGAGAACCTGCAGGTCGACAGCCAGTACGGCACCTTCTCGTCAAGCGATGTGCGCGTGCGCTATTTCCAGCGCATCGCCGAAGTGCCCGCCAGCATCCTCTCTGCGGGCGTTGCCGACTTCCTGCGCGAATTCATGCTGGGCGATATGTTCAAGGCATTGCTTGAAGAAGCCGAGTTTCTCGCTGCCTATCCGGCGCAGTGGGGGAAGGGGCCCTTCGTCACCGCCGATGCGGTGGTCGTCCAGTCGGGCCACATTTTGCTGGTCGAGCGAGGACGCGCGCCGGGCAAAGGGCTGCTCGCCCTGCCAGGCGGCTTCGTCAATCCGGCTGAGCGCATCCGCGATGCGGCGATCCGTGAACTGCGCGAGGAAACCGCGATCAGCGACGGCAAGGGTCAGATCCCGCCTGCCATGCTCGCCAGCTTTATCGAGGATGCTCGTACGCGGGTGTTCGATGCGCCGAACCGGTCCATGCGCGGGCGGATCATCACCCACGCATTCCTTTTCCGCCTGCCCGAACGTCGCAAGCTGTTCAGCGTGAAGGGCGGCGACGATGCGGCCCATGCGCAATGGTACCGCTTCGGCGATCTTTCGCCTGAAATGCTGTTCGAGGACCACTGGGCCATCATCGAGGAAATGGCCGATCTTTGAAAAACGACCCGCCGCGCAGGGGAGTCCTGCATCCGGCGACCATGTGAGGAGTTCACATCATGACCAACCTGATCCTGGCGACAGACAGCTACAAGCAGAGCCACTTCCTGCAGTACCCGCCCGAGGCGCGTGCGATCAGCGCCTATATCGAGGCGCGGCCAAACGACTTTGCCGATGAAGTGCTGTTCATGGGCCTGCAGCCCTACCTGATCGACCGGCTAGAACGGCCGATCACGCAAGCCGACATCGACGAGGCCGAGGCGATCTGTGCCGCGCACGGTGTTCCCTTCAACCGCGAAGGCTGGCAGATCGTGCTCGACGAGCATGGCGGATACCTGCCGATCGAGATCCGCGCCCTGCCCGAAGGCATGATCGTGCCGACCGGCGTGCCCATGGTGCAGGTCGAGACCACCGATCCGCGCCTGCCGTGGCTCGCGACCTTCATCGAGACCGCATTGCTCCGCGCGATCTGGTATCCGACCACAGTCGCCACGCTCAGCCGCCAGTGCCGCCTGATAATCCGTGCAGGGCTGGAGAAGACCAGCGAGGACGCCCTCGGCCAACTGCCGTTCAAGCTGCATGATTTCGGTGCGCGCGGCACCAGCAGCGGCGAGAGCGCAGGGCTGGGAGGCATGGCGCACCTCGTCAACTTCATGGGCACCGACACCATGGAAGGCCTGATCGCTGCGCGCCACTATTATGGTGCAGACATGGCCGGTTTCTCGATCCCGGCGGCCGAACACAGCACGATGACCAGCTGGGGAAGAGCGCGCGAGGAAGCGGCCTATGCCAACATGCTCGACGCCTTCGAGGGCGTGGGCAAGTTGGTGGCGGTCGTGTCGGACAGCTACGATCTGGATGCTGCACTGACCGGCATCTGGGGCGGAAGCCTTCGCGATAAAGTGATGACCCGCAAGGGGACGCTGGTGCTTCGGCCCGACAGCGGCGATCCGGTGGAAACTCCGGTGCGCACGATCAAGACGCTTTGGGATGCCTTCGGCGGCACCATCAACGCCAAGGGCTACCGCGTGCTCGACCCACACGTGCGCGTGATCCAGGGCGATGGAATGACGCCTAGCTCCATCGCCCGGCTGATCGACCGGCTGATCGAGGAAGGCTTTGCCATCGACAACATCGTCTTCGGGATGGGCGGCGGCCTGCTCCAGCAGGTTAACCGCGATACCCTGCGCTTTGCCATGAAGGCCAATGCCATGCGTGATGCCGAGGGCGCGTGGCACGATGTGGCGAAGGCCCCCGCCACCGACCCTGGCAAGGCGAGCAAGGCGGGGCGGCAGGCGGTGGTGCTCGAAGCGGGCCGTATGGTCGCGCGGCGGATCGAGCAGGTGGCCGATACCGACAACCTGCTGCAAACGGTCTGGCGCGAAGGGACCATGCTGATCCGCCATAGTTTTGACGAAGTGCGGACAAGGGCGGGTTGAGGGGTTGCAGGGGGCGTCCAGCTTAGGCGCTTCCTGTGACACTTGAACGCCTGTCACATCGAGGCCGCTTTCGAAGGAACAAGACACAATTAGCTTTGGAGTCCAGGCAGGCATCATGCTCGCTACCACCTTGGGAATGTCCTGCAGACATCTCCTAACAGAAGTAGCATTCATTGTAGCTGAAGTTAACGACTGCCTTTAGTCGCGGCCTGCCACGCCTTACCTCGTATTGAATGGCAGTTATCCAGCACCCGCCACCCGAAACCTGCCGGTCCGCAAACGGCCCACTTCCGGCCATCAGTTGAGCCGCAGCGCCATTTTGAAAGCTGCCCGGCGGTTCAAGCCGCTCGGCCGCCGAAAGCTGAAATTCTGAGACCGACGCCGTTGCAGTCATAATTCTTTTGGCGGAAAGCGCCCAATTGCAAACGTTTCATTTCGCAAAGTGAGCAGTGCTACAACTAAGATGGTAGCGGACGATCAAGCGCCCAGCCCTGTACGATGGGGTCAAATGGGGAACGGGGCCTCTGCATGCGAACGAACCTCGCTTGTCGCCGACACCAGCCATCGCCGTCCGCATCGGATTCGCCCTCAAGGCAGTGATCTGCCTCGTACATGCAAACCGCCACATCCCCTTCACGAGCGCAGGCAGTTTTGCGCACTTTCACCCGAGAGGCTCTGTTCATCGAAGCCGCGTCCGCTACCCCGACGACAGTCAGATTTTGAGCCAAAGCATATCCACTTTCGATGGCCATGATCGTCTTCGTGGAAGGAACCGAGGCCAGAGAAGAAGGCCGTGCGACACAGCCACATAGCGCACATAGTAAGGCGAAAAGCAGGGAAGCGCGAATTAACTTCACAAAATAAGCATATTGTTGATTGCCACTGGGAAGTGACCCGGGATTTCCATTGAGAATTGACCCGGTTGGATATGTGTCCCCCGATGCGGGGGTGTGGTCAAGCGGGTGATTTTTCCTTTCGTGTCTTGGGTGGGGCGGCGCTGCTGGCCCTGAAGCGGAAGCTGTCGTTTCCGGTCTCCAGGATGTGGCAGTGATGGGTGAGGCGATCGCGCAGCGCGGTAGTCATCTTGGCATCGCCGAACACCCCGGCCCACTCGGAGAAGCTCAGGTTGGTGGTGATGATGACACTGGTGCGCTCGTAGAGCTTGCTGAGCAGGTGGAACAGGAGCGCACCGCCCGATGAGCTGAACGGGAGGTAGCCGAGCTCGTCGAGGATCACGAGATCGAGGCGGAGCAGCCGATCGGCGAGCTGCCCGGCCCGGTTCAGCACCTTCTCCTGCTCGAGGGCATTGACTAGGTCGACGGTGGCGAAGAACCGCACCTTCTTGCGATGATGCTCGACGGCCTGGATCCCGAGGGCCGTGGCGATGTGGGTCTTGCCGGTGCCGGGCCCACCGATCAGAACGACGTTGTTGGCCCCGTCGATGAAGTCGCCGCGATGGAGCTGGGAGACCATGGCCTCGTTGATCTCGCTGGAAGCAAAATCGAAGCCGGTGAGGTCCTTGTAGGCCAGGAAGCGGGCCGCCTTGGTCTGGTAGGCGATCGAACGGACCTCGCGCTCGGCCACCTCGGCTTTGAGCAGCTGCGACAGGATCGGCACGTCGCCATCGAACGCTGGTGCGCCTTGTTCGATGAGGTCCGCAACGGCCTGGGCCATGCCGTACATTTTGAGGCCACGCAGCATGACCACGACGGCAGCGCTGGCAGGATCATGACGCACGGGCGTTCTCCCTGCTGCGCAGCGCATCGTAGCGCTCGACGTTGGCCTTGGGTTCGCGCCGCAGGGTCAGGGCCTGCGGCGCATCGATCTTCGGTGGTGTGCCAGTCTTGCCGTCGGTCAGCCGGTGCAGAAGGTTGAGCACGTGGGTCTTGGTCGGCACGCCTGCGTCCAGTGCGAGTTCGACCGCGCTGAGGACGGCCTGTTCATCGTGGTGAAGGACCAGGGCGAGAATCTCGGCTACCTCCCGGTCACCACCCGGGCGCTTCAGCAAATGGCCCTGCAGCTGGCGGAAGGCCTCGGGCATCTCCTGGAACGGAGCGCCATTGCGCAGGGCTCCGGGTTTGCGCTGGATCACCGCCAGGTAGTGACGCCAGTCGTAGACCGTCCGTCCGGGCAGATGATGGAACCGCTCGATGATCCGTTCATGCTCGCACAGAGCCCGGCCCTCGGCCGCTACGACGATCCGGTCCGGATAGACGCGCAGGCTGACCGGGCGATTGGCGAACGAGGCCGGCACGCTGTACCGGTTGCGCTCGAAGTGCACGAGGCAAGTCGGTGAGACCCGCTTGGCATGCTCGACGAAGCCATCGAAGGTGCGCCCCAGCGGCATCAGGCTGGCGACCTCGTCGGCCCAGGCATCGGCGATCGTCCCGGGCATGATGCCATGCTGAATGTCACCCCATTGCTCGATGCAGCGCTGCTCGAGCCAGGCATTGAGCGCCGCAAGGTCAGGGAAGGAGGGTAAAGGCTGCCACAGCCGGCGCCGGGCATCCTGGACGTTCTTCTCGACCTGACCCTTCTCCCATCCGGCGGCGGGATTACAGAACTCCGGTTCGAACAGGTAATGGCTGGCCAGCGCCGAGAACCGGGCGTTGGCCTGGCGCACCTTGCCGGCGCCGATCCGGTCGACCGCGGTCTTCATGTTGTCGAAGATCCCGCGCCGAGGCACTCCGCCCAGCAGCCTGAACGCCTGGGTCAGGGCATCGAACAGCATCTCGTGGGTCTGGAGCAGGTAGGCCCTGACGATGAAGGCCCGACTGTGCGACAGCTTGCTGTGTGCGACCTGCAGCTTGGTTCTCTCCCCGGCGATGATCGCCCAGTCCTCGCTCCAGTCGAACTGGAAGGCATCTCCCGGCATGAACACCAGCGGCACGAAGGTGCCCCGGCCACTGGTCTGCGCATCGCGCTGGCGGTCGGCCTTCCACTCCCGGGCGAAGGCGGCGACCCGGTTGTACGAACCATGATAGCCGAGCGTCACCAGATCGGCGTACATCTGCTTGACCGTGCGCCGCTGCTTGCGCGACCGGCCTGCCTCGACCCTGAGCCAGCCCGACAGTTTCTCGGCAAACGGGTCGAGCTTGCTCGGCCGATCCGGAACCTTGAACTGCGGCTCCACCGTACCGGCCCGCAGGTACTTGCGGATCGTGTTCCGGGACAACCCACTGCGCCGTTCGATCTCCCGGATCGGCATCCCTTCCCGGAAATGCCAGCGGCGGATCACACTCAATAACGCCATGTCGATCACTCCATGATCCCCCGCCTGCCAGCCAGGGAACGATCAGAACATGGGTCAATTCTCAGTGGAAATTACGGCACCTACCGGGCCACTTCTCAGTGGCAATCAACACTTATCCATTCATCTGCAAACAGACCTTCGGATAATCTACTCCATTCCACAATATGCCGTTTTTGGTAAATATCTGTAGTAATCACCAGCAATTATTCAGTAAAATATTTTATTCTATATAGATAAACCCGTCCTTCGATAGGTGCGAGGGCACATGCCAAAAACAATCGAAAATGCGCGGCTAAAACTGGAATTGTTTCTATATCCAGCCTCCCATGAAATCTGTGTTATTGTCATATCCGTTTCAATTAACCACCGAGATGCCGCAAGCATTCGAACGTTAGTAAGAATTTGGTGAACAGACGCCCCGAGTACAGATCGAAAAATCTGGGCGAGGTAGGTCCGGTTAGTGCCAGACTGCCGCGCGATGTCACTCAAGGTCAGCGCGCGACCAAACTCGCAATCGATAAACCGAAGTGCTCTACATAGAATTTCTTTCTGCTTCTGGGGAATTGATCCGTGATATTCTTCCAGTGATAGGTGTTTCGCCCATTGCATTCCCTCCTTATGAGCAAAGTGGCCCGGATAACGCCGTTGGGACTTTAACTCATTCTCTGTCGATAAGTGTACGGTAAAATTGGATACTAGACAAAATTCAACTATGTGTATATTTAAATAGCACCTGTCAATAATATCGGAATTGCAGTTTAGCGGAATTATTTCAGCCTTGCTTCCGCGCTTCCGGTCATAAGATTGATCCAAGATCGCCAAAACTCTCTCATTAGTCCAAACTTTTCTATCGGACGCGCTGCTACCGAATAGTCGATCAAGCGATGCACCGCCGTCCTGAGAGACCAGAACGTCGCTGCCAGCAACCTCATTCGCCCTGTCGAGCATCCTTGATCTCCCTAGCACACTTCATACTGCCTATCGTATAGGTATGCAATCCCTATAGCATAGGTTGATTTCTTGGCAACGAGATGGCATGCACATTGCGGTGGTCGCCGTGGCCGACCGACATCGTCGGAACCGCAAATTGGATCATCGCAATCATGAGTCTCGGTCGCAATTCTCAAACATTCTCTGTCAGGGACGGAGGGCTTGTAGCAAAGGCAATCGAACAGATTGCCGACTTGATCAGTTCGGGCGATCTAGGGGTCGGAGATAGCCTTCCAAGCGAAGTTCGCTTGTCCGAGCGGCTTAATGTTAGCCGGACGGTGGTTCGCGAAGCCGTCGGATCGCTTGCGGCGCTTGGTTTGCTGGATACTGGAAACGGTCGCCCACCAAGGGTTGCGCGTGCGACATCACTGCCAATCACGATTTCGATCAATCACGCGCTACAAACACGACAGATCGCTTTTTCGCAGGTCTGGCAGGCTCGTGAATGCCTTGAAACCCGCGCAGCCATGTTGGCCGCTCAGTATCGGTCGCCTGAAGAAGCGCATCGGCTCATGGTGATCGCGGAAGCACTAGTCTCGGAAACAGGTCACATTGATCGTGTGGTCGAACTGGAGGTGGAGTTTCACAATCTGATAGCTACTGCGAGCCGAAACATCCTGATGGGCCACCTGCTTGAATCGTTCGTGCCACTGATGCGTGAGGCCATACCGGCAGCTTGGAGGACCCGCAAGACCAGCCTAGAGCGCCAACGCGTTCACGATGCACATCGCAGAGTGGCCAAGGCCATCCTCGACAAAGACGCCAAGGCTGCGGAAGAAGCGATGTCCCATCACTTTGATGATGACGTATATATTGGTCTTCTGTCTTATGAATAAATATAATAATTATTAATATCATTTAGAGGTGGTTTCGAAAGTCATTCAGAGCGTGCCAAACGGCGTAACATGAGCATGGCTACTGCGAATTTGAGGGTGGCTTCCACGTCTTTAGCCAGGCGCCTGTTTCGATTGATCCAAGCGAAGAACCGCTCGACCACCCAGCGCCGAGGGAGGACGGCGAAGCCGGACTGTCCGGCGATCTTGCTGACAATCTCTACGGTGATGCTGGTCGCTTCGGTGACACGGTGATGGTTATAGCCGCCATCGGACCAGACCTTCTCGATGAACAGGAAGAGGCCGCGCGAGACTTGTAGCAACGCGCCGCCGCCATCACGATCCTAGACATCGGCGGTGTGCGGCTCGACAAGCAGCGGCCTGCCGTCAGTATCGACCAGAGCATGGCGCTTGCGACCTTTGATCTTCTTGCCAGCATCATAGCCGCGCGGCCCGCCGCTCTCGGTGGTCTTGACGCTCTGACTGTCGATGATGGCTGCGCTTGGCGAGGCGTTTCTTCCGGCTCGCTTGCGGTCGAGCGCGACCAGCGCATGGTTGATCCGCTCGAACAGGCATTCGTCACGAAACCGCGCAAACCAGCGGTAAACCGTCTGCCAAGGCGGGAAGTCCTTGGTCAGCAACCGCCAGGCAATCCCGCCGCGCAGAACGTAGAAGATTGCGTTCACGATTTCGCGCATCGACCATTGCCGTCGCCGCCCCGTCGTGCGCGCCACTGGAACAAATGCCGCGATCAGCGCCCACTCGGCATCGCTCAAATCCGTCAGGTAACGCTTCGAACCCCGCGTATGCTGCGCGCGGGTGCCTGGGGTCCACATCAAGATCTCTGGGTTGTCTGCAAAACCCTCGGAATCACAGGAACCTCAGCCGCTCAACCCCTTTCGAAACGGCCTCTTAATTATGGTAACGAAATTATCAAGAGAAAATCTTGCCAGTATTAAATATGCCTAAAGGATCAATTGCGCTCTTTATTCTTCTCATGATATCCACGGCGCATCCCAATTCATCTTCTAGCGCCTTCTTCTTCCCAATTCCGATACCATGTTCTCCAGTACACGTGCCGTCTAAGGCAATTGCTCGCGCAATAAGGCGTTTGTTAACCGCCTCTACGATGTTCATTTCGCTGTCCGACCGCGGATCGATTGAAAATACTACATGAAAGTTGCCGTCTCCAACGTGGCCTAGGATCGTGGCCGGCACAGGGCATGTTCTGAGATCAGCTTGGGTTTCATCGATGCATTGGGCAAGCGAGCCAATTGGAACACAAACATCGGTTGCCCAACCGACTGCGCCCGGACGGAGATTTACGGTCGCATAATAGGCATCGTGCCGAGCTTTCCACAATACATTTCTGTCTTCTAGCCGTTCTGCCCAGCGGAACTCCGTTCCGCCGTTGGCCTTGCTGATTCCAGACACGATTTCAATTTGCTCGGCGACGGAAGCGGGGGAGCCATGAAATTCGAAGAACAACGTCGGCTTCTCCGCAAACTCGAGCTT
Organism: Novosphingobium taihuense; assembly: GCF_007830315.1. Taxonomy (GTDB): domain Bacteria; phylum Pseudomonadota; class Alphaproteobacteria; order Sphingomonadales; family Sphingomonadaceae; genus Novosphingobium; species Novosphingobium taihuense. The sequence goes on from NZ_VLKJ01000019.1 coordinate 32,863, forward strand.
TGACCATTTGTTCACGGCTTGGATCTGTAAATCATCGAGAATTTCGGCTCGAGCTACGGGTACTCCGAGCTGGATGAGCTCGACCACCGATTGAACTGCTCCACGCGTGGTTTCGAACGCGCAGACTGCGGAGGAGATAGTTTCTGGGATACCAAATAGCTTCAAGTTAACTTCGACCACGATGCCCAATGTGCCCTCCGAGCCCACAAACAGGCCTGTCAAATCATAACCCGCCGCAGACTTCTTCGCGCGACGGCTGGTTCGGACAATCTTGCCATCAGCAGTGACTACCTTCAGGCCGAGCACACAATCGCGCATCGTGCCGTATCGCACTGCATTCGTTCCCGACGCCCGGGTAGAGGCCATCCCGCCAATAGTGGCATTGGCGCCCGGATCGATCGGGAAGAAGAGTCCTTGATCGCGGAGGTGCAGGTTAAGATCTTCACGCCTAACGCCGGGTTCGACCACACAGTCCAAATCTGAAGAATTGACCGCAATAATTCGGTCAAGCCCGCTCAAGTCTATCGTAACGCCGCCATGAATGGGGATCGTGTTGCCTTCGACAGACGTCCCTGCACCATATGGGATGAGGGAAAAACGGTACTCATTGGCAAACTTGACAAGCTGCACGACATCATCGACCGACTGCGCGCGCAGGACAGCGTCCGGCAACACCGGCTCAAAGTGACATTCGCTCTTGCCATATTCTGCGCGATGCGTCGGAAGCGTCAGCAACCGATCTCCGAAATGGCCCTGGATGGCGTGGATGGCTTCCGGAGAGGCAGAACCATTTTGCGTGCGCATGTGCCGCATCAGGTGAAATACTCCAATTGTATGTGATGAACGAGATTACGATAACGGCGAAATGATTGGCCGGCCTAAGCCGGCCAATCGGTCAGAAGTTCACTTTTACCGAAGCTCCATAGGTTCGCGGCGGGCCATAGTTTCCTTCTGATGCGCCCAGCAGGGGCGACGTCAGATCGAAGGCATAGCGAACACTGCGGTTGTCAAAGATGTTCCGCGCATAGATGGCTATTTCATAGGCCCCGCTGCTGGGCTTGTATGCGATCCGCGCATTGCCGATGACATTGGCTGGCAATCGTGTGTTTGGCGCATTGGTGAGCTGCGCGAAGGCTTCACCGGTATAGATCGCGCTGACATCTAAGTTGAGATCGCCGGATGAAATTGGCACTCGCTTCGAGATCGAGCCAAGCAAGGTGAACTTGGGTGTCTGGGGTGGTCGGCGGCTAGCCGGACCATTCGGCAGTTTGACATTGTCAACCTTCGCGTCCAGCAATGTGCCTGCAACATTGAGCGCCCATCCGCCCGTGTTCAATCCAAGCTCTGCTTCGAGGCCCTTGATTTTTGCCGATGTGTTGTACAGCGTTAAATTGAGGCCGCGTTGATCGAAAGCCTGGTAATCTTCGTAGTCATAGTAGAAGCCGGAGAGGTTAAAGCGTCCGCGTCCTCCCATGAACGTATATTTCTGACCGACTTCATAGGCGTTGATCTTTTCACCGTTGAAGCGAACGCCATTTAGTGGTGCAAGGCCCGAAAAGCTGACGTTATAGCTGAATGCCTTGTAGCCCCTGCTGTAACTGGCATACAGAAGAAGGTTGCTGGTCGGTTTATACTCGATCGCCACACGACCTGAAATAGCTCCTTCGCTATGTTTGTCAGCGTACGGGCTTGCGGAGCCTTCCGTGCCCGGCGGTGGAATAAGGCCAATGGCGCATCCGAGGCCTGACGCGAACTCGTCGCACAGGAAGCGAAAATTGAAGTCTTTCCGATCACGTGTGTAGCGCAACCCGCCCGTGATGTTGAGCGTATTGGTCAAATCATAGGCGTACTGGCCAAACACGCTCCACGAGTTTGTCTTTAGCGAATAGAGTGTATCCAGAGCAGCATTGATCGGTCCTATCAGATTCGGGCCGCTGTTCCGTAATTCGAACCGTTGTGTATACGGGCCACCATCAATATGGACATAGAATGCACCCACCGTCCAGTTCGCCCGGTCAGAGGAGCCAAATAGGCGAAGTTCCTGGGTCAGACTGTTGCTCTTTGAAGTCTGGAAGAAGCGCGTGTAATCCAGCGGTGAACTATCGTTATCTTCCGCATAATAGCTTTTCGCCCACCCGAAATTGGTCTGACTGACCAACGTCGCACCGCCCAGGTCGTAGGTGAGCTTGGCACCTACGCTGCCGTTCTCCCGATGAAGGCCGCCGTTGAAATCGGCGGCAACCGTGTACGGATCCCCATCCGCATCGATGTAGCCATAGGCCGTCGCCTGGCCTGGAACGGATACGCCGAGACCGTCCGCGTTTGTCACTCCCCCAACCATAAATGCCACGTTTGCGGCATCCGACGTAAACTTGAAATAATCTGCTGAAAATTGTGCGGTTAGGTCACTGGAAATCTGCAATTTCAGTTTCCCGCGGAGGCCGATACTGTTATCTCCATTTTGCCGGGTGTCATTGAAGACGTTGCGCAAGTATCCGTCCTGATTGCTTTTGTAAAAAGCTATACGTATGGCGGAGCCGCCACCAAGCGGCGCATTGAGAGCACCTTCGACCTTGACATGATTGAGCGAACCGATCTCGCCAGTGGTCGTCCCTTCGAAATCATCAACTGGGTCGTTGGTAATAATGTTGATCAGGCCGCCTACAGAATTTCGACCGAACAGCGTGCCCTGCGGTCCCTTGAGGACTTCAACGCGCTTGACGTCGAAGAGCGGTTGGGTATTTGCAGAAGGGGCCACTTGGTATGCGTCATCGACATAGAAGCTATTAGGGGATTCCAGGTGCCCGGCAAAATCGTTCTGCGATACGCCGCGAATGGAAATCAGCGATGTCAGTCCCGGACCGCCAGGCTGAGCGATCTGAAGGCCTGGGGTCGCTGTCACAAGTGCATCAGTCGATGAAATCCCGGATGCGGCTAGATTATCTGCCGACAGGACAGTCGCGGCAACGCCGACGCGCTGCAATTTCTGTTCGGTACGGTTAGCCGTAACGATTATGTCGCCCTGGTAATCCGGGACATCCGTTTGTCCCGGCGGCGCTGGTTCGGCGGCTAGTGCAGCCGTCGAAACCGAGCAGGCCAGCGCGAAGATCAAACCACGTCCGCCAGCGAGATATGCGCCGCTGCGTGACGGGCCATGAACTCCCCTGCGTTCCATAAATCCACTCCCTGAATTGATGCCAAGCACCCCCACCGCATCTTCTTCTGCGGCTTCATAGGGCACCATCTTGGACTTAGCTCAGCTATCCTGCGGGGTCTTAGCTCAGTGACAATGATTGTTTGCGCAGCGTCCAAAGGGCTGGCGGTGAGGCCGAATGTGGGCGTAGTTGCATCCAGCCCCTATTAACAAAAGCGGACAGGAGCAGCTGAGCAATGGGCAGAACCAGAACCAGAACCATGATTCAAACCGCTGATGGGATTTCGATCAGCGTCGAGACGTGCGGATCCGGACGGCCAATAGTGCTCGTGCACGGCTGGTCGCAATCTGCGCAGTTGTTCTCATCCCAAATAGCCGCGCTATCCGACCGCTTCCATGTAATCGCATATGATCAACGCGGTCACGGCCTGTCCGACAAACCGAATCAAGGCTATCGTGTGCATCGACTGGCACACGATCTTGCAGAACTGCTTGCGTACCTGAATTTGCGCGACGTAACGCTTCTCGGCCATTCCATGGGTTGTTCGGTCATCTGGGCCTATCTTGACCTCTTTGGGACTGACCGATTGCACAGCCTTGTTCTGGTCGATCAATCCGCCTGTCTGCTGCGTGGCCGCCATTGGAGTGAACAGCAGGCTTCTGACTGGGGTGGGCTATTCAGTGAAAGCGCGCTGTTCGAGCTTGTAGATCAGTTGCGCGGTCCTGATGGTGTAGATAGTACAAAGGCGGTATTGGCATCAATGCTCACACCCGGTGGCGCTACTCATTTGCTGGACCCGCTATTAGAGCAGAATCTACTCTTCCCTCGCATCCATGCAGCGCAGTTGCTTACAAACCACGGTATGACCGACTGGAGTGACGTTATCGCTCAAATTCGCCTACCGGCGCTTGTCGTCGGCTGCGGAGGCAGTCTGATTTCTACAAGCAGCATGCAATGGATCGCCCGACAGATTCCCGGTTCCAAATATGTTGAATTTAGCGTGCAGGAGGGCGGATCCCATTTCCCCTTCCTTGAGAACCCTGACCTGTTCAACCAAGTGCTCTTGACTTTTCTTGACGGTCAAGCCTGACATCTGAGGAAAAGGCAACAAGATGGCCAGGCCCGGCAACACGGAGGAATTTCGCGAGGTGGCTCGCCGCCGCCTTCCACAACCGCTTTTCGACTATATCGACGGCGGAGCCGATGATGAACGGACGCTAAAACGGAATAGCGCAGTCTTTGAAAAGCGGTCCCTAGTGCCCCACGGGCTGGTCGATGTATCCCGGATAAATTGCGGGGCTAGCATTCTCGGGCAACAGCTTTCCATGCCGTTGATTCTGTCTCCAACAGGGATGAGCCGTCTTTTCCACTCAGGCAAGGAGTTGGCCGTAGCCCGAGCGGCAGCCGATGCCGGCTTGCTCTATGGCCTCTCGACTATGGCCACGACGTCGATCGAGGATGTGGCAGCCGCATCGAACGGATCACGAATGTTTCAGATATACATCTTTAAGGATCGCGGATTGACGAATGAGTTGGTCGATCGGTGTGCTGCCGCCGGCTATCATGCACTTTGCCTCACAATCGATACCCCCCTGGCGGGCAATCGTGAACGAGATCGGCGCAGCGGCATGACCATACCCCCGCGTTTCGATCTTCGCTCGCTTGTCAGCTACGCGTTGCATCCCCGCTGGCTTCTTGATTTCCTGAAGAACCCAGACTTTCGCCTTGCGAATGTGGTTCATCGAGTGGATGCTCTAGCATCCGGTCCAACGGGATTGATCGAATACGTCAATGCACAATTCGATCCGAGCGTAACCTGGGAAGATGCAAAGCTACTTGTGCGGCAATGGAAGGGGCCTTTTGTGATCAAGGGCGTACTCGACGCCGATGATGCCATACGTGCGCGGGACATTGGTGCAACCGCAGTCATGATCTCAAATCATGGAGGACGCCAACTGGATGGCGTCCTCGCTCCGCTCGAAACTCTACCTGAGATCCGAGAAGCTGTAGGCGACACGATTGAACTGATTGTCGATGGCGGTGTTCGCCGCGGCAGCGACATTGTGAAAGCAATTTGCCTGGGCGCCGATGCCTGTTCCATCGGTAGGCCATATCTCTACGCGCTGGCAGCGGATGGAGAAAATGGGGTTAGGGGCCTCTTGGAGATATTGCGATCGGAGTTTGCTCGAACTCTCGCGCTTATGGGTAAGGAATCTGTCCATATGTTAAATAGGGGATCTATCGTTTAATTGACACGCTGTCGAAATCTCTTCGATGTACAGGCAATCCGTTTTGTCTAGCATTACAGTTACATTTTTGTTTTGATGTGAGCTTGCCGGGCGGCGGCCTGATGCGCGCGCCGCCAACATGACCATGCGATGATATAGGCTGGTTTGATACGACGCTGAGCCAGTTTGTTTGCGACGCGCCTGACTTCCTGGATGGACCAGCGGATCAGGTCCCGCTGAGCGGTATCCGCGGTCTTTTTGGGGGCGTTACGAGATTGGCGCGGTATTGGATGGCGGCCATCATGGCGAAGGCGAGCATGACGAGCGAGACATGGCGATGCTGACGTGACCCCCTGATTTTCCTCCACGAGCGATTAGAGTCTGGCCTGAAGGAAGGACAGACGATGAAGCGTGTGAGGTTTTCAGAAGAGCAGATCATTGGCGTGCTGAAGGAGGCGGAGGCGGGTGCGAAGACCGCTGATTTGGCTCGGCGGCACGGTGTGTCGGAAGCGACGATCTACAACTGGAAGGCCAAGTATGGCGGGCTGGAGGTGTCGGAGGCCCGGCGTTTGCGGGAGCTCGAGAGCGAGAACGCGAAGCTCAAGCGGCTGCTGGCCGATGCGATGCTGGACAACGTGGCT
>NZ_VLKJ01000020.1 GCF_007830315.1 Novosphingobium taihuense
TTCACGTTCGCAAGATCAACACCACTCCCGTCCGCCTTCACCCGAGGCTTCACGTTGTAGTCAATCACCCGCTTCACGCAGACCAGGGCTTTCATGTGTCGTGCTCCTGCCAATGCCATGCCGTTGATGCCTTGCGGCACCGGCTCGATCCTCGCGATGGCGCGGAACGGGGGTGGTGTCCACGGTAAATTTGCAAAGGTGCAAAGCGGAACTTTGCAGCCGGGGTCCATTTCAAAGCGTTTCCGTTCCCCTATCTGCATGACGAGACGCAAGACGTGGCGTTGGCCTACAATGCGATCTGCACGCCCGACTTCCTCCTCTACGATCGTGATCGCCTGCTGTACTACGCAGGCCAGTTCGATGCGAGCAGGCCGAAGATCAACCGCCCGCCCGTGCCCGGCTTACCGCCCTTGCGCACTGACCTTCCGGTGACGGGCGAAGACATGCGCCGCGCGGTGGATGCTCTTCTGTCAGGAGATCCCGCACCGCATCCGCAAAATCCGAGCGCCGGGTGCAGCATCAATTGGCGCCCGGGCAAAGACCCTTCGTGGGGGTGATCTCCTTATCGTGAAGGCAACAAAAAAAGGGGAGCGGCGAACCGCTCCCCTTTCTCATTTGCGACCCTGCGTTGACTTAGAAGTCTACTGCGAGGCGGACGCCGTAGGTGCGCGGCGTGCCGAACTGCCAGTTGAACACGTCATCATTCGGGCCTGCCGAGATGAAGCTGCCGTAGGTCAGCGGGCGCTCGTTCTCGAGGTTCTTGGCGAAGGCCGTGATCGAGAAACGTTCGTTCTCGGGCTTGTATTCAAGGCTGACATCGGTCTGCGTGAAGGCGGTCTGCTTGCCATCGCGGTAGTTGTAGAAGTCCGTGAAGTACGAACTCTTGAACGTGGTGTTCGCGCTGGCGCGCAGCGTGCCTGCGCTGCCGAAATCGAAGGTATGATCGTAGCCAGCGGTGATCACCCATTCCGGCGAAAATGCTGGACGGTTGCCCGCAAAGTTCGGCTGCTCAGCCGCTGCAGTGGTCGGATCGAGATCGCCGATGCCGTTGCGGCTGTTGCAGACGCTCTGTGGATTACCCGCGGTCGGCAAGCAGAATACGTTGAACTGCGCGAGCAGCTCCTTGTACTCGGCGTTGAGGTAGTTGACCGAGGCGTGGAACCGGTCGTTGTCACTCAGCGCGAAATCGGCCGATGCTTCAAGACCCCAGATCTTGGCCTTGCCTGCGTTGAAGGTCTGGCCGCCAACGGTGGTGTCGAGCAGCACCGAGACCTGCAGGTCCTTGTAGTCGTAGTAGAAGCCGCCGAGGTTGAACTGGTGCTGGCCACGGTCGCCGAAGGTCTGCTTCCAGCCAAGTTCATAAGCCGTGTTGGTTTCGGGCTTGTAGTCACCCACGGAGTCGAAGCCGCCGCCCTTGAAACCGGTCGAAACCTTGGCGAACACCAGCGTATCGGCGTTGGGCTTGTAGTTCAGCCCGGCGAGCCAGGTGATCTTGTCTTCCTTGCTGGAAAGCGGGATGATGCTCTTGTACTTCAGATCAGCAAAGTTCTTGCGGCCAATTGCACCGTTGAACAGAAGGAAGTCCGGCGGCCCAGGAGGGTCGATCGGCTGGCCAGCTGCATTGGTGCGTGCGAACGGCACGGCGTTCTTGTAAATCGCATTGCGTGAATTCTCGGTGTAACGCAGACCACCAACGGCGGTCAGCGTTTCGCCGAGCGGCACTTCGACCTGACCGAAGGCAGACTTGCTCTCGCTGGTGATGTCGCGATCGAAGTAGGACAGCGTCACGACGTTCGGGCCGAAGGTGGTGACGAAGCTGCTTTCGGCGTTGACGGTTTCCTTGAAGTAAAAGCCGCCGACCTGATAGGTGATGCCGTTCACTTCACCGTTGAAGCGCAGTTCGTGGCTCTGCGTGCTGGTGCGCTGATCCCAGGTGAACGAGCGGTAAGTTACCGGCAGCGTCAGGAACTGGCCCGGCGTGCCTTCGAACTTGCGGTAGCCACCGATGTACGAGATCGTCAGAGCATCGCTGACTTCGTAAGCAACTCGCCCACGCAGAGCGTAGGTGTCCTGCGAAAGCTTGCCGAGTCCGAAGGCAGGCGCTGCATACTCCCCACGGTTGACGGCTGCGAGCAGGTTTGTCTCGTTCGGAATGCAGAGCACCTGATTGAGCGCCGACGCATAGAGCGGGGCAACCGCCGTGAAGCCGCTGGCCGTTGAGCAGCTTGCGTTGGTGGGGCGGACACCGGCAGCGTTGAGGTCTGCGGCCGCGAAAGCCTGCGGGGTGAATTCTCGCTTGGCATATTCGCCTGCGAAGTAGACGGTCAGCGCCTCCGTGGGCTCAAGCTGGACCGAGCCGCGGACGCCATAGGACTTGTTGTCGTCAGAACGAGCGCCCGGGAACGCTGGGTAGGTGTAGCCTGCATTGTAGGACGGGCGGGCGGGGTGCTTCACGTAGCCGTCGTGCTCATCATAGAAGCCGGCAACGCGGACACCGCCAATGTCACCCAACGGGACGGTCACACCGCCATCAAGGCGAACGGCATTGTAGTTGCCATAGCTGGCCGAGGCATTGGCCGCGAATTCCTTGCCGGGTTTGCGGGTGATGAAGTTGATGGCACCGCCGGTCGAGTTGCGGCCGTAGAGCGTGCCTTGCGGACCGCGCAGCACTTCGACGCGGTCAAGATCGAACAGCGCGATGCTGAGCGCCTGGGGGCGGTTCATGTACTCGCCGTCGATGTTCACGACGACCGAGGTGTCCTGCGATTCGTCGTTCGAATTGGTGCCGACGCCACGGACCGTGATCTTGATCGTGCCCTGGTCCTGGTTGAGCTGAACGGCCGGCGCGATCTTGCCGATGTCGTTCATGTTCGAGAACCCGGCCTGCTGAAGCTGCTCGGCATTCACGACGTTGATCGCGATCGGCACGTCGTTGACGTTCTGCGCGCGGTTCTGCGCGGTGACGATGATGACGTTGGGATCGACCTCATCAGCGGCGGTCGACTGGGCGGCATCCTGCGCGTGGGCTGGCAAGGCAAAGGCGAGAGCGCAGGCCCCTGCTAGCAGGCTGCGATGAAAATCGGCTTTGGACATGATGATGGTTCCTCCCCATGTGGCGCCATGTTTGGCGTACGACGGCATTAGCAAATTGAAATTTTAAAAACTAGAACCTAAATTCTATTGAGAGCGAACCTCCTGTCAAGTTCCCGGGCCTGTGGCTCGTCAGCAACATTTCAGCGTGGTTTTGTCGCAACCTGACCATCAAGTAAAATCATCACTCTTTGGCAAGGCATAGCCACAGGCTTTGGGTTATCAGTGGCACTCGGCCATACGCCCGATTCATAGACCCACGATAAAAATACAAAAAGCAAATTGTCTTCATGGTTTTTAATTCACAGGGTGAATGCAAATCTCTGGTACGCAAAAAAGGCGTCAGGGAATTGCTCCCCTGACGCCTCGGTCTTCTCGTGCCTTCAACCGATGCCCATCAACCTCGCATTGAGCGCCCGGTCAGCGCCTCCGGCGGCAAAGTCGTCAAAAGCGTGCTCGGTCACCTTGATGATGTGGCGGTCAATGAACGGTGCGCCTTCGGCAGCACCCACTTCGGGATGCTTCAGCGCGCATTCCCATTCGAGCACGGCCCAGCCAGCGTAGTCGTTGGCCGCCATCTTGCTGAAGATGCCGGGGAAATCGACCTGACCATCGCCGAGCGAGCGGAACCGGCCGGGCCGATCCACCCATGACTGATAGCCGCCATAGACGCCCGAGCGGCCATTGCGACGGAACTCGGCGTCCTTGACGTGGAAGCACTTGATGCGTTCGTGGTAGATGTCGATGAAGGCGAGGTAGTCGAGCTGCTGCAGCACAAAGTGGCTTGGATCGTAGAGGATGTTGGCGCGCGGGTGATTGCCGACACGCTCGAGGAACATCTCGAAGGTCACGCCGTCGTGCAGATCCTCGCCGGGATGGATCTCGTAGGCGACATCCACGCCGTTCTCGTCGAACACGTCGAGAATCGGTTTCCAGCGGCGGGCAAGTTCATCGAATGCGTCCTCGACCAGCCCAGCCGGACGCGCAGGCCATGGGTAGAAGTAGGGCCAGGCGAAGGCGCCCGAGAACGATGCGTGCGCCGTGAGGCCGAGATTGCTGCTGGCCTTGGCAGCGTACTTCATCTGCTGCACCGCCCATGCCTGACGCGCGGCGGGATTGCCGTGAACAGATTCGGGCGCAAAACCATCGAACTGTGCGTCGAAGGCTGGATGGACTGCGACGAGCTGGCCCTGCAGATGGGTGGATAGCTCGGTGATCTCGAGCCCCTTCTCAGCCAGCATCCCCTTGATCTCGTCGCAATAGGTCTGGCTGGTCGCGGCCTTTTCAAGATCGAACAGGCGCCCATCCCAGCTGGGGATCTGGATGCCCTTGTAGCCAAGGCCCGCAACCCAGTCGGCGATCGTATCGAGGCTGTTGAACGGGGCGTTGTCGCCTGCGAACTGGGCCAGGAAGATGCCCGGGCCCTTGATGGTCTTCATGGCGAGTACTCCTCAGAGCTTGACCCAGCCCGCGTTGTCGCGGCTGGCGGAAACGGCGGTGTCTATGAAGGTCATGCTGCGCACGCCCTCGGCAATGCCGGGGAGCAGCGGTGCGGCATCGCCGCGCACCAGCATGGCGAAATCGCGATAGAGGTTGGCGAAGGCTTCGAGGTAGCCTTCGGGATGGCCGCCCGGCGTGCGCGTGCGCGAGGATGCATCGCTGCCCAGCACGCCGGTGCCGGAGCGAACCAGCGTGCAGGTGCCGTCAAGCCGGTTGATGGTGAGCGTGTTGGGCTCCTCCTGTTTCCAGGTGACCCCGCCCTTGTCGCCATAGGCACGGATGCGCAGGCCGTTGAGTTCGCCCACCTCGATCTGGCTGGCGAGGAGGACGCCGCGCGCGCCGTTGTCAAACCGCAGCAGGATCGAGCAGTCATCGTCGAGCAGGCGGCCGGGCACCACCGCGCCAAGATCGGCGAGCAATTCGGTGACGCGCAGACCGGTGACGAATTCGGCAAGCTGGAAAGCGTGGACGCCGATGTCGCCGATGCAACCGCCAAGACCGGCGCGCGCCGGATCGACGCGCCATTCGGCCTGCTTGCCGACCGCTTCACCTGCGAGCCAGCCTTGCGGATACTCGACCACGACCTTGCGCACCGTGCCGATCTCGCCCGCCGCGATCCGGGCGCGCGCCTCGCGCACCAAGGGGTAGCCGGAGTAGGTGTAGGTCACGCCGAATGGCTTGCCTGCTGCGGCGACGAGTTCTGCCAGTTCGTGAGCCTCGGCCAGCGTGGCGGTCAACGGCTTGTCGGTGATCACCGGCAGTCCGGCGGCCAGCGCCGCGCGGGCCGAGGGCAGGTGGTTGTGGTTGGGGGTGACGATGGAAACGAAGTCGATGCCATCGGCCCGCTCGCGCTCGGCGGCGAACATGGCTTCGAGCGACGGGTAGGCGCGGGCGGGATCGATGCGGTAGCTTTCGCCTGCTGCGGCGCTGCGAGTGGCATCGCTGGAGAAAACGCCGGCGACGAGTTCGATCTCGCGATCAAGCTCTGCCGCAAAGCGATGCACGGGGCCGATGAACGCGCCGGGCCCCCCGCCGATCATTCCCATCCTCAAGCGTCGCATCCATCTCTCCCTGACGTGTCCCTGGGGCAAACCTTCGGACATCATTAGAAACTTCATTCTATTTTGTTATCTGCCCGGGTCAAGAGACTGGATGATTTAGCCTTCGCGTTCCAGCTAGATTCGTGCAAAGTAAGGGCAATGCATTCTAGTATTGATGTTTCAAGGGTGAACGACAGGTAATGGCTCGAGGCGGCGAAACGCAGGTGGAACAACCCGGACTTGCGGTGGAAACCGTAAGCCGCATGCCCCAGCAGGGCCGCAGCAAGGCCTCGCTCGAACGCATGCTCTCTGCCGCGCGCGAACTCATGCTGGAACGGGGCAGCGAAGATTTCACTCTGCAGGACGTGAACCAGCGCGGCAACGTCTCGATCGGGTCGATCTACCTGCGCTTCCAGAGCAAGGAGAACCTCGTCCGTGCGGTGATCGCGCGTGCGCTGGAAGACCTTGCCCAGACCGAAGAAGCGATGGTGCAGGACGTGCTTTCGCAATCGCCCACGCTAGACGAATTCATGCCGCGCTATGTCGCGGGCTATGCCGAAGTACTGCGCGTCAACGCGCCGCTGCTGCGCCTGGCGATGGAGCGCGCCTCGTTCGATCCGCTGGTATCCAAGCCCGGCAAGGACCACGCCCTGCGCGCCACCGAACGCGGCATGCAGGCCATGCTGCAATACCGCGCCGACTTCGGCGGGAGTGACCACGAGACCAAGGCCAACTCGGCCTACAAGGTGGTGTTCGCCACGATGGCGCGCCAGTTGAGCCTCGGCTCATCGGGCGAGGCCGCCCACGACTACGACTGGGAAGTGCTCAAGCGGGAACTCGGCCGGATGTGCCTCGCTTACCTGCGCGCACCCTGAGCGTCAGGACGCAAGAAGCCGCTTCATGATCGCCCGCACTTCGTCCGCCATGTCCGGGCGTTCGAGGGCAAGCGACAGCGTCGCCTCGACGAAGCCGGTCTTGCTGCCGCAATCGAAGCGTCGTCCGGCAAAGGTTACCGCATGGAACGGCTGCTGGCCGATCATCCGGGCCATTGCGTCCGTCAGCTGGATCTCGCCGCCCGCACCTTTCTCCTGGCTTTCCAGCGTGCGCATCACTTCGGGCTGGAGGATGTAGCGGCCAGAGATGATCAGGTTCGACGGCGCGTCTTCACGCTTGGGCTTTTCGACAAGGCCGGTGACTTCAGTGAGCGTGTCGGTAACCCGCGCGCCCGGCGCGATCACGCCGTAGCTCGAAACCTCGTCCTCGGGCACTTCGAGCACTGAAATCAGGTTGCCGCCGACCTCGTTGTAGGCGTCGACCATCTGCTTCATGCAGCCGGGACTGCCGACCATCATTTCGTCAGGCAGGAAGATGGCGAAGGGTTCGTCTCCGACCACGGCACGCGCGCACCAGATCGCATGACCAAGGCCCATCGGCACCTGCTGGCGCACGGTGACAAGGTTGCCCGGAAGGATGCGCGTAGCATCGAGCACTTCAAGGTGCTTGCCGCGATCTTCCATGGTCCGCTCGAGTTCGTAGGCGGTGTCGAAATGCTCGACGATGGCCGTCTTGCCGCGCCCGGTCACGAAAATGAGCTGTTCGATGCCCGCCTCGCGCGCTTCATCGACGGCGTACTGGATCAACGGGCGATCTATGATCGGCAGCATTTCCTTCGGAATCGCCTTGGTGGCGGGAAGGAAGCGGGTGCCAAGACCCGCAACCGGAAAGACGGCCTTGCGGATCGGCTTGCGTGCCTCGTTCGAACTCATTTCCCGATGGTATCCGTAAATTGTTGCACCCTCATGATGCACTGCACAATTACTTAGGATAAATGTCAAGCACGTGGCGCTGTGCCAACGTATGCCTGAAGCTTGCACCGCCCGGAAAACCGGATAAACGGCAGCGATGGACAAGATCATCATCCGTGGCGGCAAGCGCCTTTCGGGAACGGTGCCGGTTTCCGGTGCGAAGAACTCGGCTCTCACCCTGCTGCCCTGCGCATTGCTGACCGATGAGCCGGTTACGCTGCGCAACCTGCCGCGTCTTGCCGACATCGACGGGTTCCAGCACCTGATGAACCAGTTCGGGGTTTCGACTTCGATTGCGGGCGCCCGTCCTGAAGATTTCGGCCGCGTGATGACGCTGCAGGCGACGCGCCTGACCTCGTCGGTCGCGCCCTATGATCTGGTACGCAAGATGCGTGCTTCGATCCTCGTGCTGGGCCCCATGCTGGCGCGTGCGGGCGAGGCGACCGTTTCGCTGCCCGGTGGCTGCGCGATCGGCAATCGCCCGATCGACCTCCATCTCAAGGCTCTCGAAGCGCTGGGTGCGACCATCGAATTGGCTGCTGGCTATGTGCGCGCGATTGCGCCTGACGGCGGGCTTCCCGGCGGGCGTTATTCGTTCCCTGTCGTATCTGTGGGTGCGACCGAGAACGCGCTGATGACGGCCGTGCTATGCAAGGGCAAGTCCACGCTGCACAACGCCGCGCGCGAGCCGGAAATCGTCGACCTGTGCAACCTGCTCGTCGCCATGGGCGCGCAGATCGAAGGCATCGGCACCTCGGACCTGACGATTCACGGCGTTGACCGCCTGCATGGCGCGACCTACATGGTCATGCCCGACCGCATCGAGGCCGGCTCCTATGCCTGCGCTGCGGCGATCACCGGCGGCGAGGTCATGCTGCAGGGGGCGCGCATCGAGGAAATGGAAGCGACCGTGCAGGCGCTGCGCGATGCAGGCGTTCACGTGGAACCGCGCAAGGGCGGGATCTTCGTGGCGGCGGAAGGCCCGCTGAAGCCGGTCACGCTCTCGACCGCGCCCTACCCCGGTTTTGCCACCGATATGCAGGCGCAGTTGATGGCCATGCTGTGCCTTGCCAAGGGATCATCGGTGCTGACCGAGACGATCTTCGAAAACCGCTACATGCACGTGCCCGAACTCAACCGCATGGGCGCGCGCATCGAGACCAAGGGCCGCACGGCCGTGGTCCACGGCGTCGACAAGCTGACCGGTGCCGAAGTGATGGCGACCGACCTTCGCGCCTCGATGAGCCTCGTGATCGCCGGCCTTGCCGCCGAGGGCGAGACGCAGGTGCACCGCCTCTATCACCTCGATCGCGGGTATGAGCGCCTTGAGGAAAAGCTCTCGCTGCTGGGCGCGGAAATCGAGCGCGTCGGCGGGGATTGAGCGGCCGGGACTAATCCAGCCGCACCTTGCCGCGTCCGGCCTTTACCGCGCCCCTGATCTTCTTGCCCGCCAACCGCTCGGTCTTGCCGACGCGATTCAGGCGCGTCTTGGCGCGCTTTGTCGGCAGGTTGCAGGCCTCGCGCAGCAGGTCTGACAGGCGCTTGCGCGCGTCTTCACGGTTCTGTTCCTGCGTGCGGTAGCTGCGCGCTGTCAGCACGATTTCGCCCTTCGCGGTCATCTTGCTGCCCGCGAGCGTCTTGAGCCGGTGAAAGATCTCCGGCGGCAGGCGCAGCATGAAGACGTCGAGCCGCACCTGCACGGCAGTTGCCACCTTGTTGACATTCTGCCCGCCCGGCCCGGCCGATGCGATGAAGCTTTCCTCGACCAGCGTCAGCGCATGGGCGACTAAAGCATCGGGCGACATGTCAGGCCTCGGATGCCGGCGGTTCGGCGTCCGGCTGTTCCGCTATCGGCAGTTCGAAAGCAAAGGCCGCAAAATCGAGCGGCATGGGCGAATAGGCGTCGATCGGCTCCTTGCCTTCGCGCATGACCTTCAGCTCCGAAGCGTGAAGCATTGTGCGCCATGCGACTTTGCCATCGCCATAGACCGGATCGCCGACAAGGGCATGGCCGAGGCCTGCAAGGGCATGGATGCGGATCTGGTGGGTGCGGCCGGTTTCGGGGCGGAATTCCACCAGCGTCATGCCGGGCTTGCGCGAGAGGACCTTCCAGTGGGTGACCGAGGGTTTGCCCTTTTTCGCCGGGATCATCCGCCAGCCCTTTTCGGCCGAGCTGATCTTGCTGAGGGCAAGGTCGATGGTGCCGCTCTCGCCAGTCACTTCACCGGCGACAATGCCGAGATAGACCTTCTCCACCTCGCGCGCCTCGAACGCGGCGGCGAAGCGCTTGAGTGCCTTGGGATTGCGGGCGAGCAGCAGGCAGCCCGAGGTGTCCTGATCGAGGCGGTGGACAGGGTGCGGTTCGCGCTGGAAACCGAAGCGCAGGGCATCGAGGTGGTCCTCAAGGCACGGCCCGCCTGCGCGCGGACGGTCCAGCGGCAAGCCCGCAGGCTTGTCAATCACCAGGGCTTCGCCGTCTTCGAACAGGATGGAAAAATCGATCACGCTACGGCCTTTGCTATACGCCGGAGCGCTTCTTCGAGTTTGGATTCGTCAGCGGCAAAGCTGATGCGGAAGCCGTCCTTGCCACCGAAGGCAGAGGCCGGGACGACGGCGACGCCGCTTTCCAGCAAGTGCAGGCACAGCGCCTCGTCATCGCCGAAGCGCTCCATCAGCGGGACGGCATCGACCATGCAGTAGAACGCGCCGTCGGGGATCGGAGTGGAGAGGCCGGGGATCGCATTGATCGCGGCACAGACCATGTCGCGCCGCGCGCGGAAGCGTTCGCGCCAGTCGAGCAGAAACTCCTGCGGGCCTTCGAACGCGGCGACGGCAGCGGCCTGAGAGATCGAGGCGGGGTTGCCCGAGGAGTGCGACTGCAAGCGTCCCATCGCGCCGATCAGCCATGCCGGACCTGCCGAAACGCCGATGCGGAAGCCAGTCATCGCGTGGCTCTTCGACACGCCCGAGACGGTGAGGATGCGTTCGGCCAGGTCAGGGCATTCCACCGCGAGCGTCGCGTGGAGGCCTTCGCCGTAACGCAGTGGCGCGTAGATATCGTCGCTCATCACCAGCACGCGTGGGTGGCGGCGGAGGACCTCGCCGAGGGCGCGCAGTTCCTCTGCGGGATATGTAGCGCCGGTGGGATTGCCGGGGCTGTTGAGCAGGAGCCAGCGCGTCGCGGGCGTGATCGCGGCTTCGAGCTGGGCAACGGTGATGCGGAAGCCGCCTGCGGCCGTGGTCGGCAGGTCCACCACTTCGGCCCCTGCAAAGCGCACGATCTCGGGGTAACTCACCCACCATGGGGAGGGGATCAGCACTTCGTCACCCGGATCGAGCGTGGCGAGCAGGGCGTGGAAGATCGCCTGCTTGCCGCCTGCACTGACAATGACCTGCGAGGGCGGTACTTCTATGCCGAGATCGCGCTTGAAGTGGAGGGCTGCCGCTTCACGCAAACGCTGGGTGCCGACGACGGCGGTGTACTTGGTGTCGCCAGCGTCGAGCGCATCCTTGGCGGCCTGCACGACGTGGGCGGGGGTGGCGAAATCTGGCTCACCGACCGAGAGCGAGATCACATCACGGCCTTCGGCGCGAAGCTGGATGGCGCGGTCGGTGATGGCGGTGGTGCGCGAGGGCGCGATCCGCGCGAGGGCTTGGGAAAGCTGGGTCATGGGATTCAGGAGCCGAGCAGGCGAGCGGGGATCAGCCCGCGCAGGGCGTTTCCGACGAGGAAGCCGCTTGCCAGATCGTCGAGCGTCAGGTCCGCTTCGACAGCCCGCCCTGCCTCGATCAGCGAGCGGCGCAGCACGCCCGGCAGCAGGCCAAGATCGGCACGCGGCGTGAGCAGCGTTCCGTCGCGCTCGACGAAGATGTTGGTGAAAGTACCCTCGGTAAGCAGGCCATCATCGCGCAGGAACAGCGCTTCGCCCGCGCCTGCCTTCTTCGCGGCGGCTAGGCCCGCTTCGTAGAAGCCACGGTCGGTTGTCTTGTGGCGCAGCCGCCAGTCGCCGTCCGAGACCGGCAGCGGCAGGACCGCGCAGGTCAGGCTTTCCAGCGGTGTGGGCATGGCGCTCGCGTCCAGCGCGTGAGCACCGCCCTTCGAGGCGACGAGGCGCACTTTTGCAGGCGCTTCAAGATCGAAGCACAGCGCGTGGATCGCATTGCGCACGGCATGACGATCGAAGCTGAAGCCCAGCGCCAGCGCGCTTGCCTTCATGCGCTCAAGGTGCAGTTCGAGCAGTTCGATACCCTTGGCGGGATCGAAGGCCATCGTCTCGATCAGATCGGCGTGCCCGGCAGACAAGCGCAAGAAATTCCCCTTCACCACGCATTCGCGCCATTCGCCGATCATTTCGGAATCGGCAACCACCGCCGAGCCGACGCCCATCACGGCGCGGCCATCTGGCGACAGACGCACGGTGCGGATTGCCACATTGAACGCAGCATCGCCAGTGGGGTCTATGCGGCCGATCGAGCCGCAATAGGCCCCGCGCGCATCGCGCTCTGCCTGATGGATGATTTCCATCGCGCGGATCTTGGGCGCCCCGGTGATCGAGCCGCAGGGGAAGATGGCGCGGAGCAGGCTGCGCACGTCCTGGCCTGAATCCAACTCTGCCCGAACTGTCGTGACCATCTGGTGAACTGTGGGATAACTCTCGATGGCAAACGGGGCTTCGACGCGCACCGAACCGGGGCGCGAGACGCGCGACAGGTCGTTACGCATGAGGTCGACGATCATCAGATTCTCGGCCCGGTCCTTCACGCTGGCGGAGAGGTCCGCCTTGAAGCGCGCGTCCTCTTCTGGCGTGGCCCCGCGCGGCGCGGTGCCCTTCATCGGTCGGACGCGGGCTTCTCCGCTCGCCAGCTTGAAGAACAGTTCTGGCGAGAACGAGAGGTGCCAGTGCGCGCCGTCCCAGATCACGCCGCCGTATCCGGCGCGGGCATCGCGGCGGACGTCGGCATAAATTGCCAGCGGATCACCGTCCCACGTTCCGGCGAGCGGGAAAGTGAGGTTTGCCTGATAGATGTCGCCTGCGCGGATCGCTTCCTGCACGAGGTTGAAGGCTTTGGCATAGCCGCCGGATGAGATTGCGGCACCCATCGGGCCCAGCCTGCCGGGGCCTGTGGCGGTATTCGCCAGCCAGCGTTCGACCTCGGCGCTGGCCATGCGCGTTACCTTGCCGAAGCGGGCGAACCACACCAGCGGACCTGCCGCGCCGGTGCGCTCTGCGGCCAGAGGGGCGAGGCGCGGTTCGAGGGCGAGACCGGCTTCGTAGGCAAGGTAGCCTGCCCAGTCGCCCGGAGTGGCGGCGATCTGCGCCAGGGCCGCTTCCACCTCGTCTGCCCGCCGCGCGACGACGAGTTCGAGCACGTCTTCGTAGAGACGCGCATCGCTGGCGCCCTCGGTTCGGGCATCGTCGAGCAGGATAAAGGGGGCGCGGGTCATGGTTGTTCAGGGTCTCTGGCGCGCGCTCTAGCCGTTCCCCGCTCCGGATGCAAAAACCCCTCGCAAGGCGCGCGGTCGCGGCATAGTCTCTGGCCAAACGAATGGGGTGTTCTGGATGGAAGACATTTATCTCGGCCTGGGCTCAAACGGCGAACGGCAGGTGCTGCGCCTTGGCCGGGCCAACCGCCACGGGCTGATCGCAGGGGCGACCGGGACCGGCAAGACGGTGACGCTGCAGGGCATTGCCGAACAGTTCTCCGCGCGCGGCGTACCCGTGTTCATGGCCGACGTGAAAGGCGACCTTGCGGGCATCGCCATGCCGGGCAGCCCGACCTTCAAGCACGCCGCTTCGCTGGAATCGCGCGCCAAGGAACTGGGCATCGAGGACTACGCCTATTCCGACAATCCGGCGGTGTTCTGGGACCTCTATGGCGAGAGCGGCCACCCGATCCGCACGACGATTTCGGAAATGGGGCCGCTGCTGCTGTCGCGCCTGATGGGGCTGAACGAGACGCAGGAAGGCGTGCTCAACATCGCGTTCCGCTATGCCGATGACAACGCGCTGCTGCTGATCGACCTGCCCGATCTGCAATCGGTGCTGATGGCCTGCGCCGAGAACGCCAGCGCGCTTTCGGGCAAGTACGGCAACGTGTCCAAGGCCAGCGTCGGCACGATCCAGCGCCAATTGCTGGCGTTTGAAAGCCAGGGCGCCGACCGGTTCTTCGGCGAACCGGCGTTCGAGGTGAACGACTTCCTGAAAGTGGACGATCAGGGTCGGGGCATGGTCAACGTGCTCGCCGCCGACAAGCTGATGCAGAGCCCCAAGCTCTATGCCACGTTCCTGCTGTGGCTGCTGTCCGAACTGTTCGAGGCGCTGCCTGAAGTGGGCGATCCGGAAAAGCCGTGCCTGGTGTTCTTCTTCGATGAAGCGCACCTGCTGTTCGAGGACGCGCCGGATGCGCTGATGGACAAGGTGGAGCAGGTCGTGCGCCTGATCCGTTCGAAAGGCGTGGGCGTCTATTTCATCTCGCAGAATCCGATCGACATCCCCGAGAAGATCGCCGGCCAGCTGGGCAATCGCGTGCAGCACGCCCTACGCGCCTTTACGCCGCGCGATCAGAAGGCGATCCGCGCTGCGGCGGAGACCTTCCGCATCAACAAGGATCTCGATGTCGAGACGGTCATCACCGAACTGAAAGTGGGCGAGGCGCTGGTCTCGACGCTGAACGAAGATGGCTCGCCCTCGGTCGTCCAGCGCACGCTGATCGCCCCGCCGCGCTCGCGCCTCGGGCCGCTCAGCCCGAAGGAGCGCGCGGTGATCCAGTCGGTCAGCCCGTTCGACGGCAAGTACGACACGGCAGTGAACCGCGAATCCGCCGCCGAAGTGCTGGCGCAGAAGGCGGCTGACGCGGCAGCGGCGGCGCAGCAGGTGGAGGAGCAGGGCGAAGAAGCGCAGCGCGCTTCACCGCGTCGGACCACGACGATGTGGGAGAAGGCTGGCAAGGCGGCGGCGGGGGCGGTGGCGTCATCAGCAGGCGCCGTGATCGCCGCCAGCATCACCGGCAAGAAATCCCGCGCGGCGCCTGTGGCTTCGGGCATCACGGCGGTTGTCGGCTCGATCGCCACGTCAATCGGTGGCGAGGCACTGGGCCGCTTTGCGCGGGGGATTTTGGGCGGGTTGTTGCGGTAGGGTTAAGACTGCGTGGGCAATTCCGGCATGGCCGAGCTGGCAGTTATCCGCCACTTTGTGCTGAAAACGGACTTTTCGGCGTGCGACACTATCGGGAAGATATCCCGTCCAGCCTCTACGCAGCAAGTGCGCCACCAACACTTGTTATGTCTCGCCGGGCGCGTAGAGGTCAAAACCGATTGCGAGATTCCGTGCCGCCAGAGCGCCCAAAGTATCGGGTGAGAGGGTAATTCCGCCAGTCCAATCTTCGAAATACCCGCCGACACTCAGATAGCAGTGGTAACGAGCAGTCAGATTCCCCCACACTTCATGGTCATCTGTGAGTCTCGCTAACAGCAATGAGATTTCTTCATCGAGATTTACAGGGCTTTTCCATCCACTGTGAAGCTGCCACTTGCCCGTTTTTGCTTTGATAAGCTTTCCGTGATGGGAAAGAAACTTCTCGCCCTTTGAAACTCCTAGGCTCGGTTCGGAACCTAAAAGGGCTGTAATTTCGGAGGGAATGAGATCGTCTTCGTCGATCAGCAGAGATATCATGGCGCGTTGTAGGTTATCCATTGCTCTGTATATCCCGCTTTATCGCTGCTTGTAAGCCGGCCGACTTTGGATTGCTTCGCGCAGGGGAATTCTGGGAAATTGCTACGGTAACCAACCCCATCCGCTCACCCTGAGCTTGTCGAAGGGTGCTGGCGCAGCGGTTGCGCCGGGTGCTTCGACAAGCTCAGCATGAGCGGGGCTGTATTTGGGGGGAAGGAGTTTAGATCCGCCTCCCATTCGTCATTGCGAGCCGCCGAAGGCGGAGAAGCAATCCAGGGCGGTTTGGGCCGACTCTGGATTGCTTTACGCTGAGAGGATTCTGGAGGGCTACGGTAACCAACCCCATCCGCTCACCCTGAGCCTGTCGAAGGGTGCTGGCGCGGCGGTTGCGCCAGTGCTTCGACAAGCTCAGCATGAGCGGGGTTGGGGCTTGGCTGAAAGCCTTACTTCTTCTTCGCGTTTTGCCAGTCGGTCAGGCCCTTGATGAACTGCGGGCGGGTGCGGGCCTTTTCGGTCAGCGTGCCGATCACGCGGTCCACCGGGCGGGCGGCTTCGGCGGGGACCGTGGCCTTGAACGCCTTGAGCTTCTCGATCATCGCCGGATCGTTCGATTGCCCGCCGAGGCTGGCGATGAACGTGACGCGGCTCTGCGCATCGACCAGCGATTCGATCTTGGCGCGGTTGGCCAGCGCGAAGTCGTAGGTCTCGTCCGAGTGCAGGCCCGCCGAGGCGACGATCATTGCCGCGCTGGTGGTCTTGCCCGGCGCATCGGTCAGCGCAAGCTCACGCGCTGCCTTGGCGAGCGAGGCGTCTGCGGGGCGGCCCAGCAGGGTGTAGAGGAACTGGCGTTCCACCGCGCTGTTGCTGGCCGCGGCCATGCCCTTGATCGCGTCCCAATCGGCCTTCGTCGCGTTACGGGCGACGATGTTGAGCCAGGTCGTCTTGAGCGGACCGTCCAATGCCTTGGGGTTGCTGGCGAGCATGGCGAAGCGGCGGCGCGCTTCGGCCA
The DNA here is from genome assembly GCF_007830315.1 of Novosphingobium taihuense. Lineage (GTDB taxonomy): Bacteria > Pseudomonadota > Alphaproteobacteria > Sphingomonadales > Sphingomonadaceae > Novosphingobium > Novosphingobium taihuense. The sequence goes on from NZ_VLKJ01000020.1 coordinate 16,118, forward strand.
CGACGTCGGCATCGCCCATGGTGCCGAAGCCTGCGATCAGCGTCGAGCGCAGGTCGGCGTCACGCAGCGGCTCATCAGCCTTGGGCTCGAAGCCCAGCGCCATGAGGCGCGGCTTGTAGGTGCCCGCAACCTTGCCATAGAGCTTCTTCTGTGCGGCAGGGTCCTTGTCGAGCACGCGCCATGCGCCGACGAAATCGCCGAAAGCATTGGCGAGGACGACGGGATTGGCATTGCCGGGGATCGCCGCCAGCAGATCGAACGAGGGAGCATAGGGCTGGTAGCCGCTGGCCGAGAGCGCGAGGTTGTCGGCAATCAAGCCCATCTGGTCGACCGGCTGCAGGCTCGGCATAGCCTTCTTAAGCGAGGTCAGCATCTGCGGGGTGTAGAGCGAGCGGTAGTAGCCGAGCTGGCCTGCGTTGATCACGATCGGGCCGCAGCCGTTGACGGTGACGGTCGCCTTCCCGCCATCAAGGATCGTGCGCACCGGCTCACCAGCGCCTGCCGAGACGATCAGCGGCACCTTCCACTGCTGCGGCTTGGCGGCGACTTCTGCCTGACGGTCGACGCTGAACTCGCTCTGTTCGAGGTTCAGCGTGGCCATGCCCTTCTTGCAGGTCATGCCCGTAACCTTGACCAGCGGAATGCCAGGCTTGGTGGTGAAATCGGTGGCGATGGCGGTCAGGCCGGGGGCGCCAGCCTTTTCGATTGCCTGCCACAGGTCCTTGGAACGGGTGTTGCCGAACTTGTGATCGCGCATGTAGGCGCGCAGGCCGTCGCGCCACACCGTCTCGCCCGCGAAGGATTCGAGCATCGAGATGACCGCTTCACCCTTCTGGTAGGTGATCGCATCAAAGGCCTGGTTGGTCTCGTCGACGGTCTTGATCTCCTGCACGATCGGGTGCGTGGTCTTGAAGCCATCAAGACCCATCGCCGCATCGCGCCCGTTCACGCGCTCGAGCAGTGGGAACCAGTCGGGGTGGAAATGCGCAGTGGCCTTGGTTTCCATCCAGCTGGCGAAGCCCTCGTTCAGCCAGAGGTCTTCCCACCACGCCATGGTCACGAGGTTGCCGAACCACTGGTGCGCCACTTCGTGGGCCTGCGTGGTGACGATGTTCTGGCGGGCTGCCGCGCTGGTGATGGCCGGATCGTTGAGCAGGATGCGCTCGAACGTAAGGATCGCGCCCCAGTTTTCCATCGCCGAGAAGAACTGCGACTGGCCGGGGGCCGCCACGTTGTCGATCTTGGGCAGCGGGTAGGGCTGGCCGAAGTATTCGGAGTAGTAGGGGATCAGCGGGGCGAGTTCATCAAGCGCGAAGCGGGCCTGTTCGCCGCTGCCCTTGGGTGCGACGATGCCGGCCTGGACGCCGGGAGCCGCTTCCTTGCTCATGCGCTCCCAGTCACCGAGGCCGAAGAACAGCAGGTAGGACGACATCTTGGGGCTGGTGCCGAAGGTCACTCGCTTCATGCCATTTGCGAGCGGCTCTTCCTTGGCGATCGGCATGTTGCTGATGGCCATCTGCGAAGCAGGAACGGTGGCGGAAAGGTCAAAGGTCGCCTTGTAGATCGGCTCGTCGAACATCGGCGCAAAGCGGCGGGCATCGGGCGCTTCGAACTGGGTGAACAGGCCGCGCACGTCCTTGCCGGTGACCTTGTCAGGGTAATCGAGCGCGAAGAGGCCGTTGGCCTGCGTGTTGATGATCCCCGAATAGCTGGTGTCGAGGCGGTACTTGCCGGGCTTCAGCGGCGTTGCAGCCGTAAAGGTCGCGGTCTGGCTCTTGGCGTCCATCGCCACGGTGACGGGCATGGCCGCGCCGCCTTCGGGCGTGAGCGTGGCGCTGCCGATCTTGAGATCGAGCGCGTGGAGCGTCAACGCCGGGGTCGCCTCGGTCACTTCGAGATCGACCGAGGAGGTGCCGGTGAAGGTCAGCGCCTTGGCATCGGGGGAGATCGCGATGGTGTAGTGCGAGGGATGCGCGACGCGTGGCAGGTCGGTGTGGACGCCAGCGGCAGCGGAAGGATTGAGCGGCGCCTGCTGTGCGATGGCCGACGGAGCGGCGATGGCAATCGAAAGCGCAAGTGCCGAAACAAATGAAATGGTACGCATGCCGACTGTGACTCCCCGGCGCAATGAAGATTGGTTGCACTAGCAACCGGTCGTCGCTCGCGCGACTCCTTTCGACGAACGGCATAACCGCGCCGATCAATGTCGGTTGACTAATGTCCTCCGGATGACCGGTCGCTTAACCAAGCGGAAGCCGCACGGTGGCATCAAGGCCAGTGATCCGGCCATCGCCGCCGCGCCGATTGGCCAGCGTCAGCGTGCCTCCGTGCTGGTCGGCGATGGCGCGGGCCAGGGTCAGGCCGAGGCCGGTGCCGCCGGTGCCGCTGTTGCGCGAGGCATCGAGCCGGGTGAAAGGCTCCATCATCCGCGCAATCTCGTTCTCGGGAATGCCGGGGCCATCGTCCTCGATGCGCAAGACGGCGGTGCGGCCTTCCTTTGCCAGCGTGACCCGCGCCCGCTCGCCATAGCGCAGCGCGTTGGAGACGAGGTTGCGCAAGGCGCGGCGCATCCACGTGGCACGAACGGGCAGAACGACGCGGTCGGTATCGCCGAGTTCCACAGGCTCGCCCATGTCCTCGAATTCGCCGATCACGTCGGCAACAAGGGCGGAAAGTTCGGTTGGTTCGACCGGATCGGATGGGCGACCCACCCGAGCGAGCGACAGGATGTCGTCGAGTGAGCGGTTGATGTCCTCGATCGTGGCAGCCATGCGTCCGCGCTCGACATCGTCCTCGACCGCCTCGATGCGGACTCGCAGGGCGGCGAGCGGCGTTTTCAGGTCATGCCCGATCGCGCCGAGCATCACGTCCTTTTCATCAAGCATCGCGGCGATGCGCGCTTCCATCGCGTTGTGGGCAATGATGAGGCCCTGAATGTCCTCGGGCCCGTCGGGCTGGAGTTGGCCATCGAGCGCGCGATTGCCGGCGAAATCCTCGACACGGCGGGTGAGCGCCTTGAGCGGCCGGGCCATGCGGCGCAGGATCAGAGCCATCGCGCCGACCAGCACGAAATAGAGCACGATGGTCTGGCCGACCAGCGGGGCCAGCACCCGCAACTCGCCACCTTCTGAGAAGACGCGGGTGGAAAGCCATTGCCCGGATGACTGGCGGACCGAGGCGATCACCAGACGGGGCATGGGTTCGCGCGAAATGGCGGCCAGTTCACGACGATGGCGCTGCATGAATTGCAGGCTGGGCCGGTCAGTCAGGGGATTGCGTTCGAAGACGATCACCTCCGCCGCGTCAAAGCCCTGCGCGTTCAGAACTTCAGCGAGTTCGTGCTCCACACGAGGGAGACGCGCTTCATCGGGCCGCTGGAGAGATTGGCTGGTGCGTTCGAGGCGGAACGGCGGGGGTAGCGGGCGCTCATCATCGTCACGGTGGCGGCGGCGTTCGCTGGGCATAGGCCCCAACAAACGGAAGGCGGCAGAACTGACCATGCCAGATTCGCGCCGGTGGCTCTGCTCCTTCCAGATCAGCACTGCCGAAATTGTCTGCGCGACCAGCAATGCCAGCGCGATGGCGAGGAGGACCTGACCCTGAAGGCTGCGCGGCCAGAGACGGAGATCTCTCACCTTCCGTCAGGCTTCTTCATGGGTGGGCGCGCGCTTGCGCACTTCGGCGGCGAGCATGTAGCCACCACCCCACACCGTCTGGATCAACTGGGGGTTGCGGTTGTCGATTTCCACCTTGCGGCGCAGGCGCGAGATCTGGTTGTCGACCGCGCGATCGAACAGGTGAGCCTCGCGGCCCTGCACCATGTCGAGCAGGCGGTCACGATCGAGCACCTGCCGGGGATGGTCGAGGAAGGCCATGAGCAGGCGGAATTCCGCCGAGGAAATGGCGACGACCGCGCCTTCGCGGTCAATCAGGCGGCGCTTCAATGGATCGAGGCGCCAGCCTTCGAATTCATAGATCACCGCGTCGGAAACTTCGCTCGACTGCTTGGTGGCGCGGCGCAGGACCGAGCGAATGCGGGCAACCAGTTCGCGCGGATCGAACGGCTTTACCACGTAGTCGTCGGCGCCGATCTCGAGCCCGACGATGCGGTCGGTCGATTCGCCCTTGGCGGTGATGAAGATGACTGGCAGGCGCTTGGCCTCGACCAGATGGCGGCAGAGCGACAGGCCATCTTCACCGGGCATCATGATGTCGAGCAACACGAGATCGCAGCCTGCCTCGAGCAGACGGCTGCGGGCTTCGGCAGCGGTGCCGGCCTGGGTTACGACAAACCCCTGCCGGACAAGGTAGTCCGCCAGGGGTTCGCGCAAAGCTGGTTCGTCATCGACCAGGAGCAGTCGGATCGGAGCTTCGTTCATCGTGGATCAGTTAGCCGGAGGCGGGGGCGGAGGTCCATCACCCATCGCTCCCATGTGACCGGCGTGCGGGCCCTTCATCTTGCCCATCATCGCCTTCATCGAAGCGCGACGTTCTTCCGGCGTGATCTTGCCGTCCTTGTTGGCGTCAGCCATGTCGAAGTGCGCCTTCACGCCAGCATCGAATTCGGCCCGGGTGACTGTGCCGTCCTTGTTGGCATCGGCCATCATGGCCATGTGGCCACCCATCATCATGCCGCGCATGCCGCCATGACCACGGCCATGACGACCCTTGCGTTCACCGGCCTGACCTTCGTGGCCCTTCATCTGCTGGTGATGAGCGATAAACTCGGCCTGGCTGATCGAACCGTTCTTGTCGGTATCGATCACGGCGAACTTCTCGGCCCACTTGGCACTCTTGTCAGCCTGATCCAGCTTGCCGTCCTTGTTGACGTCGAGCTTGGTCCACATTTCGTCGGACTTGGCCTTGGCTTCGGCCCAGGTGATCGTCTTGTCGCCATCGGCGTCCATCTTCTGCGCAAAGGCAGGCGATGCGGCGTAGAGCGCCATCGAGGCCGTTGCCGTTACAGCGGCAAGCGCTGCAATCTGGAATTTCTTCATCGTGGTGCTCCGTAAGCAGGAGAGAGGGAGGAGACTGCGGCCACCGGCACTTCGGCAAGGAGAGGGGGAGGGAAGACCTTGCCCAGGGGGGACTGAACGCCGGCGACCGCAGTTCCTATGGCTCCTATCTAGGCGCACCTTGTCGCGGGACTATGCCGCACAGGAGGGTTTATTGTCGCAATTTGTCGCGAAGGGCGGCCTGCATTCATCCGGACGCAAGCCGGCGGGTCATCCCATCACGAAAGCGTTGAGCTTGTTGCCATCGGGATCGCGGAAGTAACCCGCGTAAAACCCGCCGCCGCGCAGGCCGGGCGCGCCTTCGCAAGTTCCGCCATTGGCAAGGGCGATGGCGTGGAGCCTGTCCACCTGATCCTTGTCCTTCGCTTCGAGCGCCACCATCACCCCGTTGCCGACGGTGGCTGGCTGGCCGTCGAAGGGCGCCATTGCGCCAATGCCCGCCCCTCCACCGGGGGCACCCCAGGCAATGCCGGTTTCGAATTCCATCATCCTGCCCACGCCCATCTCGGCGGCAATCGCATCATAGAATTTCGCCGCCCGGGCGAGATCACTGGTTCCGACGGTGACGTATCCGATCATGGCATTGCTCCTTGTCTGCGATTCGATAATCAGAACAATACGTGAACAAGAGTGCCATCACAAGGGCGCGCAGGCGGCGTCCAGCCATGCGAGATCGTCACCAGAAAGCTGCGGCGCGAGCACCGTGCGAACCTTCGCGTGATAGGCATCGAGCCAGTCGCGCTCTTCGCCCGAGAGCAGCGTCACGTCGATCAGGTCACGCGCAATGGGCGCGAAAGTGAGCGTTTCGAAACCATAGAATTCACCTTCCGCGCCGCTGATGTCGCGCCGTTCGACCAGCACGAGGTTCTCGATGCGGATGCCGTATTCGCCGGTCTTGTAATAGCCGGGCTCATTCGAGAGGATCATCCCCGGCATCAATGGCTGGCCGGTGCCTGCCTGCCCGCCGCTGGCCTTGGCGATGCGCTGCGGGCCTTCATGAACGGCAAGGAAGCTGCCGACGCCGTGACCGGTGCCATGCGCGTAGTCCAGGCCCGCCGACCACAGGTACTGCCGGGCGAAGCTGTCGAGCTGGCTACCTGCCGTGCCCTTGGGGAACACGGCCCGCGCCAGCGCGATGTGCCCCTTGAGCACGCGGGTGAAGCGGTCCTTGACCTCGGCATGCGGCGCATCGGGGCCGACCCAGACGGTGCGGGTAATGTCGGTCGTGCCATCGACGTACTGGCCACCGGAATCGACCAGATAGACGCTGTTGGGCTCGAGCGTGCGGCTCGTCTCCTCGCTCACCCGGTAGTGCACCACCGCACCGTTCGGCCCGGCGCCCGAGATCGTATCGAACGACAGGTCCTTGAGCAGCCCGCCCTCGGCGCGGAAGGCCTGCAGGCGATCGGCGGCGGTCAGTTCGGTGACCGTGCCCTTGGGCGCTTCGACTTCGATCCAGCGCAGGAAGCGGGCAATGGCCGCGCCGTCACGCGCCTGCGCGGCGCGATGCCCGGCCTGCTCGACCGGGTTCTTGATTGCCTTGGGCAGGACGACCGGATCAGTTATTGCCACGACATGCGCGCCTGCGCCTTCAAGTGCCTGAAACACGGCGGCCACCGCGCGCTCGGGATCGGCGGCAACCTTCTTGCCCGCGAGCGCCTGCAGCGCAGGCACAAAAGCTTCGCGCGGGCTGACTCGCACCGCATTGCCGAGGTGTGCGGTCAGTTCGGGCGTCACCTTCTCGGGCGCGATGAACAGGTCTGCCGTGCCATCGGCATTGGCAATCACGAAGGACAGCGCCACCGGGGTCCGGTCAACGTCAGCACCGCGAATGTTGAGCAGCCAGGCGACGGAATCGAGCGCGGTGATGACCGCGGCGTCCAGCCCTTGCGAGGTCAGCCACTCCGCCACTTCCGCACGCTTTTCAGTGGCGGACTTGCCTGCGTGTTCGGTCGCATGAGGCACTGCCTTGGCAAGCGATGGAGCGGGCTGGTCCTGCCAGACCGCGTCCAGCGGATTGCTGGCCACGGCCACCAGCGTTGCACCACGGGCCTCAAGCGCCTCTGCCACGCCTTGTGCCCAGCCCTTTGAATGGAGCCATGCATCATAGCCGATCCGCGCGCCCTGCGGCGCGTTTTGGCTGAGCCATTCGGCCACGCTCGTCTGCGGGACCGACTGGTACGACCACAGCTTGCCATCCACCTGATCGCGGACCTGCAGGGTATAGCGCCCGTCGACGAAGATCGCGGCCTCGTTGGCGAGCACCACCGCCGTGCCGGCAGAGCCGCCGAAGCCCGTCAACCACTCCAGCCGCTGGGCATAGGCGCCGACATATTCGCTCATGTGCTCATCGGAAATCGGGATGACGAAGCCGTCGAGGCCATCCTTGACCAGCTGCTTGCGCAAGGCGTCGAGGCGGGCTTCATGAGTGTGCATCAGCATGGGAATGGTCCTGAATGTGGGTGGCCCGCCTTGCGGGCATCATGCGCGCAACATAGATGCGAGGGATGAGCATTGCCACACCTCCTGTCGCCGCCAAGAAGCCGCACAGCTTTTCGCACCATGGTCTGACCGTCACCGACGATTACGCATGGCTGCGCGATCCCGGCTATCCGGAGGTGAAGGACAAGGAAGTGCTCGCCCATCTCGAGGCCGAGAACGCCTGGTTCGAGGCCCGCATGGGTGAGCGCAAGCCCGTGATCGACGCATTGTTCAAGGAAATGCGCGCCCGCATCAAGGAGGCCGACAAGTCGGTCCCGCAGAAGGACGGCGATTTCCTCTACTGGATCGAGTTCGAGGAGGGCGCCGAATACAAGAAGTGGTGGCGCCGCCCGGTCGGTGCGCCCGACGATGGCAGCGCGGACGAACTGATCCTCGACGAGGTCGCTCTGGCCGAGGGCAAGGAATACTTCCGCCTGGGCGCGATTGCCGTGTCGAAGGACGGCACGAAGCTGGCATGGTCGGTAGACGACAATGGCTCGGAACGCTTCACTGCGCGGATCAAGGTAATCGCGACCGGCGAAGTACTGCCCGACGAGATCCCCGGTACGCTGTCCGGACTGATCTGGGTGAAGGACGATACCGGCCTCGTGTACAGCCTCGCCAACGAGAACTGGCGGACGGACAATGCGCGGCTGCACTGGATCGGCCAGCCGCTGGAAAACGATGTCGAACTCTATCACGAGGACGACGAGGGCTTCCGCGTCGGCGCGTCGCTTTCGGCCAACGAGAAGTGGCTGATCATCTCGACCGGCGACCATGAGACGGGCGAGGTGCGGCTGGTGCCGGCTGATGATCCGCTGAAGGCTCCGCTGCTGGTCAAGCCGCGCCAGAAGGGCGTCGAGTATGATGTCGATGAGCGCGACGGCGTACTCTACATCCACGCCAACGACACCCACGAGAACTTCCGCCTCGCCACCGCGCCGTTGTCCAGCCCCGGCGAATGGACGACGCTGATCGAGGGCACCGACGACTTCTATCTCACCGGCTTCGACCTGTTCCGCAACTTCTACGTGACCGAGGGCCGGGTGCGTGGCCTCGATCGGATCGAGGTGCGCTATTACGACGATCCTTCGCGCGTGGAACCGATCGAGTTTCCCGAGGCGAGTTATGAGGCTTCGCTGGGCGACAATCCCGAATGGGACATGAGCGTGCTGCGGGTGGGCTATGAATCGATGGTCAGCCCGGCTTCGTCCTATGACTACGACGTTGCCACGCGCAGCCTCAAGCTGCTCAAGGTGCAGGAAATCCCGAGCGGCTATGATGCCACGCTCTATGATACGGCACGTCTGGAAATCGCGGCGCGCGATGGCACGATGGTTCCGGTCAGCGTGGTCTGGCGCAAGGACCGCGCGCAGGGCGGGCCGCTGCATCTTTATGGCTATGGCGCTTATGGCATCGCCATCGGGCCGGGCTTCTCGACCACGCGGCTGAGCCTTGTCGACCGCGGCTTTGCCTATGCCATCGCCCATATCAGGGGCGGCGATGACCTTGGCCGCGCCTGGTACAAGGCGGGCAAGCTGGAGGCGCGGACCAACACCTTCAACGACTTCGTGGATGTGGCCAAGGGCCTGATCGAGCGCGGCTTCACGGCGCCGGGCAAGATCAGCATTTCGGGCGGCTCGGCGGGTGGCGAGCTGATGGGTGCGGTGATCAACTCTGATCCGGACCTGTGGGGCGCGGTCGTCGCGCATGTTCCGTTCGTCGACGTGCTCAACACCATGCTCGATGAAGAACTGCCGCTCACTCCCGGCGAGTGGCCGGAATGGGGCAACCCGATCGAAGACAAGACCGCGTTCGAACTGATCCAGTCCTATTCGCCCTACGACCAGGTGAAGGCGCAAGGCTACCCACCCCTGATGGTGACGGCGGGCCTCAACGACCCGCGCGTGACCTACTGGGAGCCCGCAAAGTGGGTCGCCCGCCTGCGCGAGGCGAAGACGGACGGCAACGAACTGATCCTCAAGACCAACATGGGCGCAGGCCACGGCGGCAAGTCGGGCCGGTTCGAGAGCCTGAAGGAGACGGCGGAGGAGTTTGCGTTCATCCTGTGGCAGTTGGGGGTTGAGGCTTAAAGCTGCGACCGGGGAGCGGGGAAACAGACGATGCGGACTTTCAACTACATCCTTTTGAGCACTCAAGCAGTCGCTTGTGCGTTTCTGCTTGTTGTCATCGGCTCGCTGATGGCCGATCCGGTCCGCAATCCGGAGGGCGGCTTTATGATGGCCTTGATAGGACTTCCGCTTGCTGTCGTCAGTGCGCTAATACTTGGTTGGATTTATGCCATGCGCTCAGCCCTTCCCGATGAGCACAGGGAACGTATACTCCTGATATCGACAGTCTTCATGCTTATGACGACGCTGCCATTTCTGGCAGGTCTGCTCTCGGGGGTTTGAGAGCCGTGAGCAACCGCCACACCCTGACCTTCACTGCAGGCCCCGAGCACATCGACGAGCTCGGCCATGTCAACAACGCGGTCTGGGTGAACTGGATTCAGGACATCGCCACCGCGCACTGGTCTGCCGTGGCCTCGCCAGAACACCAAGACGCTTATGTCTGGGTCGTGACGCGGCACGAGATCGACTATCGCGGCAATATCGTTTCTGGCGAGAGCGTGACGGCCGAGACCTTCATTCCCGAACCGCCCACCGGCGCGCGGTTCGACCGGCGGGTGGATTTCCGCAACGCCGCGGACAAGATCATCGTCAGCGCCAAGACCACCTGGGCGATCATCGACCGCGCATCGGGCCGGATCCTGCGCGTGCCCAAGGATGTCGCGGCCCCCTTCCTGCCCTAGGCGACTTCGCGCCCGGCAGGTTCGAAGCCGGTGACCTTCTCGCGCATCGTCCGATTCCGGCCAAGGCGCTTGGCCTCGTAGAGCAACTGGTCGCAGCGGGCATAGAGCGAGGCGAAGTCGATGTGCAGGTTGCCGCGGGTGTCATGCTCGACCAGCCCCATGCTCGCCGTGACGATGTGTTCGAGGCCGGGAACTTCGGCGGTGATGCGGGTGGTGATCGCGCGGCGGCAACGTTCTGCCCGGGCTGCGGCATCGGCACCGCGCAGCATGAGCAGAAACTCCTCGCCTCCCATGCGGATGGCCTTGGTATCGCGATCGTCGATCAGGGCTCCGGCAGCGGCGCGCAGGACGATATCACCGGTGGAATGGCCGTGCGTATCGTTGACCAGCTTGAAGTGATCGAGATCGATCACGGCCATCGTGCGGAACCCGCGTTCGAACAGGATCTCGAAGCGCTTCTCGATCGTGCGCCGGTTGCGCAACCCGGTAAGCGGATCGCGGTCCGCCACTCCTTCGAGTTCAAGCGCCCAGGCTGTTGCCCGGTCGCGCTCCTGCCGCACCGCAACGAAGCGGCTGACGATGCCAAGTGCGGTGACCAGCACTTCGAGCGCCAATGCCAGCTGGTAGAGTTCGATGGCTTCGGTCGGGCGCAGGGCCGGCACAAGGTAGGCCACGATCCGCCACGAGCCGATCGCCATGATCGGCGTCCATGCCACGATCTGCAGCCGCACGGATTCGCTGCCCCGGCGCCTTGCGTCCCACAGCATGGCCGCCAGCACGATGATCACGGCCCCGATGGACACATGCATCGCGGGGGCAGACCATGGCCGCACGGCCTCCACGGGGATGCAGCACACGATGCCGACAGCCCAGACCGCCGGTCCGGTGCGCGTGGCTAGGCGGCGCAGGCGGGGGGACAGTGCATCCGCCTCGATGAACGTCGCTGCGAACATCAGCGCCGCCCCGGCCATAGTCGAAAAGGCGAGGTTGGAAGCCTGCCATTCCCATGAGGCGTGAAAGCCGATCATGACGTGGAAGAAGCCGGTCGCGAAAGCCGCCTGCACGAGCATCGATGCAACCATGACGAGGTGCCAGATGACGTACCGTTCGGGCAGGACCGAGTAGAACGCGGTGTTGATCAGCAACGGTACCAGCAGCATCCCGCAAATCGCCGCCATTGCCACGATTCTCTGCAGGGGCCAGCCGGTGCCTTCCGGGAACGGATCAAGCCGCATCTCGCTGAGTGTTGTCTTGCTCCAGGGCCGAACCACGCGCACCACTACAGCCCTTGTATCGGACGTGACACCCGGCACGGGCACGACCATGTAGGGACCTGTCGCCAGATGGTGGACGTCTCCGGGCCACGATGAAAACCAACGGGCCTTACCGTTGGCCTCGACAACTCCCACGTCGATGCGCTCGAAATTGCCCGTGTGAGTGACAACGCTTTGCGGCAGAACGCGGCTTTCGGCTTGGCCCAGTTCGAAGCGGAGAAGCACGGCGTCAGCCGAGAGGCTCCAGCCTCCATTGTCACAGCGCCAGCGTTCGGGCCGGGCATCGACTTCGGCCCATGTTTCGCCAACATCGGCATCTGCGTGGCAGGTGCGCTCGGGACGAACGTCCTGCGCCCCTGCCGTCGCTGGCAAAATGCCAGCAAACAACAGGACGAAGAGGCATAGCCAACGTCCGATCCCACCAATCATGCAGCAGAGACTAGACGAGCAAGCTTAGGAGCCCGTTAATTGCAAGCAACAAACAGCCTTAAGCTTTCCTGACATCAGCATTGAAATTTGTTCACGCGAATAAGGTCCTCGTCGCGATCACAAGACGTTGCCGTCCTTGTCGCGATAGATCTCGCGGCGACCGACATGGTTGGCAGGACCTACGAGACCATCGGCTTCCATCCGCTCGATCCACTTAGAAGCAGTATTGTAGCCAACGCCCATCTGCCGCTGGATCCAGCTTGCCGAAGCTTTCTGGCTTTCGAACACCAATTGGCAGACCTGCCGATACTTGCGGTCTTCGGGATTGTCCGAAGCGCTGTCGATATCGTCGAAGCCGAAACCTCCGTCCTCGGGCTCCTCGGTGACCGAATCGACATAGTCCGGGCTGCCCTGCCCGCGCCAGTGATCGGCGACCTTCTCGACTTCCTCGTCCGACACGAACGGTCCGTGGACGCGCTTGATCGGGTCGGTGTTGGGCTTGTAGAGCATGTCGCCCTTGCCCAGCAGTTGCTCTGCGCCCTGTTCGCCGAGGATGGTGCGGCTGTCGATGCGGCTGGTCACGGCAAAGCTGATACGCGTTGGCAGGTTGGCCTTGATCACGCCGGTGATCACGTCAACCGAGGGGCGCTGCGTTGCCATGATCAGGTGGATGCCTGCCGCACGGCTCTTCTGCGAAAGCCGCTGGATCAGCACTTCGATTTCCTTGCCGACGGTGACCATGAGGTCGGCCAGTTCGTCGACGATCACCACGATCTGCGGCAGCACTTCGTAATCGAGCTGCTGCTCCTCGAACAGCTCCTCGCCCGTATCGGGATCGAAGCCGACCTGGATGCGGCGGCCGAGCGGCTTGCCCTTGGCTTGTGCCGCACGGACCTTTTCGTTGAAGCCCGAGATGTTGCGCACGCCGATCGAGGACATCTGGCGATAGCGCCGCTCCATTTCCTCGACCGCCCACTTGAGCGCGCGCACCGCCTTGGACGGTTCGGTCACCACCGGCGAAAGCAGGTGCGGGATGTCGTCGTAAGACTTGAGTTCCAGCACCTTGGGATCGACGAGGATCATGCGGCACTGTGCGGGCGTCAGGCGATAGAGCAGCGAGAGCAGGATGCAGTTGAGCCCGACCGACTTGCCCGAGCCGGTGGTGCCCGCAACCAGCAGGTGTGGCATGGTCGCAAGGTCGGCGACGATCGGCTCGCCCGCGATGTCCTTGCCCAGGATGATCGGCAGCAACGCCTTTGAATTGACGAACTTTTCGCAGGCAACGAGTTCGCGAAAGCCGACCATGTCGCGGATGGCGTTGGGCAGTTCGATGCCCATGACGGTGCGACCCGGAATGGCCGAAACACGCGCCGATATCGCGCTCATGTTGCGGGCGATGTCGTCCGCCAGGCCGATCACACGGCTGGCCTTGATGCCCGGTGCCGGTTCTAGCTCGTACATCGTGACCACGGGGCCGGTGCGCACGGCGGTAATCTCGCCCTTCACGTTGAAATCGTCGAGCACGTTCTCGAGCAGGCGCGCGTTGCGTTCGAGCGCCAGCTTGTCGATCTTCTGCGCGGATCCTGCAGGCGCTTCGACGAGCAGTTCGATCGAGGGCAGCTCGTACTTGTTGTCGAACAGATCACCCTGTCGCGCCTTGGGCGGAGCCGCGGCAAGCGTCGGCGTGCGGGTCGGGTCGCTGATCTCGGTCGGCTTGCGCTGCGCCAGCGCGTCCTCAAGGTCGATGCTGTCGGCAGTGGCGCGCGCTTCCTTGTCTCGGCGATCCTTGCGTGGTGCAGGAGCAGGCGCTTCGTCCTCGCCATCTTCGTCGGCGTCGATATCGTGCGACGCGCGGCGCAGGAATGGCGGGAGCGTGAGCATCTGCGCCCAGTCGAAAGCGAAGACCCGTGCCGCAAGGGCAAGCCCTCCGACAAGCGCGACAAGGCCGAGCGGCACGCTGATCCACTGCGGCGCGATTTGCGGGACGAGTCCTGCAAGCGCGTTGATCGCCGCAGCGCCCAGAAGACCTGAAAGGCCACCCGGCCCTGCCGGCAGGCGGCTCGTCGCACTCGAAGCCCACAGCGCAAGCGTCGTGCCGATCAACGCCATCGCGAGTAGCAGGACGAGCGTCGGCCGCCACCATCGCGGTTCGGGCGCGGCTTCGCCGCCCTCGCCATCCTCGTCGATGTCGATCAGGTCGCTTTCGGCCTCCCACATGCGCCGCGCGAAGACCCACATCAGCGGAAGTAGCAGGACACCCGGCAATCCGAAGAGCATCAGCACCTTGTCAGAGGCCCAGGCTCCGGCCAACCCCATCCAGTTCTCCACCGGACTGCCCGAAGCGGTGCTGCCCGAAGGATCGGTCTGGGTGTAGCTGACGAGCGCGAGCGCGAGGAACAGAAGTGCCGCAGCCATGATGCCGCCGCCAAGCAGTTCGAGACTGCGGCGCAGCGAACGGCGCAGAACCGCGCGCCAATCCGCCCCGCGCAGGCCGGATGCACGCTTTGCGGGCGCGCGCGATCCTGCGTCCCGCACGCTGGCGGTCCGCCCTTTCGCGATGTTTGCTGCCCGGCTTGCCATGTCTTCGTCTAATCCCTGCCCTTGCAGTCTGCATCATGCGCCCGAAGGGGACTCACCGTCAAGAATCCCGACAGGAATTGCGACCAATCAACGCTTTGCAACAAGCCCGTCGATCGCTGCCCAACCGTGCACCGGCAATCGCGCCGCCCGCGCCGCCGTCATTCCGCCCAACGCAATCACCGGAAGCGGCGAGCGGCGGGCGAGCAACAGGAACCGGACCGCGCCCAGCACCGGCGCTCCGGCGTGCGAACGGGTGGGAAATACCGGCGAAAGCAGGATTGCGTGAGCCCCCGCTCTCGCGGCCGCACCGATCTCGGCCAGAGAGTGGGCCGTGGCCAGCCGCAGCCCCGCCTGCCCTGCTATCTCGCGGGCCGAGCCATAGATCCCGTCGGCAGCCCACCCGCGCGGCACGCGGGCGCCGATCATCGCAATCCCGCGCCGCACCGCGCTCTTGCGCAAGGCAAGGAAACGCGCTCGGCGGGCGCCACTTTCAAGATGATAATGCCGGAATACCAAGGCATCGCCGCGCGCCAGCCGCGACAGTGCGCGTTCGAGGCCTGCGTCGTTGCGTGCATCGCTCAACAGCACGCGACGCGGCACTCCTCCAGCCTTGGTCTGGCGCTTTCCCATCGCCGCGCTATAGCACCGCGCCATGGAACAGGCAGTCCCCTCATCACCGCTCGAACAGGTCCGCGCCAGCATCGCCAAGGCCGCCCGCATTGCCGGACGCAAGGCCGGGGACGTGACGCTCGTGGCCGTTAGCAAGACCAAGCCAGCCGAGGCGATTCTCGATCTGATCGCGCAGGGCCAGCGCGTGTTCGGCGAGAATCGCGTGCAGGAAACGCAGGACAAGTGGCCCGCAATCCGCGCAGCGCATCCCGATGTCGAACTGCATCTTGTCGGGCAGCTTCAGTCGAACAAAGCCGAGGAGGCCATCGCGCTGTTCGACTGCATCCATTCGGTCGATCGCCCAAGCCTCGTCTCTGCGCTGGGCAAGGCGCAGGACAAGCTGGGCCGCAAGGTGCCGTGCTTCGTGCAGGTCAACATCGGCAATGAGGAGCAGAAGGGCGGCTGCGCAGTGACCGACCTGCCCGCATTGCTTGAACAGGCGCGCGAGGCTGGCCTCGTGGTGATCGGCCTGATGTGCGTGCCGCCGGCCGGGATCGAGGCCGCGCCGTTCTTCGCACTGCTCGACAAGCTGGCCGATGAGAATGGCCTCGTGCAGTTGTCTATGGGCATGAGCGAAGATTTCGAGACGGCCGTGCAACTGGGAGCAACCCACGTGCGCATCGGTTCCGCGCTGTTCGGAGCGCGCTGATCTGGCCCCACGACGGTAAGCCGAACCTTCCCTGCCGGGCCGCAACGATACTTTCGGCGTCTTAACCTTATGTTACCCCCCACCGCAGGATACTTCCATGATGGGAGGTTGCCTGACCTGTGGCAGATCGCGAAGCATACAGTAAGCGCCAACTGAGTGATGACGGAAAGGCGCTGGAAAAGGTCCATGTTGCGACCCTGGTCGCTCATGCGCTGGTGCTGTGTGCGGTCGTCTTGCCGATGGTCGTCGCCGAAAGATACCACGATGTCCTGGCCATCGCGGCCGCCTGCTTCATGTTCGCCCTCTTCGCGCTGCAGATCGTATTGAAACGAGCCGCAGAGTCGGTACGCAATCGGAATCTGGCCAACTTCCTTGTCACCAGGGATTCGCGCGAACAGATCCAGGAACTGTTCGCGATGACCGACATGCTCCAGGCAGCCGAGACCTACGAGGACGCAGGCGCCGTGCTGATGGCCACGGCGCGCCGGTTGCTGCCAGGTTATGGCGCAGCGCTGTTCGTGTTCAACAACTCGCGCGATCGGCTCGATCTGGCGCGGGCGTGGGACATGCCGGAAGGCTATCGAGTGCCGGAAATGCTGTCCCCTTCCAACTGCTGGGCGCTGAAGCGTGGCAAGCCTCACATCAATTCGCCATCGGCCGGGACATTATGTTGTGCCCACCATCCGTCGCATATCGCTACGGTGGAAATGCCGATGATGGCGTGTGGGCAGTTGCACGGCCTTCTCATCATCGCGCACCCCGATACCGAGGATGCCTATAACGAGATCATGGAGATCAGGCGCCTTGGCCGTGCGCTGGCTGATTCCATGTCGCTCGCTCTTTCCAATATCTCCCTGCGTGAGAAACTGCGCACCCAGTCGCTGCGCGATCCGCTGACGGGCCTCTACAACCGCCGCTATATGGAAGATGCGCTTGAGCGCTTCGTTTCACTGGGCTCTCGCACTGGGGCCAGCACGGCGGTGATCATGCTCGATCTCGACAACTTCAAGAAGCTCAACGACGAGCACGGCCATGCCAAGGGCGATGCAGTGCTGCGCGATGTTGCCGCCCAGATCGTCGGCTGCCTGCGCCCGACAGATGTTGTCTGCCGATATGGTGGGGAAGAGCTCGTCGCGATCCTGCCTGACTGCTCACTCGAGGACGTTCTGGAGAAGGCAGAGATCCTGCGGCAGCGCATCGAATCCCTGAGTGCCAGCCACGAATGCGCGATTTCCGCCTCGCTCGGCGTGGCGACCATTCCCGAAACGGCAACATCGGCCACCGACATCGTGCCGATCGCCGATGCTGCGCTCTATGCCGCGAAGAAAGCGGGCAAGAACTGCGTCGTAGCAGCTGAAAAGCGCGCTGGGCGCGAGGCCCCAAGACTGACTGCGATCAAGTCCAAGCAGAACTGAGCGCTGCGCAGGCCCGAGCCCACGCAGCGCTCTGCGATCAGAAGTCCGCGTTCAGTTCCGCGCCAAGCACCCGGCCGCGCACCAGCGGCGAGAACGTCCCGGCCTTGGGATTGTCGGCAAAAGGACGGTCGACGCCGGTCGAGAGCGGCCCGCCGAACACCGGAATCTGCGCCGCCGTGCCCAGCTGCGTGTCGCCGCCATGCTGAACCTGATCAAGCAGGTTGCGGCCATAGACCGTGAAGGTCAGCCCACCGGTCTTGTAGCTGAGCGAAGCATCGAGGTTGTCCGACGCCGTGATCCAGCCGAAGTTGTTGTCGGTGTAGGCAAAGCGGTCGCGATGCTGGAAGTTGGCGCGCGCAACGATGGCGTTGCCCTCACCCACCGGGAAATCGCCCAGAACGCCAAAGCCGTAGGTCCACTTCGGCGTACGTGGCAGTTCGAGAGCCTTGTCCGCCGCGTTGACGACGCCGTCGCTCGAGATGTCGAACAGGACGTTCTTGTAGCGTGCGTTGATATAGCCGAAGTTGGCCGTGAACAGGAAGTTCCTGCCAACCGCAAAGCGACCTTCGCCCTCGATGCCATCGATGCGGGCATCGGCGGTATTGAAGATCGACTGGGCAACACCGGCAGCAGACCCTTCGTTGACCTCGCGCTGCA
This sequence comes from Novosphingobium taihuense, assembly GCF_007830315.1. Taxonomy (GTDB): domain Bacteria; phylum Pseudomonadota; class Alphaproteobacteria; order Sphingomonadales; family Sphingomonadaceae; genus Novosphingobium; species Novosphingobium taihuense. Next base: position 34,102 of record NZ_VLKJ01000020.1, read on the forward strand.
TGTTGCCGACCTCGGTGCGGAAGGCTGCAAGGTTGATCGTAAGCTTGCGATCCGGCGTCTGGAACTTTGCGCCCAGTTCGTAGCTGTCGACCTGCTCTTCATCGAACGAAAGGCCACGCGTTGCCGCCACTGCCTCAAACGCGCGGGCATTGGTGATGCGGAAGTTGTAGCCGCCCGAACGGAAGCCACGCGTCCAGTTGCCATAGACCTGCGCGTCACCGTTGAACTTGTACTGGAAGCCGAGCTTGGGGCTCCAGTTCTCCCAGGTGCGCTTGTCCTTGAAGCCATTGTTCTCATTCGGGATAAGCGAGTTCGTTCCCGATGTGGGGCAGGTTCCGGCAACGACGGAGCAGTTGGTGCGCGGGCGAATGTAGGTGACCGCGACGTCCTTGGTCTCCTTCGACCAGCGGATGCCTGCAGTCAGCGTCAGCTTCTCGGTCACGTCGAAGTCACCCGACGCGAAGAGACCAAGCACATCATGATCCTGACGGCCACCGCCGATCTGGGTCAGCGGACTGATAAATGTCGGGAAGAAGCGCAGTTCGTCGTAGCGCAGGTCCTGCGTGAACCAGAAGCCGCCTGCGGTGAAGTCCAGCGCGCCGAAGCGGTTGTTGTAGCGGATTTCATCCGAGTACTGGCGCTGCTTGAACAGCGTGTTGGAGTGGAAGATGAACACCGGCTTGGCGTCGATATCCCCGCCGGTCGAAGCGTCGTAATCGCGGAAGCCGAAGATGTTGGTGATCTTGCCATCGCCGACGTCGATCTCGGTCTTGTGCGTCGCGAACCAGGTGCGGTTCTTGTAGAAGCCGCCATTGTCGATTGCGAAATCGAAGGTATCGCGCTTGTACAGGCCGTGGTTCTGGCCTGCGGGGCCGTCACCTTCACTGTGGAAGTATTCGGCTTTCGCAACCATGCGGATGCCATCGGTGGGCAGGAATTCGAGAGCGCCGCGCAGGATCTGGGTCTGCGCCTTGCCGAAGTCCTTGCCGTTGAAGAGGTTCTTGAAATAGCCCTCATCGTTGTTGACGTAGCCGCCGACCTTGAAGTTCAGCACATCCCTGATCAGCGGTCCGGAGACGACTGCCTGTGCTGCGAAGTTGCCCGAGCCACGGCCGGAATCGATCGGACCTTCGTAGAACGTGCGGAAGTTGCCGCGCAGTTCCGGGGTGGGATCGCCGGTGTTGATCAACACCGCACCGCCGGTGGTGTTGCGGCCATAGAGAATGCCCTGCGGGCCGCGAGCGACTTCGACCGAGCCTAGATCGAACACGTCGAACACCAGGCCGTTGTTCACGCCGATGTAGACGCCATCGACGAAGACGCCGACGGTCGGGTCGATGGACGGGATCGAGCTGTTCACGCCAAGGCCGCGGATCGAGAAGTTTGCCGTGCCGCGCGAGGTACCGACCTGATCGAGCGAGACGTTCGGCGCGCTGTAGGTCAAGGTCTGGATGTCACGCACTTGCAGTGCCTGCAGGCTTTGTGCGTTGAAGGCGGTGATTGCAACCGGAACGTCCTGGACGTTCTCGACGTCCTTCTTCTTGGTTGCGGTCACGATGATGTCGGCGTTGAGCACGTCGATGGCCGACTGCTCCTGATCCTGCGCCGCTTCCTGCGCATGGGCCACGCCAGCCCCAGCCGCAGCAAGCGCGATAGCGCTCATGCCGCCGGAAAACGCACGCACGACCTTGTTTGATTTGATTGGCATTCTCAGCTCCCACTTTATCTTGTGGAGCCGAAAATGCCCGCTGCGTGCCAGCGTTCAACCTGTTTTCAAGTGAGCAATTAAATCTGGATGCCTCGAAAAACCTCTGGCGTTGAGGGCCACTGAGTGATTCACTGCCTTTGTGGATGAGCGGAGGCGATGATGGCGGGACAGCCCGGTTTCTTTGATCTTTCGGACCGGTACGAGGCCTTGAGCGCAGCGGGTGATCCGCTTGAGCGTTTGGCTGGGGTGATCGACTTTGAGGTATTCCGTGGTCCCTTGATTGCCGCTCTGCGCCGTAGCGTCCGTGGCAAGGGCGGCCGACCACCGTTCGACCCGGTCCTGATGTTCAAAATCCTGGTGCTGCAGGCGCTCTATTCGTTGTCAGACGAAGCAACGGAATTCCAGATCAAGGATCGCTTGTCG
>NZ_VLKJ01000021.1 GCF_007830315.1 Novosphingobium taihuense
CAAGCCGATGCAGAATGGCTACGTCGAGAGCTTTAACGGCCGTATGCGCGACGAGCTGCTGAACGAGACCTTATTCATGAGCCTCGCCCATGCCCGGGTCGAGATCGCTGCCTGGGTCGAGGATTACAACCGGGAGAGACCGCACTCGTCCCTTGGCTATGCAACCCCGGCGGCGTTCGCCGCCAAACTGGATAAGCAATGGCCTGCTTCGCTACGCCCTACGGGCTCCGCTACGCAGCCCATTGCTTCAACCGCGCTGATGCACAAAACAACCGCCCGGCTCTAATCCCAGCTGGAGGAAAGCTGGGGGTCACGTCACAATTGGCCGTGCCCAGTACGCGGAACTCGGACAGCGCCCTCCAGACATTGTGATCGAGGGGCTGGTTCTTCTCGATAGACTGTCGAAGCACGTCGGATGAACTCAGGTCTGTCAGAAGCTGTCTCAACTCCTGCTGCAGAATCCTCTGCTCCTCGTTGAGATGTAGCGCAATTCTCTAGTTCATCCCGTCCAATTTCGATCCGAGGCAAGGGCTGCGGATGGCAGCGCAGGCGTCGCCGGGGGTTCTGTCAACCACTATTATCGTTTATATGATTTTGAGATTAAGAGGTAGTCAAGAGCTATCAGATGGCAGCTGGGCGGAGCTTGCTGCGCTGCCCGATGCCAACAGCGGCGCAAAGGCGGCAGATCGGCATATCTTCAAAGCCGTATTAATTATATTGACGATTAAGATGTTTCGCCATAGGCAGGATGCGGCAAGGACGTCCGGGAATAGCGGGCGCCGCAGATTAGAGGGAGGATGTCTAAATGAAAAAGGTGCTACGTTCGACACTTCTGGCCGCAACCCTGCTCGCGGGCATTCAAGCGTCTCCAGTGTCGGCTCAGGAAGCTCAGGGCGACCAGGCAGATGATCAAACGGGCAGAGGTATCCAGGATATCGTTGTTACGGCCCGCCGGGTGTCAGAGAGCCTGCAATCGACGCCGGTGGCTGTAACTGCTGTCGATGGCAACGCCCTCACGAACAATCAGGTGCGTACCGTTGATCAGCTTCAAGCGATTGCGCCGGGGCTTGTTGTCCAGCCTGCAACTGCACAGCCTGGCTCGGCATCATTTTCATTGCGCGGCCAGAGCTCGCCTGATGGCCTGATTGCTATCGATCAGTCGGTCGGTGCCTATGTCGATGGCGTATATGTCGCGCGTTCTTCTGGCGGATTGTTCAATTTTCTGGATGTTGAGCGCGTCGAGGTGTTACGGGGACCGCAGGGAACGCTGTTCGGTCGCAACACCACCGGTGGCGCCATCAACGTCGTCAACCGGAAGCCTACCGATAAATTTGAAGGTATGGTCTCTGCGGGTATCGGCAATTACGAAGCGCGGGACTTGTCTGCAGTCATCAACGTGCCGATCGCGGCGGGACTCGCCGCGCGCGTAGCCTATTCGCATAACGAGCATGAAGGCTATGGTGTCAATGTGCCGTTCAACCAGCGTGTCGGCGGCGACAATACCGAATTTGTCCGTGGAACGATTGCCTTTGACGATGGCGGCGCATTTCGTGCGGCATTGCAGGCTGACTATACGGATCGTCGCACGGGTGGCGAACTGGTTGGCCTGAAGAGCTTCACGCCCACCGCATTGAACGGCTTGCTGGTCGGCTTGTGTTCGGGGCCGACTGCCTTGGCCGCCTGTCCTGTAAAAGGACCTGCGGGTGACACGCTTGCCAACTATGCCTGGGAAGGCAATGTCAGGGGGACAGGCGGCTTCTGGCGCGTCTTCAACAGCATGCCCGGAATCTATGGCGACGCGGAAACATGGGGTGCCAGCGGTACCTTTGAATATGACTTTTCCGAAGCATTCAATGTCAAGTCGATCACCGCATGGCGCGGCATCGATACCGGATCCCTGTCCGACAACGACGGAACGCCTTACCTGTTTACAGGCGGCCTAGTCAGGGCGGACGGCAACTTCATTCATCAGCGCCAGTTCAGCCAGGAGCTGCAATTCTCAGGTTCGCTGCTGGATGGAAATCTGGACTATATCTTGGGTGCGTTCTATTTCGTGGAGAACGGCACTGACCGTTCGAAGAGCTACGCGCTCTTCCCGCTGAGCCCTTCGCTGGGCTATGTAGATGCAACGGTTAGAAACGAAAGTCAGGCTGGGTTCGGTCAGCTGACCTACAGCATAACGCCGACGTTGCGGTTCACTGGTGGCCTGCGCTACACCAAGGACATCCGATCGATAGTCCGACGGAACCGCGCTGAGACCCCAGGCGGAAGTGGCAACTTTACATGTTCGATGGACGCCACGACGCTTGATACGCCGGGCGTATGTGCCTCCACCAACCGCAGAACCTATGATTACTGGTCGTATACCGCCGGGCTTGATTGGCAGGCATCGGACGACATTTTCCTTTACATCAAGACCAGCAAGGCCAATCGCGCCGGCGGATTCAATACGCGAGCGATTACCGGCGGAAGCTCAGTCACCTTCGATCCGGAGACCGTCACTGACTATGAAATCGGCGGCAAGTTCGACTTTTTGGACCGGACCGTTCGACTCAACCTCGCTGCCTTTTACAGCGACTATCGGAATATCCAGCGCAACGTGCCTGTTGTGGCGCCGAACGGCACCCTGACTTCGGGCAACCAGAACATCGCAAGGGGCCATATCAAGGGATTCGAGGCCGAGTTGGTCGTTGCTCCCACGCAAGGGCTGCGATTGAGCGGTGCTCTGACGCTGCTCGATCCGGAATACACCAGTTTCAACATTCCGGTGACCCGCAATGGCGCGATCGTGAGTGTTGATGTCAGGGACACGCCTTACACCTACACGCCCAAGACGTCGTTCACGCTGGCGGCGGATTACGAAGTTCCGGTCGGCCCAGGTAAACTGGCGCTGCACACCGACTATTCCTATCGCAGTGAGACCTTCGGCGTTGGGCCGCTGATTGGGCAGGGGCTGTTCGGAGACACCAATCGCACCTCGAACCGCATCCCCAGCTTTGGGGTGCTCAACGCGCGGATTGCCTACAGGCTGGACGAGCCCGATCTTGAGGTGGCGCTGTTTGCCCGCAATCTGGGCCAGACGCGCTATTATCAGCGCATTCTGGCGCTGGAGGATACGCCGTTGGGCACGAGTTCCTATCTTCCTGGAAACCCTAGGACCTATGGTGTTTCTTTGACCTACAAATTCGGAGGCTATTGAGTTCGAACCTTGCCGAGGAGCAAGTCAGCTTTTGCGGATCATGCGATCGATGCCGCCGAAAACCGGAGTTTTGAAAGATGCCCGATGGTGGATGCGATACTGTGACAAGGCCTGTAGTAGCTGGCTTGCCCAAGGACACGGCGTCAATTACAGCCGCTTGGCTCACAAAAGTGTTGCAGCAAGACTATCCCGGAACCGTGGTGACGTCGCTCTACCTCGGTACGATCATTCCGGGCACCGCGACCAAGGTGCGATTGCTGCTGTCCTACAACGAAGCAGGTCATGCCCATTGCCTGCCACCGACAATGTGGTTGAAGGGGGGCTTCATTCGCCATGATTTCACCTATGACGAGTCGTTCGTCTGGGAGGCCAAGTTCTTCAAGAACTGGGCTCCCTCGGTCGAGATCAATATTCCCAAGGCTTTCTGGGCAGACTGGGACGAGGGTGAGCAAGGATTGGTGCTGCTCGAGGATCTCGCGGCGCGCAACGTCAGTTTCGGGCTGGCGACCAAGCCAATGACGCTCGACCAGCAGGCTGGTGCACTAGATATTCTTGCTTGCCTCCACGCCCGGTGGTGGAACTCGGCTCAACTGGCCCCTCTGCGCAGTTTTTCGACTGTCTGGGACGCAGCGGACCGGGTGGTGATGATGATGCTCGAAAAGGACTATTTCGATCGTTGCATGGCCATGGATCGCTGCAAGGAAATCACGGGCCCGTATCGCGATCGTGAACGGGTGGAGGCCGGTTTGCGAATGCAATGGAAGCGGTCGCTCGAGATCGCGCAGTGCTTCAGTCATGGTGATCCGCATCTGGGCAACATGTATTTCGAGACCGATGGAACGCCGGGCTTTCTGGATTGGCAGGGCTGGCAGTCCGGGCCGTACATGCACGATGTCGCCTATTCCATTATTGGCGGGCTCGATGTTGCCGAGCGGCGCCTGCATGAGCGCGACCTGCTGGAGCATTATCGCCAGCGGCTCGTTGCCAATGGCGTCAAGGATGCACCGCCGGCAGATGAGGTCTGGGAAGCTTACCGCCGCCACGCAATGCATGGCTTCATGTGGGCCTTCACACCTACCGAAATGCAGCCCGAAGAAGTCTGCGTAGCAGAGGGCCACAGATTTGGAGTCGCGGTGCGCGATCTTGATACATTTGGTGCTTTGGGCGTCTGATGGGCATAGCAGCGCCTTGATCTGGGGCAGGCCTACAAAAGGGGGGCGGCCTGCCCATATTTACGTTAAGATGCGCACGCCTGCTAGCCGACGGTCCGACCCACACACGACGAAGCAGAAGGACGAATCGCGCTTTCGATCCAGGCAAGGGAACATGGTCCAAGGACCCGGCGGGGTGCCTTGCTGGCGGTGATCAGTGCTACCCTCGGGCCGAATGCTTGATGTTTGCACAATGCGGCTTTCCCCGCTGCCATGCATCGACGATCGGGGTTTCGCTGTCTCCACTGCACAGAATGCCCCGGCCCCATCTGGCCCCAGCCGTTCATTCCGCCCGCAATCTTTCCTTTTTTGACATCATGACGAATAATGTCATAATGTCAGAAGAATAAAGAGGATTGGTCATGTTTGCGCAACTGCCACGGCTGGAAGATTTGGAAGACAAGAGTTTCGATGCTTTTGCGGTCGAGCGAGCTGCAACGGGCGAGACGATCGACCCCCATCCCAAACTGCGCGTGCTGATGCAGGCTGCAGCGTGCACAAGGGCAGTTATCGGAAGCTGTTAACTGATATTCCCGATGTCCAGCTCGGGCATATGGACCAGTACATGGTGTTCGGTCACGACGCGTGCATGCGCGTGCTGATGGACCCAAAGAGCTTTCGTAATCATGACGTCTTCAAGCATAGTCTGGGAAAGAGTTTCGGACGAACGATCACGGTGATGGACGCGCCGGAACATGGTCGCTTTCTCAAAGTGTTCCAGAAGGCGTTCCTGCCACAGGTGGTTCGCCAATGGGGTGAGAGCATTGTCGATCCGGTAGTCGACGCGCTGATGGGAAAGCTCATTGATTGAGGCGGGCCGATCTGATTGAGGATTATACCCATCATTGCCCGTTCCAGGTTATCTACCGGCAATTGCAGCTTGCGCCTGATCAGGCTCCGATCTTTCACAAGCTGGCAGTGGCGCAGCTTTTGTCGAACATCGGAGCACCACATGGCGCGGAAGCAATACGAAAGCTGGGCGATTTTTTCGAGCAGCTGATCGAGATGCGCCGTGCGCAGCCCGGCGATGATCTGGTCAGCCATCTGGTGCATTTGGAGGTCGATGGCGAACATCTGCCCGATGAAGTCCTGACCGCCTTTTTGCGCCAGCTGATGAATGCCGGCGGAGACACGACCTATCGGGGTACCAGCGTGTTGCTGACCTGTCTGTTGAATCACCCCGACCAAATGGAGGCCGTGCGCGCCAATCGCGAACTCGCGCGCAGGCGATCGAGGAAGCGCTGCGCTGGGACGTCCCTGTTGCATCAACTTTTCGTTTCGCTGTGAACGATGTCGAGATTGACGGAAAAGTCATCCCTGCGGGATCGATGGTCAATGTCGTGCTGGGGTCAGTCAACCGAGACTCATGCAAATATGATGATCCGGATCGCTTCGATATATTCCGCGACAAAACTGCGCGCACCATGCCGTTTGCCAGCGGCCAGCATGTGTGCGTCGGCCAGCACCTTGCCCCGGTGGAAATGGCACGCGCACTCAATGCGGTGCTTGACCGACTGCCCAACCTCCGGCTCGATCCGACAAAGCCCGTCCCTCAGATCAGGGGCAATCTGCTGCGCGTTTCTGACCATCTACACGTCTGCTTTGATTCCGCCTAGGCTCAGGACCCATTGATTGGCTGAGGGGGATGTGATTCAGGCTCCGCGAGGAGACTGTGCATGAGCGACCTGTACTTTCTGACGGACGAGCAGATGGCTCGCCTTTCGCCTTATTTTCCCAAGAGCCACGGCAAGCCGCGGGTTGACGACCGGCGGGTTCTGAGTGGGATCATCTTCGTCAACCGGAACGGCCTGCGCTGGCGGGATGCGCCAAGGGAGTTTGGGCCACACAAGACATTGTATAACCGCTGGAAACGGTGGGGCGCGATGGGCGTGTTTGGCCGGATGATGGAAGGCCTGTCCGCCCAGAGGGCCGAACCTCAGACACTCATGATCGACGCGACCTATCTCAAGGCTCACCGCACGGCTTCCAGCCTTGGGGTAAAAAAGGGGATCTCGGGCGTCTGATCGGACGGACCAAGGGTGGCATGAACACCAAGCTTCACGCGATAACCGATGCCAACGGCCGCCCCCTGAGCTTCTTCATCACGGCCGGCCAAATCAGCGATTACACCGGCGCAGCGGCCCTGCTCGACGACCTGCCCAAGGCACAGTGGATGCTTGCCGATCGGGGCTATGATGCCGAGTGGTTCAGGGACGCGCTTGAGCAAAAGGGCATCAAGCCCTGCATTCCGGGCCGGAAATCCCGCTCCATCCCCGTCAAGTACGACAAGCGCCGATACAAGCGGCGCAACCGCATCGAGATCATGTTCGGCCGTCTCAAGGACTGGCGACGCGTGGCAACGCGATACGACCGCTGTCCAACCGTCTTCTTCGCCGCCCTCGCACTCGCCGCCACAGTGCTCTTCTGGCTGTGATCAGTGAGTCCTGAGCCTAGCAGTTTTCGCGAACTGGAAGCCGTGGCTGACCAACTCGACAGTCACGGCTTCACAGGTGCCAAATTTGGACCCACCTACACCAAGGGTTTCACGGAATAATACGAGACGTTGCAGTTGCAAGGCGGCAAGCCCAGCCTCCAAGGGAAGGGTCGTAGAGGAAAGCTCAGGCACGCCATCTGCGAATGGCTCGGCTGAAACCTGAAAGGGGAGGCCATGGCACCTGCTATTGCAGAAGGTTGCCTGGACGTTGAAACAGGGCTGAGCCTCAGTAAATCACTGGCAGCTGAAAATCCTTTTTACCAGTGGCTTGCCTGTTCCGTGGCGGGCTCAAAGCAGAAGTGCAGCTCAAGGTCTCAGAAGGCACGTTCATCAATTTCGCGATTTTGCTGAACGCAGAATCTCATAAAGGTTGTGCCGGCGCGAGCCTCGGGGTGAGAAGGTGCACCACAGCTAGGGCGACGAGATAAGCGCTGGCGCAGATCGCGAAGAGAATTTCGTAGCTGCCACCTGTCTTGTCGAGAATGTAGCCGGTGAACAGCGCCATCCCCATGCCGCCCAATGCGCCAACCGTGCCTCCGATGCCCACGACCGAGCCCACTGCCCCGCGCGGGAAAACGTCGGAAGGCAAAGTGTAAAGGTTGGCGGAGAAGGCCTGATGGGCAGCGGTCGCCAGCCCGATGATCAGGACAGCCGACCAGACACTGTCGAGGCTCTGGGCGAACCAGATGGGCAGGACGAGGACGGCGCAAAGCAACATCGTCATCTTGCGGGCGAAGTTGGGGGTGCGCCCTGCCTTGATCAGGCGCGAGGACATCCAGCCACCGAAGATCGAGCCCCCATCGGAGATTAGGTAGATCGCCGCCAAGGGCAGGCCGAAGGTCTTGAGGTCCATGTCATAGCGTTCGAACAGGTAGCCGGGCAGCCAGAACAGGAAGAACCACCAGATGGGATCGATCAGGAACTTACCCAACGCATAGGCCCAGGTCTCGCGGACGGTGAGCAGGCGGCTCCAGCCAATCGTTTCGACCGGGTCCGCCGGGTCCTGCCTGATCCAGGCCAGTTCGCCCGGCGTGACGCGCGGGTGTTCGGAAGGATGGCGATAGACCAGCCACCACGCCGCCAGCCAGAGCACGCCGAAGATGCCGGTGATGAAAAATGCGGCGCGCCAATCGAACCAGAGCACCAACGCGGGAACGAGCAGCGGAGTGATGATCGCGCCGACGTTTGCGCCGGCGTTGAACAGGCCGATGGCATAAGCGCGCTCGCGCTGAGGGAACCAATCGGTCACGGCGCGGATGCCTGCAGGGAAGTTGCCACTCTCGCCGATACCGAGACCGAAGCGGGCGGCGGCAAAGCTGGCAAGGCCAGTGGCAAAGCCATGGGCCATGTGCCCGGCGGTCCAGACGACGATGGCGATGGTATAGCCGAGCCTTGCGCCGACCACGTCGACGATACGGCCAAATCCGATGTAGCCGATGGCATAGGCCACCTGAAACCAGAAGACGATTGTCGCGAAGTCGGTCTCGGTCCAGCCGAATTCGGCTACGAGCGTCGGCTTGAGCACGCCGATCATCTGGCGGTCGATATAGTTGACCGCGGTTGCCGCAAACAGCAGCGCGACGATCACCCAGCGATAGCGGCCCGCCTTGGCCGCATCGGCGTCCAAGGTCAAATTGGGGCGCGTGGAAGGGGGTGACTGGACCATTGTAACTCTCCCGCTCGAGCTGCCGGTTCTGACCGATCTGCTCTCTATCTCGCTTATCTGGGCTGGGCGGCAACGACGCTGCATCGAACTTCGCCGCAGCCTTCGAACACGGCACGGAAGGTCTGACCTTCGCGGATCTCGTGAACGCCGGTGATGGCGCCCGACGATACCCACAGGCCACCCGATACATCAAAACCGCGCTCGATCAGGTTGGCGAGAAGGAACCGGACGGCGCCGTAAGGCCCATCGAGCATCGTGGCGGCAGTGGCAGCGCCGACCTCGCTGCCGTCGATCTCCGCACGCACTAGAATCGCGCACAAATCGAACGTCTGCCAACCAGCGAGGGGCTGGCCCCGCACAAGCCCAGCGTTGTTGCCGAAATCGGAGACAGTCACGGTCGGCCCGTCGGAGTTGATCCCGTGATATGGCGAGCTTGCGATCTCGATACCGAGGCGCACATCGTCGAGGATGGCAATGGTTTCAGCATCGTCTGTCGGCACCTTGCCCGAAAAGCCCGGCGCGATGTGGAGCAGGATCTCCGCCTCGGCAGCGGCGAATCCGCCTGAAAAGACCGGCATGGCGGGCACGTCCTTCTGAGCGGCATCGACCACGGAATCGGCGAAGATCGGCCCTGCCAAACGATTTGCCCCGAGCTTCCCATCGAGCGGCGGATTGATCCGTCCAACCTTCCATCCGATCACAGGGCGACCGTCTACCACAATCGCCTTGTTCTGGATCGTGTAGGCAGAGGCAAGCTCCTGCGGGGCAATGCCGGGATAGACCTGGAGTGCGCGCGCCGCGCGGCGGGCACTGACGAAGGCCGCTGCAACCTGATCCGCATTCCCGTTCAATTCGATCCCCATCCCTTGGTCCTTCGTAGGTCCGGCTACCTAAAGGAAACCGGTGTCATTCACAAGTGGCTGCGATTTCTTAGATATGCAGTTAGAGCGTCACGCCCTTCTTCCATATGGCTATCGCCCGCTGCCCAGAGCGTTCGGACGCGGTTTTGCGGCCGCTGGCGATTGCGAGCACGGCGTCTAGAAATAAGTCGTCTGCCGCCGCCGGGCCCTCCTCGAGCGCGCACGAAGCGTCGAAGTCCATCCAGTGGGGCTTGGCCTCAGCCAGCCTGCGATTCGACGCCACCTTGATCGTCGGGGCCGGGAAGCCGAGCGGCGTCCCCCGCCCCGTCGTGAACAGGATGAGTGTTGCCCCGGCAGCAGCCAGCGCAGTCGAGGATACAGCGTCGTTGCCGGGGGCCTCGAGCAGCGCGAGACCCGGCTCAAGGGCCTGCTCGCCATAAGCCAGAACAGAAGTGAGAGTTGCGCTGCCCGCCTTCTGCACCGCGCCCGCTGACTTCTCCTCTAGCGTGGTGATGCCACCGGCGATGTTGCCGGGCGACGGGTTTTCCGAAACGGGCAGGCCTTGATCGAGATAGTAGCGCTTGAAGCGGTTGATGAGGCTGGCGGCGGCTTCGAACGTCGGTTCGTCTGCCGCGCGGCCAAGCAACGCGTCTTCGGCACCGAAAATTTCCGGAATCTCGGTCAGTACCGGGATGCCCCCGGCTGCGGCCAGCCTGTCGCTGAAGCGGCCAAGTAGCGGATTGGCGGTAAGGCCGGAGAAGCCGTCGGAGCCGCCACACTTGAGGCCTGCGACGAGTGCGGACAAGGGCAGATCCTCGCGCCGCGCTTGCGCTGCCTCGACGACCATATCGTCAACCAGTGAGGCTGCCTCGGCGAGTTCGTCTCCTGCGCCTTGTGAAGACAAGGTGCGTACCTTGGCGCGTGAGGCTTGCGGTATGCTGGACATGAGATCGGCAAGCTGGTTGGATTCGCAGCCAAGGCCCAAGAGCAGCACGCCCGCCGCATTGGGGTTGGCGGCAAGGCCTGCCAAGAGCGCTCTGGTGCCTGCAAGGTCGTCACCCAGCTGGGAGCAGCCGTGGGGATGGGCGAAGGCGACAATACCATCGATCCGACCGCTCGCAATCAGGGCGGCATGGCGCTCTTGCGCCGCGCGGGCGACATGCTCCGCCGTCAGACCGACGCAGCCCACCGTCGGCAGCACCCAGATTTCGTTGCGGGTTGCCGCGCGACCATCGGTGCGGCGATATCCTTGCCAGATTGGTCCGGTGGTGCTGGCTGGCTTTCGGATGGCCCGAACGTCCGGTCTTCTAGCGTAGACGCATTCCCCGTCCAGCGCGGTTGCCAGATTGTGGACGTGGACGTGCTCGCCTGCGGCAATCGCCTGTGTCGCGCGTCCGATCTGCAGTCCATATTTGATCACCGGCTCGGCCGGAGCATGATCCCGAAGCGCCAACTTGTGTCCCTGAGCGATGTCGTGCGTCAGCACAACTTCGGCGCTGCCCACCCTCACCCTCTCTCCGGCTGGCAGAGCCCGCAGAGCCACAGCCACGCTATCGCTGGCGTGAACTTGCAGGGCGTCAGGCTGGGCCAGGACTTCGGACGACAAGAGCGATTCTCCCAAGGGGCTCGGCTATGCATAGCTTTTAGGTAACCGGTGTCAATCAGGTGCCATTGCAAAGCCTGCCAAGGAAAGGCTAGGACAAATGCAGCAGTGACACCGGTGTTAGCTCCCATCGTGGCGGGCGACCGGTCCGGGACTGATCAGAGGACTGGTGCGCGTGAAGAAGGCAAAGGACGGCAAGCCGACGATCAACGATGTCGCGCGCATTGCCGGCGTTTCCAAAAAGACGGTCAGCCGGGTAATCAACCGCTCTCCCCTGCTCAACGAGGCGACGCGCGAGAAGGTCGAGGCTGTCATTGCCGAACTGGGCTATGTGCCCAACCCGCAGGCGCGGGCGCTTGCCCTGCGGCGCAATTTCCTCATCGGGCTGATCCACGACAACCCCAACGCCCAGATGGTGCTGGGCGTGCAGGAGGGCATCCTCTCGGCCATCCGCGACACAGAGTTTGCGCTGGTGGTTCGCCCGGTCAATCGCCGCTCGCCCGACATGCTTGACGACGTGCGCACGTTCCTTGAGCAACAGCGCCTTTTCGGCGTCATGCTGCTACCGCCGATTTCCGAGAACGACGACCTTGCCGAACTGTGCGAGGAACTTGGCGTGACCTATGTGCGCATGGGATCGGTCCGTCTCGACGACGACGAGCACATGGTCGCCTCCAATGACCGCGAGGCCGTATCGCAGGCGGTAGCCTATTTGATCGGGCGCGGCCACAAGCGTATCGGCTTCGTCGCCGGGCCGGAAGGGTTCCGCTCGGCCACAGAACGCGGGATGGGCTATCGCGACGCGCTGGAGCGGGCCGGCATCGCTCTCGATCCTGCGATCATGGCCGAAGGGAACTACACTTTCGAGACCGGTATTGCGGCGGGTGAGAAGCTCCTTGCCGCTTCCCTTCGCCCTACTGCGATCTTTGCCAGCAACGACGAGATGGCCGCTGGCGTCCTCCACGCCGCGCGCACGCAGGGGCTTTCCGTGCCCGAAGATCTTTCGATCATCGGCTTCGACGACACCGCCATCGCCGCGCACATCTGGCCGCCGCTCACGACCGTGCGCTGGCCAATCCAGGCCATGGCCAAGGCCGCTGCGATCAAGCTGATCGACCCGGCACAGGCGCGCAAGGCACCATCGCACTTCCTTTCCGACCTGATCGAGCGCGCCTCAGTCGCCCCAGCCTGACGGAGCACCCTCTCATCAAAAACCAGCTTGCGCTGATTATTGACACCGGTTACCTAAACGCCAATTGCATTTGCCATTCCACCGGCCCGAACCTGCCGGAGCGAGAGGAAAATCCCATGAAGATCGCACTCATCATCGAAAACAGCCAGGCCGCCAAGGCTAGCCTCGTCCACGAATCGCTTGTTTCGGTGGCCGAGCCGCTGGGCCACGAAGTGCATCACTACGGCATGTATTCGTCCGAGGACAAAGCCTCGCTCACCTATGTGATGAACGGGCTGCTGACCGGCATCCTGCTCAATTCAGGCGCGGCCGATTTCGTGGTGACCGGCTGCGGCACCGGCATGGGTTCGATGCTCGCCGCCAATTCCATGCCCGGTGTGTTCTGCGGGCTCGTGATCGATCCGACCGATGCCTTCCTGTTCGGCCAGATCAACGACGGCAATGCGATCTCGATGCCCTATTCCAAGGGCTTCGGCTGGGCCGCCGAACTCAACCTGCAGGACGTTTACGGCAAGCTTTTCGACGGCGAGCGCGGACTTGGTTACCCCAAGGAACGTGCCGCGATCATGAAGACCAATCGCGGCATCCTGAAGGGCCTCAAGGACGCCTCGTGCCGCGACATGCTGACCGTGCTCAAGACGGTGGATCAGGACCTGCTCAAGGCTGCAATCGCGGGCGAGAAGTTTGCCGAACTGTTCTATGTCAACAGCAAGGACGAGGCGATCTCCGAATACCTGCGCGGCCTTTCGGCCTGAAAACCCCGCAAAAGGGGAGAGGATTTGCAATGAGCCTATTCGACCTTTCGGGCCGCGTCGCGGTTGTCACTGGCGCGAACACCGGGATCGGGCAAGGCATCGCCGTGGCGCTGGCTCAGGCGGGGGCAGACATCGCTGCCGTCGGCCGTACGCCTGCCGAAGAAACCGCCGCCAAGGTCAAGGCTCTGGGGCGCAAGTGCGAGCTGGTGGGGGCCGATCTTTCGACCATCGCGCCCGTTCAGGCCATAGTCGATTACGTGATCGAGGAACTCGGCGGGCTTCACATCCTCGTCAACAATGCCGGGATCATCCGCCGGGCCGATGCTGTGGACTTCACCGAGGAAGACTGGGACGCGGTGGTCGACACCAATCTCAAGTCGGTGTTCTTCCTCAGCCAGGCGGCAGGGCGGCACATGATCGCCAACCGCGCGTCCACCGGTCAGCGCGGCAAGATCATCAACATCGCCTCGATGCTGAGCTTTCAGGGCGGCATCCGCGTGCCGAGCTATACCGCAAGCAAAAGCGGCGTGGCAGGGCTGACCAAGCTGCTTGCCTGCGAATGGGCGGACAAGGGGGTGAACGTCAACGCGATCGCGCCCGGCTACATCGCCACGAACAACACCGCCGCCCTGCAGGCTGACGAATCGCGCAACCGCCAGATCATGGAGCGTATTCCCGAAGGCCGTTGGGGCGATCCGGCAGACATCGGCGGCGCCTCCGTATTCCTCGCCAGCAGCGCGGCGGACTATGTGCAGGGTCACGTGCTTGCGGTGGACGGGGGCTGGCTGGCCCGATGAGCGGGCACGTCGTCTGCTTCGGCGAGATGCTCCTGCGGCTTTCTCCTCCGGGCGCGCGAATGATGGTGCAGGCGCAGAGCCTCGACATGGTCGTGGGTGGTGCGGAGGCCAATGTCGCAGCGGCACTGGCATCGCTTGGCCACGAGGCCCGGATAGTCACGTTCCTGCCCGACAACCCGCTCGGCGACAAGGTGCAGGCAGAGCTGGGGGCGGCGGGCGTGGACACGCGGTTCGTGGCGCGCGGCAGTGGGCGCATGGGGCTCTACTTCATGGAGCCGGGCGCGGGATCGCGGCCCTCCTCGATCACCTATGACCGGGCAGGATCGGCCTTTGCGCTGGCCGATGCCGACGCATTCGATCTGGCAGGGGCTCTGGGTGGCGCGCGGTTGCTGCACATGTCGGGCATTACCCCCGCGCTCGGACCCAAAGGCGTCTCTCTGGCCCGGGCGGCGATTGCGGCAGCGCAGGGTGCAGCCGTACCGATCTGCCTTGACGGCAACTACCGAGCGCAGTTGTGGGAAAGCTGGGACAGCAATCCGCGCGAGGTCCTGACTGAACTGGTCGGCGCGGCCACGGCCCTAATTGGCAATCACCGAGATATCTCGCTGCTGCTCGGCAAGACCTTCTGCGGAGATGGTGCGGAGCGACGTCGCGAGGCGGTCGAAGCCGCCTTTGCCGCATTTCCGAAGCTCGAACTCGTTGCCTCGACCGCGCGGCATGTTGTGTCGAGCGATCACCACCGCCTTGCGGCGCGCGTTGATACGCGGCGCACAGAGCACCAGACGGCGGAAATACAAGTCTCCGGCATCGTCGACCGGATCGGGACAGGCGATGCCTTCGCCGCCGGCGTACTGCACGCGTACCTGCAAGGAGCAGACGCACAGGCGATGGCCGAATGCGGCCTTGCACTGGCAGCGCTCAAGCACTCGCTGCCCGGCGATTTCTGCCTGATCCGCCCTGGCGAACTCGCAGCGTTCTCGGCGCAGGGCGGCGATGTCCGGCGGTGAACTGACGCGCCGCCGCCTGCTCGGTGCAGGCGCAGCGCTTGCGGCAACGCCCGTGCTCGGACGCACACGAGACCCGAAAGTCGGGCCGTTTATTGGCCTTCGAGAAAACGGCGTTCTGGCGTTCAAAGGCATAAGATACGGTCGCGCGGCGCGGTTCGCGCGTGCGGTGAGCGAGCCTTTGCCTACGAGTCCCACAGAGACCCGGTCATTTGCTCCCATTGCCCCCCAGCGCGGCAATCCGGACCTGTCGCAGAGCGAGGACTGCCTGTTCCTCAATGTCTGGACCCCGGATGCGAACTTGTGCGCCAAGCGGGCCGTCATGGTCTATTTCCACGGAGGGGCCTACTCGAACGGCACGGTGACCGATCCGCTGACAAATGGCGGTAAGCTTGCGGCGCAGGGTGACGTGGTTGTCGTCACGGTCAACCACAGACTAAATGCGCTGGGTTATGTCTGGCTCAAACCGTTTGGTTCACGCTATGCGGACAGTGGCAATCTCGGGCAACTCGACCTGATCCTGGCGCTCGAATGGGTGCGCGCCAACATCGCTGCGTTCGGCGGAGATCCGGCGCGGGTGATGGTGTTCGGTCAGTCAGGCGGCGGGGCCAAAATCGCCACCCTGATGGCAATGCCGGGTGCCAAGGGCCTGTTCCACAGCGCGGCGACGATGAGCGGCCAGCAGGTCGTTGCCAGTGGCCCCAACAATGCCTGGAAGCGCACCCAAGCGCTGATGGCTGCGCTGAAACTGGCACCGGGCGATGTCGAGGCCCTCCTGACGATGCCGGTGGAGCGGATCGTGGATGCCCTGGGCACAACCGATCCTGTGATGGGCGGGAGTCTATACTTCGGCCCCGTACTCGACATGACCAACCTGCTGCGCCACCCTTTCTGGCCCGATGCCGCGCCGCAATCTCGTGGCATTCCGATGATCCTCGGCAATGTGCGCGAGGAGACGCGAGCCTTCATCGATCCAAGGGGGCCAAAGCTTCTCGGCCTTGATTGGGACAACCTTGCCACACGCATTGTGCCCGAGATCAAGATCGATCTCGACGTTGACTGGGTTGTGGCCCGGTACCGCGCGCAATATCCCTCATGGACGCCCGAGCAGGTGTTCTATTCGGCGACAACAGCCGGGCGTTCGTGGCCCGGTCAGGTGATCGAGGCGGATGAACGCGCGAAGGCCGGCGCTGCCGCGACGTGGGTCTATCAGCTCGACCGGCCCTCGCCGCTCGATCCCTTGCGTGGCGCGGCACACACCGACGACATTCCCTACGTATTCGGAACGCTCGATGCGCCCGGTAGCATGAGCGGGGTCGATCAGGGCGCGCGGATGACCCGCGACCTGATGATGCAAGCGTTTGCGGGACTTGCGAAGGCTGGGTGCCCCGGGCTTGCCGAATGGACGCCCTATTGCCTTCCCGGCCGTGCGACGCTGGTGGTCGGCGATGGCAACGTAAAGGTCTTCGACGATCCACGCCGCTGGGAACGCGAACTCTGGGCTACGGCGCCTTACGTTCAACCGGGTAGCTGACGATCAGCGCCAGCGGTTTGTCGCCTTTTTGCCAGATGCCGACGACTGCGCCTTCATAGAGGTAGGCAGTCATGCCCTTGCGCAGGGTTGCGCGTTGTCCGTCGGACACGACCTCGCCCTCACCTTCGAGCACATAATATACCTCGTCGTGCGCAATCGGGTGTTCACCGATCGCCGCGCCGACATCGAGCGTGCGGCGGCGGAACTCCATGCGACGGGGTTGGGGAACTTGATCGCTGATCCGCCACGCAGTGCTCATGCCGATGGCTCCGTGCGGCGGCGGTTCACGACGCATGGTATCGATCTCGTCGATCACCGCCATCGGTGGGGCGGCCGAGATTAGCAGGGCGAAAACCGCACTCACTGGGTGCGCATCGCAGCATCGCGGGTGGAGAGCTTCTCCTGCGCGCCCGCCTTTTGGCCCGGATAGCGTCCGGACTTGGGCGTCATCGTATCGAGATTCCAGTCGGTCTCGACAAAGGGGGCGAATGTGGACACCGGGTGCGGATAGCCGCCCACCTGCTTCTCGTCGTCGATAATGTCACCGCGTCCTTCGGCCACGAAGAACAGTATACGGATGTCGTCGGGCGCACGATCCCATGGACGCGCGCCGACAGTCTGGAGCACCGACGTCTCGACCTCGCCAGAGGGCAGGACACTGTAGCGCGACACATCAGTCATCGGTGACTTGGCGGTGATCAGCCTCGCCTTCGTCTCACCATAGCGGCCGAACTGGGGAAGCGGATTGCCGTGGCGATCGACCGCCCGGTTATCCTTGCCGAAGTACTTCAGGTCGCCATCGCCGCCGAGCATCAGGAACGGCAGCCCCGGATCGGTATCGTTGCCGCCGCGCATGACATTGCCGAGCGCCGTGATTTCGCCAGTCACGTAATCGTGGCCGGTCCATTCAAGATTCATCAGGTTGTAGTGCACGGCGCGGTGGCCGGGATTGTAGATCACGTTGTTGATCATCGTGACCTGCGCCCCGCCCTTGACGAGCGGTGCGCGCTCGACGTTGTGCGCCCAGACGTTGCGATAAAATGTGATGTTGGTGGCGTTGTCGTGGATCAGGCTGCCCTTGGAATGCTCACCCTTGGGGTGGCTCGCTTTGGCAAGTCCCTCTGCGGCAAGGTTCTCGCGGAAGACGACGTCATGGCTTGTGCCCGCGCGCCACTCGGCCACCGAGTTGCCAGTGAAGCGAGGGCCTGATGCCGACATGTTCTCATCCAGAGCCCACAGGAAGCTGCAGTGTTCGACCACGACATTGTGCGCAGCGACAGTAGAGAACGCATCGGCTTCCCAGCCTGAAAACATTGCCTGCCCGTCCGCGCCAGTCATGACCCTGAGGTGCGATAGCACCACGTCGTGGGTCCTGAGATCGATCCCGCCCTTGATGATCGTGACGCCCGGCGAAGGCGCTGTCTGCCCCGCTACGGTGAGGAATGGCTCGGTGATCTCGAGTGTATCGCGGCCGAGGTCGATCACGCCACCAACTTCGAACACGACGGTGCGCGGTCCCTTTGTCGCAAGGGCCTCGGCGAGCGATCCTGGGCCTGACTTCGCCAGAGTCTTCACGCGGATGATTCGCCCGCCGGTACCGCCCTTGGTCGGATCGGCAGGGTGCGGTTCGGCGTGGACCGCCGCCGCCATAAGTGTGGCGACAATGGCGGAAATGGTAGCGTTTTGCAGTATCTTGCGCATCGGCGACTCTCCCAATGCCATGGTTATTGACAGACCGAAGAACCGAGGGCAATAAATAATGACACCGGTTACCTCATCGACAGGCAAAGCTTCTGGCTCCCTGATCGAGAGGACCGGATCGACTGCCGGTGCCCTGCGGGTCGCAGCATCGGCGTGCGGGAGCAGTGGTGCATTGGAAGGTATGGCGCGTCGTCGTCTTCCCCTTTGACACCGGTAGCAATAGCCCCGAAAAGGGCGAGGAGGGGATTCAGAATGGGTATTCAGGTTTCGCGCGTTTCGCTTTTCAGGATGGCCCTGCTGGCCGGTGGCGCGCTTGTTGCTGCCGGAACTGCACAGGCCCAGGATGTGCCGGTCGCTGCCGAGCCGCAGCTCGCTTCCGAGGAAGCCGCTCCGAATGACGCAATCGTCGTCACCGGCTTCCGCCAGTCGCTTCAGGCCGCGATCAACGTGAAGAAGAACGCAGTCGGTGCGGTCGATGCTATCGTCGCCGAAGACATCGCCAAGTTCCCTGACCAGAACCTCGCCGAATCGCTACAGCGCATTCCCGGCATCTCGATCTCGCGCGATGCTGGTGAAGGCCGCGCCATAACTGTGCGCGGTCTGTCCAGCCAATTCACCCGCGTCCGCGTCAATGGCCTCGAAACCGTCGCCACTTCGACCGACGGTGCCTCTGCCAACCGCGACCGCGCGTTCGATTTCAACGTCTTCGCCTCTGAACTGTTCAGTTCTATCGTGGTGCACAAGACGGCCGAAGCGAGCCTTGATGAAGGCTCGCTTGGCGCCGTCGTCGATCTCAACACCGGGAATCCTTTGGCAGGCAAGGCGGGTTTCACGGCCGTCGCTTCGGTCGTCGGTAGCTACAACGATCTCTCGAACTATTTCGGCCCGCGCCTTGCCGGACTCGCCAGCTGGCGCAACGATGCCGGCACTTTCGGCGTCTCGCTTTCGGCCGCCTATCAGAAGACCCGCGTCCTCGAACTCGGCAACAATACCGTGCGCTGGTCGCAGGCACGGTTTGATTCGGTCGATGGAACGGATTGCTTCACCAGACCGAATAGCGGCGGCACCTACGTTGCCAGCACAGCATGCGACAAGGCCGCGCTGGCCTTCCACCCCCGCATTCCGCGCTATGGCGAAGTCAAGCACGATCGCGAACGCCTGGGCCTGACCAGTTCGGTCCAGTTCGCGCCGACCGATGCCACCAAAATCTCCATCGACGGCTTGTTCTCCCGCTTCAACGCCAGACGTGAAGAGCAGTGGGGCGAAGTCCTGCTTCGCTCGAACGAACGCTCCATCAACGTCGTCAACCCGGTTTACGACGCCAACAACAACATGGTCTCAGCCACGCTCAACGATGCCTGGGTGCGCACCGAGCACTACCTGCGCAAGAGCAAGACCGAGTTCTATCAGGTTGGTGGCACCTGGGATCAGGACGTAACCGACAGCCTGCGTTTCACCCTGCTCGGCGGCTTTTCGAAGTCGAACGCAGACATCCCCGTCGAGACGACGATGATCTTCGACGACCGTGACGCGCAAGGGTACGCGTTCGACTATACCGACATGAAGCACCCGAAGCTGACCTTCGGCACCAGCGTGACCGACCCGGCCAACTTCCAGCTTGCCGAAATCCGCGACCGGCCCTCGAGCGTCGTCAACAAGTTCAGGACGCTGCAGCTGCGCACCGAATGGGACGTTGCCGAAGGCTTCACCATCAAGGCGGGAGGCATGTGGCGCCGGTTCAACTTCGATACCGAAGCCTACACCCGCGATACCGCGGTCTGCGGCAACGGCGGCGTCGACCGCATCTTCGGCACGATCAACTGCTCGGCGTCCTCCGTATTTGGCCCAACCGCCGTCTATGGCATTCCGGTCACCGCGCAGATGGCGCAGCTGTTCAACCTCGGCAGTGCCGGGCAGCCGACGGGCAACACCAATTCGTGGCTGGTGCCGAACCTCGATGCAACGACCTCGCTGACCAAGCTCTATGAACGCGCCCTCGTGGCCGATGCGGGCAATATTCGCGGCGTGCAGGAAACCACCAAGGGCGGCTACCTGCAGTTTGACGCCAAAGGTGAATTGTTCGGCCTGCGCTATGCTCTCAACGCCGGCATGCGCTACGTCAAGACCGACCAGTCGTCCTATGGTCTGGTGAGCGGGGTCCAAGCGACGGTCAAGCGCAGCTACGAAGACTGGCTGCCTTCGGCCAACCTGGCGCTCTACCCGACCGAGAACGTGATCGTACGCGGCGCAATTGCCGACGTGATCACTCGTCCGACGCTGGGTTCGCTGACGCCGGGCGGTTCGGCAGACGGCTTCAACTTCCGCGTCAACAGCGGAAACCCGTTCCTCGAACCGTTCCGCGCCACCAACTACGACCTTGGCATCGAATGGTACTTCGCTCCGCAAGCGTTGATCTCGATTGCGGGCTTCATCAAGGACGTGAAGAGCTTCACCCAGTCGGCAGCCATCACGGAGGCGACCTTCGCCCAGACTGGCCTGCCCGTCTCGGTGCTGAACCCGTCGTCGCCTGCCGCGCTGAACCCGGCGCTGCTGACGCAGCCGATCTGGACGCTGACCACTACTGTCAACGGCACAGGTGCCAAGCTCAAGGGCATCGAACTGGCTGCGCAGGTTCCGTTCAAGATCTTTACTGAAGGCTTCCTCGGCAACTTCGGCGTGATCGCCAACGCGACCTTTATCGACAGCAACGCCGACTACACTCTGCAGGGCCCGGCCACGACACCGGGTGGCGCCTTGGTCAACGTCACACGTCGCGCAGCGCTCGCCAACGTTTCGAAGCGTGCCTACAACGGCACGCTCTACTACGATGATGGCAAGTTCTCGGCCCGCGTGATGGGAACCTACCGCAGCGCCTATCATGAAGGCGCAAGTGGCACCGGCAACGTGCTGGAAGGCTACGGCCCGATGTGGAACGTCGACGCCTCGATCCGTTACAAGGTCACCGAGTGGCTAGAAGTTTCGGTCGAAGGCAACAACCTGCTCGACACCTACCGCTTCCGTTACACCGACATCGATGCGCAGCGAAACTACGAGAACAACCACTTCGGCCGCAACTTCCTCGTCGGTGCGCGCCTGAAGTACTGATCCTTTTCTCTTATACCTCCTAGGCCGGGCGCATCCTTCCAATCCGTTACAGCGCCCGGCCAAATACTTCCAGGAGCCATCATGACAGTCGCCGCATCCGTTGATCGACGATTTTTCATGGCGGCTTCGCTTTTTGCAGGGTTTGGCACAAAGGCACTTGGGAAGACCGCTGTCCCGACCTTGCCCGGTGGAGCGCTGCCTCCCGGACTGCCGCAGCCATCGGAGACGATCGACCTATGGCCTCTAGGTGCTCCCGGCGCGCCTGCCAGATCGCTGATCGAGACAGTACAGGAGCGTTCGACCGACAGCCTGGTGACCGACCGCGCCGTGTTCGGCATCAGCAAGCCGCGCATGGCCGTCTTCCGGCCTGACCGTCCGAATGGCGCTGCCGTCCTGATCAAGCCGGGCGGCGGCTACCGCTGGGTCGTGGTAGACAAGGAAGGCTACGAGATGGGCCGCTGGCTGGCGGCGCGCGGGTTCACCGCCTTCGTACTGTTCTACCGCCTGCCGGGCGAAGGCTGGGCGGCAGGGTCAGACGTCAGCCTGTCCGACGCCCAGCGCGCCATGCGCCTCATCCGCCGCAACGCCCGCAGCCTTGCAGTGGACCCGGAACGGGTCTCGGCCATGGGCTTTTCCGCAGGGGGCCACTTGTGCGCCGATCTTGCCACACGTTTCGCTGTGAAGACCTATGACGCGGTTGATCAAGCCGACGGCCTTTCGGCCAAGCCGCACAGTGCCGCGCCGATCTACCCGGTCATCTCGATGAGCGCACCCGATGCGCACCCCGGTTCGCGTGAACTTCTGGTGGGCAAGGCTGCTTCGGCCGCGGTGGAAACTGCGCACTCTCCGCATCGCAACGTGCCAGGGGATGCTCCGCCCTTCTTCCTGCTCCACGCCGAGGATGACGATGCCGTCCCGGTCAACAACACGCTGATGCTGCGCGCGGCGCTGAAGGACAAAGGCGTGCGCGTCGAAACGCATCTGTTCGAATTCGGCGGCCACGGCTTCGGGCTGCGCAAAGCGATCGGCAAGCCGGTGGAAGTCTGGCCCGAACTTTGGCGCGCATGGGCCCGAACCACAGGCCTAGCACTATGACGATCAGCCGCCGTGATGCGCTGAAGTCTGCCGCTCTCTCAACCCTTGGCCCAACCTTCGGCCTTGCCATCCCTCTCCCGGCAAATGCCGAAAGTGCCCCGGTGCCGCGTCCAATCTCCTCGCGGCGCCGGGGTTTCGACAACCAGCGCGTGGCCGATCTGGGCGACGGCAAATTCCTCAACCCGGTGCTTTCGGGCGACAGGCCCGACCCGGCGATCCTGAAGGACGGAAAGGACTACTACCTTACCTTCTCCAGCTTTGAGAGCTACCCCGGCCTGCTGATCTGGCACTCGCGCGATCTGGTGAACTGGCAGCCACGCAAGCCCGCGCTCACTCGGAACATCGGTTCGGTCTGGGCCGTCAGTTTGGAGAAGCACAAGGGGCGCTACTTCCTCTATATTCCGGTCAAGGCCTCTCCGAAGAACGACATCTACGTGATCTGGGCCGATCATATCGACGGCCCATGGAGCGACCCCGTCTCTCTAGGCCTGCATGACCATATCGACCCATGTCATGCCGTGGGCGAGGACGGATCGCGCTGGCTGTTCTTGTCGGGCGGAGACCGGATACGCCTGTCCGAGGATGGAATGGAGGTGGTGGGTCAAGTCGAGCACGTCTATGATCCGTGGCGATACCCAGACGAATGGGACGTAGAGGGCTTTTCGCCCGAGGGACCCAAGATCCACAGTGTCGGCAAATGGTTCTACATGCTCACTGCGGTCGGCGGCACGGCAGGCCCGCCGACCGGCCACATGGTCATAGCCGCGCGCGCGCGCTCGATCCATGGTCCGTGGGAGCAGCACCCAGGCAACCCGCTGGTGCGCACCACCGAAGTCCGCGAGGCGTGGTGGTCGCGCGGACATGCCAGCCTTGTCGAAGGAACGGACGGTTCATGGTGGAGCCTTTACCACGGGTTCGAGAACGGCTTCTGGACATTGGGCCGCCAGTGCCTGCTCGATCCGGTGGAATGGACTCCGGACGGATGGTTCCGCATGATGGGCGGCGACCTGTCGCAACCCTTGCCCAAGCCGAAAAGCGGCGAGGCATGGCCTCATGGCATGGCGCTCAGCGATGATTTCGCCACGCTTCAGCTGGGCACGAAGTGGTCGTTCTTCCGCCCTGCCCCGGACGAGGCGGATCGCGTGCGCGTTGCGGGCAATACCCTGTTTCTCAAAGGCAAAGGGCTTGCTCCCTCCACCGGTTCTCCCCTGCTGCTGATCGCGGGTGACACATCCTACCAGTTCGAATGCGACATCGAACTGGCCGAAGGCGCGACCGCTGGCCTTGTGCTGTTCTACGACGACAAGCTCTATGCAGGCCTCGGCTTCGGCAAGGACCGCTTCGTCACCCACCAGTACGGCATGGAGCGTGGCCGTCCGGCCAATCCGCACGGATCAACGATGCGCATCCGCGTAACCAACCGCCACCATATAGTCGGCTATCACACCTCGGGCGATGGCGGGCGCACGTGGTACAAGTTCGATCGGGGCATGGAGGTTTCGGGCTACCACCATAATGTGCGTGGCGGCTTCCTGATGCTGCGTCCGGGCCTTTATGCCGCTGGCCCAGGCGAGACGAAATTCCGCAACTTCACTTTCACTGCACTGGACGACTGATGGCCCGCAATCTTGAGCTTCACCCCGACCGGCTGCTGCCGGCCGATCCTTCGGTGCGCGGGCTTGCGCGTGAGTTGTATGCGAGCGTGGCGGGTCTGCCGATCATCAGCCCGCATGGTCATACCGATCCGCGCTGGTTTGCGCAGGATGAGACTTTCGGCAATGCCACCGACCTGCTGCTGGTGCCCGATCACTACGTCTTCCGGATGCTCTATTCGCAGGGCGTGGCGCTGGAAGATCTCGGCGTGCGCAACAAGGGCGTGGACCCGCGCGCGGCGTGGCGGCTGTTTGCCGAGCGCTACTGGCTGTTCCGCGGCACGCCTTCGCGCATGTGGCTCGACTGGGTCTTCGCCGAGGCCTTCGGCATGGGCGTGCAGCTGAGTGCCGAGACGGCCGACCTCTACTACGACACCATCACCGATATGCTCGCCACGGACGCGTTCCGCCCGCGCGCGCTGTTCGATCGCTACAACATCGAGGTCATCGCCACGACCGAGAGCCCGCTCGACACATTGGAGCACCACGCCGCGATCCG
>NZ_VLKJ01000022.1 GCF_007830315.1 Novosphingobium taihuense
TGGAATTCCGTTGCTTCGTCTGACAACGAATAGAGCGCCTGCAGCACCAGGATTTTGAACATCAGGACCGGGTCGAACGGTGGTCGGCCGCCCTTGCCACGGACGCTACGGCGCAGAGCGGCAATCAAGGGACCACGGAATACCTCAAAGTCGATCACCCCAGCCAAACGCTCAAGCGGATCACCCGCTGCGCTCAAGGCCTCGTACCGGTCCGAAAGATCAAAGAAACCGGGCTGTCCCGCCATCATCGCCTCCGCTCATCCACAAAGGCAGTGAATCACTCAGTGGCCCTCAACGCCAGAGGTTTTTCGAGGCATCCACCTGGGGATCCCACCTTTCCTTCCCTTCTAGCAGATCAAGGCACTCATTGTCTTGCGCTGTGTCAAGCTCGCAGGCGTACAGGCAGGATGATAAGCGTTTGTCAGATTGCTCAAGCGGGTGGCATTGATCTTTTAACCGGCGTCAAGGTTCAGTTCTCAGCTATCTTCTGTTGACGTCATCGGCCTGAAATCGACCTCTCATTCACCTGAATGAGGCCTTATGCCCCTCGATTTTGCTCAGGCGCATAACCCTATACGTAGTGCTGCGAGCAGACCCCTTCCGCCAGGTGAACAAATCGCGCCATACTGTAGATGCTGGCGGAAAGCACATAGGCGAAGGCATCCATGCAGTCTCGCTTGCGGCCACCTGAAGCATCGTGATCAAGCGTCCGCCAGTGTCGGGTCATCGGGGGTCGGCCTCAACGCCTTGCTGGTGGCACAAGGCGCTGGCAGAGCCGACCCACATTGTGGAAACGCTGTTGTTGACCAACTGTGAGGATGCTGCGATGCAGCCGTCCCAATGTTATGCGCTAATCAGAGGTCTCTCGCTGACCTGTTGGCGAGGCTGCTTGTGATTGGCATCGGGGCAGGGCAGGAACGAACACATGCACCGAAAAGGCATCATTCTGGCTGGTGGATCTGGAACGCGGCTCTATCCAATTACGCGCGGCGTCTCAAAGCAGCTGATGCCAGTGTATGACAAGCCGATGATTTACTACCCGCTCAGCACTTTGATGCTGGCGGGAATTCGCGACATCCTGATCATCACGACGCCTGAGGACGCCGACCAGTTCCAGCGCGTACTAGGAGACGGTTCGGCTTTAGGAGTATCGATTTCCTATGCCGAGCAACCGAGCCCGGATGGGCTTGCCCAAGCTTTCCATATCGGCGCTGATTTCGTCGGGGCCAATCCGAGCGCGCTCGTGCTGGGTGACAACATTTTCTACGGTCACGGCCTACCACAACTTCTGGGTAGCGCAAACGCGCGCGCCGACGGGGCGAGTGTGTTTGCCTACCGCGTGAACAATCCCGAAGCCTATGGCGTTGTTTCCTTCGACGCCAATGGTCGTGCCAGCTCGATCGAGGAAAAGCCTGCCGCGCCGAAGTCGAACTATGCCGTCACCGGTCTTTACTTCTACGACGACACTGTCATCGACCGTGCGCGTGACCTCAAGCCTTCGCTGCGCGGCGAACTCGAGATCACCGACCTCAACCGCCTCTACATGGATGAGGGCCAGCTCTCGGTCGAGATCATGGGCCGTGGCTATGCCTGGCTAGATACCGGCACCCATAGTTCGCTGCTCGATGCCGCAACTTACGTGCGCATCACCGAGGAAAGGCAGGGCCTCAAGATCTGTTGCCCCGAGGAGATTGCCTGGCGTCAGGGCTTCATCGACGATGCTGGCCTCGAAACGATTGCCCAGCAGCTGCGTAAGTCCGGCTATGGCGAGTATCTGCTGCAACTGTTGACCCAGAAGGGCCCGTTGTGAACATCATCGAGTGCAACATCGCGGGGCCGCTGATCATCGAGCCGAAGGTATTCGGCGATGAGCGCGGCTTTTTCATGGAAACATGGAACGTGGGGGACTTCGCACAGGCCGGGCTTAACATCTCGTTCTGTCAGGACAACCACAGCCGCTCGCAGAAGGGCGTGCTGCGCGGTATGCACTTCCAGAATCCTTGCCCTCAGGGCAAGCTGGTGCGCGTTGTGCGTGGCGCGGTATTCGACGTCGTGGTTGACCTGCGGCGCTCTTCGCCCACGTTTGGGCAGTGGACCGGCATAACGCTCTCTGCAGAGAACAAGCGCATGTTCTGGGTGCCCGAGGGCTTTGCCCACGGTTTCCTCACGCTGGAGGACGATACCGACGTCCTCTACAAGTGCACCGCGCCTTACGCGCCACAGTATGAGGCAAGCCTTGCGTGGAATGATCCGATGGTAGGCATCGAATGGCCGGTTGACGGCATCGTGGTGAAGCTTTCTGCCAAGGATGCCGATGGTGTTCGGCTTGCGGACGTGAAGGCCTTTGCGTGAAGGCGCTGATAACGGGCATCAGCGGCCAGCTCGGCAAGGCCCTGCTCTCGACAAGGCCCGAGAATTGGACCTGCGTCGTGCTAGATCGCCATGCGCTTGATCTTTCCGACCCTGACGCGATCGCGCGTGTGGTCGATGCGGAACAGCCTGATCTCGTGCTCAACGCTGCCGCCTACACCGCGGTAGACCGGGCCGAGAGTGAACCTGATCTTGCCCATGCGATCAATGCTGCTGCGCCGGGGGATTTTGCAAAGGCGCTTGCGGGTTCGGACAAGCGTCTGGTCCACGTCTCCACCGATTTCGTTTTCGATGGTGCCAAAGGTCGCAGCTACCGACCGGACGATGCGAAGAACCCACAGTCGGTCTATGGAGCCAGCAAGGCGGCAGGAGAAGATGCTGCCGGTTCGCAAGCGATCATCGTGCGCACCAGCTGGGTCTATGCTGCAGGCGGTGCCAACTTCGTGCGCACGATGCTGCGCCTGATGCGCGAGCGCGACGAGGTTCGCGTCGTGGCCGATCAGATCGGCTCGCCCACCTGGGCTACCGGCCTTGCGCAGACGCTCTGGGACCTTGCCGAGAGCGATCAGCCCGGCATCTACCACCACCGCGATGCAGGCGTTGCCAGTTGGTACGATTTTGCCGTGGCCATTGCCGAGGAAGGTCAAGCCCTTGGCCTGATCGAGCGCATCCCCGACATCATACCCATTGCAACAGCGGACTACCCCACGCCCGCCAAGCGCCCGTCGTTCTCAGTGCTTGACGTGTCGGCCACCCGCGCTCTGCTCGGCGATGCACACGTCCACTGGCGCACCAATCTAAAGACCATGCTGATAGAGGAAATGGCACTTGGCTAACCTTCTCGTCACCGGTGGGGCTGGCTTCATCGGCGGCAACTTCGTTCATTATTGGGCCAAGCAGCATCCGGACGATGCGATCATCGTGCTCGATTGCTTGACCTACGCCGGCAACCGCTCGACCATTGCCGATGTCGAACAGGCCGAACTCGTCGTCGGCGACATCCGCGACACCGATCTGGTTGAAAAGCTTCTGCGCGAACGTGGCGTGGCGACGCTCGTGCATTTTGCAGCCGAAAGCCATGTTGATCGCTCGATTACCGGCCCTGATGCCTTCATCGACACCAACATCCTTGGCACGAACAACCTGCTCAAGGCCGCCCGCAAGGTCTGGCTTGATGAGGGTTCGGGCCGCGATCACCGCTTCCACCACATCTCGACCGACGAGGTCTATGGCTCGCTCGGGCCTAATGATCCGGCGTTCAGCGAAACCACGCAGTATCAGCCCAACTCGCCCTACTCGGCATCGAAAGCTGCGTCTGACCACCTAGTGCGCGCTTATCATCACACTTACGGTCTGAACACGACGACGACCAACTGTTCGAACAACTACGGGCCCTATCACTACCCCGAGAAGCTCATTCCGCTGTTTGTGCTCAATGCGCTATCGGGTAAGCCACTGCCGATCTACGGCGATGGCATGAACGTGCGCGACTGGCTCTATGTCGAGGACCACTGTCGTGGCATCGAGGCGGCGTTGAAGAACGGCAAGCCGGGTGAGACCTACAATATCGGTGGCGGCGAGGAGCTGCCCAACATGGCGGTGATCGACCGCATCTGCGCTGAAGTCGACCGCGCGTTCGATGAGGTCGAAGGCCTCGTCGCGCGTTATCCGGATGCGCCCGCCGCACACGGCCGAAAAACCAGCGAGCTCAAGACTTTTGTCGAAGACCGCAAGGGGCACGACCGTCGCTATGCGATTGACGAGACGAAGGCCCGGGCCACAATCGGTTATGTTCCTCAGCATAACTTCGAGAACGGCTTGCGCCAGACGCTGCACTGGTATCTCGACAACGAAGCCTGGTGGCAGGCTCTCTTACACTAGGATCCGATTCTGCGATTGAAGACCAGGAGATGCTGTTTCTTTAAAGGTTTCCAGACCATGTCTGCGCCGGATGACCCGGAGGCTGGTCTTGCTACATCAGCACCATACTGGCGCACGGAACATCGACACGATGCTGACTACAGAGCGCATCTGATCATCGTCGTCGGCCGATTGCACGTCCCGTGAGACCGTGCCCTTGAATCAGCTCTGAAGCTTCACCACAGAATTCTGGCCTTATCCAGGCTAGCCGCCTGGAACGAGGTGCCCTCGCGCAGTATGGCATATATGATGGCATCGAAGCGACGGGCAAGCGCGATCCAGGCATTTTTCAGGCCGCGAAGCTTTGCGATCTTTCCTGCCCGCATCTTTAGAACATGCGTCCGGTGGCTCGATCAAAATCGCTAAGGCCGGTTATTGGTTCGCGATGACGCCCGAACTACCGGATCCGCTCGGCCAGTCCAGCATCGACCAATCTTGCACCTTGGAAACAATTCCGGTCTCTTCAATGGGCTTGTTGCCCCATCAAAGACGTTTGATCAGGCTTCGACAGCTGCAGTTTTGCGTGAACGCTTGGCTGGCGTGCTGGCGATTTTCTTTTCTGGTTTTCGGCCAAGACCGATCGATTTGGCCAGTTCGCTGCGCCTCTTAGCATATCCTGGTGCAACCATCGGATAGTCTGCCGGCAAGTTCCATCGGGCCCTATATTGATCTGGAGTCATGTTGTAACTGGACGCCAGATGCCGCTTAAGCATTTTCAACTTCTTGCCATCCTCGAGGCAGACAATATAATCGTATTTTAAAGATGACCGAATGGAAACAGCAGGTTCTGGGTTGGAAACTTCAACAAACTCAGGTTTCTCAAGGCCAGCCAATGCGTGGTAAACATTGGAAATCAAGGTCGGAAGGTCACTTACGGTCACGCTGTTGTTTCCAACGTGAGCAGCAACAATATCGGATGTAAGTGTTATGAGCGTTTCACGCATGGCCAGAGTGTCTTTCATTTTCAGGCGACTCCGTTGGAGGTATTTCATTATCTTACCGAGCACGCATTTTAGCGTGATGATTTCGATATAGCTAGACATTGTTTGATTTGTATGGGATAAAATATTGAATTCCTGGGGCTCAAAATGGTCTGCGAAGGAAGCCGAAGAGACGATTGGCTCTGATTCTGCGGCCTTCTATCTTGAGGTTTCCTTTTTTCATTTACGACAAGCTCATCCCGAGTGGGCAAGAACAAGTTTTCAGATTCTTCAGAATGACGGCGAGACTAAGACGCATTTTCTAATCCTGGGCAAATCACGACATTTTGCATGTGGCATCGTGCATAAGACGAGAACGAAGCTTGGCGTTCTGCCAGAATCGGAGACTTGGTATTCCAAGGTACCTCTGTGACAAGCCGGGGACCGGAGAAAAGGCAAACATGGTTTCGAGATTGTTAACCTCCCGTTAGGGGATCGGCGCATATCTCACCCACACGAAGACGTCCGGCTTTGCCGAACGCATCTGCGCTGCGACTGTGCCGGACGTCTTCTCACGCAAGTCAAACGTGTTGCTTGCTTGTGCCTTGCCAGTTTTCGTGATTCAAGCTCTCCATCGCGATGGCCAGCTGGCTGCTGCCGAAAAAGCCAAGCAGGGTGCCCCGTGTAGATGATCGTCGGGTTCTCAGGGGCATTCGTCGCCACGTAACCGGCATCGTCTTTACGCACGTCCAAGGCGATCTCTTCTCCTAAGAGACAAATGTCGTTCTACCTGCCTCAACTCCTGGGCAACGACGTCCGATGCGCGAGGAGAAGGGGAGGAGGGGGCAGGGCAAAGTGCTGACATTGTGTAAGCTTGACCGTGTTAGCTCCCGGACACGACCGGGATCGGCAAGTCTGGTCGCATGAGCGCCATTTCTCGTCGTTGCGCCCTTGCTTGCTGCAGCACTCTTTTCTTGGAGCACACCGGGTAGGTCTCGCTGTCCTCGGGCAGACCATGGTCGATCTTGCGGGCGGAAGCGATGCCAAAAAAGCGCTTGGATTCAGCGGGACAGCTTTGAAGTGATCGAACTCGCTCTTGCCATGACCATCGCCACACCAGTCGCAGAGACTGCTGCAGGTGCAACCATTGTATCGCTTGAAGCCCTGTCCGTGGAGCGGCGTGCAAGATTGATCCCGTTAGCGGGGTGATTGGAGTGGGACCCTAGGGTGGGACAGAAGTCAGGCGGCAGTTTTGACCAACAGGCGGGCGTGTTGCTCCTCGAACTGAGCCGGGCTGAGATAGCCCAAAGCGGAATGTAGGCGACGGCGGGTAGAGGGATGCTGGTTGTAAAGAAGTTTACCAGGATCCGCCGGGGGCACCGGGACGGTAAGCCGATCAAGACGATAGAACGGGATTTGAGGCTGTCGCGTAGCAATCGAGCCTCGCGCTGGCGTCTCCGACTTGTGCTCTTGTGCGTTAACTTCTGGAATGACTCCGGGCTGACGGGTACGGAACCGAATTCGGCGGTTACGTCAGGCACTTGGCCTGTGCTTTCGATCCGGAGCCACAGGCAAACCGTCCCGAAGAGCAGTCTGGATGGGGAAAGTGACCTAAAGCCCACGCCCGTAACTGCACGGAATGGTCCGGAAGTTGCTCCTAAGCATGTTTGACCTATCGCCACTTTGGACTGAGCGAACCTCGTGACACCGCACTGGAGTGCAGGGTGTCGGGGTCTCAAGCGTGGGGTTTGAAATTGGGCAATGAATCGGTTGGAGGTTTGCGCCTCCTGCGTCTCTTCGCTGGTGGGCAGGGGCCTTCGGCAACGAACGACCATAACGACAAAGAGGCTGCGCTGTCTCCGCAAGGCTTGGCTCACAAGATTTTGCTCGATGAGATATCGACGTTCCTCCTGGACAATGCTCTGCCCGTGACAGCGAGCAATCTTCTAGCGGCACACAGTGCGTTCTCGGGCCTTGATACCGTCTTGGCGCGCAGAATTCTCGAACGGCGCGCCTCTGGTCTGGGAATTACGCAAGAGTGGCTTGACCTCAACAAGACGCCTGATGGAATGCAGGAGGGGGTCAAGAAGATCATGGGCAGTCTGGAGGTTTCGCTCGACTCCTTCGCATCGACGACCCGGACTGCGAGAGATGCAGCTGCAAAATACAATTCTGCGATCGAAGCACAGGTATCGCGCGCCAGAGCGCCCAATGCCGAGAGCCCGTTGGCTGCACTGGAGATTCTCGCCAAAGAAATGATTGTCAGGACGCAGAGGTTCGCGGCCGAAATGAAGCGCAGTGAAGACGAAGCACAGGCGCTGCGTCGCGAACTCGACAAAGCCAGACACGATGCTGAAGTCGATCACCTCACAGGGTTACCCAACCGGCGCGCATTTGAGGCTGTTCTGGATCACCACTATCGTGAGGCGCGCCAAGAGGCTGATAACTTGTGTGTTGCCTTTTGCGACATCGATCATTTCAAGCGTGTCAACGACACTCACGGGCATGATACTGGCGACAGGGTCATCAGGGCGGTTGGCGAAGCTCTCGCCCGGATATCAAATGACAAGTGCCATGTCGCACGCCACGGCGGCGAGGAGTTCGTAGTGCTTTTCCGGGGAAAGACTGCCGAAGAAGCATTTGTCACCCTCGACGGAGTTAGAGAGAATTTCGGGTCCCGGGCTTTCGTGAACCGGTCCAACGATAAGCCCATCGGCCAGATTACCTTCTCCGGCGGTATTGCGGATGTCTTTGCGTACACAAACCCACGGGAAGCTCTGAAAGCAGCCGATGAGGCGCTTTACCGGGCGAAGTCCAGCGGTCGGAATCAGATTGTCCTGTCGAGCCTAGACTGACGGTATGAGGTGTCTCAGGCGTCGGACAACCACCGTATCGGGCGTGGGGCAGGTAGGCTGGCAGCGCCCGTGCCAAAGTGTTTGGGCAGTGACGCAGAAATCGTATGGCCAGAAGCTACACCCCAGAGGCAGGGCTTCTGACCGAAAAGTGCCGACTTGAAGCTGAGAAGCGACTATATTCTCCCACTTCCGCCCTGCGTGGTTGGCAACTCAGCTGACACAGGCCGTCTAAGCCTGTGATTCTAAGCGTCCCGGGTTTTCCGGAGGCAGCTTCATTGGGGTCATGCAGCCATGTTGAGGGTCTCATTGTTTGCATAGTAGTTGGCCTCGGCTTCGGCGGGCGGGATACGCCGGATGGTGCCGAAGAGGAAGTGGTGGTTGAGCCAGTTATCCCAGCGCAGGATTCCCATTTCCACGGCCAACACGCTGGGCCAGGATCGCTGCCGCCAAATCATTCCGGCCTTGTAAAGGCCTATGATCGTCTCGGCCAAAGCGCTGTTATAACGTGAGCCCCCAGTTACTCACATAGAAGATTCACGCACCTTCGCACCGATTGCTAAAGGGCAGTTCCCTCGCCTTTTTGCACTTGCAGCAATAGGGTGTTGAGTAGCGCTGAGAATTGACCCGGGAGGGCCAGAAATTATCACTGAGAATTGACCCATGCTTTCCTCGCTCCCGGCTGACAGTCGGGAGGCATCGGAGTGATCGACATGGACTTACTCAGTGTGATCCGCCGCTGGCACTTTCGGCAAGGCATGCCCCATGGAGGTAATCCGAATTTGCAAGTTGAAGTGGTTTACAGAAGCTCTGCACCGTTCCGACCTCCTGAGCCATCCATGTCGTAGTTGAGCGCGAAGACCGGGAAGAGCCATGCCGTGTTCAGAACCGACAGCAAGCTCCAGCCCTTCTGCGTCATGCCAACGGGAGAGGCCCCCCGGTGCGATCGAGCTGCAAGTTGTTGTCCTTTGAAGCACATCGGGACGAGCCACGTGGTGGCTTGAATGCCACATAGAATGACGCTATATCGCGTCAGAATTCATGGAGCATTGCAATGGCGATTCAGAACTATGCGGACAATGGCGCGTTTGCTCCGCGCAAGATCGTCGATGCGCTGCGCACCACCAGCGATGAACTCGCACGCTCGCTGGGCCTCGGCAAGGATGCGATCCAGCGCAAGGACCGGATCTCGTCCGATCGCACCCAACGCCGCCTTCGCCAGATGGTCGAGGTGCTCAACAAGGTCGAACCGCGCTTCGGGTCAGCGTTGCTGGCCTACGCCTGGTACCGCTCGGAGCCGCTGTCGGGCTTCTCGGGCCAGACTGCAATGCAGTTGGTGCAGAGCAACCGGGCTGATGATGTGCTGACCTTTATCGACGCGGTCGACGCCGGCATTCACGCCTAGTCCGATGCACTTCACCGCGCTGCTCTACCGCGCCCACAATCCGGTCTGGTCCCGCGAACCACTGTCGGGGGAAGGGGCAGCCCGGTTTGGGGGACGGTTCAATCGCATGGGGCGCCCGGCGCTCTATACTTCGCTTGCGCCGGAGACGGCGCTGCGCGAGGCCAATCAGGTTGGCACTTTGCAGCCGACAACACTGGTTGCCTATGAGGCCGACATCGGGCCCTTGCTGGATGGCCGCGACACAGCTGCGCTGCAGCCTTTCGGCATGGCGCCAGCGGAGCTCGCTGACCCTTCGTGGCGGGACCGGATGATCTCAGGACAGACCGTGCCGACGCAGGACTTGGCCGAGGCCGCGATTGCGCAAGGCTATGTCGGTATCGTCGTTCCGAGCTATGCCCGCGGCGCTCCCGCCGACGCTATCAACCTCGTCCTGTGGAACTGGGAAGGGCGTATCTCGCTCGTAGATGACGACGACCGGCTTGGCCTGCGCAATCCCTGATTTCTACCGATGAAGCCGGCAAGCTGATGCCTGCCTAGTCTTCGATTCGGCCGCCAAGCAACGGATCGAGATACCACGACGGTCCCTCGAAGAAGTCGGCCGAGCGTGCCGGAACGGGCCCGCCGGGCTCACTCGCGATATGAGGATTGGTCTGCGGTGCGGGCCGCTCGCCTGAGCGAAGGAGCTTCCCCGACATCTCGCAGCGAGGGCGCAGGAGATCCAGCGTCCATTCAAGATCATACCGGGTCCATGCTTGACGCACATTCTAGCATGGCATCTGTGACACTTTGCCCGCGGGCGGAGTGTCATGTTGCGCTGCGCTCGTCACATGTTCGAAGGGGGTGCCATAGCACATGCCCCCAACGATTGCTAAGGAGGTGGAGGGAAGGGAAGTAAGCCAAGCAGCGGTAGGCTGCGCTAGTCTGAAGGCGTGACCGGGCGAAGTGTCACGGGCGACAAACGACATGGCGGGGCACAAAGGGGATTCACAGGATTCACCTTTTGTGCTCAATACTGCTCGATGGAACGAGCCCACGAAATCACCGGTATCGGCGGGATCTATGCGGTCTTGGTCGAGGTATCGAACCGGCCACGCTACGCCTTCCTCGTCCTTCAACTGGTCGCCGAAGCGGCCGACGGGCGAGGGCAGGCCGGCCCCTTCATCGCGGAAGGCGGCGTGCCCGTCCTCCTGCGCAAATGGCTCTGCTCCCAGCTTCTGCCGATGAGTGAGCAGCCCGCACGTCGCGCCGCGTTACGCGCGCGCGTAGCCGCAGCGCTGAAGGACCAACTCACCGGTGACGCCGAACACGACGCCACGCGCATCGACGCGGCGGTCGAGGAGCAGGTCCAGGCGGTCGGTCGCACCAATGTCAGCCGCGCGATTTCCGATCTGGTCCGCGCCGGTCTGATGACCCGGCACTATGCCGGCTACGCCACCAACCACAAGAACCGCGGCGGCGGACGCCATGCAGTCTATGTGGTCAAGCCGGCCGTGCTTGCGCTGCTGCGCAAACCCACGACTCTGCGGCGACCGGGCACACCTGCTGCCAATCCTCAGGGCGAGCTGTTTGCTGCCTGACGCTGCAGCTTCCCATTTTGGCGCCATTACCGCATACTTT
This sequence comes from Novosphingobium taihuense, assembly GCF_007830315.1. Taxonomy (GTDB): domain Bacteria; phylum Pseudomonadota; class Alphaproteobacteria; order Sphingomonadales; family Sphingomonadaceae; genus Novosphingobium; species Novosphingobium taihuense. Next base: position 11,085 of record NZ_VLKJ01000022.1, read on the forward strand.
GTCCAGATTCCGGTATCAGGTCGGTCGATGGTGTGTTCTACTTTTCTTTCAGCGGTAGCGGGCGAGCTTGGCATTTCGGCCGACAGGCTGTCGGAAACGCTGCATATCACCAAGTCCGAGCTGTCTGTCGTCGCCGGTCTGCCCGCGAGATGCCATGTCGAAGACTGCCCGCCCGCAGCGGCAGCGTGGCAATCCAGTTGCGCCTACGCGACACGATCGAGATCATCGATCGGGCCATCCCCTGGGCAGGAAGCGAGCTTGCCGCCTATGCCTGGTACCGCTCTAAGTCGCTTCGCTCGCTCGGCGACGCTGCCGCCGAAGAACTGGTTCGCCTCGGCCACGGCGAGAAGGTCCGCGCCAATCTCGGGCGGATCGCAGTTGGTGGATTTGCCTGATTTTTGCGCAGACGCCGAGCGGGGTCAGTCACCCATCTCCTTGTCGCCGTCGTCCATCCAGGCCGGGATATCCCGCTTTGCATGCAAGATGCGCCAGACGTCGATGTGCTGGTCCAATTCAATGTAGAATACCAGCCAATGGTAGCCTTTGAGCCGGTACGACCTGAGACCAGGCAGGTTCAGCTCGTGCGCCCACCGCGGGGATCCTGTCGCAGGAGCTTCGCCGATCAAGGCGTAGACACGTTCGAGTGCGTCAATGAAGCCAAAGGCCACATCGGCCCCGGCTTCTTCGATGTAGTGCTCGATCGCGAGATCGGCATCTGTGCGCGCTTGCGCCCGCGGAACAACAGGTTTGGCAGTCACGAAGCCGCGCGACGAACGCGACCTCGCAGATCCTCGAAATAGCCGGCATCGACCGGCGCGCCGGCAGACGAACTCGCGCCTTCGAGCAGCAACGCGCGCAGGCGCTGGATGTCCTGATCCTTGCGGATCAGTTCGCGGACATATTCACTGCTGGTGCCGTAACCGCGCGTCTTGACCTGTTGGTCAACGAACGACTTCATGCCATCGGGAAGCGAAATGTTCATCGTGGTCATGACTGCTTGGATACCACTCTTGGCAAAAATTGGCAAGGGCGGTAATGCATCGTTGCTCCAAGCCGGTTCGTAATCTGCGGCTTTCGCCGATTGGTCATCCTGGCTCGATGACGCCCGCCTCACTTAAGTCATTTATTTAACATAACTATTATTATCAAATCTGAGTTGTCGATACGGGTGGATTCTATTTTGAAGTGCGAAATTCGAGGATTTCTGAGGCCTCAGCCCACTCGGAGGAACGCATATGGGAGCCCAATATCGCCAGCTTGGACGGGGTGATCGCGAGACGATTTCGCGGCTGACAGACGCTCGAATACCCGTGCGCAGGATCGCGGCGGAACTCGGCCGGCATCCATCCACAATCTACCGCGAGTTACGCCGTAACTTCATGCACGACGAAGAGCCGTTCTTCCGCGGTTACTTTCCGAATGTGGCCCAGAGGTACGCTGCAAACCGTCGGGCGCCTGGTCGCAAACTGGTGCGCGATCCTGAACTGGCAGCCAAGGTGATCGATGGTCTACGAAAGAGTTGGTCGCCGGAACAAATCGCCGGACGCTTGCGTCACTCGGGCAGTCGGCGGGTCTGCCACGAGACGATCTACCGCTATGTCTATGGCGAAGAAGGCAAGCGCCAAGCGCTCTATCAGCTTTTACCTTGGTCGCGTAGGCGACGTCGACCGCGCGGCCGCCGCAAGCCACGCGGTCTTCAGATCCCCCACACCAGCTGCATTGGCCAGAGGCCGTCAAGCATCTCGCAAAGAACGGATTTTGGCCATTGGGAGGGCGACCTGGTCATCTTCCGCAAGCAGTTCGGCAAGTCGAATCTGACGTCCATGGTGGAGCGCAAGAGCCGCTTCGTCATGCTCTGGCGCAACCCCAGCAGGACTTCGGCGGGCGTCATGGCTGGCATTGAAGCGAAGCTGGCTCCCCTTCCCTCCGGCCTGCGGCAGAGCATTACCTTTGACCGTGGGACAGAGTTCGCGGCCTACGGCACATTGCGATCCAGGATGGGCATGGGCATCTACTTCTGCGAGCCGAGATCGCCCTGGCAAAAGGGTGGCGTAGAGAACCTCAATTGACGCTTGAGGCGGTTCTTGCCGCTCGATGTCGATATCGCGGCCCTCCCCGTTGACGCGATCGAAGCGGTGTCTGCCAGGCTCAACGACACCCCGCGCAAGTGCCTCGAATACAGGACGCCGCGCGAGAGGTACTCGCCGAAACCATGGCGGTTCATGGCGCCAAAGATGACGGATCATCCGGGGTGGGGCTCGCCCCACCCCGGATGAAATGGTAGCGCTCGACGGATGACGCACTTCAAATGGAACTCACCGACGAACTACGAGCGCCTCGGGCAGCGGTACAGCAAAAGCTTGGCCAATTCGTACTGCAACTGCAGGCGTATAAAATTCTGGTAAAATTCATCGTGGCTGAATGTGAAGCTCCGGGCACCTTAGAAGGCTTGGATCATTAGGAGCGTTGCGGACAGACGCTTTCGGGAACAGCACTGGTCCGATAAGTCGTCTGTCTGCATTGCTCATGGATCGCCCCGACCACATTGGATATGTATTGCATTTTGCAATACACTATGTATAGTGCCATGTGGAGACAGAATATGGCCAAGACCCTTGAACGTAAGGATCACCCGGTATCAATGCGTCTGCCCGATGCCGACATTGCCCTGATTGATCGTGCGGCAAGCGCGCGCGGGCGCTCGCGAACCGATTTCGTGCGAGAAGCTGCTGTGCGGGCCGCCGAAGATGTCCTGATGGACCAGAGGCTCGTTCGGATGAGTGGCGAAGGTTTTGCCGAATTCATCGCGCTGCTGGAACAACCTGCTGAGGCGGTTCCGGCGCTCGTCGATGTGCTTAGGCGACCAGCGCCTTGGGACACGCCCTCGGACGATCGGCACTGACAATTGAGCCTGTCGCCGCCGGAACTGTTGAACCCAGCTCATGAAGTTGATGACTTCGACTGCGGCAAGCCTTCGCTCAATCACTGGCTCAAGACGCGTGCCCTCGCAAATCAGGAGCGTGGGTTCACCGCGGTGTTGGTCGTGCATGAGGCGATGCGGGTGATCGGCTACTATGGCTTGGCTCCGACTTCAGTGATACCCGGCATCCTGCCGCGTCCCATCCGGACGGGGCAGCCACCCGATCCCGTCCCTTGCCTGCTGCTCGGTCAACTCGCGTGCGATCTGGCATGGGCGGGACAGGGCGTCGGATCGGGGTTGCTGCGTCACGCACTGAGGCGGTGTCTGGATGCCTCCCACCTCGTTGGCGGTCGTGCAGTGATCGTCAATGCCATCGACGACGAGTCAGCGGCCTTCTGGCAAAGAAAAGGCTTCCTACCTTCGCGCGACGATCCGCTTGTAATGTTCCAGTCGATCGGTGCCATTGCTGCTTCGTTGGCAGCCCCAGAACTTTGAGCTTTTGCTGCGAGAAGGACTTTGAATGAGAGCCAGCTCACAATTGCAACTAGCGCCACCTGAGCGTCCAGATTGTTGGCATTGCCTACCGGCAGCTATCCGGCGGTCGTAGTACTGGTGCTGTCGGCACCAACCCTTCCAACGCCCTCACCGAGCAGCCGGAGTTGGTCGGCAACTGCAGGAAGCCTAACGCCGCTTCTGGGACATTCCTGCCGTTCATGGCGCACAGCTTGAAAGACGGCTTTCGGCGAGAGCAGGCGTTGCAAAGCGCAGTCAGCGTTCTGTCACTGTCCGGTCCATCGGAGCCAGCTTCGCCAGGAGCCGGTTCTGAGCTGGAAACGAAACTCGTGCCTCGCGCATGGCCTGCTGCAAATGCTCTACCAGCGCATTGAGATCGGCGTGGGTCGTGCCCAGGCCCTTGTGCGCAGCCTTCATGTCGCGCCCGGAATAGCGGCATCCAGCGTTCAAAATATAGCAGACTTGCTCGAACAGCGTGCGTCGCAGCCGCACCATGTCGTGCTCGGCGAAAATTGCCTTGATGCGCGGATCCGCAAGACTGAGATCGAGGGTGCGATCGGTGATACGGCGGATGCCGGTTTGCCCGCCAAAGGCGCGAGACATGCCTTCACCCCTGAACGGGCGTGCTCCGGCATTGCCATCAGCTTGCGGATAGGGATCGAGCGGGATTTCACCGGTCACCGGATCGCGTTCCTTGCGGACCACGCCAAACTCCTTGTCCCAGTCGACCGGAGCTTCGGTGTCGGTCGGGGCAGGCAGTCCGGCAGGGGGTTCGTCCAAGGGAGCAGCGGCAAGCAGCAAAGGCAGGAGGAGCGGCATTGTCGGCCCTTTCAATAGGCGAGCTGCAGAGAAAGCAGCCCACCCCTCTGTTTTGCGAACGTCGCAACCGAACCTACGTCGACATAGGCTGCGGTAACGGTCACGCGCCGGCCAACCGCCCAGGCGGCGAAGAGGTCCTTGGCGTCGTCTTCGCGTGCGATGCCCAGATTGTCGGGCCGCGTGCGCCATTCTCCGCCGATCAACAGCCGCGGTGTAACGAGATACCCCGCTGAGCCTTCGAACTGCACGCTGTGCCCGGCCCGCTTGTCGCCTCCGAACCCCAGAAGACCGAACTGGTTTGCCTTGGTCAGCCGCGCGGTAGCATTGACGAGAACGCTCGCGCCAAGGAAGAGCTTGGTCGCGCTCACGGTAAAATCTGTCCCTGTCGATGCCCGCGCCCCGACTGCGCGCACCACCGCGCCATCCAGGTTGCGCTTGTGCTCAACCCCTACGCTGATCTGTGGCAGGAATTGGGGGCCATAGACAAGATCGCCCACGAGCCGCACTTTCGCAGAGAAGATATCCTGATTGAACTGGAAGCCCTTGCCCAGCCCCAGTGCTGCGCCGACATTGCGCGTGTTGAAGTTCTGCCGCGCATAGGCGAGCTCCACCCGGTCGCGGATGCCGATGGCAAGACCGTGGGTGTCGAGCCGGAAGTCTGGCAGTTCGACGCCGGTCACATGGGCCGAAATGCCGACCGCGCGGTTCGTCCCCATGCCCGAAATTGTTGCCCAGTTGGCGAGCCCGCCGCCCCCACTGCCTTCGATCGTGGCTATGCCGTTGGTCAGGATCAGCTTGCCGCTGTCGAACGTGATAGCCTCCCGCGCGGCGCACGGAGCGGCGAGCGCCAGCGCAACCTGCGGCAGTGCCATGGCGATGCAGAATCGAAACTTCGTCACGCGTTGGCGATTAACCATGATGTCCTTGAGGATTGGTAAAGAGATCAATTTGGCTAATTGACTGAATCTTAGGAGATTCCTGCGACACCGCCGGCATGGAGAAACGTTTCCTGCGACGGCTGCCCCTGGGACTTGCTTGCCTTTTTGCCGTGTCGGCAACCGGGCCCAAAGCGAGCATCGTACAGTTCTTCGATCAGCGTGGGCTGCCGATTGAAGGCGTCGTAATTGAAGTGCCCCCGCCGCCGGGGAGCAATCGCCCACTCGCGTTTTCATGGCGGAGCGCAATGGCCCAGCGCAACGAGACATTCGTGCCTGGCACTCTTGTCGTGCCGAAGGGTGCCAACGTCGCGTTCCCCAATCTCGATTCCGTGCGCCACAGCATCTACAGCTTCTCGAAGCCCGCGCGCTTCCAGATCGATCTCTACGGTCGCGACCAGACGCGCTCGCAGCGCTTCCCGCTGGCTGGCACTGTGGCTCTTGGTTGCAACATTCACGACAAGATGCGCGGCTACCTCCGGGTCGTCTCGACGCCCTTTGCTGCTGCGAGCGATCTCAATGGTCGCGCCCAGATCGAAGGCCTTGTCCCTGGCGCGTACCGCGTCACGTTGTGGCACCCGCGTCTGCGCGGAAGCGGAAACGAGGCGGTGCAGACCGTCACGATCACTCCCGGCGCACCAGCGCGCCTCACCCTCGAACTGCGCTGATCTGATGGTCCGCCCGTTCTTTCTCCGACCGCTCGTGGCCAGCATTGCCCGGTTCCGCCCTCGAACATTGCGCGCCCGCATTGCAGTGCTGCTCATGGCCTTGCTCGCCGGGGTCATGGCCGTCTCGGTGCTTGTCGCGGGCAGCGGTATCAGCCTCTTCGCCCACCGGGTAGCCGAACGCGACATGGCCGCCAATGCCCGCGTATTCGAACAACTGATCGCCACGCGGCAAGGCCAGATGCGCGAATCCGCGATAGTCGTCGCGCGCGACTTCGGGTTCCGCGAGGCTTTCGCCGTTGCCGATCACGCGACACTTGGCTCTGCGCTCGGCAGTCTTGCTGGACGCACCGGTGCCTCCGTTGCCGCTGTTGTCTCGCTCGATGGCAAGGTCGTAACCAACCCCGGAGCCCCGGCGCTTGACGGGGCCAGTCTCCTCCCGGCACTTGATGCGGGCAAGGATAGTGGCGTTATCTCGCTCAAGGGAGAGTTTGCCCTCGCGGTCGCCGCACCTATCGAAATGCCTGATCTCGCCGGCTGGCTGGTGCTTGCTCAGCCGCTCGGCACGCAGGATCTGGGCGCGCTCAGCCGTCTTTCGGCTGTGCCGATCAAGGCGCAGGTTGCTCCTGCAAGTGCGCTCGGCTCTCAGCAGAACGCGCTCGGACTTGGTACCATTGGCGAACTGCCATCGCCGCAGGGAAGTCAGCTCGTGCGACTATCCGCGTTGCCCAGTCTCCAAAGCGGGATTGAGCCCCGTCTGGTTCTCAGTCACTCGCTCGACCAGGCGATGCAGGCCTATCGCACGCTAAACGCCGTCCTCGTCGGGATTGCGCTTGGAGGTACGCTCGCCGGTCTCTGGCTTGGTCTGCGTATTGCGCGAAGTGTCACGCGCCCCTTAAGCCAGCTGGCCGATGCGGCAAGGCGCTATGCTGGCGGCACTGTCGCCAAGGTTGAAGTTGCGGGCGATGCCGAAGTTGCGGCGCTGGCGCAAAGCTTCAACGCAATGGTTGATGCGATCGAGGAACGCGAACGCCAGATTGTCCACAGCGCGTTGCATGATGGCTTGACGGAGCTTCCCAACCGGCGCTTCTTCATCGAGAAGCTCGATCGCGCGGTTGCACGCCAGAGTGCGGTGCATCGCACCATGCTCGTCTTCGTCGATCTCGACAACTTCAAGGTCATCAACGACACAATGGGCCATCCTGTCGGCGATGCGCTTCTGCGCGAGGCCGGGCGGCGGCTGCAGGACCAGTTCCCCGATCACATGGTAGCTCGCTTTGGTGGCGACGAGTTCGGCCTTCTTGTCACCGGCCTGAGCGACAGCGCGGACCCCGCCTCGCTGGCGCGCACGATCCACAGCGTGCTCAATGAGAATATCACCATAGACGGACGGTCGATGCAGCTTACAGCCAGCTTCGGCATGGCGGTGGGGCCGCAGGACGGCCAGAGCGGCGATGAACTGCTGAAGAACGCCGATCTCGCGCTCTACCGCGCCAAGAGCGAGGGCAAGGGTACCTACCATTTCTTCGAAGCCTCGCTCGACGAAGAAGCTCGGCGGCGGCGTCAGCTCGAACTCGATTTGGCCCGCGCGGTGCGCGAGGGTGACTTCGAACTGCATTTCCAGCCGCTATACAGCATGACGCAGCAGCGCCTCAAAGGCTTCGAGGCATTGATTCGCTGGAACCACCCCGAACGCGGCCGCATCAGCCCCGCCGATTTCATACCACTCGCAGAAGAAACCGGCCTCATCATCCCGATTGGCGAATGGGTGATCCGCGAAGCCTGCGCGCAGGCTGCAGCATGGCCGGGCGAGCTCTCGGTCGCCGTCAATATCTCCCCGCGCCAGTTCGCAAGCCCGGTACTCTCGCAGACGATCGTTCAGGCACTTGCTGCCTCGGGTCTGCCCCCACATCGACTCGAACTTGAGATCACCGAGAGCATCTTCATCGGAAATGTCGAGCGCACACTGGGCATGCTCCATGGTCTTCGCAGCCTCGGGGTGCGGATTGCGCTCGACGATTTCGGTACGGGTTACTCCTCGCTGAGTTATCTGCGCAGTTTCCCCTTTGACAAGCTCAAGATCGACCAAAGCTTCGTGCGCGATCTGGGGAGTGATGCCAGTGCCCACGCGATCATCCGCGCGATCACGACGCTGGCCTCCGCGCTGGGCATTGAAACACTGGCCGAGGGCGTCGAACTGGAAGCGACAATGGATGCCCTGCGCCGCGAGGGTTGCGACCTCATCCAAGGCTACCTCATCAGCCGCCCTGTGCCCGCGCATGACGTGGCGGGACTGGTGAAACAGATGAATGGCGTTGGTGCGCTGAGCTGGGCCTGTTCCTAACGGGGTTGGCCAACTTACTACTTCCCGGCCTTCCAAGGGCTTGGATGCCGAACTTTGATCGACGCGACCAACCGGAACCTTCGGTGTACATCGCCATAGGACCACGGTAGGACGTCCAAATGTCAGCTGCTGCCAGGAGCAGGCGTTCGCGTTGAACGAGATGAACGACCGGCTCTGGTCGGCATGCTGCCGGAAGCGGAACGCTGCATCGTGGGACAAAGCCGTCGTCCCGTCTCGCCGTTGAGACGGCTGCTTTTACCGAGTGCAGACATCCCAAGCACACTCGCATGTGATCGTCGTTCGACCGATGCTGGGCCGAAAGGAGACTGTCAGGTTTCAGCGTATAGCGAGTGGAAGCAGACGGATCAGCATTTCTTATCGGCCTTCTTTGCGATATCCTCCCTTTCCTTCAATAACCGTTCCCGGCGCTTTCGAGCGTCCACAAGAAACTCGTGCGGAAGCTCATCGAGTACAGATTCCAGGCTAGCCGGATCCCTTGACACCCAAAGGAAGTAGGGATCGACCAGCTCCATCATTTTCTTGAGTCGCGCCCACTGCAGTGGTTTAGGCGAAGCCGGGATCAAGTCGCGGTGAGCCATGGCCGCGGATTCGAAGGCGCGATCGCGTAAAGCGGCTCGAGCGGCCTTACGAACAGCTGGCGAACTGTCACATGCAAGGTCCACCAACCATGGCGCGGCAATTCCCGGCGGTATCGAACCCGAAATTTGCGCCGCTGCTGCTCGCCGCTTGGCGCTGCTCCCCGTAGTCAAGGGCCGAACCAGATTCACCATCGCCTGCCCGCCCAGTCGCACACGGAGGCGGCGTCGGAGCTCCAACCGTAAAGATGGCGGCGCATCGCAGTATAGGTTTTCATAGGGCGAATTTCCCGATACCGTTTGCGGCGTGGCATTGATTTTGAGGCACAAAAGCCAGCCTCGTCATCCGATAAACAAAAATAGGAATGAAGCTCGAGTATGATGCCCAAGTTCTCGGTTCACAGTGCGGTCAGTCGTTCAGACGTCCAAAATCCATATGGCTGAATGTGCGCAGGGAGAGCCTTGTGTGCTTGAGGACGACCAGTTCAATCCGGTCCAACCGCATGCCCAGCACCCGGCGCAATTGCAGGGCGCGCGAGCGCGCGTGCATCGAGAGAACCATTCCCTGCCTCTACGCAAAGGCGTCGCGACCCCGGCGCAGGTTGCAGCTACTGAGAACGCCTTGAGCGTCTTGCTGAGATCATTGCGGAACTCCCGCTTGGATCCGAGTTTGTTGCGAGCGGGCCTGACGATACGCTTGATGCTAGACCTAGGGCGTAGCGCGGCTCAACTGTCTGGATTGCGGCGCATATCTCTTGCTTCTGAAAAGAGCTGTCCGGCAGCCGAATGGGGGCTTGTCTCGTGGGCAAACGAAGGCTCTACAAAGTTTGGATGGTGGCTGCCAGCGGGTGTACATATCGATCCCAAGCGCCCCGATATAACGGATCGCGGAGCCGTGTGGCTGCCTCTGCTAGAACGAACGAGCCCTTGGTTGGCGATGGCTGGGTTGCTGGAGGGCTGTTGTTCACCGTCACCGCTTTTGGCGGCGACGCCACGAGAGGCTAAGCTGGATGCTTCAGCCTTTCAGGCATGGGCAAAGGCCACCCTTGGCCCTTTAGCCAGTGCACTACCGCGAGTGGACAGATTGCCCGGCACCGTGATCGAAAAATTAGCCTGGGCTTCGACTGGCGACCGAACATTAGGAAAGCAAATCGGGGGCCAGGACCTGGAGCACAGCGCAGCGCGTAGCTACTACACAAGCCTCCCTGTTCCGAAGGCCGCGACGCTATACGCAAAGGCCATGGCCAGGCCAGTATCGGATCTGTCGCTGGTGGCCGAGGCCGACAATCACGGAAGGATCTCGATCCCTTCTTTTGCAAAATCCGCGTTCACGCGCGCGTCGGACAGCGGCAGAGTCTGCGACATACGAAGCACGCTGGAGTTATTAGGACCAAAACCCGATCAGCGCCAGAAAGACCTCGAGCTCATCGCATCTCACAATAAACTTGTAGCCAGGCTGTGGATTTTGCTGGCCCTGTCTACGGCAACCCGTTCCGTCATTGATTGGGTGCCGGGGCTGCGGCGGATTGAACCTCGCACCGGTGGCCTGATTGTCCTCGACAAAGATCGTACGAGTGCTTTGGGAAAAGTAGCTGACCAGAACCTCGGGACATCGCTCGGGCGTGCGCGTCTGGTCTTTCTCCCGCCTGCGGTGCAGGAAATGTTACGGTTTTACATCGACCATTTGCGCACGCTTTCTGGCCGCAACAACATTCACACACGCTCGAAGGCAGTGATCGATCGCCATGTTAAGGGCCTGGAGGCTGACGATGTACTCCCCTTTTTGATTTTGCAGGAACATCCCAAAGGTCTGGCTGAAAAAGGGCTGGTCGTGCGGCAAGCTAAAGTTCTGTGGTTGAAGGAAGCCATCGCTGGACTCGCTGATGTACCGGCCAACTTTGCCCGTCATACTCTGCGTTCAGGCTTGGTGGGTCATTTGCCCCAATCGGTCATTGACGCCTGGCTCGGACATTTTGATCTCGGTACAGAGCCTTGGAGCAATGGCTCTGCATTTGACCCGTCAGCATATCGTGCGCTGCTCAACGTGACCTTCGAAGCGCATTTCGAGGCAGCCGCAGAATTTGATCGGCTTCCTGTCAAGTCGCGTCGAAAGGAATGCAGTGGCAGGCAGGGCTAGAGCGCGACCCGGTTTCGCCTTCGACGGGCCATCGATGGAACGGTTTTGGACGCTCGAGAATGATTTCCTGGCTGCCTTAGGTCGCACTGAGCGCGACCTTTCTGTGAGGCGTAACCAACTGCTCCTGTCTGCAGTCTTGTTCGGTGGGCTGCTTGATGCAGAGACCTGGCCAGATTGGATCAGGTCAGTCATGGGACACCTACGGAGCCTAGCGCCCGGAGAACGGCTGGACGCCCGGCTGACGCAAGCCGTCTTCATTTCGGGAAAGGGCAGAAACTGGTTTGCCGATCCCATTACCCAGAATCTCCTCAGCCGCCAGATGGCAACGAAATCTCGCGGCTCGACTGGGACCGGCAGCCACCAAGGCAGCGACTATGCGCGGATTTTACAACTGGGCGAAACGGCACTCACAACGGAACTCAAGAACTGGGTGCTACCGGCTGCAAAGATCAAGATGGCTCTCCTTTGGCCACCCGTGGTGGTCGAGCATTGCGTTGGTTCACTTCGCTCCGCGTCGTTGTCTCGCAAAGGTTGGAGTGAACTGAACATTTCTGACGTCAAACCTTGCCGCCCCATGCTTGCGCCCGACGAACTTCATCGCCCTGAACCCCCTAAGCCGACGAAAGGTCGCAAACGCCATTGGTTCGAAGACAACCTTTTCCACTTTATCAGAGTGGCAATCGAGAAGGCTATCGACAGCTATGCGACTAGTGCCGATCCCACGTTAGCTCACGAACGATTGGAATTGCATTCGGCCATCACCCACAGCTTAGAGCCTGATTCGAAATTATCCTTCGTAAATTCATGACCTTGCGATGCGGCGGGTGAAGAGCTGGATCGAGGCGATAAACAGCCATGCGGTTGCCGAGGCGATGGTTTGCTCGAAGTCCTTGGCGAGACGGCGGTTCCGATTCAGCCATGCCAGCGTCCGTTCGACGACCCAACGGCGTGGAAGGACCACGAAACCCCTTGCGGTATCGGACCGTTTGACGATCTCGAGGGTCCATCTGCCGATCCGGCTCAG
>NZ_VLKJ01000023.1 GCF_007830315.1 Novosphingobium taihuense
CTGGTGCTGACCGAAATCATCAAGCGCTTCCCGTGGCTGCGCCATGTGTTTGCCGATGGCGGCTATGCTGGCGACAAACTCCGGCAGGCGCTGAGCCGGATCGGCAGATGGACCCTCGAGATCGTCAAACGGTCCGATACCGCAAGGGGTTTCGTGGTCCTTCCACGCCGTTGGGTCGTCGAACGGACGCTGGCATGGCTGAATCGGAACCGCCGTCTCGCCAAGGACTTCGAGCAAACCATCGCCTCGGCAACCGCATGGCTGTTTATCGCCTCGATCCAGCTCTTCACCCGCCGCATCGCAAGGTCATGAATTTACGAAGGATAATTTCGAATCAGGCTCTTACATTTACGGCGAGAATCATCATCAAAACCCAGCCGGACAGTCTCAGATCATCTTTCCCGAATACCATCAACCAGATAGCAATGCAGAAGTTTGCAAAAGTCAGGATAAGTCCAAATACTATCATGACCTTCAAATCTTCTCGAATTGACTATGAACCCAATTTCGCGTCAAATTGACTACATCAACCAGGCGTCCACGTCGCCTCCACACCGCTCATCATCGTCCGGCGTCGGCAAGACGCGTTGCAATTGCCAGCAAGAAGGCCAGAGACGTCGCAGTCACAGTAATTGCCGCAATTCGCCCGGGCATTCCCGCTATCCGATCCAGCCACGCCAGAAGACCGCTACCACGAAGGGGCTCAGTCATTCCGACGGGCGGATTGCCAACGCTCCGCGCCCCCACCTGTCCACCCCCCGATCTTACGGCTTGCTCCGCCTCAAAATTCAGCGCTGGTGCTGTCCGATCACCATCATATGGTTGAACCGCCAATGATTTTTCGGCCACCTGCAATTTCTCACCTGTCAGGTTTTGACAGGCGTTGAGCAGGTCCTGATAGGTTCGGGCAAGGTCAGCGCGACTTACAACACCGAGCCGACGACGCACAGATTGCAATCGCTGCTCAACTGCGGACGGAGAAATGCCCAAGATGGCAGCGATTTCCTTGTTGGTTCTGCGATCAAGCACGAGATCAAGTACTTCGCGCTGCTTCTCGCTCAAATCCTACAATTCTACCGCAAAATTTTCACTCTTTCTCAATGCACACCCTCGCCAAACACATCAATTTGACGATGTGATCTGGATCACATTTCGTGATTTCTGTATCTAGTGCAGAAATACGGCCAAATTGGCTAAAGTTTCATCGCCAGGACATTACTGACCTGCCCATAACTGACAGCATCATAATCCGGCACAAAGCCTGAAGCGAACCAAACTAGCTCTGATTCCGACCTGATTCGAGAAATCCCAAATGACTGCCGGATAGACATGTCAGCAAAGACCCGCGCATGCTCACAATGTGAGCGAGAAGAATCGGCGATCGCGGCAGGACAGAATAAGAGCCAAGCTGCGTTTGGACCCCATTCTGATAACAGGCCGTCCGGTCACGGTCTCTGACGCTGAATGCGTCAGGACACTTCGCAATGCGAATTTACGCCAATGTGGCTTGAATGCTCTTGCATAAGCGAGATCTATCGATGGGCACTTTGTGCTCGCCTTGCAGTCAGGGCCTACCTGGCCTGCAACCCTTCACCCAACAGGTCCGCCGCGACTTCGGCGATGTCCTCCACTGTGCGATTGTCGTCCCACACGCCAAAGCGCAGGCCCAGGAAGACGTTCATGCCCATGATGGCCCAAGCGCGCACTTCCTGTTCACCGTCACGTATCGATCCTGCCGTCACGCCTTCGGCCAGTCGCGCGGCGATGCGGGAGGCGGTGCCCTCGTAGTGAGCGCGGTAGCTTTCAGGATCGGCGAATTCGGCTTCGTCGATGATCCGGTAGATCTCCTTGTGCTCACGCGCGAAGTGGAGAAACCCGATGAGTGCATCGCGCTCGCGCCGCAAGCCCGTCGCCCCTTCGCTCACCGCAGCAGCAGCTGCCGTTGCCACGCGGGCAGACATGTCGCGCACCAAGGCGGTGAAGATCGCGTCCTTGGAATCGAAGTAAGTATAGAAGCTGCCGAGCGCCGTGCCCGCGCGGCGCGTAATGCCGCTGACCGAGGCTTCGTGAAAGCCACGCTCGCCAAATTCAGCCGCCGCCGCATCAAGCAGGCGGCGTAAAGTCTCACGCCCTCGCGCTGTGCGCGGTACTTTTCCGGGACTGGCTGCGCTCACCTGCGCCATCTGCGATCCTCCCAACGACAAGACCACCCCCCAGCTGTCTGTTGCCGTTTCGCCACGATGACTAGCGACAAACGGGCAATCTCACAACGAGAAGTTGAAAGGTGGTTCAACTTTCAATATTGAGGGTTCAGGCGGACGAAGCGGTCCGCGAGAGGGAGCCTGTCTGATGACCCGAATTTCCATGCGCGCCACGCTGGCCGCAACTGCTGCGCTGTTCGCCCTGCCCGCAATGCCCGCCTTCGCGCAGGAGACCCCTGCTGCCGATGATGCGTCGGACATTGCGACCGGCAACGAGATCACCGTAATCGCCCGCCGCCGCGAGGAGCGCCTTCTCGACGTGCCGATCGCGATCTCGGCGCTCAACACCGATGCGCTCGAACGCGCTGGCGCCAAGGACCTCTCCGGCATCCAGGGCGCAATTCCCAACGTGAACATCGTGCAGGGTCGCGGATCGGCCAGCAGCGCAAACTTCTTCATCCGCGGCATCGGCCAGCCCGACGCGTTGCAGACCTTCGATCCCGCAGTCGGCGTCTATGTCGATGGCGTTTACCTCAGCCGCATCCAGGGCGCACTGCTCAACCTGTTCGATGTCGAGCGGGTCGAAGTATTGCGCGGGCCTCAGGGCACGCTCTATGGCAAGAACACCATCGGCGGCGCGGTCAACGTCGTGTCGAAGAAGCCCAACCTCGATACGGTCAAGGGTGAGGCTGCCTTCACCTACGGCCGCTTCGATGAAGTGACCGCCAAGGGCTACGTCTCCGCCCCGCTCGTCACCGACAAGCTCGCGCTCTCTCTCGCCGGGGTGTATGACGACCGCGACGGCATCGTCACCGACCCGCGCACCGGCCGCAAGTACAACGACCGCAACAACCTTTCGGGCCGCGCCATCCTGCGCGCCAAGCCCTCCGAGACGGTCGAGATCAGCATCGCCGGCGACTACACCCGGCAGCGCAACGCAGCCACGCTTGGCTATCTCACCGCCCCGCTGATCCAGACCGACTTCGCGCGCGGTGCGGTCGTGCTCGCTCCGGCCAATCCCTATGGCCCCTATGACTACAAGGCCTCGACCAGCCTTGCCCCCGATCAGGGCCAGAAGCTCGATCACTGGGGTGTTTCGGGCACGATCAACGTCGATCTCAGCGACAGCTTCCAGCTGACTTCCATCACTGCCTACCGCAAGCTGAAGACCGACTTCTTTATCGACATCGACGCCACCCAGTTCGAACTGGGCGACGTCTTCGTGGGCGTTCGCCAGAACCAGTTCAGCCAGGAACTGCAGCTCAAGTACGATTCCGACAAGCTCAAGGGCGTTTTCGGACTCTACTACCTCAACGAAAACGTGAGTTCGCACCAGGAAGCCTATGCCGACGGGCTGTTTGCCTTCAACGGCGCGCCCATCACCTTCCTGCGCACTATCGACGACAAGCAGGTGACCAAAAGCTACGCGGCCTTCGGCCAGCTGACTTACGACTTCACCGAGCAGCTCTCGATGACTGCGGGCCTGCGCTACACGCACGAAAAGAAGACCTACAACCGCTGCACGGTCACCGCCTCCACGCTCGGCCTGCTCAACAACATCCGCTACTGCTTCCCCGACAACCTGCCCGCGCCGTTCACCGGCGATAACGACGTCAGCTATGATGCGTGGACCCCGATGGTCAGCCTCTCGTACAAGCCGACGCCTGACACCTTGCTCTACGCTTCGGCCAGCCGCGGCTTCAAGGCAGGCGGCTTCAACGGCCGCGTCAACTCGAACGGCGACATCTCGGTCACGCGCAATGGCGTGACGACCGTGGTGCCTAACTTCGAACCGGAGACAGTCTGGTCCTATGAAGCAGGTGCCAAGGGCACCTTCCTCGATGGCCGCGTCAACATTTCGGCAGCAGCCTTCTACACCGACTACAACAACTTCCAGGCCCGCGTCGGCAACGGCACGAACGTTGGCCTCGGCGGCAGCTTCCCGGTACTCAACGCAGGCAAGCTGCGCATCCAGGGCTTCGAGTTCGACATTTCGGTCCGCCCTGTCACGCCGCTGACGCTGTTCGCCTCGGTCGGCTACCTCGACGCAGACTACAAGCGCTTCGACGATCCGCGCCGCCTGCCGCCTGCAGGTGGTGCGGCGTTCAGCTGCAACCCGACGGGTGCGCAGATCACCTGCCGCCCGGCCTTCGCACCGCCGCTCACCCTGCGCGCCGGCAGCGAATACCGCGTCTCGCTGGGCGATGCCTCGCTCACGCTGGGCGGTGACGTGCGCTTCGTCGACAAGCAGTACCTCTCGGTCGACAATCGCCAGGGGCTGACCGAAGACGGTTACCTGATCGGCAACCTCTATGCCCAGGTGGACTTCGACAAGTTCTACCTGCGCGGTGCGGTCAAGAACGTGGGCAACACGCTCTACAAGACCGACGGCCAGGAGTTCAGCTCGGTCGGCAACATCCAGACGGTGTACTACGGCGATCCTCGCACGTGGAACGTGACCGTGGGCGTGCGCTTCTGATCCTGCACTGACCTTCACGCGAGGCGGGTGCCCTCAATCCTCCCAACACCCGCTACGCCACAGGAAGCCCCGGTCGCAAACGGCCGGGGCTTCTTGCATCGAGCGAATGGTCCATTCCCGGTGGTTCTGCGCTTCCTGCCCGCCACCGCCTCGGCTCTACTCTGCCCATGGAACTGCACTTCGACTGCACGCAATGTGGGCGCTGCTGCCATGACCTGCGGCTGACGCTGAGTGTCGCCGAAGCACAGGCGTGGGCGGGGCGCGGGCATCAGGTTGACCTGCTGGCAGAGGGCTGGCCCTGGCCGGATGACGGCGATCCTGATGATCCCGTCATGCAATGGCGCAAGGCGACGAGCTTCCCCGCTCTGGTCGGAGACGTTCCGTTCCGGATCAATTTGCGGCTGGTGGCGCGGCACGAAGGCCCCTGCCCGCACCTCCTGCCCGACATGCGCTGCGGGAACTACTCCAACCGCCCTCGCATATGCCGAATCTATCCGCTGGAGAGCCGCCCGTTCGAGCAGGTAACGCCCGAAGCGCGGAAGTGCCCGCCAGAAGCGTGGAACAGCGCATTGCCGGTGCTGGAGCGCAACGGCGCACCGGCGGACGCGAGTACCGCAGCGCTGCTCGCTGACCACCGACGCACCATGATCGAGGACGTTGACCTCAAAGGACGGCTCGCGGGGGCACTGGGCTTCACGCTGTCAGCTCTGGCAGGCGAAGGGCTTGCCGTTTGCGAGGTGGACCCATCCGAGCTTCTGGTCGCGTTCGAAGAGGCCGAAGAGCAGCTTTGGGCCACGCCAGAGCACTGGACCATCGTCAGCAACCGCCAGAACACGGTCGACATGCTGGCTGGACTCGATTGCCCCGCGCGATTGATCGCGGCTGGCTCGGCCTATCTTCCGAGCTTTGCCGACGACAGACTGCCTGAGTGAAGCCGCCTCAGGCCGACTTGGCGCGCGCGCCGAAGCGACCGAACTTGCGGTAGCGGGTCATCCAGCGGCTCAGGAACAGGCCGAGCGGACGAGGACTGACGCCCAGTGCCTCGATCCCCGGCAGCGTGCCTGAAGCAACATTGCCAGCCTTGAGCAGCTTCCACTGGTCAGTGCTCATCGGCGCGCCGGGCAGCCAGCCGGTCAACGCAGCGAATGCGCCCGATACGGCATCGGGCAATTCGATCAGCACCGGCGTGCGGCCTGCAGCCTTGGCGATGCGGCGGTTAAGTTCGCCCATGGTAATCACTTCGGGACCAGCGAGTTCATAGATCTTGCCGCCATGGGCCTGGCGATCGGCCAGCGCGTTGCCGACAGCCTCGGCCGCATCGTCAACAAACACCGGCTGAAGCTTCGCATCGGGGCCGAACACCGGCAAAACCGGCAGCTTGGCCATGAGCCCGCCGAACATGTTGAGGAAGTTGTCGTCCTCGGCGAAGAGGATTGAGGGACGCACGACGGTGGCGCCGGGGAAAGCAGCCAGTGCGGCCTGCTCGCCTTCGGCCTTGCTGCGGGCATAGGGTACGTCGGACGCCGCGTCGGCACCCAGCGCCGAGATGTGCACGAAAGCACGCGCACCTGCGTCCTTGGCCGCCTGTGCAATCCGGCCAACGCCCTGTCCCTGCAACGCATCGAGATCGCCCGAAAACGCACCGACAAGGTTGACCACGGCATCAACGCCGGTGAGCGCAGCGGCAACGGTGTGCGGCTTGCGCACGTCGGTCGCCACGAACTGCGTCTGGCCGAGGCCGCCCAGCGTTTTCAGGCGGAAAGCGCGTTCCGGATGGCGGCTGCACACGCGCAGGCGTGCGCCGCGCGAGAGCAGTTCCTGCGCCAGATGCGTCCCGAAGAAGCCGCTGCCGCCCACCAGCGCCACCAGCATGCCATCGAGATCGCGCGTCCTGCCGTTTGCCATGTGCGTTTCCTGCCCGTTCACCAAGGGAATCCGGCCTGCATCAGGCCATCCGTCGCGCCGCCTTTGGCACAGCACGGGGCGCGGTTTCAATGGTCAAACTCCCCGTAGCGGGCGTGGTTGCAAAAAGAGTCAGCCTCAAGCGAATTTGCCCCGTTGACACCCCGCTGCCCATCCCTTAGTGGCGCCCTCCTACCCGGCGGACGGCGCTTTTGCCTTCCGCCCCGTGCCCAGATGGCGGAATTGGTAGACGCACCAGCTTCAGGTGCTGGCGCTCGCAAGGGCGTGGAGGTTCGAGTCCTCTTCTGGGCACCACTACTCATCTAAGTATCTGAGATACTTAGATTTTGTGGGCGATTGAAATCGCCGTTCCACCATTTATTCCACCTTCTGAAATTGCTTCGGTTTGCGTGTCAGACCGGCAGCGAGATAGACGGCAGGCTCGACTTGCTCATGCAGGTCGGAGCAAATCTCCGACAAGCCTTCTGGCAACAGGACTGTCCTCGCACCCGTTTCGATGTAGCGGTCGAGGATGGCTTCGTTCGCCGCCTCAATCGACAGGCGATATTCCTCAGAAACGTCCAAGCCAAGTCAATTACTTAGCGGTCAATATGAGTTCCTATGAGGGACTCGAACGTGCTTCTTCTGGGCACCACTTTCTGAGAAACGCGCTTTTCGGCGCTTTTCGTCCCCTAGCATTGATGACGCCTGCGAACTGTTTGGCTCCGTAGCTTCGGGCGCGCTTTCGACCATTCAGCGCAATCTCTTGGGATCGTTTCCTCGTCAAGCGGATCGCAGGGTGTCTGCAGGTCGGCGCTTCACTCCGTTTCCACGGTCGACCCGGCCATCGCCGGTGGCGGAACCGGTCAGAAAGTTGGCAAATGCAGACGTGGCCTCTCGCCCCGGTTCGGGGTGAACTGCGGATTGAAACATCAAGCCCGCGGTGAGTTCGCTCTGCCGCGTACGGCAGCAGAAACGAGAGGAAAATAACCGTGTCCGATGTGCTTGAAGCGACAGCTGTCCAGACGCAAGGCGAAGCGGAAACATTTGACGTACTCATCGTCGGCGCCGGTATTTCCGGGATTGGTAGCGCATATCACCTGAAAACCCAATGTCCCGGCAAAAGCTTTGCCGTGCTTGAGGCCAAGGAGAGCTTCGGCGGCACATGGCATACTCACCGCTATCCCGGCGTGCGATCCGATTCCGATCTCTATACCTTCGGCTACCGGTTCAAGCCGTGGGTCGGGGCACCGATCGCGTCGGGGGATGAGATCCTCAAGTACTTGTCCAGCGTGATCGCAGAGAACGACATCGATCAGCACATCCGGTACGGGACGCTCATTGTCCGTTGCTCATGGTCAAGCAGCGAGCGGATGTGGACCGTGGAAACACGCGGTTCCACCGGCGGTCAGCCCAAGACGTACAAGTGCAACTTCCTGTGGATGTGCCAAGGATACTACGACCACGAAAATCCTTTCCTGCCGCAATGGCCCGGCATGGAGGACTTCAAGGGTACGCTCGTCCATGCCCAGAAGTGGGACGGCAGCGTTGACTACGCCGGCAAGAAGGTGGTTGTCATCGGTTCGGGCGCCACGGCGGCCACCGTGATCCCGGCGATGGCGGACAAGGCCGGGCATGTCACCATGCTGCAGAGATCGCCGACCTACTTCTTCTGCTATCCCAACCGTTCCGAACTGGCCGATCGCTTGCGCGAGATCGGCGTCGACGAGCAAACCGTCCATCGCTGCGCTCGGCTGGATTACCTGCACAATCTCAAGACACTCGATCGGCGTTCCCGCACCGAGCCTGACGTGGTCGTGGAAGAACTAAAGGCGCTGGTCAGGCTCTATGCGGGCGAGGAATTCGAATTCGCACCTCATTTCGTGCCGCGCTATCGCCCATGGCAGCAGCGGCTGGCTTTCATTCCGGATGGTGACATGTTCGTGAAGATGCGGGAGGGGAAGGTCTCCGCGGTGACCGACAAAATTGCCCGCTTCACCGCCAGCGGCATAGCGCTGGAATCGGGCGAGCATCTTGAGGCGGATGTCGTCGTGGCGGCGACGGGCTTCAACCTTCTGGTGATGGGCGGGATCGAATTCGAGGTCGATGGCAAGCCGGTCGACTGGAGCAGCACCCCCACGTTCCGCGGTATGATGTTCGCCGATGTTCCCAATCTTGCGTGGGTCTTCGGCTATTTTCGCGCGGCCTGGACGCTGCGGGTCGACCTGCTGGGCGACTTAGTCTGCCGCCTGCTGCAGCATGCCGATGCCAAGGGCGCCAGCGAGATCCGGATCGTGGTTCCGACCGACCTTGCCGACGAGCCTCTGACCCAGTGGATCGAAGACGACAACTTCAATCCCGGCTACCTGATGCGCGACATCGACAAGCTGCCCAAGCGGCTGGGCGATCGTCCCGAGTGGCGACATTCGCAGGATTACTGGATGGAAGCCGAGGACATTCCTTCCATCGACCTCGACGGACCGGAATTCGTCTATCGCTAACCAAGCCGGGGCCCGGCGCCGCAGGGAAAATGTGGCCCGGGCCTAATTGGTTCTCGATCCCAAGCCAAGCAGGTTGCGGCGGTATTCGAGCGCTCCCATGCCGGACCAGCGTTTGAAGGCCCGCGAAAAGCTGGATGGTTCCGCAAAACCAATAGTGAAGGCAATGCTTTCCACCGTCATCCTGGGATCGGAGAGCAGCTGGCAGGCGCGATCGTAGCGGGCCTTGTCGACGATCGCGGAAAACCGAGTGCCCTCATCGGCTAGTCTGCGGTGCAGAGTTCGCTCGGAAAGCGCCAGGCGTCGCGCGGCATCGCCTGCCTGCAACGCGCCGGCATCCGGGCACGAGCCCAGAAGCATGGACAGGCGATGCGATAGTGGCGCATCGGAGCGCGCCTTGCCAATGGTCTGATCACAGCGTGTCAGATAAAGCGTCTGCAGTTCGACATCCCCCAGCGGCAGCGCCTTGCCCACAGCGTTCGGCAGGAAAACCCACCGGGTCCGATCGGCATTGAACTCGACCGGGCAATTGAAGCTGCGGCGCAATTCCGACCAGTTACGGGGCGCGTCCACTGCGATCATCACGCGTTCGAGCACCTGCTCATTCCCCATCAGGTCCCGGATCAGGGTGTTAACCGCGCCCAGATCGCGATGCTGGGTAAACTCGTAAAGGTCGGGGGCAATGCCCTCGTGATCGGCGACCAGGACAGCGGCGCCGTTTTCGATGGTCTGGAACCGGTAATGGATCAGGGAAAAGGTCAGCGCCTGATACTTGCAGGCGATCTGCAAGGCATCGCCCAGCGTTCCGGCGGTCATCATTGCCAGCCCGAGTGCGCCGTACTTGATCGAACGGTACCGCTGGCCGATGTCGAACCACAGGTCGGTCTGTCCGGTGGTGAGCTGGACAAAGCCTTGCTGTATGATCAACTCTTCCTTGGCCAGCACCTCTCTCGGATCATCGTCAAGTTTCAAGGACTTGATCTGATTGTGGCGGCAAAAGGAATCCCAGTTGGCGTTGAGAGTATTCACGACGGCCGACTGGATGATGCGCGCGCTGAGATCCGGCAAAGCGGCGTAAAGAGCCTCGGGGTTCATGGCATCCAGTCTCCCAACTTCGCCGATTTTTTCACGGTCTTGTGCCGACGATACGGCGCGGTGGCAGACTGCGTCAATAACTTGGCGCGCCACGCCATGGCCGGGTTTGGCAGTTAGAGACACATTCCTCCCCACCATAAAGGGGAGAGACCGTGTCGAAACTCGCGCGAATGGCCGCACTCGCGGTCACGACCATTGCCATTTCCGCAACCGCATCATCGCAAATCGCACCGCCGCCGCAGGCTTTGCAGGACGCTGCGTGGCAGAAGCTGCTGGTAAGCTCGCGCCAGGCCGGAGATTGGGTGACCTATGGCGGCACGTTCAAGGAGCAGCGTTTCAGCAGCCTGGCGCAGGTGAACTCGCAGAACGTGATCAACCTGGGTCTCGCATGGTCCTATGAATTCGACACCAATCGTGCGCAGGAAGGCACGCCGATCGAACACGACGGCGTGCTTTATGTGACGACAGCCTGGTCCAAGGTCTATGCTTTCGACGCAGTAACGGGCCGCCAGCTGTGGCACTTCGATCCCGAGGTGCCGGGCGAGTACGGCGCAAAGGGCTGCTGCGACGTCGGCAACCGGGGCGCGGCGCTCTTTGACGGAAAGCTGTACTTCGGCACATTTGATGGACGCTTGATTGCGCTGGACATCAAGACCGGGAAGCCGGTGTGGTCGGTCGTTACGGTGGACCAGTCCAAGACCTACACCATCACCGGGGCGCCACGCATCGTGAAGGGGCGGGTCGTGATCGGCAATGGCGGCGCGGAACTCGGCGCGCGCGGCTATGTGACAGCGTATGATGCGCGCACGGGCAAGCAGGCTTGGCGCTTTTACACTGTGCCGGGGAACCCGGCGGATGGGCCAGATGGCGCGGCCTCCGACAGCATTCTGGCGCAGAAGGCGCAGTCCTCCTGGTTCGGCGAATACTGGAAGCAGGGCGGTGGCGGAACGGTGTGGGACTCCATCGTCTATGACGAGGAACTCGACCAGCTCTACATCGGCGTGGGCAATGGCAGTCCGTGGAACTATCGCATCCGCAGCGAGGGCAAGGGCGACAACCTTTTCCTGTCTTCGATCGTGGCGCTGGATCCCGATACCGGCGCCTATCGCTGGCACTATCAGGCGACGCCCGGCGAGACCTGGGACTACACCAACACCCAGCAGATCACGCTCGCCGACCTGACCATCGATGGTCAGCCGCACAAGGTGCTGATGCAAGCGCCAAAGAACGGCTTCTTCTTCGTGATCGACCGCACCAACGGCAAGTTGCTGTCTGCGAAGAACTTCGTCGATGTGAACTGGGCCACCGGGTACGACATGGCCACGGGCAGACCGGTCGAGGTTCCTGCCTCGCGCTTCGAAAAGGCACCGGCCGTGGTGATGCCGGGCGCGCTGGGCGCGCACAATTGGCAGCCGATGGCCTTCAGCCCCATGACCGGCCTTGTCTATATTCCGGCCAACAAGGCGCTGTTCGCCTATGAACAGCCGTCGGACTACGCCTTCCGCCCCGGTCGGTGGAACCTGGGCCTGGAAACGCAGCGCACGTCGCCGCCCGATGATGCTGCGCAGGTCGCCGCGACGCGCGCCCTTCTGGGTGGTCGACTGATCGCGTGGGATCCGGTCCGCCAGAAGGAGGCCTGGGGCTTCGACTATCCCGAGCCGTGGAACAGCGGCGTGCTGGCGACTGCTGGCGGGCTGGTCTTCCAGGGC
This sequence comes from Novosphingobium taihuense, assembly GCF_007830315.1. Classification (GTDB taxonomy): domain Bacteria; phylum Pseudomonadota; class Alphaproteobacteria; order Sphingomonadales; family Sphingomonadaceae; genus Novosphingobium; species Novosphingobium taihuense. The sequence continues at coordinate 11,885 of NZ_VLKJ01000023.1, forward strand.
GATACCCGGGGTAATTTCCGCGCCTTTGCTGCCAGCGATGGCAAGATCCTGTGGAGCACCAACGTTGGCATGGCGATCATGGCCGCGCCGATGACATTCGAATCCGGCGGCCACCAGTATGTCGCCGTGCTGGCCGGCTATGGCGGCGCCTATGCCCTGACATCCTACTTCAACGACAATCCCGGCCCCCGGCCCAATGGCCGCATCTATGTCTTCCGCATCGGGGCCAAGACCAAATTGCCTGTGGTAGCGAAGATTGAAAGGGCCCCGGCCAATCCGTCCGCAGAGGCGTTTCCGCCAGCCATCGTGGCGCGCGGTGAAGCCCTGTTCCAGAGAGATTGCTGGGCCTGCCATGGGCCGGGCGCAGTCTCGAGCGGCGTGGTGCCCGACCTGCGGCGGTCGGGCGTGCTGCCCAGCGCCGAGGCGTGGAACGCTGTGGTCATCGGCGGAGCGCTGAAGGACCGCGGCATGATCAGCTTTGCCCAGACCTTGTCGGGCGAAGATGCCGAGGCCCTGCGCGCCTATGTCTCCTCCAGGGCGCTGCTGCTTCAGCAGCAGGAAAAGGGAGGCGCGAAATGAGCGCCCCCTTTATTCTGCCCGAAACGGCCGCCGTCCTTCAAGCGCTTGCCGCGATGGACGGCCCTCATTTGGGCGATCTCCCCGCACCCGCTGCGCGCGAAGTGTATCACCAGCTTGGCGATGCATTCGAAGAGGCTGCCGACCCGGCCGTTCGCACGGTCGATTTCAAGGGCGAAGGCGTGACGATGCGCGCCTATTTCCCCGGCGATGCGCAACCGGGGCCGGTCATCGTCTATTATCACGGCGGTGGCTGGGTGATTGGGGACCTTGATACGCACAACGCTCTCTGCGCCCGCCTTGCTTCCGTGACGGGGCTGCGGGTGGTGTCAGTGGACTACCGCCTAGCGCCCGAACATCCCTACCCGGCTGCGCACGATGATTGCCTTGCTGCCGCACGGTTCGTGGCGCAGGGCCCCTCGGTGCTTGAAGCCCCGGTCAAAGGGATCGCGCTTGCCGGAGACAGCGCCGGCGGCGCCCTTGCGCTGGCGGTCGGCGGAAAACTCGAACCTGCTCAGCGCCTGGCCCAGTTCCTGATCTATCCGGTGGGCGATTGTACCGAGCCTGAGGAAGGCTCCTATGCCCAGTTCGCCGAAGGCTTCCTGCTTGATCGCAAGCTGATGCACCGCTTCATCGAAGACTACCTGCCGAATGTGGCAACCCGGCAAGACCGCGACGTCTCCCCATTGCTTCACGAATTGCCGGCGATCTCGCCACCGACCGTGATCCTGACTGCGGGGCTGGACCCTTTGCGCGACCAGGGTCGCGCCTTGGCCGCGCGGTTGATCATGCAAGGGGCCGAATGTCACTATCTGGAGGCCGCCGGCCTCATCCATGGCATGGCGACAATGCGTCGCGCCTTGCCGAGCGGCGACGCCCAGATCGTACGCGGAGCGCTTCTGCTCGCCGACCTGCTCAGAAATCGCAAGCCAGACTTGCAGGGGGAATCCTGATGCGCAACTACCTTGATTTCTACATTGATGGCACATGGGTGGCGCCGGCGCAGCCGCGCTCGCTCGAGGTCATCAATCCGGCAACCGAGGACGTGGCCGGAACCATAAGCATGGGATCCGCGCAAGACGTGGACCGTGCCGTGGCTGCCGCACGCCGAGCCTTCGAAAGCTTTGGACGGACCAGCCGGGCCGAGCGGCTTGAGTTGCTGGACTGCGTGCTGGCAGAACTGGTGGCCCGCAAGGACGACCTGGCCGCGGCGATCACCGAAGAAATGGGCGCACCGGCCGGGCTTGCCTCGGCCGCCCATGTCCCCTTCGGCATCGGTCATTTCCAGATTGCTCGTCAGGTCCTGGCCGGGCTCCAGCCCGACCGCGCCATCGGATCAACCCTGATCACCGCCGAACCGATCGGCGTTGTCGGCATGATCACGCCATGGAACTGGCCGCTGAACCAGATCGCCTGCAAGGTGGCCCCCGCATTGGCGGTTGGCTGCACAATGGTGCTGAAGCCTTCCGAGGTGGCACCGTTCAGCGCGCAGGTCTTCGCCGAAGCCATCCACGCCGCTGGCGTCCCCGCTGGCGTGTTCAACATGGTCAACGGCGATGGCCCCAGCGTGGGCGCGGCGATCTCTTCCCACCCCGGCGTCGACATGGTTTCCTTCACCGGATCGACGCGGGCCGGCGTGCAGGTAGCGTGCGATGCCGCCCCCACCGTGAAGCGGGTTCACCAGGAGCTTGGGGGCAAATCGGCCAACATAATCCTGCCCGATGCAGACCTGGCTGATGCCGTGGCGCGTGGCGTCGAAGCAATGATGATAAACAGCGGTCAAAGCTGCAACGCGCCTTCACGCATGCTCGTGCCGATCAGCCGGATGGATGAGGCGAAGTCCGTTGCCGCAGCGACCATTGCGAGGCAAGTTGTCGGCTCTCCGACCGAAGCCGTGGCGCTTGGTCCCGTCGTATCGCAGGTCCAGTGGGACCGGATCCACGCACTGATCACGCAAGGCATTGCCGAAGGAGCGACACTCGTCGCTGGCGGCACCGGCCGTCCCGAAGGCCTGGACCGCGGCTACTATGTCAGGCCGACCGTTTTCGCGGATGTCACCAACGAGATGACCATCGCGCGCGAGGAGATCTTCGGACCGGTGGTGGTGCTGATCGGTTACAGCAATGTCGAAGAAGCTGTCAAAATCGCCAACGACTCTGTCTATGGCCTTGCCGCCTATGTGCAGTCCCCCGATCTCGAACAGGCACGCGCCATCGCCTCGCGTCTGCGGGCAGGACAGGTCTTGATCAACTATGCAGCGCTCGATCTGAACGCTCCGTTCGGCGGCTACAAGCAGTCCGGCAATGGCCGCGAATGGGGTGAGCACGCCTTCCACGAGTTCATGGAGGCCAAGGCGGTGCTCGGTTTCGCACCTGCCTGACCGCGCCAGCGGGCCACTGACTTGGCACCACGAGCCAAGAACTTGGCACGCGGCGTCATGGCTCGCCAAGCCAGTCTGACGCAATTTGCGAACCAGAAACGACCGTCCGGACACCCGCACCTCGCGGAATTGGTCCGGCAATAAGAATTGAGGGAGAGAGACACATGAAGCTTTACCTTGAGCTGAGGGGAATCCTGCTGTCCGGAGCTGCCGGGATCGGACTGTGCGCCGTGTCGGCGCAAGCCCAGGAAGCCGTGGAATCGAGCGACCAAGGCGCAGTGGCCGACATCGTCGTCGTCGCCCAGAAGCGCGCGCAGAATTTGCAGGACGTGCCGCTGGCCGTTTCGGCGCTGGCCGGCGACGAACTTCAGTCGCGGGGCGTGAGCGAGACGTCCGACCTGCAGGGCTTCGTGCCCAGCCTTCAGATCACCACGCCTTATGGTCGCACCCAGCCAAACTTCTCGCTGCGCGGCGTTTCCGTGGCCAACGAATTCTCCGCATCGACCGCATCGCCAGTCGGCGTCTATGTCGACGAAGTTTACCAAAGCTTTCGCGCCAGCCACGGCCAGCAGCTCTACGATCTCGAACGGGTCGAAGTTCTGCGCGGACCACAAGGCACGCTCTATGGCCGCAATACCACCGGTGGCGCGATCAGCTTCTTCACCAACAAGCCGAAGCTCGCAGGCAATGAAGGTTATGCCACGGTCGGCTACGGCAACTACGACACCTGGACTGCGGAAGGCGCGGTCGAGGCGACGCTCGTGCCTGATGTTCTTGGCATTCGCGTAGCCGGTACGTTCGCCAAGGGGGATGGCTGGCAGTTCAACCCTGCCCAGAACCGCCGCACTGGCACCACCGACACTTATGCCGGCCGCGCCAGCCTGCGATGGAAGCCGACCGAGGCAATCGACGTAAACTTGAAAGGCTACTTCGCGCGCGACAATCCGCTGGCGCCAAACCCTTATGCGATCGGTCAGTTGGCTGGCGACCGGGATGTGCTTGGATACTCCCGCTTCGACCCTGCCCAGAATGGCGGCCGCCCACTTGGCAAGGATGAAGTGGCTGCCGATACAGGCGGCAATTATTACACTGCGTCGCGCGGCTTCTCGCTAAGCGTCGCAGCGGAACTTTCCGACAGTCTGACGCTTACGTCGATCACCGGCTACGACTGGGGCAAGTACAGCAACTCGCCGTTCGATTGCGATGGTTCGCCCAATGATGTCTGTGCCCTGCGCTACAACTCGTTGAGCAAGAACTTCAATCAGGACCTGCGCCTCACCTTCCAGGCCGACAAGCTCAATCTTGTTGCAGGCGTCTATTACGGCAAGGACACGATCAAGACCCGCAACGAGATCGACTTCTTCGGTGTGCTCGAGCCTCTGCTGCGTTCCGCGGGCGTTGGCGACAGCTTCTTCAACGCACCGGTATCGGCACCTCAGGCAGCAGCGATCATCCCGGCATTCGCGGTCAATCCGGCGCTGGATCCCACCACGGCTGCCGGTTGCGCACCCGTTGCGACAGGCAACCCGAACGGCTTTCTCGATGCCCGCTCGCTGATTGCGCTTCTGACGGATATCCAGCTCAACAACTCGGGCGGCGGCGGCTTTGGCGGTGCCATCTCGGCAGCGTGCCGCGCGGCTGGTGCGCCTCCGTTCGGCCCGATCAACGGCGAACAGAGCTTCACCGTGAGCCGGCCCTCGTTCGCGATCTATGCCGACGCAAGCTACAACTTCACCGATGCCCTCACTGTCAGCGTCGGTCTTCGCTACACGCGCGACAAGATCAATTATCTCGATGGGCGCACCGTTCTATATGACCTTGGCGGGCGGAACATCGTCGCCAGCACGATCCCCTATTCCTTCCCATACAACGCAAACCTGCCCGCGCTCGAACAGCGCGAGTCCGCGAACCGCCTGACCGGCCGCGTCAACGTGTCCTATGATTTCAACGATGATATCATGGGCTACCTCAACTACAGCCGAGGCTATCGCGGAGGCAGCTTCAACGGGCTGGCCTATCAGGGCACGAACCAGGTCTACTTCATCAAGCCCGAGTCCATCGACGCTTACGAAGGTGGCCTGAAGGCCAGACTGTTCGATCGGCACGTCCAGCTGAATCTTGCCGGGTTCTATTACAACTACAAGGGCCATCAGGTTACCCAGGTCATCGGCGCAACGACCTTCACCCGCAGTGCCGATGGTCGTCTGTATGGCGGTGAAGCAGAGCTGACGTGGCAGATCACGCCGACACTCCGGCTCGATGCATCGGCCAGCCTGCTGCGCAGCGAGTATCGTGGCAATGTCGTCACCCCCGCCGATCCATCCAGCCCGACCCGCAACGTCAACGGTAATCCGTTCCCCAATGCCCCGCGCGAGACATTTTCTGCCGGCTTGGACTGGGATGCCTACAAGTCCGGCGATTGGCGCGTGAATCTGCGCGGCGATGCGGCTTACACGGGGCGCTACTACTTCGATCCGTTTGGCGATTATGGCCTGAAGCCCTGCGATCGACCGGGCGCGCCGGGCGCGGTGCGGCCTGCCGGTATCGCCATTACCTGCGGCAATCCGGGCTACTGGCTCGTCAACGGTCGGATGACGGTGGAGAAGGGCAACTACTCGGCCAGCCTCTGGGTCAAGAACCTGACCAACAAGTATTACTACAGCTACGGCTTGAACATCGACATCTTCGGTCTCGATTACCTCAACCGCGGCACGCCGCGCACCTATGGCGTGGAGCTTACCGCGCGCTTCTGATGAGCCACCTAACTCGGGGCGGGCAATGCCCGCCCCTCTTTTCGTCGCCAGCAGGGGGACTTACCACGTGCGCCTGAGAGGGAAAGTTGCGCTTGTCACTGGTGGCAGCCGCGGGATCGGTAGCGCCGTCAGTCATGCCTTCGCGCGGGAAGGCGCAAAGGTGGTGATTACCGACATACGAGTGGACAAGGGGAACGCCTTGGCCCGAAGGCTGCGCGCAGATGGCGTTGAAGCCCTGTTTCTACGACAGGACGTGACGCAGGAGCAGGGCTGGCAGGAGGTGTGCGACCAAGTGGTTGAGCATTTTGGTGGTCTGCATATCCTGGTAAACAACGCCGGTATCGCTCTGCCTGGATCGATCGAGACGCAGACATTCGCAGACTGGCGAACGACAATGGCGATCAATCTTGACGCAGTGTTCCTCGGCACGCGCGCGGGGGTGCTTGCCATGCGCGACGGCGGCGGATCGATCATCAATCTGTCGTCCATCGAAGGCATCGTCGGCAATCCACATGTGCCCGCCTATAATGCCTCGAAGGGCGGCGTGCGCCTGCTCACCAAGTCCGCCGCCATCCATTGCGCAAGGGCGGGCTACCGCATCAGGGTCAACAGCGTTCATCCCGGCTACGTCGGGACTGCACTGGTGCAGGATGCTCTCGCGCACTTGCCCGAAGATTTTGCAGACAAGACGCTGGAGCGGATCCCGATGCAGCGTTTTGGCGAAGTAGAAGAGATCGCTGCGACAGTCGTGTTCCTTGCGTCAGACGAATCCAGCTACATGACTGGCTCGGAACTTGTGGTCGATGGAGGGCTGATCGCATGACCTCGCTTCCGGTTGACGGCGCGATGCAGGACTGGAAGCTGCGGGTCACACATCTGATAGATCATGCTGCGCGCGAGCATGGCAGCCGCGAGATCGTCAGCCACTGGGCCGATGGCAGCGAGACGCGGACCAACTGGGCCGGGATCCGCCATGACGCGCTGCGCATGACCCAGGCACTGCGCAAGCTGGGCGTGCAGCCGGGGGACCGCATCGCGACGCTTGCGATGAACCATCACCGACATCTGGTTTCTTGGTACGGTGCGGTGGGCGTTGGCGGCATTCTCCACACGCTCAATCCGCGCCTGTTCGACGATCAGCTCGAATACATCGTCAATCACGCCGAAGACCGCGTGATGCTGTTTGACAGGGTCTGGGCGCCGATCGTCGAGCGGATGAAACCGCGCTGGCCCACGGTCGAACACTATATCTGCTTCGACAACAGCGAGCCTGCCTTGCACTTCGAGGAGTGGATCGGTGGCGAGGATGGGCAGGCCGAGTGGCATGATGGCGATGAGCGCGATCCGTGCATGCTTTGCTACACCAGCGGCACCACCGGCAATCCCAAGGGCGTGCTCTACGAACACCGCTCGACCATGCTCCATGCGCTGAGCGCGATAAGCCCGCCGGTGTTCGGGATGGACTGCCGCTCGGTCATGCTGCCTATCGTGCCGATGTTCCACGCGGCAAGCTGGGGTCTGCCATGGGCAGGCGCGGCAGCGGGGGCGAAGTTCGTCTATTCGGCGGTGAACGATGGCGCGGTGCTGTGCGATCTGATGAACCGCGAGAAGGTGACTTGCTCTGCCGGCGTGCCGACCGTCTGGCTGGCGCTGCTCCAGCATGTCGATGCCCATAATGGGGGTGAGATTCCTCCGACTTTGCAGACCATCGTCTGCGGCGGATCGGCCATGCCGCGCGCGATGATCGAGCGCTTCATGCGCGCCGGGCGGCGTGTGGCCCATGCCTGGGGCATGACCGAGACTTCGCCCATCGGCACGACCGGTGCCGAGACATGGAACTGGGATGAGCTTTCGTTCGACGAACAGGTCACCGTCAAGGCGATGCAGGGCCGTCCGCCGTTCGGGGTAGAAATCCGCTGCGTCGATCTGGGCGGCCCCGAGAAGGTGCTGCCACGCGATGGCAAGACGTCCGGCGCCCTGCAGGTGCGCGGGCCGTGGATCGTCAAGCGCTACTTCAAGGCCGAGGCCGATGCGGTTGTGGCCGGACAGTGGTTCGATACCGGTGACGTTGGCCTGATCCACCCGGACGGGACGCTGCAGCTGACCGACCGGACCAAGGACGTGATCAAGTCTGGCGGGGAGTGGATCAGTTCGGTTGAACTGGAGAATGCAGCGATCGGCCATCCGGCGGTGGCCGAAGCCGCGGCGATCGGCATCTATCACCCCAAGTGGGACGAGCGGCCGCTGCTGGTGGTGGTCAGGAAGCCCGGGGCCG
>NZ_VLKJ01000024.1 GCF_007830315.1 Novosphingobium taihuense
ATGAAAGCCCTGGTCTGCGTGAAGCGGGTGATTGACTACAACGTGAAGCCTCGGGTGAAGGCGGACGGGAGTGGTGTTGATCTTGCGAACGTGAAGATGAGCATGAACCCGTTTGACGAGATCGCGGTCGAGGAAGCCATTCGCCTGAAGGAAAAGGGCGTGGTGACCGAGATCGTGGCGGTGTCGGTGGGCGTTGCGAAATCGCAGGAAACTCTGCGCACGGCGCTGGCGATGGGTGCTGACCGGGCGGTGCTGGTGCAGGTTGACGATGGCACCGAGGTCGAGCCGCTGGCTGTGGCCAAGATCATCAAGGGGATTGCCGACGAGGAGCAGCCCGCTCTGATCATCACCGGCAAGCAGGCGATCGACGATGACAGCAACCAGGTCGGCCAGATGGTCGCCGCGCTGCTCGGCCGCCCGCAGGGCACCTTCGCCAACGAAGTCTCGGTCGAGGGCGACGCGGTCGTCGTCAAGCGCGAGATCGACGGCGGCCTGCAGACCGTGAAGCTGGCGCTGCCTGCGGTGGTCACCACCGACCTGCGCCTCAACGAGCCGCGCTATGCCTCGCTGCCCAACATCATGAAGGCCAAGTCCAAGCCGCTGGCCAACAAGACGCCCGCCGACTACGGCGTGGACATCGCACCGCGCCTCAAGACGCTCAAGGTCAGCGAACCGCCGGTGCGCTCGGCCGGCATCAAGGTGCCCGATGTCGACACGCTGGTCGCCAAGCTCAAGGAAATGGGAGTAGCCTGACATGGCCAATGTTCTCGTTCTCGTCGAACACGACAACGCGTCGGTCAAGGACGCCACCCTCGCTGCCGTCACTGCCGCATCGCAACTGGGCGAAGTGACCGCGCTGGTCGCAGGCGCCAACTGCGATGCCGCTGCAAGTGCCGCCGCGCAGATCGCAGGCGTCGCCAAGGTGCTCAAGGCCGATGACGCAGCGCTCGCCAACGCGCTCGCTGAAAACGTCGCGCCGCTCGTCGCAGGCCTGATGGCCGATTACGACGCCTTCGTCGCGCCCGCTACCACCACCGGCAAGAACGTCGCCCCGCGCGTTGCCGCGCTGCTCGACGTGATGCAGGTCTCGGACATCCTCTCGGTCGAAGGGCCCAAGACCTTCACCCGTCCGATCTACGCTGGCAACGCCATCGCCACGGTCGAAAGCTCGGATGCCAAACTGGTGATCACCGTGCGCGGCACTGCCTTTGCCAAGGCCGCTGCCACCGGCGGATCAGCCAGCGTCGAAGCTGTCTCCGCTACCGCAGACAGCGGCCTCAGCACTTTCGTCAGCGCCGAGATCGCCAAGTCCGAGCGCCCGGAACTCACCTCGGCCAAGATCATCGTCTCGGGCGGCCGCGCGCTGAAGGACGCTGCCACCTTCGAGGCAGTGATCACCCCGCTGGCCGACAAGCTGAACGCAGGCATCGGCGCATCGCGCGCAGCAGTCGACGCAGGCTACGTGCCCAACGACTACCAGGTCGGCCAGACCGGCAAGATCGTCGCTCCGGAAGTCTACATCGCGGTCGGCATCTCGGGCGCGATCCAGCACCTTGCCGGCATGAAGGACTCCAAGACCATCATCGCCATCAACAAGGACGAGGACGCCCCGATCTTCCAGGTGGCAGACATCGGCCTCGTCGGCGACCTGTTCACGCTCGTCCCGGAACTCACCGGCAAGCTCTGAACCCGACCCACAGCACCAGACCGCAACGCCATGTTGGAGTGTTTCCCCAGGGAAACACTCCATATGGGTTAATCAAGTTCCAGCGTCAGACATTGACTGAAGTCGTCCAGAACATAGTCGGCGAAGGCTTCGCAGTTACTGAAGCCGTGCTTGCGATAGAGGCCCAGCGCTGGTTCGAAGGCGGCGCCCTGGCCGGTTTCTAGGCTGACCCGGCGGTAGCCACGTTGCCGCGCCACGCTGAGCAGGTGAAGCAGCATGGCTTCCCCGATTTTCTTTCCCAACCAATCACTTGCAACGCGCATGGACTTGAGTTCGCCGTGCGCTTCGTCAAGCTCGCGGATCGCGCCCATTCCTGCCAGCGCCTCGCCGACCCACGCCGAATAGAAGGTCACGCCGGGATCGCGCAGCTTCTCGACAGGCAGCGCGTGGACCTTGCAGGCGGGAGAATTGGCATGCATTCCGGAGAGATGGACCGCCACAAGGCTGCGGATCGCCTCGCCGGAAAGATCGTCTTCGATGATCGAAAGTTCGGCCATGCCCTGCCTCCATGCGCAACGTTTGACTTCTGAGCACGAAGAGGCGCAGTCTCGCAAGGCTTGAGACGAGCTGTAAATGGGTCGCCCCGCCCAAGCATACGCGCTCCCGCCGATCACCGGCGCGGGCGGTACAGGGGAGAATGTCATGAAAAAGCTGATGATCCTGCCGGCGCTCATGCTCGGCTTTGCAACGCCGCTTGCCGCACAGGAATATCCCGTCGTGCCGGGAGATTATGTCTCCGTTTCAATGATCTCTGTCGATGACGGGCATGATCTGGAATATGCCAATCACCTGGCCGGAATGTGGCGAAAGGGTCAGGACTTCGCCGTGAAGCAGGGCTGGATCACCGGCTACGAGATCCAGAGCAACGAGAACAAGCGCCCCGGTGAGCCGGACTTCTTCCTGATCACCCGATTCGCAAAGTTTGCCGATCCGGCGCAGGAAGATGCGCGCGAGAAGGCCTACAACGCCTACATGGCGACGACCGCGGCCCAGATGCAGGCCAGTTCGGGCGAGCGGGCCAAGTACCGCAAGGTCATGGGTTCGATGCTGCTGCGCTCGTGGAAATGGCGTAACTGACCAGGCGCCAAGCCTCCGGCCAGGTGCCGGGGGCTTAGGTCCTGACCCTAACCTCAGGCGTGCTTGTCGGCCTTGCGTTTGCCGAAGCGCATGCCGGTTTCGAGACGGGCGCGGAGCTGGGCGTAGTAGGCCTCGAGGAAAGCGCGCTCGTCACCCGCGCCCGCGTCCCAGCCAATCTTGGCGCAGATCGTGCGGGCGACGTCACGAAGCGCGTCTGTGCGGTTTTCGCGCAGGACGCGTTCGAGGACCTGCAGTTCGAACTCGCCATAGACGGCAAGATCGGCGTCGCCGAAGCGGTACTGTGCGCCGGTTTCGGCAGAGAGACCCTTTGCGCCATCGCCGACCGAAAGCGCCTGTTCGAGCTTGCGCTTGGGCGCCTCGACCACCCAGGTTCCGGCGATCAGATCACCACAGCGCAGCCGGTCACGGTTGAAGAACGGGAAGAGTGCGAAGAGCAGGAACCATACGAGCCCCGCCCAAGCCGCCATTTCGGCATCGCCGCCATCGACACTGGCCACGATGATGAAGATCAGCGGCATGAACAGTTCGATGTCGCGCACCAGATTGCGGGCGATCACCGCTTCGGTGGTGAGCCTGCCGCCATCCTTGCCGCGCGCCCGTGCGGCAATGCGGATGCCGGTGATGCGCTTGCCCGGCGTTGCGCCGCGGGGGCCGAGTTCGAAGAACAGGAACCAGGCGTTGCGGAACAGGAACAGCATGATGATCCACAGCACCGACAATGCCTGCACCGCACGGCCAGCGGGCGAATTGCTGTCGTTGAGATTGATGCCCGCGCCTTGCGCGATGCGCGCAAGGATCAGCGTTGCCCCGATCATCGCGCCGAAAATCATCGCAAGGTCGAGGAACAGCGCCCCGGCGCGTGCTCCGCGTGAGGCGAGAGTGAACGGAATCGGTACGCCTTCCGGCGTGATCACGATGCGCTGTCGGCGCTCCTCGTGTGCCTTGATCCTGCTGGCAGGGCTGGCGTTGTCCTTGCGGCGAAGTGAGGGCTTCCACGCCATCAGCGCGCGCCCCGCCGGAAGGCGAAGAAGTATCCGGTCCAAAGCACCAGCATGAAGCCGCCCACCGTCAATCGCGAGGGCGTGGAATCGACAAGCTGGCGGGCAAAGCCTTCGAGCAGGGCGGCGACGATCAGCATCAGCACGACACCGGTCATCACTTGCGCGGCACGCCGCCCCGCCGTTGCCGCCGCCTCGACCACCGGTTGGTTGCCCGGAAAGGCCATAGAGCGGCCGATGTGGATGCCCGCCGCGCCTGCGAGCAGGATCGCGAAAAGTTCGGTCGTGCCGTGGATGGCGAGCCAGCCGACCAGATCGAGCAGCAGGCCCTGTCCATGATAGAGCCACAGCATGGCGCCCAGCAACGCGGTATTGTGGATCAGCAGCAGCATCGTCGGCAGGCCGAAGGCAAAGCCGAGCGCAAAGCACAGGATCGAGACCTGCGCGTTGTTGCTGAACAATTCGGCGGCGAACACGCTCATGCCGTTCTGATCCTGATTGCCGAACAGCGTTCCGTGCAGCACCTCGCGGCTGGCGCCGGGCACGCGCACGTCGGCAAAGCCCCCGGGGACGAGCGAATAATACCACTCGGGATTCGATGCGACGAGGAGCCAGCCGACCACGGTTCCGGCCACCATCAGCGCAAGCGCGATCAGGATGTCGAGCGCCATGCCGCGCACGCTGGCGCTCCAGCCGCCGCCAAGGAAGCTGCGCAGCCATGACCACAGCGAGGCGCGGGGCCCATAGACGAGGAACCACGCGCGCTGGGTCAGTGCTTCGAGGTAGGCGACCAGCGCGGCATCGAGCGAGGTTTCGCGAGCGATGGCAAGGCTCGACGCGGCGGTGCGGTAGAGTGCGGGAAGGGCGAGCAGGTCCTCGTCAGATACGCGGCGGGTGCGGCCCGCTTCCATGGCCTTGACGATGGCATCGAGGCGCTTCCAGTCACCCTCGCGTTCTAGCCGGAAGCGGTCGGAGCGCAGGGCGGCCTGTTCGGCGGCGACGGCGGCCTCGGTCGGCTTGGCGAACCAGCCGCCGATGCGCTGGGCAATTCCCGTGGTACCTGCGTTCATCCGATCCTCCCTTCGCGTTTGATCGCAAGGTAGGCATCGAGCAGCCGCGTGCCGATCTGGTCATGCCGCGCCTCAAGCACGCGCACGCCGAGATGGCGCAGGCGTTGGAGCACCAGTGCGCGCTGGCGGGCAAGGCCAGTGGCGGTGACAGCTTCGGCGACGGACTGCATGTCGGTGACTGGCGCCGTGGCGAGGGCGGCGAGTTCGGCGTCGGTCATCACCACGAAGAGCACGAGGTGCTTTTCGACCAGCCTGCCGACGTTCTCGACCATCAGTTCGGCGCTGGTTGGATCGGTGAAATCGGAAAACAGCACGATCAGCGAGCGGCGCTGCAGGCGCGCGGCCAATGTGGACAGGGCGAGGGTGAAATTGGGCTCGCCGGGATGATAATCGAGCTGGGCGGCGGCGCGCTGGAGCCGGGCGAAATCGCGGCTGTCGGTGACGAAGGGCGTGGCTACTTCCGGCCTTGCGGCAAAGCCGAACAGGGCGACGCGATCCTGCGCCTTCAATGCGACATAGGCGGTGGTGAGTGCGGCGGTCACCGCGCGGTCGATCCTTGGCAGGCCTTCGATAGGCTCGCACATCGATTGTCCGCAGTCGAAGGCGAAGACGATCTGGTTGTTGCGCTCGACCTCGTATTCCTTGGCGAATAGGCGGGCGTGGCGGGCGGAACTTTTCCAGTCGATCCGGCGGCGGTCCATGCCCGGTTCGTATTCGGCGAGCGCTTCGAAATCAGTGCCTTCGCCCCGGATGCGGCGGGCGATCAGGCCGAACTGGGCATCGCGCAGGAAGATCTGCAACGCCGGGCTGCGCACTGGGGCAATGTTCGGCCAGACCCGCACTTCGGCTTCGAGCGCGCGGGTGATCTGGCGATGGGCAAGGCCAAGCGGGCCGTTCCAGCGCAGCCAGACGCGGGAGAGCGCGCCGGTTCCACGCCGGGTGGGGGCGATGTCTGCGGTGCCGCTCCATGCGCCATCGCTGAATGTCAGGGGCAGCGCGATGCGCCCACCGGGCGCCAGGCGCGGGTCGCATTCGAGCGCGGCTTCGGGCCGCGCGCGGGCGCCGATGCGGGCAAGATCGGCCAGAATGGTGATCTGCGATGGTTCGCCCACTTCCGTGTCCGCCGGGGCGATCACGCGCAGGTCTGCCAGCGACCCGGCGAACAGACCGTCGAGCAGGACCAGCACCAGCAGCGCGCCGCCGATCGCCGGGGCCGCGATCCATGCACCGGGCGCGGCGGCGGCGAGCACCAGCGCAAGCGGCGCGAGGCCGGCGATGATCAGCACCGCGCGGCCAGAGGGCAGGAGGGCGGCGGGCCTGCTCAACGGGGGGCTTCCGTGCCTTCGACCAGAGCGGCGACGATGGCTTCGACCTGCTTGCCTTCGATTTCTGCGGCAGGGCTGAGCATCAGGCGGTGGCGCAGGACGGCGGTGGCGAGCGCCTTGACGTCGTCGGGGATCACATAGTTGCGACCATCGAGCGCGGCGCGGGCGCGGGCGGACCCGGCGAGCAGCACGGCGGCGCGGGGGCTGGCACCGACGACGAGATCCCCACTTTCGCGCGTCGCGCGGATCAGGCGGACGACGTAATCGACCACTGCTTCGGCCATGGTCACCGAGGCGACGGCTGCTTGCGCGGCCTTGAGCTGGGCTTCGTCAGCCACGGCGGCAATGCCGAGCTCGGCGGGCTTTGGCGCGCCGCGTCCCTCGCCGTAGCGGGTGACGATGCGCGCTTCCTCTTCCGCCGAGGGGTAGGACACCAGCAGCTTGAACAGGAAGCGGTCGAGCTGGGCTTCGGGCAGCGGATAGACGCCCTGGCTCTCGATCGGGTTCTGCGTGGCGACGACCATGAAGCGGTCGGACAGGGCGTGCGCCTCTCCGTCCAACGTGACGCGGCGTTCCTGCATCGCTTCGAGCAGGGCGGCCTGCGTCTTGGGCGGGGTGCGGTTGATCTCGTCTGCCAGCAGCAGTTCGTGGAAGATCGGGCCGCGCGTCAGGGTGAACTGGCTGGTCTGGAAGTTGAACAGGTTCGAGCCGAGAATGTCGCCCGGCATGAGATCCGGCGTGAACTGGATGCGCCCGAAATCGAGGCCCAAGGCGGCGGCGAAGCTTTGCGCGAGGAAGGTCTTTGCGGTTCCGGGCGGGCCTTCCAGCAGGACGTGGCCGCCTGCGAAGAGCGCGACGAGGAGATGGTCGAGCACCTCATCCTGTCCGACCACGGCCTTGCCCACTTCGGCGCGGATCGCACCGGCCAGCGCGCCGAGATCGGCCAAAGTCATGTGAGATGTCTCAGCGGTCACTTCAGGTGCCTTTCTATCTGTTGCAGGACCAGTGCCCGCCTGGTCAGTTCGTGCGGCTTGCGGGCATCGCGCAAATGCTTTGCCGCAGTGGAGAACGCGGGGCCTTCGATGCCCCGGCGCTGCAGCGTCTGGTCGATCAGGTGTTCGATCTCTGGCGGCGAAAGCCCGCGCGGCAGGCCGAGCGCCAGCGCTATGCGTTCGCGCGCGGCATCGGCATAAGGCGCGGCGGCGAGGTGGACGCGGCCGGCGCGGCGGATCAGGCCAGCGGCATTGGCGACCAGCGCGGCCTTGCCCATCGCGATGTCGGGCCCTTCGCGCAAGGGTGGACCGAAGCGGTTGAACGCGCGCCATGCAACGGCAAGGGCGGCCAGCAGCAGGCAGATCGTGGCGGCGAGGAAGGGTGGCTCGAACGCGAGGGTGAGCAGGTTCCGGTTTGCGCCGAAGCCATTGAAGGTCATATCGAAGATGATCGACATGCTGTCATCGTCTGCAGTGGCCGTCACCAGATCGCGTGCGAGCAGGGCGGTGGACTTGTCGGCAAGGCCCCAGTTGTCGAGCAGGTCGGGCTCGAACACCAGCACGACCGGGTAGATTTCCTCGTTGTCGCCGCCGTAGTCCGGGTCCACGCCCGCCAGGCGATTGAGCGCGGGATAGTAGCCGTCATCGTCGAGCCATGCGGCGAGGATGCGACCATCGCCCGATGTGACGATCGGGACCAGTCCCTTGCCCGAACCGGATTCGACCTGCCGGTCGTCGGGCAGGGGGCCGCGCCGTTCGCCCAGCTTCCAGCCACGAGCGGCCGGGCCATCTTCCTTGCCGATGGCGACTGTCACGTTGTCGGCAAAGCCGCGCCATTCGGGGCCTTGCGTGGAGATCAGCTGCACCCAGCCGCGCTTGGCCTTGCTGGAGCCTGCACCCATCGCGAACCATTTGGGCGTGACGACGATGGTCGGCCCAAGATAGCGATGGGCTTCGACCACCTTGGCGATTTCCTTGCCGTCGGCTTCGGCAGGCGGCGTCAGGATCAGCAGGCCTGTTGCAATTTCGAGCGTGCGGCGGTTGCGCTGGCGCTGGACGTCGAGCCCTTCGGCCTCGAGCATCCGGGCGAGCCCGGCATAGCCGTTGAGGCCCTGCCCGCCGACATGCGCGCCGCCATTGTTGCCGCTGCCGCCGGTGCCGTTGCCGAGAAACCAGAGCAGCGCGACGAAGGCGAGCGCGCCTGTCAGCAGCATGCCGATGATCGTTCCGCGCGAAAAGGGAGCGGGGGCCGCGCTCATGCAGCGGCACCTGCGGTGCCGGTGGGCAGCTGCTGAAGGGCGAAGCGCGAATAGGCCTCGCGCGCGGTGGACCAGTCTTCGGCCCCGAGCGGGCTGAGCGCATAGCGGGCGCGTTCGACCAGCGCGGAAATCGTGCCGAAGGCGCTGCGGGCTTCGGATGGCAGGGCGCGAATCATGCCGATCTCGCGCGCTGTGCTCGACGGACTGAGCCAGTCAGGACGGACGCGGGCGATCTGGCCGATGCTGCGCTGGAGCAGGAGGTGTGCGGCTTCGCCAAAAAGGCCTTGCGCGGCGAGCCGGTCAGCGTCTTCGAGCAGGGCCAGCGCTTCCTCGCGCGGGGGCGTCCATTCCGGAGCCGCGATTCGGGCCTTGCCCTTGCGGTCGCGCCAGAGCGGCCAGAGCAGGGCCCACGCGATCCACACCGCACCGATGCAGGCGCTGACGAGCAAGACCATCTCGATCACGCTCCAACCGCTGCCGAGCAGGCGGCCAAGGGGCGAGAACAGCCATTCGAGGAAACGGCCAAGCGCCTGCAGCCATTCGGGCGTGACGGGTGGCGGATCGGGCGGGACGGGGGCGAACTGGATGTCGGCCGAATTGCGCACCGCAGCCCACGCAGCCTCTGCCGCCGCCACGTCGCTCTTTGCCGAAATTGCCGCCCCGGGTGCCGTCACGTCGCGAACGTTGCACGGCTCTGGACGCCGGGCAAGCGCAACTGCATCCGATCAGCCGCCGCGGATGCGTTCCATCGGATAGGTGCCGAGCATGCGCAGGTCCTTGGCGAAAAAGCCAAGTTCCTCGAACGCAAGGTCGACCGCGTGCTCGCCCGGGGCTCCGACGATGTCGGCAAAGAACTCGGTCGCGGCAAAGCTCGCGCCGCGCTGGTAGCTCTCCAGCTTGGTCATGTTGACGCCGTTCGTCGCAAATCCGCCCAGCGCCTTGTAGAGCGCGGCGGGGATGTTGCGCACTTCGAACACGAAGGTCGTCATCGCCGGGCCGGTGATCGTTGCGGGATCGCGCGGTGTCCTGGACAGGATCACGAATCGCGTGGTGTTGTCGTGCGCGTCCTCGACGTTGTCCTCGATCACCTTGAGGCCATAGAGCTCGGCAGCGATGCGTGGGGCAAGCGCGGCGACCGTGGGATCGCCCAGCTCGGCCACATAGGCAGCAGCGCCTGCGGTGTCGGCATAGCTCATCGGCACGATGCCCCGGTCGCGCAGGTAGAAGCGCGACTGGCCGAGTGCCTGGGGGTGGCTGTAGGCAGCGGTGAAGGGACCGTCGCCCAGCGCCATCAGGCTGGCGTGAATCTCGAGGAAATGCTCGCCCACGATCGAGAGCCCGCTTTCGGGCAGGAGGAAGTGGATGTCTGCCACGCGCCCGTGCTGCGAGTTTTCGATCGGGATAATCGCGTGGGCGGCACGGCCTTCCTTCACCGCATCGAGCGCGTCCTCGAACGAGAAACAGGGTAGCGGCAGGCAGTCGGGCAGGGCTTCCATCGCGGCACGGTGCGAGTTTGCGCCGGGTGCGCCCTGGAACGAAACCGCGCGCGCCGGATCTGCGGCTGCGGCTGCAGCCATCTGCTCGACAAGGGCGAGGGCGGGGGCGGGATAGCTTTGCATGACGCGCGGGCGTTAAGCCGCTCTGTCCTTTCGGGCAAGCGAGTTCGAATTTGCGAGTCAAACCATCTTGCGCTGCGGCATGGCGCTGACTAGAGGGACCGGCAACTCGCGCGGGTGTCGACAAGGTGTCGGCGTGCGCCAATGGGGCTCGTAAATGGACGATCGTTTCAATACCATCGCCGGGTGGACCTTGTTCGGGGGCATCGTGGCTCTGGGGCTTTCCAGCCTTTCGGCGCACTATTTCCTTGCCGATAAGGAACACCGTCCGGAAACGATGGGCTACGCGATCGAAGGCGTCGTCGAGGAAGGCGCGGAGGGTGGCGCTGCTGCCGAACTCCCGCTGGCGAATCTGCTCGCCGCCGGTGACGTGGCCAAGGGCGAGGCCGTCTTTGCCAAGTGCAAGGCCTGCCACACTGCCGAACAGGGCGGCGCCAACGGCATCGGCCCGAACCTTTATGGCATCGTCGGCAAGCCGGTTGGCAAGCACGCTGCAGGCTTTGCCTACTCGGCCGATCTGGCTGCCAAGGGCGGCAACTGGGATTTCGCCACGCTCAACGAGTGGCTGAAGAACCCCAAGGCCTTCGCCGCTGGTACCAAGATGTCGTTCGCAGGTCTGCCCAAGGGCGAAGACCGCGCCAATGTCATTCTCTATCTCAACTCGCTCGGCTCGAACCTGCCGCTGCCAGCGCCAGAAGCCGTTCCGGCTGCCGGTGCCGCACCTGCCGCCGTCGCGCTGGTTGGCGATGCCGCCAAGGGCGAGGCGATCTTTGCCAAGTGCAAGGCTTGCCACACCGTTGATCAGGGCGGCGCCAATGGCATCGGTCCGAACCTCTTCGGCGTCTATGGCGAACCTGTTGCGGGTGACCGTGGCGGTTATGCCTTCTCCGACGCGCTCAAGGGCAAGGGCGGAAACTGGGATGACGCGACGCTCGACGCATGGCTCGCAGGCCCTGCCAAGTTCGCGCAAGGGACCAAGATGACCTTTGCTGGCATCTCGGACGCCCAGCAGCGCGCCGACGTGATCGCCTACCTGAAGTCGAAGAAGTAAGCTTCGCCTTTCATGGCCAATCGAATTGGGCGTCCGGAGCGATCCGGGCGCCTTTTTCGTGTCTTTGGTGCCGCTTGCGAGACTGGTACGAAGGGCGCAGGCTGAAGGCTTTGGGAGATTGCCGATGCTCCGACTGAAAGCCGTGACCCTGATCTTCGCAATTGCCGCCGTTCCGGCGGTCGCCGCCGAGCCTCCCGCTGCCATTCAGGGCGAGTGGATCGTCGATCTCTCGGCGAAGCCCGACGAGCCCTATGTGAAGCCGATGGTGCTCGATCTGCAGGCGGATGGCACGGTCAAGGGCAGCTTCTACGAAAGCGAGATTCTCGCCGGGCGGTGGAAGACCGATCGTGGCCGCACTTGCGTAAGCTTTCGCACGACTGACGGGCTCGGCCCCTATCACACCGCAGCGTGCCTTGTCGGCGACAGGGTGGAGGGCCAGACTTGGGCCGAGCAGCGCAATTTCCTGTTCAACTGGAATGCGACGCGTGGCGTTTCAGCGCGCTGAGTCCTGCCTGAGATCATAGGCGCGCTGTGCCGCCGAGACCTCGATCATGCAGGTTTCGGCCCATTCTATCATCCCCGAAAGCGCGCCGACGAGGCCGCGGCCCAATGGCGTGATCGCATAAGTCACGGTCACCGGCACGGTCGGCTCCACGCTGCGGCTGACGAGGCCGTCTCGCTCAAGCGATCGCAGGGTCTGGCTGAGCATCTTCTGGCTCACACCCTCGATTCGCCGCTTGAGCGCATTGAAGCGCAGATCCTCGTGCGAGAGCAGCAGCAGGATGAGTGCGCTCCATTTGTCGGCGATCCGGTCGAGCAGCTGCCGCGTCGGGCAATTGGCGGCGTAGACATCGCCGCGCCCTGTGTCCGGAGCGGTCACTTCGCGGTGACCTGGTATGGAAATCGTGCCTTCTTGCATGAGATGTGACGATAGCGCACCTGGTATCCATTGGAAACCACCCTTGGGTGTCGTCACAGGAGTTCGCCCATGAAAGTTGCCGTGCTGGGAGCCAGCGGTCGCGCCGGATCGGAAATCACTGCCGAGCTTGCCCGTCGTGGGCATGAGGTTCTTGCCATTGCCCGCAAGCCCGAGGGCATCGCCGCAGCCCCCGGAGTGACGGCGTTGGCGGGCGATGCTGCCGATCCGCAGGCGCTGGCCGGGCTGATTCGCGGCGTGGATGCGGTGATCAGCGCGCTGCATTTCGACGTGACCGCAGCAACGCTGCTTTCTGCGCTCAAGAGCGCAGGGGTGCCGCGCCTGCTGGTAACCGGCGGGGCGGCAAGTCTCGAGGTTGCTCCGGGCAAGATCCTGTTCGATGCGATGGACCTGCCGGAGGAATGGAAGCCCGCGATCCGTGGCGGCATTGCCTTCCTCAAGGACCTGCGCGGTGAGACCGAGATCGACTGGACCTTCTTCTCGCCCGCCGCCTTCATCGAAGTCGGCCCGCGTACCGGCACGTTCCGGCTCGGAACCGACCAGCTGGTGGTCGACGAGAAAGGTGAAAGCCGGATCAGCTTTGCCGACTATGCCATCGCGATGGTCGACGAGCTCGAGCAGCATCGCCACCCGCGCGCGCGGTTCACCGCCGCCTATTGAGCGCGGGTCAGGCCGGGCAAGCCTCGGCCATGATCGCGGCGTTCAGCGTTTCGGGCTCGACCGGTTCGTACTGGTCGGCCCGGTCTGCTGCGACGGTGTTGCGGGCGAGCACGGTGCCGTCCGGCGCATAGTCGGTGGCAGCGGCGATGAGCACGCGGCGTTGGGCGCAATCGTAGCGGAACAGGATCACCTTGCGCCCGCTTTCGAGAGTGTCGGAGCCGCTGAAATCGAATCCTGCCCACACCTGGCGGACAGGAAAGGCGCGAGCGCTGTCAGGGCCGATCTCGCGCACCGACTCGGGACGGACCAGCACTTGCGTGCGGTCCTGCGCCACGCCGATGACCTTCCAGTCGGCAGACCATCCTCTTGCCTCTCCCGCCATGGCCGCCTCGCCGGAGAAGACAAGGAGCATGAGCGGGAGCAGCAGGTTGCGGACGGAGGTCATCGGGTGGTTCCGGATTGTGTCGGTTAACGCCCTGATAACCACGCCTGCTGTCTGCGCCAGCTAGGGGTTTGCCCTGAGTCCCGCGATGCGACAGGCCGTCAGTCGGCGGTTAACGCAGGCTCGGCGCGCTTCATGAATCTTGCGCGGCCTCGTCCGCGCGGCCTTTGAAGCCTTGCGCGATCACGTACCATTCCGAGGAATCCTTGCGGCTCGATGGCGGCTTGGCGTGCTTCACGGTGGTGAAGTTCTTCTTGAGGATCGTCAGCAGTTCGCCATCGGTGCCGCCGGCAAAGACCTTGGCGACGAAGGCACCGCCCGGCGCCAGCGTCTGAATCGCGAAGTCCACTGCCGTTTCGACAAGTCCCATGGTGCGCAAGTGGTCGGTCTGCTTGTGGCCGACGGTGTTGGCGGCCATGTCGGAGATGACCAGATCGGGCGGCCCGTCGAGCGCATCGGTCAGCGCCTGCGGGGCCTCGTCGGCCATGAAGTCCATCTCGAAGATGGTCACGCCCTCGATCGGATCGGTCGGCAGCAGGTCGATCCCGACCACGGCTGCGGCAGGTGCCTTCTTGCGCACCACCTGGCTCCAGCCACCCGGCGCGATGCCGAGATCGACGACGCGCTTTGCGCCCCTCAGCAGCCCGAACTTCTCGTCGAGATCGATGAGCTTGAAGGCGGCGCGGCTGCGCCAGCCCTCGGCCCGGGCCTGCTTGACGTAGGGATCGTTCAATTGGCGCGAGAGCCAGCGCACCGACGAGGCGCTGCGGCCCTTGGCGGTCTTGAGCCGCTCGTTGGGATTCTTTCCTGAGCGGCTCATGCTGCTTCCGTTCGCTTGGGGCTGCGCGGGTCTGGCCCGGTGGCCATGAGGCTGCGCAGGATGCCTTCGCGGATGCCGCGATCGGCAATGCCGAGCCGTTCGGCCGGCCAGATGTCGAGAATCGATTCGAGGATCGCGCAGCCCGCTACCACCAGATCCGAGCGCTCGCGCCCGATGCAGGGGAGGGCGATGCGCTCGGCCGGAGTCATGGTCGAGAGGCGGCGGCTGATGCCGCGCATAGATTCGGCGGGCACGACGAGGCCATCGACTGCGCGCCTGTCGTACTGCGGCAGTTCGAGATGGAGGCTGGCGAGCGTGGTCACCGTGCCGCTGGTGCCGAGCAGGCGGATATGGCCTTCCTCGCTGCGGATATGGCGCATCGGTTGGACCCGTTCGGCAAAGTCGGCAAAGCCTTCGTCGACCCGGCGGCGCATCTCGGCATAGGCGACGGCGCGCGCGTGGGGGTCGTCGGCAATCGCGCCGATGCTTTCGGTGAGCGAGACCACGCCCCAGGGCACCGATTGCCAATCGAGAATGCGCGGCACGGTCTCGCCAGTTTCGACCAGCACCATTTCGGTCGATCCGCCGCCGATGTCGAAGATCATGGCGGGGCCGGTGCCCTGTTCGAGCAGGATGTGGCAGCCGAGCACGGCAAGGCGCGCTTCTTCCTGCGCGGTGATGATGTTGAGGTGGATGCCGGTCTCGTCGCGCACGCGATCTATGAACGCCTGACCGTTGCTGGCACGGCGGCAGGCTTCGGTCGCAACCGAGCGGGCGAGGTGGACATTGCGCTTGCGCAGCTTGTCGGCACAGACGTGGAGCGCGGCGAGCGCGCGGTCCATTGCCTCGTCGGACAGGCGCCCGGTCTGGGCGAGGCCTTCGCCCAAGCGGACCACGCGGCTGAACGCATCGATCACCACGAAGTGTTCGCCCGAAGGCCGCGCGATCAGCAGGCGGCAGTTGTTGGTGCCGAGATCGATCGCGGCATAGGCCTGACGATGGTGGGGAAGCGGCCTTTGCCAGCCCGCGGACCGTTCGGGCAGGGGAGGCGCAGCCGGACCGGGTGCCATTTCCGGCACCGCCTTGACGACTGCCTCCTGCGTGCCGCTGCCGCGTGTTGCGGGCGGACTGGTCGTGCCGGCGATCTTGGGCGGGACACTGGTCCCGGCTTTGCTGCGTGGCCTGCGGGGCTTCTTCCTTTGCCCCTTCTTGCTGCCTGCCTTGCCGTTCTGGCGCGCGCCTTGCCCGTTTGCCGGCGGAATGGAACCCGCCATGACTCTTATTCGCTTATGTTTTCCCGCGCCGCCTGATGCCGCCGGGTACTTGCCCGCAATGCTAGCGATGCTGCGCCCCGCCCGCAAGGCCAGTGCCCAAAAATGCCCATAGACCCGCTTGACTAACGCCTGCCCGCCCCCTAGTTGCGCGCCTCACGTTGCCCCGTCGTCTAATGGTAAGTTCCGCGACGACTGTTATTTTTCAATAACTTAGAGGGACGTGATGGTGCGACTTTGACCATATTCGACGAATTTGTCGCACGGGAACCAACTATGCCATTGCGGCGCTGATAGACATCTGGCACGCTTCGCCAGCAGTCCTGCGGGGATGGAAATTGCGTCATGCTTCAGACGGTCAGCGGCTCTGAAATGTCTAAGCGACCTCGATACATTGGTCCAGCAGGCGCGTCTGAAACGACGCTGCTGAGTATTCTCAGTCAGTCAGGTCGAGACAAGCTCGAAGCAAAGCAACTCAGCTTTTTGGACAAGGCTGCTGCAAAGTCTGGCGCGAGTGACCTGAAGATTTTTTTCGCAGGAAATTTCGAACTTACTCGTCGTCGATCAATTGCAATCATCGGCACAAGAAATGTCAGCCTCGAAGGTCGCAAGAGAGCGAGTAGGTTTGCGCGCGAGCTTGTGTCTCACGATGTCGTTGTGGTTTCAGGTCTTGCGGCAGGTGTGGATACGCAGGCTCTGACTACTGCTATTCGAGAAGGCGGTGACGTAATTGCAGTGATTGGGACGCCAATTAATAACGCTTACCCTGCGGAGAATTCACAGCTGCAGGAAGAAATCTACTCGCATCATCTGCTGATCTCTCAATTTCCAAATGGAACTCGCACTTTCCCGTCAAATTTTCCTGCGCGCAATCGGACGATGGCAGCTTTGACGGACGCTAGCGTGATTATCGAAGCTTCTGAGACGTCGGGAACACTACACCAAGCGGCTGAATGCGTTAGGCTTGGGCGATGGTTGGGGCTTGCGAAAAGTGTCGTCGAAGACAGGCGTTTGAGTTGGCCTTCGAAATTTCTTGAGTATGAGAAGTGCGTAGTTTTAGAAAGTACTGAGGGCTTTCTTGAGAAGATTTACGGAAAATGAGTTTTCCGGTATTTGTTTCATGCGGTTATCCAAGTTACGAAGAAGCAGGGATAAAATGGAAAGATGATGATTGGAGGGCGTGGCGTTTAGTTCAGGTGATCAAGGGTCGTGAAGTAAAAGGTTATTCGAAATTTGGCAAAGGCGGAAAGGTAATCGTTGAGTCTAATAAGCGCGGTAGGACAAGCGCTTTAAGATTGATCGCTGGCCACGCCGCTGGTCAGTTGGTCTCGGGCGGTTTTCGCGGTCCCCTTGTGCCAGTTCCATCGTCAAATACGACTTCATTTGGGACTGAGTTCACCGCCCAACTAATCTCTGACGCCATCGCCACTTACAGCGACAGATTTTCTGCACATCCTGTGCTTAGGTTTACTCAAGAAATGGGATCGACCTCTGGTGGTAAGGGAAGCCGATCACCCGAAGTAATCGCCGAGAACCTTGCTCTTCAGCGAGGGGCGGACATTGATGAATGCATCCTTGTTGACGACGTCTATACGACGGGTGGCCACCTTAAAGGTGCCGCACGCTTTTTGTCGTCTCATGGCATACGCGTTGTTGCGGCCTATTGCGTCGCTCAGACAGTTCGGGAGCGACCGAAGCAGATGTTTGGAATGTCGTCGTTCGTTGTCGACGCAAGATAGCGTTCTAACCGGTAGAAGTCCGTCAGGAAGGATCGTCGTCTAATCTCCCGTCTGCAGACGCGCCGCTGTCCGCCATCGACAATGGCGCAAATCCGCCATTTCCATTTTAATAATTTGGCGGTTTTAGCCATTTTTTGCCCACATTTTCGGCCAAAGTCGCACCTGCGACGCATGCGACGCGGTGCGACGTTGCAGCGACATGTAGATATGGGCCTTGACCCAAGGAAAACCGGGCCTTAGAGGCCCCCACACGCTGCCCCGTCGTCTAATGGTAAGACTACGGATTCTGATTCCGTCTATCGAGGTTCGAATCCTCGCGGGGCATCCACCTTCTTATCCCATGGCATTAAGATTGGCCCGGCGGGTCATCTAGAATGGCCCTCCCCCTTTAATCCGCAACTCACTCTCGAGCCGATCTATCTATTTCGAACGGTGAGACATCCTGCGTGTTTTCTCTCGAGCGGCTTTGTCTGCCTTTTTACTGGCACTCCGGGCGGCAATCGACGAGAGAATGACGGGAACTGCGGACGATCCGGAACGGCTGTTGTTGGAACCGAGAACGCGGTAAGCGGCCATTCGTGACGGGCCAGGTTCACGTCAGCAAAGCGCCCTAAAACCGGCCATTCAACCTGCGCTTCGCCTATCCTGAAAGCCGCCATTCGGTCCCGCAGCGTTGTGGCGACGTTTGAATGAGGCGCGGTCGGGTAGCTCCCGCGGCAGCACCCATCGGCCGCTAGCTGGCCTGGGCTTCGGATAGAAGCCTCTGCAATACCACTTGGACACCTCGAAGAACCGTCTGATTTTGGCAGGATAGGGACGTGACGGCCAGCGAGGGGTTGGTGAGCCCCGTTTTCGGTTGGTTGATCCTCTGATTTTCTTGGGTTTCAAGACTGGAGCGCCGCTCTGAACCCCGTTTTCGCGTTATGCGGGCACACTTCGCCCCTCGAGCCAAGTGAGGCGCTGGAAATTGTAAGCGAGGTTGGCCATGCCGATCTTGATGCGGGCGCGGGCAATGCCGATGGTGCGCACGATCAGGCCCATGCGATGCTTCTGCCCGGCAAAGACGTGTTCGACTGCCGAGCGGATGGCTG
>NZ_VLKJ01000025.1 GCF_007830315.1 Novosphingobium taihuense
ATGGGCCTGATCGTGCGCACCATCGGCATTGCCCGCGCCCGCATCAAGATCGGCATGGCCAACCTCGCTTACAATTTCCAGCGCCTCACTTGGCTCGAGGGGCGAAGTGTGCCCGCATAACGCGAAAACGGGGTTCAGAGCGGCGCTCCAGTCTTGAAACCCAAGAAAATCAGAGGATCAACCAACCGAAAACGGGGCTCACCAACCCCTCGCTGGCCGTCACGTCCCTATCCTGCCAAAATCAGACGGTTCTTCGAGGTGTCCAGGTGTCATGGACAGCACACAAAAAATGCCGCTCGCACATGCAAGCAGGATGCTTGCCCAGGCGCTTGATCCACCTTCCAGTGACTGTAAAAATCCAGCACAAAGTATATCGGATGGCTATGCGATCGCACTTTCCTTAAAGGTCACGCTCGATGCGTGCGAGAGAGCTTTGCCATTTCTATCCTCCTGCAATCCAGGTTGGCGAATTATTCTCGAAATTTACACTGCAAGATGTGAGCAAAAGCGTCTGAGCATTTCTGACATATGGCATACCACGGGCTTACCTGGGGCAACTTCGTTGCGATGGCTAAAGCTTCTAGAGGAAAAGGGACTCATAGTACGTCAAGCCGACATCAACGACAAACGTCGGTTCTGGCTGCATCTGACCGAAAAAGGTTGGGCCGCAGCATCACAAGTCCTTGAAGAATCGGCTACGAAACTGGTTCCTCTCGTCGCTCAAAGGAATGCTGTCTGAAGACCTTCTTATCATCAAACAGCTCATTACGGCATTGCAGGAAACTCAGCATGAAATCGACGCTACAGGTTTGGCCATGCCAGCAATTTTTATTGAACATGCGATCGAAACCCTAAAAGATTTCCTGTTTCGCCATTCGGATGACATCATGCATTGATAAATACATGGTGGCTTGGTGACTGCTCCGGAATACCCGGTATAAGATGTCTCGCACGGAAGTCGTACCAAATACCCATGGCAGGGGCAGTCTTTTGCGTACTTCTATTATGCCAATTATTCGATAACGGATGCGCTGGAGAAACGCAATAACCTCGAAATTCCAAATTTATTAGACTGTAATTGTTTCGAATCAAGAGACCAGACTTTTCCATATCGGGTTTACTGCGGGTGTCCATCTCACGATGCGGGGGTATATAGGCATTGGCGCGTTCCTGTTGTTACGAGCTGACCTTCCCGTGCTTTCCACCGACATCGAAAACCCCGATCCGTCTGGATTCATGCGCCCTGCCCCGAGCCCCACAGCTTCGGACATGGCCGCAATCAATTCACCACCAAAGTGGCGCCGCATGTCGCGGCTTCAGCGAGAACCGTCTCGTGCTTGATGATCAGCAGGACAGGTTGCACCGGCATGCGTTGCGATATCTTGGCGATGCTGCCCTGGCAGCAGGCTCGACGTGCGTTTGGCCACGATGCTGTCGATGAAATCATCGACTCCATAACTCTTGAAACTGGATCTGGCGAATTGGTATTGCCAGCTGCTTTCAAAGTCACAGACCCATACGCAGGCTTTCATTGCAATCAAACGCATTCCGGGGCTCGCACCACGAGAACTCTGGCATGCCCACCTCGTGACGACGGACACTGTGTCAACGGGCCTCCTGTGCGAAACATCACATGCTGAGCGTTGAAGATGTGCCATAATGCTGAAGTTACCTGAAGGGTGGCATCCGCTGCTCTTCTCTCGGCCCTGATTCCCAAAGCATGGAAGCAGGGTCCTTTTGGCCGGGCAGGCGCGTTCCACGAACATTTGAGTCATTGGTGCTTAAAGTGACGAGCCCAAGTTCGACGGCCTTTCTCTCGAGGCTTGCCGCAACCGATGTCCTTTGTGGTTGGGAGGTAATCTGTTGTTCGGCGCGAGGGACCTTTTCGTCTTTTCCTGCCGAGAGCATGACTTGTTCAGCGCCGAGCGGCATCTAGAGACCTGTGGGGGCAGTTCTGCCTCCATGCTGGCAATGACCTCAATCTCCGTGAGGCAAAGAAGGGCAGCGGCGCTTTCGAAGTCTTCGCAAAATCTGATCAATTTCTGGACGCTACCGTTAGTCCATGCCGAACTGATCGCCTAGCCAGGAACGAACTCGCAGCAACACCCCACCGCTTTTGGATCAACTAAGGTGCCTTGGATAGCACAGATGCTCCCGCCTTTTCATATGGCGACTAGCAATGCCGACGCGAGGGTCGCAAGTTTGCCTGCCCCTGGGGGCACCTTGCAAGAACTTGATGTTCTCCACGTACCGCACGCTGGTCCGGGTAAGCCCTCGGACCTCGCAAAAGTTACGTTGCGCAAGGCTGCCTTCGACCAGCCTTGTCCGGCTCCTTCGGGCATGTGCCACGCGGCCGGTCAGGCGGCTCGGCGGGGGATCAAGCGCATTTGGTGACTGCCGTGGCGCAAAGACCGCGGATCATGTTGTCGAGCCGGACACGTGCTTCCACCAGATGTCTCCGTGCGGTGATCATGCTGCGGACCCTATGCGCTGCCGGAGATTTGACGCGCACCTCCTTGTAGAAGCCGTTGCGTGTCAAATGTGCAAGGTCGGCAGCATCGTGCGGATCGGTCTTGTTCGCCTTCAGGACCTAATGTGCCTGCCGTGCGTCAATGCACACCACTGTAACACCCAGTTCACGCAGGCCCAGGCAGATGGCCGTAGACTTGCGGTCTGTTTTGATTACGGCTGCTTTCTTCCTTCAGGATTCGATAACCAGAAGTGTGCGCCTCCACCGGGGTCCGAGGGAAGCAGCCACAATTACATGATGACTGACCTTTGCAGATACTCTGCGGTTGAAACCGCCATTGCGGTCTCTCGGCAGCAAGTCGTTCTGCGCAAAGGCCAACCCCCAAACCTCACATAAAGGCGCGCCGCTATTCATTGCGCGCTTCGCGATTGCACTGCACTCGCAACGCTCGCCCTGAACTTTTCGGCGCTCAGACCTACCCAATTTGGCCGGAAACGACCCATCGCCTGACCTTGCGCAGCGTCCCTTAACCGTTTCGCCATTCTTTACCTCAAGGCAATCTCGCCGATATGGGTCGCGGCTCCAACAGTTTTGCGACGCGATGAGCTTGACAGTGATTTGACTGTCATCGGCCACATGGCACGTTGGAAACAAGCTTTCCGTCGCGTGGTTTCCGGTCCGGTAGGAGGATTGATTTGCGTCACCGGTTATTCAGGCTAGATTTTGACGCTTGGGCCGAGTCTTTCGGGACCCTACCTTTCCTGAGTTTCCCCGGCATCTTGGAATTGGTCATGAACAGACCCGATTGCATCGGCGTGCAATCAGGCTTGCACACCGATGCCTCAGCTTGATGAAGTTGTCTCCTGAGTGATACGTTCCGATGAAGCTAGTGATGGTGAGGCAGTTATCTCTGTAATTCAATGTCATACACGCCACTCCTAGGACCTCACCTGATGGAGATGGCAAGGTCCTCGTACATGCGCGTGTTAATCCATAAGTTTTTGAAAACGCCCGAGCGCTGCTCGGGATAGCTTCTTCTTGATTCTTAGTTCCTAAGATTCGGTGCCCGAAAAGCTAGAGAATTCGGGCATTCTTCCCGAGTCATTGTGTGGGTTTGGGGGCGTTTAAGTGAGGCGTGGGGGGCGCTCGTATGAGCCGTCGGGGGCATTGGATTGAGGAATTGGGGGATTATGTGAGGTGTGGGGGGATTTGAAGCATGCGCTTCCAGAGCTGCGCGTATGATGTTCAATCGGGACGATTTTTGTGCACAGGACCCGACTTTATGAGGATGTTTACATGAGATCTCGGGGGCGATACTTCAGCAGGCGCGCTTTGAATGAGCGATTGGGGGCACTTCTTGCCACAGCCCTAAGGCGCATGATGGAACGGTCATCGTAGCTTTGACGGGCAAGATCATGACTATATGAGGTTTCGGGGTGTGTGATTGTGTGAGGTCTTGGGGGTAGATCTTCTTTCCGAAAAATATAGTCCTTGCCCTGCGTGCTGGGCTTTTGGACCCTTGACAGGATAGCCCCGTCTTTACGTGGTTCTTGGGTTTCCTTGAGGCTGCGGACCAGTGCGATCAGTCACGCTTGATTCCAACCTCCTGCACAAGCTCGATATCTGTCTATATGAGGTTTTGGGGGGGATGTTCTCTTTGTGAGATGCTGATGATAGGCTTCTCACATGGAACTTGATTCGGCGACCGAAGAGCTTGAGCTGCATGAGGATCTTCACGGTCTTGGGCGGACACTCAGGGTTGCCGATGTCATCCGCAGGCGTGATCTTGAATTTGTCAGCAAACCTGGCGAGCTTGTCGAGTCGGAGTTTGAAACAGGCTCCCTGAGCGCTGCGGCGCGCAAGGCCTTTGCCCTGATGTTGCGCAAGGCTGGACCGGATGCCGGCGGGGACAAGACCTTCACGATAACCAAGAAAGAGCTGCGTGGTTCGCACAAGGGCAATGAGCGGATCCAACCCGTGATGGATGAGTTGCTCAGGGTCATTGTCAGAATCCGTACTACGACCCGCAAGGGCAAGCCGGCGATCATGTCACAGTCGCTTTTGGCAAGCTGTGTCGAGGAGGTTTCCGAAGATGGGCTGAGCGTTGTCGAGTTCGAGTTTTCCGAGAATTTTAAGCGGGTTATACAGCGATCAGACTACTATGCCCGGGTGAATCTCGGTGTGATGCTGGCTTTGCAGTCGCGCTACTCGCTGACGATCTACGATCTTGGCTGTCTGATCATCAATCGCCAGAACCGGACCGTTCGAATGAGCATCGATGAATTTCGCCGGCGGATTGGTGTGCCGGAAGGAAGCCTTAAGAACTTTGCCGAATTGCGCCGTGAGGTTCTGGCAAAGTCGAAAGCCGAGATCGATCAGCTTGCCGATTTCACGGTAGATTGGGAGGAGATTCGCGGATCGGGACGGGGTCGTCCGGTGCAATCGCTGAAAATGACTTTCTTGCCCAAGGATTCCTCCGCTCAGGAGGAAGCGGCCCGCGAACTCGATCGGCCCAAGGTTGGGCGCCGCGCAAGGCGTGAGGGGACGACTGAGACGTTGGAGGCGATGCCCCCTCCCCTCCCCGCCACGAAGGAGCAGGCAGGCAGTAAGTTGCCGCGAGTGTCGCCTGAGCGACGGCTTTTTCCTGAAGGTTCGCTGCACTTTTGTGGTGACTCTCGCCTTCTTGCGATTGTCGGGGACTGTGGTGGTGGCTGGGACAAGGACCTGATTGCCGGAGCGTATCGCGCCCAGATGGGAGCGCGTCTTGAAAAGCTTTCCGGTGAAGCTCTCTACAAGTCATTCGAAGGATTTTGCCGGGGTTTTGTTAAGGTGCGTGGCAAAGTCTGAAGCCCCCCTTCCCTCATAGAAACGTCTTACAAGCCCCCTTCCCTGTCGGCCGCGCAGGACTGATTTGACGGGGTGCCATTCTCTTGCTCAGCCCTCCCCTTCGGAGGCAGCCTCGACAATGTCGAGCAGGGAGATGATGCCGTCGGGTAAGCTGAGGTTTCGGTCGTCGCACCAGCGTACGAGCCGGTCTCGCTCCGGTGGCGAGAGGCGCATGCTGATGTGTAGCGTGCGTGCTGGGCCACGAAGCGGCTTTCGCTTCGGCGTTACGCCCATTTCAGCGGGTATTTGCGGAAAATAGTTCCCGGGTAGGACGGGGCGAGCAGCGTCGTTGCGTACGGAAGCTGCTGGCGCTGATGATGCTGGTGGCGTAGGCGATGTGGCGGCAACAAGCGATTTCAACAGGCTGGCAGGATCGTCGCTGGCAAGGCGCTGGCGTGTTTGCCCGATGATGTCGCCCAGCGGGTTAGCCCCGTCTTGATTGGCTTCAGGCATTGCGGCGTTCCCCTGTTTGGATTTCCGACAGAATCTGGGCCAGGATGGCTTGTGCGATGCGCCGTGCCTTGTCTGTGCGGGCAAGACCTGCTGCTTCGACCTCGGCCAAGGTCAGTCTGAAGTTCGACATGGCGCGGTAGGCATCTAGCGTGTGCATCTGGTCCGGGAAGGTCGGCAAAGCTCTGGCGATCTGGGCATCGATCTCCCATTCTGCCTTCGAGCGAGCAACCTGCCCGGTCTGGGTGATCAGCACTCGGTAGGCTACGCCCCGACACATGCGCTCGAGCATGTCGCTTGTCTCGACGGTGCGCTCGAGATCAAGTCTGCTTGATCGCGTTGGTATCACCACATAATCGGAATCCATCGCGGCATAGGCGGTCTTGAAGTTGGAAGTTCCTTCCGAGTCGACAATGATCAGCTGGGCACGACTGCGGGCGTTGGCGATAGCGTTGCCGATATCAGCATCTCGCAGCTGTGAAGCATCCTCCACGACGATCCGGCTCCCCTCCCCCTTTCCGCTTGCTTCGCGGTCACGATGCCAGTTCATGAGGCTGTTCTGCCGATCGGCGTCCAACATGTGAACAGTCCCGCCAAGAGCGTCAAACTCTGATGCGAGGGCAAGAGCAAGGGTGGTCTTTCCTGCTCCCCCCTTGCTCTGTGCTATCGTTACTACTGGCACACTTGCCCCTCGCTTCTGCGCTGGCGGCGAGACTGCCCAGCGCTTGGACTGGCGCGATGTTTAGCGCGGCACCTTGTGAGTTGCAATGCGGATATGCACGCGAGTTGTAATGGGCATTAGCGTTAGCATGTGCTGATCATCGCGCCGTGAATGGTGTTCGCGCGTGTATATCCGTACTTAACTTCGCATGTGCCTTCATCATCGCGTTTGCATGGGCAGGCATGATAGTACGCGCGTGCGCTGTGTGAAGCGCACTCGTCATTGCATATGCTCGGGCGTGCAGATGCGAGGGTGTATGATGCTGCACGGGCGATGGCGCGATGTTATGCACTGCACATCACGCTGCATGCCGCGCGGCACAAAGCGCGGCACAAACCGCCTGGTGCGACAGGGCGCTGATCCACGACCAAAGTCCGTAAAAATGAATAAGATAGCTGAGTTGATCCCGAGTGCTAGAGACCACGGTCACCGACCATCAGCACACTCCCAATCCACGAATGAAACCGTCAGAGCATAAGGACATTGGAAGAAACCGCAGCGATCACCGACATAAAAGCCACGCGAACTCGACCGATGACAGAAGGCACCAGCCCACGCATGTCGATCAGCACCGGCAATCAAGCCTCCAGCCAAGGGCGAAGGAGACGGGGAGGGGAAGGGAAGGGAAGGGAAGGGAAGGAAGGCGCAAGCCCAATCAGCCAGACGAGGTCTCTCGCGGTGACGAAGCAAACGGCGAAGGCCAAAGTCAGCAAGCTAAACAAGCGGCTCTCGAACACTCCGCGTTGTCAAACCCGGCAACGCGAGAATGACCACAGCCCTGCTCGATCCCCTCACACATCATTGCCACATCCTCGAAACAGGCAATGACAGCTTCCGCTTCAGGGCCAGCCCCGCCGCGCCCAAATCTAGAAAGGGATAAACACAACTCTTGAGCGCGCCTCTCGTGGGCAGCACTTATCCGACACCCACCCGGGTCAAATCTCAGTGGTCAACCTGGGTCAATTCGCAGCGCTGTTCAACAGTTCACGAAAACTAGAACGGACAAAGAATGAGCCGTCACATGCTCCTGCAAAAAGACACGCGCCGAGCATCACCGAGAAGAAGCCGTATGATTGTGCCACGCGACCGACCCTGGCCAGCAGACCGAAAGCGCCCGTCGAGATCCAAAAGAGAGCTGCGCTCTCAGCAAGACCGAATAAGCAATGGGGGAGGGGGGGTGCCTTGCCCCGGTGTGTTAGAAAATCAGAACGTCGTCCTGCGCAAGCCCGGTCAAGCGTGTAGGACGATTGCGATGCAGCGGTGAGCAATTGCCCAGCATTGGATACGAAGATTGCCCTGCCAACTCACTTGGCCAAACAAAGCAAACCCAAGACAAACAACGTACAACCTTGTCCGAGGCTGAAACCAACGAATTGCGATATCAAAGCAGAACGTTATGCAAGCGCACGCCTCCCCAGATTGCCGGGATTGAGGGCTAAACCTTGTCTCTTGCGCAGCGCATGGCATCAACCCTGCAAGCTCCAACCACAGCAAACAGACCAGAATTATGTTGCGTCAACGTCGTTAAAACTGACACCTCTGCGTGCCAGGAGAGCGTCTATGTCCGCCATCGCAGACTCATACTCCTCGAGTGACGCAGTCGAGAATGCCGACACCATTCCAACTTCGGCGACGTCCCATGCTGGCCGGGACTTGAGATTGACCCCGTACAGACGCAAGCCTGCAAGCGAGGTGCACTCAAGTACGCTGATCCTCTCGAGCTCACCAAGCATCGTGCGTATCCCTAGCCGGGACACGCCCAGTAGGGTCTCAAGCTGGCCTGATCTCAGTGGCCCAAATGCCGCCAGCAATTCGAGCAATGCTGGCGCGCGCGACGTACGTCTTTTCCCGGGTTGGCAAGCCGTTAGACGTCGGACAAGAAGGCCAGCCTCGCCAATGCCGCTGTAAAGGTTTTGCGCTACGTCGCACAAGGTTGCAGCGAAAATCTCTCTCGTAGTATCATGCTCGTCGAAGTCAGAAACCGCCGCAATCCGCATCGCGTCGAGCCGGATGATCCGGGGGAGGGGAAGGGCATGCGCCAGCAGGCCAGCCTTGTGCCAGTGCTCGCCCCAGAGTAACTCGAGAGCCCAGCGCGGAGCGGGCAGGGCCATCGGCTCTCCTGTCAGACGCATCGTTCCTATTACAAATGGCTCTGGCGCGCGTTCAGTTGGTGCAAACAAGACATGCCCGGCCGCCGCGCGGTGAAGCTGCGCCAGTCCAGCGAGGGGATTGGGGCAGGAGTCAAGCTTTGCAATGAGGTCATGGGCTGCCGCGATCACTGATAGAGCGTCCTGATGCGCAGTCAGGCAAGTGGGGCTGCTATCAACAAGATCTGCTGGTGCCAGCAGTGCTGGCTGGAACCGGGTCGCGGCTTCGGCAAGAAGATCCCAGCTGCTGTGCGTCAATTCAGTCAGAATGGCCTCGCACAAAGACCTGGGTGGCCGGGCCGCGCGCGTCGGCTCGTCGGACAGGGTCGTAGCGCCTGCAAACCATGCGTGGAAGCGCTCGTCGGTGAAGGCATGTCCCTCCTGCCTTAGCGCACCGATAAGCAGATCGCGCAGGAGGCGAGTAGCAAACAGGCGTTGCGTGGTCCGCTCGGCCATAACAAGTGCGCCATCGAGACGGCCAAGAGCAAGCAAGGCATCGGGCAGGGAAGGGGTATAATCGGCAGGGTCCATTGCGCCCCTCTCTGCACAAGCATTTGATAGCTGCTGATTTAGTAGATTATGTATAGTCAACTAGCATTAGCTATACAATCGCTGGTATGGCCTGATTTTAGTCGAATTCCAAGCGGGCGACGACATGCTGAGGGGGGTGAAAAGTTGGCAAACCCGTGCGCTGCGTCCAAGCGTCCGCCGCACGCCTGAGGCGCGGGATCAAGCCAATGGCGGTCGGCAACGCGTTCGAACTGAGAAAGACAGCGTCGAAGTTGCCGTGGGGTGAGCGGCTGAAACTTCGTGCGTACCCTTTTGCCAACCTCTGCGTCGACTTGCGGCGTGTCTGCAATCGGCACTGCTGAAGCCATGTTGCCAAAAGCCGGCGCCATTGCGCAGAGTTTATGCGAGGGGCCTTTATCGACGCATGCCGTCAACCTGGGCTCTATAGTGACCCCTAGCAGAAGTACGCCGCACTGGCTGGCGACGTCTGACAAGGCCCCTGAGGTTGCACCGCAATTGATCCGGTGCGCTATCGCGCGTGCCGGCCTCGCTGCTTCAGGCGACCTTCAATCGGGCACTCCTGTGTTATCGGCACTTGCAGCAAAGCAAGTGCCGATCGATTGATAACGCGAGCTACCGATTCTGCCGTTGCGTTCAACACGTGGTGAGCCGACCATTTCACTCTGGCCTTGGGCCAAATGCCAGACAGGGCTTGGCCCTATTTCAATGTTAACTGGGCTCTAACCATACGCCATCCATTTTTCTCTTGGCGGCGATTTCCTTTCCCGCCCTCAACATGCAACCTTGGCCTCGCTTGCCATTCACTGGAGCGGGGCCCCTTTTTTTATGTAAACTGGAAATTTGGGTTGAAGCGCATTGCAGGCGCTGCATCGCTGTTTGCGCGCGACGCATCAGTGCGCAAGCTTCTGAATTGCCGCTGGCAGGTCCCGCGGTGAAAGCCTATCAAGTGATATGGGATGCGGCCGGAGTGCACTGTTCCTGTTGGCAAAGGGTAGGCGACGTCCATAATTAGCCCGATTCCGTATGGGGCGCGGCTCCTGGTTGGAAGAGTTGCCGCTACCTGGCTGTTCCAGCGTAGTTTGCCACTGACCTGCCACGGGTAATTTCCTCCAGTTACGATTAGAGTCCGGCCCTCACGAGGACGGACGAGATGAAGCGCAAGAGGTTTACGGAAGAGCAGATCATCGGTGTGTTGAAGGAGGCAGAGGCCGGGGTGAAGACCGGCGATCTGGCCCGGCGGCACGGCATATCCGAGGCGACGATCTACAACTGGAAGGCCAAGTACGGCGGGCTGGAAGTGTCGGAGGCGAAGCGGCTGCGCTCGCTTGAGGACGAGAACACGAAGCTGAAGCGCCTTCTGGCGGATGCCATGCTGGACAACGCGGCGTTGAAGGACCTTCTCACAAAAAAATGGTGACGCCCGTCGCACAGCGGGAAGCGGTTGCTCATCTCCGGGATCATCACGGGATGAGCGAGCGGCGGGCGTGCCGCGTCATCGATGCCGATCGCAAGAGCGTGCGCTACCGTTCCATCCGGGATGATGACGGTGCCCTGCGCGAGAAGCTGCGCGGGCTGGCTAACCAGCGACGCCGGTTCGGCTACCGCCGGCTGCACATCCTGCTGCGCCGGCGGCGGCCGCCTTCGGGGCGTTCAATCAATACCTCCTGCCGGTGCTTCGACATATCGATGGCTACCAGCACGGCGTCGGTGGGGGTAGAACTGCGCTTGGTCATGGTCGGTCCGTCTCCAAAGGGTTGAGTCGACAACTTCACTTTAGAGACCTGCTGGCCGGTCATGGCCGCCTTGATGAAGCCGGCGGGCGCTACGCGCCCTTGTCTTCATCAAGGCATCGCGGCCCTCCAAGGAGCCGCTTCCCAATGTGCTACGGGACCGAGTTCACCGCCAATGCAATCCTGGCCTGGTGCAAGGATCACGAGATCGAGTGGCACTACATCGCCCCCGGAAAGCCGATGCAGAACGGCTACGTGGAATCCTTCAACGGGCGGATGCGGGACGAATTGTTGAACGAGACGCTATTCCACGGCCTCGACCATGCCCGCGCGGTGATCCGGGAGTGGGCGGAAGATTACAACACCTGCCGTCCACACTCCTCGATCGGATACCAGACCCCGGCCAGCTACGCGGAAACGATTTTTGCAATGGGGTCAGGCATGCCTGACCCCATTGCAAACAAGGCGCCGAAAGGCATAACCACAACCGCCGTGGCTCTAATCAAAGTTGGATGAAAGTCCCGTGGCAGGTCACCACGTCTGCCATTTCCCATCTTGTTCGCTCCAATCGCTTGCAGTCCCTCGAGCAATTGCAAGCACAGAGCTCTCAGCAGGGCTGTGGGCTTTGCTAAAATGTGATCTGGAACACAGCAGTCCAGGCGCATCGCCATGGCCGGGAGAAGCTGTTGGCAGCTGAGCAATGGCGGGGTCAGGAAAGCGACAGGCTGGTGTTGTCGGTGATGTGGAAAGAACCATTATCGGCAACGGCATTTTCTCTGGTTTGTGCAATCAGGCAATTCACGAGAACATGCACCACCGCGGGCAAAAGCGTGCCGACGAAGGCGCGCATCTCTACGGTTCTGCGCTAAATTTGGTTTCGCCAAAGAGCAAATCCATCGGTAGGTGCAAGCGGCAGGTGATGCGCTACAGGCAGAATACGCCAGGGCTCATCTTGCTGGTGTGCCTGCTTTCGGTGAGATAAGGGCCGGCGCGCGCGGTCCTGTCGCACAGTGACTTGTCGTCCCAGCGGTACCGATTGTCGAGTTAGCCGATCATGCCAACCGTACGATATGCCTGCACCACCCTCACAGCTTCGGACTGTCCTCCAGGGGAAAGAGGCTAACAATCAGTGACTTTCTTCATTGTGCTGGTTCCTGACATACCAGGACTTTAGGAAAAACTTAGTCAACTCACCGTACTCCTGCGTATATGCTGACCATTCGAAAGCCTGACCGTCGCAAGGCCAAGTCGAAAGCCTTTCGGTTCCGGCAACCACTTTTCTTGCAGGTTCCCAGGCCTTTGGCAGCGTCGGTCTTGGCAGGTTTTGCGCTGCTTACGATTTCTGCTTCTCACGCCTCCCCAGGCTTACGTTTTGCCCCGTTCTTCGTCCTCATTTGCGCTTTCGGTGCCTGGTATGTGGGTAATAGAATGGCGCTTTGCCCGGACCGGTTCATTGACGGGGGCGCTCAACAGAAAGGCATTTTTTGAGATCGTCGAACGAGAAGACATTCAATCGGGAATAATTGTCCTGGTCTACGCAGATGTGAATGGCCTGAAAGATATAAATGACAAGTTAGGCCATGAGGCCGGCGATGCGGCGCTTCTGGAATTTGCAAACCGTGTAAGGAGATCGGTTCGCAAGACCGATGTTTTCGCACGAGTAGGGGGCGATGAGTTTGTCGTTTTTCTCAGGGTCCGCGACTTGATGTCCGCACAACACGTGGCGCAACGACTGAACAATGCTTTGAATGACCATGAATGCTCACCGGTTTCTCCCGGCCTCACGTGCAGCCTGGGCGCATTGGTCCTGCCTGCAGGCTCAAAGTCAATTGATACCGAATTGAGACAGGCCGATAGTCTGATGTATCATGCCAAGAGGGGCAACGTCGGGTTGATGATGGCGGTGTCCATTAAAGGGGACCTGCAAGAAATTGTTCCATACGCGCCTG
Organism: Novosphingobium taihuense; assembly: GCF_007830315.1. Classification (GTDB taxonomy): domain Bacteria; phylum Pseudomonadota; class Alphaproteobacteria; order Sphingomonadales; family Sphingomonadaceae; genus Novosphingobium; species Novosphingobium taihuense. The sequence continues at coordinate 12,885 of NZ_VLKJ01000025.1, forward strand.
TGAGCAACCCTGATGGTCAACAGCGCGCCGTGGTGCGCTCTAGCGAGCGACCATCTGGTCCAACCCCCACGGCCGGTTCACCTGTTAATTCATCGGTGCATTGAGCGATCCGGCACGGTGCAATCCGGGCCGCCGAAAATCACAATTGCGCTGGTCGCAAAACCACGACGTTCAGCCGCACCATTGCGGCAACCTCGTCGGGTTGAAGCATCTCTTTCCCGTGCACGGCCATTGTCCGCGCAGGCAACTCTGGGGGCCCATTCGTCATCTGTCTTACCCTTCATCAGCCGAAGGGGCAGTTCTCAGATTCGGCAGGGGCGGGCACTTTCTCACTCCGTCTGACATGTTGGCATGAAATTCTCGCAACAGGCTTCAAAGCGATGTGATTGCCTGCCGCGGCCCATGACATCGCGCGCGCGGTGTTATATGCGCGGCCAGAGAGCGTACGTTGATCGTCCATGTCAACCTTGATCTACCGTGCGATTGACTTGAGCGAGAAGAGGCGCGAGGCGGTCAATGGAACGACGGGCACCGGGCGCGCGGCCCGGTGTTGTGTGCGACAGGTGAAAGTTCTGACTGGGAACATAGTGTGCCGTAGCAGGGCTTAAGGCACGAATTTGCACAGCGGCATTCCTTGCATCTATGTTTTACAGCGGAAGTGGCGATGTGTAGGCGATCGCCAAAACTTTCTTCTAGGAGGCCTGAATTCAAAGGCGAGCGGCGATGGCAAACAGCAATGACGATAGCTACAGGTCTGCGTGGAGCAAGCTGTCAAACCGGCAAAAGAGGGTCATCAGCGGAATGATCCAAGGGCTCACGTCTGCTGAGATGTCCGAGCAGATGGGCATTAGCATCCGGACCGTCGAGAATCACCGGGTGGCGGCATTGCGCGCTCTGGGCTTCAGGAGGGCCAATCAGGCAATTCCCTGGCTCTTACGATTGCAGATAGCAGAGCTCATGCAAGAGAATGCAGAACTGCGGGCGCAACTGGGTCTCGAGGCGGTGCCTTAGGCTTCATTCACAATCACGCAGGGCAGCTCGTTGGGCCGAGTGCGCGAGAGCTTTCCTTTTGTGGCAGTCCGGCTTGAGATATTCGCGAAGGTGCCGGTTCCAGTCATGGAATTCGCCTGCACGGTTGCGAAATCGAAGCCACTGGCTCGGGCAGCAAATTGGACAGCGTCGAGCACTTTTTACCGGACGCTTTTTTCTGGCGGTTCGCTCTGCCTATCAATATGCGTCCGATCGGTTCCTCAGTCGACGGTCCCTATGGATCGGCTGACGCTGGACGCAGGCTTCGTACTGTTGGCGACGTCGTGAGGCTCTGGCCCGGAGCAGAGGCGGCCGATGTGCGAGGTTGATTCTTCGAAGTGGTCAGCTGCGTGCATGTAGCCCCAGCTGCCCTTACCGGTTTAGACGATATCGCAATGATGCGTGATGCGGTCGAGTAGCGCGGTGGTCAACCTGGGATCACCGAAGGCGGGCGGCCACCTGCCCAAGCCGAGGTCATGGTTGCGTCGAACCTTTTGCACAGTCAACGCGTAATGCCAACCATTGGATCGTTCGCGGGCTCGATTTGACGCACACTTGCCTCGGCCCATTGGAGCGCCTCCTCATGAAGCTGCGAAATCTCGCTGCTGCACCCTTGCCGGCGAAGATAGGCCCCGGCCTGACCGCGTAAGGTTACGGGAAGGAAATCGACATTCTTCCGTACGCGCATTTCCCTCATTCCCCGGGATCGTTAATTGTGCCTGATAGCAGATGCTGACCGGACAAGCCATATGGTGTTGATGCGTAGGCATGCGGCAGACTTGCAGATTAGTCGGTCACAACGCCTGTGGCGTTTGCGAACATGAACGGTCATTGGTTTCTGGCACCGGTTGGTACTGCTCTTGTATTGGCTGGCTGCACGCATGCTACCACCCCGGTTCCCGATGAAAGCGCGCGTTACGTTGCCGTTCCGATCGAAGCAAGCGGTGAACTCTATCCTGTCGATACCCGGCTTGGGTTGACGTGGAGACTCGTGCAGTGCGACTTCCCAGACCGGAGCGTCGCTGCATGGGTGCAGGTTGAGCGAATGACGGAAAAGGCCTGGATCGATCTTGCGTCGGGCGCAGCGCCCAAGGGAGCGGTACAACCGGCAAGTTCGGCACCCATCCGCTTTGCCTTGCCGTCCCCAATCCGACCAGTTCGCCGCCGCGCCGCGCTCTCTTGCCGTCTGCACGACCGTTGCGCTACGGTCGTGCGCTCGTTCATTTGAGTCAGGCAACCGGTTGGAACATGATTGGCCCGTGTTTCAGCGCGGAAGTGACATGACATCCTGGGCAGACTGGCGGGCCTGCGCGATCATCGCCATCGAGGCTTGGGCCTTGGCCATCGCCGCGGCTTCAGCCGAATAGGCGGTATCCTCGATACGCGAGCGCACTTCAGACAGGGACGTTACGTTGGTGGTAAGATTGTTGCTCACCGATTCGAGGCGGTTTTGTGCTGCGCCAAATGCGCTGCGAGCAGCATTGATTTCGGCAAGCGACGCATCGGCATTGTCGATGGAGGTTCGGGAAAGCGTCGCGGTTGTGACGTCCAGCGCGGTAGCGTCGAGGTTCACGCCGTCTATTGCCTTGCCGTTGAATGTGGAATCGGTAAGTACGCCCGAAATCTGTTCGCTGAGCGCGCTGACTTCCGCCTGCATCGCTTCCCGGTCCGAGGTCGTGTAGACTGCCGAGGCGCGCTATACTGCAAGTTCGCGGACGCGCTGGACCACGTTAACCTCTTCGGACAGGACACCATCGGCCGTCTGGGTAGGGCTGATACCGTCGTTGGCGTTGCGAATCCCAAAGTTCATGCCGCGCACCGAAGATGTCATCGTTCGTACGATGGCAAGGCCTGCAGCATCTTGTTGGCAGAATTCGCAGAAAAAGAGGCTCGAACATCGGAGATATTCGTATTGATTACAGCCATCTCGATATTCCTTAGAGCCTGATCCGAAACTAAGTTGAGTGGTATCAGTGGGTTAGCTTGACGCGAGCCCAAGTCGTTGATTCAGGTGGTTTTGCGAAGACTACCGGAGATCAAGGATGTGGACCGACACCACTCGGGCGCAGTATGCCCGCGCGGACTTGGCTTTGCCAAGTGATTTGACCGACGCCGAATGGGCGCTGCTTGAGCCGTTTTTGCCACCGCCGTCGCATGTGGGCCGTCCGCGCAAATGGCCGCTCAGGCGAATTGTCGAGGCGATCCTGTATCTGTTGCGCGGCGGTCTGCCATGGCGGATGCTACCACCGTGC
>NZ_VLKJ01000026.1 GCF_007830315.1 Novosphingobium taihuense
TTGCCCGGTGGGTCTTGGGCTTAACGCCCCGCATTGAACCCGCACGCACCTGCCGCACCGATCGCGCCGGAAGCTTCGGCCACAGCCTGACCTCCGAAGGGAGAGGAGCGGGATGGCCTTGTGCCCCCTCCTGACCTGTGACGGGGCATATAACCTATATGGTTCGTTTTGTCAAGGTTTCACGCAAACGCGCCTCGTCATTCCCGCGCAGGCAGGAAACCCGTTGGCGCGAGGAATTATCGTCACAGTGCGACGGGTGTTGCTCATCGCTGGATTCCCGCCTGCGCGGGAATGACGATGGGAGTGTGCGACTTCAAATTGGCTGTCGCAATAAAGCTGCCGATATTGTTTTCGGCGCTAAACGGGACCTAAAGCCTGTGGGGTTACGCCGCTGGGGCGAACGGAGAAAAGCAATATGAATGAGGCGTATAATCCTTCGGACTTCAATGTTGGTCATTCAATCTTCCCTGACTTTAACGGTCAAGGTGGCCTTGTCATTTGTGGCTATGAGTGGGGCTATTCAGCAAAAGACGAAGCGCTTGAAAACGATGTGGAGCGATATGCTACGGTGAAGGAGCATCTGGCTTCCATCCAGACATTCCATTCCAAGGGGTGGGACTCACCCTACGACCGCCGCATTCATAAGTGGTTTGCCATGTTCGGCCACCCTCTCGGAGAAGCGGGTGGTTTCTCTGATTTCGACAAATCCGTCCTACAGACCAACTGGTGCGACGATATGGGCAACCAAGTCTCAGATTATGAGAAGTTCCTGTCTGACGGAAACCGATCAAACTTTCTCGGTCTCATGCGTGAGTATCGCCCCGCATTGCTTATCTTCATGGGCATCAAGCAACTCGAATACCTGCAAGATTCGAGGGTCAAGCCTGTCATGGAGGAAATATTCGGCCCGGAAGTGGCACCACTTCGATTTGAGCGGAAAGAAGAATTCGACGGGAGAAAGTTCCGGCTTGGCTTTCAGGATTTCACGGACTTGGCGATTGTTGCCTTGCCGCATCCCAGTGGAAGTATGGGCCTGAGTGACGCCTACATCGAACTTTTTGCTTCAGAAATCGGTCAAAAGATCGGCGCGTTCAAGCGCGACAAGGGCATCTCTGTGGCGTGACAGGTTGATCCGGGGAAAGTTCCCCTCCGTCATTCGCTGACGCGAATGCCACCTCCCCGTTTGTGCTTTGCAAAAACGGGGAGGATCTTGGTGGGCTTCATCGCCCCTTCCGCAGCACGATATACACTGCTCCCGCCCCGCCATGCCTCGGTTGCGCAGGCCGCACCGCTGCGATCTGGCTGGCGTGCGGGCTGTGGGCGAGCCAGTCGAGGAGTTTGGCGCGGATTACGCCTCGGCGGTTGCCGCGTTGGTCTTGTTCGTCGTGGGGGCGGGGTTTGCCGGCGATCAGGAGCATGACGCGGGCGCCCATGGCGATGGCCTGGGCGATGCTGCCGGTGAGGCGGGCGTGGGCAGCGTCGAGGGTGAGGCCGTGGAGGTCTATGGTGACGTCGGGGGTGATGGGCCCTCGTGACAGCTTGCGGTCCCAGCTGGAATCGAGGCCGTGGCTTTGCAGGGGGCGGGCGACTGGGGTTGGCGCTGGCGTTGGCAGCGGCGGGGGGACGCGGCCTTTCACGCGCTTTGCCGGTGGGGGCGGCGGGAGTGTGATGGAGCTGGCTGGCTCAACCGCCTTTGGGGCCTTGGGCCTTGGCGGGTGGAGCGGGGTGATCGTGGCGGCGACCTTGTTCCACAGGTCGGCCTCCTCCGGGGAGAGGCCTCTTGGCGCCCTGCTCACTGCTGGCCGAGACGCGCCAGCGTCCCTTTGGGCAGGAGGATGAGGGCGCGGCCCCTAGCGCTCATGCCGCCCGCGATCTGGCGGGCCTCTGCGCCTGCGCCCCAGAAGCTGTCAAAGCGGTTGGCACCCTGAATCGCGCCGCCGGTATCCTGCGCGACCCACAAGCCGCTGGCTTCCTTGCGGTCCACCTGCAGCCAGACGGGTGCGCCCAAGGGCACGAAGGCGGGATCGACCGCGACGGTGCTGCGGCCCGCGATGGGGACGTTCAATGCGCCGACCGGGCCGGGGCCGGTCAGTTCGCGGAAGAAGACGTAGCTGCGGTTCTGGCGCATCAGCTGTTTGCCGGCGTCGGGGAAATCGCGCAGGTATTGCTGGATGCCCTGCATCGAGCCGGAATACTGGCCGGGCGATGAGCCGATCAGCCCGCGCTCGCGCATCAAGGAGCCGATGCCGGTGTAGGGGTGGCCGTTCTGCCCGGCGAACCCCAGGCGGATCACGCTGCCATCGGGCGCGCGCAGGCGGCCTGAGCCCTGTATCTGGAGGAAGAAGAATTCGACCGGATCGGCGGCCCATGCGAGTTCGAGGCCCTTGCCTGCGAGCACGCCGTCATCGATCTGGCCGCGATCAAAGTAAGGGGTGAAGACGCCCGCATCGTCATAACGACCGAGCGGCATCTTGCCATCGGGCAGGGGTGGCGCGTCGCCCGGTCTGGCGCGGACGAGATCGGGCGGGAGGGCATAGACCGGAACGTCGAAACCCGGCTGGCGGGTGCGCGATCCTGCGATCTCCGGCTCGAAATAGCCGGTGACGAAGGCCGCGCCATCGCCGACTTCGGCGGTTTCGAAATAGGTGGTGAAGAAGCGCGCAGCCTCGCCCTCGGGCCAGGTTGGGGCGGCGGCGCAGGCGGGGGCCCAGTCCTCGGGACGGGTGAGGCCGGTGTTGTCTGTGCGGCGGGTAACGCGCGGGCAGGACTTGGCGAAGGCCTGCAGAGCGGCGGCGGTGTTCTCGGGCTTGAAGCCGAGGCCTGCGGTGACCGGGCCGCGCATGACGCCGGTGAGCGCGGCGGTTACGGGCTTGATGGCTGGTGGAGCGGGCGGGGTTACGGGGCGTGGGCCGGCGGTTTCGGGGACAAGCCGCACGCAGCCGCCAAGCAGAAAGAGCGCCGCGATGATCGCAGCGCTCCTGTCTTTGCCGAACCTCGAAAAAGCCTTCACTTGAAGCCTCAGGCCTCGTCAGTCTCATCGAGCAGCCAGTCGGGATCGCGCGAGGTAAGGTCGCGGCGGAAGGTCCAGAGATCGCGTGCTTCGATCGCATCGTCAAGCGAGCCGGCGATGACCTGACCTTCGGCATTGCGGGTGACCGAGGCGATGTCAGCCAGGAAGCGGACCGTAATGCGCGCGGTGCGGCCTTCGATCGAGGCGGCGACGATGCGCGCCTCCTCGATGCGAATCACGCGAGCGTCGATCACTTCGCCGGCAGCGATGCGGGCGTCGATCGCCGAGGTGAAGCCTGCGAGAACGTCAGCGTCGCAAAGCTGGGCCAGCTCGTCCTTGTCGCCGCGCCAGAAGGCTTCGAGGATCATGGCGTAGGCGCCCTTCGATCCTGCGAGGAACTGGGCGAGATCGAAGCGACGGTCAGCCGAGATGATCGCGCGCACGCCAGCTTCGGCGCTGTTGTCGAACGTGTTGGTTTCAGGCGCGGCCAGCTCGCGCGAGCGCGGAGCGGCCGAGCCACCCTGCTGCGTGACGGGCTGCTGCGTCCCCTTGGGGTTCTGCGCGGAGGGATCGGGCTGTTCGATCCGGCGGCGCATCGGTTCCTCGTCATGCTCGGGACGGCGGCCGAGGACGGAATAGAGACGCAGGCCGAGGAAGGCTGCAATCATCGCCAGGATCACAATTTGAACAATCACGCGCAAGATTCCCGAACTGTCCATGGCCCCTGCGGACGCATGGCGTCATTCCAACGTGCCTCAAATAGGTACGGATTACAAATGAACAACGCGTGCATGACCCTTTGGGCTCATCCCTTGGACAAGAATCTCGCCGGGTTGTTGCGTTCCTGCGCCAAAGAAAGGCGGATTGCGGGGCAAACCCCATGGTGCTAGTCGCGCCGACCAAGGGAAACCCAGACAGAAAGCACGTCTCTCATGGCCGAAGAAGGCAACATCATCTCGAATCTCAACCTTGATGGCCCGATGCCGAACGGTGAGGACACCTCGCCCGCGATCGGCCTGATCTCGCAGTACGTTAAGGACCTTTCGGTCGAGAACCCGAATGCGCCCGAATCCTACCAGTGGACCGAAGCCCCCGACATCGCGGTGGACTTCAACATCTCGGCCCGCGCGATCCAGCCCGAGATCCACGAGATCGAACTGAAGATCAACGTGACCTCGAAGGGCGCGCAGGGCACCGCGTTCATCGTCGAGCTGGCCTATTGCGGCCTCATCGGCATGCGCAACGTGCCGGACGATCAGGCGCACCCGTTCCTGTTTGCCGAAGGTCCGCGCATCCTGTTCCCGTTCGCCCGCCGCATCGTGGCCGATGCCGTGCGCGATCTCGGCTATCCGCCGCTGATGCTTGAGCCGATCGATTTCAACGGCCTGTACATGCAGCAGCTGGCGCAGGCCCAGGCGACGGCGGAAGCGACCCCGGCCGGTCAGGCCTGATCTGACACCCGATCCGGTGGCCCGAGGGATGCGCCCATGAACCTCCTCAAGGCCACCGGTTCGATTGGCGGGCTGACTTTGCTCAGCCGCATTCTGGGATTGGTGCGCGACAGCCTGTTTGCGCGCTTTGTCGGCGCGGCTTTCGCCTCGGACGCGTTCCTTGTCGCGTTCCGGCTGCCCAACATGTTCCGCGCGTTGTTTGCAGAAGGGGCGTTTGCCAGCGCCTTCATCCCGATGTTCAATAAGAAGGTTGCCGACCCCGAAGGCAAGGGTCTGCGCGACGGGCTGGACTTTGCCGAAGCGGCGCTTGCCGTGCTGCTGCCGGTGCTGCTGTTCATGACGGTGGTGCTGGAGGTTTTCGCCTGGCCGGTGACGCTGCTTCTTTCAGGCAGGTTCAACGGGGTGAGTGCCGACCAGTTCGCCTATGCTGTGGAACTGTCGCGCTGGACGATTCCGTACCTGATGCTGATCAGCATCGTATCTTTGTTCGGCGGCATCCTCAATTCGCTCGGCAAGTTCTGGGTCAACGCGGCGGCGCCGATCCTGCTGAACCTGACGCTGATCGTGGCGCTGCTGTGCTTCCATTCAGATGATCCGCTGGTGACCGCGCGCAATCAGGCGATTGCGGTATCGGTCTCGGGCGCGCTGCAATTGCTGTGGCTGGCCTGGGCCTGCCGCCGAAATGGCGTTCGGCTGCGGCTGCGCCGTCCGCGCCTTTCGCCCGAAGTGAAGCAATTGCTCAAGCTGATTCTGCCGGCAGCGGCGGGCGCGGGGGCGGTGCAGATCAATCTGGTGATCTCGACCGCGCTTGCCGCATCGCTGCTCGATCATGGCTCGGTCACCTATATCTACATGGCCGACCGCCTGAACCAGTTGCCGCTGGGGCTGATCGGCATCGGGCTTGGCACCGTGCTGCTGCCGACGATCTCGCGCCAGCTGGGCGGGGGCGAGGAAGCCGCCGCGATGGAAACGCAGAACCGCGGCATGGAACTGGCGCTGCTGCTGACCCTGCCCGCCACGGTCGCTTTGGTGCTGTGCGGCGAGCCGATTGCCGCGGCGCTGTTCGGCTATGGCAAGTTCGATGCGATGGACACGCATTTCACCGCGCAGGCGCTGGCGGCGTTCTCGATCGGGCTTCCGAGCTACATTCTGGTCAAGGTGCTGACGCCCGGATACTACGCGCGGCAGGATACGAAGACGCCGGTGCGCTATGCCACGATCTCGATGGTGGTGAACCTTGTCGGCAACCTCGCGCTGATCGTGCCGCTCAAGCACATGGGGCCGCCATTGGCCACGGCGATTGCCTCGACGGTCAACGTCTGGCTGCTCTATCACACGCTGGTCAAGCGCGGGCACTTTGCGGCTGACGCGCGGCTCAAGCGACGGACGGTGCGGCTGGCGCTGGCGGCGCTGGCGATGGGCGCCGTGCTGTGGGCGGGGCAAGGGCTGGTGATGCCCTATGTTCATGGGACATGGACGATCCGGATCGCGGCGATGGCGTCTCTGGTCACGTGCGGGGTCGTCGTCTATGGCCTTGCCGCCGTCCTTACCGGGGCTTTCCGGGTGGACGACCTCAAGCTTCTCCTGCGGCGTCGCCGCTCCAACTGAAGGCACTCAAATGCGTATCGTTTCGGGCATCCAGCCAACCGGCAATCTCCACCTCGGCAATTACCTGGGTGCGATCCGGAACTGGGTGCGCATGCAGGACGAGTGGTCGGCCAAGGGCGGGCAGTGCCTTTATTTCCTCGCCGATCTCCACGCGATTTCGATGCCGCATAGCCCTGCAGAACTGGCCGCCAACACGCGCGAGATGGTGGCAGCGCTGGTTTCGTGCGGGATCGATCCCGACAAGTCGATCCTGTTCAACCAGGCGCAGGTTCCGGCCCACGCCGAGCTGCAATGGCTGCTCAACGGCACCGCGCGGATGGGCTGGCTGAACCGCATGACGCAGTGGAAGGACAAGGCGGGCAAGAACCGCGAGGGCGCATCCGTCGCGCTGTTCACGTACCCTGTGCTGCAGGCGGCTGACGTCCTGCTCTACCAGGCGACGCACGTGCCGGTGGGTGAGGACCAGAAGCAGCATCTCGAGCTGGCGCGAGACATCGCGCAGAAGTTCAACAACGACTTCTGCCCGGAGGACGCGCCGCTGTTCACGCTGCCTGACCCGATCATCCCGCCCGAGGCCGCGCGCATCATGAGCCTGCGCGATGGCTCGGCCAAGATGAGCAAGTCCGATCCTTCGGACATGAGCCGCATCAACCTGACCGACGATGCCGATGCGATCATGCAGAAGGTGAAGAAGGCCAAGACCGATCCCGAGCCGCTGCCGGGCACGGTCGAAGGGCTGGCCGGGCGTCCCGAGGCGAACAACCTTGTCGGCATCTATGCGGCGATGGCCGGGATCAGCCCTGCCGAGGTGCTGACGCAGTTCGAAGGCAAGGGCTTCGGCCAGTTCAAGCCGGCGCTGGGCGAGTTGCTGGTCGAGACATTGTCGCCGATGGCTGCGCGCTACCGGCAGTTGCGCGAGGACGGCGAGGCACTGGACGCAATCCTCGCCAAGGGCGCTTTGAAGGCCCGCGATCTTGCTGCGCCGACGCTGGCGAAGACCTATCAGGCGCTCGGCCTCGTAAGGGGCTGATTTCCGGTCGCTTCGTTGCAAAACGTTACGTGCCTGCAACATATGTTGCAGGCACCATTCAACGTGCATTCAGCACTTCCCGTCCAAAAAGACGGCATGCTAAGCATGCGTGTGTCCGGCAAGGGGCGGCGGACGCATAACAGGAGTCGCTAGGATGAATTCCGTTTCGCAAGTGAAAGCCTCTTCGCATTCGCGGCGCCGCCTGCTCGGGCTGTCGGCGGTCTCGCTCATGCTCGTCACGCTCGCCGGTTGCACCACCCCGTTCAAGGCCGACGTCAAGCGCTTTCAGGCGCAGCTTCCTGCACCTGCGGGCCAGACTTTCGCCGTGGTTGCGGACGATCCCAAGGATGCCGGTGGCCTTGAGTTCGCGCAGTATGCCTCGCTTGTCGGCAGGCAGATGGAAAAGCTGGGCTACCAGCCCGCAGCGCCTGAATCTGCCGACCTGCTGGTCAAGTTCGATTATGGCATCGACGGCGGTCGTGACCGCGTTCGTTCCACCGGCTTCGCCGATCCCTACTGGGGCGGTTGGGGTGGCTGGGGCGGCTGGGGCCCGGGATACGGCCGTGGCTGGGGCCGCGCCGGTTTCTATGGCCGCGGTTGGGGCTGGGGCTGGAATGACCCGTTCTTCTTCGGCGGTGGCGGTTGGGGCGGCGGCGTTGACGTCGTGACCGTCTATACCTCGGGCATGGACCTCAAGATCGACCGCCGCGCCGATGGCCAGCGCCTGTTCGAAGGCAAGGCCGAGGCTGCGTCTTCATCGAACCGCCTGTCCTATGTCGTGCCGAACCTCGTCGAGGCGATGTTTACCGACTTCCCCGGCAATAACGGGGAAACGGTGAGGATCTCGATCGCACCGGAAAAGAAGACGGTGAAGAAGGTCAACTGACCTTCGCCCCGTCGGGTTACAGAAAGGGCCTCGCAGCGATGCGGGGCCCTTTTCGATTCAGCCCTTGAGCGCGGCGAGCCCGCCGGTGGAGCCAAAGCCGCCTTCGCCGCGCGCGGTGTGGTCGAGCGAGTCCGCCTCGATCCATGTCCCGCGCGTGACTGGCGCGACGACAAGTTGCGCCACGCGATCACCCCGGCGGATCGAGAAGACCTCTGCGCCAAGGTTGATCATGATGACCTTCAATTCTCCGCGATAGTCGCTGTCGATCGTGCCGGGGGTGTTGGGCACGGTGACGCCGTGCTTCAATGCGAGGCCGGAGCGGGGGCGGACCTGGATTTCGTAGCCTGCCGGGATCGCAACCGAGAGGCCGGTGGCCACGGCATGGCGTGCGCCGGGGGCGAGGTCCACGTCCTCGGCCGAGACCACGTCCATGCCAGCAGCCCCTTCGGTGGCGTAAGCGGGGAGGGGCAGATCGAGCCCATGGGGCAGGCGCTTTACAAGGACAGGGACTTCAGGCGAGTGCATCGGCAATTCTTTCGATCAGGAGAGCGGCGGCCGCGTCCTTGGGCAGTTCGGGAAGGCTTTCGACGCCCGAAGCGCTGACGATGTGCAGGGCGTTGATCTCGCCGCCCATCTGGTGCGTGGCGACATCGTTGGCGACGATCCAGTCTGCACCCTTGCGGGCAAGCTTGGCGCGGGCGTGATCGAGGACGTCATTGGTTTCGGCGGCAAAACCGACGACCAGCGGCGGGCGGCGGTCGGACTTGCACATTGCGGCAAGGATATCGGGGTTTTCGACCAGTTGCAGCGGCGGAACCTGGCCGGAGCCGTCCTTCTTGATCTTCTGCGCCGCTTCCCCGGCGCTGCGCCAGTCAGCCACGGCGGCGACCATGATCGCGACGTCTGCGGGAAGCGCGGCATCGACGGCAGCGGCCATCTGGCGGGCGGTCTCGACGTCGATCCGGGTCACCCCTGCGGGAGTGGGCAGGTTGACCGGGCCGGAGACGAGCGTGACTTTCGCCCCCGCGCGCGCGGCGGCGGCGGCGATGGCGTAGCCCTGCTTGCCGCTCGACCGGTTGGCGATGTAGCGCACCGGGTCAATCGGTTCGTGGGTGGGGCCTGCGGTGATGAGGACGTGGCGGCCCGTTAGCGGTCTGCTTTCGCTGCCAAGCTGCCGCGCAATCTCCGCGCAGATCGCGGATGGTTCGGGCAGGCGGCCGGGGCCGAATTCGCCACAGGCCATGGCGCCTTCGTCGGGCTCCATCACCGTCACGCCATCGCCGCGCAAGGTGGCGACGTTGCGCTGCGTGGCGGGGTGCTGCCACATGCGCACGTTCATGGCGGGAACGGCGAGGACCGGCTTGTCGGTGGCTAGGAGCAGCGTGGTGGCCAGATCGTTGGCAATGCCGCCCGCCATGCGCGCCATCAGGTCTGCCGTGGCAGGGCAGACGACGACGAGATCGGCCTGACGCGAGAGTTGAATGTGGCCCATCTCGACCTCGTTCTTGAGATCCCACAGCGTGGTGTGGACGGGGTTCTCGCTCAAAGCCGCGAGCGTCATGGCGGTGACGAAGTGCGATCCGCCCTCAGTCAGCACGCAGGTGACCGAGGCACCTTCCTTGCGCAGCAGGCGGACGAGTTCGCACGATTTGTAGGCCGCGATGCCGCCGCCGATGATGAGCAGGATGCGCCTACTGTTCATGGTGCCGTTCATGGATGGGGCTTGTGCAATGGCGGGGGCTTGCGCGCAATCCTTTTGCGCAGGGACTGCTGATGCGGCACAGTCTGCATCAAACCACAATTGGGACCGGATGATGAGACTGATATTGACGGCGCTGGTGTTCCTTGCAGGCCTGTTCGACCTGTTCCTGGCAATCGGGTTCCTCACCGGGCCGGAGCAGGCGGCCATGGGTTTCGGTATTGCGGCCACCGGGGTCGGCGGCGTTTCGACGATCCGCGCCGATTTCACCTCGTTCTTCGGCGTGGCGGCGTTCTGCATGATGTGGGGCGCATGGCGCCGGAATGCTGACCTGATGCTGGTTCCGGCGCTGCTGTTCGGCACCTCGTTCGTGGGCCGCGCGATCAATCTGGCGGTGACGGGAGCATATCCCGGCTGGTCGGTGCCGATGGCGGTGGAAGCGGCGCACGTGGTGCTGATGCTGGCGGCCTGGCGGATGCTGCCGCATCACAAGCTGGGCGAGATTGCGGGGTGACGCCGCAAGCCTTCCCGCTTGGCCAGTACTTCGCTCAGCTTGCCGGCGATGATCGATGCCTTCCGGTGGAGGTGGACGCCGCGTTCTGGGAAACCGGCGTGAGCGAGCTACCGCCGGGGCGTCTGGTCAGCATGTTCGAGAGTGCCAGCGACTGGGCAGTATGGGAATGTCACCCGCAGGGCGAGGAGATGATCATCCAGATCGAGGGCGAGCTGGTGCTGATCCTCGAGCAGGACGGCGTGGAGGTTCGCGTGCCGCTGCGCGCTGGCGAATTTGCAGTGGTTCCGAAGGGCATCTGGCATACCGCTGATGCGCCAGGTCCGGGCAGGGCGATATACATCACCCCCGGTGAGGGAACGCAAAGCCGCGAACGGCTATGATCCCGTCAGGCCTTGGGCATCGTCCCGGGCCTGAGATAGTCGAACATGTGAGCGACGTAATCTGCCTTGCCCAGACTGACGCCCCGATGGCGGAGAATGGCGTAGGCAATCATGATGTGGAAGTAGAACTGCCCCAGCGCCCAGTCACGGCTGTACTGGTCCACGCTCAGGTCGAACACCATGCCATTGGGAAGTTCGTGAGCGATCGCAGCGGTGCCGTCCGATCCTTCACCCTCGGGAAGTGCCGATACCAGCGAAATCGTCTCGGCAATCCTGGCCCGTGCGTCGGCCAGTGAACCCGGACGCTCTCCGGCCTCGCGAGCTTCCTTCAGCATGGTCGCATGCAGCGGTGGCAAGGCAATCCCCTGTAGCCGGTGGACGCCCTCAAGCGCCTGTGCACAGGCAAAGCGGACCTGGGTGGCCAGAGGAAACATGTCGAGCGCAAGCCGCGCTGACGACAGCGCGGTCACTTGTGCATCAGGCAATTCGCGTTCGGCCTTGTCCAGCCAGTTCGACAGTGCGGCGAGCATGTGCCGATACGTCGGGGCGAGGAGTTCGAACGGAGTCATGGTGCTTCTTTTTCAACCGGATTGCGCCGCGCTTTCCACCGTGCCCATAGTGCGAAGACGGCGCGTTGGGCGGGGCGTTCGAACCGGGCGTGGCTGACGAAGCCGGCGGCGATGGCAAGGCTCACGTAAAAGATCAGGAACCACGGCTCGCGGGCGATGTCGCGGGTGAGGCCGGTGGAATCGATGATTAGCACGAGCGCGAGCTGGATCGGAATATGCCAGAGGTAGATGCCGTAGGAGGCATCGCCGAGCTTCTGGCCGAACTGGAGGCGGCTCCCCCCCTCCCTGTGATCGTCGTCGTTGAGGTCAAGCGCGAGTGTCAGGAACAGGATCGAGAACGTGCCTGCGATGGTGGCAGCATCGCCGCTGCGGTAGTTGGCCTTGAGCAGAAAGGCGCTTGCCAGAAGGGCCATCCCCAGTGGCAGCAAAGTTGCCGGGCGCAGCCAACCTTTCAGCGTCGCGCCGTATGCCGCGCAGCCGAGGAAGAAGTATCCGACGCAGGCCAGCACGTCCTTGTTGGGCAGTCCCTTGAGCATGCCGTAAAGCAACAGCGCGCCCAGCGGCAGCGCCAGTGCCAGCGGGGCACGGCGCAGCGCCGGAATACTCACGAAGAAGACGAGGTAGGCGAGGATCTCGGTCGACAAGGACCACGAGGGGCCGTTGAACGACTGGTTGTCCTGCCAGCCCCAGTATTGCATCAGCGGGATCGACAGCAGGAAGTGCTTCAGATCGTTGGTGTGGTAGATGAACTCTGTGCCGCTGCGGGCGAAGTATATGCCCTGGAGCAGCGCCATCAGGCCCAACGTCAGCAGGTGTAGCGGCCAGAGGCGCGCAATTCGGGCGAGCCAGAAGCGCGCCTTGTAGTTGGCGTCTGCCAGATAGACGTGGGCGAAGACGAAGCCCGAGACCGCCCAGAAATACTGCACGGCGGTGTGGCCGTGGTTGTAGAACCAGCTGAGCCATTCGTACCATGGCTGGATCGCGCGGTTGACGTTCACATGGTACGGCACCGGCGGCACGAAGATGTGCTGGTAATGCCAGAACAGGACCATGATCGCCGCCAGCAGGCGCGACAGGTCCAGCGCGTGGAAATGGCGCTTCGGTAGGCGCAGGTGCGAAAGTCTGTGCGGCAAGGTCGCGGTCTTCTTAGCCCCACCAGCCGAGCGCGTGGGTGCCGATGACAAGCGCGCCGCCAGCGAGGAAGGTGACAATCTGCGCGAGCAGGCCGGGCCCGCGCTTGCGGCGCTTGCGCTGCCACATCAGTTCGATCTTCGGCAACGGAGGTGCTTCGGGTGCGCCGCCCTTGGGCGGGAAGCGGTCCTCTATGCGGCGGATCAGGTCGGGAATGCGCAGGAGAGTCTGCGTGTCCTCGCGGATGCGGTCGGCGATGGCGGCCTCGGGGCCCAGCTCGTCGCGCACCCAGGCGCGGACGAAGGGAGCCGAAGTTTCCCACATGTTGATCTCGGGATCGAGCTGGGTCGCGATGCCTTCGACCATGACCATGGTTTTCTGCAGCAGCAGCAGGTGCGGCTGGGTCTGCATGTCGAAATCGCGGGTGATGGCGAACAGGCCATCGAGCATCTGGCCGACCGAGAGTTCGGAAACCGGCTTGCCGCGCATCGGTTCGCCCACCGCGCGCAGGGCCGTGGCGAATTCATCGACCGAGTGGTAGCTCGGCACGTATTGCGCCTCGAAGTGGATTTCTGCGACGCGGCGGTAGTTGCCGGTGGTGAGGCCGTAGAGAATCTCGGCGAGCCACTGGCGGGCGCGGCGGTCGATCCGGCCCATGATGCCGAAGTCGATTGCGGCGATGGTGCCATCGGGTTCGACGAAGAGGTTGCCCTGGTGCATGTCGGCGTGGAAGTAGCCGCCGCTGATCGCCTGCGTGAGGAAGGCGAGGACGAGGCGTTGGGCAAGGGCCTTGCGGTCATGCCCGGCAGCGTCGAGCGCAGCCGTGTCGCTGATCTTGATGCCGTCGATCCAGTCGAGCGTCATCACCCGGCCGTTGGTGCGGTCCCAGTCGATGTCGGGCACGCGATAGCCGGCGTGGGCACGCATGGTGTCAGCCAGTTCCGATGCCGAGGCGGCTTCGCGGCGCAAATCGAGCTCGCGCACGGTCCAGCGCTTGAAGTTCGCGATGACCATGCGTGGGCGCAGGCGGGATGCTTCGCCACCAAGGCCTTCGAGGTGGGCAGCGGCCCATTCGTAGGTGTCGATATCGCGGGCGAACTTCTCGCGCACGCCGGGGCGCAGGATCTTGACCGCGACGGCGCGGCCCTCGGTCGTCACCGCGCGATGGACCTGTGCGACCGAGGCGGCGCCGACGGGCACCGGATCGAACGAGGAGAACAGCGCCTCCAAAGGCTTTTCGAACGAGCGTTCGATCTCTGCACGGATCAGGGCGAAGTCCACCGGGGGCAGCTGGTCCTGCAGTGCGAGCAGGTTGTGCGCAGCTTCCTCGCCCACGAGATCGGGCCGGGTGGCGAGCGTCTGCCCGAGTTTGATCGCGGCTGGGCCGATGGCGCGGAAGGCTCCGGCATAGTCGGGCGTTTTCGGCTGGATCGTGCCGAATCGTGCGACCTTGCACAGGGTGCGCACGGGCGCGGGCGTGTTCGGATCAGCCTCGATCCCGCGCAGCGCGCCGTGGCGGGCAAGCGTGCGGCCCCAGCCGAGCAGGCGGCGGATATGCGTGGCGGGAAGGGTCAAGCGATCAGACCTTCCACCCCGAATGGATCGCGACAAGGCCGCCGAGGATCGGCTCGACCCGGGTGCGCTTGAACCCGGCGGCTTGGATCATCTTCTCGAATTCGGGCATCGTCGGGAAGCGGCGGATCGATTCGATCAGGTAGCGATAGGAATCCTCGTCGCCCGCGATCATCTGGCCGAGCTTGGGGACCAGCTTGTGCGAATAGGCGTCGTAGATTTCGGAGAAGCCGGGCCATTCGGTGGTCGAGAATTCGAGGCAGAAGAAGCGGCCACCGAACTTGAGCACGCGGTGCGCTTCGGCAAGGGCGCGGTCGATGTGGGTCACGTTGCGGATGCCGAAAGCGATGGTGTAGGCATCGAACACCCGATCGGGGAAGGTGAGTTCCTCGGCGTTCTGGCGTGACCATTCGAGGCCCTCAATGCCGCGCTTGCTCGCGCGCTCGATGCCGACATCGAGCATGTCCTGGTTGATGTCGGACACGGTGATGGCAGCGCCGTGCTTTGCCATGCGGAAAGCGATGTCACCGGTGCCGCCGGCCATGTCGAGAATCGCCTCGCCAGGCTGGGGGCGCACGCGGCGGACGAACTTGTCCTTCCACAGGCGGTGCATGCCCACCGACATCGCATCGTTCATCACATCGTACTTGCGCGCGACGTTCGAGAAGATCGCGCCGACGCGCTCTTCCTTCTGGTCTGCCGGAATGTCTTCGTAGCCGAACGAGGCTGTTTCTTGCGCGGTTTCCGTGGTGCTCATGCCTTGGCCCTTTAGTGGGGAATTGCCCGGACGGCAAAGACTGTTAGGGGTGATGGGGACATGCCCGAATTGCCCGAAGTAGAAACGACCGTGCGAGGTCTTGCAACCGTGCTCGATGGGCAGGTCATCACCCGTGTGGCCTTGAACCGCGCCGACTTGCGGCGCCCCTTCCCCGTGGACCTTGCACAAGGGCTGACGGGGGCGCGGGTGACGGGGCTTTCGCGGCGGGCGAAATATGGGCTGATCCATACCGACCGCGAGCGCACTATGGTGTTCCACCTGGGCATGTCGGGGCGCTGGCGAATCGATCCAGAGGACATCGGCAAGCACGATCATCTGGTGCTGGAAACGGCTGAGGGCCGCGTGCTTTCGCTAAACGATGCGCGGCGGTTCGGTTCGGTCGATCTCGTCGATGATGCTGCGCTGGACAAGTGGCCGCAGTTTGCTGCGTTGGGGCCCGAGCCTCTGGGGCCGGGATTGACTGCAGGACACCTTGCCGCCGCGTTCAAGGACCGCATTGCGGCGGTCAAGCTGCTGCTGCTCGACCAGCGGATCGTGGCGGGGCTCGGCAATATCTATGTCTGCGAGGCGCTCTTTCGTGCGGGCATCCATCCCGAACGGGAGGGCGGCAAGGTCTCGCGCAAGGCGCTGGGGCTGCTGGTTCCGGCCATCCGCGAAGTGCTCGAGGAATCGATCGCGGCGGGTGGTTCGACCTTGCGCGACTATGCCCGGCCTGATGGCGAACTGGGCTATTTCGCCAAGGACTGGCGCGTCTATGGCCGCGAGGGTGAGCCGTGTGCATGCGGCGGAACCGTGCAGCGGATCGTGCAGGGCGGGCGTTCGACCTTCTTCTGCCCGAAATGCCAGAAGTAGCCCGAGCGGCTGTGCTGGACGGGAAGTCGGAGCGGTAGCGGGAATGGATATTCGCGCTTAAAGCCATTCCAGCGTCCCCAAGGGATTTGACCAAAATGGCCCAGCACTGCGTTGGAGGGCCCTGAAACAGAACCACTATTCCTGCGCCATCCGCCTTGTGCTGCGCCGTTTTGTCTCAAACCTCGAAGGCGCGATTGATAGGTCCTGACCCTAGCGCAATGGTGTTGGTTCAGATCGTGAAATGGCGTCAGATCGGGAAGTGCCCGGGCTGGGTTTCCATGGTGATCCAGCGCAGTTCGGTGAAGCTGTCGATGCCGGCCTTGCCGCCAAAGCGGCCGTAGCCCGATGCGCCGACGCCGCCGAAGGGCATCTGCGCCTCGTCGTGCACGGTCGGGCCGTTCACGTGGCAGATGCCTGATTTGATCTGGCGCGCCACGCGCAGGCCGCGCGCGGTATCACGCGTGAACACGGCAGCCGACAGCCCGTACTCGGTGTCGTTGGCCAGTTCGATCGCATGGGCCTCATCGCGGGCCCGGATCACGCCGACAACCGGGCCGAAGCTTTCATCGCGGAACAGCTTCATGTCCTGCGTCACGCCATCGACGACGTGGGCGGGCATCA
>NZ_VLKJ01000027.1 GCF_007830315.1 Novosphingobium taihuense
GGCGATGGCACCCTCAACGGGCGCGAGCTTTCGGTCGTCGCCTATCTCGAGGAACACGTCATCCCCTGCCTCATCGGCATGGACCCGCGCCGCATAGAGGACATCTGGCAGTATCTCTATCGCGGGGCCTACTGGCGGCGTGGCCCGGTGACCATGCGCGCGATCGCCGCGGTCGACATGGCGCTGTGGGACATCAAGGGCAAGATGGCCGGCATGCCGGTCTACCAGTTGCTCGGCGGGCGCAGCCGTGACGGGATCATGGTCTATGGCCATGCCAACGGGTCTGACATCGCCGAGACGGTCGAGGCGGTCGGCCACTACATCGACATGGGCTACAAGGCGATCCGCGCCCAGACCGGCGTGCCCGGCATCAAGGATGCCTATGGCGTGGGCCGGGGCAAGCTCTACTACGAACCGGCCGATGCTTCGCTGCCCTCGGTGACGGGCTGGGACACGCGCAAGGCGCTGAACTATGTGCCCAAGATGTTCGAGGAGCTGCGCAAGACCTACGGCTTCGACCATCACCTGCTCCATGACGGCCACCACCGCTACACCCCGCAGGAGGCGGCCAACCTTGGCAAGATGCTCGAACCCTACCAGCTGTTCTGGCTGGAGGACTGCACGCCGGCCGAGAACCAGGAAGCGTTCAGGCTGGTCCGCCAGCACACCGTCACCCCGCTGGCCGTGGGCGAGATCTTCAACACCATCTGGGATGCCAAGGATCTCATCCAGAACCAGCTGATCGACTATATCCGCGCAACCGTCGTCGGCGCGGGTGGCCTGACGCATCTGCGCCGCATCGCCGATCTTGCCAGCCTCTACCAGATCCGCACCGGCTGCCACGGTGCGACCGACCTCTCCCCCGTCACCATGGGCTGCGCGCTCCACTTCGATACCTGGGTCCCCAACTTCGGCATCCAGGAATACATGCGCCACACCCCTGAAACCGACGCCGTCTTCCCCCACGACTACCACTTCGAAAAGGGCGAACTCTTCGTCGGCGATACACCAGGACACGGCGTCGATATCGACGAAAATCTCGCCGCCAAATACCCATACAAACCAGCCTACCTCCCCGTCGCAAGACTAGAAGATGGCACAATGTGGAACTGGTAAAGCCAGCCGCAGGGAGAGAACGCCATGAACTGGAAATCGGCGCGAGTGCGCATCCTGGCGCTCGTGATGGTGGGCACCATCCTGAACTACATCGCCCGCAATTCACTGGGCGCGCTGGCGCCGCAGCTCAAGCTCGACCTGCAGATCACCACAGAACAGTATTCCTACATCGTCGGCGCCTTCCAGCTTGCCTACACGGTTATGCAGCCAATCGGCGGCATGCTGATCGACCGGATCGGCTTGACCGCAGGTTTTGCCCTCTTCGCCGTCGCCTGGAGCGTCGCCAACATGGCGCATGGCTTTGCGCGCGGGTGGCTGTCGCTCGCGGCATTCCGTGGCCTGCTCGGCATGGCGGAGGCCGCCGTCATCCCCGCCGGCATGAAGACCATCGGCGAGTGGTTCCCTGATCGCGAGCGCTCGGTTGCAACAGGGTGGTTCAACGCCGGTACGGCGCTGGGCGCGGTGATCGCGCCTGTGATGGCAGCGCTGCTCGCCAAGCACTACGGCTGGCAGGCCGCCTTCGTCGTCACCGGAGGCATCGGCCTGATCTTCGCCGCAGCGTGGTATCGCTGGTACCGCTCGCCGCAAGACGCTGCTTATGTCAGCGCCGAAGAACTGGCAGCAATCCAGGAAGGCCAGCGCCCGGTCCCCGTCTCCGCCACAACGATCCGCTCGATCGTCGGATCATCGCGCTATTGGGCCATCGCGGTTCCGCGTTTCCTCGCCGAACCGGCATGGCAGACCTTCAGCTTCTGGGTCCCGCTCTATTTCGCCAAGGAGCGCGGCTGGGACCTCACGCAGATCGCGCTGTTTGCCTGGGTGCCCTTCCTTGCGGCAGACGCGGGTGGCATCCTTGGCGGCTATCTCGCGCCGTGGCTGCAGCGCTGGAAGGGGCTGTCGCTCGAAGGATCGCGCATTGCCGGGATCTGGATCGGCGCCGTGCTGATGATCGCGCCCGGTTGTGTCGGCCTCGTTGCGAGCCCCTATGCGGCCATCGGCCTGCTCGCCATCGGCGGCTTTGCCCATCAGGTGATCTCGGTGCTGATCAACACCCTGTCCGCCGACGTCTTTCCCAAAAGTGACATCGCCAAGGCCAATGGTTTGGTCGGCATGGCGGGATGGACCGGCGGACTGCTGTTCTCGCTCGCGATCGGCCAGTTTGCCGACACGATCGGCTTTGCGCCCCTGTTTGCCTGCCTTGGCCTGTTTGATCTGATCGGCGCGATCTGGCTCCTTGCCCTGCGCCGCAGCCTAACTTTCGCGAAAGCCTGAGTTGATGAACGACCTCCCCCTTCCCCGCCGCGCCCGCCTTTCCGCACCGCCGCGCTTCACAGTGGCGCAAGTCGAAGGGCCGCGCATCATGCTTGCCTCCGATACCGGCGCGATCGCCCATGTCTTCATCCTTGAGGAAGACGTCATGCGCGTGTTGCTACTGGCCAATGGCGAGATCACTTCTCCGCCCAGTTGGACCATTGCGCCCGGTGCCGAAGATATTGCCGAGCCGGGCCGCGAGCGCATGGATACGAGCGGGTTTTCCGCCCCGGCATTCACGTTGGAGGAAGCGCCGGACCAGATCGTGATCGCCACATCGCGCCTGAAGCTGACAATTCAGGCCGAAGGCCTGCTCTGCTCCTGGTATCAGGCAACAGCGGATGGCTGGCAGTTGATATCCGAAGACCGCCCGACCCAAGCCTACAACTTCGGCTGGTGGGACGATGCGACCTATCACTACGTCAAGCGCCGCCCAGGCGAACGCTACTACGGCCTGGGCGAGCGCAGCGGTGACATGGACCGCGCCGGACGTCGCCTGCGCCTGACCAATCTCGACTGCATGGGCTACGACGCGCAGAGCGACGATCCGTTGTATAAGTCGATCCCGTGGGTGTTGGTGGTCGACGGCGCGGGCGCGGCGCATGGCGTGTTCTACGATACGCTGGCCGATCCGGTCTTCGACTTCGGGCACGAACATTCCAACTACCACCCGCACTACCGCTACATGCGGGCAGAAAGCGGCGATCTTGATTACTACATGATCGCCGGGCCTGATGCGGCCGCGGTGGCAAGGCGCTTAACCTGGCTGACCGGACGCCCCGCCTTCATGCCGCGCTGGTCGGTCGGCTATTCGGGCTCCACCATGCTCTATACCGATGCGCCCAACGCGCAGGAGCAGATGGGCGAGTTTCTTGCAGGCCTCGAGAAGCACGGCGTTCCCTGCACTTCGTTCCACCTGTCCTCGGGCTACACCTCGATCGGTGACAAGCGCTACGTCTTCAACTGGAACCATGACAAGTTCCCCGACATCGCAGGCTTCGTCAAAAGCTATGCCGATGCCGGGGTGGAACTGGTCCCCAACATCAAGCCCGCCCTGCTGCTCTCGCACCCGCGCTATGCTGAACTGGCGGCCAAGGGGTGGTTCGTGAGCGACGAAAGCGGCCAGCCGGTGGAGTGCCTGTTCTGGGATGAACTGGGCAGCTACCTCGATTTTACCAACCCCGATGCCGCCGCCTGGTGGCGCGAGCAGGTTACCGCGCAATTGCTCTCCTACGGCATGCGCGCCACGTGGAACGACAACAACGAATACGAGATCTGGGACAAGAGTGCCCGCTTCGCCGGGTTCGGCTCACCTCGTCCGGCGGCTGCGGAACGCCCGGTGCAGACGCTTCTGATGATGCGTGCGTCCCGCGCGGCGCAGATCGCCTTCCGCCCCGATGAGCGCCCCTATCTCGTCACCCGCAGCGGCATGGCCGGAATGCAGCGCTATGCCCAGACCTGGTCGGGCGACAACTTCACCGCGTGGAAGACCCTGCGCTACAACCAGAAGATGGGGCTGGGCCTAGCCCTGTCCGGCGTTTCCAACACTGGGCACGACATCGGCGGATTTGCCGGTCCTTCGCCCGAACCGGAGCTGCTGCTGCGCTGGGTGCAGGCAGGCATTGTCATGCCGCGCTTCTCGATCCACAGCTGGAACAGCGATGGCACGGTGAACGAGCCGTGGATGTATCCCGAAACCACCCCTGCGATCGTTGGCATGATGAACCTTCGCCGCGCGCTGGTGCCGCTCCTGCACGATCTGCTGTGGCGGCATCACGCGCATTACGATGTGGTGACGCGGCCCCTCTGGCTGGACTTTCCGCAAGACCCGCAGGCGTGGACCGACGCCGATACCTACCTGCTCGGGCCGAACCTGCTGGTCGCCCCGGCGCTCGACAAGGGCGTCGACTCGGTTCAGGCCTACCTCCCAGGCCCCGCCCGCTGGATCGACCTGCGTGACGACCGGATTCTGGAAGGCGGCAAGATTCACGATCTGACCGCCCCCGCCGAAGGCCTGCCGCCCATGCTGGCGCGTGAAGGCTCTGCCCACCTCGTCGACATGGCGCCGGGTGGCTTTGCGCCGCCAGCGCCGCAGCCTGCCGTGCTGCTTGCTTTGGCAGCGGGCGAGAGTTCGCTCGATTGGTCGGCCTATGACGAAGCGTGCGACGGCTGGCCCGATCCCGCACAGCCGCCGATGTGGCAGGCGATCATCCGCACCTCTGCCACCACCATCGACATTGAGGCCGCTTGGCGTGGCCCCGGTGCAGCGCCCGCGCCGGTCCTCTCGTTTGCTGTGCCAGAGCGCGAGCAGCGCACCATCACCGTAAATGGCGCCTCCCTGCCGGCGCGTTCAGCGCGGGTGCTGGGGCTCCAGCGCAAGGTGGTCGATTGGCGGGTCTGACCCACATAAAAAACCGGCCCGAATGCGCAGAGCATCCGGGCCGGTAAGGGACTGCCAAATGGCAGGGTGGATTCAGAAGACAGAATTCAGCGGCTGGCGATGCCGTTGGCCTTCAACCAGAGCGCGTACTGATCGAACCAGGCGTCGCTCGTGGTGCCGTTGGGTTGCGAGGCAAAGCCGTGGCCGCCCGCGCTGTAGAGGTGGAACTCCACCTTCGCGCCAGACTGGCGCCAAGCGTGAAACAGTCCGAAATCCTGTCTGATGAAGAAGCGGTCGTCTGCAGCAATTGCTGCGAACAGCGGCGGGGCATTGACGGGCACATCAGTCTTCTCGGTCGGCCCATAGATCATGCCGACAAAATCAGGCCGCGCATCCTGCGCATTGGCCTGTGTTGTTGCCAGCGTCGTCATCGCTCCGGCCGAAAAGCCGAGAATGCCCACTTTGGCAGGATTTACGTGCCAGCGCGCCGCCTCCTTGCGCACCAGCCTGATCGCAGCCTGCGTATCGGCCACGGCATAGTCACGGTTCGTCAAATCGACCGGCGCCCCTTTCTGGAACAGGTTGGTGAGCGCTTCCTTGAATCCATCGACGCTGTCAGGCACCGGCTGCGTGCGATACTTCACGATGAACACGCGCAGCCCCAGCTTGTCGAGCCGGCGGGCAACATCGAAGCCTTCATTGTCCATGGCGAGGAACTGAAAGCCGCCACCCGGCACCAGCAGCACCGCCGGTGCATCGGCATCTGCCGGCAGACTGCTCGGCCAGACGATCAGTTGAGGCTTGCTGACATTATATACGAGGCGCTGGTCTGGCGTTTGCTGTGCCCACGCCTCATGCGCCGGGTTGGCGCGCGGCAGGGTTACGGGCAAGTCAACGCCGGCCACAGCAGGCGGCGTTGCCACGGGCAGCACGCCTGTGACCCAATCGCCCGGTGCCGCCAGCGTCGGCGTTGCAGCAAGACTCAGCATTACGGCAAGGAATCGCTTCACTTCTTCGGCTCTCCGGCTTTGCGGGCGAAGTATTCCGCCAACACGCTGAACGCTTGCTTGCGGTGGCCCGTTTCGGAAATCAGGCCCTTGCGATTGAAGCCCATCTGGAAGTCCGGGTTCTGCCGGCGAGGCGAACGAAAATCCTTGAGGATCCACGGCGAAATCCCGCGCAGGGTCGGCACGCGATCGGCCATTTCTAGCGTCTTGCGGTAGAACTCGGCCTGATATTCTTCCGAGAACTTCTGCATCCCGTCTGGGCTATGGAAACCTGCTTTGGCATCGGCGCCGAATTCCGAAAAGATCAGCGGCTTGTCTGCCGGCAGGTTCCACACGCTTTTCGGCAAGTCAGCCAGCCGGTCGGGCGTGTACCATCCGTTGTAGGTGTTGATCGATACGATATCGAGATCATCAGCCAGCGGATCGGCCATGGTCATCGTCGGCACCGCAGCGGCCTTGTCGCGCTCAACCAGCAGGGCGGCGCTGACGAGGCGACTGGGATCGAGCCGCCGCACGTCACCGATCAGCGTGCGCAGGAAGGTATTGCGTGCATCGCTGACGGGGGTTTCATTGGCAACGCTCCAGATTACCACCGAGGCACGGTTGCGATCACGCAGGATGTTCTCGGCCAGCATGTTGCGCGCCGTCGCCAGCGTTGACGGGTTGGACCACGCCACCATCCAGTAAACCGGCACCTCGCTCCACACCAGCAGGCCCATTTCGTCGGCCATGCGAGTCATCACTTCGGAATGGGGATAATGCGAAAGGCGCACGAAATTGCCGTGAAGTCCGTTCCTGATCTCGCCCAGCAGGGCGCGGGCATTTTCGGGCGTGATGACGCGCGCCGGGTTGGCCGAAATCTCCTCCTCGTGCATCGAGATGCCGCGCAGGAACACCGGCTTGCCATTGAGCAATATGTCCGCGCCCCTTCGCTCGATCGTGCGGAAGCCGATCCGGTCACGCCAGGTGTCCTCGCCCGCTGCCACCGTCACATCGTAAAGCTTGGGGCTTTCCGGCGTCCAGCGTATCAGCGCGCGTGGGGCCGTGGCAGTTGCCCGCCAGTTGCCTTTCGCGTCGGTGCGGCCTTTGAGGTCAAACGGCAGGCCGGCAACCTTGAGTTGCACTGGCTGGTTCGCCGCCGCTGGACCATCAAGGTGGGCATCAACCGCGATCTTGCCCTCGGCCGTCAGGCGCACCCATGCGCTATCGACATAAGTGTCGCTGGCGTGGACGAGTTTCACGTCGCGCGTTACGCCACCATAGTTCTCCCAGTCGGTGACCGGTGGCGGGACTGTCGCGGCGGTGGCGGCGGAATCTACGCCGATGGTGATCTGGTTATCGCCATCTCGGAGTAGCCTGGTCACATCGAAGGCAAAGGGCGTGAAGCCACCCTCGTGCCGCCCGACCGGCTGGCCGTTAACGAAGACGACGGTGGCGTAGTTCGATGCCCCGAAGCGCAGGAAATAGCGGCCCTTGCGCCCTGCCGGGCTATCGAAATGGCGGCGATACCACACCAGCCCCTGATAGTGCCGCATCTCGGGCGAAGCGGCCAGCCACGATCCCGGGAGCCTGACCTTGCGATCATGGTCGAGATCGAACTCGAACAGCTCGCGATTGTCCTGCGCCAGCGCCTTGCGCACATCAATGTCGAGCCAGCGCTGTTCGGTCCGATTGGGCGCTTCGCCATGGAAACCGGCAATGCCCGAACGGTAAGGATCGATCGACCAGTTCCACTCGCCCGAAAGGTCCATGCCATCGCGCATGTCGGCCGATACCAGCAGGGGCGCCGTCTCTACGGTGGCAAGCGGCAGGGTGGTGAACACCGAGTCAGCCCCGTACGCCTGTGTCGCAAAAGCAAAAACGCCCGCCAGCAGCGGGGCGAGAAATGCTCGATCAATCCTTTTCACGCGCATGCTCTCTCCTGCTGCGAGTTATGATGTTTTCCGCAGGAACGTCTGCTTTTGCAGTCCATATCCAGCTGCAGTCGTTCAAGAAAAATGGCCGGGCGGTCATCCCGCCCGGCCATCCGTGATCAGAAGTTCAGGCTGGCCCGAACCCCGCCATAGCGGCGGAAATCACGAGGGAGAATTGCCGAGGTGGCGATGTTGCTGCCACCGCCCCACACGCCGGAGTTGTTGATCAGCGAGGGGTAGTACTGCACGTCGAACAGGTTGTTGACGAAGGCCGCCACTTCCCACTTGCGGTTCTCGTCACGCGCGCCGACCGAAAGGTTCACGATCGTGTATTCCTTCTGGAAGGTCTGCGGATCGCGGGCCACGTAGAACACGCTGCCGGTGTACTGGACGTTCGCCTGGATCAAGCCGCGGATGTTCTCGGTCAGCGAAGGCGTCACTTCGCCGGTCACGTTGAACTTCAGCTTCGGTGCCTGGACGGCGCGTTCGCCGGTCAGGTCCTGCGAGGCGGGCGATTTCGTGCGGTCGCAGCCCTGTGCAGCCTGCTGGTTCGGGTAGCACTGCGCGGCCTTGAAATCGAGGTACTTGGCATCGAGGATCGCGATTGACGTGTTCAGGTTGAACAGGTCGCTCGGACGGAAGCCGGCATCGATTTCCACACCCTTGGTGCCCAGCTTGCCGACGTTCGTCAGGCGGAAGTTGGTGGTGAGGTCGGGCAGCACCTCGATCGATTGTGCCTGGAGGTTCTTGTAGGTCGTGTCGAAGTAGGTGACGTTGAAGGTCAGCTTGCGATCGAAGAACTGGGTGCGCAGACCGAATTCGATGTCGCGCGAGGTTTCGGGCTTGATCGGGCCGGCATTTGCGCGGTTTGCGTTGAAACCGGTGGTCAGGTCGTAGGTCTGACCCTTGTAGCCGGTCGAGTAGGTGGCAAAGGCGCTGATCGTCGGCGTGAACTCATAGCGCAGGCTGACGCGGTAGGTTGCAGCCGTGTCCTGTGCATTGCCCGCAAACTGCGCATTGCCGTTCTGGATATCCTTGAAGGTATAGCCGATGCGCTCGTTCTGGATGCGCGCACCGCCGGTCAGAGTAGCCTGCGGCAGGAACTGCCAGTCAGTCTGCACGAACGCGGCGATCTGGCTGGACTTCGAAGTGGCGAACCAGTTGGCCAACGAGAACGCCGGGCCACGATAGAACGGACGCTCGAAGTCGACATTGGCGTAGTAAGCACCAAGAGTATAGCGGAACGGCTTCGATCCATCCGAAAGCAGGCGCACTTCCTGCGTGAACAGGTTCGAACGGAAGGTGCCCGTCTGGATGTTGTTTTCCGAAGCGAGGCTCGATGAAGTCTCGTCAGAATCGAAGAAGTCGTTCAGCTCGAAGCTGTCGTACGAAGTGATCGAAACCAGCGTGTGATCACCCAGCGTGAATTCGCCACGCAGGTTGCCTCCACCGCCTTCGTAGTTGGTCCGGGTATCAAAGTTGTTGCTGATGTTGATGTTTTCGGGCCCCGGCGTAACGCCCGGCAGGACCACCGACATCGGCTGGCCAGTACCGCGGAAGCGCAGGTTCGGGCTCATACGGATATAGGGGCGGCCAACCGTGGTGTTGCCACTCATGTAGTTGAGCGAGAGCGTCACGCTGGCGTCCGCCGAAGGTTCCCAACGCAGCTTGGTGCGAACGCTGCCGGATTCGCGGCCACTAACCTTCTTGCCATTGAACAGGTTGCGCGCGTTGCCATCCCACTTGGAGTAGGCGCCAGAGACCACGAAGCCCAAGGTATCGCTGATCGGGCCCGAAACGCTGAAGTTGGCGCCATATTCGCTATCGGTGGTGACCGTGGCGTTGGCGCGGATCTTCAGTTCGTCGGTCGGATTGCGGGTGATGAGGTTGATAAGGCCGGCCGACGCGGCCTTGCCATAGAGCGTCGATTGCGGACCACGAAGGACTTCAATGCGCTCGATATCGGGCAAGTCGCTAAAGGCGCGGGCCTGGAAGGCCAGCGGCACTTCGTCGACCAGCACGGCAACGCTCGGCTCAACGCCGATCCCGAAAGCGAAAGTGCCGACGCCGCGCAACGAGACGTTGGCGTTAACGGGATGCTCGGCCGGACGGATCGTCAGCGAGGGCGAGATCTTGCCGAGATCGCCGAAGTCACGCACGCCGGCAGCAGCCAACTGCGTCGGGCCGACCACGGACACGGCCAGCGGCACGTTCTGCACGTTTTCCGCACGCTTCTGGGCGGTGACGATAATTTCGCCGGTATCGGCAGGAGCGGCTTCTTCCGCTGCGGCCTGCGCCGATGCAGCCTGCGCACCAAAGGCGATCGCGATCGCCATCGCGCTGACGCCAAACGAATTACGGAAGCACTTCATGTAACCCCTCCTCCTGCGCGGACCGTTATCCGCCAATTGCGAGGTCTATTACCAAATGGCCTAGCCAGATGCAAGACTGGCTTTACAGATAGCGCATGATTTTGGTCAGATTTCTCGAAATGTCCGACGCTGTCTAGAACCATTGTTTCGAAAATGAACTCATTGCCTATGGGCGCACCCGCCAATATATCGCACTGCAATCGATATAT
The DNA here is from genome assembly GCF_007830315.1 of Novosphingobium taihuense. Lineage (GTDB taxonomy): Bacteria > Pseudomonadota > Alphaproteobacteria > Sphingomonadales > Sphingomonadaceae > Novosphingobium > Novosphingobium taihuense. The sequence goes on from NZ_VLKJ01000027.1 coordinate 10,309, forward strand.
TGGCCTTACCAAATGGCATAGCCAGCCATTTATGACAACATCGCCCGGCGAATTGCACCCCGCCATTCCTGGGTCAGGCGGACGCGCTGCTCACTATCCATCGCTGGCTCAAACCTCTTCAGGCCTGCTGCGCCGATTCCGTTATCAAGCACGCCAGCCCACGCGCCGCTGTGATGAGCGGCAAGCATCGCGGCGCCCAAAGCCGTCGTTTCCAGATTGGCCGGCCTCTCGACAACAATGTCCAGAATGTCGGCGAGGAACTGACAGAACCAGTCGTTCGCGGCCATGCCGCCGTCAACGCGCAGAGCCGCAAGTGCCCCTGCTCCATCACCCTCCATCGCAGCAACCAGATCCGCCGTCTGGAAGGCAACCGATTCCAGCGCGGCTCGCGCAATATGGGCTGCGCTCGTATCGAAGGTAAGTCCTGCGAGCATACCGCGCGCCTCCGTACACCAATGCGGTGCACCAAGGCCCACGAACGCCGGAACCATATAAACCCCGCCGTTGTCAGGCAGCCGCGCGGCCATCTCCTGCGTTTGCCGCGCCTCCAGAATGATTCCCAGACCGTCGCGCAGCCACTTGATCGCAGCGCCAGCCACGAAAAGAGAGCCTTCGACCGCGTAATGGGTCACACTATCGATGCGGTAGGCTATCGTGCTGAGCAGGCGGCTGCGTGAACGGGCGATGGTTTCGCCTGTGTTGAGCAGCATGAAGCCACCTGTGCCATAAGTGATCTTGGCCTGACCTTGCGCAAAACAGGATTGTCCGACCAGAGCAGCCTGCTGATCGCCCGCAATTCCGCAAATCGCGATGTTGCCACCAAGCAGATTTGTCGTGCCAAAGTGATCGGCACTCGCGCAGACTTCGGGCAGAAGCGCGGCCGGGACACGGAACAGCTTCAGCAGTTCCGGGCACCAGCGCTGCTGAACGATATCGAACAGCAGGGTGCGGCTGGCATTGGTGACGTCGGTCTTGTGACTGCGGCCTTCCGTCAATCGCCAGAGCAGGAAAGTGTCAATCGTTCCTACGGCCAGTTCGCCCCTTTCGGCGCGTTCACGCGCTCCGGGGATCGTATCAAGCAGCCATGCGATCTTCGTGGCCGAGAAATAGGGATCGAGCAGAAGACCGGTTCGCTCGTGCACGAACGCCTGATGCCCGTCGGCCTTAAGCCCGGCACAGACCGATGCAGTCCGCCGATCCTGCCAGACGATCGCGTTGTGCAGCGTTTCGCCCGTCGCCCGGTCCCATAGGACCACGGTCTCGCGCTGGTTGGTGATGCCGATTGCCGCAATGCCAGCAGGAGAAAGGTCCGCCTTGGCCATGGCGTCGCGCGATGTCTGCAAGGTATCTCTCCAGATCTCCTCGGCATCATGCTCTACCCAGCCATCAGCCGGATAGTGTTGCGCAAATTCGCGCTGCGCGCTTGCCACCACGCGCCGCGATGCGTCGAACACCAGGGCACGCGTCGAGGTTGTGCCTTGGTCTATCGCCAGTACGAGGTCACCCATTCCAAAATCCCCCAAACCTTTTCAGACGGTCGCCTTGAACCAATGCGCCAGCTTTTCGGCCATATCCGGAGCGGCGGTCAGACCCAGCTTGCTACGCCGCCAAAGAACGTCTTCGGCACAGCGCGCCCATTCGTGGGCTTGCAGATAGCGGACCTCGGCCTCTGTCAGCCCGCCTCCAAAATCAGTGCCAAGGTCCTGCCAGCCCTGGACGTCCCCGAGAATCATGGCAATGCGTGTGCCATAGGCGTGCGCCATGCGCTCCAGCGTCTGTTCCGGCACGAACGGCCAGCGCGCACGGGCCCTCTCGAGAAAGCCATCAAAGCCTCCAGCACCAAGATCACCTCCCGGGAGCGGTGAGGTATCGGTCCAGGCCGGTCCCGATCCGGCAAGCCAAGGCTTGAGGTCATCAAGCGCATGCTCGGCAAGACGCCGATAGGTCGTCAGCTTGCCGCCGAATACGCTCAGAAGTTGCGGCACCTGATTCCGGCCCAGCTTCAGCACATAATCGCGCGTAACCGCCTTGGCATCCTCCTGCCCGTCATCGAACAGCGGCCGGACTCCCGAATAGGTCCAGATCACTTGGTCCGGCGCTATCTGCCGCTCGAAATACCTGTTGGACGCGGCACAGAGGTAATCGATCTCTTCAGCGCTGATCTTGGGGCGGGCACGCTCCTCTTCGCCAACGGCAACATCTGTGGTTCCCACCAGGGTGAACCGGCCCTCGTAGGGGATCGTGAAGACAATCCGTCCATCGTCCTGCTGCAGGATGAAGGCATGGTCGCCAGGATAAATCTGCGGGACGACGATATGGCTGCCCTTGACCAGCTTGATCCCGCCATCGCGCTTGGCCCCGGAAAGCGAGCCCAGCATGCTCGCCACCCAAGGACCCGCTGCATTGACGACCGCGCGCGCCCGCACTGTGGAAGGCACAGCAATGGCGGGCTTCGGCGCATCGGCATTGGGCTCCAGTACTACCTCCCAGACATCGCCCAGAGGTTCTGCGGCGGTCACTGCCGTACCAGTAAGGATCGTGGCGCCGCGCGTCGCAGCGTCGATGGCATTGAGAACGACAAGACGCGCGTCATCGACCCACGCATCCGAATACACGAATCCCTTGGACAGGCCCGGCTTGAGCCCCTCGCCCCAACGCGGCTCATGCAGGTTCACCCCGTGCGATCCGGGCAGGCTGTGCCGTCCTGCGATATGGTCATAGAGCCACAGTCCGATACGGATCATCCACCCTGGCCGGCCGCCCTTGGGTTGCGGCAGAACGAAGCGCAGCGGCCAGCTGATGTGCGGTGCGATATGGATCAGCCGCTCGCGCTCCTGCAGCGATTCCCGAACGAGCCGGAACTCGTAGTATTCCAGGTAGCGCAGCCCGCCGTGAATGAGCTTCGTGCTGGCCGAGGAGGTATGCGAAGCGAGATCGTCCCTCTCGACCAACAGGACGCGAAGCCCACGCCCCGCTGCATCGCGAGCAATTCCCACTCCGTTGATGCCGCCACCGATGACCAGCAGGTCATAGACCTGATCCGGGTCAAGGTCCGGGTAAGGTGCTGTCATTTATGCTCTCCGAATTGTCATCCGGCCAAAGCTGCGCACCCGGCGCGCGAACGGCGCCCAGTGCTTCCCGACTGTTTCCACCGCTTATGCGGTAGCTTTGGCGTATCGTTCTCGTTTGGCTTGCGTTGCTCTTCGTGCTTCGGCGAGGAGGCGTTCTTCGGTTGCGAAGAGGAGGCCGTCGAGGACGGCGGAGAGGTGGGCGCGCATGGCGGCGCGGGCGGCGTTGGGATCGCGCGCGCGCAGCGCATCGAGGATCGCGGTGTGCTCCTCGACCACTGGCTTGATGTTGGCGTGGCGGGCCTTTTCATGCAGCAGCGCAGCCTCGGGCGAAGTGCCGCGCAGGTCCCACAGCTGCGCCACGGTGTTGTAGACCGCCACGTTGCGCGTTGCCCGGGCGATGGCGAGGTGGAACTCGCGATCGGCGCTCTCGGTGCCGTTGGGGTTCTGGTTCTCCTCGGCAATCTGCTGGACCAGCTGCTCGATCTCGGCCAGGTCCTCGTCGGTCATCTGCGTCGCCGCCAGCGCCGCCGCTTCACCTTCGAACAGCAGCCGCGCCTCGGTCAGCTCGAACGCGGTCACGTTGAAGCCGGGGCGGTCGTTCTCGCCCGGAAGGCGCTTCACGTAAGCGCCCGAGCCGATCTTCACTTCGACCAGCCCCTGCACTTCCAGCGCAATGATCGCCTCGCGCACCGTCGGCCGGCTCACCTCGTAGCGCAGGGCAAGATCCCGCTCGGCCGGCAGGCGGCTGCCCACCGGATAGCGACCACTCGCCAGTTCACCAAGCAGCGAGCGGGCGAGATCCTGATAGAGCCGGTCGTGGGACTTGCCAGTTGCCATACAAACTTTCTGGTAATACCAATTCAGGGAACTTGACAGACCGAAACTGGTCCGTCAATCGGTATTACCACAATCCGCCTGTCCTTAGCGAGTG
>NZ_VLKJ01000028.1:2500-5290 GCF_007830315.1 Novosphingobium taihuense
ACCGTGAGGGAAAGGTGAAAAGCACCCCGATGAGGGGAGTGAAACAGTACCTGAAACCGAATGCTTACAAGCAGTTGGAGCCTCTTTAGGGGGTGACAGCGTACCTCTTGCATAATGGGTCAGTGACTTAGTTTATCATGCGAGCTTAAGCCGTTAGGTGTAGGCGCAGCGAAAGCGAGTCTGAATAGGGCGCCAGAGTATGATGAATTAGACCCGAAACCCGGTGATCTAGGCATGACCAGGTTGAAGGTGCGGTAACACGCACTGGAGGACCGAACCGTTGAATGTTGAAAAATTCTCGGATGAGTTGTGTTTAGGGGTGAAAGGCCAATCAAACCGGGAAATAGCTGGTTCTCCGCGAAATCTATTGAGGTAGAGCGTCGAATGTATGCCTCTGGGGGTAGAGCACTGGATGGATGCGGGGGTCGCGAGATCTACCAATTCTAACCAAACTCCGAATACCAGAGAGACTTGTTCGGCAGACAGACGGCGGGTGCTAAGGTCCGTCGTCAAAAGGGAAACAGCCCTAACCTACAGCTAAGGTCCCCAAGTCATCACTAAGTGGGAAAGCATGTGGGAATCCCAAAACAACCAGGAGGTTGGCTTAGAAGCAGCCATCCTTTAAAGAAAGCGTAACAGCTCACTGGTCTAAACAAGGGTTCCTGCGGCGAAGATGTAACGGGGCTAAAGTGATGCACCGAAGCTTAGGGTTCAGTACTTTGTACTGAGCGGTAGCGGAGCGTTCCGTAGGCCTGTGAAGCGATCTGGTAATGGGTCGTGGAGGTATCGGAAGTGCGAATGCTGACATGAGTAGCGACAAAGAGGGTGAGATGCCCTCTCGCCGAAAGACCAAGGGTTCCTGCTTAAAGCTAATCTGAGCAGGGTGAGCCGGCCCCTAAGACGAGCCCGAAGGGGGTAGTCGATGGGAACCACGTTAATATTCGTGGGCCTGGTGGTGTGTGACGGATCACGTGTGTTGTCACTTCTTATTGGATTGAAGTGGCTTCGAAGTGGTTCCAGGAAATAGCCCCACCGTATAGACCGTACCCGAAACCGACACAGGTGGTCAGGTAGAGTATACCAAGGCGCTTGAGAGAAGTATCCTGAAGGAACTCGGCAAATTGCCTCCGTACCTTCGGAAGAAGGAGGCCCAGCTTCTGCGCAAGCAGTTGCTGGGGGCACAGGCCAGGGGGTAGCGACTGTTTAGCAAAAACACAGGACTCTGCTAAGTCGGCTTCAAGACGACGTATAGGGTCTGACGCCTGCCCGGTGCCGGAAGGTTAAGAGGAGGAGTGCAAGCTCCGAATTGAAGCCCCGGTAAACGGCGGCCGTAACTATAACGGTCCTAAGGTAGCGAAATTCCTTGTCGGGTAAGTTCCGACCTGCACGAATGGCGTAACGACTTCCCCACTGTCTCCAGGATATGCTCAGCGAAATTGAATTCTCCGTGAAGATGCGGAGTACCCGCGGTTAGACGGAAAGACCCCGTGCACCTTTACTGCAGCTTCAGAGTGGCATTAGGAAAGAATTGTGTAGCATAGGTGGGAGGCTTTGAAGCACCGGCGCCAGCTGGTGTGGAGCCATAGGTGAAATACCACCCTGTTGTTTTCTGATGTCTAACCCAGGACCGTTAGCCGGTTCGGGGACCCTCTGTGGCGGGTAGTTTGACTGGGGCGGTCGCCTCCTAAAGAGTAACGGAGGCGCGCGATGGTAGGCTCAGGCCGGTTGGAAACCGGCTGTTAGAGTGCAATGGCATAAGCCTGCCTGACTGCGAGACTGACGAGTCGAGCAGAGACGAAAGTCGGTCATAGTGATCCGGTGGTCCCTCGTGGAAGGGCCATCGCTCAACGGATAAAAGGTACGCCGGGGATAACAGGCTGATGATTCCCAAGAGCTCATATCGACGGAATCGTTTGGCACCTCGATGTCGGCTCATCACATCCTGGGGCTGGAGCAGGTCCCAAGGGTTTGGCTGTTCGCCAATTAAAGTGGTACGTGAGCTGGGTTCAGAACGTCGCGAGACAGTTTGGTCCCTATCTGCCGTGGGCGTCGATACTTGAGAGGAGTTGCCCCTAGTACGAGAGGACCGGGGTGAACATGCCTCTGGTGTACCTGTCGTTCCGCCAGGAGCGCAGCAGGGTAGCTATGCATGGACGGGATAACCGCTGAAAGCATCTAAGCGGGAAGCCTCCCTCAAGATAAGGTATCATCGAGTCGTGGTAGACCACCACGTTGATAGGCCGGGTGTGGAAGTGCGGTAACGCATGAAGCTAACCGGTCCTAATAACTCTGTTCATGCTTGAAGAGTCCCACCATCAATGACAGCTCTGCGCACGGGATAGCCTCGTGTCACAAAGCGTCGTTGGACGGACGACACTCGCAGCCAGACATCTGACACGTCAGCGCAGCCGCAAGGTAGCGCAGGCATGATACGCATCGATTAAAAACCCAACATCCGCAGGCTCCATTGCCTGGTGACCATAGCGTCCGTGCCCCACCCGATCCCATCTCGAACTCGGCCGTGAAACCGGACAGCGCCAATGGTACTAACGCTCAAGCGTTGGAAGAGTAGGTCGTCGCCAGGCATTGAAGCTTGCGGAAGTTGAGGAAACCCATTCACAAATCACCCTCCCGACAACAGACGGCCTCAAGCCGTCCGACGTCAGAAGGGCGCGACAGGCAGGCCAAGCCCGCCAGTCCACACAACCCCGGCGCGGGGTGGAGCAGCCCGGTAGCTCGTCAGGCTCATAACCTGAAGGTCGCAGGTTCAAATCCTGCCCCCGCAACCAA
>NZ_VLKJ01000029.1 GCF_007830315.1 Novosphingobium taihuense
TCGCCACCCGATACGATCAACTGGCCAACAGCTTCCTCGGGATGGTCCATCTCGCCACCGCCAGATACTGGCTCAAATTTGTCCACGCCGCCTAAGCAGTTGGTGAAACCGGCGAGCCAGTCGCTCGACATGCACCAGGCGTACTCCGAGCTCATCCGCGATCAATGTTGCAGGAACGCCACGTGAGGCCATCTGCACGATTTGATTCAAGCTGTAGTAGTCAGCGACCTCATCTCGGCGCCATTCAGGCATCGCCACGAGACCTTCCTTAGCGTCAGGAGGTGACTTGCTGCGAAGCTGAGACAGGAATGCATTGCCTTGCGGCATCCACGCCGGGAACGTCTTTCCCCGCGGTCGCCGCGCGCGCGGCAACACGAGATTTATGACTTCTTGCTCGTTCTGTAGCGCGTCAACGGCTGTTGCTATTGCAGACTGCTCCGCCGAACTTTCCTTGCGAGCGTAATGGCTGAGTGTTTCCGCCTTGGGCTTGTCAGGTGCCAGCTGGCAGAGCACTTCTGCTGGCAGCGAAGGCTCACAGGACCGCCGCCAGCAATAAGCCGCGGCAACCAGATCCATGAGATGAGTATAGGTGCCGATGGTGCGTTGGAACCTCGAGTGACCCGTCAATTGTCGCACGGCTTCCAAGGAGGACAAGCCCAAGTGTCCTTCGCTGAGCAAGGCGTGTTCCAGGCGGTCGCGACGAGCCAATGACACAAGATCTGAAGTTATGCCGGCGGGTAGCCTAAACTCATGAGCATCTCTCGGAAACAGCATGGTTGTTATCGCGTAGGACACGAAACTGTGACGCAAGATGCTGCAGCGACTGAAGATATAGGCTGCGGTTTTTCGCTCGTCAGTAGTAGCTTGCGGTTGCCTACAGACTGCGCGGATCGCTGTCTCAATCCGGTCGCAGAGATAGGGATAATCTGATGGATGGTAGACCGTATCGAACAAGAGCCGGGCGTTCTTCCGCTCGCTAGCACAATCGCGAATGCGCAGTGCCCGCCATTTGAGCAACTCAGCCAGTTCATCTGCTGAGAGCAGCGCGTGCAGGGGCAACAGCCTGCCGCTCGTCTTGTTCTTGAGGCTCACATATGGTGTCGCGGCAACTGTCAGCTCTACAATCTCATCAGCAATGATGATGTGATCGATTTCCAGAGCCACGACTTCACGGGGGCGCAGGCCGCAGCGGAACATGAGGAGGGCGGCAAACCAATGAGTTTCACGCTGGCCCGTCGCATGCTCGAGTTGCGACAGTAATGCTTGAAACTGGGGTCGGCTAAGGATCTGGCTCTTGACGTTGACCACACGGTGCTGCGCCTGCGAACCCGCAGGTCGTGACAGTTTGCCAAAGCCTAGGTAGCTGAAAAGCCGTCCGGCGATTTTAAAACCGTCGGGTCGCCTCTCCAAGACGGAATGAAGTATTCTTTCGATCTGCTCCGCAGTAGTAAAATGTCGCGGCTGATCCCAAATATCGAACCAATTGACCGACAGGCCCAATATGTAGGCGTGATCCAATAGAGTGGAAGCGCGTTTATATTTCGGCTTTTGCTTTTTGTGCAACGGATTTTCTGGGCAGTGCTCCAAAAACCACTGATGCAACCACCACCCGATGGTATTTTGGTAACGATCTTTGTCCGCCACCTTTCCATACATATGATTGCCTAAGAGCCTGATCCGAAACTAAGTTGAGTGGTATCAGTGGGTTAGCTTGACGCGAGCCCAAGTCGTTGATTCAGGTGGTTTTGCGAAGACTACCGGA
>NZ_VLKJ01000030.1 GCF_007830315.1 Novosphingobium taihuense
ATGATCGTCAGCGATAACGTCCTAGGTTGGGAAGCAGCGGCGGAAAACGGCCAGCAGGTCTCGTTGCGCCGATTGTGATCGGCGCTGGTTGCGTTCTGATCCAGATGGCTTCCATCGTCAAGGAATGCGCTCTCGGCCATAGCAAACACAGGATCCAGCGAGCGCTCGGGTCGTGGTCCTCACCGTCCTTAAAATGAGATGCGGATGCCAGATGGAAGGCCCGAACATTATCTACAGGGTCGCCGTAGCGCCCTCACGGCACGACAGAGAGGGGTCCTTCCATCTGGTGTCCGCCCGTTCGACGAACGGACGGTACTCGGTTCCCGTCTTGATGACAGCGTGCGCGACGCGCGCCATCTTGGCGGTGAGTGCGGTCATGGCCTTGCGGCGGCGATCAGGGTCGTTTCCATGGCCGGCAACATAGCGACCAAGCTTGTCGCGGAAGCTGTTGTCACGCTGACGGATGGCGACTTGAGTTGCCATCCAGAAGGTGCGGCGTAGCCGGGCGTTGCCGTACTTGGAGAGCTTGGTTCGCCCACGGAAAGTGCCCGACTGGCAGGTCGCGAGGTCAAGCCCACAGAACTTGAGGAACTGGCGGTGGTGGGCAAACCGGCGAAGGTCGCCAGCCTCGGCAAGGATGGTCAGCGCGTTGATCGGTCCGATCCCGGGGATCATGCGCAGGAGCTGATAATCGCGGTTCTCGCTGAGCAAGGCGTGAGCGGTGCGCTCAATCTCATCGCGCTGCCGGATGAGGCTGCGTGCTTGTGCGATGACCATGCGGAACATGGCGATCGCTACGGAATCCTCGTCGACCGGCAGTGCCACCGAGGCGCAGGCGGTCTCATAAATATCGTTGATTAAGCGGGCCTTGGAGACCTTGCGACCGACGAGAGACCAAGCCTCGCGCGTGAAGTCTTCCTGGCCGAGCGCTGTCATGCTGGTCGGAGTTGGAAAGCGTTCGAGCAGGGCCAGAAACCAGTCAGACCGGCTGTTGCCGGCGAAGCGCTCGATCTCAGGAAAATACAGCGGCAGATAGTGTGTCAGGATCCGATGCCAGGTCTGGGTCTTGGCTTTGGAGATGGCTTCATGGGTCTTCGACATCTCCTGCAGGTCGTTAATCCCGGCGGCCAGCGGATCGACGTAACGCTGGGTGGCACCAATCCGCAGCATATGCAGGATCACCTGCGCATCCTTGGAATCGTTTTTGTCCCAACCATTGTGCAACGCCTCGCGGGTACGAGCCAAGGCAACCGACGAAATCAGCCGCAGCTCGAAACCTGCCGAGAGCAGCCGATGCGCCAAGGTGCGATGGTAGTTGCCGGTCGCCTCGAAGCCGACGACGATCGGGCAGCCTATGCTGCTGAGCTCGTCGGCGAGGCGATCGTAGTCAGCCTTGGTGGCCATGATCGTCATGCGCCGGCGGCGGCCGCCTTCGGGGCGTTCAATCAATACCTCCTGCCGGTGCTTCGACATATCGATGGCTACCAGCACGGCGTCGGTGGGGGTA
>NZ_VLKJ01000031.1 GCF_007830315.1 Novosphingobium taihuense
CAACCGCATGGCTGTTTATCGCCTCGATCCAGCTCTTCACCCGCCGCATCGCAAGGTCATGAATTTACGAAGGATAATTTCGAATCAGGCTCTTAGGCGCTCAGCTCTCGGAAAGTCGTAAACGCAACGTCGCCCGTTTTGGCAAGCTGTCGCGAGGACCTTCCTCAATGTGTGCGTCTTTTCTAACAATACTGGCACTTCTGATATGCCGGTGTGTCCTTGGATTTTGGTCCGGATCATATTTTTTAGCACCTTTTTTTACCACTTTTTCGAAAGTGAGTCTGCCCGCTGCGTGTTCATGAAGTACGAACCTTACACGCGCCTTTTGCGTTTCTTTTGCTATCCGCTCGGCCCGTTCAGCCGCATCTTGAAGCTCCTGCTTCTGCCGTCGTACCTCGTTTTCTTCCGCTTCTTTTTTGTGATCTCGTTCGCGGTAAAACTCGCTTATTTTCGATCGAACGTCAGTCCCTCGACTTGCTCTGGGGGCCATGACCAGTGCTTCGGGTAAGTCTTCTAAAGATGCGGCCTCAGCCAGCAGCAGAAGATAAACCAGCATGGCATTTGTCGGCCACACCGCCGTGTTCCGCATGGTTTTCGGTTTACGCTCGGGCCGAATTTTTGTTCGATCATGACCAGGGCGGCCGCGCTGAAAACTGCCGATACCCCCAGTCTTAACCCTGGGCGGTTCGGCCCGCGGTTTGCGTGCGACCTCATCCTTCACATTCTTTATGTGAATCGCTCCGTCCTGATGTTTACGCAAAAAGGTCCGGATTGTCGCCAGTTCGGCCGGATTATGGCGTAGGTCTTGCAGCTTGTCCCAAACCTGGCGGAGTTCATTTTGGCGAGATGACGATGGCTGCTTCAATGGTTGGTACCAGCATGAATTCTCGGCATCAAAGTCGCCAATGACAGCGTCCGGCTTTTCGAGAAGGAGCGCGTGACGGGGAAGGCCTATACCCCTCGCGGTCGTTCGCCGCGTGAGGCTAGGCGGCGTGGACAAATTCGTTTCACGGTTGCGGCCACGCCAGCTATGATATCGCGATGAGTGATAAGCGGTCCGAAAGCGTGTATGTCACC
>NZ_VLKJ01000032.1 GCF_007830315.1 Novosphingobium taihuense
CCCAAGGACAGACAGGACAACCCAGGGCTGATAGCACGGCGCCGAACCCTGAGCGACGCTGCGGATGCGGAACCCGCCATGATTGTGCGACTGTGTCAGCACAAACGACAGGTTCTTTTCACGCAGCCGCTTGCCAAGAAGCCAAGGCAGCCCGCGAGCCGCTGCCAAAGCTTCGTCCTTTCACATGTGTCCGCCCTCAGGCTGAGCCGACAAGGGGTTCGGAACCGCCCCCCGGCCACTCGCAACCGGTCCCGCGCCCTTCCCGCGCGTGCCGGAACGGCACCGCACCGGTCGCGCGATCTGTGCTTTCCCACCGGCGTTACCGTCCGCATTCGCCAGCGGATGCGGTCACTTGTCACGGAAATGGGTGCGTTCAGCTGCCCTGAAACCGGATCAACCGGCTGTCTGCCACCGCCGCCGTGCGATGAGGCAGGGCATCGCGGGCATAGGCCTCGTCCTTCACCATCGCGAAGAACGCCTTGGCATCGGGATAGCCCATCACGAATGCCTCGTCCCATTCCCCTTGCGGTCCGGTAACAACGCACTCCATCGGCGCATGCCACACCATCGCCGCGCCCGAATCCTTCACCAAGGCCTGAAACGCATCCTTGTAGATCGCATAAGCCTCCCGCCCGGTCAGGCCCTTGCCGTGGTTGGGATGGCCTTCAGGGTACTCGGCCAGATCGCGAAACTTGATCAGGTTAAGCATGTGCAGCGGCGTATCGCGCGGCAGGGACTTGAAAACCTCGAAGTTCTCACGGCTCGGATCGATATAGACTTCAGCCACGATCAAGCCACCTTGTCCCAGGCGTAATCGCGGAACTGATCGCGCAGGTCCTTCTTGCTGATCTTGCCGGTGCCGGTGTGCGGGATCGCATCAACGAACGCCACCGCATCGGGCACCCACCACTTTGCCACATGCGTGCCAAGGAAACTGCGGATTTCCTCCTGATTGACATCGACCCCGGGCTTCCTGACCACCACCAGCAGCGGCCGCTCGTCCCACTTGGGGTGATAGATGCCGATCGCCGC